>NZ_JBFLUP010000010.1:0-12706 GCF_050473785.1 Bacillus sp. S14(2024) | reverse complement strand
TGATATTTATGGCGTCGGAAGCAGCTTATTAAAAATGAACATTGGCTTCACAGGTGATAACGTAGAATTGAACGGAAAACCGGAAGCGAAAGCGGGACGTAAATATCGTCCAAATCCACGCTTAGAGCGTGTTCAATTGCAAAAAAAAGAAAACATGGAACAAAGTGAAACTATATAATTAGGAAGTTCATCCCTCATGTAACTGCGTTGTTTTTTGCAGAATGTTGAGGTGGTGGAGAGTTAATTTTATATAGTGGAATAAGCGGATAAACTGGTAGGGAATTGACCCTATCAGTTTTTCTGTTATCATAGTATAACGGATTGATTTTTGCTATAATAAATTTGTTGTGGACTTAAAAGAGAGCATGAACGTGATTATAAGGAATTCGAGATGATTACCAAAATAAAAAGAAAATCATATACTGTCTTATAGATAGACCGTTGGAATAGTTCGAAATGTTGGAGGTTCTTTAAGATGACAGTTTACCATTTTGTAGGAATTAAAGGGACAGGGATGAGTGCTTTAGCGCAAATTTTACATGATATGAATCATACTGTTCAAGGTTCTGATGTAGACAAACGTTTTTTCACGCAAACAGCGTTGGAAAGTCGTGGGATTTCTATCCTGCCTTTTGATAAAAATAATGTTGAAGAAGGACAAGTGATTATCGCAGGAAATGCATTCCCAGATACACATGAGGAAATTGAAGCCGCAAAGGAATTAAATTTACCTATTTATCGTTATCATCATTTTTTAGGCGAATTTATGAGTAAGTATACGAGTGTCGCTGTAACTGGCGCTCACGGAAAAACATCAACGACAGGTTTGTTATCTCACGTAATGCAAGGAGCAAGCCCTACATCTTGTTTAATTGGTGATGGAACAGGACTTGGAGTAGAAGATAGTAAGTATTTTGTATTTGAAGCGTGTGAATATCGTCGTCATTTCTTGTCATATCATCCAGACTATGCAATTATGACAAATATTGATTTTGATCATCCAGATTATTTTGCAGACATTAATGATGTATTTAGTGCGTTCCAAGAGATGGCACTGCAAGTGAAGAAAGGTATTATTGCGTGTGGTGATGATGAAGAACTTCAAAAGATTCATGCGAAAGTACCAGTTATTTTCTATGGATTTGGCGAAGATAATGATTTCCAGGCACGTAACATTCAAAAAAGAACAGATGGTACAGTGTTTGATGTCTTTGTTCGTAATACGTATTATGGAACGTTCCAAATTACAGGTTACGGCAATCATAGCGTGCTAAATGCATTGGCAGTTATTGCTCTTTGTGATTATGAAAACATTGATGTCGAAGTTGTGAAACATCAGTTAACAACATTCGGTGGTGTAAAGCGCCGTTTTAATGAAAAGAAAATGGGTGAGCAGGTCATTATTGATGATTACGCACATCATCCAACAGAAATCAACGCGACAATTGAAGCTGCTCGTCAGAAATACCCAGAACGTGAAATTGTAGCAGTATTTCAGCCGCATACATTCTCTCGAACACAAAAATTCTTAGATGAATTTGCAGAGAGTTTACGTAAGGCAGATCAAGTATATTTATGTGATATTTTTGGTTCTGCTCGTGAAAATAAAGGAGAATTAACAATTCAAGACCTGCAGCAACGCATTGATGGTGCAGAGCTTATTACGGTTATGACAACAGAAGTATTAAAGAAACATAAAAACGGCGTACTTATTTTTATGGGCGCTGGTGATATTCAAAAATTTGAAGCTGCTTATGCGAAGGAAGTACAAGTGGCAGAGAAGAAGTAAGAAGAAATGACGTGCAATTGGCACGTCATTTTTTTGTTGATTTAGAATTAGCTCTAAGTAAGGTGGAACAGTGAAAGTTAAGAGAGAATATAATATATACAATTGCAGGCGTTCTTTGTTCCTAAGAGCTGTTTGTATTAAAAAGTAGAAAAAGAGTTTTTTGCTAAGTTGTTATTTCTTTCGGAAAAATCGTGATTTTAAGTGTCAGAATAATGAGAAAAAGATAAGGGGATAGGAAAATGTTTACATTACGCGTTGATGACGAAATCTCATTGCAATTATTAGAAAAGCAACATAAAGATGAACTGTACGAATTAGTGGATAGAAACCGAGAATATTTCCGAGAATGGCTTCCATGGGTGGACGGCACGAAATCAGCTGAAGCGTACAATGGACTCTGTCCAATGTGGCTGCATAATTTCGCAGATGGAGATGGTTTTGAAGCGGGTGTACGCTATAAAGGAAAGCTCGTTGGGTGATTGGGATTCATCCGGTGAGTAGGGCGAAGAAAGCGACAAGTATTGGATACTATCTTGCGGAAGAAGCAAGTGGAAAAGGAATTATGACGCGAAGTGTAAAGGCTGCGCTCCGTTATGCTTTCGAAGAATTAAAATTAAATAAAGTTGAAATTCATTGCGGAGTAAATAATCAAAAGAGCCGTGCCATTCCAGAACGCCTCGGCTTTAATTTAGATGGAATTATGCGTGATGGAGAATGTTTATATAATCAATTCCATGACATTGCCGTGTATAGTATGCTAGCAAGAGAATGGAGAGAGAAGCGTATGAAATGACGCTTCTTTTTTTCTGAATTTATCAATAATTGATAGTATAAAAAAATAGAAAAAGAGTTTTTTGCTAAGTTGTTATTTTTTTCTAGAAAAATCGTGATTTTAAATGTTAGAATAATAAGAAAAAATAAGGGGATAGGAAAATGTTTACACTACGCGTTGATGATGAAATCTCATTACAATTATTAGAAATGCAACATAAAGATGAATTATACGAGTTAGTGGATAGCAATCGAGAATATTTACGAGAATGGCTTCCATGGGCGGATCGCACGAAATCAGCTGAAGGGTACAATGAAATCTTTCCAATGTGGCTACATAACTTCGCGGATGGAAATGGCTTTGAATCAGGTATACGCTATAAAGGAAAGCTCGTTGGGATGATTGGGATTCATCCGGTGAATTGGGCGAAGAAAGCAACAAGTCTTGGATACTATCTTGCGGAAGAAGTAAGTGGAAAAGGAATTATGACGCGAAGTGTAAAGGCTGCGCTTCGTTATGCTTTCGAAGAATTAAAATTAAATAAAGTTGAAATTCATTGCGGAGTAAACAATCAAAAGAGCCGTGCAATTCCAGAGCGGTTAGGTTTTCACTTAGATGGAATTATGCGTGAGGGAGAATGGTTATATGATCATTTTCAGGACATAGCGGTGTATAGCATGTTAGCAAGAGAATGGAGAGAGAAGCGTATGAAATGACGCTTCCTTTTTTCTGAATTTATCAATAATTGATGGTATAATATGGATAAGGAGTGATGAAGATGGAATTTTACGTGAAAAAAAATCCAATTATGATACTGCTTACTGTCATTATGCTGCTGCTTGTTGTAATCTCTCCTATCATATCATTTATGATGAATGAGAAAGGTTGGCTGACAGGACTTGCAGCAGGAATCTTATTTTTAGCTGCAAATATTATTCCTATTTCTGAAATGTTTGTATTCCAGCATAAAGTCGTTGATGGAGAATTAATAACAGGACATTGGCTGACAAAGAAGAAAATTCCGACTGTAAGCATTCGTACTATACGATTTGTGGGAAGAAAAAAGAATAATTTAGAAATCACGTACGGTAGTAATTTTGAAGTGCATATGATTACACTGCCAAAAGAGAAAGAAAAATTCATGGAGCTGCTTTTGCAAGGAAGTCCTTATGTGAGAATAGAAAATTAAATATATGGTGAGAAATCTTTTAAGCAATAGAATGAATAGAGTATGTCAGTTTTCATCAAGTGTGTAATCCAGGAGGTCTCTATATGAACATTCGTTGGCACGAATCCAATTATCGCGAGGATCATATGATTTTTGATACGCTATGGGAAGCTGAGGAATGGAGCTACTCCATAAGTAATGACATATATACAGGTGCATTTGATGGATATACAACTCCAGATAAGAAAGTCGTCTATGTTTTGGCCTTTCGCTTGGCAAGTGCTCCGCGATTTCATGTTCATACGGATACAGTTTGGCTTGGGGATAACATTATGTATAAGGTATGGGTTACTCCATCTGCTCATGCAGAAGCTTGAATAGAGTGAGGGGGGGGCAATACTATGTTTGGTATTTTTTCAATTTTAGGACTTATTTTTTATATTGCAGTCGCAGTCTTTGCGGTATACGTTGTGGTGGCTGTATTAAAGAGGATGAGAGAAAGAAATGAATATTTAAAAGATATCCGAGATGAGCTTAGGAAGAGGAATGATACTTCGAACTAAGTTCATTTTTGATAATTTGGAGGTTTCATATGACTAAAATAGGTATAATCCGTCACGGAAGTACACCGTGGAATAAAGAAGGGAGAGCACAGGGGAGTTCAGATATTTCCTTGATCAAGCTGGATTATCAGAGGCTTATAAACTTGCGGAGCGCTTGCGTAAGGAGAATTGGGATTTCATATATTCTAGTGATCTATTAAGAGCGAAGCAAACTGCCGAAATTATAGGAGAAAAAATTTTGAGTATCCCTCTTTATTTAGAACCTAGGCTTCGTGAAGTAGGCGGAGGACAGATTGAAGGGACAACGGAGGAAGAGAGAGTTTTAAAATGGGGACAGAATTGGAGAGAGCTAGACTTAGGAATTGAAAGTGCTGATAGTGTAATCACAAGAGGTCTTTCGGTAATTGAAGAGATAGCCTCTAAACATGATAACAAAAATATATTAATCGTTAGTCATGGTGCATTCATTCGACATCTTCTAAAGGAACTAGTACCGCATTTGAATATGGTAGAATCTCCGAAAAACACGTCTCTAACTAAACTTATAAAAGCAAAGAATGGCTGGGAGCCAGAACTATATAATTGTACAATTCACTTAGAATAGAGTGTGATATTTCATCTAAAATCGGCAAGGATACCCCACTTCAATCGTGTGAAGGGCGTAGCCAAACGATAAGTGGTGGGTAGTTGACTCAAGATTACTAAAGTGAAATCTCCATCAATGGTTTTTTTTCATTCCACATTGCTGATTGATTGAAGCAATTGCCCATTAATGCAGGATAAACAATTCCAAAGAAGATTAAACAGCCACCGAGTTCTGATAGAATATCAAATCTCGATGGCTGATTAATCTTTTTTATAGTTGCTTACTTGATAGGAATAGGTAGACCTCTTTTTGTTTTTATGACACTGCTTGCGTTTGTCGTTTCATTGCTTTTCGTTTTGTTAAATAACGAGCAGCAAAGTAAGAGCCTAATACATAAATTACAGCTATAACTTGAGCTGATAATGTCTCAACTGTTGGGAATATACAGAACCAAACCCCCATCCAATCAGGGAAATGAATATTGATGGTAGTTGTACTAATCCATCCTGCTAGTTGCATCTCTTGTACGGTTTCTCCCACCATTACGGCCAAGACAACCACTAAGAGACCGCCTGTAAATACCAACATTTTTTTATAAGGAAGACGGCGATGAGCTAAAAAGGTCAGAACTCCCACTATCATCGTTAACGCTAACCCAATCAGTGCTCCTTGTAAGATAACATCAGATCCCACTTTTAATCGTAAATTTTGAAGGAAAAGAACGACTTCAAAACCCTCACGATAAACCGATGTAAGACCTAGTAGGAAAAGAGACCAAAATGTACTCTTTGCCACACTCTCACCATTATTTCCGGTTATTTTTTGTTTCTTACGATTATGTAGGTTAATCCAACCCTGCCAATAAATCTTATGAAAGAACCAGTTCATGATAATACATAAAACAATAACAGCTAGAATTCCTGTTGCAGCTTGAATATGAAGCTCCGATGCATTCACAGAAGAAATAATCCCTACTACAATAAACCATGTAGCAATTGTGGCTAAGAAGGATACCCCCGCTCCAGCAGAAATGGGCTTCCAATAGTTATCTTGTTTCTTACGCACTAAGCCAGAGATAATTGCTGATAATACTAAAATAGCCTCTAATCCTTCCCGAAAGATAAGGATAGCCGTATTTATGATTGCAGCACCTGGCGTTATATCTTTAGCGGTAGGATCAGGATTCCCTTGATAATTCACTCCCTGCCATATGATGACACCAATTACTACCAACAAGGAAAACGATATAAGAATGGTTTTGAGATTTAAAAATTTTTTAAGCAATGAACTTCCCCTAGTATATCTAAAAATGATAATGATAATCTTTATCAATAAAAACTAGATTAATCTTAATCCCGCATTTTTTATTTGTCAATGAAAATTTTTGCAATGTGCTATCGCCGCCAAAGCATCACATTTCCTACACTAAGCTATGATTTTATGAAAATATATTTCAAACGGTTTTTTTAGTTTACAAAAATGTCTGTTTTTATCACATGAATAGGCTTTAAAAGGCATACATTGCTAGCTATATTTCAGGTGAAAGTGATATTGAAATTACTGCTTTGAAAAGGGCTGAAAAATCATGAATCTTGAGATTTATCCCGTATTAACGGGCAGTAAGACCCTCCCTCAAAATTCAGAGAGAAACGAGGAAGATAAGTGGGGGATAAAAACTTAAGGTAAGGGTGTGAAAAAATAATCCTCTTTTTGTTGTGGGAACAATTATATTTGAACTTTTACTCTATATTTTGAATTTTTACATATTGACAATGATAATCATTATCTTTAATATTAATTTGACTTTTCATTTCATTAAGGGGGACTTTTATGAAGATTCGCAGTATGGTTAGAAAGGTTCATTTATACCTTAGCATGATAGCTGGTATGTTTATTGTGCTAATTGGATTGACTGGAAGTTTGCTTGTCTTTGACAACGAATTAAATCGTATGATTTATCCTGATTTATACAAAATAACTAAGGGTCAACCGGTTACATATCAGAAAGCCTTGCAAACTGTAGCAAGCACATACCCAAAGGGAGAAATTCAGCGTGTGTATACGCCAGATGATCCACACTCTCAAGGGGTTTATTTGTTTAATTTGAAAGAAGGAAAAGGGACGAAATCTGTATATGTTGATCCGGGGACCAGTAACATAAATGGAGAATTAGGGGAAAAAGCGTTTTTTAATCAAGTAAAAGAGATTCATTATCATTTACTTCTTAATGATTTTAACGGTAAAGAAATTGTGGGTATTATTGGATTTATTTTCTTTTTTATTAGTTTATCTGGGTTGTATTTATGGTGGCCTGGAATTAAAAAATGGGCACGCGGTTTTGTTATACGGCGTAGTAAGAATACATATGTAAAACAGTATGATATACATAAAGTCATTGGAATCATTGCTATGCCAATTTTATTAGTGGTTTCATTAACAGGGGCACTTTTTACATACGATAAGACAATTTTTGGGTGGATCGGAGCGAAAACTAGTGTCATGCCATCGAAGGAGAAACTTATTTCTAAGCCTCTTTCAGGAGGAAAACTCCCTCTTGATTCCTTGTTAGGTGAAGCTGAAAAGGCAGTTCCTCAAGGGACTATTACGCAAGTAAGGATGCCTGTGCAAGCGAAAAAAGGAAAAGCAGAAGGTGCTGTGGAAATTCGTTTGAGTCGTCCATACGATCCAGGGAATGGGAATGTGAAAATATGGGTTGACCAGTATAGCGGGAAAGTGTTGGCTAAACAAGATCCAAAGGTGGATGATGGATTGACGTATCAGACATGGCTTAAACCACTACATACAGGAACGTTTGGTGGTTTATTTACAAAAATCTTATATGTTATTGGTGGTCTTACACCATCAATTTTAATGTTTACTGGCACGTATATGTGGTGGCACAAGAAAAAGAGTAAGCGAAAGCCAAAACGTTCTTCAGTAACTGCAGCATAACTGATGAAGAAAAAATTAGAGCAATTAAGAAAGCTCAAAAAGATTTAGGTGAGTCTAAAGGCAATAGTGGTTCTTTATAATACGTATAAATTCCGCTAACGAGCGTTATGTAAATAAGAAATCCCGTCAGAACAAAGACTGACGGGATTTTTCATTTCATTACACAATTTGTTTGGGAGTTTTCCCAGTGCTGTCATTTGAATAGAGACGTTCCCAAAGTTCGTTCATTTTGCTTCTGCCGCTATCAATCCCAGGATTGAATTGGATTGCAGCTTGCTTGCGAACAGTACGGACATGCTGCACAGATTGTTGTAGTTTTTGGTCAATTGTGTTCGATTCTTTTCCGGCATGTTTGGCGATTGACAATCCCGCCGTTGTTCCTTGAGCCATGGCAATTTTGCCACTTTCAATCCCGGTGATATTCCCGGCTACAAATAGTCCATTAAGAGGAGTTTCCATCATCTCTGAATGGTGGGGCACGTGACCGCCAAGTTCAGGAATGTATTGAAATGGACATCCGGCAACAGCGGCAAGCTCTGCCAGCGGGTACAAGCCGCCTGCTATACAGACAAAATCCGCTTCGTGAATAGTTTCAGACCCTTCAATAATATTGCCATTTGCATCAATATCGGCGACGCGTACTCCTTCCACTTGATCTGTACCGATAATTTCGAGTGCTGCTTTCCGAAGTTGAAGGGGAGTACCGTTCACTTTCATGCCGTTTTTCGGATAAAAGTTTAAAGCAACTTTCCGCATCCAGTCATTTTTCATGAAACGGCTCCCGATACGTAATAACGGTGATGGAGCGAGATGAGCTGCGTTCAAGAGCGATTTCATAACCTCTTCAGGCTCACCAGCTTTTTGACTAAGGACACTTTTTTCAGGGAGTACAATTCGATCAACTGTTATGCCAGCTAGTTGTAATTCATTTAAAATCGCAAATGCTAAAATATTTGCTCCGATAAGGATCCCTTTTTTGCCGACTTGGACGCGATGAACATTTGTCATGACTTGAGCTGCGCCAATGGACATTACACCAGGAAGGGTCCAACCAGGCAGCGGGATAGAGTACTCGGCAGCTCCAGTCGCAATTAGTACAAATGGTGCTTCTAGCGTACCTAAGCTCGTATGTACATTCCATAGGTGGTTTTCTTTTTCTAAATTGTAAACAGACACACCGCAGCGAATATCGACCGATAATTTTTTCGCTTCTTGATGAAGGCGCTCTGATTCTTTTATGCCATTCCACCATTCACCGGAAGGTTCTTGATGAAGTTGTCCTAGTAACCTGCCGCCTGGTTTTATAAATTCATCAATAACAGTCACTTTGAGACCAAAGCTCGCACATGCAATAGCTCCTGCTAATCCTGCTGGGCCCCCTCCAATTACAATGACATCAATCATCGCTTTTCCACCATCCTTCTTACAATATTCGGATGCTGTTTGCCGCTTTCAACAATCATATCCTTTTCGACAACTGTTAAGCAGGCTCTTACGTTTGCTTGATCATTGACAGTTACACGGCACTCTAAGCAATGACCGATATTGCAATAAATACCTCTAGGTGTCCCGCTATCTTCGTGAACGCGCAGTTTTCGTATTCCGTTTGCCAAAAGAGCCGCCGCAATCGTTTCATTTTCATATGCTTCATATTGAATTCCGTCAAACTGAAAGGAAATACGTTCTCTATCATCTAAATTCCCTAAAATGGGATGGTTCATGATTCTAGTCATTGATTTTCACCTACTGTTCCAAAGGTTACCGGCCGAATTGGGGGCTGATATTTTAACGGAATTTCACCAGGTGACACATTAGGGATAACACTTTCAATAATTCTATCTAATGTCGGCCTGCATGTGCGGCCGCCGCAAAAGCCCATTCCTGCTCGTGTTCTTAATTTTAATTCTCTTGCTGTGCATGTATGTTGATCTGCCGTTTTCTGAAGTTGTCCGTAAGTAACTTCTTCACAGCGGCAAATCACAATGCTCTCTTTGTTAACCATTTGAATTCCTCCTCGACAGTCTTTCATAAAAATATTATGCAAAAAATGTGCCAATGCAGAGGAGGAAGAGGATTAATGTAGGCCGAGCGCTTCAAACGATTGTATAAAGTGGCTCTTGTGATACCAAGTTGTTTCGCGCACTCTAATTTATTTCCATCTAAGATCTGTAACGCTCTTTCGATTACTTTTCTCTCGTGTTGATCCATTTCTTCTTGTAGTGATAAGATGGTTGAATCATTTTCTTGAAGTACATTAGATACAGTCTTTGGTGTGTTTTCAAAGTTGATACTATTTGGATGAAAGGGTAAATACTCTCTTTTTATTACGCCATCTGTTGCAAATACGATGAGCCGTTCTATGACATTGCGAAGTTCGCGAATATTGCCAGGCCAATCATACCGAAGCAGTTCATGCATGACTTCTGGAGGAAACTCATGAATTGGCCGCTGATAGCTCAAAGAAAAATCATGTAAAAAGTAATGGGTTAATTCGATAATATCTTCTTGCCGCTCTCTTAAAGGAGGGATGTGCAAACTGACTACGTTCAATCGGTAATATAAATCTTCACGGAATTGTCCTTTTCTCATTAATTCTTGTAAATCGCGATTTGTAGCAGCGATGATACGGAAGTCGATATTGATTTCTTTTTCTCCACCAACGCGATAATATTTCCGCTCCTGCAGCACGCGTAGGAGTTTTACCTGCATTTCGAGCGGCATTTCACCTACTTCATCAAGAAATAATGTACCGCCTTTTGCTAGTTCTATTTTTCCTTTTTTTCCTTTACTATCGGCACCAGAGAAAGCACCCCGTTCATATCCGAATAGCTCACTTTCAAATAAAGATGCTGGTATCGCGCCGCAGTTAATTGAAATAAAAGGTGCTTTCGGCATTTCACTTGCCTCATGAATTGCTTTCGCAAACACCTCTTTTCCGACACCGCTTTCGCCTAATATGAGAACAGTGGATTTAACAGAACATACTCTTCTAGCTAAATCCACTGTTCTTTGCAGGGTGGTACTTTTTCCTTTAATAGATTGAAATGGATCAGATGAATCCTTATATTTTGCTACTTCTTGTTCTAAACGGTGTACTTCGTTGGACATATTAAATAATTTCTCATTCAGTACGACTTGATTTGTGATATCCGTTTCTGAAACGACTGCCCCGATAATCTGACCATTAAAATAAACGGGATTAGAGTTGATTATGACAAACAAATCAGACCGAGGCTGATGGTGCTGTCCTGCAATACTTTTCCCTTTATGCAGAGATTGCAAGATTTCTAGATTTTTATAGTCGAAAAAATCCGTAATTGGTTGGCCGATTATATTTTCCCGCTTGACTGAAAAAATTTTTTCTGCGCCTTCGGTCCATGTGCAAACATGCTCGTTATCATCAATGACTGTGACTGAAGAATCTGTTGTTTGAATGACAGTTTCATAAAATGCTTTTAATTGATTGTAAGAGTTATGAAGAAAATGGATCATTTGAGCGGCTGTTATACAGCCTATTGGATTTTTGGTTGTATCAAGAATAATTGCTGTGGAATGCTGATTAAACGCCTCAATCAAGGTGAAGAATGGATCATCTTCATATACGATTTTGCATGGGAAATCAAGCGTTTCTGTTGTTGAACGATAATAAAATTCACCGTTTTTCTGTTCAATCTGATGTTTATCGAACGGTGTATCGATTAGAAGATGTTTTATTATTTCTTTTACTGACGGTAATGAAAATATAGTGATCCTCCTCCTGCGCTGTAAAAAATGATTAACACTGTAAAAAAAATTATACACCAATTAGCTGAATGTTTAAAATATTTAAACAGAAAATTTCATTCTATGAAATGAGAGTAAAACTGCTGTGTTTAGAAATTGAGGAACTGAATCAGGAATGAATCCTGGTGATAGGAACAAAAATTTGAAAGCACAAAAGTAATTTCTTTTCCCTCTGAAATTTTCCTGTTCGATGCGAGTCGCCGTCACTTGCACCGAACCGTCAGCCGGGATGAAGTAATAGTCCATTGTGATAGTTTCACATGAATTGGCACACGAATTGCATTTTAGATAATGAGGCCATTTCATCGAGAGGAGGAATGTGATGTGAAACATTGTGACGTGTTAGTCATTGGCGGGGGAATTATTGGCTGTTCGATTGCCTACTATGTTTCTAAGTATGGAAGAGATGTAACGATAATTGAAAAAGGGAATTTGTTAGTGGCACGTCTTCACGATGTGACGGCAATATTTTGGCGATTGATAAAGACCCGGGTTTTGATAGTCAGATGTCGTTGTTTAGTCAGAAATTAGTGGATGACTTAAGCAAAGAATTGGAGTATCCATTTGAATATCGAGCACCAGGAAGCATCCTTGTTTGTGAGTCGGACGAGGAGATGGAAGCGGCACAGAAATGGGTGAATCGTCAAAAGCTGCGGTTTACCATTTCGAATGCTTGACCGGCAGGATATTCGGCAGGAGTCCCCCTTTTTTGCAGATGATTTATTAGGTGGGCTAGAATGCGCCACTGATTCTACGGTTAATCCTTATCTCTTAGCTTTTTCACTTTTGGAAGACGCAAAAAAACTAGGAGCTAAAGCTTTCAAGCATACAGAAGTAAAACAAATGAAAAAAGAAGAAAGTGGTTCATTTACTGTAGAAACGACAAACGGAGTTTTTACTGCGGATCATGTCGTCAATGCGGCAGGAGTATGGGCGCCTCGAATAGGAGAGATGCTTGATCTTTCCATACCAATTGAACCAAGAAAAGGGCATATCATCGTTGCCTCAAGGCAGCAGCATGTAGGATCTCGAAAAGTAATGGAGTTTGGTTACTTAATTTCTAAGTTTGGTGGAAAGCGTCGTGTTGATCCAC
>NZ_JBFLUP010000009.1:0-10608 GCF_050473785.1 Bacillus sp. S14(2024) | reverse complement strand
TAATTCTCTTGCTGTGCATGTATGTTGATCTGCCGTTTTCTGAAGTTGTCCGTAAGTAACTTCTTCACAGCGGCAAATCACAATGCTCTCTTTGTTAACCATTTGAATTCCTCCTCGACAGTCTTTCATAAAAATATTATGCAAAAAATGTGCCAATGCAGAGGAGGAAGAGGATTAATGTAGGCCGAGCCGCTTCAAACGATTGTATAAAGTGGCTCTTGTGATACCAAGTTGTTTCGCGCACTCTAATTTATTTCCATCTAAGATCTGTAACGCTCTTTCGATTACTTTTCTCTCGTGTTGATCCATTTCTTCTTGTAGTGATAAGATGGTTGAATCATTTTCTTGAAGTACATTAGATACAGTCTTTGGTGTGTTTTCAAAGTTGATACTATTTGGATGAAAGGGTAAATACTCTCTTTTTATTACGCCATCTGTTGCAAATACGATGAGCCGTTCTATGACATTGCGAAGTTCGCGAATATTGCCAGGCCAATCATACCGAAGCAGTTCATGCATGACTTCTGGAGGAAACTCATGAATTGGCCGCTGATAGCTCAAAGAAAAATCATGTAAAAAGTAATGGGTTAATTCGATAATATCTTCTTGCCGCTCTCTTAAAGGAGGGATGTGCAAACTGACTACGTTCAATCGGTAATATAAATCTTCACGGAATTGTCCTTTTCTCATTAATTCTTGTAAATCGCGATTTGTAGCAGCGATGATACGGAAGTCGATATTGATTTCTTTTTCTCCACCAACGCGATAATATTTCCGCTCCTGCAGCACGCGTAGGAGTTTTACCTGCATTTCGAGCGGCATTTCACCTACTTCATCAAGAAATAATGTACCGCCTTTTGCTAGTTCTATTTTTCCTTTTTTTCCTTTACTATCGGCACCAGAGAAAGCACCCCGTTCATATCCGAATAGCTCACTTTCAAATAAAGATGCTGGTATCGCGCCGCAGTTAATTGAAATAAAAGGTGCTTTCGGCATTTCACTTGCCTCATGAATTGCTTTCGCAAACACCTCTTTTCCGACACCGCTTTCGCCTAATATGAGAACAGTGGATTTAACAGAACATACTCTTCTAGCTAAATCCACTGTTCTTTGCAGGGTGGTACTTTTTCCTTTAATAGATTGAAATGGATCAGATGAATCCTTATATTTTGCTACTTCTTGTTCTAAACGGTGTACTTCGTTGGACATATTAAATAATTTCTCATTCAGTACGACTTGATTTGTGATATCCGTTTCTGAAACGACTGCCCCGATAATCTGACCATTAAAATAAACGGGATTAGAGTTGATTATGACAAACAAATCAGACCGAGGCTGATGGTGCTGTCCTGCAATACTTTTCCCTTTATGCAGAGATTGCAAGATTTCTAGATTTTTATAGTCGAAAAAATCCGTAATTGGTTGGCCGATTATATTTTCCCGCTTGACTGAAAAAATTTTTTCTGCGCCTTCGGTCCATGTGCAAACATGCTCGTTATCATCAATGACTGTGACTGAAGAATCTGTTGTTTGAATGACAGTTTCATAAAATGCTTTTAATTGATTGTAAGAGTTATGAAGAAAATGGATCATTTGAGCGGCTGTTATACAGCCTATTGGATTTTTGGTTGTATCAAGAATAATTGCTGTGGAATGCTGATTAAACGCCTCAATCAAGGTGAAGAATGGATCATCTTCATATACGATTTTGCATGGGAAATCAAGCGTTTCTGTTGTTGAACGATAATAAAATTCACCGTTTTTCTGTTCAATCTGATGTTTATCGAACGGTGTATCGATTAGAAGATGTTTTATTATTTCTTTTACTGACGGTAATGAAAATATAGTGATCCTCCTCCTGCGCTGTAAAAAATGATTAACACTGTAAAAAAAATTATACACCAATTAGCTGAATGTTTAAAATATTTAAACAGAAAATTTCATTCTATGAAATGAGAGTAAAACTGCTGTGTTTAGAAATTGAGGAACTGAATCAGGAATGAATCCTGGTGATAGGAACAAAAATTTGAAAGCACAAAAGTAATTTCTTTTCCCTCTGAAATTTTCCTGTTCGATGCGAGTCGCCGTCACTTGCACCGAACCGTCAGCCGGGATGAAGTAATAGTCCATTGTGATAGTTTCACATGAATTGGCACACGAATTGCATTTTAGATAATGAGGCCATTTCATCGAGAGGAGGAATGTGATGTGAAACATTGTGACGTGTTAGTCATTGGCGGGGGAATTATTGGCTGTTCGATTGCCTACTATGTTTCTAAGTATGGAAGAGATGTAACGATAATTGAAAAAGGGGAATTTGTTAGTGGCACGTCTTCACGATGTGACGGCAATATTTTGGCGATTGATAAAGACCCGGGTTTTGATAGTCAGATGTCGTTGTTTAGTCAGAAATTAGTGGATGACTTAAGCAAAGAATTGGAGTATCCATTTGAATATCGAGCACCAGGAAGCATCCTTGTTTGTGAGTCGGACGAGGAGATGGAAGCGGCACAGAAATGGGTGAATCGTCAAAAAGCTGCCGGTTTACCATTTCGAATGCTTGACCGGCAGGATATTCGGCAGGAGTCCCCCTTTTTTGCAGATGATTTATTAGGTGGGCTAGAATGCGCCACTGATTCTACGGTTAATCCTTATCTCTTAGCTTTTTCACTTTTGGAAGACGCAAAAAAACTAGGAGCTAAAGCTTTCAAGCATACAGAAGTAAAACAAATGAAAAAAGAAGAAAGTGGTTCATTTACTGTAGAAACGACAAACGGAGTTTTTACTGCGGATCATGTCGTCAATGCGGCAGGAGTATGGGCGCCTCGAATAGGAGAGATGCTTGATCTTTCCATACCAATTGAACCAAGAAAAGGGCATATCATCGTTGCCTCAAGGCAGCAGCATGTAGGATCTCGAAAAGTAATGGAGTTTGGTTACTTAATTTCTAAGTTTGGTGGAAAGCGTCGTGTTGATCCACTCACTGAAAAATACGGAGTAGCTCTTGTCTTTGAACCAACGGAAAGCCAAAATTTTTTAATTGGGAGCAGTAGAGAATTTGTCGGCTTTCATACGAAAGTAAACAATGAAATCATTAAATGTATTGCTAACCGGGCAATCCGCTTTTATCCGAAAATGGCAGATATGATGGTGATTCGTTCATATGCAGGATTAAGGCCATGGACGGAAGATCATTTGCCAATCGTTTCACGTGTGGATAAAATTCCAAATTATTATATCGCGGCGGGACATGAAGGGGACGGAATTAGCCTCGCAGCAGTAACTGGGAAAATAATAGAAGAACTCATTAATGAAAAAGAAACATCGATTCCCGTTGCTCCGCTTAGCTTTAACCGATTTACAGAAAGGGTGTTGAGCAGATGAGGGCACAAAGAGTCTTTACAACAATTGATACACATACAGGCGGGAATCCAACGAGGACACTGATTAGCGGGCTTCCTAAGTTAGTTGGAGAAACAATGTCAGAAAAAATGCTCCATATGAAAAAGGAATATGACTGGATTCGCAAACTGTTAATGAATGAACCGCGCGGCCACGATGTCATGTCTGGTGCTTTGTTAACGGACCCTTGCCATCCAGAAGCAGATATTGGTGTGATTTACATAGAGACGGGCGGATATTTGCCGATGTGTGGACATGACACGATTGGTGTGTGTACAGCGTTAGTTGAATCTGGATTGATTCCCATTCAAGAACCGGTCACTTCCTTAAAATTGGATACACCTGCCGGGCTCGTCGAAGTGGATATCGCAGTAGAAAATGGAAAAGCAAAAGAAGTGTCTTTTTGTAATATCCCAGCATTTCTTTTAAAACGTGTTTCCATTGATGTCGAGGGAATTGGGCGTATAGATGCTGACATTGCGTATGGCGGGAATTTTTACGCAATCATTGATGCAAAATCAGTTGGATTGGATTTACTTCCAGAGAATGCTTCTAACATAATCGAAACAGCAATCAACATTAGAAATACCATTAATGAAAAAGTTGAAATCGTTCACACCGCAACATCCGTTTATTAAAGGGTTAACTCATGTTGAATTTTTTACTGAACCAACCCATGAGGAAGCAGATGTGAAAAATACAGTTATTGTTCCCCCGGGAGGAATCGACCGTTCCCCGTGTGGAACGGGTACTTCTGCAAAATTGGCTGTCCTATATGCCAATCAAGAAATTTCAATTGGCGAAGAATTCGTTCATGAAAGCATTGTCGGTTCCTTATTTAGAGGACGCGTATTGGAAACAACAGATGTGGAAGGTACCCAGGCTGTGGTGACCAAAATTGCGGGATCAGCTTGGTTAATGGGGATGCATCGCTTCTTCTATCACGAAGAAGATCCGCTTAAAGAAGGATTTCTGCTCATTCCCCCTATGGAACATGAAACGGAGGACGTGAAATGAAAATTCAGAAGACGTATTCAACAACAGATGTACACGTAGCTGGTCAAGCGTTTCGTGTTATTAAAGATGTGCCGTTCATTCACTATCAAAACTTGGAGCAGCTGAATGAGCAGTTTATGCATGTGTTTGCGGAAGAAATCTATCTTTTGTTGAATGAACCGCGTGGATTTGCTGGTTTAAATGGTTGTCTTGTTGTTCCGACGATTAATGAAGAGGCTGATGCCGCAGTATTATTTTTCAATCATGAAGGAACGGTTCCTCTTCATTACGGGGGCATCGTTGCTGTGATTACAGCTTTATTGGAATGCGGTCATTTAAAGCCGAGGGCGTCAAGTGAATATAAAATCGAAACGGTCAGCGGTGTGATTTCCGTTACCGCGATGATGGAGAATGATGAAGTAGTTTCAGTAGTGATAGAAAGTGAATCGTGTCAAATAGTCGAAACGAATATCCCATTGTCCGATCCACATTTCAATACACAGTTCACCCTCGTGCAAGCTGATCAATTATACGCAGTGTTTGAGAAAAGTGATATTTCTGCACAGATTCGTGTTGAGGAGCTTTCTGAACTAAAGAGATGGGGAGAAACAGTGCTTCAAGCTCTCGAATCAAAAATGCCAATAAAGGGCGTTATTTTAATGGATGATTCTCATTTAGAAGAAGGGCGAATCAAAACAATTACATTCCGCACCGACCGGTATGTTGTTCGTTCTCCTGGTTTTGGAT
Organism: Bacillus sp. S14(2024); assembly: GCF_050473785.1. Taxonomy (NCBI): domain Bacteria; kingdom Bacillati; phylum Bacillota; class Bacilli; order Caryophanales; family Bacillaceae; genus Bacillus; species Bacillus sp. S14(2024). The sequence goes on along the minus strand of NZ_JBFLUP010000009.1, from coordinate 5,463 downwards.
CGACGATGGCGTGTTATACAAGCTTGCTTTCTAAAGGGAAGGTGTGTATAGAACCACCATTTGTAAGTGAAAGCATTTTTGGCAGCACTTTGACGGTACAAGGAGTGAAACAAACGGAGAGTGGATACAAGTTTATTTTGAAAAGCCGTGGTTTTATTACAGGAATGCAGATGTTTGTATTAGATCCGACTGATCCTTTATCTGCTGGATTTTTACTAAAATAATCAAATTGTAGTCGTTTACTAAAGTTATTGTGCTTGCTAGTGATAGCAAAAAAACTAAAAAAATATTAAGGGGGAAATAGAAATGACAACAATTAGAGGAGCTTATCCAGTATTAATTACTCCGATGAATGAGGCGCAGGAGATTGATTGGGGCGGTGTGAAAAATAATGTGAACTACTTCGTAGATCAAGGGGTTGCAGGTATTGTAATCAACGGCAGTACTGGAGAGTTTGTAAGTTTATCAAAAGAAGAAAAGTTCCAAATGGTTGAAACAGTATTAAAAGAAGTGAACGGCCGCATTCCTGTTATTGTGGGAACAGCTGCTGAAACGACAAAAGAAACAATTGAATATACGAAACAGGCGGAAGCACATGGTGCAGATTGTGCGCTGATCATTAATTCTTATTATTGTAAACCGAAAGAGGAAGAAATTTATTTCCACTTTAAAGAAGTCTCAAATGCAGTGAATGTACCTATTATGCTGTACAACAATCCTTTTACATCTGGCGTTGATATGAGTACAGAGCTGATGCTGCGAATCGGAAAAGAATGTGAAAGAGTTACTCACATTAAAGAATCAAGTGGGGATATTCGCAAAGCAAGAGATCTTGTCAGACATGGCAAAGGGGATATTGAAATTTTCTGCGGTTCAGAAGATTTAGTGATGGAGTCTTATTTAGTTGGAGCAACAGGCTGGATTTCTGTTGCAGGCAATATTGTGCCAAATCTTGTTACGAAAATGTTTAATCATTTTCAAAAAGGTGAGCTAAAAGAAGCTTGGGCAATCAATGACAGCATATTACCGCTTTGTACATTCCTTGAAGGATCAGGAAAATATGTGCAAATTGTTAAGCGGGCAATGGAATTAAATGGACAGGCAGGAGGTCCTTCTCGTTATCCTCGTTTAGGATTAACGCTTGAGGAAGATCAAAAGTTGAAAGATATTTTAGCTACTTTAACTGCCGTTTCACATGTGTAAAAAGGCATAGCACTGTACAAATAAAAAATGAAAAGGTGAGTGGAATATGTTAACAGCACAAATAGAATTAAAGCCGAGAGTGAAAGCTTTTTTAGAAGGAACTATTGAACTTTTTATCGATGGAAACTTTGTACCAGCTACAAGCGGTACAAAGTTTGAAACGTATAACCCAGCGACAGAAGAAGTTCTTGCTTTCGTAAGTGAAGCAGGGGAAGAAGATGTTGATTTAGCGGTGAAGGCTGCGCGCCGGGCATTTGAAAAAGGGCCATGGCCTGAACTTAGTGCGGCAGAAAGAGCACACTTAATTTATAAGCTGGCTGATTTAATTGACGAACATAAGGAAGAATTAGCTCAATTGGAAGCATTAGATAACGGAAAGCCGTATCAAGTAGCATTAGAAGACGATATTCCAGCAACAGTGGAACATTACCGTTATTATGCTGGCTGGGCAACGAAGATTCTTGGTCAGACGACTCCGATTTCAAAGGATTATTTAAACTATACACGTCATGAACCAATTGGTGTTGTCGGCCAAATTATTCCGTGGAACTATCCATTAGTCATGGCTGCGTGGAAAATGGGTGCAGCACTTGCGACAGGATGTACAATCGTATTAAAACCTGCTGAACAAACGCCGTTATCCCTCTTATATACAGCGCAGCTTTTTAAAGAAGCTGGCTTCCCGGACGGCGTTGTGAATTTCGTTCCTGGATTTGGCCAAACAGCAGGTGCAGCAATTGTAAATCATCATGATATCGAAAAAGTAGCTTTTACAGGCTCCACAGACACTGGCAAGTATATTATGCGCCAAGCAGCTGAAACGATTAAACATGTGACGTTAGAGCTTGGGGGAAAATCACCAAATATTATTTTAGAAGATGCGAATATAGATGAAGCAATTACTGGTGCTTTTAACGGTATTATGTACAACCATGGTCAAAACTGTAGTGCAGGATCCCGTGTGTTCGTTCATAGAAAGCACTATGAAAAAGTCGTAGAAGAACTAGCGAAACTAGCAAACAATGTAAAGCTCGGTGCAGGAATGGAAAAAGGAACTGAAATGGGACCTCTTGTTTCCAAAAAGCAACAAGAGCGCGTGTTACGTTATATTGAAAAAGGAAAAGAAGAAGGAGCAAGAATTGCAGCTGGCGGTGTGAAGGCATTTGAAAAAGGATACTTCGTTCAGCCAACCATTTTTGCGGATGTTACAGATGATATGACAATCGCAAAAGAAGAAATATTTGGTCCAGTAGTTGCAGTTCTGCCGTTCGATACAGTTGAAGAAGTCATCGAAAGAGCAAATAACACTCCATTTGGACTCGCTGCAGGTGTATGGACAGAAAACATTAAAACGGCACACAAAGTGGCGAATCGCTTAAAGGCCGGAAACAGTTTGGATTAATGATTACAACTTAGAAGATGCTGCTGCTCCATTCGGTGGTTATAAACAATCGGGCATTGGGCGCGAAATGGGCTCTTATGCACTCGACAACTATACAGAAGTGAAGAGCATTTGGGTGAACTTGAAATAAAGTGAAACTTCCATCAGCGGGGGGCTTCATCCCCCACTGATGGAAAGCTCTCACCAATCGAACTGTCCATCTTTTTAATTAATTTTATTGGAATTTCTAAAAAATAAAGCGTTTACATCAGGTGAATCTTCAACCAGCAGTAGGTTTGGAATTTCCGCACTGTTTGAAAGCTTGATGTATAAGAAAAACGGAACATATGATTTAGGGAGCAGCCATCATTAGCGTTCCTTATATTAAACTTTTATAGAAAATTTTTCTTCATATATGCTGTTCTTCTATAAAATTATGAAACAATGGCAATAGTCTAATTTTAAAATACTGAATATTAAGAAAATATAAGATTGAAAGGGGAGAGATTAAAGTATGGCAAACAAAGGCAAGTTTAAAAGAGAAATATCACTATTGGATTTAGCCTTTATTGTTTTGGATCTATGTTTGGATCAGGATGGTTGTTTGCTGCTAGCCATGTTTCAGGAATAGCAGGTCCAGCGGGAATTATTTCATGGGTAATTGGTGGAATCGCTATTTTTTTTATTAGGACTTGTATACTGTGAACTTGGGCATCACTTCCAAGGGCTGGAGGAATTGTTCGCTATCCTGCTTATTCACATGGTCCTATACTTGGATATTTATTAGGATTTATTACCCTTATTGCATTTTCAAGTTAATAGCAATTGAAGTAGAAGCGGCTAGGCAATATGCTGCAGCTTGGTGGCCGAGCTTGACGAAAGAAAATTCTACTTTGCCGACTATAAGTGGATGGCTTATGCAATTTGGGTTGCTCGTCATTTTCTTTCTGTTAAATTATTGGAGCGTAAAAACATTTGCTAAATCGAATTTAATTATAACCATCTTTAAATTTTTTGTACCAGCACTAACAATCATTGTATTGTTAATGCATTTACATGGTGATAATTTTTCAAGTGCTGGTTTCGCGCCGTTTGGATTTTCTGGTGTACAAGCAGCTATTTCTGCAGGCGGTGTTATTTTTGCTTATTTAGGACTGACACCTATTGTATCAGTTGCAAGTGAAGTGAAAAATCCACAAAGAACGTACCAATTGCTCTTATTTTGTCTGTGATCTCTTCATTGATTGTTTATGTTCTTTTACAAGTTGCTTTTATTGGAAGTATTCCAACTGAAATGCTTAGCCAAGGTTGGGCGGGAATTAGTCATGAATTTAGTTTACCATTTAAAGATATTTCCGTTCTGTTAGGATTAGGGTGGATGGTCTATTTTATCGTTTCCGATGCCATTATATCACCGAGTGGAACGGGGAATATTTATATGTCCGCTACCCCTCGTGTTGTATATGGCTGGGCTCAAAGCGGAACCTTATTTAAAGTATTTTCTAAAGTTGATGAAAAATCAGGCATACCAAGACCTGCACTTTGGCTTACATTTGTTCTTTCTGTTTTCTGGACATTACCGTTTCCTTCATGGGAAGCATTAATTAATGTTGTTTCTGCAGCGCTTGTATTAAGTTATGCTCTCGCACCGATTACAACGGCGGCGCTTAGAAAACGGGCTCCTGAGCTAAACCGTCCGTTTTGGGTAAAAGGGATGTCAATCATTGGACCACTTTCATTTGTCATTGCATCATTAATTGTTTATTGGTCTGGTTGGAAAACACTTTCTTGGTTATTATCTTCACAAGTTATTATGTTTGTAATTTATCTATGTTGCAAAAAATGGGCACCAACTTCACAAGTATTCTTTTGCCCAGCAAATCAAGTCATCGTTATGGCTCGTTTTTTACTACATTGCCATAATGGTTGTGTCATACTTCGGTATGTTTGGTGAAGGAAAGGGATATTTAACGAATTCAACAGATTTGATAGCGGTTAGTATTGTTTCCTTGATTAGCTATTACTGGGCGGTTCATACTGCTTTACCTATTGTAGATTTGGATGACGAAGATGAAGTGGAAAGCACTGATTATTTACAGATAGAGAATACTACAATTAGTAAATGACATCTAGTTTTTGCGAAAAATAGAACCGTAGAAAAGGAAGGAGCGTCTAGAGAAACGCTTCTTTTTTTCTGAATTTACCGACAATTAGTGGTATAATCTGGATAAGTACGGTTACTATAATCATTTCCTATATATTTTGTGTTTTGGTGGAATGTAGGGAAAAGGGAGATGTGAAATATGATAAATTCCACATTAGAAATGTATGACTACCATGTATGGGCGAACCAAAAAATGATTGATCGATTAAAAGAACTGTCCCAGGATGTTTACACCAAGGGAATGCAGAGTATTTTTCCTTCTATATCAAAAGCGTTATCTCATATTTATCTCACCGATTACTTATGGTTAGATGTGATTTCTGGTAAAAGTATGAATGAAGCATTTGAATTAGTAAATCAATTAATAGAGCAAACAGAGTCAAAAAGTATTGAGGAAATAGAGAGCAGCTTTTTCGATTTATCGAAGAGATATAAAGCCTTTCTGAGTGTTCAGGAAGATATAGAAAAAGTAATTGTAGTTGATAATCCATATGCTGGTTTACTTACAACTTCTATTTCTGAATCTATATTACACGTTGTTACTCATGGATCTTATCACCGCGGTAATATCGCAGCTATGTTACGACAACAAGGTCACGCTTCCGTTATGCAAGATTACGGTCTTTATTTATATAAGAAGTAATCATCTATTAGGGAAAATGAGTACCTTTATTTTGTATTTAGCTTGTAATGTAGAAGAAAGGGAGAAATGAAT
>NZ_JBFLUP010000008.1:0-20531 GCF_050473785.1 Bacillus sp. S14(2024) | reverse complement strand
GTATTAGTTGCTTATATTGTATTGGATGAAGAAAAAACGTTGGATATATCGGTTATACACAATCGTCTTAAAGAACGTCTTCCAGCATATATGGTACCTTCTTACATTGAGGTACTTGATGAGCTTCCGACTCTTCTAAGCGGGAAGGTTGATCGTAAGAGTTTACCGGCACCGACAGGGCAGCATCGTTTCAATAAAGAAATATACAGCGCCTAAAAACGAAACAGAAGAAATAATCGCAAAGGCATGGCAAGAAGTTTTCCAGCAAGAGATGATTTCTGTTACAGAGCATTTCTTTGATGACTTGGGCGGACATTCCTTATTTGCTGCACTTGTTGTATCAAAACTTCGGGAACATAGTATGATGACAGGCATGGCTGTTTCAGATGTGTATGCACATCCAACGATTGAACAGCTTGCTGACTTTATACAATCACAATCTTAGAACTGAAATAAAGCAACCAGTTCGTAAAGAATTACCGCCTGTATCAGACGGTGTATATAAGAGAAATGGGTTTATGCAGGAATCAGTATATACGCTCTTACACTGCTAGCATCTTTGCCATTTGTACTTGTGTATTTACATTTATCTAATAGTCCGTGGGGAGATGAGCAAATTTTCTTAGCTGCAGTTTCTATGTTTGCTATTTATTGCCCGGCTATGATTATTATTTCTATTGCGGCAAAGTGGCTCTTAATTGGTCGTTTTAAAGAGGGAGAGTATCCACTTTGGGGAAGTTATTATTTTCGTTGGTGGCTTGTGCGCCGAATTCAAGCACTTGCACCGGTTAGCTTCTTAACAGGAACACCATTTTTAAATTGGTATTATCGTCTGATGGGAGCAAAAATCGGAAAAGATTGTTATATTGGCACGCAGCACTTGCATTCGTTTGACTTAATTGAAATCGGAAATGAAAGCAGTATTGGATTAGACGCCCAACTGCTTGGTTACACAGTTGAAGGGAATATGCTGAAAATCGGTAAAATTTCAGTGGGAAGCAACTGTTATATTGGATCAAATGCTGTTATTTCACCTAATACAACTGTCCAAGATCACTCGCAATTAGGAGAGCAATCGATGCTTCCTTCTAATATGGTCATACCATTCAATGAGCGTTGGAGCGGCTCTCCTGCAAGACAAACAAATGTAAAAGATGAGCATGTAGAGGCAATGGCGGCTGTTACAGAAAGCCACAGCAGATTTCACCGTTTTGGGCTTGGGGTATTGTATGTAATGGGCGTCATTATGCTTATGCTCGTTCCAAGTATGAGCTTTTTACCAGCTATTTTTATAATACGAGGCTTATTTCCGTATACGGGAGCTTGGGAATTGCTTCTAGCACCTATATTTTCGCTTATTGGTGTAGTTACGTTAAGTTTTGTAATCGTATTGCTAAAACGAGTTATACTAGGCCGAGTAAAAGAAGGACAATATTCGCTCTATAGTACATTTTATGTACGAAAATGGTTTGTAGATAAGCTGCTTATGATGAGTTTAGTATTCAACAATTCGCTGTATGCAACAATTTATGCAGCACCATTTTTACGTCTACTCGGTGCGAAAATGGGGAAAATGGTTGAAGTTTCTACAGTTACGAATATTGCTCCGGATTTACTAATCGCGGGTGAAGGCAGCTTTATTGCTGATGCTGTTTCTATTGGTACACCAAAAGTATTTCATAATCAAATTCATATTGCGAAAACAAAGATTGGAAGCCGTACGTTTATTGGAAACAGCGCTCATATTGAAGGAGGAAAAACAATCGGAAATGGTTGTTTAATTGGAGTCATGTCTATTCCTCCTGAAGAAAAAGAGATTTCGGATGATACATCATGGTTAGGTTCACCATCTATATTTTTACCAAACCGAGACATTAATACTTCTTTTTCGGAAGAGGAAACATATCATCCAACAAGAAGTCTTTATATAAAACGACTTATGATTGAATTTTGTCGCGTTACGCTGCCTGGTGCTTTTGCGATTTGGATTAGTGGCTTGTTAGTGTTTAGTCTCTGGGAGGAAACTCGCTATTTTTCTGCCTTCGAGATCATTGCGTTGTTTCCATTGTTGGCTATAGGATCGGGTTTGCTAGCATCAGGAGCAGTTGTTATTATTAAAAAGTTGCTCATTGGCAGTTATGAGCAGACAGCGAAGCCATTATGGAGCACATTTGTATGGCGCAGTGAATTAGTGACAGCTTTATACGAAAATGTGACTGTCCCTTACTTGTTAAATCTATTTCTTGGGACACCATTTGCTCGCTATATCCTTGGTTGGTTTGGTGTGAAAGTAGGAGAAAGAGTCTTCCTGGATTCTACACACATATCAGAATTTGATTTGGTTCATATTGGAAATGGGGCTGCTATTAACTTGAACAGTACATTGCAGACTCATTTATTTGAGGATCGTGTGATGAAAATGTCCAATCTTGTTATTGGTGATAATTGTTCAATCGGAAATGGTTCTGTTGTTTTGTATGATACAGTTATGAATCAAGGATCATCGCTTGGAAATCTTTCGCTTGTCATGAAAGGAGAAACTTTGCCAGCTTATACACATTGGGAAGGGACATCTGCTCGTTATTGTTATGCCAAGCAGGGACAAGTTAAGGAAGTTGGGTGATTTCATATGCTAAAAATATATGCTGTGCATATGGAGAAAGAGACGTTCATCAATTGGGAACGTCCTCTTTCTTTTATTACAATCATAGCGGGAAATACAGAAGAACTGTTCTGATTTTTGTTGTTTTATCTTAAAAAGCATAGTGTTAGCAAGGTATTTCAGCTGTAGTTATCCCTTGTACAAAATACGTGCAAGAAATAGAAAAGTTGCTTATACTATTGCTACACTTCATTTTGATTAAAAGAGGGATTCAGATGAATATAAGTAAGAAAATTTTTACGCTAATGTTAGCTTTCACGTTGTTTGCCTTACCAACATTTGCACAGGCAAAAACCTTTAGTGGCGGCAAATCGTCAGTTTCATCTCATTCTAGTAGTAGTGGATTTAGCACGAAAGGATCGACTTCTGGTAGCTATCGTTCTTCAGATGGGACATATCATTCTGGCTATAAATCTTCGTCATCAAATGTGCAATCGAAGAAACCAGCTTCTGTAGATCAACATACATCACAGCCACAGCCAGCTCCTAAAAAATCTAGCTTTTGGGGTCATGCAGCATCATTTGGAGCAGGAGCTTTACTAGGTAGTATGCTACATCCATTTGGAAATCATGGAGTTGGTGGAGTAGGCGGCAGCTTTTTCTCTAGTGGTTTATTAATAGATATTGTCATCATTTTAGCAATTGTTTGGATTCTGCGACGTATTTTCGCAAGACGTTAAGAAGGAGAGAGAACGATGAAGATTTTCTTTATTGAACAAGATGTAGTTGATGCGGTTTGTGTACATGCGGCTTCTATCCACGCGTATCGTCCGGAACAAATTGATGTTGATTTGCAGTTTCATCCGAATAGAGGATTTGGCGCCAATGCTCGTTTACCGTACCGAACTGTAGAGCTTGGTGAGCAGGAGTTAATTGATGCAATTGCATTTTATCTAAGGGAATATCACAACTTTATTCCAGAAAGTTTGCGTATTGACTTACAATTCAATGAGCAAACAGGATTTGCAGCGGATATCGAAGTAGCGTAAATAAGAAAACATTCCGTAAGTTAAGTTGCTTTAAGAAGATTGTATGAAAAATGTTGTTTTACGGAATGAATAGATAGAAATGAAAAAGTAAATTGATTATAGTACATGAGATATGTTTAAAAGACTAGCATCTAAATAGACGCTAGTCTTTTTATTTTTGTTAAGGGAATTTTAAGGAATAGATTCGATAATAAGTCTTATTTAATGAACCATAGAAAAGGAGATAGGACTGTGAAAAAATGGATTAGTATTTTAGGGGTTCTTATCATTGTATTTGGTGCAGGGGCTTGGTATGTATTGAAGAATAAGTCGCAACCAGTGATGAATCAAGCAGTAAGTGTGGCAGTTCAAAAAGGGAAACTAGATGTGAAAGTAACAGGTTCTGGTTCTACTCAATCTGTGACAAATGAAGATATTACAGCAGACGCAAATAAAGTAGTCGATTCCGTATTAGTTTCAGCAAATGATGTAGTAAAAAAGGGTCAGGAGTTAATTACATTTACAGATGGAAGTGATTCAATTGTAGCACCAGCTGATGGAACAATTACATCTATATCAGTGCAAGCTGGAGATCGTGTAACGAGTGGGAAGGCTGTTGCTCATATTACAAACTATAGTGATTTAGAAACAGTTACTCAAGTTGATGAATTAGATATTCCAAAAGTGCAGGTTGGACAAAGTGTAACGGTAAAAGTAAATTCATTTCCAGATACAACCTATACAGGAAAGGTAACAGATGTAGCAAAGGAAGGAACAGTTTCTAATGGTGTATCTACATTCAATGTAACAATTCATATTGATAATCCAAAAGATTTGAAAATTGGAATGACAACAGAAGCTAGCATTTTGACTGATAGTAAAGATAATGTTCTATATGTTCCAGTAGAAGCAGTTCATACAAGAGGAGATCAAAAGTTTGTTCTCGTTCAATCTTCAACAGCTTCTTCTAATGGACAGACAAGTTCTAATGGACAAGTAAGTTCTAAGGGTAAGACAAATTCTAATGGACAGGCAAATATGGAACGAAAACTTGTTAAAACAGGTATTCATAATGAAGATTACGTAGAAATTACGGAAGGATTGCAAGAAGGGGATCATGTTCAATTACCTATGGCTGCACAAGGAAATGCAGCAAATAATAACAATAATAAACAAAGAGGCTTTATGATGTCACCAGGCGGAGGCATGGGAGGCGGCTACGGTGGCGGCTACGGCGGCGGAGGTATGAATAGAAATAGAGCTGGAGGGAGAGGGTGAGAATGAAACCAATTATTGAGATTCATAATATGGCTAAATCATATGAGATGGGCGGCGAAATTGTACGTGCGCTCGATAATGTTTCTCTTACAATCTATGAAGGTGATTTTCTCTCCATTATCGGTCCTTCTGGATCAGGAAAGTCTACGTTTATGAATATGGTTGGTTGTTTAGATCGTCCAGATGATGGACAGTATCTATTGGATGGAGATGCAGTAGATAAGATGAATGATAATCAACTAGCCACGATTCGAAATGAAAAAATCGGATTCATTTTTCAAAACTTTAATTTGCTTACAAAACTAACTGCGCTTGAAAATATTGAATTGCCCCTTTTATATCGAGGGATGAGTCAAAAGGAAAGAACAAATATGGCGTATAGCTGTTTAGAGAAAGTGGGTTTACAAGAGAGGGCTCATCATTTGCCGAGTCAATTGTCAGGTGGACAGCAGCAGCGCGTTGCGATCGCACGCGCTTTAGCTGGAAACCCGCCAATCTTATTAGCGGATGAACCGACAGGGGCATTAGATAGCAAAACAAGTGAAGAGATTATTGAGGTCATGAAAGAGCTTCATATGCAAGGACATACAATTATTTTAATTACGCACGATTTAGAAGTAGCAAAACAAGCAAGCCGGATTGTTCGTATACAAGATGGGCAATTGTTTGAAAGTAGAGGTGAGTACATTGGGACTGATACAATCCGTCAAAATGGCAATGCGCAGTATCAAAGGCAATAAGTTACGAGCATTTTTAACGATGCTAGGCATTATTATTGGTGTTGCGTCTGTTATTGTACTTGTCTCGATTGGTCAAGGCTCAAGTCAAGCTGTAACAAATCAAATTAATAGCTTAGGAACGAATTTGTTAACAGTAAACATGATGGGATCTGACACGATAAAACTTACTGAAGAAGATGTTGCAAAGTTTCAAAAGATTGATGGGGTAAAAAACATGTCCCCTGTTGTTTCAGGACGAGTTACTGTAAAAAATGGGAAAGTTTCAACACAAGTATCACTTACTGGAACAAATAGTTCTTATGAGCAAGTTCGCGATATGAAAGTAAATGAAGGTCGTTTTTTATCAGATATGGATGTAGAATATAGACAAAAAGTTATTGTACTTGGTGCGAATACAGCACAAAATCTATTTGGATTTGAAAACCCAATTGGAAAATATGTACAAGTAAATGGTGCGTCTTTTAAAATAGTAGGTGTACTTGCTTCAAAAGGTGGTTCTATGGGACAAAGCGGTGACGATGTTATTATTATGCCGCTAAGTACAGCGCAGCGAGTTGTGAAGAATACAAGTATACAAACGTTGTATGTGCAAGTGAGTAGCGAGGGAAAAATAGATACTGTCATGGCACAAATTCAAAATAAATTAGCTGTAATGTTCCCAAATAAGCAAGATAACTACAGCGTATTTAGTCAAAAAGATTTAGTAGATACGATGAGTTCGGTAACAGGTACAATGACGATGATGCTCGGAGGAATTGCTTGTATTTCTTTATTAGTTGGCGGAATCGGAATTATGAATATTATGCTTGTATCTGTCTCAGAACGAACGAAAGAAATTGGCATTCGTAAAGCAATTGGTGCGAAAAGAAGAGATATTTTATTACAATTTCTCATTGAATCAGTGGTACTAAGTTCGCTTGGAGGATTAATCGGAATGGGAATAGGGCTATTGGTTGCAAAGGTTCTTTCCGCGGCAACGGGTATGACGGTTGCTTATTCTCTTCCTATTACATTGCTAGCATTTTTATTCTCCTTATTAGTAGGAGTTGGATTTGGGGTGTTTCCAGCCAATAAAGCATCAAAGCTGCATCCTATTCAAGCACTTCGATATGAATAGAACATGTTATTGACGGCATTTTTGCCTAGAAAAGAAAGCGATCGCATATTGCGGCCGCTTTCTTTTGCTAGTAGAAAGTGGAACTTCCATCAGCGGAGGAGTTACTCTATGATAGTCTTATAAGTAAATTTCTCTTGTGGTTCCTCATAATCTAGGGGTGTTACTACTCGTTAATGCGGGATAAAGTAGAGATTTTTCATTCCTACTGATTAGCATCATCAATCGGACCTTTACGAACATTCATTGTCCACCTATCTTCTTTGTTTTTTAGAATGATGATGTGAAAGTCTTATTGTTTGTGAATATATCGAAGAAAAAATAAGGGGTGAAGAAGTGAGATGCGTTTATTAGTTGTGGAAGATCATCCTCCATTATTGGAGTCAATTACACAAATTTTACGAAATGAATTTGAAGTAGATACAGCAAAAAGTGGTGAAGAAGGATTATTTCTAGCATTGCAAAATATTTATGATGCAATTCTTCTAGATGTGATGCTTCCAGAGATGGATGGATTTGAAGTAATTCAGCGGATTCGAAGTGAAAAGATTCAAACGCCAGTTTTATTCCTTACTGCAAAAGACTCTTTAGAAGATCGAGTAAAAGGATTGGACTTTGGCGGAGATGATTATTTAGTGAAACCATTTCAGGCACCAGAACTTCAGGCAAGAATTCGCGCTTTATTAAGAAGGAGCGGGAGCCTAACAACTAATCAAACGATTCAGTATCGTGGCATTGAGTTGTTTGGAAAAGAGAAAGATATTCAAGTGGATGAGGTACCTATAAAATTAACGTTAAAGCAATATGAGCTATTAGAGTATCTAATTCAAAATAGCGGGAAGATTTTAATGCGCGAACAAATTTTTGATAGAGTATGGGGATTCGATTCTGATACAACAGTAGCCATCGTGGAGGTATATGTGCATCATCTGCGAAAAAAATTAGAACCATTTGGATATCATAAAGATATACAAACTGTTCGTGGGATTGGATATATATTAAAAGAACAATGAGAAAACAGAGTATGTTTCAAAAAACGCGCATTCAACTTACGATTTTGAACTCATTAGTATTCATCATATTCATTGGTATGTTAGGAAATGTTATTTATTCATATACACATAAACGGCTATATGAAGGAATAGATGATTCAATGGATAGGTCCATTAAGAAACTAGAACAAGGAGCCAATTCTATTCCAGGTCAGTTTGATTTTAACAAAGACGTGCATATTGGTGATTCCCGGACTATCGTTTTACAATGGGATGCAAAGAATCAACTGGCAGGGATGGAACCACGATTTATAGATCCAAGCTTTTTTGAGAGAAATCAATCTAAATTATTTCCTAAAACATTTGGAGAACGGCAGGATATAGAAGTAGAAGGCGTAAATTTTCGGATGATTGCAGTTCAAGGAGATATTGATTCAGGAAAAATTACGTTTCAAGTGTTACGAGAAATAAACGCTGAAAAGGAAATGCTGCATACACTTCTGCTTATTCTAGTAATTGGATGCAGTATAGCAAGTATATGTGCGGTAGGAATTGGATTTTTCTTAGCTGGCAAGGCGCTTATACCAATTACGAATGCTTGGCATAAACAACAGCAGTTTGTTTCAGATGCTTCACATGAGTTACGAACACCTTTAGCAGTAATTCAATCTAAAGCAGACGTATTGTTTCAATCACCTACCGCAACAATAGAAGACAAGGCGATGGATATTTCAATTATATCAAAGGAATGCCGACGCTTATCCAAGCTAGTTGCAAGTCTGCTGACATTAGCACGTTCTGATTCAGATCAAATTGAAATGGACAAGAAAACTTTTGCATTAGATAAATTGCTAAGTGAAATTGTAAATCCTTATTCGGAAATTGCTTTATATGAAGAAAAAACAATCACGTTAGATGTAGTTCCTTCTATTTTGTTTATGGGAGATAAAGAGCGTATTCATCAATTAATTGTAATTTTATTAGATAATGCGATGAAGTATACAAATGCAGGTGGAAATATTGAGGTATCTTGCTCTGAAACAACAAATGGGATTGTAATTCAAGTGAAAGATGATGGTGTTGGTATCGCTGAAGAAGACATCTCAAAAATTTTTGACCGTTTTTATCAAGTTGATAAATCAAGAGCAGCATCAAACGGAGCTGGATTAGGCCTTTCTATCGCAAGCTGGATAGTTGAAAAGCATTCTGGAAAAATAAAAGTGCATAGCAAAGTTGGAGAAGGTACTTGTTTTGAAATTATATTTCCAAAGAATCCAAAGTACGAAATATTTATAAGAAAGAAAAATAGGTAATTACAAAGACAATCTTGTTTTATCCCGCTATTCGCGGGCAGTAATACTCCCACCTCAAAACTCGGCGAAAGCAAAGAAGTTAGGTGGGAGATAAACTGCCCGTAAAAGCCCGATTGGTTCAACTAATAATCAGTGGGGGATGGAGAAAATCCCCACTGATTAAAGTTTCACTTTATACTGATGAGTTCGGATTTGAAGAAAAATAACCATTTAAAAAGAGGTGCAATTCGCACCTCTTTTGCATTTACTTTAGCAATGAAATTAGCACCCAAATTGGTGAACTTTTGATAGCAGTTTATCCCTAATTTGTCCTAACGATTTCTTGGAGTTTTTCTATTACCCTTGATAAAGCTAAAATTGAATTTGTTGTTTCAAATTCTTCAACATCTAAGGAATGGTTTGCATTTTGGACAACATCAATCTTTAAATTTGATTTACTTAATTGGTCAATTTGATTTGAATTGTAATGATGATCTTTATCCCCGATAACTAAAAGCCCTTGATGTTCACTATTCAAGATGGAATCAAAAATTGAATCAGACTGTAACAGTGGAGTAAGTAAAATCATTTTTGACTTTAAGAATTCATCTCTCTTCATTAAGTCATTCGCAATTGGAATTGTTCCGAGTGATTTTCCTAAAAAAATTGAATTGTTGTATTGCCCATTTTTAAAAACATCTAAAATCACAGGATTAATGTCATCCATCATTATTTTGGTTAGTTCTTCAATCGTTTTTTTCATTGTTTGCTCATCATAGGAGTAATGGATATGGACAATATCGATGTTGTTTTGGCGCATTACCATCGTCGAATAATAAAACAAGGGTTTGTCGTAATTGTAACCTGAACCTGAAAACATAAAGCAAATCGTTTTGGAACCCATTTCTATATGTGTATAACGAATCGTTTTGTCGTTTACTTGTATTTCCTTTTTATTTCCTTTCATCATTTTCCCCTCCGAAACTTTTATAATATCATAACATAAATTACCAATTTATTTATTGGAAATAGATTATATCCTTACCTGTTAGTTTTATACAAGACTGTCTTTTTTAAGGAAAAGTTAAGGAATCCTTTTCATAATAAATATAGACATAATGACGAATTACAAATGAGAAATGATGAAAAAGGAGAGTGAAGAGTGGAAAATGAAAAGAATGAGAAAACTCCATTTTTGGATTGGGTTAATTGCTTCGGTATTTATTTTTATTCAATCTGTAACAGGGATATATATGTATTTTAATGAAAAAGGCCACGGTGAAAGAATAGGAGGAGCTGCTAATTTTAAAGAACGAGGATTTGGTGGAAATGGTGCTATAGGGAATGGACAAAATGGACAAGGAATGCAAGCTGGGAATTCCAATTTTAATCAAAGAGATGCAGCGACAAATGGACAATTTTTTCAAGATAGAAATAATGGGGGATTCAATTCTCTATCAAAATTAGTTAAGGAACTGCATACAGGAGTAATTGGACTAATTGGTGCGATTATTATGCTTATTTTAACTGGAACTGGACTATGTATATCTTTTGTCATGTTGCGAGCAAGATGGAGAGTAAGGCGTCAAAAAGACATAACGGCTTAAGGAACAGTCATGATGAAGGGAGGAAGTGAAAGGTGGTTAGAAAAAAGACGTTTGGTTTACTGGTTGTTGGAGTATTAAGTCTCAGTGTAATGGGTGGAGCTTCTGCTTGTTCAAATAAGGAAGCAAATCAAGGGAAATTATCTCAACCTAGTAGTGCACAAGTAAATGGTGAGACTGTACATGCTGCATATACAGAAGATAAAGCACAGAATTTAGGAATTTCCACAGAAGGAAAAGAGCTACTTACACTTGAGAAGGAAATTCATGAAACGGAAGTAGAAAAAGAAGCAAATCAGCTGGGAATTTCTACAGAAGGAAAAGATGCTGGAACACTTTCTGAAGAAATATATGAAGCGAAGGTCAAAAAAGAAGCAGAAAAACTTGGAATACCAGTAGGGGGAAAAGCAATTGTAGATTTAATAGCGGAAATTAATAAAATTAAAATAAAAAGTGAAGCAGAAAAATTAGGAGTTTCTACAGAAGGGAAAGAGACTGGTGCGATAGCTGAAGAGCTTTATGGCACAAAAGTAAAAAACGAAGCAAAGCAACTTGGTATTTCGGAAAAGGGAAAAAGTATGGAAGCGTTAGCGAAAGAAATATATGAAACGAAAATTCAAACAGAAGCAAAAAACCTTCATATTGATTTGTACGGAAAAGATATTTATCAAGTGTTACAAGAAATTAATGATCAAAAGGCTTTGCAAGTGGCAAAAGAACTTGGGATAGATGTGACGGATAAGGATACAGAGCAGCTTACAGAGGAAATTGGAAAACAACAGCCAGACCGAGTGCAAGAACTTCACTTTTCACCTTGGATACAAACAGATGCAGATGCATTTTACTATTATTTAACATCCTAAAAAGAAGTTTTATAACGTATGCTGGCTTTTCGAAAAAAGAGATAAGGGATCGAAACAATGAAACCTTATCTCTTTTTATTTGATTGTATGAGTGATATTCATTATTTGTTTAACTCCATTGCAATAGTTTTACCATTCACTAAAACTAAGACTACCGCTACTACAACTTCCATTATTTTTTTCATCTCTTATCTCTCCTTGTTTTTGGTTTTATTTCTTACTCTTAGTATAAATGGGAGGAAGAGATGGAACCATTGAATTAGATGACGTGAGAATTACAGTTTTGTAAGGAAAATGCTATGATCTGTCCCGCTATTCGCGGGCAGTAAGACCCCACCTCAAGATGCAGAGAAGATCGTTGTTAGAATCTCTGGTCGTTTCGCTCCCTCGGACGAGGCAAAAAGCGCCTCTCTGCCTTGAGCTCCAATGTCCTGTGATTCTGGGCGAGCCGCTTCCGCTTTTCTATAGAAGTTAGGTGGGGGAATAACTGCCAGTAAAAGCCCGATTGGTTCAACTAACCATAAGTGGGGATGAAAAAACTCCCCACTTATGGAAGTTTCACTTTATCACTTTCTTCTACATGTACAACAATCTGTCCATACAACATTTCTCCGATGTATACATTTAATAGCCATAAACCAGAAGAAGGGAGTGACATACTAGAGGGAATACTCGTGATATCTTTTGTAATCTCTTGCGGTGCCGTCCATATATTACCTGTTACTTTATCTTGAGAAAAGACAGGAACTGGTTTTGTTGAGCCTTGTTTTATTGCAATGACGGTTAGCTTTCCAGAGGGGATATTTGGACCCAGAAAGAACCACATATATTTATTTGGTTGATTAGCAATCCAAGTAGTATCTACAAGTGCGACCTTATTTTCTATACCTTTTAGAGATATTTTATCATGCTGAAATGATGGACTTTCCTCCCAATTGACATCTTTAAGAATGCTGAGGTGAAAGAAAGAGGGAATGTTATTTTGTGGTTGTGTCGTTTCCATTATTTTTTTTGAATCTACTGTAATCGTACAGCCAGTGATGAGAGAGGAGAGAAGTAGCACGGTTCCAAGTTTTTTCATTTTGCCACGCTCCTATGCATATTTGTATTTTAATTGTATTGGACAAAAGAAAGAACAATTCCTGTAAAAGAAAAGAGAGGCTACGCGGACAGCGTTTCCCCTTTTCTTACATGTGTTCTGTTGCTAGATTTTTCTGGCATTGTTAAAAAGACAACTGCGACAATAATGAAAATACCACCTAATAATTGATAGGCTCCAAATGATTCATTTAACCAGATAATTGAAACAATAGCTGCTACGAGTGGTTCAATACTTGATAAAATACTTGTTTCTGTTGCAGATAAATATTTTAGACTACCAATATAGAGAAAGAAAGAAAGTGTTCCACTTATAATTACGAGAATAAGCATAGAAAATGTGCTCATTGTTAATGTATTTGCTACATGACGGAAATGGAATTCTTGATTATATAGAAATAAAGAAATTCCTCCAAGTAACATCCCCCAACCGACAATTACTGATGTTCCCCATTGTTTAATAAGAGAAGCGGGATGGAGTGTGTAAAAAGCAAAGCCGACTGCTGTTAAAATACCAAATAATATCGCTTGTTTAGAGAGAACAATATTTTCAATTGAACCGTTAGTAATAAGAAAATACGTACCTGTCAGTGCAGCGACGATTGCTATAACCTGCATAAAGGAAGGAAGTTTTTTATGCTGCATTGTAACATAAATAGTAATAAGAACTGGACCGAGAAATTGAAATAGTGTCGCGGTTACAGCATTACTTATATGCACTGTTTCAATAAATGCATACTGAGCACCAAGCATGCCAACAATCGCAAAAATTAGTAGTTGAATCCAATGACTTGGATACTTCCAAATCCCAAATATATTTTGTTTTGTAAGTAGTAAGAAGCATAAAATAAACATGCCTGCTAATAGTAGGCGTATGACTAAAAAATCAGTAGATGATAGTTCAGTATGGTTAAATAGCCATTGAATCATAGGACCAGATAATCCCCATAATGTTGCTCCACTAATAATCATCATCAGACCGAGATGTCGAGGTGATTTCATGATGTATCCTCCTTTGATATGAAAGTTCTTGATTTATTAAAACAGAAATGATAAGCATGAAAGTATTATATATAACTTCTGATACTGTAAAAAGTGTCAGTTTTTTATAAAATAAAGGGGTCAGTTTGTATGTTAGAATTAACACCGAAATTTGATATTCATAGTAAAGAGCCATTATATGTACAACTATATAATTACATAAAAGAGGAAATGAAATCTGGAAATGTCCCACCTCATACGAAATTACCATCGAAGCGTAAATTAGCTCACTATTTGCAAATTAGCCAAAATACAATTGAAGCTGCATATGGTCAGCTTGTTGCAGAAGGTTACATAGAGGCGATTTCACGTAAAGGATATTTCGTATGTGAAATGGAGCAAAATGTATTGCATGTACAACAAAAAATGCAACATGTAAAAGAAATGCTTTATGATGAACGAGACTATGTATTTGACTTTACGCATACAGGTGTTGATGCTCAGTCATTTCCATTTGCCCTATATCGTAAATTGACGAATGAAGTGCTGCAGATTGAGAATGAAAAAGTACTACTGCTTGGGCATCCGCAAGGGGAACTTGGATTGCGAAAAGAAATTGCAAAATATCTGTACGAATCGCGAGGTGTCCATTGTTCACCAAGTCAAATTATTATTGGAGCAGGAACACAATATTTAATAAGAATGCTATTTCAATTGTTAAAGGAAAGTACATTTGCGGTAGAAAATCCAGGATACCATCGAAAAATTGTTACGTATGAAAAAGGGATAGAGCATGTGGAACTGCTTCCCCTTGATAAAGATGGAATTATACTTTCGCATTTAGAAGAAAGCGATGCAAATGTCGTGTTTGTTACGCCGTCCCATCAATTTCCGTGCGGGATGATTATGCCGATTTCAAGGCGAATGCAGCTCTTACATTGGGCAGAGAAAGAGGAAGGGCGTTATATTGTAGAAGATGATTATGATAGTGAATTTCGCTATTCTGGTAAACCAATTCCAGCTCTCCAGGGACTGGATAAAAACGGAAAGGTTATTTATATGAGTACTTTTTCGAAAGCGCTGCTACCATCGTTACGTATCAGTTATATGGTGCTCCCAAAAGCGCTAGTTGAAGTATATCAACAAGACTATTTCTTTTATACGCAGACTGTATCGCGAATTGATCAAGAAATTGTGAAACGCTTTCTCGAAGGTGGACATTGGGAAAAGCATATTCATAAAATGAGAGTTGTGTATCGAAAGAAAAGAGATACATTAGTTTCAGCAATTTCAACACATTTTCCGAAATATGTTGAAATAATTGGACAAGATTCAGGACTGCATATATTATTACGCACAAATAATGGCATGACAGAACAAGAACTTATTGAACGAGCGGCAGTATATAGTATTAAGGTATATCAGGTTTCTATGTACTATGATGAGATGAACGCTGATAATAAAACAATCTTGCTTGGTTTTGCGATTTTATCTGAGGAAGAAATTGAGGAAGCTGTTCAATTGTTGGCAAAAGCATGGTTTAACTGAGGAGTTTAACGATTTTTTTTAGGAAGGCTACATATAATCCTTCTCCTGAATGAAACTTATTCACAAGTCTACTTCTTTATCTCATATTAATGGAGCGTAATCCCTCTATCGAAGGAAGTTCTACTCTATGTAAAAGTGGCTACATCCACATATACATAATGGTGGAAGAACAATCATAGGTTAGGAAAAGAAGAGGAAAAGCTTGCAGCATAGATATTGAGATGGGAGGGAATGGCTAGTGGAGGATGCTTATAGGGAGATATTTTGGAGAATAGTCCTTGCAGCTATTTGCGGCTGTGTTGGAGGAATTGTAAACATTGTAGTAAATGGGAATTATATTAAAAGTCGAATGATACTCTCAGATCAAAGTGGAATTGAAAGTCGATATGTGTTTGGAACAATTAAAGAGCCTATTGCAGGTATATTTAGTGCAATTTTAGTAACACTACCGATGGATGTAACGAAAGAGCACTATTTATTCATACAAACAGCTTTAATTGCAGGTTTTGGGAGTAGCACATTTCTGAAAAGTTATGTGCAAAAATCAATGGTAATAGAAGCTCAAAAGAGTAGTGATATTATTAAGAAATATGAAGGGAAACTTGCTTCATTAGAAATAAATTTAGAAGATGAGGCTAAAGAAAAACTTAAAAATTTACAAATGCAAGTAAAAACGGCTGTTAGTCCATCAGAAATTCGGTTTTATAATAAACAAATTGAAGGGATATTAAAAGGAGCAACTCATTTTACTTCATAAATTGAGTTCAGTGTTTGTAAAACAAAAAAGTTTCTATAATTATAAAGAAAAAGGGACTCTTGCAAGTTCCTTTTTCTATGCGTTTTCTTCATGTAAAAATAAAACCATATGCTCTTCGTCCCAATATTGATCGTTATATTTTAATGAACGTTCTTGTACGCCAAATGTTTTAAAGCCTAATGATTCATAGAGTTTTTTTGCACCTTCATTGCCAACGACAACATCAAGCATCAGTTGTTCTACTTCTAATTCTTTTGCTTTTTCAATGGCTGCTTGCATAAGTGCTCTACCAGCACCGAGTCCACGCGCTTTTGGAGAAACATAAACAGCACCGATTTTTGCTTTATGTTCCTGCTTTAAAAATGATTTCGTTTCCAGAGTTGCAGCACCGATTAATTCGCCATCTTTAAAAGCGCCAAGTGTATAATTTTCATTTTGAGATAATACTTCTGCTTTATATTCAACAGGATCTTCTTTGTTAAGAATATCTTCGTAAGCGGAGCTGAAGGCTTCTGGGTTTTGCTTTAATCCTTCAACGCGAAGTTCTAAATAAATTTCTGCATCCTTTTTTGTCAATACACGAATTTCCAATCATATCACCTTCTAAATCTTTGGTAGTTGTATATACATATTATATTAAAGTAATAATAATTTCAAAAATATACTATTTATGGTTAATGTTATTGGTTGAAAATTATTTACTAAAATAATAAAAATGTTATTGAATTGGTAATTCTATCGTAAATACAGTTCCAGCTCCAACTTCACTTGTTACATGTATAGAACCACCGTGTAATTCTACGATTTCTTTTGCAACAGCTAAGCCAATACCTTTTCCACCAGTTGCTCGTGTTCGGGATTTATCGACCCGATAGAAGCGCTCAAAAATATGCGGTAAGTCTTCACTTGGAATTCCCTCTCCTTCATCTTGCACATGTATAAGAAAAGTATGCTCCTTTTTTAATACTTGTACTGTAATTTGAGAATCTTCGTGAGAATGTTGGTGTGCATTATGGAGTAAATTCAGCATGACTTGCTCCATGCGGCGTTCGTCTATGCAGACAGATAAATCTTCAGGGCAATATAAAGAGATGTCCATTTTCTTTTTTTGAAGAGATGGTTTTATTTTTTCAACCATACGCTCTACAAATGGTAGCAGTGAAATGGGCTGCTTTTTTATAGCAAATTGGTGTTGTTCAAGCTGTGCAAGTTCAAATAAATCTTGTACGAGTTCGGTAATATTTTCTGTTTCTTCTTCAATGATTTGTAAATATTCTTCCCGTTCTTCTTTCGATAAAGACTCTCTTTTTGCAACTTTTGTATATCCTTTTACATATGTGAGCGGGGTTAATAATTCATGTGCGACACTTGCGAGAAATTCGTTTCGTTCCTTTTTCATATAGGTTAGCTCACTAGAAAGCTGTTCAATTGTTCCTGCTAAACTTCCTAATTCGTCCTTACTCTTAATACCTAATGTAATCGGTTCATTTTGCTTCATCATTTTTTCGGTTGCTCGCTTCATTTTGATAAGTGGATTTGTAATAACTCTTGAAAATAAAAACACTAAAATTGTTGTGAGAGCCACTGTCAATGCACCGACGGTAACGAACTGTTTCGTTAAGCGATAAATCATTTCTTTTATAGAAGCAGTTGCTAAAAACATATGGACATAGCCAACCACTACCCCATATTTTGTAATAGGACTGACTGTTGAAATATATTTTGACGCTTTCCAGCGATCTTCTGTTATCATTCCATCTCTAGGAATATACGTAATCTTTTTTACAAGTTGTTTGTGCATGTCTTCTGTAATGGGATCAGAAGAAGATAAAATATTACCCGCTGCATTTGTTATGACGAGTTTCGTATGAGAAGGGGAGTTAGATTCCATCATCGTTGCGCGTTCAACGGCTCGTTCGCTATAGCGTTTTTCAATAATATCACGATACCAATTTCCCTTTGCTAATAAGGATGTAGTTTCTTCATTTACACGCATTTGCGCCAGTGTTGTATGAAAGGATACAAATAATACGGATTCAATGCAAAGAGATAATAATAAAAAGTATGTACCAAGCTTTATAGAAAGTTTATTCATTATGATTCACAACCTTTTTCCTGTACTAACAGGCAGTAAGACTCCCGCCGCAAAGTTCTGAAGAAACAACGAAATTCGGTAGAAGAAAAACTGCTGGCATATGCCCGATTGGTGAGGGCTAACCATCGGAGAAAGGCATTCCGATGGAAGTTTCACTTTACCCCGCTCTAACAGTCGGTAAGATGCTTAGCTACGAGGTAATACCAAACCGACTGTAAGAGCCCGATTGGTTCAACTAATCTTTTGGAGAAGAGCGTTCCAAAAGGAAGTTTCACTTTATCTTTACGATTAGTTACCTTTCCATTTGTAACCGATTTTATAAACAGTTTCTAGATAATCTTCAATAGGGAATCCTACTTTTCGAAGCTTTTCGCGTATATTACGAATGTGAGAATCAACGGTACGATATTCAATATCTGTTTGAAATCCCCATATTTTTTCGATAAGTTCATCACGGCTATAAGCACGGTTTATATTTTGCAAAAAGAGTCCAAGTAATGAAAATTCAATTGGTGTAAGAGCGAGCTTTTCATTATAGACAGTCACGGTATGCCTCGTTTTATCCCAGTCAATTCCGTTAAAGCTTACGAACCCTTCCTTTTTCGTACGACGCAGTACAGCTTCAATACGAGCAATTAATACTTGCTCATCAAACGGTTTTGTAATATAGTCATCAGCACCTAAGGTGAGACCTTTTACCATGTCATAATTTTGATTACGTGCAGTTAGCATAATAATGGGTACGTTACTTATTTGCCGAATTTGAAAGCAAGTTTCCCAGCCGTCCATTTTTGGCATCATCACGTCTAATAAGATAAGATCAAATTCTTTTTGTTGAACGAGTTCAAGTGCTTCTTGTCCTGAAGTTGCCTTCATGCAAAAATGCCCGCGCGGACTTAAAAATAAATCTAATAAGCGCAGCATACGTTCTTCATCATCTACTAATAATAGTTTTGCCATAACGATGTACACCTCAAATTTCCAGTATTTATCCCGCTATTAACGGGCAGTAAGCCCCTCACTTCAAGATTCAAAGAGGAACAAGGAAGCTAGGTGGGGGATAACTGCCCGTAAAAGCCCGATTGGTGAGGGCTGACCTGTTGGAGAAGAGCGCTCCAACAGGAAGTTTCACTTTATCCCGCTATTCGCGGGCGGTAGGTCCCACTTCAAGATTGAGAGAGAATCGTTGTCCAGCTCTAGCGGCTAGAATCCCCGGTCGTTTCGTCCCCTCGGGCGAGCCGCTTCCGCTTTTCTACAGAAGATAGGTAAAGTTAAGTCCTCATTGCTAGAAGTTTCCCTTATATATTTTACATGAACTTTATAAAAAACACTGTTCATATTATAAAGAAAAGGACAATTGCCATAAAAAATGCACTACTTTTGCAAATCTTTCTTTTATAATTGGGAATGTAGCAGCACAAAAAATACCCTATGTTGCGACATAACGTCTTGTCATTTTGTTTTTCAAAATGGCAAATTCCATTCTATTGTGTAAGTGAGATAGAGAAAATTTTTCGTATTCACCTCGCATCGGATAAGAAAAATTCTATCTCACCTTTTTTTGTTAATAAAGGGAATTTAAATAATGAACATAAAGAAGGATTCCTAAAAAATAGAAACGAAATGCAGCTATAGCCTGTATTACGGTAACGATGATAATGAACTGAGCCAATTGGGCTCTTATAGATGAGTTTGTATTAAAACCCGCCTGGACGGGATAAAAATAAGAAGCCTCGCACAATGTGCGGGGCTTTTTAGTGGTCTTCTATGACTAAGTATTTAAAAATAAAACCATATGCTCTTCATCCCAATATTGTCCGTTATATTTTAAACCGCGTTCTTCTACGCCATATGTTTGGAAACCGAGTGATTCGTATAGTTTCTTTGCCGGTTCATTTCCGACAACAACATCAAGCATGATTTGTTCTATATTTAACCTTGGTGCATTTTCAATGATTGTTTCAATTAATGCTCTTCCAGCACCAAGACCACGTGCCTTCGGAGAAACATACACAGAGCCAATTTTTGCTTTATGCTCTTGTTTAATAAATGGTTTAATTTCAAGTGTAGCGATGCCGATTAATTCATCGTCTTTAAAAGCACCTATTGTAAATTTTTCAGGATTGTCTAATCGTTTCGCCATTGCAGCAACAGGATTTTCTTGTTTCATAACATCTTCATAAGAGGAACTAAATGCTTCAGGATTTTGAGTTAACCCTTCTACGCAAAGCTGTAAATATATACTTGCATCTTCTTTTGTTAAGACACGAATGTTCATACAAGCAACCTCCTAATGGTTTTATGTAATGAAATTATATATTAACTTTATTAATTATTCAATAGCTATATATGTTACGTTTTTATAACTAAAAAGGTTCCTCATGTGAGAAACCTTTTTAATTTTTTATATGGAAGCTTCACTTTACCCCGCTCTAACAGTCGGTAAGGCGCTTAGTTGCGAAGTAATACCAAACCGTCTGTAAGAGCCCGATTGGGTCAACTAACCTTTTGAAGAAGAGCGCTTCAAAAGGAAGTATCA
>NZ_JBFLUP010000007.1:0-12467 GCF_050473785.1 Bacillus sp. S14(2024) | reverse complement strand
GTTTTTCTATTACCCTTGATAAAGCTAAAATTGAATTTGTTGTTTCAAATTCTTCAACATCTAAGGAATGGTTTGCATTTTGGACAACATCAATCTTTAAATTTGATTTACTTAATTGGTCAATTTGATTTGAATTGTAATGATGATCTTTATCCCCGATAACTAAAAGCCCTTGATGTTCACTATTCAAGATGGAATCAAAAATTGAATCAGACTGTAACAGTGGAGTAAGTAAAATCATTTTTGACTTTAAGAATTCATCTCTCTTCATTAAGTCATT
The DNA here is from genome assembly GCF_050473785.1 of Bacillus sp. S14(2024). Lineage (NCBI taxonomy): Bacteria > Bacillati > Bacillota > Bacilli > Caryophanales > Bacillaceae > Bacillus > Bacillus sp. S14(2024). The sequence continues at coordinate 12,187 of NZ_JBFLUP010000007.1, read as the reverse complement.
CGCAATTGGAATTGTTCCGAGTGATTTTCCTAAAAAAATTGAATTGTTGTATTGCCCATTTTTAAAAACATCTAAAATCACAGGATTAATGTCATCCATCATTATTTTGGTTAGTTCTTCAATCGTTTTTTTCATTGTTTGCTCATCATAGGAGTAATGGATATGGACAATATCGATGTTGTTTTGGCGCATTACCATCGTCGAATAATAAAACAAGGGTTTGTCGTAATTGTAACCTGAACCTGAAAACATAAAGCAAATCGTTTTGGAACCCATTTCTATATGTGTATAACGAATCGTTTTGTCGTTTACTTGTATTTCCTTTTTATTTCCTTTCATCATTTTCCCCTCCGAAACTTTTATAATATCATAACATAAATTACCAATTTATTTATTGGAAATAGATTATATCCTTACCTGTTAGTTTTATACAAGACTGTCTTTTTTAAGGAAAAGTTAAGGAATCCTTTTCATAATAAATATAGACATAATGACGAATTACAAATGAGAAATGATGAAAAAGGAGAGTGAAGAGTGGAAAATGAAAAGAATGAGAAAACTCCATTTTTGGATTGGGTTAATTGCTTCGGTATTTATTTTTATTCAATCTGTAACAGGGATATATATGTATTTTAATGAAAAAGGCCACGGTGAAAGAATAGGAGGAGCTGCTAATTTTAAAGAACGAGGATTTGGTGGAAATGGTGCTATAGGGAATGGACAAAATGGACAAGGAATGCAAGCTGGGAATTCCAATTTTAATCAAAGAGATGCAGCGACAAATGGACAATTTTTTCAAGATAGAAATAATGGGGGATTCAATTCTCTATCAAAATTAGTTAAGGAACTGCATACAGGAGTAATTGGACTAATTGGTGCGATTATTATGCTTATTTTAACTGGAACTGGACTATGTATATCTTTTGTCATGTTGCGAGCAAGATGGAGAGTAAGGCGTCAAAAGACATAACGGCTTAAGGAACAGTCATGATGAAGGGAGGAAGTGAAAGGTGGTTAGAAAAAAGACGTTTGGTTTACTGGTTGTTGGAGTATTAAGTCTCAGTGTAATGGGTGGAGCTTCTGCTTGTTCAAATAAGGAAGCAAATCAAGGGAAATTATCTCAACCTAGTAGTGCACAAGTAAATGGTGAGACTGTACATGCTGCATATACAGAAGATAAAGCACAGAATTTAGGAATTTCCACAGAAGGAAAAGAGCTACTTACACTTGAGAAGGAAATTCATGAAACGGAAGTAGAAAAAGAAGCAAATCAGCTGGGAATTTCTACAGAAGGAAAAGATGCTGGAACACTTTCTGAAGAAATATATGAAGCGAAGGTCAAAAAAGAAGCAGAAAAACTTGGAATACCAGTAGGGGAAAAGCAATTGTAGATTTAATAGCGGAAATTAATAAAATTAAAATAAAAAGTGAAGCAGAAAAATTAGGAGTTTCTACAGAAGGGAAAGAGACTGGTGCGATAGCTGAAGAGCTTTATGGCACAAAAGTAAAAAACGAAGCAAAGCAACTTGGTATTTCGGAAAAGGGAAAAAGTATGGAAGCGTTAGCGAAAGAAATATATGAAACGAAAATTCAAACAGAAGCAAAAAACCTTCATATTGATTTGTACGGAAAAGATATTTATCAAGTGTTACAAGAAATTAATGATCAAAAGGCTTTGCAAGTGGCAAAAGAACTTGGGATAGATGTGACGGATAAGGATACAGAGCAGCTTACAGAGGAAATTGGAAAACAACAGCCAGACCGAGTGCAAGAACTTCACTTTTCACCTTGGATACAAACAGATGCAGATGCATTTTACTATTATTTAACATCCTAAAAAGAAGTTTTATAACGTATGCTGGCTTTTCGAAAAAAGAGATAAGGGATCGAAACAATGAAACCTTATCTCTTTTTATTTGATTGTATGAGTGATATTCATTATTTGTTTAACTCCATTGCAATAGTTTTACCATTCACTAAAACTAAGACTACCGCTACTACAACTTCCATTATTTTTTTCATCTCTTATCTCTCCTTGTTTTTGGTTTTATTTCTTACTCTTAGTATAAATGGGAGGAAGAGATGGAACCATTGAATTAGATGACGTGAGAATTACAGTTTTGTAAGGAAAATGCTATGATCTGTCCCGCTATTCGCGGGCAGTAAGACCCCACCTCAAGATGCAGAGAAGATCGTTGTTAGAATCTCTGGTCGTTTCGCTCCCTCGGACGAGGCAAAAAGCGCCTCTCTGCCTTGAGCTCCAATGTCCTGTGATTCTGGGCGAGCCGCTTCCGCTTTTCTATAGAAGTTAGGTGGGGGAATAACTGCCAGTAAAAGCCCGATTGGTTCAACTAACCATAAGTGGGGATGAAAAAACTCCCCACTTATGGAAGTTTCACTTTATCACTTTCTTCTACATGTACAACAATCTGTCCATACAACATTTCTCCGATGTATACATTTAATAGCCATAAACCAGAAGAAGGGAGTGACATACTAGAGGGAATACTCGTGATATCTTTTGTAATCTCTTGCGGTGCCGTCCATATATTACCTGTTACTTTATCTTGAGAAAAGACAGGAACTGGTTTTGTTGAGCCTTGTTTTATTGCAATGACGTTAGCTTTCCAGAGGGGATATTTGGACCCAGAAAGAACCACATATATTATTTGGTTGATTAGCAATCCAAGTAGTATCTACAAGTGCGACCTTATTTTCTATACCTTTTAGAGATATTTTATCATGCTGAAATGATGGACTTTCCTCCCAATTGACATCTTTAAGAATGCTGAGGTGAAAGAAAGAGGGAATGTTATTTTGTGGTTGTGTCGTTTCCATTATTTTTTTTGAATCTACTGTAATCGTACAGCCAGTGATGAGAGAGGAGAGAAGTAGCACGGTTCCAAGTTTTTTCATTTTGCCACGCTCCTATGCATATTTGTATTTTAATTGTATTGGACAAAAGAAAGAACAATTCCTGTAAAAGAAAAGAGAGGCTACGCGGACAGCGTTTCCCCTTTTCTTACATGTGTTCTGTTGCTAGATTTTTCTGGCATTGTTAAAAAGACAACTGCGACAATAATGAAAATACCACCTAATAATTGATAGGCTCCAAATGATTCATTTAACCAGATAATTGAAACAATAGCTGCTACGAGTGGTTCAATACTTGATAAAATACTTGTTTCTGTTGCAGATAAATATTTTAGACTACCAATATAGAGAAAGAAAGAAAGTGTTCCACTTATAATTACGAGAATAAGCATAGAAAATGTGCTCATTGTTAATGTATTTGCTACATGACGGAAATGGAATTCTTGATTATATAGAAATAAAGAAATTCCTCCAAGTAACATCCCCCAACCGACAATTACTGATGTTCCCCATTGTTTAATAAGAGAAGCGGGATGGAGTGTGTAAAAAGCAAAGCCGACTGCTGTTAAAATACCAAATAATATCGCTTGTTTAGAGAGAACAATATTTTCAATTGAACCGTTAGTAATAAGAAAATACGTACCTGTCAGTGCAGCGACGATTGCTATAACCTGCATAAAGGAAGGAAGTTTTTTATGCTGCATTGTAACATAAATAGTAATAAGAACTGGACCGAGAAATTGAAATAGTGTCGCGGTTACAGCATTACTTATATGCACTGTTTCAATAAATGCATACTGAGCACCAAGCATGCCAACAATCGCAAAAATTAGTAGTTGAATCCAATGACTTGGATACTTCCAAATCCCAAATATATTTTGTTTTGTAAGTAGTAAGAAGCATAAAATAAACATGCCTGCTAATAGTAGGCGTATGACTAAAAAATCAGTAGATGATAGTTCAGTATGGTTAAATAGCCATTGAATCATAGGACCAGATAATCCCCATAATGTTGCTCCACTAATAATCATCATCAGACCGAGATGTCGAGGTGATTTCATGATGTATCCTCCTTTGATATGAAAGTTCTTGATTTATTAAAACAGAAATGATAAGCATGAAAGTATTATATATAACTTCTGATACTGTAAAAAGTGTCAGTTTTTTATAAAATAAAGGGGTCAGTTTGTATGTTAGAATTAACACCGAAATTTGATATTCATAGTAAAGAGCCATTATATGTACAACTATATAATTACATAAAAGAGGAAATGAAATCTGGAAATGTCCCACCTCATACGAAATTACCATCGAAGCGTAAATTAGCTCACTATTTGCAAATTAGCCAAAATACAATTGAAGCTGCATATGGTCAGCTTGTTGCAGAAGGTTACATAGAGGCGATTTCACGTAAAGGATATTTCGTATGTGAAATGGAGCAAAATGTATTGCATGTACAACAAAAAATGCAACATGTAAAAGAAATGCTTTATGATGAACGAGACTATGTATTTGACTTTACGCATACAGGTGTTGATGCTCAGTCATTTCCATTTGCCCTATATCGTAAATTGACGAATGAAGTGCTGCAGATTGAGAATGAAAAAGTACTACTGCTTGGGCATCCGCAAGGGGAACTTGGATTGCGAAAAGAAATTGCAAAATATCTGTACGAATCGCGAGGTGTCCATTGTTCACCAAGTCAAATTATTATTGGAGCAGGAACACAATATTTAATAAGAATGCTATTTCAATTGTTAAAGGAAAGTACATTTGCGGTAGAAAATCCAGGATACCATCGAAAAATTGTTACGTATGAAAAAGGGATAGAGCATGTGGAACTGCTTCCCCTTGATAAAGATGGAATTATACTTTCGCATTTAGAAGAAAGCGATGCAAATGTCGTGTTTGTTACGCCGTCCCATCAATTTCCGTGCGGGATGATTATGCCGATTTCAAGGCGAATGCAGCTCTTACATTGGGCAGAGAAAGAGGAAGGGCGTTATATTGTAGAAGATGATTATGATAGTGAATTTCGCTATTCTGGTAAACCAATTCCAGCTCTCCAGGGACTGGATAAAAAACGGAAAGGTTATTTATATGAGTACTTTTTCGAAAGCGCTGCTACCATCGTTACGTATCAGTTATATGGTGCTCCCAAAAGCGCTAGTTGAAGTATATCAACAAGACTATTTCTTTTATACGCAGACTGTATCGCGAATTGATCAAGAAATTGTGAAACGCTTTCTCGAAGGTGGACATTGGGAAAAGCATATTCATAAAATGAGAGTTGTGTATCGAAAGAAAAGAGATACATTAGTTTCAGCAATTTCAACACATTTTCCGAAATATGTTGAAATAATTGGACAAGATTCAGGACTGCATATATTATTACGCACAAATAATGGCATGACAGAACAAGAACTTATTGAACGAGCGGCAGTATATAGTATTAAGGTATATCAGGTTTCTATGTACTATGATGAGATGAACGCTGATAATAAAACAATCTTGCTTGGTTTTGCGATTTTATCTGAGGAAGAAATTGAGGAAGCTGTTCAATTGTTGGCAAAAGCATGGTTTAACTGAGGAGTTTAACGATTTTTTTTAGGAAGGCTACATATAATCCTTCTCCTGAATGAAACTTATTCACAAGTCTACTTCTTTATCTCATATTAATGGAGCGTAATCCCTCTATCGAAGGAAGTTCTACTCTATGTAAAAGTGGCTACATCCACATATACATAATGGTGGAAGAACAATCATAGGTTAGGAAAAGAAGAGGAAAAGCTTGCAGCATAGATATTGAGATGGGAGGGAATGGCTAGTGGAGGATGCTTATAGGGAGATATTTTGGAGAATAGTCCTTGCAGCTATTTGCGGCTGTGTTGGAGGAATTGTAAACATTGTAGTAAATGGGAATTATATTAAAAGTCGAATGATACTCTCAGATCAAAGTGGAATTGAAAGTCGATATGTGTTTGGAACAATTAAAGAGCCTATTGCAGGTATATTTAGTGCAATTTTAGTAACACTACCGATGGATGTAACGAAAGAGCACTATTTATTCATACAAACAGCTTTAATTGCAGGTTTTGGGAGTAGCACATTTCTGAAAAGTTATGTGCAAAAATCAATGGTAATAGAAGCTCAAAAGAGTAGTGATATTATTAAGAAATATGAAGGGAAACTTGCTTCATTAGAAATAAATTTAGAAGATGAGGCTAAAGAAAAACTTAAAAATTTACAAATGCAAGTAAAAACGGCTGTTAGTCCATCAGAAATTCGGTTTTATAATAAACAAATTGAAGGGATATTAAAAGGAGCAACTCATTTTACTTCATAAATTGAGTTCAGTGTTTGTAAAAACAAAAAAGTTTCTATAATTATAAAGAAAAAGGGACTCTTGCAAGTTCCTTTTTCTATGCGTTTTCTTCATGTAAAAATAAAACCATATGCTCTTCGTCCCAATATTGATCGTTATATTTTAATGAACGTTCTTGTACGCCAAATGTTTTAAAGCCTAATGATTCATAGAGTTTTTTTGCACCTTCATTGCCAACGACAACATCAAGCATCAGTTGTTCTACTTCTAATTCTTTTGCTTTTTCAATGGCTGCTTGCATAAGTGCTCTACCAGCACCGAGTCCACGCGCTTTTGGAGAAACATAAACAGCACCGATTTTTGCTTTATGTTCCTGCTTTAAAAATGATTTCGTTTCCAGAGTTGCAGCACCGATTAATTCGCCATCTTTAAAAGCGCCAAGTGTATAATTTTCATTTTGAGATAATACTTCTGCTTTATATTCAACAGGATCTTCTTTGTTAAGAATATCTTCGTAAGCGGAGCTGAAGGCTTCTGGGTTTTGCTTTAATCCTTCAACGCGAAGTTCTAAATAAATTTCTGCATCCTTTTTTGTCAATACACGAATTTCCAATCATATCACCTTCTAAATCTTTGGTAGTTGTATATACATATTATATTAAAGTAATAATAATTTCAAAAATATACTATTTATGGTTAATGTTATTGGTTGAAAATTATTTACTAAAATAATAAAAATGTTATTGAATTGGTAATTCTATCGTAAATACAGTTCCAGCTCCAACTTCACTTGTTACATGTATAGAACCACCGTGTAATTCTACGATTTCTTTTGCAACAGCTAAGCCAATACCTTTTCCACCAGTTGCTCGTGTTCGGGATTTATCGACCCGATAGAAGCGCTCAAAAATATGCGGTAAGTCTTCACTTGGAATTCCCTCTCCTTCATCTTGCACATGTATAAGAAAAGTATGCTCCTTTTTTAATACTTGTACTGTAATTTGAGAATCTTCGTGAGAATGTTGGTGTGCATTATGGAGTAAATTCAGCATGACTTGCTCCATGCGGCGTTCGTCTATGCAGACAGATAAATCTTCAGGGCAATATAAAGAGATGTCCATTTTCTTTTTTTGAAGAGATGGTTTTATTTTTTCAACCATACGCTCTACAAATGGTAGCAGTGAAATGGGCTGCTTTTTTATAGCAAATTGGTGTTGTTCAAGCTGTGCAAGTTCAAATAAATCTTGTACGAGTTCGGTAATATTTTCTGTTTCTTCTTCAATGATTTGTAAATATTCTTCCCGTTCTTCTTTCGATAAAGACTCTCTTTTGCAACTTTTGTATATCCTTTTACATATGTGAGCGGGGTTAATAATTCATGTGCGACACTTGCGAGAAATTCGTTTCGTTCCTTTTTCATATAGGTTAGCTCACTAGAAAGCTGTTCAATTGTTCCTGCTAAACTTCCTAATTCGTCCTTACTCTTAATACCTAATGTAATCGGTTCATTTTGCTTCATCATTTTTTCGGTTGCTCGCTTCATTTTGATAAGTGGATTTGTAATAACTCTTGAAAATAAAAACACTAAAATTGTTGTGAGAGCCACTGTCAATGCACCGACGGTAACGAACTGTTTCGTTAAGCGATAAATCATTTCTTTTATAGAAGCAGTTGCTAAAAACATATGGACATAGCCAACCACTACCCCATATTTTGTAATAGGACTGACTGTTGAAATATATTTTGACGCTTTCCAGCGATCTTCTGTTATCATTCCATCTCTAGGAATATACGTAATCTTTTTTACAAGTTGTTTGTGCATGTCTTCTGTAATGGGATCAGAAGAAGATAAAATATTACCCGCTGCATTTGTTATGACGAGTTTCGTATGAGAAGGGGAGTTAGATTCCATCATCGTTGCGCGTTCAACGGCTCGTTCGCTATAGCGTTTTTCAATAATATCACGATACCAATTTCCCTTTGCTAATAAGGATGTAGTTTCTTCATTTACACGCATTTGCGCCAGTGTTGTATGAAAGGATACAAATAATACGGATTCAATGCAAAGAGATAATAATAAAAAGTATGTACCAAGCTTTATAGAAAGTTTATTCATTATGATTCACAACCTTTTTCCTGTACTAACAGGCAGTAAGACTCCCGCCGCAAAGTTCTGAAGAAACAACGAAATTCGGTAGAAGAAAAACTGCTGGCATATGCCCGATTGGTGAGGGCTAACCATCGGAGAAAGGCATTCCGATGGAAGTTTCACTTTACCCCGCTCTAACAGTCGGTAAGATGCTTAGCTACGAGGTAATACCAAACCGACTGTAAGAGCCCGATTGGTTCAACTAATCTTTTGGAGAAGAGCGTTCCAAAAGGAAGTTTCACTTTATCTTTACGATTAGTTACCTTTCCATTTGTAACCGATTTTATAAACAGTTTCTAGATAATCTTCAATAGGGAATCCTACTTTTCGAAGCTTTTCGCGTATATTACGAATGTGAGAATCAACGGTACGATATTCAATATCTGTTTGAAATCCCCATATTTTTTCGATAAGTTCATCACGGCTATAAGCACGGTTTATATTTTGCAAAAAGAGTCCAAGTAATGAAAATTCAATTGGTGTAAGAGCGAGCTTTTCATTATAGACAGTCACGGTATGCCTCGTTTTATCCCAGTCAATTCCGTTAAAGCTTACGAACCCTTCCTTTTTCGTACGACGCAGTACAGCTTCAATACGAGCAATTAATACTTGCTCATCAAACGGTTTTGTAATATAGTCATCAGCACCTAAGGTGAGACCTTTTACCATGTCATAATTTTGATTACGTGCAGTTAGCATAATAATGGGTACGTTACTTATTTGCCGAATTTGAAAGCAAGTTTCCCAGCCGTCCATTTTTGGCATCATCACGTCTAATAGATAAGATCAAATTCTTTTTGTTGAACGAGTTCAAGTGCTTCTTGTCCTGAAGTTGCCTTCATGCAAAAATGCCCGCGCGGACTTAAAAATAAATCTAATAAGCGCAGCATACGTTCTTCATCATCTACTAATAATAGTTTTGCCATAACGATGTACACCTCAAATTTCCAGTATTTATCCCGCTATTAACGGGCAGTAAGCCCCTCACTTCAAGATTCAAAGAGGAACAAGGAAGCTAGGTGGGGGATAACTGCCCGTAAAAGCCCGATTGGTGAGGGCTGACCTGTTGGAGAAGAGCGCTCCAACAGGAAGTTTCACTTTATCCCGCTATTCGCGGGCGGTAGGTCCCCACTTCAAGATTGAGAGAGAATCGTTGTCCAGCTCTAGCGGCTAGAATCCCCGGTCGTTTCGTCCCCTCGGGCGAGCCGCTTCCGCTTTTCTACAGAAGATAGGTAAAGTTAAGTCCTCATTGCTAGAAGTTTCCCTTATATATTTTACATGAACTTTATAAAAAAACACTGTTCATATTATAAAGAAAAGGACAATTGCCATAAAAAATGCACTACTTTTGCAAATCTTTCTTTTATAATTGGGAATGTAGCAGCACAAAAAATACCCTATGTTGCGACATAACGTCTTGTCATTTTGTTTTTCAAAATGGCAAATTCCATTCTATTGTGTAAGTGAGATAGAGAAAATTTTTCGTATTCACCTCGCATCGGATAAGAAAAATTTCTATCTCACCTTTTTTTGTTAATAAAGGGAATTTAAATAATGAACATAAAGAAGGATTCCTAAAAAATAGAAACGAAATGCAGCTATAGCCTGTATTACGGTAACGATGATAATGAACTGAGCCAATTGGGCTCTTATAGATGAGTTTGTATTAAAACCCGCCTGGACGGGATAAAAATAAGAAGCCTCGCACAATGTGCGGGGCTTTTTTAGTGGTCTTCTATGACTAAGTATTTAAAAATAAAACCATATGCTCTTCATCCCAATATTGTCCGTTATATTTTAAACCGCGTTCTTCTACGCCATATGTTTGGAAACCGAGTGATTCGTATAGTTTCTTTGCCGGTTCATTTCCGACAACAACATCAAGCATGATTTGTTCTATATTTAACCTTGGTGCATTTTCAATGATTGTTTCAATTAATGCTCTTCCAGCACCAAGACCACGTGCCTTCGGAGAAACATACACAGAGCCAATTTTTGCTTTATGCTCTTGTTTAATAAATGGTTTAATTTCAAGTGTAGCGATGCCGATTAATTCATCGTCTTTAAAAGCACCTATTGTAAATTTTTCAGGATTGTCTAATCGTTTCGCCATTGCAGCAACAGGATTTTCTTGTTTCATAACATCTTCATAAGAGGAACTAAATGCTTCAGGATTTTGAGTTAACCCTTCTACGCAAAGCTGTAAATATATACTTGCATCTTCTTTTGTTAAGACACGAATGTTCATACAAGCAACCTCCTAATGGTTTTATGTAATGAAATTATATATTAACTTTATTAATTATTCAATAGCTATATATGTTACGTTTTTATAACTAAAAAGGTTCCTCATGTGAGAAACCTTTTTAATTTTTTATATGGAAGCTTCACTTTACCCCGCTCTAACAGTCGGTAAGGCGCTTAGTTGCGAAGTAATACCAAACCGTCTGTAAGAGCCCGATTGGGTCAACTAACCTTTTGAAGAAGAGCGCTTCAAAAGGAAGTATCACTTTATAAACCCTTCGATTCGCTGTGGATGTGTGTAAATATTACAAGAATCACCGCGAATAAAGCCAACGACAGTAATTCCTAAATCTTGAGCAAGCTCTAAAGCTAATTTTGTCGGGGCTGATTTCGATAGGACAATTTCACAGCCGATTTTTGCTACCTTGAGTAAAATTTCCGATGATATGCGGCCGCTAAAGGCAATTACTTTTCCATGTATTGAAATGTTATTACGTAAGCAATGACCGTAAATTTTGTCCAAAGCATTGTGGCGCCCAATGTCCATTCGGGAAATAAGAATTTGTGTTGCATCACATAACGCAGTGTTATGTACACCGCCTGTTTGCTTGAAAGTAGTAGAGGGACTCTTGTAAATCTTTCATTAAGCGAAAGCAATCTTCTGGCTTGAGAGTAATATGAATATCGTGCATTGTTTTTGCTTTTGCAGCATCATTGACAAATACAAAGCCTTGTCTGCTTTTCCCGCAGCAAGATGTAACATAACGTTTGTTATAACAAGTTTGATATAGTGGATTTGTTTGCGATGTTGTTACATGCGCAAATCCTTTTTCTTTTTGGATCCATAATTGTTCAATGTGTTCATAGGAAGGAATGATCCCTTCTGATACTAAGAAGCCAACGACCATATCTTCAATATGATCAGGTGTACAGACAATCGTTACATATTCTTCACCATTTAGTTTAATTGTAAGTGGATATTCTGTTACAATTTCATCATCTTTTTGATGAAATGTACCATTTCGGTACTGAATCATTGGATATGTACCTTGAACAGACTCCATATAAATTCCCCTTTATCAATTATTCTCCCATTTTCATCCCGCTATTTTAGGGCAGTAAGACCCCCACCTCAAGATTGAGAGAAAAGCGAAGAAGACAGGTGGGGGATAACTGCCCGTAAAAGCCCGATTGGTGAGGGCTGACCTTTTGGAGAAGAGCGCTCCAAAAGGAAGTTTCACTTTATCATAAAACAATAGAAAAGGAAACGCATTCGTTTTGTATTTTTGCTACATTTCTTGGTGATTATTTGTGTTCTACGATATAATAGAATAGTAGTAATATACATCGATTGTAAGCTTATTTTATACATCAAGAATCTAACTCTAAGAACTGCTTTCTATTTTGAAAAATAGTGTATAGCAACATTGTTTTGAAAACGTATTCAAAATGTGTTTAAAACATGTTGTACAGTTGGTTGTAAGGAGAGGGGAAAGATGTCAGAACACACAATTCGTGTAACTGTTGATGGCGTAGAGTATATTTCATCTGGTAAGAAAACGATCTTGCAGTTATTAAACGAAAGAAAGCTTGAA
>NZ_JBFLUP010000006.1:4762500-4769600 GCF_050473785.1 Bacillus sp. S14(2024) | reverse complement strand
TACAAGATGTAATGAAAGCTGTTTCCTCTCGTACAACAATTCCGATTCTTACAGGGATTAAAATCGTAGCAAATGAAGAAGGTGTTACATTAACGGGTAGCGATGCTAATATATCGATCGAATCCTTTATTCCAATTGAAGAGGATGGAAAAGAAATTGTAGAAGTCCTACAATCAGGAAGTATTGTTTTACAAGCAAAATATTTTAGTGAAATTGTAAAAAAATTACCGAAAGATACAGTTGAAATTTCTGTCGAAAGTCATTTTATGACGAAAATAAAATCTGGAAAGTCCGAGTTTAACTTAAATGGTTTAGACTCAGCTGAGTATCCATTGTTACCACAGATTGAAGAACATCATGTATTTCAAATTCCAACAGATCTGTTAAAACATATGATTCGTCAAACTGTTTTTGCTGTATCTACATCAGAAACACGTCCAATCTTGACAGGTGTAAACTGGAAGGTGTATAACAGCGAATTGATTTGTATTGCAACAGATAGTCATCGTTTGGCGCTGCGCAAAGCGAAAATTGCAGGACAAACTATTTCGAATGAATTTCAAGCAAATGTTGTTATTCCAGGAAAAAGTTTAAATGAGTTAAGTAAAATTCTTGATGAATCAGAGGAAATGGTAGATATTGTTATAACGGAGTATCAAGTGTTATTCCGGACGAAACATTTATTATTCTTCTCTAGACTGTTAGAGGGTAACTATCCGGATACAACAAGACTAATCCCACCAGATAGTAAAACGGATATTTTTTGTAAATACAAAAGAATTTTTACAAGCAATTGATCGAGCTTCTTTATTAGCAAGAGATGGACGTAATAATGTTGTGAAATTATCAACTTTAGAAGATCAAATGTTAGAAATTTCATCGAACTCTCCAGAAATCGGGAAAGTAGTAGAAGAAGTTCAATGCGAGAAAATGAAGGTGAAGAGTTAAAAATCTCCTTTAGTGCAAAATATATGATGGATGCATTAAAAGCATTAGATAGTACAGAGATTAAAATTAGCTTTACTGGTGCAATGAGACCTTTTTAATTCGTACAGTGAACGATGATTCCATTACTCAATTAATTTTACCAGTACGTACGTACTAAAAAGATAGGGTTACTAGTGTAGATGTACTGGTAACCCTTTTGATTTTTCCCTATTACTTTCCTAATGCTTGTTTATTTAGTACAATGAAAGAATGAACACTTTTAGAAAGTGAGCGATTTGTATGAAACATATTCAAATTTCGACAGAATATATTACATTAGGACAATTTTTAAAACTGGCTGACGTGATTGATACAGGCGGAGCGGTAAAATGGTTTTTACAAGAGTATGAAGTGTATGTGAATAAAGAGCCTGAAAATAGACGAGGCCGAAAATTATATACAAATGATATTGTTGAAATTCCGGGGATCGGAACATTTCAAGTTCAAGGATAAAGGGGGATCCCTTTGTATATTACAGAATTACATTTACAAAACTATCGCAATTATGAGCAATTAGATCTTCCTTCGAAGATAAAGTAAACGTAATTATTGGTGAAAATGCGCAAGGAAAAACAAATTTGATGGAAGCGATTTATGTAATTAGCGATGGCTAAATCTCATCGAACTTCTAATGATCGTGAACTTATCAGATGGGATGAAGATTGTGGTAGAATAAAAGGGAGACTGCAAAAACGAAATAACTCTTTGTCCTTAGAACTAAACATTTCCAAAAAAGGAAAAAAAGCAAAGTTAAATCAACTTGAGCAACAAAAATTGAGTCAATATATTGGCGTAATGAATGTTGTTATGTTTGCTCCTGAAGATTTAAACCTTGTAAAGGGAAGTCCTCAAGTACGAAGACGTTTTTTAGATATGGAGCTTGGGCAAATAGCTCCTGTATATTTGTACGAATTAAGTCAATACCAAAAAAGTTCTTACACAGCGTAATCATTTGCTCAAAAAAATGCAAGGCAATAGTCCAAATGATGAAGCTATGTTAGATGTGTTTACACTTCAACTCGTTGAACATGGTGTAAAAGTATTAAAAAAACGTTTTGAATTTTTACGTTTATTACAAGAATGGGCAGCTCAATCCATCGAGGAATTAGCAGAGGACTTGAGGAGCTAGAAATAGTCTATAAACCAAGTGTTGATGTATCAGAATCCATGGATTTGTCGAAAATAAAAGAAGTATACTATGAAAGTTTCCAATCTGTGAAACAACGTGAACTCTTCCGTGGCACAACCTTAATTGGGCCCTCATCGTGACGATTTACAATTCTTCGTTAATGGTAAAAATGTTCAAGTCTTTGGTTCGCAAGGGCAACAACGAACGACCGCACTTTCCCTAAAGTTAGCTGAAATCGAATTGATTTATTCAGAAGTTAACGAATATCCAATCCTTTTATTAGATGATGTGTTATCGGAACTAGACGATTATAGGCAATCACATCTGCTTAATACGATTCAAGGAAAGGTGCAAACGTTTGTGACAACGACAAGTGTTGATGGAATTGAGCATGATACATTAAAACAAGCAAAAACAATTCATGTAACGAACGGCACAGTGGATTGTGGAGAAGAAGACAAATAGCTTCTGTCTAAATGGAAAAGTAGGTGATCTTTGTGTCAATGGAACAAAAACAAATACAAGAGAATGCATATGATGAAAGCCAAATACAGGTCTTAGAAGGACTAGAAGCAGTTCGGAAACGTCCGGGAATGTACATTGGTTCAACAAGTGGAAAAGGTCTTCATCACCTTGTATGGGAAATTGTTGATAACAGTATTGATGAGGCATTGGCAGGGTATTGTGATGAAATTAATGTCTCTATTGAAGAAGATAACAGTATTGTAGTAAAAGATAATGGTCGTGGTATTCCAGTTGGGATGCATGAGAAAATGGGTCGTCCAGCTGTAGAGGTTATTATGACGGTTCTTCATGCAGGTGGTAAATTCGGCGGCGGCGGTTATAAAGTTTCTGGGGGCTTACATGGTGTAGGTGCTTCTGTCGTGAACGCATTATCAACGGAATTAGAAGTATTTGTTCATCGTGACGAGCAAATCCATTATCAAAAGTATGAACGTGGTATACCAGTTGCGGATTTAAAAGTAATTGGAGATACAGATCATACAGGAACAATAACGCGCTTCAAGCCAGATGCAGAAATTTTTACTGAAACAACTGTATATGAGTTTGATACATTAGCAACTCGTTTAAGAGAGCTAGCATTTTTAAATCGTGATATTAAATTAACAATTGAAGATAAACGTGAGCATAAACAAAAGAAAGAATTCCATTATGAAGGCGGAATTAAGTCTTATGTTGAGCATTTAAATCGCTCTAAAGAACCAATACATGAAGAACCAGTATATGTAGAAGGTTCAAAAGATGGAATTCAAGTTGAGGTTGCTCTTCAATATAACGAAGGATATACAACTAACATTTATTCATTTACAAATAATATTCATACGTATGAAGGTGGTACGCATGAAGTAGGATTTAAAACAGCATTAACACGTGTGATTAATGATTACGGTCGGAAAAATAATATTTTAAAAGATGCTGATAGTAATTTAACAGGTGAAGATGTTCGTGAAGGTTTAACGGCTATTGTGTCCATTAAACATCCAAATCCGCAATTTGAAGGGCAAACGAAAACAAAACTTGGAAATAGCGAAGCGAGAACAATTACGGAATCAGTTTTCTCTGAAGCATTTGAAAAGTTTTTACTTGAAAACCCAAATGTTGCTCGAAAAATTGTAGATAAGGGAACGATGGCAGCACGTGCACGTGTAGCAGCGAAAAAGGCTCGTGAATTAACACGCAGAAAAAGTGCGCTAGAAGTATCAAGCTTACCAGGAAAACTTGCAGATTGTTCTTCTAAAGATCCTTCTATTAGTGAAATTTATATCGTAGAGGGTGATTCAGCGGGTGGTTCAGCAAAACAAGGCCGAGATCGTCATTTCCAAGCAATTTTACCGCTTAAAGGGAAAATTATTAACGTCGAAAAAGCTCGTTTAGATAAAATTTTATCAAACGATGAGGTACGTACAATTATTACTGCGCTTGGTACAGGTATTGGCGGAGACTTTGATATTGAAAAGGCGCGTTATCATAAAGTTATTATTATGACTGATGCTGATGTCGACGGTGCTCATATTCGTACCCTATTATTAACATTCTTCTATCGTTATATGCGTCAAATTCTTGAGCACGGTTATGTATATATTGCACAACCGCCATTATATAAAGTGCAACAAGGTAAGCGAGTTGAGTATGCTTACAATGATAGAGAACTTGAAAATATATTAGCGGAGCTTCCGAAACAGCCGAAACCAGGTATTCAACGCTATAAAGGTCTTGGAGAAATGAATCCAGCGCAGCTATGGGAAACAACAATGGATCCAGAAGTACGTTCACTTCTTCAAGTTTCGCTTCAAGATGCAATCGAAGCAGATGAAACGTTTGAAATTTTAATGGGTGATAAAGTTGAACCACGTCGTAACTTTATCCAAGAAAATGCAAAATATGTGAAAAACCTTGATATTTAATGAATGATGACAGGAATCGGAGTATTCCTGTCTTCTACGTATAAATGAACATGATATATCGATCGGAAATGTAATGAGGAGGTGCTGGTTGATGTCAGACAACCAACAACAAGGCCGAATTCGAGAAATTAATATTAGCCAGGAAATGCGTACCTCGTTTTTAGATTATGCGATGAGCGTTATCGTATCTCGTGCACTGCCAGATGTTCGAGATGGGCTAAAACCTGTACACCGCAGGGTTTTATATGCAATGAATGACTTAGGGATTACTGCTGATAAGGCGTATAAGAAATCAGCCCGTATTGTCGGTGAAGTAATTGGTAAGTATCATCCGCATGGTGACTCAGCGGTATACGAGACAATGGTACGAATGGCGCAAGACTTTAGCCAACGATATATGTTAGTAGACGGCCATGGGAACTTTGGTTCTATCGATGGAGATTCAGCAGCGGCAATGCGTTATACAGAGGCAAGAATGTCCAAAATTTCTATGGAGCTATTGCGTGATATTACGAAAAATACAATTGATTATCAAGATAACTACGATGGTTCTGAACGAGAACCGATTGTATTACCAGCTCGTTTTCCTAACTTATTAGTAAATGGTACAACTGGTATTGCGGTTGGGATGGCAACAAATATTCCTCCGCATCAGCTTGGGGAAGTAATTGATGGAGTATTAGCGTTAAGTCGTAATCCAGAGATTACAATTGGTGAATTAATGGAGTATATTCCGGGACCAGATTTTCCTACATTTGGTCAAATCCTTGGTCGAAGCGGCATTCGAAGAGCTTATGAAACGGGACGCGGCACAATTATGCTTCGTGCGAAAGTCGAGATTGAAGAGAAGGCAAACGGAAAGCAATCTATTATTGTAACTGAGCTTCCGTATCAAGTAAACAAAGCGAAGTTAATTGAGAAAATTGCGGAGCTTGTTCGTGATAAAAAGATTGATGGTATTACAGATTTACGCGATGAATCAGATCGAAATGGGATGCGTATCGTCATGGAAGTGCGCCGTGATGCAAACGCCAATGTGTTACTAAATAACTTATACAAGCATACAGCACTTCAAACAAGCTTTGGTATTAATATGCTATCTCTTGTAAATGGAGAGCCAAAAGTATTAAATTTAAAAGAATGTTTATATTATTATCTTGAGCATCAAAAGGTTGTTATTCGTAGACGTACTGCATATGAATTAGAGAAAGCAGAAGCTCGTGCTCACATTTTAGAAGGGTTACGTGTTGCGCTAGATCATCTTGATGAAGTTATTAATCTAATTCGCAGCTCGAAAACAGCAGAAATTGCGAAACAAGGATTAATGGAGCGTTTTGGTTTAAGCGAGAAGCAAGCGCAAGCGATTTTAGATATGCGTTTGCAACGTTTAACTGGATTAGAACGTGAGAAGATCGAACAAGAATATCAAGAGTTACTTGCATTGATTGCAGAGTTAAAAGCAATCCTAGCAGATGAAGAGAAGGTTCTTGAGATTATCCGTGAAGAATTAGAAGAGATTAAAGAACGTTTTAATGATACAAGAAGAACGGAAATTACAATTGGCGGCATGGAAGCCATTGAAGATGAAGACTTGATTCCGGAACAAAACATTATAATAACTCTAACTCATAATGGTTATATTAAACGATTGCCAGCTTCTACGTACAAAACGCAAAATCGTGGTGGACGTGGAGTTCAGGGTATGGGGACAAACGATGATGATTTTGTAGAACAGCTATTAACAACATCTACACATGATCACATTTTATTCTTCACAAATAAGGGGAAAGTATACCGTACGAAAGGATATGAAATTCCTGAATATAGCCGGACAGCAAAAGGTATACCGATTATTAACTTATTAGAAGTGGATAAAGGTGAATGGGTAAATGCGATTATCCCAATTCGAGAATTTAATGATGATCAATTTTTATTCTTTACAACAAAATACGGTATTGCAAAAAGAACGCCGCTTTCCTCATTTGCTAATATTCGTAATAACGGTCTAATTGCTATCTCTCTTCGTGAAGAAGATGAATTAATCTCCGTTCGCTTAACAACAGGTGAAAAAGATATGATTGTTGGCACGAGTAATGGGATGTTAATTCGTTTCCATGAAGAAGATGTCCGTTCAATGGGACGTAATGCAGCGGGTGTTAAAGCTATTACACTTGGCGAGGAAGATCAAGTTGTCGGTATGGAAATTGTAGAAGAAAATATGGATGTTTTAATTGTTACGAAGAATGGTTATGGTAAGCGTACTCCAGTTGAGGAATATCGTTTACAAAGTCGCGGTGGTAAAGGTCTTAAAACATGTAATATTACAGATAAAAATGGTAAGTTAATTGCTCTTAAGTCTGTACATGGCGAAGAAGATATTATGCTGATTACAGCAGCAGGTGTATTAATTCGTATGCCAGTTGACCAAATTTCTCAAATGGGACGTAATACGCAAGGTGTTCGTTTAATTCGTTTAGAGGACGATCAGGAAGTAGCGACAGTAGCAAAAGCACAAAAAGAAGATGAAGAAGAGAATCAAGGAAGTGAAGAAGAATAAG
>NZ_JBFLUP010000006.1:4742500-4760000 GCF_050473785.1 Bacillus sp. S14(2024) | reverse complement strand
AAGGCTCGTCATAGAAGGTAACAACCCTGTAGTTGAAACTTCGTTCCCTCTTGAATGTATCCTGAGTACGGCGGAACACGTGAAATTCCGTCGGAATCCGGGAGGACCATCTCCCAAGGCTAAATACTACCTAGTGATCGATAGTGAACCAGTACCGTGAGGGAAAGGTGAAAAGCACCCCGGAAGGGGAGTGAAAGAGATCCTGAAACCGTGTGCCTACAAATAGTCAGAGCCCGTTAACGGGTGATGGCGTGCCTTTTGTAGAATGAACCGGCGAGTTACGATCCCGTGCGAGGTTAAGCTGAAGAGGCGGAGCCGTAGCGAAAGCGAGTCTGAATAGGGCGTTTAGTACGTGGTCGTAGACCCGAAACCAGGTGATCTACCCATGTCCAGGGTGAAGTTCAGGTAACACTGAATGGAGGCCCGAACCCACGCACGTTGAAAAGTGCGGGGATGAGGTGTGGGTAGCGGAGAAATTCCAATCGAACCTGGAGATAGCTGGTTCTCCCCGAAATAGCTTTAGGGCTAGCCTCAAGTGTGAGAGTCTTGGAGGTAGAGCACTGATTGGACTAGGGGTCCCCATCGGATTACCGAATTCAGTCAAACTCCGAATGCCAATGACTTATCCTTGGGAGTCAGACTGCGAGTGATAAGATCCGTAGTCAAAAGGGAAACAGCCCAGACCGCCAGCTAAGGTCCCAAAGTGTGTATTAAGTGGAAAAGGATGTGGAGTTGCTTAGACAACTAGGATGTTGGCTTAGAAGCAGCCACCATTTAAAGAGTGCGTAATAGCTCACTAGTCGAGTGACTCTGCGCCGAAAATGTACCGGGGCTAAATACACCACCGAAGCTGCGGATTGATACCTATGGTATCAGTGGTAGGGGAGCGTTCTAAGTGCTGTGAAGTCAGATCGTAAGGACTGGTGGAGCGCTTAGAAGTGAGAATGCCGGTATGAGTAGCGAAAGACGGGTGAGAATCCCGTCCACCGAATGCCTAAGGTTTCCTGAGGAAGGCTCGTCCGCTCAGGGTTAGTCAGGACCTAAGCCGAGGCCGACAGGCGTAGGCGATGGACAACAGGTTGATATTCCTGTACCACCTCTTTATCGTTTGAGCAATGGAGGGACGCAGAAGGATAGAAGAAGCGTGCGATTGGTTGTGCACGTCCAAGCAGTTAGGCTGGTAAGTAGGCAAATCCGCTTACCGCGAAGGCTGAGCTGTGATGGGGAAGCTCCTTATGGAGCGAAGTCTTTGATTCCCCGCTGCCAAGAAAAGCTTCTAGCGAGATAAAAGGTGCCTGTACCGCAAACCGACACAGGTAGGCGAGGAGAGAATCCTAAGGTGAGCGAGAGAACTCTGGTTAAGGAACTCGGCAAAATGACCCCGTAACTTCGGGAGAAGGGGTGCTTTCTTAACGGAAAGCCGCAGTGAATAGGCCCAAGCGACTGTTTAGCAAAAACACAGGTCTCTGCGAAGCCGTAAGGCGAAGTATAGGGGCTGACACCTGCCCGGTGCTGGAAGGTTAAGGAGAGGGGTTAGCGCAAGCGAAGCTCTGAACTGAAGCCCCAGTAAACGGCGGCCGTAACTATAACGGTCCTAAGGTAGCGAAATTCCTTGTCGGGTAAGTTCCGACCCGCACGAAAGGTGTAACGATTTGGGCACTGTCTCAACCAGAGACTCGGTGAAATTATAGTACCTGTGAAGATGCAGGTTACCCGCGACAGGACGGAAAGACCCCGTGGAGCTTTACTGTAGCCTGATATTGAATTTTGGTACAGCTTGTACAGGATAGGCGGGAGCCTTTGAAGCCGGAGCGCTAGCTTCGGTGGAGGCGCTGGTGGGATACCGCCCTGGCTGTATTGAAATTCTAACCTACGGGTCTTATCGACCCGGGAGACAGTGTCAGGTGGGCAGTTTGACTGGGGCGGTCGCCTCCTAAAAAGTAACGGAGGCGCCCAAAGGTTCCCTCAGAATGGTTGGAAATCATTCGTAGAGTGCAAAGGCATAAGGGAGCTTGACTGCGAGACCTACAAGTCGAGCAGGGACGAAAGTCGGGCTTAGTGATCCGGTGGTTCCGCATGGAAGGGCCATCGCTCAACGGATAAAAGCTACCCCGGGGATAACAGGCTTATCTCCCCCAAGAGTCCACATCGACGGGGAGGTTTGGCACCTCGATGTCGGCTCATCGCATCCTGGGGCTGTAGTCGGTCCCAAGGGTTGGGCTGTTCGCCCATTAAAGCGGTACGCGAGCTGGGTTCAGAACGTCGTGAGACAGTTCGGTCCCTATCCGTCGTGGGCGTAGGAAATTTGAGAGGAGCTGTCCTTAGTACGAGAGGACCGGGATGGACGCACCGCTGGTGTACCAGTTGTTCTGCCAAGGGCATAGCTGGGTAGCTATGTGCGGAAGGGATAAGTGCTGAAAGCATCTAAGCATGAAGCCCCCCTCAAGATGAGATTTCCCATAGCGTTAAGCTAGTAAGATCCCTGAAAGATGATCAGGTTGATAGGTTCGAGGTGGAAGCATGGTGACATGTGGAGCTGACGAATACTAATAGATCGAGGACTTAACCATATAATATGAAGCAAATGTTATCTAGTTTTGAAGGAACATACCTTCATAAGTCTGGTAATGATGGCAGAGAGGTCACACCCGTTCCCATACCGAACACGGAAGTTAAGCTCTCTAGCGCCGATGGTAGTTGGGACTTTGTCCCTGTGAGAGTAGGACGTTGCCAGGCAAACGAAAGACGAGTCATTGGACTCGTCTTTTTTTATTTCCTAAGAAATAGTATTATGTTGATTCATTAAATATAAGTAAATATAGTGTGGTACTTTTTCTGCTGTAACAGCTAAAAATTGAAAAATAAACGGATAATCTTCAGAAGAATAACTTCCAAGTAAATCGTACCACCAATCTGTTTCATAACGGGAAATCATACTTAGGTTATAAAGCAGAAGATAATGCGTAAGTAATTCTGGGAAAATAGGAGCTGCATTGCCATTAGCAGGTAAATAATAGGTATTTGTATAGTGATTATATGTAAGAGGTGCACTGTATAATGGATTCCATTGTCTAATAGGAGCTGTGAAATATAAATATGAGTCATTTTCTTTAACGTTTGTATATCGAACGTTAAGATGCTTGTAAGTTCCCTCCATATGTCGTATAAAACGTTCTTCTGTCATATGAAAAGCATCTAAAACATGAGTAGGAAAAGTAAAGGTATTCTCAGTCATCTCTTTTAGTTTATATAGCCTATTTCTTCTTTTGCTGTATAAGAATAAGTCCTTTAGTTCTGCAATTCGTTGCAGTAACTCTCCCATTGTATATTTTTCTCCCTCTAAATGTTTCACATGAAACATTTGTTCCGCAACTTGAGTAAATAATCCATGTTTTTGTATTTTAACTTCATCATCTATAAACTGATAGCTTTGTTTTTTTCGCTTTCTTGTTGTGGCCCCATGCGCTAATACAGAAGTTGATTCCGGATAATTAGGATCGACTGTAAGTAAACAAGCTTTTAGTAACTGGCTCATTCCATAAAACAATAATACTGGTTTTATGGAAAGCGGAGCAGTTTGACACAAATCATAGTAATTTTTCCCATGCTCTAAGTAATAAATAAATGGATAGCAATTTTCAAAGCTTTTTTTCTCAGTATTTATATTACCTAATTTTTTATAGCAATGGGTAAGATAATGTTGTGTGTGAGTAGAAGAAAGAAAGAAGCTTAATTTCTGCCAAATGATTGATGAATGCTGCATTGTATACTCTCCTTTTATTTTTAGAAAATTCTAACATATACTGTCTTTCTTGACAGTATTTTAACCAATTGTTAAGCTACTAATAATAATTTCAGGTATCATGGGGGGAATCATTTATGTGGGAATCTAAATTTGTTAAAGAAGGTTTAACGTTTGATGATGTATTACTTGTACCAGCTAGATCCGATGTATTACCAAGAGAAGTAAGCGTGAAAACAGTTTTATCTGAAAGCTTACAATTAAACATCCCTTTAATTAGTGCTGGTATGGATACGGTAACAGAAGCTGATATGGCTATCGCAATGGCTCGTCAAGGTGGATTAGGTATTATTCATAAGAATATGTCTATTGAGCAACAAGCGGAGCAAGTAGACAAAGTAAAACGTTCTGAAAGTGGCGTTATTACTGATCCTTTCTTTTTAACTCCAGACCATCAAGTATATGATGCAGAACATTTGATGGGAAAATATCGCATTTCAGGTGTTCCAATCGTAAATGACGGGGAAGAGCGAAAGCTTGTAGGAATTATTACAAATCGTGATATGCGTTTTATCCAAGATTATTCAATTAAGATTTCCGATGTCATGACAAAAGAGCATTTAATTACGGCTCCAGTTCATACTACACTAGAAGATGCTGAAAAAATCTTACAGAAGCATAAAATTGAAAAACTCCCTCTTGTTGATGATAACGGCGTATTACAAGGCTTGATTACAATTAAAGATATTGAAAAAGTAATTGAGTTTCCAAACTCTGCAAAAGATAAACAAGGTCGTTTATTAGTAGGTGCAGCTGTTGGAGTAACAGCTGATGCAATGCAACGCATCGATGCATTAGTAAAAGCAAATGTTGATGTAATTGTTATTGATACAGCTCACGGACATTCCAAAGGTGTATTAGACAAGGTGAAAGAAGTTCGTGAAAAGTATCCGAAATTGAATATCATAGCTGGTAACGTTGCAACAGCGGAAGCAACTCGTGAATTAATTGAAGCAGGTGCAAATATTGTAAAAGTTGGTATTGGACCAGGTTCTATTTGTACAACACGCGTTGTAGCTGGTGTTGGTGTTCCTCAGTTAACTGCAGTGTATGACTGTGCAACAGAAGCTCGTAAATACGGTGTTCCAGTCATTGCTGATGGTGGAATTAAATATTCTGGTGATATTGTAAAAGCATTAGCAGCTGGTGCACACGTTGTTATGCTTGGAAGTATTTTTGCCGGTGTAGCAGAAAGCCCTGGAGATACAGAAATTTACCAAGGTCGTCAATTTAAAGTATATCGTGGTATGGGTTCTGTTGGAGCAATGGAAAAAGGAAGTAAAGATCGTTACTTCCAAGAAGGCAATAAAAAACTTGTTCCAGAAGGAATCGAAGGCCGCGTTCCATTTAAAGGTCCTTTAGCAGATACGGTACATCAATTAGTTGGTGGATTACGTGCAGGCATGGGATATTGCGGTGCAGCTGATTTACCATTCTTACGTGAAAATGCGCAGTTTATCCGTATGTCAGGTGCCGGATTACGTGAAAGTCATCCGCATGATGTACAAATTACAAAAGAATCACCAAACTATTCATTATAATGTCGGATATCGAAATAGACAGAGGTTTAGTATCTCTGTCTATTTTTTTTTGATTGTGTTAGAATAACGTTTATGTGAGTACAAATATATTGGGGGTAACAAAAGTGACAGGTATGTTCCGTAAACAAATACTTGCGATTGTAACAGTACTTACACTATTTTGCAGCATGTTTTTTACATACAGCAGTGCATTTGCAGAAACAAATGCTCCTTTGAATGTTGAAGCAGGTGCGGCGATTTTAGTGGAAGCGAACTCTGGGAAAATTTTATATCAAAAAAATCCAGACGAACTATTAGCAATTGCGAGTATGACAAAAATAATGAGTGAATATTTAGTTCATGATGCAGTCGCAAAAGGAAAAATTAAGTGGGATCAAAAAACAAAGGTTTCTGAATATGCTCATTTTATTTCACAAGATCGCTCTTTATCAAATGTTCCATTAGAAAATGGCGGTACTTATACTGTAAAAGAGTTATACGAGGCAATGGCAATTTACTCTGCAAATGGTGCAACGATTGCCTTAGCTGAATTAATCGGCGGTTCAGAAGCGAATTTTGTTAAGATGATGAATGACAAAGCGAAAGAACTTGGATTAACGAACTATAAATTTGTAAACTGTACAGGATTAACAAATAAAGATTTAAAAGGGAGACAGCCTGAAGGGACAACTCCGGATGAAGAGAATAAAATGTCTGCTAGAGATGTTGCAATCTTAGCGCAACATTTAATTAAAGAGTATCCAGAGACGTTAGAGACATCTAAGATTCCGAAAAAAACATTCCAAGAAGGTGGAAAATATCCAATAAAAATGGATAACTGGAACTGGATGTTACCTGGATTAGTTATGCAATATGAAGGAGTAGATGGTCTGAAAACAGGTTCTACTCCAGAAGCTGGAGATTGTTTTACAGGTACAGCAGAACGTAATGGTATGCGTTTAATTTCTGTTGTTATTAAAACAAACTCTCACACAGCACGTTTTGCAGAAACAAAGAAACTATTTGATTACGGTTTTACAAATTTCCAAACGAAAACAGTATATCAGAAAAATTCCCAAGTAAAAGGGCATGAAACAGTTCATGTGGATAAAGCAAAAGATACAAATGTAGCAGTGCAAACGAAGGAAGAAGTTGTGCTTCCAATACCAAAGGGAAGTAAAGATGTTTATAAAACAGATTTCAAAGCAGTAAATAAGAAGAATGAAGCGCCAATCAAAAAAGGTACGACACTTGGTTATATGACTGTATCAGCAAAAGATGCAAATGATGTAGGGTTTTTAACTGGTAAGTCAATGCAAGTAGACCTTGTAACAAAACAAGAAGTAGAGAAAGCGAACTGGTTTGTTCTTTCTATGCGAAGCGTTGGTTCCTTCTTTAGTGGTATATGGCATAGTACAGTTGATACTGTAAAAGGTTGGTTTTAAGAGCTCCCCATAGGGGGCTTTTTTTATTTCTTGTATTTTGCATCGAGTATAACAAAAAAAATAGTAGACAAGCCTCTAATAAGTAATGGTAGAATGTAAGAGTATTCTTACTTTTCGTCGTGAACGGGGAAAAGCAATTCACCTAGGGGGGTTTTTGTACATGATCAATGTAACAGGGACAGAGCGTGTAAAACGTGGAATGGCAGAAATGCAAAAGGGCGGCGTCATTATGGACGTAGTCAACGCTGAGCAAGCAAAAATTGCAGAAGCAGCAGGTGCGGTTGCTGTTATGGCACTAGAACGTGTTCCAGCTGATATTCGTGCAGCAGGTGGCGTTTCGCGTATGGCAGATCCAACAATTGTAGAAGAAGTAATGGGTGCTGTATCAATTCCAGTTATGGCAAAATGTCGTATTGGCCATCTTGTGGAAGCACGTGTACTTGAATCATTAGGGGTAGACTATATTGATGAGAGTGAAGTATTAACTCCAGCTGATGAAGTGTACCATTTAAATAAACGTGATTACACTGTTCCGTTTGTATGTGGATGTCGTGATATTGGCGAAGCAGCACGTCGTATTGCTGAAGGTGCATCTATGCTTCGTACAAAAGGTGAGCCTGGCACAGGGAATATTGTAGAAGCTGTACGTCATATGCGTCAAGTAAACGCAGAAATTCGTCAAGTTGCGAGTCTGCGCGAAGATGAATTAATGACATATGCAAAAAACACTGGTGCTCCTTATGAAGTATTACTTGAAATTAAACGCCTTGGTCGTTTGCCAGTTGTAAACTTTGCAGCAGGCGGCGTTGCAACTCCAGCTGATGCTGCATTAATGATGCAACTTGGTGCAGATGGGGTATTCGTAGGTTCTGGTATTTTCAAATCAGAAAATCCAGAAAAATTTGCACGCGCAATTGTTGAAGCAACAACACATTATGAAGATTATGAATTAATTGCTCGTCTTTCTAAAGGGCTAGGTAATGCAATGAAAGGTGTTGAAATTTCAACATTATTACCAGAACAACGCATGCAAGAGCGCGGTTGGTAATTAAAGGAGTTTTTGAAATGATTACAATCGGTGTATTGGGACTTCAAGGGGCTGTTCGTGAACATGTACGTGCAATAGAAGCAAGTGGTGCACAAGCTGTTATTGTGAAACGTACAGAGCAGCTAGAGGAAGTAGATGGACTTATTTTACCAGGCGGTGAAAGCACAACAATGCGCCGCCTTATTGATAAATATGGTTTCATGGAACCTCTTCGTGAATTTTCTAAAACAGGAAAACCGATGTTTGGTACATGTGCAGGTATGATTTTACTTGCAAAGAACCTTATTGGATATGAAGAATCACATATCGGTGCAATGGATATTACCGTAGAACGCAATGCATTTGGTCGTCAAAAAGATAGCTTTGAGGCTGCCCTTTCTATGAAAGGTGTAGGCGAAGACTTTATCGGTGTATTTATTCGTGCGCCATATGTTGTAGATGTAGAAGATCATGTAGAAGTATTATGTACACATGAAGATCGCATGGTAGCGGTTCGACAAAATCATTTATTAGCAGCTTCTTTCCATCCAGAATTAACAGATGATCATCGTGTTACAGCTTATTTCGTAGACATGGTGAAAGAAGCAAAAATGAAAAAAGTCGTATAAGCGACTTGCAACTTGTGCAAGATTATAGTAAATTGATGGTAACTATTTTATATGACAAATGTGTTGATAGGAAGTAGTAACAAGATTCGTTTCTTATAGAGAGTCGGTGGCTGGTGTAAACCGATAGAAACAG
Source organism: Bacillus sp. S14(2024) (assembly GCF_050473785.1). Taxonomy (NCBI): domain Bacteria; kingdom Bacillati; phylum Bacillota; class Bacilli; order Caryophanales; family Bacillaceae; genus Bacillus; species Bacillus sp. S14(2024). The sequence goes on along the minus strand of NZ_JBFLUP010000006.1, from coordinate 4,751,444 downwards.
CTTGTGAATCCATCCTGGAGTGAGATGCGGAACGGTCTTTAGACAAGTAAGCATTTCCGGTGAAGAGCCGTTATTTCTACTTGAGAGGAAAGCAAGTATGCTTTCAATTAGGGTGGCAACGCGGGTTAACTCCCGTCCCTTTGTACAGGGACGGGAGTTTTTTGTTTTTCTAAAAATAAAGGAGGAATTATCATGCTTGATATTAAATTTTTGCGTGCAAACTTTGAAGAAGTAAAAGCGAAATTACAACATAGAGGCGAAGACTTAACAGATTTTGGCCGTTTTGAAGAATTAGACATAAAAAGAAGAGAATTACTTGTACAAACAGAAGAGCTAAAAAGCAAACGTAATGAGGTATCTCAACAAATTTCTGTATTGAAACGTGAAAAGAAAGATGCAGAAGCACTTATCTTAGAAATGCGTGAAGTAAGCGATAAAGTTAAAGAGCTTGATAATGAGCTTCGTACAGTTGAAGAAGATCTTGAGAAATTAATGTTATCTATTCCAAATATTCCGCACGAATCTACACCAAATGGTGAAACGGAAGATGATAATGTGCAAGTTCGTACATGGGGGGAAGTTCAAGAATTTACGTTTGAACCAAAGCCGCATTGGGATCTTGCAACGGATTTAGGTATGTTAGACTTTGAACGCGCTGGGAAAGTAACAGGTAGCCGTTTTGTATTTTATAAAGGGGCAGGTGCGAAGTTAGAACGTGCTTTATTTAATTTCATGCTTGATCTTCATACAGAGGAACATGGCTATGAAGAGATTTTACCTCCATATATGGTGAATCGTACAAGTATGATTGGAACAGGGCAACTTCCAAAGTTTGAAGAAGATGCGTTTCGTATTGAGAGTGAGGACTATTTCTTAATTCCTACAGCTGAAGTACCTGTAACAAACTTACATCGTGATGAGATTTTAAGTGGAGAACAACTACCAATTCGTTATGCTGCATTTAGCGCATGTTTCCGCTCTGAAGCAGGATCTGCTGGTCGTGATACACGTGGTTTAATTCGTCAGCATCAATTTAATAAAGTAGAACTTGTGAAATTCGTGAAACCTGAAGATTCTTATGAAGAACTAGAAAAATTAACAAATGATGCAGAGCGTGTATTACAATTGTTAGGCCTTCCATATCGTGTAATGAGCATGTGCACAGGAGATTTAGGATTTACAGCAGCGAAGAAGTACGATATCGAAGTATGGATTCCTAGCTACGGTACATATCGTGAAATTTCTTCTTGTAGTAATTTTGAAGCGTTCCAAGCGCGACGTGCAAACATCCGTTTCCGCCGTGAAACAAATGCGAAACCAGAGCATGTTCATACATTAAACGGATCTGGGCTTGCAATTGGCCGTACGGTAGCTGCCATTTTAGAAAATTACCAACAAGAAGATGGTTCTATTATCATTCCAGAAGTTCTTCGTCCTTATATGGGAGGAAAAGCAGTAATTAAATAAAGTTTTCTTCATATACATCTCTTGTTATCCAATAAGAACAAAGCGAGGTTTTTAACAAGATAAGGGATATACTTAACGCTGATGATCTTATTGTTAGTTAGAAGATTAGAATAGATTGTATAAGAAGGGGAAAAGGATAGAGAAAAAATCTCTTTCCTTTTCTATTATAGTAGGGTTGACGAACTGTTTTTCTTTTGATATTATATTTCATGTCATGTGAATACGGAGGAATACCCAAGTCTGGCTGAAGGGATCGGTCTTGAAAACCGACAGGCGGTGCGAGCCGCGCGGGGGTTCGAATCCCTCTTCCTCCGCCATATATAATTGACAACAGCGCATATAAGTGGAGATTGGAGAACTCGTTACCAACACGTAACGAGTTTTTATTTTAACCACTCAGGAAGTAGCATATAGAGGATTTCATCTCTTATAGAAACACTCATATTCCGATGATTATCTTCATAGATATGAAAGGAGCTACCATGGATATTATTATACAAACGTTTCCGCTTGACGGAAAAACACTATACTATGTACAATGCCCCGTTTGCAAGAAAAATAAGATTTTAAACAGTGCTGCGAACGTATCTCGTATTGTAAGTGATGAAACATTTCGTAAACTTAGTGGTTGCATCTGTGATGTGAAACAAGAAGTGAAGAAAGTAGAAGCACCAAAACAAATCGAAAAACAAGCAGCTGCAAAACGTAAAGTAATTACGGCTGTTATTAACGGGACAGAAATGACGGTAAAAGAAATTGCTGAAGCGTATGATCTTAGTGTAAGTACTGTGCGTCAGCGCATTAATGCTGGAAAATCAGAGAGCGAGATTATTGCTCCGACCAAAAAGAAAAACTAAGTTCATAGAAAAAACCCGTGCGATTGCACGGGTTTTTTATTTTACAAGTTTACGTGTTTGTTGTAAGAAGTGACCAATCTTCTTAATGATAGGTTCAATTGAATTTTCATTTTGTAAAATATCATATTCATTAATATTAAGACGCAGCACAGGGCAAGCATTAAAATCATTAATCCAATTTTCATAGCGTGCATGCATTTCTTCCCAATATTCAATCGGTGTTTGCTGTTCCATAGGTCTTCCGCGTTCTTTAATACGATCTACGATATCTTCAAACGACCCTTCTAAATAAATGAGTAAATTAGGGTGTGGGAAGTAGGGGGTCATAACCATTGCATCGAATAAGCTTTTATATGTTTCATAATCCGTAGCGGTCATTGTTCCCTTTTCATAATGCATTTTTGCGAAAATTCCTGTGTCTTCATAAATAGAACGGTCTTGAATAAATCCTCCGCCATATTCGAAAATTCTTTTTTGTTCTTTAAAGCGTTCTGCTAAGAAATAAACTTGTAAGTGGAAGCTCCAACGTGTGAAATCACCATAAAATTTGTCTAGATATGGATTGGAGTCTACCTTTTCAAATGATGTGCGGTAACCAAGCGCGTTTGCTAGTGCATTTGTCATTGTAGATTTTCCGACGCCAACTGTTCCTGCAATCGTAATAACAGCGTCATTTGGAATATCATATTTTTGTCTCAAATTCATTACTGATTAATCTCCTTCGTCAGTGTATTTTGTAATGCTGATAAGATTACGTTTAAGTCCGATTCATTTTTCACAAAATCCATATTATCTCCGTTAAATTTTAGTACGGGGATGCTCGGATGATCTTGTTTGAAAGCTTCCATTGCCGCTTCGTAATCTTCAATGAGTTGTAATAAATAATTCGGATCTATATTTTTTTCGAATTCCCGTCCGCGCATGGCAATTCGTTTTTGGAGCGTTTCTAAGCTTGCTGTTATATACACGATGACGTTTGGAACGGGCATATCTTGTGTTAAGATACGATAAATTTGCATGTATTTCTCGTACTGGGAACCCCGTAATGTTCGAGATGCAAAGATTAAATTTTTGAATATATGGTAATCTGCTACAACAGGCATATGTTGTTTTAAATATTTTGTATCGATGTCTTCTAGTTGCTTATAACGGTTGCAGAGGAAAAACATTTCTGTTTGAAAACTCCATTCTTGGATGTCTTCGTAAAACTTGCCTAAGAAAGGATTCTCATCAACGATTTCTTTTAATAAATGGAGTTGCATGTGAGTCGATATCGCTTTCGCGAGTGAAGTTTTTCCGACACCAATTGGTCCTTCGACCGTAATAAATGGTACTCCGGTCACGCTGTTGCCTCCTTCCAAAACATAATTTAGCACTAATAAAAAGCACAAAACAGAATTATTGTAGCATAAGAGGAGGCAGAAAGGGTTGGTTTTCATAAAAAGTTAGAAAATCAATTTATGGTATTACACCTTTAAATGAATTGATGGAGAAATATTTGCTTTTAAAGTTGCTTGCATAATGTGCAGGGCGTGTTTGTTATCTTGGTCGCAATTGGATGCAATGCAATCTTCAGGTACATATAATTGATAATTTCTCATATGAGCATCATTTGCGGTAAAAAGGATGCATATATTTCCAGCTACCCCTGTTAAAATAAGGTTTTCTATCTTTAAATGACCTAGCAATGAATTTAAGGGGGTTTCATAAAAAGCAGAATAATGTGGTTTAATAAAAATATAATCATCATTTGAGGGTGCTATTTTTTTAATAATTTCTTGACTATATTCATTTGTGCAATAGGCAATAAGCTCGTTAATATCAGCTCTCCATAAATGATAATGATCATTTACATAAATAATTGGACAGCCAGAGGTTTTCATTTTTTGTTTGAGTTCTAAAATAGATTCTGTAATAATTTTGCATTTTCGTGCTAAGATAGGTCCATGTGAAAATTGAAAGTCATTAATCATATCGATGATAAGAAGTGCTGTATTTTTCATATGTAATCTCCTTTCCTTTCTCTTTAGATTGGATTGAATATAGAAAAGTTATTTGTGATGAAAGGATTTTGTTATGGAAGAAGATATTTACTTTATGAAGCTCGCGATAGAGGAAGCAAAAAAGGCTGAAGAAATACAAGAAGTACCAATTGGTGCAGTTGTTGTAGTGGACGGTGAGGTAGTAAGTCGTGCACATAATTTGCGTGAAACAGAGCAGCGATCAATTGCTCACGCTGAATTGTTAGCAATTGATGATGCGTGCAAAAAGTTAGGGACGTGGCGTTTGGAAAATGCAACCCTATATGTCACATTAGAGCCGTGTCCAATGTGTGCGGGTGCAATTGTTTTATCGCGTGTAAAACGTGTTGTATATGGAGCGAGTGACCCAAAAGGTGGATGTGCTGGTACATTAATGAATTTATTAACAGAGGAACGGTTTAATCATCAATCTGAAGTTGTGGTTGGTGTGTTAGAAGAAGAGTGTGGAGCATTATTAACAAACTTTTTTCGAGAACTACGCAAAAAGAGGAAGAAAGAGAAGGAAAAGCTGGATAAAAATAGTCTTTGTTAACACGTTGCAATTTTTTAGGAAACAAGTTATACTGATATTGCCTTCAGATAAGGCAACTAAATATGGTTTTAACTTTGCCGTGCTAAGCGGGGAGGTAGCGGTGCCCTGTACTCGCAATCCGCTCTAGCGAGGCCGAATCCCTTCTCGAGGTTATGCTACTGTAGGGTCTGCCTTAAGTAAGTGGTGTTGACGTTTGGGTCCTGCGCAACGGGACCCCGTGAACCTTGTCAGGTCCGGAAGGAAGCAGCAATAAGCGGGTCTTCTCGTGTGCCGCAGGAGTGCCTGAACCGAGCTAACTGCTTAAGTAACGCTTATGGTACGTAATCGACAGAAGGTGCACGGCAGTTATATATGCATATAAAGCTCATCCTATATGAATAGGGTGGGTTTTTTGTATAGAAAATAACTTTTGGAATCTATAATCAGAATGGGTTATAATAAGATGAAACTTTAATTAGTGGGTGATTTTTTATACTTTACTAATTATCAGTCGAACGAATCGGGCTTTTACGGGCAGTCTATTTCCCATCTAATTTCTTTAGTTTGAGCTGGGGATTGCTGTTCGAAAATAGCGAGATAATTGAGATAATAACCTTTGGGGGAGGCCGTATTTTCGTGTCATACCAGGCGTTATACCGAACATGGAGGCCGCAAAAATTTGAAGATGTAGTCGGTCAAAAGCACGTAACGAAAACGTTGCAAAATGCTCTTCTTCAAGAGAAAGCATCACATGCCTATGTGTTTTCCGGACCAAGAGGAACAGGGAAAACAACAATTGCAAAGGTATTTGCCAAAGCAATCAACTGTGAGCATGCTCCTACAGCTGAACCTTGTAATGAATGTCCTGCATGCTTAGGAATTACGCAAGGTGCTATTTCAGATGTATTAGAAATTGACGCGGCTTCGAATAACGGTGTAGATGAAATTCGAGATATAAGAGATAAAGTAAAGTATGCTCCAAGCGAAGTTCGCTATAAAGTATATATTATTGATGAAGTTCACATGCTTTCTATGGGTGCTTTTAATGCGCTATTAAAAACATTAGAAGAACCCCCGCAACATGTTATCTTTATTTTAGCAACGACAGAACCGCATAAAATTCCACCAACAATTATTTCTCGTTGTCAGCGTTTTGAATTTCGAAAAATATCAGTGCATGATATTGTCGAACGATTAACAACTGTTGTAAACAACGAAGGAACGAAAGTGGACGAGGAAGCTCTTCAAATTGTAGCGCGTGCCGCAGAAGGTGGTATGCGTGATGCATTAAGTTTAATTGATCAAGCTATTTCTTATAGTGATGAAGTGGTAACAGTAGAAGATGTATTAGCGGTTACAGGTTCTGTTTCACAGCAATATTTAGCAAACCTTGTAGGGTGCATCTATGAAAATGATGTATCCAAAGCGCTGCGTATTGTTGATGATATTATGAATCAAGGGAAAGATCCGCTTCGCTTCATGGAAGACTTCATTTACTATTATCGAGATATGCTTTTATATCAAACTTCGCCTCAGCTAGAGGACATGCTAGAGAGAGTTATTGTTGATGATTCATTTCGTAAGTTAAGTCAGGATATGCAACCTGAAATGATTTATGAAATTATTCATACGCTTAGCAAAAGCCAACAAGAAATGAAATGGACAAATCATCCTCGTATTTTTTTAGAGGTGGTTATGGTACAACTGTGTCAGCAATTTGCGATGAAAGCAAATGGAGCGGATCGTTTGCAAGCTGTTTTACAAAGAATGCAGCAATTAGAACAGGAATTAGAAAATATGAAGCAGCATGGTGTACCTATGCAACAAGAAGTGAGAGAAACAAAGGTTACACCGAAGCCGACTCGTTCTGGTAGCATGAAAATACCAGTTGGGCGTGTTCATGAAGTATTAAAACAAGCGACTCGTAAGGATTTAGAGCAACTAAAGAGTGCGTGGGGTGAACTGTTAGAGCGATTGAAAAACTATAATAAAGTTGCTTATGCGGTTTTATTAGAAAACAGTGAGCCAGTCGCAGCTTCTACTACTTCTTATGTTCTTGGTTTTAAGTATGAAATACATTGTAAAATGGCGAGTGAAAATCGTGAAGCAACAGATACGGTAGAGCAAATTCTCTTTGAACTGTTTGGAAAGAGGTTGCAAATGATTGCAATTCCAAAAAGTGAATGGGGAAAAATTCGTGAGGGTTTCTTACAACATGAAGGTAGTCCTTCAGAGGAAGCTGAAAAGCCAAAAGACCCTCTTATCGAAGAAGCTGTAAAGATTGTGGGAGAACAATTAATTGAAATAAGAGAGTAAAACACGTCTTAAATGGATTTTTCTTTATTAAACTATAAACATTCATTAAGAAACAATTAGGAGGAATTATTATGATGCGTGGTGGAATGGGAAATATGAATAACATGATGAAGCAAATGCAGAAAATGCAAAAACAAATGGCGAAAGCGCAAGAGGAACTTGGTGAAAAAACAGTTGAGGGAACAGCTGGCGGTGGTATGGTAACAGTTATCGCAAATGGACATAAGCAAATTTTAGAAGTGCAAATTAAAGAAGAAGTTGTAGATCCAGAAGATATTGAAATGTTACAAGACCTTGTATTAGCTGCAACGAATGATGCATTAAAGAAAGCGGAAGAGCTATCAGCTTCTACAATGGGACAATTTACAAAAGGATTGAATTTACCGGGCGGTATGTTCTAGGAGGCTGGTCATAGATGCACTATCCAGAACCAATCTCAAAGCTGATTGACAGCTTTATGAAATTGCCAGGAATCGGACCGAAAACAGCTGTTCGCCTGGCTTTTTTCGTATTGGATATGAAAGAAGATGATGTATTAGATTTTGCGAAGTCGCTTGTAAATGCAAAGCGAAACTTAACATATTGCTCTATTTGCGGCCATATAACAGATAAAGATCCTTGTTATATTTGTGATGATTCTCATCGTGATCAATCGATTGTTTGCGTTGTGCAAGAGCCGAAAGATGTCATTGCAATGGAGAAGATGAAAGAATATCAGGGAGTATATCATGTATTAAATGGTGCCATTTCCCCAATGGAAGGAATTGGTCCGGAAGATATCAATATCCCTCAGTTGTTAAAGCGACTGCACGATGAAACAGTACAAGAAGTTATTTTGGCGACAAACCCGAACATTGAAGGAGAAGCGACAGCGATGTACATTTCTCGCCTGTTAAAGCCGACTGGTATTAAAGTGACACGTATTGCACATGGGCTACCGGTTGGCGGTGATTTAGAATACGCGGATGAGGTAACGTTATCAAAGGCGTTAGAGGGCCGCAGAGAATTATAATTAGTAGGAGAAATAGAGATGCTTTTTCAGAAAAAAGGGAATTTGCGCAAAGAATATGACGAAAAGTTAATTGCATTGCTAGAACAAGTGAAGGTAGAATGGATGCGCCAAAGAAGAATTGTAGCACAAAGTATTGAGCCTTCAGAAGATGTGCTATGTCATTTAAAATTGGCGGAAGCAAAATATTTCTATCTATTGAAGGAAGCAAAAAGACGTCCTGTGAAAATGGAACGGTTGTAAAGGAGAAGTCGAGCGGAACATGTATGTTCCGCTCGACTTTTTATTTTGAAGAAGAAATTTTAACGGTCTTTTTTTTTTCTTTTTTTCATACAAATATAATGTACAAGTTGTAAGGGAGAGGACGGTATGGAACAACGTTTAATTATTGGCGGTATATTAGCGTTAATCTTTCTTTTATTAATTGTCGGCGCTCCTATTAAGTCGTTTCGTTTTATAGGAAGGCCGCTTGTCAAAATTGTAATAGGAGCTTTGTTGCTGTTTGCTGTCAATGTAGTGGGGACGCAATTTAACTTTCATCTGCCTATTAATGTCGGTACTACATTTATTTCGGGTTTTTTAGGTTTACCAGGTATCGGTGCGCTTATAGTTATTAAATTATATGTTTTACCAGGTTAGAAGAAACGTTATGTTTTCTAGCCTGGTATTCTTTTTTTGAAAAAGTATTGACGTATAAACTATTAATATGGTAAATTAATAAACGTCGTCAACAACAAAAGAA
>NZ_JBFLUP010000006.1:4687500-4740000 GCF_050473785.1 Bacillus sp. S14(2024) | reverse complement strand
AGGACCATCTCCCAAGGCTAAATACTACCTAGTGATCGATAGTGAACCAGTACCGTGAGGGAAAGGTGAAAAGCACCCCGGAAGGGGAGTGAAAGAGATCCTGAAACCGTGTGCCTACAAATAGTCAGAGCCCGTTAACGGGTGATGGCGTGCCTTTTGTAGAATGAACCGGCGAGTTACGATCCCGTGCGAGGTTAAGCTGAAGAGGCGGAGCCGTAGCGAAAGCGAGTCTGAATAGGGCGTTTAGTACGTGGTCGTAGACCCGAAACCAGGTGATCTACCCATGTCCAGGGTGAAGTTCAGGTAACACTGAATGGAGGCCCGAACCCACGCACGTTGAAAAGTGCGGGGATGAGGTGTGGGTAGCGGAGAAATTCCAATCGAACCTGGAGATAGCTGGTTCTCCCCGAAATAGCTTTAGGGCTAGCCTCAAGTGTGAGAGTCTTGGAGGTAGAGCACTGATTGGACTAGGGGTCCCCATCGGATTACCGAATTCAGTCAAACTCCGAATGCCAATGACTTATCCTTGGGAGTCAGACTGCGAGTGATAAGATCCGTAGTCAAAAGGGAAACAGCCCAGACCGCCAGCTAAGGTCCCAAAGTGTGTATTAAGTGGAAAAGGATGTGGAGTTGCTTAGACAACTAGGATGTTGGCTTAGAAGCAGCCACCATTTAAAGAGTGCGTAATAGCTCACTAGTCGAGTGACTCTGCGCCGAAAATGTACCGGGGCTAAATACACCACCGAAGCTGCGGATTGATACCTATGGTATCAGTGGTAGGGGAGCGTTCTAAGTGCTGTGAAGTCAGATCGTAAGGACTGGTGGAGCGCTTAGAAGTGAGAATGCCGGTATGAGTAGCGAAAGACGGGTGAGAATCCCGTCCACCGAATGCCTAAGGTTTCCTGAGGAAGGCTCGTCCGCTCAGGGTTAGTCAGGACCTAAGCCGAGGCCGACAGGCGTAGGCGATGGACAACAGGTTGATATTCCTGTACCACCTCTTTATCGTTTGAGCAATGGAGGGACGCAGAAGGATAGAAGAAGCGTGCGATTGGTTGTGCACGTCCAAGCAGTTAGGCTGGTAAGTAGGCAAATCCGCTTACCGCGAAGGCTGAGCTGTGATGGGGAAGCTCCTTATGGAGCGAAGTCTTTGATTCCCCGCTGCCAAGAAAAGCTTCTAGCGAGATAAAAGGTGCCTGTACCGCAAACCGACACAGGTAGGCGAGGAGAGAATCCTAAGGTGAGCGAGAGAACTCTGGTTAAGGAACTCGGCAAAATGACCCCGTAACTTCGGGAGAAGGGGTGCTTTCTTAACGGAAAGCCGCAGTGAATAGGCCCAAGCGACTGTTTAGCAAAAACACAGGTCTCTGCGAAGCCGTAAGGCGAAGTATAGGGGCTGACACCTGCCCGGTGCTGGAAGGTTAAGGAGAGGGGTTAGCGCAAGCGAAGCTCTGAACTGAAGCCCCAGTAAACGGCGGCCGTAACTATAACGGTCCTAAGGTAGCGAAATTCCTTGTCGGGTAAGTTCCGACCCGCACGAAAGGTGTAACGATTTGGGCACTGTCTCAACCAGAGACTCGGTGAAATTATAGTACCTGTGAAGATGCAGGTTACCCGCGACAGGACGGAAAGACCCCGTGGAGCTTTACTGTAGCCTGATATTGAATTTTGGTACAGCTTGTACAGGATAGGCGGGAGCCTTTGAAGCCGGAGCGCTAGCTTCGGTGGAGGCGCTGGTGGGATACCGCCCTGGCTGTATTGAAATTCTAACCTACGGGTCTTATCGACCCGGGAGACAGTGTCAGGTGGGCAGTTTGACTGGGGCGGTCGCCTCCTAAAAAGTAACGGAGGCGCCCAAAGGTTCCCTCAGAATGGTTGGAAATCATTCGTAGAGTGCAAAGGCATAAGGGAGCTTGACTGCGAGACCTACAAGTCGAGCAGGGACGAAAGTCGGGCTTAGTGATCCGGTGGTTCCGCATGGAAGGGCCATCGCTCAACGGATAAAAGCTACCCCGGGGATAACAGGCTTATCTCCCCCAAGAGTCCACATCGACGGGGAGGTTTGGCACCTCGATGTCGGCTCATCGCATCCTGGGGCTGTAGTCGGTCCCAAGGGTTGGGCTGTTCGCCCATTAAAGCGGTACGCGAGCTGGGTTCAGAACGTCGTGAGACAGTTCGGTCCCTATCCGTCGTGGGCGTAGGAAATTTGAGAGGAGCTGTCCTTAGTACGAGAGGACCGGGATGGACGCACCGCTGGTGTACCAGTTGTTCTGCCAAGGGCATAGCTGGGTAGCTATGTGCGGAAGGGATAAGTGCTGAAAGCATCTAAGCATGAAGCCCCCCTCAAGATGAGATTTCCCATAGCGTTAAGCTAGTAAGATCCCTGAAAGATGATCAGGTTGATAGGTTCGAGGTGGAAGCGTGGTGACACGTGGAGCTGACGAATACTAATAGATCGAGGACTTAACCATATAATATGAAGCAAATGTTATCTAGTTTTGAAGGAATATACCTTCATAAGTCTGGTAATGATGGCAGAGAGGTCACACCCGTTCCCATACCGAACACGGAAGTTAAGCTCTCTAGCGCCGATGGTAGTTGGGACCTTGTCCCTGTGAGAGTAGGACGTTGCCAGGCAAACGAAAGACGAGTCATTGGACTCGTCTTTTTATTTTTACCCTGCTATTCTTGGCGTAAGATTTACTCTTTAAGAAACAACTGGGAGATTCAACTATTTTTCAGACAGACACTTCGCCTAGAAATGATTCATACAATAAAAGTATAAAAGGGCGTATAAATTTTTAAAAAGTGTTAACGCTTATAAATGTACTGTTTCATTTCATATAGAGGGGAGGGAAAGCTTAATTATCGTTTGTCTAGTTTTATATAATGCTGGTTAGATAGACTACGATAAATAGGCGAACATATGGGGTATGCTACAACAAAAGAAGAGGTTTGTATTGTGTGTGAACATAAGAAGGATAGTGGCATTCATTTGTATACGAGTTTTATATGTGAATCATGCGAGCGAGAAATGATAGGAACAAATACAAATGATCCGAAGTATATGTTTTATTTACAGCAATTGCGGAAGATACAAGTATCGAGTTAGAAAATAGGCATATTTGCCTATTATTTTTTTTGTACAAAACTCGGTATAATGTAGAGAGAATGAATAATAAGGAAGAGTGAGTATGGATCAAAGAAAAATGCCATTATATGAAGCGTTAAAGATTTTTGCAAATAAGAAGCCAATATCCTTTCATGTTCCAGGTCATAAAAATGGAACAAATTTTCCACATGAGGCACAGAAGTATTTTCATGATATACTTTCTATTGATGTAACAGAGCTTAATGGACTTGATGATCTTCATAGTCCATTTGGATGTATAGAAGAAGCACAGCAATTATTAGCAGAGTTATATGAAGTGCAAAAAAGTTATTTTTTAATTAATGGTTCAACCGTTGGAAATTTAGCTATGCTATTGGCATGCTGTAATGAGCATGATACGGTTCTTGTACAACGAAATGCTCATAAATCCATTATGAATGGTCTTAAATTAGCTGGAGCATCCCCTGTTTTTCTAGAGCCATGGATTGACGAAGAATATGGTGTACCTGTTGGTGTTCCCCATGACGTGATTGAAGCTGCAATTCAAAAATATCCGCAAGCAAAAGCTCTTATTTTAACACATCCAAATTATTATGGTATGGGTGTAGATTTAGAAAAGAGCATTGCTTTAGCACATGCATATCGTATTCCTGTTTTAGTAGACGAGGCACATGGAGCTCATTTTTGTGTTGGAGAGCCTTTTCCAATATCAGCTCTTATGTATGGAGCTGATATTGTTGTTCATTCTGCACATAAAACATTACCAGCAATGACAATGGGTTCATACCTACATGTAAATAGCACTCTCGTTGACGAAGAAAAAATTTCTTCTTATTTAAATATGTTGCAATCTAGTAGTCCTTCTTATCCAATAATGGCTTCATTAGATATAGCTCGTTTTACATTAGCAAAAATAAAAGAAGAAGGTTGTAAGGAGATTTCTACATTTACTCAGCAATTTCGTAAAGCATTAAATCGTATTCCGCAATTTTCTGTTTTAGATTATCCAATACAAGATGCATTAAAAGTAACTGTACAAACACGTTGTAAACTCTCTGGATATGAATTACAACGCGTATTTGAAGAGATTGGTATCTATGTTGAAATGGCAGATACATATAATGTTTTACTTATTTTACCGCTCCAAGTAGATGAGGAATATATAAAGATAATCGATAAGCTAGAGGCTGTACTGAGCTCATATGATGTAGAAAATAGTAAACCATGTATTCGCTATCCTTATAAAGAAAGTTTGTCTTCTTTATCATTTACATATAAGCAATTAGAGAAGTATAAGAAAAAAATTGTACCGTTAGAAGAGGCGTTAGGCATGATTGCGGCTGATATGATTATACCGTATCCGCCAGGGATTCCGTTGCTCATGTATGGAGAAGAAATTACGTTAGAGCATATAAATCAAATTTCTTATTTAGAAGAGACGGGTGCACGTTTTCAAGGAAATACAAAAAATATTACTGTATACGATATATAAAGAAAGAAGGTTTTACAGATGAAGGGATTGTTTGTAACAATTGAAGGACCTGAAGGATCAGGAAAATCTACATTAATTACAAAATTACTGCCGTACTTTGAGAAGAAGGAACAAAAGGTAATGGCAACACGTGAACCAGGTGGTATTAAGATTTCAGAAGAAATTCGTACCATTTTACATAAAAAAGAGCATACAATGATGGAAGCACGTACAGAAGCTTTATTATATGCTGCGGCACGAAGACAACACTTAGTAGAAAAAGTTATACCAGCTTTAACAGATAATTATATTGTAATATGCGATCGTTTTATTGATAGCTCTCTTGCTTATCAAGGATATGCAAGGGGGCTTGGCGTTGATAAAGTATTTGAGATTAATCGTTTTGCGACAGAAGATTGTATGCCGGATATTACTATTTATTTAGATATTGAGCCAGAGGTTGGACTAGCTCGTATTAGAAAAGATGGTAATAGGGAAGTAAATCGCTTAGATTTAGAAAGTATGGAATTTCATAAACGTGTTCGTGAAGGATACTTACAATTAGTAGATCGCTTTGCAGATCGCATCGTCGTTGTAAATGCAGATCAACCAATAGACAGTGTTATAGAAGAAGTTACTCAGATTATTGAACAAAAGTTGTTATAATAGAAGAAAGTATAAAAAGTGAGGTATAAAACATGACGAAGACGTGGGAACAACTGTCTCTTATACAACCCATTGTTGTAAAAATGTTAATGAATAGTATTGCAAAAGAGCGGATATCCCACGCTTATTTGTTAGAAGGGCCAAAAGGAACAGGAAAGATTGAAACAGCTATGCAAATGGCGAAAAGCTTTCTTTGTTTGCAGCGAAATGGGGTAGAGCCTTGTCATACATGTACGAATTGCCGGCGTATTCATTCGGGTAATCACCCAAACGTATATACCGTTACACCAGATGGATTATCAATTAAGAAACAGCAAATCCATGAATTACAAGAGGAATTTTCCAAAACTGGTCTAGAAGCAACTAAAAAAATATACATTATTGAGCATGCAGATAAGATGACACCAAATGCTGCAAATACATTGCTTAAATTTTTAGAGGAACCGAGCAGTGACACAACGGCTATTTTGTTAACTGAGCAAAGTCATCAAATTTTAAGTACCATTTTATCACGATGTCAAATTGTTACGTTTCGATCTCTTCCCAAAGATGCACTGATAAATCGTTTACAAAAAGAAGAAGTAAGTATCTCTTTAGGGAATCTTGCGGCTGAACTTACAAATAGTTTTGATGAAGTGTTATCGTTTTGCAGTGATGAATGGTTTGCACAAGCACGAACTTTAGTGATAAAATTATGTGAAGCCCTAGAGAAAGATACCACGTCTCTTTTTTTTGTACAGGAGAAGTGGGTAAAGCATTTTGGAGAGAAAGAACAATTACAGTTAGGATTAGATATGTTGCTCCTTATTTATAAGGATTTATTATATGTTCAATTGGGAGAAGAAGATCGTCTCGTTTTTCAGGACCAAAAAGGGTTATTCCAATCTTTTTCCTATTCTCAAAAGCGCATTGTATCGGCTCTTTTCAATATATTAGAAGCAAAAAATAGAATCAACGCTAATGTAAATGCGCAGCTTGTGTTCGAACAGTTAGTGTTGCGGTTGCAGGAGGGATGACCGTTTGTATGATGTAGTAGGTGTTCGTTTTAAGAAGGCCGGAAAAGTGTATTACTTTGACCCCAATCAATTTGATATCTCAGAAAATGAATTTGCGATCGTGGAAACAGTACGGGGAATCGAATATGGGAAAGTTGTCATCACAAAGAAGCAAGTCGATGAAAATGATGTTGTACTACCATTAAAGAAAGTCATTCGTATAGCAGATGAAAATGATCGTACAATTGTTGAGGAAAATAAACGTGCAGCAAAAGAAGCATATCAGGTTTGTCAGCAGAAAGTAATCGAGCATGATCTTGATATGAAACTTGTTGACGTGGAATATACATTTGATCGCAATAAGGTTATTTTTTATTTTACGGCGGACGGTCGTATTGATTTTCGTGATCTTGTAAAAGACTTAGCGGCTATTTTTCGGACAAGAATCGAGTTAAGACAGATTGGTGTTCGGGATGAAGCAAAAATGCTTGGCGGTATTGGTCCATGCGGTCGAATGCTGTGCTGTTCTACTTTTTTAGGTGATTTTGAACCTGTATCCATTAAAATGGCAAAAGATCAAAATTTATCGTTAAATCCTGCGAAAATCTCTGGGTTATGTGGTCGACTGATGTGTTGTTTAAAGTATGAAAATGATGAATATGAAGCAGCAAAAGAGCAGCTTCCAGATTTAGATGAAAAGATACAAACACCGCATGGTCTTGGTCGTGTAATCGGATTAAATATTTTAGAAAGATTAATTCAAGTGGAATTAGTAGACAAGGAACGGATAGTAGAATATACGTTAGATGAATTAATAAATAAAGGGGTCGTTTCGAGTCAAACCACAGATTAATGAGGTGGGTGCTTGTGGAGAAAAAAGATATTTTTGCAGCTGTTTCCAGTATGGAAGAGCAAATTGGACATCTCTATAAACAGTTGGGAGAGTTAAAGCAGCATCTCGCAGAGCTACTTGAAGAAAACCAACATATTAAAATGGAAAATGAAAATTTGCGAAATCATTTTGAAGAAGTTCAGAATAAACAGAAACAAAAGTCGAGTAAACGAAAAGAGATAAAACCTAAAATAGATATTGGTGAAGGATATGATAATTTGGCACGCCTGTATCAAGAGGGTTTTCATATTTGCAATTTGCATTATGGAAGTGTACGTAAAGAAGGGGATTGTTTATTCTGTTTATCGTTTTTAAATAAAAAATAAAATTACCTTTCCAATAAATTGGAAAGGTAATTTTTTGTACATATAACCAAAATATAAGTAAAGCAGATTAGGCTGTTATGAACATGACATAAATTGTCTTAACGTCTGTTAAAATAAGTTTGAATGATAAGGAAGGAAAGAAATGTATGCAGTTGTATGGAGATGAACGTTTAGATTATTTACTATCAAAAGATATGAAAATTATTCAAAGTCCGTCAGTATTTAACTTTTCATTAGATGCAGTGTTACTGGCGAATTTTGCGTGGGTGCCAATTCAGAAAGGAAATATATTAGATTTGTGCACAGGAAATGCAGTGATTCCTCTTTTATTAAGTTCTCGTACGAAAGGGAAGATTACGGGGGTTGAAATACAAGAGCGCATTTACAACATGGGTGTTAGAAGTGTTCAATATAATGATTTAGAAGAGAGAATACAGCTTATTCATGGTGATTTAAAGCATATGCCTGAGCAAATAGGGCGACATCAGTTTGATGTTGTTACATGTAATCCGCCATACTTTCAAACACCAAAACCATCTGAACAAAATTTAAATGAGCATTTAGCGATTGCTCGTCACGAAATTATGTGTACGTTAGAAGACGTTGTACGTGTTAGCAGCCAGCTTGTTAAACAAGGGGGAAAGGTTGCCTTTGTACATCGCCCTGGTCGTTTACTTGATATTGTAATGCTTATGAGAAAATATAAAATTGAGCCAAAACGCCTCCAATTTGTATATCCAAAAGTAGGTAAAGAAGCCAATACGTTATTAATTGAAGGTATTAAAGATGGGAATGCTGATTTGAAAATTTTGCCGCCTCTTTTTGTATATGAAGATAATAACGAATATACGAAAGAAATGAATGCGATTTTATATGGAGCAGAATAAGCATTATTTTTATGTAGTTGAATGCGCTGATGGGAGCTACTATGCGGGATATACAAACCATTTAGAGAAGCGAATTAAAGCTCATAATAGCGGAAAAGGAGCACGCTATACAAGAGCAAGGCGTCCTGTTATGTTAAAATACTTTGAAACTTATGAAGAAAAAAGGACTGCAATGCAGGCAGAATATCGTTTTAAACAATTAAAGCGAAAACAAAAAGATGAGTATATACAAAAAGGAGACTATTATGTGGCAGCAAAAAAGCTTTCAGATGAATGAGAGAGGAATATTATACTTAGTTCCAACTCCAATTGGAAATTTAGAAGACATGACATTTCGTGCGATTCGTATATTAAAAGAAGCAGACTTTATTGCAGCAGAAGATACAAGGCAAACGAAAAAACTATGTAATTATTTTGAAATTGAAACACCTGTAATGAGTTATCATGAACATAATAAAGAAGTGAGCGGTCGAAAAATTTTAGATATGTTAGAACAAGGAAAAATGGTAGCGCTTGTCAGTGATGCAGGTATGCCGTGTATCTCAGATCCTGGTTATGACATCGTTGTACAAGCAGTAGCGCAGCAGTATTCAGTTGTGCCTCTTCCTGGCCCAAATGCTGCGCTTACAGCATTAATTGCATCTGGATTAGAGACAAAGCACTTTTACTTCTATGGATTTTTACAGAGACATAAAAAAGAGCGTAAAGCAGAATTAGAGAAGTTGCGTTATATTCCAAATACAATGATGTTTTACGAAGCACCACATCGATTAGGAGAAACATTAATTTCTATGAAAGATGTATTAGGGAATAGAAATGTTGTACTATGTCGTGAGCTCACGAAGAAATTTGAAGAATTTATTCGTGGCTCCTTAGAGGAAGTCATTCATTGGGCAAAGGAAAATGAAGTACGCGGAGAATTTTGTGTTCTAGTAGAAGGTTCTACGGAAGAAGAGACAGATGAAGAAATGTGGTGGGAAACATTAACGGTTGAGGGACATGTCGAATACTACATAGAGGAGAAAGGTCTTTCTTCTAAAGAAGCGATTAAAATAGTTGCAAAAGATCGAAATATGTCGAAACGGGATGTATATCAAGCATACCATGTTTAAAAATAAAGCTTCTCTAATAGAGAAGCTTTTATTTTGCTGCTGCGATGAATTGTTGTAACTCTTTTAAGATTTGTTCTGCGCCTTCTGGGCTTAAAATGATTTTACCTTCAGCTAATGAAAGGTTGCTATCAGAAACCTCACCTGTTACTTGGCAAGTCATGTTTGGCTTATATTTTTTTAAGATGATCTTCTCATCGTCAACGTAGATTTCAAGAGCATCCTTTTCTGCAATACCTAGTGTGCGACGTAATTCAATTGGAATTACAACGCGGCCTAACTCATCAACTTTACGAACGATACCAGTAGATTTCATATTTGTTTCTCCTCCTCATATTCTGCAAGTTTGTAAGTCTATTTCAATTCGTCATTTTTCGACAAAATACCCTATGCACATATGATACCAATCATTGACATTTCCGTCAATTCTTTAATTATAAAATTTATAAAAGTTTTGTAGATTTTCGCATCTATTTATTATATATACTAAAAAATAATAGATGTATAGAGAGATTTACTTTATTATCTTAATTTTATTGACAATTCTGAAGTGTTAAAACGTATATTTTTTCTTAATATGAGTAATAGATGATAAAAGATATAGAGCATTCACTCGTTTTTATACGTAAGTTTTTGATATACTGTTTATAAATACATATGAGGTCATTTGGGAGGTTCAAAACGATGACAGAGGAAAATAAGACCTTTTACATTACAACTCCGATTTATTATCCAAGTGGAAAACTTCACATCGGACATGCTTATACGACTGTAGCGGGAGATGCGATGGCACGCTATAAGCGTATGCAAGGATATGATGTCTACTATTTAACAGGCACTGATGAACATGGACAAAAGATTCAAAAGAAAGCAGAAGAATTAAATGTTACACCACAAGCGTATGTTGATAACATTGTAGCAGGAATTAAAGAACTGTGGAGTAAAATGGATATTTCTTATGATGATTTTATCCGTACAACAGAAGATCGTCATAAAGAAGTTGTAGAAAAAATCTTTAAGCAACTTGTTGATCAAGGTGATATTTATCTTGATGAATATGAAGGCTGGTATTCTGTACAAGATGAAACATTCTATACAGAGCATCAACTTGTTGACCCAGTGATGGAAAATGGAAAAGTAATTGGTGGAAAGAGTCCCGATAGTGGTCACCAAGTAGAACTTGTTCGTGAAGAATCGTATTTCTTTAGAATGGGGAAATATGTAGATCGACTATTAAAGTTCTATGAAGATAATCCGCACTTCATTCAACCGGAATCACGCAAAAATGAAATGATTAATAATTTCATTAAACCAGGATTAGAAGATTTAGCTGTTTCTCGTACTTCTTTTGACTGGGGTGTCCGTGTACCGGGTAATCCGAAGCATGTCATTTATGTATGGGTAGATGCATTATCTAACTATATTACAGCATTAGGTTATGGAACAGCGAATGAAGAAAAGTATAAAAAATATTGGCCAGCAGATGTTCATTTAGTAGGAAAAGAAATTGTTCGTTTCCATACAATTTATTGGCCAATTATTTTAATGGCCCTTGATTTACCACTTCCGAAAAAAGTGTTTGCACATGGTTGGATTTTAATGAAAGACGGAAAAATGAGTAAATCAAAAGGAAATGTAGTAGATCCTGTCACATTAATTAATCGTTATGGTTTAGATGCACTTCGTTACTACTTACTTCGTGAAGTACCATTTGGATCAGATGGCGTATTTACACCAGAAGGATTCGTTGAGCGTATTAACTTTGATCTTGCGAATGATTTAGGAAACTTATTAAATCGTACAGTAGCAATGATTGATAAATATTTTGGCGGAGAAATTCCAGCTTATAAAGCAAATGTAACAGAATTTGATGAAGCTTTAGTAACATTTGCAAAAGATACATTGCAAAAAGTAGAAGCTTCAATGGAAAACATGGAGTTTTCAGTGGCGCTAAGCACAATTTGGCAATTTGTTAGTCGTACAAATAAATATATCGATGAAACACAACCGTGGGTATTAGCAAAAGATGAAAGTGATCGTGAGAAACTCGCTTCTGTTATGGCGCATCTTGCAGAAGCGCTTCGTCAAACAGCGATTATGTTAATGCCATTTTTAACAGAAACACCAGGAAAAATCTTTGAACAAATTGGGATTGCAGATGAAGAGTATAAAACTTGGAATAGCCTTTCTGCAATTGGTTGCATTCCAACTGGTACTAAAGTTGCCAAGGGTCAGCCTGTATTCCCGCGTTTAGAAGTAGAAGTAGAAGTAGAATATATTAAAGAACAAATGAAAGGTTCTGCTCCAAAAGTAGAAGAAAAGAAAGAAGCGGAGCCAGAGGCAGAAGAAATTACAATTGACGATTTCTTTAAAGTAGATCTACGTGTAGCAGAAGTGGTAGATGCAGAACCTGTGAAAAAGGCAGACAAGTTGTTAAAGATACAACTTGATTTAGGCGCAGAAAAAAGACAAGTTGTATCTGGAATTGCTAAATTTTATTCTCCAGAAGAATTAAAAGGGAAAAAGGTTATTTGTGTTACAAACTTAAAACCGGTAAAACTACGTGGTGAATTATCACAAGGTATGATTTTGGCAGGCGAAGAAAACGGAAAATTATCGTTAGCAACGGTTGACCAAAACTTACCAAATGGTACAAAAATTAAGTAATAATGACAAAAGGAGAGATGTTTCACGTGTAACATTCGTGAAACATCTTTTTTCTTGTCGAAAATCTTTCTAAAATTTCCTTTTTTGTATCAAAATTGTAATATGGTTGTTATTACGTTGTTAGGAAAGTAATTTTTACCTATGATAGAATTTATTTCAAATAAAAGGAGTTATTGTTATGTTGTTTGATACACATTCACATTTAAATGCAGAACAATTTGAAGAGGATTTGCAGGAAGTAATTGCAAGAATGCAAGAAGCGGGTGTTTCTTATACAGTTGTAGTTGGCTTTGATGAAGTGACAATCAAAAAAGCAATCGAGTTAGCAGAAACATATGACTTTATTTATGCAGCTGTTGGTTGGCACCCTGTTGATGCAATTGATATGACAGAAGAGCATCTAAAATGGTTAGAAGAGTTAGCAAGCCATCCGAAAGTTGTTGCACTTGGTGAAATGGGCTTAGATTATCATTGGGACAAATCTCCAAAAGATGTGCAAAAGGAAGTATTTCGTAAACAGATTAGGCTAGCGAGAAAGGTAAAATTACCAATCATCATACATAATCGCGATGCAACGCAAGACATCGTAGATATTTTAAAAGAGGAAAACGCAGTTGAAGTAGGGGGAATTATGCATTGTTTTAGCGGTAGCGTTGAAGTAGCAAAACAGTGTATTGATATGAATTTCCTTATTTCATTAGGCGGGCCAGTAACTTTTAAAAATGCAAAGAAACCAAAAGAAGTTGCGATGGAAATTCCAATGGAGCAACTTTTAATCGAAACAGATTGTCCGTATTTAACTCCTCATCCGTTTCGTGGAAAACGAAATGAACCAAGCTACGTAAAGCTTGTTGCGGAGGAAATTGCAAAATTAAAAGGACTATCTTATGAAGAAGTAGCAGTAAAAACAACAGAAAATGCAAAAAAACTATTCGGCATTCAATAATGAGAAGTAGAGGAGGAATTCCTCCTCTGTTTTTTCCTTCACCTATGTTTATCTTCAGATAAGTAACACTACTAGAAATAGTAGGAGAATGAGAGTTAATAATTCTGATCTAGACAGGGAGGGCACTTTATTGTGATTGTAAATGCAAGAAACTTATTATCGAGGTTAGAAGCAAGCAAAAAATTAGCGGTAAAAATTACAAGTGCATTAATCATTTCGGGGTCTGTTGGAACTGTAGCTTATGCAGGGACAACGGATAAAATAGTTGTTGAAGTAGATGGAAAGAAACAAGAAATTTATACGCATGCAAATACTGTAAGCGAGTTGTTACAAGAAGAAAAGATTCAAGTAACAGAAAAAGATCATATATATCCAGCACCTTCTACAAAAATTAAGGGTGAAATGAAGGTGGTTGTAGAAAAAGCGAAGCCATTTATGATTATGGTGGATGGAAAAGAGAAACAAGTACAATCAACAGCAAAGACAGTACAGGATTTGTTAATAGAAGAACATATTGAAATTAGTGAACATGACAAAGTGTATCCTAGTTTACATACAAATTTAGAGAATAATCGAAAGGTCATCGTTCAAAAAGCGTTCCCAGTTACATTATATGTTGGCGGTCAAGAGCAGCAAGTATGGTCAACTTCGACTACTGTCGCTGACTTTTTGAAAGAACGGCAAGTATCACTAAGTGAAATGGATAAAACAGAACCTGCTTTGCAGGAAGTGATGCAAAAAAATATGAAGGTCAAAGTGATTCGAGTAGAAAAAGTCAGCGATGCAGTGGAAGAGCCAATTCCTTTTACAGAAGTAAAACAAGAGGATTCTTCACTCTTAAAAGGAACTGAAAAAGTGATTCAAGAAGGAATAGACGGAAAAAAGAAGAAAATATTTGAAGTTGTAAAAGAGGACGGAAATGAAGTCTCAAGAAACTTGCAGAAAGAAGAAGTGGTGCAAGAAGTAAAAAATCGTATTGTAGCTGTTGGTACAAAACAAGAAGAGGAGCATACTTCAGGTAATGAAGAAGGTGTAGCTGTCAAAGAATTTTATGTACAAGCAACAGCATATTCTCCGTACTGTGGGGGCTGCGAAGGTGTAAGTGCAGGAGGTTATAATTATAAGGCAAATCCCAATATGAAACTAATTGCAGTAGATCCGAGTGTTATTCCTCTTGGAACAAGGGTATGGGTAGAAGGATACGGGTATGCAGTTGCTGGTGATACGGGCGGAGCGATTAAAGGAAATCGCATAGATGTTCTTATGCCAACGGAATCCCAAGCAGACTCATGGGGAAGAAAACAGGTGAAAATTAAGGTGTTACAATAAGATTGTAAGCAGAGGGATTTTTTCTCCTCTGCTTTTTAAATTTGTATTAATAGGAAAATAATAATGGAAAAGTAGGCGTTTTTTTGTTTTACTAATTAGAGATGTGAAATGAGTGTGGAGGAAGCTATGAAGATTAAAGAAATAATTGTTGTAGAAGGTAAGGATGATACAGTTGCCATTAAGCGAGCAGTAGATGCAGATACAATTGAAACGAACGGTTCGGCAATTGGAGATCATGTCATTGAACAGGTGAAACTGGCGCAGCAAACAAGAGGTGTGATTATTTTTACAGATCCTGATTATCCAGGAGAGCGTATTCGTAAAATTATTTCTGAGAAAGTACCAGGGTGTAAACATGCCTTCTTACCGAAAGAAGAAGCGTTAGCGAAGCGAAAGAAGGGCGTTGGAATTGAACATGCCTCTAATGAATCTATTCGACGCGCCTTAGAAAGTTTACACGGAGAGATGGAAGCATACACGAGCGAAATTGATTGGATTGACTTAGTAGAAGCCGGACTCGTTGGTGGAGAAAAAGCAAAAAGTCGCAGAGAACGAATGGGTAAGCTATTAAAGATTGGCTATACAAACGCAAAACAGTTACATAAACGTTTGCAAATGTTCCAAATTTCAAAGCAGGATTTTGCAAAAGCGTATGAGCAAGTATTACAGGAGGAAAAGAAATGAAAGATATCGCAACGCCAAATCGCACGAAAGATATTGTTGAGAAGTATGGATTTTCATTTAAAAAGAGCTTAGGGCAAAACTTTTTAATTGATACAAATGTGTTAAATCGTATTGTGGATTACGCGGAAATTGGACCTGAGAGTGGGGCAATTGAGGTTGGGCCTGGTATTGGAGCGTTAACAGAACAATTGGCAAAACGTGCTAAGAAAGTTGTAGCGTTTGAAATTGATCAACGTCTTTTACCTATTTTGGAAGAGACACTAGCTCCTTATAATCACGTGACAGTAATTAATAAGGATATTTTAAAAGCTGATGTAAATGGAGTATTTCAAGAGCAGTTTACCGAAGGTCAAGATGTAATGGTTGTAGCAAATTTACCTTACTATGTGACAACACCAATTTTATTTAAGCTATTAGAAGAGCAATTACCAGTGCGTGGTTTTGTGGTTATGATGCAAAAAGAAGTAGCAGATCGCTTAGCGGCTCGCCCAGGAACAAAAGATTATGGTTCTTTATCAATTGCCATTCAATATTATACAGAACCTGAAACAGTGATGACAGTTCCGCGTACAGTATTTGTACCACAGCCTAATGTAGATTCAGCGGTTATTCGTTTATTAAGACGTCCAAAGCCGCTTGTAGAAGTAAAAGATGAAGCATTCTTCTTTGAAGTGGTGAGAGCTAGCTTTGCGCAGCGACGTAAAACATTAATGAATAACTTATCTAATAATTTAAATGGTTTTCCAAAGGATAAAGTATTGCTTGAGCGTATATTAGCGGAAGTTGAAATTGACCCGAAACGAAGAGGAGAAACATTATCAATTGAAGAGTTTGCAAAGCTAAGCAACGCTTTATTTTCATATAAAATGTAAAAGGTAGCTCGTTTTGAGCTACCTTTTTTGTCACCTTTTTTCTATAAGTTCATAGGCTAAAACAGAACGTAGTGAGTTATATGTCCCTACTAGTTTGGAGGTAGAAGAATGGCTGTACACGTTGGAGATTTAGTGGAGAGGAAGTCTTATCAGCGCGACCTTCTTTTTCGAGTAACAGAAATAAAAGATACGATAGCAATTTTGTTTGGGGAAGAATTTCGGCTCGTAGCAGATGCACCAATAGAAGATTTAGTTCTTGTTGATCAACGAGATTATACGAAAAGAGTGAAGCAGGAACGGGAAACAATGGAAAAGACATATCGTTTATTTCAACAGGATTACGTATTAATGAGGCAGCGTAATGAATATCAATCAACAGGTGGTTATACAAATGAAGTAAATTACTTTCAAATGCCAGGAAAAGTGCTTCACCTTGATGGGGACCCTTTATATTTAAGAAAATGTTTAGATTTATATGCGAAAATCGGTGTGCCAGTACAGGGTATTCATTGTAAAGAAACAGAGATGCACGAGAAGGTTCTAGATTTAATTGAACATGTTCGTCCTGATATCTTAGTGATTACTGGGCATGATGCCTATACAAAGTCAAAAGGAGAAATGGGAGAGTTAGCAGCTTACCGTCATTCTAAGCACTTTGTACAGGCTGTACGTACAGTACGAAAGAAGTATCCCTCATTAGATCATCCTGTTATTTTTGCTGGGGCGTGTCAATCGCATTTTGAAGCTCTTATTCGAGCTGGAGCCAATTTTGCCAGTTCTCCGTCTCGGATTAATATTCATGCATTAGATCCAGTATATGTTGTAGCAAAAGTGAGCTTTACTTCTTTTATGGAACGAGTCAATGTATGGGATGTTATACGCAATACAGTAACTGGTGAGAAGGGGCTTGGCGGAATTGAGACGAAAGGGATTTTACGAACAGGATTGCCGTTTCAATATTATGATGAATAAGCAAGGTAAGCATTTACCTTGCTTTTCATATGCTTGCTTTTGGAAATTTGGATAAAAAAGTATAAGAACGTACAGACTATACATATATGATTTATAATTTTATACTTTCTATCCCAATTACAGCGAGGTGTAGCATGATATGTCGAAACGTTTAGATGAAATCAAAAGTGCACTGGACCATCATCTTGGTCAGAGGCTTATGCTAAAAGCGAATAGTGGGCGAAGAAAAACGATCGAACGATCTGGTGTGTTAGCAGAAACATATCGTTCTGTTTTCGTAGTTCAACTTGACCAGCAAGAAGATACATTTCAGCGTGTTTCTTATAGTTATGCAGACGTATTAACAGAAACAGTTGAGCTTACGTTTTATGATGCACAAGATAATGAAATCATGTTAGGGGAACAGTCTGTTTAAGAATAGTCTTTGTTTGATTACATATATTTTCCGGAATTGAAGAAAGTGGTAGTGTCACATACTAAATGTACCGTAGCTATAAAAGGGGGGCTTGCGTTGAGTAGACGAAGAGGAGTCATGTCAAATCAATTTAAAGAAGAGCTTGCAAAAGAGCTTGGATTTTATGATGTCGTGCAAAAAGAAGGATGGGGCGGAATTCGTGCGAAAGATGCTGGTAACATGGTCAAGCGTGCAATTGAAATTGCAGAGCAGCAATTAATGAAACAAAACCAGTAACAGTAAGATACTTCTATGCTACGGTAGCCGAGGAGATGCTCCTCGGCTTTTTGCACGCGAAAAAGTGGTATAAGTAGTTTCATTCTTGATGCTTTTCGTTATAATTAGGGAAGTGTCATCGTTCTACTATAAATTTATGGTAAAATAAACGATAAAAGATTGAGTACATAGAGTAGGTGAATAGATTGAAGCTACTAGTTAAAGCACCAGCAAAAATTAATTTGTCGTTAGATGTACTAGGAAAAAGGCCAGACGGTTATCATGAAGTTAAAATGATTATGACAACAATTGATTTAGCGGATCGGTTAGAACTAACAGATTTATCTGAAGACCGGATTGAAATCGTGTCTCATAATCGTTATGTCCCAGATGACCAAAGAAATTTAGCTTATCAAGCGGCAAAGCTGTTAAAGGAACGATTCCAAGTAAAAAGAGGAGTATCCATTGCAATTGAAAAAGCAATTCCAGTTGCAGCGGGACTGGCAGGTGGAAGCAGTGATGCGGCTGCAGCGTTACGAGGTTTGAATCAACTATGGAATCTTGGACTTACAATTGATGAACTTGCAGAATTAGGTGCCGAAATTGGATCAGATGTATCATTTTGTGTATATGGTGGAACTGCCATTGCAACGGGCCGTGGAGAGAAAATTGAACATATTAAGACGCCGCCTTCTTTCTGGGTTATTTTGGCAAAGCCGCATATTGGTGTATCAACAGCGGACGTATATGGAAATTTACGATTAGATCGTGTAACACACCCAGATGTAGATCGTATGGTGGAAGTGATTCAAAATGGTGACTATGAGGGAATTTGTCATACAGTTGGTAATGTATTAGAAGATGTAACATTTTCAATGCACCCTGAGGTTGCACATATTAAAGCACAGATGAAACGTTTCGGTGCAGATGCAGTCCTAATGAGTGGTAGTGGACCAACAGTTTTTGGTTTAGTTCGTCACGATTCACGCATGCACCGTATTTATAACGGATTAAAAGGATTTTGTGATCAAGTATATGCAGTACGTTTATTAGGAGAGCGAGAAAGTCTTGAATAAAGACGTATAATAAGTTATGATTTGTTTAAAATATTCGTAATTTGAGGTGAGAGCGTGAAAATCAGACGAAGTACAAGGTTGGTCGATATGACTTATTATTTGCTTCAAAATCCTCGTCAGTTAGTTTCTCTCACTTTTTTTGCTGAACGGTATCAATCTGCTAAATCTTCAATTAGTGAAGACTTAGTCATCATTAAACAAACGTTTGAACAACAAGGAGTCGGCACATTACAAACGGTACCAGGTGCAGCAGGAGGAGTGAAATATATCCCATATATAAGTCAGGAGGAAGCAACGCAAATTATTAATGAGCTTTGTAAATTATTTGAGAATCCTGATCGCATCCTTCCAGGCGGTTATTTATATATGACGGATCTTTTAAGTAACCCGCGTTATATTAATGGTGCAGGGAGACTTTTTGCTTCTGTATTTGCAAGACAGCCAATTGACGCTGTTATGACGGTTGCAACGAAAGGAATTCCTTTGGCATATGCAGTAGCCAATTACCTAGATGTCCCAGTTGTGATTGCTAGAAAAGATAATAAAGTAACAGAGGGCCCAACGGTAAGTATTAATTATGTATCAGGTTCTTCTAAGCGTATACAAACAATGACATTAGCAAAGCGCAGTCTTCCGGAAGGCGCAAATGTATTAATCATTGATGATTTTATGAAGGCTGGCGGAACTGTGCAAGGTATGATAAGCATGCTTGAGGAGTTTAATGCAAATGTAGTGGGTATTGGTGTGTTAGTGGAATCAAGTGATATTGAGGAAAGACTTGTTGATAACTTTGTTTCATTAATTCGCTTGTCTGAAGTAGATGTGAAAGAAAAGGCGATTCAAGTGGAAAAAGGAAATTACTCTTTGAGTCCGTTTGCTGATATGATTGTAGATACTGAGTGAGGTAAAGTGAAACTTTTATTAGTAGAGGGTTTTTAGCCCTCACTGACGAAAAACTTTTACCAATCGGGTGGCAAGTAGCAGGATAAATAATCTTCTTAATAGAGTGGTTTGAAAAAGATGCTATGCGCTAGAGTAGGGAAAAGATAAAGCAACCGCTTTATCTTTTTTTATAAAGTGAAGATGGCTTTTTCTTATTGATAATAAGCCCCCACCTAATTTTTTTGTTTTGGGTATTCCTGATGCATTTCAATAGATATGTTTTAGCAGACGGTAGGCTCTCGATTTTTAGGGAGGTTACCGCCTGCTAAAACTACAGTTTCCCTGTTGGGAGTAGTTTGCGAAAGTGGGAAAAAAATATAAAAGGGTGAAAAAGGATGAAAGTAGTTCAAACAAATGAAGCACCGCAAGCGATTGGCCCATATTCACAAGGTATGATTGTAAATAATATGTTTTACAGTTCAGGACAAATTCCTTTAACAGTAGCTGGTGAACTTGTGACTGGCGATGTAAAGGAACAAACAGAGCAAGTGTTTCGAAACTTACAGGCAGTATTAACAGAAGCTGGAGCATCGTTTGAAACAGTTGTAAAAACCACTGTATTTTTAAAAGATATGAATGATTTTGATGCAGTAAATGAAGTATACAGTACATATTTTTCTGTACATAAACCGGCACGCTCTTGTGTGCAAGTAGCAAAATTACCGAAAGATGTATCAGTTGAAATTGAAGTCATTGCCCTTGTGAAATAAGAATTTGTAAGCGGTAACGTCTGTTTTATTTCCATATTCAGTTAAAATAAAAATTTTTATCTTAAAAATTTTTAAAAAATTGAAGGAGAAATAGAAAATTTGTGGAATTTATAGAAATATATCGCTTATTTAGAAAAAGGGTGGTGAACACAAGATGGAAGTGACTGACGTAAGATTACGCCGCGTAAACACAGAGGGTCGCATGCGAGCGATTGCTTCTATTACACTAGACCATGAGTTTGTTGTTCATGATATTCGTGTAATTGATGGCAATAATGGATTATTTGTAGCAATGCCAAGTAAACGTACTCCAGATGGAGAATTCCGTGATATTGCTCATCCGATTAATTCTAATACTCGTTCTAAAATTCAAGATGCGGTTTTAACTGAGTATCACCGTTTAGGCGAGTTAGAAGAAGTTGAGTTTGAAGAAGCTGGAGCTTCGTAAAATTCGAATAAGAAGAGCTCTATAATAAGAGCTCTATAATTTTGGCAAACTCCTGTAAGTATTTACAGGAGTTTGTTTTTGTTTACCCCGCTATTCGCAGGCGATAAGACTCCGGTTGGCTTAACCATTAGCGGGTGGCGAAAATCCCCCATTAATGGAAATTTTACGTTATATACTTTCTTCCTCAATCTTCCTTTAAAAAGAAATAGTATAGCTTATTTCATAAAAAAGATACTAAATACTAAAACATTACATAAAAGTTATGGTAAAATTTAATAGTTATGCAGTGTTTCTTGAAATATATAATTATTTAAGATAATATCTTTAATGGATAAATAGGTTGCGATGGAGGGTCTATATGTCAAAAAGATTTGCAGTGATTCTTGCTGCAGGAAAAGGTACGCGTATGAAGTCAAGTTTATACAAAGTACTTCATCCTGTATGTGGGAAACCGATGGTACAGCATGTAGTTGATCAAGTCTCTCAGCTAGAAGTACAGAAACTTGTTACGGTTGTTGGACACGGCGCTGAAAAGGTACAAGATCAATTAGGAAGTGCAAGTGAATTTGCATTGCAAACAGAGCAGCTAGGAACAGCGCATGCCGTTATGCAAGCAGCCGATGCACTGGGGAACGAAGAAGGAACAACATTAGTAATTTGTGGTGATACGCCTCTTATTACAGCAGAAACAATGGAAGCTCTGTTAAAGCAGCATGAAGAAGCAGGTGCAATGGCAACAGTACTAACAGCCTGCATAGAGGAACCAACTGGTTATGGACGAATTGTTCGTAATGAGAATGGTCATGTTGAAAAAATTGTCGAACATAAAGATGCAAATGAAGTAGAGAGAGCTATTAAAGAAATTAATACAGGTACGTATTGTTTTGATAATAAAGCGCTATTTGCTTCCCTTTCTAAAGTTTCTAATGAAAATGTGCAAGGAGAATATTACCTTCCAGATGTAATTGAGATTTTGAAAAATGAAGGTCATATTGTATCTGCCTATCAAACAGAGCATTTTGATGAAACGTTAGGAGTTAACGACAGAGTCGCTCTATCGCAAGCGGAAGACATTATGAAAAAACGTATTAACCGTAAACACATGGTGAATGGTGTTACAATTATTGATCCGAACAACACGTATATTTCTGTCGATGCAAAAATCGGTAATGATACGGTTATTTATCCTGGGACAATTATTGAAGGTTATACTGTTATTGGGTCAAATTGTGAAGTTGGACCGCATACAGTAATCCGTGATAGTGAAGTGGGAGATAATACAACAATTCGCCAGTCTACAGTTCATGATAGTAAGATTGGTACTGATGTTGCAATTGGGCCATTTGCTCATATCCGCCCGCAATCTGTTATTGGTAATGAAGTACGCGTTGGAAACTTCGTAGAAATTAAAAAGACTGTTTTCGGAAACGGAAGTAAAGCTTCTCACTTAAGCTATATTGGCGATGCACAAATTGGAGAAGGTGTAAACCTTGGTTGTGGTTCTATTACGGTAAACTACGATGGCCAGAATAAGTTTAAAACTGTGATCGGGGACGGCGTATTTATTGGTTGTAATTCAAACCTTGTTGCTCCTGTAACAGTTGGAGATGGTGCTTATGTTGCGGCGGGTTCTACAATTACAGAAGATGTACCAGCAAAAGCATTATCAATTGCACGTACACGTCAAACAAACAAAGAAGACTATGTTGATCAATTGCTGAACAAGAAAAATTCATAATGTGGAGGGTTAATCTAGATGTCTAATCAATATCTAAATTCTAATTTGAAAGTGTTTTCTTTAAACTCTAATACGGGGCTCGCTGAGCAAATTGCAAAGCACATTGGAGTAGAATTAGGAAAATGTTCTGTTGCGCGTTTTAGTGATGGAGAAATTCAAATTAACATTGAAGAAAGTATCCGTGGTTGCGATGTATTTGTTATCCAATCTACAAGTTTCCCAGTAAA
Source organism: Bacillus sp. S14(2024) (assembly GCF_050473785.1). Taxonomy (NCBI): domain Bacteria; kingdom Bacillati; phylum Bacillota; class Bacilli; order Caryophanales; family Bacillaceae; genus Bacillus; species Bacillus sp. S14(2024). Next base: position 4,717,264 of record NZ_JBFLUP010000006.1, on the reverse strand, counting down.
CGAGCATATTATGGAATTGCTTATTATGATTGATGCATTAAAACGTGCATCTGCGAAAACAATTAACATTGTTATTCCTTACTATGGTTATGCACGTCAAGATCGTAAAGCGCGTTCTCGTGAGCCGATTACAGCGAAGCTTGTTGCGAACTTACTTGAAACAGCGGGTGCTACTCGTGTAATTACTCTAGATTTACATGCTCCACAAATTCAAGGATTCTTTGATATTCCAATCGACCATTTAATGGGTGTACCTATTCTTTCTGATTACTTTGAGAAGAAAGGTCTTAAGGATATCGTAATTGTATCTCCTGACCATGGCGGTGTAACACGCGCGAGAAAAATGGCAGATCGTTTAAAAGCACCAATCGCTATTATCGATAAACGCCGTCCGCGTCCAAACGTAGCAGAAGTAATGAATATTGTAGGTAATATCGAAGGTAAAACAGCAATTTTAATTGATGACATCATTGATACAGCTGGTACAATTACATTAGCAGCAAACGCTCTTGTAGAGAACGGTGCTTCTGAAGTATATGCTTGCTGTACACACCCAGTTTTATCTGGTCCAGCAATTGAACGTATTCAAAATTCAAACATTAAAGAGTTAGTTGTAACAAACTCTATCTTATTACCAGAAGAAAAGAAAATTGATAAAGTACAAGAACTTTCTGTTGCTCCATTAATTGGAGAAGCAATTATTCGTGTTTACGAAGAAGAATCTGTAAGTGTACTATTTAATTAATTGGATAGAATGAGACGTAACCAATTTTGGTTACGTCTTTTCGTATCGAAAAAAGAAAGTGGTGTTACAATGAAATTAATAGTAGGACTTGGTAACCCAGGGAGAGAATATGAATTAACAAGGCATAACATTGGATTCATGGCTATCGATGAATTGTCTAAACGTTGGAATATCCCGCTCAATGAACAGAAATTTAAAGGGTTATTTGGTGCGGGTTTTGTGAATGGAGAGAAAGTTATTTTATTAAAGCCCCTTACATATATGAATTTATCTGGAGAAAGTATTCGTCCACTTATGGATTACTATAAAATTGATGTTGAAGATTTTGTAGTGATGTACGATGATTTAGATATTCCAGTTGGCAAATTGCGACTTCGTATGAAAGGTAGTGCCGGTGGGCATAACGGTGTAAAATCAACGATTGCACATTTAGGAACGCAGGAATTTCAACGTATTCGTATGGGAATCGACCGTCCTAAAAATGGGATGAAGGTAGTTGATTATGTGTTAGGTCGTTTTACAGTAGATGAGATGCCAGAAGTAGAGCGAGCAATTGAAAAAAGTGCAGATGCATGTGAAGAATGGCTGAAAACTCCATTTTTACAAGTTATGAATACTTTTAATAATTAACGTTTTGGAAATGGAATATTTTCCTGTACTTATATCCATAATAGTAATAATTGTACGGCTAGGAGGAATATATGGACGGACATTATCACTGCAGACATTGTGGATGTAAGATAGGTAGTATTACGGCAGAAAAAGTATATGGCTTTGTATTGGGTCAACTAACAGAGCAAGAGCGATTAGAAATGATTCATTTTGATGAAAACGGAAATATATATATAAAAACAATTTGTGAATCGTGTCAAAAAACGCTCGCATCCTATCCTGAGTACTATGAATATGAATTGTTCTTACAATAGAGTGAAACTTCCATCAGTGAGTGGTTCTTCCTCCCAATGATGGTTAGTTGAACGATTATGAGTAAACTTCTATCCTCCTTTTTAAAAATATGGAGATGGAAGGCCTGTTGCTTATAGAGGATGGGATGCAATGTTTTCGCTTTGGCTTGTCCAAAGCATTTTTCTGTTTTCTTTTTCCAAAATATTTGCATAAAATATAGTAGCTTGCTCTTTATGTTGAGAGGAGTTTTGAAAGATGATAGGTTTACTAGAGCAGTTTTACGAAAATAAAGAAATACAATCGATTATAGATGGGTTAGAAGGAGGATTAAAAGAACAGCTTATCTCGGGTATGGCAGCCTCTTCTCGTTCATTATTAATGGCTAGTTTATATAAAAAAACACAGCAGTCACAACTTGTCGTAACGCATAATTTATACCAAGCGCAAAAAGTATATGAAGATTTAGTTTCATTAATTGGAGAGCAGAATGTTTGGTTATATCCCGTAAATGAATCTATTGCATCAGAAATTGGTGTTGCAAGTCCAGAACTGAAGGCGCAGCGTATTGAAGTATTGAATCGTTTAGCGGCTGGAGAAAAGGGGATTATTGTGGCTCCTGTTGCTGGTTTGCGTCGTTTTCTACCAACAAAAGAGATGTGGAAGAAACAGCAAATTGAATTAAAAATGGGACAAGAAATTGATCTTGATGAATTGCTTTATGTGTTAACGACTATGGGATATGAACGTAAATCTATGGTAGAAGCACCTGGAGAATTTAGTGTTCGTGGTGGGATATTAGATATTTATCCATTAACGGAAGAACTGCCGATTCGTATTGAGTTTTTTGATACAGAAGTAGATTCTATCCGTTCCTTTACTGTAGAAGAGCAGCGTTCGCAAGAGAAGATAGAGAGCGTATCATTTGGCCCGGCTACAGAATTTGTATTTTCTAAAGAAGAAATCGAACTTGGTGTGCAGAAGCTAGAAGCAAGCTTAGCTAATACACTAAAAAAAGTATCTGATGAGAAATTAAAAACAACTATATTAGACACTGTAACGTATGAGCTGGAATTACTGAAAAATGGACAGATTATCGAGCAGATGTTTAAATATTTATCTTTATTTTATAATGAGCCTGCTAGTCTAATAGAATATTTACCGGAAAATGGTGTTGTTATTCTAGATGAAGTTTCTCGAATTCAAGAAACTGCAGATCATTTAGAAACAGAAGAGGCGGAATGGTATATATCGCTTCTTGGAGAAGGTGCAATTGTTCAAGATTTATCTTTTTCTCATGATTTTGCGCAATTTTTACACCATAAAAAAAGAAGTTTCTTATACTTAAATTTGTTTTTACGTCATATTCCACATACACATCCGCAAAATATTGTGAATTTGACATGTAAAACAATGCAAGATTTTCATGGTCAAATGAATTTATTAAAAACAGAAATTGATAGATGGACGAAAAGTCGTTTTACAACGGTTGTACTAGGCGCAAATGAAGAGCGAACGAAGAAATTGCAGCATATTTTAAATGATTATGATATTGAAGCAGATATTATTGAAGGGACAGATGTATTGCTTCCGGGGCGTGTCCAGGTTGCGGTAGGTGATCTACATGCAGGTTTTGAAATGCCGATGCAAAAGCTTGCGATTATTACCGAAAAAGAATTATTCAATAAAAAGGTAAAAAAATCACAGCGTAAGCAAAAACTTTCGAATGCAGAGAGAATTAAAAGCTACTCTGAATTAAAAGTTGGCGATTATGTTGTTCACGTAAATCACGGTATTGGTAAATTTTTGGGGATTGAAACTCTGGAAATTAACGGGGTCCATAAAGATTATTTGCATATCAAATATCAAGGAAATGATAAATTATACGTCCCAATTGAGCAAATTGATCAAGTGCAGAAGTATGTAGGATCTGAAGGGAAAGATCCGAAAATTTATAAACTTGGTGGAAATGACTGGAAGAAAGTTAAGACAAAGGTAGAAAAATCTGTTCAAGATATTGCAGATGATTTAATTAAATTGTATGCAGAGCGTGAGGCTTCAAAAGGATACGCATTTACTCCGGATACTTCTGAGCAACAGGAATTTGAATCATCGTTCCCTTATCAAGAAACAGAAGATCAGCTGCGTTCAATTACAGAGATTAAAAAGGATATGGAGCGCAGTCGTCCGATGGATCGCCTACTTTGCGGCGACGTTGGATATGGAAAAACAGAAGTGGCAATTCGTGCTGCTTTTAAAGCAATTATGGATGAAAAACAAGTTGCAATTTTAGTACCAACGACAATTTTAGCGCAGCAGCATTATGAAACAATTCGAGAGCGTTTTCAAGATTATCCAATTAATATTGGATTATTAAGCCGCTTCCGTACGAGAAAGCAACAAAATGAAACAATTAAAGGATTAAAAGATGGTACTGTTGATATTGTTATCGGTACACATCGCCTTCTTTCAAAAGATGTCATATATAAAGACTTGGGATTACTTATTATTGATGAAGAGCAGCGATTTGGCGTGACACATAAAGAAAAAATTAAGCAACTAAAAGCCAATATCGATGTACTTACATTAACGGCAACGCCAATTCCACGGACACTTCATATGTCTATGTTAGGTGTTCGTGATTTATCTGTTATTGAAACACCGCCAGAAAATCGTTTCCCAGTGCAAACGTATGTTGTGGAGTATAATCCGGCGTTAATGCGTGAAGCGATTGAACGTGAGCTTGCACGAGGTGGCCAAATATACTTTTTATATAATCGCGTTGAAGATATTGAGCGGAAAGCAGATGAAATTTCGATGCTTGTTCCTGATGCGCGGGTAACCTTTGCGCATGGAAAGATGAATGAAAGTGAATTGGAATCTGTTATGCTTTCCTTCTTAGAGGGGCAACATGATGTACTTGTAAGTACAACGATTATTGAAACCGGCGTTGATATTCCCAATGTAAATACATTAATCGTATTTGATGCGGATCGTATGGGGTTATCGCAGTTGTATCAATTGCGTGGTCGGGTAGGACGCTCAAATCGCGTTGCCTATGCATATTTCACTTATAAACGTGATAAAGTGCTATCTGAAGTTGCAGAAAAACGTTTGCAAGCCATTAAGGAATTTACAGAGCTCGGGTCTGGATTTAAAATTGCAATGCGTGATTTATCTATCCGTGGGGCTGGTAATCTATTAGGTGCAGAGCAGCATGGCTTTATTGATTCTGTTGGTTTTGATTTATATTCACAAATGTTAAAAGATGCGATCGAGCAGCGTAGAGGTACGAACATGGAAGAGCAAGTGCCTGATGTTGAAATTGACCTAGAGGTAGATGCATACTTACCAGATGCGTATATTTCTGACAGTAAACAAAAAATTATGATGTATAAGCAATTTAGAGGTGTTTCTACTATTGAGGATATTGAGGAATTACAAGAAGAAATGATTGATCGCTTCGGTGATTATCCGCAAGAGGTCGGATACTTACTGCAAATTGCGAATATTAAAGTGTTAGCAATGCAAGAAAAAATTGAATTAATGAAACAAACAAAACAAGAAGTTACGATGCTATTTTCTGAAAAAGCCAGCCAAAATATTGATGGCGGGAAATTATTTATGCTCGGTAGCAGTTTTGGGCGTATGATTGGTCTTGGTATGGAAGGTTCTCGTTTAAAAATTGTGATGAATGTTCGTGAAATAGAAACATCGAAGTGGCTTACAATTGCTGAAAATTTACTAAAAGGCTTAAAAGATGTGAAAAAAGAAGAGATAAATGCCTAAATGAGGATAAAAAATACAATTCGACGTGTATAGAAGAACTAATGTGTAAAATACTATGCTTAATAGTTGGTGATTTTTACATGAACAGGTAAAATCACGACTTTTATCATCAGTAGAAAGTGAGGCAGCATTAGAATGAAAGCAACTGGAATTGTACGTCGAATTGATGATTTAGGAAGGGTTGTTATCCCGAAAGAAATTCGCAGAACTCTCCGTATTCGGGAAGGCGATCCATTAGAAATTTTCGTGGATCGCGATGGGGAAGTTATTTTAAAGAAATATTCTCCAATTAGCGAGTTAAGTGATTTTGCTAAAGAGTATGCAGATGCTTTATATGATAGCTTAGGACATAACATCCTTGTTTGTGACCGAGATTCAATTATTGCTGTCGCTGGCGTGTCAAAAAAAGAATACTTAAATAAAAGTGTTGGCGATTTAATTGAGAAAGCAATGGAAGAACGCAAATCCGTCGTAATGACGGATGAAAGTGAAATTTCCATTATCGATGGAGTAACAGAAAAGGTACAATCTTATACAATTGGTCCAATTATCGCAAATGGTGATCCAATTGGAGCTGTTATTATTTTTTCAAAAGAAGCAATCATTAGTGATGTAGAACACAAAGCTGTTGATACAGCAGCAAGCTTTCTAGCGAAGCAGATGGAGCAATAAAGTGACGTCTTCTTACTGATAGTTAGTCCGCAAATTGGGCTCATACAGGCGGCCGTGCTTTGTGATACATTTAAACATACCGCCTGTTGAAATGAAATTATATATTTTTGTAAAGGTAGCATTTTGCTACCTTTTTTACGTGATAACTTTTAATGTCGCAAGCTGCTTTTTTCTTTGTGATATAATACGTAGGATGAGTATAGAAAAAGGGAGATTGCATGGTCATGGAGACGAAGAAGTATCACGCTTTTTGGCGCGGCGCGATTATATTAACAATTGCAAGCTTTGTTACAAAAGTATTAAGCGCTTTTTACCGTATTCCATATCAAAATATAGCTGGTGATATTGGATTTTATATTTATCAGCAAATTTACCCGTTTTACGGGTTTTGTTTAATTTTAGCGACATATGGTTTCCCAATCATTATTTCAAAAATGATTGCAGAACGCCTAGAACGAGGAGAACATAAAGAAGCAGAGTCCGTTATATGTGTTTCTTTTTGGTTTTTATTAGCTATTGGGAGCATGGGTTGTATTGTGTTGTTTTTTGGCGCGCATACAATAGCGTCTTTAATGGGAGATGCTCATTTGGATAAGTTAATTCGTGTTATTGCATTCTCTTTTTTATTAATGCCTTTTCTCTCTGTAGCGCGTGGTTATTTTCAAGGATTTGGGAATATGATACCAACAGCTATATCACAAGTAATAGAACAGACTATTCGTGTATCCATTATTGTATTTTTATCATTATTCCTTATAAAAAAGGGGTTTGATTTGTATACGGTAGGAGCAGGCGCTATGTTTGGTTCTATAGCAGGCAGTTTTATTGGTGTGATTGTATTGTTTTTATATTTACGAAAAGACTTTCGTTCCATTTTTCTGCAAGGTTTTAAAGGAATTTATAATAAAAAGAGAATTATTGGTACGTTGTTTTGGCAAGGAATTGCGATTTGCGTTAGTAACTTAGTGTTAATTTTTATACAAATGGCAGATTCTGTTTCACTGTATAGCTTACTTGTTCAGAATGGGGAACCAGTAGAAATAGCAAAAATGTTAAAGGGTATATACGATCGCAGCATTCCTCTTATGCAGCTTGGGACGGTCGTGACAACCTCATTTTCACTTTCTTTAATTCCGATGATTACAGCTGCAAAAGAGAGAGGAGATTATGCATTTATTCGCGAAAAAGTACAGCTAGCAATTAAAATTACATTTGTAATTGGGCTTGCTGCATCGTTAGGACTCGCGAGCATTATTCGTCCAACAAATATTATGCTATTTGCAAATGACGATGGTTCTGGCGTGCTGGGGATTTTATCTATTTCTATCTTATTTAGTTCATTAGCGATTACCACTGCATCTATTTTGCAAGGAGTAGGACAAACAGTAAAACCAGCTATGTTTGTTGTGATTGGTGCATGTGTAAAATTATTATTCAATTATATGTTCATTCCACATTTTGGTGTGATCGGCGCAGCGATTGCCACTGTAATTGCGTTGCTGTGCATTGCTTTATTGAATAGCGTATTGTTGATTCGAGTTGTTAATGAGCCGCTTATGCAGAGAAGAACTATCATAGGTGTGACAATCGGAGTGTTAGGCATGGTATTAGTGCTTGCTGGATTTACGTATATGTTTGAATGGTTTGGCGTGCAAGTTAACGAGGAACATAGAGAAATCGCGATGATTCAAGCTTTGCTAGGTGTGAGTGTTGGTGGTTTACTATATGTATTTTTAATTTTAAAGCTGCGTGTATTTACAGCAAAGGAACTTGGTGCAGTTATGAAACATGAAAAAGTACAAAGTTCGTTGAAGAAGAGTGGATAGAGGTGGGCGTTATGAGAAGAACAATTACAATTTTGGGATTAGGGGCTGGTGAATTAGATCAGCTTACAATGGGCGTATATCGCAAAGTGAAAGAAGCAGTGCATATGTATGTTCGAACAAAAGAGCATCCAGTTATAACAGAACTTGAGAAAGAAGGTGTATTATACACATCTTTTGACGATATATATGAAGCGTATGATACGTTTGATGAAGTATATGAAACAATTTCTAACACATTGATTGAAAAAGCTAAGGATGCTGATGTTTTATATGCAGTTCCAGGGCATCCACTTGTGGCAGAACGTACTGTACAGCTTTTGTTACAAAAAGGGGAACAAGAGAATATTGATGTACGTATTGAAGGTGGACAAAGCTTTTTAGATCCAATGTTTGCAAGTTTGAAAATTGATCCAATTGAAGGATTTCAGTTGATTGATGCAACGTCATTCGAACGAGGACAATTAGAGCTTCGTCAGCACTTGATTTTTTGCCAAGTGTACGATGCATTTATTGCATCTGAAGTCAAACTAACATTAATGGAAATGCTTCCAGATGATTATGAAGTATATATTGTAACTGCAGCTGGAACGTCGTTTGAACAAGTGAAAAAAGTACCGCTTTATTTATTAGATCATGAGGCAGAGCTTAACAATTTAACGAGTGTGTACGTGCCGCCTGTACTAAATCGACAATCGTTATACCAGCAATTTGATGTATTGCGTAATATTATTGCAGAGTTACGCGGACCAAATGGATGTCCGTGGGATAAAAAACAAACGCATCAATCGTTAAAGAAATATTTAATTGAGGAAGCGTATGAAGTGTTAGAGGCTATTGATGAGGAAGATGATGATCATCTTGTTGAAGAGCTAGGTGATGTTCTTTTACAGGTGATGCTTCATGCACAAATTGGTGAAGATGAAGGTTGGTTTTCGATTGATGATGTAATTCGTACGTTGTCTGAAAAAATGGTACGTCGTCATCCTCATGTATTCGGAGATATTAATGTAGAGACTGCTGCTGATGTTGTTGTGAATTGGGAGGAAATTAAGAAACAGGAAAAAGGAAATATAAAAGAGTCTATTTTATCAGGCATTCCTAAAAGTTTACCTCAACTAATGCGCGCTTATGAAATCCAAAAAGAAGCAGCGAAAGTTGGTTTTGATTGGGATGATGTCGAGCCGATGATGGAAAAAGTGGGAGAAGAGTGGGAAGAATTTCAACGTGAAGTGACAGCTATGGATGAAGAGAAGATGTTAGCGGAATTTGGTGACTTAGTATTTGCATTTGTAAATATTGCTCGCTACTATAAAATCAATCCAGAAGAAGCGCTTCATAAAACAAATGAAAAATTTATGAGTCGTTTTTTATACATGGAAGCAAAGGTTGCTAGTATGGAGAAAGAAATGAAAGACCTTTCTTTAAAAGAGCTCGATGCACTATGGGAAGAGGCAAAACGAATAGAGAACGAATAAGGGGGAGTCGTCATGCGTTTAGATAAATTTCTAAAAGTATCTCGTCTTATCAAAAGAAGAACGTTAGCAAAAGAAGTTGCGGATCAAGGCCGCATTATGATTAATGGCCAGGCTGCAAAAGCCAGTTCAACTGTAAAGGTAGAAGATGAATTAACAATTCGTTTCGGCCAAAAAATTGTTACTGTGAAAATTAATGAATTAAAAGAAACGACAAAAAAAGAAGATGCTGCAAATTTATACACTATTGTTCGTGAAGAGAAAGTTGAAGTAAAAGCAGAAGATAGTTTGTTCTAAAAAAAATTGTCTCCTCATACATTGGTACTAGTATAAAGTTATGGGGGGATGGACGTGAACAAAGGTTATTCAATGTCGTCTTCTAATCAGCAAAATGTTACTGTAGAACATGATGTCGTAATGAGAGGAAGACGCATTCTCGATATTACAGGAGTCAAGCAAGTAGAAAGTTTTGATAGCGAAGAATTTTTATTAGAAACAGTTATGGGATTTTTAACAATACGCGGTCAAAATCTGCAAATGAAAAACCTTGATGTTGAAAAAGGGCTTGTATCCATTAAAGGGAAAATATATGAGATGGCTTACATTGATGAGCATCAAGGGGAGAAAGCTAAAGGATTCTTTAGCAAGTTGTTTAAATGAGCTTAACTGTTCAATTATATACAATGCTTTCGATGATTGGGATGGGCGCTTCGCTTGGAGCGGCTTTAGACACGTATCATCGTTTTTTGAAGCGCAGAGAGCGAAAGCGTTGGCTTGTATTTATTTATGATATTTTATTTTGGATTGTCCAAGCTCTTTTTGTATTTTATGTGCTATTGCTTGTAAATGAAGCAGAGTTACGTATGTACGTATTTTTAGCATTGCTTTGTGGGTTTGCTGCATATCAAAGTTTGTTAAAGTCATTGTACATGAAAGTGTTAAATTTGCTGATTCACATTTTTGTTCAAACATTTTATTTTTGTGTTCGTGTTTTTCAATTATTTCTTGTTAAGCCGGTTACAATTTTAATCCACTTAATTATAGCTCTTGCGTTATTTTTATTCCGTTTTTTTGTTGGATTTGGAATGGGATTGTGGCGGTTTATTATAGCAATATTACGTTTAATATGGAAATTTATTTTCATCCCTGTTCGATTTGTTTTCCTTGTTATATGGAAACTTCTCCCTAACCGTGTTAAAATTTTTATAAAGAGACAAGCAGGATTTTTGAAATATGTCAAGAAAATGAAGAAGCATATATTTCTAATTTGGGAACGTATAAAAAAGAAGTTAGGGGGACCTCGAAAATGAGGGAACTAAGGCAAAGATATGTATCGGAACAGAATCCAATTTCTGCTAAAGAACATATAATACAATCGAACGAAAGTAGGAAGCGTGTATATCGTCGATTAGCTTTATTTTTCGTGTTTGCTTTTGTAATTATTGTAAGTGTCAGTGTGACGTTCTATAAACAAAATAGTTCGATTAATGCTAAAGAAGCAAAAGTGAAAGAGCTAAAAAAAGAAACAGATACGTTAACGACGAAAGAAAAGAAGCTGAAAGATGAGATCCAAAAGTTACATGACGAGGACTACGTTTTAGAGATTGCTAGAAGAGATTATTACTTCTCAAAGCCTGAAGAGATAATTTTTCCTATTTCTAAGTAGTGGGTGTCGTATTGACACTATATTTTAAGATTATATATAATGAAGTAAAATTTGACTTTTTAACCACTAAGGAGGAGCGTTTTTTTTATGTCAATCGAGGTAGGCAGCAAGTTACAGGGTAAAGTAACAGGTATTACGAATTTTGGGGCTTTTGTAGAGCTGCCAGAAGGATTAACAGGTCTTGTTCATATTAGTGAAGTTGCTGATAATTATGTAAAAGATATTAATGATCACTTAAAAGTAGGTGATCAAGTAGAAGTAAAAGTTATTAACGTTGAGAAAGACGGTAAAATTGGTTTATCTATTAAAAAAGCGAAAGAACGTGAAAGAGCAGAAGGTGAGCAACGTGATAATCAACGCGATAATCAACGCGCTGGACGCCCTGGTGGGCGTAATCGCTCTTTTAACAGAGATAACCGTGGTGGCAATGATAACCGCAACCAAAAAGAAACATTTGAGCAAAAGATGGCTCGCTTTTTAAAAGACAGTGAAGACCGTTTAACTTCTTTAAAGCGTAATACGGAGTCAAAACGTGGCGGCCGTGGCGCTCGTCGCGGATAAAACTTGCTGTTTATTTTAAAATAAAGAGAAGCACCCGGAGTGTTTACTTAGGGTGCTTTTTTATGGTGAAAACAGTGTGTAGAAAAAAAGAATAAAAAATATTTAAAACGTGTTGACTTAAAATGATATTTAAGATATTATATTAATTGTCCGTTAAATACGACATGGCGGTGTAGCTCAGCTGGCTAGAGCGTACGGTTCATACCCGTGAGGTCGGGGGTTCGATCCCCTCCGCCGCTATATTTTTGACGGCCCGTTGGTCAAGTGGTTAAGACACCGCCCTTTCACGGCGGTAACACGGGTTCGAATCCCGTACGGGTCATAGACGAAAAGATCATGCAAATATGCATGATCTTTTTTTGTGTTAAGGAATTGTAAATGTATGAGCTTCTTCTACAAAAACAACTATTATTTTCTGAAAATTCCATCATTATATAAAGGCTTTAGGTGTAAGCCTGTATATATATGGTGCTATTTTGTATAAAAGGTCGAACAATTATTTTACTACAAACTGTTATTTTGACAAAAATTCCGTAAAATGCCTTTTATAATTACAAGTAATAAAATATGCAGGTGGTGTTCAAAATATGCCAAGAGCAGGAAGGAATACTGTCAATCCGAATTCTAGTACGCTTGCTATAGGTCGTGGGCAAATGACAACTGTGAAGTGGACAAGTAAATTAAGATTGAAACTGGAACAAATTTTCTTTCGATGGGGATTTGTGGTTGCGTTGGTTGGTTTTCTTTTAGGAAGAGCATATATTTTAACGAACATTTTACCTTTTGCTTTGCCGTTTTTCGCTGCTGTATATGTGATGAAACGCGATAAAATGGCTCTTGCATTTCTTGCCGTAATGGCTGGTGCGTTTTCGGTTTCATTAGAAAATTTCTTCTTTGCCTTTGCATCTATATTTACATTCTTCATCTATAATATCTTCTTTAGTCGTTTCACAAGTAAGACGATTGGACTTGTACCATTTCAAGTATTTATTTCTGCATTAACGGCCCATCTTATCGTTGTCTATTTCGCACAAGGTGCAATTGGTATGTACGATTTGCTAGTTAGTACAATTGAAGCAGGATTAAGCTTCGTACTAACGATGATTTTCTTGCAAAGCGTTCCACTTTTAATAGAACGAAAAGGAAAACAACAATCATTAGAAACAGAAGAAATTGTTTGTTTAATTATATTACTGGCATCTGTACTAACGGGTACAACAGATTGGTTTATTTATGATTTATCAGTTCAGCATATTTTTACGAGGTTTTTAGTATTGGTGTTTGCCTTTGTGGCAGGAGCAGCAACCGGTTCTACGGTGGGTGTTGTAACAGGGCTAATTTTAAGTTTAGCAAATGTAGCGAGCTTATATCAATTGAGTTTATTGGCATTTTCTGGGTTGTTAGGTGGGTTATTGAAAGAAGGAAGGCGGATAGGTGTAAGTTTAGGTTTGTTAATCGGTACGAGTTTAATTACGTTGTACGTAGATAAACAAACAAGTATTGTGACAACTTTATTAGAGTCGGGTGTAGCGATTGCTTTATTTTTATTAATGCCTAGATTCATTATTGAACGTCTTTCTAAGTATATGCCGGGAACACAGGAACATTCTAATGACCAACAGCAATATTTGCGAAGAATGCGTGATGTGACGGCAAATAAAATTAATCAATTTGCAAATGTGTTTGAAGCGTTATCTAATAGCTTTTCTGTATACGGATATGTAGAAGACGAGGATAAGGATACGGAGACGGATTTATTTTTAAGTACAATTACTGCCAAGACATGTCAAACATGCTTTAAGAAAGATCAATGCTGGGTTGTGAATTTTGATAAAACATATGATTATATGAGGCAGCTTATGGATGAAACAGAGGAAGGTACATTGCAGCATAATCGTAAACTGCTTCGTGATTTTGAAAAATATTGTGTGAGAGGAACAAAAGTAACAGGTTTAATAGAAGGTGAATTAGGGCATTTTTATGAAGGACAAAAGCTAAGGAAACAAATGCGAGATAATCGTAGAATTGTTGCGGAACAACTTATGGGTGTTTCGAAAGTAATGGCGGATTTTTCTAAAGAGATTCAAAAGGAAAGGGAGAATCATCAAGTACAAGAGGAACAAATTTTACAAGCATTTCGGGACTTCGGAGTAGAGGTTGAACATGTTGATATTTATTGCTTAGATCGAGGGAACATTGACATTGAAATGCTGATTCCTGCTGCATGTAATCAGCATGGAGAATGCGAAAAGCTGGTTGCTCCGATGTTGTCTGATATTTTACGAGAAACAGTTGTTGTGAAACATGAAGAACAATCGGCATATCCGAACGGTTACAGTACAATATCGTTTGGTTCAGCAAAAACATTCTCTGTAGATACAGGGCTTGCTACGGCGGCTAAAGGTGGGGGATTTGTATCTGGTGATTCCTATGCCATGATGGAATTAAGTGTAGGGAAGTATGCGCTTGCTATTAGCGATGGGATGGGAAATGGAAAGCGGGCGCATATGGAAAGTAAAGAAACGGTTAAGTTACTGCAAAAAATATTACAATCAGGTATTGATGAGGAAATCGCGATTAAATCGATTAATTCCATTCTTTCATTGCGAACGACGGAAGAAATGTTTACAACATTAGATTTAGCGATGATCGATTTACGTGATGCAAATGCTAAATTTTTAAAGATTGGTTCTACTCCGAGTTTTATAAAACGCGGCAATCAGGTATTTAAAATAGAAGCAAGTAATTTACCGATGGGAATTATTGAAGATTTTGAAGTGGACGTTGTCGGTGAACAATTGAAATCCGGTGATATTTTAGTAATGATGAGTGATGGAATTTTTGAAGGTGCAAAACATGTAGAGAATCATGAAGTATGGATGAAGCGGAAGATTAAAGAATTGGAAACGGAAGACCCGCAAGAGATTGCTGATATTATTATGGAGGACGTAATTCGCACCGACAATGGATATATTAATGATGATATGACAATTGTGGTAGCGAAGATAAAAAAGAATATGCCGAAATGGGCAACGATTCCTATTATTAGTAAACAAGCACAATAAAGTGAAGCTTCCATCAATAGGGGGATTCCTACTGGTTAGTTGAACCAATTGGGTACATGTCAGCAGCTATCTCCTTCGATTTCCCATAATCTTGAAGTGGAGGTGTCTTATTGTCTATTGGAAACAGGGCTCAGGAATATACCTGAGCCCTGTTTGTTGTATATTCGTATGTTTAACTTTACTTATTTTTGAATCCGAAGAAAAAAATTATCCCGTTATTTGCGGGCAGTAATACTCCCACCACAAAGTTCGATGAAGCATTGTCCAGCTCTAGTGGCTAGAATGTTCGATGGCCTCGCTTCTTCCTAAGAGGTAAAAAACACCTCTTAGGAAGAAGCTCTACCCCCCTCACATTCTGAACGAGCCACTTCCGCTTTTTTAAAGAAGTTAGGTGAGAGATAAACTGCTGGCATACGCCCGATTGGTTAGGACTAATAATCAGTGGGGGATGAAGAAAACCCCCACTGATTAAAGTTTCACTTTATATGTAAGATAAATTGTGAAATTTATACATCTTTGTTTTGCAGAAAGTTTGTAAAAGTTGTACCATTATAATTAAGGTGTGCTATCGTTTTAGCTCAATGAAAGGTGATTGCAGCATTGAAAGATGAATTTGTTAAAAAGGTAGATGCTTTTGTAGAAAGGCATGATCTATTAGAAGCGCATTCTACAGTTGTTGTCGGTGTATCAGGAGGACCAGATTCTTTAGCGCTTCTCTTTTATTTGTTGAAGAAGTGTGAAGAGAAGAAGTTGCAAATTGTAGTTGCTCACGTAGATCATATGTTTCGCGGCGAGGAATCACAGCAAGATTTACAATTTGTAAAACAGCTTTGTGACAATCTTAATGTTACTTGTGAAACAACGCAAATTGATGTAACGAGATATCAAAAACAAAACCGAATGAGTGCACAAGTTGCAGCAAGAGAATGTCGATATGCATTTTTGGAAAGAATAATGAGTAAATATAATGCACAGTATTTAGCTCTTGGTCATCATGGTGATGATCAGATTGAGACAATTTTAATGCGTCTTATTCGTGGAAGTACTTCGAAAGGCTATGCTGGAATTCTTGCAAAGCGTGCTTTTAATAAAGGTTTTTTGATCCGACCTTTGTTAGCAGTAACGAAAGAAGAGATTCTTGATTATTGTAAGAGAAAGAATGTTGAACCTCGCATTGACCCGAGTAATACAAAGGAAACATATACAAGGAATCGATTGCGGAAGCACGTTCTTCCTTATTTAAAGCAAGAGAATCCCCATGTTCATGAACGTTTTCAAGCCTTTAGTACATTTATACAAGAGGATGAAGCGTATTTGCAGGAATTAGCATTTGAAAAAATGAATAAAATAATTAAGAAAAAAGACCCAAAAAGAATTGTCTTATCAATTCCTTCGTTTGAATCTATGCCTATACCTTTACAAAGGAGAGGGATTCAACTAATATTAAACTATCTTTATGAATATAAGATTCCATCTTCGCTTTCTTCTGTACATATTGACAAGGTGATTGAGTTTTTCAAACGAGCCCACCCTTCTGGTGTGCTTCATTTCCCTGATGGATTGGAGATTGTTCGTACATATGAAGAATGTATTTTCCGGTTTGGAGAAGAAAAAGTTACGCTCTCTCCTCGCGAGTTACAAGTACCAGGAAAGATAACATTAGTAAATGGTGACGAGCTCGAAGTGGAAATCAGTAATTGTGTACCTAATATGGTGAATGATATGATGTTTGTTGCAAAACATAATGAAATAGCATATCCACTTATTGTTCGTTCCAGAGAAAACGGGGATCGAATGTCAATGCAAGGTATGAATGGTACGAAGAAGATAAAGTCCATTTTTATTGAAGCGAAAGTACCGAAGGAAAAAAGAGAGGACTGGCCAATTGTTTGTGATGCCAGTGGGAATATTATTTGGGTTCCATTGTTGAAACGATCTGCATTTGCTATTTCGCAAGAAAAAGCAGATAAGGATACATATATTATTATTCATTACAAAAGCAAGGAGTCTTCCAGGAGGATAATCAAATGATGAATCAAGATATTGAAAAAGTATTAATTTCTGAAGAGCAAATACAAGACAAAGTAAGAGAGTTAGGTGCAATTCTTGCAGAGGATTATAAAAATACAGTGCCTCTTGCAATCGGTGTATTAAAAGGTGCAATGCCATTTATGGCGGATTTATTAAAGCGAACAGATACATATCTTGAAATGGATTTTATGGCTGTATCTAGCTATGGTCATTCTACTGTTTCAACTGGTGAAGTGAAAATTTTAAAAGATCTAGATACTTCTGTAGAAGGACGCGACATTTTAATCGTAGAAGATATTATCGATAGTGGTCTTACATTAAGCTACTTAGTGGATTTGTTTAAATATCGTAAAGCAAAATCTGTGAAGATTGTAACATTATTAGATAAGCCGTCTGGTCGAAAAGTTGATCTTCAAGCAGACTATGTTGGATTTACTGTTCCACATGAATTTGTTGTGGGATATGGATTAGACTATAAGGAGCAATATCGTAACCTTCCTTATGTTGGTGTATTAAAACCAAGCGTATATTCAAATTAATAATATAAGCTTACAATTGGATAGGAAAGTTTTTCTATGGTACTATTTACTATTATAGTTTGTATGCTGTGAGAGGAGGTTAGGGATGAATCGGATCTTCCGTAATACCATCTTTTATTTACTTATATTTTTAGTGGTAATTGGTATTGTGAGTTATTTTAATGGTTCAACGCAAAAAACAAAACCAATTAGCTACGATAAATTCATTGCTAAACTTGAAAAGGGTGAAGTTCGTAATGTGCAACTTCAACCAAAAAATGGTGTATTTGAAGTAAAAGGACAATTCAGTACTGATAGTCAAGGGCAACAATTTGTAACTTATGCACCTAATACTGAAGAATTACAAAAGAAAATCAATGACAAAGCACAAGGCACAGAAGTGAAATATCAACCAGCAGAAGAAACAAGTGCTTGGGTAACATTCTTCACTTCCATCATTCCTTTTGTGATTATCTTCATTCTATTCTTCTTCCTACTTAACCAAGCGCAAGGCGGTGGTAGCCGTGTTATGAACTTCGGTAAAAGCAAGGCAAAGTTATACAATGATGATAAGAAAAAAGTCCGTTTTAGAGATGTAGCTGGAGCGGATGAAGAGAAGCAAGAACTTGTTGAGGTTGTAGAGTTCCTAAAAGACCCTCGTAAGTTTGCGGAGGTTGGTGCTCGTATTCCGAAGGGGGTTTTATTAGTTGGACCTCCAGGGACAGGTAAAACATTACTCGCGCGTGCTGTTGCGGGTGAAGCTGGTGTTCCGTTCTTCTCTATTAGTGGTTCTGACTTCGTAGAGATGTTCGTCGGTGTCGGTGCTTCTCGTGTGCGTGACTTATTTGAAAATGCAAAGAAAAACGCACCTTGTATCATTTTCATTGATGAAATTGATGCGGTAGGTCGTCAACGTGGGGCAGGTCTTGGTGGTGGTCACGATGAGCGTGAACAAACATTAAACCAATTGCTTGTAGAAATGGATGGTTTCGGAGCAAATGAAGGCATTATTATCATTGCTGCAACAAACCGCCCTGATATTCTTGACCCAGCGTTATTACGTCCAGGACGCTTTGACCGTCAAATTACAGTGGATCGTCCGGATGTAAACGGTCGTGAAGCGGTGCTTAAAGTACACGCTCGCAACAAACCGCTTGATGAAAATATTGATTTACGTGCTATAGCAACGCGTACACCAGGTTTCTCTGGTGCTGATCTTGAAAACTTATTAAACGAAGCAGCTCTTGTAGCAGCACGACAAGATAAGAAGAAAATTGATATGAGTGACATTGATGAAGCGACTGACCGCGTTATTGCAGGTCCGGCTAAGAAAAGTCGTGTTATCTCTGAGAAAGAACGCAATATCGTTGCATTCCATGAAGCAGGACATACTGTAATTGGTGTAGTACTTGATGAAGCAGATGTAGTTCATAAAGTAACAATTGTGCCACGTGGTCAAGCTGGTGGATATGCAGTAATGCTTCCGAAAGAAGATCGTTACTTCATGACAAAACCAGAATTGCTGGATAAAATTACTGGTCTCCTTGGTGGACGAGTGGCTGAGGAAATTGTATTTGGGGAAGTAAGTACAGGCGCTCATAATGACTTCCAACGTGCGACAGGAATAGCTAGACGCATGGTAACAGAATTCGGTATGAGTGATAAGCTTGGACCAATGCAATTTGGTAGTTCACAGGGTGGTCAAGTATTCTTAGGAAGAGACTTCCATTCTGAGCAAAACTATAGTGATGCAATTGCACATGAAATTGATATGGAAATGCAAAGCATTATGAAAGAATGTTATGCTCGTGCAAAACAAATTCTTACTGAAAACCGTGATAAGCTTGATATTATCGCAAAAACGTTACTTGAAGTGGAAACGTTAGATGCAGAGCAAATCAATCATTTATATGAACATGGTACATTACCGGAGCGTAAAACATCTTCTGAAAGTGATGTAAAAGTGAACATCTCAATGAAAAAAGAAGATGAAGCGC
Organism: Bacillus sp. S14(2024); assembly: GCF_050473785.1. Classification (NCBI taxonomy): domain Bacteria; kingdom Bacillati; phylum Bacillota; class Bacilli; order Caryophanales; family Bacillaceae; genus Bacillus; species Bacillus sp. S14(2024). The sequence continues at coordinate 4,698,019 of NZ_JBFLUP010000006.1, read as the reverse complement.
CAGAAGATAAAGAAGAAACGAAGGAGTGACAATTGTCACTCCTTTTTTCTTTGTTACCCCAGTAAGCCCCTCACCTTAAACGTGAGAGAAAAACGAAGAAGATAGGTGGGGAGAGCCCTCGCTGATGGAAGTTTCGCTTTATGTAATTGAACTTATAAATTGAAAAAGGGAAATGGATTTTTGTAAAATGGTGAGGATAGGAAAGCTGAACATGTGTATAAATATGGTATGATGAGATTATAAGTTTTGTACATATTGTGTAAATATACATTAAATAAGATAAGTGGTGAGAATATGATTTTCGTATTGGATGTAGGGAATACAAATGCAGTACTAGGTGTGTTTGAAAATGGTAAGCTTCTTCAACATTGGCGTATGGAAACAGATCGTCATAAAACGGAAGATGAATATGGGATGCTCGTGAAACAATTACTTGAACACGAAGGAATTGCTTTTCATGATATAAAAGGAATTATTATTTCTTCTGTTGTACCGCCTATTATGTTTGCTTTAGAGCGTATGTGTGAAAAGTATTTTAGAATTAAGCCTCTTGTAGTGGGGCCTGGTATTAAAACTGGTTTAAATATTAAGTATGAAAATCCGCGCGAAGTAGGTGCTGACCGCATTGTAAATGCGGTAGCTGGTATTCAACTGTATGGAAGTCCGCTTATTATAGTCGACTTTGGAACAGCGACAACATATTGTTATATTGATGAACATAAACAGTATATGGGTGGTGTCATTACACCTGGTATTATGATTTCAGCTGAAGCTTTATATAATAGAGCAGCGAAACTACCGCGTATTGAAATCACAAGACCAAGTAGTATCATTGGAAAGAATACAGTAAGTGCAATGCAAGCTGGTATTTTATATGGTTATGTTGGACAAGTAGAAGGTATTGTAAAGCGGATGAAAGAAGAAGCTAAACAAGAACCGACTGTTATCGCGACAGGTGGATTAGCAAAATTGATTGCAGAGGAATCGAATGTTATTGATATTGTCGATCCATTTTTAACGCTTAAAGGTCTATATATGTTATATGAGCGTAATGCAAATTTACAACACGAGAAAGGTGAATAAATGCGAATGAAAGATTATTTAGTAAAGGCGCTAGCGTTTAATGGAGAAGTTCGTGCTTATAGCGTGCACACAACAAATACGGTGAGTGAAGCGCAAAGACGTCACGATACATGGAGAACTGCTTCTGCGGCACTTGGTCGTTCTTTAACGGCAGGTACAATGATGGGTGCAATGCTTAAAGGTAATCAGAAACTTACGATTAAAGTAGAGGGTAATGGTCCTCTCGGTCCGATTTTAGTAGACGCACATGCGAATGGAGATGTACGTGGTTATGTAACGAATCCGCATGTTGACTTTGAAGCGACAGAGCAAGGGAAGCTGCGTGTATATCAAGCTGTAGGAACAGAGGGTTTTTTAACGGTTATTAAAGATATTGGTATGCGTGAACCATTTATTGGTCAAGTTCCGCTTGTTTCTGGTGAATTAGGAGAAGATTTCACGTATTATTTCGCTGTTTCTGAACAAACGCCGTCTTCTGTTGGTGTTGGAGTTCTCGTTAATGGCGATGATAGTATTTTAGCTGCAGGTGGATTTGTTTTACAAATCATGCCTGATGCGCAAGAAGAGACAATTTCAGTTCTTGAAGAGCGCCTGCAAAAAATTCCGCCTGTTTCTAAGCTTATTGAACAAGGTTTAACTCCAGAAGAGTTGCTATACGAGCTATTAGGCAAAGATAATGTGAAAATTTTAGAGACGATGGATGTACAATTTAGCTGTACATGTTCTCGTGAGCGTATTGAAGGTGTATTAATGAGTTTAGGGAAAACAGAATTAACGCAAGTGCGTGATGAAGAAGAAAAGACAGAAGTACATTGTCATTTTTGTAACGAACGATATAACTTTTCTAAGGAAGATATAACAAAATTAATAGAAAGTTTGTAAGGGAGAAAAAGGTTATTTATCTATTTAGAATCATCTAAATAGATTGACAAATAACCTTTTCTTTGACAATATGTATATAAATCCAATAAAAATACTTGGTGTTAGGAGTGACGGAGATGCGAGTGGCACAATCGGTTTCAGATTTAATTGGAAAAACGCCAATTGTTAAATTGAACCGCATCGTAGAAGAAGGCAGTGCAGATATTTATTTAAAACTAGAGTTCATGAATCCTGGAAGCAGTGTAAAAGATCGAATTGCATTAGCGATGATTGAAGATGCTGAGAAAAAGGGGTTATTAAAAGAAGGCGATACAATTATTGAACCGACAAGTGGAAACACTGGGATTGGTTTAGCGATGGTAGCGGCGGCCAAAGGATATAAGGCAATTCTGGTTATGCCGGAAACGATGAGTGTCGAACGCCGTAATTTATTGCGTGCTTATGGAGCAGAATTAGTGTTAACGCCAGGATCAGAAGGGATGGGCGGTGCAATTCGCAAGGCAACAGAGTTATCAAAAGAACATGGCTACTTTATACCTCAACAGTTTCAAAACGATGCAAATCCAGAAATCCATCGTTTAACTACAGGTCCGGAAATTGTGGAACAGATGGGTGATCAATTAGATGCATTCATTTCAGGAGTTGGTACAGGCGGAACGATTACGGGTGCTGGTGAAGTATTAAAAGAGAATTATAAAGATATTAAAATTTATGCAGTAGAGCCTGCTGATTCCCCAGTGCTATCGGGTGGAAAACCAGGTCCTCATAAAATTCAAGGGATTGGTGCTGGATTTGTTCCTGGAACGTTAGATACAGATGTGTATGATGAAGTGATTCAGGTGAAAACAGAACAAGCATTTGAATATGCAAGAAGGGTAGCTCGTGAAGAAGGTATTTTAGTGGGTATTTCTTCTGGAGCAGCTATTTATGCAGCAGCAGAAGTTGCGGAAAAACTTGGAAAAGGAAAGAAAGTACTTGTTATCATTCCAAGTAATGGTGAGCGTTACTTAAGTACGCCACTTTATCAATTTGAATCATAAGCTTAATGTATGAAAAGCATCCCTCGAAAGGGGGATGCTTTTTCTTTTTTCGTTTGAAAATAGGAAAAGAGTGAATGACTAGAAAACTTCATGTAAAATAAGTGTTAGTTGAACTAAATGGGCTTATATGGACGGTTCAATGTTTTTAAACGACCGTTAGAGCGGGATAAAGTGAAACTTCCATCAGTGGGAGGGCATTCCCCCACTGATGGTTAGTTGAACCAATCGGGCTTTTATGGACAGTTGTCCCCCGCCTATCTTCTTTGCTTTTCTCTGAATTTTGGGGTGGGGGTCTTACTGTCCGTTAGAGCGGGATAAAATAAAACGAGGTGTTTGTATGCAGCGACGAAAATCTTTAGCTATTTCAGTTCCGTATCAGTTAGACTTTTTTAAACAGTATAAATTTCTTTCGCAAAATAAACCTCATCATATCATTTTAGAAAGTGGTCGCGGAGGACGTTATAGTATTGCTGGGCTTGATCCGGTAGCGATCGTTCGTGGGAAAGAGGAAGCCTTGCATATATGGGAAAATGGAGAGGAAACAATAGAAAAGGGGAATCCATTGCACCTTATGCAAAGATATATGGAACAATGGAAAACGGAACATAATGACGCATATCCGCCGTTTCAAGGTGGTGCGATTGGTTATTTTAGTTATGATTGCATCCGCTATATAGAGAAAATTCCTTCTCTTGCAGAAGATGATGTGAATGTACCAGATATATTCTTCTTATTGTTTGATGATGTATTTGTTTATGATCAAAAAGAACAAGTGTTATGGATTATTACACATTATATAAATGATGAGAAACAAGCTGAGCAACATTTGAATGAATTAAAAGGGCTTTGGTTACAAGAAGTGCCAGAAGTGACGATGCCGTTTATTCGCCCTGAAATAAATAAAGAGGCAGTTTCCTTTACGGAAAAAGAGTTTATGGAAGCTGTTCAAAGAATTCAAGAGTATATTGGTGCGGGAGATGTGTTTCAAGTAAATTTGTCTACAAGACAAGAAAAAACATTGCAAACGCATCCGTTGGAAGTGTATACGAAGCTTCGTGAAATTAATCCATCACCATACATGGGTTATTTAGAACTTGGAGATTTCCAAATTGTAAGTGCTTCACCAGAGTTGTTGATTAAAAAACAAGGTAATGAAATGAGTACGCGTCCAATTGCGGGTACGCGCTCTCGCGGGAAAGATGAGCAAGAAGATCAAGAACTTGCAAAAGAGTTAATTGAAAATGAAAAAGAGCGTGCAGAACACGTTATGCTTGTTGATTTAGAGCGAAATGATTTAGGGCGTGTTTGTGAGTATGGAACGGTAGAAGTAGATGAATTCATGGTGATTGAGAAATATTCCCATGTTATGCACATCGTTTCAAATGTACGCGGACAATTGCAGCGAGGAAAAGATGCTTTTGATGGTGTAAAGGCTGTATTTCCGGGTGGAACGATTACCGGAGCACCGAAAATTCGCACGATGGAAATTATTGAAGAGTTAGAGCCGGTTCGCCGTGGTATTTATACAGGTTCAATTGGTTGGATTGGTTATTCAGGGGATATGGAATTAAATATTGTCATTCGTACGTTGCTTGCGAAAGATGGGCAAGCATATGTACAGGCAGGGGCAGGGATTGTTATTGATTCTAATCCGAAAAACGAGTATAAAGAGTCATTAAAGAAAGCGATAGCTTTATGGCGAGCAAAAGAAAGTAGCGAAGAAACGGTTAGGTGAGATAAATGATATTAATGATTGATAACTATGATTCCTTTACGTTTAATTTAGTGCAATTTCTTGGAGAGCTAGGACAAGAACTTATCGTCAAGCGTAACGACGAAATTACAATTAAAGATATTGAACAAATGCAGCCGGACTTCTTAATGATTTCTCCAGGACCGTGCAGCCCGAATGAAGCTGGGGTAAGTATGGATGTGATTCGTCATTTTGCAGGACAAATCCCGATTTTTGGTGTTTGTTTAGGACATCAATCGATTGCTCAAGTGTTTGGGGGAGATGTTGTTCGTGCAGATCGTTTCATGCATGGGAAAACATCTTTAATGCATCATGATGAGAAAACAATCTTTACCGATATTCCCAATCCGTTTACAGCAACGCGTTACCATTCTCTAATTGTCAAAAAAGAAACATTACCAGAGTGCCTGGAAGTAACATCTTGGACAGAGGAAGGAGAAATTATGGCCCTTCGTCATAAAACATTACCAATTGAAGGGGTACAGTTTCATCCTGAATCTATTATGACTTCTCATGGTAAGGAATTGTTGCAAAATTTCATTCGTAATTATAGCCGGAGTGCTGCTACATGCTAATTTATGTGAACGGTTCATTTGTTGAGGCGAGTGAAGCTAAAATTTCTCCGTACGATCATGGATATTTATATGGTCTTGGTGTATTTGAGACGTTTCGTATTTACAACGGACATCCTTTCTTATTCGATGATCATTATGAGCGGCTTATGACCGCTCTTTCGTCGTTGCATATTGCATGGGAAATGACAAAAGACGATGTAAAAAGCATTTTAAAAGAGTTAATTGTAAGGAATCATTTGCAAAATGCATATGTTCGTTTGAATGTGTCTGCAGGTAGTGGCGAAATCGGATTGCAGACGGAGATTTACGAAGAGCCTTCTATTATCGTTTTTATAAAGCCTTTACAAGCTCCAGGAGATGTAGTGGAAAAAGAAGGGGTAATTTTAAGGCAAACTCGTAATACACCAGAAGGAGAGTTTCGTTTAAAGTCACATCATTATTTAAATAATATTTTAGGGAAACGTGAGATTGGGAATACAACTGCGAAAGAAGGGATTTTTCTTACGAAAGAAGGGTATGTTGCGGAAGGGATTGTTTCGAACATCTTCTTCGTGAAAAATGGCATATTGTATACACCATCACTACAGACTGGAATTTTAAATGGAATTACACGTGCTTTTATATTGGCTGCTGCTGAAATGTTGGGGCTTGAGATAAAAGAGGGGTTATTCTTAAAAGATGAGTTATTTGCGGCCGATGAAGTGTTTGTTACGAATTCTATACAGGAAATTGTGCCCCTTTGTTGCATTGGAGAAGTCCATTTTCCAGGTAAAGAAGGGCTTGTTACAAGTCAGCTTTTACGTGTATATGAAACATACCGTGAAAGACTTTGGAGCCGAAATGAGTTGTTAAGAGGAGATGGTTAATATGCAATTGTCTTATGAGATGCAGTGTGGTAAATATGTATTGAATTTAAATGAAAAGACATTCATTATGGGGATCTTGAATGTTACACCTGACTCTTTCTCTGATGGTGGTAATTACAATGAAGTGGAAACGGCTGTCCGCCATGCGAAAGAGATGGTAATTGACGGGGCGCATATTATTGATATTGGGGGAGAGTCTACTCGTCCTGGTTTTGATAAAGTATCAGAAGAAGAAGAGTTACGACGCATTTTACCGATGGTTCGAGCTGTATCGCAAGCGGTAGATGTACCTATATCTATTGACACGTATAAAGCAGAGGTTGCAAAGCAAGCCATTGAAGCTGGAGCACATATTATTAATGACATTTGGGGTGCGAAAGCAGAACCGGAAATTGCAAAAGTAGCGGCGCGTTACGATGTGCCAATTATTTTAATGCATAATCGTGATAATACAAACTACCGAAATCTCATGGCAGATATGATTGCTGACCTATATGAAAGTGTTACAATTGCGAAACGTGCAGGTGTGCGAGATGAAAATATTATTTTAGATCCAGGTATTGGATTTGCGAAAACATTTGAGCAAAACTTAGAAGTGATGCGGAATCTAGAGCAATTAAAATTGTTGGGATATCCAGTCCTTCTCGGAACATCTCGAAAATCATTTATTGGTCATGCGTTAGACTTGCCAGTGGAAGAACGTTTAGAAGGAACAGGTGCAACAGTTTGTCTTGGCATTCAAAAAGGCTGTGAAATTGTGCGTGTGCATGATGTGAAAGAGATGTCCCGCATGGCAAAAATGATGGATGCTATGTTAAGGGGGTAAAAGATTTGGATAAAATTTTTGTTCATGATATGGAGTTCTATGGTTACCATGGTGTATTTCCTGAAGAAAATAAGTTGGGGCAGCGATTTAAGGTAGATTTAACTGTAGAGTTAGATTTAAAGCGAGCAGGAACAACTGATGACTTAAAGCATTCTGTAAATTATGGAGAGTTATACGAGTTATGCAGAAGTGTTGTAGAAGAGAAAACATATAAGCTTTTGGAAAGTATTGCAGAAAACATTGCGGGGGATATATTAGAACGGTACGATTGCGTTATGAACTGCATTGTAAAAGTTATTAAGCCAGATCCGCCAATTCCGGGACATTACCGCGCGGTGGCGGTTGAGATTGAGAGAGGGCGCTCATGAATAATGTAGTTTATATTGCTTTGGGCTCAAACATGGATAATCGCCATATGTATTTATCGCAAGCGATAGAGTTGTTGCATAAGCATCCGGCTATTGAAGTTGAGGATGTATCATCTGTTTATGAAACAGATCCGGTTGGGTATATAGAACAAGAGAAATTTTTAAATTTAGTTATAAAAATTTCTACCAATTTATTACCTCAAGAATTATTGATGGTAACACAAAGGGTAGAGAATGAGCTAGGAAGAAAAAGGGAGATTAAATGGGGCCCTCGTACCATTGACCTTGACATTTTGCTTTATAATCACGAAAATATTGAGGCAGAGAATCTTATTGTTCCGCATCCGCGGATGTTTGAAAGAGCTTTTGTTATCGTTCCATTGATGGAAATTAATCAAGAAATGAACCGAAACATTTCACGTTCACAAGTAGAAGAAATGAAAAGGCGAGAGGGAGTAACGGTATGGAAGCAGAGAAATGGGGAAGACGCATTCGCGCTTTTCGTAAATTAAAAGGCTATACACAAGAAGGGTTTGCGAAAGAATTAGGGGTATCTGTATCTGTTTTAGGTGAAGTAGAGAGAGGGAATCGAGTTCCGTCTCAGGATTTTGTTATAGAAGTTGCGAAGACATTGAAAGTTTCGATAGAAGAATTGATGCCGCAATAGGAATAACGAAGGAAGGTAATCAAGTGTTAAAGATTGCAAACATTGAAATGAAAAATCCGGTTGTGCTAGCGCCAATGGCAGGAGTATGTAATTCTGCATTCCGTTTAACGGTTAAAGAATTTGGTGCAGGATTAGTATGTGCGGAAATGGTAAGTGATAAGGCGATTTTATTTAACAACAAAAAAACGCTGGACATGTTATATATTGATGAGAGAGAAAAGCCATTAAGTCTGCAAATTTTTGGTGGAGAGAAAGAAACACTTGTAGAAGCAGCGAAATATGTAGATAAAAATACAACGGCAGATATTATTGATATTAATATGGGTTGTCCGGTACCGAAAATTACAAAATGCGATGCTGGTGCAAAGTGGCTGCTTGATCCGAATAAGGTGTACGAAATGGTAGCGGCGGTAGTAGACGCAGTTCAGAAGCCGGTTACAGTAAAAATGCGTATCGGTTGGGATGAAGATCACATTTTTGCGATTGAAAATGCTCAAGCGGTTGAACGTGCAGGTGGTCAGGCGGTCGCAGTTCACGGTCGTACTCGTGTTCAAATGTATGAAGGAAAAGCGGATTGGAATATCATTAAGCAAGTAAAACAAGCTGTCAATATTCCTGTTATCGGAAATGGTGATGTGGAAACGCCGCAAGATGCAAAGCGCATGTTAGATGAAGTTGGTGTAGACGGTGTAATGATTGGCCGTGCAGCACTTGGTAATCCGTGGATGATTTATCGTACAGTAAAGTATTTAGAAACTGGTGAATTAATGCCGGAGCCATCTGTGCGTGAAAAGATTGATGTATGTATGCTGCATTTAGATCGTCTTATTGATTTGAAGAATGAAGACATTGCAGTTCGGGAAATGCGTAAACATGCTGCGTGGTATTTAAAGAGTGTTCGTGGTAATGCAAGAGTGCGTAATGAAATTAATAGTTGTAATACTCGTGCAGACCTTGCCTCTTTACTGACAGCATTTGTAGAAGAGGTAGAAGCGAAACAAAAATCCATTCAAGTTGGATAATAAGGGTGATTAAAAGGGTGTTTGACATTCCTTTTCTCACTACCTATAATTACGTCTAAGAAAAACTGCCAGCTTGTTGCTGGCAGTTTTTCTAGTTGGATAGAAAATGCTATACTATATATATTATAAAATTTAATAGAGCTGGAGTGATATCAATACTATGGATAACATGAACCACGAAGAATTAAATGACCAATTGCTCGTTCGTCGCGAGAAGCTACATAACTTACGAGAACAAGGAATGGATCCGTTTGGTAAACGTTTTGAACGTACACACTCAACAAAAGAATTATTAAGCTTGTACGGAGAAATTTCTAAAGAAGAATTAGAAGAGAAAGAAATCCCTGTTTCTATAGCTGGTCGTATTATGACAAAACGCGGTAAAGGAAAAGCTGGTTTTGCGCATATTCAAGATTTACATGGACAAATTCAAATTTACGTTCGTAAAGATGCGGTTGGTGATGAGCAGTACGAACTATTTAACACAGCGGATTTAGGTGATTTAGTAGGAATTGAAGGTAAAGTATTTAAGACAAAAGTTGGAGAACTTTCAGTTAAGGTAACTGGCTTTACTTTATTAACGAAATCTCTGCGTCCACTTCCAGATAAATATCATGGATTAAAAGACGTTGAACAACGTTACCGTCAACGTTACTTAGATTTAATTACGAGCATGGAGAGTCGTGAAACGTTTGTAACTCGCAGTAAAATCATTCGAGAGATGAGAAGATATTTAGATAACAATGGTTATCTTGAAGTAGAAACACCGATGTTGCATGCTATTGCAGGCGGAGCATCTGCACGTCCGTTTATTACGCACCATAATGCGTTAGATATGGAATTCTACATGCGTATTGCAATTGAGTTGCATTTAAAACGTCTAATTGTGGGTGGATTAGAGAAAGTATACGAAATTGGTCGTGTATTCCGTAATGAAGGTGTATCAACTCGTCATAATCCGGAATTTACGATGATTGAATTATATGAAGCATATGCAGATTATAAAGATATCATGAAGCTAACAGAAAACATGGTTGCTTATATTGCGAAAGAAGTGTTAGGTACAACGACAGTTCAATATGGTGAGTATGAAATTAACTTAGAGCCAGAGTGGACAAGGCTGCATATGGTAGATGCAATCAAACAATATTCTGGAGCGGATTTCTGGAGCCCGATGAGCGTAGAAGAAGCTCGTGCATTAGCAAAAGAGCATAGTGTAGAAATTAAGGATACAATGGAAGTTGGTCATATTATTAATGAGTTCTTCGAGCAAAAAGTAGAAGAACATTTAATTCAACCTACATTTATTTATGGTCATCCAGTGGAGATTTCTCCTCTTGCGAAAAAGAATGAAGAAGATCCGCGTTTTACAGATCGTTTCGAGTTATTTATTGTGGCTCGTGAACATGCGAATGCATTTACAGAATTAAATGATCC
>NZ_JBFLUP010000006.1:4617500-4682500 GCF_050473785.1 Bacillus sp. S14(2024) | reverse complement strand
TGAGATTTCCCATAGCGTAAGCTAGTAAGATCCCTGAAAGATGATCAGGTTGATAGGTTCGAGGTGGAAGCGTGGTGACACGTGGAGCTGACGAATACTAATAGATCGAGGACTTAACCATATAATATGAAGCAAATGTTATCTAGTTTTGAAGGAATATATTTTTTTGAAATTCCTGTTGACATTCTGAAAAGAATGTGTATAATAATAAAAGTCTGGTAATGATGGCAGAGAGGTCACACCCGTTCCCATACCGAACACGGAAGTTAAGCTCTCTAGCGCCGATGGTAGTTGGGACCTTGTCCCTGTGAGAGTAGGACGTTGCCAGGCAAATGGAGGATTAGCTCAGCTGGGAGAGCACCTGCCTTACAAGCAGGGGGTCGGCGGTTCGATCCCGTCATCCTCCACCATATGCCGGCTTAGCTCAATTGGTAGAGCAACTGACTTGTAATCAGTAGGTTGGGGGTTCAAGTCCTCTAGCCGGCACCACTTTAGTAAGAGCCATTAGCTCAGTTGGTAGAGCATCTGACTTTTAATCAGAGGGTCGAAGGTTCGAGTCCTTCATGGCTCACCATTTTAAAAATATAGTGCGCGGGTGTGGCGGAATTGGCAGACGCACCAGACTTAGGATCTGGCGCCTTTGGCGTGGGGGTTCGACTCCCTTCACCCGCACTTTTAATTGAATAAGTCATATATGTCTTGCGGAAGTAGTTCAGTGGTAGAATACAACCTTGCCAAGGTTGGGGTCGCGGGTTCGAATCCCGTCTTCCGCTCCAATTTTCAATATGACATGCCGGGGTGGCGGAACAGGCAGACGCACAGGACTTAAAATCCTGCGGTGGGTGACCACCGTGCGGGTTCGACCCCCGCCCTCGGCACCATATGCGCCCGTAGCTCAATTGGATAGAGCGTTTGACTACGGATCAAAAGGTTAGGGGTTCGAGTCCTCTCGGGCGCGTTCTTTTCGGGAAGTGGCTCAGCTTGGTAGAGCACCTGGTTTGGGACCAGGGGGTCGCAGGTTCAAATCCTGTCTTCCCGATTTTGATAAGGGGCCTTAGCTCAGCTGGGAGAGCGCCTGCCTTGCACGCAGGAGGTCAGCGGTTCGATCCCGCTAGGCTCCACCAAAGTTCTTTGAAAACTGAACGAAACAAACAACGTGAAACGTCAATTTTTATTTATGATGCTAGACAAACACTTTATTGGAGAGTTTGATCCTGGCTCAGGATGAACGCTGGCGGCGTGCCTAATACATGCAAGTCGAGCGAACCGATTAAGAGCTTGCTCTTAAGAAGTTAGCGGCGGACGGGTGAGTAACACGTAGGTAACCTGCCTATAAGACTGGGATAACTCCGGGAAACCGGGGCTAATACCGGATAACATTTTGCACCGCATGGTGCGAAATTGAAAGGCGGCTTCGGCTGTCACTTATAGATGGACCTGCGGCGCATTAGCTAGTTGGTGAGGTAACGGCTCACCAAGGCGACGATGCGTAGCCGACCTGAGAGGGTGATCGGCCACACTGGGACTGAGACACGGCCCAGACTCCTACGGGAGGCAGCAGTAGGGAATCTTCCGCAATGGACGAAAGTCTGACGGAGCAACGCCGCGTGAGCGATGAAGGCCTTCGGGTCGTAAAGCTCTGTTGTTAGGGAAGAACAAGTGCTAGTTGAATAAGCTGGCACCTTGACGGTACCTAACCAGAAAGCCACGGCTAACTACGTGCCAGCAGCCGCGGTAATACGTAGGTGGCAAGCGTTATCCGGAATTATTGGGCGTAAAGCGCGCGCAGGTGGTTTCTTAAGTCTGATGTGAAAGCCCACGGCTCAACCGTGGAGGGTCATTGGAAACTGGGAGACTTGAGTGCAGAAGAGGAAAGTGGAATTCCATGTGTAGCGGTGAAATGCGTAGAGATATGGAGGAACACCAGTGGCGAAGGCGACTTTCTGGTCTGCAACTGACACTGAGGCGCGAAAGCGTGGGGAGCAAACAGGATTAGATACCCTGGTAGTCCACGCCGTAAACGATGAGTGCTAAGTGTTAGAGGGTTTCCGCCCTTTAGTGCTGAAGTTAACGCATTAAGCACTCCGCCTGGGGAGTACGGCCGCAAGGCTGAAACTCAAAGGAATTGACGGGGGCCCGCACAAGCGGTGGAGCATGTGGTTTAATTCGAAGCAACGCGAAGAACCTTACCAGGTCTTGACATCCTCTGACAACCCTAGAGATAGGGCTTCCCCTTCGGGGGCAGAGTGACAGGTGGTGCATGGTTGTCGTCAGCTCGTGTCGTGAGATGTTGGGTTAAGTCCCGCAACGAGCGCAACCCTTGATCTTAGTTGCCATCATTAAGTTGGGCACTCTAAGGTGACTGCCGGTGACAAACCGGAGGAAGGTGGGGATGACGTCAAATCATCATGCCCCTTATGACCTGGGCTACACACGTGCTACAATGGACGGTACAAAGAGTCGCAAGACCGCGAGGTGGAGCTAATCTCATAAAACCGTTCTCAGTTCGGATTGTAGGCTGCAACTCGCCTACATGAAGCTGGAATCGCTAGTAATCGCGGATCAGCATGCCGCGGTGAATACGTTCCCGGGCCTTGTACACACCGCCCGTCACACCACGAGAGTTTGTAACACCCGAAGTCGGTGGGGTAACCTTTTGGAGCCAGCCGCCTAAGGTGGGACAGATGATTGGGGTGAAGTCGTAACAAGGTAGCCGTATCGGAAGGTGCGGCTGGATCACCTCCTTTCTATGGAGAATTGATGAACGCTGTTCATCAATAAAGTTTCCGTGTTTCGTTTTGTTCAGTTTTGAGAGAACTATCTCTCGAAAATATATGTTCTTTGAAAACTAGATAACAGTGTAGCTCATATTTTTTAATTTTTGGTTAAGTTAGAAAGGGCGCACGGTGGATGCCTTGACACTAGGAGTCGATGAAGGACGGGACTAACACCGATATGCTTCGGGGAGCTGTAAGTAAGCTTTGATCCGGAGATTTCCGAATGGGGAAACCCACCATACGTAATGGTATGGTATCTTTATCTGAATACATAGGGTAAAGAAGACAGACCCAGGGAACTGAAACATCTAAGTACCTGGAGGAAGAGAAAGCAAATGCGATTTCCTGAGTAGCGGCGAGCGAAACGGAATCTAGCCCAAACCAAGAGGCTTGCCTCTTGGGGTTGTAGGACATTCTATACGGAGTTACAAAGGAACGAGGTAGACGAAGCAGCCTGGAAAGGCTCGTCATAGAAGGTAACAACCCTGTAGTTGAAACTTCGTTCCCTCTTGAATGTATCCTGAGTACGGCGGAACACGTGAAATTCCGTCGGAATCCGGGAGGACCATCTCCCAAGGCTAAATACTACCTAGTGATCGATAGTGAACCAGTACCGTGAGGGAAAGGTGAAAAGCACCCCGGAAGGGGAGTGAAAGAGATCCTGAAACCGTGTGCCTACAAATAGTCAGAGCCCGTTAACGGGTGATGGCGTGCCTTTTGTAGAATGAACCGGCGAGTTACGATCCCGTGCGAGGTTAAGCTGAAGAGGCGGAGCCGTAGCGAAAGCGAGTCTGAATAGGGCGTTTAGTACGTGGTCGTAGACCCGAAACCAGGTGATCTACCCATGTCCAGGGTGAAGTTCAGGTAACACTGAATGGAGGCCCGAACCCACGCACGTTGAAAAGTGCGGGGATGAGGTGTGGGTAGCGGAGAAATTCCAATCGAACCTGGAGATAGCTGGTTCTCCCCGAAATAGCTTTAGGGCTAGCCTCAAGTGTGAGAGTCTTGGAGGTAGAGCACTGATTGGACTAGGGGTCCCCATCGGATTACCGAATTCAGTCAAACTCCGAATGCCAATGACTTATCCTTGGGAGTCAGACTGCGAGTGATAAGATCCGTAGTCAAAAGGGAAACAGCCCAGACCGCCAGCTAAGGTCCCAAAGTGTGTATTAAGTGGAAAAGGATGTGGAGTTGCTTAGACAACTAGGATGTTGGCTTAGAAGCAGCCACCATTTAAAGAGTGCGTAATAGCTCACTAGTCGAGTGACTCTGCGCCGAAAATGTACCGGGGCTAAATACACCACCGAAGCTGCGGATTGATACCTATGGTATCAGTGGTAGGGGAGCGTTCTAAGTGCTGTGAAGTCAGATCGTAAGGACTGGTGGAGCGCTTAGAAGTGAGAATGCCGGTATGAGTAGCGAAAGACGGGTGAGAATCCCGTCCACCGAATGCCTAAGGTTTCCTGAGGAAGGCTCGTCCGCTCAGGGTTAGTCAGGACCTAAGCCGAGGCCGACAGGCGTAGGCGATGGACAACAGGTTGATATTCCTGTACCACCTCTTTATCGTTTGAGCAATGGAGGGACGCAGAAGGATAGAAGAAGCGTGCGATTGGTTGTGCACGTCCAAGCAGTTAGGCTGGTAAGTAGGCAAATCCGCTTACCGTGAAGGCTGAGCTGTGATGGGGAAGCTCCTTATGGAGCGAAGTCTTTGATTCCCCGCTGCCAAGAAAAGCTTCTAGCGAGATAAAAGGTGCCTGTACCGCAAACCGACACAGGTAGGCGAGGAGAGAATCCTAAGGTGAGCGAGAGAACTCTGGTTAAGGAACTCGGCAAAATGACCCCGTAACTTCGGGAGAAGGGGTGCTTTCTTAACGGAAAGCCGCAGTGAATAGGCCCAAGCGACTGTTTAGCAAAAACACAGGTCTCTGCGAAGCCGTAAGGCGAAGTATAGGGGCTGACACCTGCCCGGTGCTGGAAGGTTAAGGAGAGGGGTTAGCGCAAGCGAAGCTCTGAACTGAAGCCCCAGTAAACGGCGGCCGTAACTATAACGGTCCTAAGGTAGCGAAATTCCTTGTCGGGTAAGTTCCGACCCGCACGAAAGGTGTAACGATTTGGGCACTGTCTCAACCAGAGACTCGGTGAAATTATAGTACCTGTGAAGATGCAGGTTACCCGCGACAGGACGGAAAGACCCCGTGGAGCTTTACTGTAGCCTGATATTGAATTTTGGTACAGCTTGTACAGGATAGGCGGGAGCCTTTGAAGCCGGAGCGCTAGCTTCGGTGGAGGCGCTGGTGGGATACCGCCCTGGCTGTATTGAAATTCTAACCTACGGGTCTTATCGACCCGGGAGACAGTGTCAGGTGGGCAGTTTGACTGGGGCGGTCGCCTCCTAAAAAGTAACGGAGGCGCCCAAAGGTTCCCTCAGAATGGTTGGAAATCATTCGTAGAGTGCAAAGGCATAAGGGAGCTTGACTGCGAGACCTACAAGTCGAGCAGGGACGAAAGTCGGGCTTAGTGATCCGGTGGTTCCGCATGGAAGGGCCATCGCTCAACGGATAAAAGCTACCCCGGGGATAACAGGCTTATCTCCCCCAAGAGTCCACATCGACGGGGAGGTTTGGCACCTCGATGTCGGCTCATCGCATCCTGGGGCTGTAGTCGGTCCCAAGGGTTGGGCTGTTCGCCCATTAAAGCGGTACGCGAGCTGGGTTCAGAACGTCGTGAGACAGTTCGGTCCCTATCCGTCGTGGGCGTAGGAAATTTGAGAGGAGCTGTCCTTAGTACGAGAGGACCGGGATGGACGCACCGCTGGTGTACCAGTTGTTCTGCCAAGGGCATAGCTGGGTAGCTATGTGCGGAAGGGATAAGTGCTGAAAGCATCTAAGCATGAAGCCCCCCTCAAGATGAGATTTCCCATAGCGTAAGCTAGTAAGATCCCTGAAAGATGATCAGGTTGATAGGTTCGAGGTGGAAGCGTGGTGACACGTGGAGCTGACGAATACTAATAGATCGAGGACTTAACCATATAATATGAAGCAAATGTTATCTAGTTTTGAAGGAACATACCTTCATAAGTCTGGTAATGATGGCAGAGAGGTCACACCCGTTCCCATACCGAACACGGAAGTTAAGCTCTCTAGCGCCGATGGTAGTTGGGACCTTGTCCCTGTGAGAGTAGGACGTTGCCAGGCAAACGAAAGACGAGTCATTGGACTCGTCTTTTTTGCATTCTTTTTTATATAGGAAACTTTATATTCTTTATTCATAAAATAAAGAACGGTTGATTAAATGGGAGAAAATATGGATAGGATAGGGAAGGAAGCAAAAGAGTTGCAAAATTTTTTAATACGTATATAATTAAAGTCAAAGATAGTCAAAGTCAATAAAGGTGGAGGATAAATGAGAAATATATCTGATATTATTGAACAATATCTAAAGCAAGTTATTGACTTAAGTAATAATAATGCAATTGAAATTAAAAGAAGTGAAATTGCTGATAAGTTTGATTGTGTGCCATCTCAAATTAACTACGTTATTAATACTCGTTTTACTATAGAAAGAGGGTTTGTAGTGGAAAGCAAACGAGGTGGCGGAGGTTATATTCGCATTATAAAAGTCAAATTGCATGATGATATAGACATTATTAATCAAATGTTACAAATGATTCAGTATAGCATTACTCAATCAAGCGCTGAGAGTATAATAAGGCGTTTATTAGAAGAAGGTATTGTTACTAGTAGGGAAGCAAAGCTTATGTTTAGTGTATTAGATCGATCTGTTTTACTAACGGATTTACCATTTAGAGATGAATTACGAGCGCGTATGCTTCAAGCAATGCTTAGAACATTGAAGTATAAGTAAAGTGAAACTTCCCTTAGGAATGCTTTGTCTCTTAAGAATGAGTTGAACGAATAAGATTGTAAATTAATAATTCTTTCCTATTGTAAAGGTGGGGAAATAAGTTGATTTGTCAAAACTGTAGTTCACGATCAGCAACGCTGCATTTTACAAAAGCAATCAATGGAGAAAAGACGGAGATTCATCTTTGCGAGCAATGTGCACAAGAAAATGGATATACGTCTTTCTTTCAATCAAATAAGTCTAGTTTGTCATTTCATAATTTATTAGCAGGACTACTGAATGTCGAGCAACCCGTATCTGAGAAAAAAACAAATGATTTTTCGAGTGAACAGCCTTTGCAATGTCCGAAATGCAATATGACGTATCCAAAATTTGCAAAGGTCGGAAGGTTTGGTTGTTCGACTTGTTATGAAACGTTTAAAGAACAATTACAACCAACGCTAAAACGAGTTCATGGTGGACATACAAAGCACCATGGAAAAATTCCTAACCGTATAGGAGGAAATCTTCATCTGAAAAAAGAATTAGATGAGTTAAAACTAAAATTGCAGGCGTGCATACAACAAGAAGAGTTTGAACAGGCTGCTGAAATCCGAGATACAATTCGCAGCATAGAAAATCAGCTTCGTGAGCATAGAGAGGGGGAATAATTCTATGTCACTCGATCGTATTATGAACGAAGCAATTAGTCCATGGATGAGGGAAGAAGGTCCTGATTCCGATATTGTTTTAAGCAGTCGTGTTCGATTGGCTCGGAATTTACGAGATTATCAGTTCCCGACTATGCTAACAAATGAGGAAGCAGAGCAAATAATTCATGTATTTCAAGAAAATTTTGCCAATCAAAAAGTTGAACCTTTCGGGGGATTTGAACTGTTACAAATGAATAGGATTCAACCTTTGCAGCGTAGAGTATTGGTAGAAAAGCACCTTGTAAGTCCGGATCTAGTGGGAACAGAATATGGTGCTTGTTTATTATCTGAGAATGAACAAGTAAGTATTATGCTTAATGAAGAAGATCATATTCGGATTCAATGTTTATTTCCGGGATTACAACTATCAGAAGCACTGCATAGTGCAAATCAAATTGATGATTGGATAGAAAATCAGATTGAATATGCATTTGATGAACAAGTTGGTTATATAACGAGCTGTCCTACAAATCTAGGAACAGGCTTACGAGCTTCAGTGATGATACATTTGCCAGCCCTCGTTTTAACAGGACAAATGAACCGTATCGTTCAGGCAATTAATCAACTTGGTTTAGTTGTGAGAGGGATATATGGTGAAGGTAGCGAAGCGTTAGGGAACATATTTCAACTTTCTAATCAAATGACATTAGGAAAACCTGAAGGAGATATTGTAGAAGATTTGAAAAGTGTTGTTCAGCAACTCATTCAACAAGAACGAACAGCAAGAGAATCAATTATGAAAAGTTCAAGTATTGAGCTTGAAGATAAGGTATATCGTTCTTATGGTGTATTAGAGAATAGCCGTTTAATTGAATCTGCTGAGGCAGCAACGTGTTTATCGGATGTTCGGCTTGGTATTGACCTTGGGTATATTGAGAATATATCTAGGAATATCTTAACAGAGTTAATGGTACTTACACAGCCTGGAATCTTACAGCAATATGCTGGAGGCCCGTTACAACCTGATGAAAGAGATTATCGCAGAGCAGCACTTATTCGTGAAAGATTACGAATTGAACAAAATCGAGCGAAGTAGGAGTGTGATTCATATGATGTTTGGAAGATTTACAGAGCGAGCACAAAAGGTATTAGCGTTATCCCAAGAAGAAGCAATTCGTATTGGTCATAATAATATCGGCACAGAGCATATTTTACTCGGTCTTGTACGCGAAGGAGAAGGGATTGCTGCAAAAGCATTGGTCGCACTTGGATTAAGCCCAGAGAAAGTTCAAAAAGAAGTAGAAGCACTAATTGGGCGCGGCACGGAGATGTCCCAAACGGTTCACTACACACCGCGTGCAAAAAAAGTAATAGAGTTATCAATGGACGAGGCGCGTAAACTTGGTCATTCTTATGTGGGAACAGAGCATATTTTACTTGGGCTTATTCGTGAAGGAGAAGGCGTTGCGGCCCGTGTTTTAAATAATTTAGGTGTAAGTTTAAATAAAGCGCGTCAACAAGTATTGCAGCTTCTTGGTAGTAACGAGACGGCTTCGGGTCATCAAGGTGGTGGCTCGGCTAATGCAAATACACCGACGCTTGATAGTTTAGCGCGTGATTTAACAGCTGTAGCACGTGAAGGGCGTTTAGATCCAGTAATTGGTCGTAGCAAAGAGATTCAACGTGTAATTGAAGTATTAAGTAGAAGAACAAAAAATAATCCTGTGTTAATTGGAGAACCCGGTGTTGGTAAAACGGCAATTGCTGAAGGATTAGCACAACAAATTGTAAACAACGAAGTTCCAGAGACTTTACGCGATAAGCGTGTTATGACATTAGATATGGGGACTGTAGTTGCTGGTACGAAATATCGCGGTGAGTTTGAAGACCGTTTAAAGAAAGTCATGGATGAAATTCGTCAAGCTGGTAATATTATTTTATTCATTGATGAGCTTCATACACTAATTGGTGCAGGCGGTGCAGAAGGGGCGATTGACGCATCGAATATTTTAAAGCCATCATTAGCGCGTGGAGAACTACAATGTATTGGGGCGACAACGCTAGATGAGTATCGTAAATATATTGAAAAAGATGCGGCATTAGAGCGACGTTTTCAACCAATTCACGTTGATGAACCGAGCTTAGAAGAATCGATTCAAATTTTAAAAGGATTACGTGACCGTTATGAAGCGCATCACCGTGTTTCTATCTCAGACGATGCAATTGACGCCGCTGTAAAATTATCTGATCGTTACATTACAGATCGTTTCTTACCTGATAAAGCGATTGACTTAATTGATGAAGCAGCTTCAAAGGTTCGTTTACGTTCTTATACAACACCACCAAATTTAAAAGAACTTGAATCGAAGCTAGAAGAAGTAAGAAAAGAAAAAGATGCGGCAGTACAAAGCCAAGAATTTGAGAAAGCAGCTTCTTTACGTGATATGGAACAGCGCCTACGTGAAAAATTAGAAGATACGAAGCGTCAATGGAAAGAGCAGCAAGGTAAAGAGAATTCAGAAGTAACAGTAGAGGATATTGCAAATGTTGTTTCAACATGGACGCGTATTCCGGTTTCTAAGCTAGCTCAAACAGAAACAGACAAACTATTGAACTTAGAAAATATTTTACATGATCGTTTAATTGGGCAAGATGAAGCAGTTATTGCAGTTGCAAAAGCAGTTCGCCGTGCAAGAGCAGGTTTGAAAGATCCAAAACGTCCAATCGGTTCTTTTATTTTCTTAGGACCAACTGGTGTTGGTAAAACGGAACTTGCACGCGCATTAGCAGAATCCATGTTTGGTGACGAAGATGCAATGATTCGTATTGATATGTCGGAGTACATGGAGAAACACTCTACTTCTCGTCTAGTTGGTTCTCCTCCAGGATATGTTGGATATGAAGAAGGCGGCCAGTTAACGGAAAAAGTTCGTCGCAAACCATACTCTGTTGTCTTACTTGACGAGGTGGAAAAGGCGCATCCAGATGTATTCAATATTTTACTGCAAGTGTTAGAAGATGGTCGTTTAACAGATTCAAAGGGTCGTACAGTTGATTTCCGTAATACAATTGTTATTATGACTTCTAACGTAGGTGCAGATGCATTAAAACGAAACAAACATCTTGGATTTAATGTGCAAGATGAAAGTCGTGATTATGCAGATATGAAGGGCAAAGTAATGGATGAGTTGAAAAAAGCATTCCGCCCTGAGTTCTTAAATCGCATTGACGAAATTATTGTTTTCCATACATTAGAGAAGAAACATATTAAAGAAATTGTTACTCTTATGGTAGAGCAGTTGGTTAAACGTTTAAAAGAACAAGATATTGATTTAGAGTTAACGGATGGAGCAATTGAAGCGATTGCTGATAAAGGATTTGATCCAGAATATGGTGCTCGTCCACTACGCCGTGCAATTCAAAAACATGTAGAAGATCGATTATCAGAAGAACTTCTTAAAGGAGTTATTGAGAAAGGTCAAAAAGTTGTTTTTGATGCAGAAGGGGAATCATTTGTCATTCGTAGTGCAGAAAAGGTAAAATAAGTATAGACAAACAAAAGGGGGCTAAACAATAGCCCTCTTTCTTGTACAAAAAAGAAATATTTTTGTTACATATGAAAGCGAAGTGAAGTATAAAAAACGATGGCTAAAAAGAAAACAAAATTTACATGTCAAGAATGTGGTTATCAGTCACCAAAGTATATGGGAAAGTGTCCGGGGTGCGGACAATGGAATACACTGGTGGAAGAGATGGAACCAGTTGTATCATCACGCCGCCTGAACTATGCAAGTGCAATCCAAACTGAATTAACGAAGCCTCGCCGCCTGAAAGAAGTGGAAACGAAAACAGAGGCGCGTATTGAAACAAGTTTTCAAGAATTTAACCGGGTGCTTGGTGGTGGAATTGTAGATGGCTCTCTCGTGCTCATAGGAGGAGATCCTGGTATTGGGAAATCAACATTATTACTGCAAATATCATCACAACTAGCAGATCGTGCGTATGATGTTTTATACATATCAGGGGAGGAATCTGCAAAACAAATTAAACTTAGAGCAGATCGTCTTCATGTAAATGGAGATAATTTATTTGTTGTATCAGAAACAGATTTACAACGAATTGCAGCATATATAGATGAAATGAATCCATCATTTGTAGTAATTGATTCTATTCAAACCATTCATTTACCGGAAGTAACTTCAGCGCCAGGAAGTGTAGCGCAAGTACGTGAATGCACAGCAGAACTTATGAAGCTTGCAAAAACGAAAGGAATCCCTATTTTTATTGTAGGGCATGTAACGAAAGAAGGAGCTATAGCAGGTCCACGTATGTTAGAGCATATGGTGGATGCCGTTCTTTATTTTGAAGGAGATCGTCATCATACATATCGAATTTTACGAGCGGTGAAAAACCGTTTTGGTTCAACTAATGAGATGGGGATTTTTGAGATGAAGGAGCTTGGCCTTTCAGAGGTGTTAAATCCTTCTGAAATTTTTCTGGAAGAAAGACCCGTGGGTGCTGCTGGTTCAACGGTTGTTGCTTCTATGGAAGGAACAAGGCCCGTTTTAGTAGAAATACAAGCATTAATTTCTCCTACAAGTTTTGGGAATCCAAGAAGAATGGCAACAGGAATTGACCATAATCGTGTTTCTCTTATTATGGCGGTACTAGAAAAAAGAGCAGGATTATTGCTTCAAAATCAAGATGCTTATTTAAAAGTTGCCGGGGGAATTAAACTAGATGAACCGGCAGTTGATTTGGCGGTTGCTTTAAGTATTGCATCAAGTTTTCGTGATAAACCGACGTTTCCAGGTGATGCAGTCATTGGTGAAGTTGGTTTAACGGGAGAAGTTCGTCGTGTTTCTCGCATTGAACAGCGTGTACAAGAAGCGGCAAAATTAGGATTTCAGCGTGTTATTATCCCGAGAAAGAATTTAGGTGGATGGACGATTCCAGAAGGAATTGAAGTAGTTGGAGTATCGAATATAGGAGAGGCTCTTCGATTTGCACTAGGAGGATAAGATATGGAAGAAAACAAGCAACGTTCCAAAAGTATTATTAATATTTTACAGCTTGTTGCACCGGGGACACCATTAAGAGAAGGAATTGATAATGTGCTCCGGGCACAAACGGGTGGTCTTATTGTACTCGGATACAACGAACAAATTAAAAGTATTGTTGATGGAGGATTTCATATTAATTGTGCTTTTTCTCCTGCTAGTCTGTATGAACTAGCAAAAATGGATGGGGCTCTTATTTTAAATGAAACGGGAAGTAAAATTTTAATCGCTAATGGACAGCTGGTTCCTGATTCATCTATTGACTCTATTGAAACAGGTATGCGCCATCGAACAGCAGAGCGAGTGGCAAAGCAGACGGGTAGCCTTGTTGTTGCCATTTCACAAAGACGAAATGTAATTACGTTATATCAAGGAAACTTACGTTATACATTAAAAGATATTGGGGTTATTTTAACAAAGGCAAACCAAGCGATTCAAACATTAGAAAAATATAAGGCTGTATGGAATGACGGTATAACAAACCTTGGTATTTTAGAATTTGAAGAAGTGGTTACAATGTCTGAAGTTGTGCATGTACTACATAGCGTTGAAATGATGCTGCGGATTAAAAATGAAATCTTCAGTTACATTCATGAATTAGGAACAGAAGGAAGGCTCATTCGTTTACAATTGACAGAATTGCTTGCTGACGTGGAAGCAGAGGCTGCACTATTAATTAAAGATTACTATCATGAAAAAACCCAAGATCACTATCAAATTTTAAAAAAATTACAAGAGCTTGCGAATGCGCAACTCCTAGAAGATAGCGATTTAGTGAAATTACTTGGATACTCCGGACAAATGAAATTAGAAGAAAGCATTACACCAAGAGGCTATCGAATAGCGAGTAAAATTTCTAGAGTTCCACCTCTTATTATTGAGAACTTAATTAATCGTTTTAAGAACTTACAAGGAATTTGCCGTGCAACTATTGCGGATTTGGATGATGTGGAAGGAATTGGAGAAGTACGGGCGAAAAAGATACGAGAGGGTTTAAAACGAATTCAAGAACACTTGTATATGAGCAGACACAATTAAGAATATTACATTGATTTCACAATATAGCTACACTCAAAGATTTTTTATATATGATATGATATATTGGTAAATAAAACAAATTATAAAAAAACACGTCCACTTTTTCACTCGACGTTTTGAGTGGCGAAGTAATGGTTAATAATGAGTAGGAGGTGGTTGAATGTTAAAACGAATCGTACAGCTTTTCTTTTTAGTTATTGGAGGAGCATTAGGAATTTTTCTCATTCCAAAAGTGATTAATGTTTTGGATATAGGTGCAGTTCCTTGGCTTGAAGGTTCTTATATTCGTGCAATTATTGGTGCAATCATTTTATTTTTAACAACTTTTTGGCTTGTAGATTATATTGTTCAGCTTATTAAACATATTGAGGAAGCGCTTGTAAAAGCACCTGTTACAGATGTGTTATTTGGAACATTAGGATTAATCTCAGGACTAATTGTTGCGTATTTAATTTTGATTCCGATTCGCGAATTTACCATTCCAGTCATTAGTACAGTATTGCAAATCTTTTTCACGCTATTACTTGGTTACTTAGGGTTCCAAGTAGGGTTTAAAAAGAGGAATGAATTGTTAGGGTTGTTTACATTGGCGCAACGCGGAGGAAAGAAAAAAAATACGAATAATGAAAACGAGGAAGTAGAACCGTTAACTTCCGGATGGAAAATACTAGATACCAGTGTTATTATTGATGGACGTATCGCGGATATTTGTCAAACGAAGTTTTTGGAAGGTACAATTGTCATTCCGCAATTTGTGTTAGAGGAACTACAGCATATTGCTGATTCTTCGGATGCATTAAAGCGTAATCGCGGACGAAGAGGCTTGGATATTTTAAATCGTATTCAAAAAGAGTTATCTATTCCAGTAGAAATTTATGAAGGTGATTTTGAAGATATTCAAGAAGTCGATAGTAAGCTTGTGAAGTTAGCAAAATTAACAGGCGGCACTGTTGTTACGAATGATTTTAACTTAAATAAAGTTTCTGAATTGCAAGGTGTGACAGTTTTAAACATTAATGATTTAGCAAATGCTATTAAGCCTGTTGTACTTCCGGGTGAAGAGTTAAGCGTATACGTTGTGAAGGATGGAAAAGAGCAGAATCAAGGCGTTGCTTATTTAGATGACGGTACAATGATCGTAGTCGAAGATGGTAGAGAGCATGTTGGTTCACAGCTTGATGTACTTGTTACAAGTGTACTGCAAACATCTGCGGGCCGAATGATTTTTGCTAAGCGCAAACTGCTAGAGAAAGCGTTATAAGTAGGGGACTATGGTGATGTATACATTAATTATTCCTGCAGCAGGACAAGGTAAGCGTATGGGAGCGGGGAAAAATAAATTATTTTTACAAATTGATTCTGTTCCCATTATCATTCATACATTACGAGCTTTTGAAAAAGATGAGCAATGTAAGCATGTTATTTTAGCGATTAACGAAGAAGAGCGTTCTTACTTTGAGGGACTTCTCCAAACTTATCATATTCAAAAAGACATCCAACTTATTCAAGGTGGATGTGAGCGTCAGGATAGTGTATACAATGCTCTTATGTATGTAAGAGATGTAGAGTATGTACTTATTCACGACGGGGCACGTCCGTTTGTAACGAAAAAGATGATTGAAGATGTATTGCAAATGGCGAAAGAAAAAGGTGCGTCCATTTGTGCAGTACCTGTGAAAGATACAATTAAAAAAGTGACACATGATATTGTTGTTGAAACCGTAGAACGTTCTCATCTGCAAGCAGTTCAAACACCGCAAGGATTTCGTGTTCCCATTCTGTTAGAGGCACATGAAAGTGCAAAACAAGCGGGTTTTCTAGGAACTGACGATGCCAGTCTGGTGGAACGCCTTCCTAAAGAGGTGGGAGTTGTAGGAGGAAGCTATCATAATATAAAGGTGACAACACCTGAAGATTTAGTAATTGCTGAAAGCTTTCTGCGAGTTTTGAAAATACAGTAGCAATGTTATAATAGAAAAGCCCGGTGGCTACCGGGCTTTTCTATATATAGAGCAAAAACTTCAACGGGTGGAGCCTTTATATGCCCGTAAGAATGATATAAGGTTTACTAGTGTAGTTTGAGGAGGAATTGGAAATGTTTCGAATTGGACAAGGTTTTGATGTACATGCATTTGCAGAAGGAAGACCGCTAATTATTGGTGGAATTACAATTCCATATGAAAAAGGATTACTTGGGCATTCTGATGCTGATGTCCTTTTGCATACTATTGCTGATGCTTGTTTAGGGGCGATTGCTGCTGGTGATATCGGTAAACATTTTCCAGATACAGATCCTGCATTTAAAGATGCAGATTCAGCTGTCCTTTTGCAGAAAGTGTGGGAGTTTGTGACAGAGCAAGGGTATGTACTTGGAAACTTAGATTGTACAATTATTGCTCAAAAGCCGAAAATGGCACCGCATATTGAAAGTATGCGTAAGAGAATTAGCGAGCTATTACAAACGAGCATCGAGAATGTCAATGTAAAAGCAACGACGACAGAAAAATTAGGATTTACAGGGCGAGAAGAAGGAATTGCTTCGCAGGCTATTGTATTATTACAGAAAAAATAGTTGTTTTTGATTCGCAAGATGGATAATCGTAATTTTTTGGTGTACAATTAAAGAATCTGTTGACATTAGGAATGGAAGGTGTACCAACTATGGAAAAGCAAGTGAGAGTGCGCTATGCGCCAAGTCCAACAGGACACTTACATATCGGAAATGCACGTACGGCATTATTTAACTATTTATTCGCTCGTAGTCAAAACGGTAAATTTATTATCCGTATTGAAGATACAGACGTAAAGCGTAATATTGCTGGCGGTGAAGAAAGCCAATTAACGTATTTAAAATGGCTTGGCATGGACTGGGATGAAAGCATCGACGTTGGTGGTGAATATGGTCCGTACCGTCAAATGGAGCGTTTAGATATTTATAAAAAGTTATATGAAGATTTATTAGAGCGTGGCTTAGCGTATAAGTGCTATATGACAGAAGAAGAGTTAGAAGCAGAACGTGAAGGACAAATCGCTCGTGGTGAAACACCTCGTTATGCGGGTTGTCACCGTGATTTAACAGATGAGCAAGTAAAACAATTCGAGGCAGAAGGACGCATTCCAAGTATTCGTTTCCGTGTACCTGAAAACCGTGAATATGTATTTAATGATATTGTAAAAGGAGACGTATCTTTCAACTCAAACGATTTCGGTGATTTCGTTATCGTGAAGAAAGATGGCATCCCAACTTACAACTTTGCAGTAGCGGCAGATGATCATTTCATGGAAATCTCACACGTTCTTCGTGGTGATGACCATATTTCTAATACACCAAAACAAATGATGATTTATGAAGCATTTGGTTGGGATATACCACAATTTGGTCATATGACGTTAATTGTAAATGAAAGCCGTAAAAAGTTAAGTAAACGTGATGAATCTATTATTCAATTTATTGAACAATATGAAGCGCTGGGATATCTTCCAGAAGCAATCTTTAACTTTATCGCATTACTAGGTTGGTCACCAGTAGGGGAAGAAGAAATCTTCTCTAAAGATGAGTTTATTGAAATGTTTGATGCAGCTCGTTTATCGAAATCACCAGCATTATTCGATTCTCAAAAATTAAAATGGATGAACAACCAATATATGAAAAAGCAAGACTTAGATCGCGTTGTTGAATTAAGCTTACCGCATTTAGTGAAAGCTGGTCGCGTAAGTGAAAATCCAAGTGAACAAGAGTTAGCTTGGATTCGCGATGTGATTGCTTTATATCATGATCAAATGAGCTTCGGGGCTGAGATTGTTGAGCTATCTGATATGTTCTTTAAAGATCATGTGGATTATGAAGAAGAAGGACAAGAAGTATTAAAAGGCGAACAAGTACCAGAAGTTCTTCGTGCGTTTGCAGCAGAGCTAGAGGCATTAGAGGAAGTAGAACCTGCAGCAATTAAGGCAGCAATTAAAGCTGTTCAAAAACAAACAGGTCAAAAAGGGAAAAATTTATTTATGCCAATTCGCGTTGCGACAACTGGCCAAACACACGGACCAGAACTTCCAAATGCAATTGCACTTCTTGGAAAAGAAAAAGTTTTAAATCGTGTTCGTAAAGTAATTGGTTAACATTTTACGGATTTAGAAATATAATAAGAATACTTTAAAATGAAATAAAAGAAAGCGACGAGAAGGAGAAGTAGAAAATCATGCTTTTCACAGAGAAAACCACCATTTGGCTGGAAGTGGTTTAAAAGCAGGTTTTTGAAGTGCCCCTTTGAGTCTTCTGCTGAACAACGAATATATTTCGAGAAATGTCATGTTGACGCAAAGTAAGCAGAAGCGGTATAAACCGTTATCATGTTTGAGTTTGAGGCTTTTTTAGGCCTAAACAGAGTGGAACCGCGCTAGTAAGGCGTCTCTGTCTATAGACAGAGACGCCTTTTTCTATACCTACAGGTATGGGGGAGAGTTTTTTGGATAAATAATAGTCGGAAAAGCTTTGGAAGGAAGTAGAAATTAAGAACCGGATTGGTTCAACTCACTATTAGTGGTAAAGAGGTCCACTGATGGAAATTTCACTTTAAACAAAAGAGGGGGAACGAAAATGTTTAAGAGGCTTCGGGAGGATATTGAAGTCGTCTTTGAACAGGATCCAGCAGCGAGAAGTTACATCGAAGTAATTTTAACTTACTCTGGATTGCACGCAATTTGGGCGCATCGGATGGCACATGCTTTTTATAAACGAAAATTTTTCTTTTTTGCTCGTATTATCTCACAAATGAGTCGTTTTTTTACGGGTATTGAAATTCATCCAGGGGCAACGATTGGTCGTAAGTTTTTTATTGATCATGGTATGGGAGTTGTAATTGGAGAAACGTGTGAAATTGGAGATAA
The DNA here is from genome assembly GCF_050473785.1 of Bacillus sp. S14(2024). NCBI lineage: Bacteria > Bacillati > Bacillota > Bacilli > Caryophanales > Bacillaceae > Bacillus > Bacillus sp. S14(2024). The sequence goes on along the minus strand of NZ_JBFLUP010000006.1, from coordinate 4,664,242 downwards.
CGTAACAATTTATCAAGGTGTCACGTTAGGCGGTACGGGAAAAGAAAAAGGGAAACGTCATCCAACGATTAAAGATAATGTGTTGATTGCAACAGGTGCGAAAGTGCTTGGATCAATTACGGTTGGAGAAAATTCTAAAATTGGTGCTGGTTCGGTTGTGTTAAAAGAAGTACCTGCACATTCTACAGTTGTAGGTATTCCTGGTCGTGTCGTGATCCAAAATGGGGTGAAAGTAGGTCAAGACTTAAATCATTGTGATCTTCCGGATCCGATTTTTGATAAGTTAAAAGCATTAGAAGGGGAACTTGAACAATTGAAAACAAAAATGGTAGTGAAAACAGAAAGGAAGGATAAAAATGACTATTCACATTTATAATACGTTAACGCGTCAAAAGGAAGCGTTTGTTCCACTAGAAGAAAATAAGGTAAAAATGTATGTGTGCGGTCCTACAGTATACAACTACATCCATATTGGGAATGCAAGACCACCTATGGTATTCGATACAGTACGTCGTTATTTAGAACATAAAGGGTACGATGTACAATATGTTTCTAACTTTACTGATGTAGATGATAAATTAATTAAAGCGGCGAATGAGCTAGGAGAAGACGTTCCAACAATTGCAGATCGCTTTGTTGAAGCATACTTTGAAGATGTAACGGCACTAGGCTGCAAACATGCGACAGTTCACCCTCGTGTAACAGAAAATATGGATATCATTATTGAGTTTATTCAGGAACTTGTAAATAAAGGATATGCATATGAATCTGAAGGCGATGTGTATTACAGAACAAAGGAATTTGAGGGTTACGGTAAATTATCACATCAGCCAATTGCAGACCTGCGTCATGGGGCACGTATTGAAGTTGGAGAAAAGAAACATGATCCACTTGATTTTGCATTATGGAAAGCAGCAAAAGAAGGAGAAATCTTCTGGGAGAGCCCTTGGGGGAAAGGTCGTCCGGGTTGGCATATCGAATGCTCTGCAATGGCACGTAAATATTTAGGTGATACAATTGATATTCATGCTGGTGGTCAAGATTTAACATTCCCGCATCATGAAAATGAGATTGCACAATCAGAGGCTTTGACTGGAAAAACATTTGCACGTTACTGGATGCATAATGGATATATTAATATTAACAATGAAAAGATGTCTAAGTCGTTAGGAAACTTTATTTTAGTTCACGATATTATTAAACAGTATGATCCACAGTTAATCCGATTCTTTATGTTATCTGTACACTATCGTCATCCAATCAACTTTAGTGAAGAGTTACTGCAAAGTACGAATAATGGATTAGAGAGAATTAAAACGGCTTATGGAAACTTAAAACATCGCATGGAAAGCAGTACGGATTTAACGGACCATAATGAGAAATGGTTAACTGAAATGGATAAATTCCAAGCGGCATTTGAAGAAGCGATGGATGATGACTTCAATACAGCAAATGCAATAACTGAGTTATATAATTTAGCAAATCATGCGAATCAATATTTATTAGAAGAGCATACGTCAAAAGTTGTCATTGAAGCGTATGTAAAACAACTTGAAACATTGTTTGGCATTTTAGGATTAGAATTAACAAAAGAAGAATTGCTTGATGAAGAAATTGAAGCACTAATCCAAAAGCGTATTGAGGCTCGTAAAAATCGTGATTTTGCACTGTCTGATCAAATTCGCGATGAATTGAAAGAGCGTAACATTATTTTAGAAGATACACCACAAGGTACAAGATGGAAAAGAGGCTAAACATGATTGATGCAAAGCAATTGAATAGCTTAGCGTTAGCATATATGGGTGATGCGGTATACGAACAATATATCCGCTATCACCTGCTTCAAAAAGGAACAGTTCGTCCAAATCAATTACATCGTTTGGGGACAAGCTTTGTTTCTGCAAAAGCGCAAGCGAAAGTTGTTCATCATTTACTAGAGACAGCATTTCTTAGTGAAGAAGAGGAAGCAGTATTAAGAAGAGGGCGCAATGCAAAATCAGGTTCTGTTCCGAAAAATACAGATGTACAAACATATCGATATAGTACTGCTTTTGAGGCACTGATTGGATATCATTATTTATTGAATGAACAAACACGAATAGAAGAGATTGTATTTGAAGCAATTCGTGTATTAGAGGATAAGGAAGGAGGCGCGTGAGCGTGAACAGTGAATATATTATTGGACGTAACCCTGTAATTGAAGCGTTGAGAGCAGGTCGTGATATTAATAAAATTTGGATTGCAGAAGGTGCTGCGAAAGGGCAAGTGCAAATTGTACTAGCATTAGCGAAAGAAAATAAAATTTTAGTGCAGAATTCACCGAAGAAAAAATTAGATCAACTTGTAGAGGGGAATCATCAAGGTGTAATCGCACAAGTGGCGGCATATGAATATGCGGACTTAGAGGATTTATTTGCGTTGGCAGCTAAGCGCAATGAGGATCCATTTTTCTTAATTCTGGATGAGATTGAAGATCCGCACAATCTAGGCTCTATTATGCGTACGGCAGATGCAGTAGGGGCGCATGGTATTATTATTCCAAAGCGCAGAGCGGTTGGTTTAACAGCGGCAGTTGCAAAGGCTTCTACGGGCGCGATTGAGTATGTTCCTGTAGCTCGCGTTACAAATCTATCAAGAACGATTGATGAATTGAAAGAGCGCGGGCTTTGGATTGCCGGTACAGATGCAAAAGGGAAAGATGACTATCGTAATTTAGATGGAAAGATGCCAATTGGTTTAGTGATTGGAAGTGAAGGGAAAGGCATGAGCCGCCTTATCGGCGAGAAATGTGACTTCTTGATTCATTTACCGATGGCTGGTAAAGTTACCTCCTTAAATGCTTCAGTTGCTGCTAGCTTGTTAATGTATGAAGTGTATCGGAAACGTCACCCAATCGGTGAATAAAAATGAATGATATTTTAATCGTTGACGGTTACAATATTATTGGAGCTTGGGCAGACTTGAAAAAGCTAAGGGATGTAGACTTACAAGCTTCACGAGATTTGCTTATTGACAAAATGGCAGATTATCAAGGATATACAGGCACGAAAGTAATGATTGTTTTTGATGCATATTCTGTTTATGGAATTGAAAAGAAGATGAAGCAAGCGCGTGTAGATGTAATCTTTACAAGGAAAAACCAAACGGCGGATGAAAAAATTGAGCAGCTCGCAATTGAGCTGCGTAATATTAATACACGGATTTATGTTGCGACGTCTGATTACACAGAGCAGTGGGCCATTTTTGGGCAGGGTGCTCTGCGTAAATCAGCGCGTGAGTTAGAGATAGAAGTTCAGGCGATGGAACGAAGAGTGCGTCGTGAAACGAAGAAAACAAAAGAAGAACAACCGGCGATGCGGACGATATTTAGTGAAGAAGTTACAGAAAAGTTAGAAAAATTAAGACGAGGAGGGCGTTGAAACATTGACGCTCTTCAAGTGCTTACTGTATAATATTGCTAAATAACTAGCGGTCGGAGGGATCAGATTGGAAACAGACTTCGTAAGCGGCAACAATGTTACATTTAGTAGTTTAGAGGATGAAGAGATAGTTGAATTAGTACGACAAGGTAATGTTGATGCGCTAGAGTATTTAATTCATAAGTACAAAAATTTTGTTCGTGCAAAATCAAGATCTTACTTTTTGGTTGGCGCTGATCGTGAAGATATTATCCAAGAAGGTATGATTGGATTATTTAAGGCGATTCGTGATTATAAAGAGGACAAGCTGTCTTCCTTTAAAGCTTTTGCGGAATTGTGTATTACACGTCAAATTATCACCGCGATTAAAACAGCGACAAGACAAAAACATATCCCTTTAAATTCATATGTTTCTTTAGATAAACCAATTTATGATGAAGAATCCGATCGAACTCTGTTAGATGTTATATCTGAAGCGAAGATGACGGATCCTGAAGAAATGATTATTAGTCAGGAAGAGTATGTTGACATAGAATTAAAAATATCTGAATTATTAAGCGATTTAGAAAGAAAGGTGCTTTCTTTATATTTAGACGGAAGATCGTATCAAGAGATTTCAGAGCAATTGAATCGTCATGTGAAATCCATTGATAATGCCCTGCAGCGAGTGAAACGGAAGCTTGAGCGTTATATGGAAATGAGAGAAACAGCAGCTGTTCACTCACCTTCACTTAAACGTTAAGGTGTTTAAGTTTGAGAGTTAAAAATATATTAGGTTAATAGAGAAATATAAAAGAGAGGTTTTTTCCTCTCCTTTTCTTTTTGCAGTAGGGGGGAAGCGTCATTGACATTGCCTTTTATTGTATGATACATTTTTAAGGAAATAATGTTACAAGGCTGGTGTAACAGGTGAGAAAAAAAGTTGTACTTGCATGTGAAAAATGCAATAATCGAAACTATTCAACAATGAAAGATACAAGCTCAGTAGAGCGTCTTGAGATAAAGAAATTTTGTAAAATGTGTAATGCGCATATGGTTCATAAGGAAACAAAATAAATAATTGTAATTATGCACTGGAGGTCCCGGAAATGCGTTTGACGAACTTTTTTGGCGATGTAGGTCGCGAAATGAAAAAAGTAAGCTGGCCGAAAAAAGATGAATTAATCCGTTCGACACTTACTGTAATTGCAACAGTTGCTTTCTGTGCAATTTTCTTTGCGGTAGTGGATATGGGGATTTCTTCTTTAATTCGTTTAATTCTTGAATAAGAAGCGCTTATACATGATATAATGTTAATGTTATTTATACGAACTGTGTAAAAGCCCGGTGAACGGGTTTTTTCATTTGCACAAAAAAATGTACGTCAGGGAGGGAAGGACGGTCGTCCTAAATTAATGGAAAAACGTTGGTATGTTGTCCATACTTATTCTGGATATGAAAATAAAGTAAAAACAAACTTAGAGAAACGCGTAGAATCAATGGCTATGCAAGATAAAATTTTCCGTGTTATTGTTCCAGAGGAAACAGAAGTAGAAATGAAAAACGGAAAAGAAAAAATAACAAAGAGGAAAGTGTTTCCTGGCTATGTGTTGGTAGAAATCATCATGACAGATGATTCTTGGTATGTTGTTCGTAATACACCAGGTGTAACAGGATTTGTTGGATCTTCTGGGTCAGGTTCGAAGCCATCTCCGTTATTAGAAGAAGAAGTAGTTACAATCTTAAAACACATGGGAATGGAAAATGAAGTAGTTGACTTTGACTTTGAACTTCATGAGACTGTACGTGTGAACGAAGGCCCATTTGCGAATTACACAGGTGCTATTAATGAAATTGATCTAGAAAAACAAAGAGTAACAGTACTTGTTGATATGTTTGGTCGTGAAACTTCAGTTGAACTAGATTTCCACCAAATTGAAAAATTATAAAATGAAACTTGAAATGAATTGTAAAAAGTGATAATATCTTTTAAGTCAGTACGTCTTCGGAAACGGAGACGTTTTTTGAGAAAGATTTTATCGCTAAAGATAAAATATGAAGTGGGAGGGCAAATCACTGCCCAATTGACCACATCACGGACTTAAGGAGGTGTGTCTCGTGGCTAAAAAGGTAATTAAAATGGTAAAACTTCAAATTCCTGCAGGTAAAGCTAACCCAGCTCCACCAGTTGGTCCAGCATTAGGACAAGCGGGTGTTAACATTATGGGCTTCTGTAAAGAGTTCAACGCTCGTACAGCAGATCAAGCTGGTCTAATCATTCCTGTTGAAATTACAGTATTTGAAGACCGTTCATTCACTTTCATTACTAAAACTCCTCCTGCTGCTGTTCTTCTTAAGAAAGTAGCTGGTATCGAGTCTGGTTCTGGTGAACCAAACCGTAATAAAGTGGCAACTGTTAAGCGTGATAAAGTTCGCGAAATCGCTGAAACTAAAATGCCTGACCTAAACGCTGCTAGCGTAGAAGCTGCAATGCGTATGGTTGAAGGTACTGCACGCAGTATGGGCATTGTTATCGAAGACTAATTCGATTTGTTTTTTTTGTAAAAGAGGTTGCGGGTCTGGAATTCCAATTCGCAACCTTTATTATCGTAAATGAATGTTGTTTTTTAAATAAAGGGATGGGCGCACATCCTCGATTGTATCGGAAAGAAGGCGTAAACGTGGGAGGTTATTCCGCTAAAACCACATTGAGGAGGAAATAAAAATGGCTAAAAGAGGTAAAAAGTACGTAGAAGCTGCGAAGCTTGTTGATCGTACAACTGCTTACTCTGCAACAGAGGCAGTAGAATTAGTAAAGAAAACAAACACAGCTAAATTTGATGCGACTGTAGAAGCTGCATTTCGTTTAGGTGTTGACCCTAAGAAAGCTGACCAACAAATTCGTGGTGCAGTTGTTCTTCCACACGGTACTGGTAAAGTACAACGTGTATTAGTATTCGCTAAAGGCGAAAAACTAAAAGAAGCTGAAGCTGCTGGAGCAGACTTCGTAGGTGATGCAGACTACATCAACAAAATCCAACAAGGTTGGTTTGACTTTGACGTAGTAGTAGCAACTCCTGACATGATGGGTGAAGTTGGTAAACTTGGTCGTGTATTAGGACCTAAAGGTTTAATGCCAAACCCTAAAACTGGAACAGTTACTTTCGACGTAACAAAAGCAGTTAACGAAATCAAAGCTGGTAAAGTAGAATACCGCGTTGATAAAGCTGGTAACATTCATGTGCCAATCGGTAAAGTATCTTTCGAAGATGCTAAATTAGTTGAAAACTTAGAGACAGTTGCTGATGCTCTTCTAAAAGCTAAGCCAGCTGCTGCAAAAGGTACTTACATGAAGAACGTAACAGTTGCTTCTACAATGGGACCTGGCGTACGCGTTGAAGTTTCTACTATCGCGTAAAATTTGGAAGTTGACTTCGTGAAGAAGTTTTAATATAATCATTTATGTTGTGAATTTAAATAGTGTACCGTAGACAGTAGGCGCCAATGTGGCTTAATTTCCTACCTAGGTGTGAATATACGAAACGGAATTTTTTTCTGTGACTATATGCCTCCATGTCTACAATTGGGCATGGAGGTTTTTTAGTGCACTTTCGGTACATCTTCTATATAATCTACAGGAGGTGTAATAACATGACTAAAGCAATCGAAGCAAAACAACATGTTGTAACTGAAATCGCTGCTAAACTTAGCGAAAGTAAATCAACAATCGTTGTTGACTACCGTGGTTTAACAGTATCTGAAGTAACAGAATTACGTAAAGCATTACGTGAAGCTGGCGTTGAGTTCAAAGTTTACAAAAACTCTTTAACTCGTCGTGCTGCAGAAGCTGCTGAACTAGCTGAGTTAAACGAATTCTTAACAGGACCAAACGCAATCGCGTTCAGTAACGAGGATGTAATTGCTCCTGCGAAAGTATTAAACGACTTCGCTAAAGATCATGAAGCTTTAGAAATTAAAGCAGGCGTAATCGAAGGTAAACTTGTATCACTTGATGAGGTTAAAGCTATCGCTACTCTTCCATCACGTGAAGGCTTACTTTCTATGCTTCTTAGCGTTCTTCAAGCTCCAATGCGCGGTCTTGCAATCGCTACTAAAGCAGTTGCAGATCAAAAAGAAGAGCAAGGCGCTTAATTTTTTAAAAGATAATTATGTGTTATCGATAAAACAATACAAACCTATTTAAGGGAGGATATTTACAATGACTAAAGAACAAATCATTGAAGCAGTTAAATCTATGACTGTATTAGAACTTAACGACTTAGTAAAAGCTATCGAGGAAGAATTCGGCGTAACTGCTGCTGCTCCTGTAGCTGTAGCTGGTGGCGCTGCTGAAGCTGCTGCTGAGAAAACTGAATTTGATGTAGTACTTGCTAATGCAGGCGCTCAAAAAATCAAAGTTATCAAAGTTGTTCGTGAAATCACTGGTCTTGGCTTAAAAGAAGCTAAAGAATTAGCTGACAACACTCCAAAAGCAGTTAAAGAAGGCGTTTCTAAAGAAGAAGCTGAAGAAATCAAAGCTAAACTTGAAGAAGTTGGCGCTGCTGTAGAAGTTAAGTAATTAACTTTTGAAGCTTTAAAAAAAGCTCGCTCTCATGCGGGCTTTTTTTTTAACTGTAAAGAAAAGAGGTGGCCATATGGCAGACCATTATTTTTCTAACGATCCCTCTAGCAAAAGTGATCGTAAACGTTGGGAATATAAGTTGAGAGGATCTCAATTTGTTTTCTTATCTGACCACGGGGTGTTTTCGAAAAATGAAGTGGACTTTGGTTCTCGTCTTTTAATCGAAGCATTTCAGATGCCGGATGTCCAAGGGGATGTGTTAGATGTCGGGTGCGGATATGGTCCAATTGGTTTATCTTTAGCAAAGGAGTTTCAAGAGCGTACAGTTCATATGGTGGATGTGAATGAAAGAGCACTTGAGCTTGCGAAAGAAAATGCCGCTAATAATAGAATTGGGAATGTCCAGATTTATCAAAGTAGTGTATATGAAAATGTAAGTGGGCAATATGCTGCTATTTTATCTAATCCGCCAATTCGTGCAGGGAAACAAGTAGTACATGAGATTCTAGAAAAAGCCGTGGATTATCTTGTGCCAGGCGGTGAGCTTTGGATTGTGATTCAAAAGAAACAAGGTGCACCATCCGCGATGAAAAAGTTAGAAGAAGCGTTCGACTTTGTGGAAGTTGTAGAAAAGAAAAAAGGATATTATATCATAAAATCAAAAAAACGTTGACGGTTTTTTTGGTTTGTGTTAGCATTATAAGATGCCAATATATGATTTTCTGCGTTGAGAACGATGTATATTTTTGCTTCTCTTGGAAAAGATAGTAAAATCAGCAGATTATGAAACAGAATGATGGTTTTCTTATAGAAGCCATTTTTCTTTTTGAGCAGTTAGAAATACTCAACGTGTCTATCTTTGTAGAGAAAAAGGCTACGCAATTTGTGTTAGCCGTATTTAGTTGTGATTTTGCACATTTTTGTGCATTTATAATACTCATGATTTGAGGGGTGAAGCAGTTGACAGGTCAACTAGTTCAATACGGACGCCACCGCCAACGAAGAAGTTATGCCCGTATTAGTGAGGTATTAGAATTACCAAATCTTATCGAAATTCAAACCTCTTCTTATCAGTGGTTTCTTGATGAGGGTTTGCGAGAAATGTTCCAAGACATTTCTCCGATTGAAGACTTTACGGGAAATCTATCGCTTGAGTTTATCGACTACAGTTTAGGCGAACCGAAATATTCTGTAGAAGAATGTAAAGAGCGTGATGTGACGTATGCAGCACCACTTCGTGTAAAAGTGCGTCTAATCAATAAAGAAACTGGCGAAGTGAAAGAACAAGATGTGTTCATGGGGGATTTCCCACTCATGACAGAGACAGGAACATTCGTAATTAACGGTGCAGAACGCGTTATTGTTTCTCAGTTAGTTCGTTCACCAAGTGTATACTACAGCGGCAAGGTGGACAAAAACGGAAAACGCGGATTTACTGCTACTGTAATTCCAAACCGCGGAGCTTGGTTAGAGTATGAAACAGACGCTAAGGATGTTGTTTATGTGCGTATCGACCGTACGCGCAAACTACCTGTAACTGTTTTGTTACGCGCATTAGGGTTTGGCTCTGATCAAGAAATCACCGAGCTTATAGGTGATAACGAGTACTTAAGCAATACGCTAGAAAAAGATAACACGGATAGCACAGAAAAAGCATTGCTTGAAATTTATGAGCGTCTACGTCCAGGTGAACCACCAACAGTAGAAAATGCGAAGAGCTTGCTTGTTTCTCGCTTCTTTGATCCAAAGCGTTATGATCTAGCAAATGTAGGTCGTTACAAAATTAATAAGAAGTTACACATTAAAAACAGATTGTTTAACCAACGCTTAGCTGAAACATTGGTGGATCCTGAAACAGGCGAAATTTTAGCGGCAGAAGGAACAATCTTAGATCGTCGTACATTAGATCGTATTTTACCTTACTTAGAAAAGAACATTGGCTTTAAAACTGCGAAGCCGATAGGCGGAGTGGTAGAAGGCAATGTTGAATTGCAATCTATTAAGATTTATGCTCCGGATGCAGATGGAGAGCGTTCTATCAATATTATTGGTAATGCGAACATTGATCGCGATGTAAAACATATTACACCAGGCGATATTATTGCATCTATTAGCTATTTCTTTAACCTTCTATATAAAGTAGGAGACACGGATGATATTGACCATTTAGGAAACCGTCGTCTACGTTCTGTAGGGGAATTGTTACAAAACCAATTCCGTATCGGTCTTTCTCGTATGGAGCGTGTTGTTCGTGAGAGAATGTCGATTCAAGATACAAATGCAATTACGCCGCAAGCATTAATTAATATTCGTCCGGTTATTGCATCTATTAAAGAGTTCTTCGGCAGCTCGCAGTTATCTCAGTTTATGGATCAAACAAACCCATTAGCGGAGTTAACGCATAAACGAAGACTATCTGCTTTAGGACCTGGTGGTTTAACGCGTGAGCGCGCAGGCTTTGAAGTGCGTGACGTTCACTACTCTCACTATGGTCGTATGTGTCCGATTGAAACGCCAGAGGGACCAAACATTGGTTTGATTAACTCTTTATCTTCATTTGCAAAAGTAAATGAATTTGGTTTCATTGAAACACCATACCGTCGTGTTGATCCAGAAACTGGACGTGTAACAACGCGTGTGGATTATTTAACAGCTGATGAACAAGACAACTATGTTGTTGCCCAAGCAAATGCACGTTTATCTGAAGAAGGGGACTTCCTTGATGAAGATGTTGTAGCGCGTTTCCGTGACGAGAACGTTGTAGTAAAACGCGAACGCATAGACTACATGGATATCTCTCCAAAACAGGTTGTGTCTGCTGCGACAGCTTGTATTCCGTTCTTAGAAAACGATGACTCGAACCGTGCGCTAATGGGTGCGAACATGCAACGTCAAGCAGTTCCACTTATGAACCCAGAATCTCCAATTGTAGGTACTGGTATGGAGTACGTATCAGCGAAAGACTCAGGAGCTGCAGTGATCTGTAAACACCCTGGTATCGTTGAACGCGTAGAAGCTCGCGAAGTTTGGGTACGTCGTTACATCGAAGTAGACGGCCAAAAAGTAAAAGGTGATTTAGATCGCTATAAAATGTTAAAATTCGTCCGTTCTAACCAAGGAACTTGTTACAACCAGCGCCCAATCGTAAGTGTTGGAGATGAAGTTGTAAAAGGTGAAATTCTTGCAGACGGTCCTTCTATGGAAAAAGGTGAACTTGCACTTGGTCGTAACGTGCTTGTTGGCTTTATGACATGGGATGGTTATAACTACGAGGATGCGATCATTATGAGTGAGCGCCTTGTAAAAGATGACGTGTATACTTCTATTCATATTGAAGAATATGAATCTGAAGCTCGTGATACAAAACTAGGACCAGAAGAAATTACACGAGACATTCCAAACGTAGGGGAAGATGCGCTTCGCAATCTTGATGAGCGCGGTATTATTCGCATCGGTGCAGAAGTAAAAGACGGAGACCTTCTTGTTGGTAAAGTAACGCCAAAAGGTGTAACGGAATTAACAGCAGAAGAGCGTCTATTACATGCAATCTTCGGTGAGAAAGCTCGTGAAGTACGTGATACATCACTACGTGTACCACACGGCGGCGGCGGTATTATCTTAGACGTAAAAGTATTCAACCGTGAAGATGGCGATGAATTACCACCAGGCGTGAATCAACTTGTACGTGCATATATCGTTCAAAAACGTAAAATTTCTGAAGGTGACAAGATGGCCGGTCGTCACGGTAACAAAGGTGTTATCTCCCGTATTTTACCGGAAGAAGATATGCCTTACTTACCAGATGGCACACCAATCGATATCATGTTAAACCCATTAGGGGTACCATCTCGTATGAATATCGGTCAGGTGCTAGAGCTTCATCTTGGTATGGCAGCAAGATATCTTGGTATCCACGTTGCAACACCAGTATTCGATGGCGCTCGCGAGGAAGATGTGTGGGGAACAATCGAAGAAGCTGGTATGGCACGTGATGCAAAGACAATTCTATACGATGGACGCACTGGTGAACCATTCGACAACCGTGTATCTGTTGGTGTCATGTACATGATTAAACTTGCACACATGGTTGATGATAAACTTCATGCTCGTTCTACTGGACCATACTCACTTGTAACGCAACAGCCTCTTGGAGGTAAAGCACAGTTCGGTGGACAACGTTTCGGTGAGATGGAGGTTTGGGCACTTGAAGCTTACGGTGCTGCTTATACTCTTCAAGAAATCTTAACAGTTAAGTCGGATGATGTTGTTGGTCGTGTGAAAACGTATGAATCGATTGTAAAAGGCGAAAACGTTCCAGAACCAGGTGTTCCTGAATCATTCAAAGTATTGATTAAGGAATTACAAAGCTTAGGTATGGATGTTAAGATGATGTCTAGCGACGATACTGAAATTGAAATGCGTGATACTGATGACGATGATGATCATCAATCTGCAGATAAATTAAATGTCGAAGTTGAGACAACGAAGGAATAATTGGGATAACCTGTAGACTAAAAGGGAGGTAGGCCCCTTGATAGATGTAAACAACTTTGAATATATGAAGATTGGACTTGCATCACCAGACAAAATTCGCTCTTGGTCATATGGGGAAGTAAAAAAACCCGAGACGATTAACTATCGTACATTGAAACCAGAGAAAGACGGTTTGTTCTGTGAGCGTATTTTCGGTCCAACAAAAGACTGGGAATGTCATTGTGGTAAATATAAACGTGTCCGTTATAAAGGTGTAGTTTGTGATCGATGCGGCGTTGAAGTAACGCGTGCGAAAGTTCGTCGTGAACGTATGGGTCATATCGAATTAGCTGCTCCTGTATCTCATATTTGGTATTTCAAAGGTATCCCAAGCCGCATGGGACTTGTCTTAGACATGTCCCCTCGCGCGCTTGAAGAAGTAATTTATTTCGCTTCTTATGTAGTAACAGAAAGCGGTGATACACCGCTTGATAAGAAGCAACTTCTTTCGGAGAAGGAATACCGTGCGTATCGCGATAGATACGGAAACTCTTTCCAAGCTTCTATGGGCGCAGAGGCAATTAAGAAGTTATTACAAGATATCGATTTAGATAAAGAAGTAGACTTCTTAAAGGAAGAGTTAAAAACAGCACAAGGACAACGTCGTACTCGTGCTATTAAACGTCTAGAAGTATTAGAAGCATTCCGTAACTCTGGAAACGAACCATCTTGGATGATTCTAGATGTTCTTCCAGTTATCCCACCAGAGCTTCGTCCAATGGTACAGCTAGATGGTGGGCGTTTTGCAACTTCTGACTTAAACGACTTATACCGTCGTGTAATTAACCGTAACAATCGTTTAAAACGTTTATTAGACTTAGGTGCACCAAGCATCATCGTCCAAAACGAAAAGCGTATGTTACAAGAAGCAGTAGATGCTTTAATCGATAATGGTCGTCGTGGCCGTCCAGTTACTGGACCTGGTAACCGTCCATTAAAATCTCTTTCTCATATGTTAAAAGGTAAGCAAGGACGCTTCCGTCAAAACTTATTAGGTAAACGTGTTGACTACTCTGGTCGTTCCGTTATCGTTGTAGGACCGAACTTAAAAATGTACCAATGCGGTCTGCCAAAAGAAATGGCGCTTGAATTGTTCAAACCTTTTGTAATGAAAGAGTTGGTAGGAAAAGGATTAGCACACAACATTAAGAGTGCTAAACGTAAAATTGAGCGAGTACAGCCTGAAGTTTGGGATGTTTTAGAGTCTGTAATTAAAGAACACCCTGTACTTCTAAACCGTGCTCCAACGCTTCACCGTCTTGGTATTCAAGCGTTTGAACCTACATTAGTAGAAGGTCGTGCAATTCGTCTTCATCCACTTGTATGTACTGCATACAACGCGGACTTTGACGGTGACCAAATGGCGGTTCACGTTCCGTTATCATCAGAAGCGCAAGCAGAAGCTCGTCTTCTTATGTTAGCTGCACAAAATATCTTGAACCCGAAAGACGGAAAACCAGTTGTTACACCATCTCAGGATATGGTATTAGGTAACTACTACCTAACGCTTGAACGTGCAGGTGCAATTGGTGAAGGTATGATTTTCAAAGATACGAACGAAGCATTAATTGCATACCAAAACGGATATGTACACTTGCATACTCGTGTTGCTGTTGCAGCAAGCTCTGTAAACAACGAAACGTTTACAGAAGAGCAAAACAGCAAACTGTTGTTAACAACAGTTGGTAAGTTAATATTCAATGAAATCTTACCGAAATCTTTCCCTTACATTAACGAACCAACAAGAACAAACTTGGAGAAAGAAACTCCAGTGGAATACTTTGTTGAAAAAGGCGCTAACGTAAGAGAAATTATTGCTAGTCGCGAAGAAGTGGCACCATTTAGCAAGAAAATTCTTGGTAATATCATTGCTGAAGTATTTAAACGTTTCAAAATTACTGAAACATCTCGCATGCTTGACCGCATGAAAAATCTAGGATTTAAATACTCTACAAAAGCTGGTATTACAGTTGGTGTGGCGGATATCCTTGTATTAGGTGAAAAAGAAGAAATCTTGCATGAGGCGCAAGCAAAAGTAGATACAGTAATTAAGCAATTCCGTCGCGGTTTAATTACAGAGGAAGAACGTTATGATCGTGTTATCTCTATTTGGAGTAATGCAAAAGATGTTATCCAAGGAAAACTGATGAAAACCTTAGATAAGCGCAACCCGATCTTCATGATGAGTGACTCTGGTGCCCGTGGTAACGCATCGAACTTCACTCAGCTTGCTGGTATGCGTGGTTTGATGGCTAACCCATCTGGTCGTATTATCGAACTTCCAATCAAATCAAGTTTCCGCGAAGGTTTAACGGTACTCGAGTACTTCATCTCTACACATGGTGCGCGTAAAGGTCTTGCCGATACAGCACTTAAGACTGCGGATTCTGGTTACTTAACTCGTCGTCTTGTTGACGTTGCACAAGATGTTATCGTTCGTGAAGACGATTGTGGAACAGACCGCGGCTTATTAATTGGCGCAATTAAAGAAGGAAACGAAATTATCGAGTCCTTATACGATCGTCTTGTAGGACGTTTCGCAAGAAAAACTGTGAAGCATCCAGAAACAGGCGAAGTGTTAGTTCGCGAAAATGAATTAATTACAGAAGATATCGCTCATATCATTGAAAAAGCAGGCGTTGAACAATTGTACATCCGTTCTGCATTTACATGTAACACACGCCACGGCGTATGTAAGAAATGTTACGGTCGCAACTTAGCTACTGGTACAGATGTAGAAGTAGGCGAAGCGGTTGGTATTATCGCAGCTCAATCTATCGGTGAGCCAGGTACACAGTTAACGATGCGTACATTCCATACAGGTGGGGTTGCTGGAGACGATATCACACAAGGTTTACCGCGTATTCAAGAGATTTTCGAAGCGCGTAATCCGAAAGGTCAAGCGGTTATCAGTGAAATCGACGGTGTCGTTGCAGCGATTAACGATGTGAAAGATCGCCAAGAGGTTGTTGTACAAGGTGATGTAGAAGCTCGTACGTATGTAATTCCTTATGGCGCTCGTCTAAAAGTAGCTCCAGGACACCGCATTGAACACGGTAAAGAACTTACAGAAGGTTCTATCGATCCGAAAGAATTACTGAAAGTAACAGATATTACAGCAGTCCAAGAATACCTGCTTCGTGAAGTACAAAAGGTATACCGTATGCAAGGGGTAGAAATTGGAGATAAACACGTTGAAGTAATGGTTCGTCAAATGCTTCGCAAAGTTCGTGTAATCGATGCTGGTGAAACAGATGTATTACCAGGAACATTACTGGATATTCATCAGTTCACAGATGCAAATGCGAAAGTGTTGCTTAAAGGTAAACAACCAGCAACAGCACGTCCAATCCTTCTTGGTATTACAAAGGCTTCACTTGAAACAGATTCATTCTTATCTGCAGCATCATTCCAGGAAACAACTCGTGTGTTAACTGATGCGGCAATTAAAGGTAAGCGCGATGAACTTCTTGGTCTGAAAGAAAATGTTATTATTGGTAAACTTGTTCCGGCTGGTACAGGTATGAATCGTTACCGCAGAGTAGATCTTGTAAAAACAGCAAAAGAAGAAATAAATGTAGAAAATGACGAGGTTTACGTAGAAAACTAAAATTTTCCGTCGTAAATTTTGTATAAAAACAGATAATCCTAGTTGACATTATGCAATGCGAAATGTTAATATAAGCAAGGTTGCTCCTAAATAAACGTTGAATGTAATTCAACACGGTATAGTTAGAACGTTGCGATAGCTTTTGCAGTGCAACATAACGTACTTTTTAAAAACTGGATCTCAGCATGAAAATGAATGAGATGCGGTAGGAGCTTCAGCGATAGGAATAACAAGTTAAAACTGTTTTTGTGAGGAGAGAGCATTCGCTCTCCCTTGCAAAAACTTTGTTTTCAACTAATAATGAACCACCTGGATATGTGGTCATACAAACGTGCGAAGGGAGGATAAAATAATGCCTACTATTAACCAATTAGTGAGAAATGGACGTACTGATAAAGTATGGAAATCTAAATCACCTGCGTTAAACAAAGGTTTCAACTCTTTAAAGAAAAAAGCAACTGATATCTCTGCACCTCAAAAACGTGGTGTATGTACTCGTGTTGGTACAATGACTCCAAAGAAACCGAACTCAGCGTTACGTAAATACGCTCGTGTACGTTTAACAAATGGTATCGAGGTTACTGCTTACATCCCAGGTATCGGTCATAACCTACAAGAACACAGCGTAGTATTAATTCGCGGTGGTCGTGTAAAAGACTTACCAGGGGTACGTTACCACATCGTTCGTGGTGCGCTTGACACTGCTGGTGTTGACAAACGTATGCAAGGACGTTCTAAATATGGTACTAAGAGACCAAAAGCTGCTAAGAAATAATAAAACTGAACTGAAAGGAGGAACTCAATATGCCTCGTAAAGGACCTGTTGCGAAACGTGACGTGTTACCAGATCCAATGTACAATTCTAAACTTGTAACACGCCTAATCAACAAAATGATGGTTGACGGTAAAAAAGGTAAATCTCAAACAATTCTTTATAATGCGTTCGATATCGTTCGTGAACGTACTGGTAACGAACCAATGGAAGTATTCGAGCAAGCTCTTAAGAACATCATGCCTGTTCTTGAAGTACGCGCTCGTCGTGTTGGTGGTGCTAACTACCAAGTTCCAGTTGAGGTTCGTCCAGAACGCCGTACAACTTTAGGTCTTCGTTGGTTAGTAAACTATGCTCGTCTTCGTGGTGAAAAAACTATGGAAGAGCGTTTAGCTTACGAAATCTTAGATGCTGCTAACAACAGTGGTGCATCTGTTAAGAAACGTGAAGACACTCACAAAATGGCAGAAGCTAACAAAGCATTTGCTCATTACCGTTGGTAGGATTCAACGAAAAATAGCTATAAGCATAAACCGCTTTATTTGTCGCTTATGGAAGTGTGGAGAGGGAGAGTACCTCTCCCTTTCAATGGGCGCTCGTTTTACATAATGAGGGTACTAGACATACTGACATATGTAACAAAATAAAGTGGCTTTTTTGCTACTTAAAATAAAAAAATCCAATCCGTATTAGGAAGGAGAAAGACACCAAATGACTAGAGAGTTCTCCTTAGAAAACACTCGTAATATTGGTATCATGGCTCACATCGATGCTGGTAAAACAACAGCAACTGAGCGTATCCTGTACTACACAGGCCGCATTCACAAAATCGGTGAAACTCACGAAGGTGCATCTCAGATGGACTGGATGGAGCAAGAGCAAGAGCGTGGTATCACAATTACTTCTGCAGCAACTACTGCTCAATGGAAGGGTCACCGTGTAAACATCATTGACACTCCAGGACACGTAGACTTCACTGTAGAAGTAGAACGTTCTTTACGCGTACTTGACGGTGCTGTAGCAGTACTTGACGCGCAATCTGGTGTAGAACCACAAACAGAAACTGTTTGGCGTCAGGCTACTACTTACGGTGTACCACGTATCGTGTTCGTTAACAAAATGGACAAGATCGGTGCAGACTTCTTATACTCTGTAGGAACAATTCATGACCGTTTACAAGCAAACGCTCATCCAATTCAGTTACCAATCGGTGCTGAAGATCAATTTACGGGAATTATCGACCTAGTAGAAGAGTGTGCATACATGTACACAAACGACTTAGGAACAGATATCCAACGTGTTGAAATTCCTGCAGAACATAAAGAATTAGCTGATGAATACCGCGGAAAACTTATCGAAGCGGTAGCAGAGCTTGATGAAGAAATGATGATGAAGTACCTAGAAGGTGAAGAAATCACTGTAGAAGAGCTTAAAGCTGGTATCCGTAAGGCTACAACTTCTGTTGAATTCTTCCCAGTAATCTGTGGTTCTGCATTCAAAAACAAAGGTGTTCAAATTCTGTTAGATGCAGTTATCGACTACCTTCCATCTCCACTTGACGTACCTGCTATTAAAGGTATTGTTCCGGATACAGATGAAGAAGTAGAACGTAAATCTAGCGATGAAGAGCCATTCGCAGCTCTAGCGTTCAAAATTATGACTGACCCTTATGTTGGTAAATTAACGTTCTTCCGTGTGTACTCTGGTACATTAAACTCTGGATCTTACGTGAAAAACTCAACTAAAGGTAAGCGTGAGCGTGTAGGTCGTATCCTACAAATGCACGCAAACAGCCGTGAAGAGATTTCAACAGTTTATGCTGGTGACATCGCTGCTGCTGTAGGGTTAAAAGATACTACAACTGGTGATACTCTTTGTGACGAGAAGAGCCTTGTTATCCTTGAGTCTATGGAATTCCCAGAGCCAGTTATCTCTGTAGCTATCGAACCAAAATCTAAAGCTGACCAAGATAAAATGGGTACAGCATTATCTAAGCTTTCTGAAGAAGATCCAACATTCCGTGCTCACACTGACCAAGAAACTGGCCAAACAATCATCGCTGGTATGGGTGAACTTCACCTTGATATCATCGTTGACCGTATGCGCCGTGAATTCAAAGTGGAAGCAAACGTTGGTGCTCCTCAGGTAGCATACCGTGAGACTTTCCGCGCTTCTGCGAAAGTTGAAGGTAAGTTCGCTCGTCAATCTGGTGGTCGTGGACAATTCGGTCACGTTTGGATTGAGTTTGAACCTAACGAAGAAGGTAAAGGATTCGAATTCCAAAACAAGATCGTCGGTGGTGTAGTTCCACGTGAATACATCCCAGCTGTAGGAGCAGGTCTTGAAGATGCGCTTAAAAATGGTGTACTTGCAGGATATCCTGTAGTAGACATTAAAGCTGCATTAGTTGACGGATCTTACCATGATGTTGACTCCTCTGAGATGGCGTTCAAAATCGCTGCATCTATGGCCCTTAAAGCTGCGGTTTCTAAATGTAGCCCAGTAATTCTTGAGCCAATGATGAAAGTTGAAGTTGTAATTCCTGAAGAGTACATGGGTGACATTATGGGTGACGTTACATCTCGTCGTGGACGTGTAGAAGGTATGGAAGCTCGCGGTAACGCACAAGTTGTTCGCGCTATGGTTCCACTTTCTGAAATGTTCGGTTATGCAACGGCATTACGTTCTAACACTCAAGGACGCGGAACATTCTCAATGACATTTGATCATTATGAAGAAGTACCGAAGTCTGTTTCAGAAGAAATTATTAAAAAAAATAAAGGTGAATAATTGATTTTTATCGATTGTTCAAGTATAACTACTTATGTAAGCTTAGAAAGCAGCGGGGCTTAGGCCCCTTACTTTCTAGTCTGAATATAAAATAACCTATATAACTAAGGAGGAATTTAGAATGGGAAAAGCTAAATTCGAACGTTCTAAACCACATGTTAACATTGGTACAATCGGCCACGTTGACCATGGTAAAACTACATTAACTGCTGCTATCACTACAGTTCTTGCAAAAGCTGGTGGTGCTGAAGCGAAAGGTTACGACCAAATCGATGCTGCTCCAGAAGAAAGAGAGCGCGGTATCACAATCTCAACTGCACACGTTGAGTACGAAACTGAAACTCGTCACTATGCACACGTTGACTGCCCAGGTCACGCTGACTATGTTAAAAACATGATCACTGGTGCTGCTCAAATGGACGGCGGTATCTTAGTAGTATCTGCTGCTGATGGCCCAATGCCTCAAACTCGTGAGCACATCCTTCTTTCTCGTCAAGTAGGTGTTCCTTACATCGTTGTATTCTTAAACAAATGCGACATGGTTGACGACGAAGAGTTATTAGAATTAGTAGAAATGGAAGTTCGCGATCTATTATCTGAATACGACTTCCCAGGCGATGACATCCCTGTAATTAAAGGTTCTGCTCTTAAAGCTCTTCAAGGAGATGCTGAGTGGGAAGCAAAAATCATTGAATTAATGAACGAAGTTGATGCTTACATCCCAACTCCAGAACGTGACACTGAAAAAGCATTCTTAATGCCTGTTGAGGACGTATTCTCTATCACAGGTCGTGGTACAGTTGCTACTGGTCGCGTAGAGCGCGGTATCGTTAAAGTTGGTGACGTAGTAGAAATCATCGGTTTCACTGAAGAAAACAAATCTACAACTGTAACTGGTGTAGAAATGTTCCGTAAGCTTCTTGACCAAGCTCAAGCTGGAGACAACATCGGTGCTCTACTTCGTGGGGTTGCTCGTGAAGAGATCCAACGTGGACAAGTTCTTGCTAAAACTGGCTCTGTAAAAGCTCACGCTAAATTCAAAGCTGAAGTTTTCGTTTTATCTAAAGAAGAAGGTGGACGTCACACTCCATTCTTCGCTAACTACCGCCCACAATTCTATTTCCGTACAACTGACGTAACTGGTATCATCCAATTACCAGAAGGTACTGAAATGGTAATGCCTGGTGACAACATCGAAATGACTATCGAACTTATCGCTCCAATCGCGATCGAAGAGGGAACTAAGTTCTCTATTCGTGAAGGTGGACGTACTGTAGGTTACGGTGTAGTTGCAACTATCGTTGAGTAATCTTAACTGATATATGAAACCCAAGGGATTTTCCCTTGGGTTTTTTATTTATCCGGCTATTTGTGAGTAGTAAGCCCTCACCTCAAAATTGAGAGAGAAGTGAGGAAGACGGGCAGAGGAAGAAAGCCTACTGATGGAAGTTTCAATTTATAATAGATAAAGATCTATTTTTAAGCTTTGACGAGTTTCTTCTATAATATATAAACCACAAAATCATTCAACCAAAAACTGTAAAAAGAATTACAACAGATGAAAACTTGAAATTCTTTAAAGTGCCATGTATAATAGCAAAAGTAGAGAAAAGCAGATGCAAACAAAAAATGCTTGCATCTGGACGAATAACATTGTATAATAAACAATGTTGGTCTTTGACTGCGATGAAGTGGAAGGTTGCTGACACACCCGGCCGCTTTGCCATGGCGAGTGTGTGGAAATTTCCATGGAGAATGTCTATTTTTAAAATAGGCGAACGAAGGAGGGAAAATAATGGCAAAAGAAAAAATTCGTATTCGTTTAAAAGCTTACGATCACCGTATTCTTGATCAGTCAGCTGAGAAAATTGTAGAAACAGCTAAGCGTTCTGGGGCGACAGTTTCTGGTCCAATCCCATTACCAACTGAAAAAACTGTTTACACGATTCTTCGTGCGGTTCATAAATACAAAGATTCTCGTGAGCAATTCGAAATGCGCACGCACAAACGTCTAATCGACATCGTGAGCCCTACTCCACAAACAGTAGACTCTTTAATGCGTTTAGACTTACCATCTGGTGTAGATATCGAAATCAAACTATAATTTATATAAGTTAAAATGTAGGAGGTGTAACTCATGACCAAAGGAATCTTAGGAAAAAAGATCGGTATGACTCAAGTATTTGCTGAAAACGGCGAGCTAATTCCTGTAACTGTTATCGAAGCAACTCCAAACGTTGTTCTTCAAAAGAAAACTGTTGAAACTGATGGCTACAATGCAATTCAGTTAGGTTTTGCTGACAAGCGCGAAAAATTAGCTAACAAACCTGAACAAGGTCACGTTGCTAAAGCAACTACTGCTCCTAAGCGCTTCATTCGCGAACTTCGCGATGCGGACGTGGAAGGACAAGAAGTTGGTCAAGAGGTAAAAGTAGAAGTTTTCGCTGCAGGTGAAACTGTAGATGTAACAGGTATTTCTAAAGGTAAAGGTTTCCAAGGTGCTATCAAACGCCACGGACAATCTCGCGGACCTATGTCTCACGGATCTCGTTATCACCGTCGTCCTGGTTCAATGGGCCCTGTTGCTCCGAACCGTGTATTTAAAGGCAAAAAGCTTGCTGGACGTATGGGTGGAGACCAAGTCACTATTCAAAATTTAGAAATCGTTCAAGTTGACGTAGAACGCAACTTACTGTTAGTAAAAGGCAACGTTCCTGGCGCTAAGAAATCTCTTGTAGTTGTTCGTAGTGCTGTTAAGGCTAGCAAATAATTTTCTATAAGAAAGGAGGAACCCCAATGCCAAAAGTAAAGTTATTTAACCAAACTGGTTCTGAAGTTGGTGAAATCCAATTAGCTGAAACTGTTTTCGGTATCGAACCAAATGAAGCTGTACTTTTTGAAGCAGTAATGATGCAACGTGCATCTTTACGTCAAGGTACACATAAAGTAAAAACTCGCTCTGAAGTGCGCGGTGGAGGTCGCAAACCATGGCGTCAAAAAGGAACTGGACGTGCTCGTCAAGGTTCTATCCGCTCTCCTCAATGGCGTGGTGGTGGTACGGTATTCGGACCTACACCAAGAAGCTATGCATACAAACTACCTAAAAAAGTTCGTCGCTTAGCTATTAAATCTGCATTAGCTACTAAAGTAGTTGAGAACAACATCGTAGTTCTTGAAGACTTAGTGTTAAATGCACCAAAAACAAAAGACATGGTAGCAGTTCTTAAAGGATTAACTGTTGAGAAGAAAGCTCTTATCGTAACTGCTGATGTAAACGAAGCTGTTGAGTTATCTGCTCGCAATATTCCTGGAGTAACAGTAATCACTGCTGATGGCGTAAACGTTTTAGACGTGCTTCATCATGATAAGCTAATCATGACAAAAGCGGCAGTGGAAAAAGTAGAGGAGGTGCTTGCATAATGAAAGATCCTCGTGATATCATTAAGCGCCCAGTTATCACTGAACGTTCTATGGAAATGATGGCTGAAAAAAAATACACGTTCGATGTGGACGTTAAAGCTAATAAAACGGAAGTTAAAGATGCTGTAGAAGCTATCTTTGGTGTTGAAGTTGATAAAGTAAATATCATGAACTACAAACCAAAAGCAAAACGTGTTGGTCGTCACGCTGGTTTCACTAACCGTCGTCGTAAAGCAATCGTTAAGCTTACTGCTGACAGCAAAGAAATCGAGATCTTCCAAGGAGTTTAATTCTTACTAAAGAAGGAGGGAAAATCAGATGGCAATCAAAAAGTATAATCCAACTACTAACGGTCGTCGTAACATGACTACGAATGATTTCGCTGAAATCACGACTGATAGACCGGAAAAATCATTACTTGCGCCTTTAAGCAAAAAGGCTGGACGTAATAACCAAGGTAAAATCACTGTACGTCACCAAGGTGGCGGACACAAGCGTCAATACCGTATCATCGACTTCAAACGTAACAAAGATGGAATTCCTGGACGCGTTGCTACGATCGAATACGATCCAAACCGCTCTGCGAATATCGCATTAATTAACTACGTTGACGGTGAAAAACGTTACATCCTTGCTCCTAAAAACTTAGAAGTAGGTATGGAAATCATGTCTGGCCCAGAAGCAGACATTAAAATCGGTAATGCATTACCATTAATCAACATTCCAGTAGGTACAGTTGTTCATAACATCGAGCTTAAACCAGGCCGTGGTGGACAATTAGTTCGTTCTGCTGGTACATCTGCTCAAGTACTTGGTAAAGAAGGTAAATACGTACTTGTACGTTTAACTTCTGGTGAAGTACGCTTAGTGCTAGCTACTTGCCGCGCTACAGTAGGTCAAGTAGGTAACGAGCACCATGAGCTTATTAAAATCGGTAAAGCGGGTCGTTCTCGCTGGTTAGGCAAGCGCCCAACTGTTCGTGGTTCTGTAATGAACCCAGTTGATCACCCACACGGTGGTGGTGAAGGTCGCTCACCAATCGGACGTAAGTCTCCAATGTCTCCATGGGGTAAACCAACTCTTGGATTCAAAACTCGTAAGAAAAATAAAGCGTCTGACAAATTCATCGTTCGTCGTCGTAAAAAATAATGGGGTTGTAGTACGGTTCATCTCTAGAACCGTACGGCAATCACGAAGGGAGGCACCAAAATGGCTCGTAGCTTGAAAAAAGGACCATTTGTTGATGATCATTTAATGAACAAAA
The DNA here is from genome assembly GCF_050473785.1 of Bacillus sp. S14(2024). Lineage (NCBI taxonomy): Bacteria > Bacillati > Bacillota > Bacilli > Caryophanales > Bacillaceae > Bacillus > Bacillus sp. S14(2024). The sequence goes on along the minus strand of NZ_JBFLUP010000006.1, from coordinate 4,639,873 downwards.
TTGCAAAGTTAAATGAAACTGAGCAAAAGCAAGTTGTAAAAACTTGGTCTCGTCGTTCAACGATCTTCCCACAGTTTATTGGTCATACAATCGCTGTATATGACGGTCGTAAACACGTTCCTGTATACGTAACTGAAGATATGGTAGGTCACAAATTAGGTGAGTTCGCACCAACTCGTACGTACAAAGGTCATGATGCTGACGATAAGAAAACTAGAAGATAATGAGAGGAGGCACTTCAATGCAAGCTAAAGCAGTAGCGAGAACAGTTCGTATTGCTCCTCGTAAAGTTCGTTTAGTAGTAGACTTAATCCGAGGTAAGCAAGTGGGTGAAGCGATTGCTATCCTTAACCACACACCAAAAACTGCTTCTCCAGTTGTAGAGAAAGTTTTAAAATCTGCAATTGCAAATGCAGAACATAACTATGAAATGGATGTAAACAACTTAGTTGTTGAAAAAGTTTTCGTTGACGAAGGTCCAACGTTAAAACGTTTCCGTCCACGTGCAATGGGTCGTGCAAGCCAAATTAACAAACGCACAAGCCACATCACAGTTGTGGTATCAGAAAAGAAGGAGGGATAATCGATGGGTCAAAAGGTTAGTCCAGTTGGTCTTCGTGTCGGTGTCATTCGTGATTGGGAATCTCGCTGGTACGCTGAAAAAGATTATGCTACATTCTTACATGAAGACATCAAAATTCGTGAATACATCAACGTTCGCTTAAAAGATTCTGCTGTTTCTAAAGTAGAAATCGAGCGTGCAGCAAATCGTGTAAATGTTACAATTCACACTGCAAAGCCTGGTATGGTAATTGGTAAAGGTGGTACAGAAGTTGAAGCACTTCGTAAAGCTCTTAACCAATTAACAGGTAAACGTGTACACATCAACATTTTAGAAGTTAAGAGAGCTGATCTTGACGCTAAATTAGTAGGCGAAAACATCGCTCGTCAATTAGAAAACCGTGTATCTTTCCGTCGTGCACAAAAGCAAGCAATTCAACGTGCTATGCGTGCAGGAGCTAAAGGTATTAAAACACAGGTTTCTGGTCGTCTTGGCGGAGCTGATATCGCTCGTGCAGAATCTTACAGTGAAGGAACTGTTCCACTTCATACACTTCGCGCTGATATTGACTATGCAACAGCTGAAGCTGATACAACGTACGGTAAATTAGGCGTAAAAGTATGGATCTACCGTGGAGAAGTCCTTCCTACAAAAAAGAAAGCTTCTGAGGAAGGAGGAAAATAATATGTTAATGCCTAAACGCGTAAAATATCGTAGAGAGCATCGTGGTAAAATGCGTGGTCGTGCAAAAGGTGGCGCTGAAGTACATTTTGGTGAGTTTGGTTTACAATCTCAAGAGGCTTCTTGGATTACAAACCGTCAAATCGAAGCAGCTCGTCGTGCAATGACTCGTTATATGAAACGTGGCGGTAAAGTTTGGATTAAAATTTTCCCTTCTAAACCTTACACTGCTAAACCTCTAGAAGTACGTATGGGTTCCGGTAAAGGGGCTCCAGAAGGTTGGGTAGCAGTAGTAAAACCTGGAAAGGTTATGTTTGAAATCGCGGGTGTATCTGAAGAGGTAGCACGCGAAGCATTACGTCTTGCAGCTCACAAGTTACCAGTGAAATGTAAATTCGTAAAACGTGAAGAAAATGGTGGTGAATCTAATGAAAACTAATGATATTCGTGAATTAACCACTGCCGAAATCGAAACAAAAGTTAAAGCGTTAAAGGAAGAGTTGTTTAATCTTCGCTTCCAGCTTGCTACAGGACAATTAGAGAATCCAACACGCATCCGTGAAGTGCGTAAAGCGATTGCTCGTATGAAAACTGTAGTTCGTGAAAGAGAGATCGGAATTAATCGATAAATTGAGGGGAGGTTTGCAAAGTGAGCGAACGTAACCAACGCAAAGTTTATACTGGTCGTGTTGTTTCTGACAAAATGGACAAAACGATTACAGTTTTAGTTGAAACTTACAAAACTCATTCCTTGTACGGAAAACGCGTTAAGTATTCTAAGAAGTACAAAGCGCATGATGAGCAAAACCAAGCAAAAGTTGGCGATATCGTAAAAATCATGGAAACTCGCCCGCTTTCTGCTACTAAGCGTTTCCGTTTAGTTGAAATCGTTGAAGAAGCGGTTATTATCTAAATAGACGAATCGGAATTTTAAGTCCGAAGGGAGGTTTCATAACATGATCCAACAAGAATCTCGTTTGAAAGTAGCTGACAACTCTGGCGCACGTGAACTTTTAACAATTAAAGTATTAGGCGGCTCTGGTCGTAAATACGCAAACATCGGTGATATTATCGTTGCTACGGTAAAACAAGCAACACCAGGTGGCGTTGTTAAAAAAGGTGACGTTGTTAAAGCAGTAGTAGTACGTACGAAGAGCGGTGCTCGTCGTCCAGACGGTTCTTATATCAAATTTGATGAAAACGCAGCGGTTATCATTAAAGACGATAAGAGCCCACGTGGTACTCGTATCTTCGGACCAGTAGCTCGTGAATTACGTGATAACAACTTCATGAAGATCGTTTCTTTAGCTCCAGAAGTTCTATAATTTAAGGTCTTGCCTTGCTAAGGAGGTGCAGAAGTAAGATGCATGTAAAAAAAGGTGATAAAGTACAGGTAATCAGTGGTAAAGACAAAGGAAAACAAGGTGTTATCCTTGCAGCTTTCCCAAAAGAAAACCGTGTTATCGTTGAGGGTGTTAACGTTGTTAAGAAGCACTCTAAGCCATCTCAGTTAAATCCACAAGGTGGAATTATCACGAAAGAAGCACCTATCCACGTATCTAATGTTATGCCATTAGATCCTAAAACAGGTGTACCTACTCGCGTAGGTTACAAAGTGGAAGATGGTAAAAAAGTTCGTGTTGCAAAAAAATCTGGTGAATTATTAGATAAATAAGTTCTATATGAAAGGAGGTCCCTTCATTGAATCGCCTTAAAGAGAAATTCCAAAAAGAAATTACTCCTGCTCTTATGAGCAAGTTTAACTATAAATCTGTAATGGAAGTACCGAAAATCGAAAAGATCGTAATCAACACTGGTGTTGGTGACGCGGTATCCAATTCTAAAGCATTAGACAGTGCTGTAGAAGAATTAACACAAATCGCAGGTCAAAAGCCTGTTGTAACTCGCGCTAAAAAATCTATCGCAGGTTTCCGTCTTCGTGAGGGTATGCCTATCGGTGCAAAGGTTACTTTACGCGGCGAGCAAATGTATGAGTTCTTCGACAAATTAGTATCAGTTTCTTTACCACGTGTACGTGATTTCCGTGGTGTTTCTAAGAAATCTTTCGATGGTCGTGGTAACTACACATTAGGTGTTAAAGAGCAATTAATTTTCCCTGAGATTGATTATGATAAAGTAAGCAAAGTTCGTGGTATGGACATCGTAATCGTTACTACAGCGAAAACTGATGAAGAAGCTCGTGAACTTTTAACACAATTCGGTATGCCATTCCAAAAATAATGGAAGCCAACGCTAAGTAGAGGAGGCGAAAACGTGGCTAAAAAATCTATGATTGCGAAACAAAAGCGTACTCCTAAGTTTAAAGTGCAAGAATATACACGTTGCGAGCGCTGCGGTCGTCCGCATTCTGTATACCGCAAATTTAAACTTTGCCGTATTTGTTTCCGTGAACTTGCATATAAAGGTCAAATTCCTGGTGTTAAAAAAGCTAGTTGGTAATACCCACAAATGGGAAGGAGGTAAAACACATGGTGATGACAGATCCAATTGCAGATATGCTTACTCGCATCCGTAATGCGAACATGGTACGTCATGAGAAATTAGAAGTTCCTGCTTCTAAAATCAAAAAAGAAATCGCTGAAATCCTAAAGCGTGAAGGTTTCATTCGTGATGTGGAATACATCGAGGATAACAAACAAGGTATCCTTCGTATTTTCCTAAAATACGGTGTAAACAATGAGCGTGTAATCACTGGATTAAAGCGTATCAGTAAGCCTGGCTTACGCGTTTATGCAAAAGCTGATGAAGTACCACGTGTACTTAACGGATTAGGTATTGCACTTGTTTCTACATCTAAGGGCGTAATGACTGACAAAGATGCTCGTCAATTACAAACTGGTGGAGAAGTAGTAGCATACGTTTGGTAATATAATATTTAAACGAACGGAGGTGTGACCACATGTCTCGTATTGGTAAAAAGATTCTTGAAATCCCTGCAGGTGTTACAGTTACAGTAGCAGAAAATAATACTGTAACTGTAAAAGGCCCTAAAGGTGAATTAACTCGTACTTTCAATGCTGATATGGTTATCAAAATTGAAGAAAATATCTTAACAGTAGAACGTCCTTCTGAACAGAAGGAACACCGTGCATTACACGGAACAACTCGTGCTCTTCTTGGAAACATGGTTGAAGGTGTAACAGCAGGTTTCGCTCGCGGACTTGAATTAATCGGTGTAGGTTACCGTGCACAAAAACAAGGTGACAAACTTGTATTAAACGTAGGTTACTCTCACCCAGTTGAGATGACTCCAGAAGCTGGTCTTGAAGTTGAAGTTCCTGCTCCTACAAAGATCGTAATCAAAGGTATCGACAAGCAACGTGTTGGCGAATTCGCTGCTAACGTTCGCGCTGTACGTGCTCCAGAGCCATATAAAGGCAAAGGTATTCGTTACGAAGGCGAAGTTGTACGTCGTAAAGAAGGTAAAACTGCTAAGTAAACCCGTTAGGTGAAAGAAAGGAGTGACAAGAATGATCACTAAACCTGATAAAAATGCGGTTCGTAAGAAAAGACACGCACGTGTACGTGCAAAGCTTGCTGGTACTGCTGAGCGTCCACGTTTAAACGTGTTCCGTTCTAATCAACACATTTACGCTCAAGTAATTGATGATGTAAACGGTGTAACATTAGCAAGCGCGTCTACTCTTGATAAAGAACTTACTCTTAACGGTACAGGCAACACTGATGCTGCTACTAAAGTTGGCGAATTAGTTGCTAAACGTGCTGTAGAGAAAGGCGTTAAAGAAGTAGTATTTGATCGCGGCGGTTACTTATACCATGGTCGTGTTAAAGCTTTAGCTGAAGCTGCTCGTGAGGCTGGCTTACAATTTTAATGGTCAAAGGAGGGAAAATAGATGCGTCGCATTGACCCAAGTAAATTTGAACTTGAAGAGCGTGTAGTTACGATAAATCGTGTTGCGAAAGTTGTTAAGGGTGGTCGTCGTTTCCGCTTCGCTGCACTGGTTGTAGTTGGTGATAAAAACGGTCATGTTGGATTCGGTACTGGTAAAGCGCAAGAGGTACCAGATGCAATCCGCAAGGCTATCGAAGATGCTAAGAAAAACTTAATCGAAGTACCATTAGTTGGTACAACAATTCCACACGAAATCATCGGTCAATTTGGAGCGGGTGAAGTATTCTTAAAACCTGCTGCAGAAGGTACTGGAGTTATCGCTGGTGGTCCAGTTCGTGCGGTTCTTGAATTAGCTGGTGTACAAGATATTCTTTCTAAATCTCTTGGTTCTAACACACCAATTAACATGATCCGTGCTACTGTAAATGGATTAAAAGATCTTAAGCGTGCTGAAGATGTTGCAAAATTACGCGGTAAATCTGTAGAAGAGCTACTAGGTTAAGAAGGAGGGAAAACATAATGGCGAAAAAGTTAGAAATTACCCTCACTCGTAGTGTAATTGGTCGTCCACAAGATCAACGTGCGACTGTAGAAGCTTTAGGTCTTAAAAAGTTGAATTCAACTGTAGTTAAGGAAGAAACTCCTGCTATTCGCGGTATGATCAACAAAGTTTCTCACCTTGTAACTGTAAAAGAAGCTTAATGATAACTCATTAATATAAGGAGGTGCCTGGGAATGAAACTTCATGAATTACAACCTGCAGAAGGTTCTCGTAAAGTTCGTAACCGTGTAGGTCGTGGTATCGGTTCTGGTAATGGTAAAACTGCTGGAAAAGGCCATAAGGGACAAAACGCACGTTCTGGTGGCGGTGTTCGTCTTGGTTTTGAAGGTGGTCAAACTCCATTATTCCGTCGTTTACCAAAACGCGGCTTCACAAACATTAACCGTAAAGAGTTTGCTATCGTTAACTTAACAACGTTAAATCGTTTTGAAGACGGTACAGAAGTAACACCTGAATTATTGCTTGAGACTGGCGTTATCAGCAAATTAAATGACGGTGTTAAAATTCTTGCAAACGGTGCAGTAGAGAAAAAGCTTACTGTTAAAGCTCACAAGTTCTCTTCAACTGCAAAAGAAGCGATTGAAGCGGCTGGCGGAACAGTTGAGGTGATCTAATGTTTCGCACAATCTCCAACTTTATGCGCGTTGCTGAGATAAGAAATAAAATATTGTTCACTTTAGCGATGTTAATCGTGTTTCGGATTGGCACGTTCATCCCAGTGCCTCATACAAATGCAGATGTACTGAGAGCGCAAGACCAGTTGAATGTATTGGGTATTCTGAATACATTTGGCGGCGGAGCCTTGAAAAAATTCTCCATCTTTGCGATGGGAATCATGCCGTACATTACAGCATCCATCATCGTGCAATTATTGCAGATGGATGTTGTTCCTAAATTTACGGAATGGTCAAAACAAGGGGAAATGGGCCGTCGTAAGTTAAATCAGTTTACCCGCTACTTTACAATTGTTCTTGCTTTTATTCAAGCACTTGGTATGTCAATCGGTTTTAACGGTATGGCAGGTGGACAGTTAATTACGGATCCTAGCTGGTCAACATACTTATATATTGCTACGGTGCTGACTGCCGGAACTGCATTTCTAATGTGGTTAGGTGAGCAGATTACTGCAAAGGGAGTAGGAAACGGTATTTCTATTATTATCTTTGCAGGTATTACCGCAGCTATCCCAAATACTATAAGTCAAGTGTATGCACAGCAGTTCCAAAATGCCGGAGAAGACTTGTTCATCCGTATCGTAAAAGTTGGTTTAATTTTGTTAGCTGTGTTAGCGGTTATTGTTGGTGTTATTTACATTCAACAAGCTGTTAGAAAAATCCCGATTCAATATGCGAAGCGCGTAACTGGAAATGGTGGTTATACTGGAGCACAAAACACTCATTTACCACTTAAGGTAAATAGTGCTGGTGTTATTCCAGTAATTTTTGCTGTTTCATTCTTGATTACGCCTCCGACTATTGCACAGTTTTTCCCGAAATATGAAATATCGCAGTGGATTATTAAGAACTTTAACTATACTCATCCAGTGGGTATGATCATATATGTTACACTAATTATTGCCTTTGCATATTTCTATGCATTTGTTCAAGTGAATCCTGAACAGATGGCTGAAAACTTAAATAAACAAGGTGGATATGTTCCTGGTATTCGTCCGGGTAAGAATACAGAACAATATCTAACAAAGATCTTGTATCGTTTGACCTTTGTAGGTGCAATTTTCTTAGCGGCAATTGCAATTCTACCTGTTTTATTTATTCAAATTGCAAATCTGCCACAATCTGCTCAGATTGGTGGAACGAGTTTACTGATTGTTGTCGGTGTTGCTTTAGAGACAATGAAACAGCTCGAAAGTCAATTAGTAAAACGCCATTACAAAGGGTTTATCAAACAGTGAGTAAGTGGGAAGAGGCATCTTCCCTACATGCTCATTGATGAGGGGGAATACAGATGAACTTAATTCTAATGGGGCTTCCAGGTGCTGGTAAAGGCACACAAGCCGAAAAGATTGTTGCCAAGTATGACATCCCTCACATTTCAACAGGAGATATGTTCCGTGCTGCTATGAAAGATGAAACTGAACTTGGTTTACAAGCGAAGTCCTTTATTGATAAAGGAGCACTTGTACCAGATGAAGTTACAATCGGAATCGTGCGTGAGCGTTTAAGCCAAGAAGACTGCGTAAAAGGCTTCTTATTAGATGGCTTTCCACGAACAGTTGCACAAGCGTCAGCTCTTGAAGAAATCATGAAAGATCTTGGCAAAAAGATCAATTATGTTTTAAACATTAATGTGGATTCAGGATTGCTGTTAAAACGTTTAACAGGCCGTCGCATTTGTAAAGAGTGCGGTGCGACTTACCACTTAGAATTCAATCCGCCAGCAAAAGAGGGCGTATGTGATAAATGTGGTGGCGAGTTATATCAGCGTTCTGATGACAACGAAGAAACTGTAGCAAATCGTTTAGAAGTGAATATTAAGCAAACAAAGCCGTTGCTTGATTTCTACGAAGAGCTTGGTTACTTAAAAAGCATTAATGGTGAGCAAGATATCGATAAAGTATTTGCTGATGTCGATCTTCTCATCGGAGGCTTAGCGTAATGATTATTTGCAAAACTCCTCGCGAAATCGAGATTATGCGAGAAGCTGGCAAGATTGTTGCTTTAACTCATCAAGAGTTAAAAAAGCATATTGCCCCAGGAATTACAACGAAAGAGCTCGATCAAATAGCGGAAAAAACGATTCTAAAATATGGCGCCACGCCATCTTTTAAAGGATACAACGGATTTCCGGGAAGCATTTGTGCTTCGGTAAACGAAGAGCTTGTACACGGGATTCCAGGAAAGCGCAAGCTCCAAGAAGGCGATATTATTAGTATCGATATTGGTGCGAAATATAATGGATACCATGGAGATTCTGCATGGACGTATCCAGTAGGAAACATTTCCGAATCTGTTCAAAAGCTACTTGATGTCACAGAAAAATCGTTGTATCTTGGTCTAGAACACGCAAAACCGGGCGAACGATTATCTAATGTTTCACATGCGATTCAAACGTATGTTGAAGATAATGGATTCTCGATCGTTAGGGAGTATGTCGGTCACGGAATCGGGCAAGACTTACATGAAGACCCACAAATCCCACACTATGGTCCACCGAATCAAGGCCCTAGATTAAAACCGGGAATGGTCATTTGTGTTGAGCCGATGGTGAACCAAGGAAGACGATATGTAAAAACACTATCTGATGACTGGACAGTGGTAACGGTAGATGGTAAATGGTGTGCACATTTTGAGCACACGATTGCTCTTACAGAAGCAGGATACGAAATCCTTACCACTTTATAGGTAGCTGGCTCTCCGGAATTTCAGAACAGTGTAGAATGTTACTGATTTGAAGAAGGGAGAACATTGAATGGCTAAAGATGATGTAATTGAAGTCGAAGGTACCGTTATTGAAACGTTGCCAAATGCTATGTTCAAAGTAGAATTAGAGAATGGGCATGTTGTATTGGCTCACGTTTCTGGTAAAATCCGTATGAACTTCATTCGTATTTTACCAGGAGATAAAGTTACGGTAGAATTATCTCCGTATGATTTAAATCGTGGTCGTATCACGTACCGCTTTAAATAATATAGCACTCCGTAATCTTTAAGGAGGTTCGAGACATGAAAGTAAGACCGTCAGTTAAGCCGATCTGCGAAAAATGTAAAGTTATTCGTAGACGTGGAAAAGTAATGGTTATTTGTGAAAACCCTAAACATAAACAAAAACAAGGTTAATCAGAAGGAGGTGCATTCGGAATGGCACGTATCGCAGGTGTAGATATTCCTCGTGACAAACGCGTTGTTATTTCTTTAACTTACGTATTCGGCATTGGTCGCACAACTGCTGAAAAAATTCTTGCTGAAGCTGGTGTTTCTGAAGAAACACGAGTTCGCGATTTAACTGAAGACGAATTAGGACGTATCCGTGATATCGTCGATCGTATCAAAGTTGAAGGAGACCTTCGTCGTGAAGTTTCTCTTAACATTAAACGTCTAATGGAGATCGGTTCTTACCGTGGTCTTCGTCACCGTCGTGGTTTACCAGTTCGTGGTCAAAACTCTAAAAACAATGCTCGTACACGTAAAGGTCCACGTCGTACAGTAGCAAATAAAAAGAAATAATAAGTAAAGGAGGTTGAACTAACAATGGCACGTAAAACAAACACTCGTAAAAAACGTGTGAAAAAGAATATTGAAGCTGGTATCGCTCATATTCGTTCTACTTTCAACAACACAATCGTAACTCTTACAGATACTCATGGTAACGCGCTTTCTTGGTCTAGTGCTGGTGCACTTGGTTTCCGTGGGTCTCGTAAATCTACTCCATTCGCTGCACAAATGGCTGCTGAAACTGCTGCTAAAGTTGCAATGGAGCATGGTTTAAAAACTTTAGAGGTTACTGTAAAAGGCCCTGGTGCTGGTCGTGAGGCTGCAATTCGTGCGCTTCAAGCTGCAGGTCTAGAAGTAACAGCAATTAAAGATGTTACTCCAGTACCTCATAATGGATGTCGTCCGCCAAAACGTCGTCGTGTATAATTTTTCTGTATAGATTTTTCCCTATTGTCTATAATGGATATGATGCATTATCGAGAAATTTCGTACAGAAACATCGCTTGTTGTGCACAATCGGGAACTGCCTAAGGGGGACTTTCGGTTAGATAGAGGTGATTTCCTATGTCTAACCGAGGTTTCGACGTTTTGAAGGAGGGTTTAATAAATGATTGAAATTGAAAAACCAAAAATCGAAACGGTTGAGCTTAACGAAGATGCTAAGTATGGTAAATTCGTTATTGAACCGCTTGAGCGTGGATATGGTACTACTTTGGGTAACTCCTTACGTCGTATCCTTTTATCCTCACTCCCTGGTGCCGCTGTTACTGCCATCCAAATCGATGGCGTATTACACGAGTTTTCGACAGTTGAGGGTGTAGTAGAAGACGTTACAACGATCATCTTAAACTTGAAAAAGTTAGCTCTCAAAATCTACTCTGAAGAAGAGAAGACGCTCGAAATCGATGTACAGGGCGAAGGTATTGTCACAGCTGCTGATATTACTCATGATAGTGATGTTGAAATCTTAAATCCGGATTTATACATTGCAACGTTAGCAAAGGATGCGCATTTCCGCGTGCGTTTAACTGCAAAGCGTGGCCGTGGGTATACGCCAGCTGATGCAAATAAGAGCGAGGATCAACCAATAGGTGTAATTCCTATTGATTCTATTTATACTCCAGTATCACGTGTGACTTACCAAGTGGAAAAGACGCGTGTTGGACAAGTGGCAAATTATGATAAGCTTACGCTTGATGTATGGACGGATGGAAGCATCGGGCCAAAAGAAGCTATCTCTTTAGGTGCCAAAATCTTAACAGAGCATTTAAACATCTTTGTTGGTTTAACTGATGAAGCGCAAAATGCTGAGATTATGGTCGAAAAGGAAGAAGATCAAAAAGAAAAAGTTCTAGAAATGACAATTGAAGAACTTGATCTTTCTGTTCGTTCTTATAATTGCTTAAAACGTGCAGGTATTAACACTGTACAAGAGCTTGCGAACAAAACAGAAGAAGATATGATGAAAGTTCGTAACTTAGGACGTAAATCCTTAGAAGAAGTTAAGCATAAACTAGAAGAACTAGGTTTAGGCTTACGTAAAGACGACTGAGGATTTAAACTCATCAACAAAGGAGGGAACTACGAATGGCATACAGAAAATTAGGCCGTACAAGTGCGCAACGTAAAGCTATGTTACGTGACTTAGCTACTGATTTAATTATCAACGAGCGCATCCAAACGACAGAAACTCGTGCAAAAGAACTTCGTTCTGTAGTGGAAAAAATGATCACTTTAGGTAAACGCGGAGATCTTCATGCTCGTCGTCAAGCAGCTTCTTACATTCGTAATGAAGTTGCTAATGCTGAGACTGGTCAAGATGCATTACAAAAATTATTCGCTGATGTAGCTCCACGCTATGCTGAGCGTCAAGGCGGATACACTCGTATTGCAAAAATTGGTCCACGTCGCGGTGACGCTGCACCAATGGTAATTATCGAGTTAGTATAATGACAAGCAAAAGGGCAGGACAGTACTTTTTAAGTAACTGGTCATGGCCCTTTTTTTTTAAGTATAGAAGAAAACGTTTATGCCGCTATTTGCGGGCAGTTAGACTCCCACTTCAAGATTCAGAGAGAAGCGGGGAAGTTAGGTGGGAGATAACTGCCCGTAAAAGTCCGATTGGTGAGAGCTTTCCATCAGTGCGGGATGAAAAAACACTGATGGAAGTTTTATTTTATTTGGCTGAATAATGGAAGAGGGTGCCCACGAGTGAAAAAAGAGAAGCTTCGTGCTGAGAACATATCATTTCAATATCCTCAAGCTGCTTCTTACGCCCTGCGTGACGTTTCATTCTCTTTATATGAAGGAGAATGGGTATCTGTTATTGGGCAAAACGGGTCAGGAAAATCCACGCTTGCAAAGTTATTAAATGGCTTGTTCTTACCATCAGCAGGAACAATTACTGTAAATGAAACTCTTGTTTTATCTGAAGAAACTGTATGGGATATTCGGAAACAGATTGGAATGGTCTTTCAAAATCCAGATAATCAATTTGTTGGAACAACTGTACAGGATGACGTTGTCTTTGGACTTGAAAATATAGGAATGCCCAGGGAACTGATGATAGAGCGTATGAAGCACGCTTTGGAGCTCGTTCGAATGGAAGAGTTTCAAAATGAAGAACCTCATTATTTATCAGGTGGGCAAAAGCAACGCGTTGCAATTGCGGGCGTATTGGCACTTCAGCCGTCTATTTTAGTATTAGATGAAGCAACATCTATGCTTGACCCACAAGGCCGTAGAGAAGTGGTAGAAACAGTAAGAGATCTTGTTCGTACGAAAGGGGTTACAGTTCTTTCAATTACTCACGATTTAGAGGAAGCAGCGCAGTCGGATCGTATTATTATTTTAAATCGTGGAGAAATATTAGAAGAAGGAACGCCTGAGCATATTTTTCGATCACCGAAAATGCTGAAAGAAATCGGTTTAGACGTACCATTTTCTGTGAAAATGGCAGAATTGTTGAAAAGCAATGAAATTCCTTTACAATCAATGCATCTTACAATGGAAAGTTTGGTGAACGAACTTTGGAGATTACATTCCAAAAAGTAGAGCATCGTTATCAATATAAAACCCCATTTGAAAAACGAGCCCTTTACGACATAGATATTGCGTTTCCTAGTGGTGGATATTATGCGATTATCGGTCATACGGGTTCGGGTAAGTCAACGATGATCCAACATTTAAATGGTTTATTACAACCAACGAGTGGAACTGTTCGCATTGGAGAGTATACAATATCTTCTCAAAAGAAAGTAAAAAAATTAAAACCTCTTCGAAAAAAAGTTGGGGTTGTTTTTCAATTTCCAGAGCATCAGTTATTTGAAGAAACAGTGGAAAAAGATATCTGTTTTGGTCCTTTAAATTTTGGTGTGTCTAAGTATGAAGCGAAACAAAAGGCAAAAGATGCTATTCGATTGGTTGGGCTATCAGAAGAACTATTAGAACGATCTCCGTTTGAATTAAGCGGAGGACAAATGAGACGTGTTGCTATAGCCGGTGTATTAGCGATGGAGCCTGAGGTATTAGTATTAGATGAACCAACGGCAGGACTTGATCCAAAGGGCCAGAATGAGCTTATGGAGATGTTTTATCATCTTCACCAGCAAAAAGACCTTACGGTGATTCTTGTGACACATAATATGGAGGATGCTGCAAAATATGCAGAAAGCATTGTTGTCATGCATAAAGGAACGGTCTTTTTGCAAGGAACATCAGAGGAAGTCTTTACGCATGCAGACGAACTTGAACAAATTGGTGTGTCTCTTCCGATGTCGCTGAAGTATAAGCGGGAAATTGAAGAGAAATTTGGCATTTCTATACCAAAAGCCACCTTGTCTTTAGAAGATTTAGCAGATGAAGTCATACAACTGTTTAGAAAAGGTGGGGATTCATTATGCAGCAGCTGATTATCGGAAGATATATTCCGGGAGAATCTGCTATTCATAGACTGGATCCTCGTGCAAAACTGTTAATTGTTTTTTTATATGTATTTGTTGTATTTTTAGCAAATAATGCAATTTCATATGGCTTGCTATTTTTGTATGCACTCATTGCTTTGTTTTTTGCAAAAGTGCCGATTCGTTATATTCTGTCTGGATTAAAGCCTATTTTATGGATTTTTTTATTCACATTCTTTCTGCATATTTTTACAACAAAAGAAGGTGCTGTACTCGTTCAATTTGGATGGTTTTCTATATATGAAAAAGGGTTGGAGCAGGGAATTTATATTTCCATTCGTTTTTTGGTCATTATTTTACTGACCACTCTCTTAACATTAACAACAACACCAATTGAAATTACAGATGGCATGGAGACACTATTGCATCCTTTAAAACGTTTAAAAGTCCCTGTTCATGAAATTGCACTTATGATGTCTATTTCGTTGCGCTTTATTCCGACTTTGATGGATGAAACGAGTAAAATTATGAAAGCACAAGCTTCTCGTGGTATAGACTTTGCAGGTGGTCCAATAAAAGATAGGTTGAAAGCGATTATCTCGTTACTTGTACCACTATTTATTAGTGCGTTTAAACGTGCAGAGGACTTAGCGATTGCTATGGAAGCACGAGGTTATCAAAGTAATGGATACCGTACGAAATTCCGGCAATTAGAATGGAAATGGCTTGATACATTAACACTCTTGAGTCTATGTGGTTTAGCTTGTATTTTAATTTTAGTTCGATCGTAATGGAGAGTATGAATATGCAAAGAATAAAATGCACAGTCGCGTATGATGGAATGAATTTTTGTGGATACCAAATTCAACCGAATCACCGTACTGTTCAACAAGAAATAGAGAAAGCCTTGCAAAAGGTGCATAAAGGAGAGCCTGTTCGTGTACAAGCGTCAGGAAGAACAGATTCCACTGTCCATGCCAAAGGGCAAGTCATTCATTTTGATACACCGTTATCATTAACAGGAGAGCAATGGATGGCTGCTTTAAATACAATGCTTCCAGATGATATTGTTGTGCAGCAGGCTGAGAAAAAAACTTTAGACTTTCATGCACGATATGGTGTTGTAAAAAAAGAATATCGCTATCGTGTATTGTTATCTAAAAAAGCAGATGTATTTCGTAGACATTATGTATATCAATATCCATATGCATTACAAATAGAATCCATTCGAAAAGCGATTCCTTATTTTATTGGAACGCATGATTTTACTTCATTTTGTTCGGCAAAAACTGATAAAAAGGATAAAGTGCGAACAATTTATGAAATAGATTTAATAGAACAAGGTGATGAGCTAGTCTTTCGCTTTGTTGGAAATGGTTTTTTGTATAACATGGTTCGAATTATTGTCGGTACGCTGCTTAGCGTTGGTCAAGGAAAAATTTCTCCTGAAAGTATTCCTGATATTTTAAAAAAACAAGACCGTCGTTTTGCAGGGAAGATGGTACCGGGGCAAGGCCTGTATTTATGGGAGGTAAACTATAACAACTAATCCTGGTGTAACATTTGCTTGACATTAGAAACTCAAAAGGATATCATAACATATGGTATTGTTTCTAAAACCACGATTAGCCCCGGAAGGAAATCGTGTTTAAGATAAACAATAGATTTTTTCTATGGAAAAGATAACGAGTAGGAGGGAAACAAATGCGTACGACTTTTATGGCAAAAGCTAACGAAGTTGAGCGTAAATGGTATGTGATTGACGCTGAAGGTCAAACTTTAGGTCGTCTTTCTAGTGAAGTAGCATCCATTTTACGTGGTAAAAACAAACCAACATTTACACCACACGTTGACACTGGTGATCATGTAATTATTATTAACGCAGAGAAAATTCACTTAACAGGTAATAAATTAAACGATAAAATTTACTACCGTCACACTAACCACCCAGGTGGACTTAAGCAAAGAACAGCTCTAGAAATGCGTACAAACTACCCTGTACAAATGTTAGAGCTTGCTATTAAAGGCATGCTTCCAAAAGGACGTTTAGGACGTCAAATGTCTAAAAAATTAAATGTGTATGCTGGATCTGAGCATCCACACCAAGCACAAAAACCAGAAGTTTACGAACTTCGCGGATAATTAATTAAAGGAGGGCTTACTTTGGCACAGGTACAATACAATGGTACTGGACGTCGTAAGAGTTCAGTAGCACGCGTACGCCTAGTTCCAGGCGAAGGACGCGTTATCATTAACGGTCGTGATTTTGAAAACTATATCCCATTTGCTGCATTACGTGAAGTAGTGAAACAACCTCTAGTTGCAACAGAAACTTTAGGTAACTACGATGTACTTGTAAACGTACATGGCGGTGGATACACTGGTCAAGCTGGTGCTATCCGTCACGGTATTTCTCGCGCTTTATTAAAAGCTGATCCAGAATACCGTTTAACATTAAAACGTGCAGGTCTATTAACTCGTGACGCACGTATGAAAGAGCGTAAAAAATACGGTCTTAAAGGTGCTCGTCGTGCACCTCAGTTCTCAAAACGTTAATTTTTGCGAACTTCAAACCTCAGCCTTTTGGCTGGGGTTTTTTTATGTTCTTAAACATCTTCTGTTAGCATCTCCTTCTTTGGAATATTTTAGTGCTATCTTCTTGTGTATGCTTCCTACTGAGAAGTTTAGACTAATACGTACATAGGGAGGTTTTAAGTACTATGAATGTTATTGTGAGCCTGAAAGAAAAACAAAGAGAAAAGCAGCTGAAGTATGAACGTAACATACTGCGTGAATTATCATTACAAAAACTCAGAGAAAATATTCGGGATTGCTTTTGTATGGATACATTTCATCGTCATTATGAAGATTATTGTATAGAGTTAGGTATTGAATCTTATCTATTAGGAGCCAGGTATAGTAAGTTTGGCTATTATGGAGAATCACTTTTAGATGTGAAAAATAGATCGTCTCATGAGGAAATTCAATTAACAGAAATGCTATTTTATTTTTTAACAAGCGTTCCTTTGCATACTTTAGAAGAAAACGAAGATGATCACTTATATACATTATGTCAGCACTTTATTAGTGCTTGGTGGCAACAAGGATATGAAAAGGGTGAGAAAAGATATCGCATGAAGCTGCATTAAGAAAATCATAAACTTTCCTCTTGTCCCATATAAGTAAGTAGAGGGACTAGCTAGAGGGGGAAAGGTATGAAAAGAATTCGAATTATTTCTTTTATGTTAGCGGCGGTTGTACTCTTTTTCTTGGCGAAGCAGGATTTTCAAATTACAAAATCATGGAGAGCTTGGAATTTGCCTTTGTCTGGAAAAATTATTGTACTAGATGCTGGTCATGGTGGCCCGGATGGAGGGGCGGTTGGCGGAGAAGATATTGTTGAAAAAGATATTACATTGGAAATTACAAAAAAAGTACGAGATTATTTACAAGAACAAGGAGCGCTCGTTATTTTAACGCGCAATGGAGATTATGATTTAGCAGACAAAAGTACAAAGGGATATAGTCGCCGCAAAGCGGAGGACTTAAAAAAACGTGTTGATATCATTAATAAGTCTGATATTGACTTTTTTGTCAGTGTGCATTTGAATGCCCTCCCAAGTGGCGATTCGAAAGGGGCACAAACATTTTATTATCGTTCTTTAGTAGAAAATGAGCGGGCAGCAAAATTTATTCAAGCTGAACTACGAACAAGTCTCGAAAATACGAAACGTTCTGCAAAGACAATTTCTCATGTGTATTTATTAAAGCATGCAAAAACACCTGGTGCGTTAGTTGAAGCTGGCTTTTTATCTAATGTAAATGAAAGATATTTATTAAACTCAGAGAAATATCAGCAAAAAGTTGCTGCTGCTATTTATCGCGGGGTCCTGCGATATTTTACTGAGAAAGGAAACCCTCCCGATTAAGGAGGGTTCTTCTTTGTAACGGAGTTTTCCGAAAATATGCTATACTTACAATGAAAACGCATTTATTTCGTTCGGCTGAGCTATTACATGCTCGTAAGAACTTAGTTTGAATTATTTCATCTTATTTTTGTACAGGGGGCGGGACAGATTATGGTAACGAAAGAACAAGTAGTGGAAGCACTTGAAGGGATTGTAGATCCTTTTCTAAATAAAACATTAAAAGAAACAAATGCTATTAAAGAAGTCGCTGTGAAATCGGAGAAAGAACATGTGAGCATTAAAATTGCGATTGTGAAAACAGGAACAGCGGAACAAATGCAGTTGCAAGGGACAATTGTGAAATTAGTGAAAGAATTAGGAGCAGCAACAGTTGGTCTGCGTTTTACAGAATTTACGGAAGAAGAACAATTACAATTTGCTCCACAAGAAGAGCAGGGTGAATCTTTGTTATCACCGCATTCAAAAACAACTTTCCTAGCAGTAGCAAGTGGAAAAGGAGGCGTTGGAAAATCGACGGTTTCTGTAAATTTAGCGATTTCTCTTGCTAGATTAGGGAAAAAAGTTGGAATCGTTGATGCTGATATATATGGATTTAGTGTACCGGATATGATGGGAATTGAAAAACGTCCTATTGTACGAGGTGATAAAATTATCCCAGTGGAGCGTTTGGGTGTGAAAGTTATTTCTATGGGCTTTTTCGTAGAAGACAATGCGCCTGTTATTTGGAGAGGACCAATGCTTGGGAAAATGTTAAATCATTTCTTCACAGAAGTAGAGTGGGGTGATTTAGATTACTTAGTATTGGACTTACCTCCTGGTACAGGTGATGTAGCATTGGATGTACATTCTATGCTTCCATCTTGTAAGGAAATCATTGTGACAACGCCTCATCCAACAGCAGCTTTTGTAGCAGCTAGAGCTGGTGCAATGGCACTTCGAACAGAGCATGAGATTATTGGTGTTGTGGAAAATATGTCTTATTTCGAAAGTAAAGTAACTGGTGAAAAAGAATATGTTTTTGGAAAAGGTGGAGGAGAAAAGCTAGCAGAAGAACTTCGTACAGTAGTACTTGGACAAATCCCTCTCCAGCAGCCAGATTGGAATACAGAAGAATTTGCTCCATCTGTATACGATGAGGAGCATCGAGTTGGCGTAATTTATAAACAAATTGCTAAGCAAGTAATTGAGAGAGCGGCGATTGAACAAAAATAACCCTCAGTACGAGGGTTATTTTTGTGCTTTTTTTCCTTCGCCTGCTCCGCCTTCTTTTTTCTGCTCACCGCCACTTTTCTGAGCCTTTTCAACACCTTTACTAATAATATCAATCATTTTTGTTTGAAATAGTGGGCTTTCGGCAGTTTCGGTTATGACTTGCTGTAAATATTGACGATACTCTTTACTTTTCATTGTTTGCATCATGATTTTCCCAACTTCTGGATTTTTCATGATTTCTATAACACCTGCTTGATACTCAGGATCTTTTAATAATGTTTTCATTAAATTTGTTTGCTCTTTCTCAATGCTTTTTGCAAATTTAGCGGCGAACTCAGGATCTTTAAATGCTTTTTCCCAAAATTGTTGCCCTTTGTCTGATACCATAGTATCTTCGATCGTTTTTTTTACTACAGATTCATCTAAAATAAGAGCTTGTTTCATTTTTTCATCGGTTAGTACATCTTGGATTGCTTTTTTCCCCTGATCCGTTTTTAAAATATCAATAATCATTTTTTTCGTTTGATCATAGTCTAATTGGGATTTTGCTTCTTTTTGTGGTGCACATGCAACTATTCCGATAAAAAGGATGAAAGAGACCAAAATGAGCAGATTCCGTTTCATCAGCCGGGGCTCCTTTCACATATTTCTCTTTTTAATATAAATATCTTGAAGGAATTTATACATATTGATGGCTAGCTTTTTAAAAATGACATTGTTACAATTTAATTAGAAATATATATATTGGGGGATATGTATGTGAATAGCCGAAAATGGGTACGACTTTTTGGGACGACGTTGATTCTTGGGGGAAGCAGTACAATTTTTATCGGTTTTCTTTTAGAGTGGGACAAGTACAATAAGTTTTTTCAAAATTTCGACGGAAAAGAAATTTTAATAGTTTCTTTTTGGTTGCTTGGGGTAGGGTTTATTTTTAGTGTCATTAGTCAAATGGGTTTCTTTGCGTATTTAACAATTCATCGATTTGGACTAGGGATGTTCCGCTCCCCATCTCTTTGGAATGCAATACAAATTTTCTTAATTGCATTTGTATTATTTGATTTTGTATACTTGCGCTCTGTATTGATTGCAAATGGGAATGCATCACTTGGTGTGAATATTTTTGTTGCTGGGGCTCTGTTTGTATTTGGGGCAATTGTCGCCTACATAAAAAGTAAAGAAACGAATAAGAAAGCTTTTGTCCCGGCCCTGTTCTTTATGATTGTTGTGACTGTTATTGAATGGGTTCCAGCGCTGCGGATCAATGATACAAATTGGTTATACTTAATGGTTGTTCCGCTGTTGCTGTGCAATGCATATCAGGTCCTAATGTTACATCGTTTAATAGGACAAAAAAGCTGATTCCTATATTGGAATCAGCTTTTGTTTTATCCTGCTATTCGCGGACAGTAGGTGCAAGCTCAATCTATGTCTTTGCTTTTAGCTTTTGTATTAGAGATGAGCTGAGAGACAGGGATGTTTTCCAATCCATCCGTTTTTAATTTTTGAAGCAGCATTGGTAATGCTTGATTTGTCTGTAGTGCTGAGTCAGAAGCGTGAAGTAGAATGATATCTCCTTCGCGTAGATTTTTTGAAACGGTGGTAACAATTTTATTGACGCCAGGATTTTTCCAGTCGTTTGAATTATTACTCCAGTGTACAACCGTATATCCTAGAGAATCCGCAATTTTTAATACCGTTTTGTTAAAGTTGCCATTAGGAGGACGTAGGAGTTGAACTTGTTTCACTTGAAGTTTGGTAAATACGTCCTGTGCCTTTAAGAGATCCCTTCGGATTTCATTTGCTTCTAATGAAGTGTAGTCTTTGTAATTGTATCCCATACTTCCAATTTCATGACCATCTTTTATAATACGCTCTACAATATCAGGGTGGCGTTCTGCCCATGCTGCCGAAAGAAAGAATGTGGCGTTTGTAATCTTTTTTTCTTTTAATGTATCTAGTATAGGTAATGCTTTCTCATCCCCCCAACTAATATCGAACGTTAAAGCAACTTGTTTTTTGGTCGTATCTCCTTTATAAATTGCCTTCGGACCAGTAGTTGTTGAAAAAACTGATTGATGAGAATATGTCTTTAAAAAGAGCAGCCATGCTGTAAAAAGGGAAAGCACAATAATAAGACTAATTTGTTTAAACTTATGTTTACTTGTTATAAAGAAGAAGAACATCGTTTCTCCGCCCCTTTGTCCAATCCTTTTCAGTTACTTATATGCAGAAGAAGAAGAAAAGAGAACTAAACGATTAACATCATAAGAAAAGGATATACTGAACTATAATGATTTATATAATTTATCCCGCTACTTTTGGGCAATAAGGTCTCTACCTCGGGATTTGGAGAAAGCGAAGAAGGTAGATGGTGGATAACTCCCGATTGGTAAGAGCCTTTCGTCAGTGGGGAGGAAAAAACCAAATGATAGAAGTTTCATTTTATCCTGTCTTGATATTTAGAGAAATAGATTGATGAGATTAGTGTATGAAGTAGAACAAGATACTTGATTCCAAGTATAAAAAATAACTTTAGTTAATTTTACATATATTAGGGAAGTGCTATGTGGATAAGAAATGGCTGAGGTGACAGAATGATTGGGTTATTGATTACGGAGCAGGAACAAAAAGAATTAGAATATGTATTAAAAAGAGAGTTAGATGAATTGTTATTTGATTTTGCGGATAAGAGAATCCATCTTGTTGTAAAAAAGACGATGGAAGAGAGATATAAATTGTTATTTACCTTATTTACAAGAATTGCTCCACCTGAAGATTGTACAAAGTATATGAGAAAAAGAATTTTTTATTAAAAAGTATTGACGGTATAGTTTTATATATGATAAATTAATATTCGTCGCTGATGAACAAATTCATCAAGCGGAAAAAGAAATAAAAAACATTGTTGACATTGAATAACTGAGATGTTAACATAAGGAAGTCGCAATTGAGCGACGGATAAGTTCTTTGAAAACTGAACGAAACAAACAACGTGAAACGTCAATTTTTATTTATGATGCTAGACAAACTTTATTGGAGAGTTTGATCCTGGCTCAGGATGAACGCTGGCGGCGTGCCTAATACATGCAAGTCGAGCGAACCGATTAAGAGCTTGCTCTTAAGAAGTTAGCGGCGGACGGGTGAGTAACACGTAGGTAACCTGCCTATAAGACTGGGATAACTCCGGGAAACCGGGGCTAATACCGGATAACATTTTGCACCGCATGGTGCGAAATTGAAAGGCGGCTTCGGCTGTCACTTATAGATGGACCTGCGGCGCATTAGCTAGTTGGTGAGGTAACGGCTCACCAAGGCGACGATGCGTAGCCGACCTGAGAGGGTGATCGGCCACACTGGGACTGAGACACGGCCCAGACTCCTACGGGAGGCAGCAGTAGGGAATCTTCCGCAATGGACGAAAGTCTGACGGAGCAACGCCGCGTGAGCGATGAAGGCCTTCGGGTCGTAAAGCTCTG
>NZ_JBFLUP010000006.1:4540000-4615000 GCF_050473785.1 Bacillus sp. S14(2024) | reverse complement strand
TCAGATCGTAAGGACTGGTGGAGCGCTTAGAAGTGAGAATGCCGGTATGAGTAGCGAAAGACGGGTGAGAATCCCGTCCACCGAATGCCTAAGGTTTCCTGAGGAAGGCTCGTCCGCTCAGGGTTAGTCAGGACCTAAGCCGAGGCCGACAGGCGTAGGCGATGGACAACAGGTTGATATTCCTGTACCACCTCTTTATCGTTTGAGCAATGGAGGGACGCAGAAGGATAGAAGAAGCGTGCGATTGGTTGTGCACGTCCAAGCAGTTAGGCTGGTAAGTAGGCAAATCCGCTTACCGCGAAGGCTGAGCTGTGATGGGGAAGCTCCTTATGGAGCGAAGTCTTTGATTCCCCGCTGCCAAGAAAAGCTTCTAGCGAGATAAAAGGTGCCTGTACCGCAAACCGACACAGGTAGGCGAGGAGAGAATCCTAAGGTGAGCGAGAGAACTCTGGTTAAGGAACTCGGCAAAATGACCCCGTAACTTCGGGAGAAGGGGTGCTTTCTTAACGGAAAGCCGCAGTGAATAGGCCCAAGCGACTGTTTAGCAAAAACACAGGTCTCTGCGAAGCCGTAAGGCGAAGTATAGGGGCTGACACCTGCCCGGTGCTGGAAGGTTAAGGAGAGGGGTTAGCGCAAGCGAAGCTCTGAACTGAAGCCCCAGTAAACGGCGGCCGTAACTATAACGGTCCTAAGGTAGCGAAATTCCTTGTCGGGTAAGTTCCGACCCGCACGAAAGGTGTAACGATTTGGGCACTGTCTCAACCAGAGACTCGGTGAAATTATAGTACCTGTGAAGATGCAGGTTACCCGCGACAGGACGGAAAGACCCCGTGGAGCTTTACTGTAGCCTGATATTGAATTTTGGTACAGCTTGTACAGGATAGGCGGGAGCCTTTGAAGCCGGAGCGCTAGCTTCGGTGGAGGCGCTGGTGGGATACCGCCCTGGCTGTATTGAAATTCTAACCTACGGGTCTTATCGACCCGGGAGACAGTGTCAGGTGGGCAGTTTGACTGGGGCGGTCGCCTCCTAAAAAGTAACGGAGGCGCCCAAAGGTTCCCTCAGAATGGTTGGAAATCATTCGTAGAGTGCAAAGGCATAAGGGAGCTTGACTGCGAGACCTACAAGTCGAGCAGGGACGAAAGTCGGGCTTAGTGATCCGGTGGTTCCGCATGGAAGGGCCATCGCTCAACGGATAAAAGCTACCCCGGGGATAACAGGCTTATCTCCCCCAAGAGTCCACATCGACGGGGAGGTTTGGCACCTCGATGTCGGCTCATCGCATCCTGGGGCTGTAGTCGGTCCCAAGGGTTGGGCTGTTCGCCCATTAAAGCGGTACGCGAGCTGGGTTCAGAACGTCGTGAGACAGTTCGGTCCCTATCCGTCGTGGGCGTAGGAAATTTGAGAGGAGCTGTCCTTAGTACGAGAGGACCGGGATGGACGCACCGCTGGTGTACCAGTTGTTCTGCCAAGGGCATAGCTGGGTAGCTATGTGCGGAAGGGATAAGTGCTGAAAGCATCTAAGCATGAAGCCCCCCTCAAGATGAGATTTCCCATAGCGTAAGCTAGTAAGATCCCTGAAAGATGATCAGGTTGATAGGTTCGAGGTGGAAGCATGGTGACATGTGGAGCTGACGAATACTAATAGATCGAGGACTTAACCATATAATATGAAGCAAATGTTATCTAGTTTTGAAGGAATATATTTTTTTGGAATTCCTGTTGACATTCTGAAAAGAATGTGTATAATAATAAAAGTCTGGTAATGATGGCAGAGAGGTCACACCCGTTCCCATACCGAACACGGAAGTTAAGCTCTCTAGCGCCGATGGTAGTTGGGACCTTGTCCCTGTGAGAGTAGGACGTTGCCAGGCTTGCATTATTCCGCAGTAGCTCAGTGGTAGAGCTATCGGCTGTTAACCGATCGGTCGTAGGTTCGAGTCCTACCTGCGGAGCCATATGCTTCCATAGCTCAGCTGGTAGAGCACTTCCATGGTAAGGAAGAGGTCACCGGTTCAAGCCCGGTTGGAAGCTTGCGCGAAGTATCGAAACTTTTTGGCCCGTTGGTCAAGTGGTTAAGACACCGCCCTTTCACGGCGGTAACACGGGTTCGAATCCCGTACGGGTCACCACTTTTGGAGGATTAGCTCAGCTGGGAGAGCACCTGCCTTACAAGCAGGGGGTCGGCGGTTCGATCCCGTCATCCTCCACCATAATTTTTTAATGTCGGAGGGGTAGCGAAGTGGCTAAACGCGGCGGACTGTAAATCCGCTCCTTCGGGTTCGGCAGTTCGAATCTGCCCCCCTCCACCATTTTTTAAAAAATTAACCTTACAAAGGTTTATTTTTTTGGTGAGACAAGCATACTAGTAAATATTAATGGGCTATAGCCAAGCGGTAAGGCAACGGACTTTGACTCCGTCATGCGCTGGTTCGAATCCAGCTAGCCCAGCCATTTACGAGCCATTAGCTCAGTTGGTAGAGCATCTGACTTTTAATCAGAGGGTCGAAGGTTCGAGTCCTTCATGGCTCACCATTTTTGCGGAAGTAGTTCAGTGGTAGAATACAACCTTGCCAAGGTTGGGGTCGCGGGTTCGAATCCCGTCTTCCGCTTTGTTACTTCGGGGCCTTAGCTCAGCTGGGAGAGCGCCTGCCTTGCACGCAGGAGGTCAGCGGTTCGATCCCGCTAGGCTCCATACACATAAAAGAAAAGCTTGAAGTCCAATATAGGATTTCAAGCTTTTTTGTTTATCTCGCTATTTGCGGGCAGTAAGACTCCTACCTCAAGATTGAGAGAGAATCGAAGAAGCTAGATGGGGAATGAAGAACCCCCCGTATTCGTACTCATATTTGTACAAAGTGTGGAACCGTATTGGATAGAGACTATAACGCGAGCCGGAACATCTTACAAAAAGGATTAGAAGAATTGTTTGCCACAAACTAAAGTCTACAAACTGTAGGGCAAGGTTATGTCCGAACAGTATAATCTACGCCTGTGGAGACTGTGTAAGACGCAGTGGAACACCCCGCTATGCAATAGTCTATGAAACAGGAAGCACCTTCTTCAATCAGAACGGAAGGTGGATAAGGAGGGGTTATTCACTGGTTTTTCATATAGTGAAAGGGAGTTGTTTCATGTGAAGATTATCATTGCGTCTGATTCTTATAAAGAAAGTTTAACTGCATTAGAAGTATGTGAAGCAGTAGAGAAAGGATTTCGCTCTATATGCCCTGAAGCAGAGTATGTAAAAATTCCTATTGCAGATGGTGGGGAAGGAACAGTACAAGCTCTTGTTGATGCAACACAGGGAAAAATCGTGAATATTCCTGTTACAGGTCCGTTAGGAGATTTAGTAGAAGGGTTTTACGGTCTCTCCTCAGATAAACGGACTGCCTTTATTGAAATGGCCGCTGCCTCTGGTTTACACCATGTTCCACTTGATAAAAGAAATCCACTTCTAACGACAACAAGGGGAACAGGGGAACTCATTTTACATGCGCTAGAAAATGGAGTCCATCATATTGTTTTAGGGCTTGGAGGAAGTGCTACAAATGATGGAGGAGCAGGAATGTTATCTGCTTTAGGTGTGCGTTTTTTTGATAGTGACAATCGTGTGATAGAGCCGAATGGCGGGAATTTAGATTTTATTACTTCTTTTGATATATCACAGCTCGATTCTCGTTTAAAGAAGGTTAAAATTGAAGCAGCTTGTGACGTTGCGAATCCGTTAACAGGAGGAACAGGGGCATCGTTTGTATTTGGAAGACAAAAAGGTGCCACAGACGAGGTGATAGAGAGGTTAGACTGTAATTTGAAGCATTATGCTCAATTAATCAAACAAACTCTTCATATTGATATTGAATTTATTCCAGGAGCAGGTGCTGCAGGCGGACTTGGAGCGGCTATCGTTGCCTTTTTACATGGTACCCTTAGAAAAGGTATTGACATTGTACTTGATTACACGAATTTTAATGCTCATTTGCAAGATGCGGATTTAGTAATTACGGGAGAAGGACGAATTGATGCACAGACAGTGTATGGGAAAGCGCCTATAGGAGTAGCAAAACGTGCTAAAGAGCATAACCTTCCCGTTATTGCAATTGCTGGAGCTGTTCATTCGAATCACACTCCTATTTATGAAGAAGGTATTGATGCTGTATTTAGCATTGTTTCAGGAGTAATGACATTAGAAGAAGCGTATGAAATGGGAAAAGAAAATATTTATATTACAGCACGAAATATTGCAGCTGTATGGAAACTTGGATTACAAAAACATCTCTATTCGTAAGAGATGTTTTTTTTTATGCATATTTTAACGGAAAAATCTAACTTTATCGCTCTTTTATATTGTATTTAGTGCATATAAATACAAAAAAATGTTAAGTTGAGTCAGACAATAGAAAAGATTTAAAATATTTAGTGAAAGCATAAAAGGGGGAATCATCTATGAAGAAAGAAATTTCAATTGTGGGAGTACCAATGGATTTAGGACAAACGCGCCGCGGTGTGGATATGGGAGCGAGTGCAATTCGTTATGCTGGAGTTGTTGAAAGAATTCAAAATATAGGATATAACGTGGAAGATTTAGGGGATATATGTATTGAAAGAGAATCTCAAATAAATGAAAATGAAAAGTTAAAAAATCTTGAACAAGTTGTAAAAGTATGTCACGAACTAGCAGATAAAGTTGATAACATTATTGAGAAAAAAAGTTTCCCGCTTGTATTGGGCGGTGATCATAGCATTGCAATTGGAACACTTGCTGGTGTTGCCAAACATTATAAAAATCTTGGCGTTATTTGGTATGATGCGCATGGGGATTTAAATACAGAAGAAACTTCTCCGTCTGGTAATATTCATGGCATGTCATTAGCTGCAAGCTTAGGACATGGTCATCCATCACTTGTTAATTTATACGGTGAGTATCCGAAAGTGAAAAAAGAAAATGTGGTTATCATTGGTGCTCGTTCTTTAGATGATGGAGAGAAAGAACTTATTCAGAAAGAGGGCATTAAAGTTTTCACTATGCATGAAATTGATCGTATGGGAATGACGGCAGTAATGGAAGAAACAATTGCATACTTATCACATACAGACGGCGTACATTTATCTTTAGATTTAGACGGTCTTGATCCGCATGATGCACCTGGCGTGGGCACGCCGGTTATGGGTGGATTATCATATCGTGAAAGCCACTTGGCAATGGAAATGCTTGCTGAATCAGGTATAATTACATCTGCTGAGTTTGTGGAAGTAAATCCAATTTTAGATGAGAAAAATAAAACTGCAATTGCAGCCGTTGCATTAATGGGATCTTTATTTGGTGAAAAGTTGAAATAATTTTAAAAAGCAGCTGAAAAGCTGTTTTTTTTATTTTAAAATAGAGGTATAGCAACAAATAATGTTAATAACCCCTTTTTAAAGTCTGATATCTAACGATTGTATGTCAGGTTTAGGAAGGAGGTTTGAAATTGTGGTTCATATAATGTATGTTATAATTAACCTAGTTGTTGTAAATTACATATAGATGGAGGAAGGGTCAGAATGCCTTTTGGAGATATGAATGTTCTTTTGAAATATCTCAGCACTATAGTAGATATCGCCCTTGTGTGGTTTGTTATATATAAATTGATTCTTGTAATCCGTGGTACAAAAGCTGTACAACTTTTGAAAGGGATTACAGTAATTATTATTGTTCGCATTTTAAGTTATGTTTTTGAATTGCATACCTTGCAATGGCTTATGGATCAAGCGTTAACTTGGGGATTTTTAGCGATTATTATCATTTTTCAACCAGAGTTAAGACGTGCCCTTGAGCAACTTGGACGGGGAAGTTTATTTTCACGTGGAGGTAACCAAGAGGAAGATGAACAGGAGTCTGTCGTCAATGCTGTTGTAAAGGCAACAGAATATATGGGGAAACGTCGCATTGGTGCACTTATTACAATGGCTAGAGAGACTGGTATGGGAGATTACATTGAAACAGGAATCCCACTAAATGCAAATATTTCATCAGAGCTATTAATTAATATCTTTATACCGAATACGCCTCTTCATGATGGGGCTGTCATTATGCAAGGAAATAGTATTAAAGCAGCTGGCTGTTACTTACCATTATCAGAAAGCCCGTTTATTTCTAAAGAATTAGGAACGCGTCACCGGGCAGCGATGGGAGTAAGTGAAGTAACAGACAGTTTGACAATTGTTGTGTCAGAAGAAACGGGGCAAATTTCCTTAACAAAAAATGGTGAATTACATCGTGATTTGAAAAGTGAACAATTAAAGGAAATGCTTATGAAAGAGCTAAGTGGAAATATAAAAGAATCTTCTTCATCTTTATGGAATTGGAGGAGAAAACGCCATGGATAAGTTAATGGATAACCATTGGTTTTTACGGGGAATTTCATTATTGTTGGCAATTATGCTCTACATGTCAACAAACCTAGATAAAAATGTATCAGGTAATTTTAATCCATCGCCTTTTCCGGTAGGAGATACAACAGAAACAATATCAGGAGTTCCTGTATCTGCTTACTATGACGAGGATAAGTATATTGTAAGTGGTATTCCGGAAAATGTAACAGTTACTCTTGAAGGACAAAATAATGTTGTAGCTGCAGCTAAAGTGAAACGACAGTATGAGGTGTTTATCAATTTGCGAGGGTATACACCGGGGACATATGAGATTCCTTTAAAATATAGTGGTGTTCCGAGCAATTTGCACTTGAAGGTTCAGCCTGCGAAAATAAAAGTTACAATTCAAAAGAAAGAAGTAAAATCTTTTCCTGTAGAAGTGAAGTATTTAAATGAGAATCAACTACAGGCAGGAACGAGTGTAGACAAACCTACTGTAAAGCCAAGTACGATTGAAGTAGCTGGTACAGAGGAAGAGCTTTCGCGAATTGCACTTGTACGAGCGTATGTTGATTTGAAAGGTGTTAACAAAACAGTCACAAAAGAAGCAAAAATTGTATTGTATGATAAAGATGGAAATCGTTTGGATTTGAAAACAGGTTCTTCTACTGTCAATGTCACTATACCAGTTTCAACACCTGAAAAAACAGTTTCCTTAGGTGTAACAAAAAAGGGGAGCTTACAAGAAGGTGTAACTGTAACGAATATAAAAGTTGAACCAAGTGAAGTAATGATTTATGGTTCAAAAGAAGTACTTGATAATATTACATCTCTTGATGGCGTCGAAGTAGACTTAAGTAAAATTACAGAGTCTACAACCTTCGATGCCTCTGTTTCTTTACCTAAAGGTGTTACAAAAGCAGAACCTACCCAAGTAAAGGTAACGGTTGAAGTACAAAAGCAACAGAGCAAAACAATAGACGGTATTCCTTTACAGGTAAATGGTTTATCGGATTTATTAACAATGAAACTTTTAGACCCGGCAAATGGGAAAATCAGTGTTGATATTTTTGGGGATGCAAGTGCTGTAGCAAAAGTAGATGCAGCGCAGATTAAAGCATCAATTAATTTAGGGAATATGGATGTAGGAACACATGATGTTCCAATTCAAATTACTGGTCCCGATAATGTCACATTAGAATTAAAACAAAAAAATGCGAAGGTAGAGCTTACAAAGAAGAAAGAAGAAGCGGGAAAAGAAGTACAAGGTCAACCAGAGCAGAAGCCGGATAAAGGAAATGAGCAAGAAAGAAGGAGCGAATAGTAATGGGAAAATATTTTGGTACTGATGGCGTACGCGGTATTGCGAATAAAGAGTTAACGCCTGAATTAGCATTTAAAATTGGTCGATTTGGTGGCTACGTATTAACAAAGAATACAGAGCGTCCAAAAGTTATTATCGGTCGTGATACACGTGTGTCTGGTCATATGTTAGAAGGTGCTTTAGTGGCTGGATTATTATCAATTGGAGCGGAAGTAATGCGCCTTGGTGTCATTTCTACTCCTGGGGTTGCCTATTTAACGAAAGCGTTAGATGCGCAAGCTGGTGTGATGATTTCTGCATCTCATAATCCTGTACAGGATAATGGAATTAAGTTCTTTGGCCCAGACGGCTTTAAATTAACAGACGAGCAAGAGGAAGAAATCGAAGCATTATTAGATAAAGAAGTAGATGAACTTCCACGTCCTGTGGGGACAGCGTTAGGTCAAGTAAACGACTACTTTGAGGGTGGACAAAAATACTTACAATACATTAAACAAACTGTAGATGAAGATTTTGCGGGCTTACATATCGCATTAGATTGTGCGCACGGTGCGACATCTTCCTTAGCACCGTATTTATTTGCTGATTTAGAAGCGGATATTTCCACAATGGGAACAGCGCCAAATGGTATGAATATTAACGAGGGCGTAGGTTCTACGCACCCTGAAGTATTAGCAGAGTTTGTGAAAGAAAAAGGTGCTGATATCGGTCTAGCATTTGACGGAGACGGTGACCGTTTAATTGCTGTTGACGAAAAAGGAAATATTGTAGATGGCGATCAAATTATGTACATTTGTGCGAAGTATATGAGCGAATCTGGAAAGTTAAAACATAATACGGTTGTTTCAACAGTTATGAGTAATTTAGGCTTTTATAAAGCTTTAGAAGCAAATGGTATTACAAGTGATCAAACAGCTGTTGGTGACCGTTATGTAATGGAAGAAATGAAACGTGGTGGCTATAACCTCGGTGGTGAACAGTCCGGTCATATTATTTTCTTGGATTACATTACAACTGGCGATGGAATGTTAAGCGCACTTCAACTTGTAAACATTATGAAAATGACGAAAAAATCATTATCTGAGCTTGCAAGTGAAATGACAAAATTCCCGCAATTACTTGTGAATGTTCGTGTAACAGATAAAAAACAAGCATTAGAAAATGAAAAAATTAAAGAGATCATTCATGTGGTAGAAGAAGAGATGAATGGCGATGGTCGTATTCTTGTTCGTCCTTCTGGTACAGAGCCATTAATTCGTGTCATGGCAGAAGCGCCAACACAGGAGCTTTGTAATCAATATGTAAATCGTATTGTAGAAGTTGTGAAAGCAGAAGTTGGAGCTGAATAACAGCGGAATTTTATAATAAAAAGGGGCACACTTTGTGCTCCTTTTGCATATAATTTTTATCTGCAATGAAAAAATTTCATTGACGCTTTATTCCATTTGTTATAAGATGATTTTGTTCTTTTTCTCAGCAAAATAGATTGAAGTAAGAAGCGCCAGAACTACCTAAGATGTAGTTGACGAGGAGGAGTTTATCGAGATTTCGGCGGATGGCTCCCGGTTGTTCATCACAACCGAAAACTTTTACTTAAAGCATTGAGGTGACTCTATGGACAAAGGTGAAAGTGTGATGAGAGAAGAGGAACGGATTACACTAGCAGTATGAAGTATACGGACTGAAACCAAAAATGAGAGGAAGGTGAAAGTCGTTACAAGCTTACAAAGCTAGCGATATGTAAAATCCGTTTTTTGTATGTGAATAATAAGGATCGGACTATGTCGTTACATGTTTATGTGAGAACATAAGTATGTTGTAACGGCGACAAAACATGTGTGGAATCGTAGGATTTATTGGTGAACAAGATGCAAAGGAAATTTTATTAAAAGGTTTAGAGAAGCTAGAATACCGTGGATATGATTCAGCTGGTATTGCAGTACAAGCAACAAATGGTGTTGTTGTATTTAAAGAAAAAGGTCGTATTGCAAAGCTTCGCGAAATCGTGGATGAAAATGTTGCAGCTAACGTGGGAATCGGTCATACACGTTGGGCAACTCATGGTGTACCAAGTCAGGTGAACGCACATCCACATCAAAGTGCTTCAGAGCGCTTTACCCTTGTGCATAATGGTGTAATTGAAAACTATGAGCTATTAAAGAATGAATATCTTCAAGATGTGAACTTCGTAAGTGAAACAGATACAGAAATAATCGTTCAGCTTATAGAAAAGCAAGTGAAAACAGGTTTGACGGTAGAAGAAGCATTCCGTAAAACGTTAACACTATTACATGGTTCATATGCATTGGCATTACTTGATGCAGAAAACCCAGACATGATTTATGTTGCTAAAAACAAAAGCCCGCTATTAGTGGGAACTGGAGATACATTTAATGTTGTTGCAAGTGATGCAATGGCAATGTTACAAGTTACAGATCAATTTATCGAATTAATGGATAAAGAAATGGTTCTTGTAACAAAAGAAAAGATTACAATTCAAAACTTACAAGGTGAAACGATTGATCGTGCACCATTTACAGCAGAATTAGATGCAAGTGATATTGAAAAAGGAACATATCCTCATTTCATGCTAAAAGAAATTGATGAACAGCCACTTGTAATTCGTAACATTATTCAAAAGTACCAAAATGAAGATGGCGAAATCGAACTAGATCAAGAGATTCGTGATGCGATTTTAGAAAGTGATCGTATCTATATCATCGCATGTGGAACGAGTTATCATGCGGGTCTTGTTGGAAAACAATTCATTGAGAGTTTTGCAAAGGTACCAGTAGAAGTACATGTAGCGAGTGAATTTTCTTACAACATGCCATTATTAACAGAAAAACCATTCTTTATCTACATTTCACAAAGTGGTGAAACTGCAGATAGCCGTGCAGTACTTGTACAAACAAATGAAATGGGATATAAGGCATTAACAATTACAAACGTACCAGGCTCTACGCTGTCTCGTGAAGCTGATTATACATTACCATTATATGCTGGCCCAGAAATCGCAGTAGCTTCTACAAAAGCATACACAGCACAGCTTGCAGTACTAGCGATTTTAGCAGCTGATATTACAAAAGCAAAAGGCTTAGCAGTTGATTTTGATTTAATCCAAGAACTTGGTCTTGTTGCAAACGCAATGGAAGTACTTTGCGATCAAAAAGATGAAATGGATGCAATTGCAAAAGAATACTTAGCAACAACACGCAACTGTTTCTTCATTGGCCGCGGCGTTGATTTCTATGTTGGTTTAGAAGGCGCATTGAAGTTAAAAGAAATCTCTTACATCCAAGCAGAAGGCTTTGCTGGCGGAGAGTTAAAACACGGTACAATCGCGCTAATTGAAAAAGGTACACCAGTTATCGCACTTGCTACGCAAGAGCACGTAAACTTAGGTATTCGCGGCAATGTAAAAGAAGTAGTAGCACGCGGAGCAAACCCTTGCATCATCGCAATGAAAGGCTTAGAAATGGAAGGCGACCGCTTCATCGTACCAGCTGTACACGAAGCACTAGCACCGCTTGTAGCAGTTATTCCATTACAGTTAATTGCATACTATGCAGCGCTTCACCGTGAGTGTGACGTTGATAAGCCTCGTAACTTAGCTAAGTCAGTTACTGTTGAGTAAGAGTTTTATAGATTTGGAATAAAGTTTGATTAAAAGTCCTGTATGATATGCAGGACTTTTTTTGTTCCGCAATCGGGCCATATTGTTGCACAATAAGTAAATTGGATTATTCAGGATGATATTATGAAGGGTTATACTTTAACGATAGGTGGGTTAATGAAAGAAGAACAAGAAGATAAGCAACTTGTTCTTCTCTTTTTATTTCTACCTTTTGTTAATGATGAAGTATGAAACAAGTAAAAAAGCTAATCAAACTACAGGCACACATATTTCGCAATAAGGATTGTTAATCGTATCACCAGTGTACCTTTCCAAAATGGGCTTGTTATCAATTTGATATCCATTGCTTTGTAGAGCTGGAAAAATATCAACATACGCTTTTTGAATATCTTCTGCTGTATGCTTGACCTCGAAAATAAGGTGTTTTCCACCAGAAAGTTCACTTTCACAAATTGAATCATCGATTTGATAATCTTTTGAAATCACAATACAAGCATCAAACCTGCAGTTTTCAGGAAGTGTTGTTTCAGGGTTATCTTGTGGAATTGCAAGTAGAATTGCAGATTTAAGAAGATTCTTCTCCTTAGCCCATTCTTTTAACTTCCCCATTACATCAATATTTGCAGGACCATATGGACCAACTCGTCGTACATAAGCGATGCGATAGTTTGGAAGTGTTTCGACTTTAAATTTCATAGTTTCTTTCTTCCTTTCTTTATTTATATTTGTTTGTTACATTTCGTAATGTAACACGCTTTAAAAATATATACATTTTATTTTTTAAAATTTTTCCAAATAGTGATTTTCCTTTTTCAACTAAACTAGCTAATAGAAACTCCTCTGTTATTCAATTAAAGGGCGCAATTCTTCAATAAGCATTGTGTGATCTTTCTTTATGTTTAGGGCGCGTTAATTTAAAAAGTAAAGGGGTTAGGATCATGTTACAATTGGTTTCATAGTAGTATTTGAGGATATATAGAATTGGAACGGAGAAAAAAATAATAACAGGTGCAGCTTCTGGAACTGGAAAAGAAATTGTTAAACAGTGCTTAAGTGAAGGTGCTTCAGTAATTGCATGCGATATTAATGAGCATTCCTTAAATGATTGAAAATTGTACCCGAAGAAGAGACAATGGTGCATTTTGCCGATGAAATCGCCCTGGCTGGCTACAGCGCTTCTTCACGCTTGTTCTGAATTCAATGGACTGAACCAGTTAATTACGAATTGCTAGAGAAGATAATTGAATTGAATATCAAGGACAAGGCTGAGAATTCGAATTTTTGGCGGCAATAGCATAATACCGAAGGAGGAAGAAATGGAAGTTTTTGCGAAATATTTAGCGGGTATCGATAACCCCGACCACCAGGGCCGAACAGAGGGAATTTTGGAGTGGGTTGCTAATAAATTCCCAAATTTGGAACCGCAAATCAAGTGGAATACGCCAATGTTTACCGATCACGGCACATTTATCATCGGCTTTTCCACAACGAAGCATCATTTGAGTATTTCACCCGAAGAAGTAGGCATTGCGCATTTTGCTGATGACATTGCCCAAGCTGGCTACAGCACTACAAAAGGCTTGTTTCGAATTCCGTGGAGTGAGCCGGTAAATTACGAATTGCTTGAGAAAATGATTGAATTTAATATTCAGGACAAAGCAGAATATATGAATTTTTGGCGGAAATAATACATCACGCCTTATCAAAAAACGCATGATAAAAAAACGTCATTTTAATCGTAAAAATGACGTTTTTTAATCTTCTTATCACTTTTTCATTTCAGTCTCAATTCTCTTTGCTAAGTCAGATGATACTTTATTGAAATACTCCATAACTTTCTTTCTAATATCATCAGATATAACCTTCAAATCACTAGCTAAATTTTCGACAAGATGTTCTTTTTCTATTTGGGTTAACCTCGTATAGAATTCACCAGCCTGCCCAAAGTCGTCTTGCTTTGTTATAGAAGTTCTTTCTAGTTTGCCTTCAACGTATCTTCCATCACCACTTGTAATTTGATTAGCTGGCGTCCAATTTTGCTGTTGGTTAATCGGTAATTTACGAAATTCAGCTCCAATTCTTCTTCTTTGAGAATCACTATAAATATTGGCACGGCCCTGCAGTATTTTATCATCAGATAATTCTGCGCCGTCTAGTAAATTAGAAACGGAGAAGGCGACTTTTTCTACTTGTTCCATATAATTATCAGGATTTTTATTTAATATCATTTTGCCTACTGGTATTAGGAGATACTCTTTTTCATCCCATACTTTTGTAGCGTCTAAAGGATCATAAGAGAGATTTGCTTCATCCTTTGGATCCATGAGCTGGACATATAAGCCATATACCACCGGTTTACCACCCGCAATCGCATCGTATAAATCTTTGCCAGTGTAATCAGGGTTTTCAGCGGCTAATCTATTTGCTTCTTCGCGATCAATGTATTGTACACCTTCAAATGGGTACCAATGGTATTTAACGTACTTTCTAATACCTTGAGCGTTTCTCCAAACATATGTATTTACACTATGTCCTGGAATGCGGCGAAGACTTTTTACCGTACCAGCATCAGAGTATAAACGTATAACAAAATGAATCGATTCAGGAGCTCTTGCTACAAAGCTCCAAGACCTATCAGGATCAATTAAATTATTTTTTGGTGAAGGTGAGAATGCTTTAATAAATTCCGGAAATCGTATCGCATCACGAACAGAAAAGACAGGAATGTGATTACATAAAAGGTCAAAAGCGCCTTCTTCTGTATAAAACTTTGTAGCAAAACCACGTACATTTCTAGATGTATCAGGTGTTCCTTTCGTACCGACAGCTAACGAAAAGCGAACCATAACAGGAACTTTCTGATTAGGGTTTTGTAAAAAGCTCAGTTTTGTATGTTCCGACATCGAATATATCGTTTGAAAATAACCAAATGCACCAAATCCTTTTGCATGAACAGGTCTTTCTAAAATCTTTTCATGAATAAATTCTTGTAAGGTTTCGTGTAGGACACCATCTTGTTCCAGTACAGGTCCCCCAGAGCCAATTGTCTGGGAATGAAGTTTAGCTTGCTCATTGGAGAGGCTTCGATTCTCATAATTGCTTTCCTCAGATAAGGTTTGCCTCTGTTTATGATGTTTTTCATTCATTATTATAGCCCCCAAAATTTAATTTCCATCAATCGTTACTAAATATGATTTTTAAGGCTTGAATATGTATCTTCTGCTTTTATTTTCAACATTCATTAGAAATATAGTTTCTTAAAGTTAGTAGCATTTTTCAGGGAATTGTAATATAAAGTGAATTTGAACCGATGTGTGAACGGACCGCTAGTTAAAGAAAACCCCTATGCAGTGGAGCTTTTTGCACAGGTAGAATTATGAAAGGATGAAGATGAATATGAAGAAGGGAAAGCTTCTTTAAATAGAAGCTTATTTTTGTGTGATAAAAGAGTATCAAAAGGCTAATAAAAAAGTATTTATAAGAAATGATCAAACTTTTTTATAAAACCGACACTTAAATCTGGGGTAAACATTTAATTACTACAATTAATTGTGTACGAGTTCAAGAAAAATGAAATTACCTGTCCACGAAAGAATATAGCGAACAGGTAATTTCAGTGTTTTGATGTTTGTCCATTTTCAGGGTTCACTTCATGGGATTGCTCACGAGTGTCCTTCATCAATGCTTGTATTTTGAATCCCGATTTTTCCTGCTTTAATCTTGCTTCGGAACAACACAAAATATACAAGGGCCCCCGTTGCAAATAGTGTTCCGCCTACAATTGCCACTCCATGAAACATATCAGGGATAGTCAATACCCCCATTTCGAACACGAGCCATATTAAAGCGCCATACGTGACAGGTGCTCTCCATTTCCCTAAATTGAACGTCTCCGCATCAGGCAAATCTTTTCTACGCAAATAGTAAGCCAAAACTGTTATGAAGTATAAAGCGGTAAGAACAACTGATGTTGATCCGACTAGTAAAGTTAAAGAATCAGAGAATAGGATCGCTATAATATCGAGAACTAATACAAGCAAAATCGCATTTACCGGTACGGATGTTCCTGGGTTTACCTTTTTAAAAGAACGTGAAGCAAAAAATACATCGTCCCGCGCCATCGCATAAATAATCCGGGAAGCGGAAGCCATTCCGATTAATCCGCATGCAAAAATGGAAATGATGACAAGAAGCATAAACAAAGTGCCAATGAATTGGCCAAGCTTTGTTTTAATAATTAGCGGAAGTGGGTTGGCAGAAGCTGTCACACCGGTTAAATCCGTAATGGAAATTGTAACAGTAAAAAGAAAAGCAAACCCAATGATACCACCAATCAGTAACGCGAAAAATACAGCACGTGGTACATTTTTACTCGCATCAATTGTTTCTTCCGAAAGGTTCGCCGCGGCTTCAAAGCCGACCATGGTCCACGATCCCATTAGCATAGCAATCACAAAGCTGCCAAGGTACGTGCCGCTTTTCTGCTCGCCAATATTTGTTAGCATATCCCAATTCGGAGTTGTGAATAGCGCAACAACAGCGAGAATAACAAGAATGCCCACCAGACCGATCACCTCGGTATATACTGCAATGTCATTGAGACGAGAAGCCAGTTTTACGCCAAAAATGTTGAGGACAGCCTGTAGTAGTAGGGTTGCGAGTGTAATATACAAAAGGGTTTTTCCTCCGATATTCCAGCCGAATGCATCAGCAATGAGTGGAGACAGGCCGAAATCGACGGCAGGAATGACAATGACAAAAAAGCAAAATCCGAGCCAGCCGGAAAACCACCCTAATCCTTGATTTGCCAGCCGCGTCACCCATTGGTACGAGTAACCGCTGAGTGGCATTCTTCCTGCCAATTCTGCAATAACAAGAGCGACAAGCAAGTGACCTGCTAATACGATTGGCCATGTCCAAATACCTGCGGGCCCCGCATTGTTTAAAACAAACCCAAAATTTGTGAAAATGCCCGTTGTGATGGACATAAATGAAAACGCGACTGCAAAAGAGCTAAAAAACTTTAAAGACCTCTTTAATTCTTGCTTGTAGTGATATTGCTGCACGTTACTCGTTTCCTGTTTGATTTTTGTTTGCATAAAAAGCCTCCTTCCGATTTTCCTGTACGTTGTATACGCTCCTAGCTTGTTTCTCTCCTTTCTTTTTAGACTGAAAATTCAGTCTTTTTTCAGGCGACTTCATTCACTCTCCTCTATTGCAAGTACCATACCAATTATACAGTTCGCGTCATGCTTGAATTTTGTAAGTTCTTCATTGTTTAAAATGTTGTCCCATTATGAAATTTTGAATAGTTTATTCAAAATTTCATATTCCGTCGTTTTGTTAAATAATTAGATTTCTATTATTTTCCCGCGTTACATAAATAAAATAGGCCGCGAATATACTGTGGATATGTTGTATGACTTTAATTAGGATAGGAGTGAACAAACGATGCACGTCCTTATTTCCGGTGCGAGCATTGCTGGGCCGGCATTAGCTTACTGGCTTCACCGCTACGGCTTCGACGTGACTATAGTAGAACGTGCGCCCGCATTACGCCCAGGTGGATATGGTGTTGATATTCGTGGTGTAGCCATTACGGTGCTTAAGCAGATGGGGATACTCGATCAAGTTCGTGCAGCTGACACGCACATGACTGGTGTTTACTTCGTGAATAGCAAAGGCAAAATCGAAGGTAAAATAAGCGAAGCGAGTATGGGGAATCAGCAGGGGCTGGATATCGAAATTATGCGTGAGGACCTTAGTGATATTTTGTACGACTTGACAAAGGATACGGTCGAATATATTTGGGACGATTCGATTACTGCTATACATGAGACTGAAGCAGGTGCAGAAGTCCAATTTATTCGTAGAGAGCCACAGACATTCGATCTAGTCATCGGTGCGGACGGGCTCCATTCCAATGTGCGCACCTTAATTTTTGGTGACAGAGAACAATTCAAACATACCCTTGGCTGTTATATCTCGATTTTTACCCTCGAGAATTACCTTAACCTCGACCACCGCCAGCTGATTTATACGATGCCAGGTAAAACTGTAGGTATGAGTGCCTGTGATAATACTGAAGCAAAGGGTATGTTCGTGTTCAAATCAGAGGCACTGAAGTACGATCGCTATGATGTGGAAGCCCAAAAGAAACTTGTAGACAAAGCTTTCCAAGATGATACGGGTTGGGAAACTCCGCATCTACTCAAAGCTATGAAAGAGGCGACAGATTTTTACTTTGATGAGATTTGCCAGATTCATATGCCGACATGGTCAAAGGGGCGGATTACATTGGTAGGTGATGCGGCGTATGGCCCATCACCACTTTCGGGTCAAGGCTCTAGTCTCGCACTTGTCGGAGCTTATGTACTAGCTGGCGAACTGAAAGCTGCGCATGGCAATTATGACTGCGCCTTTGTTGCCTATGAAAAAGAGATGAGAAATTTTGTTGAGAAAAATCAAAAAATAGGGCTAACAGCTGCTGGAGGCATGATCGAAAGCTCAAAATCCAAAATCTTGCTTCGTAATTTAATGTTACGTATACCCATCCTTATGAGTGCAATGTTTAAGCTGATTACGAAAATGATAGTGAAAGCTTCCAATGAGATTGAACTGAAAGATTATTAATATAGATATTTAAGAGGGAAGTTTCAGAGCACCTTTAATAATATTGTTGCTTTCCACAATCGAGCGTTTTAATGGGGGGAAGGATTACAAAAATAATCAAACTTTTTTATAAAAGAACGTATTTTGAACAAACTTTATTTTAAGGTAACATTTACATAAAGTCGCGATGTTTATAAAAAAGTGGTATCGTTTGCCCCTTTGGATATGGTTTATCTAAAGGGGGCTTTTTACATTGAAAAGAACATCTGAATTAAAAGATGAGTTAAGGAATTGTTGATTGATGATAGAATTGTTCCGTTAAAGGGCTAGTCTCTGGAATAAGAGATTGTGCAGCGCATTAAAACTTGAAATACTTTGAAAGTAATTCTAATTGAAATTGCATTAGAACATACGTTCTTGTATAATTATTTTGTAAAACAAAAGGAGGTATGAAAATGAGTAAAGTTTTAAGGTTTGAATTTCAAGTTCCCAACCCTGAAGAAGCAATAGAATTTTATACAAATAGTTTTGGTTGGAAGTTTGAAAAGATGCCTGGACCACAAGACTATTGGTTTATTATTACGGGTGAGAGCGGTAAACCTGGTATCGATGGTGGATTGATGAAGTCCCCTGACGGTGTTCCCAGAACTACTAATTCTATTGAAGTACCTTCAGTTGATGAATACATAAAAAAAGTTACTGAAAATGGTGGACAAGTAGTTGTACCTAAAACAGCTATTCCTAATATGGGTTACTTTGCTTATTGTTTAGATAATCAAGGACTTCTTTTTGGAGTGTCTGAAGCTAATACTGAAGCATAAAAAGTTAGGTATTTTTGATTAAACATTATTTTAAATTTACTCTAACAGGGCGGATTTCTAAAACAAACAATTGTAGTGACTTAACTTTATTCGTTCATTTTCAAGTAATGTTATAAATGGAACCATGAAAAATTGTTTAGGCTTTATATTTGATATCATCATTAGGCGATTATATGATATGAATACCAAAGTATAATGGAATGCTTAAACGAAAAAAGTTAATATTAACTAAACGAGAAGAAAGGGAGGGAAGTAAATGATTAATAAAGTCGGTCAAATTATGTTATATGTAAGTAACCAAGATGAGGCAGTGCAATTTTGGACAGAAAAAGTAGGGTTTAGTGTCGTTTCTGAAGAAGATAACGGCCAAGGATTTAGATGGATTGAAGTTTCTCCAACAAAGGAAGCGGGGACGAGTATCGTTCTTCATGATAAAGAATTAATTGCTAAAATGCAGCCTGAATTAAATCTTGGTACACCTTCGATGATGTTTTTTACGGAAGATCTTGATAAGTTATATAAAGACTTTTCGGATAAAAAAATTACAGTCGGAGAAATGGTAAGTATGCCTTCTGGTAGAGTATTTAATTTTGCTGATAATGAAAACAATTATTTTGCAGTCATGGAAAAGAAGTAAATCACAAAATTATAGGAGAAACAAATATGAAAACGAATTTT
The DNA here is from genome assembly GCF_050473785.1 of Bacillus sp. S14(2024). Classification (NCBI taxonomy): domain Bacteria; kingdom Bacillati; phylum Bacillota; class Bacilli; order Caryophanales; family Bacillaceae; genus Bacillus; species Bacillus sp. S14(2024). Next base: position 4,595,576 of record NZ_JBFLUP010000006.1, on the reverse strand, counting down.
AGTCGTTTTCATGTTGAGTGACAATAAAGTTATTTAATATAAAATGAAGTCATTTAAAACACACCCAAAGAGATCTCATAATGATATCTCTTTGGGTGTGTTTTTTTGTAAAGGGTAATAAGAAAAATTTCAGCTCCAATTAGACTGAACTGCAATTTAATTTATTAAACTGACGGACAGATTATGAAGAGGGGAATGAGGGGAATTGATGGAATCAAGGAAAGTATTTTTGAACTTTGGGAGAGTCAATAGTGTTGATGAAAGTAAGTTAACAATTAAGGATGGAAATTCAAAAAGTGAAGATGTAACATCCCATGCCGAGGTAGGATCATTTGTGAATGATACCATCTGTACAGCCATCGTTACTAAACTGCGCGCCGCTGGTTGTGTTTTCGCAGAAGATGAAGCCCGGTTGCTCATTTCTGCAGCCAGGACGCCGGAGGATCTCGCTGCCATGGTAGACCGGCGAGTAGCTGGTTTTCCCCTCGAACACGTCATCGGCTGGACGGAGTTTTGCGGTCTGCGGATAGCGGTGGACCCGGGCGTTTTCGTACCTCGCCGCCGCACAGAGTTTCTTGTCCGGCAGGCTGCCGCCCTCACACGGCCAGGAGCTGTCGTGGTTGACTTGTGCTGCGGCTCGGGCGCGTTGGGCGCCGCGCTGGCGGCAGCGCAGGAACGGATTGAGTTATATGCCTCAGACATCGACCCAGCCGCGGTGCGATGCGCCTTACGAAACGTCGCTGCCACCGGAGGTCAGGTGTATGAAGGTGACCTCTATGAGCCGTTGCCTGCCACACTGCGGGGCCGCGTCGATGTTCTGGTCGCCAACGTACCTTACGTACCTACTGAGGTGATTAGGATGCTCCCCTCAGAGGCTCGCATACATGAGGCGCGTGTGGCACTGGACGGAGGTGTGGACGGGCTTGATGTCCAGCGACGGGTGGCGGCTGCGGCGCCAGATTGGCTGGCACCTGGCGGCCATTTGCTGGTCGAGACTAGTGAACGGCAGACAAAGCAAACTGTCGAGATCTTCGCTCGTAATGGGCTGATACCGCAGGTGGCCTGTTCTAATGAACTAGATGCCACCGTTGTCATCGGAACTAGGCCTGCCTGTTTATCCCGCTATTTGTGAGCAGTAAGACCCCCACCTCAAGATTTAGAGAAAAACAAAGAAGATAGGTGGGGGTAGTTCAATGCAAAAAAAACGACGCTACTAAATACCTACCGATGTCTTACTTGCATACTAATTGAGCCAGCTGCTTATAGATCTTCACAATTTCTTCAAGCCTCATTCTTACTAATCCACTTGAGGAGGGGGCAACAAAATCGATTGTTCCAGGTATGACTGGCTCAGGCTGTTGTCCCCATGGTGCTACCTTTCGACCGCTATATTCTTGATAAACGCCTTTCCCAACAAAACAGACTACTTCAGGCTTTAACTGTGTAATTTTCTGTTTTAAAATTTCTTTTCCTTCTTTATACTCTTCCTTGGTAATCTCATCTGCTGCCTTAGTTGGTCTTGCTACTATGTTTGTAATACCCATATCCAAATCCAATAATTTATAGTCTTCCGAAGCATCATATTTTCTCGGTGTTAGTCCCGCTTCATGGAGAATTCTCCAAAAACGATTATTAGGATTGGCGAAGTGATACCCTGTTTCACTTGAACGAATACTTGGATTAAAGCCGACAAACAAAATTTTTAAACCTTTTTTAATATGATCATTAACTGGGTTCAAGATTAAATTGCCTCCTTATTTGGAATACAAACTGATAAAGTTTTTTTATTTTACCACAACCTTTTTAGTTTCTTCTTAATGTGTTGGATTAAATTTCCTATAGGAAGATGTAAGGGGGAAGTTTAAGTGAATTAAAAATGGACAGAGTTCATGATACTTCTGGCTGTTAAAAAAGTTATAGGCTGAAAAAGTGTTTTTATCATTCTTGTTCTTAGAGATAGATTCAAGCTAGACATATCAGACGTGAATTCTTAAATTTAAACAAAGACATTGAAATATTTTTAAAAAGGCTGAGCATAAACCAGATTTTTCTTTGATTTATGTCCCAGCCTCTTTTTGCATCTACCCTTGAATGTGTATGTGTTTTGCTATTATGGAACTTGTGTGTCGTATTTCCGTTGTAATTCTTTCAATTCTTTCACCAAATTCTCTCCAATCGCAGGAGCAAGTTTGTCGTATATAGGTGATAGTGTCTTTTCCCACTCTTTTCGTTGTTCGTCGTTTAATTCATGAATTTGAATTGATGAGTTTTGTTTAATGAGTTCAAGCTGTTCTTTGTTCATTTGAATGGATTGTTGATTATTCCAAGCAGTTGTTTCTTCCATTGCTTCCATTAATATTTGCTTTGTTTTTTTCGTTTGTTTGTCCCAGGTTTTTTGATCCATCATGACAACATATCCTAAATACCCATGGTTAGTAATTGTCAAATAGTTTTGAACGTTATAGAATTTTTTAGAGTAGATATTTGAAATAGTATTTTCTTCACCGTCAACTTTTCCTGATTCAATTAATTGATATGTAGAGTTAAATGAATCAGGATATGTGTGGACTTTTAATAAATCAAATTGGGATTTGATTACATCACTTTGCATAATGCGAAAAGATTGTCCTTTTATATCTTCGGGTGTATAAATGGGTCCTTTATTTGAAGTGATTTGTTTAAAGCCGTTGGACCAGTGGGCAAGCCCTTTTATTCCATCTTTTTGTAAGGATTGAAGTAATTGATCCCCAATTTTTCCGTTTAAGCCTTCCTGTAAGGCTTCATAACTTGAAAAAGCAAATGGCAAATCAAGTACGCCCCATTCAGGGGAGAATGCTCCAAGTTTTGATGTAGAGGGGGCAATAATTTGTACTTGCCCAGATTGTAAAGCATGAAATTCTTCTATATCAGAATATAAGCTTCCGTTAGGGAAGACCTCTATTTTTATTTTACCATTTGATTTTTCATCAACGAGTTCAGCAAATTTGTTGGCAGCACGTCCTTTTGGTGTGTTTTCTGCTACAACATGGCTAAATTTAAAGACGATTTGGTCTTTTAGTCCTTCTTGGTCATCATCATATGAGAGTTTATTTTGAAAAAAATAACCTTGATATTTAATAAATAAAGCGCTTGCAATTAAAGTGATGAAAAGGAGTATAAAAGTAGCTGCTTTTTTCATCTTAATCCTCCTCTTGAGGTCGTTATTGTAAGCATACCGAGAAGATTTCTATTCGTAAAGATGCTTTTAGAGGGAAGGAGGACCAAAAGTGAGAAAATTACCGATCCGTTGGAAAATTACGATTCTTTCTTATGCAGTAGTTATATTTTCGCTTATGATTAGCGGAGGAATTATAATCGCAAATATTCAACAAAAAGAAGAAAAAGAATTAAGAATTAGATCTATGAATACAGCGCGAACGGTAGCAGAAATGTCAGATGTAAAGAGAGCTCTTCAAGAAGCAAATGGATGGATTACATTAAATGCTGTTATTGAAAAGATCAGGATAATTAATGAAACAGATTATATTGTAGTTATGAATATGGATCGAATTCGATATTCGCATCCCGTGAAAGAAATGATCGGGAAACCTTCAAGAGGAGCGGATGAAGAACCAGCATTTGCAGAGCATATTTATTTTTCAAAAGCAAAGGGAGATATAGGTACTGTAATTCGTGCATTTATGCCTATTAAAGATCAAAACTTAAACCAAATTGGTGTTGTTGTTGTGGGAAATAAAATACCAAGCTTTTGGGGGATTATGGTTGAATTACGAGGAGAAATTCTTTTTATAGTCATACTAACTTTAATATTTGGATTGATAGGTTCGTTAATGCTTGCCAACCATATAAAAAAGCAAATGTTTCAGTTAGAGCCATATGAAATTAAACGGATACTTGAAGAAAGGACAGCAACCTTCCATTCAATGAATGAGGGTGTGATTGCAATTGATAATCAAGAAATTATTACGGTTTTCAACGAGAAAGCAAAGCAGGTTTTTCATGTAGATGGAGATGTTGTAGGAAAGCCTATTCGTAAAGTGTTACAGGATACAAGGCTTCCAGAAATCGTGGAGAAAAATCAGGCAGTGTACAATGAAGAGATAAAAGTCAGCGGACAGGTTATTTTAAGCAATCGTATCCCTATTAAGAAGGGTAATGAATTAATTGGAGCTGTAGCAATTTTCCAAGATCGTACTGAAGTAACAAAGCTTGCGGAGGAATTAACTGGTGTGAAGAACTTTGTAGAGGCATTGCGTGTGCAAAGCCATGAGCATATGAATAAACTTCATACAATAGCAGGGTTAATTCAGCTTGGTAAATCGGATAAGGCATTACAACTTGCATATAACACTTCAGAAGAACAGGAAAGTGTAACAAATTTTTTAAATGAGACAATTAAAAATGATGCCGTTGCAGGTCTTCTTTTAAGTAAAATTAGTAGAGGAAAAGAGCTCGGAATTCAGGTCCTTATTGATCAAAATAGTTATTTGGAAGCTTTTCCGTACCAATTAGATCAACACGATTTTGTTGTGTTATTAGGTAACTTAATAGAAAATGCATTTGGATCATTTGAACAAATTGAGATTGAGAATAAAAGAATTGATATTAGTATTGAGCAGTCAGAGGACGTATGTGCAATATTAGTTGAAGATAATGGCTGCGGAATAAAAGAAGAGTATTTACCAAGAGTATATGAAAAAGGGTTTACGGTGAATAAGCGTAGCGGGACAGGTTATGGTCTTTTTCTAGTAAAACAAATTGTTGAAAAGGGAAGAGGAGAAATTAGGATTTCATCTTTTCAAGATGAAGGAACTTCTTTTATCATTACTTTTCCAATGGAGATGGAGGCGGAATTGTATGGCATGTAAAGAGGAATTTAAAGTAGTGTTGATAGAAGATGATCCAATGGTTCAGGAAGTGAATAAAGAGTTTATAAGAAGCGTAGAAGGGTTTCAAGTAATAGCTGTTGCAAACGATGGTGAGGAGGGGATTCGTTTTGTCAAAAAAATGAATCCAGATCTTGTTATTTTGGATATCTTTATGCCTAAAAAGGATGGTATTAAAGTACTGCAGGAATTTCGAAAGCAAGAATTAGAAACGGATGTAATTGTTGTGTCTGCTGCTAAAGATAGGGAAACAATTAAACTCATGCTTCAAAATGGAGCATTAGACTATATTATTAAGCCTTTTAAGTTGTATCGGATTCAGCAAGCGTTAGAGAAATACCGTCAATATAGAACAAGTTTAAGAGATTCTGGAGTTATTTCGCAGGAGCAACTAGATTTATTACTATATTCTGGGCGTTCTGAGAAAACAGTGAGCAGTTTGCCAAAAGGTTTGAACGAATTTACATTAAATGAAATTGTAACGTATGTAAAAAAGCAAGAAGAACCTCGTTCTGCTGAAGAAGTGGCTCGTGCGATTGGTATAGCTAGAGTGACGGCTCGACGCTACTTAGATTACTTAGAAAAAAGGGGCGTAATTCATTTGGCAGTTCAATATGGTGGAGTTGGAAGACCAATTAACCGTTATGTGTTTCACGAAACGAAAAACTAAGACCAAAATGAACAAAATATTCGTTATGACCATAAGCTTCTCTCTTTCTCATGTAAACGCTATCATTATGTTAGAAACAAAGGGGTAGAAAAGTTTATAAAATTAGAGGAGGGGGAAGAAAGGTGAAACGACTCTTTAAAAATTTAACTTTTCAAGTATTAACGGCTATTGTGCTTGGTGTGTTAGTTGGATTACTTTGGCCGAGTGTCGGTAAACAAATGAAGCCATTAGGTGATACATTTATCAACGCTGTAAAAATGGTAATTGCACCGATTATTTTCTTAACAATTGTACTCGGTATCGCCAAAATGGGAGATATGAAAAAGGTTGGTAAGGTCGGTGGAAAAGCTCTTATTTATTTTGAGGTTGTGACTACATTTGCACTTATTGTTGGTTTAATTGTTGTAAATATTATGAAGCCAGGGGAAGGCCTTAATTTCAATGAGCTTGCAAAAGGAGACGTATCAAAATATACACAAGGCGGGGGACATGGCATTAACTGGATTGATTTTGTAACCCATATCGTTCCTTCTAATATGGTTGATGCGTTTGCAAAAGGTGATATTTTACAAGTATTATTCTTTTCGATTTTATTTGGTATAGGGCTAGCGGCTCTTGGAGAAAAAGGAAACTCAGTGATTGATTTCTTAGACAAACTTTCACACGTATTCTTTAAAATTATTGGCTATGTAATGAAAGCTGCACCGATCGGAGCATTTGGTGCTATGGCATATACAATCGGTTACTTTGGACTTGCTTCGCTTATGCCACTTGGGAAACTAATGATGTCGGTATACATAACGATGTTCCTATTCGTTTTTGTTGTTTTAAATATTATTTGTAAGATATATGGGTTTAGTTTATGGAATTATTTAAAGTTTATTCGGGATGAAATATTAATCGTATTAGGAACAAGTTCTTCTGAATCTGTACTGCCAAGAATGATGAATAAGATGGAGCAATATGGATGTTCAAAATCTGTTGTTGGTCTTGTTATTCCAACAGGTTATTCTTTCAATCTTGATGGTACGTCTATTTATTTATCCATGGCAGTTGTCTTTTTAGCACAAGTATTTGGTGTCGATTTAACAATTGGACAGCAAGTTACAATTATTTTAGTGCTTATGTTAACGTCTAAAGGGGCTGCAGGTGTGACAGGAAGTGGATTTATTGTATTAGCATCTACGTTAGCAGCATTAAAGGTTATTCCTTTAGAAGGATTAGCATTACTTCTTGGAGTCGATCGCTTCATGAGTGAAGGAAGGGCCATTGTAAATTTAATTGGAAATGGGATTGCTACAATAATTGTCGCAAAGAGTGAAAACGAATTTGACGAAGCGAAATATGCAGAAGCAGTTTCTGGGATGAAAGTATTGAAAGAGACGAAGGAAATTAGTGCATAAGAGTTGGAGGCGTTTGGTTTAAAGGTAATGAAGCAAATGGTAACAAGTAAATAACCAAAGGCCATGAAGGAACTACCCACTATAATTGGTGGGTAGTTTTTTGTAAAGTTTCCCAAGCCTTCTCTCTAGAATTACATATACTGATTAATAAAATGAAAGGAGAAATGCAGATGGAAGAAAATACGACGAACAGTCCTTATATAAATACTGACGAAGGTGTATATACTTCTGCAAAATTACAACAAGCGATGGATCAAGCTTTTCGAATTCCTGTATTTTTAAGTACAGTAAATACTCTGAATCAATTGCAACAGCAATTTTTAGATCGACTTGTTTTAGAAGTTGATTCAAAAAAAGAATGTTTTATCCTGTTGTATGGTAGTAGTCGTATAGGTTTTTAGTATAAGTAGTGTAGATAAAGTGACAATATTGTGAAATAGAAACTGTCATAGATACAAAAGATACTGGAAACATGTAATTTTTTACTTATTGTCATATAATATATAGAAGAAATACAGCGGATAAAAGGAGTAGTTTGAAATGAAACAAAAAGCTTGGGGTGCGATTCTGCTTAGTAGTGCATTACTATTAACAGGATGTACTAGTAATAAAGAAGCAAAAAAAGAAACGAAAGAAAAAGTAGAACAAATAGATCATAAAGAAGACAATCCAGAAGATGTGAAAGTGTATAATTCTGTACATAGTCAATATGAGAAAAAAATTAATGACGAAGTAAATCAGGCTATGGATATTTGGAAAGAAGCTAAAGATGGATCTCAAGGGACATTAAAATCTCCGAAGTTTAAAGAAGACGTACAAAAGGTAACAGAAAGTACGTTAGCAGATATTGAGAGTGTGCGTAAAGAAATTCGGGTTCCAAAATCAAAAGAAAGAGAAAACGACGAGTATGTAGGTTTTTTAAATGAAACAGAACAGGCGATGAAAAAATTAGCACAATTAGCGAAAGAAGAAAATTCTTCGTTAATTCGTGATGTTGAAGTACATTTTTCTACAGCAGTTAATTATTATGATCGTTATAAAAAAGAAGAGCAGGGAGCGAAATAACTTTGTTTACAAGCCAAGTTATTTTGCCTTGCATGTAACGGAAGTAAAACCCTTACCTTGAGATTTGAAGAAATCAAGGTAAGGGTTTTTGCGTTCTTTTGTAAAAAAATTGATATGGGATAATAGAATGTTTGACATTCTCTGCATATATTATTATCATTATTGATAATAATGATATTTTTTGAAGGAGTTGAACGAAATGATTGTTGTAACAACGGAAAGTGTGCCAGGTTATGAAGTAAAAAAGACGTTAGGAACTGTGTTCGGGTTAACAGTACGGGCAAGAGGTTTAGGAAAAGATATTATGGCTGCATTCAAAGGTTTATTTGGCGGAGAGATTTCACAGTATACAGAAATGCTTGAGGATGCAAGAAAATATGCGTTAGATCGTATGATTGAAAATGCTGCAGCAATGGGGGCAAATGCAATTATTATGGTTCGTTTTGATTCAGGCAGTCTTAGTCATAATATGAGTGAAATTGTAGCATATGGTACAGCTGTTATTGTAGAAATGGCTGAATAGTATGTGGAAAGGCATTTTCATATATTTTTCTGTACAGATAATTATTTTTTTAGTTATTTTAATGATTGCTAAAAGAAAAGATAAAAGATTACAAGATAATCATGGCACAGAAGTACCAAGTGGGTATTTGTTTACAGGTGAAATATATTTTGATCCAATTACGAGAGAGAAATATGAAGTATACTATAATGAAATGAATGGAAAAAGGTTTCATAAAAAATGTTAGTTTATTGTTATAAGAAATTAATAGAAATAACTGTGACTGCATAAAAACAGCTCTTTTAGACGAAAGCTAAAAGAGCTGTTTTTGTTTACATATTTAATCCAGTTTTTAATGCCCAATATTTCTCTCCCGTCATTGTAAGAGAGAATTCAATCCATCCGTTTGGATCTTCACGATAAACAAATACAGGTGTGCCCGCTGCTAATGTACCTTGATAGTTTTCTGTCACAGGTTGACTTTTGATTACCCCATCAAATGGATATGGTACAACGTAATAGAAAGCAGGTAGTTTGGCAGTTGCTGTTGTTCCTTGTGGATATGTTTTGTATGGAATATCACTAGATAATGCGTCCACGTTTAAGGTACTTGGGTTCTTTGGTAATTTTTTTGCATATAAATAATCTTGCTTTTTGAAAGGTTTAATACGTTCCATAATTTTTGCGATTTTAGGAGACCATTCTGGGTCTGTTGCATACATTACATTCATACCTTGTAATGTTGGACCGTTGAAGTACGGTCCGCTTGCTTCTAAATATTTTTCTCTTACATAATTGGCATTATAAGAAATACTATCACCGAAAGTTGGTAAATATTTCGCATATTTAAATGGATCAGAATCGTAAGCTCGTAACCCAAATAGGTTATGCTTGCGATATGAAATTTCAGATTGACCATATCCCGACTCTAAGATAGCGTGTGCAGCTAAATAAAGAGCATTAACACCATGCTTAGCTTGAGCTGCAACAAAGTCATTTCCATGCCCAATTAATGGACTATCTGGATGATATTTTTTAATATCTGCATCAATTTCTGCTCCAGTAACATTTGAAGCGTATGTTAAATCAAGATTTATGTATGATGTAGCAGAAATGTCATTTTCAGGAATCCAAACACCGCTGTTGTCAAAGTAGTACGTCGTTCCGTTGATCGAAGCAAATCCAGTTTGCATCACACCATTTGACTGTAAATAGTACCATGTATTTCCTTCTTGTAGCCATCCTGTCTTCATTGCACCGTTGCTTTGCAGGTAATACCAGCTTCCATTTATGGATGACCATCCAGTTTGCAGCGCTCCACTAGAATTTAAATAATACCAAGCGCTACCATCTGAAAACCATCCAGTTTGCATAACACCGTCATTTTGTAAATAGTACCATGTATTTTCTATTTGCAGCCAACCAGTTTGCATTATTCCTTTAGAATTGAGGTAATACCAATTGTTATTATCAAGAAGCCAACCTGTTTTCATTGCCCCGTCATTTTGGAAGTAATATCGGTTATTTCCTTGTTGTAACCAACCCGTTTTCATTACGCCGTTATTATCGAAATAATAAGTTTTTCCGTCCACTGTTACAAATCCAGTTTGAAGGACACCTGAATTGTCAAAATGATACCATTTATTATCTATTTGTAGCCAACCGTTCTTTAGAACACCGCTTTGGTCAAGATAATATTTCTTATCTCCGTCTAATAACCAACCCGTTTTCATTGTTCCATTTAAATTTAGATAGTACCAATTATTATTATCAAGAAGCCAACCTGTTTTCATTGCTCCATTAGAATTTAGAAAATACCAATTTTGCCCGTCGAGAAGCCAACCGGTTTGCATAGCACCATTAGAATTGAAAAAATACCAAGCGCTACCATCAAATGACCAGCCAGTTTGCATTACTCCGCTTGAATTGAAGTAATACCAGTTATTATTATTTTGTAACCAACCTTTTTTTACAGTGCCATCTGGATTGAAGTAATACCATTTTCCATCTTGTTGAACCCATCCAGTCTGTGTTTTAGAAGTCGCATTTTCATTTGTTGTAGTTGCCTTATTGTAAGTTGTTGCGGTTTCAGCTAAACCTGTTATAGGAATAGAAATTATACTAGATGCTAGAATAATTGCTGTAGCTTTTTTAAACATATTTTACTAATACTCCTTTTAGTAGTTTTTTAGTTTCATATTAACCTAACTACTATTGTAACAAGGAAGGAGGAAAAAACAAATGCAATATTGTGGATATTTAATAGAATAATATTAAAATAATTTTATATTATGATAATGTCAAAATAAATATCTAGGAAAATGTAGATATAAAAGTGAGGTAGTTAAGTGAGGAATATGAAAAATAAAAAGCTGACTTGGAACGTCAACTTTTTATCCCGTAAAAGCTTGATTGGTTCAACTAACCTTCTGGGAAAAAACGATCCCAGAAGGAAGTTTCACTTTATTTTGGCATTTTATATTCTTTTTTCGTTCCATCTGTAAAGACAACTTTTAAGTCGAATTTTTGATAATCTTTATCGAGTTGGAATACATCTACTATTTGATTAACGACATCTTGGTCTTTTGTGTCCTTATCAAATTTAAGCTGTTGTAAGAGCGGAGCCAATTTATTCATTGCTTCATCTCCAGCCAACCTTTCATTTGTTTTACTATCGTCTACTTTTGCTTCTGGTTTGTCAGTTGCTTTTTTCTGTTTAAAGTCTGCTTCGTAGTCTTTCTTTGTATCTTGATAATTTGCCTTTAAATCGAATTCATTAAAACTTAATTTTAAATCTTGATTTACTGCATCTTTTGTTCCTTCTGTCGTTTTCTTATTAGTAGTTGTATCCTGCTTTTTTGGTGTACATCCTGTCATTGCAGGTACTAGCATGAATGCTAAAAGAATTGAAAATAAGATTTTCATTTTGTATGCCTCCTTAGTAGTTTTCAATAAAAGGTTTTCCAATTTTTATCTTTTTATGTAAGAAAAAGTAATGTTTTTTGCAATACGGAAATGAAGTGTAAAGAAAGGTATCCGTTTTTGTTAAAGCATCATAGATACAATGAGTAAACAAGTAAGTTGTATTCAGTTTTTTAAAGAGAAGAAAGCCACTGTGCATATACAGTGGCTTTCTTTCTAAAAGTTAAAATTATCTGGATCCGGACCAACACGGTGATTCTCATTTAGAGATTGAATTGCTTTCATATCTTCAGTAGTTAATTCAAAATCAAAGATGTCTGCATTTTCAATAATGCGATTCTCTTTTACGGATTTTGGAATTGTCACAACTTCATTTTGCAGATCCCAGCGTAAAATGATTTGTGCAGTTGATTTGTTATACTTTGCCGCGATTTCCTGTAATGTCGGATGGTCAAGTAATTGACCTTGCATTAATGGTGACCATGCTTCTAATTGAATATCATGTTCTTTACAAAACGTATGCAATTCTTCTTGTGTTAAGCGCGGGTGATATTCTACTTGGTTAATCATCGGTTTAATCTCTGCATCTTCTAATATGTCTTGTAAATGATGAACTTGGAAGTTACTCACTCCAATAGCACGAACACGACCATCTTTATAAAGTTTTTCTAACGCTTTCCACGTTTCTTTATATTTACCTTTTACAGGCCAATGCACTAAGTATAAATCTAAGTACTCTAAGCCAAGCTTTTGTAGACTTGTTTCGAAAGCTTGTAGTGTAGATTCATAACCTTGATCACTATTCCATACTTTTGAAGTAATAAATAGGTCTTCGCGAGGTACGTTGCTTTCACGAATGGCTTGCCCGACACCTTCTTCATTTTTGTATACAGCAGCTGTATCGATGCTGCGGTAGCCATTTTTAATCGCTGTTTTTACAGAATGAATAACTTCTGAGCCGTCTTCTACTTTAAAGACACCTAAACCAAACCATGGCATTTTCACACCATTATGTAAAGTTGTGTAATCTTGTAAGCTCGTTAATTTCACTTTAATTCCCCCTAGCTTTTTTATTTGTTGCTTCAATTGCTTGGTGAATGATCTTTGAGAAATTATGCTCATATAAAACTTTTAAACCTTCTGCAGTTGAGCCACCTGGCGTTGTCACTTGTTCACGCAGCATAGCTGGATCTTGTTCTTGTTCGAGCATAGCGGCAGAACCAGCAATCATTTGAATGACAAGATGTTTTGCTGTTGCTTCATTAATTCCATAACTTTTTGTTGCTTCAATTAGACCTTCAGCAAAGTGGTAAAGGAAGGCTGGTGCACTGCCAGTAACCGCAGTTAGTTGATGAATTTCTTCTTCTGTGCAAAGTTGTGATGTACCAATGCCTTTTAAAAGCAGTTGCAGTGTTTCTTGCTGTTCTTCATTTACGGAATGTCCCATCGTATATAAGGAGATAGACTGTCCAATCGTCGCAGCTGTATTTGGCATAATCCAGGCAACTGGTGTACCTTGAGGAAGTTTTTCTTCTAAGTAAGATGGGCCAATTCCAGCAGCAACAGTCACTACAAACTGATGAGTTAGAAGAGGAGATAATTCCGCTAATAACTGTTCATGTGCAGCTGGTGGCATTGCTAAAACGATGGTATCCACAACCTTGATGTACTGTTTCCAATCATTTGTAGTTGATACGCCATATTGTTGTTCTAATTGCTTGAGTTTTTCTGTATCGCTTCGATTGGATACAATAATTTCTTCGATATATTCTTTACTCGTCTTAAGTAGACCAGTAAATATTGCTTCTGCCATACGGCCTGCACCAATAAATAAAATTCGTTGTTTCTTTTGCATATCCTTTAATCCTTCCTATAGGAAATGTAGTAACAAAACGATAACATTGATGAAAGATAATTGTAAAAAGAAAAGACTTACGCATAAAAAAATCCTAGTCTCAGAAAGTATCATTTCCGAAACTAGGATATATAATTAAGATTTTGTCATACCAAGAAGAACTGCACCGCCAATAATTAATGCACTACCAAGTGCGATAAATACCATTTGGCGTTTTGTTTTCTTTTCACCTAAGAAGAGGATTGCACCAAATGTTGAGATAATGATTCCAGTTTGGGATAACGAGAAACTTGTTGCAACACCAACTTTTGGTTGAGAAAGGAATAAGAATAAGTTACCTGTACCCCATAATAAACCAGATAAAATATTACGAACTGCATATTTGTTAAATGGTTTATGTTTAGCTGTTAGTATAACAGCTCCAACGAACATACCAACCGCTTGAGGTAAAATAGCAGACCAACCATCAACGTTGTACCAGCGAATAATGACTACATATACAAGGTAACCAAAAGTAGAAGTAATTAGAGTAACGATTCCTTTTTTTAGTTGTCCAGGTGGCTGTGCATTTTCTTTATCATCTAAAGAAGTAAAAACAACACCAATCACAATTAACAGGATTGCAATCGTTCCCAGAATGATTGTAGTAGTTGTTGTCCATTCATGAAATGCGATAACCCCAAAGATAGTAGTAGCTACAAGCTGCATACCTGTTGAAATTGTAACAGTCGTTGAAACGCCTATTGTTTGAACTGTTTTTAATTGATTGACTTGCCCCAAAGCCCAAAATAAACCTGAAATAAAGCCAACAATTAATATAGTTAAGGATAATGCAGGTGTTGTAAATGCATACATGATTGTTGCGAAGACTAGAGCGCCAATTGTCATACCTACTGTTTGGCTATATGCACCGCCGCCCATTTTTACACTTATTAATAAAATATTTCCCCATGCCAATGCAGGAAGAAGTGCTAATAAAATGTCCATTACAAGGCTCCCTTCTTGTTATATCAATAAAATGTATTCCGTTCTAACAATCGGTAATTTCCTACTTGAGAAGTAGAGGATTACCGATTGTTAAAACATGACTCCACATCTATGAAGTAGTGCTGTGAATAGAAAGAGCACCATCATTATATAAATGCGTTTTCATTTATTCCCTTTTTCGCACCCTCATATAATAACAGGAAAGTATCTCGTTTAGAAAGTAAATTCAAATAGAATGTATATTTCTATGAATGTGAAAAATTTTAATATTTTATAAAGGTATGAAAAGGTAGAGGGATTCATAGGGGACTAGAGTTTTGGAAAGTGATGGAATATTCTGTATAATTAATTTAGAGACTTAATTTAAAAGGGGTGGAAGATTTGGAATTTCATGCAATGCAAGAGAAGGAAACAAGTAAAATTCAAGTTGTAAGAGCAAACGAAAGTCATGTTGAAGGGATTGCGAAGGTTTGTACAGATGGATGGTTAGCGGTAAAAAGGTACAATCCGTCGAAATTTGTACGGTCATTTGTCCATGATAATGTTCCTTTATAGGTGACTTCTTTCTCCGTTAAATGTAGTCCTGTCTCTTCCTCAATTTCACGTAGAATGCATGCCATTGGCGTTTCTGTTTCTATCATTTTACCACCAACACCATTCCACAATCCTTGCAGCGGTGCTTTTTCCCGATTTAGCATTAATACTTCATCATCTTTTCTTATAAAGCAAAGTGTTTGATTAAACATGAAATCCCTCCTTTTCTTCTATAATTCTACAAGGAAATCGTCTTTTCATCTCATTTCGCGGGAAATAATCAAAAAAGAGCAGCTTTGTCGAAAGCTGCTGTTAGGAAGATGCTATTCTTTTATTTATAAGCTGAATGAGCAACAAAAAGATGAGTGACATACCAACAGTTGTGAGAACGAGTGCCCACGCAAGTGACATGTTACTCGCATCAATTGCCATGTAGATTGCAGTTGGAATTGTTTGTGTTTTACCGGGAATGTTTCCGGCGAACATAAGCGTTGCACCAAATTCTCCTAGGGCACGTACGAAACTTAAAATCATTCCGCCAAGTAGAGAAGGGAAAGCAAGTGGTAATGTTACATATAAGAACACTTGTATTTCAGTTGCTCCGAGGTCTCTAGCACCATCTTCAATTTGTTCATTAGCTATGATAAACCCTGTTTTTGCTGATTGGTACATAAGTGGAAATGCAACCACAGTTGAAGCGATAACAGCGGCCCAAGATGTGAACATAATAGATTGTTGAAACAAGGTTTCTATCCACTGGCCAATGGGACTGTTTTTTCCAAAGATAATAATAAGAAAAAATCCAATTACAGTAGGCGGGAGTACCATTGGCAATAAGAAAAATGTTTCTAATAAAACTTTATAGCGTTTTGACGAACGAGCTAGAACACGTCCAATAATTGTTCCACACACCATCACGATTATAGTAGCAAGTGCAGCAATTTTTAGTGAAAGAATGATAGGCGACCAAAATGCATCAAATATCATAATGATTACTACAGTACTGTAAAACCATATTTTTTAAAGATAGTTATAGCGTCTTTAGACTGTAAATATTCGTAAAAAGCGGTTGCCTCTTTTTTATGTTTCGTTGCTTTTATAATACCTAGTGGATAGTGGATTGGTTCGTGCGAATTTGTTGGTGCTGTGTTAGCCATTTTTACTTTCTTAGAAATAAGTGCATCTGTTTTATAAACAATCCCTGCATTAACGCTTCCTGTTTCCACATACGTTAATACTTGGCGTACGTCTTTTGTGTATACCATTTTATTTTGGAGATCATTCCAAAGGTTTAAATGAGTAAGAGCCTCTTTTGCGTATTTACCTGCCGGAACAGATTCAGGTGTACCTAATGCAATTTTTGTCACTTGATCTTCTTTTAATGCTTGAAAATCTTTTATGTTACTATCTTTTGGAACAATTAATACTAACTCATTGCCGAGCAGATTTTTTCCTTCTTTTTGATCAATGATTCCTTTATTTACAAGTGTTTCGAATTTGTCCTCTGCGGCCGAGAAAAATAGATCGACAGGAGCTCCTTGTTCAATTTGTTGTTGAAGAGCACCGGAACTTCCAAAGTTAAATGAAAGCTTTACATTTGGTTCTTTCTTTTCATATTGTGTTTGAATGTCTTTTAGAGCGTCTTGTAAACTAGCTGCAGCAGAAATGGTAAGTTCAATGTTTTCTTTTTTAGCAGTTGTTTTTTCTTGTTTACTTGTGTTTGTACATCCTGTACTTATTACGAGAAATAGCGCGAATAAAATACTGCAAATAAAACGAAATATGTACTTGTTCATCTTCATTTCTCCTTTCTTTCATCCCTTTTTAATTATAACTAATTATATCTAATTATAAATAGTTATAATTAGATATGTTGTGATTTTTCTCACAATAGTAAAAATAAATAGAAGAAAAACTGTTGTTTTTGTTACAATGAAGGCAGAAAGCGAGGAATCGGCTTATGGATCATCATTCCTACACAACAGAAGAAGTAGCGAAACGATTAAAAGTATCGAAATTAACAGTGTATGATTTGATTAAAAAAGGTGATTTGCCCTCTTATCGAGTTGGTAGGCAAATGCGTATTGATGCAAGTGATTTAGAGCGATATATTACAAAGATGAAAACAGGGAAGATACAAGCTGATTCATCATCTATACAGGTAATAAATCAAACAAATAAATCCCATTCTTGTATTATTAGCGGACAAGATTTGTCTCTAGATATGTTAACCAAACATTTAGAAAATCATTTGAAAGCTCCTAATATACTAAGGGCATATCAAGGGAGCTTAGCAAGTTTGATTCAAATGTATCAAGGAAAAGGAGATATTGTTAGTCTCCATTTGTTCGATGGAGATACAGGAGAATACAACATTCCGTATGTGAAACGAATTTTAGTTGGACAACCTTGTATTGTTATTAACTTATTATCAAGAACATCCGGTTTTTATGTGCAAAAAGGAAATCCGAAACGCATAAAGACATTACATGATTTATGTGATGCATCCATTCAATTTGTAAATAGGGAAAGAGGATCTGGTATTCGTGTCCTTGTTGATGAACAATTGCGCATAAATGGAATATCTAAAAAGAGTATTGTCGGGTATGACTGGGAAGAGTCAAACCATATTGGCGTTGCTTCTCAAGTAGCAAATGGAAAAGCGGATGTAGGGGTAGGGACAGAAAAGGTAGCGCAAATTGTAAATATAGATTTTGTTCCAGTTATAAAAGAACGTTATGATTTAGTGATTTTAAAAACAGAAGAAAATACTGCGTTGATTGAGACAGTAAAAGAAGTATTACAGTCTTCTGAATTTCAAAATGAACTGCGTGCTATCGGTGGTTATGATATAAGTAAAACAGGTGAAATTATGTATGAAACAAATTAAAAAGAGCTGCTTGTCATCCTACAAGCAGCACTTTTTATATGTATATTAAGGAATACTTTTTTGTTCTAGCATAAGAATCGGGGGATAAGATTTCATTGTTCGTAAGGAATTATGGATAACATTTTAAAATTTGTCACTTATTTTTATTACTAACTATTAATACTTAGTGTTATAATTAAAAGTAAATACAGTTATAAAAAATTGAATTGTAGAAAGGAACAGATCGAATGTATACATTCATTACAAGGTCGTTGAAATATATATTTAAAACTTTCGGAAAAGTAGAAGTGTATGGAAAAGAAAAATTACCGCAAGACGGAGCGTATGTTGTAGCTTGTACGCATACAAGCTGGATGGATGTTGTAATGTTAGCAACGGGAATATTACCAACGAAAATTCATTACATGGCGAAAAAAGAATTGTTTCAAAGTAAATTTGGGAATTGGTTTTTTAAGAATGTAAATGCCTTCCCGGTTGATCGTGAAAATCCAGGACCAAGTACACTGAAAATTCCATCTAGATTATTAAAAGAAGGAAAAGTTGTTGGGATTTTTCCGAGCGGAACGAGATCTGCAGAAGCAACTTCACTGAAAGCTGGCGCTGTTACGATTGCCCTTCGCTCTAATGTTCCGTTAGTTCCAGCTGCATACATTGGGCCTAATAATTTAAAAGACTTGTTTCGTGGAAAAAGGGCGCAGTTAATTTTTGGTGATCCGATTAAAGTGGAGCAAGCAGCACAGATGGATCGTAAAGAAGTGATGCAACTAATGACAGAAAAATTAAATGAGACGTTTACACAGTTAAAAGAAGCGTTGCAAGAGGGTAAAATAGCATAAGGGAAATGGGAAAAGACGACCTGGCATAGAAGGTCGTCTTTTCGGTTTTATCTATATAAGGGGAAAGGGGAACACAAAATTATATAAGACTCATTGCGGTAGTATAAATTCATGCTGTAAGAAGAGCCGCACTGTTAGCGAGTCCATTAGAATCTCTCCTTACTTGTTTAATATAGTAAAAACAGTTTTTTAGATGCCCTGTTTCTGACTTAATTGTACGAAATAGGAGGAGTTATAGCTATCGAATTAGCTTACAGTAGCATTACATTTTTGTAAGGTACGTGTAATGTAATTCGATGGTTGTACTTGGTAGTATTATTTACAATAAAGGCAGAAAGAATGAAATATGTCTTTCTGTCTGAAGCAATGATGTGATGAAAAGGATTAACAACCAACTAACTGTAAGCCTCATCTCAAGAGAGATGAGGCTATTTTTTTAAAACCTTACAAAAATGTAAGGTTAACGTAAGTAAATTCGATGGCTCTTTTGTCATATTTCGCTCATAATGAAAACAAAAATAGAAGTTAGGGAGATTATAGAAGGGAGACGAGAGGGATGCAAAAAGAAGAAGTAGTTAAGTTTTCATTTGTAGAGTGTTTTAGCTACTTTGGCGTTGCGATTGCATGTATTGGGATTTTTGATGTGATTACCAATTTCATTGTTTAATAGATAGATGAACAAGAAGGATGGCCTTCTTGTTTTTTTATTATACATACCTTTTAGAACTATAGAAAATTATATTAAAATAAAAGAAAGAGGTGATGGAAATGAGATGGATTGATAGCCATATACACTTGGATCAATATAAAAAAGAAGAGCAATTACAGTTAATTAAAGATATACAAAAGGCGAAGGAAATCACAGGAATGATTGCTGTTTCCATGAATTATCATTCTTGTCAACAAACGTTGGAGTTAGCAAGGAACTATTCGTTTATATATCCAGCTCTTGGATATCATCCCGAGCAAGACATTGATTTCAAACAATGTGAAAAGATTTATCAACTGATTGAAAAGGAAGCACATAACATTGTAGCGATTGGAGAAGTTGGTTTACCCTACTATTTACGACAAGAAAATCCAAATTTGTTATTGAAACCATATATTGAAATACTAGAAAGGTTCATATACTTGGCCCAAAAATATGATTTGCCAATTGTATTACACGCTGTGTATTCCGACGCAGAGGTTGTTTGTGATTTACTTGAATCTTATCAAATACGCCGAGCTCACTTTCATTGGTTTAAGGGGAGTCAACAAACGATGGAGAGAATGATAGAGAATGGATATTATATCTCTATTACCCCTGACATTGTATATAAAGAAAAAATTAAGGATATTGTTGCTTTTTATCCATTATCGCATCTTATGGTAGAAACGGATGGGCCGTGGAAATTTAATGATGAAATGACGCATCCGCATATGATTTTGCAAGTGTTAAAGAGTGTGAGTGAAGTAAAAGGATTAGCACTTGAAGATGCAGCGGAAACTATTTATAAAAATACAGTTCAATTTTATAAAATATAATAGGAATATTACTTTTTTATGTATGTTTCGTATCTTCTGCATCACAAAATCAGACCTCAGAAGGATGGCGGTATTGAATATTCTTGGTATGATAGATAATGAAGCAATTGTATATATGTAAGGCTGAAAGGGGACAAATTTCAGCGAAAGAAGAGGTAAGATACGTGAAGAAGTTCTTTATAGGGTTCTTAGCAGTTGTGGGAGTATATATGTTTTTTCGGGGCGAATCAAAAGGAATAGAAAGAGCTATAAATCAACCAAGCTATGCTGATTCAGAAGAAGCAAAACAGATGAAACAAATTATTAGCGAAGAGGCTAAGAAATATAATCTCCCAGAATGGATACCTCTTACAATTGCCGAGCATGAGAGCCGTCTAAATCCAAGAGCCGTTGGCGATCATGGAACATCATTTGGGCTATTTCAATTGCATCGTGGTGGTGGAATTGCTCCTGAGAATGTAACGGATGAGCAATTAAAAGATCCGCGAACAAATGCTCAAATTGCCATGCCCCATTTGGCAAAGGGGTATAAAAGAGGTGTACAGAAGGGTTTAACAGAATTTGAGTTACTAAAATATATAGCGAACACATCCGGCTGGCCTGGTAATCTTGGAACGGAGTGGACGGATAAAAATATGAATTACAACATCGGGTTAGAGGATGTGTATTATAAAAATAAAGGTGTTATGAAAGAGTAGGTTGTATGATGACCTACTCTATTTTTCTATAAAATATGTTCTTAACTGTTCTTTTACTCCCTGTAATTGTGTAGAGACTTGAGGAATGTTGTAGCCAACGTATAATGGTGAAACAACGAAACGAGGAACAATTTTGCATATAATTTGTCTATCTAGTTTGTAAAAAAACATGTTATAGCTATTACACCTCTTATGAAAATCGTGTAATACGTAGCGTACAGTTTTTTGAATGTAGTCAGCTATCAGATCAATTTGATTCATATTTTCTATTATAATGTTAAACTCTGTAAAACCGATAATTGGATGAGTAGAAATATTTAGTTCAATTCCGTATTCTTTGCTTACAAGGATTCCTTGGAAATGTTCTGCTCTTACATTTTGTCGATAGTCGACTTGCTCCATACCAATAATTTGCATATGTGCATGGTGGATTGTTCCTCCTGATAGCGGTCCATGGTTTTTATATAAAATGGCAGATTGGAATTTTCCGCTTTCTTCTAATGATAACCAGTGCTTAACTGAAAATCGTATAAGCTTTCGCATATGCTTTTGTGTATAGGTTGCAATATGATCGTGACAATTATTAGTTTCGATAATGACTGTTTGTAATGTATTTTGTAATGTCGGATATTTATTTTTTAGCCAAATAATTGTTTCATCCGTTTCTAAAATATTGCTTAGTTGTGTTTGATCGCAAAATGGGCAAGCTGTTTCTTTATTTTGCATGCTGTTTGGCTTTTGTTGTCCAATCTGATTTAAAAAGAATAGCTGTTGTTGTGTCTCCATTATTCTCCCCCTGTAACCGTATGTATATGAATTATCCTATATTTGGCGTATCATTAATGAATATTCGAAAAGGGTCTGCGTATTTTGTTGGTGTAAATTCAATAATTTCATAACGAGCAATGTTATGAATATAAAAAGGATCTTCCGTAATAATTGTTTCTACCTCTTGTTCAGATGCAGCATTCATTAAAATGATTCCACCAACGCGAGGGTTACGGCGCCCTGAAAATATAAACTTGTTTAGATCATAGTATTTATCTAAAAATTGAATATGCTCCTCCAGATAATGCTCCACAACCTCAAGTGGTTGGATATAATTTACCATTGTTAAAAACATATTTCTCCCCCTATTTGCCATATTCCAACTAGTACATATTCGTGAAAAGTCATTTTAAATCCTTTATAGTGGGATTAGGGAAAAATTAGAAAATGGAATTATCATATGAAAGAAGAAAGAAATGTGTCGTTTCCAATAAAGTGATGTTTGTCATCGCATATCGCTTATCGACAATACTACAAGCGGATCAAATTCTTGTAGTAGAGGATGGGCATATTACAGGTGAAGGTACGTATGAGGAACTGATGGAGAAGCACGCATATTATAAAAAAATTGTATAACAGCAATTTGTGGTAGAAAAAAACAAAGACGAGATACCCTGCCTAATTTAGGATATCTCGTCTTTACTTTTTTCGTCGTCTTTTCATGAATTGTTAATTTCATCAACAATTGGTTTTGCATCAACTAAAATTTGAATAACAGTTTTTACAATATCTATCATGTGCTATGCCTCCTTTTATTTTTGAACCACAGCTGTCTTTTATGTATGAATGTGTCTATTTACATTATTTTCAGAAAAATGACTATCCAAACGTATTTTAGGAGAGTATAATAAAATGGTAAGTATAAAATTCCGTACGAAAGAGGTGAAAGAGATGAATCGTTCTATAGTTGTACGCACGCAATTTTTAGATTTTATCTACATTTGTCGTGCAATTTTTCATCGTGTAGTTGCTAACGGGATACGTATGCCCTTTTTTAGCAATTTCATAACAACTATTGAACGATAGAGGTCTCTTCACCCATTTTATAGAAACGTGTGAAAAGGGAACTATGGTGGTTCCCTTTTCTATTTTGAAATAAAAGCCGTGGGTAAGGTTCTTTACCCATGGCTTTTTTACGTTGAAAGGAGTACGGAAAAGATGATGATTTGTAGTGTAAACAATATAGCGAAGACGTTTGGTGGAAATATCATATTTGAAAATATATCGTTTGAGATAAGGGAAGGCGACCGCATTGGTTTAGTTGGTCGTAACGGCAGTGGTAAAACAACAATTTTTCAACTGTTAACGGGAATGGAACAAGTGGATGGCGGTGTGATCCATATGAAGAAAGGTACGCGTATTGGTCATGTTGCTCAAATTCCAAAGTTTACTGAAGGAATGAATGTATATGATGTATTACGTTCTGCATTTGAGAAAGAGCAAGTATTAGAAAGGAGAATGCGGGAGCTCGAGCAGAAAATGGCAGAAGAACATGAAGCGAGTGTTACGGAAAAAATGATGACGGAGTACGGAGAAATACAGGAGCAGTTTTCCTTTTTAGGTGGTTATGAAATCGAAGCGAATATCATGAAAGTCGCTAATGGATTGCAAATAACAGAATTATTTCCGCGAAGTTTTATAGAACTAAGCGGTGGTGAACAGACGAAAGTGAGCTTGGCTTATATGCTCCTTAAGAAGCCAGACTTACTATTTCTCGATGAACCGACAAATCATTTAGATTTATTCGCGGTGGAATGGCTTGAGCAATTTTTAAAGGAATACGGTGGGACAGTCGTTGTGATTTCACATGATCGTTATTTCTTGGATGAAGTCGGAACGAAGATTTTTGATTTAGAAGATGGGGAATTGCATGTATATCATACGAACTATTCACAGTTTGTAAAGGAGAAAGAAGAAAGATTACTGCAAGAGTTCCAAGCGTATCAAGAGCAGCAAAAGAAAATAAAGAAAATGAAAGAGGCAATCAAAAGACTTAGGGAGTGGGCTAACCAGGCGAATCCGCCTAATGAAGGATTGCATAAACGCGCCCGTAATATGGAACGTGCTTTAGAGCGTATGGAAAAATTGAAGAAGCCTGTCTTAGAGCATAAGCAAATGGGGCTTCAGTTTGAAGGACAAGAACGCAGCGGGAAAGATGTTGTGATCATGAAAGAAGTCGGAAAGAATTTTGGTGAACGTGTTTTATTCCAAAATGTAGAATTACATGTTCGTTTTCAAGAGCGCGTTGCGATTGTTGGACGTAATGGTACAGGAAAGACAACATTATTGAATTTATTACTACAAGAAATGAATCCAGATGTGGGTGAAATTCGTATTGGGAGTGGAGTAAAGCTAGGCTATTTGTCTCAACATATGACCGTTAACAGTAAACAAACGGTGTTAGAAATGTTCCGAGAACAGGTAGCAGTAACAGAAGGAGAAGCCCGCCATATACTTGCTCGCTTTTTATTCTACGGACCAGCTGTATTTAAAAAGGTGAATCAATTAAGCGGGGGCGAGCGAATGCGTTTACGATTGGCACAGCTCATGCATCAAGATATTAATTTTCTTGTACTCGATGAACCGACAAACCACCTTGATATTGAATCGAGAGAAGTATTAGAAGAAGCGCTTGAACAGTATAATGGAACGATTCTGGCTGTATCCCATGACCGTTATTTCTTAAATAAATTGTTTGCGAAAACGTATTGGATTGATAATCAAACAGTGTATGGATTTGCTGGGAATTATGCTTGGGCACGCGAGAAGTGGCAAGAGAGCAGAGAAAAAGAACAACAAACTGTTACTGTTGTACAAAAGGAAAAAATAGTAGCTGTGTCAAAACAAATACCTATAGATAAAGGCATTATAAATTTGGAAGAGCAGCTTATAAGTGTGGAGCAAAGTATATACGAGTTAGAATGCAAAATGTCTGAAACGACAAATGTTGTAGAGTTGGAGAGCCTATATAATGAAAAAGAGCAAAAAGAATTATTAAGAACAAAATTATATGAGGATTTAGAGAATAGTATGGATATGAAGAATTAAAAAGCTGGTGTATGCCAGCTTTTTTAGCTCGTGTGTATTCATGGTAAGACCCCTACTAATGAAAGCTTCACTGTATTTTACATTCATTGTTAAAAATTACCTTTTAGTATATTATTAAGATGTTTTGATAATTGGGTTTTTATATTTCTAAAAAGGAGGTTCATAAAGAGGAGAAGAATATGAAGTTTGTATATTTTGTTTGAATACGAGGTGAAACTATATGCTAGGATATGCTCGGCTACTTACGATTGTTCTTATTTGTGTTGTGTATGCTCTGCAGGTTCCACATGGAGTACTAGGACTACAAATATTTGTTGGTACTGCCTGTTTGATTTATGTTATGAATCATTTTTTACTCATGATGTCACATAACAGGGAGCGACGGATATTTTTTATATTATTGTCTAATGGAATTGTAACAGTTATATTTGGATTTTTATTTCCAAAGGTAGATCTGTATTTAATCTTATTTGGTGTAGATGCGGTAACTTTATTTATTAATATTCATTCGAAAGTGACAGCACGGTTTTTTATAGGCTTTTTCTTTATAGGTTGGTTTGCTATTTTAATATATTCATATCAATATTTTGGGGAGCTTGAAATTTGGGGAAATATGATTTCGTTTATGTTCGTTGTATTTAGTGCTCTTGCTGGAGGATTAATTAAAAAATTAATGTTAGCTCGGCAAACGGTAGATGAACAGTACGAAAAGTTAAATTCATCACACGAAGCACTTCAAGAAGCACATGAGCAATTGCGGCTATATGCAAAAGAAGTAGAAGAATTAACGGCAGTTAAAGAACGAAATGATATTGCGCGTGAAATTCATGATACAGTTGGTCATAATATGACGGCATTACTTGTTCAATTACAGCTTGCTGAGGAGTTATTGAAACAGAAATCAGATCAGACTGGAGTGGTTTTGCAAACGTGTCATGAGTTAGCAAGGAAATCTTTACAAGAAGTAAGAGCATCGGTTCGAACTTTGAAAGAAGAAGAGAATGCAGGGGATTTAGTTGGTAATATTAGGCGGATGTTAGGCGAATTTTCGAAGGTAACAAATGTAAGGACGACATTTAAATTGCAAGGTGATCCAGCCATCATTCCATTGTCACTGCATCCAACAATATTGCGTATTATGCAGGAGTCATTAACAAACGCAAAGCGTCATGGTAAGGCGGCCACATGCGAAATCATGCTTTCTTGTTTGGATGGAAAGGTGCATTTATCTATTTCTGATGATGGAACGGGTGTAAATGAAGTGAATCCAGGTTTTGGACTTATTAATATGAAAGAGCGTGTAGAAGAACGCGGGGGCATGATTCGGTTTGAAAGTGAAAAAGAGAAAGGGTTTCAATTAAAAGTGGAGTTCCCACTTCGAGAAAAGACGTGGGTAATAGGGGGAACGGTATGATTCGAATTATGATTGTTGACGATCAGTCGTTAGTTCGTGATGGATTAGCGATGTTATTAAATTTACGCCCAGAGCTTGAAGTGGTTGGAACTGCAAATAACGGGATGGAAGCTGTGCAAAAAGCTGAAGAATTTCAGCCTGAAATTATCTTAATGGATATTCGTATGCCTCATACAAATGGTGTAGAGGGAACACGTTTAATAAAGGAACAGTTTCCTAACATAAAAGTACTGATGTTG
The DNA here is from genome assembly GCF_050473785.1 of Bacillus sp. S14(2024). NCBI lineage: Bacteria > Bacillati > Bacillota > Bacilli > Caryophanales > Bacillaceae > Bacillus > Bacillus sp. S14(2024). The sequence goes on along the minus strand of NZ_JBFLUP010000006.1, from coordinate 4,569,272 downwards.
ACCACCTTTAATGATAGTGAACTTATTTTTGAAGCACTTGAACAAGGAGCAAGCGGCTATTTATTAAAAGATATGGCGACAGATACAATTGTGCAGGCAATATTGACTGCACATGCAGGCGGAGTTGTACTTCCGCAAGATATAACCGCTCAAATTGTGAAAGAATTGAAGAGAACGAAAGTGGATAGTATTGCTGAGCAGCGTGTTCCAGAACAAATAGGACAGTTAACAGAGAGAGAAATAGAAGTGTTGCGGGAACTAGGCTATGGATTAAATAATAAAGAAATCGCGGAGAAATTATTTATTACAGAAGGAACAGTAAAAAATCATGTTTCCAATATTATTAGTAAATTGGAGCTTCGTGACCGAACGCAAGCAGCTATTTTTGCTGTGCGATACGGTGTGACAGCTTACATATGACTTTTGGCATAGATAAGTATGAAAAAGCAGCAGATAATGCTGCTTTTTTATTATGTATTTTCTATCTAAAGAGAGATGGAAAGATGATGGAATTCTTTTACAATCAGAATGAGATTACATTAAAGGGGTTGAATCGACATGTTAGTCGTAGATCATATTACAAAATCCTTTGGGAAAAAAGAGGTTGTGAAAGGTGTATCATTTTCGATTGAGAAAGGGGAAACTTTTGGATTACTTGGTCCAAATGGTGCAGGAAAATCAACAACAATCTCCATGATTTGCGGGCTCTTTCCATATGATAGCGGGGATATACGCGTTGGAGGGAAATCTGTGAAGGAGTATCCGATGGAAGCGAAACAAAAAATTGGTGTTGTTCCACAAGATATTGCTTTATATCCTACACTTTCAGCTAAAGAGAATTTAATTTTCTGGGGGAAAATGTATGGACTGAGCGGTGCAGAGGCAAAGAAACGTGCAGATGAGGTACTAACATATGTTGGTCTAGAAGACCGGGCTAAAGATAAAATCGAAACATTTTCAGGCGGTATGAAACGCCGCATAAATATTGGTGCAGCACTTATGCATGAACCTGAACTATTAATTATGGATGAACCGACAGTTGGGATTGATCCGCAATCACGGAATCATATTTTAGAAACAGTGAAAAAGTTAAATGAAAAGGGAATGACAGTTATTTATACGAGTCATTACATGGAGGAAGTTGAATATTTATGTGAACGCATTGCAATTGTAAATCATGGCAAGGTAATTGCGATTGGAACGAAAAGTGAACTATGTAATCGCCTTACAGATGGTTTCATGGTGAAGCTACAGGTCAATCGTTACGATCAAGAATTATTGCAGAAATTACAAGCACTTCCTGTTGTAGAGCGTATTGTAGCTGATGAGGATTCTAATACCATTGATATTGCTCTCGTTAATGGTGATGCAGTTGGTATGGTCGTTTCAGAGGTTGTTGGCAATCGTGTGCAAATTGTGAAGCTTGAAGTACAAGAACCGAATCTAGAAGCACTCTTTTTACAACTAACAGGTCGTTCACTTCGTGATTAGGGGGGAGAAAGTATGAAAAGTTTTATTATCGCATGGAAAGATTTTAAGATACGGTTTACTGATCGGCGCGGCTTTATGATGATGCTGCTTATGCCGCTTTTATTAACAGCTATTTTAGGATCAGCCTTAAGTGGTTTCATGGATGAGGGTGGATTACCAAAAACGGTAATTGGATATTATCAAGAGGATGAGGATACGTTTGCTAATATGTTTCGAACAGATGTATTAGAGGCAAAAGGAATAAAAGATGATGTGAAGGTTAAGAAAGTTTCCTCGCGAACCGATTTAGAAGATATGTTGAAGAAGAAAACAATTGATGTTGGGATTATTATCCCGAAGCAGTGGAGTGAGCATATACAAGATGGAAAACTAAAAGAAGTTACACTGCTTACTGATCCTGCAAAAGACATACAAGCAAAAATTGCAGATTCATTAATTCTTTCTTTTTCTGAGCGTGCGCAAACAATAGCTTTTGCTACAAAGAGTGTGGCAACTGACTTAGCGCAATCTCAGCAAGGCAATGTGCAAGAAGTAGTAAAGAGTGTCGGAACTGATTTACAAGCTATTGCAACTTCAAATAAAAGTGGAATTGAAACAGGTACAATTGGCAAGAAGACAGTTGTTGCTATGCAATATTATGCTGCAGCGATGTTAGTTATGTTTCTACTATATAACGTAACAGTTGGCGCAAAATCAATTGTAGGGGAACAAAGAACAGAAACGTTAGCGAGGTTATTAGTTACACCGACGAGTTCCTATTCTGTTTTGTTAGGTAAATTTTTTGGAACATTGTTATTTGCGTGTATTCAATTTGGAGTTTTTGTTATTGCAACTCATTATGCATTTAGTGTGAATTGGGGAGATGACATTGTCCAGCTTACTGCAGTAGGAATTTCCTATGCAATTTGTGTATCGGGCTTATCAATGCTGATTGCTGCATTTATTCGAGATGAAAAAACAGCAGATGTTATGGGGGGCATTGGTATTCAACTGTTAGCAATATTAGGAGGCTCTATGTTACCGATTTATGTATTTCCAGATACATTACAAAAGGTTGCTAATATTGCGCCGAATAAATGGGCACTTACGAGTTTCCTAGATATTATGTCAGGAACGTCTTGGAATACGTTACTACCAATTATTTTAAGTTTATCTAGTGCTGGCATACTTTCCGTTATCATTGGAACATTACGGTTACGTACTAGATAGGAGGAGAGAGCAGTGAAAAAAATTTGGGCGATTTGTTCACTAGAGTTAAAACAAATATTGATGAAGCCGCAAAATTATTTTCTTATGTTAGGTATGCCAATTATTTTTACGCTAATTTTTGGCGGACTTCTAGGTGGAAGCGGTAATGATAAGGTGAAAATCATTTTAGTTGATGAGGATCAATCCAAATTATCGGCTTCCTATTACGAATCCTTAACGCATAGCGATCTTGTAAGTGTGGAAAAAGGATCATATGAAGAGGCAACGAAGAAAATTGAAAATAAAAAAGCCTCTGGTATTGTAACGATTGCGAGGGGCTTTCAAAAGCATATACTAGATGGAGAAAATGAAAAAGTTCGGTTTGAATCTAGCGCTGATTTTACAGGAGGTGCTTCTGTAGAACAAGCGTTGCAAAACACATTGAAAAAAATGGAGGTGGAGGTAAAAGGGGCAAATGAATGGAGCCAAAATAGCGGAAAGCCTTGGGAGATAATGTATGACAACATTCATACAAAAGCGGAACCTGTTCATATTCAAAAAGAATCTATTGTAACGGGACAGAAAGCGATCAGCGGTGTATCAGCTAGAGCAGCAGGATTTTCAATTTTATTTGTAATGATTGTTATGCTGAGTAGCACAGGAACGATTTTAAAAGCAAAACAAATGGGTGTGTGGCATCGATTGTTAGAAACACCTGTTACAAGAGCTCAAGTACTAGCTGGATATATTCTTTCATTCTTCCTAATTGGTTGGTTTCAATTTGGAGCACTTATGATATTAACGAATCTGTTATTTGATGTGCAGTGGGGAGATACGTTAGGGCTTATCGTTCTTGTCTCGGTGCTGCTGCTTGCAGTAATCGGTTTAGCTTTATTGTTAGCAAGTGTTGTAAAAACGACAGAGCAACAATCGGCATTAGGAAATATCGTCATTGTTTCAACTTGTATGATTAGTGGGTTGTATTGGCCAATTGAGATAGAGCCGGAGTTTATGCAAAAGATTGCTAACTTTGTTCCACAAACATGGGCAATGCGTGGTTTTACAGAATTAATTGCTAGAGGAGGAGCGCTGGCAGATATAACAGGATATGTTGGAGTGTTACTTCTTTTTGCTGGTATATTCTTTGTTGTCGGTTTAACAAGAATACGTTATGATTGAAAAAAGAAAGCAGAATTTACAGCTTTGCACGCTGAATTCTGCTTTCTTTTTGTTGTTCTTCCGATGACCCAAGTGAAATGATAATAGCAATCCCGAACATGAAGAGAAACACTAAAAAGAGGACGAACGTCGGGAAGAACGGGAATAAGAGTAATGCTCCTAAAATAACGAGCATTAAACAAATATAGTTCAAAACATATAGGAATAACTTGTCCATGTTTTCTCCCCTTTATTAAGAATCTGTTATTATCGTATGCTCGCTCTATCAATAATAGAATAATTTTTTAAGTGGGATTTTTTATATGTTGTTAAAAAACATACATTTTGGAAGACATGTACTAGGGCCATTGTTTATCAGTAAAGTGGGAGTTTATTATTTTTAAAGGTAATATTTTAAGCTAGCAAATCTACCTGTAGGTTGTTGTTTTCATAAAAATATAGTCTATCTGTGAAATGAAAAGATAAAATGTTTTTTGAATTTTTATATAAATCCGATGAATGTTGTATTTTTTTGTCACCTTGTTACAATAAATATTGTAACTATTAGATTACATTTCTATGAAAAGGGAGTAAGGTGAAAAGTATATGTTAAAAAAAGCCATGGCTGTGGCTTTGACGTTAAGTTATGTTATAAGTCCAATACATAGTTTAGCAGAAACACAGCAAGCACAACCGTCAGCTGGACAACAAGTGGTAGAGAATAAGACAGCATCAGGAAATGTGACTACAAATGAGACGTCAATAAGTCAAACGCAGAGTAGTGTACTGCAAACACCACAGCAAAATATTGGCTGGGTAAAAAAAGACGGTAACTGGTACTATGTCAACAAAGATGGTAAGTTTTACACTGGCTGGTTACAAGATGGTGGTGCATGGTACTACCTGCAAAGTAATGGCGTAATGAAAACAGGCTGGTTGCAATTAGGAAGTACATGGTACTACCTACAGGATAGCGGTGCGATGCAAACAGGCTGGTTGCAACTAGGAACTGCATGGTACTACCTACAGGATAGCGGTGCGATGAAAACAGGTTGGTTGCAATTAGGAGATACATGGTACTACCTACAAGATAGCGGAGCAATGAAAACAGGCTGGCTGCAACTAGGAGATACATGGTACTACCTACAAGGTAGCGGTGCGATGCAAACAGGCTGGTTTGTAGATGGTGATAAAAAGTACTATCTACAAAATAATGGTGCCATGAAAACAGGTTGGCTAACTGAAGGAGACAAAAGATATTACTTTCAACCAGATGGAACAATGAAAACAGGTTTGATTACAGATGGTGATAAGAAATATTATCTTAATCCAGATGGAACGTTAAAAACAGGTTGGGTAGTAGACGGTGATAAAAACTATTACTTACTAGAAAATGGTCAAGTGAAAACAGGTTGGTTCCAACAAGATAATAAATGGTATTACTTTGATTCAAATGGTGTGATGCAAACAGGCTTTGTAAAGGTTAACGGTGTAACATACTATTTGGACAATACAGGTGTTAGGCAGACAGGTTGGATTGTAGATGGTAATAAGAAGTATTATTTCCAAGCAGACGGCACAATGCAAACAGGTTGGTTGCAGCTAGGAGATACATGGTATTATCTACAAGCAGACGGAGCAATGAAAACAGGTTGGCTGCAACTAGGGAATATATGGTACTATCTGCAAGCAGATGGAGCAATGAAAACAGGTTGGTTACAACTAGGGGATACATGGTACTATTTACAAGGTAACGGTGCGATGCAAACAGGTTGGCTTCAATCCGGGAATACATGGTACTATCTGCAAAGTAACGGAGCAATGAAAACAGGTTGGTTGCAGTACGGAAGTACATGGTATTATTTCCAAAATGATGGAACAATGAAAACAGGTTGGATTGAAGTAGATGGAAAATGGTATTACTTTGATACGAATGGTGAATGGATTGAAAATCCAATTTTATTTGGAAAAACAATTGTTGTAGACGCTGGCCATGGTGGATATGACTCTGGAACATTATATGGAAGTACATATGAAAAGAATATTGCATTGTCAGTAAGTTTAAAGTTACAAAAAGTATTGGCGCATAGCGGTGTAAATGTGGTTATGACACGTGCGACAGATGTCTTCATTCCATTGGCAGATCGCGTTCGTATTTCAAACGATAATAAAGCGGATATTTTCGTAAGTATTCATGTGAATTCTGCAGACGCTACAACTGCAAAAGGGATTGAAACATTATATAATCCTAACCATCCAAAAAGTACCCAAGCATATGCATTAGCAAATGCTGTGCAGAAGTCTTTAATTGCAAATACAAATGCTACTGATAGAAAAGTGGTAGAGCGTCCAGAACTTCGCGTATTACAATCGGATAATCAAGCACCACCTATTTTAGTAGAAACAGGATTCCTATCTAATACAGAAGAGAGATTAAAATTAACTTCTGATAGTTATCAAAATACACTTTCACAATCTATTTTTGAAGGAATTCAAAATTATTTTTCTAAATAAATCATATATATTATGAGAAAGGGAGAAACCAGTTTAATGGTTTCTCCTTTTCTATTATCTTTGTTTTGTTTTTTGTAAAATGTGGTGCTTAATTGCATAAGCTACGCCATTTTCATCATTTGTCGCTGTTACAATGTCACATAGCTGTTTGACATCGTGTTCTGCATTCCCCATCGCTATTGATAAACCTGCCACCTCTAACATTGGGACATCATTAAAGTTATCTCCAATAGCAACAGTATCTTGTAAAGGAATATGAAAATGTTTTGCCATTTCTTGCAATCCATTGCCTTTATGGCCATGTTTGTCCATAATCTCTAAGTTTGTTGGAGCGGAAGCTGTCACCATAATTGCCGCATCTTTCTCTAAAGATTGTAGCAATTGTGTACGCTCCTCTTTATGGAATGTAAGGATGAAAAATTTTGAAATTTCAATGGTTGAGTCAAGTACTACATCTTCAATACTTTGAAAAGTTGTAATTAAATTAGCTTTTAGTTGCTTCTCGCTAATTCGTTCAATTTCTTCAATTGTAACATCAAGGGAATCTTTGTTTAGTTGAAAAGATTTTGTTACTTGTTCTTTCCAATTATACGGCGCGTATACACCTTTATTTGTATAGAGTTTATACGGAAATCCCTCAACTTCGAGCTTTTTCGCAATCTCATATACTTTTTCTTTTTGTAAAGTGCGCGAATGAATTACTTTTCCATCAGCATATACCACTGCTCCATTACTAGCTCCTAGAGGAAGAGATAAGCGGTATTGCTCGAGCAGTTTTAAAATATCCTCTTTTGCTCTACCAGAACAAATCATAACGATATGTCCTGCTTCTTCAGCATTGCGTATTGCCTCTAAATTTTCCTGGGAGATTTCTAGATTGGATGATAAGAGCGTACCATCCATATCAAGTGCGATTAATTTCAAGCTGATCACCTCTTTGTTTCAATCATACTAAATTAAATGTTATATCGAAACTGTTACATTGTTGTTACATAAATATACTCATTTATTTTGACCATTTAATATGTTTGAGATGGTCAAAATATGAGAGGTATCGTCTACCTGCACCCTATATTTGTTGAAAAAACATAAATAATTTTATACGAACTATTGCTTAAACAAAAAAGTTATGTTACATTAATGTTACAAACGTTACATTATATGATTCAATATGACATTAAGTTAAAAACTATAAATAAATTATTTCTTGGGAATTTAATATAAAGATCTATAAAAAAGGAGAATGAGGGTAATGGAAAATAAAGAAGTATTACAATTAACAAAAATGGATTTACTAGGATCAGCAGGAATGGCAACAGCATTAACGGCGCTTATCGTATTTTTTGCAAGCGTGTTAGTATAATTCATAGTAATTTTTGTACATAGTAGAACGGAAAACTATTACAAAGTGCAAGTTATATATAAGTCTATTAAAAGGAGAATGAGAATGATGGAAAATAAAGAAGTGTTAGGATTAACAAAAATGGATTTATTAGGATCAGCAGGAGTAGCAACAGCATTAACAGCACTTATCATGTTTCTTTCAAATGCTTTAGTATAATGTAAACTCTATGTGAATTTGAACGTGAATAGAAAGAGGGACTTCGAAAAAAACGAAGTCCCTCTTTGTGTTTTCGTTGAGTTATCAGTAAAGAGGAACTGATGGACGTTTCAATTTATATAATATAGAGAGAAAAAATAGAAAAAAGTCGAATTTTCTATGTAAGAAAAAGGGAGGTATTTGGCGGAAAAAATAGAAAATTTAAAATTGACAAAAAATAATTGCGGGTGCAATTTATTTTTTTACTTATGTTTGGAAGCGTTTTCGATTTTGGGAGAAAGAATTGGAAAATTATATTACAGGGAGATGAGGAATTTATGGAACAAAAATCTATGGATACTTTAGCGGCACAAATGGAGGATTTTTTCCCAGTACGTGATGTTGATCATTTAGAATTCTATGTTGGTAATGCAAAACAAACAAGCTATTATCTTGCAAGAGCATTTGGTTTCCGTATAGCCGCATATTCCGGTTTAGAAACAGGAAACCGAGATAAAGTATCTTATGTGCTTGTACAAAAAAATATGCGTTTTGTTGTGTCAGGTGCTTTAAACACGAATAGCCGCATTGCTGAGTTCGTGAAACTGCACGGCGATGGTGTAAAAGATGTGGCACTTCTTGTAGAAGATGTAGAGAAAGCATATGCAGAAGCTGTAAAACGCGGTGCAGTTGCGATTGCTCCGCCGGAAGTGCTATCTGATGAACACGGAACAATTAAAAAGGCAGTTATTGGCACATATGGTGATGCAATTCACACGCTTGTAGAACGTAAAAATTATAAAGGTACGTTTATGCCAGGATATGAACCACTAGAATCTACTATTCCTTTTGAAGAAACAGGACTAATTGCTGTTGACCATGTTGTGGGTAATGTTGAAAAAATGGAAGAATGGGTAAGTTATTATGAAAATGTAATGGGCTTTAAACAAATGATTCATTTTGATGATGATGATATTAGTACGGAATATTCTGCTTTAATGTCGAAAGTAATGACAAACGGAAGTCGTATTAAGTTTCCAATCAATGAACCAGCAGAAGGAAAAAGAAAGTCACAAATCCAAGAGTATTTAGAGTTCTATAACGGGGCGGGTGTACAGCATCTTGCATTATTAACAAATGATATTGTAAAAACTGTTTCTGCACTTCGTGCAAACGGTGTGGAATTTTTAGATACGCCAGATACGTATTATGAAGAATTAACAGCACGTGTTGGTCAAATTGATGAGGAAATTGAAAAATTAAAAGAGCTGAAAGTCCTTGTGGATCGTGATGAGGAAGGTTACTTATTACAAATTTTCACAAAACCAATTGTGGATCGTCCAACCTTATTTATTGAGATTATTCAACGTAAAGGATCAAGGGGATTTGGTGAAGGAAACTTTAAAGCATTATTTGAATCAATTGAAAGAGAACAGGCGCGTCGAGGAAATCTATAAAGTGAAACTTAGTGATTTCAAGTTGATGGCTAGTTGAATCAAACGGACTCGTACTGAGATCTATCTTCTTTGACTTGTCAGGAAATAGATAGGTATTATGCTGTCCGTTAGAGCGGGATAAAGTGAAACTTCCTTCTGGGAGCATTTTTTCCCAGAAGGTTAGTTGAACCAATCGGGCTCTTACAGGCGGTTTTTCTTCATGACATATCTCCCACATACTGCCTGTTAGAGCGGGATAACGGTTAGGAGAGATACTCCTTCCGCCCGCGGTTTTACTTTCAAAGCGAGGAGAGAAAACGATGAAGTTTATTACATTTCGTCTTCCTTCACAAGAAATGAGAGCCGGTTGGCTTGAAGGTGACAAGGTTATTGATATGCATATAGCAAGTGGAGGGATACTTCCCTCTACAATGATTTCTTTTTTAGAGAAATCAGATGAATATATGGAAATAATTCGTAAGATGGGCACACCAACGAGTGGTGTTTATCATATTACGGATGTACAGCTTTGTGCGCCTTTACCAAATCCAGGGAGTATTCGTGATTTTTATGCTTTTGAGCAACATGTAAAAACAGCGCGTGGCCGCCGCGGTTTAGATGTTGTTCCAGAATGGTATGATATTCCGGTTTTTTATTTTACAAATCATCGTGCTGTTATTGGGCCGGAAGAAGCTATTTTGTGCCCGAGCGCAACAAAGAAACTTGACTATGAGTTAGAGATTGCATGTGTCATTGGTAAAGAGGGTAAAAATATCTCGCGTGAACAAGCTCATGAATATATTTTTGGCTACTGTATTATGAATGATTGGAGCGCTAGAGATTTACAAGCGCATGAAATGAAGGTTGGACTTGGACCAGCAAAAGGAAAAGACTTTGCTACTTCACTTGGGCCGTATATTGTGACGAAAGATGAATTAGACGTATATCAAAGCGATGATCGTTACAATTTAGAAATGACAGCTCATGTTAATGGAGAACAATGGTCAAAAGGTAATTTTCAAGATATCTATTATACGTTTGCTGAAATGATTGAAAGAGCATCTCAAGATGTTACGTTGTACCCAGGGGATATACTTGGTTCTGGTACGGTTGGAAGCGGCTGTATTTTAGAGCTGGGAACAGAGAAATGGCTTAAAGCTGGTGATGTGGTAGAGTTAAAGATTACTAGCTTAGGAACATTGCGTAATACGGTAAAAGCAGAAAAGAAAGCGGGGGATGAGCATGTATTATCGTCGCATGGGGGAACTTCCTCGTAAACGACATGTACAATTTCGTAAACAAGACGGGTCGCTTTATCGTGAGCAAGTAATGGGGACGAAAGGTTTTTCTGGTACGCAATCTATTTTGTATCATCATTACATGCCAACTGAAGTCGGTCATGCTTCTTTAGCTGAATCTTGTCATTTGCAGTATGAAGAAGACGTGGCGTTAGCGCATCGTCATTTTCGTACGAAAGAATATAGAAAAACAGGAGATGCCGTGAACGGAAGGAATTTTCTATTAGGAAATGAAGATCTACTAATCGGGGTTGTCAATCCGACGGAGAAAATGGACTATTTTTATCGCAATGGCGATGGAGATGAAATGCTATTTGTTCATTATGGATCTGGGAAAATTGAGACGATGTTCGGTACGATTCATTATCGAAAAGGAGATTATATTATCATTCCAATCGGTACGATTTACCGTGTAATTCCTGAAGCTGGAGAATCGAAATTCCTCGTTGTTGAAGCAAATAGCCAAATTACTACACCGCGTAATTATCGTAATGAGTATGGACAATTATTAGAACATAGTCCATTTTGTGAGCGTGATATTCGTGGACCAGAAATGTTAGAAACGCATGATGAAAAAGGTGACTTTGTTGTGATGACAAAGTCTAGAGGCTATATGCATAAGCATGTTTTGCAGCATCATCCGTTAGATGTTGTTGGCTGGGATGGTCATTTATATCCATGGGTATTTAATATTGAGGATTTTGAACCTATTACAGGGCGTATTCATCAGCCACCGCCAGTACACCAAACATTTGAGGGACATAACTTTGTCGTTTGTTCATTCGTTCCGCGTCTATATGATTATCATCCAGAAGCAATTCCGGCACCGTATTATCATAGTAATGTAAATAGTGATGAGGTCCTTTATTATGTAGAAGGCAATTTTATGAGCAGAAAAGGTGTGGAGGAAGGTTCTATTACGCTTCATCCAAGCGGTATTCCACATGGACCGCATCCTGGGAAAACAGAAGCTAGTCTTGGTAAAAAAGAAACAATTGAACTAGCGGTTATGATTGACACATTCCGTCCGCTGCGTGTGATAAAACATGCACATGAGATGGAAGATGGACAGTATATGTATAGTTGGCTAGAACGAGGCTCATATACTGTATAAACAAAACAAGCACGCCCATTTATGAGCGTGCTTGTTCTAATAAAAGAATCGACATTATATAAAATACCAAAAATATTTATAAAATGATATAAAAATATAACTATAGGATCCTCTTACTTCTATTTTACTATAACGATTAGTATGGTAACTTACCGCAATCTGTTTCGTGCAAAATTTTTATTTTATGTAAAAATATGATTTTTCCATTAAATTCGACAGAAGTTATTGACGAAAAAAGATGTAATAAGTACAATAAAAATAAATATTAAAATTTTCAGAAAATTATAAAATGTTGAGGTGCAGAGAATGAAGCAAATCTTTCAAAAAAAGCCACTGACACAACTGTTAAAAGAAGGAAGTGAGAAAAAGTTAAATAGAACATTAGGGGCATTAGACTTAACTCTGTTAGGAGTAGGGGCAATTGTCGGAACAGGGATCTTCGTGCTGACAGGGGTAGTTGCTGCGAAACATTCTGGGCCTGCCGTTATTTTATCATTTGCATTAGCTGCACTAGCTTGTGCCTTTGCTGCCTTTTGTTATGCTGAATTTGCTTCCAGTGTACCGGTATCTGGTAGTGTGTATACGTATACATATGCAACGATGGGAGAAGTATTTGCCTTTTTAATTGGATGGGATTTAATGCTTGAATACTTATTAGCGACATCAGCTGTTGCTAATGGATGGTCAGCTTATTTTCAATCTTTATTAAATGGATTTGGAATTCATATTCCAACGATTTTAGCTTCTGCTCCGGGGGCAGGAAAAGGTGGGATTATTGATTTACCAGCTGTTCTTATTATTTTAATTATGACTATTCTTTTATCACGAGGTGTTCGTGAAAGTGCCCGCGTAAATAACATTATGGTATTCATTAAATTAGCCGTTGTACTATTATTCATCTTCGCTGGGTTTAAATACGTAAAACCAGAAAACTGGACACCGTTTATGCCGTTTGGTTTTAATGGTGTAATGGTAGGCGCAGCGACAGTATTCTTTGCTTTTATTGGTTTTGATGCTGTTTCAACAGCAGCGGAGGAAGTGAAACGCCCGCAGCGTGATTTACCGATCGGTATTATCGCATCGCTATTAATTTGTACGGTTTTATATATTGCTGTTTCTCTTGTTTTGACAGGTATTGTACCGTTTGGGCAATTGGATAGATCAGATCCAGTAGCATTTGCGCTTCAATTTATTGGACAAGATGGTTTGGCTGGTGTTATTTCGGTAGGTGCTATTACAGGGATTACAACCGTTATGTTAGTTATGATGTATGGTCAAGTGCGTGTATCGTATGCAATGAGCCGTGATGGTCTATTACCGAAACGTTTTTCGAAAGTACATCCGACGTTTAAAACGCCATTTTTAAATACGTGGATAACAGGTATTGTAGCAGCTCTTATTTCAGGACTTGTTGATCTAAGCGTGTTGGCTCATCTTGTAAATATCGGAACTCTATCTGCATTCGTACTTGTTGCAATAGCAGTTATTGTAATGCGAAAAACGCATCCGGATTTACCGCGTGCATTTAAAGCACCGCTTGTACCGTTTTTGCCAGCGTTAGCAGTGATTTTTTGTCTATACTTAATGCTTCAATTACCAGCGATTACATGGGAATGTTTTGGTATTTGGTTGGTGATTGGATTTATAGTCTATTTCTTATATAGCAAAAAGCATAGTGCATTAAATAAAGAAAAGGATGATACAAAAACTGTGAATTTATAAGTTAAAAAGCCGTTCTTACAAAAAGAACGGCTTTTTAATTTTGAAAATTTACATTTTTCTAAAATTGACATAAAATGAAAGGTGGGCGATAAAAGGGGTGGAAATGTGAAGAAGACATGGCAAGAGTTAAAGGAAATGGATCGTAATGTTTGGATTCGATTTATTGGAGAAACATTAAACGGAATTGCAATGATGATGTTAATGCCGTTTTTTGCATTATATTTAAAGGATAAAGTGGATTCACTACTAGAAGTGGGAATTATTATGGCGCTGTCCCCTATTGCAGCTAGTTTTGGCTCCCTTATAGGTGGACGAATTGCAGATACTTATGGACGAAAGCCAATTATGATATTTTCAATGGCCAGCAATGCGGTTTTAATGCTTGGTTTTTTATTTATAGATGGCTTTATACCGTATGCCATCCTATCTATTTGTTTAGGGCTTAGTAATTCGTTGTTCCACCCAGCAGCTTCCGCGATGGTAGCGGATGTAACGGAACCTGAAAAGCGAACGGAAGCATATGGTTTACTGCGAATGGGACATAATATTGGAGCAGCAATTGGGCCGATTCTAGGTGCTTCGGTTGCGCTTCTTTCTAAAACTGTTATTTTTATTATCGCATCATCCTCTATGTTATTTTATGCAATGTTAGTTTTGCTACTTATTAAAGAAACGATGCCAAAGGGTGCGGCAAAACAAATGAGTGAGGAAGAAGGAACGAGACAATCTGTATGGAAAGTTGTGCTTCAAGATAAAATTTTGCTAATCTACATATTAACCGGAATTGTTATTTCGATGGGATTTTCGCAAACAGAAGGTATGCTTCCGCTTCATTTTGATAATGAAATGAAAGGGATATTTGGAATGAATAATCCGTTTCCTTATTTAATGGCAGTAAATGGACTTTTGGTGGTTTTGTTTCAATTTCAAATTTCGAAATGGGCGACGGATAAGCCGGTAGGGAAAACGATGCTGTATGGTGCTTGGTTGTTTGGGATAGGTCTTCTTGCCATTGGTTGGCTTCCGAAGTGGTTTGGAGGGGCAGGGACGAATGCTACTGTAATTCTTGTTACATTATTAATTGTATATGCAATTTATACATTAGGAGAAATGGTCATGTCTCCTGTGCAAATGACGTTTGTAGCAAATTTGGCCCCAGAACATTTACGAGGCACATATATGGGAGCGGCCAGCTTACAATGGATTACAGGGAATGCGTTTGGACCTTTACTTGGTGGTATTTTACTTGATCGTTTGTTGGGGCACGTTTTATTTACGATTTTAGGGATTGGATGTGTGGTAGCGGGTCTTGTTTATGTATCATTAGACCGGCTTGTAGAGCAAAGACAAAAAGGTGACGTGGTGAAGCAAACGTCATAGGGTTTTCATCATACACGAATAGGTTCCTTTTTTCATATTATTAGGTATATAACTAGAAAAAATGTTTCGTCAGCCTGGTTATTTTAAATAGGAACTACCTATTTTCGTAAAAAGTGCTACAATAGAAAAATGAAAACAAACGATTAGGGTGATTTCATTATGAAAATTAAATTAGGTTTATTATATGGTGGAAAATCAGCAGAGCATCAAGTTTCTTTACAAACGGCTCTTGCTGTTAGTAAAGCGTTAGATCAAGAAAAATTTGAGGTTCATCCAATTTATATTACCGAGCAAGGACAATGGGTGCGCGGTGAGCGTATTGAAGGTGAAGTAAAAAGCGTTCAAGCGCTGCAATTGAATGGAGAAGAGAATGCAATTTCTCCTGTATCATTAAGTTCAGAAATTATCCCTATGTCAGCTTCTGATAAAAAGAATGCAATCGATGTAATCTTCCCGTTATTACATGGACCGAATGGTGAAGATGGGACAGTGCAAGGCTTGTTAGAACTTATGAATATTCCATATGTAGGGAATGGTGTGTTAGCATCGGCTGCAGGTATGGATAAAGTCATTATGAAAAATATTTTCGCAGAAGCGGGATTGCCACAAGCAAAATATGTTTCGTTTATTCGCAGTGTATGGGAAAAAGATCGCACAACAGCGTATGAAAAAGTTGAAGAAACATTAGGTTATCCGTGTTTTGTAAAACCGGCAAATCTTGGCTCAAGCGTTGGAATTAATAAATGTAAAAATCGTGATGAGTTAGAGAATGCATTTGAAGAAGCGTTCCAATTTGATCGTAAAATTATCGTAGAAGAGAATATTATCGGTCGTGAAGTGGAAATTGGTGTATTAGGAAACGATGAACCGAAATGTTCTGTTGTAGGCGAAATTGTGGCGAAAAAAGAATTCTATGACTATAAATCAAAATACATTGATGGTGATACGGCAATGAATATTCCTGCTGAAATTACGGAAGCGGAATATGAGAAGATTAAAGAGTATGCGATTTGTGCATTTCAATCTTTAGATGGTGCGGGATTAACGCGTGCGGATTTCTTCTTAACGAAAGATGGAGACGTATTTATTAATGAAGTAAATACAATGCCGGGATTCACGCCGTTTAGTATGTTCCCTCTGTTATGGGAAAATACGGGAGTGCCGTATCCAGAGCTTATTCAAGAGCTAGTACGTCTAGCGATTGAGCGTCACGAAGAAAAACAAAAAATCAAATATACAATCTAACAAGAAAGGAGAAGCACTATTCAAATGAATAGTGTTTCTTCCGTATAAGGAGTGTTTTTATGATACAAAGAACATTAAAGCAAATTGAGCAAATGGTATGTGGAACTGGTTTAGCAGAGCAGTGGAATGATGTAGCTATAAAAGGTGTTTCCATTGATACAAGGAAGGTTGAAAAAGGAAACTTATATATTCCAATTCAAGGAGAACGTTTCGATGGTCATGCTTTTGTGGAGAAAGCAAGAGAAGGTGGTGCAGTTGCAACACTTTGGAAGAAAGGTGTAGCGAACCCACCGGCAAATTTACCGGTTATTTTTGTAGAAGATACATTACAAGCGCTGCAAACATTGGCGAAGAGCTATCGCGATCAGTTAAACGTGAAAGTGGTTGGTGTAACAGGAAGTAATGGAAAAACGTCCACGAAAGATATTGTGACAAGCTTACTTGGAGCGAAATTTAAAGTGCAAAAAACAGAAGGGAATTTTAATAACCATATTGGACTTCCTTTGACGATTTTAAGTTTAGAAGAAGATACAGAAATGGCTGTATTAGAGATGGGTATGTCAAGCCGCGGGGAAATTGAATTTTTGTCAAAGCTGGCTCGTCCTGATGCAGCGATTATTACAAATATTGGAGAAGCGCATTTAATGGATTTGGGCTCTCGTGATGGAATTGCAGAGGCGAAGCTAGAAATTGTCACAGGTTTACAGGATACTGGTGTATTTGTTTATAACGGGGATGAACCGTTGTTAACTACACGTGTACCGAGTATGAATTTACAAGCAAAGACAATCACATTTGGTGATGCAAGAGCGAACGATTATCACCCGGTATCTGTAAAAGTAGAAGCGACAGGTACACAATTTACGATGAATCAAGCACAAAATGTAGTATTTTATTTACCCGTTCTTGGGAAGCATAATGTATATAATGCATTAGCATCAATGGCGGTTGCTGAATTTTTCGGCGTAACATGGGAAGAAATGAAACAAGGCTTAATGAATTTGAAAATGACAGGCATGCGTATGGAAGTTTTAAAAACAGATGCAGGATTAACGATTATTAATGATGCATATAACGCAAGCCCGACAGCGATGGAAGCAGCGTTCCATTTAATGAATGAACTAAATGGATTTTCTAAAAAAATTCTTGTACTTGGCGATATGCTAGAACTTGGTGACCAAGAAGTACAATTTCATTATGAAGTTGGAAAATTAATTGATCCAGCTCGTATTGCATATGTATTTACGTACGGTACGCTTGGGGCACAAATGGCAGAAGGTGCAAGAATTAATTTTTCTAGTGAACGCGTAAAAGCTTATGACAATAAAGAAGAACTTGTTAAAGATTTAAAAGAAGTCGTTGATGTGAAAGATGTTGTATTAGTAAAAGCATCTCGTGGAATGAAATTAGAAGAAGTTATTGCGATGATAAAGTGAAGCTTTAATCAGTGGGAGGTTCTTCACCCCCCGCTGATTATCAGCCCTCACCAATCGGGGTTTTACGGGCACACCTAACTTCTTTGCTTTCACCAAATTTTGAGGTGGGAGTATTACTGCCCGTTAATGCGGGATAAAATATAGAAGCGCTTACAAAAAGGGAATGAAAAGTTAGAACAAGGATAGAAAAGTCTATATGCAAAATAAGGGAAGAGTTGGGTTTGCTTTTTGCACATACAAAACTTATAATTGATAGGGTGTAATAACGTTGTAGAGTATTTTTGTGATAAATGTAGGCCCGTTTATATACGTGAACATAAGGGAAAGGGCATTTTCCGCAAACACGGAAAATGTCTTTTTTGAATGGATAGTTAGGATAAATACTCCCGCCACTTAAAGTTATAATTGTTTGAAGTGGGGGTTTCTAGCGTGCGCTCGGCGCTTGGCGTTAGTGGAGTTGGGATTGACTTCCGCCTAACCCCTCTGTCCTGTCGATAAAATTTTTGGGGACTACTTTTGTCTAGCTTTACGTTTGAATGTTTGGAGCGCTGCATATTGTTGTTGCGACTTTCTACATTCAGTTTTCAAAAGCTAGTTTTTATTATAATTGTCAGGCAATTTTTCGTTAATGACGTATTTTGTCTGAAGAAGACTTAGCCCAACCTTACTTGTATATCCTGTGAATATTAAAAGAAGGAATAATCTGGGCTATTTTAGATAGAAAAGGAGAAGTAACATTGACAACATTTCGAGAATTAGGATTAAGCAGTTCTTTGCTAAAGTCTGTTGAAAGCATGGGATTTGAAGAGGCAACACCAATTCAGGCAGAAACAATTCCAGTAGCCTTACAAGGTGACGACATCATTGGTCAAGCTCAAACAGGTACAGGAAAAACAGCTGCATTTGGATTACCATTATTAGAAAAAGTAAATACAAATCAAGATACTGTTCAAGGTATCGTTATCGCGCCAACTCGTGAGTTAGCAATTCAAGTAGGTGAAGAGCTATACAAAATTGGTCAGCATAAGCGCGTTCGCATTTTACCAATCTATGGCGGTCAAGATATTAACCGTCAAATCCGTGCGTTGAAAAAAGGTCCACACATTATCGTGGGTACGCCAGGACGTATTTTAGATCATATTAAACGTAAAACACTTCGTCTGCAAAACGTAGAGACAGTTGTTCTTGACGAAGCAGATGAAATGTTAAACATGGGCTTCATTGAAGATATTGAAGCAATTTTAACGGATGTGCCTGAAACACACCAAACATTATTATTCTCAGCAACAATGCCAGACCCAATCCGTCGCATTGCTGAACGCTTCATGAGCGAGCCTAAACATATTAAGGTTAAAGCTAAAGAAGTAACAATGCCAAACATTCAGCAGTTCTATGTAGAAGTGCAAGAGAAAAAGAAATTTGACGTGTTAACACGCTTATTAGATATTCAATCTCCAGAGCTTGCAATCGTGTTCGGTCGTACAAAACGTCGCGTTGACGAATTATCAGAAGCATTAAACTTACGTGGTTATGCAGCAGAAGGCATTCATGGTGATTTAACTCAAGCGAAGCGTCTGTCTGTATTACGTAAATTTAAAGAAGGTTCAATCGAAGTTCTTGTTGCAACAGATGTAGCAGCGCGTGGTCTTGATATTTCAGGTGTAACGCATGTATATAACTTCGATATTCCACAAGATCCAGAATCATACGTACACCGCATTGGTCGTACGGGCCGTGCAGGTAAAACAGGTCTTGCGATGCTGTTTGTAACACCGCGTGAAACGGGTCAATTAAAAAATATTGAACGTACAACAAAACGTAAAATGGACCGTATGAATCCACCAACGTTAGATGAAGCTTTAGAAGGACAACAACGTTTAATCGCTGAAAAACTTCAAAGCACGATCGAAAGTGAAAACTTATCATACTACAAACGTATTGCAGAAGAGCTGTTAGAAGAGCATGATTCTGTAGCGGTTGTAGCAGCTGCTTTAAAAATGATGACAAAAGAGCCGGATGCAACGCCAGTTTCTTTAACATCAGAACCACCTGTAGTTTCCAAAGATCGTTCTAGAAAGAGAAATGGTAACGGAAGTGGAAGTGGAAGAGGTGGATACCGCGATGGTAACCGTAATCGTGAAGGCGGTCGTAATCGCGATGGTAACCGCAATCGTGGAGGTCGTAAAGGAGAAGGTCAAGGACGTGAAGGTCGTGAAGGTCGTTCTGGAGCTCCTAGAGGACGCAGTGGCGAAAGAAAGCACACAAGCCGTAAGCCACAAGCTTAATTAAATTCATAGAAGAGAGACAGTCTTTTTCATAAAGGCTGTCTTTTTTGTTTTTTTAGTTGGGTATACTACATAGAAACTTGTATTGGAAAAGAGGAAATGGAATGCTTGTAAAGCTTGGATATGTTGCGATGAGTGTCCATTTAAAGAATGCGTCTCCTTCGCAAACAATGACGTATGCACAGTTTCAACGAATACAGGACCGGGACGCGGCAATTAAAAAATTAGAAAGGATTTCTAATTCTAATTTAGAGAATTGTCTTCGGTTGTTAAAACATAATTATGGACATGATATCTCGTTTTTTCGTTTAAGTTCGAAGTTAATTCCTTTGGCGAATCATGAGGCGTTGTTAGAATGGGATTATATAAAGCCGTTAAGAGAAAATTTAAAACGGCTTGGAGAGTATGTGAAACGCCAAGAAATGCGAATTGACTTTCATCCTGATCATTTTGTTGTGTTAAATTCATTACATCCTCCGATTTTAAAGCAATCCATTAAAACATTGCAGATGCATGGAAAGTTGCTCAAAGGAATGGGGATTGATAGAACGCATCGTTGTGTTTTGCATGTTGGGGGAGCTTATGAGAATAAAGAGAAAGCGTTAGAACAATTTATTGAAAATTGGTCTCTTGTTCCAGTGGGGATTCAAAAGATGGTTATGTTAGAAAATGATGATACAACATTTTCTTTAAAAGAAGTGCTGTATTTAGGTGAAAAACTTGGAATCCCAGTAGTTTTTGATTTGCATCATCATATGGTGAATCACGACTTGGAAGAGTGGGTGACGGATTGGGAACGTGTTGTGCGAACGTGGGAGCAATCTCCATTGCCGATTAAAATGCATATTTCTAGTCCAAGGGAAGGAAATAATCCAAGAGCACATGCGGATTTTATTAATCCCGATCAATTTTTTTCTTTTTTGCACCATATAAAAGATAGTGTCTCAGAAGTACATTGTATGATAGAGGCAAAACAAAAAGACGAGGCACTCTTTCAGTTGATGAGAGATATGAAAGATAAGGCTGAGATAGAGATAGTAGATGGTGCAAGCTTTTTTGTAAAGTAAGCTATGCACCATCTATTTTTTTATGAGTAATGGTCCTAAACAGGCGCCTGTGAGCAATCCAACGAGATGGCTAATTAAGTTTGTTGTTTTATCGAGAAATGTAAACGCTAGGAGAATGGATAAAATAACAACAAAGAGAAGAGCTTCTTTTTTTCTAGTAGGGTAATATTGCATATAGAATATATAAAGCTGTAGACCTAATAATCCAAAAATAGCACCTGAAGCTCCTGTATGATTATACTGGAGTGGAAGTATAAAGTAAGAGATGATATTTCCGGTGACTCCGGATATAAGAAATGCAAGTGAAAATCGAATACTACGCAGTTGGTTTTCTAATGAAATCCCGAGTGCTAAGCAGCAAATACTATTGGATAGAAAATGAGAAAATGTTGTATGGATAAATAATGAAGAAATAATTCGCCACCATTCCCCTGCAGCGATACACTCATTACAAGCGATTCCAATCGATAGTACCTTATTCCCTGATAATAGTAAAACAAGTTGTATGAAAAGTAATGCAGTAGTAATCGGAGGAAAAGAAGTTAATGAGTATTTTAATGGAGTATTCATATTCCCACTCCTTTTGCTGTTAACGGATTGTCTGTTATTCTTACAATATGAAAATGAGAAAGAAAATAGAAGGAAGGAATCTAAGGATATGATTGTAGGGATTGGAATCGATATTATTGAAATTGAAAGAATTGAGAAGATGATAGAAGGGCAACCAAAATTTATAGAGCGTATTTTAACAGAAAAAGAGCGCCAAGTAGCATGTTCGTTAAAAGGAAAGAGACGTAGTGAATTTGTTGCAGGACGCTTTGCGGCAAAAGAAGCATATTCGAAAGCGCTTGGTACTGGAATAGGAAAAGAGGTTAGTTTTTTACATATTGAAATCACAAATGATGAAAGAGGAAAACCTGTTTTACTTGCAAATACAAATTATACTATCCATCTTTCGATTAGCCATAGCCGAGAGTTTGCGGTGGCGCAAGTCATTTTAGAAAGCCCGTCAAGCTAGTCTGCATATTTCCTATATTTGTCTCATATATTTGAGTAGCGTTAAGGAAGAGGTTTTCTTCCACTTACTTATCGAGGCAAAGGGGCTGAACATATGAAAAGGCGGCTAGTTTTGTTTATTGTCGGTTTGTTAACCGTTTTTCTGTTAGCGGGCTGTATGGAGAAGAAGAAGGAAGATGTTGTACAAGATTTAAATGAAAGAGTAAAAGATATGAAAAGCTATCAAGCAGAAGCGAAGCTATCGATTAAAACAGGAAATGAACCGCAAGTATATGATGTTGAAGTTTGGTTTAATAAACCCTCGTATTATCGTGTGAATTTGAAAAATGCAAAAAAAGATCAAAGCCAGATTATTTTACGAAATGATGAAGGTGTATTCGTTCTTACCCCGTCTTTAAATAAAAGTTTTCGTTTTCAAAGTGATTGGCCGCAAAATAGCAGCCAAGCATATTTATATGAATCGCTTGTAAAGGATATTTTGAACGATAAGGATCGTTCATTTAAGAAAACAGACAAATATTATGTGTTTGAAACGAAAACAAACTATCATCATCAAAATATGTTGCCAAGGCAACAAATTACATTTAATAAAAAAGATTTAGCACCTGTTTCGGTGAAATTGATGGACAATGATCAAAACGTTCTTGTGCAAGTAGATTTTTCTAAAGTAAAGTTTGATGCAAAATTTGATAAAGGTGCGTTTGATACGAAGCAAAATATGTCTAGAGCGCAAGTGGATGTACAAACGACAGCAAAAGAAGAGAAGCCGTTTGCTGTGTTATATCCAAGTGACACGCCACAAGGTATGACTTTAAAAGAAGAGAAAGAATTTAAGACAGACAGTGGTAAGCGTGATATTCTTACGTACACTGGCAATAAAAAGAGTTTTACATTAATACAAGAAAAAGCGAAGGTAGCGCCAACTATTGCACTACAAAATATGAGCGGGGAACCTGTTGATCTAGGTTTCGCAATTGGTGCATTAACAAAAGATTCTGTTACATGGTCACATAATGGAGTCGAGTATATGCTTGTATCAAAAGGTTTGAAACAAGATGAGTTGTTAATGGTAGCGCGTTCTGTGACTCAAAAACAAGTGAAGTAAACGACTAAGACGTGGTGGCTACAGTGTACACCACGTTTTTTATCCCGCTATTTGCGGGCAGTAATACTTCCACCGCAAAGTTCGATGAAGCATTGTCTAGCTCCAGTGTCTAGAATGTTCGGTGGCTTCGCTTCTTCCTACGAGGTAAAAAACACCTCTACGTCAGAAGCTCCATCCCCCTCACATTCTGAACGAGCCACTTCCGCTTTTCTGCAGAAGACGGGTGGAAGATAACTGCGGGCATGCACCCGATTGGTGAGAGCTTTCCACCAGTGGGGGATGAAGAAAATCCTCGCTGATGGAAGTTTCACATTGTCACGATTTAATAAATGGTATTTTGATGTGTAAAATTTGTTGATGAGGGTGACGTGTAATCTGATGGAATAATGGGAAGAAAAAAAGTGAATATAAAAGAATAAGCTTTGCATATCGTATAAAGGAAGTGTTTTTTCTAGATGGAAAAATCGCCATTTTATCGTGATACGTGGGTAGAGATAAACTTAGATGCGATTTATGATAATTTGACTCGTATTAAATCCATTATTCCAAAAAATGTGGAAATTTTTGCTGTTGTGAAAGCAAATGCATATGGCCATGGATCAGTGCAAGTTGCAAATGCAGCGTTAGCAGCAGGGGCCACAAGACTAGCTGTTGCATTCTTGGATGAAGCTCTTGTTTTAAGAAGAGCTGGAATTAAATCGCCTATTTTAGTATTAGGTCCTTCACGCCCAGCAGACGTTAATGAGGCAGCGGAGAATGACGTTACATTAACTGTGTTTCAAAAAGAGTGGCTAGAAAAAGCGAAAAAGGTTTGGAATTCTTCTTGTTTATTTCATTTTCACCTTAGTTTCGATAGCGGAATGGGTAGAATTGGAATTCGTGAAAAAGATGAATTGAAAGAGTTTCTAAAGAGTTTACAAGATGCCCCTTTTTTTAAGCTAGAAGGAGTTTACACTCATTTTTCAACAGCCGATAAAGTGGAGACGGCCTACTTTGATAAACAGTATAATATGTTTTTAGAACAAATAAGTTGGCTAAAAGAATTTGGATTGACCCCAAAACTTATTCATACAGCTAATAGTGCGGCAACTTTACGTTTTCAAAGTGTTACTTTTAACGCTGTCAGAATAGGGATTGCAATGTATGGATTGACCCCATCTATACAAATCCACCCTTTTTTATCGATTAAGCTTACTCCTGCGTTATCTTGGCATACAACTGTTGTGCATATGAAACAGGTAACAAAAGGTGCTGGAATTAGTTATAGCGTTACTTATCAAACGAAAACAGAAGAATGGATCGCCACATTGCCTGTTGGATATGCTGACGGTTGGTTACGTAGGTTACAGGATTTCAAAGTACTTGTAAATGGTATAAGGGTGCCGATTGTAGGCAGGATTACAATGGATATGCTAATGATTCGTGTGCCATATGAAGTGCCGCTTGGAACAAGAGTCACTCTAATTGGAAGACAAAATGATGAGCATATTAGTGCTACTGAGGTTGCGGAGTATTTAGAGACAATTAACTATGAGATTATTGCAACAATCAGTTTTCGTGTTCCGCGTGTATATGTGAAAAATGGAAAAATTGTAGAGGTTGTAAATTATTTAAATGACATATAAGATGAGACTTTCGTAGTTCAAGTGTACCCTTATAATAGGGTGGGTATGTTCCTTTATGACAAGCTGAGAAACTCAATTTGGAAGAAGAACATAGAAAAGTCCAAGGAAATGAATGTTTTATTTCCAAATTGGAAAACATAAAACAAGAAATCAGGAAGTCTTTGCAACAGGCTTCATACAATGTTATTATTACAATAGGTGTCATATATATATGTGTGTGTAGTTGACGGTGGAGGTGTATTTTTGTGTCCGAATCAAGTGTAACTACTGAAATCGTTGTTCGGTTGCCAAAACAAGTGGTAACAGAATTAGACGGACTTGGAAAACAAGAGAATAAGAATCGCCATGAGCTTATTTGTCAGGCAACACAATTGCTATTGCGCCAACATAAAACAAAGAAGCGCTACCAGCATGAATCAATGCGACGTGGGTACATTGAAATGGGAAAAATTAATCTTGGTATTGCATCTGAAGCTTTCTTAGCGGAGTATGAAGCAGCTCATACAGTAGAACGCTTAGTTAGCGGGGGGTAATCCTTTGATTGTAAAACGCGGCGACGTGTATTTTGCAGACCTTTCCCCAGTTGTTGGTTCTGAGCAAGGAGGCGTTCGTCCGGTTTTGGTCATTCAAAATGACATTGGGAATCGTTTTAGTCCTACTGTGATTGTGGCGGCCATTACTGCGCAGATCCAGAAAGCAAAATTGCCTACTCATGTGGAGATTGATGCAAAAAAGTATGGATTTGAGAGAGATTCTGTTATCTTGCTCGAGCAGATTCGAACAATCGATAAGCAGCGCTTAACGGACAAAATCACTCAGTTAGACGATTTGATGATGAATCGTGTAGATGAAGCTCTGCAAATTAGTTTAGGACTGATAGATTTTTAGTTCAACATTGAAGTTGCTCTCTTTTAAGAGCAACTTTTTTTATTATTAAGGAGGTTTTGTTGCAAATGGAAATGGTAGATGACCGCCAAGGATTAATGAAAATGTTAGCGAAAGAATTGAATTTTTCAGAGAAGCAAGTACGTCATGTTATTCAGCTAACGGAGGAAGGTAATACAGTTCCATTTATTGCTCGTTATCGGAAAGAATGGACAAACTCATTAGATGAAGTACAAATTCGTTCGATTTTAGAAAGATGGCAGTATATCACTCAGCTTGAAAATCGTAAAGAAGAAGTATTGCGTTTGATTCAAGAAAAGGGAAAACTTACAGAAGAGTTGCGTCGTAACATTGTATCTGCAACAAAACTACAAGAAGTAGAAGATCTATATCGTCCGTATAAAGAAAAACGAAGAACAAAAGCAACAATTGCAAAAGAGAAAGGGTTAGAACCTTTAGCAGATTGGTTATTAACGTTTGCGAAGGATGATGCGTTGGAAAGAGCAAAAGTATTCGTAAATGAAGAAAAAGAGGTTCATTCACCAGAAGAAGCGTTACAAGGTGCAAAAGATATTATCGCAGAATACGTGTCTGACGAAGCATCTTATCGCAGTTGGATTCGGAATACTACTTTTAGAAAAGGAACCATTTCAGCAGTTGTAAAAGATGAAGAAAAAGATGAAAAGAATGTATACGAAATGTATTACAGCTATGAAGAGCCGGTACAAAAAGTTGTACCTCATCGTGTATTAGCTATGAATCGCGGTGAAAAAGAAGAAATTTTAAAAGTAGCAATCGTTCCCCCTGTTGAAGAAATTCTTCAGTTTTTACATAAAAAAGTAATTCATAAATCATACGCGCCAAGTACTTCTTATGTACAAGAAGCCATTGAAGATGGTTATAAGCGTTTAATTCAACCGTCTATTGAAAGAGAAATTCGTAAAGAGTTAACAGAGGTAGCGGAAGAACAAGCCATTCATATTTTTTCAGAGAACTTAAGGAATCTATTATTACAACCGCCGATGAAAGGGAAGATTGTATTAGCTGTAGATCCGGCATATCGTACGGGATGTAAACTTGCTGTTGTAGATGATACGGGCAAAGTGCTTCATATCGACGTTATTTATCCGCATCCGCCTGCTCAGAAATATGAAGAAGCGAAAAAGAAATGTATTTCAATTTTAGAAAAGTATGAAGTAGAAGTAATTGCCATCGGAAATGGTACAGCTTCTCGTGAAACGGAAGAATTTGTAGTGGATGTACTACAAGCAGTTACACGTGATGTATTTTACATTATTGTCAATGAAGCTGGTGCGAGTGTATATTCAGCATCAGATTTAGCAAGGGAAGAGTTTCCTGATTTGCAAGTTGAAGAAAGAAGTGCGGTTTCTATTGGAAGACGTTTGCAAGATCCGCTTGCAGAATTAGTAAAGATTGATCCAAAGTCTGTTGGTGTAGGACAATATCAACACGATGTATCACAAAAACAGTTGAATGAATCATTAACATTTGTTGTTGAAACGGCTGTAAACCAAGTTGGGGTAAACGTAAATACTGCTTCTATTTCACTATTACAATATGTTTCCGGCCTATCGAAAACAGTTGCGAAAAACATTGTAAAAAAACGTGAAGAGAGCGGGAAATTTACAAAACGTGCTGAACTGAAAGATATACCACGATTAGGTGCGAAGACATATGAACAATGTATCGGTTTTTTACGTGTTCTAGAAGGTGAGAATCCACTTGATCGAACAAGTATTCATCCGGAGCAATATAAGAATGTAGAACTGTTATTGAAAAGCTTAGGGTTATCTATTACAGATGTTGGACAACCTCATTTGCAGAAGCGTTTAGAAGAAGTAGAAATTCCTTCGTTATCAGAGCAAACAAACATTGGTGAACCGACATTGCGAGATATTATTGATGCGCTTATTCGTCCGGAGCGAGATTTACGTGATGAATTACCGAAGCCGCTTCTTAAAAAAGGTATTTTAAAGCTAGAAGATTTAAAACGAGGCATGGAATTGGAAGGTACGGTTCGTAATGTGGTCGACTTTGGTGCTTTTGTTGATATTGGTGTGAAGCAAGATGGACTAGTTCATATTTCGAAAATGAGTAAGCAGTTTGTAAAGCATCCATTAGATATCGTGTCTGTGGGGCAAATTGTAAAAGTGTGGGTTGATGAAGTTGATATGAAAAAAGGACGCGTCGCTTTATCCATGTTACCAATAGAGTGATGAAGTAAAAGGAATCATTGTGTGGCTCTTTCGATCTACGCTGAGAGTTAACATGAAAAGGGAGTGGAGGGTGTTCCGCTCCCTTTATTTACTAAGGGTATTGCTTTTTTTATAAAAAAACCAACATTCGTTAAGTAGTTTGATTTGATAGCGGTTTTTTTCATAATAAGCACGCCGCATTTGTTTACGAAGCCATGCTGGCATATGAATCCCTCCTTTTACAGAAATGAGGATGGGTATATGTACTATTTAATGTATGCATGAGACAAACAAGACGTGTAGATTTATTTTTATAGGTAGGAGAGATAAGGATGCATGAGATAGATATTCAGAGATTAGTGGAGGAAGTATCGATAAAATATTTCGCGAGACCTTTTTTGCATAAAGCGATATTTAATAAACGTTTACGTACGACAGGTGGACGATATATATTAAGTACTCATAATATAGAACTAAATTATCATTATTATATAGCGTATGGAGAAAAGGAATTAATAGCAGTAATTAAACATGAGCTTTGTCATTATCATTTGCATCTTATGAGGAAAGGGTATCAACATAGGGACAGGGATTTTCGTGAGTTGTTGAATAAGGTAGATGCGCCGCGTTTTTGTAAAAGGATTCCTGATGAGAGGAAAGAGAAAAAACAATACATATATATTTGTTTATCGTGTGGCTTCCAATACATAAGAAGGAGAAGAATAAATACAAATCGCTACGTTTGCGGAAAGTGTAAAGGACGTTTGAAACAGATGAAAAAACACCTTGACAGTTAAAAATCAATCCAGTATATTATAAACATGTCAGCTCACTACAAGATATTGTAAGAAGTGCTTGACTTATAAAATGATTTTTTATAAGATAAAAATTGTCTTTCTTATTCCGCAGTAGCTCAGTGGTAGAGCTATCGGCTGTTAACCGATCGGTCGTAGGTTCGAGTCCTACCTGCGGAGCCATATAATATAGAGAAGTACCCAAGTGGCTCAAGGGGCTCCCCTGCTAAGGGAGTAGATCGCTTACGCGGTGCGAGGGTTCGAATCCCTTCTTCTCTGCCATAATTTTGGCCCGTTGGTCAAGTGGTTAAGACACCGCCCTTTCACGGCGGTAACACGGGTTCGAATCCCGTACGGGTCACCACTTCGGAGGATTAGCTCAGCTGGGAGAGCACCTGCCTTACAAGCAGGGGGTCGGCGGTTCGATCCCGTCATCCTCCACCATATAATTTAAAAAATAAAGGTCCCGTGGTGTAGTGGTTAACATGCCTGCCTGTCACGCAGGAGATCGCCGGTTCGACCCCGGTCGGGACCGCCATTTAAACTTCTAATAGATGGAAGTTGTTTTTTTATTAGAGGGTATGATAAAGTATATTTCTTCACTAAAAAATCTTGTGAAGCGAATTTAAGTGACATCCTCAAAAATGTTAACTTATTCGATTAAATCGATGGGCTATAGCCAAGCGGTAAGGCAACGGACTTTGACTCCGTCATGCGCTGGTTCGAATCCAGCTAGCCCAGCCATTTACGAGCCAT
>NZ_JBFLUP010000006.1:4517500-4535000 GCF_050473785.1 Bacillus sp. S14(2024) | reverse complement strand
TAGTACGAGAGGACCGGGATGGACGCACCGCTGGTGTACCAGTTGTTCTGCCAAGGGCATAGCTGGGTAGCTATGTGCGGAAGGGATAAGTGCTGAAAGCATCTAAGCATGAAGCCCCCCTCAAGATGAGATTTCCCATAGCGTAAGCTAGTAAGATCCCTGAAAGATGATCAGGTTGATAGGTTCGAGGTGGAAGCATGGTGACATGTGGAGCTGACGAATACTAATAGATCGAGGACTTAACCATATAATATGAAGCAAATGTTATCTAGTTTTGAAGGAATATACCTTCATAAGTCTGGTAATGATGGCAGAGAGGTCACACCCGTTCCCATACCGAACACGGAAGTTAAGCTCTCTAGCGCCGATGGTAGTTGGGACTTTGTCCCTGTGAGAGTAGGACGTTGCCAGGCTTTATTATCATCGCGGGGTGGAGCAGTCTGGTAGCTCGTCGGGCTCATAACCCGAAGGTCGCAGGTTCAAATCCTGTCCCCGCAACCAAATGGTCCCGTGGTGTAGTGGTTAACATGCCTGCCTGTCACGCAGGAGATCGCCGGTTCGACCCCGGTCGGGACCGCCACTTATATAAATTAAAGAACGAAACAATATGTTTCGTATTTTTTTATTTACTTTAATTCAACTTATAAGACAGTCAATCTTATCCTTAGGACAACTCCTAAGGTCTTTTTTATATATTCGAAACTGAAACAAAAATAAAAAATCTGTATAATAAAGAGCAGGGAATACTAACAGTAAGGTAGGTGAAACCTTTGAATAAATATGAAATAACAACAATGTCCTCAGAAGAAACGCAGAATTTATCAGAAAGGCTTGGAAAATTAGTTCAGGCGCAGGATGTTTTAATTTTAGAAGGGGACTTAGGTGCAGGTAAGACAACATTTACAAAAGGTCTTGCAAAAGGTCTTGGTGTGAAACGTGTTGTGAATAGTCCAACGTTCAATATTATTAAAGAATATAAGGGACGATTACCTCTGTATCATATGGATGTATACCGCCTAGCGGAGAGCGAAGAAGATTTAGGGTTTGATGAATATTTTTATGGTGAAGGTGTAACAGTGGTGGAATGGGCACATTTAATAGAGGCTTTTTTACCATCTTCACTTTTAAAAATCAGTTTATTCCACACGGGGGATAGTACAAGAAAAATTGTATTAGAGCCAAGCGGAGAACGTTATATTAGATTATGTGAGGAGCTATTACAAAATGAAAGTACTAGCAATTGATACTTCTAACTATGTAATGGGAGTTTCTCTTATTGATGGAAATACGGTTGTTGGAGAAATCATTACAAACTTAACAAAAAATCATTCTGTGCGTCTGATGCCAGCAGTAGAGCAGCTTTTACAAGAATGTAGTGTGAAACCAAAGGAATTGAATAAAATCGTTGTAGCAGCTGGACCAGGCTCTTATACAGGTGTTCGTATTGGTGTAACAGTGGCCAAAACATTAGCTTGGTCATTGCAAATCCCGATTGTTGGTGTATCAAGTTTAGAAGTGCTGGCAGCAAACGGAATAAATTTCTCAGGGTATATTTGTCCGTTATTTGATGGCCGTCGTCAGCAAATTTATACAGGCCTATATACATATAGAGAACAAGAGTTACAATCTGTGAAAGAGGATCGTATTATTCTTATTGCTGATTGGCTACAAATGTTAAAAGAGATAGGACAACCTATTTTATTTATCGGAAATGATGTAGAACAGCATAAAGATACAATTGTAGAACACTTAGGGAATCAAGCGGTATTTGCCCCGCTGACAAAACATAATCCACGCCCAAGTGAGTTAGCTTTCTTAGGTTTACAGAAAGAAGAGCAATCTGTGCATACATTCGTTCCAAGTTATCTTCGTTTGGCAGAAGCAGAGGCAAAATGGCTAGAAAGTCAAAAGAAATAGGGGTCTCATGAATGAACATTACATTTAGAAGTATGAGGGAAGAGGATATTCCACAAATTGTTGTGATTGAAGAATCTTCATTTGCGACTCCTTGGACTGCCGAAGCATTTGAGCGAGAACTAAACATGAATGAGTATGCACACTACGTTGTAATGGAAACAGAGGAAGGAATTCTAGGTTATTGCGGACTTTGGATTGTTCTTGATGAATCACATATTACGAACATTGCGATATTACCACAATACCGTGGTCAAAGGCTTGGAGAAGCGTTATTACAAGAAGTAATAAACAAAGCGAGAGATCTTGGAGCAAAGACGATGACACTTGAAGTTCGTGTTTCAAATGAAGTTGCGAAAAAGTTATATCGAAGACATGGTTTTCAAAATGGCGGAATTCGCAAAAGATACTATACAGACAATTATGAAGATGGTCTTGTAATGTGGGTGAACTTATGATGAAAAAAGATACAATTATACTAGGTATTGAAACAAGTTGTGATGAAACTGCTGTGGCAGTTGTGAAAAATGGACGAGAAATTTTAGCGAACATTGTAGCTTCGCAGATTGAAAGCCATAAACGTTTTGGCGGGGTTGTTCCGGAAATTGCGTCTCGCCACCATGTGGAACAAATAACAGTTGTATTAGAAGAAGCGTTAAAAGAAGCACAAATTACATTTGAAGATATTGATGCAATTGCTGTTACAGAGGGTCCAGGACTTGTTGGGGCATTGTTAATTGGTGTGAATGCAGCAAAAGCAGTAGCTTTTGCACATGGTATCCCATTGGTTGGCGTGCATCATATTGCTGGACATATTTATGCGAATCGCTTAGTACAAGAACTGCAGTTTCCATTGTTGTCTCTCGTTGTATCTGGTGGACATACAGAGCTTGTTTATATGAAAGAGCATGGTTTATTTGAAGTAATTGGTGAAACAAGAGACGATGCTGCAGGAGAAGCATACGACAAGGTGGCACGTACGTTATCAATGCCATATCCAGGGGGGCCACACATTGATCGTCTTGCTCATGAAGGAGAGCCGACAATCGATCTACCTCGTGCATGGCTTGAACCAGATTCTTATGACTTTAGCTTTAGTGGTTTAAAATCCGCAGTTATTAACACTGTGCATAACGCAAAGCAGCGAGGAGAAGAACTTACTCCTGAAGATTTAGCTGCAAGTTTTCAGGCAAGTGTAATTGATGTGTTAGTAACAAAAACAGTACGAGCAGCAGAGGAGTATGGCGTGAAGCAAGTGCTTCTTGCTGGAGGGGTTGCGGCAAATAAAGGATTACGAGCTCGATTGGAAGCGGAGTTTGCAAATAAAAACGATGTGAAGCTTATTATTCCACCGTTATCTTTATGCACAGATAACGCTGCTATGATTGCTGCGGCTGGTACAATTGCATATGAGCAAGGAAAGAGGGCAACATTGGCATTAAATGCAAACCCTGGCTTGGATATTGAATCATAGTTATTCCGTGTTTAATGAGACAGTAAATGTTCTACTCTCGTTAAGGAAGATAACTTTAGTTACATGTTAGTGGGACTACAGATAGAAGTTTCACTTTATACACATAATTAACCACAACCTGTGGATAAAACCTATATTATCTGTTGATAATATAGGTTTTTTTGTGAGTATAAAGTGTGGATAAATATTATTGCGTTTGTGGATAATGTGGAAAACTTATGTATAGCTTGATAATATGAAAATGAATATGTGAATAATGTTGTGGATAAATAAAAAGGTTAGCGTAAATGCTAACCTTTTTATCCCGCTATTCGCGGGCAGTAAGATCTCCCATCTCAAGATGGAGAGAGAAGCATTGTCCAGCTCTAGCGGCTAGAATCTCCGGTCGTTTCGCCCCTTCGGACGAGGCGAAAAGCGCCTCTCTGTCGGGTGCTCCAACGTCCTGCGATTCTGGGCGAGCCGCTTCCGCTTTTCTACAGAAGATAGGTGGGGGATGAAAAAACCCCAATGATAGAAGTTTCACTTTATATTTGTAATTCTTCCCATTCTTCCATACATGCTTCTAATTGTTCTTGTAGTGTTTGTTTTTCTGCTGTAATATTACTTGCTTTTTCATAATCAGCATATACTTCAGGCAGACAAAGTTGTTCTTCTAGTGTAGCAATTTGCTCTTCCATTGCAGCAATGTTTTCTTCTAATTCTTCAATTCTACGCATACGTTGACGCTCTTGCTTTTTACGTTCTTTTTCTTCAATATAATTTAATTTTTCTTGTGCCACTTGTTTTTGTACAGGGTTATTTGTTTCTTGTTCTTCAAGTTCCGCCCGTTCTAACATTTCATTTTTCTTTTCTACATAATAATCGTAATCGCCTAGATACTCCACTGCCCCGTCTGTTGATAACTCAATAACTTTTGTGGTGATGCGATTAATGAAATAGCGGTCATGGGAAACAAATAAAATAGTTCCCGGAAAATCAATAAGAGCATTTTCTAATATTTCTTTGCTACTTAAATCTAAATGGTTTGTCGGTTCATCTAAAATAAGTACATTTGATTTTTGCATCATAAGTTTTGCAAGGGCTAAACGTGCCTTCTGTCCACCACTTAAAGAAGAGACTGGCTTTAAAACATCATCACCAGAAAATAAAAAGTTTCCAAGTACTGTGCGGATTTCTTTTTCTGGTTGCATCGGGTAATCATCCCAAAGCTCATCTAATACACGTTTCGATGATGTTAAGTTTGCTTGTTCTTGGTCATAATATCCAATAGAAACGTTAGAGCCGAATGAAATACTGCCGTTTAAAGGACGAAGTTTATCCACAAGAGATTTTAATAAGGTGGATTTTCCGATTCCATTTGGACCGACAAGGGCAACACTATCTCCTCTCGTTAATTGGAAATGAATGTGCTCAATGATTGGCTCGTTATTATAACCAATTGTGACATTTTTTACTTGTAGTACATCATTGCCGCTTTGCCTATCGATATCAAAATGGAAAGAAGCAGATTTTGCATCACCGAGTGGTTTTGTCATAAGCTCCATACGATCTAATTGTTTTTGGCGACTTTGTGCCCGTTTTGTTGTAGATGCACGGGCGATATTTTTTTGAATGAAGTCTTGTAACTTTGTGACTTCTTCTTGCTGTTTTTCGTAACGCTTCATCTCTTGTTCGTATAGTGCGGCTTTAAGTTCTAAATACTTACTGTAGTTCCCTGTGTATTTTCGACTTTGCTTATTAGAGATTTCATACACCTGTGTTACGAGTTTATCTAGAAAGTATCGATCGTGTGAAACGATTAAAATAGCACCAGGATAGCCTTGTAAATATTGTTCCAGCCACGTTAATGTATCGATATCTAAATGGTTGGTTGGCTCATCCAAAATAAGCAAATCTGGTTTTGTTAATAATAATTTGCCAAGAGCTAAACGAGTTTTTTGTCCACCGCTTAATGTGGAGATTGTTGTTCCGTGTGTCTCAGAAGGAAAGCCGAGTCCGCTTAAAACAGAGCGAATATCAGCTTCGTATTGGTAGCCGCCTTTATTTTTATAATCTAATTGCAGGCGATCATACTCTGCTAACAATCTTTCATGTACGGTGACATTTGTGAAATTTTCTTCTTTCCCCATTTCTTGTTCTAGCCTTCGGAGTTCTTTCTCCATGTGTTGTAAATCTAGAAATACCGTTAACATTTCATCCCAAATGGTTAATGACGTTTCAAGACCAGTGTGCTGTGCTAAGTAGCCGATAGATACATCTTTTGGTTTAATAATTTCTCCGCTGTCATGGGATAGTTCTCCTGCAATAATCTTTAATAATGTAGACTTTCCAGCGCCGTTACGGCCGACAAGTGCAATGCGATCACGCGTCTGTACCTCTAACTTAATGTTTGAAAGAATCACTTCAGCGGCGTACAACTTGGAAAGGTTATTCACTTGTAGTAAAATCAATGTTTTCACCTCAAATAATTTCTTAACTTTGCCATGATTATATTTCTCAATCATACTAAAAATAGTGTATAGTTGAACATAAATAGAGAAGTTCTCTCTCTATTATACAAGGAAAACTTTCAATGCTAAACTTCCGTACATGTTTCAATCACTTGAACAGATAGGAAGAGAGGAGGGGGTTGCATGGAGCAGCCTAAAATTCCGCAGGCGACTGCCAAAAGATTGCCTCTATACTATCGATTTATCCAAAACTTATCGTTATCTGGTAAGCAACGCGTATCATCTGCTGAATTAAGTGAAGCGGTGAAAGTAGATTCTGCGACAATTCGAAGAGATTTTTCATACTTTGGGGCATTAGGGAAAAAGGGATACGGCTATAACGTAAATTATTTATTGTCGTTTTTCCGTGAAACACTTGACCAAGATGATGTAACGCGTGTAGCCCTAATAGGGGTAGGTAATTTAGGGACAGCTTTCTTACATTACAATTTTACGAAAAATAATAACACAAAAATTGAGATGGCATTTGACGTTGATGAAGAGAAAGTTGGAAAAGAAATCGGAGGAATTCCAGTATATCACCTGGATGAATTAGAAGAAAAACTATCAGATGATATAAAAGTGGCAATATTAACAGTACCTGCTTCTGTTGCACAAGCTGTAGCAGATCGCTTATCGCACACGAGTATACAAGGAGTTTTAAACTTTACACCTGCTAGGTTAAATATAGTAGAACACATTCGAATTCATCATATCGATTTAGCGGTAGAATTACAAACGCTTGTATACTTTTTGAAAAATTATCCACAATAAAAACGCAGGAATTCCCTGCGTTTTTATTATTTCTTCATACTGCCTTTTTTCGGTTTAGAAAAAATTAGGCGAAGTGCCAAACTAAAATCAACCGTTGCCATTACGGAAAGTAATAGTGTATAAAAGTTCCAAACTGTATCCTCAACACTTGTAATTGCTAAGTATGTAAAAATACACCCGAGAAGAAAATACAAAGTTGCCATAACAAATGGTGAATTTCGCATGTTTAAAATCCTCCGATAAATCCTTGCAATTTTTCAGCTTTTTCTAGATAGGGATGTAGTACAAATGTAATTAACATAACATTTGTATTCATCATAACATGAGCCATAATAGGTACAATAATCCGTTTCGTTTTTACGTATAAAAATGAAAAAACAAGCCCCATGGAAATATACACTAATAAATGTGTAGGGTCAAAATGAATTAAAGCAAATATAAGTGAACTCACAATTGCTGCGATAAAGAAATTATACCGTTTATATAGTGTTCCAAATAGAATCTTTCTAAATACAATTTCTTCAAGAATAGGAGCAAATATAGACGAAACAATTATAAATAATGGAGCAGCTTTTATAATATCGATAATGTTTTGTGTATTTTCAGATTCAGCTTTAACTTTAAAAATTTGTGTTTCGATAGTACCGGCAATTACTTGGGCGAATAGAGCAAGAAAAACTCCTAAAATAATCCATCCTATTGTAGCAGGAATGTTTGTCTTTTCCCGCTCCCATTTTTCTGATTGTGTATCGTTGCGTAATAACAGAAGGATAATAATAAGAGCGACAAAGAAGCTAATTAGTCCCCAATGTGCAGTTGCTAATTGAACCTTTTCTTCAAAAGTTCTGTTTCCATTGTTGTATATCCCGCTTTTTAAAAGGACCAATCCTCCAATTACACCTGATAATTGCATTAAAATATATGTAACAACAACCCACCAGTATTGTCTCTTCAATTTTGTAACTCCTTTTTAAATTTTTTGTAATGAAAAAGGAAAATGCTCTACCCATAGAGAAAACAACTTATGGCATCTTCTTATTGTAACATAGGAGAAGAGGGAAAAACGATGGAATATAAAATTGAATCTTCTATCAGTGCCGATCTTTTGAGAGCCGAGGATTTTGGTATTACATTATTACGCTACCCACCCGGTAAAGCGTATGAAGAGGATGTGAAATAGTTTTCCGAAAAATTACGATTTTTTCACTTGCAAAAGAAAATAAGATTCTTTATTATAATAAGTGTGTTAGCACTCGAAGTGTTTGAGTGCTAATAAACATAAAATTTACATAGTAAATTGAGGAGGTTATTGTTCATGCTAAAGCCATTAGGTGATCGCGTTGTAATTGAACTTGTTCAAGCAGAAGAAAAAACAGCAAGTGGTATTGTATTACCAGACACTGCAAAAGAAAAACCACAAGAAGGTAAAGTAGTGGCAGTTGGTACTGGTCGTGTGCTTGAAAATGGTGAGCGTGTTGCTTTAGAGTTAGCTGTAGGCGATCGTATTATCTTCTCAAAATATGCAGGTACTGAAGTGAAATACGAAGGTGCAGAATACTTGATTTTACGTGAAAGCGACATTTTAGCAGTTATCGGTTAATTATATAAATCTTTAAAAATTCAAGGGGGTCAAATATTATGGCAAAAGATATTAAATTTAGTGAAGAAGCACGTCGTTCGATGCTTCGCGGTGTCGACACTCTTGCAAACGCAGTAAAAGTAACGCTTGGACCAAAAGGTCGCAATGTTGTACTTGAGAAAAAATTCGGTTCTCCGCTTATTACAAATGACGGTGTAACAATTGCAAAAGAAATCGAATTAGAAGATGCATTTGAAAATATGGGTGCAAAATTAGTAGCAGAAGTTGCTAGCAAAACAAATGATGTAGCTGGTGACGGTACGACAACTGCAACTGTATTAGCACAAGCTATGATTCGTGAAGGTTTAAAAAACGTAACAGCTGGTGCAAACCCAATGGGTCTTCGTAAAGGTATCGAAAAAGCTGTTGTTGCAGCAGTAGAAGAATTAAAAACAATCTCTAAACCAATTGAAGGTAAATCTTCTATCGCACAAGTAGCTGCTATTTCTGCTGCTGACGAAGAAGTAGGACAATTAATTGCAGAAGCAATGGAGCGCGTTGGTAACGACGGCGTTATTACATTAGAAGAATCTAAAGGTTTCACAACAGAATTAGATGTAGTAGAAGGTATGCAGTTTGATCGTGGATATGCTTCTCCTTACATGATTACTGATTCTGATAAAATGGAAGCAGTTCTTGATAACCCATTTATCTTAATTACTGATAAAAAGGTTTCTAGCATTCAAGAAATCTTACCAGTATTAGAGCAAGTGGTACAACAAGGTAAACCACTTCTTATCATCTCTGAAGACGTAGAAGGCGAAGCGTTAGCTACATTAGTAGTAAATAAACTTCGTGGTACGTTCAACGTAGTAGCTGTTAAAGCTCCTGGCTTCGGTGATCGTCGTAAAGCTATGTTAGAAGATATTGCGATCTTAACTGGCGGTGAAGTGATTACAGAAGAATTAGGCCGCGACTTAAAATCTGCAACTATCGCATCTTTAGGACGCGCTAGCAAAGTTGTTGTAACGAAAGAAAATACAACAATTGTTGAAGGTGTAGGAAATACAGAACAAATCGAAGCTCGCATCGGTCAAATCCGTGCGCAGTTAGAAGAAACAACTTCTGAATTCGATCGTGAAAAATTACAAGAGCGTCTTGCTAAATTAGCAGGCGGCGTAGCTGTAATTAAAGTAGGTGCAGCAACTGAAACTGAATTAAAAGAGCGCAAACTTCGCATTGAAGATGCACTTAACTCAACTCGTGCAGCAGTAGAAGAAGGTATTGTTGCAGGTGGTGGTACTGCACTTATGAACGTATATGCTAAAGTAGCTGGTCTTGCAGCTGAAGGTGACGAAGCGACAGGTATTAACATCGTACTTCGCGCATTAGAAGAGCCAGTTCGTCAAATCGCAATCAACGCTGGTTTAGAAGGTTCTGTTGTTGTAGAACGCTTAAAAGGCGAAAAGGTAGGCGTTGGTTTCAACGCAGCAACAGGCGAGTGGGTAAACATGCTTGAGTCTGGTATCGTAGATCCAACGAAAGTAACTCGTTCAGCTCTTCAAAACGCAGCATCTGTTGCAGCAATGTTCTTAACAACTGAAGCTGTAGTTGCTGACAAACCAGAACCAGCTGGTGCTGCTGGAATGCCTGACATGGGCGGCATGGGCATGGGCGGTATGGGCGGCATGATGTAATTAGGGTCTGAAACCCCAATTATATCAACGTTTTAGGATGGCCTGGTGCATCCATCAAATATGACAAAGACATAACAAAAGAAAAATTCACAGTTAGAGAAGGTCTTCCATTAGTTTATCAAACTTTTGGGAGGCCTTTTCTTCTATGTTGACAGTCATATGAGCATAGATATTCATTGTGGTATTTATGCCAGTATGTCTTAGTCGTTGCTGTATTTCTTTAATCTCTACTTCAGCTTGAAGTAATAAAGGATATTTTTTAGTGGACGAGGCAAACAAAGTATTAGAAAGGTATGCCTAACGTTATACAAACATGGAAAGAAGTACAAACTTAGCAATAGAGAGTGCTATGAAGCGATATGTATAGAATAAATGAAACCCCAAGGCATAATAACCTTGGGTATTTTGGTGAATTAATTAAAATATTACCAAATGAAGCATACTAAATATGAATCTTATTTATTTTGTATCAGCTAAATATTTAGCATAAAGAATCGTATTTTTAACGACATCTAATTCAATATTATATATATTAGGGGGACCTGGCCTCCAATTTACCTCAAACAACCATAGTTTTTGGTTTTCATCGATCCCGACATCAATTCCTAATTCATCCAACGATTCATTATCATATAAAGAATCAAAATGGTTAGAAAAGCTTAGCGCAAATTGTTCAAGATATCTTTGAGTATCGTACCAGGAGTCATCAAACTCTGTTTTTAAGAAAATATCTAGATAAGTACTATAACCACCACTACCCATATTTGATGTAATGGTCCCCAGGCGTCCAATCCTTGGATAAATAGAAGTAATAACCCATTTTCCTTCCCCATTTTTTTGTACATGAAGACGGAAATCAAAAACAAGACCAGATTTTGTTTGACTTGAAATAAACTGTTGAATTAAGTAATCTGATTCTTGTATTTTATTAGATATCAAGTTTAACAATTGTTTTTCTTTAAGAGTTGATGATATGCCTGCCTCATTAATTTTATAATAATTTTTTCTATATTTTTCAATAAGAACAACGCCCCCACCTTGATGTCCAGACCTTGGTTTAATAATAACTTTTTCATAACGTTTGATCATGTCAAAAAAAATCTGAACATCAGTTAATATTTTAAAAGGAATAAGGTATTGTTCAAATTCCTTTGCCTGTTTAATTCTGTTATATACGGTTAATTTGTCTCCGATTGAATGGCTTGTAAACGGAATCCTTTCGGCTAAATAATCAAAGACTTGCTCCGCTTTATCACTTATAGGATAACTTGCATTATAAATGGCATCTGGAAAGGGAAATTCCTTTTCAATCCATTTACCGTTTTCATAGACCTTTCCTAAAATTTTTTGCTTTTCTAAATTTACATTTCCCGGGGTAAAGTAAAAAAAGTTTACACCTTCAGTTTTTGCTACAGCGGCATAAGCATATGCCTTTTTTACGTTATTTGGATCTGACCGATGATGAAGCATGCCTATTAGCGTCATGATATTTCTATTCCACCTCTCTTTAAATTCCTCTTCCAAATGAAAAGACTAGAAATTTTTAAAAATCATTTTACAATCTGTAAGTGTTTAAGATAGAGCTTGCTAGTTCTCTATTTTCATCAAAAAGGCGCATTAAAGACAGAAAAGTATAAGAACGGTTTTTAAATGGTTCAATACAGAAAAAACTGGTTTTAAAAGTTCTAAATGAATCAGGAAGACAATGATCGATATCCCCTTATAAGGAAAATGATTTTGCTACAAGGAAGAATACAAGAGGATATGAATACCGTTTTTATATCGTTAGGTAGAGGGAGGTTTGCTGGAACTCCTTTTGCTTTTCTGCTCTATTTTTCTTTTCCAAAATCGATTCTAGAATTGAATAAACACTCATGTTCGAGTTGCGAATGTTTCTCTTAATTCTTCTAATTTGTAATAAAAATATCCATTTATATATAAATTCATGATTTGTCACTCTAACATTTCAAATTGGTTGGTTCAAGATAGAAACGTATCTCACTAGCTGCTTCCCTAGCAATTCTTTTTGCTTCTTCTTTATCATCTGAGGATGCAAGAATGTATCCGCAACGATCTCCCATTGATATAGGCGGACGCAAAATTTGTCCTTGTCGGGGTTTTATATACACCTCTTCTACACCGGGATATTGAGAGCTGCGATTTTTTCCCGTTACCTTAATTAATTTTCCTTCAGAATCAACTGTTAAATAATGTGCATATACATGCTTACTGTGTTTTTTAGTCAGGCAAGGCTCATTTCCTAACATTAAATGAATGGTTTCCTCTACTAAATTAATCCCATATCCGATTTCAATGATTCGATTCATCGCACCACCTGAGATTCTTGGGTTGATTTCAACTAATTTCCATGATCCTTGTACTAAGCGCATTTCAAGGTGACAGGCACCATTGTTCATTTGAAAAGCCTTTAAGATGGAACTTATTGTCTCATGGATTTTATCATATAGGCTTTGATCGATATCTGTTAGCAAATCATATCCGGTTACAATAAAGCGTTGAAAAAACGTAATCTCTTGCTCAATTATTGCGATAATATGAACTTTCCCATTGTGTACTAAAGCCTCAACCAAATATTGGGGTCCTGTTAGATACTCCTCTATCAAAATATGGTCATTTTTTGTTAGTAATTTTTGTATTGCTAGCTTTAATTGGTTCTCGTCATTTGCCAAAATAACATCTTTTGATCCTGCAGATACTGGGGATTTTACAATAAGAGGTAAATATTTCTTTTGTTTATCAATAAACTTCTTTAAGGAATCATTAGGGTTATAAATGGCGAAATAGGGGGACATTGGAAGGCCTTTGAGAAGCTCACGAGTTAAAACTTTATTTTCCATTTTTAAAATTGGATCACTAGAGACTACACTTGGACAAAATTCTTCTGATAAGGATGCTGCTACATGAACGTAAGGATGTACAAAACTAAAAATACCTTTTATTTGTTTACCTTGTTTTTGTAGCTTGATGATGTTTTCTTTTAAGTCCTTGTAATTGGATAATCTCACTAAAATCATTTGATGGACATCGGGGAATTCTGTTCTTTGATGAATGAATTTTGGTTTATTGGTTAATAACACTGTAAAAAAACCGAGTCGTTCTGCTGCTTTGATTGCTTCCCTACACGATCCAGATTTATTAGTTTCAATAAAAACAATGGTTTTCATGTGCTTACGTCATCCTCCTTTGATGTTTTTATCAGGTATTTTATTTCTACACTTATATAATATAAATACTTGTCAAGGCTTGTTCTCAACTCTTTATCTAATTTACAAAATTGGCAGTAAACAAGAAGCCATTGAGTTGTTAGAAAAATGTTGGGTTCCCAAAAGTGAATATAAACAACGACCGTTTTATAAACGATTGCAAAAGAAATTAAATAACTTGAGTCCATATAAATATAGGAAAGGTGCTTTTTATTGCTGTTTACTTTGACATGGGCCACATCAAACCGGAAGGGATTTTTATTAAAGAATTTTGTTGTTTTGTGTACATGTTATTTGTATTTTATTTAAAGTTATTTAGACAGAAACTTTAAAAACGTTGATTTGAAGACATTTTTAAAGTTTTATTTTCCTTTGTTATATATTCAAATGAGTGGGAGTGATGATGTAATTTCATGCGCCTTGAAACATCCACCTCTATCTAGAGATGGATGTTTTTGTTTTTCTAGCAATATGAGGGGTTAATGAAATTATGGTGCGAGCTAAGGAAAAAATGATTGAGAGAAGATTTATTGTATGAGGAAAATAATTTCTGTAGAATTTTGTCGCTTTC
Organism: Bacillus sp. S14(2024); assembly: GCF_050473785.1. Classification (NCBI taxonomy): domain Bacteria; kingdom Bacillati; phylum Bacillota; class Bacilli; order Caryophanales; family Bacillaceae; genus Bacillus; species Bacillus sp. S14(2024). The sequence continues at coordinate 4,521,278 of NZ_JBFLUP010000006.1, read as the reverse complement.
TCTCTTGACCGTATTCATACTTCATTGTTAGAATCTAGGAAGATAATATAAAGTATTCCTTCATATATCCTCAATAATATGGATTGAGAGTCTCTACCGGGTTACCGTAAACAACCTGACTATGAAGGCAGTGTGTCTATGTTTATAAGGAGAAAGTTCCTTTATAAAGCTAGGCTCCTGCCTTTTCTTTGTTATGAGACTGAGGGCAGGGGACTGGCTTTTTTTATTATATTGGTAATTGTTTTTACCAAATTGGTGAAAATGTTTATATACAGAACTATGGGGTGATTATTTTGAAGAAACAGCACGATACGATTATCGTTTTAGATTTTGGAAGTCAGTACAACCAGTTAATTGCGCGTCGCATTCGTGAATTTGGCGTGTATAGTGAACTTCATCCGCATACGATTACAGCAGAAGAAATTAAAGCGATGAATCCAAAAGGAATTATTTTCTCTGGTGGACCGAACAGTGTATATGGCGAAAATGCATTCCACTGTGACGAAAAAATCTTTGACTTAGGCTTACCGATCTTTGGTATTTGCTACGGCATGCAATTAATGACAAAGCACTTTGGTGGAAAAGTAGAACGTGCAAACCATCGTGAGTACGGAAAAGCAGTATTAAAAGTAGAGAACCAATCGAAATTATATACAAACCTTCCAGAAGAACAAGTTGTTTGGATGAGCCATGGGGACTTAGTAACGGGCTTACCAGAAGGGTTCGTAGTAGATGCAACAAGTGAATCTTGCCCAATTGCTGGTATGAGCAATGAAGCACAAAACTTATACGGCGTACAATTCCATCCAGAGGTACGTCACTCTGAGCACGGTAATGATTTAATTAAGAACTTTGTATTCGGTGTTTGTGGTTGTACTGAAGGCTGGAACATGGAGAACTTCATTGAAGTAGAATTAGAAAAGATTCGTGAAACAGTTGGCGACAAAAAAGTATTATGCGCACTTAGCGGCGGTGTAGACTCTTCTGTTGTAGCGGTATTAATTCATAAAGCAATCGGTGATCAATTAACATGTATTTTCGTTGACCACGGCTTACTTCGTAAAGGAGAAGCTGAAGGGGTTATGAAAACATTTAGCGAAGGCTTCCACATGAACGTTATTAAAGTGGATGCACAAGAACGCTTCATGAGCAAATTAGCAGGTGTTGAAGATCCAGAACAAAAACGCAAAATCATCGGTAACGAATTTATTTATGTATTTGATGATGAAGCATCTAAATTAGAAGGAATGGACTTCTTAGCACAAGGTACACTGTACACAGATATTATTGAAAGTGGTACAGCAACTGCACAAACAATTAAGTCTCACCATAACGTTGGTGGACTTCCAGAAGATATGCAGTTTAAATTAATCGAGCCTTTAAATACGTTATTTAAAGACGAAGTACGTGAATTAGGATCAGAACTAGGGATTCCGGATGAAATCGTATGGCGTCAACCATTCCCAGGTCCAGGACTTGGTATTCGTGTATTAGGTGAAATTACAGAAGAAAAACTAGAAATCGTTCGTGAATCTGATGCGATTTTACGCGAAGAAATCAAAAAAGCTGGTTTAGACCGTGAAGTTTGGCAATATTTCACTGCACTTCCTGGCATGCGCAGCGTAGGTGTTATGGGTGACGAGCGTACGTATGATTACACAGTAGGTATTCGTGCTGTAACATCTATCGATGGTATGACAGCAGACTGGGCACGTATTCCTTGGGATGTGTTAGAGAAGATCTCTGTACGTATCGTAAACGAAGTGAAACACGTGAACCGTATTGTGTATGATATTACTTCTAAGCCACCAGCAACAATCGAGTGGGAATAAAGTGAATTTCATGATATAGAAGACGATCCATCTATACTTTTATGTGTAGATGGATCGTCTTTTTTTGTTTTTATACGAACGAAATTTGATTTTAAGTAAAAAACGTTCGTTTTTAGATTGACACTTGGATGTATATGAGTTAATATGAGTATGTAATTAATAATAAAAGTGAATATTACAGCCGTCGTATAATATCGGGAATATGGCCCGAAAGTTTCTACCTAGCTACCGTAAATGGCTTGACTACGAGGCGTTTTAATATAAAGATAAGGGATAATTATCTTTGTTTACAGACGCTTCCATGTATATGCAATGGAAGCCTTTTTTATTTTTATAGATAAAAGAGGGGCTAGGAAGGGTTACGACGAGCAATTATATAACGGGGGAAACATAGAATGAAACGTTACTTTCAGTTCGATGAACTCGGCACAAATTATAAAACAGAGTTCATTGCAGGATTAACAACATTTTTATCTATGGCGTATGTGTTATTTGTCAATCCGGCTACATTGTCGCTAGGGCATATTAAAGGACTACCGGCAGGAACAGGAATGGACGCAGGTGCGGTGTTTGTTGCAACTGCATTAGCAGCAGCAATTGGATCACTCATTATGGGGATTTTTGCAAAATATCCAATCGCATTAGCACCGGGAATGGGAATTAATGCTTTCTTTGCTTACACAGTTCTATTGACAATGCAGATTCCGTGGCAAACAGCGATTGCTGGAACATTAGTATCAGGTATTCTTTTTATCATTCTTACAGCTTCCGGTATTCGTGAGAAGATTATTAACGCAATTCCAACAGAGTTGAAATTTGCGGTAGCTGCAGGGATTGGATTATTTATCGCGTTTATTGGCTTTCAAAATGCCGGAATTATTGTAAAAAATGATGCTGTACTTGTTGGTTTAGGAGACTTAACAAAAGGAACAACATTGCTTACGATTTTCGGTGTAGTTATAACTGTTATTTTAATGACAAGAAAAGTGAATGGAGCAGTATTTTATGGGATGGTTCTTACAGCAATTGCTGGTGTAGTGACAGGATTGATAGATACACCAAAAGCAGTTATTGGTGCTGTGCCAAGTTTAGAGCCGACATTCGGAGTTGCTCTTCAACATATTGGTGATATTTTCACTCCTAAAATGTTTGCTGTTATTTTAACTTTCTTCTTTATTGATTTCTTTGATACAGCAGGAACGCTTGTTGCAGTTGCAAATCAAGCAGGATTAATGAAAGATAATAAATTACCTCGTGCAGGAAGAGCGTTATTCTCTGATGCGATTGCGACTGTAATCGGGGCAATACTTGGTACATCTACAACGACGTCTTATATTGAATCCTCTGCAGGGGTAGCAGCTGGAGGACGTTCCGGATTTACGGCAGTTGTAACAGCGGGATTTTTCTTATTAGCACTTTTCTTTTCACCATTATTAAGTGTAGTAACACCAGCTGTAACAGCACCGGCTTTAATCATTGTAGGAATTTTGATGGTATCATCATTAGGGGAAATCGATTGGAAGAAGTTCGAAACTGCAGTACCGGCATTCTTTACAATTATTTCAATGCCACTCACATACAGTATCGCGACAGGAATTGCGATTGGTTTTATCTTCTATCCAATTACAATGGTTGTAAGCGGTCGTCGTAAAGAGATTCATCCAATTATGTATGTAATGGGAGTTTTATTCGTACTTTATTTTGTCTACGTTCGTAAATAAAAGGGGTTTTTTGAAAGGACTAGGTGTGGGGATGCCTAGTCCTTTTTTGCATCTTTAGAAGTTTTTATAATAAACGTATAGAGAAAGAGAAAAATGAGTTGTATGAGTTCCGGGCACTGCTTACGTTTATTAGGGGGCATTTACTGCGTGATTATTCAATTGATAGTTTCTTTAACAATTATATAAGAAAAACAAATCAAAACTTTCATCAGTAGTAGAGAGAGC
>NZ_JBFLUP010000006.1:4510000-4515000 GCF_050473785.1 Bacillus sp. S14(2024) | reverse complement strand
GTACGGCGGAACACGTGAAATTCCGTCGGAATCCGGGAGGACCATCTCCCAAGGCTAAATACTACCTAGTGATCGATAGTGAACCAGTACCGTGAGGGAAAGGTGAAAAGCACCCCGGAAGGGGAGTGAAAGAGATCCTGAAACCGTGTGCCTACAAATAGTCAGAGCCCGTTAACGGGTGATGGCGTGCCTTTTGTAGAATGAACCGGCGAGTTACGATCCCGTGCGAGGTTAAGCTGAAGAGGCGGAGCCGTAGCGAAAGCGAGTCTGAATAGGGCGTTTAGTACGTGGTCGTAGACCCGAAACCAGGTGATCTACCCATGTCCAGGGTGAAGTTCAGGTAACACTGAATGGAGGCCCGAACCCACGCACGTTGAAAAGTGCGGGGATGAGGTGTGGGTAGCGGAGAAATTCCAATCGAACCTGGAGATAGCTGGTTCTCCCCGAAATAGCTTTAGGGCTAGCCTCAAGTGTGAGAGTCTTGGAGGTAGAGCACTGATTGGACTAGGGGTCCCCATCGGATTACCGAATTCAGTCAAACTCCGAATGCCAATGACTTATCCTTGGGAGTCAGACTGCGAGTGATAAGATCCGTAGTCAAAAGGGAAACAGCCCAGACCGCCAGCTAAGGTCCCAAAGTGTGTATTAAGTGGAAAAGGATGTGGAGTTGCTTAGACAACTAGGATGTTGGCTTAGAAGCAGCCACCATTTAAAGAGTGCGTAATAGCTCACTAGTCGAGTGACTCTGCGCCGAAAATGTACCGGGGCTAAATACACCACCGAAGCTGCGGATTGATACCTATGGTATCAGTGGTAGGGGAGCGTTCTAAGTGCTGTGAAGTCAGATCGTAAGGACTGGTGGAGCGCTTAGAAGTGAGAATGCCGGTATGAGTAGCGAAAGACGGGTGAGAATCCCGTCCACCGAATGCCTAAGGTTTCCTGAGGAAGGCTCGTCCGCTCAGGGTTAGTCAGGACCTAAGCCGAGGCCGACAGGCGTAGGCGATGGACAACAGGTTGATATTCCTGTACCACCTCTTTATCGTTTGAGCAATGGAGGGACGCAGAAGGATAGAAGAAGCGTGCGATTGGTTGTGCACGTCCAAGCAGTTAGGCTGGTAAGTAGGCAAATCCGCTTACCGCGAAGGCTGAGCTGTGATGGGGAAGCTCCTTATGGAGCGAAGTCTTTGATTCCCCGCTGCCAAGAAAAGCTTCTAGCGAGATAAAAGGTGCCTGTACCGCAAACCGACACAGGTAGGCGAGGAGAGAATCCTAAGGTGAGCGAGAGAACTCTGGTTAAGGAACTCGGCAAAATGACCCCGTAACTTCGGGAGAAGGGGTGCTTTCTTAACGGAAAGCCGCAGTGAATAGGCCCAAGCGACTGTTTAGCAAAAACACAGGTCTCTGCGAAGCCGTAAGGCGAAGTATAGGGGCTGACACCTGCCCGGTGCTGGAAGGTTAAGGAGAGGGGTTAGCGCAAGCGAAGCTCTGAACTGAAGCCCCAGTAAACGGCGGCCGTAACTATAACGGTCCTAAGGTAGCGAAATTCCTTGTCGGGTAAGTTCCGACCCGCACGAAAGGTGTAACGATTTGGGCACTGTCTCAACCAGAGACTCGGTGAAATTATAGTACCTGTGAAGATGCAGGTTACCCGCGACAGGACGGAAAGACCCCGTGGAGCTTTACTGTAGCCTGATATTGAATTTTGGTACAGCTTGTACAGGATAGGCGGGAGCCTTTGAAGCCGGAGCGCTAGCTTCGGTGGAGGCGCTGGTGGGATACCGCCCTGGCTGTATTGAAATTCTAACCTACGGGTCTTATCGACCCGGGAGACAGTGTCAGGTGGGCAGTTTGACTGGGGCGGTCGCCTCCTAAAAAGTAACGGAGGCGCCCAAAGGTTCCCTCAGAATGGTTGGAAATCATTCGTAGAGTGCAAAGGCATAAGGGAGCTTGACTGCGAGACCTACAAGTCGAGCAGGGACGAAAGTCGGGCTTAGTGATCCGGTGGTTCCGCATGGAAGGGCCATCGCTCAACGGATAAAAGCTACCCCGGGGATAACAGGCTTATCTCCCCCAAGAGTCCACATCGACGGGGAGGTTTGGCACCTCGATGTCGGCTCATCGCATCCTGGGGCTGTAGTCGGTCCCAAGGGTTGGGCTGTTCGCCCATTAAAGCGGTACGCGAGCTGGGTTCAGAACGTCGTGAGACAGTTCGGTCCCTATCCGTCGTGGGCGTAGGAAATTTGAGAGGAGCTGTCCTTAGTACGAGAGGACCGGGATGGACGCACCGCTGGTGTACCAGTTGTTCTGCCAAGGGCATAGCTGGGTAGCTATGTGCGGAAGGGATAAGTGCTGAAAGCATCTAAGCATGAAGCCCCCCTCAAGATGAGATTTCCCATAGCGTAAGCTAGTAAGATCCCTGAAAGATGATCAGGTTGATAGGTTCGAGGTGGAAGCATGGTGACATGTGGAGCTGACGAATACTAATAGATCGAGGACTTAACCATATAATATGAAGCAAATGTTATCTAGTTTTGAAGGAATATACCTTCATAAGTCTGGTAATGATGGCAGAGAGGTCACACCCGTTCCCATACCGAACACGGAAGTTAAGCTCTCTAGCGCCGATGGTAGTTGGGACCTTGTCCCTGTGAGAGTAGGACGTTGCCAGGCAATCTGAGACGAGTCAGTATGACTCGTCTTTTTTGTGCTTTCATCCTGCATTAAAGAGCAGTAAGACCTACACTGATGGAAGCTTCACGTTGTATTCTATGATGTATATAATACCTGCGGGGGAAATATCGGCATCTCCAAGCTTTAATAGAGCTGTGCATGCATGTTACTATAAATAGACGGAATATTCTTTGATAAAGGGGTGTTAATTTGCTAGGTGAATTAGAATTAGTAATTGATGCTAAGGCTACTCTTGGAGAAGGGCCTTGCTGGGATAGTAAAAAGCAGTTACTATATTGGGTTGATATCTTAGAGAAGAAGGTTCATATCTATAATCCTATTACAAATAAAAATAAGGAAATCTTTGTTGGACAGATGGTAGGGTCAGTGGTTCCTAGGGAATCTGGTAACATGATCCTTGCTTTAGAGAATGGCTTTCATTCATTAAATCCTGATACGGAAGAACTACAGGCTATTTATGATCCAGAAAGCCATTTACAAGACAATCGCTTTAATGATGGGAAGTGCGATCCAGCAGGTCGCTTTTGGGCAGGTACTACAGACTCAGTTGGTATAAGTGGAGAGGGAGCTCTTTACTGCTTAGATACCGATTTAACTGTCAAAAAGAAATTAGAACAAGTGAGTACTTCTAATGGTTTAGCGTGGTCACCCAATCATAAATACATGTATTTCATTGATACACCTACAAGAAAAGTAGTTCGTTTTGATTATGATGTCCATACAGGTCATATTACAAACCCACAAGATGTTATTGTCATATCAAAAGAGGAAGGACTTCCTGATGGGATGACAATTGATGAAGAAGGTATGCTATGGATTGCTCACTGGGGAGGTTCTAAAGTATCGAGGTGGAACCCTGTAAATGGAGAACAGTTGCTAACTATTCCTATACCCGCTTTATATGTGACCTCTTGTACATTTGGTGGAAGTGACTTAAATGAGTTATATGTTTCAACGGCAAGAATGCATAGTACAGATTCGAGTGCTGGTGGAGTATTTCGAATAAAAATGAACATAAGAGGATGTCCTACATATCAATTTAATGGATGAATTTATCAAACTTACCAAGAAAGTAGTTTGGATATTGGAAAATGTACGACTTCGAGAGGTTAAAATAGCAGATGTAAAAAAATCCCGCTCACTTTGTAGACGACTGGATGAGGAGATGGAATTTATGATGTTAGAGCCAAATGAGCGAAACATTACTGTCGATGAACAAGGGAAACAATAGTGAAAATACGTAAACATTTTCATGAAATTTGGAATTTCCCCTATTGTTCCCTCGGAAATATTTTTTCTTATTCAGCTTGCATCGCCTTCAATAGCGCAGCCAGTTTATTGATTGTATTCCAGTTGCGTGTTGTTGCTGTATTTCCGAGTTTCTGTAGATTCTTTGCCAACTTGGAATCCAGCATGCTTTGACGGAACAAGAAGTAAATTTCACGTCCATGCATATAGTATTCATCATTATCACGTTCGCTGTTCGATAGCAGCTCGGCCACCTTTTGTTGAGGCTCTTCAGTCAAAATGGAAACATGAACACTTTCTCCTTTAGCCAAGGGTACATCTGTATATGGGCAATGCTCAATGATACTCTCAAATTCTGTGGATGTTCTTAAGACAACGGTGATTGAAATTCCAAAAGCTGTTTTAATTTCATTCTCAATTCGGAAGCACAATGATTCTATATCCTCCGCTGATTCAAATAGGACATTGCCAGTTTGAATATATGTTTGTACTCGGTTGAGACCCATCGTTTCTAACATATGCCTCAATTCAGCCATTTTAATCTTATTATGTCCGCTTACGTTAATGCCTCGCAACAGAGCGATATAAATTGCCATTCTGTCACCTTCAGTCTTTTTGTTTTATATTGCAACTAACAAATTCGTTACCTTGAAGAGGGATTCCTTTTTATATTGGGAAAAGCTCTGTGTAGTAAGTAATTAGAATTACGAAATTTATTCAACTATATATCTGGAATAGTCTATTAAAATATAAAAAATCCTATATTTAAAGGTTACTGTTGTTTTTAACTTTTTTGAATGTAGATTTGGATGAAATCTATTACTTAACAATTGTAATTGAAACGGATGTGAAATACATATGAGAGGCATTTTTATGCTAATAATAGCGATTATGCTATGGGGAATTGCTATTGCTCCAACAAAGTGGGCATTGCATTCATTCCCGCCTTTTATTTTACTTTTTTTACGCTTATCTTTAGCTGGCTGCTTATTCTTTCCTTTCTATTGGTCGGAAGTAAGACGAAGTTATATCCCGTGGAAAAGAATTATAATTTTATCTTT
>NZ_JBFLUP010000006.1:4485000-4505000 GCF_050473785.1 Bacillus sp. S14(2024) | reverse complement strand
TTGATTCCCCGCTGCCAAGAAAAGCTTCTAGCGAGATAAAAGGTGCCTGTACCGCAAACCGACACAGGTAGGCGAGGAGAGAATCCTAAGGTGAGCGAGAGAACTCTGGTTAAGGAACTCGGCAAAATGACCCCGTAACTTCGGGAGAAGGGGTGCTTTCTTAACGGAAAGCCGCAGTGAATAGGCCCAAGCGACTGTTTAGCAAAAACACAGGTCTCTGCGAAGCCGTAAGGCGAAGTATAGGGGCTGACACCTGCCCGGTGCTGGAAGGTTAAGGAGAGGGGTTAGCGCAAGCGAAGCTCTGAACTGAAGCCCCAGTAAACGGCGGCCGTAACTATAACGGTCCTAAGGTAGCGAAATTCCTTGTCGGGTAAGTTCCGACCCGCACGAAAGGTGTAACGATTTGGGCACTGTCTCAACCAGAGACTCGGTGAAATTATAGTACCTGTGAAGATGCAGGTTACCCGCGACAGGACGGAAAGACCCCGTGGAGCTTTACTGTAGCCTGATATTGAATTTTGGTACAGCTTGTACAGGATAGGCGGGAGCCTTTGAAGCCGGAGCGCTAGCTTCGGTGGAGGCGCTGGTGGGATACCGCCCTGGCTGTATTGAAATTCTAACCTACGGGTCTTATCGACCCGGGAGACAGTGTCAGGTGGGCAGTTTGACTGGGGCGGTCGCCTCCTAAAAAGTAACGGAGGCGCCCAAAGGTTCCCTCAGAATGGTTGGAAATCATTCGTAGAGTGCAAAGGCATAAGGGAGCTTGACTGCGAGACCTACAAGTCGAGCAGGGACGAAAGTCGGGCTTAGTGATCCGGTGGTTCCGCATGGAAGGGCCATCGCTCAACGGATAAAAGCTACCCCGGGGATAACAGGCTTATCTCCCCCAAGAGTCCACATCGACGGGGAGGTTTGGCACCTCGATGTCGGCTCATCGCATCCTGGGGCTGTAGTCGGTCCCAAGGGTTGGGCTGTTCGCCCATTAAAGCGGTACGCGAGCTGGGTTCAGAACGTCGTGAGACAGTTCGGTCCCTATCCGTCGTGGGCGTAGGAAATTTGAGAGGAGCTGTCCTTAGTACGAGAGGACCGGGATGGACGCACCGCTGGTGTACCAGTTGTTCTGCCAAGGGCATAGCTGGGTAGCTATGTGCGGAAGGGATAAGTGCTGAAAGCATCTAAGCATGAAGCCCCCCTCAAGATGAGATTTCCCATAGCGTAAGCTAGTAAGATCCCTGAAAGATGATCAGGTTGATAGGTTCGAGGTGGAAGCATGGTGACATGTGGAGCTGACGAATACTAATAGATCGAGGACTTAACCATATAATATGAAGCAAATGTTATCTAGTTTTGAAGGAATATACCTTCATAAGTCTGGTAATGATGGCAGAGAGGTCACACCCGTTCCCATACCGAACACGGAAGTTAAGCTCTCTAGCGCCGATGGTAGTTGGGACCTTGTCCCTGTGAGAGTAGGACGTTGCCAGGCAATCTGAGACGAGTCAGTATGACTCGTCTTTTTTGTGTATTATAAAGAAAAATAGCTAGGAAGTTCTATTATTAAATGGATGGTTTCATTTTCTTTTCAAAAATAAAAATTCCATCAGCAGAGGTATCCTCCACTGATGGTTAGTTGAATAAATTTCTATTTGCTATCATTAAATATTATATTTTACAGTATTATTTTTAAGATCTTGCTGTGCTTGTGTGTCTACATAGGATGAACTGCTTGATGGTTTTGAACTTTTCTTAAAATCCTTTAAAAGCTGTATTGTTGTTTCTTGAATAAGTAAAGGCAATACATGAAATGAATATGGTTTATAGACGCGTTCTGTCCATTTATGACCGTCTTTCCCGTACACCCCCATGTTTATTGAAGGGATATTTAATTTACGTATAGTATCGTATGGAAGTGGATATAGTTGTTCCCACTTTGGGAAGTTGTGTAATAATGGTTTGAGTTCATCGTCTGTTTCGTGTATAGATAGGAAGCTTCCGTCAGCTAAATAAGGGAAAAACTTTTTCAAAACAAATTGTTCTCCAGTCTCATCTTGTACATTTTGCAGTATTATTTCAATGCTGCTTTGTAGTTGACGATTTTGTTCGCTTGTTTGCTTTAAATAGTTATGTGGTAAAAAAGGCGGTGCAAAAAATAAAATAACCCGTGCCTTTTTTTCAGGATCTATTTCTTGTAGAGCAGCAACAATTTCAAAACAAACTGCACGTAAGTCACTATTATTACTTTGTTTGAGCGTATCTTGAATAATTGCTTCTGTATTTATACCATGCTGCTGTAATTCTTCTATATAATCTCCGTAACTTGTAACCGCAATCTCCCAGGAAAGGTCACGTGATGGTAAGCCTGTTACAAGTAAATAATGCTGAAACTGTTCTTTGAGGTACTCTTCAGCTTCTTTACATACCTGTCTTGTTTCGGCTAATAATTTCTTAAGAACTTCTTCAGGTGTAGATTCGTAAATAAAATAATTAAAGTATAGTTGGCTGCTTGTTGCGGTTTGTACAGTATAACTGTTTTTATTATCACGTTGATATAAACATGTTGGGGGTAGAACAAGCTCATCAGGAATAATTTCAGTTAGTTTATAGTTGTTATGTAATCTCCGTGTAATTTGAGCAGCAATAAAGTTTGGATCAATTCCTGATAATGTATCTCCAACATGTACTTCTCTTCCATAAATATAGAAGCAAGGTAGAAGTTTCCCTGCTGTTCCTGTATAAATATAGCGCTGATTGTCTCCGTCGTATAGAGGTGTGATGAAGTCATTATTAATTGCTAAACGATAGTGTAATTGCTTTTCTTGCTGTAGTCTTTCTAATTCGGTTAATGCAGCTGTAATTCCGCGGTGTTCACCTTCTTCATCACCATTGAAAAGTAAGAGGAGATTCCCTTCTAATAGATCGGTATGTTGCGAGAAATATAAAATATTAGCGATATGGACAGCAGCTCCACTTTTCATATCAACAGAGCCTCGGCCAAATAGCCAATCTCCAGATTTGGCATCAGTTTGGACGTCAATATTTCCCTCATATGTCTGAAAATACTCTTCTAATGTTTCTGAAGAAAAAGCATGTTCTTTTAATAGGCCAAAGTCTTCAATTCCAACTGTATCTAGATGAGAATGATAAATGATGGTAGAAGTTGAGTTTTTGTTTCCTCCTACAAAGGCAAATAAGTTTTTTCGGTTAATTGGATCATTTGGAACAGTTTGTACCCATAAATGTTCAGGATGCTGTTTAAAATATGGAAAGCTTTTTAAAATGCGATAAAGCTCATCTATAATACGGGCTTCCCCTTCAGTTCCGTTAATGCTATTAAATGAAACAAGATGTTTTGTGAGTGTTTCGACTTGTTTTTCTAAAGATAGTGAGCATAATTGTTGATACATAAGATAAAACCTCCTTAATTTTTCGATTAAAAAAGTAATTACTTGTAAAAGCATGTATTTTATTGTGTAAAAAACAGTAACAACATTTTGGAGAACAACTCATACTAGTCTCAAGTCTAAAACTTTCATATCCATTTTTTAGTTTCCACATTATGAAATTAGTTTCCACCATATGAATAAAAAATGGCGGCAGATTGTTCAGTTTATACTACTGACGTTCTGCCGATTTTAGTAGATATTTCACTAGCGGCTTGTTTCACCTTGCTAATAAGGAAAGTTAGCCGGTCATTGTTAATACGGTGGCTATGCCGGTGTCCGGTTCTTTTCAGGAATATGCTACGAAGTATATAAGTCCTGCCACTGGATTTACTATTGGATGGCTGTATTGGCTAAGCTGGGCAAATACTGTTGGACTTGAATTTACAACTGCAGGTATTACGATGCAGCGCTGGTTTCCCGATATTCCTGTATGGGTTTGGTGTTTAACGTTTGGTGTTACAATCTTTAGTATCAATGCATTATCTGCCCGCAGTTATGCAGAAACAGAATTTTGGTTTTCGAGCATTAAAGTGTCAGCTATTGTTGCCTTCATTATTCTTGGAGGGGCAGCGATGTTTGGTTTTATTGACCTAAAAGGGAACGAAGCAGCTCCGTTTTTTTCAAACTTTACGGACCATGGTGGTCTATTTCCAAACGGAATTGGTGCGATACTGCTAACAATGGTTACGGTTAACTATTCCTTCCAGGGTACAGAACTTGTTGGAATCGCAGCAGGTGAAAGTGAAAACCCTGAAAAAACTCTACCGCGTTCTATTCGAAATATTATTTGGCGGACGATGTTTTTCTTTGTTTTAGCGATATTTGTTCTTGTGGCCTTGATTCCCTGGAAAGAAGCAGGGTTAACGAAGAGTCCCTTTGTTGCAGTTTTTGATAACATGGGCATTCCGTATGCTGCTGATATTATGAACTTTGTCATTCTTACTGCTGTTCTTTCTGTTGCTAACTCAGGATTATATGCAGCAACAAGAATGCTTTGGTCATTGTCCAAAAAGGGGTCCCGACCGCAAAACGCGAATTTTGTACGCTAAGCAATTTTCGACATAAAATGACCCGTTTTTTCTACTCTAAGGAAAAAACGGGTCTTATCTTATTGAGTGTTTTGTAATGGTCGTAGAGATTCTAATGTGGTACCTAGCTTATTAAATCTGTACTCCCCGAGAAAGTTAATATGTTCCCACGCCATTGGAGAGATATGATTTAACAGTTTCTCATCCAGTGTTCCGCTCTTCCTTAAGATGTCTACAGCTTTACTTAGATAAACTGTATTCCATATGCTAATTGCATTAATAATGAGATTAAGTGCACTATCTCTTTGAAGCTGATCTTGCAGTGCTCTTTCACGTAACTCACCGTGTTTCCCAAAGAATATAGCTCGTGCTAATGCATTCATTGCTTCCCCTTTGTTTAATCCTCTTTGAATTCGGCGCCGCATGGTCTCATCAGACAAATAATCTAAAATAAAAATGGTTTTTTCAATTCTCCCCATCTCTCGCAATGCTTTAGCAACCTTGTTTTGACGAGTATAAGAGCCTAATTTCCCCATAATTAAAGCACCTGACACTCTACTCTCTCGGATGGAATGAGCAAGTCGTAACACATCATCATAGTTATCATGAATTAACTTCATATTAACCTGACCTCGTATCAATCCCTCTATATTTGAAAATTCTTTGCACGAGTCAATTGTATAGAGTTTCGAACTTGATAAATCTCGTAGTCGTGGAGCAAAGCGAAAGCCAAGTAAGTGAGCTAATCCGAATATTTGATCTGTATAACCAGCAGTATCCATGTAGTGTTCTTCAATTAACAAATCAGACTCGTGATGCAACAATCCATCAATGACATGTATAGCGTCTCGAGCATTCGTATTAATGACCTTTGAGTAAAAAGATGAGTATTGGTCACTCACAAATCGATAAAAGGTTGCTCCTTTTCCAGTTCCATAATGAGGATTAGCACTAGCATTTAAGGAAGGCACGCCGATCTGAACACGCATGCCATCTGATGAAGATGTAGTTCCATCTCCCCAATAAGAAGATAGAGGTAATCGATGCTGAAAATTTACAAGTACAGATTGAGCCCTCTGTAGTGCATCGTCATACAGACGCCATTGGCTAGCATTAGCTAGCTGACGATACGAAATGTCAGGCGTTGCCTCGGCCATTTTGGTAAGACCAACGTTAGTTCCCATTGCCATGATTGCCGCAAGGCAAGCTATCATTTCTTCTCCTTTAGGAGATCGATTTGTAGAGGCGTGAACCAACTGTTGTTCAAACTCGGTCCAGTTTGCTACTTCTAGCAATAAATCTGTAAGCTTAATTCGTGGTAACATACTGTACAGTTGTCCACTTAGCTTCTTAGCTTCATCTGGTGTATCTCGTTCCAAACGATGAATGTGAAGATTTTCATTTCTAATATCAACTCCCTCTAGGGAATTAGCTTCTTTGGAAAAACGTTGTATTCGGTATAAAAGCGACTGAGTTCGTTCTTCTATATACTCGTCTACACGAACCGGCACAGCGAGTCTTGTGCCAGATATTTTATTGTTGTTCCATTCTTCTGATGATACAAGATACTCATCAAAATCCTTATGTTGCCTGCTTCCTACAATAGAAATGTCTCCTGAACGTATAAAATTACGTAGCTCCGTAAACGCGGCTAACTCATAAAAATGTCGGTCGATGTTTCCCTCCTCATCATATACATGACGCTGCCATCGTCTCGATACAAATCCTAGTGGTGCTCCGCTTGGTACTTTTCGTTTTCCGGATTCGTTTAACTCATGGATTGTATTTAGTGCTTCCAACACAGGGGTTGCAGACTTGGTAGAACGAAATTCTAAAACTTTTAGTAAGGTTGGGGTGTACTTTCGTAGATGGTTGTATCGACTATCTAATAAATCTAAATAGTCATAGTCTATAGGACGTGAAAGCTGCTTGGCTTCTTCTATAGAGGTAACGAATGCCTCCCAAGGCATAATGGTTTCCAATAGCAAGAATGGATCTAAATTTTCCCGTCTAGCTTTAATCAAAGCAGTCCCTAAATCTGCATAATGAATTACTTTTTCGTTGACTGCTTTGCCGTTTTGTTTTTGCATCTCTTCTTGTTGCTTCTTTCCTTTTAATTGAAGATTCATCATTTGCTTATCATGAATGTCAAACGCTTGGTCTATTAAATCTTGTGTTAAGTCCACTAAATAGGAGACGATAATCGCGTACTTCTTTTCACCTTTAAATCTTCGAAATGTATGAGCATCATATCTTGCTCCAAGCCGAGATAATTGCCGTACTCGATTTGGGTGAATACCTTTAGTATCGATGTTTAGAGATAAAGATTGTATGTATTCTAAGCGTTCAATAACTTTTAGAAAGGATTCTGGGGAAGATGTGCTAGGCACTTCTTTCAGCCATCCTAAATAGGTTCTAGGGTTGTCTTTCATTGGAAGGAGAAGTCCATCTAACTTTTCTTGTTGTGAAGGTGTCAATGAGGATGTTAGTATCTTAAAGATTTTTTCTTCTGCTCGTTTACGGGTTTCCCATACAACACGTTCTATGGTAGGCACTGCAGGGAAGATAATCCTTTCTTTCCGTAGCTCTTGTAACGCCATTTGTATCAAGTACATTGCATTTCCATTCTTCGCTGCGTGAGGTTGTAAGGCTTTGGAGAGACTACGATAATCACGAAGTGTAAATGCACGATAGCTATATTCTTGGCGTATTTCTTCTAGGTGTTCTCTGCGAGTGGCATCTCGGTTTGCGTATAGTTCAAAAGCAGAAGGGGAAACCTTCAATTGGCCCGCGACAAATTGCAACAACTCTTCTGGAACATCTGGCATATCAATAAAAGAGCACCCAGGGTGCCTCAATAGACATAACTGAATCGCAAATCCTAAACGGTTATAGTCTCTGCGATGACGATTAATAATCTCTAAGTCAAAATCAGAAAATGTGTAATAAATTGCTAACTCGTGTTCTGTTTCAAACGACAAACGCAATAAATCCTTACGTTGTTCAGACGTAAGGAGCTCTTTTCCCCGCATGTGTATTCTCCTTTTTATAGTCAGTATACATTTCAACTATTTATATAGCGGTACAGAGTTGTTCTACTTACACCAGTTGCTTGTGTGATTTCTTTAATGCTGTACTCTTTACTTTTATACATTTTGAGAGCCAGTTCTATCTTATCTGTACTCTTTCGTGGTCTCCCTCCTTGCTTACCACGTATTCTCGCTGCATGTAATCCAGACTTTGTACGCTCACTGATGATATCACGTTCTAGTTCTGCAATACTGGCCATCATACGGAAAAAGAACTTTCCCATTGCATTGGATGTATCTATGCTGTCGTAAATAGATACAAAGTCCACTTCTACCTCGTGAAAATAATCGCTTAGCTCAATGAGATGTTTTGTGGAACGAGAAATACGATCTAATTTATAGACAACAACTTTGTCTCCTTTACGTAATACTTTTAAGAGTTCTTCCAATGCGGGACGGTCTTTTTTTGTTCCCGTCATTTTCTCTTGATAAATCTTGTCTACACCATACTGATGTAAAGTGTCCAGTTGCATATTTAGATTCTGTTCTTCTGTGCTAACTCGAGCATATCCAAAAATCAAACGGTTCATTTCCTTTCTATCATAAGTCTCACTATTATAGTACCAAAAACGTATGGAAGATTAAATATGAAACTTTGTTTTTAGGAATGAGTTTTGGTACCACTTAAAGATACCTTTTAGTATCTTTTTCAACGGAACTCAAAAAGTACCATAAACGGTCGTTTATGGGGATTATTATGAAAAGATAAATGGATATTTATGTTAAGGTAGAGAAGAAATTGTGAAATGATGTACTTAAACTAACGGGGCAGGATAGTTCAACAAGGATAATGGTTGTTTGTGGTAAAAATTAAAAGGACTGGTTGCTTAATTAGGGGGTGTTCAAATGGGGGAAGATAAAGAAACAGAAGAGTGATACAAAAATAAAGCCAATTATGATTACAAGAATAAGAATTCCCGTACCTTTCCAACCTAAGCTACCAACTAAATCAGCAAGACCTCCACCGTGAACGCTGCTAGAAGGATTTCCTTTTAATTCTTCTTGCCTTAATTTTTCTCTTCTTCTTTCAGGTTCTTATGCAACTAAAGGGGCAGTTTGGTTGAGTAAGGGCTCAGATGTTTTTTCTAATTGCTGTTTCTTGTTTATTTGGTATGAGTGCATCTGTAGAAGAGTTTGATCCATTAATTGAAACAGTGGAAGAAAACAATCCTGAAGAAACTAAACGAATAGAAGAAATGTTTGGCGGTACCCCTAAGTGAAAGTTAATGGATAACATTGTGATATGTAGCAAATGTGTTGGGGATTATTGGTTAGTTATAATTCTTTACTAATCGTTCTAAAAAGGGTATTATTTAATCATGGTTTGAAATTCATGTATTTATTTTAGAACGTTCATTCTATAATGGATTATGACGTTTGTTTTTGTTAGTATTGGTTCATGGATTTTTTTAAGGAGAAATAAAATGGCTAGAAGTAAAGAATTTGACCAGAAAGTAGTATTAAGAAAAGCAATGGAGCTTTTCTGGGAACAGGGTTATGAAAAAACATCCATGCAAGATTTGGTGGATCATATGGGGATACACCGCAGGAGTATATATGACACATTTGGTGACAAGCGTTCATTGTTTTTAGCTTCCCTTAATCACTATGAAGAGCTCATCGTCAATGAGATGGAAAGCATAATTAGTAGCACTTCATCCATTAAACAGGCGATACGTGATGTTTTTATTTTCATACTGAATTCCATTGAACAATACCCAAAAGGTTGTCTATCAGTAAATGCAGCCATTGAATTATCTTTGTTAGACAAAGAAATTGGACGCATAGTTACAAAAATGTTTAACCGTACTGAAGATATGTTTAATGACCTTATAAAACGGGGCCAAACTAGTGGAGAGCTATCAAAAGAAATCGATTCTGATAACACATCTCGTTTCTTACACAACAATTTGGTAGGTATAAGAGTACTAATAAAAACTAATTACAATAAAAAAGAATTAGAAGGCATCATCACTCTAGCACTTTCAGTGTTGGACTAGCTTTCTTTTTTTACCTTTTTTAGAACGTTCATTCTAAAATTGATATGAAACAAACCATCATAATGCATACTTATAAAATCGTTTTTTAATTTCTAAGGAGGAACACAAAAATGACAAACTTTAAAATACCAACAGAATCAGAATTTATTGAAGCAGATGGAACTCGTTACGCATATAGAAAATTTGGTACACAAGATGGTATACCAGTAGTATTTCTTGTTCACTTTAGAGGAACGATGGAAAATTGGGATCCAAACATGCTTGAACCTATTGCAAATACACGCCCAGTAATCTTATTTGACAATAAAGGGGTTGGTGAGACCGATGGACTAACGCCTACTACAATTGCTGATATGGCAAAAGATACAGCAACATTTATAAAAGCTCTTGGATTAGAACAAGTTGACATTCTTGGTTTTTCCATTGGTGGCATGGTTGCACAAGAGCTAGCTTTACAAGAAGGAGATTTAGTAAGAAAAATTATTATGGCAGGTACTTCGCCTGAATCTGGTATTAATCCAAATCCAGAGATTTTTGAAAGAATGAATCGTCACGGTGGAACGGAAGAAGATGGAATAAATGATTTTATGTTCTTTTTCTACGAACAAACCGAAACAAGTAAATCTGCAGGAATGGCTTCACTACAAAGAATTTTTAATCAGAAAAAAGTAAACAGTTCAGAACAAGTAAAAGAGGCACAATTACAAGCCATTGCAAAATGGGCTAAACAAAAATCTAATCATGATTATGAATGGTTACAAAACATCAAACACCCTGTACTTGTTACTAATGGTGTTAATGATGTGATGGTACCGACTAAAAACAGTTATATCTTAACAGAGAAATTACCCAAAGCACAGCTGATTATATATCCTGATTCTGGTCACGGGCATCTGTTTCAATTTCCAGAACTATTTGCAGAACACGTAAATTTATTTCTTGATTCTAATTCTTATTAAAAAGGAGTATTCATATGAGCAGATTATTTGAAAAAGTTCGTATCGGAAACATTGACTTAAAAAATCGTATAGGAATGGCTCCAATGACTAGAAGTAGAGCTTTACCAGATGGTACGCCGAGCGATTTAGTAGCAGAGTACTATGGTCAGCGTGCTTCAGTCGGTTTAATTATAAGCGAAGGAACCCAACCTTCAGATGATGGGCAAGGTTACACTAATACACCTGGTATTTATACAGAAAATCATATTAAAGGGTGGAAAAAAGTAACTTCTAAAGTTCATAGTGAAGGAGGTCATATTTTTGTTCAGCTTATGCATGTGGGACGTGTATCACACCCTGATAACACACCTCACCACCGCCAAGCAGTTGCACCGTCAGCTATTGCACCTGGTGTAGAAATTTTCACGGCAGAAGGAATGAAAGAAATTCCAACACCAAGAGAATTGAGTGAGCTTGAGATAAAAGATGTTATCAATGAGTTTCGTTTAGCAGCACGCTCAGCAATTGAAGCTGGTGCAGACGGAGTTGAAATTCACGGAGCGAATGGTTATCTGATCCAACAATTCCTTAGTGAAAACTCCAATCATCGTCAAGATGCATACGGTGGTACGATTGAGGGGCGTTCTCGATTCGCTATTGAAGTAGCTAAAGCAGTTGTTGATGAAATAGGAGCAGAAAGAACAGGCATCCGTTTTTCTCCTCAAGGAACACTGCAAGGCATTGATGAGGGGAAAAATAGCCTTGAGATGTATCGCTATTTAATAAGTGAATTAAATAAGCTTAACCTTGCATATCTGCATTTAATGCACTTTGGAAACGAGCAATTCCTAAAAGATGTGCGTCAACTTTGGGATCAATCACTTCTTGTTAACCGTCCAGGTCGTCCTCTAGATCAACTTTCGTCTGATGTAGATAATAATCTTGCAGATGTTGTCACAGTAGGCACTTGGGTACTAGCTAATCCAGACTTTGTAGAACGGATTCAATCAGGTGCTCCCCTAAACGAACCTGATAAAAACACGCTCTATGCAGGAGGAAAAGAAGGTTATACAGATTATCCTTTCTTAAAATAATTTATTTATTATGAATATCCCATCTAGGGATATTCATAATCTTTTTCTTAGGTTCGTTATGGAAAGATACATGTGCGTTAAATAAAAATGTGGAGGATTGTAATGAAAGCTTTAGCAATTGAAAACTACGGTAAAAAACCAAATTTTTTAGACTTCCCTATGCCCAAAATAAATAATGACGAGGTCTTAGTTGAGATATATGCGGCAAGTATAAATCCTCTTGATACAAAAATTCGAAAAGGTGAATTAAAATTATTATTGAAATACAAGATGCCGTTAATTTTAGGAAACGATTTTTCTGGAAAAATTGTTGAAGTAGGTACTAGTGTCACGAAGTTTAAAGTCGGTGATGAGGTATATGGTCGACCTAGAGCAAATAAAATGGGAACTTTTACTGAATATCTCTCTGTTAACCAAGAAGATATTGCATTAAAACCTAAAAATTTAAGTTTTGAAGAAGCCGCCTCCATCCCTCTAGTCGGATTGACATCCTACCAAGCTTTACATGATATTCTGCGAATTGAAAAAGGGCATAAAATATTAATACATGCAGGATCGGGGGGAGTAGGAACATTTGCTATCCAACTTGCAAAACATATGGGTGCTTTTGTCGCAACTACAGCTAGTGATGGTAGTGATTTAGTAAAATCTCTTGGCGCTGACGAAGTTGTTAATTACAAGACAGAAAAGTTCGAACATTTGATTCGTGACTACGACGCAGTTCTTGATACCATTGGGGGGGCGACGTTAGAGAGATCATTTGTAACATTAAAAAAAGGAGGAAAGATTGTTTCTATATCTGGAATCCCGAATGGTCGCTTTGCTAAAGAAAACGGATTTAGCTCATTTAAAAAAACCTTATTTTCAATTGCAAGTTATAAACTTACGAAGCTAGAAAAAAAACATAATGTCCAATATACGTTTCTTTTTATGAAGCATAGTGGAGAGCAGTTGAGAATTTTAACAGAAATGTTAGAGTCAGAAGTGATTAAGCCTACACTTGATAAAGTTTTTATTTTCGAAGATGCCCAAAAAGCATTGGAGTATGCAGAGGCGGGAAGAGCAAAAGGAAAAATAATACTTAAATTAAAATAATTAGTCTTATCTAACAAACCTTTCCTTAGGTAGAAAGTGTTTGTTTTTTTTACTTATCGAGGTTGCTTATAGAACTAACAGGTGCGTTAGTTGATTAAAATGGCTCCCAATTTGGTGGGTTAGTTGATTAAAATGGCTCCCAATTTGGTGGGTTTTTATATCGCAATTGACACAAACTGTGAATGTAAATTGTGCATAAAAGAGGTTGTACTCTTGGACAAAAAAATGAAATGCTGTACAAAAAATATGGACAGCATTTTTAATTGATAAATTTTTGAAAACTTGCGCTTCTCATAAGTCCCTTTTTAGACAAGCATTGGAATTTCACTTCACACTTTATTAATGGATCAAGATAAAAATAGTTTTCATCCTCGTTAGTGATTAGCTGCTTAGATATTTCGTAAAAGGCTTTTCTTTCTTTTGGAGGAACAAATTCCAATATACCTTTGTATTGATTATCCTGATCTAACATTAACCAACCAAATTTTTTCTTGCGAATTGCTCCTATTTTTACCGAATCATATTGATAGTTCTTATACGTCTTGTGGTCTTGAATCCAATGTATAAGGTCTATTTAAATTCTTAGAAACCACACCTTCCAGTCCTAAATTCTCTACTCTGTTATAAAGTTCATCACCGTCTGAATAAGTAGGACAAGTAGATATATACGAGTGTTTTCTACAATGGTGTTTAAGGTATCTAAGCGTTCAGATAAAGGTTTGTTTATAAGAGATTCACCATTCAAATACAAAATGCCAAATGAAGAAAAATGAACAGGTAACAGGTCTTTTATTTCTTTGATTTTTTCCTGATTAGACATTTGAAAACGTACCATTAAACTGTCGAAACAAGGTTTTGGAGGATTTTCTTTTCCGTCAAAGCAAATTCTCCATCTAAAATACAAGTCGTTACAGGCAATTTGATACCTTGTAGCTCAATGTATTTATAGGTGACTTCATTTAGGTGTCTGGTGAAAATTTTTATATTTCCTCTATCGTAGTGAAATAAAGCCCTGTGACCATCTAATTTTAATTGGTGGATATACTTATTGCTTTTCGGGATTTCTATAGCTGGTTGTAAAAGCATCGGCTTAATAGGTGTATTTAACATATTTAAACCTCCTCATACAACAATAACATCCTAAATTACAACTTTTTATGGAGGTTTATTAGAAAAAGAGGATAGATGTGGAAGTTAATTATGTATAGTTAATAAATCTTAAAGGGATGTTACGCAGTACGTTTAAAGATGTACAGTGAGTGACGTTTGCTTTTACTTGAACTAAAGGGCCAGGATAGTTGAACAAGAAAAACTGAAGAAGCGATTTCACCCCTAGCATAGGGAAAATTGCTTTTTTACATCAAAAAAATGTCTTAGCGTACAAAATTCGCGTTTTGCGGTCGGGACCCCAAAAATGACATGGCTCCAGCTTTTTTACGGAAGTTATCGTCACGAGGCATTCCGTTATATGCGTTAATTATGACGATATCTATTTCTGCTTTTTCACTTTTGACGAGTGTTGTGGCTGCTGAGACGGTTTATTTATGGTTAATTTCGATTTCGGGCGTTATTACAATTATTGTATGGATGTCCATTTGTGCTTCTCAATTTCTTTTCCGCAGGCGTTATCTAGCTGAAGGCGGGAAGTTGGAAGACTTGAAATTCAAAACACCCCTTTATCCAATTGTTCCTATTCTAGGTTTTGGACTGTACGGCATTATATTAGTAAGCCTTATCTTTATTCCTGATCAGAGACTAGGAATCTATTGTACTGTACCTTTTATTATTGCTTGTTATGCTTACTACTACATAAAAGTAAGAAAAAGAACTAGTAATAACAGTTATGGTGAGAATAAAGTGAGTAAAATGATGTGAACCTGTATAGTTATAATGAGTTAAACAAGTTAGGGTTACTTAGGAATTTTAGATACAATCAGAGCGTTATTAGGAAGTGTTTTGCTTTTTAAGTTACTTGTATTGGGTAAGACCCTTGCCTTAAGGTTTAGAGAAAATAAAGGGGATAGTCAGGGGATGACAAATCCTTCTACTGATGAGAAGTTCATTTTATTTTTTCTAAGTGCATTTTTAAAATGAAGACATTTTCGTAATGAAAAGAAACACTTTTTTGTTATTGGTTTTGAAATGAAGTGAAAACAGCACCGTTCAAGTAATCCTGAACGGTGCTGTTTTTATTTATCCCACTATTCGCGGGCAGTAAGATCCCAACCTCAAGATAGAGAGAAGCGAAGAAACTAGGTGGGAGATGAAGAAAATCTCCATTGATGGAAGGTTCACTTTATAACACTTTTGGGATTTATTAAAAACGTTGCATCATAACTAAATGAAAGGGCCCCGCTGACTGGGTAGCTTGTGTATTCTAATATTTCTTTCTTAGTAGCTAAATCATTGAAAAACCGATATCCTAATCTGGATATCGGCTGACTAGTTGTTTGTTTCGAATAGAAGAGATTGTTCTAGTTAAAGCAGCACAAAAGTAGTGAATACAATAGCTAACAAAATACGATAATAGGCAAATGGCTTTAATCCTATTTTAGCTAGCAGCTTTAAAAAGGTAACAACTGCTAGCATTGCTACAATAAAAGAAGTAATAAAACCTACTGCGAACATTGGGATATCGTCTGTACTTAAATACTTCCAACTTTTTAATAAGTCTAGACCAGTTGCTCCAACCATGACTGGAAGAGCGATAAGAAAAGAGAATTCTGATGAAGCTTTATAATTCGCTTTTGCTAACAATCCTCCAGAAATAGTGGATCCGGCTCTTGAAAAACCAGGATAGACCGCTAAACATTGAAATAATCCAATTGTTAATGCTTGACGATATGTTAAAGCATCTAATGAGTAAGCTGTGGCTTCTGTTTTTTTTACCTCTGCAAAAATCATAAGAATAGCTCCAGCTACAAGTCCGATAACGACAGTGTGTGCCTGAAATAAGTATGTTTTAATTACATCATGTAATAGTAAGCCAGCGATTACAGCCGGGAATACACCTAGGACTACATGTAATGCATTGAATTTTTTTTCTTTCTGGAGAAGAGGTTTAATGTTAAATAAAGAAACGAGGCGTTTGTGATATAAAACAGCGATAGCTAAAATCGCCCCTAGCTGTATTACAATCTCAAATGTTTTTGCTCTTTCTCCTTCAAATCCTAACAAGTGGCCGGCTAATATAAGGTGGCCAGTAGAGGAAATCGGTAAAAATTCTGCTAGTCCTTCTATGATACCAAGTATAAAGGCGATGAGTGTGTCGCTCATAATTTCACTCCTAATATATAAATGAAAATTTTTCTTTCAAATCTTGAGAACAGGTAGAGACTTGTGGGATATTTTCTCATCTGTATAAATCAATGAATATCAACCTTTTTAAAATAGAAGATTGTTGTGATAAATCCGATCATAGCTGTAGCGACAATAACGATATAAGAGTATTCTGGAGGATATGTCGGTTGCAGTTCGTTGTTCACTATATCGAGTGTAGCTGTCCAAGGAAATAAATCTTTGTGTTCCGAATTTGTAACCATAAGGTTCACCATTGTTATAACGATAGTAAATATAATAGGCGGAACATAAGTCCTCATTACAAGAGTTAGCAGTACAATAGGAGGGGATAAGACAAAAAGGAGTCCACCGCCCAACAAAAATTTCAGTAAAGATTGCAAAAGTAATGGGCTACTTAAGCTGGGGAAGCCTCCTAATATTCCTAATAGTAAAGTTAGTCCCCAAGTAACTACAGTCAACATCATAATCCAAATAAAAAGAAGAATAAATTTACTCATAATAAAGTTAAAACGTGATACAGGAATGGTTAATAGGCTTTTTAATGTATCTTCTGTGTATTCTCGATTAAAGAGATAAGAGGTAACGACTCCGTATAGCAGCACTCCCATTAATAAAATAGTATACATATTAGCGTTATAAAAAAGGTCATCGAGACCTGCAGCTGGAGCAGATGGTTTTGTTTTCTTTTCTATATAAAAGGCTGAAACTATCATAAATGGTGCTACCGCTGCCCCAATAATACTAATCAAGAACATATTAGAGCGTTTTAATTTTAATAGTTCTGTATATAGTAGATTAACCAATTGTCCCACCCCCAACCAATTTGGTGAAGTAATCTTCTAATCTATCTTCGCTCATCATAATCTTTAATACTTCAATATCGTTTTGAACAAATGTTTTATTAATCTGTCCTTGCTGTCCGAAGTGAGAGTAAATGCGAATATTTCCTTCATCATGTACTTCGTAGTCAAAAATATGGAATTGTTTTTCTAAAAGGATTGCAGCTTTATTATCGTTATTTACTTGGAACTCCAAGTATTGACGATTTGCTTTTCGAAGTGTATCAAGAGCAATTTCCTCTAAGAGTTTTCCTTCATGAATGATTCCCATATGATCTACTAGTTGCTCGACTTCAGCTAAAATATGACTAGAAATTAATATCGTGATTTTTCTTTCTTGTGCTAAAGATTTAATGAGCTTTCGCATCTCTTTAATACCAATGGGATCTAAACCGTTAGTCGGTTCATCTAATATTAATAGCTCTGGATAATGGAGAAGAGCTCTTGCAATCCCTAATCGTTGTTTCATCCCTAAAGAATATTTACCCACTAATTTTTTTGTTTCATGTTGCAGTCCTACAATTTCTAATGCCTCTTCAATCGCGTTTTTTTTGTGAACGCCTATAATTTTGGCATTAATTAATAAATTTTCTCTTGCAGTAAGGTTTTCATAAAAACCTGGAATTTCAACGATAGAACCAATTCTTCTTAAAATTTCTTTTTGATTTTTGAAAAAATCCTCTCCGAATATTTCGATTTTTCCACTTGTAGGTTTTATTAGGCCTAGCAGCATTCGAATTGTAGTCGTTTTACCTGCACCGTTTCGCCCGATGAATCCATAAATCTCTCCTTGGTTCACATTTATATTGAAATTATCTACAGATTTTTGATTGCCATAAATTTTAGTAAGATTTGTTGTTTTTATAATTGTACTCATTTTGAAACACCTACTTTCTATAATCTCTTAATTACATGATAAAAAGGAGGATTTAACTGCTGCTTAATCATTTCTTAACTATTTCTTAAAAACAGTTTGCTTTGGGATGGAAAAGCAAAAGGTGGTCTTTTCCCACGGACTACTTTCTACCCATATTTGTCCGCCGTTTTTTTCTACGAGAGCTTTCGCAATAGCGAGTCCTAGACCACTGCCACCATATGAAGGGTTCCTTGACTGATCACTTCGGTACATTCTCTCAAATACGTTCTCTAAATCATGTTTTGAAATTCCGGGGCCTTTATCCCAAATAAGCAGTTGATATTCATTGGTGGTTTCTGAGAGCTCTATTCCTACTATTTTCCCTGATTTTCCATAATATATGGCGTTTTTCATGAGGTTACCTATAACTCGCATCAGACTAAGAGAATCTGCTGTAATTGGGCAAGGGTCTTCAGGGATGTTAATTTGTAACTTGATACCTTGCTTAGATAGTTCAGGTAAAAACTCAATTAAAGATTCCCTAGTAATCTCTGAAAAATCAAGTTGTTCTTCTTTTAATGGAAATTCATCGGCATCTAGCCTGGCCATATTAAATATTTGATCAACTAATTGTTTTAAGCCGTTTGATTTCTTTGAGAGTATTTCAAGGTATTCTCGTTTTTCATCTTCAGAAGCAGCGATATCATCTTTTAAAGCATCAATATATCCAATAATAGAAGTAAGAGGTGTTCGAATATCATGTGAGATACTAGATAGAAGTTGTTTTCGGGCTTCTTGAGATCTTTTGGCTTCAACTTGGACCTTTTCTAGCTCGCTTATTAATTCATTTACAGAAAAAACTACATCATCTAATGAATGGTCGTTATTTGTATATAGTCTTGTATGTAAATTTCCGTTCATTGCACGTCTTAATTTATCAACTATAGACTTTCGGTTCTGAATAAAATGAAGCCTTGTAAAGAAAAGGCTTATTGTTATAACAATAAGTGTAATGAATAAAGTTAATCTTAATGTGTGAACCATGTCTATAAATAGAAGCCCAGTGATGATTATAAGTTGACATATAATAAGATAGAGAATCTTATCATTCTTCATCCTTTTCACCTACAAATTTATAACCGATTCCCCATACAGTTTGAATGAATTTAGGATCAGAGGGATTAGCTTCTATTTTCTTTCTAAGCTTTCTAATGTGCACCATAACTGTATTGTCATCTTCTATATAGTTACTGTCCCAAACATTGCGAAAGAGTTGCGTTTTCGTAAAAACTTGTTCAGGATTTGAAGCGAAAAACTTTAATAGTTCAAGTTCTTTTCCGGTTAAAGATACTTCTTTTCCATCTATGTTAACTGTGTACTTTTTTAAATCAACTGTTAGTCCTTTAAATGTTAGGAGTGTTTTTTCTTGCGTGTTAGCGTTACTTCCTAATATTAAAAAACGTCTCATAAGAGCTTTTACTCTAGCGACCACTTCGTTAATACTAAAGGGCTTTGTAATATAATCATCCGCACCTATGCTCAGTCCTAAAATTTTATCTACTTCATGATCTTTAGCAGTGAGCATTAATATTGGGATGTTTGTTTTACCTCTAAGTCTTCTACATACCTCGATACCATCAATTTTAGGCATCATAAGATCTAATATGATGAGGTTGTATTTGTTTTGCTCAAATAAGCGAATAGCCTCTTCACCATTTATAGCGATATCTACTGTATATAGTTCTCGTTCTAAATATTTTTTTAATAAATCTCGTATTTCTTTTTCATCGTCTGCTATAAGTACACGAACATCTTCCATGTTTCCACCTGCTTCTAATAGGATTTTGTTGGTAGTGTAATTTGTATAAACAAAGGTTGTATGATGGTTTCATTAATGAAAAATTTAATTGCTATCTAATTATATACTATAAATTGTTAAAATAAGGTTGTTAGTACAGAACCGAATAGGGAAGGTAATCCATGAGTAAGCTATCAGAAGTATATGGGGGAGTAAATAAAGTGAAACTTCTATCAGTGGGGATCTTACTGCCCGCGAATAGCGGGATAAAGACGTATTTGAGGTGTGTTTTTACAATCCTGCAGAAAGAACAGATAAATATCTTTTAAAAAACCATTGACTATTGTTAGATAGAGGTGTAGTATTATACGAGTCGCTGATGCAACAGAGCAGAAGGCGAAAACGAAATAAAAAAATAGTTGGCATTGAAACACAAAGATGTTAACATAAGGAAGTCGCCAATTGAGCGACAAACAAGTTCTTTGAAAACTGAACGAAACAAACAACGTGAAACGTCAAT
>NZ_JBFLUP010000006.1:4477500-4482500 GCF_050473785.1 Bacillus sp. S14(2024) | reverse complement strand
AGTCTGAATAGGGCGTTTAGTACGTGGTCGTAGACCCGAAACCAGGTGATCTACCCATGTCCAGGGTGAAGTTCAGGTAACACTGAATGGAGGCCCGAACCCACGCACGTTGAAAAGTGCGGGGATGAGGTGTGGGTAGCGGAGAAATTCCAATCGAACCTGGAGATAGCTGGTTCTCCCCGAAATAGCTTTAGGGCTAGCCTCAAGTGTGAGAGTCTTGGAGGTAGAGCACTGATTGGACTAGGGGTCCCCATCGGATTACCGAATTCAGTCAAACTCCGAATGCCAATGACTTATCCTTGGGAGTCAGACTGCGAGTGATAAGATCCGTAGTCAAAAGGGAAACAGCCCAGACCGCCAGCTAAGGTCCCAAAGTGTGTATTAAGTGGAAAAGGATGTGGAGTTGCTTAGACAACTAGGATGTTGGCTTAGAAGCAGCCACCATTTAAAGAGTGCGTAATAGCTCACTAGTCGAGTGACTCTGCGCCGAAAATGTACCGGGGCTAAATACACCACCGAAGCTGCGGATTGATACCTATGGTATCAGTGGTAGGGGAGCGTTCTAAGTGCTGTGAAGTCAGATCGTAAGGACTGGTGGAGCGCTTAGAAGTGAGAATGCCGGTATGAGTAGCGAAAGACGGGTGAGAATCCCGTCCACCGAATGCCTAAGGTTTCCTGAGGAAGGCTCGTCCGCTCAGGGTTAGTCAGGACCTAAGCCGAGGCCGACAGGCGTAGGCGATGGACAACAGGTTGATATTCCTGTACCACCTCTTTATCGTTTGAGCAATGGAGGGACGCAGAAGGATAGAAGAAGCGTGCGATTGGTTGTGCACGTCCAAGCAGTTAGGCTGGTAAGTAGGCAAATCCGCTTACCGCGAAGGCTGAGCTGTGATGGGGAAGCTCCTTATGGAGCGAAGTCTTTGATTCCCCGCTGCCAAGAAAAGCTTCTAGCGAGATAAAAGGTGCCTGTACCGCAAACCGACACAGGTAGGCGAGGAGAGAATCCTAAGGTGAGCGAGAGAACTCTGGTTAAGGAACTCGGCAAAATGACCCCGTAACTTCGGGAGAAGGGGTGCTTTCTTAACGGAAAGCCGCAGTGAATAGGCCCAAGCGACTGTTTAGCAAAAACACAGGTCTCTGCGAAGCCGTAAGGCGAAGTATAGGGGCTGACACCTGCCCGGTGCTGGAAGGTTAAGGAGAGGGGTTAGCGCAAGCGAAGCTCTGAACTGAAGCCCCAGTAAACGGCGGCCGTAACTATAACGGTCCTAAGGTAGCGAAATTCCTTGTCGGGTAAGTTCCGACCCGCACGAAAGGTGTAACGATTTGGGCACTGTCTCAACCAGAGACTCGGTGAAATTATAGTACCTGTGAAGATGCAGGTTACCCGCGACAGGACGGAAAGACCCCGTGGAGCTTTACTGTAGCCTGATATTGAATTTTGGTACAGCTTGTACAGGATAGGCGGGAGCCTTTGAAGCCGGAGCGCTAGCTTCGGTGGAGGCGCTGGTGGGATACCGCCCTGGCTGTATTGAAATTCTAACCTACGGGTCTTATCGACCCGGGAGACAGTGTCAGGTGGGCAGTTTGACTGGGGCGGTCGCCTCCTAAAAAGTAACGGAGGCGCCCAAAGGTTCCCTCAGAATGGTTGGAAATCATTCGTAGAGTGCAAAGGCATAAGGGAGCTTGACTGCGAGACCTACAAGTCGAGCAGGGACGAAAGTCGGGCTTAGTGATCCGGTGGTTCCGCATGGAAGGGCCATCGCTCAACGGATAAAAGCTACCCCGGGGATAACAGGCTTATCTCCCCCAAGAGTCCACATCGACGGGGAGGTTTGGCACCTCGATGTCGGCTCATCGCATCCTGGGGCTGTAGTCGGTCCCAAGGGTTGGGCTGTTCGCCCATTAAAGCGGTACGCGAGCTGGGTTCAGAACGTCGTGAGACAGTTCGGTCCCTATCCGTCGTGGGCGTAGGAAATTTGAGAGGAGCTGTCCTTAGTACGAGAGGACCGGGATGGACGCACCGCTGGTGTACCAGTTGTTCTGCCAAGGGCATAGCTGGGTAGCTATGTGCGGAAGGGATAAGTGCTGAAAGCATCTAAGCATGAAGCCCCCCTCAAGATGAGATTTCCCATAGCGTTAAGCTAGTAAGATCCCTGAAAGATGATCAGGTTGATAGGTTCGAGGTGGAAGCATGGTGACATGTGGAGCTGACGAATACTAATAGATCGAGGACTTAACCATATAATATGAAGCAAATGTTATCTAGTTTTGAAGGAATATACCTTCATGAGTCTGGTAATGATGGCAGAGAGGTCACACCCGTTCCCATACCGAACACGGAAGTTAAGCTCTCTAGCGCCGATGGTAGTTGGGACTTTGTCCCTGTGAGAGTAGGACGTTGCCAGGCAATTTAAGACGAGTCAGTATGACTCGTCTTTTTTGTGTATTTTTATCATTATAAAATAACACTGAATTTCTTAATAAAGGAACTCAGCTTTAATTTATCGAAATAGACGAACCAAGTGGTCATGAAAAAATCTATCAAAACAGGAAATCATTCTTCATTTCTATAAAACATATCAGAAATATCCTTCATTTTTACTAAGAGACCTCGTATTCCAAAGCGTATTAAATTTTCTATGAAAGAAATTAAATGTATTCTTTTTCCCAAAAAACAGCATGAAATCAAATATTGATAAATCATTTGTGTGGATTGGCAATCTCAAAGAGGTATGTGTGCCTCCTGCCTACGGAAAGTGTAAAATACACAATCCTTTTTGTCATGTTTAGAATATGACTTTTTACACTGCTGTATAGAAGGAATTTTCTGTATACTTAGCGCTGTGTGATTTGATATAGGTCTTTGGGCTGAGTTTAGAATCCATCATGGGGTTGATGTGGAGATGTAGGAAAAAATTTACAATCATAAAAGAGTGAAGAGAATATAAGTAGGGAGGATTACGATTTATAGGGATTATGTAAGTGAGATTATTTTCCTTAATACAAAGGGATGGGAGGAATGACGGTGGGGTCGTGGATTCGCTTTTCTTTAAAAAATGTAGGTGTTGTCTTTCTCGCGATGATTTTTATTGTTGTTGGGGGAATATATTCTATTAAAACAATAGAGATGGAAGAAATGCCAAACGTTGATATTCCGTATATGGTTGTGCAAGTCCCTTATATGGGTGCCACGCCAGAGCAAGGATTAAATGATATAGGAAAGCCGTTAGAAACTGCATTTTCTAGTATTCAAAAGCTTGATAATTTATATATTGAAGCTCATAGCAACATGGTAGTTGCTATTTTAGGATTTGATATGGCCAAGAAGATGGATGAGGCCGAAAAAGATGTGACGAGTGCAGTTGCATCTCTAAAATTACCAGAGGATGCAGGGAAACCTGTCGTTATGAAAGATGGACCTTCGCAGATGCCAATATTTACTTTCGCGCTTTCTTCAGACAATGCTAAGCAGGCGGATATTTCACAATATGTAAACGATCGGATTAAACCGACTTTGTCTACTGTTGAAAATATCGGCAAGGTGGATGTGTCAGGTGAAACCGAAAAGCAATTGTCTATTAGACTCGATGTTGAAAAAATGAAAGAAAAAAAGATTACTTATGACATAGTAAAGCAAGCACTTTTAGCACACAATTTTTCTATTCCAGCAGGTCAGGTGAGTATGAATGAAAAAACATTAAATGTTCAAGCTGATTACAAACTTAAATCGCTTACTGACGTGAACAATATGAAAATGGCAGTACCAAGTGCTGGGGGAATAGAAATAGTTAAATTATCAGATATAGCAACTGTAGAGTATGGAAGTAAAATAGAAACTGTATATACGAGATTAAAAGACACGCCTGCAGTTCTTGTATCTGTTAAAGCGCAGCCGGGAGCTAATGCGGTGGAAGTAGTCAAACAAATTAACCAAAAACTATCTGATCTACAATTACCAGAGGGTTATAAACTGACAAAGTTGTATGACAGCTCAAAGCAGGTAGAAAAATCAGTTAATAGTATGCTTAGGGAAGTGTTGCTAGGTACATTGTTTGCTGTCATTGTGACATTTGTATTCTTACGTAATATAAGAGCTACAATTGTAGCTGTGCTATCAATTCCGCTGTCTGTTTTAGCAGCGATGATTACGATGAAGTATTTACACTATAGTTTGAATATGATGACGCTAGCTGGTATTGCAGTAGCTGTTGGTCGAGTAATTGATGATTCTATCGTAGTCATTGAAAACATCTATCGCAGAACGTTAAGTAGCGCAAAGCGTGATGCAAACATGGTGTTAGCGGCTGCTAAAGAAGTTGGCGGTGCGGTTACATCTTCAACAATTACGACTATGGCAGTATTTGGTCCACTTTCATTCGTTCCGGGAATTGTTGGCAAGTTCTTTGCTCCGTTCGGAATTACAGTTATTGTTGCACTTGCTTTTTCTTTACTTGTTTCGTTAACAGTTGTCCCTTTGCTTGCTAAATTTTTCTTGCTACGTTTGAAGCATAAGGAACCGAAAGAAACAATATTGCAGAGAACATATCGGCGTGTGCTGAGCTGGACAATTCAGAAAAAGATGATTACACTCTTTCTCGCTTTTGTTGTATTTGTTTCATCTTTAGGGCTTGTGCCGCTGATTCCGAAAAACTTTTTACCAGAAGAAAAGGCGGCTTCGTATAATCTGACGGCAGATTTACCTGTTGGAACATCACTTGACAAAGCTAATGGTGTAGCTAAAGATATGGAAAGTATTCTTAGTAAACAAGTGAGTGTGAAAAGCTATCAAACGATTGTTTCAGGAGAAAGAATTCGTTTGTCTATTGATTTGAAGGATGATATGACGAAAGAAGGAATAACGACTTTTGAAAAAGACGTAAAAGAAAAGATGAAGAATCTAGGAACGGGCATCGAAACAGCTTTGACACCGATTGGTATAACAGGAGGAGGACAATTTGTTCTTATTGTGGAAGGTGGAAATGCTAAGGATTTGGAGACTG
>NZ_JBFLUP010000006.1:4470000-4472500 GCF_050473785.1 Bacillus sp. S14(2024) | reverse complement strand
CTTTCTTAACGGAAAGCCGCAGTGAATAGGCCCAAGCGACTGTTTAGCAAAAACACAGGTCTCTGCGAAGCCGTAAGGCGAAGTATAGGGGCTGACACCTGCCCGGTGCTGGAAGGTTAAGGAGAGGGGTTAGCGCAAGCGAAGCTCTGAACTGAAGCCCCAGTAAACGGCGGCCGTAACTATAACGGTCCTAAGGTAGCGAAATTCCTTGTCGGGTAAGTTCCGACCCGCACGAAAGGTGTAACGATTTGGGCACTGTCTCAACCAGAGACTCGGTGAAATTATAGTACCTGTGAAGATGCAGGTTACCCGCGACAGGACGGAAAGACCCCGTGGAGCTTTACTGTAGCCTGATATTGAATTTTGGTACAGCTTGTACAGGATAGGCGGGAGCCTTTGAAGCCGGAGCGCTAGCTTCGGTGGAGGCGCTGGTGGGATACCGCCCTGGCTGTATTGAAATTCTAACCTACGGGTCTTATCGACCCGGGAGACAGTGTCAGGTGGGCAGTTTGACTGGGGCGGTCGCCTCCTAAAAAGTAACGGAGGCGCCCAAAGGTTCCCTCAGAATGGTTGGAAATCATTCGTAGAGTGCAAAGGCATAAGGGAGCTTGACTGCGAGACCTACAAGTCGAGCAGGGACGAAAGTCGGGCTTAGTGATCCGGTGGTTCCGCATGGAAGGGCCATCGCTCAACGGATAAAAGCTACCCCGGGGATAACAGGCTTATCTCCCCCAAGAGTCCACATCGACGGGGAGGTTTGGCACCTCGATGTCGGCTCATCGCATCCTGGGGCTGTAGTCGGTCCCAAGGGTTGGGCTGTTCGCCCATTAAAGCGGTACGCGAGCTGGGTTCAGAACGTCGTGAGACAGTTCGGTCCCTATCCGTCGTGGGCGTAGGAAATTTGAGAGGAGCTGTCCTTAGTACGAGAGGACCGGGATGGACGCACCGCTGGTGTACCAGTTGTTCTGCCAAGGGCATAGCTGGGTAGCTATGTGCGGAAGGGATAAGTGCTGAAAGCATCTAAGCATGAAGCCCCCCTCAAGATGAGATTTCCCATAGCGTTAAGCTAGTAAGATCCCTGAAAGATGATCAGGTTGATAGGTTCGAGGTGGAAGCATGGTGACATGTGGAGCTGACGAATACTAATAGATCGAGGACTTAACCATATAATATGAAGCAAATGTTATCTAGTTTTGAAGGAATATACCTTCATAAGTCTGGTAATGATGGCAGAGAGGTCACACCCGTTCCCATACCGAACACGGAAGTTAAGCTCTCTAGCGCCGATGGTAGTTGGGACTTTGTCCCTGTGAGAGTAGGACGTTGCCAGGCAATCTGAGACGAGTCAGTATGACTCGTCTTTTTTGTATATATTAACTAGACAATTATTAAGATACTGTATTTAAATAAGGCAATTGATAGACCGAGTGTTGAAGCTATCCCAAGTGTAAGAAATAAAAAGTATACCCATAATTCCCTTGAAATTCATAGAATACAGGCAAATTAACTTCACATGAATGAGAGATAGGTACTATATAAACGAGTGAAAGGAGACTCCTTATTTTGAAAGCGACAAGTATTAAGTTTTATGAATTTGGAGAGCCTCAAAAAGTTTTGCAGATAGAGAATAAGGAAGTTAGAGATCCGGGTGTTGGTGAAGTTTTAGTACGAATGAAAACTCGACCAATTAATCCCTCTGATTTAATTCCCATTTGGGGAGCATATTCTAATCGAATTTCTTTACCAGCTATTCCGGGATATGAAGGGGTTGGTATTATAGAAGAAGTAGGCCCCTCTGTTTCTAAATGGTTTCTTGGTAAGCGAGTATTGCCGCTGCGAGGTGAAGGTACATGGCAAGAGTTTGTAAAATCTTCAGCTGAACTAGCTGTTTTAATTCCAGATTATATTGATGATTATACGGCAGCTCAGCTTTATATTAATCCGATTACAGCGTGGGTTATCTGTACAGAAGTATTGGCATTAAAACCGGGGGATGACTTGATTGTAAATGCTTGCGGATCTTCTATTGGTCATATTTTTGCGCAATTATCTCGTGTTTTAGGATTTCGTTTAATTGCAGTAACACGTAATGATACTTATACAGAAGAATTAATTCGACTTGGTGCTTCATATGTCATTAATACAATGACCACCCCGCTCTATGAAACAGTTATGGAATTAACAAATGGTTGTAAAGTTAAAGCAGCAATTGATTCTATAGGAGGATCAACTGGTACAAATCTAGCTTACTGTATACGTGCGAATGGAACCTTGTTAACGATAGGTCTTTTGTCCGGAATACCTGTTGATTGGACAGAGATTATGAATAATACAAAAGTGCATGCAAACATATTCCATTTACGTCATTGGAATCAACAAATTTCTACAAGAAAATGGCATGAAACATTTCGTCAGGTTATACAATGTATTCATGATAAACAATTAATATTAACAAGACCTTATGCTCAGTATCAACTTTCAGATGTAAAAAAAGCTCTTA
>NZ_JBFLUP010000006.1:4250000-4467500 GCF_050473785.1 Bacillus sp. S14(2024) | reverse complement strand
TCGTTCCCTCTTGAATGTATCCTGAGTACGGCGGAACACGTGAAATTCCGTCGGAATCCGGGAGGACCATCTCCCAAGGCTAAATACTACCTAGTGATCGATAGTGAACCAGTACCGTGAGGGAAAGGTGAAAAGCACCCCGGAAGGGGAGTGAAAGAGATCCTGAAACCGTGTGCCTACAAATAGTCAGAGCCCGTTAACGGGTGATGGCGTGCCTTTTGTAGAATGAACCGGCGAGTTACGATCCCGTGCGAGGTTAAGCTGAAGAGGCGGAGCCGTAGCGAAAGCGAGTCTGAATAGGGCGTTTAGTACGTGGTCGTAGACCCGAAACCAGGTGATCTACCCATGTCCAGGGTGAAGTTCAGGTAACACTGAATGGAGGCCCGAACCCACGCACGTTGAAAAGTGCGGGGATGAGGTGTGGGTAGCGGAGAAATTCCAATCGAACCTGGAGATAGCTGGTTCTCCCCGAAATAGCTTTAGGGCTAGCCTCAAGTGTGAGAGTCTTGGAGGTAGAGCACTGATTGGACTAGGGGTCCCCATCGGATTACCGAATTCAGTCAAACTCCGAATGCCAATGACTTATCCTTGGGAGTCAGACTGCGAGTGATAAGATCCGTAGTCAAAAGGGAAACAGCCCAGACCGCCAGCTAAGGTCCCAAAGTGTGTATTAAGTGGAAAAGGATGTGGAGTTGCTTAGACAACTAGGATGTTGGCTTAGAAGCAGCCACCATTTAAAGAGTGCGTAATAGCTCACTAGTCGAGTGACTCTGCGCCGAAAATGTACCGGGGCTAAATACACCACCGAAGCTGCGGATTGATACCTATGGTATCAGTGGTAGGGGAGCGTTCTAAGTGCTGTGAAGTCAGATCGTAAGGACTGGTGGAGCGCTTAGAAGTGAGAATGCCGGTATGAGTAGCGAAAGACGGGTGAGAATCCCGTCCACCGAATGCCTAAGGTTTC
Organism: Bacillus sp. S14(2024); assembly: GCF_050473785.1. Taxonomy (NCBI): domain Bacteria; kingdom Bacillati; phylum Bacillota; class Bacilli; order Caryophanales; family Bacillaceae; genus Bacillus; species Bacillus sp. S14(2024). The sequence continues at coordinate 4,466,536 of NZ_JBFLUP010000006.1, read as the reverse complement.
CTGAGGAAGGCTCGTCCGCTCAGGGTTAGTCAGGACCTAAGCCGAGGCCGACAGGCGTAGGCGATGGACAACAGGTTGATATTCCTGTACCACCTCTTTATCGTTTGAGCAATGGAGGGACGCAGAAGGATAGAAGAAGCGTGCGATTGGTTGTGCACGTCCAAGCAGTTAGGCTGGTAAGTAGGCAAATCCGCTTACCGCGAAGGCTGAGCTGTGATGGGGAAGCTCCTTATGGAGCGAAGTCTTTGATTCCCCGCTGCCAAGAAAAGCTTCTAGCGAGATAAAAGGTGCCTGTACCGCAAACCGACACAGGTAGGCGAGGAGAGAATCCTAAGGTGAGCGAGAGAACTCTGGTTAAGGAACTCGGCAAAATGACCCCGTAACTTCGGGAGAAGGGGTGCTTTCTTAACGGAAAGCCGCAGTGAATAGGCCCAAGCGACTGTTTAGCAAAAACACAGGTCTCTGCGAAGCCGTAAGGCGAAGTATAGGGGCTGACACCTGCCCGGTGCTGGAAGGTTAAGGAGAGGGGTTAGCGCAAGCGAAGCTCTGAACTGAAGCCCCAGTAAACGGCGGCCGTAACTATAACGGTCCTAAGGTAGCGAAATTCCTTGTCGGGTAAGTTCCGACCCGCACGAAAGGTGTAACGATTTGGGCACTGTCTCAACCAGAGACTCGGTGAAATTATAGTACCTGTGAAGATGCAGGTTACCCGCGACAGGACGGAAAGACCCCGTGGAGCTTTACTGTAGCCTGATATTGAATTTTGGTACAGCTTGTACAGGATAGGCGGGAGCCTTTGAAGCCGGAGCGCTAGCTTCGGTGGAGGCGCTGGTGGGATACCGCCCTGGCTGTATTGAAATTCTAACCTACGGGTCTTATCGACCCGGGAGACAGTGTCAGGTGGGCAGTTTGACTGGGGCGGTCGCCTCCTAAAAAGTAACGGAGGCGCCCAAAGGTTCCCTCAGAATGGTTGGAAATCATTCGTAGAGTGCAAAGGCATAAGGGAGCTTGACTGCGAGACCTACAAGTCGAGCAGGGACGAAAGTCGGGCTTAGTGATCCGGTGGTTCCGCATGGAAGGGCCATCGCTCAACGGATAAAAGCTACCCCGGGGATAACAGGCTTATCTCCCCCAAGAGTCCACATCGACGGGGAGGTTTGGCACCTCGATGTCGGCTCATCGCATCCTGGGGCTGTAGTCGGTCCCAAGGGTTGGGCTGTTCGCCCATTAAAGCGGTACGCGAGCTGGGTTCAGAACGTCGTGAGACAGTTCGGTCCCTATCCGTCGTGGGCGTAGGAAATTTGAGAGGAGCTGTCCTTAGTACGAGAGGACCGGGATGGACGCACCGCTGGTGTACCAGTTGTTCTGCCAAGGGCATAGCTGGGTAGCTATGTGCGGAAGGGATAAGTGCTGAAAGCATCTAAGCATGAAGCCCCCCTCAAGATGAGATTTCCCATAGCGTTAAGCTAGTAAGATCCCTGAAAGATGATCAGGTTGATAGGTTCGAGGTGGAAGCATGGTGACATGTGGAGCTGACGAATACTAATAGATCGAGGACTTAACCATATAATATGAAGCAAATGTTATCTAGTTTTGAAGGAATATACCTTCATAAGTCTGGTAATGATGGCAGAGAGGTCACACCCGTTCCCATACCGAACACGGAAGTTAAGCTCTCTAGCGCCGATGGTAGTTGGGACTTTGTCCCTGTGAGAGTAGGACGTTGCCAGGCAAAAACCTAAGTCGTTTTGACTTAGGTTTTTTTATTTGTCTTAAAAAATAAGATGTATGTTTTAATTTCCCTGTATTAGATGTAAAATAACCGCTCTATGCTATATCTCCAAATGGAACAATTATAAATTGAAGAGATGTAGATGCCTTTTGGAGATAAATTCCTTCTTACATGTCTACTGATATATTGGCCGTTACTTGCAATATGTCGGCGCTTCAACGATGTTCAATATGCTGAACGTACGAGAAAAGGCTGACAAAAGTTCACTTTCAGATTAACTCCTTACAGGAAATAATTATGAAATCTTTTTAAGATCAAATTGCATATATTCTCGTCTTTTTCCTTTAAATTCCTCTCTTTACTGTATATTTTTTCGGTTCTTCTTTTTAATATAACTAAAACACGAACGTTATAATGGACTCCATAAAAAACATTCGATTATTTGTTGACATGTTTGAATGACACCTGTTAATATAACGGTAGAAACAATATTATATCGTACCTCATATAATCGCGGGAATATGGCCTGCAAGTCTCTACCTAACGACCGTTAATCGTTGGACTATGAGGGAAAGTCACTCGGTATTTTTCTATTCACGTGGGATACGTATGCCTGAGTAGAGCACTTTCTCTCATAGTAAAGGGGAAATGTTCTATATCAGGCTTTTTTTATTTGAATCGGGGGGATTCTAATATGAAACCACTAGTTGGAGTCATTATGGGAAGCACGTCAGACTGGGAAACAATGAAGTATGCTTGTGAAATATTAGAAGAATTAAATATTCCGTATGAGAAGAAAGTCGTATCTGCTCATCGGACTCCAGATTATATGTTTGAATATGCGGAAACAGCTCGTGAACGTGGATTAAAAGTTATTATTGCTGGGGCAGGCGGAGCCGCTCATTTGCCAGGAATGGTTGCTGCAAAAACAAATATTCCTGTTATTGGTGTTCCTGTTCAGTCGAAAGCGTTAAATGGTTTAGATTCCTTACTATCTATTGTCCAAATGCCAGGAGGTGTTCCAGTTGCGACTGTCGCAATTGGAAAAGCTGGAGCTACAAATGCAGGTTTACTTGCTACGCAAATACTAGGATCGTTTCATGATGATATACACGATGCATTAGAACTGAGACGAGAAGCAATTGAAAAAAATGTGCGAGAAGGTAGTGAACTGCAGTGATAAAAACGATCTTACCTGGACAAATGATTGGTATTATTGGCGGAGGACAGCTTGGCAGAATGATGGCGATGGCAGCAAAGGAAATGGGATATAAAATTGCAGTATTAGACCCAGCAAAGTCTTCGCCGTGTGCACAAGTCGCCGACATTGAAATTGTGGCACCGTATAATGATTTAAAAGCAATTCAGCACTTGGCAGAAATAAGTGACGTTGTAACATATGAGTTTGAGAATATTGATTATAACTGCTTACAATGGCTTGAAAAGAATGCTTATTTACCACAGGGCAGTGAGTTATTATATACAACACAAAATCGTTATACAGAAAAAAATGCAATCACGAAAGCGGGTTTACCAGTAGCACCATACAGACTCGTTCAGAAGCAGGAAGAGCTTTTAGAAGCAATTGCTGAATTTTCCTTCCCTTGTGTGTTAAAGACAACAACAGGGGGATATGATGGAAAAGGGCAAGTTGTACTAAGAAGTGAAGCTGATATTGCGAGAGCTGTAGAACTTGTAAATCAGGCTGAATGTATTTTAGAAAAGTGGATTTCATTTGAAAAAGAAATTTCAGTTATTGTTACACGTAGTGTAAACGGTGAAACGAAAGTATTTCCGGTAGCCGAAAACATTCACGTGAATAACATTTTACATGAATCAATCGTACCAGCTCGTATTGCAGAAGAACTATCACAAAAAGGAATTCAATATGCAGAGAGATTAGCGGATGAACTAAAGTTAGTGGGAACACTAGCGGTAGAGATGTTTGCTACAGCAAATGGTGACATTTATATCAATGAGTTAGCACCAAGGCCGCACAACTCTGGGCACTATACAATTGATGCATGTGAAATCAGTCAATTCGGACAACATATTCGAGCGATCTGTAATTTACCTCTTGGAGAAACAAATTTGTTAAAACCAGTTGTCATGGTAAACATTTTAGGCGAACATATAGAAGGGGTCCTAGGACAAGTGAATAGATTAACCGGGTGTTATTTACACTTGTATGGAAAAGAAGAAGCAAAAGCGCAGCGTAAAATGGGGCATGTAAATATTTTAAATGAAAATATTGAAGACGCTCTAGAAAAAGCACAAAGTTTGCATATTTGGGACCATCAAGAACAACTGTTGGAGGGAAAAAGATGATTAGTCGTTATACACGCCCTGAAATGGGTGCGATTTGGACGGAAGAAAACAAATTTAAAGCATGGTTAGAAGTTGAGATTTTAGCTTGTGAAGCATGGGCTGAACTTGGAGATATTCCGAAAGAAGATGTGAAAAAGCTTCGTGAAAATGCATCTTTCAATATTGACCGTATTTATGAAATCGAAAAAGAAACACGTCATGATGTGGTAGCATTCACTCGTGCGGTATCTGAGACACCAGCATTAGGTGAAGAACGTAAATGGGTACATTACGGATTAACATCTACAGACGTAGTAGATACAGCGTTATCTTTCATCTTAAAACAAGCGAATGAAATTTTATTAAAAGACTTAGAGAACTTCATTAGTATCTTAGCGAATAAAGCAAAAGAACATAAATACACAATTATGATGGGAAGAACACATGGTGTTCATGCAGAACCAACAACATTTGGTTTAAAGCTTGGCCTTTGGTATGAAGAAATGAAACGTAACTTAGAGCGCTTTAAACAAGCAGCTGATACAGTTCGCGTTGGTAAATTATCTGGTGCAGTTGGTACGTACGCGAATATTAACCCATTCGTAGAAAAATATGTTTGTGAAAATTTAGGATTAGAAGCAGCACCGATTTCAACACAAACGCTGCAACGTGATCGCCATGCACATTACATGTCAACACTTGCACTAATTGCAACATCTATCGAAAAAATGGCAGTCGAAATTCGCGGTTTACAAAAAAGTGAAACACGTGAAGTAGAAGAGGCCTTTGCGAAAGGACAAAAAGGTTCGTCTGCAATGCCACATAAACGTAATCCGATTGGGTCTGAAAATATGACTGGTTTGGCTCGTGTTATCCGTGGTTACATGATGACAGCTTACGAGAATGTTCCATTATGGCATGAGCGTGATATTTCACATTCATCTGCGGAACGTATTATTTTACCGGATGCAACGATTGCATTAAATTACATGTTAAATCGCTTTGGTAATATCGTGAAAAACTTAACGGTATTCCCAGAAAACATGAAACGCAATATGACACGAACATACGGTTTAATTTACTCTCAGCGCGTAATGCTTACGCTAATCGATAAAGGTATGGTACGTGAAGAAGCTTATGATATCGTACAGCCTAAAGCGATGGAAGCTTGGGAAACACAAGTACAATTTAAAGAGCTTGTAGAAGCTGATGAGCGCATTACAAGCAAATTAACACAAGAAGAAATCAATGAATGTTTCAACTACGAACATCACTTACAACACGTTGATACAATTTTTGAACGTCTTGGCTTAAACTGATAATTTTATATGGCACAGAATAGGATCATTCTGTGCCATTCTCTTTAATTATACTATTCACATTTTTCAAACTACAGGGGGCTTGCGAAGTGCAAAAGCTAGAATTGCTGTATGAAGGAAAAGCAAAAAGAATTTATCGTACAGAAACAGCAGATATGGTTTGGGTAGAGTACAAAGATAGTGCTACTGCTTTCAATGGGGAAAAGAAAGCGACGATTTCTGGAAAAGGTCGCCTGAACAATGAGATTACAACTCTTTTATTCAGAAAGTTACAAGAAGTGGGAATCAAATCACACTTTGTTGAGAAAATATCGGAAACAGAACAAATCGTAAAAAAAGTGAGCATCATTCCATTAGAAGTTGTCACAAGAAATGTAATTGCAGGTAGTCTTTCAAAACGACTAGGAATGGAAGAAGGAACTGTACTTACAACACCAATTGTGGAATTTTACTACAAAGATGATGATTTAGGAGATCCACTTGTAACAGAAGATCATATTCGTGTGCTAAACGTTGCAACGCCAGAGCAAATAAGCATATTACGAGAAAAAGCTCTACAGATCAATCAAGTATTGATTGAGCATTTCGCAAGTTGTCGTGTAAGATTAATAGATTTTAAATTAGAGTTTGGAGTAACAGAAGAGGGAGAAATTTTATTAGCGGATGAAATTTCACCTGATACATGCCGTTTATGGGATGAAACGAGCAATGAAAAATTTGATAAAGATGTATTCCGTCGCGATCTTGGTAATTTAACAGATGCTTATGAAGAACTTTTAAAACGATTAGGGGGAGCTTCACATGTATAAAGTAAAAGTATATGTAACGTTAAGAGAAAGTGTATTAGATCCACAAGGAACAGCGGTAAAAGGAGCGCTTCATAGTCTTTCGTTTACAGAAGTACAAGATGTTCGTATCGGTAAATATATGGAGTTAACAATTGAGAAATCAGTTACAGATATTGATGCAATGGTAAAAGAAATGTGTGAGAAATTATTAACGAACGTAGTGATTGAAGATTATCGCTATGAAGTTGAGGAGGTTGTCGCGCAGTGAAATTTGCCGTAATCGTTTTCCCAGGTTCGAACTGTGATGTGGATATGTTTCATGCAATTAAAGATGAGCTTGGCCAAGATGTAGACTACGTTTGGCATGATACAGAAAACTTAGATGAGTACGATGGAATTTTACTACCAGGCGGTTTCTCTTACGGAGATTATCTTCGCTGCGGAGCTATTTCTCGCTTTGCAAACGCAATGAAAGGTGTACGAAAAGCAGCTGAAGCAGGAAAACCAATTTTAGGTGTATGTAACGGTTTTCAAATTCTAGTAGAGTCTGGATTGCTGCCAGGTGCATTAATTCGCAATAAAAACTTAAAATTTATGTGCCGCACTGTTCAGCTTCGTGTTGAAAATAATACAACAATGTTCACGTCGCAATATGAGAAAGATGAAGTTATCGATATTCCGATTGCTCATGGTGAAGGAAACTACTACTGTGATGAAGCAACATTGAAACAGTTAGAAGTAAATAATCAAATCGCGTTCCGTTATGTAGAGAATCCAAACGGAAGCGTTTCAGATATTGCAGGGATTGTAAATGAACAAGGGAATGTACTTGGCATGATGCCGCACCCAGAGCGTGCTGTTGATGAATTACTTGGAGGAGCGGATGGTCTAAAAGTATTTCAATCTATTTTGAAACATTGGAGGGAAACATATGTCGTTACTGCTTGAGCCAAATCCAACTCAAATTAAAGAAGATCGCATTTATGCAGAAATGGGATTAACAGACGAAGAATTTGCAATGGTTGAAAAGATTTTAGGTCGTCTTCCAAACTATACAGAAACAGGATTATTCTCTGTTATGTGGTCAGAACATTGTAGTTATAAAAACTCAAAGCCAGTTCTTCGTAAGTTCCCAACGACTGGTGAACGTGTATTACAAGGTCCTGGTGAAGGTGCTGGTATCGTAGATATCGGTGACAATCAAGCGGTAGTATTTAAAATGGAAAGTCATAACCATCCATCTGCAATTGAGCCGTATCAAGGTGCTGCAACAGGGGTTGGCGGTATTATACGTGATGTGTTTTCTATGGGAGCACGTCCAATTGCTATGTTAAATTCACTTCGCTTTGGTGAGCTACAATCACCACGCGTGAAATATTTATTTGAAGAAGTTGTAGCAGGTATTGCAGGATACGGTAACTGCATTGGAATTCCAACTGTAGGCGGAGAAGTACAATTTGATCCATGCTATGAAGGAAATCCACTTGTAAATGCAATGTGTGTTGGTTTGATTAACCATGAAGATATTAAAAAAGGTCAAGCGCACGGTGCTGGTAATACAGTAATGTATGTTGGTGCAGCAACTGGTCGTGACGGTATTCACGGTGCAACATTTGCATCAGAAGAACTATCTGAGGATTCCGATGCAAAACGCCCAGCGGTACAAGTAGGCGATCCATTTATGGAGAAGCTTTTAATTGAGGCATGCTTAGAGCTTATCAAATCCGATGCACTTGTCGGTATTCAAGATATGGGAGCAGCAGGCTTAACATCATCTTCTGCAGAGATGGCAAGTAAAGCAGGTATGGGTATTGAAATGTACCTAGATGACGTACCACAGCGTGAAACAGGTATGACACCATATGAGATGATGCTTTCTGAATCACAAGAGCGTATGTTAATCGTCGTGAAAAAAGGCAGAGAGCAAGAGATTGTAGATTTATTTGAAAAATACGGTCTTGCGGCAGTGACAATGGGAAAAGTAACAGAAGATAAAATGCTTCGTTTATTCCATAAAGGAGAAATGGTTGCAGAAGTGCCGGCTGATGCATTAGCAGAAGAAGCACCTGTTTATCATAAGCCTTCAAAAGAAGCAGCGTATTTTGCAGAGTTCCAACAAATGAAGATGGAAACACCAAAAGTAGAGAATTATAAAGAAACATTATTATCTCTATTACAACAACCAACGATTGCAAGTAAAGAGTGGGTATATGATCAATATGATTATCAAGTACGCACAAGCACAGTTGTTACACCAGGATCTGATGCAGCAGTTGTTCGTGTACGCGGAACAGAGAAAGCATTAGCAATGACAACAGATTGTAACTCTCGCTACATTTATTTAGACCCAGAAATGGGCGGGAAAATTGCTGTGGCAGAAGCAGCTCGTAATATTGTATGTTCTGGCGGTGAGCCGCTTGCAATTACAGATTGCTTAAACTTTGGTAACCCAGAAAAGCCAGAAATCTTCTGGCAAATTGAGAAATCAGTAGATGGTATGAGCGAAGCATGTCGCAAGTTAAATACACCTGTTATTGGCGGAAACGTATCAATGTACAACGAACGCAGCGGTGAGGCAGTATACCCAACACCAACTGTTGGTATGGTTGGTCTTGTACATGACGTGAAGCATGTAACAACGCAAGAGTTTAAGCAAGCTGGCGATCTTGTTTATGTAATCGGTGAAACGAAAGCTGAGTTTGGCGGTAGTGAGCTACAAAAAATGTTACATGGTAAAATCTTCGGTCAGGCACCAAGCATCGATTTAGAAGTAGAAGAAAAACGTCAAAAACAATTACTAGCAGCTATTCAAAAAGGCCTTGTACAATCAGCGCATGACGTTGCAGAAGGCGGATTAGCAGTTGCTTTCGCAGAAAGTGCAATGGGTGCAAATGGATTAGGTGCAGATGTGAAGTTAGCTGGAGAAGCAACAGCGATGTTATTTGCAGAATCACAATCTCGCTTTGTTGTTACGGTAAAACGTGAGCAAAAAGAAGCGTTTGAAAATATGGTAGATGCACTTTATGTTGGAGAAGTAACAAGTGCAAATACATTAACAGTTCGTAATGAAGAAAACGAAGTATTGCTTACAGCGGATGTTGATGAAATGAGAAAGGCTTGGAAAGGGGCTATTCCATGCTTAATGAAATAAAGGGGCTAAATGAAGAATGTGGCGTTTTCGGAATTTGGGGGCATGAAAATGCAGCTCAAGTTACGTATTATGGACTGCATAGCTTGCAGCACCGTGGTCAAGAAGGCGCTGGCATTGTTGTAAATCATGGGGAGAAAATCATTGGTCATAAAGGGCTTGGTTTAATATCAGAAGTGTTTTCACGCGGTGAGCTAGAAGGCTTAGACGGAAAATCGGCGATTGGGCACGTTCGTTATGCGACAGCAGGCGGCGCTGAAGTTGCAAATGTTCAACCACTGTTATTTCGCTTCTCAGACCATAGTATGGCATTAGCTCATAACGGTAATTTAATTAACGCAAAAATGCTTCGTCGTGAATTAGAAGCAGAAGGAAGTATCTTTCAAACAAGTTCGGACACAGAAGTATTGCTTCATTTAATTAAGCGCAATACAAAAGGTACATTAATTGAAAGTGTAAAAGATGCACTAAACAAAGTAAAAGGTGCTTTTGCCTATTTATTATTAACAGGAAACGAAATGATTGTTGCATTAGATCCAAATGGATTCAGACCTCTTTCAATTGGAAAGATGGGAGATGCGTACGTTGTAGCATCTGAAACATGTGCATTTGATGTTGTTGGTGCAACATACATTCGTGATGTAGAGCCTGGAGAAATTATTATTATTAATGATGAGGGAATACATGCAGATCGCTATACAAATGATGTAGAACATGCAATTTGTAGTATGGAGTATATTTATTTCGCTCGCCCTGATTCAAACATTGCTGGCGTTAACGTTCATGCAGCACGTAAAAATATGGGGAAATTGTTAGCACAGGAAGCTCCGATTGAAGCAGATGTTGTAACAGGTGTACCGGACTCTAGTATTTCGGCTGCAATCGGCTACGCGGAAGCGACAGGAATTCCTTATGAATTAGGGTTAATTAAGAATCGTTACGTTGGACGTACCTTTATTCAACCTTCCCAAGAATTACGTGAGCAAGGTGTAAAAATGAAACTTTCAGCAGTACGTGGTGTTGTTGAAGGGAAACGTGTTGTTATGATCGACGATTCTATTGTGCGTGGTACAACAAGTAAGCGAATTGTTCGTATGCTTCGCGAAGCTGGGGCAACAGAAGTACATGTAAGAATTGCTTCGCCGCCGCTTAAGTATCCGTGCTTCTATGGAATTGATATTCAAACAAGAAAAGAATTAATCGCAGCAAATCATTCAATAGAAGAAATTCGTCAAATCATTGGAGCAGACTCTTTAACGTTTTTAAGTGAAGAGGGTTTAATTGATGCAATTGGACGCCCATATGAAGGGAAATATGGCGGTTTATGTATGGCTTATTTTAATGGAGATTATCCAACCGCTCTTTATGATTACGAACAAGAGCTGTTAGAAAGTATGAAATAAAGTAGAGCAATAAGAAAGTATAGCAGCTTCTACTATATGCTGTGTAGAAGCTTGCTTTTCTTGAAGTTTTATAGTTTTACTGTTCGGTAGACGGGAGAAATTCTTTCAGTATAAAAAGACGAGGTGTATAGAAACGATGGCGAATGCATATAAGCAAGCAGGAGTAGATATTGAAGCTGGATATGAAGCGGTATCTCGCATGAAAAAACATGTGCAAACAACGATGAGAAAAGAAGTGCTAGGTGGCTTGGGCGGTTTTGGAGGAATGTTTGATCTTTCAAAATTTGCATTAGAAGAGCCAGTATTAGTATCTGGAACAGATGGTGTAGGAACAAAATTAATGCTCGCTTTCATGATGGACAAGCATGACACAATCGGCATCGATGCAGTTGCAATGTGTGTGAACGATATTGTTGTTCAAGGGGCAGAACCGCTCTTTTTCCTAGATTATATTGCTTGTGGTAAAGCAGAACCTAGTAAAATTGAAAACATCGTCAAAGGAATTGCAGAAGGGTGCCGTCAGGCTGGTTGTTCACTAATCGGTGGAGAAACAGCTGAAATGCCAGGTATGTATTCTGAAGAAGAATATGACTTAGCTGGTTTTACAGTTGGTATTGTTGATAAAAAGAAAATTGTTACAGGACAATCCATTGAAGCAAATCAAGTATTAATCGGACTTGCTTCTAGCGGAATTCATAGTAATGGTTACTCTCTTGTACGTAAAGTATTGTTAGAAGATGGAAAGCTTTCACTTGATCGTATTTATGATCGTTTAGAACTACCACTTGGTGAGGAGCTATTAAAACCAACGAAAATTTATGTCAAACCTATTTTAGAACTATTGAAGAAATATAACGTAAGTGGTATGGCTCATATTACTGGTGGCGGATTTATTGAAAATATTCCACGTATGTTACCAGACGGCATTGGAGCAGAAATTGAACTTGGTTCTTGGACAGTTCATCCAATCTTTAATTTACTGCAAGAAGTTGGTCAATTAAATAGAGAAGAAATGTTCAATATTTTTAACATGGGTATTGGTATGGTAGTAGCGGTCAAAGAAGAAGATGCAGAAGGTGCTATTAAGCTTTTAGAAGAACAAGGCGAAACAGCTCGTATCATCGGACGCACTGTACAAGGTTCAGGGGTTACATTTAATGGAGGAGCGCAATCATGAGCCGAGTAGCAATTTTTGCTTCAGGAAGTGGTTCTAACTTTCAAGCACTTGTGGATGCGGTAGAAGCTGGAAAATTAGATGTACAGCTTAGTTTACTTGTATGTGACCAACCTAGCGCACGTGTTGTCGAGCGTGCAAATGATCATCATGTTCCTTGCTTTGCCTTTTCAGCGAAAGATTATGAATCAAAGGAAGCATTTGAACAAGAAATATTAAAGAAATTGCAAGAATCCGAGATTGATTGGATTATTTTAGCAGGATATATGCGTTTAATTGGTCCAACGTTACTAGCTGCTTATGGGGGAAGAATTGTTAACATTCATCCGTCGTTATTGCCAAGTTTTCCAGGAAAAGATGCAGTTGGGCAAGCGATTGAAGCTGGTGTGAAAGTAACAGGAGTAACAATCCATTACGTGGATGCAGGAATGGATACAGGTCCAATTATCGCGCAGGAAGCGGTAGCAGTTTCTGAAAATGATACACGAGAAAGTTTACAAAAGAAAATTCAACTTGTCGAACATAGATTGTACGTGGATACGGTGAAATCTTTATTACATTCTGAAGTAAAGTCATAAGAGCAGCATTTTAATACAACTAGGGGTGAAGAATAAATGAAAAAGCGTGCATTAGTAAGTGTTTCAAATAAAGCTGGAGTTGTAGAGTTTGTAAAAGGATTACTTGAGCAAGGTATTGAAGTTATTTCAACAGGTGGAACGAAAAAATTATTAGAAGAAAACGGCTTACAAGTGATTGGGATTTCTGAAGTAACAGGTTTTCCAGAAATTATGGACGGTCGTGTGAAAACATTACACCCAAACATTCATGGTGGATTGCTTGCAGTACGTGATAATGAAACGCATATGTCCCAAATGAATGAGCTTGGCATTCAGCCAATTGACTTTGTTGTTGTAAACTTATATCCATTTAAAGAAACGGTTGCAAAGCCAGACGTGACATTTATTGATGCAATTGAAAATATTGATATTGGCGGACCAACAATGATTCGATCTGCTGCGAAAAACCATGAGTTTGTATCAGTTATTGTAGATCCAACAGACTACGATGTTGTATTAGGGGAATTAAAGGAAAGCGGAGAAGTTTCAAAAGAAACAAAACGTAAATTAGCAGCAAAAGTATTCCGTCATACAGCGGCATATGATGCATTAATTTCAAACTATTTAACAGAACAAACAGGAGAAGAAAGCCCTGAAACGTTAACTGTTACGTTTGAGAAAAAACAAGATTTACGTTATGGCGAAAATCCGCATCAAAAAGCAACATTCTATAAAGCACCGTTTGCAGCAGCTTCTTCGATTGCTTATGCAGAGCAGTTACATGGCAAAGAGCTGTCTTACAATAATATAAATGATGCAGATGCAGCAATGAGCATCGTTAAAGAGTTTACAGAGCCAGCAGTTGTAGCTGTAAAACATATGAATCCATGCGGCGTTGGTGTTGGGGATGATATTTATGAAGCATATACACGTGCATACGAAGCAGATCCGGTATCAATCTTCGGTGGTATTATTGCAGCAAACCGTGAAATTGATAAAGCAACAGCAGAAAAATTACATGAGATTTTCTTAGAAATCATTATTGCACCTTCTTTCTCAGAAGAAGCGTTAGAAGTACTACAAAGTAAGAAAAATTTACGCTTGTTAACTATCGATATCGCAAAGGCAGAAACAGCAAGTAAAAAGCTGACTTCCGTACAAGGGGGTTTACTTGTACAAGAAGAGGATACATTAGCATTAGAAGATGCGACAATTACAATTCCAACAAAACGTGAACCAACAGAGCAAGAGTGGAACGATCTGAAATTAGCATGGAAAGTTGTGAAACATGTAAAATCTAATGCGATTGTTCTAGCAAAAGATAATATGACAATTGGTGTTGGTGCAGGGCAAATGAACCGCGTTGGATCAGCAAAAATTGCAATTACACAAGCGGGTGAAAAATCGCAAGGAAGTGCACTTGCATCTGATGCATACTTCCCAATGCCAGATACAGTAGAAGAAGCGGCTAAAGCCGGCGTTACAGCAATCATTCAACCAGGCGGTTCTATTCGTGACGAAGATTCAATTAAAAAAGCGGACGAGTATGGCATCGCGATGGTATTCACTGGAGTACGTCATTTCAAACATTAATTTAGAAACGAAATAGGAGCAGAGAAGCTCCTATTTTGTACTTATTCGAATAATGGAGGATGAAATATGAATGTTTTAGTAATCGGCCGTGGTGGACGTGAGCATGCATTAGCGTGGAAATTTGCACAATCAGAGCAAGTAGAGACCGTTTATGTAGCGCCGGGAAATGAAGGTATGAAAGATGTAGCAACACCTGTAGCGATCGATGAAAATGATTTTGATGCGCTTATTACTTTTGCGAAAGAAAATCATATTGGTTTAACGTTTGTTGGCCCAGAAATCCCGCTTATGAACGGAATCGTTGATCGTTTTGAAGCAGAAGGTCTTCGCGTCTTTGGACCAAATAGCAAGGCGGCCGTTATTGAAGGTAGTAAAGCTTTTACGAAAGAGCTTATGAAAAAGTATGATATTCCAACAGCGGCATATGAAACATTTACAGAGTATGAAGCAGCTGTGCAATACATTGAAAAAGTTGGCGCACCAATTGTTATTAAAGCAGATGGCCTAGCAGCTGGTAAAGGCGTAACTGTTGCAATGACGTTAGAAGAAGCATTGCAAGCTGTAAAAGAAATGCTGCAAGATGTAAAGTTTGGAGAAGCAAGCAAAAAGGTTGTCATTGAAGAATTTTTAGACGGCCAAGAATTTTCACTTATGGCATTTGTAAACGGAGCAACTGTATATCCAATGGTAATTGCACAAGATCATAAACGTGCTTTTGATGGTGATAAAGGACCAAATACAGGCGGAATGGGTGCTTATTCTCCGGTACCACAAATTCCGCAATCAGCAGTAGAACAAGCGATTGAAACTGTTCTACATCCAACAGCTGAGGCGATGATACAAGAAGGACGTTCTTTCACAGGTATTTTATATGCAGGGCTTATTTTAACAAGCGAAGGGCCGAAAGTAATTGAATTCAATGCTCGATTTGGCGATCCAGAAACAGAAGTAATCTTACCTCGGTTAGAAAGCGATTTAGTTGATGTATGTAATCATGTACTAGATGGAACAGAACTTACTTTAGAGTGGTCTGAAGAAGCAGTAATTGGTGTTGTATTAGCTTCTAAGGGATATCCAGAAGCTTACGAAAAAGGTGCTGTAATTCGAGGACTAGAAACATTGGAAGATGTTATCGTATTTCATGCCGGAACAGATGTTAAGGATGGAGAATTTGTAACTAACGGCGGCCGTGTATTATTTGTTGCTTGTAAAGGAAAAGACTTACAAGCAGCGAAAGATAAGGTGTACGAAGAAGTAGCGAAAATTGAAAGTGATGGTTTATTTTATCGAAGTGATATAGGGTACCGCGCAATTGCGAAAGTAGATTGCTAGAGGTTGTGAAAATCTCCTTTAAATACTGGCTCTGTTAAACAATAATGTTGATAATTGAGCGGGTTGCACTCCTTAAGGTGACGAAATAAGGATTCAAAGCGAAAGTACATTTTGCTTTGAATCCTTTTATTTTATTTGGGCAGTAATACTCTCACCTCAAGATTGAGAGAGAAGTAAAGAATATAGGTGAGGATTAACTGATGGAAGTTTCACTTCATCTTAACTTGATGGATATGTATAGTGACCTCTATATTATAAGTATGGATGTGATGAAACCGATATCTAAAAAGGGGGCCTTTAATATGTACAAACTCAAAACAACAGAAACCGACAATAGCGTAATTGAGTTTATTGAAAATGTTGAAAGTCTTAAAAAACGAGAAAGTGCATATCGATTATTAGATATATTTACTGAAACAACGGGCTATACAGCAAAAATGTGGGGACCGAGCATTATCGGATTTGGAACATACCATTATAAATATGAATCTGGTCATGAAGGAGATGCCCCATTAGTAAGCTTTTCCCCCAGAAAAGCCAAAATTAGTTTATATTTTGCAAATGGTGACCCTAGGCGAGAAGAGCTATTAAAAAACTTTGGAAAATACACGTCTGGAAAATCATGTATATATATTAATAAAGTAGCGGACGTTGATATTCATGTTCTAAAAGAGTTAATCAAACAATCTGTAAGTTTTTTGAAAGAGACGCATCCAAATCAGTAATGAAATTTTATGTAGATTTGTAAGTAGTTCATATTAATTCTTACTTAAGCTTGGCTTGATGACGATATCCCTAAAAGAAAAACGAGTCCTAACTGTTAAAAAGTTAGGACTCGTTTTCTTTTTTTATCTTACCTTTTTGCTTTGCCATCTCGCGAAGTAAATATTCAATGTGACCATTTACGCTTCTAAATTCGTCGTTTGCCCATTTTTCAATAACTGCGTATAACTCGGGATCGATTCGTAATGGAAAGCTTTTCTTTTTAGCCATAATTACTGACAACCTTTAATATAGACTTCCTGCATTAATGACTGGCTGTGCTCCTTTATCTGAAACAATGGCAACTAATAAGTTATTGACCATATTTGCTTTGCGCTCGTCATCTAAATCAAGTATACCTTCTTCATCTAGTTTTTGAATAGAATCTTTCGCCATTTGTACGGCACCTTCTACAATTTCTTTTCGTGCGGCTAATACTGCTTTTGCTTGTTGGCGCTGAAGCATTGCGTGTGCAATTTCTGTTGCGTAAGCTAAGTGTGTTAAACGAGTTTCGATTACTTCTACTCCTGCAATCTCTAAACGCGCTTCTAATTCTCGTTTTAACTCTTCAGAAATCTCTTCTGAGTTTCCACGCAGTGTAATGATGCTTTCATCTTGGAAATTATCATACGGATATTTCGTTGCCACATGGCGAATTGCTGTTTCACTTTGAATTTCTACGAAGGCATCATAATGTTCGACACCAAAGATTGCTTTTGCGGAGTCAACGACTTTGTAAACAACAACAGCGGCAATTTCAATTGGGTTTCCGTCTACATCATTTACTTTTAATGTCTGACTATTAAAGTTCTCCACGCGTAGTGAAACAGTTTGACGAAGTGAAAATGGAACTGTTAAAAACAGACCAGTTTCACGAATTGTTCCTAAATAGTTACCGAAAAATGTAATTACTTTTGCTTGGTTTGGCTGAACAGTGCCAATACTACTTGCAAGGATTGCTGCTAATAAAAAGGATGGAATGCCAATAGCAAATAATTCATTAATAAGACTGAATATACCAATTCCAATTAAAACTAGAACTGCAAGCAGTCCTAAAAAACCATTTACATGAAATACTTGTTTTTCTTTCATATTTCTTCCCCCTTTGATATAAAAATGATATCACTTTTATATCAAAGATGACAATAAGTTTATATCCTAATTTTTCAAAAGAAATAAAAAAATAACAAAAACGAACATTAGTTCTTGTTTGTGGTAAAATAAAAGAAAACTTAGCCGCCCACTGCAGCAGCTAAGTTTCTTTTAGAGCATCTTGCATAGTGACAAATGATTCAAAGCGGTTTGGACATAAGAGCCTTTTCAAGTTCAGACTCAATTTCCTTATCAGAAGCATCATAACTTCCAGAACTTGTTTTTTCTTCGTTATGAGAGGTATGATGAGCTTCTTGTTTATTAGATTGTCCATTCTTCATAAAATCCATGCCAGGCATTTTTAAATCCGGGATATTCATATATTTACCAAGTTTACATGCTGCTACAATAGGACAGAAACGAACGATTCCTTCTGCAATTTTCATTGCTCCAACCCAAAGCATAATTTTGGACCAAATACACCATGGTCTTCTTGTAAGCTTTGCTGTATTGCAGCTAAGCAGAACAAGACCAATGGTAATACGAATAAAGGCATTCATTGTGCCGATGTTTTGTTTGAACAAGATATTCACTCCCTCTTCATCAGCTTTAAAATAGAAATATCTATTTCAAGAGTTATTGTTCCTTTCATACTTTCTCTATATACAATCCAACATTTGACGTAGAAAAAGATGTTGGTGGAACGTGTGTCAGCATAGTATTTTTTGTTATAATGAAAGAATGTGTAAAGGCGATTAGATAAAAAGAAAGGGTGTTTTCATGTACGATATTTCACAGTGGAAACATGTATTTAAACTTGACCCGAATAAGGAGTTAAGTGATGAACATTTAGAGCTTATTTGTGAATCAGGAACGGACGCTGTTATTGTTGGCGGAAGCGATGGAATTACAATTGATAATGTATTGCATATGCTAGTAAGCATTCGTAGATATGCGGTTCCTTGTGTATTAGAAGTTTCAACGCTGGATTCTATTACACCAGGATTCGATTTTTATTACATCCCAAGTGTATTAAATAGTCAAAAGGTGGAATGGGTAACAGGCCTTCACCATACGGCACTGAAAGAGTTTGGAGATATTATGAACTGGGATGAAATTTTTATGCAAGGGTACTGCGTACTAAATCCAGAAGCGAAAGTGGCAAAGGTAACAGAAGCAAATTGTGAGTTATCAGAAGATGATGTGATTGCATATGCACGTATGGCTGACAAACTTCTTCATTTACCAATTTTCTATTTAGAATACAGCGGCACATATGGAGATGTGGAACTCGTAAGAAAAGTGAAAACCGAACTGCAAAATGCAACATTATATTACGGCGGCGGAATTGCAAGCGCAGATCAAGCGAGGGAAATGGCACTGTACGCGGATACAGTTGTCGTTGGAAATGTAATTTATGAAGATATAAAGAAAGCTTTAGCAACAGTAAAGGCTGTAAAAGGAGAGTAGGTGACCGAATACATGAGTATAACAGAAAAATTATTAACAGGATTAAATCCGCAGCAGCAAAAAGCTGTACAAGCAACGGCTGGACCGCTGTTACTTATGGCAGGTGCTGGTAGTGGTAAGACGCGTGTGTTAACGCACCGAATTGCTTATTTACTTGGTGAAAAAGGTGTTGCACCGTGGAATGTATTAGCGATTACGTTTACAAATAAAGCAGCACGTGAAATGCGTGAGCGTATTGATAAGCTGGTTGGTCCAGAAGCAGAGGATATTTGGATTTCAACATTCCACTCCATGTGTGTTCGCATTTTACGACGCGATATTGATCGCATCGGTATTAATCGTAACTTTACGATTTTAGATGCAAGCGACCAATTAACAGTTGTGAAAAAAATTATGAAAGAGCGCAATATTGATCCGAAGAAGTTTGAACCTCGTTCTGTTCTTGCGACAATTAGTAATGCGAAAAATGAATTGTTATCTGCAGAAAAATATGCGAAGGAAATCTCAATTGCAGATCCATACGAAAAGATGACAAGCGATGTGTATACAGAGTATCAAAAGCGTCTTCTCAAAAATAATGCGCTTGATTTTGATGATTTAATCATGACGACGATTCAATTATTTGAGCGTATACCAGAAGTACTGGAGTTTTATCAACGTAAATTCCAATATATTCACGTTGATGAGTATCAAGATACGAACCGTGCTCAGTACATTCTTGTTAATAAATTGGCTGCTCGTTTTAAAAACCTTTGCGTAGTCGGTGACTCGGATCAATCGATTTATCGCTGGCGCGGGGCAGATATTTCTAATATCTTGTCGTTTGAAAAAGATTATGAAAATGCACAGGTTATTTTACTGGAGCAAAACTATCGCTCGACGCAAAGTATTTTAAACGCAGCGAATGCTGTTATTGAAAATAATATGAACCGTAGACCGAAGAAGTTATGGACGGATAATCAAGTAGGGAGTAAAATTTCGTATTACCGTGCTGCAACTGAAAAGGATGAGGCTTACTTTGTCGCGAAAAAAATTCGTGATGAAGTGCAAATAGGCAATCGAAAGTACACAGACTTTGCGGTACTATATCGTACAAATGCTCAGTCTCGTATGGTCGAGGAGATTTTCCTGAAGTCCAATATTCCCTATAAAATTGTCGGTGGAATTAAGTTCTACGATCGTAAAGAAATTAAAGATATATTGGCATATTTACGTTTAATTGCGAATCCTGATGATGAAATTAGTTTCGCTCGTATTATTAATGTACCAAAACGCGGTGTTGGAGCAACATCTATTGATAAAATTATTAATTATGGCGTGCAAAATGGTCTTCCGCTGACGGCTGTATTAGATGAAATTGAACACGTTGGACTAAGTGCAAAAATTACGAAGACAGTAGCCGAATTTGCAAAGCAGCTTCATAATTGGGTGAACATGCAAGAGTATTTATCAGTAACAGAGCTTGTTGAGGAAGTATTAGAGAAAACAGGTTATCGTGATGCGTTGAAGAATGAACGTACATTAGAATCAGAAGGACGCTTAGAAAACTTAGAAGAATTCTTATCTGTTACACAAACGTTTGAATCACAAAGCGAAGATAAGAGCCTTGTTGCTTTCTTAACTGATTTAGCACTTGTTGCTGATATTGACCGTGTAGACGAAGATCCAACCGCTGGCGAAGAAGTGATTTTAATGACAATGCACTCGGCAAAAGGATTGGAATTCCCTGTCGTCTTCATTTTAGGATTAGAAGAAGGGATTTTCCCGCATACGCGCTCTTTAATGGAAGAAGATGAAATGCAAGAAGAACGCCGCTTAGCATACGTTGGTATTACACGTGCAGAAGAAGAATTGTACGTAACGAATGCTCAAATGCGAACGATATTTGGTAGAACAAGCATGAATAAAGAATCACGTTTCATCTCTGAAATTCCAGAGGATCTTATTGAAACGCTTCATGAAGTAAAACCAAAGCGGGAAAGCTTTAGTACAAAGTCAAAACCTACGACTACAACGACAACAACAACTCGTTCACGCTCAGCCTTTGTTCGTCCTGCTGCGAAAACAACAGGCGGTGAACAAATTGGCTGGTCAGTTGGTGATAAAGCATCACATCAAAAATGGGGTATTGGTACGGTTGTGAGTGTGAAAGGCGAAGGCGATGCGAAAGAATTAGATATCGCGTTCCCAAGTCCAATTGGTATTAAACGATTATTGGCTAAATTTGCGCCAGTTACGAAAGTGTAAGAAAGGAATGAGGTTATGTCGAAAGAAGCAGCACAAAAGCGCATTGAAGAGCTTCGTGACATTTTAAATAAGTTTAATTATGAGTATCATGTGCTAGATAATCCATCTGTATCTGATGCAGAGTATGATCGTCATATGCAAGAACTTATAAAATTAGAAACAGAACATCCAGAATTATTTACAGAAGATTCTCCGTCCGTTCGCGTTGGCGGAGAGGTTCTTGATATTTTTGAGAAAGTAACGCATAAATCACCGATGTTAAGTTTAGGGAATGCTTTTAATGAAGGAGATTTACGTGATTTTGATCGCAAGGTACGTCAAGGAATTGACGGGCAAAATGTAAGATATGTGTGTGAATTAAAAATTGACGGACTTGCCGTTTCCCTTCATTATGAAAAAGGACGCTTCATTCAAGGCGCAACTCGTGGTGATGGTATAACGGGTGAGGATATCACACAAAATTTAAAAACAATTAAAGCAATTCCTCTCCGTTTAACAGAAGAAGTGACGCTAGAGGCGCGCGGTGAAGCGTACATGCCGAAACGTTCATTTGTTAAATTAAATGAAGAAAAAGAACAGAACGGTGAAGCTGTATTTGCGAACCCTCGTAATGCAGCAGCGGGTTCGTTGCGTCAGCTTGATCCAAAAATTGCGGCAAAGCGTAATTTATCTTTATTTGTATATGGACTTACCGATTTAGAAGGAAAGACGATCACATCGCATAGTGAATCGTTAAACCTTTTAGGGGAGCTGGGGTTTAAAACAAACCCTAATCGCCAAGTTTGCGAAACAATTGATGAGGTCATTCATTATGTACAAGATTGGCAAGAAAAACGTCCGCATCTTGATTATGAAATTGATGGCATCGTTATTAAAGTAGATGATGTGTCACTTCAGGAAAGCTTAGGAACAACAGCAAAAAGTCCGAGATGGGCAATTGCGTATAAATTCCCAGCTGAGGAAGTTGTTACGAAGCTGACGGGTATTGAACTAAGTGTCGGACGTACAGGTGTGGTAACACCAACCGCTGAATTAGAACCAGTGCGCGTTGCAGGAACAATTGTCCGCCGTGCTTCCTTACACAATGAAGACTTAATTCGTGAAAAAGATATTCGCATTGGCGACTATGTTGTTGTAAAAAAAGCTGGAGACATTATTCCTGAGGTTGTAAATGTTATTCTAGACCGCCGTACAGGTGAAGAAGAGGAATTCCATATGCCAACGCATTGTCCGGCATGTGAAAGCGAACTTGTTCGTTTAGAAGAAGAGGTTGCGCTTCGCTGTATTAATCCAGCATGTCCAGCGCAAATTCGAGAAGGATTAATTCACTTCGTATCACGTAATGCAATGAATATTGACGGATTAGGTGAACGTGTGATTACGCAGTTATTTGATGCGAATTATATTCGTACGTTTGCAGATCTTTATACATTAACGAAAGAACAACTATTACAGCTAGAACGTTTTGGAGAGAAATCTGCGTCAAACTTAGTACAAGCAATTGAAACTTCAAAAGAAAATTCACTGGAGCGATTGTTGTTCGGTCTTGGTATTCGCCACGTTGGTGCAAAAGCTGCTCGTACATTAGCGGAACATTATGAAACGATGGATCACATAGCGAAGGCGACAGAAGAAGAGCTTACAACAATTAACGAGATCGGCGAAAAAATGGCGCAATCTATCGTTACGTATTTTGACAATGAAGATGTACAAGAGCTATTACAGCAATTTAAATCATATGGCGTAAATATGATTTATAAAGGAATAAAACGAGCAGATTTAGAAAATGTTGAGTCTTACTTTGCAGGAAAAACAGTTGTTTTAACTGGTAAACTTGAAGTGATGGGGCGCAGTGAAGCGAAGAAAAAAATTGAAGCGCTTGGCGGAAAGGTCACAGGTAGTGTGAGCAAAAGTACAGATTTAGTCATTGCAGGAGAAGCTGCTGGCTCTAAGTTAGCACAAGCGCAAAAACATAACGTTGAGATTTGGGATGAAGAGAGGTTCTTACAAGAGCTCAATAATTAAGAGGTGCAAAGTTACCATGAAAAAAGTGATATTAACAGTGTTAAGTCTTGGGTTACTTCTCAGTGGATGTAGCACTAGTTTGAAAAAAGAAGATAAAGTTGTGGACAAAACAGGTAATTCCAAAAGCCAAGCGATTATTCCGAAATACTCTATTTCAGATGATTTCTACAAAACAGCAGTTGCTTCATCTGACGCAGGTTCAGCACGTGGGTTAGTTGTCCAAGGATTAAATACCCGTTTAGATGTTGATGAATTTGAAACAGGATTAATGCGCATTGCGAAAGAATCATTTAGTACGAAAGATTATGTATTGCAGGGCGGAAAATATTTAGATAAAGATACAATACAAGCGTTATTGGGCAGGAAACGTACGCCTGAGGCGCAAGCTAATTTAGAAAAAATAGCGAAGAAGAAGCTGCCAAATGGTTTAAATCCAGAGTTATCAGCCGGAGAATCAGAAACATTAACAGCAAGAAATGAAAAGAGTCCACTTTATTTAGCACAAATTTTAGAACAAGATTATATAAAAATAACAGATAACAAACAAGCGGAGTTAGGCGGAGTTGTCATTGGTCTTGCGATGAATTCCGTTAATTATTATGCAGAAGAACACGGTTATCCGCGTGAACAAAAACTTGATGATAAAACATTGCTAGAAGAAGGGCAAAAAATGGCCCAAGAAATTTTACCGATTTTGCAACAGAAAGATGAATTAAAAAATGTCCCAATTACATTTGCGATTTATCGACAAGAAGCGAAATCTTCACTTGTACCAGGTTCATATTTATCATATGCAACAGTTGATAAAGGTAGTAACAAAGTTGACAGTTGGAAAGCGATAGATGAAAAGTATTATTTGTTCCCTTCGAATGCAGCAGACTCAGATTATCGTCAAGATGCAACAAACGTAAAGAATTTTAATACTCATATAGCAGAGTATTTTAAAGATGATTATACTGCAGTTGTTGGCAGGGGCTTCTATAAAGACGGTCAATTAAAAGAAATGAAGCTTGAGATTCCAGTTCAGTTTAGTGGAAAAGCGGAAATCATTGGATTTACACAATTTGTAGCTGGGTACGTCATGGAGGATTTTCCTAACTATGTTAAAGTGCAAGTAACGATTAAGTCGGTAGAACGTCCAGAAGCGATTATTATTCGTGATGTGAAGCAAGATAAACCGTTTGTCCAAATTTTAGATTAAGAAGAAGTCGTTCCTTATTATAGGAACGGCCTTTTTTGTTGTATTATTTACAACATTCATATCTTTTGTCAGGAAGTTCCACTTTATCCCGATATTCGCGGGCGGTAATACTCCCACCTTAAAATTTGGTGAAAGCATTGTCCAGCTCTAGCGGCTAGAATCTCCGGTCGTTTCGCCCCTTCGGACGAGGCAAAAAGCGCCTCTCCGCCTTAGGCGAGGGCGTCCTGCGATTCTGAGCGAGCTGCTTTCGCTTTTCTAAAGAAGTTAGGTGGGAGATAGACTGCCCGTAAAAGCCCGATTGGTGAGGGCTGATTAAAGTTTCACTTTATATTAGAAATTTTGTTATAATTTTTAATGTTGTTAATTAAAAGGGGATAGAGGGAAAGTACAGATGGAAGATTTAAATTTGCAAGTCATTATACTACTCATTGCTTTCGGTTTTTTAGCGTCATTTATCGACTCTGTGGTTGGGGGAGGCGGTTTAATTTCCCTTCCAGCACTTATGTTTATTGGGCTGCCGCCGGCTTCAGCTATTGCTACAAATAAATTGGCAGCAACAATGGGATCATTTACGAGTACGGTTTATTTTATTCGTTCTAAAAAAGTAGATTTTCGCATTGTAGGAAAGCTCATTCCTTTCACAATTGTTGGGGCAGTTGCAGGGGCATTTATTGTCAAGTACATCCCGCCAGCTGTTTTGCGGCCTCTTGTGCTAGTTTTACTTGTATTAATTGCCATTTACATTATTCTAAAAAAAGATTGGGGTAGTGTATCTACCTATAAGAAAATGACGAAAGGAAAAACATTATTATTTTATTTTGTCATTTTAATGCTTGGATTTTATGACGGTTTTTTTGGACCGGGCACAGGTTCATTTTTAATTTTTGCATTTTTATTAATTGGGTTGGATTTTATCGGTGCAGCAGCATCTGGTCGAATTTTAAATTTTGTTAGCAATATTGTATCATTGATTACATTTTTATTTTTAGGCGCAATTCAGTTTAAATATGGTTTAATTATGGGTTTATCAATGGTTGCAGGGGCATATTTCGGTTCAAGATTTGCTGTTCAAAAGGGTGTAGGATATATACGAATTTTATTTTTAGCCGTAACCATTTTGTTAATTGGAAAAAATTTCTGGGAATACGTTCACGTTTTATAACAGGATGCATATGCATCCTGTTGTTTTTTTATTTATTATATTTAAAAAATTATTTAATTTTAAAAATATAAGTCTAAGAATATTTGAACAAATCTAAATTATCGTGTAGAATAATGTTGTAAAATGTAAACGTTTTTCTAAGGGGAGGCTAAAATAATGGTAGTAGCATACAAACATGAGCCATTTACAGATTTTTCAGTAGAGGCTAACAAATTAGCGTTTGAAGAAGGTTTAAAGAAAGTAGAATCTTATCTTGGACAAGACTATCCATTAATTATTGGGGGAGAAAAAATCACTACAGAAGACAAAATTGTTTCTGTAAACCCTGCAAATAAAGAGGAACTTGTTGGTCGTGTTTCAAAAGCAAGCCGTGAGTTAGCTGAAAAAGCAATGCAAGTAGCGGATGAAACATTCCAAACTTGGAGAAAGTCAAAACCAGAAATGCGTGCAGACATTTTATTCCGTGCTGCAGCAATCGTTCGTCGTAGAAAGCATGAGTTCTCTGCTATTCTTGTAAAAGAAGCAGGTAAACCATGGAATGAGGCAGATGCTGATACAGCAGAAGCAATCGACTTCATGGAGTATTATGGTCGTCAAATGTTGAAATTAAAAGACGGTATTCCAGTAGAAAGCCGTCCAATTGAATATAATCGTTTCTCTTACATTCCATTAGGAGTAGGTGTTATCATTTCTCCATGGAACTTCCCATTCGCAATTATGGCAGGGATGACAACAGCTGCTTTAGTTTCTGGTAACACAGTATTACTAAAACCAGCTAGTACAACTCCTGTAGTAGCAGCGAAGTTTATGGAAGTATTAGAAGAAGCTGGCTTACCAGCCGGCGTAGTAAACTTCGTTCCAGGTAATGGTTCTGAAGTTGGTGACTACTTAGTAGATCACCCTCGTACACGTTTCGTTAGCTTCACTGGATCTCGTGATGTAGGTATCCGTATTTATGAGCGTGCAGCGAAAGTAAATCCAGGACAAATTTGGTTAAAACGTGTTATCGCTGAAATGGGCGGTAAAGATACAATCGTTGTTGATAAAGAAGCAGATCTTGAATTAGCAGCAAAATCTATCGTTGCATCTGCATTTGGTTTCTCAGGACAAAAATGTTCTGCATGTTCTCGTGCGGTAATCCATGAAGATGTATACGATCACGTATTAAATCGTGCAATTGAATTAACAAATGAATTAACTGTAGGAAACCCAGCTTTACAAGGTACAAATATGGGACCAGTTAATGATCAAGCTGCATTTGATAAAGTAATGAGCTACGTTGCTATTGGTAAAGAAGAAGGTAAACTTGTAGCAGGTGGCGAAGGTGATGATTCTAAAGGTTGGTTCATCAAGCCAACAATCATTGCTGACGTTGCAGAAGATGCTCGTCTTATGAAAGAAGAAATCTTCGGACCAGTTGTAGCATTCTGCAAAGCAAAAGACTTTGATCATGCACTTGCAATTGCGAACAATACAGAATACGGTTTAACGGGAGCTGTTGTTTCTAATAACCGTGAACATATTGAAAAAGCACGTGAAGACTTCCACGTTGGTAACTTATACTTCAACCGTGGATGTACTGGTGCAATCGTAGGTTACCAACCATTCGGTGGCTTTAACATGTCTGGTACAGACTCTAAAGCTGGTGGCCCTGACTACTTAGCACTTCATATGCAAGCAAAAACTACTTCTGAAACTCTATAAGAAGTATAAGAAAGCCCTTCTCAGTTACGAGAAGGGCTTTTTGTGTATTAAATAGAATGATTTTGGAGAAGTGGACATTTTTCTTGTATTTTTTCTATAAATAAATCGGGGTTTTTTGGTAATGATATGAGTGCTATATCATAATTGCTATAAGTAATTTCTAATCGTTTAAACGTCCAGGCGGGAGCGGAAAGTAAGTTGTATGTATATCTGATGTTAGTTATTTTTTGAAGTGGAATCATAATTTTGACAAAGCCAAATACAGCAACGAGATGTGTATTCGTAATCTTGTGATAAGAATGAAATAATGCCCATAGAAGCATAAGTATAATAGGTAAAATGATAATATCTATTATAATAGAGCTTATATCAGCTTTTCATTAAAAAAGAGAATAAAAGGTATTGGGCATAATGCAATAATGAGTAAGGGAAATAATGGATTTCGTTGAATTGGAAATTTCATTAGTTGCACCTCTTTCTTCATTAATTTACCTCATTTTGGATTTTTTTGCTTAATTTAAATAAAAACACACAAAATGGTTAGAAAAATTTATCCATTCGTCATATTTCTTTGTATAAATTTTATAAATTTCCTGTATAATACAATTTGAAGGAAAATCTATGATTAGACAAGAAGACACCGCTTTCAGTTTGCTCGCTGAAGGCGGTGTTTCTTTTTATGCATCTTGATAAGAACGTAGAGTTATAGGAATTAAAAATGTGCTAGAATACGAATTTATATTGTAATTTGAAAGGGTGTTTGTCCCAATTAACCATGTATGATGGATAATTATTTTCTTTTTGTGTCGAAGTAGGCTTTTTTAATATCCTCGTTAAGTCTAAAGGGATTTTTCGCGCTTTAAAAATTCTTCTGTACTAATTATCTCAGCGTATACTTCGTTTAAGGAAGCTAGAATTGTATTGTGAATATATACAGCTGGAATAGAAACATTTTTAAAGATTAAGTCTTTCGTTGCACATGCATCATGTATCAATGTACATGTAAAGCCAAAATCAAAGGCAGCTCGTACTGTAGCATCAATGCACATATGAGTCATCATGCCGCATATAATAACTTGTTCAATCTGTAAATCTTGTAATTCTTGGAATAGAGAAGTTTCTCGAAAACTATTTGGATAATGTTTCAATATGACTGTTTCTTGCAGCAAAGGACGAACATTCTCATGAATGTGTATACCTTCTGTATTTGGAAGAAAAAATGTTGCATTTTTGCGTGTGGAAACATGCTGGATATGAAAAATAGGCTGATTTGTTTCACGGAAATGTTGAAGTATGCGTTTTGCATATTCACTTGCTTCGCTAGCATTTCGCAGTTCCATCTTTCCGTTTGGAAAATAATCGTTTTGGATATCAACGAGTAAAAGAGCAGTTTTCATTTCAGTTACAGCCTCCAGTTTTGATTTTGTGTTCGTTTAATTATTCCATTATTTTAGAGAGTTTTCCTTGTAGAAAAATGTGAGATAAAGAAATTTACAATAAATTAAAACTGAAAAGTTTAATATTTCCGTTGACTCTTACTTTTCAGAGTTTTATAATGAAAATTAATTAAATGACAACTAAATCGATATGAATTCTTATCCAGAGAGGTGGAGGGACTGGCCCTATGATACCTCAGCAACGGATTCTTTTGAATACCGTGCTAATTCCAGCAAGCTCTTTGAAGCTTGGAAGATAAGAAGATGTGAGCCTGTATATTCAAATGCTCTTCTTCTTATGAAATTGGATAAGAAGAAGGGCATTTTTTATTTGCCTCAAGAATGACTTAGAGTTGTTATAGCGAATAGGAGGGAACAGGATGATTTCATTCGACAGAGTGAGTAAAGTGTATGAGTCGAGCGGTCAATCTGTACATGCGGTAGAAGATGTATCCTTAACGATTGAGCAAGGTGAAATTTTTGGTATTATCGGTTTTAGTGGCGCCGGGAAAAGTACACTTTTACGTTTAGTTAATATGTTAGAGCGCCCGACATCAGGTGTTGTGTCCATTGATGGGAAAGACATTACATCGTTATCGACAAAAGAGTTACGACAGTTGCGTCAAAGAATTGGAATGATCTTTCAAAGCTTTAATTTGTTCAATTCACGAACAGTATATGGAAATATTGCCTATCCACTCAAATTAGCGAAGTTACCAAAGAGTGAAATTAAAAGGCGAGTAACAGAATTATTACAATTTGTCGGATTAGAAGATAAGGCAAATTATTATCCAGAGCAATTATCCGGAGGACAAAAGCAACGCGTTGGCATCGCAAGAGCACTTGCTACATACCCAGATGTACTAATTTGTGATGAAGCTACATCAGCATTGGATCCAGAGACAACGTCAGAAATTTTAAATCTATTACAAAAGGTAAATAAAGAATATAAAGTTACGATTCTTCTCATTACACATGAGATGCATGTTGTAAAAGAAATTTGCCACCGGGTTGCTGTTATGGAAAAGGGAAAGGTGATTGAAGAAGGCACGATTTTTGATGTATTTACAAGACCGAACACAAAAACGACACAAAACTTCGTAAGGTCTGTTATTAATGACCACTTACCAGAGAGCGTGACTGCTAAAATTCAAAATGGAGGCCTCATTTATCGTATAACATTTACTGGTGAAGCAACAGGACAGCCGCTATTATCTTATATTGCCAAACATTATAACGTTGATGTAAATGTACTTTATGGAAATATTATTGAATTACAAGGTATTTTATTTGGTAATCTTCTCGTTGAACTACAAGGAGAGACGAAAGAGATTCAGAAGGCGCTTCAACATCTACGCTTGCAAGTGCAGTTGAAGGAGGTTGAAAGTCATGCGAGTTGATTGGAGTACATTTTGGCCGCGGATTGTAGATGCGACTGGGGATACGGTATTAATGGTTATTGCTACCCTTATATTCGCTACAATTCTTGGTATACCCATAGGTTTACTTTTATATGTGACAAGAAAAGGTAACTTTTTAGAAAATAAACTGGTCTTTTCTATCCTTAATATTATTATTAATACGATTCGTCCTATTCCGTTCATTATCTTTTTAGTAGCTCTTAGTCCTGTGACGCGTGCTGTTATTGGAACAACGATTGGAACAGCAGCTGCAATTTTTCCAATGACGCTTGTTGCTTCTATTGGGATTGCAAGGATGGTAGAAACAAATCTTGTTTCTGTTCCGAAAGGAGTTATTGAGGCAGCTCAAGCGATGGGGGCTTCTCCGCTAAGAATTGTTTGTGAGATTCTCGTTCCAGAAGCGTTAGCCCCATTAATTTTAGGGATTACGTTTATGACAGTTGCGTTAATCGAATTTTCAGCAGTTGCCGGTCTCGTTGGCGGTGGTGGTCTTGGCGACTTGTCGATGACATACGGTTATCAGCGTTTTGATACATCCGTGATGTTTGTAACAGTTGTATTATTAATTCTTCTTGTGCAAGTTGCACAAAACTTAGGAAATTATTTTGCAAAGAGATTTTTACGTAGATCATAAAACAGAAGAAAAGAGGGAAATGAAATGAAAAAATTATTAGCATTTGCATTGTCGGCGATTGTGAGTGTATCGGTATTAAGTGGTTGCGGTAAGGATTCAAAAGAAGCAGCAGCGAAGGAAAAAGTCGTTCGCATCGGTGTAACAGGAACGGATGGAGAATCATGGAATATTCTCAAAAAGAAAGCTGAAAAAGAAGGAATTCAAATTAAGTTAGTTGAGTTCTCTGACTATACGACACCTAATAAAGCACTAGCAGATGGAGACATTGAACTAAATGCATTTCAACATATTGCTTTTTTAGAGCAGTTTAAAAAAGAGCATAAATTAGACATTACAGCCATTGGTACAACACAAATTGCACCGATGGGCTTATTCTCAGAAAAGTATAAGAAACCAAGTGAAATTCCAAACGGTGCAGAGATTGCAATTCCGAATGATCCAACAAACCAAGCTCGTGCGTTAAAACTTCTCGATGCAGCTGGATTATTAAAACTGAAAAAAGATTTTGGTTTATTTGGTGATCCAAGTGGTATTACTGAAAATCCAAAAAAATTAAAAATCACACCGGTTGTAGCGCAGCAAACACCACGCGTACTAAAAGACGTAGCAGCATCCGTTATTAACAATGGTGTAGCAGGGCAAGCAAATCTTAATCCAGTGAAAGATGCTATTTTCTTAGAAGATCCAAAGAATGATAGTGCCAAACCATACTTAAACATTTTTGCTGCTCGTACGAAAGACAAAGATAACGCAACATACAAAAAGATTATTGAATTGTATCACTCTAAAGAAGTAGAAGAAGCACTAAAGAAAGAAACAAATGGCGGATCTATTTCTGTGAATCTTCCATTGAAAGAGATTGAGAAGATTGTGAAATCAAATTGAGTTTAACTACTATCAGCTGGCCCCCGCTGATAGTTAGTTTAACATATAGTGCCTAACAGACGACGATACCCTAATTTTGTACCCTCAATTCTGTGAAATATATGTTAGGTATAATAATATAGAAGAGACTAGGATTTTTCCTAGTCTCTTCTTATATATTTATTCAATGGTCACACGCTTTAAAGAGGTTTCCGCAGGTTGTTTCTGTTCCTTTATATAAGAAGTGAGTTCTTCATGAAACATGTTCAGCACCTCGTTTGCTCGCTGCTGAAGCGGGGCAGGTAATTCGTTTATCACATACGCTCCAATCTCAATTTTCGTCCGAATTATTTTCCGCAATAAATCTTCACGCATGAACAACACCTCCAAATCGAATGTTGAGTACATCACCTTCAAATTTTGCTCCTTGAATGGACAAATGCGTCAATGTTTTTGGTAAGGTAATGTTTCGTTTGACGGAACCAGCGCGAATAATAAGTTCGTCACCTTTTTGATTTAAAGAGAGTTCACTTTTATCAGAGAATGGGATGGAAAGAACAAAAATATATTCGTCCCCGTTCTTTGTTACATATTGCGTCCGTCCGTTGAATTTCACGGCAGTTGGATTAGAATCATTTTTAAATAAAGCATCGCCAACACGCTCTAACATAGATAAACCAACTACTTCTTGTTCAAACATTGGTGCTTCATAAATAGGAAGCGGCTGAAAACTATCTTGAATCAATGCTTTATATTTTTTTTGTGTATCTTTCCAGGCCTGAAAATAAGGGTCTGTGACCGTGTCAGGAATGACGCGATTAATCATGATGGCATCAACATTGTAGTCATATAAGTTTAAATATGTGAAGCTGCGCTGTGCTTCTTTAATAACCATTTTTTCTGGATTTACAACAACACGAATACTTGTTACTTCTCGGTTTGATAAAATATCTCTCATTTCACCGAGCTGTTCGAGAGTATGGGTTAATTCGCCCATGACATCATCGGTAGGAAGAGGGACCCCAAGAAGCGGCTGAGCAACAGGACGTACAACTTTTAATACTTTACGTTTAATTGGAAAGAGTTTTTCCATCCACCAGCCGAGCATATCAGGGAAGCTTAACATGGCAAGCGTTTCTCCTGTCGGTGCGCAGTCGATAATAATAACGTCGTACGTTTCTTTTTTATAGTAATCGAGTACACGAAGTAAGCTAATTAAATCTTCCATACCAGGAAACATTGTTAATTCCTCTGTAGTAATATCATCAGCTGCTTTTGATGTAAACAGTAATGTAATATACTTTTGTAGTTTTCCCCAGCCCTTTTCCATTTCATAGATTGTATTAATTTCTTGTGCCCATAGGTTTTCACGGATTTCTTGTGGTTCTGAAGACAGTTTCATTCCAAAGGAATCTCCTAAGCTATGTGCAGGGTCTGTACTCATGACTAACGTTTTTAACCCTTGTTTTGCACTTTGCATTGCTGTTGCTGCTGAAATACTTGTTTTTCCTACGCCGCCTTTACCTGTGTACAAAATAATTCTCATCATCATATCCCCTTTGTTTCGGTAGTCGAATATTACGAGAGTCGAAATATATGTTTGAATAAAAACCCGCAATGGGGCCTATTCAATCGGAATGTTTTTCATTTTAGGTGAAGTAAGTTTTTCTTCTGTTTTTTGTTGTGATGTAGCGATGTGATTCATTATTTTTTGGAAGATTTGCAGTAAAAATGCTTTTTCTTCTTCAGATAGCGCTTCTGTTACAATGTTAAAGTAATGAGCCGCATTTTGCTTTACTTCTTCTACAAGCTCTAGGCCAGTTTCCGTTAAACGAATCAATACAATACGACGATCACTTTCATTTCGGTAGCGCTCAATATATCCTTTTTTTACGAGACGATTGACGACACCTGTCGTTGTACTCATTGGAATATCGAGAAGTTCTGAAATTTTACTCATCGTAATGTCTGTATTTCGCTCCATCCATAACAGACAGAATACTTCTGTTTTTGAAAGTGATAAATCAAGGCTTACCCATTCTTCTGGATAGAAAAGCTTCTTGGCGTTATCGAGCAGTAAATCTAAAAAATGTTCGTATTGCAGCAATTATTTCCACTCCCGTATATTTCGAGGTTCGTAATATTTATTTTCATTTTATGTTGGATAGTAATAAATGTCAAATGTTTATTTGGATTTTTAAGTCTATTTATAAGGAGAAGTAAAGCAATAAGAGAGGAAGAGCTGCTTTGTATGATATTTCACCCTAGGTTGGTTCAATTCAATGAAAAGTTACTAAGTGATAGAAGTATGAGTACTTTGAAGGGATTTTTCTTCATAAGAGTGAAGGTACGTTTCAGAAAAAGGAGAGTGTTATAGTCCTCTCCTTTTTTGTAATAAATTATAACTTTAAAAAGAATAGCGATAGCTTATGTTAACGGAAGATAAACAAAAAATGCAGTTCCTTCGCCAACTTTGCTCTTTACAACTACTGTTCCGCCATGTACGTGAACAATCGTTTGAGTAATAGCAAGACCTAGACCAGCCCCGCCGTACTGTCTTGTTCGAGAGCTATCTATTCGATAAAAACGGTCAAATATATAGGAAAGGTTTTCTGTTTTTATGCCGGAACCATTATCCTGGATTGACAGTTCCACTTGGTTGTCCATGGTCATTAAAGAGATTGTTATTTTCCCCGTAATGGGGTCGGTATGTTGAACTGCATTGTGAAATAAGTTTAAGATCACTTGTTTGATTTTATCGGTATCATAATCTCCCTTTATACCTTCTGTCAGATCATATGTTATCTTTCGATCGCCCCCCAAAACGCTTAATTGCGGCGCCATCTGCCGAATAAGTTTAGTAAGATTGGTTTCTGATAAATGCAGCCCGGGTTCGCGGTCCATCTTCGCAAGAAATAATAAGTCTTCCACTAGCTTGATGATGCGCTTTGATTCGCCATGCATGCTATTTAAAGCACTATAGAGCTGCTCAGGACGATCTGCTGCACCTCGCAATAACACTTCTAAGAAACCATGAATTGACGTAAGCGGTGTCCTTAGTTCATGAGAAGCGTCAGCGATAAAACGCCTCATTTGCTCTTTTGTTTCTCTTTCATGTTCAAAGGATGCTTCCAATCGCTCTAGCATGCCGTTATACGTTTCTGATAAACGGTCAATTTCCTCTTGCCCTTGTTGTGTAGGTAGGCGTTCAGCTAAATTGCCTGCATTTGTATTCTTCACTGCATTTACAATGTTAGAAAGGGGAACGAGTGTTTTTTTCAGAATCGGTAAATATAGTGATAAGCCAGCAATTAGAGCTAGTCCAGATAGAACAATGAACGTGAGCAGTTGTTGAAATAGGACAGCACGTAAAGGAGCGGTATCCGTTCCGATTTGAATAATATAATCAGGAGCTTGATTTAAATTGTGATCCGGGCCAGCAGGAGTACCTCCAATGGGTCTGAACACTACTAACTGTTCGGTTCCTTCCTTGTTATGTACCACTCTATAGTCGATTCGTTTGTGGCTTGAGAATTGCTCAAGTATTTTTGTATAATCCTCGTTTGAAAGCTTTGGAGAGGACATTCCAATGTTCCTTGCTAAATCTTTATAACTACCATCTTTTCTGATAACTGCAAGTGAAATATCTTGTGAAAACAGGAATTTTGGTTTGTTAGGTTCAGGATGGTTTTCTACTTTATTTTGCGAATCAAAGGGAAGTAAACCTATTTCTGGCGGTAAAGACATTAGCTTTGCCCTTAATGTTTCAGCTTCATTGCTATATAGAAAGTCCTTCATTACCCAATATTGCAAAAGGCCAATACTCAAAAGAATAAGAGATAAAATAAATAATGTTCGCGTTAGAAGTTGAAGACGCAGAGAGCGGGGGAAAATCCCCTTTTTTATAAAAGAAGTAACACGTCTAATCATGGTAAATCCACACGGTAACCTGCTCCTCTAATCGTGCGAATGAGTCGGTGTTCCTTATCTTTTAATTTTTCTCGGAGTGAGCGAATATACACCTCTACAATATTTTCATCTCCTTGAAAATCATAGCCCCATACCTTATCGAGTATCATTCCCTTGCTTAATACAATTCCATGGTTGATTACAATGTATTTAAGAAGCTCATATTCCGTTGGGGAAAGTTCTAATATTTTGCCGTTAAATAGTAATTCTTTCCTACGATCATCCACCTTAAATGGTCCATAAATGACCTCCCCGAATAGACTTGGAAATTGGTTGCGAAGACGAGCATGTATACGAGCGAGTAATTCATCGAAACTGAATGGCTTTATGACATAGTCATCTGCTCCTAACGTTAGTCCCTTCACCCGATCATCCACTTCGTCTTTTGCAGTAAGCATGATAACGGAAGTGTGAGAACCGCTCTTTTTAATCATACGACACACTTCAAATCCGTCGATGCCGGGCATCATTACATCTAAGATTGCTACATGTGGCTGAAATTCTTGTGCCAAGTTAATAGCGCTTATTCCATCAGTAGCTTTTTTTACCTCATATCCTTCGTTCATTAATCCTATCTCTAAAAATTGTAAGATGTGTGGTTCGTCATCTACTAACAGTATTTTAATTCCTTTAAGAGAATTCATCTTTTTCACGCCCCCTGTCTGTAATTATTACTATTATCTACGATTATGCTGAAAGTTTGCTGAAAGTAGTCTAAATTAGCAGTGGCAATTTTTTATTTCTTCTTACTTAATCCTTAATATTAAAAGGATTTTACGTATTCAGGAAACTTTCAGCTTATACTCAAGTCCATTTCAGGTGAAAGGATGATAATACAGCCATGGCCTAGTTCAAAATATAAAATGATGAAGGAGTTGTAATATCGTGTTTTCAAGGTTAAAAGGACGATTAGATGTGTCTTTAATATTGATAGTTTTATTGGCAATTTTTTTAAATGGATATAACATTTGGACCGATCAATATGCAAATACTTACTATACAACTGCGGTAGCAAGTATGTTGAAAAACTTTCATAATTTCTTTTTCGCTTCTCTCGATTCAGCAGGATCTGTAACGGTAGATAAACCACCTGTTACATTTTGGATTCAAACGATAAGTGCTTATATTTTTGGTTTACACGGTTGGAGTGTGATTCTTCCTCAGGCATTGGCCGGGGGAGGCTCAGTATTGCTCATTTATTTTTTAGTAAAACCATCTTTTGGCTTAGTTGCTGCACGACTTGGTGCTTTAGCTTTCGCATGTACACCAATTGCAGCGGCAGTGAGCCGAACAAATAATATTGATAGTATGCTTGTATTTACCCTCTTGATAGCCACTTGGCTTTTATTTAGAAGCGTGAAGCGTAGTAGCATTTGGAGTCTCTTTGGTGCCTTTGCGGTAATAGGCTTGGCCTTTAATATGAAGATGCTACAGGCTTATATGGTACTTCCGGCTTTTTATGTCTTCTATGTTTGGGCTGCCAAAGTAAACTGGAAGAAAAAGATTGGTTTACTCTCTGGGGCAACAGTTATCATGCTTATTATTTCCCTTTCATGGGCAGTTGTTGTGGATGCTATTCCTAAAGATAAGCGTCCATATGTTGGTAGCAGTCAGACAAACTCAGTTCTAGAATTAGCGTTTGGTTACAATGGAATTTCGCGTCTTACAGGAAATCAAGGAGGCGGTGGGGGAGCACCCGGTGTGAACAATCAACAGCAACCACCTCAAGATAACAATGGGGTAAAGTCGGACGATAACACTGAAAATGGAGTTACTCCAATAAGCGGAGATGATAATAGTCAAGGCGCTCAAAGAGGTGGCCCACCTGGAGGTAATAATGGCGGTCCAGGCGGCAAGATAGGCGGCAATTTTAATTTTGGGACTGGTGAGAAAGGGTTATTTCGTCTATTCCAGTCTGAATTGTCTGGTCAGGCTAGTTGGCTTCTTCCGTTTGTTGCTATTGCTAGTATTAGCTTGCTGGCCGGTTTACGAAGAAATAACATGACGTTGAAGCATAAAGAAACAGTCTTTTGGCTCGTATGGTTAATCCCTGCGATGGGATTCTTCAGTATTGCAGGTTTCTTCCATCATTATTACTTGATTATGCTTGCAGCTCCTATTGCAGCTCTGTTTGGATCCGGTTGGACACAGCTTTTTGAGGATTACAAAAACAATGCTGGCTGGAAATCTTGGTTATTGCCGACAGCAGTTGTAGGAACGGCGGGATTCCAATGGTACATTATCCATCCTTATGACGATGTGATTGGAGCTGGGTGGTCTATTGGTATAGCGTCTGCAGGAATAATCTTTGCTTTAGCGCTTGTCCTGTCTAAGTATAGAAAGGTAAAGTTGCCTCCTGCAGTAAATATTGCAGGATTACTTATACTGTTGATTGGGCCATTGTATTGGGCTGCTACACCAATTACGTATGGTGGAAACAGTATGTTACCACAGGCGGGACCGAGCTCGGCAGATGGTAAAGGTAATATGGGTGGTTTCCCAGGGGGAGCGATGCCTAGATTTAATGGAAAAGAAGGAACTGGCGGTGGTGGATTTCCAGCTGAACAAGATTATGCTGATGGGTCTAATACTTCATCAGAAAATCGTATGAAAGCTCCAATGGCTAACGGGCAGCCTTCAGGAATGCCAAGAAATAAGCAAGCAGGAATGGGTAGCGAGAGTTTAGATAGTAAAACTTTGTCATACTTAAAGAAAAACAATACTGGTGAACAATATTTATTTGCCACGACAAGCTATCAAACCGCAGCTCCTTACATTATAGATAAAGGAGAATCCGTCATAACAATGGGTGGATTTTCCGGTTCTGATCCGGTTTATACCGTTGAGAAATTAAAGAAATTAGTATCAAGTGGAAAAGTGAAATACTTCCTCATTTCAGATGAAGGGATGCGACGCGGAAGTTCTGAAGTGACAAAGTGGATTCAGGAAAATGGTAAGAAAATTCCATCTGAAGAGTGGCAGACAACGCAAAATAGCGACAAGGAAAGAGGTAATATTGGTGGTCCTGGGCGCTCAAACACTTTATATAAAGTAACATTGTAAAGGAGTAGAACGAGAATGAGAAACAATATATGTTATTCGGTTATAATCCCCATGTATAACGAAGAATCAGTTATTGAAGAAACTTATCGAAGACTGAAAAAGGTCATGAAGGATACGAATGATACGTATGAGTTACTGTTCATTAACGATGGGAGTCAGGACAAATGTGCTGATATTATAAAGGACTTTGCTAGAGGGGATAAAACAGTGAAGCTCATTGATTTTTCCCGGAATTTTGGTCATCAGATTGCAATTACAGCTGGCATGGATTATGCAAACGGAGATGCGGTTATTATCATAGACGCTGATTTACAGGATCCA
Organism: Bacillus sp. S14(2024); assembly: GCF_050473785.1. Lineage (NCBI taxonomy): Bacteria > Bacillati > Bacillota > Bacilli > Caryophanales > Bacillaceae > Bacillus > Bacillus sp. S14(2024). The sequence goes on along the minus strand of NZ_JBFLUP010000006.1, from coordinate 4,427,812 downwards.
CCTGAATTAATTTTGCAAATGATTGAAAAATGGAAAGAAGGTTATGAAGTAGTCTACGCAAAACGAATCAAGCGTAAGGGTGAAACATGGTTTAAAAAGTGGTCGGCAAGCACGTTTTATCGCGTGCTTCGCGCTTCCACAGATATCGATATACCAGTGGATACTGGAGATTTTCGTCTTATGGACCAAAAGGTATGTAAAGAAATGAAACGGCTAAATGAGAATAATAGGTTTGTCCGAGGATTAGTCAGTTGGGTCGGATTTCGTCAAACCGCAGTTGAATATGTTCGAGATGAAAGGCTGGCAGGTGAAACCAAATATCCTCTTAAGCGAATGTTAAAGCTATGCTTGGATGGAATTCTTTCCTTCTCTTATAAGCCCCTGAAATTGGCGATTTATTCTGGGTTATTTCTATCTGGGTCGGGTTTCCTATATTTTATGTATGTTCTATATCTTACTATATTTACTGAGGCAACCATGAAAGGCTGGCCTTCTATAATTAGTATTATGTTAATCTTTAACGGTTTTATGTTATTTATGCTTGGGGTTATTGGTGAATATATTGGTCGGATTTACGATGAAACAAAAGGAAGACCTTTATATATTGTTCGAGAATTTTATGGGGAACAGGGAACGCAAAAGTCAATTACGAACCATGAGGTAATGTATGAATAAGGGTTTGATACAAGTTTTGAAATTTTTAGCAGTGGGTGTGCTTAATACTGGTATCGATATAATGATTTTTACGTTGCTGGTTAAGGGGAAGGTACCGTTTTTATTGGCACAGTGGATATCCTATAGCTGTGGCGTAGCGAGCAGCTACTTACTTAACAGACAGTGGACGTTCCAACAAAAAGGAAGAAAACAAGTTGCAAAAGAACCATTGAAGTTTATATGCGTTAATCTTTTAAGTCTTGTTGTAGTATCTCTAATACTAAGTGGTATGCATGACACTTTAGAGCAGTCTTTGGCTGTTTCTAAAGTGGCTGCAACATTGATTGGTAGTTTAATAAATTTCATAGGAAGCCGATATTGGGTGTTCCGTTTTTCTTGCAGTAAAGGAGTGGGGCCCAATGAAAATTAAAAAACAGCTATTTTGACAACTGGTCTAGGCATCTGTTTTTTTGCATTCTTCAAATTGGTTTTCATTCTATGTTTAGTTGAAAATGTATAAAATAATTATCTTTTTATTTTTTTCAGATTACACAAAAAATACGCTTTATAATAGAAAATGTGTGTGATAGATTAATAAAAAGAGAAGTATATTTTACATAAAAATCCATAATAGGAATAGTAATGTATGTACCTATTATAAATGTCAGCTAACAAGGGGGAGAACAATGAGGAGAAGAAATACGCAAGCGTTCACATTTTTAGCATGGACTTCTTTTGTTTGTGCACTTTCTGGAATGCTCATAGGGATTTACACATTAGATGAACCACTCAGTGTAAAAGGATACTACTTAATAGGTACATTATTTCTAACAATGTCATGTTTTGTACTGCAAAAAACAATTCGTGATAATGAGGAAGATAATGCAAACAACATCCATAATGAGCCAGTTTCAAAAAAAGAAACAATTGAGAAGTAAGAATGAACTCTGTTTAATGGAATTTTATATATTAAATTGATAAGGGAGGCAGAAGCCTTTCTTTTTTTATGTAAAAATCCTGTAAGTACCGTGTGTTGACTTGCTTGAACTACTGAAAATTTGGTATCATCAATAGTATTGTAGATTGTACGATATATTATGGAGGTGGCCTAGCCGTGTCAAGAATTTCCGTTGAGAATGTAAAGCATGTTGCGCATTTAGCACGTCTTGCAATTACAGATCAAGAAGCAGAAAAATTTCAAAAACAACTCGATGCAATTGTTACATTTGCTGAGCAGTTAAATGAATTAGATACAACAAACGTAAAACCAACAACTCACGTACTAGATATGAAGAATATTATGCGTGAAGATGTACCTGAAAAAGGTTTACCAGTTGAAGAAGTATTAAAAAATGCACCGGATCACAAAGATAATCAAATCCGTGTTCCAGCAGTTTTAGAATAGAGGAGGGGAATTTCGATGTCATTATTTGATCATTCTGTATCAGAGTTACATAAGAAATTACAAAGCAAAGAAATTTCCGTTACGGATTTAGTAGACGAATCTTACAAACGTATTGCGGATGTTGAAGATAACGTAAAAGCTTTTCTTACATTAGATGAAGAAAATGCACGTGCAAAAGCGAAAGAATTAGATGCGAAATTAGGCGCTGAAGATAACGGTTTACTATTTGGTATGCCAATTGGTGTAAAAGATAACATTGTAACAAAAGGTCTTCGTACAACTTGTGCGAGTAAAATATTAGCAAACTTTGATCCAATTTACGATGCAACAGTTGTGCAAAAGCTAAACGCTGCTGACACAATTACAATCGGTAAATTAAACATGGACGAGTTTGCAATGGGTTCTTCTAATGAAAACTCTGGTTTTTATGCGACAAAGAACCCATGGAATTTAGACTACGTTCCAGGCGGATCTAGCGGTGGTTCTGCAGCAGCAGTAGCGGCAGGAGAAGTATTATTCTCTTTAGGTTCTGATACGGGTGGTTCTATCCGTCAACCAGCTGCATATTGCGGCGTTGTTGGTTTAAAACCAACATATGGTCGTGTATCTCGCTTCGGTTTAGTTGCGTTTGCATCTTCACTTGACCAAATTGGACCGATTACACGTACAGTAGAAGACAATGCATACTTACTGCAAGCTATTTCAGGTGTTGACCGCATGGATACAACTTCTGCAAGCATTGAAGTTGGTAACTACTTAGCTGGTTTAACAGGCGATGTAAAAGGCTTACGTATTGCTGTACCAAAAGAATATTTAGGTGAAGGTGTTGGCGAAGAGGCTCGTGAGTCTGTACTAGCTGCTTTAAAAGTGTTAGAAGGCATGGGCGCAACTTGGGAAGAAGTGTCACTTCCACACTCTAAATATGCATTAGCAGCATACTATTTAATTTCTTCTTCTGAAGCGTCTGCTAACCTTTCACGTTTTGATGGCGTACGTTACGGCGTTCGTTCTGATAATGTGAATAACTTAATGGATCTTTATAAGAATACACGCAGCGAAGGCTTCGGTGACGAAGTAAAACGTCGTATTATGCTTGGTACATTTGCACTTAGCTCTGGTTACTATGATGCATATTACAAAAAAGCACAACAAGTACGTACATTAATTAAAAATGACTTTGAAAATGTATTTGCAAACTATGACGTTATTATTGGGCCAACAACGCCAACTCCAGCGTTTAAAGTGGGCGAAAAAATCGATGATCCAATGACAATGTATGCAAACGACATTTTAACAATTCCAGTAAACTTAGCAGGTGTTCCAGCAATTTCTGTTCCATGTGGATTCGGCGCGAACAACATGCCTCTTGGACTGCAAATTATTGGTAAACACTTCGATGAAGCAACAATTTATCGCGTTGCACATGCGTTCGAGCAAGCAACAGATTATCATACAAAAAAAGCAAGTCTGTAAGGAGGCGAGCATAGATGAATTTTGAAACAATTATCGGTTTAGAGGTTCACGTTGAGTTAAAAACAAATTCGAAAATTTTCTCTGCGAGTCCAACAGAATTCGGAGCTGATCCAAATACACAAACAAGTGTAATTGACTTAGGATATCCTGGGGTGCTTCCAACTCTAAATAAAGAAGCAGTTAACTTTGCAATGAAAGCTGCAATGGCATTAAACTGTGAAATCGCAACAGAAACAAAATTTGACCGTAAAAACTATTTCTATCCAGATAACCCGAAGGCTTATCAAATCTCTCAATTTGATAAACCAATTGGGGAAAATGGTTGGATTGAAATCGAAGTAGACGGCAAAAAGAAACGTATCGGTATTACACGTCTTCATTTAGAAGAAGATGCTGGTAAATCAACACATACTGGCGAAGGTTACTCATTAGTAGACTACAATCGCCAAGGTATGCCGTTAATCGAAATTGTATCTGAGCCAGATATGCGTACACCAGAAGAAGCGTATGCATATTTAGAAAAGCTAAAATCAATCATTCAATATACAGGCGTATCTGATTGTAAGATGGAAGAAGGTTCTCTTCGCTGTGATGCAAACATTTCGCTTCGTCCAGTTGGACAAGAAAAATTCGGTACAAAAGCAGAACTGAAAAACTTAAACTCTTTCACTTACGTACAAAAAGGTCTTGAGTTTGAACAGGCACGTCAAGAAAAAGAACTATTATCTGGTGGTATCATCCAACAAGAAACACGTCGTTATGATGAAGCAACGAAGAAAACAATCTTAATGCGTGTAAAAGAAGGATCTGACGATTACCGTTACTTCCCAGAGCCAGATTTAGTTGAACTTTACATCGATGATGAGTGGAAAGAGCGCGTACGTGCTTCTATTCCTGAACTTCCAGATGCTCGTAAAGTACGTTATGTTGAAGGGCTTGGCTTACCAGCTTATGATGCACACGTATTAACATTAACGAAAGAGATGTCTGATTTCTTCGAAGCAACAGTTGCAGATGGTGCAGACGCGAAATTAACATCAAACTGGTTAATGGGTGAAGTACTAGCATACTTAAACAAACAACAAAAAGAATTAAAAGACGTAGCGTTAACACCAGCTGGTTTGTCTAAAATGATCCAATTAATTGAAAAAGGCACAATTTCGTCTAAAATTGCGAAAAAAGTATTTAACGAGTTAATTGAAAAAGGCGGAGACCCAGAAGAGATCGTAAAAGCAAAAGGTCTTGTTCAAATTTCTGACGAAGGAGCGCTTCGTCAGATCGTAACAGAGATTCTTGATAATAACGAACAATCTATTGAAGACTTCAAAAACGGTAAAGACCGTGCAATTGGTTTCTTAGTTGGTCAAATTATGAAAGCAACAAAAGGACAGGCAAATCCACCGCTTGTTAATAAAATCTTACTTGAAGAGATTAATAAACGATAAGCTGGAAAACAACAAAGATTAAACAGAAAAACACCCAAATATGGGTGTTTTTCTGAGTTAATCAAACGTTTGTTTAAATAATATTTCGTTTAAACAAACGTTTGATTAACTGACAAATATAAGGAAAATGCCTTCCATTAAGTATGGTATGATAGTTGCAAAAAGGTTGTAATAATGATAAATCTAAATCTAGAGGTAATTTTTTCATGATATGATATGAAATAAATGTTGATTTAGTGTTAACAATGAAATTATATGCTTTGTCAGGTTTAAGGAAGTATATGTAGAATTGAGAGGAGGGTATGCATAGGAATGCTAAGCAAATGCTTGGCGGCTATTCCTTTCCCTTTTTGATGAATGAGGGTTTTCCTGTGCTAATGTTATATGAAACGTGCAAGAATTATTTATAATCCAACTTCTGGTCGCGAGTTATTTAAGAAGAACTTACCAGAAGTACTACAAAAATTAGAGAAAGCAGGGTATGAAACGTCATGTCATGCGACGACAGGCCCTGGAGATGCGACTGTGGCAGCGAGGCAAGCGGCAGAGCGAAAGTTTGATGTTGTTATTGCAGCAGGCGGCGATGGTACGTTAAATGAAGTTGTGAATGGTTTAGTTGGAAATGAACACCTTCCCAAGTTTGGGATTATTCCAGTTGGAACGACAAATGACTTTGCCAGAGCGATTGGTGTACCGCGTTCAATCGAAGAAGCTACCGATATCATTTGTGCTGGTCAAACGGTACCTCTCGATCTTGGAAGAGCAAATGATACATACTTTATTAATATTGCTGGCGGTGGCCGCATAACCGAATTAACATATGAAGTACCAAGTAAGTTAAAAACAGTACTTGGACAACTTGCGTATTATTTAAAAGGTATTGAAATGTTACCATCCTTACATCCGACATATGTAGAAATTGAATATGATGGAAAATTATTGCAAGAAGAAATTACAATGTTTTTGATTACAAATACACGATCAGTCGGCGGCTTTGAAAAAGTAGCACCGTATGCCTCTATTAATGATGGTTTGTTTGATTTGTTAATATTAAAAAAAGGATCGATTGCGGATTTAATTAAAGCAGCTACACAAGCGCAGCGCGGTGAGCATATAAATAATCCGAAAGTATTATATACACAAGCGAATCGAATTAAAGTGCATTCAACAGAAAAATTAATGATTAATTTAGATGGTGAATACGGCGGGGATGCACCGATGGAGTTTGAAAATGTGTATCACTGTTTGGAATTATTTATTCCAGAACAAAAAGAAACTACCTTGTAAAAGGTAGTTTTTTGTAAAGAGTGTAAATTGGTGTTTTGTTGTTTCTTTATTGTATCTTTACAATTCCTTCATAGTTCATATATATTCCCTTGTTACAATAAAGGTGAGTAACAAAGGGGAGGTAGGAGGTTATGGGGGAAATGAAAGCAATTTTATTTGATAAAGATGGTACATTAATGGATTTTCATTCCATTTGGGTAAAAGTTGCAGAAGAAGTTGTTGCAGAGCTAATCCGAACATATAAACTACCTACAACGTTACAAACAACGTTGCTGCAAGAGATTGGCGTAGAAGAAATGTTTGTGAATCCGCATAGTGTATTGGCTGCGGGAACAAGTATGGATTTAGCATATATTTTTTGTAAGCATGTCCCATCAATTTCTGTAGCTGAAATGCGAGAATGGATAAGTGAAAAGTTATTTTCCTTTATGTATAAGCAGCGTTCGCATATGAAAATGACAGCGGATTTACCAAAGTTACTAACAAAATTAAAGGAACAAGGGTATATTCTCGGTGTTGTCACAGCAGATGATTATGAACCTACGCAGTTATTTCTACAGCAATATCAATTACAATCGTTTTTCGAATTTATTGTAACGTCAGATACATTTCCAGCGCAAAAACCAAATAAACAAATTGTAGACGTATTTTGTGAGCAGTTTCAACTGCATCCTTCTGAAGTTGTGATTGTAGGAGATACACCAACAGATATGTATTTGGCTCAAAATAGCGGAGCGGGTTATGCGATTGGTGTTCTTTCAGGAACAGGCGATAAGGAAACGTTAGATCCATTATCTGATATATTGTTGCCATCTGTAGGAGAGCTAATTTCTGATTCTGGTAAGCTAGTATGGAATGAAACGGAAAAATTCATGGTAAATAGATAGAAATCTTTTGGATAAGTCTACAAAGACTCGTTTTGAGTCTTTGTAGACTTATTTTTTATGTCAAAATCTATAGAAATATAGGAGTACAGTGTGTTTTAAAGTTGGCATACATTTTGCATTATAAAAAGCAAATCACTAAAAGAGGTGGAATATACAATGAAAACAAATTTTGCTAAAGTTAATCAAACTATTCCGGGTTCAAAAGCAGCTTCATTATTTGAACGCCGCCAAAATATCGTACCAAGAGGAGTAAGTAATGGAATTCAAACATTTGTACAATCGGCTCATGGGGCGCTTGTTACAGATGTGGATGGAAATCAATTTATCGACTTTGCTGGGGCAATCGGTACAATCAACGTCGGACATTGTCACCCGACTGTTACAGAGGCTCTTCATAAGCAAATCGATCAATATATCCATACCGGTTTTAACGTAATGATGTATGAGTCGTATATTGAATTAGCAGAAAAACTAGCTGCGTTAGCACCAGGTGCTTTTGATAAACAGGTATTGTTTTTAAACAGTGGAGCTGAAGCTGTTGAAAATGCAGTGAAAATTGCTCGTAAGTATACGAAGCGAACAGGAATTATTGCATTTTCAAAAGGGTTTCACGGCCGTACATTAATGACGATGACAATGACAAGTAAAGTAAAGCCGTATAAGGATGGATTCGGTCCGTTTGCACCAGAGGTTTATAAAGCTCCATTCCCTTACGAATATCGCCGTCCAGCTGGATTAACAGAAGAACAATATGAAGATTTTATCATTGAAGAGTTTAAAAACTTTTTAATTACAGAGGTTGCGCCGGAAAGTATTGCAGCTGTTGTGATGGAGCCTGTACAAGGAGAAGGCGGCTTTATCGTTCCTGGTAAAAAGTTTGTGAAAGAAGTACATCGTTTATGTGCTGAACACGGCATTTTGTTTGTTGCTGATGAAATTCAAACAGGATTTGGCCGTACGGGTAAATATTTTGCTATTGACCATTATGATGTAGTACCAGATTTAATTACTGTGTCTAAATCACTAGGAGCAGGTGTACCAATCAGTGGTGTAATTGGCCGAAAAGAAGTAATGAATGAGGCTGCACCTGGTGAATTAGGCGGAACGTATGCTGGAAGTCCATTAGGATGCAGTGCTGCATTAGCTGTTCTTGAAGTAATGGAGAAGGAAAATTTAAATGAACGTGCTGTGCGTATTGGAAAAGTAGTAATGGATCGTTTCCATCAAATGGCTGAAAAATATGAATGCATTGGTGATGTTCGCGGATTAGGAGCAATGTGTGCCTTTGAATTAGTAAAAGATAAAGTAACGAAAGAGCCAGATAAAGCGTTAGCTGCAAGTCTTACTGCAGAAGCAAATAAGAGAGGTTTATTGCTATTAACGGCAGGGGCATATGGAAATGTCGTTCGCGTTTTAATGCCGCTTGTTATTACAGATGAGCAACTTGAAGAAGGGCTTATGATTCTTGAAGAATCACTTCAATCTTGTTATGGAAAAGTAGATAAAGCACACGTATAAGTCAGAAGTGTATTGAAATCCCTGTAAAATATTCATTTTAAAAACTTGTTTGCGGCTGTTCCAGCGCTCCCTGTTATATAATAATGACAAAGTATTATATATAAATTGGACGTATCTGAATATCTATTTAAACTTCAGGGAGTGACTGGAATGGTGGCGGAAAAGGAACGAGTATTTATGGATTTAAAAGATGTATTTGAACATGCATTTGATGAGATTTTTGTAACAGATGAGAAAGGTATTGTAGTTCGTGTCAACAGCATGTGCGAAAGGCATTACCAGTTACCAGCGGAAAATTTGATTGGTAAGAGTGTAAAAGAGTTACAAAAGGATGGGATTTTCTATCCGTCGGCAACACTTGAAGTCATCGAAAAAGGGAAGCCGATTGAATTAGTGCAGACAACAAAGTCAGGGGAATATTTACATGTTCGAACACGTCCGGTTTTCGATGATCACGGTAATTTAAGAAGGGTCATTAGCTACTCGCGCGATTTAACAGAGCTCTATCAATTGCGAAAAAAGGTAGAGACAATGACGGATCAATTAAAAACGTATAAAAAAGAATTACGAGAAACATATGAGCATGAAGGGCTTATTTTTAAAAGTGCAGCTATGCAGAGGATAGTTGAAACGATCAAAAAAGTATCTGTAGTAGATAGCACGGTTCTTGTTTTAGGAGAAACAGGAGTTGGAAAAAGTAGATTAGTACGCCATTTACATGAACTTAGCCATCGTAAAAATGAAATGTTTTATGAAATCAATTGCGCAGCCTTGCCAACAAATTTAATTGAATCTGAACTGTTTGGATATGCCAGTGGTTCTTTTACAGGTGCACATCGCGAAGGGAAAAAAGGGATTTTAGAACTGGCTCATAAAGGAACGCTCTTTTTAGATGAAATTGGAGAAATGCCTCTTGAAATTCAAGCAAAGCTGTTACAAGTATTACAGGAAAAAACATTTCGCCCAGTAGGAGGCAGAGAATTAAAAAAAGTAGATGTGCGCATTGTGGCTGCAACGAATAGAAATTTGAAAGAAATGGTGAAACAGGGGACGTTTCGAAAGGATTTATATTACCGCCTGAATGTGATTCCGATTTATATTCCTCCTTTACGTGAGAGACAAGAAGATATTTTACCACTAGTCTATTATTATCTGCAGCATTTTAATGAGAAGTATGGGCGTAATGTGAAGCTATCTCCGTATGTATTACAAGCATTTTTAGAATATCCTTGGGAAGGAAATAACCGAGAAATAGAAAATGTAATGGAACGTGTTGTTATTACTACGGATGAGCTCGTTACAATGGAAGACTTACCATTATCTATGCAAAATTCTACGATTGAACAATCCGGAAAAAGTTTGTATGAAATGTTAGAGGAAGTAGAGCGCAATATTATTTTAAAAGCGTATAAAGCACATCAATCAAGCTACAAAGTAGCAGAGACTTTAAAAATTAGTCAGTCCGCAGCAACTAGAAAAATTAAAAAGTTTATTGGAGAAGAACTTCTCATTGAGGGAGAAGAAGGGATTTAAAAAAGTACCATTGCATTTGGATGTTTCTTTCGTGATTGGTACAGTAAATATAAAGGAGGATGAAAAGGTTGGATAAAAAAACAATGGCTATCAATTTAGATAAGAAAGCGATGTATATTAATGGGGAATTCGTTCATTTACATGAACAAATTGAAATTAACAATCCGGCTACACAAGAAGTATTTGCTACTGTTCCAAAAGGAGGAGTAACGGAAGCAAAGCAAGCGGTAGATGCTGCACATGAAGCATTTAAGACTTGGTCAAAGCTAACGGCAGCTGAGCGTGCGAACAAATTGAAAAAGTGGTTCACATTAATTGATGATCATAAAGAAGAAATTGCAGCTATTATGACAAAGGAACAAGGAAAACCATTCGCAGAAGCGCTTGGTGAAGTAAACTATGCGAATAGCTTTTTAGAATGGTATGCAGAAGAAGGGAAGCGTGTATATGGTCAAATGATTCCTGCTTCTCATCCTAATAAGCGCATCCTTGTATCGAAACAACCTATTGGGGTAATTGCAGCAATTACGCCATGGAACTTTCCAGCAGCTATGATTACAAGAAAAGTGGGGCCAGCATTAGCAGCGGGATGTACGGCGGTCGTGAAGCCGGCGAGCCAAACGCCATTAACAGCATTAAAACTAGCTGAGCTTGCACATGAAGCAGAAATTCCAAAAGGTGTCTTAAATATCGTAACAGGAAGTGCGAAAGCTATTGCTGATACATGGATGAATGATGGACGTGTGAGAAAAGTATCCTTTACTGGATCAACGGAAATTGGAAAAGAATTGATGCGCGGTGCAGCTGAAACAGTGAAAAAAGTTTCATTAGAATTAGGTGGTCATGCACCGTTTATTGTAATGAATGATGCAGATTTAGATAAGGCTGTAGAAGCAGTAATCGGCTCAAAATTCCGTAATGCTGGTCAAACGTGCATTTGTACGAATCGAGTTTTTGTTCAAGAAGATGTGTATGAAAAATTCGTAGAGAAGTTCCAAACAGCTGTAGGAGAACTAAAAGTAGGTGACGGTTTTGCTGCAGGTACGACTGTCGGACCGCTTATTGATGAGTCAGCTGTTGAAAAAGTGCAAGAACATATAGAAGATGCGATTCAAAAGGGTGGAAAGGTACTTAATGGCGGACAAAAGATCACAGAATTAAACGGCCATTTTGTTCAACCAACTGTAATCGGCGAAGCAAATGATGATATGTTATGTATGACAGAAGAAACATTTGGACCACTGGCACCTGTTGCGAAATTTAAAACGGCTGAAGAAGTAATTGAGCGTGCAAATAACACGCCATATGGCTTAGCGGCATATATCTTTACAACAAATATTAGCCAAGCCTTCCAAATTAGCGAAGCATTGGAATACGGAATTATTGGCTTAAATGATGGTCTTCCATCTGTTGCACAAGCTCCATTTGGCGGATTTAAAGAAAGTGGTATTGGCCGTGAAGGCGGTCACTTTGGAATTGAAGAGTATTTAGAAATTAAATATATTTCATTAGGATTATAAAAGAGAATCGCATCAACGAAACCGTTGATGCGATTTTTTTAGTACGCTTATTAGAATGCCCAGTTTCCTTTACGGAAGAGTGGTTCATGTGTACCATCTGCTGTAATACCATCAATATCAAGTTCCGCAGAACCGATCATAAAGTCTACGTGTGTAATACTAGAGTTTGCACCGTTTTCTGTAAATTCTTCTTTAGACATTGTTTTACCGCCGTCTAAGTTAAATGCATAGGCATTACCAATTGCTAAATGACAAGATGCATTTTCGTCAAATAGCGTATTGTAGAATAAAATATTTGTATTCGAAATAGGTGAGTCGTGAGGTACTAATGCAACTTCTCCTAAGAAGTGAGAACCTTCATCTGTTTCGATTAAATGTTTTAATGTTTCTTCGCCAGCTTCAGCTTTGAAGTCTACGATGCGGCCGTTTTCAAATGTAAGCGTAAAGTTATCAATAACATTTCCTGCATAAACTAATGGTTTTTTACTTGTTACATAGCCGTTTACGCCTGTTTTTAATGGCATTGTAAATACTTCTTCTGTTGGAATGTTTGCCATGAATGGTACATTTTTTTCGTTAATGCTGCCAGCACCTACCCATAAATGCTTTTCAGGAAGTTCGATTGTTAAATCTGTTCCTGGTCCTTTATAGTACAGCGCTTTATAGTGTTTGTCGTTTAAATAGTCTACTTTCGTATGTAAGTTACTATTATGCTTGTTCCAAGCTTGAACAGGATTTTCTAAATTAGCACGAGTTGCTTGGAAAATTGCATCCCATAATTTTGCTACTTGTTCTTCTTCCGGTACATCAGGGAACACTTTTGCTGCCCATTCTGTTGTTGGAACAGAAATAACGCACCAGCTTACTTTATCAGCCATCATATATTCGCGAACTGCTTTCATTGCTTCTCCAGCTGCTTTATTTGCGCTAGCAATGCGCTTTGGGTCTACACCTTTTAATAAATCAGGGTTTTCCGCATAAATGGATAAAAATGCTGCTCCTTCTTTTGCTAGTTCTTCACGTGCACGCGCTTTCCATGCAGGAAATTCAGAAAATGCTTCTTCTGGTGCTAAGTCGAATTTTAAGCGTGTTAAATTTTCATCAACCCAATCGACATACACATGCTTTGCACCTGATTCATAAGCTTTCTTTGTAACAAGACGAACAAATGGAGCAGCTTCAATTGGCGCGCCAATATTTAATGTTTGTCCTGGTTGAATATTTACTCCGACATTTACAGCTAACGCAGCATATTTTTCTAACGTTTGTTCAAATGACATATATATTCTCCTTTGCGTAAATAGTTCTTATGTACATAATACAGGAAAATTCTGAAAATATAAATAGAACCCGATTGGAATCGGGTTCTATTTCTTATTTAATTGCCAGCGCAAACTGTTCCACTGTTGTTGAGTTATGAATGCGGACGCGTTTTATACGTAACAATTCATCTGGCTCACTTTTTTCAATAAATTGACCGGGTTTTGTTGTTGTTGCAAATTGGTAATATTTTTTTGTTTCAGCAACAACGCGGTCATTTACATGGCCAAATGGATAAGCGATAGCGATAACAGGTTTTCCAGTAATCTTTTCGAGTTTTTCCTTTGAACCTTTTAGCTCTTCCTCATAGTTTGTAATTTTCGGCAAATCCGCATGTGTTTCTGTATGAGACTGAACAGAGAAAATGCCGGAATCTATCATTTCTTTTATATCTGCTTTAGATAGTGAGCCGTCTGTATCGATGGAATTGACAATTGCATATTCTGTCGCGGTTGGCTTGAACTTATCATCTTTCAGCTTTTGTAAAATATGAAAGGCATTCAAATTATTTTTCATACCATCATCAAATGTAACAAAAATCGGTTTGTTGACTTTGTTAATGTCGCCCCAGCGTTCAAAGGTTAACAATGTGTAGCCATTGTCTTTTAAATATTGCATTTGCGCTTCAAAGTTGGCAGGGGATACAAACAGATCTTTCAGGCCATAGCCTTCTTTATAATCATCAATCGCATGATACATTAGAACTGGAGCGTATTGCTGGAATACAATTGCCGATTTTGTGAGTGGAATGGTTTTTCCATCTTCTTTTACACCATTTGCTTCAATTTGATACTCACCGCGTTTTTCTTCAAATTCTTTTAGATCAAACGGTAAAGAAAAAGAGTTCTCTTTTTCTTTAGAAGAAAATGTTTTTGCACTCTCTTTTCCGTCAGCAGTGCGCCAAATTTTATATTGTACTTCTGTAATTGGAGTTGTTACATCTTTCGTATATAAAACTGTATTTTTTGATTCGTATGTAATTGGATTCCAAGAAATAGTTCCTTGTGGCTGCACTTTCTCTTCTGTTTTCTTTTTTGTTTGCTGTGCAGCAGCTTGAACTTCTTTCTTTGGATCTTGTTGAGGTGCATGACTACAACCAGAGATGAACAGCGTAGACAATAATATAGTTGAAATATATTTTTTCATCGTGTAAGCATCCTTTAATCAAAATGTATAAAAAGAGCGTTTTTTTTCAATGCAACAGTTTTTAAATAGTTAGTTGCGTTCCCTTACCAATGATGCAAACTCTGCCATTGATGTTTTAGGTCCGACAAAATGTCGTTTAATTAAATATTGTTCGTTTGGTTCACCTTTTGTAATATAATTTCCATGATTCGTTGTCACTGCGAACTCATAATATTTTTTCGTTTCTGCAATTGTTTGATCATTATAAGAGCCTACAGGGTAAGCAAGAGCAATTACTTTTTTACCCGTAATACTTTCAATTTTTTCTTTTGATCCATGTAATTCTTCATCGTAATTACTTGCATAAGCCAGCATAGTATGATTGGCTGTGTGCGATTGTATAGAGAAGATACCGGAGTTTAGCATTTGTTTAATATCATCTGTTGATAGACGGTTTGGCGTATCGATTGTATTCGAAACAAGAAACTCTGTCGCTGCTGGTTGAAATCTGTCATCTTTTAAATTTTGTAAAATATGAAGGGCATTCATATTATTTTTTCGCCCGTCATCAAATGTTACAAAGACAGGCTTATTGACGCGGTTAATATCGCCCCAACGTTCAAACGTCAGCATTGTATACCCATTATCTTTTAAATATTTCATATGTGTTTCGAATTGCTCTGGGGGCACATATAAACCTAACTCACCATCACCTGGTCCTGAATATTTTTCAATTGCATGATACATTAGAAATGGTACAGATTGTTGAAAGGTAATTGTGGATTTAGCAAGAGGTACTTGTGTGCCGTCTTCTTTTACTCCTGTTGTTTCAATTTGATATTCCCCGCGTTTCAAATTGAAGGCTTTTAAGTGGAATGGCAAAGAAAAGTTACGTTCTTTTTCTTGAGATGAAAAGGTTTGTTTGCTTTCAGGGCCATCAGCAGTGCGCCAAACATGGTATTGTACTTGTTTAAACGCATCTCGTAAATTAGTCACATAGAGCACAGTATTTTTTGCATCAGGTGCAAAGGACTCCCATGTTATGTTTCCTTGCGTTAAGGGAACAGTTACTGTTTTTGCTTCAACTTTTTTCGGTTCTACTTTTTTCTCGGCAGTTGCATCTTTTTTCTGTTTATCACCAGTTACACTAGTGTTGCAACCTGTGAGAATGGTAGAAGAAAGTAAAGCAATTAGTACATATTTCTTCATTATATCCATCCTTCTATTGTGTATTATACCCTTGTTAATCATATCACTCTCAAATATAGAGGGAAATATCCTTTTTTGGTTAATTACGACAAAAATACTGTATTTTCTTAGCTTATGAGCAACATGTAAAATTTGTGTGAAGAAAACAAAAAGAAACTCCCTATTTTAAATTAGGGAGTTCCTTGTATAGTTAAATGAATAATCCTGCGATTGTTGCAGATAAAATAGAAGCTAGTGTCGAAGCAAAAAGGAGCTTCCATCCAAAGCGTGATACAATGCGCCCTTGTTTTTCAGATAGGGCACGAATTGTACCGACAATTGCACCGATTTGACTAATGCTTGCAAAGCTGATTAAGAAGACTGTAACAATCCCAACTGTGCGCGGAGATAATGTAGTTATGATTTTCTTTAAATCTAGAATAGCAACGAATTCGTTTAATGCAATTTTTGTCCCCATAATACCGCCGGCAGAAATCACATCGTGTGCTGGAATTCCCATTAAGAATGCAAACGGTGAAAGAATGTAACCGAAAATTTGTTGTAGTGTAATTTTATGACCAAGTGCGCCTGATGCGTAAGAAATTAAGAAGTTTACAACTTCCATTACACCAATAAATGCAATCATTAATGCTGCAACAATTCCGGCTACTTTTAAACCGTCTAATGCACCGTTAATCAGCGCGTCGATTAAGCTGTTGCCAAAAAGATTTTTATCGAACTTTTGCAGTTTTTCATCTTCTTGCGCCGTATCAACTGGTGTTAATAGTGAACAAACAATGAGACTAGAGAATAAGTTCAGCGGCAGGGCCACTAATACGTATTTTGTATCTAACATCATCACATAAGATGCTGTGACAGAAGCGGATACAGAGCTCATTGCTGAACAGCAAATGATAAACATACGATTCGCATTAAAATGCTGCAGGTCATTTTTAATAACGAGTAACGCTTCACTTGATCCAAAGAAGACAGAGTTTACAGCGTGGAACGATTCCACACGCGGCAAACCTGTAATTTTCGAAATTGCACCGCCAACAACACGAACAATGAAAGGTAAAACACCAAGATAACTAAAAATGGATAGTAGTGCTGAGAAAAAGACGATAATTAATAATACATTGAAGAAAAAGACAAAATCTTTGTGAATTCCGTTAAATAAAAAGTCTACACCCGTAGTACCAAGTTTAATCAATTTATTGAAGACTTTACCGATCCAAACAATAATTTGCTGACCAGTTTTTGTACCAAATACAAACCAACCAATTAAAATTTGGAAAACAAGCATAATAATAATAGCGCGGAAATTAACTTTTGCTCTGTTGTTAGATAAAGCAAAACAAATTCCTAATACGGCAAGAATGCCGATGATACTCATTACATAGTGCACAAAATTTTCTCCTTTCAGATGTTTAAATAAATAGAAGAGTAAACCTCAAAGGCTTCAAGTCATACGTATGATGTCTGACCTTTAAAAAAGGAATAAAAAAAAGACCCATACAGATCGACTTCCTTCTATGCGAGAAAGCTAATCAATATGAGTCTTTATATACATAAAAAAGCTAATATTCATTAGTTTTCCCCATAGTCCAGCAATTTCCGGTTGCCGGGTAGAGACTCTCGATCCATATCATCAAGTATATATGAGGTAACACCATCCGTATGCAATTAGTAGTAGCGTAACATTAGTAAAGAATTATCGTCAATAGATTTTTTCTTCCAATGGCTAAAGAGCGAGGGAATATGGTAAAATGTAACGCAGTGTTATGAAAAAAAGAGAGGTCGGAAAATGAGTAATAAAATGACGCCACCAGTTGAAAAAAACGAGTTTATAGATGTAGTGTTTGAAGATTTAACACATGATGGTGCCGGAGTTGCGAAAGTAGATGGCTATCCTATTTTCGTGAAAAACGGATTACCGGGTGAAGCAGCACAAATAAAAATCATTAAAGTGAAAAAGAACTTTGCTTTTGGGCGTTTAATGAAGCTTCATAAAGAAAGTCCATATCGCAAAGAGGCAGAATGCCCAGTATATAATCAGTGCGGTGGTTGTCAGCTTCAGCACTTAACATATGAAGGACAACTGCAAGCAAAAGAAAAACAAGTGCGTGACGTAATGCAGCGCATCGGTGGACTACATGATGTCCCTGTTCACCCTGTGCTTGGCATGGAAAATCCATGGGTATATCGAAACAAAGCACAAGTGCCAATTGGAGAACGTGAAGGCGGACTTGTAGCTGGTTTCTACCGCCAAGGGACGCATGACATCATTAATATGGAAACATGCTTAATTCAAGCAGAAGAAAACGATACATTAATTCAAGAAGTAAAACGCATTTGTGAGAAGCACGGCATTACGGCATACAACGAAGAACGTCATAAAGGGACACTTCGTCACGTAATGGCTCGCTACGGACAAGTAACAGGCGAAATCATGCTTGTCTTTATTACACGTACGGCAGAACTTCCAAACAAAAATGCAATCATTGAAGAAATTACAGCGGAGTTCCCAAACGTAAAATCGATCGTCCAAAACGTAAACAACAAACGCACGAACGTCATTTTCGGTGACACAACAACAGTCCTGTACGGATCAGAATATATTTATGATTTTATCGGCGATATTAAATTTGCCATTTCAGCACGTTCATTCTATCAAGTAAACCCAACGCAAACGAAAGTATTGTATGACAAAGCGCTGGAGTACGCAAAATTAGATGGAAACGAAACAGTTATCGACGCTTATTGCGGCATCGGAACAATTTCCTTATTCCTAGCGCAAAAAGCGAAAAAAGTATACGGCGTTGAAATCGTACCAGAAGCAATCGAAGACGCAAACCGAAATGCAGAACTAAACAACATGACAAATGTTGAATTTGGCGTAGGCGAAGCAGAAGTAGTCATTCCAAACTGGTACAAACAAGGCATCATCGCTGACACAATCGTAGTCGATCCACCACGTAAAGGCTGCGATGAAGCACTACTAAATACAATCATCGATATGAAGCCAAAGCGTGTTGTATACGTATCATGTAACCCAGCAACACTTGCTCGTGATTTGAAGGTTCTTGAAGAGGGCGGGTATAAGACGCAGGAAGTTCAACCTGTGGATATGTTCCCGCATACTACTCATGTGGAGTGTGTGGCTTGGCTTAAGTTGGTATAATAGAAAAGCAGTTGATATAGAAAAATCTATACCATCTGCTTTTTTGTTTATAAAAAATACCATTCAGGACCGATTTTAGTTAAAATAAATATTGCCGATTTTCACAAATTATAAGTGTACAAATGTACTTGTGTTTGATAATAAGTTATGAAGCATGATATAAGTGTAACATTTGGCTTTATATTTTTTGATCGAGAGTTTGAAGTTGTATTCATAGTGAGAGGATTTGAGTTTGAAATGATAGATAATTTTTGGCGTGATTTACCACGACCATTTTTTGTACTTGCACCAATGGAAGATGTGACAGATGTTGTTTTTCGTCACGTAGTAAGTGAAGCCGGTCGACCGGATGTATTTTTCACAGAGTTTACAAACTCGGATAGCTATTGTCATCCAGAGGGTATGAAAAGTGTGCGTGGCCGTTTGATTTTTACAGAAGATGAACAGCCAATAGTGGCACATATTTGGGGGGATAATCCCGAATATTTCCGTCAAATGAGTATTGGCATGGCGGAGCTAGGATTTAAAGGTATTGATATTAATATGGGCTGTCCTGTACCGAATGTGGCATCAAGAGGAAAAGGTAGTGGCCTTATTCTTCGTCCAGATGTTGCGGCAGAACTTATTCAAGCAGCAAAAGCGGGCGGACTGCCTGTCAGCGTGAAAACACGACTTGGCTTTAAGGAGGTAAATGAGTGGGAGGAGTGGCTAACGCATATTTTAAAACAGGATATTGCGAACCTTTCTATTCATTTACGTACAAGAGAAGAAATGAGCCAAGTAGATGCGCATTGGGAGCTAATTCCGGAAATCAAAAAATTACGTGACCGTATTGCACCAAATACGCTGCTAACAATCAATGGCGACATCCCTGACCGTCAAATCGGGCTGCAGCTTGCTGAAAAATATGGTATTGATGGCGTTATGATTGGGCGAGGTATTTTTAAAAATCCTTTTGCTTTTGAAAAAGAGCCGAGAGAGCATAGCAGTAAAGAACACCTTGATCTTTTAAGACTGCAGCTTGACCTTCAAGATCAATATGCGGAAGTACTACCACGTTCAATCACAGGGCTTCATCGCTTTTTTAAAATTTATGTCAAAGGATTCCATGGAGCTGCTGAATTAAGAAATCAATTGATGAGCACGAAATCAACAGATGAAGTGCGTGCATTGCTTGATAAATTTGAAAAGAGTGTTGATGAGGCTGGGGATAGTGAAACGGTGTAACTCTTAAAGAGTTAGATGGGAAATGAATTGCATCAATGTATGTGTAGTGTGTGATTTGGTTGAGTTTAAAATAAGCGTAGAGCTGAAAAAGAACAGTGTATTTGAGAAATCAAAGCACTGTTTTTTCTTTTAGTTAATGTTACGAGGGAAATCTTTTTATAGGCATACAACAAACACGTAAGAGATCTATAGATACAATGATAGAGAAAAGTTCGGGTAAGACTATAAAACCTACCTTTAAAATGTTAAAGTATTAATTTAGCGGATATTAACTAAAAGGTTATATTAAACATGATAGTTTAAAGCATGTTAGAGGATAGACTTTAACTTCTGTATAAATAATCAACATTTAGGAGGACTAACAATGGCAATGAGCAATAATGATATATTAAAAAGAGTAAGATATGCTATGGATATAAAAGATACAGATATGGTAGAGATATTTAAACTTGGTGGCATGGAAGTAACGAAAGAAGAAGTAGTTGATATGCTTACAAAAGTAAAGAAAAGTCCACAACATGAAGCTGAAAATGCTGATGTAGTCGAAGATGATTACGTATTAACATGCGATATGATGATGTTAGAGTCATTTTTAAATGGATTTATTACTTTAAAAAGAGGAAAGCAAGATCCGAAACCAGGGCAACCAGCTGGACAAGCAATGCCTTTACAGAGTAATGAGAGTGCCAATAACCTTCTTCTAAAGAAAATGAAAATAGCACTTTCATTAACGAGTGAAGATGTGCTTGATATATTAGACAGCGTAGGAGTTAAGGTGACAAAAGGAGAGTTAGGCGCTCTATTAAGAAAGAAAGGTCATAAGAATTACAAAGAGTGCGGCGATAGATACGCAAGGAATTTCGTAAAGGGATTAGCTGTAAAGTATAGAGGATAAGGAATAAGCGTTGTAACATTTATGTTGAAACAGTAAATGATATAATAGATAGAGTAGGACGTTTGTAGCCTACTCTTTTTTATTTGTAAAAATAACATGAACGAATACTTTAGGTGATGAAATGATACATACATATTTAGGTGAGACAATTAATTTTCATATAAATTATAAGAAGAAAAAATCTGTACGTATTTATGTAGATTCGTACGGAAATGTTGAAGTACAAGCTCCGAAAGGAACGCCTGTGGAATACTTAGTCCAATTGTTAGAGGAGAAATGGGATTGGATTCAGAAAACACGTAAGGAAATGCAGGAGAGAGTGCTTGGACCACAGGAAAAGGCTTATGATCAAGGAGAGGGCTTTCTATATTTAGGGAACACATATCCGATACAGATTTCTCAAGATGCAAGTATTGAGCAAGACAATGCAGTCTTTGAGGGGGGGAAGCTACATATTTATGTGAAAGAGCTAAAGGATGAGAAAATCCAACAAGCTTTAAAACGATTTTACTATAAGCAGTGTAAGGCATTAGTAGAGAAGAGTATTAAATCGTATCAAAGTAACTTTAAAACAAAACCACGGTCCATTCGTATTACAGATAGTAATCGTACGTGGGGCACTTGTGATTCAAATCTACAATTAACGTTTAATTGGAAGCTAGCAATGGCACCTCAGCAGGTGATCGACTATGTAGTCGTTCATGAAATGTGCCATATGGTCCATCTAAATCATGATCGATCCTTTTGGCGCCTTGTTGGGAAAATAATGCCTGATTATAAGGAAATGGAAAACTGGTTGGCATTATCAAGCTGGAAAATGACTGTTTAGCAGTGACATCGTTGGAGCGATTACTATTGCACTACAGTTTTAGTTTATAATTGCTTCTTCTCTTATAATTGAATTCACAAACATCCTATTGTATTGCCGCATACACTCTGGACATGTCGAGTGCGTAGCAACACTAATATTTCAATAAGAAGAAGCCCACTTCCTTCTCGGAAGTGTGCTTCTCTTTGTATCTACAGAAATATAGACTCAATCCATTTAAAGTAACTTTAGCAATAATTAATCCACATAAAGTAAATTTCAAAGCGTAATTATAGTAAGTACCTGTATGTCATTACAAACGAAGTCGTTTTTTGTCAAAAAATCACTTCTGAATTTTATTGTTATTTAATGGAAAAATGTTATTCTATTTGAGTGGATACGATTGAAAAAACGGGGAGAGAGCGCGATGGAAAAGAATAAAAGGATGCCTTTTGTGATCGTAGCTATGGCGTTAGGACTGTTTATGTCATCTTTGGATAACACCATTGTTTCTGCGAGTATTAGTCAAGTCATTAAGGATATTGGTGGATTTGATAAAATGAGCTGGGTTTTTACAGCTTATATGCTTGCGGCAACGAGTACGATGCTTGTGTTTGGGAAAATGAGCGATTTATTTGGAAGAAAACTGTTTTATTTACTTGGGATCAGTTTATTTCTAATTGGCTCGGCATTATGTGGAACTGCTCAAAATATAGATCAGTTGATTGCGTATCGTGTTATTCAAGGGATAGGTTCAGGGGCTATTTTTCCGATTTCATTCACAATCATTTATTCAATTTCTACAGATCCTAAGCAAGCAGCAAAAATGTCTGGTGTGTTTGCCGGGATATTTGGTATATCCTCAGTTCTTGGACCACAAATCGGTACTTGGATTTCTGAAGCCTCTTGGTTGGGGTGGAGATGGTGCTTTTATGTAAATGTACCTTTTGGCATTTTATCGATTGTTACTTTATTGTTTTCTTTAAAAGAATCTAAATCAGAACATAAACCAAAGGTTGATTATTTTGGAACAGTTTTATTAATTACTTCAACTGTTTTACTTCTTCTCGGTTTAGAATGGGGCGGGAAGGATTATGCTTGGGATTCCGCTCAAATTATTGGAATGTTCAGTGCAGCTGCAATATCAATTGTGTTGTTCATATTAGTGGAAAGAAAGGCTAGTGAGCCGATTTTACCTCTTTCCATATTTAAAAATAAAATGGTGCTTGGCACAAGTATTGTTGTATTTTGTCAGGGAGCAATTATGTTTTCTGCGATTACGTATCTTCCCATTCTTTCAGTAGCTATTATTGGGAATGAAAATTCAAATGGTGTATTAACACCGATGATGTTTCCAATTATGATTGGAGCGATTTTAGGAGGTTTCCTTTGTACGAAAGTTCCTTTCCGTACTATCATGATCATTTCGATGGCAGTTGGAATATTTGAAGCTTATATGCTTAGTAACATTACACATGATACCGCAAAATTGACAGTGACTCTTGTGATGATCACAATGGGATTAATTGTTCTAGGACCACTTATGAGTGTCGCACAAAATGCTGTCGCTCAATCCGTTGATATGAAATATATGGGGATTGCTTCATCAGTTGTTGGATTCTGGAGGAGTATTGGTGGTGTGATGGGGGCTGCAATTACAGCAACCATTGTGAACAATGATTTAAAAGAAAAGATGATAGATTTTGCGGCATCTTCTAAAATGCCGGCTAATCAAATTGATAAATTAGCAAAACCAGAAATCTTGATGCAAAATCATACACAGCTTCCTCCTCAGCTAGTAGAATTCATGAGAGGGGCATTAGAAGCAGCATTGCACCATGGCTTTATATTGGCAATGATAGCTGGTATCATCGGATTGCTTGTTTCCTTATTTGTAGGTGGAGATCGTTATAAGGTTGAGCCAAAAGACAATAAGGAAAAATCTGAAACAGAGGGATTTGTTAGAGCTTAATAAGTAATGAGAAAGGTTTCGATTTTGTCTATGAATCGATGAAGCATCTTAGGAGTTAATTCGTTAAAATTCATGAAAACACTAAGTTGTTTTTTTATTTTACTGAGTGCTATCCTCTTTTCTTAGGCTGAATTTTGAGGTGGGGTATTACTCCCCACGAATAGCGGGATAAAAAGCAATCCAATATACTTGGATTGCTTTTTACGTGCCTTCGAGGTATCATTCCACATCTACATACGATTTCTCCTCATTCATCACGTCAAGTACATCAAGCAAGAAGATAAAAATTGGAATCCCAATTATTAACCCCCACACACCAAAAAAATGCTCTGAAAATATAAGGGTCATAGACGTATAGAAAATTGGTAAATTCGTTTTTGTAGACATAAATTTTGGATTTAAAAAATAGCTTTCAAACGCATGAATGACTGTAATGAGAATTAAAATGTATGCTACATATGTAATCCCACCAATATTATAGGCAATAATACAAAGTGGAAATAGCGAAATGATTACACCTGCAACTGGGATGAGCCCAAGTAAAAAAATCATTACTGCTAATACAAGAAGCTGTGGAAATCCTAAAAGCCAAAGTGCAATAACTGAAAGGATACAATTTATAACAGCGATTAAAAACTGTGCCTCAATAACTTTTCCAAATGAACGTACAAATTTCTGTCCAAAATATGCAATCTCATTGTAAAAAAAGCTAAGCTTACTATCTTTAAATTTAGAAGTAAAAGCTATAATACGCTCTTTTTCTAACAAGAAGAACAAACTTAAAATAAAGGAAAGAAACATTTGCGAACTTACTTTTCCGATATTAGCTAAAGACTGATAAATAACATCGACACTTTGTTCAATATACTTTGATACTTCCATCTCTTTAATGGTAGAAATCAAATATTTTATAATTTCATTATCAGGTGGCCGCTTAAAAAACACTTGAAACTGATGAATTAACTGTGAAATTTGAACGGTAATGACCGGCAAATATTTATATAACGTGGTAACAATCAACATAACTAAAACAATGTATAAAAAAGCGATAATCACTTTCCTATTTATCCGTACAAAACGATTAAGCTTTTCAGAAATAAACCTTTGAAAATGATCCATTAAAAACGTAAGGATAAAGGTAATCAATATTAAATGAATCATACCTTTTAACCCATATAATATAAGGGCTAAAATTATTAACACAAGCAACCTTTGAAATCCTTTACTTTGAAAGAAATTTTTCATTTGCATCATTAGGACTCGATCTCCCCCTTCAGTGGATAGAAATTCAATATATTCATGAAAACGTTGATTATTTATCTATTACTTTCTACCTGTTTTCCGTGTTTTTATTTGTATACAAAAAAACACATGTAATTATCATATGCATATGTAGATTAAAAAGAGAAGAATCAATTTTCAGCAGTTATATAATTAATCTACAAAAAAGGAGAAGTGTAGATGAAAAATAATGAGGGTAGCTGGATTTACGTGTTAGACGTACACGTTTTATGATACTAAATAACATTGTATAAACTCATATATTCTTTTCTCTTCATCTGAAAATTCATCAGATTCCGGTGATTCATTATCCGAATCTAAATTTTCAGGGATACAGTCTTTTGAATTGAAAATTTCCATGAATGTATCTTTTGAATCAGCTTGTTCAATTTAAAGAAACATTAACTGTAAAAGAAGGATCTTGTAAAATCGAATGGTTTTAGTAGTTGGAGGAGTAAACACCGCTCGGAAGATTTTATTCTGAGCGGTGTTTATGTTATGAATATATAATGAAGGCAAAGGAGATGAGGTACATGAGCAGATTAATTGAGAAAGCGACGCAGTTTGCTGCTATTAAGCATGAAGGTCAAATGCGCAAGGGTACTAACATTCCGTACATTATACATCCATTTGGAGTAGCACTCATTTTACAGAAAGCAAAGCAGCGTGATGAAGTGATTGCCGCAGGATTATTGCATGATACTTTAGAAGACACGAATACAACCGAGGCTGAGTTGTGTGAGCATTTTGGCGAAGAAGTGCTGAGATTGGTTCAGGCGGCTTCAGAACCAGATAAATCGTTGTCATGGGAAGAAAGAAAAAAACATACCATTCTATCTCTTCCACACCGTTCGAATGAAGAGATTACTTTGATTGTCGCAGATAAATTACATAACTTACGATCCATTCAAGAGGACATAGAAAGAGAAGGCGATCAAGTATGGTCGCGTTTTAATCGTGGAAAGCGTGACCAATCATGGTATTACATGAGTATTGTGCATGCTTTGAAAGAAAAAAAGCGGGAAATTCCAATTATTCGGGTGTTCGAAAAAGAAACACAAAATTTATTTAAAGGAGGCAACTAATCCCTAAGGGATAGTTGCCTTTTTTATTTGAAGTGGAATCATTTGTGCATAAAATTTTGAAAGATAAAGCTGGAAAATGATAGACGTGTGTTTAAGCATATATGACAATAAGGATATACAAAATGAAATGGGGGGAATTATTGGATGAAAGAATTAAATGTAGTTTTTAATGAAAATAATTATAAATTAACAAAAGAAACAAGTAAGGCTGTAGAATATGAAAATATTCAGAGTAAAGAAGTGATTTATTTATTACATAATATAGAAATTAGTATTGTTTTAAATCCTAATACCGTAGAAAACAACAGTAGCTTAATAAGCAAAAGTATTGGTAAATATCATAGTACAGCGTTAAGGCAATTTCCTAAAAGAAAAAACAAAGGGGAAACTCCGATACATTATGGATATTCTTTTAAATTTCAATCGGATAGTGAATTAGGTTCTTTTTTGTCTAGTTTAAATAATTATTAATACAATCTAAAAAATTATTTTCTACTCTCTTGTTATCGCATATATTCTAGACATGCGAGGTGCCGGCCTAGTTTGAAAGGAATGACAAATAGAGCCCTGATTTATGTTGGAGTTTTTAGGGATAAGTAGTAATTTGGTGTTAAGCATTAAGAGGTATTTTTATTTAGGGAAAGATGAGATTCAAGTATTAGTAAGATCTCATCTTTCTTTTATTCAAAATAAATAAAGTTCGAATATTAGATTATGAAAATACTATCTTATTTTCCAAAACTAACTAAATACTCCCCGTCACAGAACTCCATCTCATACCCACGATACCCTTCCGCCAGCAACTTTTTCTGCCCAGCAATATCACTCATTAGAAGTTCTTCTACGTTCACCCATTCTCTTTGTCTCTCACTCTTCAGCTCTTTCACAAACACATACCGCAACCGATCACTATATTTTTCTTTCAGCGCAGCAACTTCCATCCCTTGGGCGAACTTGTCTTTTAAACTAGGGATATTAAATGGCGCAACTGTACAACAAACGTAATCGTATTTGCTATCGGTTTGTTGTAATTGATCCATAATGACCTTCGCTAATATTTTCTGCATTCCATTTCCGCGGTAGGTTGGATGAACGTTTGAGACTTCTTGATAGATGACCCGTTCTAATTCCTCACCTTGTAAGCCAATATCCAATCCTAAATGTTCTTCATCGATGGGGGGAACTAAGAGCGCACGAAATGCAATGAGTTGTTCGTCTATGAATGCACCGATCATGAAGCCATTTCCTGTTAATATATTTTGAAATTCTTCTAATGTAAGAGGCTGTAAGCTTTCTTTGTTTTCTAGTGCTTCAATTACATCGTCTTGTACCGATAAAATTTGCTCGATGTGATGCAAAGATAATGGTGCGACTTTGAATGGTTGCTCGTTTTGTTTTAACGTTCCTTCGTAAAGAATGTTCATGCTTTTGCCTCCTTTAGCGAACAATATGTTGAAAAGCAGTTAACTCATTGAGTATATCTTCATTGACATCAATGCCGAGTCCTGGCTTTTCTGTTAGGCGAATAAAAGGTACATCATAGGAAAGGTTCCCGATATCTTTCGTGAATTTCAATGGCCCTGTTAGTTCAACACTAGTAATAATTTTTTTAGAAAAAGCGACATGGAATCCTGCGGAAGAGGCAACGGATGATTCGACCATTGAACCAATTTGACATTCGATGCCAGCCATTTCTGCTTGATGAGCTAGTTTGACAGCTGGATAGATTCCGCCGCATTTCATTAATTTAATGTTTACTTTATCAGCTGCTTGTTTTTGAATAATTTGGCGCATTTCACGCGGTCCTTTTAATCCTTCGTCAATCATAAGAGAAAGGTCTGTTTTTGAGCGAATGTAAGCCATTGCGTCGATATCGTCGGCTATAACAGGCTGTTCAATCCAATCAATGTCTAGATGCTTAAGTGAACGTAATGCAGTTAGCGTCGTCGCACTGTTTTTCCAGCCTTGGTTCACATCAACGCGAATTGCGACATCATTTCCGACTCGTTCACGTACAGCTTCAATTCTCTCAACATCTTTTTTGACATCTGTTCCGACTTTCATTTTAAAGGATTGGTACCCTTTATGTAGCATGGAAGCAGCTTCTTCCGCCATGTTTTCTGGGGAATCGATGCTTAAAACATGGGTAATTGGGAATTCTTCATGATAGCGTCCGCCGATCAATTGATACACAGGCTGTCCAAGTTTTTTCCCCGCTACATCAAAGCAAGCAATATCAATTGCAGCTTTGGCAGTAGGCACCCCGTAAATAGTTTGATTCATGATTTCATGTATTTTCTCGATATTCATTGGATTTTTACCTATCAGCGCAGGAGCTACTGTATGTTTTAAAATATGAAAAGTGCTTTCCCATGTTTCACATGTAACATGTTCGTCAGCTACGCCTTCCCCGAAACCGACGATGCCTTCATCAGTTTCGAGTTTTACAATAATGGAAGGCATATCAGGATAAATGCCATAGCTTACGATAAATGGACTCTGAAGCGGTAAACGAATTGCATAAAGATGAATTGCTGTGATTTTCATTGAAAAGACCCCTTTCTGTTTACAATGCTCTTGTGCATTTGATATAGTTGTCGTTAAATAGTCGTTAAATAGCTATAAGGAGTTTGAACAAATGATGATAAAGATTGCGGTTATTGGTACACAAGAGTCTATTCAGCGCCTTGTGTCTGTTGCCCACCAAGTCGAAGATATAGAGATTGAACCTTATGTTTATTCTCATCCGAAGGAATCTTCAGAAGTTATTCGGCATGTAAAGCCGTGTGATGTGATCTTTTTCTCCGGTGTTATACCTTATTATATTTCAAAAGAAATGCGAGAACAATTACGAATTCCAAGTATTTATTTGCAGCAAAACGAAATGGCACTTGCGTCTTCTTTGCTTTTCATTTTACATCATAAAAACATTCAACCGGAGCGAATTTCAATTGATTTAGTGAATTCTTCCTTCGTTACAAATGTTTTCAATGATATCGGGATTACAGGGGTTCCTCACGTTATGGATTATCAAGATATGTTACCGAATATGTTTGAAATAAAAGAGATTGTGGATTTTCATTACTCTCGGTACCAGTTAGGATTGGTTGATTTAGCACTAACGAGTGTTCATGCTGTCTATGACAAACTTATTGAACTTGGTGTGCCCACGCAGCGAATGCTTGATCCGACAAAAGCTCTTATACAAGGATTAAAAGATGCAAAAGCAAAAGCACAGTTAGCAAAGAGTCACTCAGCGACTGTTGCAGCTTGTGTGGTAGCATTCCCGGCATCAAACCATATTTCAATGGAGCATCTTGATACATTTGCTCGTGAAATTCACGGTTCATTTCGCCAAGTAGATGAAACTTCATACATTTTGTATACGACGCGTGGTGATATTGAGGAACTTATAAAAACAAGTTCTCTTCAAAACTTTTTGGGCAATTCAAAAGATCCTATAGCACTTGGCTTTGGCTACGGAAGAACAGTAAAAGAAGCGGAACAAAACGCTAAGATTGCTCAAAGTTTCGCAACAAGCAATCAAATGGAAAGCTGTTGTTATATATTAACGGATGAAAAAGAACTGTTCGGTCCTTTTCCAAAAGAAAAGAAAGTGCAGAGTCTTAAAAATGATGACCAAGAACTACTAAAGATAGCGAAGGCAACAAAATTAAGCCCAGCAAATTTATCGAAAATCATTCAATTTAGTCAATCACGTTCATCACTTCAATTTACGGCAGCTGACCTTTCGGAGTATTTACAAGTAACAAGACGTACGACAGAACGTATTTTAAAGAAGTTGGTTGATCAAGGATATGCAAATATTTGTGGTGAGGAGATGCCTTATCAGCAAGGGCGTCCCCGCGCCCTTTATGAGCTAAAGCTTCCCATTTATTCTTTTCATGCTATGTCTCTAATGTAGTTTCTTATTGCCATTCTTTCTGTCTTGGAAAGTTTAGTGATACTGAAAGGGTTTAAAGCATAAAGAATGAAGAGGGTGGATACAGTGAAATTCAGTCCGGCATATGGCGAAAAGGGAAAGTTCATTCATCATACTGAGAGAAGGATTACTTGACATTTAAACGAATATTCAATATGTTTTTGAAAAACAAAAGACTGTTTAGTGTGGAGTGAATGTCATTTCAAAACAGCCTTAAGAGAATTGTTTTGCGTATAGAAGGGAGAGCATCAAGTTGAAGAGAGAAGATTTGCAGAATCGTTTAAATAAAATTTTTCAATATTTACATGAGCATCCTGAAGTGAGTTGGCATGAACATAATACGACTACCTATATTACAAAATTTTTAGAGGCAGAAGGAATTTCTTATAAAACATTTGATGATTGTCCTGGAGTAATTGCAGAAATGGGAAGTGGGAAACCAGTTGTCGCTATTCGAGCTGATATGGATGCATTATGGCAAGAGGTAGATGGGGAGTTCAAAGCAAATCATTCATGTGGTCATGATGGTCATATGACAATTGTGATGGGGCTTATTTTACAGTTGAAAAATGAGGAGTGGCAAACGGGAACGGTCCGCTTTATTTTTCAGCCCGCAGAAGAAAAAGGAGGCGGAGCTCTGAAGATGGTTGAGAAAGGTGTTGTGGATGATGTTGATTTCCTATTTGGTGTTCACTTACGACCAATAGAGGAATTATCATTGAAGCAAGCGGCACCATCCATTCGCCATGGAGCGGCTGATTTTTTAGAAGCTCATATATATGGAACTGACGCTCATGGTGCGCGGCCGCATCAAGGTGTAAACGCAATCGATGTGATTTCAATGATTAATATTGGATTGAAAAATATATGGCTGTCACCACAACATTCATACTCCGTTAAAATGACGAGATGCCAAGCGGGTGGTGAAAGTTTAAACATCATTCCAGGGAACGGGCATTTCGCTTTAGATGTAAGAGCAGAAAGCAATCCATTGTTAGAAGAGTTAAAGGAAAAGATAGAAAAAGTTATTCAAGCAGCTGAAGCGATGGGTGTGAAGATTTCTTATGAATGGGTTGATTTCGCACCTGGAGCACAAGTATCAGCTGAGGCGGAGCAGTTCCTTCGTAAGGGAATTCTCCAAATATATGGCGAAGAAGGCTGCACTGCACCGCTTCCTACAGCAGGAAGTGATGATTTTCATTATTATACGGTCAAAAAGCCGCACTTAAAAGCTGCCATGCTAGGATTAGGTGCGAATCTAAAGCCAGGGTTACATCATCCTCACATGACGTTTGATCACGCTTGTATAGTAGATGGCGTGCAAATATTGAAGCAAACGGTATTGGAAGTTCTGAAATAAGATTATTTCTATTTGGAATTTGAGGTTTTTAGTCCTTAAATTTAGATATGAAAGCTATCCTGAAAAGGTCAAAAATGGTTGTCCTTTTAGGGTAGCTTTTTCATATGGTACAGGTGTGAATCCTTTATAATAGAATGTATAGTTTCTTAATTAGGAGTGAATCCATGAACGAACAGTATTATGATGCAGTACTAAACATAAAAACAGTAGGAGAGCAAAAGGGGTTCTACGAGTCTCTGCATTATCATCGTTATGAACCGACGCCATATCTTGCATTAGAACAGTTGTTTAATACGTATGAACTGAAAAGTAGTGATCGAGTTGTTGATTTTGGATGCGGAAAAGGACGATTAAATTTCTATATCCATCATTTTTATCATGCATCTGTAGTAGGAATAGAAATGAACGAGACCTTCTATCAAGAAGCAATGGAAAATCGAGATCGTTATTTGAATAATTCTAAAAAAAGTAAAGATAAAATTCATTTTCAGTGTTGCTTGGCACAAGAGTACGAGATTGATCCACTGGATAATAAATTTTACTTTTTTAATCCATTTTCGGTGCAAGTGTTTATGAATGTGATAAACAATGTATTGCTTTCGGTAGAAAAAGTAGAAAGGGAAGTAGAGCTAGTTTTATATTATCCATCGGAAGATTATATTTATTTTTTAGATAATCAAACTTCTTTTGAATTGAAAGAGGAGGTTATATTGCCAGGATTGTATGAACGAAATTCGAATGAGAGGTTTTTGATATATCGATTAGCGTATTAGAAATCTATGCTAGATTGATAAAGAACAAGGGCCTTTCCACGTTAATGGGGGATAAAAAATGCTAAAATATCACCCGTTTTCATCAAAATTTGACAGAATTTTCTCACATAATATGATATTGTTATTTTTAAAATATATATATATTCGGGGGAAAATATGAAAAAATTTACGATTATGCTTGTTTTATTGTTTAGTATGTTTTTTTATACCGATCAGACAAAAGCAGATAGTGGTTCCCAGTTACTTATCATTAACAAAAAAATAAATCAACTGGCCTATTATAATGGAGGTACTTTAGTTAAAACATTTAGAGTAGCTACAGGAAGAGATGACTCTTTAACGCCAGAAGGGAATTTTAAAATTGTAACTAAGATTGTAAACCGGCCATATTATACAGGCAATATCCCTGGTGGTGATCCTCGTAATCCTCTAGGTAACCGTTGGATGGGATTAGATGCTAGAGGTACATATGGTACAACTTATGCTATACACGGAAATAATAACGAAAATTCAATTGGATCTTATGTAAGTTCAGGGTGTATACGAATGCACAACGATGAAATTCGTTGGCTTTTTGATCAAGTACAGCTGTACACACCAGTAATCATAACAAATACAAATGATACATTC
Source organism: Bacillus sp. S14(2024) (assembly GCF_050473785.1). Classification (NCBI taxonomy): domain Bacteria; kingdom Bacillati; phylum Bacillota; class Bacilli; order Caryophanales; family Bacillaceae; genus Bacillus; species Bacillus sp. S14(2024). Next base: position 4,395,299 of record NZ_JBFLUP010000006.1, on the reverse strand, counting down.
GATACGATTGCTGCTTCCAATGGCTATTATGTTGTTTCCGGTTGGAAACAAACAAATGGTAAATGGTATTTCTATGATGGCAACGGAGTGATGAAAACTGGTTGGTTATTAGATGGAGGAAGATGGTATTACCTAGATGGTAATGGAGCGATGAAAACCGGCTGGACATTAGACGGAGGGAAATGGTATTACCTAGATGGATCTGGTGTCATGAAAACCGGCTGGTTATCAGACGGAGGGAAATGGTATTACCTAGATGGGTCTGGCGTCATGAAAACCGGTTGGATATCAGACGGAGGAAAATGGTATTACCTAGATGGATCTGGTGTCATGAAAACTGGCTGGTTACTAGACGGAGGGAAATGGTACTATCTTGATAAATCTGGTGTCATGAAAACTGGTTGGTTATTAGACGGAGGGAAATGGTACTATCTTGATAAATCTGGTGTTATGAAAACTGGTTGGTTATTAGACGGAGGAAAATGGTATTACCTAGATGGATCTGGTGTCATGAAAACCGGTTGGATATCAGACGGAGGAAAATGGTATTATCTAGATGGATCTGGTGTCATGAAAACTGGTTGGGTAAAAGTCGATGATGACTGGTATTATTTCTATGATAATGGATCAAGGGCCGCAAGTACTATAATCGATGGATATAAATTAGATAAGGATGGCGTCTTGGTTAAAGTTGAATATCTTGCTTTAGGAGATTCTTTAGCAGCTGGGCAAACTCCATATGGAAAAATGGATGCAGGTTATCCTAATTTTATTAAAGAACGCTTTCAAAAATCTTATCATGTAGTTGATTTTAATAATTTTGGTACGGCGGGATATACATCTGTTCAATTGAAAAACGATGTTTTATACAATGAAAAAGTTCAAAAAGAAATAAAAGAAGCAAGTCATATTACGATCGATATTGGTTTGAATGATCTGGCTCCTGTAATTCAAACAAATTCAAATCAAGCCCAAGAAGCAATTCAAAATGTAAGTGCGAATTTAGAAACGATTTTGAGTACTATAGATAATCTTAATAATCACGTTCATGTTTATGTAATGGGATACTATAATCCTTTCCCATATCAATCACAAGAACAACAAGCGACGCTATTACCATTATTACATGATTTAAATACTCAAATGGAATTACAGGCTAATTCACATGGTGATACATTCGTACCTACTGAGAAGGCAATTGAAGCGAATTATGCAGAGTATATTCCAAATCAATCTGATGCTCATTTAAGTTTAGCGGGATATAATGTGGTAGCGGGTGAGTTTTGGAAAGCAGTATCTAAGAATTAAGCAGGAAATAGTAGCTTTTAAGTACATTTGTTAGAGATGTTAATTTAAAAATCAAAGGTTTTATTTCATAATAAGAAGCGCAAGTTAAATTGCCCTACACAATTCCCTTTTTGGCAAAGTGTAGGGCAATTTTATTTTTAGAAGAACAGCAAGTACATGATATAACTAATCATTTTTTTAAGCTTCTTTTTTTACTAGAGCACTCATTATAAAATTATTCCCTTAATAAATTACTTAATATATATGATCCATTGTTTACAGACTTTGTCAGTGTGAAAGGAAAGATGGTGATGGGATTGAAGACAGGGCTTGGAAGTTCCGATAAAAAATCTGCGCTCAATGTAATATATATTGTTTTAGATGATGTGGGTTATTCCGCTTTAGGATGTTTTGGTTCAGAAATTGAAACACCTAATATTGATTCATTAGCTAAAAATGGTCTGCGTTACAATAATTTTAATGTAACTCCGTTATGTTCTCCTACTCGTGCTTGCCTTTTAACAGGCCGTAACTGCCATTCTGTGGGGGTGGGATTCATAACTGAACTAGATTTTGGACCCCAATACCCTAATAAACGAGGGAAAATTTCAGATAATGCTGCCACTTTAGCTGAAATCTTAAAGTTGAATGGGATGGCTACATATATGGTTGGAAAGTGGCATTTGGTTCCTGGCCATGAAGCGGCATCAAGCGGACCTTTTGAAAATTGGCCGCTCTCAAAAGGCTTTCAACGATATTATGGTTTTTTATTAGCTAAGACAGATCAGTATGCACCGGATTTAGTATACGATAATCATCGTGTGCAGAGGCCGGATATATCTAATTATCATTTATCAGAGGATTTAGTTGATAAAACCTTGGAATTTTTAACCGATCATATTTCTGTTACTCCGGACCGGCCGTTCTTTCTATACTTAGCCTTCGGGGCACAGCATGAGCCTCATCAAGTGCCAAGAGAATTTATAGAAAAATATAAGGGAGTTTATGATAAAGGATGGGATGAGATAAGGAAAGAGCGATTCAATAGGCAAAAGGAATTGGGAGTTATTCCGCCTTATACAGAACTCGTTGAACGCAATCCAGGGATTAAGCCGTGGAGTGAACTGACAACGAAAGAAAAAGAATTGTTTATCAAATTTCAACAGACGTATGCTGGGTTTCTAACACATACAGACCAGCAAATTGGCAGGCTGCTCTATTTCCTAAAATCAAAAAATAAGCTAGATGATACTATAATTGTTTTACTTTCTGATAACGGAGGCAGTCAGGAAGGAAATTGGAATGGTTCCATTAATGATTCGGCATATTTCAATGGGATTGAGGAAAGTGTGGATACTATGTTTGCTCATATAGATGAAATAGGAGGACCTTCCACAAGTTCTAATTATCCTAAAGGATGGGCACAAGTTTGTAATACACCTTTTAAATATTATAAACAAAATACTTTTTTTGGAGGGACGCATGTCCCGCTCATTATCCAATGCCCTCAAAATATTCCAGACCCTGGATCCATTCGTTCCCAGTTTTATCATGCTATTGATATTACTCCTACTATACTAGACCTTCTAAGCATTGAGGTTCCTCAAGTATATGAAGGTGTTCCGCAGATGCCGTTTCATGGTTTGAGCATGCTGGATACATTTACAGAACCGCATGCACCATCAAAGAGAAAAACACAGTATTTTGAAATGCTCGGGCACCGGGCTATTTGGCAAGATGGATGGGTTGCCGTTACCTATCATGAAACAGGTATACCTTATAAGGAAGATCATTGGGAATTATACAATGTAAATCAAGATTTTTCGCAAAAGTATAATCTAGCAAAAAAGTATCCGGTAAAATTGAAAGAGCTTCAAGAAATATGGTGGAAAGAAGCTAAGAAGTACGGTGTCTTACCCTTAAGTGATAATCCATATAGAAAAGGATATGAAGGCTTACAGGAGGGGAGGACAAAGTTCATTTTCTATCCTGGTATGGCTCATTTGCCAACAAGTGCTGCTCCTCAAATAACATTTTCTTCTTATTCCATTACAGTTCCAATCGTTCGTTCAACCCTTACAGCAGAAGGTGTATTGATTGCTCATGGTAATCATTCAAGTGGTTATACATTATATATAAAAGATAACTATTTATTTTATGAATATAACTATGTTGGAACTGTTTATAAAATGCAATCTTCTGTTGAGGTACCTGTTGGGTATTCAATTATACGATTTGAATTTAAAAAAGGGATGTTAAATCGAGGAACGGGCATTTTTTATATCAATGGTCAACAGGTTGGTACACTCTATATGCCTCGCACATTACCATTTCTTATTTCTACTGAGGGATTAGATATAGGGCGAGATCGATTAACAGCTGTGAGCACTAACTATCCAATGGCGGAATTTCCGTTTAGCGGGCAAATAGAGAGAGCGGTTATTGAATTTCAGGATGATCAAAAAGATAACCAGTTTTTGAACAAAAGAGATTCCATTTACATTAATTTAAACGGAACGATTATTTATTTGTAAGGTTGGTATTATCCCTCTAGAGAAAAGAGGTAATAAAATGGGGAAGCATAACAGTTTTCATATTCTGGTTAAGCCGACGGGCCCGATGTGTAATCTCGATTGTAAGTACTGCTATTACACTGAAAAGGAAGCTTATTTTCCTAAGGATCATTCTTTCCAAATGTCTGATGAAGTTTTAGAATCATATATTAAACAGTATATCGCTTCTCAGGACACGCAAGAAATTGTTTTTGCTTGGCAGGGAGGAGAACCAACATTAATAGGCTTAGATTTCTTTCGCAAGGCTGTATCTCTTCAAAAAAAATATGCAGATGGTAAACAAATTACAAATACAATTCAAACGAATGGAACATTGTTAAATGACCGTTGGTGTGAATTTTTTTCAGCTCATCATTTTTTAGTTGGTCTGAGTTTAGACGGACCTGAGCATATTCATGACATGTACCGGATTGACCACGGGGGGAAACCTACATTTGAATTCGTAATGAAGGCAATTGCTATGTTAAAGAAACATGACGTAGCATTTAACATACTGACTTGCGTTACGAGATATTCCGCTTATAAACCTCTAGAAATCTATCATTTTTTTAAGCAGCAAGACATTCAATATATACAGTTTATCCCGATTGTAGAAAGAGAAGTGAATGAAGAGGCTGCAAAGTTATCCTTGCGCCATGCAACTCCTCCTTCTTTATTCATGGAAGAAGCAGAGCAAAAGGTAACTCCTTGGACAGTAGAATCTGAAATGTATGGAGAGTTCCTGATTCAAATATTTAATGAGTGGGTTCAGCATGATGTAGGATCGGTTTATGTTATGAATTTTGAATGGGCATTAGCTGCCTGGATAGGAATCCCATCACCAATCTGTATTTTTAGGGAAGAGTGTGGCCGGGCGGTAGCTATGGAACATAATGGTGAGATGTTTTCTTGTGATCATTACGTTTATCCTGAATATCGATTGGGGAATATTACAGATGGTTTAACAAATATAATGAATGTGCCATCACTCCTTGCCTTTGGCGAAAAGAAGCGAGATACTCTACCAAAAGTGTGCAGAGATTGCGAGGTTCGATTCGCTTGTCATGGAGAATGTCCTAAAAATAGATTTTTAGTTTCAGATCAAAATGAACCAGCGTTAAATTATTTATGTGCATCCTATAAGAAGTATTTTAAACATATTCATCCGTACATGAAAATAATGAAGCAGCTGTTACAAGACGGATTGCCTGTTTCTTATATTAAAGAAATAATTATGGATCAAGGCGGTCTTTCAAAAATTTAAAAAAGGATATTTCTAATTTTTTGAACCGTTGGGACTTTATATAGGCAAAAGTTGACTCCCCTCCTTAACAAGCTATAATAAAAACTAGATGTTCGTTTCTAACAAAATATGATACAAAAAGAACATATCGTAGGTTGAATAAAATACTATCAATCTATTATTTTTACGTCTTTTAGAAAACGCTTACATTTGGTGTGGAGGGAGAAACCATGTCTAAATTCACGAAGTATTTTTTAATGGAATCTAGCAATGTAATACCGTATGTGATGGAGAAGTTATCGATGTTCGAGGACGCACAGCGTTTGCAGTGTAAGGAAATTGGGGACGGAAATTTAAATTATGTGTTCCGTGTTTGGGATGAAGAGAAGGGAACTTCTGTTATTGTGAAGCAAGCGGGAGATACGGCGCGGATTTCTGATGAGTTTAAATTATCTACGAATCGTATTCGCATTGAGTCAGATGTGCTCCAGCTAGAGGGGAAGCTGGTACCAAGTCTCGTGCCGGATGTGTATTTGTATGATGATGTAATGAATTGCTGTGTAATGGAAGATTTATCAGATCATATGATTCTTAGAACTGCACTTATAAATCATCAAATCTTTCCTAAGCTCGCAGATGATTTAACAACTTTTATGGTGAACACATTGCTATTAACATCGGATGTGGTCATGAATCATAAAGAGAAGAAAGAGCTTGTGAAAAACTATATAAATCCAGAGTTATGTGAGATTACAGAAGATCTTGTGTACTCTGAGCCGTTTATAGATCATAATAAACGAAACGAATTATTTCCTTTAAACGAAGGCTGGATTCGAGAGCATATATATGGTGATGATGTACTTCGTATGGAAGTAGCAAAGCTGAAGTTTGCATTTATGACAACTGCACAAGCTTTGCTGCATGGAGATTTGCATACTGGGTCTGTGTTTGTAAGAAAAGATTCTACAAAGGTAATTGATCCAGAATTTGCGTTTTATGGACCGATGGGATATGACATTGGGAACGTTGTGGCAAACTTAATATTTGCATGGGCAAATGCAGATGCAACAATAGGTTCTGGTGTGAAAAAGGATACATATATGAACTGGTTGGAATGTACGATTACAGATATAATTGATCTATTCTCGGTGAAGTTCTTAGAAGCTTGGAATGTGCATGTCACAGACGTTATGGCGAAAGAAGAGGGATTTGATCGTTGGTATTTACAGTCTGTATTAGAAGATACAGCAGCTGTTACTGGTCTTGAATTAATTCGCCGTATTGTTGGCTTAGCAAAGGTGAAGGATATCACGTCTATTGCAGATGAAGAAGCGCGTGCTAGAGCAGAACGTATTTGTTTACAAGCTGCGAAATCATTTATTTTACAGGCAAGTACGCACAAAACAGGCAATGATTTTTTACAAACGTTAAAAACGCAAGCACTATCACTTAGCACAAAGTAAGGAGAGAAAATCATGTCAGAGCAATTAATACCGATTCAATGGAAAGATGAAGCTTTAGTTTTATTAGACCAGACTTTATTACCAAATGAGGTTGTCTATGAATCTTTTACAACGGCAGAGAGCGTATGGGATGCGATTCAAGTAATGAAGGTGCGCGGTGCACCAGCGATTGGGGTTTCAGCAGCTTACGGTGTGTATTTAGGAGTAAAAGAAGTGCCGGAAGATTCAATGGAAGTGTTTATAAATGAAGTTGAAAAGGTATGTGCTTATTTAGCAACTTCAAGACCGACAGCTGTGAATTTATTTTGGGCACTTGAGAGAATAGAGAGTGTCGCAAAAGAACATGTTCATTTATCTATTATAGATTTGAAAAATAGATTGTTAGAAGAAGCAAAAATGATTCATAAAGAAGACGAGGAGATTAACCGTCAAATTGGTGAACATGCGCTCACTTTATTTCAAGACGGCATGGGTGTGTTAACGCATTGTAACGCGGGTGCTTTGGCGACAACGAAATACGGAACTGCGACAGCACCGATGTATTTAGCGAAGGAAAAAGGCTGGGATTTAAAAATTTATTCTGATGAGACGCGTCCAAGATTACAAGGATCTACGCTAACTGCGTTAGAGCTGCAGCGAGCTGGTATCGATGTAACGGTCATCACCGACAATATGGCAGCGATGGTGATGTCACAAGGTAAAATTGATGCAGTAATTGTAGGGTGTGACCGTGTGGCAGCAAACGGTGATGTAGCGAATAAGATTGGAACGTTAGGTGTTTCTATTTTAGCAAAGTATTATAACATTCCATTTTATGTAGCAGCGCCGACACCAACAATTGATTTGAAAACACCAACAGGCAAAGAGATTCCGATTGAAGAGCGCGATGCTTCTGAAGTTATTAACCGCTTTGGACAATATTCAGCACCGCAAGATAGCAAGGTGTATAACCCGGCATTTGATGTAACGCCACATGAGAATGTTACAGCAATCATTACAGAGAAGGGCATCGTACGTCCACCGTTTGCGGAGAATCTAAAAAAGTTATTTCAGTCATAATGAATTTTGCGTATTAGACATATAAGAAAATATAAAAAAGAGGATCGATTATCATGTCTAATTCACCAACAGATAGAAGAAATAAAATAATTGCGATGCTCGAGAAGACAGAGTACGCAGATGTTCCGTATTTAAGTGATGTATTTCAAGTAAAGGGCTAAGTTTTCATGAAGGTTTAACAGATACAGCAATAGATGAAGGGGAAGCGAAGCAGGCGATGCTGAATAAGGCAAGTGAGACCATCGTTCTAGTGGATCATACGAAACTTGGAAAGGTTGCTTTCTTTGAAGTGTGCGATAAACAGTGTATTACAAAAATTATTACAGATGAACTTATACCACTTACACCGATGCAGCAAGAATGTATTACAAGCTATAAAGAATATGGAATACCTGTCATTATAGCAAACTAGCCGTAGCAAGTTTCCCACTGAGGAGGATGTATATGTTACTACAAAAAGAGAGAGAAGAAATTGTAGAGTATGGAAAGAAATTAATTACAAGCGGACTAACAAAGGGGACAGGCGGTAATATTAGTATTTTTAACCGTGAGCAAGGTCTAGTTGCAATGAGTCCAAGCGGCTTAGATTATTTTGAAACAACGCCTGAAGATGTGGTTGTACTGAATTTAGCTGGAGATGTGATTGATGGAACAAGAAGACCATCTAGTGAGCTTGATATGCATCTCATTTATTATCAAAAAAGAGGCGACTTGAATGCTCTTGTACACACGCATTCTCCTTATGCAAAGACAATCGCATCATTAGGTTGGGAACTTCCGGCTGTTTCTTATTTAGTAGCCTTTGCAGGTCCAAATGTGCGCTGTGCACCGTATGCAACATTCGGTACGAAAGAATTAGCAGAAGCAGCTTATGAAGGAATGATAGATCGCCGCGCTGTTTTACTTGCGAATCATGGACTTATTGCAGGGGGGCATAATATTAAAATGGCGTTTACAGTCGCAGAAGAGATCGAATTTTGCGCACAAATTTACTATCAAACGAAATGCATAGGAGAACCGAAGCTATTACCAGAGGAAGAATTAGCTGTATTAGCGAAGAAGTTTGAGACATACGGTCAAAAGTAACAAAAGATTAGGGAAACCACTCCCTAATCTTTTGTTTATATAGAATACAATTGCGTTGTCAGCTCCAAAAGTTGTGTTGTATGTGATAAAGTTTATATAGCTGAAATGTTGTATTTCATACAGAGAGGAATGAACATATTGTATTTAACAGTAAAAGAAGCAGCTGAATTTTTAAGTATGCCAGAATCGTATATCGAAAGCTTAATCCAACAAAAACGCATTCGTGCTGTCCATGATGGTCAGCAGTACTTGCTGAATAAAGAGCAATTTAATACGCACTTAGAACAAATGGAGAAATATAAAAAGTTAGTAGAAGAAATATTAAATGAACCAATTCCAGAAGATGTAGATGTGAAGGATGAGGACTAGGGATAGGATACTTGGAAAATATGAATGAATTATTAAAATACATGATTTTAGTCATAGAAGAAAAAGTTTGACTAAATAGTCTTTAGAAAGAGAGTTTTTCTTATATACAAAGAGCGTGAAAAGATATTTCAAAATAGCAGGGGAGAATAAGTAATGGGAAGAAGGCTATTTCTAATTAGAGATGTAATCTATTAGATAAAAGTCTTCTTTTGTATTTTTACAATAAGATTGTGTAATATTACCTTATCGTTATAATGAAATGCTAGAGGGATTTTTATTCGCAATTATATAAGTGTGCAAAGGAGTTTAAGGTGAATCCAAATACCATATTGTTTGAAGAAGAAATGAAAAGTGCAAAGTTATTTTTGTGGGTGTTTAATTTTGCTTATATAATTTTACAGGGGCCATACATAAAAGAAATAAATCCCAGCATGGGTACATATAAATTTGTACTGGCTATTGGGCTGTGTATGCTTATGTTATTTTTATTATTAGCTGGAATATATTGTGTGAAAAAAGAAATTCCACATGTGGTGAAATATGTATATTTAATAGGATATTTATTTGCAGATATTTTTTGTAATATATCCATGTATTTAAGTGATTCGGCTGGATTTGGAAATGGGAACTTTGTGGAAATGGTATTGACTTTCTTTGTTCCTATCTTCATGAGTAAAAGATATCTCTTGGTTTTAACTACTAGTTTAGCTATAAAGTATAGTGTAATTATGGTCATAGCTCAACAGCCCAGGGCTTTAATGACAATATTTCTTCCTGCTGTAGTACTAGGTATCTCATATATTTTATTAATGCGTTTTCAGTCTTATATCGAGGGAATTAATAAGGTATTTACAAAAACGAAACAAAAGCAGCAGTTGGCAGTTATAGGAGAGATGTCTGCAGCCATTGGACATGAAATACGCAATCCGCTAACATCGTTAAAAGGTTTTACACAATTACAGAAAGAAAAGTATCCGGATGATCCAGTTTATCTTAACATGATTCAAGAAATTGAAAGAATGAATGAAATGATAAGTGAGCTTATGATTCTAGGAAAACCAAGATCTCTGGAGTATGGTATACATAGTGTAAAGCAGTTAATATTAGCAGCAATTACTGAGACTGAGGCAGAACAAAAAATGTTGAAAAGTAAGATAAAGGTGAACTATGTTTTTACAGAAGATGCACCAAATATAGAATGTGATGCGAGTCAAATACAATACGTCTTAGTTCATGCTATAAAAAAGGTAATTGAAACAATGGAACAAGAAAAAAATATAAATATAAATATTGGAACTTATATGATTACAGAAAATCAAGTTCTTATATATGTTACTGATAGAGTGTATACAATCAATAAAAAAAATATGGAAAACATTACGAGTCTTTTTGAAATGAGAAAAGAAAGTGAAATTGGTTTAGGTTTAATGGCGATTTATAAAATAGTGAATGAACATCAAGGTCAAGTTTATTTCAATCAGGGTATGAATACTGGTACCGAGATAGAGGTGATTTTGCCAATTACTCAGGAAGAACAGTATTAACTTTATAAATCATACTTATACTAGTAATTTATTTGATATAGAACAGTTTCATAAAATTGTTTTTTTGTAAGGTAATAAATGACTAGGAAAATTGTTATTGTTGATAAAGGAGTTTTATCGTGGACAAGGTTCATGTACTTATACAAGAAGAGATTAAAGCATTAAAACTTTTTTTGAGCTTATTTTATGTTATTTATATCTCTTATGACATTATATGTAATTATATTTACCCAAAAATGAAAGTAGATGATAATGCTTTTAATTCTCCAGAAGGCGGATTAGGGCTTGGAATGCATGCCTTCATGCTACTACTATTATTAATAGGGATTTATTTTATAAAAAAGAAAAATCCTTATCTTGTAAAATATATTATTTTCATTGGATACATCTTCATTGATGTAGTCAATAATTTAATGATGTATTTAGGAACCACAAAAGAATTTGCAAGCGGGAATGTGGTAGAACCATTTATCATTCTGTTTGCTCCCCTTTTTGTGAATAAACGATATTTTTACATAGTTTCCCTTGGTATGGTTGGGAAATATGCCCTTTTAGGGATTATTTTACATTCATCACGGGTTATTATTCCAATCGTATTATGTGCGATTCTCGCAATCATATCCTTCATTTTGTTAATGCGTTTTAAATCGTATATTCGTACCATTACAAAAATATTTGAAGAAGCGCAGCAAGCCGAGAAGCTAGCAGTCGTTGGGAAAATGGCGACTGCTATTGCACATGAAATTCGTAACCCGCTAACGTCATTAAAAGAATTTACACAATTGCAGAGAGAAAAACACCCTGAAGATGCCGTATATTATAACGTTATGGTGCAAGAAATTGAGCGCATGAATACGATTGTTAGTGAATTAATGGTTCTTGGGAAGCCAAAAAAGAGAGAATATAAATTACATAATATAAATGGTATTTTATCTTATGTGATTTATATTGTAGAGCAACCAGCTTCACAATATGGTATTACAATTTCGATGGTGTCTGATAAAGCATTACCTTCCATACAATGTGATGAGAAACAAATGAAACAAGTATTTCTTAATATTATTAAAAATGCGATAGAGTCGATGCCAAATGGCGGCAATATTATTGTAGAAGCGAATTTAGTTCAGGATAATCAAATTGTAGTGAGTGTTACTGATGAAGGATGCGGAATGGATCAAGAGAAAATAAATAAAATAGGTGAAGCTTTTTATACGACAAAAGAAAATGGAACGGGATTAGGATTAATGGTTACATATAAAATTATTGAAGATCATCAAGGTAAAATAGCATTTGAAAGCAAGATTGGTGTTGGGACAAAGGTAAATGTTATGTTACCGGTGGCAGAGATAAAATAGATATATGTATAAAGAACTCTTCTTTCAAACGGTGAAAGAAGAGTTTTTTTATACATGATTATGAGTAAACAAAATGTAAAAGTATTGTTAAAGAGGGGGAAATCTGTTTTATTTAGAAAATATTTCATTTATAATAGAGGAAAATGTCGATAAATGGCGAAATGTTATGTTGGTTATAATAACCTTGTAGTTGTATATTAAAATAAACAATATGCACTTCCAAGAGTACATACAGCTTATGGGGGCAAATATGAAAAAAATGTTAACTAATCCCACCTTAGAAAGGGAAGAAAAGCAGGCTACAAAATGGTTTGTATCACTATTTTATGCGATTTTTATATTATATGATTTTTTGTATAATTATATTTTCCCAGTCTATGTTGCGAAAAATGGCACAAAACATATAAGTTTTATGGGGCTATGGTTTTACATTATTATGTTCTTGTTATTACCTGCGATGTATTATGTTTTTAAAGAAAATAAAGGTTTTTTAATTAAATACATTTGTCTAGGTGCCTACATTTTATTGACAATAATAGAAGATATCGGGAATTACTTGATGCATCCGAGAGTGTATGCTAGTGGAAATATTGTAGAATTGTTTGCTATTTTATTTGCTCCTATTTTTGTGAACACACGCTTTTTTTGGTTTGTTTTTTTAGGTGTATTAAGTAAATATATTATAATTGGATTAGTATTACAATCAATTGTTGTTCTCATTCCAATTATAGTTATTTCGTTTTTATCTTTTGTTGCATACATATTATTGAAGCGCTTTCAACGGTATGTAGAAGTAGTGAAAATTTCATATGATAGACAACTAGAAGCATTAGTAAAAGGTGTTATTGCAACTTTAGAATTAAAGGATCCATATACGAGAGGACATAGTGAACGAGTAGCCTCGTATGCGCTTATACTTGCAAAGGAAACTGATAAATTTACATCTGATGAGCTGAAAGAATTTTATTACGCTTGCTTGCTTCATGATATTGGAAAAATACATATTCCAGATCATATTTTAACAAAGCCTTCTCGCCTCACAAATGAAGAGTTCGAAATTATTAAAACGCATCCCACTGTTGGGGCGGATGCAGTGAAAACAGCAGAAGGCTTGCAAAGAGGAATTAGTGTGATTCGTTCTCATCATGAACGTTGGGATGGAAAAGGTTATCCAGATCAATTAAAAGAAACTGAGATTTCATTATTAGCACGTATTGCGGCAGTTGCAGATGCTTTTGATGCAATGACATCCTCACGATCTTACCGATCTGCACTTCCTTTAGAAGAAGCTTATAAGAGAATTATTGATGGAAAAGGAACACAATTTGATCCAGATTTAGTAGAACTATTTCAAAAGGTGTATCCTGCTTGGAAAGAAACACATCAACAGTTATCTTGTAAAGGAGATGCGTAGGTAGCTTATTAAAAGGGGGTGAAAACATGAAAATTCGTAAATTAAAAAAAGTGAAAACAACGTGTTGGTGGTGTCCATTGCCATTGAAATAAATAAAAAAGGATGCAAAGCATCCTTTTTTATTTATTTCAGCTGTTATAGAAAAAGGTGAATACTATGAAACTGACATATGAATCAATGTTAATATTACATAATATAGAAGTTCGTCAAGATCAAAAAAATTACATTGTTGAAGATGCAACAACCGGTGAATTTTATGAAATGCCTCTTATTTGTATTGATGCAATTACTATGATTCAAAAGGGATTGAACTTAAGAGAAGTAGAAGAGAAATTACAAAAACAGTATCCTGAAGAAGATGTGGATGTGTTAGATTTTGCACAGCAATTGCTTGATTTAGGGCTCGTTCAAGGAGTAGATGGTGAGGAAATAGTTTGTAAGAAAGAAGAGGAGAAATTAGGATTTTCATGGATTTCTCCAAAGATTGGTCGTTTCTTTTTTAATCAAAAGACAATGCTGCTCTATACGATTCTTTTTGTAGTGAATATTGTTCTGTTTATCGTAAATCCATCTTTATTGCCAAACTATAAAAATTTGTTCGTGTTTGATGTGATGACATTTAATATTTTAGTTTGGGCTTTCATTACATTTGTTTTGGTGTTTATTCATGAAATGGGGCATGTGCTTGCGGTTAGGGCGTATAATTTTCCGACAAAGGTTGAATTTGGACATCGGTTGTTTTTTGTTGTGCTTGAAACAGATATGTCATCTGTTTGGAAGTTGCCTGCTAAAGAGAGAAACATTCTGTATTTAGCGGGCATGAGTTTTGATACAGTTATTTTATTTATTACTTTAATGATTCAAATTCTTTTTCCAATCCATTCACAAGTATTGTCAGGGATTCTTGCGCTTGCTGTATTTGATACTACTTTACGTATGGTATATCAATGCTGCATATATATGAAAACAGATTTGTATTATGTGTTTGAAAATATGACAGCTTGTTATAACTTAATGGAGAATGGAAAGCGCTATATAAAAGGTTTGTTTGTTCCAAAATTCCGTATGAACAATAGTGAATTGTTTAATGGCGAAGAGAAGGTTGTTCGTTTTTATGGCCTTTTTTATGTTATCGGCGTTACTGTAACAATTGCATTGGCAGTTCTGTTTTATATTCCGCAGTCGGTGTATATGATGAGACAAACGATTCCTAACTTGCAAAAACCAGTATCTAGTTTGTACTTTTGGGATGCGGCGATTATTATGCTACAAACTGTCATTATGTTAAGTTTTCTTCTGTATTCTTGGAGAAAGAAATATGGAAATGAATAATGAGAGATGAAGAGAAACTGTTATGAGTTTCTCTTTTTTGGCCTGTAGATGGGTATTCACCTATTCTTTCCTGTTTGCATATTGTAGCTTATGTAGTGAAACTGCTTACAAGGGAGTGAAAGGCAGTGACAGGAAATATAAAAAACTATTATGCTGGCGGTAATACAGCAAGGGGATTTTACAGTTTATATGAAGAGAACTTAACTGGGTTAGACCGGTTGTTTATTTTAAAAGGTGGACCTGGAACAGGAAAATCTTCGCTTATGAAGGTGATTGGTCGTGAGTGGGTGGATAAAGGGTATGATATTGAATTATTACACTGTTCGTCTGACAATAACTCAATTGATGGTGTGATTATTCCGTCATTAAAGGTTGGGATTGTTGATGGAACAGCACCGCATGTTATTGAACCGAAAGCGCCAGGTGTTATAGAAGAGTATGTAAATTTAGGGGTAGCCTGGGATTCTATTCAGCTTAGGGCGCATAAAGATGAGATTGTGCGTTATACATCAGAAGCGAGCAATGCATTTCAAGCAGCTTATGCGTGTTTTAAGACAGCGTTAGAGATTCATGATGAGTGGGAGAAATTTTATATTGACCACATTGATTTTGAAAAAGCAAATGAGTTGACAGAACAGCTCATACAGCGGTTTTTTACTGATAAAACGTGTACGAAACAAGCCGATGTAAAGCATCGTTTTTTAGGAGCTGCAACGCCAAAAGGAGCAGTTGATTTTGTTCCAAATTTAACGGAAGATGTACCGAAGCGTTATTTTATAAAAGGGCGTCCTGGTTCTGGGAAATCGACGATGTTAAAAAAATTAGCAGCGGCAGCTGAAGAGAAGGGCTTCGATGTTGAGATTTATCATTGCGGCTTTGATCCAAATAGTCTCGATATGGTTATTGTAAGAGAGCTTGGCTTTGCAATTTTTGATAGTACAGCACCTCATGAATATTTTCCAACACGTGAGAGTGATGAAATCATTGATATGTATAAGCTTATTATTGCACCGGGAACAGATGAAAAATATGCAGTAGAAATTCATGATGTATCAAGGCGCTATAGAGAAAAAATGAATGAAGCGATGTCCTATTTAGGGAGGGCAAAATCTGCACGTGACAAACTAGAGAGAATTTATATTGCAGCGATGGATTTTGATAAAGTGGATGCATTCAAAGAGGAAATACAAGCAGAGTTTGAACGGATTGCAGAGAAAATATCACAAGAGCAAAACTAACACCTTGGTTTCCGAGGTGTTAGTTTTTTGATATCCTATCCTGCCTAACGAGGAAGTGACATATGGTAGTGTCTTTGTATGAGTACGATTACTACATGTTACAGGGCTAGTATGTAAGTAATTACTTAAATGCATATTGCCTTATTTACTGGAAGAAAAACCCCTGTTCTGTTATTTTCTAATCAGTCTCGTTAAAGCCATTCCAAGAAATCCAACACCCATTCCTATCAGCCATCCAACTTGGGAACTTCCTAATAAAGATCCCACTCCTCCACCAAGAAACATGCAGCCAACGAATACTAATCCTCCAATGCCCCATTTCTGCTGATCCATAATTCAATCACGCCCTTTCAATAAAACATATGCTATTAGCTAACTAACTTTTCTTAAATATGATATGTTAATTATTTTGCTAGAGGTGGTATAGTTGTTTGGCTTAGGATCAGCAATGGTCAGGGAACTCAAATCTGCTGGAGAAGAATTCATTTTAATCAATATTTTCAAAATGGATTCTTTTTATTTATCGTAAAACTAGGGGTTGCGAGGTATTTTTGATCAAACTTTATTTCAAAGCTATAGCAGTTGATAAATAGAGAATCCTCTTCATTGATATTTCATCTTAAAAGAAGACATCACATACATAGAAAGTTTGTATATGTATGTGATCGCATATGCCATACTAAAGGCAGGTGTTTTGGATTCGGTGTCGAATTTCCGAGGAAATGATAGAAAAATGAGAGTGATAAATATGAGAGAAAAAATTCAATTAGAGCTACAACGAATTGAAAGAGAAAACTACGTAAAGATTCTCTTCGCTGTTGAATCTGGAAGCAGGGCGTGGGGTTTTCCATCAAAAGATAGTGATTATGATGTTCGTTTTGTATACGTACATCGAGTGGACTGGTATTTATCAATTAATCAAAGGCGGGACGTTATTGAGTATCCAATTAGCGATGCCCTCGATATAACTGGCTGGGAACTCCGGAAAGCATTACAGCTATTTTCTAAATCGAATCCAGCTTTGTTAGAGTGGATTCTTTCGCCAATTGTATACGCTAAGGCATCAAATCTTCCGGAGCGTTTGCAGGAAATGAGTAGCTATTTTGACCTAAAAGCAACGATATATCATTACTTACATATGGCATCTAAAAACTATCGCACGTTTTTGAAAGGTGAAGAAGTAAAGCTAAAGAAATACTTTTATGTATTACGTCCGATATTGGCTTGTAAATGGTTAGAAGAGAAAGGAACATTGCCGCCTGTTGAGTTTGAAAAGTTAATGAATGGATTAGCCTTGGGCGCAGACCTTTTGAAAGAAATTGAGGAACTGCTTGAGAAGAAAAAAGCAGGTATCGAGCTGGATGTAGGACCAAGAATTGCGACATTGAATGAATTTTTAGAAGAACAGATTATGTATTACGAGGAGTATGTGAAGAGTTTAGAAAAGAAGACAGCTATAGATATTGAGCAGTTGAATGTCCTGTTTCGGGATATGCTACAGCAAAGCTGGAAAGAGCACCGATAATATTGGTGCTCCTCCTTGGTAAAGGGTGTACATTAACAGTATTACATATCTTCAATTCTCTTTAACGCCTTATCAGCCGGCCCCTCAATTACGTCTCCATGAATTGAAAACCGCGAACCATGACAAGGGCAATCCCACGTACAATCACCATTATTCCATTCCACTTCACAGCCTAAGTGTGTACAAGTTGTATCAACAATGTGAAGTTTGCCGTCATCGTCTTTATAAGCACCGGCACGTTTTCCGTTTACCCTTACGACAGCACCTTCTCCATTTTCGAGATCTTCTGGTTTACGAAGTGCAAATTCCAGTTTTCCTTCAAGTAAATGTTTTGCTACGTCGAGGTTTTGAGTGACAAACGTTTTTATATCTGGATTCGTATGGAAACGTGATGGTGCGTACAGTTCTTTGTATGGGCTATCGATTTTCATGATGGACGCTTTTAATAATAAAGCTGCCGCAGTTCCATTTGTCATGCCCCATTTACGGTAGCCTGTTGCGACGAAAATGTTAGGGTTATTTTCATTGATGTGTCCGATATAAGGAACTTTATCGAGTGTAATCAAATCTTGTGTTGCCCATCTGTATGGAATTTCTTCTATGCCAAAGGTTTCTTCGCCAAATGCTTGCAGTGCATCATAGTGTTTCATCATGTTAATGCCTTGTCCTGTTTTGTGGCTTTCACCGCCAATTAACACCAATTTTTCATCACCCATTGCTGTATAGCGAAGGGAACGCTTCGGATTATCAATACTTATATACATTCCCCCTGGATATTCTTGTTTTGTTTTTACACCGAGGACATAAGAGCGCTCTGCGTACATTCTTGCGAAGAAAAAGCTGTTCGCATCATAAAACGGAAAGTGTGAACAAGAAATGATATAGCTACAAGTAACTCGATGTCCGTCCCTTGTAATGACTTGCAGATAAGATCCCTTTTCCACATCAACTGCAGTTGTGTTTTCGTATATAACACCGCCAGCTTCAATGAATTGCTCGACAAGCGCCGCTAAATAGCGAAGCGGATGGAACTGTGCTTGATTCTTTATAACAAGTGCCGCTTTTATAGGAATTGGAAGCGGGATACTTTCTACGTATTCGCCAGGGATACCAAGCTTTTTGTATGCTTCTAATTCTTTCGTTAACTTATGTAGACTTTCGGTTGAATTCGTATATAGATAAGCATCTTCTTCTGTGAAATCACATTGGATATTGTGCTGTTGTACGATATCTTTTATAAATTGCCGTGCTTTATCGTTTGCTTCGTAATATAATCTCGCTTTCTCTTCCCCAAAGTTGCTAATTAGTTCATCGTAAATAAGATCGTGCTGGGTTGTAATTTTTGCGGTTGTATGCCCTGTTGTGCCATTTAATATATTTCCGGCATCGATTAATGCAACTTTGATTCCTTCTTTTGCAAGTAAGTAGGCTGTTGTAATGCCCGTGATACCTGCTCCGACAATGGCAACTTCTGTTTTTATGTTCTCGGTTAACTTTGGAAAAGTAGGGAAGGTAGTAGAATCTCGCCAATATGGTTCTGGAAATCTTGGCATTTGTTCATATTCCATCTGAATGCACCTCTTATTGTAATTAGTTTCTGTTACTTAATTTTTCCATTAACAAAAATTTCATGTGTTAAAATTAAATTATTTTAAAATAATAAAATAGCGGAGGCTTTGTACATGGTTTTTTGTTTTTATTTGCTTGACATAACATAAGATAAATAGGATTAAGTATAGTATCCTTCATAAAATTAAGTGTTTAGTAACGAAGTGATAAAGAATTGGTAGAAGTGTAAATGTTGGTAAATAAGCGTTTTTTATTTAGTAACATAAGAAGTGATTATGAAAATATAACCAACTTTTATTACTAGGTCATAAAAGTTATTGACAATATAGAAAGTCTACTGATATGATTCATCTAGTGGAAAGGTTGATAAAGGGTAAAAAGAGAAATGTTTTTCAACGAATAATAATTGTAAGAATGAGTGAACATAATTTTCTTTGAGAAAGAAAATTTTATAATAATAGTATTATCAATCTGGAAACGACAATCGATGTATGTAAGGTGCGTAAGCGCGGCATGCAAAGGGGGTAAAAGAATGAAGGATCTTCATACGTTTGGATGGTATGCAGCACGTGTATCACCGCATTTGCCAAAGAAGGCATTTAAACCAGTCCCAACTCGTTTGTTTGGTGGACTAGCCTATTTACTTATTACGATAGCGGGATTTTTGACAATTGGTTTATTAGATTTGAACGTGTGGGCTAATCTTGGAATTGCGATCGTTTTAGGATTATGTTTTGCATCTATGGGATTTCTTGGACATGAAATTTTGCATGGTACAGTAGTAAGAAAAGCGTGGCTGCGAGATTTTCTTGGAGCAATTGCGTTCTTGCCGCTGTCAACTGGACCAAAGTTGTGGAGAAAGTGGCACAATTTGACTCACCATGTGCATACACAGCATGAGGAGCATGATCCGGATGCGTGGCCAACGATGGATAAGTTTAAGAAAAGCAAATTTTTACGCTGGGTATATCGCCTTCCGTTGCACGTTCGTTCTTTCTTTAGCTTTCTATCGTTAACATTTCAATTTACGATGCATTCGTCTCGTATGTTTTTCCTTTTTATCAAGGAATTTAAGCCGTCAACTCAAAAATCTGTATGGCTTCAGCTTCTTTTACCATGGACAGTGTGGATTAGTTTATTTTTTATTATGGGACCTTTAAAGTGGTTTTTTGCTTATGTTATTCCATTATTAATTGCAAACGCTATTGTAATGGGATATATCGCAACAAATCACCGTTTGAACCCGATTGTTCCTGTAAACGATCCGCTTGCCAACTGTTTATCAGTAACAGTGCCGCGCTGGGTAGACGTGTTACATTTTAATTTCTCATATCATACAGAGCATCACTTGTTCCCAGGTATGAGCTCAAAATACTATCCATTAGTAAAAGAGAAAATTAAAGAAATGTGGCCAGAGCGCTATCATGAGATGCCGATGGGGAAAGCGTTAGCTGCGCTTTGGAATACACCGCGTGTGTACTACCAAGGTAGCGAGTTAGTTGATCCGCATAAAGCACATCTATACGGCTCCTTAGGGAATGGATTAGATCCTGCGAATATTGAATATCGCGAGGAAAGTATAGAAGAAGTAAAAAATGTAAAAAACGGCTAAAATATATTTCGGTATTAGAATCAGTGATTTTTATATAATAAAGATAAAAGCACGAACTCATGAAGAGTTCGTGCTTTTTACATAGGGATTTCTTTTTGCTTAGCGGGTTGTGTATGATTCATATTTTTTCGTGCTAATCGTTTCTCAAGAAGATGAACGAGGTATGTAAATAGAAGAACCAGCACAAGGTAATAGATGCTGACGACAATATATGTTTCAAGTTGCTGAAAGTTGGCAGCAGCTTCAGAAAGCCCGGATCCCCATAGCTCGGACATTCCTACATAGGCAACGAGTGAAGAGTCTTTTAAGCCGATAATGAACTGATTGCCTAGAGGCGGAATAGACAAACGAAATGCTTGAGGCAAAATAATACGTCGCATTGCTAATGGGTATGTCATTCCTAAAGAGCGAGCTGCTTCGAGTTGACCTCGGTCTACAGACTGAATGGAACCCCTGAAAATTTCGGTAATATAGGCGCCGTTATGAATAGCGAGGGCAATAGCGCCAGCCCAAAAAGGTGATAACACAATAACAGATGTAATTCCAAAATAGAGAATCATAATTTGTACAACTAACGGTATACCACGAATAATGGCAATGTATACATGTGCAATTCCATTTAAGAGTTTACTATTGGAAATACGAAAAAAAGCAAATAACAATCCAATTAGGCATCCAAGCAATAAGGAGGTTATTGTTAATTGTAATGTCAGAACAATTGCTTTTAGGAACGTTGGATATGTAGATATGAAAATATCGATCATTAGTATCACCTCTATATGAGTTGATTTTAATTTTATGAATATGATAGCAATGCCCTAAGGAAAGATGCGGGGCACTACTCGTGTATAAAAATTTATTTTGCTTTCTCGCCTAGAATGTTACGACCAAACCACTTTTTACTAATTTTCTCATATGTACCATCTTGAATGATTTCATCTAATGCTTTATTTAATTTTTGCATTAATTCTTTATCATCTTTGCGAACAGCAATGGCCATTTCATCAAGAGATAATGGTTTACCAACATCTTTTATATTTGATTTTCCCTCTTTCATCATACGAAGACCGACCATTTGATCTGTGACAACAGCATCAACTCGCCCTGGTTCTAAATCCATAAGAGCGGTAATGTCGCTATCGTATTCTGTAATTTGATTTGTTTGCTTGGCAACAAGTGTTTTGAATGTACTTGCTTTTACGACACCTACTTTTTTCCCCTTTAAATCTTCAGCAGAGGAGATTGATGTGTTAGTTTTTGAAACGAAAATTTGTGCCCCAGAGCGATAATATGGATTCGTAAAATTAACCGCTTTGAGACGATCTTCTGTGATAGCCATACTTCCTAAAATTACATCATATTTTTTTGCTTGCAGACCTTGTATGAGTGTTTCCCAAGGATTTGTTACAGGAACAGCCTTCATATTCATTTTTTTAGCAAGTGCCTCACCAATTTCGACATCAAAGCCGACAAGCTTGCCATTTTCTTTATAGTTAAATGGTTTATATAAACCGCTCATTGCATAGCGAAATTCTTTCTTTCCGTCTGCTGATGTAGTGCTGCTTTCTTTACTACAGGCACTTAATACTAAAGAAGCACATAATGTAATCGCTGCTATTACTTTAAACATCTTTCGTTTCATAAAAACCCCTCCAATGTTTATATAATGTTTCGTAAAAATTGCTTCGCACGCTGATTTGACGGAGCGGTGAAAAACTGTTCTGGAGGTGCATCTTCTACGATTTGTCCGTCATCCATAAAAATGATGCGGTCAGCTACATCACGGGCAAATCCCATTTCATGCGTGACGATAATCATTGTCATACCTTCTTTTGCGAGGTCTTTCATAACTTGTAGTACTTCTCCGACGAGTTCAGGATCGAGAGCTGAGGTAGGTTCGTCAAATAACATAATCTTCGGATTCATTGCAAGTGCTCTTGCGATAGCTACTCGTTGTTTTTGGCCACCTGATAAAAGATCGGGCATTACGTTAGCCTTATCTTGCAATCCGACTTTTCCTAACAATTCGTAGGCAATGCTTGTTGCTTTTGTTTTGTCTAACTTCTTGACGTGAATAGGAGCTTCAATGATGTTTTCTAGTGAGGTCATATGAGGAAATAAATTAAAATGTTGAAAAACCATGCCGACATCTTCGCGGACTTTGTTTAGATTTGTATGTTTTGGATGGATTTTTTCTCCCTGTATCGAAATTTCTCCATCATCATACATCTCTAAGAAATTTAAACAGCGCAATAATGTACTTTTCCCTGAACCGCTTGCACCAATTAAGACAACAACTTCTTTTTCTTGCACGTGTAAATTGACGTTTTTGAGCACGTTTAAGGAACCAAAAGATTTTGTTAGATTTTGAACTTGTATCATGCATCCCCCTCCAATGAAATTCAGGTGTATAAAAATACCTTGTTTTTGGTAATTAGTCATAAATTGTCATATTCCTTTATTTTTTGTTAAAAATTTAAAGGGATTATAAAGTGGGGGATCTTATTGCCCGCGAATAGCGGGATAAATTGTCGTATATAAAATCTGTAAACAGCAATATTTAGGTGTGTTATATAGGATCATTGATAGAAAGGAATAGAGGTGTAATTATTTATTTTAAAATTTAATTATTTATTTTATGAATCTATATATCTTTTTATATGAAAAATATAGATAATAACATATAGAAGATACTTATATCATTTAGATAGGGGGAAGCTTGGGATGGAGAAAGAAAAGAAGCCTTTTTCCTTTGGATTGCGTATACAGCTAGTGTTGTTTACGACGATTTTAGCGCTTATTACGTATTCAACAAGTTTGGTGTTTATTTATGTTGTATATGATTATGTTCATGAATACATAAATCAAACTATGTACAATATTATTGTGATGATATTAGGGGTTATTTGGTCAGGGATTTTAGCATATTTTGCAGCAGATTTTCTTATTAAACCACTTCGAAAGCTGGAAGAAGCTGCCCATAAAGCGGCGAATGGAGATATTCGTGAAGATGTTTCTCTTCCAAAAGCAGATGATGAGATCCGTTCTTTAAGTGTTGCTTTTAATGCGATGCTTGGAAATTTACGGACAATGGTGAAAAATATTGATACAACGTTTGCATACACACACAATCAAGTACAGCAAATTCGAGAGCAAACAGGAGAGGCGACGAAACAAGCGCAAGGAGTATCGGAAACACTCACCGAAATTTCCGTAGGAGCGGAGCAATCAGCTGCTTCTATTCAAACGATTGTTTCTACTGTTGATGCGACAATTTCTATTGCAAGTGAAGTAGAAGGAAAAGCAAAACAATCAGATCAACTATCTTCGCAAATGGTGCAGGCGCTTGGACAAAGTACACGTGTTTTTGTGTCGCTTATTGAAGGGATTCAAATGTTAGCAAGAGAAAATGAACAGTCGATGAAAAGTGTACAAAAGCTAGAAGATCATACGAAGCAAGTAGGGCATATTGTCTTATTAGTGAGTGAAATTGCTAGCCAAACGAATTTGTTAGCCTTAAATGCATCAATTGAGGCAGCGCGTGCTGGAGAACATGGAAGAGGGTTTGCAGTCGTTGCTGAAGAAGTACGAAAATTAGCAGATGAAAGTGCAAGTTCAGCACAAAATATTTCAAAGTTATTGCATGATATGCAAAACGAAGTGAACCATGTTTCTCTACAAATGAAAGAGCAAGTAAAAGTAGCAAAAGAAGAGGCAGAACGCGGAGAAGCAACAGAGGTTATTTTAAAAGAAATGACAGCAAGCATTATGGAAGTAGTGGATGCGATTCAAAAAATTAGTAGTTATATGAATGAACAGATGAATTATATTCATGAAACGGGTATACAAACGAAGGAAGTAGCAGCAATTGCTGAAGAAACTTCTGCAGGAGCACAGGAAGTTGCTCGCGTAACAATGAAGCAATCTGAAAATATGATATTCATTGATCAGTTATCAAAAGATTTAGAGAAGCGGGCAGCGGAATTAAAGAAGACAATTGCACAGTTTATGGTATAGGGAAGAACGATGATCGTTCTTCCTTTTTTATCCTGCTATTTGCTGGCAGTAAGACCCCTTATTGATGGAAGTTTCACTTTATTTTTTGCTAAGTGGGGGAATGCTTTGTGCAAAGCGAAAGACATTATGAGGATCATATGCTGTTTTCACTTCTCGTAATCTTGTGAGGTTTGTTCCGTAATACGTGGTTTGCCAGTTTTTGATGTCTAAATCTGGCCAATTTACATAGTCACCAGCTGTATAAGGTGACATAGCGTTCCTTAAGTGTTTGATCCAGTCGATATTGCTTTTTTTGTCACGATTACATTTCCAAGACGTGGTATACTCCTGTGTAATAATTGCGTTTCGATGAAAATAAGCGGTTTCAGTTGGTGGAACTTTCTGGACAGCACCGCTTAATGATTGATGCCAAACACTAGCAGTAGGGCTTGGAGCATCTTCAAGAAAGGCTTGTAAAATTTGAATAGCTTCAAGAGGGAGTGGTTTATAAATATAAGAACCGGAACGTTTAAACTTTTCGGGGCGGTTGCCTCCATTGAAAAACTGGACGGCTTTTATATAGGGAACTTCATTGATGAAGAGAGTAGGTTGTCCAACGGTTAATAAAGGATTTAATAAAGAGAGGAGTTCTGAGGAAGACCCAATGAATTCTCCTTGTACTTCAATTTTGTTCATTTGCTGTGCAAACAGTTCAATAGATGATGTAAGACGTTGATCTGTATAAGGGGCCCATTTTTGCCAGGTATCAAATACTTGCTGTAGATTTTCCCATTTCCATGTGAGTGAGAAGATAGAAACATTTTGAACAGGGTGAATTCGAAATGTGAATGACGTAACAATGCCAAAGTTTCCACCGCCTCCTCCGCAACAAGCCCAAAATAAATTTGGATTTTCGGTTTTACTTGCACGAATTATTCTGGCATCTGTTCGGCCAAAAGCTTGTACCATTTCTATTTCCAATAAGTTATCGCATGTAAGCCCGAATTGTCGTGAGAGCATACCGATTCCACCGCCAAGTGTCAGTCCAACAAGTCCAACGCTTGCGCTTGTCCCAGCCGGTATCGTAAAACCATATTTCCACAACTTACTATACACATCACCTAAATTTGCTCCTGCTTCAATAGTTGCTGTTGAATTAGTTATATTAACAGTAATATGATTCATTTCACTTACATCAATAATAAGTCCTTTGTTAGTAAGAGAGAAATTTTCGTAACTATGACGGCCGCTTCGTAGGCGGAATGGTACGTCATGTTCGCGTGCCCATTTCAAAGCATTCAATACATCTTGTCCATTTTGACAAAAGACAATGAGACAAGGGGATTTTTGGATATCTAAGTTTAAATTTGTTCGAGCCGCGTCGTATTCACAGTCTTTCGGAGTAACGATGCGGCCTGTTAACTTTGTCTTACCCACGATATACATCCTTTCAACTATATAAGTGTTCATTATTAATATATGTGATGAATAATATAGGTGTGTTGAGGTTTGATAAGGATCCAGCAAAAGATTGATCAAAACAAGGCGAGGATATAGAAACTGCACAACTTGTAAAAATTAAAAAGTAATGGATTAGGTGAAAGTTTGTAAACAATAAAAATAAGGCAGAGCATGAGCGCTGCCTTATTTTTATGTGATTTTATCCCGCTGGCAGTTTCACTGTATTTTTTAATGAGAAATACAGATATTTGCGTATCAGTAAGGAGAAAATAAACATATTGAATAAGTAAAAGTAACAATATCAGATAAAAAAACCGTTACAAACTTAACATATTTTGTTATGATAGCTTTACGAAAACGTTTGCATTAACTTATGCAAAAGGAGAGAAGAAATTATGAATAAAACGTGGTGGAAAGAAGCGGTAGCTTATCAAATTTATCCGCGCAGCTTCATGGATTCAAATGGCGATGGTATTGGAGATCTGCAAGGTATTATTTCAAAACTAGATTATTTAAAAGAACTTGGTATAGATGTAATTTGGATTTGTCCAATGTATAAATCACCAAACGATGATAACGGCTATGATATTAGTGATTATCAAGATATTATGGACGAATTTGGTACGATGGCTGATTTTGATGAACTATTAGCAGAAGTGCATAAACGTGATATGAAGATTATTATTGATTTAGTTATTAATCATACAAGTGATGAGCATCCGTGGTTTATTGAATCGCGTTCTTCCAAGGATAATCCAAAGCGTGATTGGTATATTTGGCACGACGGAAAAAATGGAAAAGAACCGAATAACTGGGAAAGTATTTTTAATGGATCTGCTTGGGAGTATGATGAAGCAACTGACCAATATTACTTACATCTGTTCTCACGTAAGCAACCAGATTTAAACTGGCAAAATGAAGAAGTGCGCGAGATGTTATATGACACAGTGAATTGGTGGCTTGATAAAGGAATTGATGGCTTCCGTGTTGATGCGATTAGTCATATTAAAAAAGAAGAAGGGTTTAAAGACATGCCGAATCCAAAAGGGCTCAAGTATGTACCTTCTTTTGATAAACATATGAATGTTGATGGTATTCAACCGCTTTTAGAAGAGTTAAAAGCAAGAACATTTGCCAATTATGATATTATGACTGTCGGCGAGGCAAATGGTGTGAAAATTGAAGATGCTGAGCTTTGGGTTGGAGAAGAGCAAGGGAAGTTTAATATGGTATTCCAATTTGAGCATTTAAGCTTATGGGATGCAGAAAAGAAAAAAGAACTTGATGTTGTAGGGCTTAAAAAAGTTTTAACGAAGTGGCAAAAAGGTTTGGAAAATAAAGGATGGAATGCGCTGTATATTGAAAATCATGATAAACCTCGTATTGTCTCTACTTGGGGTGATGATAAACAATATTGGCGCGAAAGTGCAACGGCTTTAGGGGCAATGTATTTCTTTATGCAAGGCACACCGTTCATTTATCAAGGTCAAGAAATTGGAATGACGAATGTTCAGTTCCCGCGTATTGAAGATTATGACGATGTGGCGATTAAGAACTTATATCGTCAAAAGATTGAAGAGGGGAGACCTCATCAAGAAATTATGGAGATTATTTGGGCATCTTGCCGTGATAACTCACGTACACCAATGCAATGGAGCGGGACGGAAAATGCTGGTTTCACAACGGGTACACCTTGGTTTGGGATGAATCCAAATTATAAAAAAATTAATGTAGACGTGCAGCAAACAGATTCAAATTCCATTTTAAATTTCTATAAAAAGATGATTGCATTGAAAAAAGAGCATGAAGTGTTTACTTATGGAACGTATGACTTACTTTTAGAAGATGATCCACAAATTTATGCGTATACACGTACGTTAAGTGATGAAAAAGTTGTTATAATCAGCAATTTATCAGAGAGTGAAGCTGTATATGATGAGACTGCATATAAGCTAGAACGCAATCGTTTGCTTTTAAATAACTATGAAGTAGAAGAGCATGATGCAGTTACAACAATAACTTTAAAGCCATATGAAACAAGAGTGTATTATATTTATTAAAAAAGATGCTATATAAGCATCTTTTTTTTATAAAAAATACAAATTTTTATAAAATTATTATTGCAATATGAAAACGCTTTTATTAAAATGAATTTATGAAAACGATTGCGTAAAAAATGTTTTCGTAAGGGGATAAGCAATTATTATTTATACATGAGGGATTGTAATTTAGAAAAAGGAGGAACAAAGGATGAAGAAGCTTGCATCTTTTGATTTTTGGCAAAAGTTTGGAAAAGCTTTATTAGTAGTAGTTGCGGTTATGCCAGCTGCTGGTTTAATGATTTCCATTGGTAAACTAATCGGTATGTCTGCTGGTGATGTAGCTGCAGTACAAACGATTGCTAGAGTTATGGAAGATATCGGTTGGGCAATTATTGTAAACTTACATATTTTATTCGCTGTAGCAATTGGGGGATCTTGGGCAAAGGATCGTGCAGGCGGTGCATTTGCAGCATTGCTAGCATTCATATTAACAAACCGAATTACAGGAGCGATTTTTGGTGTAAACGCTGTAATGTTAGCGGATTCAAAAGCGAAAGTCTCTTCCTTATTAGCGGGAGATTTACTTGTAAAAGATTACTTTACTTCTGTTCTTGGTGCACCAGCACTTAACATGGGAGTATTTGTAGGGATTATTTCAGGTTTCTTAGGAGCTACGCTATACAATAAATATTATAACTATGATAAATTACCGCAAGCATTAGCGTTTTTTAACGGAAAACGTTTCGTACCATTCGTAGTAATCGTTGGTTCTACAATCACTGCTATTATTTTATCGTTCGTATGGCCATTCATTCAAAGTGGATTAAACGAATTTGGACGTTGGATTGCAGCTTCAAAGGATAGTGCACCAATTGTTGCACCATTTGTATATGGGACACTTGAACGTTTATTATTACCATTTGGCTTGCATCATATGTTAACGATTCCAATGAACTATACAGCGCTTGGCGGCTCGTACACAATCTTAACAGGTGCCAAGGCAGGACAAGTTGTAGCAGGACAAGATCCATTATGGCTTGCGTGGATTACAGATTTAAATAACTTAATAAATAAGGGTGATATGACAGCGTATCATGATTTATTAAATAATGTTGTTCCAGCACGTTTCAAAGTAGGACAAGTTATCGGTTCAACTGCATCATTAATTGGTATCGCATTTGCGATGTACCGCAATGTAGATGCAGAGAAACGTCATAAATATAAACCAATGTTTTTCTCAGCAGCATTAGCAGTATTTTTAACTGGGGTTACAGAGCCGATTGAATTTATGTTTATGTTTGTCGCTCCAGTACTATATGTTGTTTATGCAGTTATAACTGGTGTAGCGTTCGCATTAGCAGATGTGATTCATTTACGCATCCATGCGTTTGGTTTTATTGAATTATTAACTCGTACACCAATGATCGTTAAGGCAGGATTAACAAGAGATCTTATCAACTTTGTTGTTGTATCAGCGATATTCTTTGGATTAAACTTTACAATCTTCAACTTCTTAATCAAAAAGTTCAATTTACCAACACCAGGACGTGCTGGTAACTACATTGATAATGAAGATGGGGCTGAAGAAGTAGCAGCAAATGTAAAAGAAGGTTCATTAGCAACAGCGGTTATCGAGCTATTAGGCGGGAAAGATAACATTGCCGATGTAGATGCCTGTATGACGCGTTTACGCGTAACAGTAAAAGATTTAGATATCGTTGCACCAGAATCGAATTGGAAGAAAAATGGGGCACTTGGATTAATTGTAAAAGATAAAGGGGTACAAGCTGTTTACGGTCCGAAAGCTGATGTATTAAAGTCAGACATTCAAGATATTTTAGGTGCATAACAAATGAAATTATTAACTTTAAATTGTCATTCATGGCAAGAAGATGAGCAACTTGCAAAGATTCATTATTTGGCAAAAACGATTCAAGAAAATGACTATGATGTCATAGCGTTGCAAGAGGTAAGTCAATCAATTGAGGCAAGAAATGTATCCGGGAACATGAAAGAAGATAATTTTGTACGCTTATTACAAGCGGAGTTAGAGAAGCTTGGAGCTGCAAAATATGACATTGTATGGGATTTTGCTCATATTGGATACGATGTGTATGAAGAAGGTTTAGCAATTTTAACAAAGCATTCCATTACAAAGAGCGATTCATTTTTCGTATCGGACAGTACGGATACAACGTATTGGAAGACACGAAAAATTGTAAGCGCAACAATTTCCTATAACAATGAACCGGTGACTATTTATTCTTGTCATCTTGGCTGGTGGATTGATGAAGAAGAGCCGTTTAAGAAGCAAGTAGATCATTTATTGAATCATGTAGATAATAATGAGTTGTCGTTTTTAATGGGTGACTTCAACAACAATGCACGTACGCAGAATGAGGGATATGACTATCTCATAAAAAATGGTCTATACGACACGTATGAATTAGCAGAAAGAAAAGACGAAGGAACAACTGTGCAAGGAAAGATTGCTGGCTGGGATGAAAATAAGAATAATTTACGTATCGATCTTATTTTAAGTAATCATCCTTTGAAGGTTGTTTCCTCACAAGTGATTTTTAATGGTATGAACCGAAATGTAGTATCAGATCATTTTGGTGTTGAAGTCCAAATTAACGTGTAATAAAAAAGCAACCACCGTGTAGAATGCGGATTGGTTGCTTTTTTATTACGTTTTATATATGATTTTAATTATTGAACGAAAAACCTAAACGGTCAGTTGGTGTTATAATTTACATGTGTTCATTATATAATGACGTATAAAGCTTACTGGGAAAGTGTCGATTAGTTTAATTTAAAAATCTCGATAAACGGTGATATAATGGCAAAATGTATGTATGAATTTGGGAAAAAGAAAAAATATATGATTAGGTGATTAAAAATATGAAACAAATATGGCGTATTTATACGACAGACATACGGAATGTAGCGAAACATTGGGCTGCAATTGTTATCATACTGGGGCTTACTATTTTACCGTCGTTATATGCGTGGTTTAATATTAAAGCTTCTTGGGACCCTTATGGAAGTACGAAAGATGTTCCTATTGCGGTATCTAATGAAGACAGCGGTACAACTTTACGCGGGAAAGATATTAATGTAGGGAAAGAGGTTGTTGATTCTTTAAAAAAGGATAAAAACCTTGGTTGGAAGTTTGTTGATGAGAAGAAAGCTATAGAGGGTGTAAAGCATGGTGATTATTATGCAAGTATTACCATTCCAAAAGATTTCTCCGAAAAAATTGCAACGGTATTAAGTGATAATCCGCAAAAACCAGAGCTTCAATATTATGTGAATGAAAAGGTCAATGCGATTGCACCAAAAATTACGTCTAAAGGTGCATCAGGTATTGTAGAGGAAATAAGTAAAAACTTCGTAAAAACAGCAAACGGTGAGATTTTTAAAATCTTCAACGAGCTTGGGATTGATTTAGAAACAAATTTACCAAGCATCGAAAAGGTAAAAGAACTTGTTTTTAAATTAGAAACACAGTTTCCGGAGATTAACAATTTAGTTGATACGGCATTAACGGATGCCGATACAGCGCAAAAACTTGTGAAAACAGCGCAAGACACATTACCGACCGTTGAGAATGTCATTCGAGATGGACAACAAATGACGAAGGATTTAGATACATTCTTTACACAGAATACGAAAACGTTAGAAGCTGCACCAGGAGCAATTAAAAACAATTTAACATTTCTAAAACAGTCTGCAGATGGTGCGGTACAAATTACAGAGTTCTTGAAAAATCCAGCAGGGAATTTAGATTTAGCAAATATTAACGAACAAACATTAACCGAATCATCAAAAACTGTAAAAAGCTTTTTAGCATCTACTCGCCAAGTATTAGAATCTACACAACAAGTGGCAAATGCTATAAAACAAAATAATGTTGTTGACCCTGAAACGACAAAACAAAATCTTCAAATCATTAAAAGTCAAATTGATGTTAGAAGTCAACAAGTAGATACAATCATTTCATTGTTACAAACTCTTAATGCAACATTTAACACAACAATCTTTAATGATAATATTGATCGATTGAAAGGTTTAAAAACTGTATTAGATAATACAAGTAAGAAGATTGATAATACGATTAAGGCTATAGATCAAGGACAACAGCCGTCACAAGATGCAATCAATGCACTAGATCAAGGGGCTAAAGATGGAATTTCTATTATCGACGGTATTTTAGGAGCATGGCCTAAATTGGATCAATTAAAACAAGAGGGAGTAAATTTAGACCCAGCGAAAAACGGATTGAATTCTTTAAAAGCAAGTTTGACAGCTGGAATACAAGTAATAGATGGAATTATTCCAGTATTAAATGATGCAGATAAAATTGCCGGGGATTTAAATAAAACAACAAATATACCAAATACAATTAATCAATTGAACAAAGTAAAAGGTGAATTCCAAAAAGGAATCGATGGGGCAAATTTAGCATTAGATGCAATGAATAAAGGACAGAAACCTGCAAAGGATGTAGTTGATGGTATAAATGCCGCGTCTAAAAATGCTTCAGCGGCATTAGGCGACATTTTAGGAAGATATGATTCTGAAATTGTTCCAAGTTTTAATGATGCGATTGAACGTACGAAACAAATGTCGAAAGATACATCAAAAATCTTAAGTGAAGCAAATAAAAGTCTTCCTGATGTGAAGAAGGTACTCGAAGATGCATCGAAAGGTTTGTCTCTTGGCAAAGACGAAGTTGAAAAAGTAAAAGCTGAACTTCCTAATGCACAGAAGAAAATTACAGAAATCGCTAATAAAATTCGTGCATTTGAATCACAAGAAGATTTAAAGGACATCATTCGTTTGTTAAAGCATGATGTAGAAAAACAAAGTGATTTCTTCGCAAACCCGGTAAACGTAAAAGAGAATAAATTATATCCAATACCGAACTACGGTTCAGCGATGTCGCCGTTTTATACAGTGTTAGCGTTATGGGTAGGGGCATTACTTATGGTTTCATTATTAACAGTAGAGGTACATGAGGAAGATGCGGAGTATAGAAGTTATCACATTTACTTTGGGCGTTTCTTAACGTTCTTAACGGTTGGCCTTGCACAGGCGTTTATCGTAGCAATGGGCGATATGTTCTTACTAGGTACTTATGTAGTAGACAAATTTTGGTTTGTTCTATTTAGTATGTTGATTAGCGCGGTATTCGTCTGTATTGTTTACTCGCTCGTTTCTGTATTTGGGAACGTCGGGAAGTCAATGGCGGTTATTTTACTCGTACTACAAGTTGCTGGTTCAGGTGGAACATTCCCAATTCAGATGACGCCGAAATTCTTCCAAGCTATTTATCCATTTTTACCGTTTACGTATGCGATTAGAATCATCCGTGAGACAGTTGGCGGTATGCTGTGGAATATTGTATGGAAAGATCTTCTCGCATTGTGTATATGGGTCGTTGTTATGCTTATTATTGCGCTGTTCTTGAAAAAGCCGATTAATAAATCGAGTCAGAAGTTTGTAGAAAACGCAAAAGGAAGTAAGTTGATTCATTAATAACAAAAGGTTCCTACTAATTGGTAGGAACCTTTTGTTTATGAAGAGCGAGTGTAGGTTAAGTATGTCGAACATCGTTGAAGGGTCTTTATCCCGCATGAACGGGCAGTAAAGGACGGAGAAGAGCGGGGAAGAAAACGGCTGGCATGCGCCCGATTGGTGAGAGCTTTCCATCAGTGAGAAAAGCATCACTGATGGAAGTTTCACTTTATATTGTGTCGAAGCGCCGATATATTATTGGACATGAAAGAAGGAGTTGAATGAAAGGGCATCTACATCCCTTTTCATTCAACTCCCTTTGGTGTGTTATTTATCAAACTTCAGCCCTTTTAATGCTTCTGCGAATGCATTATTTAGAGGTTCTTCTTGTTTTTGTTGTTGTTTTAAGTACTTTTGTACAGAGCGTTTATCCATTTTTCCGTGAGATTCTTTCTTACGGCGTTCTTGGAATGAAGAAAGCTTTTCGCGATAGCCGCATTTACATGCGAAGATTTGACCTTCTCCTTCACCGCGAAGTTCTAGTTTTTTCTTACACTGAGGGCATCGTGCGTTTGTAGTACGGGATACGTTTTTACGGTGGCCGCATTCACGATCTTGGCACACAAGCATTTTGCCTTTCTTGCCGTTTACTTCTAGCATCGGTTTGCCGCAGTCTGGGCATGTTTTTGTTGAAATGTTATCGTGCTTATATTTTTTATCACTCGATTTAATTTCGGCAACAATTTCTTTCGTATAGTTTTTCATTTCTGAAATGAACACATCTTTTTTCAATTTCCCCTTCGCAATTGCCTCAAGTTTTTGTTCCCATTCAGCAGTTAGTGCAGGGGATTTTAATTCTTCTGGTACTAGATCAAGTAACTGACGGCCTTTTGATGTAATGTGAATGTCCTTGCCGCGCTTTTCGATTAAGAACGAATTGAATAATTTATCAATAATATCAGCACGTGTAGCAACAGTACCTAGTCCACCAGTTGATTTTAACGTGTCTGCAAGTTGTTTATTTTGCGTGCCCATGTACTTTGTAGGATTTTCCATTGCCGAAAGTAATGTTGCTTCATTAAAGCGTGCAGGCGGCTTTGTTTGCCCTGCTGTTTGGGCAATTAGTTTTACGTTTAATGTATCGCTTTTTTCGATGCGAGGTAAAATCTGTTCTTTTAAATCGTCTACTGCATCGTCATCTTCAAAGCGATTTTCATATACTTCTTTCCAGCCAGAGTTAACAATTGTTTTGCCGCGTGCGATGAAGTTTTCATCGTCAATTTTTGCGCGTAACGTTAGTTGTTCGTATTCGAAAGCTGGGAATAAAACTGCTAAGAAACGTTTTACAACTAGATCATAAATTTTACGTTCTTTATCTGTGAAAGCTGAAAGGTTTACATAACTTTCTGTTGGAATGATCGCATGGTGATCACTTACTTTACTATCATCAACAAACGCTTTAGAAGCTTTAATTGGTTTAGTTAAGACCTTATTAGCTAAAGAACGATACTCACCTACACCGCAAGCTTTCAGACGTTCTGGAAGTGTCCCCACGATGTCGGATGAGATGTAGCGTGAATCTGTGCGAGGGTATGTTAATACTTTGTGCTGCTCATACAGTTTTTGCATAATATTTAACGTTTCTTTTGCGGAATAACCAAAGATTTTATTCGCATCACGTTGTAGTTCTGTTAAATCATAAAGACCAGGAGAAAACGACTTTTTAGGTTTTTTCTCAATTTCCACAACAGTGGCATTTTGTTTGCCTAGTTTTTTCACAATGGCATCGATTTTTTCTTTATCGAAGCTACGGCTATTGCCTTTCGCATCTTGCCAAGTCAATTTTAACTTGTCTGTTGTTTGGGCTTCGATACCGTAGTATGTTTGTGCTTTGAAGTTTTTAATTTCGTCTTCACGGCCTGCAATGATCGCCACAGTAGGCGTTTGTACACGACCGCAATTTAGTTGTGCATTGAATCGTGTCGTTAATGCACGTGTCGCGTTAAGACCGATATACCAGTCGGCTTCCGAACGTGCGACAGCTGAAGCGTATAAATTGTCATATGCTTTACCAGGCTTCAAATTTGCAAAGCCATCTTTAATTGCTTTATCAGTAACAGATGAAATCCATAGACGCTTAATAGGTTTATTCATTTTAACTTTATCAATAATCCAGCGAGCGACTAATTCTCCTTCTCTTCCTGCATCTGTAGCCACGATGATTTCATTTACATCATTTCTAATCAGTTGACTTTTAACGGCATTAAACTGTTTTCCAGTCTGCTTGATCACTGTTAATTTTAAGCGTTCAGGCAGCATTGGAAGGTCTTCTAAATTCCAATTTTTGTATTTCGCATCATAACTTTCTGGATCTGCTAATGTAACGAGATGCCCCAAAGCCCAAGTAACGATATACTTATTGCCTTCAATATAACCATTTCCTTTTTTATCACACTTCAACACACGTGCAATATCACGTGCAACAGAAGGTTTTTCAGCAATTACAACACTTTTTGCCATATTTCAAACATCCTTTCGAATTTCCGTAAGTTAACTATAGCATACATCCTTTTTGGATTCAGTTATTCGGAAGATTCGAATCTATTGTTAGTAATGAAACACTTTACATCTTTGATGAGTTAAGAGGAGAAGAATTTTCATAACAAAATGTAACTTGTGATTTTGATAGAATAAGAGTAGACTCTGAATTAGATGAATAAGAAAACACATGGGAGTTTGTGGATGCAAACTGAGAGTACGGCTAATCTGTCGTTGACCATTTGAACCTGTTGGATAATGCCAGCGTAGGGAGAGTGTGAAAGCATATATTAAGACACTTTGCATGCGCAAAGTGTCTTTTTGGCTATATCTCCCATTATTAGAAAAGGAGATGGAAAAATATGAAAATCAAAGAAATTGCACAAGTAATTGAAACAGTACGAGAAAGAAATCCGCTCGTTCATAATATTACAAATGTTGTTGTGACAAATTTTACAGCTAATGGTTTACTTGCATTAGGTGCATCGCCCGTGATGGCATATGCGAAAGAAGAAGTAGCTGAAATGGCAAGTATTGCTGGAGCGCTTGTTTTAAATATGGGAACACTTCGCCCGGAAGAAGTAGAAGCGATGCTCATTGCTGGGAAATCAGCAAATGCGCACAATGTACCAGTTTTGTTTGATCCTGTTGGTGCTGGTGCAACTTTGTATCGAACAGAAGTTGCGAGACATATCCCAAGTGAAGTGAAACTAGCAGTTATCCGCGGCAATGCGGCGGAAATTGCAAATGTGATTGATGAGAAGTGGGAGATTAAAGGTGTTGATGCAGGAGAAGGAAACGGTGATGTTGTTTCCATTGCGAAACAAGCAGCAGAGCAGCTAAATACTGTTGCTGTTATTACTGGAAAAGAAGACGTTATAACAGATGGAGAAAGAACATTCATTCTTCGTAACGGTCATCCCATTTTAACAAAAGTAACAGGAACGGGCTGTTTATTAACATCTGTGATTGGCGCATTTGCAGCAGTCGAAAGAGACTATGTAAAAGCAGCAGTCGCAGCAGTAACGTTTTATGGTGTAGCGGCAGAAATAGCAGCAAACAAAACAGCTGAACAAGGACCAGGAAGTTTCCAAATTGAATTTCTTAATCAGTTAGCAAATGTTACTGCAAAAGACGTTGAACAATATGGGAATGTCGAAGAAGTTCGTTAAGAAAGGATGAGAGAAATGGCACGCATCGATAAACAGCATATGTCCGAGTTATTACAAGTATATTTTATTATGGGGAGTAACAATTGCCGCAAAGATCCATTACAAGTCATGAAAGAAGCACTCGATGGTGGAATTACAATTTTTCAATATCGTGAAAAAGGTGATGGAGCATTAACGGGAGAAGAACGATATGCATTTGCAAGACAGCTTCAGTCTTTGTGTAAAGAATATCATGTTCCATTTATTGTGAATGATGATGTGGAATTAGCACTAGAATTAGATGCAGATGGCGTTCATGTTGGACAAGATGATGAGGGCATTAAGATAGTACGTGAAAAAATGGGAGATAAAATGATCGGTGTATCCGCTCATACAATAGAAGAAGCACACTTTGCAATTGAAAATGGTGCAGATTATTTAGGGGTAGGACCGATTTTTCCAACACATACGAAAAAAGATGCAAAAGCAGTACAGGGAACGGAAGGATTACGCTTTTTCCGTGAAAGTGGCATTGAAATTCCGATTGTCGGTATTGGTGGAATTACAATTGAAAATGCTGCTTCTGTCCTTGAAGCAGGTGCGGATGGGGTGTCTGTTATTTCTGCGATTAGCTTAGCAGATTCTCCTTATAATAGTACGAAGAGATTAGCTGAACAAGTGAAAAAATAATAAATGAATTTGTTATATATCGTGAAAATCACTACCATTTTGAAAGAACCATTTCTAACATGAAGAAATGGTTCTTTTTGTCGTATAAAACAAACTGTGAGGCTTAAACTAACGTGTATGAATATATATCGTTTCGGAGGCGACAATATGATTTCGTTACAAAGTATTATAGCTGCTCATGAAAAAATGAAGGGGATTGTACATACAACACCGTTAGATTATTCCAGTACATTTAGTGAACTATCTCATAACGAAGTGTATTTAAAGTTAGAAAACCTACAAAAGACAGGTTCTTTTAAAGTACGTGGCTCTTATAATAAAATGACTTCACTTAGCAAAGAAGAATTGCAAAAAGGAGTTGTGGCAGCATCAGCTGGTAACCATGCACAAGGTGTAGCTTATTCTAGTAATATGCTCGGTATTCCTTGTACGATTGTGATGCCAAAAGGAGCACCGCTTAGTAAGATACTTGCGACAAAGCGTTACGGAGCTAATGTTGAATTGCAGGGAAATGTATTTGATGAAGCATTAGCATATGCACTTGATTTAAAGGAACGAACAGGAGCGACGTTCGTACATCCATTTGATGATGAGCTTGTTATTGCTGGACAAGGAACAGTTGGATTAGAAATATTGCATCAGCTTGATGATGTTGATGCGGTTATTTGTCCCATTGGTGGTGGTGGTTTAATTGCGGGCGTTGCGATGGCAATTAAAGAACAAAAGCCATCTGTGAAAATCTATGGTGTACAGGCGTTGGCGTGTCCTAGTATGAAACAATCTCTTACTGAAAAACAAAGGATAACGGTAGAGTCAACACCAACGATGGCAGACGGAATTGCAGTAAAAAAACCAGGGGATCTCACTTTTCAGCTTGTGCAGCGCTATGTAGATGATATTTTCTGCGTCGATGAAATGGAAATTGCTCGGACGATGCTCATGTTACTAGAGCGTAATAAATTACTTGTAGAAGGATCGGGTGCTACTTCATTAGCTGCGCTATTATATGAAAAAGTGCCAGTACAAGGAAAAAAGATTGTCCCTGTCTTGAGCGGCGGCAATGTTGATGTTAATTTTATTTCGCGCATTATTGAACACGGTATGGTTGAAGCAGGCCGATTTGTACATATTTCAACAACCATTAAAGATAAACCGGGGCAATTACAGCAAGTATTACAGATTGTAACCGATTTTGAAGCGAATGTTCTTCATGTTCATTTAGAGAGGATTGGAACGAAAGTATTTCCGGGTTATGCGCAGCTGCACCTTTCTCTTGAAACGAAAGATAATGAGCATATTGAGCAAGTGCTAATTGGGATGAAGAAGAAAGGATATAGCGTCGAAGTCATTGAATAAGTATTTAAACAAACGTTTGATTAAAAAGAGCCAGCCTTTGTAAGGGCTAGCTCTTTCTTCATTAAAACATCAGTGAAATGAGGAGCATTCCAATTCCAATTGATGTTATTGTTGCAACAAGACCTGGAATCATAAAGCTATGATTTAATACATATTTACCAATACGCGTTGTACCTGTACGGTCAAAGTTAATTGCCGCAACGATTGTTCCGTAGTTTGGAATAAAGAAATATCCGTTTACAGCTGGGAACATCGCAATTAATAGTGCTGGTGAAATGCCCAGTGTTAATCCAAGGGGTATTAACGCACGTACCGTTGCGGCTTGGCTATATAACAAGATTGATAGCACGAATAGTGCAATTGCGAATAACCACGGTGCACTCGTTACGAGACCTTGAATGGAACCTTGAATTATTTGTAAGTTACCGTTAAAGAACGTATCCCCCATCCATGCGATGCCGAAAATCGCAACAACTGCTGTTGCTCCTGCTTTAAAGACGTTACCAGACACGATGCTTTCCACATTTGGTTTACAAAAAATAATAATCAGTGCAGCGATTGTTAGCATCACCATTTCAATGGTGTTTGGCATAGAAAGGCGTACAAGTTTTCCGGCTATCATCCAGCTAGGGCGTAACGCTTCAAAAGATCCAAGAAGCACAACTAGAACTGTTGCAAGCAAAAAGAGGATAACAGACAGTTTTGCACCTTTTGGAACAATAAACTCTTTCTTTTCTTCTAGTTTTGGAATCATGCCTTCTTGTAATCGTTTTAAGTATTCTTCATCTTCGTTTAGCTCTTTCCCCATTTTGCTCGCGACGAAAGCAGCTGCCATACAAGCGATAAAGGTAGATGGAATACTAATTTTTAAAATATCTAATAGTGTAATCTGATAGTTAGCAAGCATAGCGAGAAGTGCAACGGTTGCTGCTGAAATTGGACTTGCCGTAATCGCTTGCTGCGATGCAATAACAGCGATTGACAGTGGACGCTCTGGTCGAATTCCTGATTCCCGCGATACTTCAGCAATGACAGGAAGAACCGAATAGGCAACGTGACCTGTCCCTGCGCAAAACGTAAATAAATAAGTGACGATTGGGGCAAAGAACGTAATACGTTTTGGATTTTTGCGGAGTGCTTTTTCTGCAAGGTGAACAAGATAGTCCATCCCCCCAGCAGCTTGTAGTGCTCCAGCGGCTGTAATAACTGCTAAAATCATAAGCATAACATCGATTGGCGGGGAAGTTGGCTGTAAGTGAAAGAAGAAGACAAAGATTGTCATCCCAACGCCTCCCATTACGCCAAGGCCAACCCCTCCAAGGCGCGCACCGATGAAAATACAAAGTAACAAAATGATGAACTGTAGCCAGAACATAGTGTAGTACCTCCGAGATAATAATCGATTGTTATTATCGAATAACTTAATTTGTTTAATGCTTCGAAAATTAAATAATGAATAATAAAATAAATCTCTGAAAATAGCCATTTTTATTATATAGCATATCCAAAACATGATTCGCTCATTTTTGTTACAATTATTTTACAAAAGAATTATTGTGAAATTAATATTTATATGTGCAAATAAATGGACAATTTGATTTAGATGTTGTAATCTGAGACAGAGAATTGTGTAATTCTCATAAAACTCCCATATCGTTCAACTCGTTCATCGAGAAAGGCAAACTTATGGAAACATAAGGTCGCAAAACTATAGGGGCTAAGGTCGAAATAGACTAAGCTAGCCAGTTACCGGACTGATAGGGTTGGTTTAGACCAATGCTTTTTCATACATTGGTCTCTTTTTTTAACTATTTTTGTTTTTAATATTCTAAATATTTTTATATTATGTTAATTTGTTTTGGGGAGGGATAAAATGATTATAAAAAAATATTGGTCTAAGTTATCGTTTTTACAAAAAAACGTATTGTTAACAATCCTTGTTATTTTAATGCTTATTGGCAGTATGAGCGCGTTAAACTTTAATATTTTCCAGAATAGTATGTTGTCTATATATGAAAAGCACTCTGTAGATACGGGGGATATGGTAGTCCACAAACTAGATACGGGATTGATTGAGGATCTTGTAAAAGACCCAACGACGCAAAGAGTGAAAAAAGAAACGTTAATTCAGCAGTTAGGTGATGTATCAAAAGAATTAAAAACCATAGGTCATCTGTATGTTACTGGTGTAAAAACAAATAACAAGGGAGAATTACAAGTAGTAGGAATGACCACGGAGTTATCGAAGGCCACAAAACTACAGGTAGGAGATTATGCTAAGCAGCCTTCATATTGGATGGAAACTTATGAAAAAGTAATGTCGACCAAAAAACCACAGGTATCCGCAGTATATGAAGATGATGTTGGGACTTGGGTCACAATATTAG
This sequence comes from Bacillus sp. S14(2024), assembly GCF_050473785.1. Taxonomy (NCBI): domain Bacteria; kingdom Bacillati; phylum Bacillota; class Bacilli; order Caryophanales; family Bacillaceae; genus Bacillus; species Bacillus sp. S14(2024). The sequence goes on along the minus strand of NZ_JBFLUP010000006.1, from coordinate 4,353,507 downwards.
AGCCAGTTATAGGCGAGGGTCAAAAAATTGTTGCAATTGTTGGGGTAGATGTAGATGCTTCTATTATTGCAAGTACGAAACAAAAGTTTATCATTCAAAGCTTGATTTTTATCTCTATTTTTCTCATTATTGCGACTTTAATTCAATTCTTTATCGTTCGTAGTTCTTTAGCACCGTTAAAAGAGTTGCGTGAAGGATTACGAAAAGTAGGAGACGGTGACTTAAGTATACAATTAAGGGAGCGTTCAGATGATATAGGGGTTATTAATGCGTATTTTAATAATATGATTGAAAAGTTTAGAAAAATTATTGAGAAGGTAAAAGAAACCTCAGAACAAGTTTCATCTTCTTCGCAAGAGCTTTCAGCAAGTACAGAAGAGAATAGTAGGGCTGTACAAGAAATTGCAAGCTCTATTGGAGGGTTAAACGAGGGTGCTCATTCTCAGCAAACTTCTGTACAGCAATGTCTAGAAATTGTCAATGAGATGGGTAATAAGATGCAAGGAGTTACAGAAGCTGCAGGGCACGTAGCGGAGGCAGCTGAAGGAATGGAGAATCATTCTATTAAAGGTAACAAGGCAATTGAACAAATTATTCAGCAGATGAATTTAATACAGAAAGCGGTCCAAGATTTATCTTCTATTATTTATTCGCTGGAAGATCGTTCAAAACAAATTAGTGATATTGTTACAGTGATTACAGGTATTTCAAATCAAACAAATTTACTTGCCTTGAATGCTTCTATTGAGGCAGCGCGTGCTGGAGAGGCTGGTAAAGGTTTTGCAGTTGTAGCAGAAGAAGTGCGGAAATTAGCAGAACAAACGGAAACATCCGCTAAAGATATTTCTAAACTTATTAGTGAAACACAAATAGAAACTGAACAAGCCGTTGTTTCGATGCAAAAAGGGTCACAAGAAGTGGAATCTGGCATTTCTCTTGTGCAAAATAGCGGAGTGTTTTTTGCGGAAATTTTACAGTCAGCACAATCTGTGACAAAACAAGTAAAAGAGGTATCAGGAACATCAAGTCATGTTTCGCAAAGCAGTAAAGATATTGTTCATTTAGTAAATGATCTTTCAAATATTGCAAAGACATATGTCGAGAGTACAAACTATGTAGAAGTAGGTATGAGAGAACAGGAAATGTCTGTTCAAGAAGTAGCAGAATTAGCAAGTTGTTTAAATGTGCTTGCTTATGAATTGCGAGAGCTTATTGGAGAATTTAAAAGCTGAATTATCATGAAAAAGCAGAAGTGCTAACCGCTTCTGCTTTTTCATATATGTTATCCCGATATTTCGGTGCAATAAGACCACGACCGATGCAAGTTTTACTTTGCAAAGAATTTCATTATGAATTCTCTTTGATATGCGTAAAAATATTAATAGAAAATATAATAATAGCAAGAACCACAAGAATGCTACCGCCGGCAACAAATGGAATAGCGGCATGATGTCCATAGATCTCAAGGGCTAGCGCAATCATCATAATTGGCAGTCCAATATTAAGTAGCCAAAAGTGCAATTTCCCTAGTTTAGACTGACCAGCCTCTTGAAAGATATGATATAAAATGCCAGCTGCCATCATTGAAGCCCAGCCAAGAAGCAGTAAGTGTACATGTACACTTTTTAATGCAAAATTAAGAGACATTGACATATACATCCCCATACAGACGCCGATGACAAAATAAATAGAAGAAATCTTGATAAAGCGAATGCCCATACAAATTCCACCTTTCCGTATTAATTTGTGAGTACAATAGAATATATGAAGACGAACTTGAGGACAGTATCATTAGATGGAAAAATTTAATTTTGTTTGTTCACAAAAATAATACGTGCTACAATGAAAACGAATTGGAACAGGGGAGCCCGTACGGCTGAGAGGATGTAACAATACATCGACCCTTAACCTGATCTGGATAATGCCAGCGTAGGGAGTTGTATCAAGAATCGTAGCATATGTTATTCTATGGTAACTTGAATATAAGGCTTTCCTGCCCTGGGGCAGGAAAGCCTTTTCTTTTTACACAAATTTTACTTTATATAAGGAGGAATTTAGTATGTCACAGCAAGTTACGATTTCATTTTCAGTAGTACCACAAGCAAAGATGAAAGATGTATATTCAGTTGTAGATAAAGCGATTGAGGTTGTTCAGCAATCTGGTGTACGCTATGAGGTTGGTGCGATGGAAACAACGATGGAAGGGGAATTAGATGAGCTTCTTGATATTATTAAACGTGCGCAGCAAGCTTGCATAGATGATGGGGCGGAAGAAGTCATTACTTCTATTAAAATTCATTATCGTCCAAGCACAGGTGTAACGATTGATGAAAAAGTATGGAAGTATCGTGAAGAATATGAAAAAACAGAAACGATCTAATATAGCGATTACAACAATTTGGCTTCTCCTCCTCGTTGCAATATGGGAAGGGGCTGTGTCAGTATTTCATATTGAACCGTGGATTTTACCGAAGCCTTCTGCGATTGTAAGTGAACTTATACAAATGAAAGATTTACTACTTCCGAATACAATGCAGACGCTGCAAGAAGTTTTAATCGGATTATTTTTTGCGATTGTACTTGGAACGAGTATTGCAATTATTATGGATGTCATCCCATTATTCCGTGTTTTAATTAATCCGTTATTAGTGATTTCACAAACGATTCCGATTGTCGTGCTAGCACCTTTATTTATTATTTGGTTTGGCTATGGAATGCTGCCAAAAGTAATGGTTGTTATTCTCGTATGCTTCTTTCCAATCGCACTTAGTATTTTAGAAGGTTTTCAAACGGTAGATAAAGCAATGCTAAAATTGCTTCAAACAATGCGAGCAAGCAAGTGGCAAGTATATCAAAAAGTGAAATTTCCAGCAGTATTGCCATACTTTTTTTCTGGATTAAAAATTGCAGTTACGTATAGCGTAATGGGAGCTATTATTGGAGAATGGCTTGGTGCAAGTGAAGGGCTAGGGGTTATGCTGACAAGGGCGACAAAATCCTTTTTAACAGCACGTGTATTTGGAATAGCTGCTGTTATTGTCGGTGTAACGTTATTGTTGTATTTTATTGTTGAATTGGTGGCAAGACTAACAGCACCATGGATTTACAGGAAGGATGAGAGAAAATGAAAAAAGGATTAAAAATGCTATTAGCAGCTTCTCTACTATTTTCATTTGCAGGTTGCTCGGCAGAAAAGAAAGCGGAGAGTAAAGAGAAAAAAGTAACAGTGGTATTGGATTGGTTTCCGAATACAAATCATACTGGTTTATATGTAGCAAAGACGAAAGATTACTATAAAAAACAAGGGTTAGATGTAGAAATTATTCAGCCGGGTGATAATACTTCTGTTGAACAAATGGTTGCATCCGGAAAAGCTGATTTTGGTGTAAGCTACCAAGAAAACGTAACGATAGCACGTGAAGAAAACGTTCCAGTTGTATCAATTGGTGCAATTATTCAACATAATACATCTGCGTTTGCATCTCTAAAAAAAGATAATATAACATCGCCAAAGGCGTTTGAAGGAAAAAGATATGGCGGCTGGGGTGGACCAGCAGAAGAAGCAACATTGAAAACGATTATGGATAAGCAACAAGCAGACTATAGTAAAGTAAAGAATGTTGTACTTGGACAAACTGATTTCTTTAAATCTATCGGCCGCGATGCTGATTTTGAGTGGATCTATTATGGCTGGGATGGTATTGAAGCAAAGAGAAAAGGCATTGAACTAAACACTATTATGGTAAAAGATTTAGATCCAGCATTAGATTATTACAGCCCTGTTATTATTACGAGTGAAAAACACGCAAAACAAGACAAAGACTTTGTGAAGAAATTTATGAAAGCGACAACAGATGGTTACAACTTTGCAATTAAGGAACCGAAAGAAGCGGCGGATATTTTAATTAAAAATGTACCTGATATTAATAAAGAGTTAGTACAAGAAAGTCAAAAATGGTTAAGTACGAAATATCAAGATGATGCGAAAGCGTGGGGAGTACAGAAGGAAGAAGTGTGGAGCAATTATATGAATTTCTTATATGACAATAAGGTCATTAAAAAGAAAATTGATGTAAAGGCAGCCTTTACTAATGAATTCCTTCCAAGCGAAAAATGAGCGGATTACAAGTAAAAGACGTTACGAAAACATTTGATGGGAAAACAGTGCTAGAACATATGAATGTCTCAATTCAGGATGGAGAATTTGTGTCCTTTGTTGGGCCAAGTGGTTGCGGAAAAAGTACATTATTAAACATTATTGCTGGAATTGAGCGAGCGAATGAGGGAGATGTATTTTACGAAAATCAATCTGTTATGAATCGAGATATTGTTAGCTATATGCCGCAGCAAGATCTTCTACTTCCGTGGCGTTCTGCTCTTCATAATATTGTGTTACCTTTAGAAATTGAAGGGCAGTCAAAAAGAAAACGATTAGAAGCTGGGATGGAGGCACTAGAGCAATTTGGACTTGATGAATATGCAAATCATTATCCAGATGCTTTATCAGGTGGTATGCGGCAGCGGGTTAGCTTTTTACGTACGTATTTATGTGATAAACCAATTATGCTGCTTGATGAGCCCTTTGGGAAATTAGATGCATTTACAAAAATGGAAGTGCATAGCTGGCTGCTAGAATCATGGCAAAAAGGAAAGCAAACCATCATTATGGTTACGCATGATTTAGATGAAGCCATTTTGTTATCAGATCGTGTTTTCATTATGTCGCAGCAACCATCAACAATTGTTGGAGAAGTCAAAGTGAATTTGCCGCGACCTCGAACAATGGACATGTTAACGTCAGTAGAATTAAAAGAAGATAAAACAGAGATATTAAAAATATTGGCTCCTTATATGAAGAAATAGACGAAAAAACTCTTAACAAGTCTAATTTGTTAAGAGTTTTTTCTTTTGGGTGCAGGAACAAAAAGAAAAATGAAGAATATGATATAAAAGCTTGGTTTATACTATTATTATGAGAAAATAATGATTTCAAAAGGAGTGAAAGGATAAGATGACTTTATCAACTGTTCTTCAAATGGTTTTGGCTTGATAAGGGAGAAGTATGCCCAATTTTTGATTAAAAGCCAACCGGAAGACAGTAGATAAAGAACCTTATTCCTTTTTTACGATAATGAATTGTAATGGGTAAGGTGTGTTCGCCTTATCCATTTTTATGTTCAGCTAATTGAATATGGCCTGTATCATGCTGTTCTCTCGTTTGGCTTTGTATGTAAAGCGAAAAGGAGAGAGTAAAATGAGTATGTTATCAGTTGAAAATGTTACCCATATGTACGGGGATAAAATAATCTTTCAAAACATTTGTTTTCGCTTACTTCGAGGTGAGCGCGTTGGCCTTGTAGGAAGCAACGGAGCAGGGAAATCTACATTACTGCGTATATTAGCAGGAGAGTTACTTCCTGATGCAGGAAGGGTTGAATGGTTCCCTCATGTAAATATCGGTTTTTTGCAGCAGTATATTGATTTACAAGCTGGAACAACTATTATGAAATATTTACAAACAGCTTTTGCCCACTTGTATGATATCGAGTGTAATATGCGGCAAGTAGCTGATAAAATGGCGACAGCAGGAGATAACCTTGAGCAATTGTTAGTACAATACGGGGAGTTACAAAGTATACTAGAGCATTCTGATTTTTATCATATTGATGCGAAAATAGAGGAAGTTGCTGCGGGATTAGGGATTTTAGCACTTGGTATGGATCGTGAGGTAGAAAAACTAAGCGGCGGTCAACGAACAAAACTATTATTAGGAAAATTGTTATTAGAAGAGCCGCAAGTTTTATTACTTGATGAACCAACAAACTATCTTGATAACGTGCACATTGAGTGGCTTATAGGATATTTGAAAAATTATAAGCATGCTTACATTGTGGTTTCGCATGATGAAAGGTTTTTAAATGAAATTACCAATGTAATTTATCATTTAGAGCATAAAGGAATGAAACGTTATATAGGTAATTATCAAACATTTATAACAAGCTATGAACAAAATAAACAGCAATTACAAGCGGCGTATGATAGGCAGCAAAGAGAAATTGGAAAGTTAAAGAACTTTATTCAAAAGAATAAAATTCGTAAAGCAAAACAGGCAAAAAGCCGCGAAAAAGTATTGGAAAAAATAAATAAGATCGGAAAACCAACTTCTGTATTGCAGCCGCGTTTTATGTTTCATGTTCACTGTGATCCTGTGAGCCGGATTTTGGAGGCAAAGGATATGCAAATTGGCTATACAGAGCCTCTATTCCCGCCAATTGATTTACTAGTAAAGCGCGGTGAAAAGATTGCGATTGTTGGCTATAACGGCATTGGAAAAACAACAATGTTAAAAACATTACTGGGACATTTGCAGCCTTTAACCGGAAGTGTGAAAATAGGGGAACGAGTAAATCCAGCTTATTTTGCACAAGAAGAGTTTGCTTCAGAACAAACACCGCTTGAGGAAGTACGGTCAATAAGGCCTGATATGACGCAAAAAGAAGTTCGGCAAGCTCTAGCAAGATGTGGTTTAACAGAAGAACATATTGGACAGCAGCTTTGCTCATTAAGCGGTGGAGAACAAACGAAAGTACGTTTATGTGAATTGATGTTAACAGAAAGTAATATACTCGTTTTAGATGAACCGACTAACCATTTAGATGTTCGAGCAAAGGAAGCACTTAAGGAAGCTCTCATGCAATATGAAGGAACGGTGCTACTTGTTTCTCATGAGCCAGATTTTTATGAAGAATGGGTGACGCAAGTTTGGAAAGTGCAAGAATGGTGTGAAAGTATAAAATAAAGTAAAGTTTTCATAAGTGTGGGGGGGGTATCCCACACTTATTTTCTTTGTTTCTCTCTGAATCTTGAGGTGGGGGTCTTACTGTCCGTTCATGCAGGATATTTTTTTGTAAACGCTTTAACTGTTTTTCCAATAATTGTTGTATGATAGAGACAAACATTATTTTAGTTAATAAGTATTTACTAGGGATGTTTTTGTTTTTTAGCCACTATTAAGTCTAGAGAAAAGTAGTAGTTTTGATTAGTATATTAATAGCTAGTGCTTTTAATATATTGTATGAAAATTTAGGGTGAGGAGAATTTAGAAAAATGAATCGAAGAATTGCAGCTCTATGTGTAGCTACTAGTCTATTAGTATCTCCAATAAATAGTTTCGCACATGCAGAAGAAATGAAAGTAGATCAAACACCTATTGTACTGCAAAAAGAAGAAAGCTCTACAATAACAACAAACGATACGAGTAAACAAGGAAATACTACTGGGGAAGTAGTAGAGAAGACACAAAATGAAAAAGTTGTTGAGAAAAAGAGTGATGTGCAACAGGAGCAAGGTGTATCAGAAGAAGATAAATCATTAAAACAGCAGACTACATCGACTCCATCTAGTAAAGTAACAAACGAAACAACTGAAGAAATTTCAAAAAAACAAGTAGAGGGTTCTAACTCCCAGGAGCAAATTAAGAATGGGTGGGTTCAAGAAAATAATAACTGGTATTATTATACAAATAATGAGATGGTAAAAGGATGGAAGGATATTGATAATAAACGATATTATTTTCATCCGGAAACAGGGATACGCCAAGTAGGCTGGATTAAGGATCAAAATACGTGGTATTACTTAAGTGAAAATGATGGAGCAATGGCGACAGGATGGAAGGATATTGACAACAAACGATACTACTTTCATCCAGAAACAGGAGTACGCCAAGTAGGCTGGATTAAGGATCAAAATACGTGGTATTACTTAAGTAAAAATGATGGGACAATGACAACAGGCTGGGTAAAAGACGGAAGCGCATGGTATTACTTAAATAACAATGGAGCAATGGCAACAGGCTGGATAAAAGACGGAAGTGCACGGTATTACTTAAATAACAACGGAGTAATGGCAACAGGCTGGATAAAAGATGGAGATGCATGGTACTACTTACAGAACGACGGAACAATGGCGACGGGCTGGATAAAAGATGGAAGTACGTGGTATTACTTGCAGAACAGCGGTGCAATGGCAACAGGCTGGATAAAAGATGGAGGTACATGGTATTACTTGCAGAACAGCGGTGCAATGGCAACAGGTTGGGCAAAAGATGGAGATACATGGTATTACCTACATAATAGCGGAGCGATGGCAGTTGGTTGGTTAAAGTACGGAGATAATTGGTTTTATTTAGCGAGTAATGGCGCTATGCAAACAGGCTGGTTATGGAATGGCGGGAAATGGTATTACTTACAGAACACCGGTGCAATGGCTACCGGCTGGATATGGGATGGCGGCAAGTGGTATTACTTGTATGAAGATGGAGTTATGAAAACAGGTTATGCATATTTAGACGCACCGCAAATCTTCCAAAATCCTGAATTGAAGAATGGCTGTGAAGTAGTTTCTATGACAATGATGTTACAGTATCACGGCTATAATGCGAATAAAATGACACTTGCTATGCAATTGCCAGTAGATCGAACACCAATTCAAACAGGACCGAATGGTCAAATCTATACATGGGGAGATCCTGCAGTTGGTTTTGTTGGTGATGTAACAGGTGCTTCTAGAGGATATTCCATTGATCCGGCACCATTAAAGACTGTACTAGATCGTTATACAAGCAGCGGTATTAATTTAACTGGTTCTGACTTCTCTAGAATTGAGCGTTTATTAGAAGAAGGAAAGCCGGTTGTAACATGGATTACAGCATCTTTTTCGTATCCAGTAGCACCAAAAACATGGAAAACTTTATCTGGTAAAGTTATAAATGCTGATTTTGATATGCATGCAGTGTTAGTAACTGGATATGATGATAACTATGTATACTTCAATGATCCTCTTCGAAGAGGTAAGGGAGCGAAGGTAAGTAAATCAAGCTTTATTAATAGTTATAATTACATGGGGAAGAAAGCTTTAAGCATGAATTAATCTTTGAACATAAAATATAGAAAAGAACTTGAATACATCCGAGGATGTGATGGTATGGATATCTTTTCAATTATTGCTGAAGAACGCATTCGTCAAGCAGTGGAAAAAGGTGATTTTGAAGATCTTCCAGGGAAAGGAAAGCCTCTTGAATTAGAAGATTTGTCAATGATACCAGAAGAGCTTCGTATAAGTTATAAAATCTTAAAAAATGCTGGCATGATTCCTGAAGAAATGCAGTTACAAAAAGATATGTTAAAAATTGAGGACTTAATTGCTTGCTGTCACGATGGTATGGAACGAGAACGACTGCAAGAAGAATTAACAGCAAAATCGCTTCGTTTTCAGCAAGTTATGGAAAGACGTAAGTTAAAAGAAACAGCAGTATTTGGTATATATCGTAAAAAGATATTTCAAAAATTCATGTAAGAGGGATTTGTATGAAGCAATTCTCAAATATAGAAGAACTAACAACATATATTGAACAACAACCATTATTATTATTATTTATTAAAACTGAAGATTGCGGTGTATGCGACGTTATGCTCGAAAAAATAACACAATTACTCGAACATCATTCGAATGTGGAAAGAGTTGTTGTTTCATTAGAGGATATGAGGGAAATTTCAGGACAGTATTTAGTGTTTACTGCACCAACTGTTTTACTATTTCATAGTGGAAAAGAGATATTACGAGAATCTCGTTTCATTTCTTTGGAGAATATAAATCGTATTCTACAAATAATTGAGTAGTAAAAGGGGGATTTTAGAATGGAATTATTAGTAGGCACTGTGCTTTTTATTGTATTGTTTTGGATTATTGTAAAAGTAATTGCATCTAATGAAAGAAAACGGGTACGGAAGCAATATAAATCCGATGCAACAGATAGTACAGCGTATACTGCTACACCATTTTTTTTCGCAGGACCTAGTGAGGGTTCAGGGGATTGCGATAGTTCTTTTGGTGGAGATGGCGGAGATGGTGGAAGTTGTGGTGGCGATTGAAGTGAATATGGAAATGCGTCTGAAAGGGCGCATTTCTTATTTTGAAATTTAAACAAACGTTTGATTAGTTAGGGTAAAGTCTTGTGAAATATATTAAACAAACGTTTGATTAATAAGGGAATTATCATCACTTAATAAGGATAAATAGATATAAAGAGGGGATATAGAATGGAAAAAAAGCCGAAAGTAAAAAATAAAGGGAAAATAATTGCATTTGCTTTAGTAGGGATAAGCGTTGTTTTATTTAAGGTAGCGTTAAAAATAGGAAAACTGTATGCGATTCATAATTGGATTGACAAGATGTTTTCTTAAATAGGGGTCACCTTACATACCCATCAACTTAAGAAATTGGTTGTTCCCCAAAACGCAAAAAATGCGCTAAATTCTCATTTCAAAATATTAGCTTGATGGACATGGAGCGGCACCCCAATATGCTTGGATTAAAATCATTGCAAACAACTAAAAAAATGATTACTGGAATAGAAGTTATGCATATAATCAAAAAAGGACAAACTCCCCAAGGTGAGAAGTTTGTCCAAAAATAGATATATCTTATCCATGATTTCTTTGGTTGAACAACATAAAATTCAATTCCGCTAGGAAACTTTGCACCAGAACCAACAATAGTGAATTAGAATAATGACTTAATACTTGCTAGGACAGTAAGTATACCTATAATAATGACAAATACATTGCTCGCTTTCCCTTTGTATTTAGCTAGTACTGGTACTTTATGGATCGCATACATTGGTAATAGACATAAGATAGCAGCAACTAACGGACCACTAAGGGCATCAATGATTCCAAGAATACTTGGATTTGCATAAGCAACATACCAGCATGTTAATACAACAAAAGTAAGGATCATTGTCTTAACTGTTTTTTCTCCCATATTTTTTCCGCGTTTTTTACCGACCTTGATAATCATGTCACGCATTACCTCATATGCTCCTATATAATGGCCAAGGAAGGACTTTGTTATAGCCGTAAAAGCAATAAGAGGAGCTGCAATAGTGATTACAGGCGAATTAAGCTCATTAGCAAGATATGATAGAATTGATAAGTTCTCTTCTTTTGCCTTTATAAGATCAGCTGGAGTTAAACTCAATGTGCTGCTCCAAACAAAGAACATAACAACAGCGAATGTCATGATATAACAAGCTTTTTGTATTTGAGCACATTTGGCATCAGTAGCGTCTATTCCATAGGTAGCTCTCTGTTTCATAACAAATGATGAAATCATAGGCGAATGATTGAACGAGAATACTATGATTGGTAGTATCATCAATATCGTTCCAAAATATCCTGTGCCTGTTGAAGCATTAGAAACACTTGAAAAACTAAGCATTGACGTATTCCATTTTGGAATTAAAGATATTGCGATAAAAAGTAGAGAAGCTATGAAAGGATATACTAGCATGCTCATTATCTTTACAGTGATATCTTGACCAAAATTTAGTATAGCTATAAGACCGAGTACTAATACAAGCGATAAAATGGCCCTTGGAGGCTCCGCCATGTGCAATTGATTCACGATAAAACTACTTGCAGTATTTGTAAGTGCAACCGAGTACATCAGTACGATCGTATAAATTGAGACGAAATATACAATGTTAAAAGTTATACCTGCCTTATTTCCGAAATACTCTCTTATTGTACCTGTAATCCCCTCATCAGCAGAATTGGAAGCGTATATCATTTTAGCAAGCGCCCTATGTGAGTAATACATAACAGGAAATGCAAGTATGGTAATTAGCAGTAATGATAATAAACCACCTGAACCTGCATTAATTGGTAAAAAGAGTACTCCTGCTCCAATTGCTGTTCCAAAAAGACTCAATGCCCAGGTAGTATCCTGTTTATGCCACTTTTTAGGGTCTGGATATTTCTCATTTTTTACTGCAGTATTTTCAGCTTGAAATTCTATGTTTTTTGCAGTATTCCCATTCATATAATGATTCCTCCTTGTATCTTATTCTTACGTCTTTTTTTAAGGCTTAGGGATATTGGCCCAATCACATCAAAACAACTTTTGTATTTAACAAATAAGCCCCCATAATGTATTGTTTTTAACTGCAGTTGAATCTAAGTTATTAGAATGTCCAATTCAAAATATGTTCCGGCTTTTATTTTCTACAACTCCATTTGTTCCAAAAATCAGAATATAAGATTCGGATGGTAACGCTTCCAGTTTTATGTTAAATAAAATTCCTTTTCTGATTACAAAAGGAAGCGTATCAGTATGTCCAATTTTAGAAGCTTAGAATTTTTGCACCAGAACCTGGTTTGATATTTTCTCTGCAGGTAATAGATTATCTCCTGACGCCCTCATTATAGCTTGCATATTTATGAGTTATAAGATTTTTTTATTTTTAGAAAGATTGAATAAACAGAATCTTGAATAGATAATAAATTACACCTGGCATATAGCAATTGTGCCCATTATTTGAATCTGTATTAGTTAGTAGAAAGAAAATAATAATACAGTTTTCCTTTGGTTAACACATCAATTATATGAGAAGACTATTACAAAGATACTTCTACTTTCCTTTGTCGAAACATCTTATTTTAGACGGGAAAACTGTTATAATAAATGATTCATGCATATGTAAAGGAATAAATAAAAGAAATATAAAATCTCTTTAGGATATTTATTATCAATTTTGAATTTATATTCATTTTTCAGAAAAGAGGAACTTCTTTTTGTATAAATCTTGGACATACCGATATTATTACTTTACAGAAGGTGTGTGATTAGTATGGAAAAAGAACAGTTATTTAGGTTCTGGTGTAAAAAAGAGCATAAAATGCATATATCTCTAACAGAATTGTATCTTATACTATAAGGCCCAGTACCAGCGTTCATGCAAAGTAGCAATTAAGTGTAGAAAGATAGTTCTATATAATGACCCTAAATAAGAAAATTGCCTCTTGTAAGGAAGATGTAATTTCATTAAAATTAGACTGAACGGTCGGTTTAGTGAGGTGCAATAATGAGAAAGAGTGCTGAAGAAATTAAAAGAGAAATTGCTTATAAAGCAGAAGAACTATTTTCAAAAACAGGGTATGCAGCAACATCTATGGAAGACATTTGTGAAGTTACTGAACGGAGTAAGGGCAGTATTTACTATCACTTTAAAAGTAAAGAAGAATTGTTTTTATTTGTAGTGAAGCAGCATACGTATGATTGGCTGGAAAAGTGGGCCGAAAAAGAAAAACAGTATCATACAAGTACGGAAAAGCTATATGGCCTTGCTGAATATTATGTGGAAGATGTCCAAAACCCAATTTCTAGCACAATTGAAGAATTTCTAACGAGTCAAGTTGTAAGGAAAGATATAATGGATGAAATGATAGCCTTAACTCGTGAATCGTATAGCATTTTCAAGAAGCTAGTTGAAGAAGGAATGGCATCAGGTGAATTTCGCCAAGACGATGTAAATGATCTCATGTACGTTGTGAACGGTCTGTTAGCTGGGCTTGGACCATTATATTATGAAATGAATGCAGGGGAAATGAAACGGATTTATAAAAAGGCAATTGATGTTTTATTACAGGGAATGGCAGCTGGATCGTAATGTCAGCAGCTTTTCTTTTGAAACAAATTAGACTGAACGGTCGGTTTAATAAAGGGGGAGATATTGATGAATGCTTTGTTAAAAAATCGAGTGTTTCTGCTTGTAATTGCTTCTGATATTTTACAACAATTTGCGATTTGGATCCGAAATATGGCGCTTTTGTTTTTTGTTATGGAGCAGACAAATAATGATCCTGTTGCTGTTTCTATATTGTCTGTTATGGAATATGCTCCTATCTTCATCTTTTCATTTGTTGGAGGTGCCTTGGCTGATCGATGGAATCCAAAGCGAACAATGATTACAGGGGATATATTAAGTGCACTATCTATCGTTATGATTGTTTTCTTGTTAAATATTGGGTATTGGCAAGCGTTATTTGCTGCAACATTTGTATCAGCGGTCGTCAGCCAATTTTCACAGCCAGCAACTTCACGCGTTTTTAAACATCATGTTGAAGAGGAACATGTTAGTGCAGCCATTGCTATATCTCAAAGTTTACAAGCATTGTTCTTGATCTTTGGTCCAGTTGTAGGAACATTCGTATATACACAGCTCGGTTTATTTGCATCACTCTACAGCTTAATCATTATTTTTGCTTTATCAGCTCTTTGTCTTTCATTTCTGCCAGGGTGGATGAAAGATAAAGAGGTGAGGCAATCTTCATTATGGAATGATATAAAAGAAGGTTGGTTGTATGTGCTACGTTCGAATCCTTTACGAATGTTGGCGGCTACTTTTTCGATCATTGGTTTGGCATCAGGTTTAGTACAACCGCTTGAAATCTTTCTCGTTGTGGAGCGGTTAGGAATGGAGAAAGAAGCTGTTCAATATTTAACTGCAGCGGATGGCATTGGAATGTTAATTGGGGGCGGCGTGGCAGCTATGGTTGCTGCAAAAGTAAGGCAGAAGCACTTGCTTGTTTTTGGAATAATGATTTTAGCTGTTTCATTTGTTGTAGAAGGATTTTCGACTTCGTTTTGGATTACAGTATGCATGCGTTTTATAACAGGAATTTGTTTAGCTTGTGTCAATATCGTAGTCGGAACGTTTATGATTCAACTTGTAGATGAGAACATGATTGGCCGGGTAAATGGAACGGTATTACCGCTATTCATGAGTACGCTGTTAATCGGTGTTTCGCTAGGAGGAATATTGAAGGAGACAACTTCGCTCGTAATCGTATTTAGCATAGCGGCGGTATTAGGTTTAGCAGCTGTTTTACCGGTACTTCGAATGAAAATGACACAAGCACAAGAAGGGTAAAAGATAAAAACGCTCTCCCCATTTATATGGGAGAGCGTTTGATTATAATGTCTCTGGTTTTTGAGAAGGTTCTGTTACAGAAGCAGAAGAGCTCTCTGGTACGCGTGTTAATAGAAATCCACCGATAATAAATAATATGATAATACTTAACACGCCAGCGTTTGTTTTACCTGTTAATTGCGTTGTGACACCGACGAGAACAGGCCCCATAATGGCAGCGAATTTACCAAATATGTTATAAAATCCAAAGAATTCGTTTGCAGATTCTTTCGGGATGAGCTTTGCAAAATAGGAGCGGCTTAACGCTTGAATACCACCTTGTGAAGTAGCAACGAGCATCGCTAAAATCCAGAAATCCAGCGTTGTTTTTAGGAAATAAGCGTACGTGCAAATAATAATATAAATAATAATACCAACATATAGCATTTTCTTGCCGGTAAATGTTTCAGACAACTTACCATATAATAATGCAAATGGGCAGGCGACGATTTGTGTAGCAAATAAAATAATTAATAAATTTGTTGCACTAATCCCAAGGTCTGTTCCATATGCTGTTGACATTGTAATGATTGTGTCGACTCCATCAATGTAGAAGAAATAGGCAAGGAGGAAGAAAAAAACTGTTCGGTATTGACGGATATTTTTAAATGTATAAGCAAGGCGTTTAAAGCTTGTCACAACAGGATTTGGATCACGTTCGATATAATAGCGTTGTTCTACATTTTTTAACATAGGAATTGTAAAGAGTCCCCACCAAAGCGCTGTAATTGCGAATGAAATTTGGCTTGCCACGCCGACTGATAATGGGATGATACTTTTTTGGGAAAGAATAATAAGAGCCATGCAGCCGATAAATGGAATTGTACTTCCGATATAGCCAAGGGCAAAGCCGCGTGTTGAAACACGGTTCATTCGGTCCTCTGTCGTCACATCTATTAAAAAAGCATCGTAAAAAATATTTGATCCTGCAAATCCAATTAAAGCGAGCATATAGCAGCAAAGTAAGAGAATCCACTGCGAAGTTGGCACTACTGCCAACATACCTGTAAAAATAATGCCTAACAGGAAAAAGAATGTGAAGAAACGTTTCTTAAATCCTTTATAATCAGCAATCGTACCAAGAATAGGAGCGAGTATAGACACAAGAAGTGTCGCAAAGGAATTTGCATACCCCCAATATGCAGTTGATGTTGTACCTGCAAGTCCAATTTCCTTAGCGGCTGCTTTAAAGTAGATTGGAAATACAGCAGTTGTAATAACAAGTGAATACACTGAGTTTGCCCAGTCATATAATATCCAGCTTTTTTCCTGCCTGGACATTTTTTTCATATATGTTCCTCCCTCAACTAATCTAATGTTATTGTACAAAAAGGCGTTTATAAAAAAGAGAAACGAATTGAATGTTTACATATTTTTTACATAACTTTACATTTGTAATAACTCTTCTATAACAGTTCCATCTGTGTCACCAAGATGTAATCCAAGCAATCTTGCAATTGTAGGACCTTCATCAATAAGTCGCATGTGCGGAATAATGGTGCCTTGACGAATTCCTTTACCGGCTGCCACGAAAATAGTTTCGTAATTTGGTTTTGATGGAGAATAGCCATGGGTACCAAACGTATATTTTTTATTAGAGGTTACATCTTCTCTTGTAATCTCTCTTATAAGGTCTCCAGTATGATTTTCTAAAAAGTAATACCCTTCTCGAGCTTCAAGCATAAAGAGGCAATTCCCATCAGCTCCGCGATCTTTTGCTTCTTCATCGGTTAATAGAAATTCTATGCCGTTTTGCTTATCTTGCATAATTTCTTGCAGTAAACGGTGTAAACTTCCAATTGTTTCTGTATCATTTTTATCTTTTACGTATACATATGCTGAACCGTCACAGCTTTGACAATAAGCTTTCCAATTTGTTACTTCCCCTTTTTTATTCACAGTAAGGAACCCCTTTTCACGCAATAGGACATTTAATTGAATGGCCTTATGTTCATCTAATGCGCTATGATCCCCGAGTGCAATGATGGTTGTTTCTTCGTACATACCGCTTTCTTTTAACGCTTCAACAATTGCACCTAGACGTTTGTCGTGGCGATGAATCGCTGCTACTGTTTCTTCAGAAGAAAATCCATGGTAATGGCGCTGTGTATCTAAATCAGTAAAATGAACAAACATAAGATTTGGTTTTTTCGTTTGAATTGTGTGTATTGCAGAAGCGAGGACAAAATCATCTAGCTCTGGTTGTGACAAACCATTCCGGATATGACCAAAACGTTGATTTAACTCTAGTTGATACAATGGACTCCCGCTGAATAATGAGACGAGTACTTGATTTTGCCATGGCCGATTTGGGAAAATTTCTGGCATGTTGTAATCAATTTTTGCTTTTCCTGTGACAGGCCATAGAAGTGCAGCTGTTTTTAAGTTTGCTTTTCGCGCTTCATCATAAAGGGTCGTTCCTTTAATAGAACGGCGGTACCAGTGCCAGTCGGGTGATTCTTTACCGGGTTGCAGCAGTGTATTGTTTACAACACCATGTTTTGCAGGATAATTTCCTGTCACAATCGTTGCATGACTTGGATATGTAACGGATGGATAAATACTTTCAACTTTTTCAGCGTATGCACCACGTTTTAGTAAAGAACGGAAGTGAGGAAGGTTTTGTAATATAGGAAAATCTAAAGCTGATAAACAATCAAAAGATAAAACAATAACATGTTTTGGTAGGGACTTGTTCATAGAAAATACCTCCGGAAGTTCTAAAACCTATTTTTATATATTACTATTAATACTTGATTATAAATACTCCCATTTAGAAGAAAGTATTTTTTAAATTTTTTGATCAATTAACATATAATGTATTTATGGGAGGGAAGATAATGGGAATTTTTTTAATGAGTAGTATTGTCACGACAGTTGTTGTTTTTCTCATTTCATTCATGTTACGAAAAAGCTTTCCAAATCGTTCGTTTGACTTTACCTTTGGACTTATTGTGATTATAATTTGTTTCGTTTGTTTTTTACTCACATTGTTTTTCATTGGTGGATGGGAAGGTATGGCATATGGTTTCCTATGTTTTTTTATTCTGATTGGAACAATTATTGGGATGTTAATTCATCAGATCGTGAAATTTTTTCGAGATAGATATATATAATACAAGTATAAAACAAAACAAAATGAAAAGAATATATAAGAATCAGAAAATTAATTATTGCTTTACAGCAAAGTGTGTATTATGATAATCAACAAATTTATATCGTTATGACGATGAAAAAGGATTAGTACATGTTCAATCTTTTTGCAGAGAGAGAATCCAGTGGCTGAGAGATTCTTAAAAGACAATATGGAACCTGCCTTTGAGTTCTGCATATGCAGCGGGATATTCCCGTTATCAAACAAGAGAGCATATACATGTTGTATATGAATCAGGGTGGTAACGCCGGCAAAAGCTCGGTCCCTATTATAGGGGCACGGGCTTTTTTTATTTTTTTGAAGGAGGAAAAGTAGATGGGAAAAGAACAAGTACAAGCCATTACAAAAATGGAAGAAGATTTCGCACAGTGGTATACCGATATCGTAAAAAAAGCTGAGCTTATTGATTATTCAAGTGTAAAAGGATGTATGATTTTACGTCCGCATGGATATGCCCTTTGGGAAAACATTCAAAAAGTAATGGATGAAAAGTTAAAAGAAACAGGGCATGAAAATGTGTATATGCCAATGTTTATTCCAGAAAGTTTACTTCAAAAAGAGAAAGATCATGTGGAAGGTTTTGCACCAGAAGTAGCATGGGTTACACATGGAGGAAGTGAAGAATTAGCAGAGCGTCTTTGCGTTCGTCCAACATCAGAAACGTTATTCTGTGAGCATTTTTCGAAAATTGTTCAGTCGTATAATGATTTACCAAAGCTGTATAACCAATGGTGTTCCGTTGTACGTTGGGAAAAAACAACGCGTCCATTCTTACGCACAACTGAATTTTTATGGCAAGAAGGTCATACAATTCATGAGACAGCGGAAGAATCACAGCAAGAAACGCTTAATATTTTAAATATATATGCGTCGTTTTGTGAAGAGTATTTAGCTATTCCAGTTATAAAAGGTCAGAAAACAGAGAAGGAAAAGTTTGCAGGAGCTAAAGCAACTTATACAATCGAAAGTTTAATGCATGATGGTAAGGCACTGCAAACAGGTACATCACATAATTTTGGTACTAACTTTACAGAAGCATTCGATATTAAGTTTTTAGATCGAAATGGGAAATGGCAGTATGCACATCAAACATCTTGGGGTGTATCAACGAGAATGATCGGCGGTCTTATTATGGTACACAGCGATAATAACGGACTTGTATTACCACCAAAGATTGCGCCAACACAAGTGATGATTGTACCAATTGCCCAGCATAAAGAAGGCGTGTTAGAAAAGGCAGCTGAGCTTCAGACTCGTATTCAAAAAGTTGCGCGTGTGAAAATGGATGCAAGCAACAAAACACCAGGCTGGAAGTTTAATGAATATGAGATGAAGGGAGTACCAATTCGCTTAGAAGTAGGACCGAAAGATATTGAAAAAAATCAAGTTGTTCTTGTACGTCGTGATACAAAAGAGAAAGAATTTGTATCTATAAACGAATTAGAAGAACGTATTACAACATTACTTGATGATATTCAGCAGTCTTTATTTGAAAAAGCAAAAGCACTCCGTGAAGAAAAAACATATACAGCTACTACTTTTGAAGAAATGAAACGAGTTGCAGCAGAAAAGCAAGGGTTTATTAAAGCAATGTGGTGCGGAAGTCTTGCTTGTGAAGAAAAGTTGAAAGAAGAAGCAGGCGTTACATCACGTTGTATGCCATTTGAACAAGAGGAATTAGCTAAACAATGTGTATGCTGTGAGAAAGATGCGAAGCATATGGTGTATTGGGGCAAAGCGTATTAAAGAATAGGTGACTGGATCTATTAAAAGTAAAAAAGGTTGGCAAAATGCCAGCCTTTTTCAATATTGTATGGTGTATTTTCTTGATGTGAATTTGCCCCGCTATTTGCGGGCAGTAATACTCCCACCTCAAAATTCGGTCAAAGCATTGTCCAGCTCTAGCGGCTGGAATCTCCGGTCGTTTCGCCCCCTCGGGCGAGGCAAAAAGCGCCTCTCTGCCTTAGGCGCGGGCGTCCTGCGATTCTGATTGAGCCGCTTCCGCTTTTCTAAAGAGGTTAGGTGGGAGATAAACTGTCCGTAAAAGCCCGATTGGTGGGGGCTGATAATCAGTGGGGGATGAAGAGACCCTCCACTGATTAAAGTTTCACTTTATGTATTGGTTCATAGATTCTTAACATTTTTCAAACACAAGGGATAGCAGTATGTATGTTAAAATATTAGATAAGAAAGTATGAGAAGGGGTGAACTTAGAATATTATAATCCTGATATTATAATAGATAATTAAATAGATGGAAAGCGGTACATTTATAGTAACAGCGGCATCTCTTATTTCCACACATGCTTTTGCACAAGAAGAAAGCACAGCGACAGTAAATACAATGAATTTAAATATACGCGAACAACTAACAACGCAAAGTCCAATTGTTGGACAATTCATGGGTTTACATCTTATATGATTAGTAAAATAGAAATTCTCGCACTTCTTACATCGGTGCGATGAAATCAAATAGGTGTTTTCGTATAATTAAAAAATTATTCTTTTTCTCAATCTATGAAAAATGCTACAATATAAAGAAAGAATACAATATTTTCCTAAGTGGAAAGTGACTTGTAGAAAGGAAGAGACTTCATGCCTATTATTTTAGAAAAAGGACAGAAGATCGATTTAACGAAAGGAAAACCTGGTTTAACAAAGTTACAAGTTGGCTTGGGCTGGGATCCAATTGAAAAATCAGGTGGATTTTTATCTTCATTATTTGGAAGTAAGCCAAATATTGACTGTGATGCATCTGTAATTATGCTTGAAAATGATCGCTTTTTACATAAAAATGACCTTATTTATTTTGGAAATAAATTATCTTCTTGCGGAAGTATTATTCATTCGGGGGATAATTTAACGGGTGAAGGAGCGGGCGATGATGAAACGATCTTTGTGGAATTATCAAAAGTTCCATCTAGAGTAAACCGCTTAATATTTGTTGTAAATATTTATGATTGTGTGAACCGTCGTCAAGACTTTGGAATGATTCGCAATGCGTATATTCGTATTCAAAATCCACAAACAAATGAAGAGTTAGTACGTTATAATTTAACTGATAACTACGGCGGAAAGACGACGCTAATTGCTGGTGAAATATATCGTGATAACGGTGAATGGAAATTCTCTGCAATTGGAGACGGAGCACAAGCTAAAAACTTAAGCGAAATTGTAACGCGTTATCAATAATCTCTAAGGAGGCGCTATATATGGCAGCTATTTCATTACAAAAAGGACAAAAAGTAGATTTAACGAAAACAAATCCAGGTCTTTCAAAAGTAATTGTTGGTCTTGGCTGGGATACAAATAAATATGATGGACAAGCTGATTTTGATTTAGATGTAAGTATTTTCTTAGTTGGTGCAAGCGGTAAAGTTGGCGGAGGAGAAGATTTTGTTTTCTATAACAATCCAACTGGAGCAAATGGTTCCGTACAGCATTTAGGTGATAATCGTACAGGAGATGGCGAAGGGGACGATGAAACAATCAAAGTTGATTTGAAAAATGTTCCTGCGCATATTGAACGTATTTGTTTTACAATTACAATTTATGATGGAGAAGGTCGTCGTCAAAACTTTGGACAAGTATCTAACTCCTTTGTTCGCATTTTAGATGAAGAGAAAAACACAGAGCTGATTCGTTATGATTTAGGTGAAGATTTCTCGATTGAAACAGCGGTTGTAGTAGGTGAATTATATCGTCATAACAACGATTGGAAGTTCAATGCGATTGGCAGTGGTTTCCAAGGCGGATTAGCAGCTTTATGTAAAAACTTTGGTTTAGATGTAGAGTAAAGAATCTATGTAAATAGAGGTGGATGGATATGGTTATTCAGTTACAAAAAGGACAAAAAATTGATTTAGGTAAGACAAGCCCAGGCCTTACAAAAGCAATTATTGGTCTTGGCTGGGATATTAAACAATATGACGGTGGAGCTGATTACGATTTAGATGCATCCGCGTTCTTATTAAATCAAGAAGGTAAATGTACGAAAGAAACAGACTTTATCTTTTATAACAATTTACAATCTCCTTGTGGTTCTGTGACACATACAGGTGATAACCGAACTGGAGAAGGTGAAGGCGATGATGAGCAATTAGTTGTCGATTTAAATAAAGTACCAGCGGATGTACATCGTATTGCTATTACAGTTACGATTTATGATGCAGAGGGGCGCCGCCAAAACTTTGGACAAGTTGCCAATGCATTTGTTCGTTTAACTAACGAAGAAACAAATGAAGAAGTGCTTCGCTATGATTTAGGGGAAGATTTCTCCATCGAAACAGCAGTTGTCTTTTGTGAATTATACCGTCATAATGGACAGTGGAAGTTTAATGCTGTCGGAAGCGGCTTCCAAGGTGGATTAGGTGCGCTTGTAAGAGCGTACGGCTTGGATGCGTAAGAAGGAAGCGAATTTCGTTTCCTTCTTTTCCGCTTTTTAGAAATTTAAAACAGAATAGGAGTCAACAACAATATGGAGATTTTACATGGAATCCTTAATACGTATGCCCAATTCTTTGATCTAGATATGTGGGTAAAAGTATTAACAGATCCAGTATCTTGGGGATTAATTGGTACGCTTGTTGTTTTGGAAGGATTGCTATCTGCTGATAACGCACTTGTATTAGCTGTTATGGTAAAACATCTTCCAGAAGAAAAGCGTAAAAAAGCATTATTTTATGGACTTATTGGTGCTTATGCATTCCGTTTTATTGCCATCGGAATTGGTATGTACTTAATTAAATTATGGTGGGTAAAAGTGTTTGGTGCTCTTTACCTTGCATGGCTTTCTTTGAAACACTTCATTGATAAATCTAAAGGAAATGAAGAAGACGAAGAAGCTCATGGTATGAAGAAAGATAGTGTGCTATTTAGAATGTTTGGCATGTTCTGGGGAACGGTTGTAATGGTCGAACTAATGGATATCGCGTTCTCTGTAGATAGCGTTCTTGCGGCATTTGGTGTTTCAAATGAAGTATGGATTCTGCTTCTTGGCGGAATGCTTGGAATTTTAATGATGCGTGGTATTGCAGGTGTATTTTTAAGATTACTAGAACGTGTTCCAGAGCTTGAAACGACAGCGTATATATTAATTGCAATTATTGCTGTAAAAATGTTCCTTTCTGTATTTCATATTGAAATGCCGCATTGGATGTTCTTTATGATTTTAGTTATTGCATTTGGTGCTACATTTATTTTACATTATACGAAAACATCTCGCCAAACTCGTGAAGAGGTGGCAGCTTCTAAGAAAGAAGATTAATAGGTTAATAGACTAAATGGGTTTGCTCGTCATACGAGCGCCCATTTTTTATAAATGTTTCGTTTGGAGGTGAATTAATGTGTTTTCACGTTTTACATTTCATCCACATGCATTAAACGAGGAAGAAGAATTGAAGCAATTTGGAGTAGAGTTAGCAAAGCGTCCGCATTATGAACTTACAGAGAATGAGTTGCATTTTAGTTATGTCGGATGCCGCATTCTTGGTGTGCCGAATGATGTGGATGAATACTATAACCAGTTATTTGATTATGGTCAAAATGAGAATATCACTGTACTTCATGAACAAAATTTAAATAAAGTTATTCCTTCGGAGAAGCTTCGTGATATTCAAGAAGTTTTTTCATTACATCAACAAGCATCTAACGGCTTAACTGTAAATCGTCTCGTTGCTCATTTGTCGGGAAAACGTTTGTTGCCTGAAGTTGACCATCCAGATATACAACACTACATACACACAACTTTTATTTCAATTTTAAAGCTGTACGAAAAACAGCATAATCAATCGTTAAAAACAGAAGGTTTCCGCCGTTTTTTAATTGATATGATTAAGTTAAGTGAAAATTACGTTTCAAAATGGTTTTCACAAAAGGATTACAAAGTACAAATGCCCCAAATTATATGGTATGGTGATGCGTCGGAAAGCCAAACTTATTTTTTATACTTTCTTATTATGCTTGGATGTGACGTATTGTATTATCATCCGGAAGGAAAAGATGGATTTGAAAAAATCGATGAAGAGAATCGAACATTTGTAATCTCGCATCCAAGTCGAATTTCATTAGAACCATTTCCAGATAAAAAACGAGAGCGCGTTGCAACGGTTGCATATCAAGCATCGAAAGAAATTGAGCAAGTGCTTCATCATGATAATTCGCTCTTATATAAACCGTGGCAATTCAGGGCATATACGCCAGTTGCGCGTACATTAAAGACAACATATGATGAACTCTTTATCATCACGAAAGAAAAGGCATTTATAAGACCAACATTCTTTGTAGAAAAGCAACATATTTATATTCCATCGTTATTTGCAAAGGTGTCTGGTGTTTCTAAAAATGGGAAAGAGTATTTTCAAAGATTAAAAGTGTTAACATCGTATGAGAACAGTATGTTAGTAAATCAATTTCCGTTTACGAAAGAACAGAAAGCTAATTTTCAATTTCATTATCGCGATGCATTAGATCGTTCTGGAAAGCTTAATGCACAGAGAATCCTTCAAAGTCATTGGTGGCCGCACAAACGCTTACCGGAGGGCTTACAATACGGCATTGCAGAAGCGATTATTCATACATGTGAGAGTCAGCTTTACAAGAGAATGGGAACAGAAACAGAGCAAGATGCAGCTTTATATGTGTT
Source organism: Bacillus sp. S14(2024) (assembly GCF_050473785.1). NCBI lineage: Bacteria > Bacillati > Bacillota > Bacilli > Caryophanales > Bacillaceae > Bacillus > Bacillus sp. S14(2024). Next base: position 4,328,902 of record NZ_JBFLUP010000006.1, on the reverse strand, counting down.
TGCGCAGCTTTCACAAATTCCACCGAATATACTTGAACAGCTTGAGAAATTCGATTATTCCCAAGAGGTTCCGAAGATAGTTATATTTAACAATGAAAAAAGTGGAGAACTTACGCGTTCTGATGCGATATTGATGCTCTTTTTAAATCACATTGGTGTCGATGTTTTACATTTTAATCCGACAGGACGTAATGATATTGAGCAGTACATTGAAGCGGGAGCATTTGATTCACATTGGTTAGAAGAAGTGAGCTTTGATGTAGAGTTTCACGGTCCATCGTCCTATAAAAATTTATCAAATACTTTAAAAGGGATATTTCGTCCATTTTTATAAAGGAAGGAAGATACATATATGAATCCGATCGTACTAGACCCAACAACAACAGAATTGACTGAACAAACATCACAAAATATTCGCTTACAGCTAAGACAAGACCCTGAAGTGCAGCGCATTTATAATGCGGTGGATATAAAAGATCAATTGGAATTAATCGAGCTAGGAAAAGAGCCATCTGTAGAGATTTCCCGATTTGCTGATCAAATTTTACATACGATGACATTATCTAAAGTAGAAGATTCCGGTGAGTTATTAAAACAGCTTGGGAAAATTATGGACAAGTTTGACAGTAAAGATTTCGTTGAAGACAAAGGCGGTTTTTTCTCTCGTTTATTTAAAAAAGGAAATCAAATGATTGAACAAATCTTTAATAAGTATCAAACGATGGGACGCGAAATGGATAAAGTATACGTGGAAATCACGAAATACCAAGATGAAATGAAGCGTTCAATCGGTACGTTAGATGGTTTGTATGAGCAAAACTTAAAATATTATTTAGATTTAGAGAAATACGTTGTTGCGGGTGAAATGCTACTTGAGCGTCTGCAAACAGAATTAGTTCCAATGTATGAAGAGCGCGTTCGTAACAATGATCAACTTGCAGGAATCGAGCTGGAATCATTAAAAAACTCTGTAGAAATTTTAGAGCAGCGTATTGACGATTTAGAAAAAGCGCGTATGGTTGCATTACTAACAGCGCCTCAAATTCGAATGATTCAACGTGGTAACAACAAGTTAATAGGGAAAATTAATACAGCGTTTATTACGACAATTCCTATTTTTAAAAATGGTATTATTCAAGCCGTAAATGCAAAACGTCAAAAGCTTGTTGCGGATTCAATGGCAGAACTTGACCGTCGTACAAACGAGTTATTGAAGAGAAATGCACAAAATATCGCGACGCAAAGTGTAGAAGTAGCAAAATTGGCGGGTTCTTCAAGTATTAAGATGGAAACTCTTGAAGAGACTTGGAATATTATTTCTAAAGGTGTTCAAGAAACAAAACAAATTGAAGAACAAAACAAACGTGAGCGTGAAGAAAGCCGTAAGCGCATGGCAGAATTAACGGATAGAATTAAAAAGGAAATGCAAGGATAATGAATGATAAAAAAGGCAATGAGGATGCTCCTCGTTGCCTTTTTATTTTTTAATTAATGAACCTAATTCTTCTGTAATAGCTTGCATTTCACTAATGCTAAATGTTTCGCGCTTCATAACGTGTTCATAAATGTCACGCAAATCTTCATACATATCTTCATTGAAGTTTGAAGCTCTCATTGCTCCAGCGTTTACCATGCGTAATTTTTCTTTAATTGCTTCTACCATATATTCAACGTTTTCTTGCGTTTTTACGGATAAATCCACGGAAGTACCCCCCTTTAAAGTAACATAGACTTATCTTAACATTTTTTATCATTTTCGTTAACGGAAGTTTGAAATCATATTAAATTAGCGCTTATTTCCTTTATAAGTAATTGTTGATTGTTTATACTAAATATAACAAATGCATCATGAAGGGAAGAAACAAATATGGTTCGAGTTTTATTTGTTTGTCTAGGAAACATTTGTCGTTCTCCGATGGCAGAAGCAATTTTTCGTGAGCTTGTAAAAAAAGAAGAATTAGAACAAGCGATTACTGTTGATTCGGCTGGAACTGGAGATTGGCATATCGGGCATCCGCCTCATCACGGCACACAAAAAATTTTAACAGAAAATGAAGTATCTTTTGAAGGAATTAAAGCACGTCAAGTAGAAAAAGAAGACTTAACAAAGTTTGATTACATAATTGCAATGGACAATAAAAACTTAGACGATTTAAAGGCTTTAGGAAAAGCAGGCGGCTATATTGGCAGACTATCCGATTTTGTTCCAGACGGTGGCTGGACAGATGTTCCGGATCCATATTTTACAGGGAACTTTCAAGAAGTATATGACCTTGTAACAGAAGGATGTGCAAAATTGCTAGCGTTCATTCGAAATGAGCAAGGAATATAAGGATGTTAGTTCAGAAAGTATAATGTGAAACTTCCATTGGTGAGCATTGCTACTTATGGTTAGTTAAACCAATCGAGCTCTTATGGGGAGATACCTCAAGGCTATCACCTTTAAGGTATCATTGTCCGTTTGAGCGAGATAACTTTCTAACAAAATAGATGAAAGGGTGAAGGAATATGGCAAAGAAGGGAAATATTGTACGCAATATTGCAATCGGTGTGGCAGCAGGTGTGGCGGTTTCTATGTTAAAGAAAGAAAATCGTGAAAAAGTGAAGTATACAGCAGGGAAAGCGAAAACAAAAATGATTGAAATTGGTGAAAATGCAAAGCTAAAAGAAAAGATGCAAACAGTTACAGATAAAGGGCGCGAAATTGCTGATTTTAATGTTGTAAAAGCAAAAGTGGCAGAAATTAAAAAGTTAACGCCAGCTGTTGTTGAAACATTAAAAGAGACGAAAGATATTTTTAACAAGAAGAAGAATAATGTGAAAGAACAACCAGAAACAATTGAAATTCAAGCGGTTGTACCGACAGAAGAGTTAAAGACGGAAGAAGAACTGATTGTAGCAGAAGATAGCGACAAAAAGGAATCTATTGTAGAAGAGAAGAAATCAGAAGCGTTTATTGAACTAAAACAAAATCAAGAAGAAAAGAAAAGCGTTTAAAAAAGATGAAAACATTTTTACAAAAAGCAAGAACTCATCATGTTTTCACATTTGGGAAAGATTTATATGATCGAACAATACGAGATGATGTGGCAGGCTTAGCAGCGCAGCTTGCCTATTTCTTCTTGCTTTCTCTTTTTCCAGCACTTGTTTTTTTAATAACGCTTCTTGGATATATCCCAATTGAGACGGAAGATGTATTATCCTTCTTACAGAATTATGCTCCTGAAGATGTATTGAGTTTAATTGAAACAAATGTAGATAAAATAGTGAGTGAACAAAATGGTGGGTTATTATCGTTTGGTTTACTTGCAATGTTATATTTTGCTTCGAATGGCGTAAATGCTGTGATGAAGGCATTTAACCGTGCCTATGATATTACTGAAACACGTTCATTTATTACAACAAGAGCATTGTCAATTGTATTAACATTAGCAACGATTTTTATGATTGTCTTTGCTTTAATCTTACCTGTATTTGGACAAATAATTGGATCAGCGATTTTTAAAGTTCTAGGTTTATCTCATGAATTTTCGTTTGTTTGGAGTATTGTTCGATTATTATTAAGTTTTCTCGTATTATTTGGTTTATTTTGCTTTTTGTATAAATTTGCCCCAAATCGTCATGTAAAGAGAAGAGAAGTAATGACAGGAGCATTATTTGCTACAATTGGGTGGATTGTGGCATCGTATTCATTTGCATTCTACGTCGATAACTTTGCAAATTATTCGAATACATATGGTAGCCTCGGTGCTATTATTATTTTAATATTATGGTTTTACTTAACTGGCTGGGTGATTTTGCTTGGTGGAGAAATTAACGCACTTTTGAATTATTATCGAACGAGTGACAATAATTCCCGTAATCAAAAGTAACCTTCTGTTTCATACTAAGGGGGAATAGGGGGGATTATTCATGGGTCAAAATAAGACTGGTAATAGTAAAAACGACAAAAACCAACGTAAACAACACAGCAGCTCACAGCCAAAACATAAAACGAGCAGCAGTGCAAACGGACATAACGGTTATCATTAAAAAAGGGTTCCATATTGGAACCCTTTTAATTATTTGCTTTTAATAATCGTAACCCATTTAAAATAACGAGAATAGTACTTCCTTCGTGACCGATGACACCTAATGGAAGTGCTAAAAATTGTAGGAAGTTTGAACAAATGAGCAGCATAATTACTGCCAATGAAAAGATAACGTTTTGCTTTATAATACGATTCATTCGTTTTGATAAGCGAATTGCTTGTGCTAAGCGAGAAAGTTCATTTTTCATTAAGACAACGTCTGCAGTTTCTAAAGCAACATCAGTTCCTTCTCCCATGGCAACTCCAATACTCGCTGTTGCCAATGCAGGAGCATCATTAATGCCATCACCGACCATTGCCACTGTACCATATTTCTTTTTCAATTCTTTTATTGCTTCTACTTTTGTTTCTGGTAAGCAAGATGCGTAGTATTCTTTAATATTACTTTCAGCAGCGATGGTTTTTGCTGTTTGTTCATTATCACCTGTAATCATCACCGCTTCGATACCAAGTTTTTGAAGCTCATGAATTGCTGCAATTGTTTCTTGGCGCAGTGTATCTTTTAAGGCAATAAGACCGAGAATACCTTTCTCATCGCTTACATATACAACAGTTTTTCCTTCTTGTTCTAATTTCGTTGAAATGCCGTTATGGAATGATTTTGTTTCTTCACCCATAAAATCAGCTTTCCCAATTTTGTAAGCTTCGTTTTGCAGTGTTCCTTTTAAGCCAAATCCAGTTACATCTTCAACGTTTTCTGGTTTTGTTAATGTCATGTCATATGCATGTTTTGCATATTTAACAATTGATGCTGCTAAAGGATGTGTAGAATGACTTTCAATAGATGCTGTAATGTGCAATAACTCTTTTTCAGATATTCCATCACGCGTATATACATCTGTTACTGTTGGCTTTCCTTGGGTTAATGTACCTGTTTTATCAAAGGCGATTGCTCTTAATGAAGCGAGTCTTTCTAAATGAACACCGCCCTTAAATAAGATTCCATGGCGTGCACCGTTTGAAATTGCCGATAACGTAGCTGGTGTAATGGCTGCAACGAGTGCACAAGGAGAAGCGACAACGAGCAGAATCATCGCACGGTAAAATGTTTCGTTCCAGCTCCAGCCAAGAGCATAGTGAGGAACAAACATCATGAGTGCTACAACAAGAAGTACGCCTTTCACATATGTTCCTTCAAATTTTTCAATGAAAAGTTGTGAAGGAGATTTTTCACTTTGTGCATTTTGCACGAGACGAATAATTTTTTGGAACAACGTTTGATCGCTATGCTTTGTGATTTCTACTTCGATCGCACCACGTAAATTAACCGTTCCTGCGAATACTTCATCACCAGGTTTCTTTTCACTTGGAATTGGCTCACCTGAAATGGCAGCTTCGTCAATATTTGTTTCACCAGTGTGAATCATGCCGTCTGCAGGAACGCGTTCACCTGGTTTAATTAAAATAATGTCACCAATTTGTAGCTGTTCGACTGAAATACGTTCCTCGACTCCGCGAGAGATACGCAGTGCTTCTTCAGGCTGTAAGTCGAGCAGTGCTGAAATTTCCTTTTGACTTTTGTTCATCGTGTAAGCTTCCATAGCTCCGCTTAAAGCGAAGATAAAAATTAATATAGCACCTTCTGTCCAATAGCCAATAATAGCTGAGCCGATAGCTGCAAAAAGCATAAGCATTTCGACGTTCAGCTCTTTTTCTGCAATCGTATCTTCAATACCTTCTTTTGCTTTTGCGTAACCTCCAATCATATAAGCTAATACGTAAAATGTGGTTGCAGTTGTTGTCACGTCATTCTTTGTTAATAGCCAACCTATCAAAATGAAAACTCCGGATGTAAGTGCAAAAATGAGTTCATAATGTTTTTGAAATGTTGCAAGCCAAGATGAAGAAGTTGGCGTTCCTTGTTGTTTTGATAATGCTTTTACTTCAGAATTCATAACTTATTGCTCCTTTCTATTGAGAAAAAATTTATTATGGAAACCAGTGAAAGATGGATAGTAGTTTTCTTTTAAGGTGGTGTTTCTGTTTGTTTTAATAATGCTTTTATTTCAGCATTCATAGTTTTTCGCTCCTTTCTATTGAGAAAAATAATCATCATCGACAGCCCTATAAAACGGCGAAAGCTGCCATCCATCTAGATAGCAGCATTCTTTTAAGTTGAAACGTTCTTTTACTTTGAGAATATTTTTACTGGTGAATTCATCTCGTTTTACTCTTCTTATTGAGAAAAATAATCATCATCGAAACCCTTATAAAACGACGAAAGCTGCCATCCATACGGATAGCAGCATTTCTTAGAAAACACATTCTGTGTAGATATTTACTTTATTATTACTATTCTAGATTATAACATATGTTTCCTTATACGAAAAGATTTTTACTTATTCCGCTATTCGTTGAGAGTAAGTACCCACCTTAAGATTGAGGAAGAAGCAAAGAAGGTAAGTTTTACTTGAATAAGTAGAAGTGAAAATACTTGTGTTTTTGACTCCGCTTTGTTATATATGGATATTGTTCGTAAAAAGTACGGAAAGGAAGACATCAGTGAAGACAGAAAGATTTTTTACACATCCGCTCGGTGTATTTGTTGCAGCATTAAGCGCAACTTTTCTATGGGGCAGTGCGTTTCCATTTATTAAATTAAGTTATGTACAGTTAGATATTCAACCTCATGAAGTAGGTGAACAAATTTTATTTGCTGGCTATCGTTTTTTCCTAGCAGGAGTTATGCTCTTATTCTTTTTTAAAGCATTAGGAAAAAATATATCTTTCCAAAAAGGTACAGCGAAGCAACTTGTTCAGATTGGTTTGTTTCAAACGTTTTTACAATATGTTTGTTTTTATATCGGTTTGAGCTATAGTACTGGGATTGAAGGAGCAGTTATTTCTGGAACATCATCATTCTTTCAAATTGTATTAGCACATTTTCTATATAAAGATGATTCATTAAATATGAGAAAAATCGTTGGTGTATCAATCGGTTTTTGCTGTGTCATTCTTGTAAACATTCCAAAAGGAAATATGGATTTTCACTTTGGTATTGGTGAATTGTTATTGTTAGTTGCGGCAATGCTGTACTCGTACGGTAACATTTTGGCGAAAGAAGGCAGTAAAACGATGGATGTAGGCTACATGACTGCATATCAAATGATTATTGGTTCTTTAGGTTTATTATTCATCGGGATTTTACAAGATGGATTCATGCCATTTACATTTCATATGCAAACGTTGCTTATGTTACTGTACTTATCTTTTTTATCGGCAGCGGGATTTTGTATTTGGAATACAGTGATGAAATACAACAAAGTTGGAAAAGTATCGATGTACATGTTCTTCATTCCAGTGTTTGGTGTAATATTATCAAGCTTAATTTTAGGTGAAGCAATTCATTCTTTCGTATTGTTTGGATTGGCATGTGTAGCGACTGGAATCATTGTGGTGAATCGTACACCTATAGTGCAAAAAACGGAGCAAATACAAAAGCAGTGTGAAGAGGCTCAGTAAGAGCCTCTTTTCTATATGTAAGGATAGGAAATATGAAATGGATTTTTTGAGAAAGTGATGGAGTAATAGAAACACACATATTTTTTGTTGAAACTTGTAGATAGAAGGAAGGAAAATGACGTTTTTATATCGAATAACATAGAAATATTAATCCATCAAGGAGAAAAATATGAATGAAATGTACGTACTGCTGATTGGACAAGTAACTTTATTTCTGTTCGGTACAATTTATGCAATAAGACAATCAAATCAAACAAAGAAAAACGAACCATTACCTTTATTTATACGTTTACTCCTGAGTTTTTCATTAACTGGAGCTGCGACATGGATGTGGGTGCAAGATCCTGTGACACCTTATCGGCAGTGGGTTGCAATCGGTATGCTTTTATCAACAATCGGCGATTTATTTATGGCAGGCTTGATTCCATTTGGGCACCGTTTAATTGGCGGAATGGCGACATTTGCTATTGCACATTGCTTGTATGTGACAGCTTTTTTAGAAACAGGTATTTCATGGACGGGGTTATGGTTTAGTTTAGTAGGATACGGGTTATTCTTAATTATCGGTTGGTTCTTTTTTATTCGAAATAATAAGCAAGATAAGTTATTTACAATAGGAGCACTTGTATACGGGCTTTGGGTTAGTGGAATGGCATGTTTTGCATTTGCACTTGCTTATTTGAACGGTGGAATATGGTGGATTCCAGCGTTTGGAGGTTTGTTGTTTGCCATCTCCGATTTTATTATTGGTGTTACTGATATCGGAAGAAGGAATATAAAATATGATCCTCTTTGGGTTTGGGCAACATATATTGGAGCGCAAATGTGTATTATTTATGTTGGAATGTAATAAAGCAAGCTGGTACATAACCAGCTTGCTTACTTTTTATTATTTATGCTGCCATGATATTTTTTTGTTGTAAAGCAGCTAAGCTATATTCGTCAGCAGGTTTATAACCTTGAGATAAAAGGTCATTAATATATAACTTATTATAAATAAAACAGAAAACTAAATTAGAAAAACCGAATGTGAATGCACTTGCAATTAAGATAATTAATAACCATTTCCAATCCCCGCGAAATAGTGCTGGAAAGAAGCCGAAGAAAAATACAGTCCAGCTAAACCCTAGTTTTGTTTGTTTAATTTGTCCAGTTCGTTCGTTTTTTAGCATAACTTTCATAATAAAAATAAATCCTCCTTGCATTTTATGTATCAAATAAAAAAGACCAGAAATATTATATCAAAAAACTATATATAAGGATATTTTTCAGAATATAATTGTAAGATTTGATAAAGGGAAACTTTAATCATTGGGGTTTTCTTGATTCCCCAATGATTATTAGACCTCACCAATCGGGCTTTACGGGCAGTTTATCTCCCGCCTAACTTCTTTAGAAAAGCGGAAGCGACTCGCTCAGAATCGCAGGGCGCCCGCGACCAAGGCAGAGAGGCGCTTTTTGCCTCGTCCGAGGGGGCGAAACGACCGGAGATTCTAGCCGCTAGAGCTGGAAAATGCTTTCATCGAATTTTGAGGGGGGAGTATTATTGTTCGTTAATGCCGGATAAAGTTGATGGATGAATATTTGCCATCTATATAGAAATGAAAGAAGAACTGCTTATTAGTAGTTCTTTTTTTTTAGTTAAATAATTTGTATATATAGAATGTTTTATTCTCATTGTGAATAGTATATGTAATTTACTGATAATATAGAATTTATTTACAAAAGTATTCTATAATATATGTACATAAGGGATAAAGGAGATAAGCATGAGACAGAAAAGTCGCTTTCGGGAATGGATTGAAGTATTGGTGATTGCATGTATGATTGCTTTTTTTATGAAAGTATTTGTATTTTTTTCGACGACGGTACAAGGAGCTTCCATGCAGCCTACGCTTTATGAAGGGGATAAAGTCATTATAAATAAGTTAGTAAGGAAAGTTGATAGCTATCACCATGGTGATGTGATTGTGATAAAAACAGATAATTTTTATGTGAAGCGTATTATCGGTTTACCTGGAGATAAAATTGAAATGAAAAATGATCAGTTGTATATCAATAGTCAATTACAAAAGGAATCATATTTGGAAAAAAATAAGAAGCAAGCAAAACAACTTATGATGAATTTAACAGAGGATTTCGGCCCGATAATTATTCCAAAAAATAAAATCTTTGTGATGGGGGATAATCGATTAGTGAGCCGAGATAGTCGTAATGGGCTAGGGCTAATTGATAAAGATGATGTATTAGGAAGTTTGGTTGCAATATATTATCCTCTTAAACGAATACAAATAGTAAATTAGAAGGAGAGAAGCTATGGAAGATATTATTGGTCACATTCTCGCTGGGGTCGTACGAGGAGCAGTTGCACTAGGAGAAGCGGCAGCAGATGCTACAAAGGTTATCGGTCGCGGAACAGTTGGAATTGTAAAAGTTGTAGGAGAAAATATAGCAGAGGAAATTGTGGAACAAGCGTTAGAAAGCATAGAAGGACGAGAAAAGCGAAAGCAAAGAAGATTTGCTCGTCATATTGAAAAGTTAAAAGGGCATGATTGGTTCAAAGTTATATATGAAGATGTAAAATGCCGAAATGTCATTCATACGGAAGAACGTTATCGGAATTTGTTGAGTAAGCGGCGGTATATACATAAACTAATTCGTAACGAAAACGATAGACAACAATTTATTCAGCAAATTCGCGTGGAAGCAAAGGTCGATGATGTGATTTGGGATATAAAGTGAAACTTTAATCAGCGGGGAGTTTGATGGAAGTTATTACCAATCGGGCATATGTCATCAGTTACCTTCACATAAGAGTTTAGTAAAAAAGCAGCCAATATTGGCTGCTTTTTTGTTCTTATTTACTACTATATGAGAAATTTAAAAGGTGGATATTTCATCTATGCTTGTTTCTAAAGTTGAATCTGTATAGGAATTATCCTTATCCATATTTACGATTACTTCATACTGGCGTAATCTCAATTCAAAGAGCGTTATAGGATCATGATAAACTTCAGGACTTGATTTCATTTTATGTAGTGTATTTTGTTTTTCTTGTATTTCTAAATGTGTGTCTTCTACAGCTTGTTTTAACGTACCAAATGGATTTCTGAAGAACATAGTAATATCCCGCTCCAGTGCGTTTTCAAATAGCTCAAACTGCAAGAAAAATTTGTTCATAATAGAAGCAGTTACATCGGTATAATCTTCATTTTCTAAATACTGTGTGTATTTGTTATATAGCATTGTTTTATTTTTAGGAAGAACTCCAAATAATTTACCGGCACTTTTCAGTAAAAATTGTGCTGGTGTAAATCGGCGTAAGATATTCACTTCTTCCATTTGTATTCTAGTTGTCATTCTATCCGTATCTCTACGCCAATCATCGAGCACTTTAAAGTCACATTCTAACTGTATTCGATTTTCTCCACATAAAGAATTAAGTCCTTCACTGATTTCTTCTAAGTACGATTGACTTTGAAGGAACTCGTTATTAGAAGTTGCAATCCAATCTTGCATAGAGCGAGCAAGGTTAGGTAACACAGTTTGTTCTAAATAGTTTTGCACTCTTTCGTTCATCGCTTTATTTAGTTCAATATCAATGTGCCCGAAATCGCTTTCTTCGCTAATTAAATCAGAACAACTTTGCAATAGTTTCGGAATATGTTCTGTCATATCATTCGTAATTTCGTTTTTCATTGTACGATATGATTCTGTAATAGAATGAATTTTTTCCTTCTCAAAAGCAGTAAGATTATTAATGAAACCATTTAGTCTAACTAAAATATCTTCATTCCAATTAATAGAATCCACTAGGCCGTTTTCCATCTCAACTCGTTTATCCAAAAGATATGTGATTGTTTTTCGAATGAAAGATAATAACTTTTCAGTGCGTTCTGTATCGATGTTTTTATGGTTAAAGTTAAAATGAATAAACTCAGTTAAATCGTTTAGTTGTTGACTATTTGTATATAACGAAGAATAAGGGAAAACTCTCGCATGCGGGAAATATGTGTTTATTCTCGCTTGCGTATCATGTATAACTCTTTTTGCTTCTGCTTCACTGTAAATGTTATCAATTTTATTTAATAAGAAATGAATTTGTAGATTTGGTGAATGTTCTTGAATACTTAATAGAATGTCACGTTCTTTGTCAGTAAAAGGTGAATCAGCATTCAATACGTATAATAATTCGTCTACCGAATGTAAATATTCGAATGTTTCATTTCTGCTATCGTTGTTTCTGCTAAAGCTAGGTGTAACAACGAATGTAAGTTTATTTTTACTTAAAAATCTGCATGGTAATTTAAATTCAACACACGCTCTATCTCTATATGTTTGGCGGTGCATAGACATCATGTTATGGAATTCAGAGAAATCCTCAGTCGTTGTAATTGCTGAATCTGTTATGGCGTTAATTTCGGTATGATCATCATTTTTAAAGACAACTACATTTGAGCTTGAGTCTTCTAATATATTTTCTCCTAGTATAGAGTTAATAAATGAAGATTTTCCGTTTCCTGAAGTTCCTGTTACTAAAAGACGATTTGTTTTTAAATCTGCAAGCTCGTCAACTAACCATCTAAATCGATGGCCTATTTCTAAATCATTTCTTTGTGCCCACTGTGTAATAGATTCAAAAAGATGTAAACTATACTCTAATCCATCTGTATGATTGGTAGAATATGATAGATTATTTTCTGCATGTTCTACATCTGTTGAATCTATTTGGGAAGGGAAAATCTCATCCCACGCCAATACTGCTGCAGATGGAAAGAAAGAATAAGACGGATTGGCTACCTTTAACCAATTTGTTAATAGGTTCGGAATGATGTCGTGTAATTGTCTCAGCATATATTGACCTTGAATTAATTCAAAGTACGTTTCTTCGTAAAGAGAAGAAATTTTGTCCCATATATCGGACGAATGTATTTCGATATGTAAGAAAAATTTATTTATCGTTTTAAGCCATAATAAATAAGTTTGTTCATTTTTATAGCTCTGCCAAAGCGATGAAACAATTTGCGTAAATTGTACTTGGTCTACATTATGTAATGTAGTTAATACTTCGTAAAAATAATCTGGTGAAATGGTTTTCGTAAATCCTTTATCAATATATTCTTTTAGAACTTCAAACCATGGGAAAGATTCTGTTCGAATTAGCTCATTTACAGCAAGCTCTACTGCACTGCCAAAATCCTGCTGTTCTTCATAAAAGGAACGAGCGATTGCTGTAACGTTTGGATAATCGGGATTTAAAGAAACCGCTTCTTTTATAACGGTGAAAGCTGAATCAAGTTTATTTTGCTCGATGTAAAGAGAGAGTAATTGCAGTGATATTTCGGTCATAAGTATTTTATTATCAGTTGTAATAGATGTATAAACATTTTCAGCAACTGATAATTGGTTAAGTTCGAAGTAAGCATCTGCAATATTTTTTTGTGCCCATGATGCTAATTCATTATTGACTTTCTCCCATTTAAAAATAGCTGATTCAAAATCTTGATGGTGATAATAAAATTCACCTTGAGCAAAACGAATATAAGATCCATCGGAAAATTCATTTTTTTGTTCGTTTAAATAAGCTTCTCCAAGCACTTGAAGAGGTGGATGTGTTTCATTTTCCATTAGGAATGTTTCATAATATATCTTTTTTATTAATTGTTTTTCTAATCTCATTTTTTTCCCCCACTATATCTTGAAAGAATACGTTTTCCTCCATGTGTCAACACTTTTTTGTCTGTATGCTTTTTATTTTAGCAAAGATTTTCTTTTGGAAAATTTCATTTTCCTTTCAATTTTTAAGTAGGATTGAATTCTAATGCAAAAAGTTTCAGTTATTTTTCAATTTCCTTTCAGTTGTGAAACAACATTATGTCTTCCTAATAAGTTAATGTGGATATAATATTCTCCATGAAGTTGTAACATTGTATATAGAGTTCGTCATAAAAACAATGTATAGTGAATATGTATGCCATGTTTGCTTCATTGATAGAGAGGGTACAATGTGGAATAACGATAGCGTATAGGATGTGTCGTGCGAATGGAACAAAATATTGGTGAGTTAATCGCACACTATGGTTATTATGGAATTATTATTGCACTTGCTGGAGGAATCGTTGGATTACCGATACCAGATGAATTTTTACTTACATTTGTCGGATACAATATTTCAAGAGGATATATGTCAGGTACAGAGGCTTTTATAAGCAGCATGACTGGGGCTATACTTGGGATTACATTAAGTTATATGCTCGGTTTAAAACTAGGACTTCCTGTACTAAAAAAATATGGTTCTAAAGTGGGGATTAAAGAAGCACAAATTGAAAGGACTCATATTTTATTTGGGAAGTATGGTCTTTTTTTACTAATGATTGGCTATTTTTTACCTGGTGTCAGACAGCTAACTGCATATTTTGCAGGAATGTCCAACTTAAAATGGGGTAAGTTTTGTTTATATGCGTATAGCGGTGCTTTGATTTGGGTGAGTGTGTTTATTGGGCTTGGTTGGAAATTAGGAGAAAAGTGGAGAGATGTAGAGTACAATTTACATCGATATGGATTTTGGATTAGTATTATTTCAATCGTCATCGCTTTGCTTGTGTATACATATGTAAAAATACAAAAAGCTAAGAAAAACCGCTAATGTATATAGCGGTTTTTCTTATCCCGCTATTCGTGGACAGTAAGCCTCCACTAATGAAGGTTTCTCTTTATTAACTAAAAGCAATAAAAAGAACGCCTGTTGTAATAAAGAGAACACCGATACCGGTCATGAAATTTAATTTTTCACCAAGAATAATCATAGCCAAGATAATCGAAAAGACCACGCTTAATTTATCAACAGGTGCTACTTGTGAAACCTTTCCTGTCTTTAAGGCGAGAAAGTAAAAGAGCCAAGAAGAAGCACCGGCTACACCGCTCAGTGTGATAAATAATAATGCTTTCTTATTTACTAATACTTCTCCGATATTTTGGAATTTTCCTTGGATGATAATAACGCCGACCATAAATAAGGCCATAATGATTGAACGAATTGTCGTTGCAACATTCGAATCAATTCCTTCTAGTCCTATTTTTCCGAAGATAGATACAAGCGCTGCTGTGATTGCTGATAGTAATGCGAATAATAACCATGAGCTCATATAAATTCCTCCAATCATATATTATTTTACATGAAAAAAACCATTCCTGTTAGGGAATGGTCTTCTGTATTATTCTGCAATTTCTTCATATAAGAAGTACGTCACATTATAAATATGTTCTACTTCGTCATCTGTCATATACATAAGCTCTTCGCGTTCAATTCCTTTTTTCTTTTCAATAAACTCAATCATGTTTTTCCGTTCTTCTCTTTTCATCATTTTTATTTCCCCTCTCACTCTGTTTTAATACAGTTTATTTAAGTTAATGCTATTATATAACAGAATCTTTAGAAAGTTCCAGCTTTTTCAATTTTTTTTGGAAAAGAACTTTTCGACAAAACGAGACCTCATATTTCGTGAGATCTCGTTTCTTTTTGCTATAGACGTAAAAATTCTGGTTGCGTTGTACCAGCACTATCAATGTAATAAATTGTTTCAGGATTAATTTTTATTAAAACGTAATTTGGATCTTCAGGACCAAGTAACCAACGTTTCAAGCTGTTTGTCCAGAATTTATTTTTTAATGTATGGTCTTCTTCAATAGAAGCGATTCCTTCTACCTCAATATACTCTTCATCCCAGTTTTTTCCTTCTCGCCCAAGTAAAATATGAACATTTGGATTTTGTTCTATATCTGCTATCTTTTTTGAATGGCGATCTGTTGCAGCGTACAATACAAAATCTTCATGAAAAAATATCATAAAGCAGCTATGTGGTTTGTTGTCACGCATTGTTGCCAGTACACCTGTTTTTTGATTTTGAATGATATTTGCTATTTTTTCTTTTATATGCATTTGTTTATGCTCCTTCCTCGTCAATACTCATATTTTTTAAGGGGAAATTCTCGTAAGATTTCAATTGGTGTTGTTCCCTCTTACTTTTTTCTTCAATGCTCTTTTTTAAACATATCTCCAAAAGAATTCCCCTTCCTCAAGGAACGAGAAGGGTGAAAAGCAATGAGTAGGGAGGGGATGAATTTTGGTTGGCGTAAGCCAAAAAAAATGAAAAAGGAATTTCCTCAAATCAGATAGAATTCGTGTAAAGAATGCTTTTGGTCTCAAGGTTATTGTTTGTTGACTGTAGGTGGTGCAGTATTAAAAGTTCTAAACAATACATCGAAACACAAGGACAAAACCAACGGGAGGTGAAGACAATGTTGTTGAATCAAAAATATGAAATCTTTCCAACAGAAGCACAAAAAGAAGTGTTAGACCGTTGGTTACAATATTGTCGTCAAACCTACAATTCTGCCTTACTAGACAAAGAACGAAAATATAAGCAAAACAAAGAAAATTACGATCGTTATGATATGCAAAGACAACTTACATTGGACAAGAATACGTACCCTTTTCTAAAAGAAATGCCTTCTCAGCCTTTGCAAGAAGTTTTTGCACGTCTGAAAAAAGCATTTGATAATTTCTTTCGTAAAGATGCAAAATATCCAAAACAGAAAAAGTATAAGGACTACAATAGTATGACGTTTCCACAATTTGGACTCAAACCGAATGGAAAGCATCGTTATGCGATGTCTTTTTCTGATAACGGTAAGTTATACAATGAGAAATTGGGTAAGTTAGAAGAATAATGATAAAACAAAGGATAATTGATGAAAATTGGAAGGATGAAAAAGATGTTTAATAAAATCTTTTTATTCGTTGTAGTTATCGGTGTGCCGTTTTCCATTCTTGGTAACGTCATGCACTGGCCACAAACAATTATGTTTGCTGTATATTGTATTACGATTATTGCACTTGCTGGCTTTATGGGGAGAGCGACAGAAAGTTTGTCGATTGTATCAGGACCGCGTATCGGTGGTTTACTAAATGCAACATTTGGTAACGCGGTTGAACTTATTATTTCTATTTTTGCATTGCAAGCTGGATTAATTGAAGTAGTGCTCGCTTCGTTAACGGGTTCTGTTCTTGGCAACCTATTGCTAGTGGGGGGCCTTTCCTTTTTTGTAGGTGGTCTAAAGTATAAACGTCAAAGCTTTAATGTATATGATGCAAGACATAATTCAACCTTATTAATTTTTGCAGTTGTTGTTGCATTTGTTATTCCAGAAATATTTTCAATGAAAATGAACGCAGAGAAAACAGTTCAACTTAGTATTGGCATTTCAATCATTATGATTATTTTATATTTAGCAGCATTGTTCTTTAAACTTGTCACGCATCGAGGTGTATATCAGCCTAAAGAAGAAGAGTTAGAACAACACGATGAAGAGCCGGAATGGTCAAAAGGAAGAGCATTGCTTATTTTAGCACTTGCAACAGCAGCGGTTGCCTATGTATCAGAAGCACTTGTACATACGTTTGAAACAGTTGCAAAGGCATTTGGCTGGAGTGAATTATTTATTGGAATTATCATCGTTGCCATTGTCGGAAATGCGGCAGAGCATGCATCGGCTATTCTTATGGCCTATAAAAATAAGATTAATATTGCCGTTGAGATTGCAGTTGGATCAACATTACAAATTGCAATGTTTGTTGCACCTGTACTTGTCATTATTTCTATATTTTTTGCAGTAAACATGCCTCTTATATTCACTTTTCCGGAATTAGTGGCAATGATTACCGCTGTATTTTTGACAATTTCCATATCAAATGATGGTGATACGAACTGGTTTGAAGGCTTAACCTTACTTGCAGCATATTTTATTATGGGTATCGGTTTTTATTTATTATAAAAAATCCCGCCACTTTTCTTCTTTGAATCTTGAAGTGGGGGAGATCTCGTGTATCCCCTTTGGTAGATGCTTAACACGAGTGAAGTTTTCCTGCCTATTTTTTGATAAAAAGTTTGGATAACAAAGAGGAGTGTGGAAAAGAATATAACAGTATAGTCCCATTAGGAAGGAGCTTTACGGATGAAACGAATGTACAGTATTTGTCTCATCATCATGTTCTCGTTTATCTTTTTATTTCCTTGTAGTAGCTTTGCAAAGACAGAACTGAATGTGAAAATTCCACCGTCTGTTTTAAACATTTCAAAAGGAAATACGTATCCAAATCCAACACAAGATTTGCCGCGTTTACAACCGAGTGAACTAGCAAAAACATTGCTTGAAACATCGCCAATAAAAATTGAGAATCCAGATTTAATTCGAATGTTTAATGAAACTTCCATTTCGAATGCACCGCTTGCAGTTGGATATCGAGCTAAAATTTATTTAGGACAATGGCCTTTAAATTATGAATCAACTGAAACAACAATGAATTGGGAATATCGACAAGTGAATCGGAATTTCCATGATAATCGTGGTGTACAGGGGTTTTATCCGCTTCGCTATAAGCAAGAAGCACAAAAAATTGTGGAAGGTGGACTTACTGCTTCCATTAAAGATGCGGAAGATGTGAAGAAGATGATGCTATTAAAAGCAATGGAAAAAGTACGCTTACCTCTTTCGTTTAAAACAATTATTGGTTATGGAACTGAGCATGAACGAGTATACAATATTAGTCCGAAACAACTTGGATACTTATATGCATATACACCAGCAGTTAATGAAAAAGGAAAAGTAACATTTGGAGAAGTATATCTTGTCTTAAAAGGAAATCAGCGAAAACTTATGATAAAAAATATAACATCACAGGGAATTGGAGCTTCCATACCAATTCAAGATCATATTTCATTTAAGTTTATTTCGTCTCCTACTCCAAAATAAAGTGAAACTTCCAGCAGTGGGGAGATCATCTCCCACTGCTGGCATACGCCCTCACCAATCGGGCGTATGCCAGCAGTTATCCCCACCTATCTTCTTTGTCTCTGATTCTTGAGGTTGGGTCTTACTGCCCGCGAATGGCGGGATAAAAAAACGTCAGCGCATATTGCGCTGACGTTTTTTCTTCCACTTATAGAGTGAGATTTGCTTGTTTTGTTAAAAAGTTTTCTGTTGGGTAATAACTATTTTTAACAAGAATATTTGGTCCAAGGCATTTTACGGCTGGACAATGGCAGCTTAATTCTTTTGCTGTTTGTGAAGAGCTCCACTTGTCATAAGCTTCTTGCAATGTGTTCGTTTGGATGTTTCCAAGCAATGGAATGTCACCGAAATCTGTAACGATAATATTGCCGTCAAAAATATTTACATTTAAGCGAGAACGACCGTCTGGATCATTACGTACTGTGACGTTTTTACTTGTATGTAGCTTTTTGAATACTTCTAAATCACGTTCGTCATTGCTACATGCATAGAATGGCAATGTTCCAAATAACATCCATACATTTTCATCACGAATATCAAGAAGGTGTGAAATTGCACTGCGAATTTCATCTTTCGTTAAAATTTCAAGATTACTAGCAAAATCACTTGGATACATCGGATGTACTTCATGACGTTTGCAGCCCATCTCTTCAACAATTTGACGGTGAATATGCTCAATGTGTGGAAGAGTGCGTTTATTTAGCATTGTTTCAGCAGAAACAAGAACACCCGCTTCTGATAATGCTTTACTATTTGAAATCATACGTTCAAATAGTTTGGCACGTTGTTCATATGATGGTTTGCGTTCCATCATGGCAAATCCGCCTTCAACGAAATCGTCAATCGTTCCCCAGTTATGAGAAATGTGCAAAACATCTAAGTAAGGAACAATTTGTTCATAACGAGCCAAATCTATAGTTAGGTTAGAGTTAATTTGTGTACGAACGCCACGTTCGTGAGCATATTTTAAGAGCGGTGTTACATAGTTATCAACGGATTTTTTTGAAAGCATTGGCTCGCCGCCTGTAATACTTAAAGAGCGTAGATGAGGAATTTCATCTAATCGTTGTAATAACAAATCAAGCGGAAGTGGATTTGGATCTTTCGGCTGTAATGTATAACCAACAGCACAATGTTCACAGCGCATATTGCATAACGTTGTAGTTGTAAACTCAACGTTTGTTAATAATAATTTGCCGTACTCTTCAAGGTCCATATACGCTTCCCATGGATCATAAGAAGGAGTAATCGGCTTCATTTTTTGTGATGTATTCATTATGAAATACTCCTTTGACTATTGAAATAACAATTTGTCCATTCTCTATGATAGAAGAAGATTGCTTTTTAATAAAGGGAAACTTCCATAAGTGGGGAGTTTTTTCATCCCTACTTATGGAAAGCTCTTACCAATCGTGCATATGCCAGCGGTTTCTTCATACCTAATTTCTTTGCTTTATGTTGAATTTTGAGGAATGAGGATTACTGTCGGCGAATAGCAGGATAAACCATTTTAATCAAATTGACGGGAAAATTTTATGACCGTAATAATCATTTTTGCTGTATAATAAAATAAAGATTCAACAAGCAAACAATGAGTATGCTGAATATGAATCGAAGCAATCGAGTTGTATAAGTGTGTTATTTTTCGTAAATATGTAGGAACACTTATGTTTAGTCTAATTAGGATAACTCGAATAAAAAGGAGAGAGCACCTATGGGAAATGCTACTTATGATAAAGATTCACAATTAGTATATTTGAAAGAACGTTTAAATATGTTTATAGAGGTTATTGATACAATTGAACCAGAAGATGTAGAACTAGAAGATGTGGATCGTCTTCTTGAAATGTTAGATGATATTGAATTTAAATGCGAGCAATTTAAAAAAGGTGAGTAAGAATCAGCAAATTGCTGATTCTTTTTTGTTAGAAGCAATACAAAAAAAGATGTATAATCAAACTGTGAAATTTTTTAAAGCGTTTTGGTAGCGTTCACAATTGAGGGGGAAGTAATGATGAAAAAGCTTCAAGAAAGCATGTATCAACTAATTGTTGCAACGTCGACGAATTTACCGAAAGATGTTCGCCGTGCAATTCAACAAGCGAAAGAACGAGAAAATGCAGGAACTCGTTCAGCAATGGCGCTTGGTACAATTACAAATAACATTAAAATGGCAGATGACAATATTTCGCCAATTTGCCAAGACACAGGGATGCCAACTTTTAAAGTTTACACACCAGTTGGTGTAAATCAATTACACATTAAAGAAGCGATCTATCAAGCAATTGAACAAGCAACAAAAGATGGGAAGCTTCGCCCAAACTCTGTTGATTCTCTTTTTGGCGATAATAGCGGAAATAACTTAGGACCGGGAACACCTGTTATTAAGTTTGAGCAATGGGAAAAAGATTATATTGATGCACGTCTTATTTTAAAAGGCGGTGGCTGTGAAAATAAAAATATTCAATATAGCTTACCTTGTGAACTAGAAGGGTTAGGACGAGCTGGTCGTGATTTAGAAGGAATCCGTAAATGTCTTCTTCATGCAGTGTATCAAGCACAAGGACAAGGATGCAGCGCTGGTGTAATTGGTGTTGGTATCGGAGGAGATCGCACTTCTGGTTATGAGCTTGCGAAAAACCAATTATTCCGTACATTAGATGATGAAAATCCAATCCCAGAATTGAAGCAGCTTGAAGAATATATTATGGAAAATGCGAATAAACTTGGCATTGGAACGATGGGCTTTGGCGGCGAAACAACATTGCTTGGCTGCAAAATTGGCGTATACAATCGTCTTCCAGCTAGCTTCTATGTTTCTGTTGCGTATAACTGTTGGGCATATCGCCGCTTAGGTGTAACGATTCACCCAGAATCAGGTGAAATTATGGACTGGTTATATCAAGAAGGTGAAGATACGTTAAAACACGAGGAAGCGAAGGAAGATGCAAATACGCAACGTGAAATCGTCCTGCAAGCTCCAATTACAGAAGAGCAAATTCGTGAACTTCGCGTTGGTGACGTTGTAACGATTAACGGTATGATGTACACAGGCCGTGATGCGATTCATAAACACTTAATGGATAACGATTGCCCGGTTGATTTAAACGGACAAGTTATTTATCACTGCGGACCAGTTGTTGTAAAAGATGAAAACGACAATTGGAAAATTAAAGCGGCAGGACCAACAACAAGTATTCGTGAAGAACCTTACCAAGGCGATATTATGAAGAAATTTGGTATTCGTGCTGTTATTGGTAAAGGCGGTATGGGTGCAAAAACATTGGCAGCATTAAATGAGCATGGCGGCGTATATTTAAATGCAATTGGCGGTGCAGCACAGTACTATGCAGAGTGTATTAAAGAAGTAAAAGATGTTGATTTCTTACAATTTGGTATTCCAGAGGCAATGTGGCATTTACGTATAGAAGGATTCAAAGCAGTTGTAACGATGGATTCTCATGGTAATAGCTTACATGCAGATGTTGATAAAACATCTTTAGAGAAATTAGCAACGTTTAAAGAGCCAGTATTTAAATAAGAAAGATGAAGAGCATTTCCAATAATGGAGATGCTCTTTCTTTGTATTGGCATAAATGGAAAAACGTGTTCAGCATGAAACAAATCGAGGTCACAGAAACTACAAGTACGATTCTATATGAAAAGGAGCATATAAATGAAGCGTAATTGGTTATACATCAGTATTATCTTTTCAATTATGATGGTACTTGTTCCAGCTTCTGTGTTTGCTTATGTGAATACACCGAATCATTGGGGGATTCCACGTGCGAAGAATGAAACGCCTCCGGATGCTGGTCAGAAATTTACAGAGCTGCTGCAAAAAAATGGAGGATTTTATTTAGGGGATACAAAGAAAAAAGATATTTACTTAACGTTTGATAATGGGTATGAAAATGGCTTTACAGGAAAGATTCTTGATGTGTTAAAAGAAAAGAAGGTACCAGCAACGTTTTTTGTAACAGGACATTATATAAAAAGTCAACCAGATTTATTGAAAAGAATGGCAGATGAAGGGCATATTATTGGAAACCACTCACAAAGTCATCCGGACTTTACAACAGTAAATGACACAAAGCTTCGTGAAGAACTGCAAATTGTAACAGAGGAAATTAAGAAGGTAACAGGACAAAAAGAAGTACGATATGTAAGGCCGCCACGCGGGATTTTTAGTGAGCGTACATTAGCACTTGCAAAAGAACAGGGCTATTATAATGTATTTTGGTCACTTGCTTTTCTGGATTGGAAAGTAGATCAGCAAAGAGGCTGGCAATATGCCCATAATAATGTTATGAATATGATTCACCCCGGGGCTATTATTTTATTGCACTCTGTTTCCAAAGATAACACAGAAGCACTAGCGAAAATCATTGATGATTTACGCGGGAAAGGGTATCATTTTAAAAGCTTAGATGATTTAGTAAAAGGCAATCAACCGTAAGCATGTATGCTTGCGGTTTTCTCATGCTATAATGATGTGTAAAAAGGATGAGGAATGCATGTGGAGCGAACAAATTACGTTAGAATACCCGTATCGTTTTGAAGAAGTGTTAAAGCGATTATCTTTTGATCCATTAAATGTCGTTAATCTAGAAGATAAAACAATTCATGTTCCGCTTAGCATAGATGGAGAACAACTTGTTGTACGTGTACAAGGAAAGGGAACAATGGAACAGCCACAATTTTGGATCTCTAGCCAAACAGACAAACAAGATAAAATTATGAAGCGTATTTCGTCTATTTTCCAATGGAATCAACCTTTTCATGAGATTCAAAATCATTTTATAAACACGTCATTACGTCCGCTTTTTGAAACATTTGCATATACACCAATTATTTTGGAGTTTGATTATTTTTCTTGTCTTCTTCGCTGCATTATTCATCAACAAGTTCATTTGAAATTTGCCACAAAGCTCACAGAACAATTTGTAAAAACATACGGAACAGAGAAACATGGTGTTTTCTTTTTTCCAAAACCTGAACAAGTAGCAAATATTACAGTAGAAGAATTGAGAAATCAAAAATTTAGTCAGCGGAAGGCAGAATATATCGTTGGGCTTGCGAAACATATTATGGACGGTAAGTTAAACTTAGAAGAGCTAGAGGGAAAAACAGACGAAGAGGTTAGAGAACAACTATTACCGCTGCGCGGTATTGGGGCATGGACCGTACAAAATTTCTTACTGTTCGGGCTTGGACGTCAAAATATGTTTCCAAAAGCAGATATCGGAATTCAACGCGCGCTTCAACAGTTGTTTCAGTTAGAACAAAAGCCAGATGACGTATTTTTAGAACGAATGAAACAAGAATGTGAGCCATATTGCAGTTATGCATCATTATATTTATGGAAAAGTATAGAGTAGAGGTGTAACAATGATACAAAAACAACATGAGAGTAAGTTGGAAGTTGGCCAAACGTTTCCTGTGACAATTAAACGTCTCGGAATTAACGGAGAGGGCGTAGGTTACTTTAAGAGACAAGTTGTCTTCATTCCAGGAGCATTACCGGGAGAGGAAGTTGTTGCAGAGGTAACGAAAATTCAACGTGGTTTTGCAGAAGCAAAAGTGAAAAAAATTCGTAAAGCTTCACCGCATCGTGTGAAGCCACCATGTCCTGTATACGATGAATGTGGCGGTTGTCAGCTGCAACATTTAGATTATCAAGAGCAGTTGAATCAAAAACGTGATATTGTTGTACAAGCATTTGAAAAGTATATGAACGGAAGTATGGAAGCGGATATTCGTCCGACACTTGGTATGGGAGATCCGTGGCATTATCGCAATAAAAGTCAATTGCAAGTAGGTCGTAAAGATGAAAAAGTCATTACAGGGTTATATGAACAAAACTCACACCGCCTAATTGATATTTCTCATTGTATGATTCAACATAAAGCAACGAACGAAGCAACAAAAGTAGTAAGACGTATACTAGAAAAATTGAACATTTCTATTTACAATGAGAGAAAACAAAAAGGTCTTGTACGTACAATTGTGACACGTGCTGCAATTCAAACAGGGGAAGTACAAGTTACATTAATTACGACAAAAGAAGAATTGCCAAATAAAGAGCAGTTTATTGCAGAAGTACAGAAACAAATGCCATCTGTAAAATCGATTATGCAAAATGTGAATGGTCGTAAAACATCAGTTATTTTTGGTGATAAAACATTCCGTTTAGCAGGAAAAGAAGTGATTCAAGAAACACTTGGTGATTTATCATTTGAATTATCTGCACGCGCATTTTTCCAATTAAATCCTGAGCAAACCGTTGTGTTATATAACGAAGCGAAAAAAGCAGCTGCTTTAACAGGAAAAGAAAAAATTGTAGATGCTTATTGCGGCGTTGGTACAATTGGACTTTGGCTTGCAAACGATGCAGCGGAAGTACGCGGAATGGATGTTATTCCAGAAGCGATTGAAGATGCGAAGAAAAATGCGAAGCGTCACGGGTTTACAAATACAAAGTACGAAGCTGGAAAAGCGGAACAATGGTTACCAAAATGGGTGAAAGAAGGATGGCGTCCAGATGTCATTGTTGTTGATCCTCCGCGTACAGGTTGTGACGATAAATTACTTGAAACAATTTTAAAAGTAAGCCCTAAAAAAGTTGTGTATGTATCGTGTAACCCATCATCATTAGCACGTGATGTAAAAACATTAATGAAGAGTTATAAAGTGGAGTATGTACAGCCGGTTGATATGTTCCCGCATACGGCGCATGTAGAGAATGTTGTTAGGCTTGTTAGAAAATGTAACTAATGAATAAACATTTCCGAAACAAAATAAAAACTTTTGATTTTTCATCAGAAATGAGAAAAGTTTTTGTGAAAAGTGATTGTTAAGCCTGATTGCTTCAACTAACCATCAGTGGGGATGAAAAAATCCCTACTGATGGAAGTGTCACTTTATATGATATCATTTTAATTTTTTAACTTTTAAGGAAAAATATATAACATCTTAGAAGTAGGCTAGTTAAAACAGTTCTTTTAGACCATTCGAAGTTATTAATGTGTTCTTTGATGTCTTACTGTGATACATTTTATTATCAGCAATCTTTATTAATTCGAATAAATTGTTATTATGATCTGGATAAATAGCCGAACCTATGGAAACCATAATAGGTATTTGTATTTGATTAGAAAAGTTCTCTAGTTTCTCTTCCAGTCTTTGAAGAAGGGCTTGTAAACTTGTCTCGTCCTTATAATGTCCAATCACCAAGAATTCGTCACCACCCCAACGAGCCACAATATCACTTTTTTTTGTTGATTCAACAAGTGTTTTACTAATCTTTGCTAGGATTATGTCCCCTTGATGATGCCCGTAGGTGTCGTTTATAGTTTTGAAATTATCACAATCTACTACTAATACAAATAATTTATTATTAGTTCGTGCCGCCAAGGAAATAATCTTTTCATAAGTGCCCATAACAAATCTTCGATTGTAAATACCCGTAAGTTCATCTTTCTCAGAATAAAATCTTACTTTATCATACTGTTTACCGCCCCAATACCCCAAAAAAATTAAGAAAGGATATGAATAAAAGTCAAGTGGTTCTACTGCTTTATCACGAAAATAATAGTAGAAGATGTAAATAGAGTGCAATAAAAATATACCCAAAATTCCAATAATTCTGCCGGTGTATTTCATAGTAATCCATCCTTATTATAGTCTTAGATGCCCTATTCTTAATTATATCATGTGCTTATAAAGGGTTAAACAATAGATTTATAGTGTATACGACTATAAATCTTTGTTAAATAAATGAACTGTACTATGGTTATTAGAGGATAATTATATAAATATAAAATGCAGGATGTATTTCCACCAGAGGAAGTATTAGCATTTGACTTTTGGGAAGAACCTTTAGAGGATCCAGGAATTCGTGTTTTTGTTGCTGTTCATGAAGAAAGAGTAGTAGGGGCTACCGAATACCGTTATTATGAGGATTTTAATGTTGCTATGACGGATTTCACAATCATAGGCCAAGCTGGCTTGGGAATCGGCCCATTTTTAGCAAGAGGGCTTGAACGCATTAGCAGCTGCTAATAATAAGAAATTATTAGGTATATTTGCTGAAATCTATGATCCATATCGTGTAGGTCACTATGAGTTTGGCGGAGTTAAGCCGATGGATCCATATGTTCGACGCGAAGTGTTGTCTCATCTTGGTTATAGACGTCTTGATTTCCAATATGTTCA
The DNA here is from genome assembly GCF_050473785.1 of Bacillus sp. S14(2024). NCBI lineage: Bacteria > Bacillati > Bacillota > Bacilli > Caryophanales > Bacillaceae > Bacillus > Bacillus sp. S14(2024). The sequence goes on along the minus strand of NZ_JBFLUP010000006.1, from coordinate 4,302,281 downwards.
TCCTTCCTGGAACAATGATGGTGAAGCCATAACAGGTCTTGATCTTTGTTTCCTTCCAATGGATGGCGAAATCAATGAGCTACAAACAGACTTAATTGTGAAATTTTTGAAACGCTATTATGCTGTTTTATCAAATAAACCAGATTCTTGGCATACGATGGTTGAAAACCTGGAAGCAAAAGAAAAAGTAACATTATTATACCTCTAATAATTGATACTTTAAAAATTTTTGTAGAAGTAACTCTATAAAATGATGTAACTCACCAACATCTTATGTATTGTCAATTGCAGACTGCACATGTTGAATGCGTAATATTGATGACTTTGAAAAAATAATATTAAGAGGAAGCTTCTTACTGCCCGTTAATGCGGGATAAAATTGAGGGTAAATTAATAGGCTTGTCCAAAATGGACAAGCCTGCTTTATAATAATCCAGTATTACCTAATAATGCTCTACGATGATCTTAAGCATTAGGAAAAACGAAAATATGCCGCTGCTTGAATATCCGAAAATTTGTGCGGCATATAAGATCGATTTAGCTTCGTATAGTCTCTTAAATAAACAAACTAAATAAAAACTGCTGCTTTCTTTTTATGTTCCAAATTTCGATAAACAAGTGCAAGCAGCATCGACGGTATGGTACAAACAATCATCCCGATAAAGGCGTATCTTGGCTCGATTTCGTATAAATAACCGCCGAACATCGTGAACACCGCAGTACTCCAGCTAAGTGCCAGTGCTGAATACATGCCTTGTGCTTTTGGAATCTGCGCATGTGGAATATTTTTGATTAAATATTTCATAAAGGCATAATGCCCCATTGCAAATGAGCATGCATGCAATGTTTGTGCGATACAGAAAACAATAACATTTGGAAAGGCAAATACTAATATCCAACGTACGGATGAACCAAGTGCCGCTAGTGTCAGTAAGGAGCCTACTGAAAATTTATGAAAGCTCTGATCTGCGATTGAGAAGAAAATGATTTCTGCGATCACGGCAATGTTAATAATTAACCCAATTAAATATTTGGGTGCGTGAATATCTTGTAAAAAAATATAGCCATAGCTGTAATAAGAAGCGTGTGCTGCTTGCAGTAAAATCACAATGACGAGCACCAAACCAAAGTGTTTGATGCGAAATAATTCCAGCATACCGCCTTTTTTTGTTTGATCCGCTTGCGGTTTTTTAGATAAAACAACGGGTGCACGCATAAAACCAAGACACACGAATACCAATGTGCCGAGTAACAGTGCCCATAAAATTACTTCATCCCCAAACGCCCCTGTAAAGATTGTTAAGATCATACCTGCCACGACAAACCCAATGGATCCCCACGAGCGGCTCTTCCCATAATGTCTTAATTGATTACTTTGCGCAAGTACGCCAGCTGCGCTATCTAAAGCAGGCATCAGCGCTGGGTAAACAAAATTCAAAAGTAACGTTACCACAAGTAAGCTAACAAAGGAACTTGCTGGAATACAACACAGAATAGCAATTAGTGTGCCGATTGCCATTCCATTTAATAAGATTTTACTACTAAATTTCCTCGATAAATAAGGAAACGCAATTAATGTAGAAAGGCCTCTTGCAACCAAACCTAAGCTCATAATCAAACTAGTTTGCGAAAGCGTAAGTCCTTTTGTATGAATCATCCATCCTGTCCAATAGGGTAGAAAAATGCCCCATGTCATATAAAAACTAAAAAACTGTCTACTCATCCAGCGTTGTGTGTCCATTCTGTATCCCCCTCATTGTTTGCATGATAACATGGAGATACGTACAATAATATGAGATATCTCATATTTTTGAGGTGGATTATGGAAATTTATAAAAATGAGAAAAGGAAAAGATATTTGAATGAGTACTCCATTGCGCATTTATTTTCTTTTCCGATTGAAGAGTTTATAGAAGTGCATGAATATAAACGCGATGAATGGATTATTCAAGAAGGCATGCGACCGGATTTTTTATTTTATGTCATTGAAGGAAAAGCAAAAATTTATGTAACGCATCAAAATGGGAAAGTTTCCTTAATTAATTTTATCAATGCGAATGATTATATTGGGGAAATGGAATTATTAAATGAGGTGTACTATACAAAAGGGATCCAAACCTCCACTAAGACCATTTGCTTTGCGCTTCCTTTTCATCGCTGTCGCACACAAATGTTAGAAGATGCAAAATTTCTACGTGAACTAACCAAATTTTTAAGTGTAAAAGCAACACAAATGGCTGCAAAGTATTCGTATAGTCTCGCCTTCCCACTTGAAAACCGGCTTGCGGATTTTATTTTGCAAACTTCGGATGAAGAGGTCTATAAGGAGAAACACGTAACTGTTTGTGATTTTTTAGGCGTCTCCTATCGACATTTATTACATGTGCTTGCACAATTTTGTGACAAAGGGTATTTGCAAAAGGAAGGACGTCACTATCGCATTCAGCAGCACAGCCCACTATATGAACTTGCTGAGATGTTGAGGAATAAATAACTAACTGCAATTCATAAATAGTGGTATACCAAAATAGAAGAACAGACGTTTACTCCGATAAAAGCCTTAATTTAATGAACCTCACTTAGATTACTCACGGTGAATCGTGTCACAAGTAACAGTAAACGATATTCTTTTTGAGTAAATGAACGTTATTTAATGAATTTCTAATATAATTTTCATTCTCCTTTCATGCAGTAAAGGGTGTTTCCGTGTAACATATTTTTATGTTCTGATACAGTGGTGGCTGTACAAATGATTATTTCCGTAAAGCCGTTTGTTGAACGGCTAATAGACCGGATTATACAAAAAGTCCAACTCAGAAAAAATAATAGACTTTAAAAATAATTTCTTTTGCATCCAGATTGTTTTTTTGTGAAGGAAAGAATCATTGGAGGGAAAAACGAGCATATGAATAAGTCCTTATCGGCCGTTATGCATCGCGCAAAGCCGATCTTGTCGAAAGTTCCGGAAGTTACAGTCTATTTTTGGATTACCAAGGTGCTGACTACTGGAATGGGAGAGGTGTTTTCTGATTACCTAGTCAATCATATGAATCCGATCATTGCAGTTGCTCTTGGGGGATTTGGTTTAGCGGCCTCATTGATACTTCAATTCTTGGTACGAAGATATGTGCCATGGATCTACTGGCTCGTTATTGTGATGGTCAGTATTTTTGGTACGATGGCTGCTGATGCTGTGCATGTTGTGTTGGGAGTCCCATACCTTGTATCAACTGTGTTTTTTGCAGCGACACTGGCAGTTATATTCTTCATTTGGAACGCGTTCGAGAAGACTCTATCTATACACAGTATTTACACGACTCGCCGCGAGATTTTTTACTGGTGCACCGTACTGGGTACGTTCGCCTTCGGTACTTCTGCAGGTGACATGACCGCGTCAACGATGCACTTAGGTTACTTTTCTTCTGGGGCGCTGTTTGCTGTCTTGCTTGCCATTCCAGCTCTAGGGTATTGGTTGTTTGGTCTAAATGAGATATTTGCCTTCTGGTTCGCCTACATCATGACTCGTCCAGTAGGTGCCTCGTTTTCGGACTGGATCTCGACGTCTCACGGTGGTCTTGGGCTGGGCGAAGGTCCGGTCAGTCTTGTCTTAACGATTATTATTGTTGTTCTTGTTGGCTACTTGACGATTAGCAAAAAAGATCGTAAGGATGAGTCAGCCGCGGCGTAGAAGCGATAGAAAGCTCACTCGTCCATAGTTTTTTTGTTGTAATAAGTATATAAATGTTTCTCACTTGCACACGAGAAGTACGGAGCATAAATAATAAAAAAGAAGCAGAAAATCACTTAGGATTTCCTGCTTCTTTTTTTATAAAGAAAATACTTGAGATACTACTATTCGTTAGTACACGACAACCGGTTCATAAGTGCTGAGATTATCATACACAGTTTTCGCAACACTAGGAGGGAGGTTGACACATCCGCCCGAACCTGCCGTTAAATAGGCATTATTTGCCCAGTTTGTCCGCCAGCCGGCATCGTGGAACCCTTGTCCGCTGTTTGTGAATGGAGCCCAGTAATCTACCTTAACGGAATAATCCGGTTTACCTACTGCGCTGCCTCTGAGTGTGTACGGTGATCGTTTATAGAGGATATACCACACGCCCGGTGATGTATCTTCACTCGTGCTATGTTTACCAGTCACTACACTCGTTGTAACTGCCAATTTTCCATCTTTGTAAATCCAAATTTGCTGTTCTGCAATTGACACTTCAGCATACGTGTCTCCAATGCCATTATTCGCTGTTGTTTCATAACCGATGCCTTTATTCTCCCAGCCATTTCCGTAAATATTAGAAGCAGAAAGCGATTTTTCCCCTTTTTCGAAGGCTTCTTGGATTTGTTTTGCTTCTTTTTCAACATCTATTGCCCAGCCGTAGCCTTCTCCTTTTACTGATATGACAGAACCAGAATGGGTTGTAAATGTGAAGTTTTTATTTAATGTCGATTGAGATTTATTAATTTCAGTAATCTTGTTCTTAATGTCACTCGCGTCGATTGTAACCTTCATATCCTTTGACATAGAGGCATTTTTAATTAGATCTTTAGCTGTTAAAGAGTAAACTTCATTTTGTACCTTATAATCAATGGTTTGTTGAAGAAGATCCTGTAGCGCTTTCTCTTCTTTTTTTACGATCGGATCATTTTCTTTAATAGGCTGTATGTATACAGGATTCAAATGGATTTCACTTTTATACTTCTGCTTGTCGTAATCTTTTAATAGATTAGCCACATCATACTGTTTTCCGTCAATGCTTTTTGAGATAACAACTTTGCCCTGTTCAAGCTTCGCCATAGCATCTTGAGGCGCTTTTAAATCTTTATTCATAGATATGAGCTTTTCTTCTACAAGTTTTTTCATCGTTTCGCTTCGATATTGATCCGCCTTTTCCGGTATCAGCCAATAATTTTTTTCCTTTGAGGAAGGGAAAAATGTCCACTGGCTTTTTAATAGTTTCTTAACTTTAGGCAAATCTTCATCTGTAAATCCTATTTGTGTATCTTTTTCATCTAAAATTTGTTGTTGACCGACATAGACTTTGTTTTCTAATACAGATGTTTTTAATTTCTTTATTGCCTGATCAGCATTCAGACCGCCAACTTTTGTTTCATTAATCGTAACCTGTGAATTGAATCGGGTTGTCTGATAATAACTAATTCCCACAATTAGGAGTGCAATCATAACGATGACACCCGTTGCGATAAACTTCCAATTTTTAGAACGTTTAATTGAGTTTACCCGTTTTTTATCAACTTCTTCAACTGATTCACTTAGCGTGTTGTTGTTCATAAATCATTCCTCCGCATACCTAATATAACCCCGGTATCACCGTCACCGATGTTAAATTAGTGTTTTTGCATTCAAAACCATTGATTAGTTTACCTTATTATTCTTAAATTTTCATTATTTTTTTACCAGATTTTACAGTGATGAATTGACCAAATGTGGATTTTTGTCAATAGAATGAACGCGTTAATAACCTGTAGATCGACCAAAGGGATTATAAAATTGTACATAATTTATCTTCTTTAATCCTTTTTCTAGGTGGTTACATTATATAATTAGAATATATTATCCATACAAGTTTGATGAGTATTAATCAATTAGAAATCTAAAAGAGCTTTTTTCAAATTTTAATAGTGTTTAGTATGGTAGCAGAGAGATGCTGGTTCAGACAAAAAGATAGTTCGGAAATTTTAATATACAAATTGATGAGGGGATGAAGAGATGAAGTTTATCATAGTCGATTTAGAATGGAACCCTGTTCATCGTAATGGTAAATTGATAAACCAAGACATTACTGAAATTGGTGCAGTTGAAGTAAGCGAAGTTGATGGGATGGTTATGATAGGGAGGAAATTTCATTCATATGTTAGACCTTTTAATCCCATTTCAAAAAAGATAAAAGAATTAACAAATCTCCAAGAACCTGATACATGGTTAGCACCAAAATTTTCTTTAGTTATTAACCGTTTTGATAAGTGGATTGGAAATGAATCCTATATCTTTTGCTCATGGGGAGAAGACGATCGTAACGTTTTACTCAAAAATCTATTGCTTCATCACTTGGACGTAAAGTCATTTAAACATTATTTTAATCTGCAATCTGCTTTTTCAAAAATGGTTGATGAACAAAGCAGGAATCAAGTAGGTTTGATTAAGGCCATAGAATCGCTAGGTTTAATATTTGAAGGAGCGCCCCATTGTTCGGTTGATGATGCATATAATACAGCAAGAGTATTTACCAAGGTCTACAATGAAATATTAGTAACTCCTGAACCTTTTGTTAATAACTTAGTATTAGATATAGATTATAGAAATAGAGTCAATAAGGTAAAACATTTACGAACAAAATTTAAACTTAGTTATCAGGATTTATCATTAATATCAAAAATAAGTGAAGAAGAGCTTGAACAAATTGAATCGTTTCAATTAACTAAGAATAAAAAAGAAATAACAAGATTGATTAAATTGCTGTATTCCATAAGGGGAGAAACGATAGGGAAGAGATAAATGTGTTACATTCGTTTGATTGAATATATACGCCGATTTTAACTTATGTATTTTCGAATGACTACAAATAAGCTGAGCGATCAGGCCCAGTTTCCTTCTGAGGACTAGGATATTTTTATAGAGTATGAGAAATAACCTTATTGAAGATGCTGTAATATATCTTAAGAGTAAGCAAGATGAGGAAAGAAAGAGCACCTCTTTGGTAAGACAAGAGGTGTTTCAATTTGAAATACGGTGATAATGTGAAAGCCAAATAACATGATAAATTACATGAATCGGCAGACCATAACCTAAAGTGAACTTTGCAGCCTCGTTAAAGGTAACCTAGCGATAGGACAAAGAAGGGAAGAAAGGTGATAAAATGTACACAACAGTCCTACATATAGCAGGCTTATTCCGTAACATATAGAGAATGGCATGTAAAATTGTATAACCCCAAATGCTCCTTACATGATAGCCAAATTCTTTCGATTCACAATGAATAGCCCCTTACAATCCCCTTGTAAGCCCATCAAAAGCCCCTTGCAAGTAATAAATCATTACAAAAACAAAACAAAAAAACTACTACTACAAGAATCGCTTCGAAGGAAATAAAACCGTAGTAGTAATTTTTTATAAAATAAAACTACCAAATTTTCTCGCTCATCTTTATATCTATTAAGGAAACGGTAATTTCATATTTGCGGCTAAAGATGGGGGGGAATACATATGGCAGTATACCGGAATGTACGGGTAAATTTTTGGCAAGATGATTTTGTCTTGGACTTAACACCGGAGGAACGATACTTTTACATATATTTGTTAACATGCTCTAAAACTACGCAATGCGGCATTTATTCGTTACCGAAGCGTTTAGCGGAGATGGAAACAGGTTACAACAGAGAGACTGTCGAGAAGCTGCTGCAACGGTTTATCGATTATGGAAAAATATTATATGATGCAGAAACAAAGGAGCTATACATCCAGAACTGGGTGCGCTATAACCCAGTTACGAACACGAACGTCGAGAAATGTGTGTTACGCGAGCTAAAGACTGTGAAAAGCAAAAAGTTTGTACATATGTTTCTTCAAAAATGTTTAGAGGAAGAGCTGAGCATTCCGCTATTATTGGAGCATTTCGGCATGCCAGTTGAGGAGGTTCAAACTGCCCTCAAGATGATGTCGAAACCTGTGAAGCAGATGAAGACGTGGATTCCGATTGTAATGTATTCATGTTTTATAAACAAAATTTCGGTAGTTTGTCACAAAAGCTGAATGGCAGGATCAAGGACTTATTGGAGGAGTGCGTATTACAAGCACTCCGGATTGCCCATAAAAACAACAAGCCGATGCTTACTTATCCCGCATTAACGGGCAGTAAGCCCCCACCTTAAGATTCACAGAGAATCAAAGAAGGTAGGTGGGGGACAACTGCCCGTAAAAGCCCGATTGGTTCAACTAACCATCAGTGGGGAAGACCCCCCACTGATGGAAGTTTCACTTTATGTGAAGGGTATACGTAGCTTGTTGAAGTAAAGGAAGCGTCTGTTATGGAAACTGCACTAAGGAATTTTGTATTCCTTATCTATCGCTGTTTCCTATAACGTGGTATTTTTAAATATGCAGGTGAGAAGAATTATATATGATACGGATAGGTACAGTGATTGTATTTTCTAGGTATAAGAAAGGCGGTGAGTCTGTTAATAAAAAATAGGCAAATGTCTATGTTTTTAATAGCAGAAAATAATGAACAACTACAAATTAACAATTCAATATGACGGCGGCCGCTATAAGGGTTGGCAGCGTCTTGGTAATAACGATAATACCATTCAAGGAAAAATAGAAAATGTATTATCTGAAATGCTAGGAAAAGAAATTGAAATCATTGGATGCAGCAGAACAGACGCTGGTGTACACGCTCTTAATCAAGTAGCCAATTTTACGATTGATGAGAATGTAACGGAACCTAAAGTGAAAAAGTACTTAAATCAATACTTACCAAATGATATTAGTATTATTGATGTAGAATTAGTTCCAGAGCGTTTCCATGCTCGCTACAACTCGAAGGCGAAAACGTATTTATATAAGATTTGGAATGAAGAACATACAAATCCATTCATGCGAAAATACAGTATGCACGTTGGAAAAAAATTAAATATTGAACATATGAAGAAAGCAGCTCAATATTTAATCGGCTCACATGATTTTACTGCTTTTTCAAATGCTAAATCTAAGAAAAAGTCTATGGTTCGTGAAATCTACTCGTTAGATGTGACAGAAAAGGATGGCTTTATTCAAATTAGAGTGAGTGGCAATGGATTTCTTCACAATATGGTGAGAAAAATTGTTGGAGCGTTAATAGAAGTTGGATTAGGCCAGTTAGACGCGGAAGCAATACCACAAATTTTAGAGGCGAAACAACGAAATCAAATCAATTGTCTTGCTGATGCAAGTGGGCTGTATTTAGAGAAGGTTGATTTTTAATTGGATAATAAGGAACATAAAAATCCCAGTAAGTAAATGGAGTCACTTACTGGGATTTTATTGTTTCGGTTGTAAATAAGGGTTTAAAATAAAAATATAAATCGTTGAAAGTTTGTAGACACTAAAGTGTTTATGTAAAAATAAAAATTTACTATACATGCAAAGGGGAATTTGCAATGAATGAAACGATTTCAAAGCTACTAGAACAAATTGATGTAAGAAAAGATGAATTAGTAGAACTGGCAAAAACATTAATTCGTTTTGAAACTCCTGCACCACCAGCAAGAAATACAAATGAAGCGCAGCAGTTTGTCGCTGATTTTTTAACGAAGCGTGATTTTAAGATTGATAAATGGGACGTGTATCCGAATGATCCAAATATTGTTGGAGTGAAACAGGGTACAGCGGGAGACTCACACAAAAGCTTAATTATTAATGGGCATATGGATGTAGCAGAAGTCTCAGCAGATGAACCATGGGAAACGGGACCGTTTGAACCTTTTATAAAAGATGGGTGGCTTGTTGGCCGCGGCGCTGCTGATATGAAGGGTGGACTAGCTGGAGCTCTATTTGCCATTCAGCTTTTACAAGAAACTGGTATTGAATTGCCTGGGGACTTGATTTTTCAATCGGTAATTGGAGAAGAAGTAGGAGAAGCGGGAACACTTCAATGTTGTAAGTGTGGATATAATGCTGATTTTGCAGTTGTTGTGGATACAAGTGATTTACATATGCAAGGTCAAGGCGGGGTTATTACAGGATGGATTACTGTGAAAAGTCCGCAAACGTTTCATGATGCAACGCGCAGACAAATGATTCATGCCGGTGGTCGTTTGTTTGGAGCGAGTGCGATTGAAAAGATGATGAAAATTGTGCAAGGATTGCAAGAGCTAGAAAGACACTGGGCTGTTATGAAAACATATGATGGTTATCCAGTAGGGACAACGACAATTAATCCAGCGGTCATTGAAGGAGGACGCCATGCGGCATTTATTGCGGATGAATGCCGATTATGGATTACGGTACACTTCTACCCAAATGAAACACATCAACAGGTGATTGAGGAAATTGAGGATTACATTGGCAGACTTGCGGCAGCTGATCCATGGTTGCGTGAAAATCCCCCACAATTTAAATGGGGTGGGGAATCTATGATTGTTGATCGTGGTGAAATATTCCCTTCGTTAGAAGTTGATCAAGATCATCCTGCGGTGCGACAACTTGCAGCTGTACATGAATCGACATTACAACGCAGTGCCATTCTCGATATGTCTGCTACAGTAACGGATGGGGGATGGTTTAGTGAATTTAACATTCCAGCAGTGATTTACGGACCAGGCACGTTGGAAGAAGCGCACTCAGTGAATGAAAAAGTTGAGATAGGACAGCTTGTTGAGTTTACAAAAGTGATGTTGTCATTTATTTATAAGTGGTGTCATACAAAAAAGGGCGTTCTATAAGAACACCCTTTTTTGCTGTACTTATAGAAATTTCAAAGAGATCCATGTGATATATATAAACTCCTATGGATTCATGACAGAGCGATAATCTTTACGTATTCAGCCCGTACTTTTTTAATCGGTATTGCAGGTTTTGCCTGCTTAATCCTAAATATTTTGCGGCCTGTGAGATATTACCATTATGTTCATTAAGGATTTGAATAATATATTCTTTTTCCATTTCTTTTATTGTGTTCTTTAAAGTTCTAGATGTGTGATCTGAGTTATCAGTTTCCCACCTAGCTAGAGGAGGGTGAATATTTAATTCATTTTTTACTAGCTCGTAAAAACGTGTTGGAATATGAGATGTTGTAATCATTTCTTCATCTTCTATTAAATTCATAGACCCTTCAATTATATGTTCTAATTCTCTTATATTTCCAGGCCAATCGTGTTTATAGAAAAAGTCTCTGACGTTGTCATCTATACCTTTTACTTTTAAGCCAAATTGCATATTATATTTTTCAATAAAACTACGAAGAAGTGGTAAGATGTCTTCTTTTCGCTTTCTTAAAGGTGGAAGAAATAAAGTAACGACACTTAATCTATAGTATAGGTCTTTTCGTAAGCGATTGTGCGCGATGGCCTCAATTGGATCTTCATTAATAGTTGCTATGATTCGAACGTCTACTTCTTTTTCTTGTGTTCCTCCGATTCTTCGTATTGTTTTATCTTGTATCGCACGTAATAATTTAGCTTGAAGCGCTGGACTTAACGAGTTAATTTCATCTAATAATAAAGTTCCCCCGTGTGCTTCTTCAAATAAACCTGGTTTATCTATTGCACCTGTGAAAGCTCCTTTGTTTGTGCCGAATAATAAGCTTTCCATTAGGGTTTCAGGTATAGCAGCACAATTTTGTGAGATAAAAGGCTTACTTGCACGGTGACTTTCATTATGAATACTTTGTGCAAATAATTCTTTTCCGGTTCCTGTTTCTCCCATGATAAGTATAGAGGAAGAGGTGCGTGTTACTCTTTTTGCTTCTGCAATAACCGATTGAATGGCTTTAGAATTACCTATTATATGATTAAAGGTAAATTTAGTATTATGCCCTCGAAGGGCATTCGCTTTACTCGTTTGTCTTATCTGGGGAATCTCTTTTACTATTTCAATAGCGCCTTTTATTTTTCCATTTTCTACTATGGGAAAGGTATCATTAATTGTTGTGATCTCTTGCCCTTTATTATTAAAATAAGTTTGCTTTATATTTTTTCTCGCTTTTCCCAGTTGTAATGCTTCTATAAGTGTACTGTTTTGATTTTCTTCAAATGCAAATACCTCTAAAAGGTTTTTATATAGTACCTCCTTATGATTCATTGATTCAATTTCCATCATTTTGCGGTTGTAGATGATCGTTTTACCCTCTTCGTTAATCATGTGAATCCCAATATCAATTTCATTGAGTAAGGTTTCATATAGCATATTCATTTCGACTAATTTTTTGAGATTGATTTCTTTTGTGTGCATCGTTCATCTTCTCCTTGTTATACCCTATGAAGACTGACTTTTCTTAATTTTAATAAAATTATTGCAAGTATGCAAAAAAAATTTGCGTTTTTTGGTTGAAAATCTTTAAAGAAGAAGAAAAATTTTGCGCGTATTAAAATTTTTTCAGTACTAACTCTTAATTCCACGTAAGAAATTAGATTGGTACATATCTTGCATATTAATAGTTGAATGTTCTGATTTTTTTGGGGAGGTGAATTGGAAGATTTACAGGTTTATTTAATAAGAAAGAGGGGTTTAAAAGATGAAGATAGTCATAGAAAACGTGTACAGTCCTTGTTATGGTAAGGTTGAAAAATTATTTATTAATGAAAGTTCCTATGTGTATGAGTGGGAGAAATTAGCTTTAATTGAAACTATGGATAAGCAGAAAGTAGAAATTAAAGTGGGAATCAGTGGCTATGTGGAAGGGCTAGAAGTAGAAGAAGGACAAGCTATCACAAATCAAACATTATTAATAACAGTCAGGGATGATCTGTTGATTACAGGAAGTGATTAATCTAAAGCCTTCTGGATTATGTACCGTTTTCTAATGCTCTTTTAAACAATTGCTTAATTTATATCACTATCAAGTGGAGCCTAAGAAAGTTTTCGTATGAACTATCTATCGTATTTTGGTTTTTTCTTGTATTGGGAGATTTTCTTTTGAAAAATCTCCCTTCTATTACAAATCTATAGTAACAATGAAATAAAAATGCACTTTATTCATTTTTATTTTTCATATTAAATTTAAAGCGTTTACATTTTGGGGTGCTTATAAAGTGAAGCTTCCATCAGCGGGGGTCTTACTGTCCGCGAATAGCGGGATAAAATTAAAGGGGGGTTCATATGGAAAAGCAAAATCAGGAGTTAAAGCGGGAGTTAAAAAGTAGACACATATTTATGATCGCACTTGGAGGGGTTATTGGTACAGGCCTTTTCTTGGGATCTGGTTACACTATTCATGAAGCTGGGCCAGGCGGGGCAATTGCTGCGTATCTTGTTGGGAGCTTTGTTATGTATTTAACGATGCTTTGTCTTGGAGAGTTAGCCGTTGCTATGCCGAATGCGGGATCTTATCAAGTATATGCTACAAAGTATATTTCGCCTGCAGTAGGTTATGTAGTTGGTTGGATGTCATGGCTAAACTGGGCTGCTACGATAGGGATTGAGTTGATTGCAGTAAGTATTTTAATGAAGCGCTGGTTTCCACATGTACCATCTTGGATATGGTGCATCGTGTTTGCAGTCCTTCTTTTTTCGATTAATGTATTATCCTCACGGAGTTTTGCAGAGTTTGAGTTTTGGATTGCTGGTATTAAAGTAATTACAATTATTGCATTTATTATTTTAGGCGGGGCGGCAATGTTTGGATTTTTACATATGAAAGGAACTGACGCAGCACCGATGCTTTCAAACTTTACTGATCACGGGGGACTGTTCCCGAATGGACTGAAAGCGATTCTAATTACAATGATTGCCGTTAATTTCTCCTTTCAGGGGACCGAAATTGTTGGGATTACGGCCGGTGAGAGTGAAAACCCGGAGAAAACCATTCCGAAAGCAATTAGAAATACAGCTTGGCGTATATTCATTTTCTTTATACTTTCTATGTTCATACTCGCTGGGTTATTCCCATGGGAAAAAGCGGGATTAGTAGAAAGTCCATTCGTAGTTGTATTTGATAAAATTGGGATTCCGTATGCCGCAGATATTATGAATTTTGTTATTATTACAGCGGTGTTATCAGTAGCAAATTCAGGCTTATATGCAACTTCTCGTATGCTTTGGTCTATGGCGAATCAAGGGATGATTAGTCCGATTTTTGGGAAGTTATCTAAAAAGGGTGTTCCTATTTATGCATTAATTACAAGTTTGATTTTTGGTTGTCTTTCTTTATTATCCGGTATATATGCAGAGGATACAGTTTATTTATGGCTACTTTCTATTGCAGGATTCGGTGGAATACTAGTCTGGGCATCAATTGGTTTATCAAATTTTCTAGGGAGAAAAGCATATATAAAACAAGGAGGGGATATTAAGGATTTGAAATTTAAAACGCCGTTGTATCCAATTGTGCCACTTCTTTGTTTCGGATTAAATATGGCCGTAATTGTGAGCATGGCTTTTATTCCAGACCAACGTATGGCATTGTATTGCGGTATTCCGTTTACGATTGTTTGCTTACTGTTTTACCGTTTTTCTAAAAATAAGAACAACAAAATGAAACAGGTTGAAGAAACAAATACGAGAGAAGCGCAAAGTTTATAATAAAGTGAAACTTTAATCAGTGGGGGATGAAAAAACACCGATGAAAGTTTCGCTGTATCCTCCGCCTAAATTTTTGTTTTTGGCGTAATTTTAAGGTAAGAGTATTACTGCTTACCAATAGCAGGATAAAAATTTAGGTTAAGGTAAAGAAAAGGGATGCATGTTAGCTAAGGACATGCATCTCTTTTCTTTATAGTGTGGAATAATAGGTTTTATTTTTCTTTCTCCGATTTATTTTTAATCTCAGCTAACTTTTTCTTCGTTAATTCCACTGCAATTGCATCATCTAAGTATCCAATCGGAAATACGTAATCTGGAATAATATCGGTTGATAAAACAAAATATAGCAAGGCGCTTCCGATAATTGCTCGTTCTTGCGGCGTAATAGATTCTTTGCAAAATTGATGATACATATCTTTTAGTTGATCGATGAAAGGGCCTGTGCTATCAAGTTGTTGCAGCTTTGTTGAAAATCCTTCGTGAATGAGACGTTGTCCTTCAATTGTTTTCGCATAGCGTTCGTAATTTTCAAGCTCTTGTTTTACACGAGTTGTTGTGTATTCGTAGTCAAATAAGTTAGAGGATTGTAATGTATTTTGAATGGCATCAATTGATGTATACATTTCTGTTTGGGATTCAGCTGTTTGTTGGGGATGTTTTACGTACATTGCATCATATAAGTACTGTATAGGAATTTGCAGACATTCGGCAAATTTTTGAAGATGTTTTTGCTTCGCTTGTTGCTTTCCATTAATAATTCGTGAAATGGTGGAGGGATCGACGTTGGTTAGCGCTCCAAATTGCCGCATAGATAAAGCACGCTCTTGTAATAATTCTTTTAATACCGTACCGAGTTGATGATTTATATTTTGAGTAGACATAGTTTTAGGCGCTCCTTTTTGTTACTGAAATGTTGAAGAACTGTTGAGATTTTATTAGAAGTATATGAAACAGACAGGCACAGTTGCTCAATATTTGCATAAGATACAATAAAAAATGCAATAAAGGAGCGTTCGTTGATGTATATAACAAGTTTATTTTCAATTCTATTTATTGCGATAGCTTCAAATTTAGATAATGCGGGTGTAGGAATTGCCTATGGAATTCGAAAGATTCATATTTCGTGGTTCAATAACTTTATCATAGCTTTCTTTGGCTTTTTATTTACACTTGTAGGAGGTTTTTTCGGTAATTGGATTTCCTTGTTTATTTCAGATGCTACAGCTAGTGTTATTGGTGCCATTGTAATTGGGAGTATTGGAGTATTGGTACTATGTCAGCCGTTGCTTAGTAAGGAGACAGAACAGGGAAGGAAGCAAAGTAATGTGTTAATGCGCATTTTACGTAATCCAGAAGCAGCTGATTTCGATGGATCGAAATCAATTGGTTTTTCAGAAGCAATTGTACTTGGAATTGCACTATCCATTAATAATATTGCAGGTGGTTTTGATGCAGGTATAACAAATTTGAATTTGTGGATGACGGCTATTATTTCTGGTTTCTTCAGCTTCTTAAGTGTTAGGTTCTTTTCTTACGTAGGTAAAAAGTATTTAGCGGTGTATTTAGGGAAATGGGCAACTGTAATTGCGGGTGCTTTGCTTATTATAATTGCAGTGGATCAACTCTTATAAGAGAAAGTTGGGCTTACTGTTCGTTAAGCGAGGAATCAAACAAACTTCTGCAATTTCCTCGGAAATACAACAAACCATTGCATATGTCGACGACCTTTTATTTATACTAACATAGACTTTATTCAATGGAAGGGGTGTTAGTATGGGACGCGGTAAATCTTTTGATCATAAGAAAAAAGGACACGATCATCAACCTCCAAAGGGTGCTTACATTCACAAAGATGTAAATGAACATACGTTAGAAGAGGAAGAGTTACCAGTAAATATTGAAACATATAAAAATAGTTTAAAAAAACATTAAAAAGCACCTAAAGAGGTGCTTTTTTTTACCGCTTTAATGGGAGGAGTGTTATTTTACTGGAAGTGTTCACTTTATCCCTCATTAACGGGCAGTAAGCCCCCCCACCTCAAGAAACAAGGAAGAGTAGCTGGGGGATAGCTGCTGGCATGCGCCCGATTGGTTCAACAAACCATTCGTGAGGAAAAGCATCTCACGAATGGAAGTTTCACTTTACCGAATATCTTCAATTAATTGCTCTGTTTCCTCATACATTTCATAATCACTTAGCACTTGAATACAGCGCCATTTTAACTCTTCGATATTTTGTTCTAAATCTTCTGGGATTAGGTTTTGAATGTCTTCTAACTCTATGCCGAAGTGAATGACTTCCAGTACTTTATCATCAATGCTTCGATCCATTAACAATTCCAGTACATCTAAATTAAATATGTATCGATAGGCTTCATCAAGGGAAACAACTTTTAATTTTAAACTTTCAACGATGCTTAATACAAAAAGAAGAATAGTTTTCTCGAGAACTGCCTGATCTTCTGTTTGAAGGATGAGTTTCATGAGCACCTCCATTTTATCCCGCTATTCGTGGGCAGTAAGAACTGATTAGTGAACGATTTAGAAAGAAAGGTATTCTCTGATTGGAAGTTTTATGTGATAAAACACTGGGTTGTACTATACTATTCGGAGGTATATAGAAAATATGCAAGATTATACAGAAAAAAGCGCCATTTTAGACGCTTTTTAAAAAATACTCCAGCCTTCTTGTTCAGAAAGTAATTCTAATATTTTAAGTCCAGCGAGACTGTTACCATTTTCATCTAGCGAAGGACCGAAAATACCAATACCCATTTCACCTTTTACACAGCCAAAGATACCACCAGCTACACCGCTTTTTGCTGGAATTCCAACGCGAATTGCAAATTCTCCAGATTCGTTGTACATTCCACACGTTACCATAAAGGTTTTGCAAATTTTTGTAATGTGTTTTGGAATAATTTGTTTGCTGCGATATGGATCATAACCATCCATCGCAAAGATAAGTCCGATACGAGCTAAGTCTATGCAGTTTACTTCAATTGCACATTGGCGTGTATATAGATCCATTAATTCTTCAATATCACCATCGATAATGTTGTTTTGCTTCATATAGTAGCAAAGAGAGCGGTTTAAATAAGCAGTTTCTAATTCAGATATGGCAACTTTAGAAGAATAGTTAATGGAAGGATTATCTGTAATATCACGAACAAAGTGAAGGATGCGTTCCATTTTTTCTTCATTGCACTCACCTGCAATCATACTTGTGATAGCTAATGCCCCGGCATTAATCATTGGATTTAATGGTTTAGAGGGACTTGTTGTTTCTAATTTAATAATAGAATTAAAAGGATCACCTGTTGGCTCCATGCCAACTTTAGAAAATACATACTCTTCACCGCGGTCTAAAAGAGCAAGAGCAAGTGTAATTACCTTTGAAATACTTTGAAGCGTAAAGAGTATCTGGGATTTTCCCGCATGAACGTAATGGTTTTCTCTATGGTAAATCGCGATACCTAAATCATCAGGATTTGCATTTCCTAATTCAGGAATATATGTTGCAAGCTTCCCTTGTTTTGTATAGGGCTGAACTTGATCTAATAACTGTTGTAAGTTGTTAGTCTCGATACACTGCATAATAAACACTCCTATTATATTAGTTACTAAATTTAACTTTCCCGACAAGTACAGAAATAAATAATAACATGAAAATGAGGAATGATAAAATGAAACTTCTATTCATGAGGGCGCTTCGTTATTTGTAAAAACGGTAATTTCAATCCATTGCTGTTTAGTGATTAGAATAAGGATGAATCCCACTGACATCTAGGATTAAGGGAAATAAATCCATAAAAAATTCAAAAATAATAACTACACATCTATACAACTATATGTTATTATGTTCATGTGATATAAAGCGTTTTCTAAAACTTTTTTATAAATGGTAACGTTTTCATAATTTTGAATAGGAGGAATTCAGATGTTGCAGTTTTTACAACGTATTGGTAAAGCATTAATGCTTCCAATTGCAGTATTGCCAGCAGCAGGGCTCTTGCTTCGTTTAGGGCAGCCTGACGTATTTAATATTCCTGTTATGGCGCAAGCCGGTGCAGCAATCTTTGATAATTTAGCACTTATTTTTGCGATTGGTGTTGCAGTCGGTTTGTCTGTTGATGGTAGCGGTGCCGCAGCTCTTGCGGGTGCGATTGGTTATGAGGTTTTAAAAAATACGACGGATACTTTAAGTAAAGGGTATTCAGCGGCAGAGTTAAACGATAAATTAAGCAGTGTGCAACATTTAGTTGGTTCTGTAGATCCTTCTAAAATGGCAGATACTTTAGGCCAGGTTGCAAAAGCGGCAACGTTAGCACCGAAAATTAATATGGCCATTTTAGGCGGTATTATTGCAGGTGTAGTTGCAGGATTGCTATATAATAAATTCCATAAAATTAAATTACCAGAATGGCTAGGATTCTTTGCTGGTAAACGTTTTGTTCCCATTATTACAGCTGTAGTGATGCTACTATTAGGGTTAGTGTTTGGAGAAATTTGGCCAACAATTCAAAGCGGTATCGATGCAGTAGCACATGGTATCGTTAACTTAGGAGCAGTTGGTGCAGGAATTTTTGGATTATTAAACCGTTTATTAATTCCAATTGGTTTACACCATGTAATGAACACATATTTCTGGTTTGTGCTTGGTGATTTTACAAACTCAGCAGGAAATGTTGTAAATGGCGATATCGCTCGTTTCTTTGCAGGAGATCCAAATGCAGGTATGTTCATGACTGGTTTCTTCCCAATCATGATGTTTGGTTTACCAGCAGCATGTTTTGCGATGATTGCAGCAGCAAAACCAGAAAAGCGTAAAGCAGTTACTGGTATGTTAATTGGTCTTGCATTAACTTCATTCTTGACTGGTATTACAGAACCAATTGAATTTTCATTCATGTTCTTATCACCAGTATTATATGGTATTCATGCTTTATTAACAGGCCTTTCTTTATATATCACAACAACGCTTGGCATTCATGATGGATTCTCATTTAGTGCCGGTGCAATTGACTATGTTATTAACTTCGGTATTGCAACAAAACCAGTACTATTAGCAGTTGTAGGTTTAGTTTATGCAGCAATTTACTTCTTTGTCTTCTACTTCTTAATCAAGAAATTAGATTTAAAAACACCTGGTCGTGAAGATGATGATGAGTTAGTGGAAGAAGGAACGGTTGAGGCAGGGGAAGCTGGTTCTATCGGTGAAACATATGTAGCAGCGTTAGGCGGAAAAGAAAACTTAACAGTAATTGACAACTGTGCAACTCGCCTTCGTTTACAAGTAAAAGATGCAAACTTAGTAAATGAATCAGCATTAAAACGTGCTGGTGCAAAAGGTGTCATGAAATTAAGTAATACAAGTGTACAAGTTATCGTTGGTACAAACGTTGAGTCTGTTGCTGATGATATGAAAAAACATGTATAAATAATAAACAAGAAATCCCTCATTGATAAAAATGAGGGATTTTTTTATCCCGTTATTTGCAGGCAGTAAGACCCCCGCCTCAAGATTCAGAGAAAAACGCAGAAGATAGAGGGATAGATACCCGATTGGTAAGAGCTTTCTATAAATCGAGGATGAAGAAAATACCATTGATGGAAGTGTTATTTCATTACAAATGTAACGACTATCTTGCATTTTCAATGCTCTTTTTTATTTTTTTATGTATGACGTTGGTAAACTACTCATTGCGTGATAAAGTAGGATGTAAAATGGGCAACTATGCAAAAAGGCAGGTTTTTATTGTTATGAAATCTCACAGACCGATTGTATATATAAAGCGAACGATTATTCTCAGTCTGTTGTTTACCCTTATATATTGGGGATATACGAAAATTACTTCTCACAATAAAGAAAAGGAAACGCTGCAAGCGGTGAAAGAAGTAAAGAAGGAAGATGTAGAGAAAAATCCAAATCCGAATCTAAGTCCAAAAGAATTGCCAGCTGAGCAACCTACGCAAGATATAAATAATAATGCGCAGTTGGATGAGTACTTAAAGAGTAAAAACTTCAATGGTACAGCTGTTGTTATAAAGAATGGAAAGGTTCTTTTGAATAAAGGATATGGACTTGCCAATCAAGATAAAAAAGTTGCTAATAATTCAGAGACATCTTACTATATTGGGTCAATTACAAAAGCTTTTGTCGCAACTTCCATCATGCAATTGAAAGAACAACATAAATTAAACACAGAAGATACTGTCGCGAAATATATTCCTGATTTCCCAAGAGGCAGGGAGATTAAATTAGTACATCTCCTTACACATACATCAGGTATTCCAGAGTACCCAGAGGGAGCAGAGAACATTACTCATGATGAACTCATCAAAAGAATAGGACATCAAAAATTAGCATTCCCTCCCGGATCGAATTGGAAATACTCTGATTCTAACTACTCTGTGCTTGCGTATATTGTAGAGAAAGTGAGTGGAGAATCTCTTCAGGATTATATTCAAAAGCATATATTTGACGTAGCTGGTATGAATCACTCAGGATTTGGTGACAACTTTCAACAAGAAAAATATCCTTCTACCGGATATAAAATTGTAGATAATAAGATGACAACACCAGCTTTACCAAGCATGTCGCAATTGTTTGGATGTGGTGATATATATATGACCTCATATGATTTATATTTATTTGATCAAGCTTTATTTACAGGAAAGCTCATTTCAAATGAAAGTTACCATCAAATGTTTACAGCAGTTAAAAAAGATTATGGTTTTGGTTGGTATGTGGATCCAGGTAGTTACTCAAATCATGGCGTTATGCCGGGGTGGAATTGTTTAAATAGTTTTAGCAAAAATGGAAGTGAGTATGTGGTTTTATTATCTAATATTCAAAATAACATTAAATCGTTTGGTGTATTAAGTAATGATATTTATACGATGATTCGGCATGTAGAGGGTTAGAAAGCTATCTTATGAGATAGCTTTTTTCATTTGGATAAATACTTGAAAAATGAGATAATAATAAAAATATGTAAAAAAGTGGGGTTTGATATGGGGATTCATGAACATCATGCCCGGAATGGGAAAAGGTTATTTCTTCTTTCTAGCTTTATATTTTTTGCTGCTATTATAGCGTTTATACTTGATTATATTCGGACACCGTATTTTCAGTGGAACAAGAATACTATGACCTTTGTAAGTATGATTATAACGGCCTTTTTTTTTATGATTTATAGTTTTATAGAAAAAGGGAGAGCTAAGAAAATTGGAACAACAATTTGTATTGAAGAGACATTACCGATGCTGGAGCAACAGCGATTTGTCATAAGAAGAGAAACGTCTTTAGTCACGTCAATTACATACTTTTCAATGGATGGAAATACAATGGGCGGTTTAAGAGAAGAATATGAAACAGAAATGCAAAAAGTTTGGAAAATTTTTGTATCTTTTTTCTTGAAATCATTGCATGAAAAGCGCTTTGTTTTGTATAACGAACTAGGAGAAGAGATGTTAATTGTAAGACAAAGAGCGGGAATGCACCTTTCTTATACGTTTCATGACTTGGCGGGAGATAAGATTTGTGAACTGAAACAGACGTGGAATTTAAAAAAGCTGGAATGGCTTTTGAGGTCTGAGCATGATGAACAAATTGGAGAAGTTACTGGAGATTTGCATGCCAATATTCAAAAGGGACGCTGGAAAGATGGCAGTTATATTGAAGTAAAAGAAGATGCGATTCCAGTAGAAGCAATTGAATATTTTTCTGCGAGCGGCGGTTCGCTCGTTAATTTGTCGATTGCGGAATATGCAAAGTATGAGAAAGCTTTGTATTATGCGGTAGCCGCAATATTGACATTGAAAAATCGTTAGATGTCTTTCCATAAATGGAAACGATTTTTTGTTGACAGAAATACCATGTTGTAACTATAATTGTTACAACATGAAGGTGAAGGAGTAAAAATAATGACATTACAAATAAAAGTATATTCCGATTATGTTTGCCCATTTTGTTTTATTGGTGAGCAACCATTACAAGAAGCAATTCAAGGAAAAGATGTAGAAGTAGAATGGATGCCGTTTGAATTACGACCATATCCAGCGGAACGTATTGATCCATGGAATGAACCAGACAAGTTAGGCATGTTTCAAAGTACAATTGCACCGTGGGCAGAGCAAATGGGTGTTGATATAAAATTACCTCGTTTGTCACCACATCCATATACACATACTGCATTTGAAGGATATCAATATGCAAAAGAAAATGGAAAAGGAAATGAATATCAACATCGTGTGTTTACTGCATTCTTCCAAGAGGAGCGTAATATTGGAGAAGTGGATGTGCTTGTAGAAATAGCTGGAGAAGTGGGATTAAATCAAGATGAGTTTCGCCAAGCGCTAGAGAATGGTACGTATAAAGAGGCGCATCAAAAAGCAGTTCATCACGCTTATTATGAACAAGGCGTACAAGCTGTGCCGACATTTGTTATTGGCGAGAGTGTGGTACAAGGTGTACGTAATAAAGCAACGTTAGAAGCTGTCATTGAACAGGAACTAAAAAAAGAAAAAGTAACAGTCTCAAATGGTATGACATGTAATATAGAAGGTTGTGAGTAAGGGAAGGCAGATGCGTAGTACATCTGCCTTTTTTACTTTATTTTACAACTTCAATTTTCATCAGATTTGTCGTTCCGCGTTCGTTAACAGGGACACCCGCTGTTACAATGACAATATCTTGCGTAGAGACAAGTTGTTGTTCTTTAGCGTTACATAATGCTTGTTCGATTACTTCATCTGTCGTTTGTTTTGATGCAGTGAAAAATGGATGTACGCCCCATACGAGTGCGAGTTGCTGCATAACAGATTGTTCAGATGTTGTTGCGATAATAGGAGTGTGCGGGCGATATTTTGAAATCATTTGCGCTGTATAACCACTTTTGGTTGGTGTTAAAATCGCTTTTGCTTGTAAGGAATAAGCTGCTTGGACAGCAGCAGCACTGATTGTTTCTGTTATTTGTTTATGGTTATCATGAAGCAATTGCTTTTGATTTTGGAATAAAGAAGACTCCTCTACTTGCAGAGCGATTTTATTCATCATTTGTACGGCTTCTATTGGGTAGTCACCGGCAGCTGTTTCTCCTGAGAGCATAATCGCATCTGTGCCATCAAAGATTGCATTTGCTACGTCTGAAGCTTCTGCTCTTGTTGGTCTTGGATTTCTTTGCATAGAATCCAGCATTTGCGTTGCCGTAATGACTGGTTTTCCGAGCAGATTACAGGTATGAATTAATTCTTTTTGAATAATTGGTACATATTCTGCTGGAATTTCAATGCCCATGTCACCCCGGGCAACCATAATTCCATCCACAACTTCTACAATTTCTTTTATATTATCAATTCCCTCTTGATTTTCAATTTTTGCGATGATGCGAATATGTGAGGCACTATGCTTTGCTAATATGTCGCGTACTTCTAAAATATCAGCAGCTTTACGTACAAAGGAGATTGCGATGTAATCAACACGTTGCTCTATTCCGAAAAGAATATCTTGTTTATCTTTTTCCGTAATACCAGGCAGGCGGATTTTTACATTTGGCACATTCACACCTTTATGATCTTTAATGATCCCGCCATGTATAACTTTTGTTTGTAACTCACCATTTGTCTTTTCTGTTACTTCTAGCTCTAATAATCCATCATCAAGTAATAGATGAGACCCTACTTCTACATCATCGTATAGACCTTCATATGTGACAGAAAACTGTTTAGATGTTCCGAGTACCTTTTTCATTGAAACGGTAACAGGCGTACCTTCAAGCAGTTCTGCTTGTCCGCCTTCAAATTCATCGATTCGAATTTTAGGCCCTTTAATATCCTGTAAGAGTGCAATGTTTTTTTTAGCTGCCGCTGCGGCTTTTCGTATCGTATTGATACGTGCTTCATGTTCTTCGTGTGTTCCATGAGAAAAATTTAACCGAGCCACATTCATTCCAGACTCTAGTAAAGAAAGTAATGTTTCGTATTGATCACTTGCAGGTCCAATTGTGCAAACGATTTTTGTTTTTCGCATATAAAATTCCTCCTTTTTTAAACCACATATTAACGGACAATAAATCCCCTACTGCTGGAAGTTTTCGCTATTCGTGGGCAGTAGACCTCTTCAGGGAAAACGAAGAAGATAGGCAGGGAAAAGGCCTGTAAAAGCCCGATTGGCGAGAGCTTTCCATTCGGTGGGGATAGAAGTTTCACTTTATGAGAAGTTTATCCCTACCGTGGAAGAAATATTATTTTCATCGTGGTTTGCAATGTATATAGCCATCTATACAAAAAAGGTGTGCCAAAACAGGCACACTTTTTTATTCTGTTTCAAAAAAACTATAACAGAATAGGGAGGGAGAGTATTACAGATTGAAGTGAATACGACTCTTATACTGCAGAAAAGGATTCCTTCATTAAGAATACCAAAAAAAATGAAATGATTAAAAGAGGCTAATTAAATCAAGATTTAATTAGTGTTTTCACTATGTCCATAGTAGTTTGTTCACTATTTCACAAACATGTCACAACTTTAACGTTCACTTTTTCAAAAAAGTAGTATTCTAAATACGTAAGCTGTTATATAAAAAATCTTAGTCCTGTACTAATCAAAAATGGAGGAGATTAGGATGACTGAAGTATTAGAAAATGTAAAAAATGCATGGGAAAACTTTAAAGGTGAAAAGTGGAAAACAGAGATTGATGTCCGCAACTTCATTTTAAATAATGTAAACGTATACGAAGGTGATGAAGCCTTCTTAGCTGGAGCAACAGAAGCGACGAAACAACTTTGGGATCAAGTAATGGATTTAACAACACAAGAACGTGACAATGGCGGAGTCCTTGACATGGATACGAAAATTGTTTCTTCTATTACATCACATGACCCAGGATATTTAAATAAAGATATTGAAAAAGTAGTTGGTTTCCAAACTGACAAGCCATTTAAGCGCTCATTACAACCATTCGGTGGTATTCGTATGGCAGAGCAAGCTTGTGAATCTTACGGATATGAAATGGACAAAGAATTAAGCCGTATTTTCAGAGACTGGCGTAAAACGCATAACCAAGGTGTATTCGATGCTTATACTCCAGAAATGAGAGCAGCTCGTAAATCAGGCGTTATTACAGGTCTTCCAGATGCATACGGACGTGGTCGTATTATCGGTGACTATCGCCGCGTAGCATTATACGGTGTAGATCGTTTAATTGAAGCGAAAAAAGAAGATTTGAATTTAACTGGCGGTGTAATGAGCGAAGATACAATGCGTTTACGCGAAGAATTATCTGAGCAAATTCGTGCCCTTCAAGAATTAAAACAAATGGCAGCTTCTCATGGCTTTGATATTTCTAAGCCAGCAACAAATGCACAAGAAGCGTTCCAATGGTTATATTTTGCTTATCTTGCAGCAATTAAAGAACAAAATGGTGCAGCAATGAGCCTTGGCCGTACATCTACTTTCTTAGATATCTTTATTGAAAGAGACTTAGAAAACGGTACATTAACAGAAGAAGAAGCACAAGAAATTGTGGATCACTTCATTATGAAATTACGTCTTGTGAAATTTGCAAGAACACCTGATTATAATGAATTATTCTCTGGTGATCCAACTTGGGTAACAGAATCTATCGGTGGTATTTCACTTGATGGTCGTCCATTAGTAACGAAAAACTCATTCCGTTTCTTGCATACATTAGACAACTTAGGACCAGCTCCAGAACCAAACTTAACAGTTCTTTGGTCTAAACAATTACCACAGAACTTTAAAAACTACTGTGCGAAAATGTCTATTAAAACATCTGCAATTCAATATGAAAATGATGACATTATGCGCCCAGAGTATGGCGATGATTACGGTATTGCTTGTTGTGTGTCTGCGATGAGAATTGGTAAGCAAATGCAGTTCTTCGGAGCTCGTGCAAACTTAGCTAAGACACTATTATATGCAATTAATGGCGGTAAAGATGAAAAATCAAAAGAACAAATTGGACCTGAATTTGCACCTATCACTTCTGAAGTATTAGATTACGAAGAAGTAATGCGTAAATTTGATATGACAATGGAATGGCTAGCAGGTTTATATTTAAACACATTAAATGTTATCCATTATATGCATGATAAATATAGCTATGAACGCATTGAAATGGCACTTCATGATACAGAGATTCTTCGTACAATGGCAACAGGTATTGCTGGATTATCTGTAGTAGCTGACTCTTTAAGTGCAATTAAATATGCGAAAGTAAAACCAATCCGTGATGAAAATGGTATCGCAGTTGATTTTGAAATTGAAGGAGACTTCCCTAAATACGGTAACAATGATGATCGCGTTGATGAAATTGCAGTAAGTCTTGTGAAAACATTTATGAACAAGCTTCGTAAACATAAAACATACCGTAATTCTGTTCATACAATGTCAATCTTAACAATTACATCTAACGTTGTATACGGTAAGAAAACTGGTAATACTCCAGATGGTCGTCGTACTGGAGAACCATTTGCACCAGGGGCAAACCCAATGCACGGTCGTGATACAAAAGGAGCGCTAGCATCATTATTATCTGTTGCGAAATTACCATATGAAGATGCAAGAGATGGTATTTCTAATACATTCTCAATTATTCCAAAAGCACTTGGTAAAGAAGATGATGTACAAGTTCGCAACTTAGTATCTATGCTTGATGGATATGCAGTAAAAGAAGGGCATCACTTAAATATTAACGTATTTAACCGTGAAACATTAATGGATGCAATGGAACATCCTGAAAAATATCCACAATTAACAATTCGCGTATCTGGTTATGCGGTTAACTTCATTAAATTAACTCGTGAACAACAAATTGACGTTATTAACCGTACAATGCACGAAAGCATGTAAGTAAAAAGTTTCCCTCTGTTTTTCATAAAGACAGAGGGGAGCTGTTTTAATAGAGGAGGAAGTAACATGGTAAAAGGAAGAATTCATTCTGTTGAGTCTTGTGGTACTGTTGACGGTCCAGGAATTCGTTATGTCATATTTACGCAAGGGTGTTTACTACGTTGTCAATATTGTCATAATGCGGATACGTGGGAGATTGGTAAAGGGAAAGAAATAACAGTTGAAGAAGTGATGCAGGATGTTACATGTTACCTTCCTTTTATTGAAGCTTCTGGCGGTGGTATTACAGTAAGCGGCGGTGAGCCGCTATTGCAATTAGACTTTTTGATTGAGCTGTTTAAGAGATGTAAAGAGGTCGGCATTCATACGACAATTGATTCTTCAGGAGGGTGCTATTCTGAAGATGAAGAATTCCAAAGAAAATTAGACATTTTGATGGAATATACTGATTTGGTATTACTTGACTTAAAACATATTGATTCAAAAAAACATCGTAAATTAACAGGAAAACCGAACGAACATATTTTACAATTTGCTCGTTATTTATCAGATAAAAAGAAATCAATTTGGGTGCGCCATGTACTTGTACCTGGAATTACTGATGGTACAGAGGACTTAGAAAATTTGGCAGCCTTTATTCAAAGTCTTGATAATGTACAAAAGGTAGAAGTCTTACCGTATCATAAGTTAGGTGTTTATAAATGGGAGGCGTTAGGGCACAAATATCCTCTTGAAGGAGTCGAGCCTCCAACGGAAGAAAGCATTCAAAAAGCAAAGAATATTTTAGCGGCAGTCTAATCCAATTGTGGATTAGACTTTTTGCTTTCCATTGATTAATAGTAGAGCAAACATAAGGAAAGGAGTATACTATGATTACACAATGTCTATTTTTGTAAAGAAACGATATGGATAAATTTACAAAAATGTAAAGGGAAAACGAAACAATAGAAAGAATTAAGAAATAATGTAAGGCGTATCATGGAGTATAGATAAAAGTCAAGTTATTGCGAAAGCAGTTATAGGAAAGTATAATGTTAAGATATGAGCAGATGGGATTAAGGGGTCAATAACATATGCTTTGCATATCCACGACAGGTACAGATCCAACGAAAAATCGTTGGAATTCAAACATGCAAAATTATAAGGGAATTGTTTTTTATATTGTGACAGATACAATATGAAAGACCGAAAAAGCTAGGAGTGGATTTGTTTGATAAAAAACCCCAAGGTTTTAATATTAACAGCACATTACGGTAACGGTCATGTACAAGTGGCAAAAACATTAGAACAAACATTTCGTCAAAGAGGATTTGAGGATGTAATCGTATGCGACCTTTTTAGTGAATCGCACCCTGTCATAACAGACATTACAAAATATTTATATTTAAAAAGTTATACAATTGGGAAAGAGCTGTACCGCTTATTTTATTATGGTGTTGAGAAAATTTACGATAAAAAAATTGCATCATGGTATGCCAATTTTGGTCGAAAACGCTTAAAAGCGATATTGCATGCTGAAAAACCCGATATTGTTATTAATACATTTCCAATCATTGCAGTGCCAGAGCTGAAAAAGCAAACAGGTATTTCTATTCCTGTTTATAATGTAGTTACTGATTTTTGCTTGCATAAAATATGGATTCATCGAGAAGTAGATCGTTATTTTGTTGCAACAGATCATGTGAAGGACATTATGATACAGGTAGGAGTACCTGCTGAACAAATTGTAGCAACAGGGATTCCGATTCGTAAAAATTTTGAAGCAGTCATCAATGTAGAAACATTGTATGACAAGTATGATTTGTCACGGGACAAGAAGATTTTGCTTATTGTAGCAGGAGCGCATGGAGTGTTAGGAAGTGTAAAAGGGTTATGTCAGTCCTTTATGTCAGTTCCTGATCTGCAGGTAGCCGTAGTTTGTGGGAAAAATAAAGTATTGCAAGAGGACTTGCTGCAATTACAAGAAAGCAATCCAGATGCATTAAAAGTATTCGGTTATATAGAGAATATTGATGAGCTGTTCCGTATTACCTCTTGTATGATTACAAAGCCAGGGGGAATTACATTAAGTGAAGCAGCAGCTTTGCAAGTACCTGTCGTTTTATATAAACCAGTACCAGGGCAAGAAAATGAAAATGCGAATTACTTTGAAAAACAAGGTGCAGCAGTTGTTATTCGTGAAGATAATGAAATTTTTGGGAAAACGAAAGAATTATTGCAAGATGATATGAAGTTATTGCAAATGAAAGAAGCGATGAAACGCATTTATCGTCCGGAACCAGCGTTTCATATTGTAGATTCTATTTTAGAAGAAAATCATGTGCGAGTACATTCACCAGTACATCCACCGGCCCTTGTACAGTCTTTTACTTAATATAAGAACCTCTTTTCTATCTGAGTAGAAGGAGGTTTTTTTATTGTTTTACTCAAATGGACAGCCATTATAGAAATAACAAGATGATGAAACGTCTTTAATAATTTATCCCGCAAGTAAGACCGCCACCTCAAGATTGAGAGAGAAGCGTTGGCCAGCTCTAACGGCTAGAATCTCCAGTCGTTTCGCTCTCTCGGACGCCTCTCTGCCTTTGGCGCTGGCGTCCTGCGATTCTGAGCGAGCCGCTTCCGCTTTTCTACAGAAGATAGGGTGGGGATAAAAAAGCCTCTCCACTGATGGAAGTTTCACTTTATCCACAAAAGAATCCGCTTACAATATACAGTAAACTTCAAATATTAATAAAATTATCCACAATATCCACAATTTTTAGTAAATATATCCACAAAACAAACAAGGTAACTGTGGTTAAAGTTCCCTTTTATAGAAAAGATATTAGAATTTATACACAATTCTATCGATCTTGTGGATAAAGTTTTCCACAAAAAAAGCTACCTCCTATGAATAAGAGGTAGCTGTATGTTAATAAATTCCTTTTGGCTTATACCCAGCTGCACGATCTGCTCTTTTAAATTCACGTTGATAGAGAACTTCTTGTGTGCTAGATAATGTATTTCTTGATTTTTCACGTCTTTTCTTATCCATTACAGTTCACCTCGTGTCATAAAGTCATTACCTATCGTTACCAATGACAGAGGGAGATATACATAGATTATGCTTCTTTTAAATGATGAGCGTCTTGGAATGTTGCTTCGCGCATTGTGTGTAGTGTGTATTGATCTTTTGGAATTTCATATAAGTTATATACTTCATCATTCGCGTTAATTTGATCATATACACATTTTCTTGTTTCATTTGCTAGATTCACGTATGGCAATTTTTCGGCAGCTTTAATAGAGCGAGTATTTAATTTGCGAATTCGCATAAAAATAGTCTCAATATCTAATTCATAGAAAAGTTCACTAAAGAAAGCATCTTTTGCTGGTTTATTATAACCTTTTCCGTGGTACGGTTTGCCAAGCCAAGTGCCAAGAAAACCTGCTTTTTCTTGCACATCAAATAAAGTTATTGTTCCAATAGGGTTTCCCCATTCATCAACAATTGTGCGTGAAATTAGTTCTCCGCGCTCTTCAGCTTCAATTGTTTGTTTTGTTAAAAATAAAAATTCGTCATAAGAAGATGCCTTCTGACGCACAAAGGGGAAGACATCAGGGTGAATCATCAAATCATATAGAACGTGGCTGTCATGTAGGTCACGTTTTTTTAACATACTATCTCCTCCTAAAAAGAGGGCAGCATGACGACAAAAAAACACCCCACCCTCGAAATTTTTATATAAAACTTAAAAAAATTTCGGGGTGGGAATCGAACCCACTAGAACCAGTCTATAATGCTGGTGGCGCACCATTTGCCTTCCCCATTCATCAATTTGAAATTACTCAACACGACACAAATTGATCATGGTTTCATTCAGTTTATAATCGTATAATACTTCATCTAGTCAAAAAAATAAACTAGTTTTTATGATTTTTTTGTATGGATAATTTTTCCGTCTATCATCGTTAACACAGGCTTGGCTAAATAGTGAAAAGGATGATGAGTCCATAGGACAAGATCGGCGTCTTTTCTAGGCTCGATACTACCAATTTTCTTTTCTAAACGTAAGTTGCGAGCAGGGATAATTGTAATTCCTTCTAGAGCTTTGTGCTCATCTAATCCTTCCCTTACAGCGATAGCTGCGCAAACATTTAAATACTGAATTGGTGTATAGGGGTGATCTGTCGTAATAGAAACTTCAATTCCATGATTCGATAAAACATGATACGTTTGCCAAGATTTGTTTTTTAATTCAATTTTTGAACGACGTGTTAATGTTGGACCGACAGATACTTTTAAATCGTGGTTTGCTAATTTATCAGCAACAAGATGACCTTCTGTACAGTGTTCAATACGTAAATCAAGATTAAATTCCTTAGCAAAGCGAAGAGCAGATAGAATATCATCTGCGCGGTGGGCGTGGGCACGTATAGGAATTTCACGGCGGAGCGCTTGTAATATAGGAACCATTCGAAAGTCCGCATCATTTCCATAATGCTTTGCTTCATAAAAAGCTTCGCGCAGCATCCCCATAATTCCCATGCGGGTAATGGATTCTTTGTTTCCATTACTATGCATTCCTTTTGGGTTTTCTCCAAATGCAATTTTCAGACCTGCGGGCTCTTGAATGACCATATGATCAATACTGTTTCCCGCTGTTTTTATGACGCATGTTGTTCCGCCAATTACATTTTGACTTCCAGGCATAACATGTACGGTTGTAATACCGCTTTGTACAGCATCTTGAAAACCCATATCAAGAGGATGAATGCCATCTAAAGAGCGAATATGAGGAGTTAGCATTTCAGCTGTTTCATTTGCATCATTTCCAGCCCATCCAGTTCCTTCATCATATAGGCCAAGATGTGTATGCACATCGATAAAGCCTGGAAGAAGATGAAGACCACGTGCATCAATAACGGTCATATCTTCGCTAGATTCAATAAATCGTTCTAATGCTGTAATCTTGTTATTTTCTACTAATACATCGCCTTGCAATTTAGGAGATGTAATAGGATAAACAGTGGCTTGCTTAAATAATATTTTCATAATAACCTCTTTATTCTGCATACGAGTTTTTTCTCTTGAGAAAGTTTAGAAATTATTAGTGCGATACAATGTTTTGAAGCGCGTGTTCTAAAGTATCATAAGAATGTGTATATCCATGTTGTATTGCTTTTTGAGGTAATACATTTTGTCCTTGTAAAATAAGGGTGCTCATTTCACCGAGAAGGGTTTTGAGTGCAAATGCAGGTACCGGTAACCAATGTGGTCTATGCATCACTTTTGCGATGGTTCTTCCGAATTCTTCCATCGTTACTGGGTGAGGGGCTGTAATATTTAATGCACCGTTCACTTCTTTTGTATGAATAGCAAAATCAATCATTCGAACAACATCTTCAAGATGAACCCAAGAAAGCAATTGGTTTCCTGATCCAATTGTTCCTCCAATAAACAATTGATAGGGAAGTAGCATTTTCGGTAGTGCCCCTCCATCTTTTCCGAGAACAACACCAAAACGTGTATAGACAGTGCGAATACCAAGTGCTGCGGCTTTGCTTGCTTCTTCTTCCCATAGCTTTACTGTAGTAGCTAAAAAATCATTACCTGATTTTCGGCAGTCTTCTGTAAATATTTCTGTCTCTGATGTACCATAATAGCCGATTGCACTTGCATTTATAAATGTATGCGGAGATTGGGGCAGCGTTTGTAGTTGCTTAATTAATCCTTTTGTCGTTTGTAAGCGACTATTGATGATTTTTTCTTTTTGTTTTTTAGTCCAACGTCCATTGTTTATAGATTCCCCGGCAAGATTAATAACAACATCAATGGAAGGAAGGGGGAATTTTGAATCGGCAGCATCCCATTTTATATATTGGATAGTTGAAGGTGAATGATTTTCTCTCAGTTGACGCGTCAAAATGTATACGGTATGTCCGTTGCTTGCTAAATATAAAGTGAGTGCTTTTCCAATAAAACCTGTTCCTCCAGAAATAGCAATTTCCAAGAGAAATCCCTCCTTATTATGTATATTCAAGAAATTTAAATTTGTTGCATATATGTTAAAATGATGTTGAGGTGAATTTTATGGCTGTCATTACAAAAATAGAAGTACAAAAGCGAACAAAAGAAAGGTTTAATATTTATGTTGATAAAGGTCATGGAGAAGAATATGGTTTCAGTGTAGATCAAGTGACCTTAATTAAACACGGACTTCAAAAAGGTTTAGAATTTGATGATGTTGAATTAGCAAATATTTTATATGATGAAGAAGTACAAAAAGCATATTTATACGCCATTACTTATTTATCGCATCAAATGAGAACGAAACAAGAGGTAGAAGACCAATTACGGAAAAAAGAAATTGGACAAGCCATCATCTCTGAAGTTATTTCAAAACTATTGCATGATCGTTATATTAATGATAAGGAGTATGCAATTGCATATGTACGTACTCATAGCAATGTGAGCCAAAAAGGACCGATTGTTATTAGACGTGAACTGCTAAGTAAGGGTATTTCGGATATAATTATTACTCATAGTTTACAGGAGTATCCACAAGAAAAACAAATTGAAAATGGTCTTGGACTTATAGAAAAAAAGAAAAAGTCTTATCAAAAACATTCTTTTCTGCAAATGAAACAAAAATTAGAAGAGACGCTAGTACGCAAAGGGTATGGGCGTGATATCATTCAAATTTGTTTAGAAGAACTACAGGATGAAAAGGATGATAAAAAGCAAGAAGAAGCCCTTATATATCATGGTAATAAATATCATGAAAAATACAAGAAATATGATAGCTGGACGTATGAAAATAAGATGAAGCAAGCGCTATATCGAAAGGGTTTTTCAATTGATGAAATAGAAGTGCTTATTCAAATGAAACGTGAAGAGGGATGAGGGAAAATATGAGAAATATGCCAAAGCGCTATAGCGAGATGACACCACATGAGTTAAGAGAAGAAATTGGCATTTTAAAAGAACAGGCAGTAAAGGCAGAGCAACTTGGTATTGTAAATGAATTTGATGTATTAATGAGAAAAATAGCAATGGCTCGTGCTTATATGACAGACATAAATACATTTGAGATTGGTGAAACATATGAACTTATAGAAGAGCCAGGGGTATCTTTTACCATAACGTATTTTAATGGAGTATTTGCTTGGGGTCACAAACAAAATGAAACAGAGGAAATTGGTATTCCTATTTCGCTATTGCAACAGAAATAAAAACCAGAGAGCCTTGGCTGCTCTGGTTTTCACTTTTCATAGTTGTTAAAGGAGATGGACGGCTAATATTGGCGTTTTCTCATCTCATTTGCCAAAATAATGAGAGATTGAGTTTGCTGCGTTTGTCCATTCACTTGTGCTTTTGCATGTTTTGGACGGGCCCATGTAGGGTTAAATAATTCGGAACGATGGTCTAAATGATCACGGTAGCTCATCTTATCACCTCGTATAAGAAGTTATCGATAGATATTTATTATGCTTCGTCTTGATTAGCGGCATGCATTCGCTCTTGCGGATGCGTATTAATAGTGCCGTTAGGTCGTTTTGACGCAAAACGAGCTTTTGCTTTTGGTGAACCGTCTAACTTATTGTTATTTCTAGCTTCAGACCAAATTTCAGATTGTTTACCCAAGAGGAACTCCCCCTCGCTACAAATTGATACAAAAAGTATCACTTATAGAATGTGCAATGTGAGAGAAAATATTCTATAACGTAAAATGGATAAATTGACTAAAGGAGACATAAAATGAACGATATTTTTGAAAAGTTAACGAAA
Organism: Bacillus sp. S14(2024); assembly: GCF_050473785.1. Taxonomy (NCBI): domain Bacteria; kingdom Bacillati; phylum Bacillota; class Bacilli; order Caryophanales; family Bacillaceae; genus Bacillus; species Bacillus sp. S14(2024). The sequence goes on along the minus strand of NZ_JBFLUP010000006.1, from coordinate 4,267,378 downwards.
GAACTTCTTGAAAAAAATGCTACCCTTTCTTATTCTCAGGCGCGTACTTGGGTTGAGTTGTTATGGGAAGATTTTGGAGCGACATATGCAAAAACAGGAACGTATCAAGGGATTGAAATGACAGAGAAAGTTGTACGAGCATGGATTAATAACCAAGGGGCGCGTTTGCATGAAATTCAAACGAATAATCCAAAGTATAGTCATTTAATTAACAAAGACAATCATTTAAAACATTAAAAAAACGACCAATTGCGGTCGTTTTTTTAATGGGGAAGTAATTCTAATTTTTTTCGTAGTTTTTCTTCACTGAAAATCCATCCTGTGTATGAACTCATAATCTCAAGCTCTTTATTAAGCTGAACGATTGCAACAAATGGATAATAACCTTTGCTCCGATAGCGCAAATCAATAAATCGAACTTCATAATGATCGTTGTATTCAAAAATGTCCCAGCGATAGACAGGAGAAAATGATAAGAACGCTGAAATATTTTCATCTTTTTGAGCGGCGCGAATGACATCATTATTAGGTAATGGAATGCGCTCGAATTTATCATGAACCATAATATGACCGCGATGCCAATGAGCAACAAAGTAATGATCTTTTGTCACAATAGCTAGGCGGTAATGATAAAAGCGGTATGACGGTGAAATAATGACTTGTTCAACATCACGGAATCGTTTATTTACGACACTTTTTACATTTTGGCGCATCATAATTCGGCCAATATAATAAACGGTCATTAATATATAAGCAGCAGCTGCCGTATAACCTTTATTTGCACCGACAAGCATACATGCAATCGCTAATGTATGAATGAAGAAAATCACTGCATCAAATGTATTAATGACGCCTAATGCCACCCATCTCTTAGTAAAGGGCCGCAGTGCTTGTGTACCGTATGCATTAAAAATATCAACAAAAACATGAATGAAAACAGCAATAAATGACCATAGAAGAAGATGAAGATAAGGAGTTCCTTGAAATATTGCAAAGGTAATCCCACTAATCAGAAATGACCAAAGAATAACAGCCGGGATAGAGTGAGTAATTCCACGGTGATTTCGAATGTATTTCGCATTGTTTCGTAATTTTAAGACAGTATCAATATCAGGAATATTCGAACCAACAATTGTTGCAAACATCACAGCTTGTGGTCCTAAGTCACTTTGGCTGAGCGCTGGATCTAGTGTGGCTAAGCTTCCTAATGTAACGCCCATGACAAGATGAGTGGCTGTGTCCATGAAAACCACCTCCGTTTTTTATTAATGTAACTCTTTTTATTTTATATCACAAGGCATTTACCTTTTATTTCTTATATCATCTTAGTTAAATTTTCTCCTAAATTCTTTATAATAGTACGTATATGTAAAAAATGAGGGGGATCAAGTTTGAAGCTTGAGATATTAGACGATTTTAACATAGAAAAATTTCGACATGATTTAATCAGTTGGTTTGAAACGGAGCAACGTGATTTACCATGGCGCATCAATAAAGATCCATATCGCGTTTGGGTTTCGGAAATTATGCTTCAGCAAACACGAGTTGAAGCTGTAAAACCATATTACGCAAACTTCATGGAAAAGTTTCCAACATTAGAAGCGTTAGCTGATGCTGAAGATGAAGAGGTGTTAAAGGCGTGGGAAGGACTTGGTTATTACTCAAGAGCACGTAATTTACATGCTGCAGTAAAAGAAGTAAAAGAACAATATGGCGGAAAAGTCCCAAGCGATGTAAAACAAATTGAAAAGTTAAAAGGTGTAGGACCGTATACAAAAGGAGCAATTCTAAGTATTGCTTACGGAATTCCAGAGCCGGCTGTTGACGGAAATGTGATGCGTGTATTATCACGAATTTTATCGATTTGGGATGATATCGCTAAACCAAAGACACGTAAAGTATTTGAAGATATTGTTCGTGAAATCATTTCAAGAGAAAATCCATCTTATTTTAACCAAGGATTGATGGAATTAGGTGCACTTATTTGTATTCCTAAAAATCCATCTTGTCTTCTATGTCCTGTTAGGGAGCACTGTCGCGCGTTTGCAGAAGGGGTACAAAAGGAATTGCCTGTGAAAAGTAAGGCGAAAGCACCGAAGATGGTTCCGATTGTTGCTGGTGTATTGCGTACAGAAGATGGTAAATATGTGGTTAATAAAAGAGAGAGCACAGGGCTACTTGCTAACATGTGGGAATTTCCTAACGTAGAAATTGGAGAAGGGATTCGTAACCACAAACAACAATTGACAGATTACATGAAAGAGAAGTTTTCTCTTTCTGTTTCTATTGATGATTATGCAATGAGTGTTCAGCATACATTTACGCATAGAACGTGGGATGTCTTTGTATTTTATGGTACAGTAACAAATTCAATTGTTGAAACAGATATTTTAAAGGTGATAACGGTTCAGGAATTTGAACATTTACCAATTTCTAAATCGCATCGAACCATTTTTGAAGAGTGTGTGAAAAAACTCCAGCCGTAGCGGTTGGAGTTTTTAATCATAGGATATTTTTGCACTGTGTGTCTAATCAACTTATTGTCGCTGCAGGCCACCGCGTGCTTCAATTTCTTTTACAATCTCTTTATAAATAGTTTGGCCTTCTACATTTAAGTATGGCATCATTTGCTGCAAAGAATGATGAAAATAAGCAAGTTCATGTTTTTTCCAATGATCTTTCGGAGTCATTGATAATTCTGTCATATCACGTCCAAGATACATATATTCACACCTCCATCACAGTTAGTTTGAATGAACATTTTTGTCTGTATACGTAAAAAAAATATATTTCTTTTCACATTTTTTACGGATATGTTCAGTGCAGGATGGTTACATTATGTGTTGTGGAGGTGAGAAAGATGAACAAACAACATAGTTTTGGAAAAACAACTTCTGGTGCTAGCATTCAAAGTGCAAAACAACAAAGCGCTAGCTATGGCACAGAATTTGCAACTGAAACAAATGCACAAGAAGTAAGACAACAAAATGCACAAGCAGAAGCTAAGAAATCACAAGCTTCTGGTGCTGCTGCTAGCGCTCAAAGTGCAGCTGCTAGCTATGGAACAGAGTTTGCAACAGAAACAAATGTACAAGCAGTAAAACAACAAAACGCAAAATCAGCAGCAAAGAAAACACAATCTTAATCACAAAAAAACACTCCTTTTTATGTAAGAGGAGTGTTTTTCTTTTTTATCCCGCATTAACGGACAGTAAGACCCCACCTCAAGATTCAGGGAAAAGCGAAGAAGACAGGTGGGGGATAACTGTCCGTAAAAGCCCTATTGGTTCAACTAACCTTCTGGGAAAAAACGCTCCCAGAAGGAAGTTTCACTTTATCCCGCATGAACAGGCAGTAGGCCCCTCATTGATGGAAGTTTCATTTTATTTGTAAAAGCTGACACAACTTCTAATAAGTCAACAAATATAGTCAAAGGAGAAGTGCCGTCTTTATTCGAAACTATGTAATAGTATTTCTAAGGAGGTATGAAATGAAACAGTTTGATGAACTAGTTGAAGAACAATTGAGGACGATGGACGAATTGTTAAAGTTACAAGTTCATCTAGAGAAATACCAAAACCTTGAAATGGATAAGCAAGATATGAAAGAACTTCATTTTATTCGGCAGGAAATTCAAAGAACAGAAAAAACTTTAAAAGCTTTACAGCAGAAATTTGAGCAACAAACAGCAGCGGTGATTCATTCCTTTGAAAATGATAAAATGCTTTCGAACTAAGAGACGATTTTGTAAATCGGCTCTTTTGTTTTAAAATTTCGACAGAACCGTTATAATAAAAAGAAAAGTGAATTCGACTCAATATGTTTTGAGAAAAAAGTAAAAATGAACAGTATACCAGGTAACAGCTTTAGAAGAGCGTTCACGACGAAAGAAGGGAGAAAGTATGGGGTTTCCCAAAGAAGGAGAAAAAGTACAAATACATAGTTATAAACATAATGGCTCTATTCATAGAATGTGGGAAGAGACAACGGTTTTAAAAGGGACACAAAGTTTTGTTATTGGAGCAAATGACCGAACGATGGTAACAGAAGCAGATGGAAGAACGTGGATTACTCGTGAGCCCGCTATTTGTTATTTTCATTCGAATTATTGGTTTAATATTATTGGAATGCTGAGGCAGGAAGGTGTGTACTACTATTGTAATTTAAGTTCGCCATTTGCCTACGATTATGAAGCGCTAAAATATATTGACTATGATTTAGATATTAAAGTGTATCCTGATATGACGTATACATTGTTAGATGAAGATGAGTATGAGAAACATCGTGAGCTTATGAACTATCCAGCTGTAATTGATACGATATTAAAACGAAACGTTGAGTATTTAACGCAGTGGATTCATCAACGAAAGGGCCCATTTGCTCCTGATTTTATTGATATGTGGTATGAACGATATTTAATGTATAGAGACTAGAGAAAAACCTGCTAGGACATCCTGCAGGTTTTGTCTTGTTAGAACGGGGGAGTGGCATGAAAGGAATAAAACGGTATCTGCAATTCGTAAAGCCGTATCGGTTGTCCATTACAATTACTATTGTAATAGGCCTCATTAAATTTGGTATTCCGCTTATTATGCCGTGGTTATTAAAGTATATTATTGACGATATTATTCAAGGAGGAAGTTCACTAGAACAGAAAACATCTCAATTATTTACAGCGATTGGAATTGCATTGTTTATTTTTGCGGTGCTACGGCCTCCAATTGAATATTATCGTCAATATTTTGCGCAGCGTATCGGAAATGAAGTGTTGTATGATTTGAGAAAATATATTTTCGCGCACTTACAAAAATTAAGCTTACGTTATTACTCTAATACGAAGACCGGTGAAATTATTTCTCGTGTAATTAATGATGTTGAGCAGACGAAAGACTTTGTTATTACTGGGTTAATGAATGTTTGGCTGGACACAGCAACAGTTTTTATTGCAATTGCGGTTATGTTTTCGATGAATGTGAAATTAACACTTGTTTCCTTACTCGTATTGCCTGTTTATGTAGTTGCAGTCAAATATTTTTTCAGTCGTCTTCGAACATTAACACGTGAGCGTTCGCAAGCACTGGCAACGATGCAAGGATACTTACATGAGCGTATTCAAGGTATGCCAGTGACACGTAGCTTTGCGTTAGAGGAGTATGAAGAAGAGCAATTTCAAGAGAAGAATAATAGATTCTTAACGAAGGCACTAACACATACGAGCTGGACAGCGAGGACATTCTCTACTGTAAACACATTAACGGATCTTGGTCCTTTAATCGTCATCGCTTTTGCTGCTTATGAAGTCATTCATGGATCGTTAACGCTCGGTACATTGGTAGCCTTTGTTGGATATATGGATAGTTTATATAGTCCGTTACGCCGTCTTGTAAACTCTTCGACCACACTTACGCAATCTTTTGCCTCTATGGACCGTGTTTTTGAATTGCTAGATGAGGAGTATGATATTATAGATTGCCCAGATGCTATCGTAAAGAATTCACTTCGAGGTGAGGTCGTATTTAAAAATGTTTCATTTCGCTACAATGAAGATGAACAAGATGTGCTTCGAGACATTTCTTTATCTATTCCACCAGGTGAAAAAGTAGCACTTGTCGGTTTAAGTGGGGGTGGAAAGTCTTCACTTGCAAGTCTAATCCCTCGCTTTTATGATGTTTCGAAAGGATCAATTTATGTAGATAAGATTGATGTTAGGAATTACGCTGTGCGTAATTTACGCAGTCATATTGGTCTTGTGTTGCAAGATAACATTTTATTTAGTGATACAGTTGGAGCAAATATTTTATATGGAAAGCCTGAAGCAACAGAAGAAGAGGTAGTAGAAGCAGCTAAAGCTGCACATATTCATGATTTTATTATGAGTTTACCTGACGGATATGAAACAGTGGTCGGAGAAAGAGGTGTGAAATTGTCAGGTGGACAAAGACAACGCATCGCGATTGCACGTGTATTTTTAAAAAATCCGTCATTACTTATTTTAGATGAAGCTACATCTGCGTTAGATTTAGAAAATGAACGTTATATTCAAGAAGCCCTGCAAACGCTAGCTGCTGATCGAACTACAATTATTATTGCGCATAGATTATCAACAATTACACATGTAGATACAATCATTTATTTGGAAGACGGTGAGATAAAAGAAAAGGGTTCTCATCAGCAGTTAATGCAAAAGCGTGGTCATTATTATAATTTATATCAAATTCAACATATAAAAGAAACGACCCCTTCGTAATGTGAAAGGGTCGTTTTTTCATTCATCTTCTTGTTTATCATGAATTTGTAGTTCATTTTCTGGATTATGGTACGTATAGAAACTGTCTACAAGTAAATCTAAATGTTCTACTTCCTCGCTGTAATTAATAATAGCTGAAACGAGAGGGAATAGGTGAAGCCATATTTTATAGCTTTCTTCATCTTCTTTATTTTGATAGTTCATAAACATATCGATTAGTTGTTGTTTACCAATAGAAATCTCGTCAAGAAATTCAACAGATTGCTGTTTTTTGGATTTCCCGATAAATTTCAGCAATACTTGTTCATGATAATGTGTTAATGAATCAAGTTCATTTTGAATCGATTCTTGAAACGATTCTGGCATATAACGTAATTCGTTTTCTGTTCGATGTAATGCTTTTAATGTGCTCAAAGCACGATTAGTTGTCGTTAACATTTGTCTAAATAAAACTAGCTTACGAATTTTAGCAACCTGTACTTTTTTCGTATAGCTTCTTTCTTCCTTATACAGTAAGTAGTAATGATTTAGACGAATCATTTTTTCTTTCATATGGTCAATATCTGTTTTCAATGTTGTGAAATCAGATGCTTGCCTGCTGCTCATACGAATCCATTTTACAATTTCTTCTGTACTATCAACGATTTTGTGATACAGTTTTGTTTCGTATTTTGGCGGCATAAATATTAGATTTACGAGAGATGCCGCGATAATCCCAACCATAATTGTTGCAAAGCGTAATAGGGCAAAATCAAAGAAATTTGCACCTTGATATTCCATAATGGCAATAACAGTTACGAGGGCGATAGAAATTGTATTTTCTAAATGTAATTGTAAGGCAAGTGCAATAACTAATATACATGTTAATCCAATAATAAAAGGGTTGTTTCCAAAAGCAAACACAAAGACAATGGCAAAAATTGCCCCAATTACATTTGCTTGAATTTGTTCTAGAGCTGTTAAATACGATCGGTATACAGAGGGTTGTACAGCAAAAATTGCTGAGATCCCAGCGAATACAGGGCTTGGTAATTTAAGCAATAAACATGCAAATAAAGCTAATGTAATGGCAATACCCGTTTTTAAAACGCGAGCACCAAGTTTCATACTCTTTTTTATATCCTTTCTTTCTTGTCATAATGAATGTACAACATGATACTATACATTCATTAACTTATGTTAGCAAGTAATATTTTAATGAAAAAACCTGCTGAAATTCAGCAGGTTTTTTTATTTGTTATAGAGTACTACGAGAATCATAAGTCGTCAATTAGAAAACTGTTATTCTCAAATAATGAAAGTTTTATTCCGCTATTTGCCGGCAATAAGCCCCGCCTCAAGATTGTGAGGAATCCTAAGAATTTTGAGGCGGGGGACTGGTCTGTGCTTGATTGATTCAACTAACTATCAGTAGGGGGGAAGAAAACCCCCGCTGATGGTAGTTTCACTTAATTTTACTCTGTTGAAACAGACGGATCAGCTTGCTCTTTTGCTGGAATTACTTCGTAAAAATGAGAATCCAGATCTATTAGTAAAGGTGAAAGAAGAGCAACTTCTTCATATTGTTCATGTTCATTTAATATACGAAGATAGTCTAATAATAACTCTTTCACATCAGATTCTCCTATTTTGCTGAGTGGACGAAGAGTAACATTTGCTCCTTTTGCAATTCGTCGCTCTAGTGCTTGTTCTGTTAATCCGAGATCAGGCTCATGACGTAAGTATACAACTCCTCCTGTCATTCCGGCACAAATCCATGGGCCAGGGTCACCGAGGACGAGCGCGCGGCCGTTTGTCATATATTCAAAAGCAAATCCTTTTATATTAGCGTGAACACCAATATTTCCATACTCTTCTTTTGGGAGTGGTTTTGTCATTCTTCCGCCAATAATCATATCAGCCCCTGATAGACGAATCCCAGCTCTGGCGTCAGCATTTCCTTGTACGTATAATGCTCCTTTTTGCGCACCGTATCCGAATCCTTTTCCAACAGAACCGTTATAGTATTTACCGTCTTTTCCTTTTGTTTTTGTAATGTAAATACCGCCTCCAAAAGCTGTTTTTCCGATGCCGTCTTGCGCGCCGCCATTGACATGAATGAATAGATTTTCACTATTATAGGCCCCTAAGCCATTTCCCGGAATGGAACCATTTGTGTACTTTAATGTAATTGGCTCTAATATATGATTTTCATACAATTTACTACGCACGCGGTAGCAAGATTCCATGCCGCCCATTACACGCTGATCAACGCCAACACTAACAAGCTCTTTTGATTCAATCGCATAAGGGGTTTCATCATGTTTTTGCTGTGATGTTGTTTGCAAGGCATGGTATGTTACATCTTCTAATGTTTGTAATAGGTAATGTAAGTTAAGTAAATGCTTGCCGCTTGCTTGTTCTAATAAATCGGAACGTCCAACAATTTCTTGTAAGTTTGTATGACCAAGCTGCCCTGTTAATCGCTTTAGTTCTGTTCCAAAAGCTGTGAATAAATTTAATAATCCTTCTACAGCACTTTCAAAATTTCGCGGTACAAAGCGGCGCAGACCATGTTCTTTCGCTTGTGCTTCTGATTCAATTTGCGTTGCAATTCCAACATGACATGTATCTAAATGACAACCGCGGCATGTTGTACAACCGATAGCAATCATAGAAAGTGTACCAAAGCCAATGCGGTTTGCACCAAGAAGCATTATTTTCAATGCATCTGCAGCACTGCGTATACCACCGTCAGCCCAAATTTCTACGTGATGTCTCATACCGGCTTCTAATAGAGCATTATGAGCTGCTTTTACACCAATTTCAACAGGAAGACCAACGTGTTGCAAGGCATGAATACGTGCTGCACCTGTTCCGCCGTCGAAACCGCTAATGTTGATAAAATCAGCACCAGCTTTGGCGATGCCGACTGCAATGGTTCCAATGTTAGGGACAACAGGAACTTTAACCGCTACTTTTGCATGTTGATTAGCCGTTTTAATTTCTGTAATCATTTGGGCTAGATCTTCAATTGAATAAATGTCATGGTTATTAGAAGGAGAGATTAAGTCGGAACCAATTGTTGCATTTCGTGCTTCTGCAATTTTTGCTGTCACTTTTGAACCTGGTAAATGTCCGCCTTCTCCCGGTTTTGCTCCTTGCCCAATTTTAATTTCAATTAAGTTAGAGGAATTAAGCAGTTCAGCATTGACGCCAAACCGTCCTGATGCAACCTGTTGTCCGCGTGTATGCGGATATTTGCCAATCATATCCTTAATTTCGCCGCCTTCACCGTTTAAACTAATCATATTTAAGCGGTCGGCAGCCTCGGCGTAAGCACGGAAGGCAATTTCATTTTGTGAGCCGAATGACATTGAGCTAATAATAAATGGCAAGCTATGATTTTTTACTCCAATTGAAACTCGCTCAATGGGAACTTTATGATTTGTTTCCTTTATTTTTATAAGATGCCGAATTGTTGTTGGATTTTTTTCTTCTAATTCCTCTAGTTTTTCACGATAATCATCGTAGGCATTTCCTTTTGCGATGTCCCCGATTGCTTTCCAAATGCGCGGGAATAGATGAAATGTTTTTCTTATTTTTGCTTTTTCATTCGCATAATCTATTGCTCGTGCTTTTGCATCCTCAGCTAGTGCTTCTAGTGAAAAATCTAACGTATCAGATCCAAGGAAGTTTGTAATATCCAGTATACATGCGATTTCTTCATGTAAACCAATGGAAGAGAAGAGTCGGCCGTAGCCGCGTAATTCATGAATTCCAAGTGTTGAAATGACCTTTTCAAGCCCTTTATTGAATGCAGTATATAAATTTAGAATAGGCTTTTCTGTTCTGTCATTTACTGTTGCAAATGTAAGGTATGGATTTATAACGTCTGCTCCTAAACCATATAACGTTACAATATCATGTAAAGAACGAAGCGCTCCAGAGCGTACGACAATTGCACACTCACGGCGGAGTTTGTGTTTTGTAAGTTCTTGATGAATTTTTGCTGTGATTAAGTGTGGATCAATCCATAATTGATTATTTTGATGAGCCTTTGCATCGTCGAGTATGAGAAGAGAGGCTCCTTTTTTTACTGCTATTACAGCTTCTGATCCTAGTCGATTCAGTGAAGTATATAAAGTTTCATCCGCTGTAAATGTTCCAGATAATTTATAGACAGTGCTATGCAGAGCAAACATACGGATGAGTTGTTCGTATGTTACTGTTTCTAAATGCTTTGTTGCTTGCTGTCCGGATTCTCCTTCTAAGACAATAGGGCTTGGAAGCTCTACAACAAATGGTTGTTCTTCTGTGGCATACAGATTTGGACGTGTTCCTACAATTGTACGTGTAGAGAAGTGCTCTATTTCGCGATCGCGATCAATAGCAGGATTTGTTACCACAGCAACGCTTTCTTTTATAAAGTCAGCAATATTTCTTCTTCCTATGTCGAGTCCTGCAAGAGGAGCATCATGTCCGAGAGAACGGATCGGCTCAGCGCCTTTTTCAGCCATTTGTTCAAGAAGCTGAATATGCTCGCGGTCCCAGCCAAAGGCTGCGTATTGTTCTGTTTTGACTTCAGTAATTGAAGCAAGATTATCCAGCTCTTCTGTTGGTGGAACATGTAGATGATGGCGATAGTCGATAAAGTCAATTCGCTGTTTCATACGTGCATATACTTCCTCTTGATATACATCGTATTCGTATAAAATAAGCTCGCCTTGTGAATTCCGCTTTAACCCTATTTTTTCTCCAGGAGCAAGTGATTTTGGTTCCGCAACATATTCTGATGGAGAAATAACACCTGGTTCAGAAGAAAAGATGTAAGAATTTTCTGTTTCTGTTTTCCAAACTGGTCGTAAACCGAGAGAGTCTACACTAAAAACAGCTTCATCTTTATGCCTTGAAATAATTCCAGCCGGTCCTTGAGCAAAATGTCCCCAGGCTTCACGTATATACGTATATAAGTCTTGCATATGCGGCTTGTATAACTTAATTTCATTAATAATTGGTGGAAATAATATATCCATCGCTTCGAATAAACTGTAGTTGTAATGAGTGAGAAGTGTTTCTAGGGTGCGGTTTAAATCTTGAGAGTCGCTGCCTCCGATTGTAAGTGGTACATCAATCATTTCAGCTTGGTCACGCAGCTTAGCAATTGTGTTAATTTCTCCATTATGCCCAAGTATACTAAATGGCTGAACGCGAAAAAAATTAGATAATGTGTTAGTAGAATAACGGTTATGTCCAAGTGTCATTGTAGATGCGATAAGTGGATTTCGCAGGTCAGCATAGTATGACACAAGTGTATCGCCAGCTCCGAGTACTTTATAAACAACATAATCCTGACTGAATGATGCGACATGAATTGCTTCGTTTTTTTCAATTTCTATCGTTAGAGAGAATAATAATTGATCAATCTTTTTATATTGATTTTCTGGAATAACAGCAACTTGCCAAAATAGCGGTTCTTCTTGTTTGCCGAGAGGTCCGAGTGCATCAGAGTTTGTTACGGTGCTAGTTTCAAACACGATAGTTAGATTTTCTTTCTGCAGCAAGGAACGGATATCATTTTGTAAGGAGTTTGTATCTCCTTTTTGGTGTAGAAAAAAATGTCCAACGATAAAGTGGGGATGGTCCACTAATGCTGGATTATAACCATTTTGAGTTAATTTTTCTTTCCAAAGTGTTTTTGGAAGATCAATATGAATTCCGATCCCGTCACCTTCATTATTAATAAATCCAGCACGATGATTCATCTTCACTAGCGATTCTATACAAAGATTAATATTTTCTTTCGTTGGAATGTTTTGTTTCTCCATTACGGAAACGATTCCACACGCGTCATGTTCTGCATTTGCATAATTTTGAAATAAAGACGGTGTCCATCTATTTGTTTTATTGAGCATCCGTCAATCCCCCCTTGGTATGGAATTAGAATAATCAAAATATTAAAGGTGTACGACACCTAATATTTAAAATAATGAATTGTTATTTAGGAATAAAAAATAGATAATTTTGAATAATTATACTATTAATTCGTGATTTATGAAATAGTAAAAATAAAAAAACAGAGGAGATCCTCTGTTTTTTATTTTATTCCGCTTAATTAGGCGATATGTTTTAAGGATCAGTGGGGGGGAAGAACCCCTTGCTGATGGAAATTATTTTAATGCAGCAAATGCTCTGCCAACAGCTTCAATCGTGTATTCAATGTCTTCTTTTGTATGCTCTGTTGTTAAGAACCATGCTTCATATTTAGATGGTGCTAAGTTAATTCCTTCATGAAGCATCAGTTTGAAAAATCTACCGAAAATTTCACCGTCTGTATTTTGTGCAGCATCGTAGTCTTCGATTTTATTTTTTGTAAAGTATACTGTTAAAGCGCCTTTTAGGCGGTTCACTGTAATATCAATGTTGTGTGCAGCTGCTTGTTCCAAAATACCTTTTTCAAGCATTGCCCCAAGTTCATCTAGCTTTTCGTATACCCCTTCTTGCTTTAGTACTTCTAAGCATGCGATACCAGAAGCCATAGAAGCTGGGTTTCCAGCCATTGTACCAGCTTGGTAAGCAGGGCCAAGCGGTGCAACTTGTTCCATGATTTCTTTTTTACCACCGTAAGCACCAATTGGAAGACCGCCGCCGATTATTTTGCCAAGAGCAGTTAAGTCTGGTGTTACACCGAGTAAGTCTTGAGCACCGCCATACATGAAGCGGAAAGCTGTGATAACCTCGTCATAAATGACTAATGCACCTGCTGCATGAACAAGTTCATTTACTTTTTCAAGGAAGCCAGGTTTTGGTTCCACAATTCCGAAGTTCCCAACGATTGGTTCTACAAGAATCGCCGCTACTTCATGTCCCCATTTATCTAATGCTTCTTTTAATGTCTCTACATTATTAAAAGGAACTGTGATTACTTCTTGTGCGATGCTTTGTGGTACACCCGCAGAATCAGGAGTACCAAGTGTAGAAGGACCGGAGCCAGCTGCTACAAGTACTAAATCAGAATGTCCATGGTAGCAACCAGCAAATTTCATAATTTTCGTGCGCCCTGTATAAGCGCGAGCAACGCGGATTGTTGTCATAACAGCCTCTGTTCCAGAGTTTACAAAACGTACTTTATCCATCGCAGGCATAGCTTCTTTTAACATTTTTGCAAATTTTACTTCTAAAGCTGTTGGCGTTCCGTATAACACACCATTTTCAGCAGCTACTTTAATTGCTTCTGTTATGTGTGGATGAGCGTGACCTGTGATAATTGGCCCGTATGCTGCTAAATAATCGATATATTTGTTGCCGTCTACATCCCAAAAGTAAGCGCCTTTACCGCGCTCCATTGCAACAGGTGATCCGCCGCCAACTGCTTTATAAGAGCGAGAAGGGCTATTTACACCACCAACGATATGTTCTAATGCTTCTTTATGTAGTTCTTCCGATTTTGTGAATTTCACGAAAATTCATCTCCTTACAAAAATCTATGTATTATTTTAACACGTTTTTGGAAAAGACGTATTGTTTGTGATAGTTGTTACTGTTGGGTAAACTATTCGTTGTGCTAAACTGAAACTTTCGTCGGCATTATCTACTTCATTGTTAGTTAAATGAAGCGAGTTTATAGGAGGAATCCCGCAAAAGCTCGCTGTCTTTATATTATAGGAAAATGAAAGGTGTTGCCTGTTAGAGAGAGAAATAGAAAGGAGAATGAGTATGGAGACGGTTATTGAAGTAAAAGATTTACGGAAAGAATTTACATCGTACTCAAGCCGCTCGGGGTTAAAAGGAGCGTTTCGAGATTTATTAAATCGTAATTATAAGATTGTACCAGCAGTAAATGATATTTCGTTTACTGTAAAGCAAGGGGAGATGGTTGGATATATTGGTGAAAATGGTGCTGGTAAATCCACTACTATTAAGATGCTAACAGGTATTTTAACACCGACTGCTGGACAGATCACTGTGAATGGCATGAATCCTCACAAACAAAGGGAAGAATTTGTGAAAACGATTGGTGTTGTGTTTGGGCAGCGTTCGCAGCTTTGGTGGGATATTGCTGTGCAGGAGTCCTTCCGTTTGTTAAAAAAAGTATATGGTGTTTCTGATCAGCAATATAAAGAACATATGGAGCATGTGATTGAAACGTTAGATATTGGTCCGCTCTTGGACAAGCCAGTTCGGAAGCTATCTCTTGGACAGCGGATGCGCTGCGAATTAGCGGCAGCATTAATTCATAATCCGCCGTTATTGTTTTTGGATGAACCAACAATTGGACTGGATGTTCTTGTTAAATTGAAAATCCGTGATTTTCTAAAAGAAATGAATGAGCGATATAAAACAACAATTTTATTAACGACACATGATATTACAGATATTGAAGCGCTTTGTGATCGTGTGGTTATGTTAGATGAAGGAAAAATAATGTATGACGGATCTTTAGACAAGCTAAGATCGCAGTGGGGAGCAGAAAAGGAAATACATTTTCAATTTGGAACTCCTGTTACTTATCAGCAGCTTGCGATGTTAATGCCTGATAATGATGTAGTTTGGTCGCAAGGAAAAGAACAAAATACATGGATCGCCAAGATTCCGAATGAAGAAATTATTATTTCCACTCTTATATCAAAAGTTGTACAAACTTTTGCAATTAAAGATTTAAAAATTAATGAAGTATCTACGGAGGAAATCATTCGTAATATTTATGAAGAGGGCATAACTCATGGGTAAGTATATTGAAATGATTCGCGTCCGTTTTTTAATGATGCTTGCTTATCGATCAAACTATTATAGCGGTATTATCATTTATACGATTAATATCGGAGCATATTATTTTTTATGGCAAGCGATTTATAGTGGGAAAGAAAATATCGAAGGTGTATCAGTTACACAAATGACAACCTATATCGCAATTGCATGGATGGCCCGTGCTTTTTATTTTAATAACATTGACAGAGAGATTGCGATGGAAATTATGGAAGGGCGAGTTGCAGTTGAGTTAATTCGTCCATATAACTATTTAGGTATGAAAGTGATGCAAGGGTTAGGGGAAGGGATTTTTAGATTTGCTTTCTTTTCTATTCCAGGCATGGTGATTGTTACATTGTTGTTCTCACTGCAAATTACAACGAATTTCCAAACATGGTTGTACTTCTTCTTATCGCTATTATTTAGTTTTATCATTAATACACAAATTAATTTAATGACAGGGATGTTAACGTTCTTTTTATTTAATAATAATGGAATTATGTATGCGAAACGTGTCGTTATCGATTTGTTTTCCGGACTGTTACTCCCAATTAGCTTCTATCCGTTATGGGCTCAAAAAGCAATGACGTTTTTGCCGTTTCAAGCGATTAGTTACATTCCGAGTATGATTTTTTCTGAAGGCATACAAGGTGAGGCAATTTATAAAGCTTTATTATTTCAAATAACATGGGCGGCTCTGCTCATTATTCCAATTGTTATGATGTGGAAAACAGCGAGAAAACGGCTGATTGTGCAAGGGGGATGATGAGAAATGTTATATTTTAAGTTGTTTTTACAATATGCAAGTCAATATATAAAAACGAAGCTAGAATACCGTGGTGATTTTATTGTTGGTTTACTATCAGATTTATTGTTACAAGCAGTAAACTTAATCTTTATTCTTGTTGTATTTGGACATACACAAGAATTGAAAGGATGGAATAAGGAGGAAGTTATTTTCATTTATGGTTTCTTCTTAGTTCCATTTGCAGTTTTTTCAGCGTTCTTTAATATATGGGACTTTAATGATCGTTATATCGTAAAAGGTGAAATGGATCGGATTTTAACACGTCCCATTCACAGTTTGTTTCAAATTATATTAGAACGAATGGAGTTGGAGTCACTTCTTGGTGCGATAACAGGTTTTGCGGTAATGGGATATGCTGTAGTACAACTTCAATTAACATTGCATTGGTATGATTTCTTTTTATTTATATTAATGGTACTAGGCGGTGCGCTGGTGTATGGGGGAATTTTCATAACACTTGCAAGCATTGGTTTTTGGTCAGATGCAAGAAGTTCCATTATGCCGCTTATGTATAATATTGGAAACTATGGACGTTATCCGGTTAACATTTATAACCGCGTCATTCGTTTTATCTTAACGTTTGTATTGCCATTTGCTTTTGTTGGTGTGTATCCAGCAGCTTATTTTCTAGGAAAAACAGAATGGAATTCTTACGCATTTGCAACACCTGTTGTTGGGATTATTTGCTTCTCAATTGGTTTTTTCGTTTGGAATATAGGAGTAAAACGATATCGCGGTGCTGGAAATTAATAAAGTGAAACTTTAATCAGTGGGAGTTTTTCTCTAGGTTTCATTGTCCATTAAGGATGGGATAAAACTGCCTTTGTCCTCATACAAATAAAATGAGGTGGAGGACATGTTATGGGGAATTATTTTATTTATTGCCGCGATTGCTGTATTGCGAAGTATCCAATTGTTATGGAGTTCGGCGGGAGAATCAAATCGTTTTTTCTCTTTGTATAATCTTATTTCATTATTTCTCATTTATACAACTATACTAATTGCATTTGCGTTAAGTTATGTTGTTCTAGAAGAAAGTGGATTTTCGGTATTACAGGAAGACGGAAAGATGATAACAAGTCATTCATTTTCACTTGTAGAGGTATGTTTATATTTTAGTGCGATTACATTACTCTCAGTTGGATATGGAGATGTAACTCCTATTGGAATTGGCCGTTGGATTGCGATTGTAGAAGCACTGATAGGGTATACGATGCCATTTGCATTTGTTGTACGAACAGTTATGGAAACTGAAAAATGATATGATATTTGATATAGTGGAAGAAAAAGACAAGGAGTGATTATAAGTGGTTGCAGTAGGACAAATGGCACCAGATTTTACACTAGAAGCAAGTAACGGAGAGCAAGTAAAACTATCTGATTTTCGCGGGAAACATGTTGTACTTTATTTTTATCCGAAAGATATGACACCAGGGTGTACAACAGAAGCGTGTGATTTTCGTGATGCATACGGGGTGTTTCAAAAGAAAGATACAGTGATCCTTGGCGTGAGTCCTGATCCAGCAAACAGACATTTGAAATTTATTGAAAAACATGATTTACCATTCTTACTTTTAGTGGATGAGCAACATGAAG
>NZ_JBFLUP010000006.1:560000-4245000 GCF_050473785.1 Bacillus sp. S14(2024) | reverse complement strand
ATCCCGTCCACCGAATGCCTAAGGTTTCCTGAGGAAGGCTCGTCCGCTCAGGGTTAGTCAGGACCTAAGCCGAGGCCGACAGGCGTAGGCGATGGACAACAGGTTGATATTCCTGTACCACCTCTTTATCGTTTGAGCAATGGAGGGACGCAGAAGGATAGAAGAAGCGTGCGATTGGTTGTGCACGTCCAAGCAGTTAGGCTGGTAAGTAGGCAAATCCGCTTACCGTGAAGGCTGAGCTGTGATGGGGAAGCTCCTTATGGAGCGAAGTCTTTGATTCCCCGCTGCCAAGAAAAGCTTCTAGCGAGATAAAAGGTGCCTGTACCGCAAACCGACACAGGTAGGCGAGGAGAGAATCCTAAGGTGAGCGAGAGAACTCTGGTTAAGGAACTCGGCAAAATGACCCCGTAACTTCGGGAGAAGGGGTGCTTTCTTAACGGAAAGCCGCAGTGAATAGGCCCAAGCGACTGTTTAGCAAAAACACAGGTCTCTGCGAAGCCGTAAGGCGAAGTATAGGGGCTGACACCTGCCCGGTGCTGGAAGGTTAAGGAGAGGGGTTAGCGCAAGCGAAGCTCTGAACTGAAGCCCCAGTAAACGGCGGCCGTAACTATAACGGTCCTAAGGTAGCGAAATTCCTTGTCGGGTAAGTTCCGACCCGCACGAAAGGTGTAACGATTTGGGCACTGTCTCAACCAGAGACTCGGTGAAATTATAGTACCTGTGAAGATGCAGGTTACCCGCGACAGGACGGAAAGACCCCGTGGAGCTTTACTGTAGCCTGATATTGAATTTTGGTACAGCTTGTACAGGATAGGCGGGAGCCTTTGAAGCCGGAGCGCTAGCTTCGGTGGAGGCGCTGGTGGGATACCGCCCTGGCTGTATTGAAATTCTAACCTACGGGTCTTATCGACCCGGGAGACAGTGTCAGGTGGGCAGTTTGACTGGGGCGGTCGCCTCCTAAAAAGTAACGGAGGCGCCCAAAGGTTCCCTCAGAATGGTTGGAAATCATTCGTAGAGTGCAAAGGCATAAGGGAGCTTGACTGCGAGACCTACAAGTCGAGCAGGGACGAAAGTCGGGCTTAGTGATCCGGTGGTTCCGCATGGAAGGGCCATCGCTCAACGGATAAAAGCTACCCCGGGGATAACAGGCTTATCTCCCCCAAGAGTCCACATCGACGGGGAGGTTTGGCACCTCGATGTCGGCTCATCGCATCCTGGGGCTGTAGTCGGTCCCAAGGGTTGGGCTGTTCGCCCATTAAAGCGGTACGCGAGCTGGGTTCAGAACGTCGTGAGACAGTTCGGTCCCTATCCGTCGTGGGCGTAGGAAATTTGAGAGGAGCTGTCCTTAGTACGAGAGGACCGGGATGGACGCACCGCTGGTGTACCAGTTGTTCTGCCAAGGGCATAGCTGGGTAGCTATGTGCGGAAGGGATAAGTGCTGAAAGCATCTAAGCATGAAGCCCCCCTCAAGATGAGATTTCCCATAGCGTAAGCTAGTAAGATCCCTGAAAGATGATCAGGTTGATAGGTTCGAGGTGGAAGCATGGTGACATGTGGAGCTGACGAATACTAATAGATCGAGGACTTAACCATATAATATGTATACTACATTGATGTTATCTAGTTTTGAGAGAATATAAAAACTTGTTGACTTTCTTTTTGAATCAAGTATAATAATGATTGTCTCAATTGAATATAGTCTGGTAATGATGGCAGAGAGGTCACACCCGTTCCCATACCGAACACGGAAGTTAAGCTCTCTAGCGCCGATGGTAGTTGGGACTTTGTCCCTGTGAGAGTAGGACGTTGCCAGGCTTACAGTATTCCGCAGTAGCTCAGTGGTAGAGCTATCGGCTGTTAACCGATCGGTCGTAGGTTCGAGTCCTACCTGCGGAGCCAATTGGAGAGCTGTCCGAGATGGCCGAAGGAGCACGATTGGAAATCGTGTATACGTCATAAGCGTATCAAGGGTTCGAATCCCTTGCTCTCCGCCATAACATTTTGGCCCGTTGGTCAAGTGGTTAAGACACCGCCCTTTCACGGCGGTAACACGGGTTCGAATCCCGTACGGGTCACCACTTTGGAGGATTAGCTCAGCTGGGAGAGCACCTGCCTTACAAGCAGGGGGTCGGCGGTTCGATCCCGTCATCCTCCACCATATAATTTTATAAATATCATCGCGGGGTGGAGCAGTCTGGTAGCTCGTCGGGCTCATAACCCGAAGGTCGCAGGTTCAAATCCTGTCCCCGCAACCAAATGGTCCCGTGGTGTAGTGGTTAACATGCCTGCCTGTCACGCAGGAGATCGCCGGTTCGACCCCGGTCGGGACCGCCATTTATGAAGGCTCGGTAGCTCAGTCGGTAGAGCAGAGGACTGAAAATCCTCGTGTCGGCGGTTCGATTCCGTCCCGAGCCACCATTTTAAATAAATAGCAATTTTTATACATTATAATGCCGGCTTAGCTCAATTGGTAGAGCAACTGACTTGTAATCAGTAGGTTGGGGGTTCAAGTCCTCTAGCCGGCACCATGTAAGTCGGAGGGGTAGCGAAGTGGCTAAACGCGGCGGACTGTAAATCCGCTCCTTCGGGTTCGGCAGTTCGAATCTGCCCCCCTCCACCATTTACATTTTATATAGGGGCATAGTTTAACGGTAGAACAGAGGTCTCCAAAACCTCCGGTGTGGGTTCGATTCCTACTGCCCCTGCCAACACAGCATGGCGGCTGTGGCGAAGTGGTTAACGCATCGGATTGTGGCTCCGACACTCGTGGGTTCGATTCCCATCAGTCGCCCCATTTTTAATATTACTTTACAATTCAAATTAATTGTGATAATATACTAAATGTCGAGTTTGGATATTTAAAGTAATAAAAATGATAATAAATCATATAATGTATTAATTATTCGATGGGCTATAGCCAAGCGGTAAGGCAACGGACTTTGACTCCGTCATGCGCTGGTTCGAATCCAGCTAGCCCAGCCATTTTTGCGGAAGTAGTTCAGTGGTAGAATACAACCTTGCCAAGGTTGGGGTCGCGGGTTCGAATCCCGTCTTCCGCTCCAAATTTAATATGGCGGCATAGCCAAGTGGTAAGGCAGAGGTCTGCAAAACCTTTACCACCGGTTCGAATCCGGTTGCCGCCTCCATATTATGCCGATGTGGCGGAATTGGCAGACGCGCACGACTCAAAATCGTGTTCCGTAAGGAGTGTCGGTTCGACCCCGACCATCGGTACTGTTTAGACGAGGATAACTCGTTTTTTTTGTGTTTATTTATAAGTGTAAAATATGAGTGGATACTCTATAATATTAAGCGTTTCCTACTGCAGTGGGAAACGTTTTTTTCTTTCAAGTGATTTCTCTTACAACTTTGTAAGGTAGTTGTAAGAGAAATCGATTGGATATTTTTAAAAAGCAAGGTATTCTTAAATCAAGAACAATGAATGTTAGAGAAACGGGGGGTGTCTGTCGTGAAAGAACGAACAGTATCTCGTACTGCTTTTGATCATAATATTACTTTAATTCCGAGAACAAAATTTTTGTATAAAGCTCTTATATTATTAGTAGTACTAAGTTGTGCATTATTATTTGTTGGAAATAAAATGATTGAACAAAAAGATATAAGTAAATTGAAAGTACCTGTTCATTTTGAGGTGCCAGAACAGTTAGGTAATGCATTTATTGCAACAGAAGATAAGCGCTTCTATCATCATAATGGGCTAGACTATATTGCAATTGTTAGAGCGGCAGTGGAAAATATAAAGGCGGGCGGTGTTGTACAAGGTGGCAGTACAATAACTCAGCAGCTTGCTAAAAATGTTTTTTTAACAACAGACCGAACATTTTCTCGTAAATGGAATGAAGTTTTCTATACAAAAAAAATTGAGCGAACATTTACGAAAAATGAGATTTTAAAACTGTACTTAAGCAATATTTATTATGGAGAAGGAGCATGGGGCGTTGAGAATGCGGCGAAGCTTTATTTTGGTAAAACGGTAGATCAATTAACATTAAGTGAAAGTGCTATGCTTGCAGCTGTTGTGAAAGCTCCTACTTATTATTCGCCTGTACAGCACTATGATAAAGCTGTAGAAAGACGTAATATGGTGTTAAAGCTTATGGAACGAGAAGGATATATAACTCACGCGGAATATGTACAAGCTACAAATGAAAAGCTTATTATTCGTAATGATATTCCAAAAAGTCAACCAGTACAGCAGGAAAAAGCGGTTAGTTAAGAGTAAGTTCAAAATGAACTTACTCTTTTTTTAGTGAATGAATTTAAGAGAAGTGAGACACAATATTGTCACATTTGTTTAATTTTGCTGATTTTGTGAGCGACTTCAATGGACTGTTTATATGAGAATTGATATCATGAGTAATGTGTATAAGCATCATACAAAGAATAAAAACATTAAAGAGGAATGTGTATGAAATCAAAAAATATTATAATTCTCGGCGTTATTTTTTCTATTGCGGCACTGATTGTAATTGGGACAATTGCATATAGCATCGTGAGTAACAAGACGGAAAATGGAAAAGATACATTTTTATATGGCACACAACAATCGTTAGGAGAGAAAGATGCTCCGATTCATATTGTTGAGTTTGGAGATTTTAAATGTCCAGCTTGTCGTACATGGGATGCAACGGTATTACCACGTTTAAAAGAAGAGTATATTAACAAAGGGAAAGTTCAGCTGCATTTTATTAACTTTCCATTCATTGGGAAAGATTCTGATTTAGGAGCAGCTGCTGGAGAAGCGATTTATAAGCAAGATCCAAAAGCTTTTTGGGCATTTTATGATGAAATATATCAAAATCAAAAGAATGAAGATGAAAAGTGGATTACAGAGGATCTATTAGTAAATATCGTAAAGCAAAAGCTACCTAGTATTGATGTAACGGAGTTTAAAAAGGATTTAAATAGTAAGGAAATAAAAGATAAAGTACAGAAGGATCTTGACCTTGCTCAGAAGTTAAAAGTACAAGGTGCACCATCCATATACGTAAATGGTAAACTTGCTAACCCAGACTATGATAGTATTAAAAATGCAATTGAGAAAGAAGCGAAAAAGTGATGAATAATTCATCACTTTTTCGACTTTTTTCGATAAAATTCTTGCAACACCTAATATTCCATGCTATACTTCTTAACATAAGTTAACAAAAAATTAATATTTTCTTTATATTTGCGGGTGTAGTTTAGTGGTAAAACAAGAGCCTTCCAAGCTCTGGTCGAGAGTTCGATTCTCTTCACCCGCTCCAAATCTCATTCCAAATTCCCATAATAATTGTGATCAACGCAGTGTTTCGTTTCTTAGATAAACGAGGTATTGCGTTTTTTTATGTTTGGAATGCAGGAATATATGTGAAAATAGTAATGTGGAATTTCCTATAATATGTATTGTTTAACAAAGTGGGATATTTATCAGTGAATATATTAAGAAGCGGTGAATCGTTTGTAAATATAAATGAAACATAATTAATGAGGACATTAAAGCGTGAACAGCAACCTCTATATGGATTCTATAAAAAGAAAGGCGGTAAAACTGTTACTGAAAAGAGGCGGAACCTCAATAAACAGAATATGTTGTATGAATTTAATTAATCAACATATATACCAGTAACTAGGCGGAAATTTACGCCTATGGAACTATACAAGCCAAAGTGTCGAGGCAGGGTTTGTAGAAGCAGGAAAACTCTGAATAGGTATGTTTGTACACATTTTCAGTAGCAGAGTAAGTGTGAACTTTGAACAATTAAAGCAAGATGTGATAGCTTATAGTAAAACAATTGGAATTGATAAAATAGGTTTTGCGAGCGCTTCGCCATTTGAAGAGTTAAAGCAACGACTTATGCAGCAGCAACAATTAGGATACCAATCTGGATTTGAAGAGTCTGATATAGAAAAAAGAACGAATCCGCAATTATTATTACCAGGTGCAAAATCAATTATTGCGATTGCATTGGCTTATCCTTCAAAATTGAAAAATGCACCGCTAAGCAAACGTGGTGAGCGACGAGGTATTTTTTGCCGTGCTTCTTGGGGACAAGATTATCATCTCGTTCTGCGTGATCGTTTAGAGAAGCTGGAAGCATATTTAATTGAACGTTTACCAGGGATAGAAGTAAAATCGATGGTAGATACGGGAGAGTTAAGCGATCGAGCCGTTTCAGAGCGAGCAGGCATTGGGTGGAGCGGAAAGAACTGTTCCATTATTACGCCGGAATTTGGTTCGTATGTGTATTTGGGTGAGATGATTACAAATATTCCTTTTCCACCAGATACTCCAATTGAAGATCAATGCGGGAGCTGTACAAAGTGCATTGATGTTTGTCCAACAGGGGCGCTTGTCCAAGGCGGACAATTAAATGCTCAAAAGTGTATTGCGTTTTTAACGCAAACGAAAGGATTTCTTCCGGAAGAATACCGAGATAAGATTGGAAATCGCATTTACGGATGCGATACGTGTCAAACTGTTTGTCCAAAAAATAAAGGGATGGATTTTCATAATCACCCAGAAATGGAACCAGATCCTGAACTTGTAAAGCCGCTATTAAAGCCCCTTCTGACCATTAGCAATCGTGACTTTAAAGAAAAGTATGGTATTATGTCTGGTTCGTGGCGGGGGAAAAAGCCATTGCAGAGAAATGCGATTTTGGCACTTGCGCATTTTAAAGATACGACGGCTATTCCTGATTTAGTTGCCGTAATGAAAGAAGATCCTCGTCCCGTTATTCGTGGAACAGCGGCGTGGGCACTAGGTAAAATTGGTGGAGAAGGGGTTCAAGAGGCTATTGAAAAAGCAAAAGAGCGGGAGAAAGATGAAGAAGTACTTCATGAAATGAATCGTGGTCTTGAACTATTAGCTGAGAAAAAATAGCAGATTATTGCCCATTCCCTCATATTGTAATAGGGGGAGGGAAGCGTTATGACTGTAAAACAGCATCTTCAAGAATGCCTTCAAAGGCAATTGGATTATATAACAAATAAACGTATAGATGAACAAGAAATTTCAGATGATATTGTTGATATGCTACAGCGTAAACGGACGCTCTTTAAGCAGCGAAATGCTGAAATTGTAAAGAGCAATGCTAATGTATCTTTTATTAGACAGTTAAAAGGCGTTAACTATGATGAGGTAGATTATCAAATTCATTTTCAGTATCTCATTCGTCATCATCATTTATTTTATGTAGAGGAAGAACAAATGGAGAGGCGTTTACGATTAGAAGATGGATGTATCACGCAAGATATAATGATTGGAACACCAATGGATGAAGAGAAAATTGGAACGTTAGAACGAGAAGTAATAAAGGGAAAAGGACAATATATCCCATATAGTTATAATCGATTAGAGGCAGTAAAATATGCAGAGCGGTGGTGGGATGACCGTAATCCAGCTTATCAGAACTTCCCTGATAATTGTACAAATTTTATTTCACAATGTCTTCATGCCGGGGAAACGCCGATGACTGGATATCCGAATATTCGCAGTGGGTGGTGGCAGCAAAACAGCCAATGGAGCTGGAGCTGGGCGGTAGCACATTCCTTTCATTGGTACTTATCAAGTACTTCCGCAGGACTTCGAGCAAAACAAATGGAGAAACCAGAAGATCTTATGCTTGGGGATGTGATCGTATATGATTTTGAAGATGATGGAAGATGGAATCATACAACGATTGTCGTAGCAAAAGATGCGAATGGTATGCCCCTTGTAAATGCGCATTCTGCCAATAGTCGCAGGCGTTATTGGAATTATGAAGACTCAAGTAAGTATACACCGCAAATGAAATATAAGTTTTTTCATATTCTCGATAACGACTAGAGATTTTTTGCCCAAGTGGTATAATACGTAGTAGAAAAAGATTGAGGTGAACATTGTGGGAATACATGTTGTTTTATATCAACCAGAAATTCCAGCGAATACAGGTAATATCGCGCGTACTTGTGCAGCAACGGGTACGGAATTACATTTAATTAGACCGCTTGGATTTTCTACTGACGATAAAGCGTTAAAGCGTGCTGGATTAGACTATTGGGAACACGTAAAAATTACGTATTATGATTCTATTGAGGAATTTTATGAAAAAAATGCAAATGGTGAGTTTTTCTACTTAACAAAGTATGGTGAGAAAGCCCACACGACATTTGATTATGGCAATGTAGAACAAGATTACTATTTCGTATTTGGAAGAGAAACAAATGGTCTTCCAGCAAATGTGATTGAAGAGAATTTTGATCATTGCTTACGCATCCCAATGACTGATAAAGTCCGTTCTTTAAACTTATCTAATACTGCAGCAATTTTAATTTATGAGGCATTGCGTCAACAAAATTATCCAGGATTAGATGTAGAAATCGTTTATTAAAAGCCGTCCTATGACGGCTTTTTTTTGGAAGAAAATTAATATTTTTGATAAAAATTTGCATCTGTTTAAAAAAACGACAAATTACGCTAAAATAGTATATATAAATACAAAATAAGACAGGTTGCGATGCTGATGAAAGAATTATGTAAAAACAAGAAAAGTATAGTTAGCTTTTTACAGGATATAGATATGAATTTAATTCACCAAGGATTGCTTCATGCCATTCAAGATTTAGTGTTTATTGTAAAAGTTGTAGAAAATAAATGGTTTCAATATATATATGTGAATGAGAAAGGGCTGCAATATGCGAATTTAGATGAAAGTTGTTATGGTAAGACATTTCAAGAATTATTACCTTCAGATGTTGCCCATTTACTACAAGTACAATATGAGGATGTCTTACAAAAGAAAAAAGCAAGTACGTTTCGTGATTATGTGACCTTACATACAGGAGAAATTTCACATTATGAGTCATCATTAAATCCAATATGTTCAGAGGATGGCACATGCCAATATATTATTTGTATTACACGTAACATTACAGAGCAGATACAGGAGAAGGCAGAAATCCAAGAAAAGCAAATGTTATTTCAATCCTTATTAGAATATAATGATGATGCTATTATATCGCTTGACTTAACGGGAAAAATTATGTATACAAATCCTGCGACATATACGATTTTTGGTTACAGTGATGCTGAGTTGAAAAATCAATCTATCTTTCAATATATTGCAGATGAGGACATAAATAAATTTAAAAACATGTTTCAAGATGCGTTACAAGGTTATACTAACCAGGTTTCTGCCAAAAAATCTGATCATAAAAATGGCTACGAATTGTATGTATCGTTTAAAACTGTTCCAATTATTATTAACAGCCAGATTACTGGTGTATATTTTATAGCACGGGATATTACGAAGCAGATACTAAATGAACGGAAAACAGAACATCTAGCCTACTATGATCAACTGACAGGCCTATTGAATCGTATTTCATGTACAGAAATGTTAGCTCATTTGTTAAGGGGAAAAAAGAACTTTACACTGATTCTTATAGACTTAGATCAGTTTCATTTGATCAATGATATATTTGGTTATGAAACTGGAGACGAAGTATTAAAAAAAGTGGCAAGACGTTTAAAATCTCTTCTTCCAAAGGAAGCATATCTCTTTCGAGAGCATGGTAATCAATTTGTGATTGTAAAAGAACATACAGATAAAGAGTGCGTTGAAAAATTTGTTCGGATGTTATTAAAAGGAATGGAGAAGCGTTTTGTCATAAAGGAAGAGGAAGTATATATAAATGCTTCTATTGGAATTGTAATGTCACCTACAGACGGAGAAGATGAGAAAATATTATTAAAATGTGCGGACGTAGCATTAGTACATGCAAAAGAGCAAGGAAAAGGTAACTATAGCTTCTACCATTGCGGTCTCAATGCGCAGCGTGAGAAACAATTTATGATGGAAAATCAATTGCATCAAGCTCTAGAGCGTAATGAGTTTACAGTATATTATCAGCCGCAAATTAATATTGTGACAGAAGAGATGGTAGGGATGGAAGCTTTGCTTCGTTGGAACAATAAAGAACTCGGAAATGTGTCACCTGAAGAGTTTATTCCACTTGCAGAAAAAACGGGATTTATTCTTAAAATTGATGAGTGGGTATTACATGAAGTGTGCAGACAAATACGTGAATGGTTGGACAAGGGGATTACTCCTGTACCAATTGCAGTAAATATTTCTGCAAAGCATTTTCGTTCTTTTAAATTAATAGAGGCCGTTACGAATGCTTTAACAACATATCGTATTCCGTCGCATTTACTAACAATTGAAATTACAGAAGGAGCTTTAATGCATAAAGAATTATCAGAGAAAGTGCTTATTCGCTTAAAAGAAAAGCAGTTGGAAATTCATCTTGATGATTTTGGAACAGGATATTCATCGCTTAGCTACTTAAAACAATATCCCATTGATACTTTAAAAATTGATCGATCTTTTATGCAAGAAGTGGGTGCGGATGAAAAGGGGACAAATATTACGACAGCTATTATTGATCTTGCCCACACACTGGGATTGAATGTTATTGCCGAAGGAGTAGAGGAGGCAGAACAAATTCAATTTTTGAAAGAAAAAAATGCGATTTTGGCCCAAGGTTATTATTTTAATAAGCCTCTTTCTATAAACGATATTGAGAGATTCTATTTTAAAACAGATAAAAAGTGATGAGCATCAAGCTCATCACTTTTTATTTTGTTCCTGGTTTATCATTATATCCTGATGTAAAAATTGCAGTGAGAAATGTGAGCATAACACCCAAAATTAATAAAAGTTTCATGAGAATTTAGCCTCCCATTCATATTCATTCCCCATTACTTGTATTATAACGAATTTTCTTTCAATTTTGGTAATAAAATTTATAAAGTTTGTATGTGATTTCATTTTGATTCGTATGAATGTTTAAGGACATCCTCGCATAGTTTTATAATAATCCGCTTGAACAAGGAGATGGGGGAGGAGCTATAATGGATATTTTAAAGAAAATCGAACAGCACCGGGAAGCAGAAGAACGCTTAAAGTGGGAAGGTACATTTGCTGACTATTTAGAAATTCTGAAAGAAAGACCATGGGTGGCGCAAACAGCACATTCTCGTATTTATAATATGATTAAGGATGCTGGAATTGAGGAAGTAGACGGCCGGAAAAAATACAATTTCTTTAGTAATCAATTATTTGGATTAGAAGAAGCATTAGAGCGCCTTGTAGAAGAGTATTTTCATCCATCTGCAAAACGTTTAGATGTAAGAAAACGGATTTTATTGTTAATGGGACCAGTTAGTGGTGGGAAATCTACATTAGTTACGATGTTAAAGCGCGGATTAGAGGCATATTCACATACAGATCGCGGTTCAGTTTTTGCAATAAAAGGGTGCCCAATGCATGAAGATCCGCTTCATCTTATTCCTCATCATTTACGTGATGATTTTTATGCAGAGTATGGCGTGCGAATTGAAGGAAACTTGTCACCATTAAACTTAATGCGTCTAGAACAAGAGTATGGGGGCAGAATTGAAGATGTAATTGTGGAGCGTATTTTCTTCTCAGAAGATCGCAGAACAGGGATTGGAACATTTAGTCCATCTGATCCGAAATCACAAGATATTGCTGATTTAACAGGTAGTATTGATTTTTCTACTATTGCTGAATTTGGTTCAGAATCAGATCCACGCGCTTACCGCTTTGACGGAGAATTAAATAAAGCGAACCGTGGGATGATGGAATTTCAAGAGATGTTAAAATGTGACGAAAAGTTTTTATGGCATTTATTATCGTTAACGCAGGAAGGAAATTTTAAAGCAGGGCGATTTGCACTGATCTCCGCAGATGAATTAATTGTTGCGCATACGAATGAAACAGAATATCGTTCTTTTATTTCTAATAAGAAAAATGAAGCACTTCATTCGCGGATTATTGTAATGCCAATTCCATATAACTTACGGGTAAGTGAGGAAGAGCATATTTATGAAAAAATGATTCATGAAAGTGATGTTGCCAATGTTCATATTGCACCGCATACATTTCGCGTTGCAGCAATGTTTACAATCTTAACACGCTTAAAAGATCCGAAGCGGCCAGACATCGATTTAATTAAGAAAATGCGTTTATATGATGGTGAAATGGTAGAAGGATACAATGCTATTGATGTAGAGGAACTGCAGCGCGAATATCAAGATGAAGGTATGAGTGGAATTGATCCGCGTTATGTTATCAATCGTATTTCTTCTACAATTATTCGTAAAGAAGTAGCATCAATTAATGCTTTAGATGTACTACGTTCTTTAAAGGATGGCTTAGATCAACATCCATCTATTAGCAATGAAGATCGTGAGCGCTATATGAATTTCATTTCATTAGCACGTAAAGAGTATGATGAAATTGCGAAGAAAGAAGTACAAAAAGCATTTGTATATTCATATGAAGAATCTGCGAAGACACTTATGGATAATTATTTAGATAACGTAGAAGCATACTGTAATAAATCGAAACTACGTGATCCATTAACTGGAGAAGAAATGAGTGCGGATGAAAAACTTATGCGCTCCATTGAAGAACAAATTGGCATTTCTGAAAATGCGAAGAAAGCGTTCCGTGAAGAAATTTTAATTCGTATCTCTGCATATGCTCGCAAAGGGAAGCGATTTGATTATAATTCACATGAGCGTCTTCGTGAAGCAATCCAGAAGAAACTATTTGCCGATTTGAAGGATGTTGTGAAGATTACGACTTCAACGAAAACGCCGGATGAAAATCAGCTGAAGAAAATTAATAATGTTGTAGCACGATTAATTGATGAACATGGCTATAATTCCACATCTGCAAACGAATTACTGCGTTATGTAGGTAGTTTGTTAAATCGATAATAATCATAGTTGTAGAAAAAGAAAAGCTGTCTCTTGGAAGGAGGCAGCTTTTTTATATTTTTTCAATTATAAGAGGTGCTTGTCCATTATGAGTAAATTAAAATGCAATCTTATGAATTTATTTGTCAATTATTTTCACAACGAGCATATGATAGAGTAACCAACCATTCATACAGAAAAAAGCCAACACAATACAATATGTTGTGCAGCTGTAAAGTGTGCAACAATGCATTGTGTTTCTTTCTTAATTATGAAAATGTAGAAGGAAATTTTTCTTAGTAGGATTTGTTTTTTCACTGTTTGTTTTCTAACGAAGAAGCTAATGTTTTAATCTGTGTTTAAGTGAAATCATAAAAAACTAAGTAAGGAGGGAAAGGAATGGAAGAAGAAAATCAATATAATTATACGGTTTCACAGGAAAATTGGTCCCTCCATCGGAAAGGACATGATGACCAACAACGGCATCAAGAAAAAGTACAAGAGGCAATAAAAAATAATTTACCAGACCTTGTTACAGAAGAAAGTATTATCATGTCCAATGGCAGGGATGTTGTAAAAATACCAATTCGTTCATTAGATGAATATAAAATTCGTTATAACTATGATAAAAATAAACATGTCGGTCAAGGAACAGGTGATAGTAAAGTCGGTGATGTTGTAGCGAGAGATGGATCGAGTGGCCAAAAGCAAAAGGGACCAGGGAAAGGGAAAGGAGCCGGAGACTCTGCAGGAGAAGATTACTACGAGGCAGAGGTATCGATTTTAGAGCTTGAGCAAGCATTTTTTAAGGAATTAGAGCTTCCTAACTTAAAGCAGAAAGAACGGGATGAAAATCGTATTGAACACATTGAATTTAACGACATTCGTAAAACAGGACTTTGGGGAAACATTGATAAAAAACGGACAATGATATCTGCTTATAAACGAAATGCAATGAATGGCAATCCAGCTTTTCATCCAATTAAACAAGAAGATTTAAAATTCCGTACGTGGAACGAAGTCTTGAAGCCGGAATCAAAAGCTGTTGTGTTAGCGATGATGGATACGAGCGGTTCGATGGGACTTTGGGAAAAATATATGGCTCGTAGCTTTTTCTTCTGGATGGCACGTTTTTTACGCACGAAATATGAAACAGTAGATATTGAATTTATCGCACACCATACAGAAGCAAAGGTTGTTACAGAAGAAGAATTTTTCTCAAAAGGTGAAAGCGGTGGAACAATTTGTTCATCAGCATACAGAAAAGCATTAGAATTGATTGAAACAAAATATTCTCCGGAACGCTATAATATATACCCGTTCCACTTCTCAGATGGAGATAATTTAACATCTGATAATGCCCGCTGTGTGAAACTTGTGCAAGAGTTAATGACAGTATCTAACATGTTTGGGTACGGAGAAGTGAATCAGTACAATCGTCACAGTACACTCATGTCAGCATATAAAAATGTGAAAGATGAGAAGTTTCGCTATTATATTTTAAAACAAAAAGCTGACGTGTTTCATGCGATGAAAAGCTTTTTCCGTGAAGAATCGAAAGAGCAGATGGCTTAAACCCCTAAGTGCAGGGGTTTTTGTTTTTAAGTGAAACCAAAAAGATTGAGTAGAAAAAACTACTCAATCTTTTTCATGCGATCAAATAATAAACCATCTGTTGTATGATTTTCTCCTATTACAAAATCTTTCATATAATAAGAAAGATACTGACCGTACTTTGAATCTGTATTTAACAGAAGTTCATCTACAAAATGACAACCAAGTGGTAAATCATCGAGTAAGAGGCTAGCGAGTGCCCCGTAAACGCCGCAAGCTACTTGAAAATAGGTTGCGTTTGTTCCGTATTGTGTGTACACATGTTGGGTAGCAGTTGTATTGTACATATATACTTCTTTGTCTTTATACACAAGTAATACACCAATTAAGTCTTCACCGATAAGTTGTCCCATTTCGGGATTTAATACGTGATGATTCCAGCTCCATAGTTCATCAATGTTATGTTGATTGTCATGGATTAATTGTGTCATATAATCATTGATACGATACAGAAAGCCAACCTCCATATCGTACAATTTTCCGA
This sequence comes from Bacillus sp. S14(2024), assembly GCF_050473785.1. Lineage (NCBI taxonomy): Bacteria > Bacillati > Bacillota > Bacilli > Caryophanales > Bacillaceae > Bacillus > Bacillus sp. S14(2024). The sequence goes on along the minus strand of NZ_JBFLUP010000006.1, from coordinate 4,230,127 downwards.
GATTAATTACTTCTTCGTGCCCCATTAAACAACCGAAAAACTGTTTATCTCCTAATGTTACTTTAAACTCTTGTTCATAAGCGGTGTTACATAAGAGAATGGGGGTTTGATGTTTCATAAAAAGAGGATAGTTTAAAATGCCTTCTTCTAAAAAACCTGCTGGAGACCATGTCGAGTATACTGTTTTTTCTTTAATAAGAGTTGGATCATGATAGAAAGTTGTATCGTGTTCGACGATGAAACAAGCGACGGGGATTTCCGTAGGATTTTGCTTCATTAATTTAATTGCCATCCATTGAACGACGCCGGGATTCATACCGGAACAAATAATACCTGTCATTTGTGTGAAGGTAGGTTTATGCTCCTCAAAGAAATTTTGTCTTTCTAGTAAACTGAAGCGTTTTATATGCTCATTCGCATCGATTTTTGGTGATTGCAGTGCCGTATTAATATAATGCACACCAAATTCATTACAGCATGTTAACATTTCTACTGCATCTGCTAAGGAAGCATCAATGACTAGGGTTGTCCCCGTTTTTTGTAGATGATTTCGAAATAATGTGTTATCGCTTAGATCGAACACATGGAATGTAAAACTATCGTATAATGCAGGATACGTATCTTTAAAATAGGATTGCGGTTTTTGCTTTATGTCAATTAAATGAATGGAACAGTTTTGCAACTGAGAGTATAAAGGATTATGAATGTCTTTCACAGCATGATTTAATAAAGATAAAAATGCGCGAGCAGCACCGCCGCTGCTTCCAAGTATAGTAAGAATGAGTTGTTCTTTTTTCATGTTTTCCCTCCTATGTGATTAAGATATTCTCTTCACATGAGGAAGGCTTATTTGTTTGTCCATAAATGCATAAAAATCCGCGTCTATTTATAATACAGATTTTTGCTCCATGTTTATCATTTCTAGCGATTCATCCCCTAAGGCGGGGGGAGTTCAATAATAAAAACTATGTTATATACCGAAAACAATACAACTACATATTAAAATTAGAAATATAATTAATAAACCTTTAGAGAAATTTTCCATAGGACAAGACTCCTTATTTATAGGATGCTTAAAAGATTTTATCATAAATTGAATTAGAGAATAATAATAAAAAAAGACATTGTTTCTACAATGTTTTAAAGTTTAAAGTAATATTTAATTCAACTTCAAATGAAATGTCAAACTTGCTAGAATTCCGTGTTGTTTGTTCGTTTTTTTCGAACTCTTTATTTACAGAGTTTTGAATGTATACTTTTGTTGTGCGAACACAACGTACAAGTTCAAAGGAGTGAAGTTTTGTTTTTCCTGCGATAAAGTCTATTGAATCAAAAATAGTCATGGGTGATACTAAACTTGCTACAGCAGCAGTATTTTGTTTGGATAATTCGAGTTGATTTACAGTATTTTTTATAAAAATATATAATTTTAAAAACGAAACATTATATTTTATTGATATGATCATAATGAATACATCAATAAAATATAGATAGTATAGGGATAAAATTGAGTTACAAAGAAAACACCAATATATATAATTCTTTACTTTTTATGTAAAAAAATGTATTCTATAAATGTATAATATAGTAATTTATTTTCAGGAGGAGGCTGTCACCATAGCTTCCTCCTGTTCTTTTTTTGGGAGTCTGTAGTATAAGGCTCTATTTTTAAAAGTTTAAATAACTGAAAATTAAGATAATTAGAAGGGAGGTAGAATGCATATTAAGAAAAGGGCAGTGATATCACTATTTCAAAATTCAGCAAAAAGGGAAGAGGGTAAATTGGAGAAAAAACCTTCATTGATTAAAGTTTCGCTTATGGTGAAAGGGGTGAAGCAGTATGTTATTTCATTTTCCAATTGAAACAATTTATTTATATGGACTTATTATAACTGCAGCTATTGCCATTCTTTATTTGCTTTTTGGGGATATTTTAGAATCTCTTTTTAGTATATCAAGCGGAGCTACTTCGCCTTTTACACTGTTATTTAGTTTTCTTGCTATGCTATGTGGGTTTGGTTACATATTAGAATATATATTTCCTTGGAGTAGTGTTTCTATTTTTGTTATTTCTTTTTTTCTTGCACTTGTTGGTGTTATTACAATGAAAATGCTTGTTTTAGCACCCATTTCTAAAGCAGAGCAAAATACAGTGCAGCGTATGGATGAATTTATTGGCTGCAAGGGTGAAGTGCTGATTACGATTCCGAAAGAAGGTTTTGGTGAGGTGCTGGTGTCCTCTCAATTTGGAAGCAATGCGATACCGGCAAAAACAGTTGGGAAAAAAGATATTTCCCAAGGGTCTTATGTCATTGTAGAAGGAGTACAAGATGGTGTTTTGCTTGTGCAAAACATAACTTGTTCTTTAAAAAAACCTAAATTGTAAGGGGGATATATTATGGTTCCATTAATTATTGGCGGTGTTTTATTAGCGATATTAGCAATCCTTATTTTAGTTTTTATTACAAAATATCGTACTGTTGGGCCGGATGAAGCCTTGATTGTAACAGGAAGTGGGCTCGGCACCGGGAAAAATGTTGTTACAACAGATGATGGTAAGAAGATTAAAATTATTCGCGGCGGCGGTACATTTGTTGTGCCGATTATGCAACAAGCGGAACCTCTTAGCTTACTAAACTATAAGCTAGAAGTAGGAACACGCGATACATATACGAAGCAAGGTGTTCCTGTAACAGTAAATGGTGTTTCTATTATTAAAGTAGGTTCTACAATTGAAGAAGTATCAACAGCAGCAGAGCAATATTTAGGAAAAGAAACAGAAGAGCTAAAGGTAGAGGCAAAAGAAGTGTTAGAAGGGCATTTACGAGCAATTCTTTCTTCGATGACAGTAGAAGATGCGTATAGTAACAGAGAACAGTTTGCCCAGAAAGTACACGAAGTTGCTTCGACTGATTTGAAGAAGATGGGACTTCGCATTGTATCATTTACGATTAAAGAGATTAGTGATAAAAACGGATATTTAGATGCACTTGGCCAACCGCAAATTGCGACAGTAAAACGTGATGCACAAATTGCAAACGCAGAACGAGAAAAAGAGGCAAGGATTGAAAAGGCGCGTGCTGAAAAAGAAGCAAAAGAAGCAGAGTATCAACGCGATGCACAAATTGCTGAAGCTGAGAAACATAAAGAATTAAAGGTGCAATCATATAAAAGGGAGCAAGAACAAGCACGTGCTGATGCGGACCTTTCATATGAATTACAGCAAGCAAAAGCACAACAAGGTGTAACAGAAGAACAAATGCGTGTAAAAATTATTGAGCGTGAAAAACAAATTGAATTAGAAGAAAAAGAAATTGCTCGCCGTGAAAAGCAATACGATGCAGAAGTAAAGAAAAAAGCAGACGCTGATCGTTATGCAGTTGAGCAAGCGGCCGAAGCAGAAAAAGTGAAACAAATTAAAAAAGCAGATGCTGATCAGTATAAAATTGAAGCGGAAGCAAAAGCGCGGGCAGAAGAAGTACGCGTTGAAGGTTTAGCAAAAGCAGAAGTACAAAAAGCACAAGGTACAGCCGAAGCAGACGTTATTAAACTAAAAGGTCTTGCCGAAGCAGAAGCAAAACAAAAAATTGCTGAAGCATTCGAACTATACGGTCAAGCAGCGATTATGGATATGGTACTCAAAATGTTACCAAGTTATGCGAAAGAAATTGCAAGCCCGCTTAGTAATATCGACAAAATTACAGTTGTGGATACAGGCGGCGGTGGAAAAAACAGCGGTGCTGGTAAAGTAGCAGGCTATGCAACAGATTTAATGGCGACCATGCAAGAAACATTAAAAGCTTCTTCTGGCATTGATTTAAAAGAATTGCTGGAGAGTTTTGCAGGAAAAGGTGCAGTGCAGCAGACACCTAAGGAAAAAATGGTTGTGCAAGTAGTTGAAGAAAACAAAGAGAATAATTAGTTAAAAATAAGAAAACTCTAGAAAAAACTCTAGGGTTTTCTTATTTTTAATATATCTAAAAAAGGGGTTGGATATAATTGAATCAAGTAACATAGGGATTACATTGCTATAAGGCTGGTTATAGATTCATAGCTTGTATAGGAAATAGATCTCTTAGTACAATATAGATAAGGGGAATATGGTTCATATCATGCAGAATTAAATTTCTGTATATTCTAAAAAATAAAGTGTGGTATCAGTTAGGGGATCTTGCTTTGAAACTGAAAAAACTAAGATTGCAGCCAAGAGTTGCATTATTTATAGGTATTCTTGTTTTGTTTGTTATCGTTCAAATGAGTATTTTATTTTATTACATATTATCTGATAGCATGGAAGATCAAATTGGGAAAAGAGCTTTACAGGTAGCTAAGACAGTGGCTTCTATACCAGAAATTCGTAATGCATTTCATACAAATCATCCATCTGAAGTGATTCAGCCAATTGCAGAACAAATTCGAGCTGAAACGGGCGCAGAATTTATTGTAGTCGGTAATAAGGAAGGAATTCGTTACGCGCATCCTGTACCAGATAGAATCGGTGAAAAAATGGTTGGTGGAGATAACGAAGGTGTGCTAAAAGAGGGAAGGTCTTACGTATCAAAGGCGACTGGAACTTTAGGGCTTTCTGTACGCGGGAAAGTTCCAATTCGTGATGAAACGAATAGGGTTATAGGAGTTGTGTCCGTGGGGTTTCTTGCGGAGGATATACATGAAGTAATAGAAAAACATAGTGTTCCAATCTTGTGGGTAGCTGTATGTGGACTTGTAGTAGGTATTGTTGGTTCTGTCTATTTGGCACGGGGTATTAAAAAATTAATGTTTGGATTAGAGCCGGAAGAGATTTCTTCTTTGTATGAGGAGCATAGCGCTGTAATTCAATCTGTACGTGAAGGGATTATAGTTATTGATAAACGAGGATGTATTAGTTTAGTAAATCATGCAGCCTGCGACATCCTTTCTCTAAGGCAAGAGGAGTCTGTTATTGGGGAGCCTATTTTGCAAATTGTGCCCAATTCTTCCATATTAGAAGTACTTCGGACTGGAGAGGAACAATTGGATCGACAAATGGATTTAAACGGGAAAGTAGTGATTGTAAATCGATTGCCTGTCAAAGTAGAAAATGAAGTAATCGGAGTTGTTTCTAGTTTCCGTCTAAAATCAGAGATTGATCAGTTAACTGAAGAACTCTCACAAGTAAAAACATATACAGAAGCACTTCGTGCGCAGACACATGAATATAAGAATTTTTTATATACATTATCAGGATTAATTCAACTAGAGTCTTATGAGGAAGCGATAGAACTCATTCATAAAGAAACGGCCATTCAGCAGGATTTTGTACAATTTATTATGACAAAATTACAAAATCCGTGGTTAGGAGGAATTATAGTTGGTTTTTATAATCGTGCTAGAGAGTTAAAAATTGATTTAACAATAGATCGAGAGAGTTGTTTGAAACAATTGCCAGCTCATATAGATAGTAACCATGTTGTATCAATTCTCGGCAATTTAATTACGAATGCTTTCGAAGCAGTAGAGAGAAAAGAAGAGAATAAGAAAATAGTAAACTTATTTGTAACAGATATTGGAGATGAAATTATTATTGAAGTAGAAGATTCTGGACCTGGAATTGATGATAAGATTGTTGCACATATCTTTCATAAAGGTTTTTCCACGAAAGAAGGCGAAAAGCGTGGATATGGATTGGCTAAAGTGAAAGAATTAGTAGATGAATTGCATGGTAACATTACGATTGAAAAAGGGGACTTAGGGGGAGCTTTATTTATTGTGGCGTTACCAAAGGAAAGAGGGGAATAACATGTCTCAAACTATTGAGGTGTTAATTGTAGAGGACGATGTTCGCATTGCTGAAATTCATCGCCGTTTTACTGATAAAGTAGAAGGGTTTACTGTAGTGGGTACAGCAATAACAGGGGAGCAAGCAAAGGAATGGATAGAGCTTGTAAAGCCGCAGCTTGTATTACTTGATGTTTATTTACCTGATATGAAAGGAACAGATTTAGTAACGTTCATTCGTCATAATGTGCCAGATACAGATGTCATTATGATTACTGCAGCATCTGAAGTTGAGGTTGTTCAGCGTGCACTCCGTGGCGGGGTATTTGATTATATTGTAAAACCGCTTATGTTTGAAAGGTTCAAGGAAAGTCTCGAAAACTATCAAAATAAAGTGGAGAAATTGAAGCAATCTCAAAAATTATCACCAGAACAGATTGAAAGTTTATGGAACAGGAGAAATCAGGGGGGGAGTACTCATATAGAACATTCGCCTAAGGGGATTGATCCTTTGACTCTAAAAAAAATTTTACAGTGTGTGTTAACAATGGAGGATAACGGAATAACTGCGGAAATGCTTAGTAAAGAATCAGGAGTCAGCCGTTCGACAGCAAGGCGATATTTAGAGTATTTAATTTCACAGAAGAGAATTTATGCTGAACTGATTTATGGAAATGTGGGACGACCAGAAAGAAGATATTTTCCTATTTCTTCATAATTTAAAAAAGGGGAAGAGCAGCTCGTATACAAAGGGGCTGCTCTTTTTTGTGGGAAATAGCCCAGAGTAGATAAACAAAGAAACTCCTTATGAGAAAGGAGTTTCTTGTATAGAATAAGTGAGTCCGATTTCTATCTTATTAGCCTAAAACATGATTATACATGTTACAAATTATTATGATGCAGGCTTTTTTATCCCGCTATTCGCGGACAGTAAGACCCCCACTGATGGAAGTTTCACTTTAAAAAGAAATTACTCCTGTAAGAATAGCAATGAACAACATAAAGAGTGTCGTTCCAACTGCCCATTTTAATGTAAATCGTTGATGATCTCCAAAATCAACTTTTGCCATTCCTACTAATAAATATGTGGATGCAACGAGTGGGCTAAGCATATGAACAGGTTGTCCTAATAAGGAAGCTCGTCCCATCTCAGCAGCGCTAACGCCATAGTTTGCCGCAGCTTTTGTAAGAATAGGTAGTACACCGAAATAGTAAGCATCATTGGACATAAAGAACGTGAATGGCATACTTGTAATGGCTGTAATGATTGGAAGATGTGGGCCAAGGGAATCTGGAATAAGAGCAACTAAACTATGTGCCATCGCATCGACCATTTTTGTGCCTGATAAAATACCCGTGAAAATACCAGCTGCAAATACTAAGGAAACAACTGATAATACATTTCCAGCATGAGAAGCAATCCGTTCTTTTTGTTGTTCGAGGTTCGGATAGTTAATCATGACAGCGATTGCAAAGGCAATCATGAATAAAACAGGAAGAGGTAAGATTTCCATAATTAAACATGTCATAAGAGCTACAGTTAATAAGAAATTAATCCATAATAATTTTGGGCGTTTATAATCATAGACTTCTACAGTTGCTGCTTGTTCTGTAAAAGCTGATTTCTCTGCTTTGGAAAATTGAATATCGACGATTCCTAATCGTTTCTGTTCCTTTTTTCCAAGCATGTAAGCAACAAAAATAACCCATAGTGCCCCTCCAATTAACGCAGGAATAAGCGGTGTAAATAATTGAGAAGCATCAAGGCCAAGTGCGCTCATTGCTCTAGCAGTAGGACCACCCCATGGAATAATATTTGTTACACCAGCGCCTAGCATGACAATTCCGGCCAAAATGAGTGGATTCATATTAAGGCGTTTATACAGCGGATACATAGCAGATACAGTAATCATATATGTTGTAGTTCCATCGCCATCTAAAGAAACAAGTAATGTTAAAATGGCTGTTCCAACAACAATTTTTAATGGATCACCTTTTACCACTTTTAATATTCTCGAAATAACGGGATCAAATAAACCGCTATCAATCATAATGCCAAAGTATAAAATTGCAAACATTAACATGATACCAGTAGGTGCTAGATTTTTAATCCCCGCTAGCATCATCGGACCTACATTAGCATAAAAACCGCTTATTACAGCAAATAAAGTAGGAATAAGCATTAAGGCTACTAGTGCGGACATTCGCCTTGTCATAATTAAAAACATGAACACAAATACCATCGCAAATCCAAATAGTGCTAACATGAAAAATCCCTCCTTAATAGATTGATTGCGCTTACAATAAAAGATTTAATTTTCAGATAATAAAGTTATTACGGTCATAATACGTGATAAAGGATAACTGGTAAATAATTAGAGAAATAAATTTATTAAAAGCATAATTTTTATATAGTTCATTTTGTTCACAGGTTTATGATATGACGGATTTATTATATTGGTATAGATAACTAGAAAATGTAATACAATTCAAACCTTTTAAAATATAAAAGATCTGGAATAACAGTGTTAGAATGGGTGAGGAAAATGAGATTTTGAATAGGAAAGTAAGGAGTAGAGCTTGTATGAAAGCAGTTATTGAAAGTGTCTATAGTCCATGTAATGGAGTAGTAGAAGAAGTGTTAATCAATGAAACGTCTTATGTATATGAATGGGAAAAGCTGCTTATTATTAGAAATAATAAAGGGATATTAGAAGAAGCAGCGGTTGGAATTAGTGGAAATGTATTATCTGTAGATGTAGCAGTTGGACAGGAAGTAGATACGAATACAGTATTGTGCAAAGTAGAAGATGATTTTTTAATAACGGGATGCGAATAAATTTCATTTTATTAAAATATAAAAAATACAAAAACGAGTATGTGTGTAAGTAATACATGTGCTCGTTTTTTTGTAACGAAAAATGATATACCGAAGGGTTCTATTCATTGCTATCTATTAATATTTTTAATATGAATTAAAATTAATTTTGTATTTATTTTTGTTATCATAATTGATAATATAATCATAAGATATAGAAAAGGAAGTAGGGTTTTAAATATGAAAGAAAAAAAGATGGATATATTATTTCATCCGATTCGATTTCAACTTATTCAAGAGTTTATTGGAGGGGAAAAATTAACTGCAAAGCAGCTTGCTAAAAAATTACCTCATATTCCACAAGCGACGTTATATCGTCATTTAGAAAAATTAACAACAGCAAATATTTTACAAGTTGCTCAGGAAACACAAATACGAGGAACAGTTGAAAAACTATATGTGTTAAATATCAGTGTGGCCAATGTTTCACAAAATGATTTGCAAGATGTAACAAAAGAAGAACATATGCAATATTTCATGATGTTTGTCACACAGCTTATAGCAAATTTTAAAGATTACTTGCAGCAAGATCATATTGATTTTGAGAAAGACGGAGTGGGATATCGACAAGCAAGTTTTTATATGAGTGATGAGGAGTTTCAAGAATTTATACAGGAAATGAGTGGAGTATTTTTAAAAGCAATGGAGCGCAAGCCATCTCCAGAGCGTAAGCGAAGAACAATTTCAACAATTATCATTCCTGAAAGAAATGGGAAGGGAGAATAAAAAAGATGGGGAAAGAATTGTTTGTTACAATTGCAAGTACAGTTTCACTTCAAGGGACGTTAACAATTCCGGCATACGACGCACCAACATACCCGGCAATTTTACTTATTGGCGGCACTGGAAAAGGAGATCGGGATGGAAATGTTCGCGGTTTAAAACTACATTTATATAAAGATTTAGCAGATTATTTCACGTCATTAGGATTTGCAACGCTGCGTTACGATAAGCGTGGTACGCACAAAAGTGAGGGCGATTATTACAAAACAGGTGTTGCAGACTTAATTGATGATGGGGTTGCTTGCGTACGCTTTTTGAAGGAGCATCCGCAAATTGATCCAAAGCGAATCGTAATTCTGGGGCATAGTGAAGGTGCTTTACTTGCGCCCGCAATTTATGTAAGGGAATCAGTTGCTAACTTAATTTTACTTAGCGGCGTAGCTGAACCTTCGAAAACGGTACTTCCAAAACAAATGGAAATGGTAGTAAAAGAACTAGAAGAAACAGATGGATTTCGAGGATGGCTATATCGCTTTTTAAAACTTCCACAACGTATTAAGAAACAGAATGAAACGGTGATGGGAAAAATACAACAATCATCAAATCCTGTTATGCGAATAAAAGGGGCAAAGGTAAATGCAAAGTGGATACGTGAACAATTTCAATACAATGTCGTAGAGTACTTAGAGAGAGTAACATGTCCTGTTTTAGCGATTACTGGAGATCGGGATATACAAGTGCCGCCAGAACAAGCAAAGGATATTGCTGAATATGTAGCAGGTGAGGCAGAGTGGCACATCATTCCGAATATGAATCATATTTTACGAGAAGTTGAGAAAAATCATACAATGCTAGGCTTAATGAAGGAATATAAAGGGCTTGTGGATAAGAATATTCAAGAAGAGTTATTGTATGTTATGAAGGAATGGTTAGCAAAATACAATCTTCCATAGGGGATGAGACTGTGCAAAGAAAAAACGGTTCATTTCTCGTGTTACTTGGATTATTGGTGGTAATGACGGCTTGCGGAAAACAGAATCAAACAGAGTTGATGATAGTGAAAAAGGAAGACGTAGATACAAAGAAAGAGAACTGGATGGATAAGCAGTTATTACTTTCAGCACAGCTCGGAGATACAGAAACAGTTGTAAAATTGATAAACAGCGGAGCAAATTTGAATGTAAGAGGTACACAAGGGGAAACACCAGTTATGGCAGCGACGTATTATAACCATATTGATACTGCGAAAACATTACTGGCAGCTGGAGCAGATGTAAATATTCAAGATAATCACAAAGATAATCCATTTTTATATGCTGCAGCAGAGGGGACTTTAGAAATTTTAAAGTTAACAATTGAAGCAGGTGCGGATCCAAAGATAATGAATCAATTTGGCGATACAGCATTAATTCCGGCAGCAGAGCGCAGCCATGTTGAAGTTGTAAAGGAACTTCTCACTTATACAGATATCGATGTCAATCATATTAACAATCTTGGCTGGACTGCATTAATGGAAGCTGTTCTTTTAGGAAGTGGAGGTAAAGAATATCAGCAAATTGTACAGATGTTAATAGAGCACAATGCTGATGTAAACATTCCCGATAAAGAAGGGGTTACTCCGCTTCAGCATGCTAAAGAAAGAGGATTTACAAACATCCAGTCCATACTAGAAAAAGCGGGGGCTTATTGAATGGGCAACCCTCACATATTTTATTATGTGAGGGTTGCCGTTTAACCGTTGAAAGTATTATTTTTTGTTTATCCCGCATTAGCGGGCAGTGAGGGATGAAGCCCCCCACTGATAAGAAGTTTCACTTTATTTCCAAGAACCATCTTGATTCAAGAAATACCACTTACCATTATCTTGAATCCATCCAGTTTTCATAACACCAGAGGAATCGAGGAAGTACCATTTCCCTCCGTTTTGCACCCATCCAGTCTTCATAGCTCCGGAAGAATCAAGGAAATACCACTTACCGTTATCTTGAATCCATCCGGTTTTCATAACACCAGAGGAATCGAAGAAGTACCATTTCCCTCCGTTTTGCACCCATCCAGTCTTCATAGCTCCGGAAGAGTCAAGGAAATACCACTTACCGTTATCTTGAATCCATCCAGTTTTCATAACACCAGAGGAATCGAAGAAGTACCATTTCCCTCCATCTTGCACCCATCCAGTCTTCATAGCTCCGGAAAAATCAAGGAAATACCATTTACCATTCTTTTGAATCCATCCTTTTTGTATGGAATTATTTTGGTTTTGTGATTCATAAGGTAGATGTGCATCTTGTAAGATTTTTTTATAAGCCGCTGCTTTTGGAGCACCGTTATTCACTTTTTGTGAAAGTTCTTTTGCATAATTTGTTGTCGCAGAAGGATATTGGCTGCGGTCCCACACGTGGTCGCCCGAGATTTGGTCGTCTGTTAAATTAAAATAAGAATATGTAACCCGATTTTGTACATCTGGAACGGGATCATCAAAGGTCGTATCAAGATGGTACCATTTCCCTTCTATTTCAACAAGGTTCCATGCATGTGGTTGTCCATTTCCAGTTCCCTCAACAATCTTTACATGAAGTCCAGCTTCTTTTAACAATTGATATGTTAATAACGCATAGCCTTGGCATACAGCAGAATGATTGGTCAACGCTTCGTATGCTGTATGCGCTTGCAATGAAGTGTCATATGAGATGAGTTTTACAACATAGTCATGCACGGCCTTTACTTTTTCATGGTCATCCATATTTATTGTAATAATGGAATTGATAATTTGTTTCGCTTGTTCTGCTACATATTGTGTCTGTTCTTTTGATTCTAAGTAGTTCATAGTTAATGTAAGTGTATAACTACCTGGTAGTCCCCGAATAGAAAAGTTAGCGGTACCTACAGTGAAATGTAAATAATCGTTTTGTTTAAGTATCTCATTGTATGAATTCATAAGTTGGTTGAGTACTTCTTGTATATTACTACTTTGCGTATTATATGGAAGGACAATTTGTGTTTCACGATTGTTGAGATGGGCTGTGAGTTGTTGCTTAAATTGCTGTAATAATTGTTCATCATTTTGCGAGATTGCTAGTTTTGTTTCTGCATAACTATGAGAAGGTATAGTAGATATGCCAAGAACGAATGTAGAACAAAGAGTTAGTGTAGAAATATGTTTTTTTAATGATTTCATAGTAATGTGTTCACTCCCTTAGATATGCTTCGTATATTTCTAAATAAAAGTCCTATCAATTATTTATTAAAATTTATCTGAATAAATTTTACAAGTGTATTTTTTATGAATTTATTACATTATTAGGAAATATAAATTTATAATGATAGTTCCGCTATAAAAACTTTATTATCAATTAACTCAATAAATGTAATGGAATACAGTGAAACTTCCATCAGTGAATAATGAAGAAAATTCCTGTTGACGGAGGGATCATATATATCGTTTTTTTTGTATATATATTGAACACATGGCGGACACACATTTGACATATTTGTGTGCTATATTTCAAATTAAAGCTGTTTGCTCTTGTTCTTCGTGTTTTTTGCGTAATAATACGAGCACGCCAATCATACAGCTTTCGGTGATAAAAAACGATTTGTTATTCATCATATGTTATTTTTTGGAAAGGGTTGAATTGCATGAGGTCTATACTTGAAGCATCTACACATACGCATTTTCCTCCTTTCGAATGGAATTACGGTCAAAGAAAACCAGAACTTCTTAAAGAGGAATGTTTACATTATATATTTGAAGAAACTGTAGATCGTTACGAAAATAGAGTAGCTGTTATTTGTGACGATAGAACGATAACGTATAGGGAGCTAGAAGTAGAAGCGAATAAATTAGCAAGATATTTACGATTGAAAGGAATTAAACGCGGCAGCTGTGTAGCGATTCTTCTAGATAAGTCTATAGAATCTTATATAGCAATGCTAGGTATTATGAAAGCGGGGGCAGCATATGTACCGCTAGATCCGAGTTATCCGGAAGATCGGGTGCAATATATTGTACAAGACTGCGGGATTGCTGCAGTTATTATGACTGAGGAAATTGCCGCTCGGTATCATGTAGGATGCTTAGCTGTACGATTGGATCAAGAGGCTGTGTTGATTGCAAATCAAGACGGTGAACGCTTATGTAGGGAAGAAGTGCAAGTACAATGTAATGATTTGTCTTACATTATTTACACTTCAGGCACCACAGGGCGTCCAAAAGGTGTGCTAATCGAGCATCATACTGCAGCTCATGTTGTGAGAGCTTCGCAAACTTTTTATAACGTTGTGCCAGAAGATCGAGTGTATCAAGGATTTACGACTGCGTTTGATGCCTCTGTGGAAGAAATTTGGATGGCATTTTCAAACGGTGCAGCTCTTGTAGTTGGTACACGTAAGTTACAGCAAAGCGGAATGGAGTTACCGAAGAGATTGACGGAGCTTGGCGTGACTGTTCTTTCTTGTGTACCAACATTGCTTACCATGTGGGAAGAAGATATTCCGACACTTCGTTTGCTAATTGTAGGAGGAGAAGAGTGTCCAAGTCATATTGTGAAGCGCTGGTGTCATCCAGGAAGGCGCATGATGAATACGTACGGTCCAACAGAAGCAACAGTAATTGCTACTTATGCAGAATGTGATCCGAATAAACCAGTGACAATTGGAAAACCTCTGCCTAACTATAGTGTTTATATTTTAGATGAGCAGATGAATTCCGTTCCAATTGGAGGATCTGGTGAATTATATATTGGAGGCGCCGGATTAGCTCGTGGCTATGTGAATCGAGAAGATTTAACGAAAGAAAAGTTCGTTAATAATCCATTTTGTAAAACGCCTTTTGATTCTTCACGTTTATATCGGACAGGAGACTTAGTTCGTTTTAACGAGGAAGGAGACATTGAATTTTTAGGCAGAATTGACAGTCAGGTGAAAATTCGTGGATATCGAGTTGAGCTGAACGAAATTGAAGCAGTTATTATGGACGTTCCTGATGTACGCAATGCTGTTGTGAATGTACATGAGCAAGCACCTGGACTACAAGTATTAGTTGCTTATATTGTATTGGATGAAGAAAAAACGTTGGATATATCGGTTATACACAATCGTCTTAAAGAACGTCTTCCAGCATATATGGTACCTTCTTACATTGAGGTACTTGATGAGCTTCCGACTCTTCTAAGCGGGAAGGTTGATCGTAAGAGTTTACCGGCACCGACAGGGCAGCATCGTTTCAATAAAGAATATACAGCGCCTAAAAACGAAACAGAAGAAATAATCGCAAAGGCATGGCAAGAAGTTTTCCAGCAAGAGATGATTTCTGTTACAGAGCATTTCTTTGATGACTTGGGCGGACATTCCTTATTTGCTGCACTTGTTGTATCAAAACTTCGGGAACATAGTATGATGACAGGCATGGCTGTTTCAGATGTGTATGCACATCCAACGATTGAACAGCTTGCTGACTTTATACAATCACAATCTAGAACTGAAATAAAGCAACCAGTTCGTAAAGAATTACCGCCTGTATCAGACGGTGTATATAAGAGAAATGGGTTTATGCAGGGAATCAGTATATACGCTCTTACACTGCTAGCATCTTTGCCATTTGTACTTGTGTATTTACATTTATCTAATAGTCCGTGGGGAGATGAGCAAATTTTCTTAGCTGCAGTTTCTATGTTTGCTATTTATTGCCCGGCTATGATTATTATTTCTATTGCGGCAAAGTGGCTCTTAATTGGTCGTTTTAAAGAGGGAGAGTATCCACTTTGGGGAAGTTATTATTTTCGTTGGTGGCTTGTGCGCCGAATTCAAGCACTTGCACCGGTTAGCTTCTTAACAGGAACACCATTTTTAAATTGGTATTATCGTCTGATGGGAGCAAAAATCGGAAAAGATTGTTATATTGGCACGCAGCACTTGCATTCGTTTGACTTAATTGAAATCGGAAATGAAAGCAGTATTGGATTAGACGCCCAACTGCTTGGTTACACAGTTGAAGGGAATATGCTGAAAATCGGTAAAATTTCAGTGGGAAGCAACTGTTATATTGGATCAAATGCTGTTATTTCACCTAATACAACTGTCCAAGATCACTCGCAATTAGGAGAGCAATCGATGCTTCCTTCTAATATGGTCATACCATTCAATGAGCGTTGGAGCGGCTCTCCTGCAAGACAAACAAATGTAAAAGATGAGCATGTAGAGGCAATGGCGGCTGTTACAGAAAGCCACAGCAGATTTCACCGTTTTGGGCTTGGGGTATTGTATGTAATGGGCGTCATTATGCTTATGCTCGTTCCAAGTATGAGCTTTTTACCAGCTATTTTTATAATACGAGGCTTATTTCCGTATACGGGAGCTTGGGAATTGCTTCTAGCACCTATATTTTCGCTTATTGGTGTAGTTACGTTAAGTTTTGTAATCGTATTGCTAAAACGAGTTATACTAGGCCGAGTAAAAGAAGGACAATATTCGCTCTATAGTACATTTTATGTACGAAAATGGTTTGTAGATAAGCTGCTTATGATGAGTTTAGTATTCAACAATTCGCTGTATGCAACAATTTATGCAGCACCATTTTTACGTCTACTCGGTGCGAAAATGGGGAAAATGGTTGAAGTTTCTACAGTTACGAATATTGCTCCGGATTTACTAATCGCGGGTGAAGGCAGCTTTATTGCTGATGCTGTTTCTATTGGTACACCAAAAGTATTTCATAATCAAATTCATATTGCGAAAACAAAGATTGGAAGCCGTACGTTTATTGGAAACAGCGCTCATATTGAAGGAGGAAAAACAATCGGAAATGGTTGTTTAATTGGAGTCATGTCTATTCCTCCTGAAGAAAAAGAGATTTCGGATGATACATCATGGTTAGGTTCACCATCTATATTTTTACCAAACCGAGACATTAATACTTCTTTTTCGGAAGAGGAAACATATCATCCAACAAGAAGTCTTTATATAAAACGACTTATGATTGAATTTTGTCGCGTTACGCTGCCTGGTGCTTTTGCGATTTGGATTAGTGGCTTGTTAGTGTTTAGTCTCTGGGAGGAAACTCGCTATTTTTCTGCCTTCGAGATCATTGCGTTGTTTCCATTGTTGGCTATAGGATCGGGTTTGCTAGCATCAGGAGCAGTTGTTATTATTAAAAAGTTGCTCATTGGCAGTTATGAGCAGACAGCGAAGCCATTATGGAGCACATTTGTATGGCGCAGTGAATTAGTGACAGCTTTATACGAAAATGTGACTGTCCCTTACTTGTTAAATCTATTTCTTGGGACACCATTTGCTCGCTATATCCTTGGTTGGTTTGGTGTGAAAGTAGGAGAAAGAGTCTTCCTGGATTCTACACACATATCAGAATTTGATTTGGTTCATATTGGAAATGGGGCTGCTATTAACTTGAACAGTACATTGCAGACTCATTTATTTGAGGATCGTGTGATGAAAATGTCCAATCTTGTTATTGGTGATAATTGTTCAATCGGAAATGGTTCTGTTGTTTTGTATGATACAGTTATGAATCAAGGATCATCGCTTGGAAATCTTTCGCTTGTCATGAAAGGAGAAACTTTGCCAGCTTATACACATTGGGAAGGGACATCTGCTCGTTATTGTTATGCCAAGCAGGGACAAGTTAAGGAAGTTGGGTGATTTCATATGCTAAAAATATATGCTGTGCATATGGAGAAAGAGACGTTCATCAATTGGGAACGTCCTCTTTCTTTTATTACAATCATAGCGGGAAATACAGAAGAACTGTTCTGATTTTTGTTGTTTTATCTTAAAAAGCATAGTGTTAGCAAGGTATTTCAGCTGTAGTTATCCCTTGTACAAAATACGTGCAAGAAATAGAAAAGTTGCTTATACTATTGCTACACTTCATTTTGATTAAAAGAGGGATTCAGATGAATATAAGTAAGAAAATTTTTACGCTAATGTTAGCTTTCACGTTGTTTGCCTTACCAACATTTGCACAGGCAAAAACCTTTAGTGGCGGCAAATCGTCAGTTTCATCTCATTCTAGTAGTAGTGGATTTAGCACGAAAGGATCGACTTCTGGTAGCTATCGTTCTTCAGATGGGACATATCATTCTGGCTATAAATCTTCGTCATCAAATGTGCAATCGAAGAAACCAGCTTCTGTAGATCAACATACATCACAGCCACAGCCAGCTCCTAAAAAATCTAGCTTTTGGGGTCATGCAGCATCATTTGGAGCAGGAGCTTTACTAGGTAGTATGCTACATCCATTTGGAAATCATGGAGTTGGTGGAGTAGGCGGCAGCTTTTTCTCTAGTGGTTTATTAATAGATATTGTCATCATTTTAGCAATTGTTTGGATTCTGCGACGTATTTTCGCAAGACGTTAAGAAGGAGAGAGAACGATGAAGATTTTCTTTATTGAACAAGATGTAGTTGATGCGGTTTGTGTACATGCGGCTTCTATCCACGCGTATCGTCCGGAACAAATTGATGTTGATTTGCAGTTTCATCCGAATAGAGGATTTGGCGCCAATGCTCGTTTACCGTACCGAACTGTAGAGCTTGGTGAGCAGGAGTTAATTGATGCAATTGCATTTTATCTAAGGGAATATCACAACTTTATTCCAGAAAGTTTGCGTATTGACTTACAATTCAATGAGCAAACAGGATTTGCAGCGGATATCGAAGTAGCGTAAATAAGAAAACATTCCGTAAGTTAAGTTGCTTTAAGAAGATTGTATGAAAAATGTTGTTTTACGGAATGAATAGATAGAAATGAAAAAGTAAATTGATTATAGTACATGAGATATGTTTAAAAGACTAGCATCTAAATAGACGCTAGTCTTTTTATTTTTGTTAAGGGAATTTTAAGGAATAGATTCGATAATAAGTCTTATTTAATGAACCATAGAAAAGGAGATAGGACTGTGAAAAAATGGATTAGTATTTTAGGGGTTCTTATCATTGTATTTGGTGCAGGGGCTTGGTATGTATTGAAGAATAAGTCGCAACCAGTGATGAATCAAGCAGTAAGTGTGGCAGTTCAAAAAGGGAAACTAGATGTGAAAGTAACAGGTTCTGGTTCTACTCAATCTGTGACAAATGAAGATATTACAGCAGACGCAAATAAAGTAGTCGATTCCGTATTAGTTTCAGCAAATGATGTAGTAAAAAAGGGTCAGGAGTTAATTACATTTACAGATGGAAGTGATTCAATTGTAGCACCAGCTGATGGAACAATTACATCTATATCAGTGCAAGCTGGAGATCGTGTAACGAGTGGGAAGGCTGTTGCTCATATTACAAACTATAGTGATTTAGAAACAGTTACTCAAGTTGATGAATTAGATATTCCAAAAGTGCAGGTTGGACAAAGTGTAACGGTAAAAGTAAATTCATTTCCAGATACAACCTATACAGGAAAGGTAACAGATGTAGCAAAGGAAGGAACAGTTTCTAATGGTGTATCTACATTCAATGTAACAATTCATATTGATAATCCAAAAGATTTGAAAATTGGAATGACAACAGAAGCTAGCATTTTGACTGATAGTAAAGATAATGTTCTATATGTTCCAGTAGAAGCAGTTCATACAAGAGGAGATCAAAAGTTTGTTCTCGTTCAATCTTCAACAGCTTCTTCTAATGGACAGACAAGTTCTAATGGACAAGTAAGTTCTAAGGGTAAGACAAATTCTAATGGACAGGCAAATATGGAACGAAAACTTGTTAAAACAGGTATTCATAATGAAGATTACGTAGAAATTACGGAAGGATTGCAAGAAGGGGATCATGTTCAATTACCTATGGCTGCACAAGGAAATGCAGCAAATAATAACAATAATAAACAAAGAGGCTTTATGATGTCACCAGGCGGAGGCATGGGAGGCGGCTACGGTGGCGGCTACGGCGGCGGAGGTATGAATAGAAATAGAGCTGGAGGGAGAGGGTGAGAATGAAACCAATTATTGAGATTCATAATATGGCTAAATCATATGAGATGGGCGGCGAAATTGTACGTGCGCTCGATAATGTTTCTCTTACAATCTATGAAGGTGATTTTCTCTCCATTATCGGTCCTTCTGGATCAGGAAAGTCTACGTTTATGAATATGGTTGGTTGTTTAGATCGTCCAGATGATGGACAGTATCTATTGGATGGAGATGCAGTAGATAAGATGAATGATAATCAACTAGCCACGATTCGAAATGAAAAAATCGGATTCATTTTTCAAAACTTTAATTTGCTTACAAAACTAACTGCGCTTGAAAATATTGAATTGCCCCTTTTATATCGAGGGATGAGTCAAAAGGAAAGAACAAATATGGCGTATAGCTGTTTAGAGAAAGTGGGTTTACAAGAGAGGGCTCATCATTTGCCGAGTCAATTGTCAGGTGGACAGCAGCAGCGCGTTGCGATCGCACGCGCTTTAGCTGGAAACCCGCCAATCTTATTAGCGGATGAACCGACAGGGGCATTAGATAGCAAAACAAGTGAAGAGATTATTGAGGTCATGAAAGAGCTTCATATGCAAGGACATACAATTATTTTAATTACGCACGATTTAGAAGTAGCAAAACAAGCAAGCCGGATTGTTCGTATACAAGATGGGCAATTGTTTGAAAGTAGAGGTGAGTACATTGGGACTGATACAATCCGTCAAAATGGCAATGCGCAGTATCAAAGGCAATAAGTTACGAGCATTTTTAACGATGCTAGGCATTATTATTGGTGTTGCGTCTGTTATTGTACTTGTCTCGATTGGTCAAGGCTCAAGTCAAGCTGTAACAAATCAAATTAATAGCTTAGGAACGAATTTGTTAACAGTAAACATGATGGGATCTGACACGATAAAACTTACTGAAGAAGATGTTGCAAAGTTTCAAAAGATTGATGGGGTAAAAAACATGTCCCCTGTTGTTTCAGGACGAGTTACTGTAAAAAATGGGAAAGTTTCAACACAAGTATCACTTACTGGAACAAATAGTTCTTATGAGCAAGTTCGCGATATGAAAGTAAATGAAGGTCGTTTTTTATCAGATATGGATGTAGAATATAGACAAAAAGTTATTGTACTTGGTGCGAATACAGCACAAAATCTATTTGGATTTGAAAACCCAATTGGAAAATATGTACAAGTAAATGGTGCGTCTTTTAAAATAGTAGGTGTACTTGCTTCAAAAGGTGGTTCTATGGGACAAAGCGGTGACGATGTTATTATTATGCCGCTAAGTACAGCGCAGCGAGTTGTGAAGAATACAAGTATACAAACGTTGTATGTGCAAGTGAGTAGCGAGGGAAAAATAGATACTGTCATGGCACAAATTCAAAATAAATTAGCTGTAATGTTCCCAAATAAGCAAGATAACTACAGCGTATTTAGTCAAAAAGATTTAGTAGATACGATGAGTTCGGTAACAGGTACAATGACGATGATGCTCGGAGGAATTGCTTGTATTTCTTTATTAGTTGGCGGAATCGGAATTATGAATATTATGCTTGTATCTGTCTCAGAACGAACGAAAGAAATTGGCATTCGTAAAGCAATTGGTGCGAAAAGAAGAGATATTTTATTACAATTTCTCATTGAATCAGTGGTACTAAGTTCGCTTGGAGGATTAATCGGAATGGGAATAGGGCTATTGGTTGCAAAGGTTCTTTCCGCGGCAACGGGTATGACGGTTGCTTATTCTCTTCCTATTACATTGCTAGCATTTTTATTCTCCTTATTAGTAGGAGTTGGATTTGGGGTGTTTCCAGCCAATAAAGCATCAAAGCTGCATCCTATTCAAGCACTTCGATATGAATAGAACATGTTATTGACGGCATTTTTGCCTAGAAAAGAAAGCGATCGCATATTGCGGCCGCTTTCTTTTGCTAGTAGAAAGTGGAACTTCCATCAGCGGAGGAGTTACTCTATGATAGTCTTATAAGTAAATTTCTCTTGTGGTTCCTCATAATCTAGGGGTGTTACTACTCGTTAATGCGGGATAAAGTAGAGATTTTTCATTCCTACTGATTAGCATCATCAATCGGACCTTTACGAACATTCATTGTCCACCTATCTTCTTTGTTTTTTAGAATGATGATGTGAAAGTCTTATTGTTTGTGAATATATCGAAGAAAAAATAAGGGGTGAAGAAGTGAGATGCGTTTATTAGTTGTGGAAGATCATCCTCCATTATTGGAGTCAATTACACAAATTTTACGAAATGAATTTGAAGTAGATACAGCAAAAAGTGGTGAAGAAGGATTATTTCTAGCATTGCAAAATATTTATGATGCAATTCTTCTAGATGTGATGCTTCCAGAGATGGATGGATTTGAAGTAATTCAGCGGATTCGAAGTGAAAAGATTCAAACGCCAGTTTTATTCCTTACTGCAAAAGACTCTTTAGAAGATCGAGTAAAAGGATTGGACTTTGGCGGAGATGATTATTTAGTGAAACCATTTCAGGCACCAGAACTTCAGGCAAGAATTCGCGCTTTATTAAGAAGGAGCGGGAGCCTAACAACTAATCAAACGATTCAGTATCGTGGCATTGAGTTGTTTGGAAAAGAGAAAGATATTCAAGTGGATGAGGTACCTATAAAATTAACGTTAAAGCAATATGAGCTATTAGAGTATCTAATTCAAAATAGCGGGAAGATTTTAATGCGCGAACAAATTTTTGATAGAGTATGGGGATTCGATTCTGATACAACAGTAGCCATCGTGGAGGTATATGTGCATCATCTGCGAAAAAAATTAGAACCATTTGGATATCATAAAGATATACAAACTGTTCGTGGGATTGGATATATATTAAAAGAACAATGAGAAAACAGAGTATGTTTCAAAAAACGCGCATTCAACTTACGATTTTGAACTCATTAGTATTCATCATATTCATTGGTATGTTAGGAAATGTTATTTATTCATATACACATAAACGGCTATATGAAGGAATAGATGATTCAATGGATAGGTCCATTAAGAAACTAGAACAAGGAGCCAATTCTATTCCAGGTCAGTTTGATTTTAACAAAGACGTGCATATTGGTGATTCCCGGACTATCGTTTTACAATGGGATGCAAAGAATCAACTGGCAGGGATGGAACCACGATTTATAGATCCAAGCTTTTTTGAGAGAAATCAATCTAAATTATTTCCTAAAACATTTGGAGAACGGCAGGATATAGAAGTAGAAGGCGTAAATTTTCGGATGATTGCAGTTCAAGGAGATATTGATTCAGGAAAAATTACGTTTCAAGTGTTACGAGAAATAAACGCTGAAAAGGAAATGCTGCATACACTTCTGCTTATTCTAGTAATTGGATGCAGTATAGCAAGTATATGTGCGGTAGGAATTGGATTTTTCTTAGCTGGCAAGGCGCTTATACCAATTACGAATGCTTGGCATAAACAACAGCAGTTTGTTTCAGATGCTTCACATGAGTTACGAACACCTTTAGCAGTAATTCAATCTAAAGCAGACGTATTGTTTCAATCACCTACCGCAACAATAGAAGACAAGGCGATGGATATTTCAATTATATCAAAGGAATGCCGACGCTTATCCAAGCTAGTTGCAAGTCTGCTGACATTAGCACGTTCTGATTCAGATCAAATTGAAATGGACAAGAAAACTTTTGCATTAGATAAATTGCTAAGTGAAATTGTAAATCCTTATTCGGAAATTGCTTTATATGAAGAAAAAACAATCACGTTAGATGTAGTTCCTTCTATTTTGTTTATGGGAGATAAAGAGCGTATTCATCAATTAATTGTAATTTTATTAGATAATGCGATGAAGTATACAAATGCAGGTGGAAATATTGAGGTATCTTGCTCTGAAACAACAAATGGGATTGTAATTCAAGTGAAAGATGATGGTGTTGGTATCGCTGAAGAAGACATCTCAAAAATTTTTGACCGTTTTTATCAAGTTGATAAATCAAGAGCAGCATCAAACGGAGCTGGATTAGGCCTTTCTATCGCAAGCTGGATAGTTGAAAAGCATTCTGGAAAAATAAAAGTGCATAGCAAAGTTGGAGAAGGTACTTGTTTTGAAATTATATTTCCAAAGAATCCAAAGTACGAAATATTTATAAGAAAGAAAAATAGGTAATTACAAAGACAATCTTGTTTTATCCCGCTATTCGCGGGCAGTAATACTCCCACCTCAAAACTCGGCGAAAGCAAAGAAGTTAGGTGGGAGATAAACTGCCCGTAAAAGCCCGATTGGTTCAACTAATAATCAGTGGGGGATGGAGAAAATCCCCACTGATTAAAGTTTCACTTTATACTGATGAGTTCGGATTTGAAGAAAAATAACCATTTAAAAGAGGTGCAATTCGCACCTCTTTTGCATTTACTTTAGCAATGAAATTAGCACCCAAATTGGTGAACTTTTGATAGCAGTTTATCCCTAATTTGTCCTAACGATTTCTTGGAGTTTTTCTATTACCCTTGATAAAGCTAAAATTGAATTTGTTGTTTCAAATTCTTCAACATCTAAGGAATGGTTTGCATTTTGGACAACATCAATCTTTAAATTTGATTTACTTAATTGGTCAATTTGATTTGAATTGTAATGATGATCTTTATCCCCGATAACTAAAAGCCCTTGATGTTCACTATTCAAGATGGAATCAAAAATTGAATCAGACTGTAACAGTGGAGTAAGTAAAATCATTTTTGACTTTAAGAATTCATCTCTCTTCATTAAGTCATTCGCAATTGGAATTGTTCCGAGTGATTTTCCTAAAAAAATTGAATTGTTGTATTGCCCATTTTTAAAAACATCTAAAATCACAGGATTAATGTCATCCATCATTATTTTGGTTAGTTCTTCAATCGTTTTTTTCATTGTTTGCTCATCATAGGAGTAATGGATTGGACAATATCGATGTTGTTTTGGCGCATTACCATCGTCGAATAATAAAACAAGGGTTTGTCGTAATTGTAACCTGAACCTGAAAACATAAAGCAAATCGTTTTGGAACCCATTTCTATATGTGTATAACGAATCGTTTTGTCGTTTACTTGTATTTCCTTTTTATTTCCTTTCATCATTTTCCCCTCCGAAACTTTTATAATATCATAACATAAATTACCAATTTATTTATTGGAAATAGATTATATCCTTACCTGTTAGTTTTATACAAGACTGTCTTTTTTAAGGAAAAGTTAAGGAATCCTTTTCATAATAAATATAGACATAATGACGAATTACAAATGAGAAATGATGAAAAAGGAGAGTGAAGAGTGGAAAATGAAAAGAATGAGAAAACTCCATTTTTGGATTGGGTTAATTGCTTCGGTATTTATTTTTATTCAATCTGTAACAGGGATATATATGTATTTTAATGAAAAAGGCCACGGTGAAAGAATAGGAGGAGCTGCTAATTTTAAAGAACGAGGATTTGGTGGAAATGGTGCTATAGGGAATGGACAAAATGGACAAGGAATGCAAGCTGGGAATTCCAATTTTAATCAAAGAGATGCAGCGACAAATGGACAATTTTTTCAAGATAGAAATAATGGGGGATTCAATTCTCTATCAAAATTAGTTAAGGAACTGCATACAGGAGTAATTGGACTAATTGGTGCGATTATTATGCTTATTTTAACTGGAACTGGACTATGTATATCTTTTGTCATGTTGCGAGCAAGATGGAGAGTAAGGCGTCAAAAAGACATAACGGCTTAAGGAACAGTCATGATGAAGGGAGGAAGTGAAAGGTGGTTAGAAAAAAGACGTTTGGTTTACTGGTTGTTGGAGTATTAAGTCTCAGTGTAATGGGTGGAGCTTCTGCTTGTTCAAATAAGGAAGCAAATCAAGGGAAATTATCTCAACCTAGTAGTGCACAAGTAAATGGTGAGACTGTACATGCTGCATATACAGAAGATAAAGCACAGAATTTAGGAATTTCCACAGAAGGAAAAGAGCTACTTACACTTGAGAAGGAAATTCATGAAACGGAAGTAGAAAAAGAAGCAAATCAGCTGGGAATTTCTACAGAAGGAAAAGATGCTGGAACACTTTCTGAAGAAATATATGAAGCGAAGGTCAAAAAAGAAGCAGAAAAACTTGGAATACCAGTAGGGGGAAAAGCAATTGTAGATTTAATAGCGGAAATTAATAAAATTAAAATAAAAAGTGAAGCAGAAAAATTAGGAGTTTCTACAGAAGGGAAAGAGACTGGTGCGATAGCTGAAGAGCTTTATGGCACAAAAGTAAAAAACGAAGCAAAG
Organism: Bacillus sp. S14(2024); assembly: GCF_050473785.1. Lineage (NCBI taxonomy): Bacteria > Bacillati > Bacillota > Bacilli > Caryophanales > Bacillaceae > Bacillus > Bacillus sp. S14(2024). Next base: position 4,204,540 of record NZ_JBFLUP010000006.1, on the reverse strand, counting down.
CAACTTGGTATTTCGGAAAAGGGAAAAAGTATGGAAGCGTTAGCGAAAGAAATATATGAAACGAAAATTCAAACAGAAGCAAAAAACCTTCATATTGATTTGTACGGAAAAGATATTTATCAAGTGTTACAAGAAATTAATGATCAAAAGGCTTTGCAAGTGGCAAAAGAACTTGGGATAGATGTGACGGATAAGGATACAGAGCAGCTTACAGAGGAAATTGGAAAACAACAGCCAGACCGAGTGCAAGAACTTCACTTTTCACCTTGGATACAAACAGATGCAGATGCATTTTACTATTATTTAACATCCTAAAAAGAAGTTTTATAACGTATGCTGGCTTTTCGAAAAAAGAGATAAGGGATCGAAACAATGAAACCTTATCTCTTTTTATTTGATTGTATGAGTGATATTCATTATTTGTTTAACTCCATTGCAATAGTTTTACCATTCACTAAAACTAAGACTACCGCTACTACAACTTCCATTATTTTTTTCATCTCTTATCTCTCCTTGTTTTTGGTTTTATTTCTTACTCTTAGTATAAATGGGAGGAAGAGATGGAACCATTGAATTAGATGACGTGAGAATTACAGTTTTGTAAGGAAAATGCTATGATCTGTCCCGCTATTCGCGGGCAGTAAGACCCCACCTCAAGATGCAGAGAAGATCGTTGTTAGAATCTCTGGTCGTTTCGCTCCCTCGGACGAGGCAAAAAGCGCCTCTCTGCCTTGAGCTCCAATGTCCTGTGATTCTGGGCGAGCCGCTTCCGCTTTTCTATAGAAGTTAGGTGGGGGAATAACTGCCAGTAAAAGCCCGATTGGTTCAACTAACCATAAGTGGGGATGAAAAAACTCCCCACTTATGGAAGTTTCACTTTATCACTTTCTTCTACATGTACAACAATCTGTCCATACAACATTTCTCCGATGTATACATTTAATAGCCATAAACCAGAAGAAGGGAGTGACATACTAGAGGGAATACTCGTGATATCTTTTGTAATCTCTTGCGGTGCCGTCCATATATTACCTGTTACTTTATCTTGAGAAAAGACAGGAACTGGTTTTGTTGAGCCTTGTTTTATTGCAATGACGGTTAGCTTTCCAGAGGGGATATTTGGACCCAGAAAGAACCACATATATTTATTTGGTTGATTAGCAATCCAAGTAGTATCTACAAGTGCGACCTTATTTTCTATACCTTTTAGAGATATTTTATCATGCTGAAATGATGGACTTTCCTCCCAATTGACATCTTTAAGAATGCTGAGGTGAAAGAAAGAGGGAATGTTATTTTGTGGTTGTGTCGTTTCCATTATTTTTTTTGAATCTACTGTAATCGTACAGCCAGTGATGAGAGAGGAGAGAAGTAGCACGGTTCCAAGTTTTTTCATTTTGCCACGCTCCTATGCATATTTGTATTTTAATTGTATTGGACAAAAGAAAGAACAATTCCTGTAAAAGAAAAGAGAGGCTACGCGGACAGCGTTTCCCCTTTTCTTACATGTGTTCTGTTGCTAGATTTTTCTGGCATTGTTAAAAAGACAACTGCGACAATAATGAAAATACCACCTAATAATTGATAGGCTCCAAATGATTCATTTAACCAGATAATTGAAACAATAGCTGCTACGAGTGGTTCAATACTTGATAAAATACTTGTTTCTGTTGCAGATAAATATTTTAGACTACCAATATAGAGAAAGAAAGAAAGTGTTCCACTTATAATTACGAGAATAAGCATAGAAAATGTGCTCATTGTTAATGTATTTGCTACATGACGGAAATGGAATTCTTGATTATATAGAAATAAAGAAATTCCTCCAAGTAACATCCCCCAACCGACAATTACTGATGTTCCCCATTGTTTAATAAGAGAAGCGGGATGGAGTGTGTAAAAAGCAAAGCCGACTGCTGTTAAAATACCAAATAATATCGCTTGTTTAGAGAGAACAATATTTTCAATTGAACCGTTAGTAATAAGAAAATACGTACCTGTCAGTGCAGCGACGATTGCTATAACCTGCATAAAGGAAGGAAGTTTTTTATGCTGCATTGTAACATAAATAGTAATAAGAACTGGACCGAGAAATTGAAATAGTGTCGCGGTTACAGCATTACTTATATGCACTGTTTCAATAAATGCATACTGAGCACCAAGCATGCCAACAATCGCAAAAATTAGTAGTTGAATCCAATGACTTGGATACTTCCAAATCCCAAATATATTTTGTTTTGTAAGTAGTAAGAAGCATAAAATAAACATGCCTGCTAATAGTAGGCGTATGACTAAAAAATCAGTAGATGATAGTTCAGTATGGTTAAATAGCCATTGAATCATAGGACCAGATAATCCCCATAATGTTGCTCCACTAATAATCATCATCAGACCGAGATGTCGAGGTGATTTCATGATGTATCCTCCTTTGATATGAAAGTTCTTGATTTATTAAAACAGAAATGATAAGCATGAAAGTATTATATATAACTTCTGATACTGTAAAAAGTGTCAGTTTTTTATAAAATAAAGGGGTCAGTTTGTATGTTAGAATTAACACCGAAATTTGATATTCATAGTAAAGAGCCATTATATGTACAACTATATAATTACATAAAAGAGGAAATGAAATCTGGAAATGTCCCACCTCATACGAAATTACCATCGAAGCGTAAATTAGCTCACTATTTGCAAATTAGCCAAAATACAATTGAAGCTGCATATGGTCAGCTTGTTGCAGAAGGTTACATAGAGGCGATTTCACGTAAAGGATATTTCGTATGTGAAATGGAGCAAAATGTATTGCATGTACAACAAAAAATGCAACATGTAAAAGAAATGCTTTATGATGAACGAGACTATGTATTTGACTTTACGCATACAGGTGTTGATGCTCAGTCATTTCCATTTGCCCTATATCGTAAATTGACGAATGAAGTGCTGCAGATTGAGAATGAAAAAGTACTACTGCTTGGGCATCCGCAAGGGGAACTTGGATTGCGAAAAGAAATTGCAAAATATCTGTACGAATCGCGAGGTGTCCATTGTTCACCAAGTCAAATTATTATTGGAGCAGGAACACAATATTTAATAAGAATGCTATTTCAATTGTTAAAGGAAAGTACATTTGCGGTAGAAAATCCAGGATACCATCGAAAAATTGTTACGTATGAAAAAGGGATAGAGCATGTGGAACTGCTTCCCCTTGATAAAGATGGAATTATACTTTCGCATTTAGAAGAAAGCGATGCAAATGTCGTGTTTGTTACGCCGTCCCATCAATTTCCGTGCGGGATGATTATGCCGATTTCAAGGCGAATGCAGCTCTTACATTGGGCAGAGAAAGAGGAAGGGCGTTATATTGTAGAAGATGATTATGATAGTGAATTTCGCTATTCTGGTAAACCAATTCCAGCTCTCCAGGGACTGGATAAAAACGGAAAGGTTATTTATATGAGTACTTTTTCGAAAGCGCTGCTACCATCGTTACGTATCAGTTATATGGTGCTCCCAAAAGCGCTAGTTGAAGTATATCAACAAGACTATTTCTTTTATACGCAGACTGTATCGCGAATTGATCAAGAAATTGTGAAACGCTTTCTCGAAGGTGGACATTGGGAAAAGCATATTCATAAAATGAGAGTTGTGTATCGAAAGAAAAGAGATACATTAGTTTCAGCAATTTCAACACATTTTCCGAAATATGTTGAAATAATTGGACAAGATTCAGGACTGCATATATTATTACGCACAAATAATGGCATGACAGAACAAGAACTTATTGAACGAGCGGCAGTATATAGTATTAAGGTATATCAGGTTTCTATGTACTATGATGAGATGAACGCTGATAATAAAACAATCTTGCTTGGTTTTGCGATTTTATCTGAGGAAGAAATTGAGGAAGCTGTTCAATTGTTGGCAAAAGCATGGTTTAACTGAGGAGTTTAACGATTTTTTTTAGGAAGGCTACATATAATCCTTCTCCTGAATGAAACTTATTCACAAGTCTACTTCTTTATCTCATATTAATGGAGCGTAATCCCTCTATCGAAGGAAGTTCTACTCTATGTAAAAGTGGCTACATCCACATATACATAATGGTGGAAGAACAATCATAGGTTAGGAAAAGAAGAGGAAAAGCTTGCAGCATAGATATTGAGATGGGAGGGAATGGCTAGTGGAGGATGCTTATAGGGAGATATTTTGGAGAATAGTCCTTGCAGCTATTTGCGGCTGTGTTGGAGGAATTGTAAACATTGTAGTAAATGGGAATTATATTAAAAGTCGAATGATACTCTCAGATCAAAGTGGAATTGAAAGTCGATATGTGTTTGGAACAATTAAAGAGCCTATTGCAGGTATATTTAGTGCAATTTTAGTAACACTACCGATGGATGTAACGAAAGAGCACTATTTATTCATACAAACAGCTTTAATTGCAGGTTTTGGGAGTAGCACATTTCTGAAAAGTTATGTGCAAAAATCAATGGTAATAGAAGCTCAAAAGAGTAGTGATATTATTAAGAAATATGAAGGGAAACTTGCTTCATTAGAAATAAATTTAGAAGATGAGGCTAAAGAAAAACTTAAAAATTTACAAATGCAAGTAAAAACGGCTGTTAGTCCATCAGAAATTCGGTTTTATAATAAACAAATTGAAGGGATATTAAAAGGAGCAACTCATTTTACTTCATAAATTGAGTTCAGTGTTTGTAAAACAAAAAAGTTTCTATAATTATAAAGAAAAAGGGACTCTTGCAAGTTCCTTTTTCTATGCGTTTTCTTCATGTAAAAATAAAACCATATGCTCTTCGTCCCAATATTGATCGTTATATTTTAATGAACGTTCTTGTACGCCAAATGTTTTAAAGCCTAATGATTCATAGAGTTTTTTTGCACCTTCATTGCCAACGACAACATCAAGCATCAGTTGTTCTACTTCTAATTCTTTTGCTTTTTCAATGGCTGCTTGCATAAGTGCTCTACCAGCACCGAGTCCACGCGCTTTTGGAGAAACATAAACAGCACCGATTTTTGCTTTATGTTCCTGCTTTAAAAATGATTTCGTTTCCAGAGTTGCAGCACCGATTAATTCGCCATCTTTAAAAGCGCCAAGTGTATAATTTTCATTTTGAGATAATACTTCTGCTTTATATTCAACAGGATCTTCTTTGTTAAGAATATCTTCGTAAGCGGAGCTGAAGGCTTCTGGGTTTTGCTTTAATCCTTCAACGCGAAGTTCTAAATAAATTTCTGCATCCTTTTTTGTCAATACACGAATTTCCAATCATATCACCTTCTAAATCTTTGGTAGTTGTATATACATATTATATTAAAGTAATAATAATTTCAAAAATATACTATTTATGGTTAATGTTATTGGTTGAAAATTATTTACTAAAATAATAAAAATGTTATTGAATTGGTAATTCTATCGTAAATACAGTTCCAGCTCCAACTTCACTTGTTACATGTATAGAACCACCGTGTAATTCTACGATTTCTTTTGCAACAGCTAAGCCAATACCTTTTCCACCAGTTGCTCGTGTTCGGGATTTATCGACCCGATAGAAGCGCTCAAAAATATGCGGTAAGTCTTCACTTGGAATTCCCTCTCCTTCATCTTGCACATGTATAAGAAAAGTATGCTCCTTTTTTAATACTTGTACTGTAATTTGAGAATCTTCGTGAGAATGTTGGTGTGCATTATGGAGTAAATTCAGCATGACTTGCTCCATGCGGCGTTCGTCTATGCAGACAGATAAATCTTCAGGGCAATATAAAGAGATGTCCATTTTCTTTTTTTGAAGAGATGGTTTTATTTTTTCAACCATACGCTCTACAAATGGTAGCAGTGAAATGGGCTGCTTTTTTATAGCAAATTGGTGTTGTTCAAGCTGTGCAAGTTCAAATAAATCTTGTACGAGTTCGGTAATATTTTCTGTTTCTTCTTCAATGATTTGTAAATATTCTTCCCGTTCTTCTTTCGATAAAGACTCTCTTTTTGCAACTTTTGTATATCCTTTTACATATGTGAGCGGGGTTAATAATTCATGTGCGACACTTGCGAGAAATTCGTTTCGTTCCTTTTTCATATAGGTTAGCTCACTAGAAAGCTGTTCAATTGTTCCTGCTAAACTTCCTAATTCGTCCTTACTCTTAATACCTAATGTAATCGGTTCATTTTGCTTCATCATTTTTTCGGTTGCTCGCTTCATTTTGATAAGTGGATTTGTAATAACTCTTGAAAATAAAAACACTAAAATTGTTGTGAGAGCCACTGTCAATGCACCGACGGTAACGAACTGTTTCGTTAAGCGATAAATCATTTCTTTTATAGAAGCAGTTGCTAAAAACATATGGACATAGCCAACCACTACCCCATATTTTGTAATAGGACTGACTGTTGAAATATATTTTGACGCTTTCCAGCGATCTTCTGTTATCATTCCATCTCTAGGAATATACGTAATCTTTTTTACAAGTTGTTTGTGCATGTCTTCTGTAATGGGATCAGAAGAAGATAAAATATTACCCGCTGCATTTGTTATGACGAGTTTCGTATGAGAAGGGGAGTTAGATTCCATCATCGTTGCGCGTTCAACGGCTCGTTCGCTATAGCGTTTTTCAATAATATCACGATACCAATTTCCCTTTGCTAATAAGGATGTAGTTTCTTCATTTACACGCATTTGCGCCAGTGTTGTATGAAAGGATACAAATAATACGGATTCAATGCAAAGAGATAATAATAAAAAGTATGTACCAAGCTTTATAGAAAGTTTATTCATTATGATTCACAACCTTTTTCCTGTACTAACAGGCAGTAAGACTCCCGCCGCAAAGTTCTGAAGAAACAACGAAATTCGGTAGAAGAAAAACTGCTGGCATATGCCCGATTGGTGAGGGCTAACCATCGGAGAAAGGCATTCCGATGGAAGTTTCACTTTACCCCGCTCTAACAGTCGGTAAGATGCTTAGCTACGAGGTAATACCAAACCGACTGTAAGAGCCCGATTGGTTCAACTAATCTTTTGGAGAAGAGCGTTCCAAAAGGAAGTTTCACTTTATCTTTACGATTAGTTACCTTTCCATTTGTAACCGATTTTATAAACAGTTTCTAGATAATCTTCAATAGGGAATCCTACTTTTCGAAGCTTTTCGCGTATATTACGAATGTGAGAATCAACGGTACGATATTCAATATCTGTTTGAAATCCCCATATTTTTTCGATAAGTTCATCACGGCTATAAGCACGGTTTATATTTTGCAAAAAGAGTCCAAGTAATGAAAATTCAATTGGTGTAAGAGCGAGCTTTTCATTATAGACAGTCACGGTATGCCTCGTTTTATCCCAGTCAATTCCGTTAAAGCTTACGAACCCTTCCTTTTTCGTACGACGCAGTACAGCTTCAATACGAGCAATTAATACTTGCTCATCAAACGGTTTTGTAATATAGTCATCAGCACCTAAGGTGAGACCTTTTACCATGTCATAATTTTGATTACGTGCAGTTAGCATAATAATGGGTACGTTACTTATTTGCCGAATTTGAAAGCAAGTTTCCCAGCCGTCCATTTTTGGCATCATCACGTCTAATAAGATAAGATCAAATTCTTTTTGTTGAACGAGTTCAAGTGCTTCTTGTCCTGAAGTTGCCTTCATGCAAAAATGCCCGCGCGGACTTAAAAATAAATCTAATAAGCGCAGCATACGTTCTTCATCATCTACTAATAATAGTTTTGCCATAACGATGTACACCTCAAATTTCCAGTATTTATCCCGCTATTAACGGGCAGTAAGCCCCTCACTTCAAGATTCAAAGAGGAACAAGGAAGCTAGGTGGGGGATAACTGCCCGTAAAAGCCCGATTGGTGAGGGCTGACCTGTTGGAGAAGAGCGCTCCAACAGGAAGTTTCACTTTATCCCGCTATTCGCGGGCGGTAGGTCCCCACTTCAAGATTGAGAGAGAATCGTTGTCCAGCTCTAGCGGCTAGAATCCCCGGTCGTTTCGTCCCCTCGGGCGAGCCGCTTCCGCTTTTCTACAGAAGATAGGTAAAGTTAAGTCCTCATTGCTAGAAGTTTCCCTTATATATTTTACATGAACTTTATAAAAAACACTGTTCATATTATAAAGAAAAGGACAATTGCCATAAAAAATGCACTACTTTTGCAAATCTTTCTTTTATAATTGGGAATGTAGCAGCACAAAAAATACCCTATGTTGCGACATAACGTCTTGTCATTTTGTTTTTCAAAATGGCAAATTCCATTCTATTGTGTAAGTGAGATAGAGAAAATTTTTCGTATTCACCTCGCATCGGATAAGAAAAATTTCTATCTCACCTTTTTTTGTTAATAAAGGGAATTTAAATAATGAACATAAAGAAGGATTCCTAAAAAATAGAAACGAAATGCAGCTATAGCCTGTATTACGGTAACGATGATAATGAACTGAGCCAATTGGGCTCTTATAGATGAGTTTGTATTAAAACCCGCCTGGACGGGATAAAAATAAGAAGCCTCGCACAATGTGCGGGGCTTTTTTAGTGGTCTTCTATGACTAAGTATTTAAAAATAAAACCATATGCTCTTCATCCCAATATTGTCCGTTATATTTTAAACCGCGTTCTTCTACGCCATATGTTTGGAAACCGAGTGATTCGTATAGTTTCTTTGCCGGTTCATTTCCGACAACAACATCAAGCATGATTTGTTCTATATTTAACCTTGGTGCATTTTCAATGATTGTTTCAATTAATGCTCTTCCAGCACCAAGACCACGTGCCTTCGGAGAAACATACACAGAGCCAATTTTTGCTTTATGCTCTTGTTTAATAAATGGTTTAATTTCAAGTGTAGCGATGCCGATTAATTCATCGTCTTTAAAAGCACCTATTGTAAATTTTTCAGGATTGTCTAATCGTTTCGCCATTGCAGCAACAGGATTTTCTTGTTTCATAACATCTTCATAAGAGGAACTAAATGCTTCAGGATTTTGAGTTAACCCTTCTACGCAAAGCTGTAAATATATACTTGCATCTTCTTTTGTTAAGACACGAATGTTCATACAAGCAACCTCCTAATGGTTTTATGTAATGAAATTATATATTAACTTTATTAATTATTCAATAGCTATATATGTTACGTTTTTATAACTAAAAAGGTTCCTCATGTGAGAAACCTTTTTAATTTTTTATATGGAAGCTTCACTTTACCCCGCTCTAACAGTCGGTAAGGCGCTTAGTTGCGAAGTAATACCAAACCGTCTGTAAGAGCCCGATTGGGTCAACTAACCTTTTGAAGAAGAGCGCTTCAAAAGGAAGTATCACTTTATAAACCCTTCGATTCGCTGTGGATGTGTGTAAATATTACAAGAATCACCGCGAATAAAGCCAACGACAGTAATTCCTAAATCTTGAGCAAGCTCTAAAGCTAATTTTGTCGGGGCTGATTTCGATAGGACAATTTCACAGCCGATTTTTGCTACCTTGAGTAAAATTTCCGATGATATGCGGCCGCTAAAGGCAATTACTTTTCCATGTATTGAAATGTTATTACGTAAGCAATGACCGTAAATTTTGTCCAAAGCATTGTGGCGCCCAATGTCCATTCGGGAAATAAGAATTTGTGTTGCATCACATAACGCAGTGTTATGTACACCGCCTGTTTGCTTGAAAGTAGTAGAGGACTCTTGTAAATCTTTCATTAAGCGAAAGCAATCTTCTGGCTTGAGAGTAATATGAATATCGTGCATTGTTTTTGCTTTTGCAGCATCATTGACAAATACAAAGCCTTGTCTGCTTTTCCCGCAGCAAGATGTAACATAACGTTTGTTATAACAAGTTTGATATAGTGGATTTGTTTGCGATGTTGTTACATGCGCAAATCCTTTTTCTTTTTGGATCCATAATTGTTCAATGTGTTCATAGGAAGGAATGATCCCTTCTGATACTAAGAAGCCAACGACCATATCTTCAATATGATCAGGTGTACAGACAATCGTTACATATTCTTCACCATTTAGTTTAATTGTAAGTGGATATTCTGTTACAATTTCATCATCTTTTTGATGAAATGTACCATTTCGGTACTGAATCATTGGATATGTACCTTGAACAGACTCCATATAAAATTCCCCTTTATCAATTATTCTCCCATTTTCATCCCGCTATTTTAGGGCAGTAAGACCCCCACCTCAAGATTGAGAGAAAAGCGAAGAAGACAGGTGGGGGATAACTGCCCGTAAAAGCCCGATTGGTGAGGGCTGACCTTTTGGAGAAGAGCGCTCCAAAAGGAAGTTTCACTTTATCATAAAACAATAGAAAAGGAAACGCATTCGTTTTGTATTTTTGCTACATTTCTTGGTGATTATTTGTGTTCTACGATATAATAGAATAGTAGTAATATACATCGATTGTAAGCTTATTTTATACATCAAGAATCTAACTCTAAGAACTGCTTTCTATTTTGAAAAATAGTGTATAGCAACATTGTTTTGAAAACGTATTCAAAATGTGTTTAAAACATGTTGTACAGTTGGTTGTAAGGAGAGGGGAAAGATGTCAGAACACACAATTCGTGTAACTGTTGATGGCGTAGAGTATATTTCATCTGGTAAGAAAACGATCTTGCAGTTATTAAACGAAAGAAAGCTTGAACATCCGCAAATTTGTCACGTACCAGAAGTAGATCCAATTCAGACATGTGATACGTGTATTGTTGAGGTAAACGGGAAGTTGGTGCGTGCATGTTCAACGAACCTTGAAGAAGGTATGTATATTGAAAGAAAATCAAAGCGAGCGATTGAAGCACAAACAGAAGCGATGGATCGGTTATTGGAGAATCATCTATTGTATTGTACTGTTTGTGATAATAATAACGGGAATTGTAAAGTGCATAATACAGTGCATATGATGGGGATTGAAGAGCAGAAATATCCATATGAACCAAAGGTGAGCGCTTCAGAAGTGGATATGTCTCATCCATTTTATCGTTATGATCCAAATCAATGTATTGCATGTGGTCAATGTGTAGAAGTATGTCAAAACTTACAAGTAAATGAAACCTTATCAATTGATTGGAATTTAGATCGGCCGCGTGTGGTTTGGGATAATGGCGTATCAATTAATGATTCGTCTTGTGTAAGTTGCGGTCAATGTGTAACTGTTTGTCCATGTAATGCTTTAATGGAGAAGTCGATGCTTGGGGAAGCTGGCTTTATGACAGGTCTCAAACAAGATGTTTTAAATCCAATGATTGATTTTGTTAAGGATGTAGAACCGGGTTATAGCAGTATTTTAGCTGTTTCGGAAGTAGAGGCAGCAATGCGTAAAACGAAAATAAATAAAACGAAAACTGTTTGTACGTTTTGCGGTGTAGGATGTTCATTTGAAGTATGGACGAAAGACCGTCAAATTTTAAAAGTACAGCCTGTATCAGATGCACCGGTAAATGGGATTTCAACGTGTGTAAAAGGGAAATTTGGATGGGATTTTGTAAATAGTGAAGAACGTATTACAAAGCCGCTTATCCGTAAAGGAGACATGTTTGTTGAAGTAACTTGGGAAGAAGCGATGGAAGTTGTTGCAGCAAATATGAGTCATATTAAAAATCAATACGGCAGTGATGCTTTTGGTTTTATTTCTTCGTCTAAAGTAACAAATGAAGAGAACTATTTAATGCAAAAGCTTGCACGCCAAGTATACGGAACAAATAACGTGGATAACTGTTCCCGTTATTGTCAATCACCGGCAACAGACGGTCTATTTAAAACTGTAGGCATGGGCGGTGACGCAGGGACAATTAAAGATATCGCAGAGGCTGGGCTTGTTATTATTGTTGGGGCAAACCCAACAGAAGGTCATCCAGTTCTTGCAACGCGCGTGAAACGTGCACATAAATTGCATGATCAAAAATTAATTGTGGCTGATTTACGTAAACATGAAATGGCAGAGCGTGCCGATTTATTTGTTCACCCGCGTCAAGGGACAGACTATGTTTGGCTTGCAGGTGTAACGAAATATATGATCGATCAAGATTGGCATGATAAAGCATTTGTGACTGAAAACGTAAAGAATTTTGATGAATATAAAACAATGTTAGAGAAGTATACGCTTGATTATACAGAAAGTATAACAGGCATTTCCAAAGATACATTAAAAGAAATGGCAAAAATGATTCGCGATGCAGATGGCACATGTGTACTTTGGGGCATGGGTGTGACGCAGAATACAGGTGGAAGTACTACGTCTGCTGCTATCTCAAACTTATTGCTTGTAACAGGTAACTACCGTCGTCCGGGTGCTGGAGCATATCCGCTTCGCGGGCATAATAACGTACAAGGTGCTTGTGACATGGCAACATTACCAAACTGGTTGCCTGGTTACCAAGCGATATCGGATGATGCACTGCGCGCAAAATTTGAAAGTGCATACGGCGTACCTATTCCGAAAGAACCAGGATTAAATAATATTGCGATGCTGATTGCTGCAGAAGCAGGGAAATTACGTGGCATGTATGTCATGGGGGAAGAAATGGCATTAGTCGACTCTAATGCTAATCATGTGCAGCACATTTTAGGAAATCTTGATTTCCTTGTTGTACAAGATATGTTTTTAACAAAAACAGCTCGTTTTGCAGATGTCATTTTACCAGCAGCACCGAGTTTAGAAAAAGAAGGCACATTTACGAATACAGAACGCCGCATTCAACGTTTATACGAAGTAATGCCGCCGCTTGGTGATTCGAAACCAGACTGGTGGATTCTTCAAAAGGTAGCTCGTACGCTAGGAGCAAATTGGAATTATGAACATCCAAGCGAAATTATGGATGAAATCGCATCACTTGCTCCGTTATATTCACAGGCAACATATGACCGTTTAGAAGGATGGAATAGCTTGTGCTGGGGCAGTCATGATGGCAGTGATACACCATTATTATATGTAGATGGATTTAATTTTCCTGATAAAAAGGCACGTCTATCACTTAATGAATGGGTACCGCCAGTCGAGGCCCCGGAAGAATATGATTTATTATTAAATAATGGCCGAATGCTCGAACATTTCCATGAGGGGAATATGACAAAAAAATCGGCAGGTATTTTATCGAAAATGTCAGAGGTATTTGTTGAGATTTCTCCAGAGCTAGCGATGGAGCGAAATGTGAAAGATGGAGGTCTCGTAGAACTTGCATCACCGTTTGGAAAAATAAAAGTTCCGGCACTTATTACAGATCGTGTGACTGGAAACGAATTATATTTACCGATGCATGCAACAGTAAATGAAGAAGCAATTAATATTTTAACAGGAACGGCGACCGATCTTTATACATGTACACCGGCATATAAACAAACACGCGTCAAAATGCGTGTGCTGCGTGAAAAAGGAAATCGTCCGCTGCCTGCTTCTAACCCGCGAAATAAAAAGCGTCATCCGCAAAATGGTGTTGAAGTGCAGAAGAAATGGCAACGAAAACAATATGTATCACTTGTGGATGAAAACTAGGGGGGAGCACTGTGGCAAAAGAAATTACGATGATTCAAAAAACGGTTGTAACAGAAGAACAAAAGAAGCAACAGGCTTCTGAGGAATTATTACAGCAATTAGGAGAGAATCAACAGGCAATTGAAGAAACGATTCATTTGCTAGCACAGCTTCAAAAAGCTGGTTTGTTAGATGCTGCAGTGAGCTTGTTGGCAGCGAAAGAAGATGTTTCGAAAATTGCGATCGAACAACTAAACCGTGAACCAGTAAAAAATGCATTAAATAATATGATGGGTGCAGGAGAAGCACTATCTTCAGTAGACCCAGAAGTGACTAAGCAAGTAACATCCAGTTTAGTTACAGGTTTACAATATGCAACAGATGAATTAAAAAAAGGTCAGAAAACAAGTGTAATGGATTTCTTTAAAGTATTACGAGATCCAGATATAAATCGAGCAATTACATTTGGATTTAACTTTTTGAAAGCATTTGGTCAAGAACTAGAAAAGAAGAACTAATAAGAAAAATAGGCTGCTAGCTAAATACTAGTAGCCTATTTTTTGTATAGAGAGATTTGTACTAAATTGTTAGTAGTGTAAATAGGATGGTAGAAGGATACAACAAAGGAGGCTCGGAATGGAACGGTATCGTATCATTGGGAAAAGTGTTAAGCGAAAAGAAAGTGCCGATAAGGTAACGGGAAGAGCGAAGTATATTAATGATGAAATAGAGGTTGGCACGCTATACGCAAAACTTCTTACGAGTACATATGCGCATGCTTATATTAAGAGTATAGATATTCGTGAAGCGAAGAAAGTACAGGGCGTACATGCTGTGATAACAGGAGCTGATTATCCTATTCTTGTCGGTTCAAGCATCGTTGATCGTCCTCCGTTAGCCTTTGAGAAAGTACGATATTTTGGTGAACCTGTTGCGCTTGTTGTAGCGGATAATGAAGCGATTGCAAGAGAGGCAACGACACGGATCCGTGTGATATATGAAGAGCTTCCGGCTATTCGTTCGCCCTTGCAGGCCTATAACGAATCAAACATATTAGTACATGAACATGTGGAACAATATGACTTAGAAGACAAAGTATACCCAAAGCCGCATACAAATATCGCAAATCGGACGAAAATCCGTAAAGGTGATATTCAAAAAGGATTTACTGACAGTGATGCGGTTGTTGAAGAAACATTTTCTTTTCGGCAATCCGATCATGCGGCAATGGAAACACGGTGTGCTAGGGTAGAAATTAAGCCTAATGGAGACGTTATTGTTCATTCTACTTCGCAGGCTCCTTTTGAAATAAAGAGGCAGTTAAGTAAATCGTTTCAAATTGATGAAGGGAAAGTCATTGTATACGTGCCGTTAGTTGGAGGCGCATATGGGGGGAAAACAGCGGTACAACTTGAATATTTAGCATATCTTGCTTCAAAAGCAGTAGGGGGAAGACGAGTTACTCTTCGAAATAGTAGGGAAGAAGATTTTATTACGTCTCCTGTTCATATCGGTTTACAAGCAAAAGTAAAGCTTGGATGCACAAAAGATGGAAAGCTACAAGCAGCCGAAATTTTGTATTTATTTGACGGCGGTGCTTATGCTGGTCGGGCAGTAAAAATGAGCCAGGCGGCTGGACTGGACTGCACAGGCCCATATGCTATCGAGAATGTTTGGTGTGATTCGCTTGCTATGTATACAAACCATACATATGCAACGTCGTTTAGAGGTTTTGCGCATTCGGAGTATACGTTTGTAATGGAACGAACGATTGATATACTTGCTCAGAAGTTAGGGATGTGTCCGCTTAAATTTCGCCTGAAAAATGCGATTAGACCAGGAGATACAACACCGACACAAGTACCTGTCACATCAAGTAATACGGGAGACGTGACAGCGTGCCTACAAAAATTAAAATCGCTTATAAATTGGGAAGCGGGAAATAAAGTTGTTCTATCTAATGGCATGGTACGTGCAAAAGGGATTAGCTGCTTCTGGAAAAATTCCACTACACCAAGTAATGCCGGAGCAGGTGCTGTGTTAACCTTTAACGGTGATGGCAGTGTCAATATTAATTGCGGTGCTGTTGAAATTGGGCAGGGAACAAAAACGGTGCTCACACAAATGGTTGCAGAGAAAATGAACATGAATACTGATGATGTACATGTAATGATGGAGGTAAATACACAAGTTTCTCCAAAACATTGGAAAACAGCAGCGAGTCGAACGACACTCCTTGTTGGAAATGCGGTTGTAATGGCTGCAGAAGATGCAATGAGACAGTTGCGACAAACGGCTTCAAATTTACTTGGATACCCCGTGGAAGAATTAGAGATTGCAGGAAAACAAGTCTATGTCAAAATGAATCCGACTATGTATGTACCTTTTTCGAAAATTGTGTTTGGATATGTAGATTCAAATGGAAATGTAAAAGGAACTGAAGTGGTGGGGAGAGGTAGTTACGTATCTGAGGGACTTACAGAAATTGATTATGAGACAGGGAAAGGCAGACAAGGACCTGAATGGGGAGTAGGAGCGCAAGCAGTAGAAGTGGAGTTTAATCCTAAAGACTATACATACCGATTGTTGAATGCTGTAACAGTTGCAGATGCGGGAACAATTTTAAATAAAAAGGGAGCAGAGACGCAAATTATGGGAGCCATGAGTATGGGGCTAAGTTTTGCAACGCGAGAAACATTTCACTATGATGCAAAAGAAAGGAACTTGAATCATCAGTTTCGTTCTTATAAAGTCATCCATTATGGACAACAGCCAAAGTATATAGTGGACTTTGTAGAAGTACCGCATGAGCAAGCTGCATTTGGCTCTAGAGGACTTGGGGAACATGGAATTATTGGCATGCCGGCAGCTTTAGCGAATAGTCTATCAATTGCGGCTGGTATTTCATTGCGAAACTTACCGCTTACTCCAGAATTACTTTGGAAAGAGACGCAAAAAAAGGATGGGATTGAATGATACCATTTGATTTTGAGTATTATCGTCCGAATTCTATTCAAGAAGCAATTCAGTTATTTCACCAGCTAGATAAAGAGGGAAAGAAGCCGCTTTACTATGGAGGCGGCACAGAAATTATTACGATGGGGCGTTCACAGCGAATTAGAACAAAAGCTGTTATTGATATAAAAGATATTCCGGAATGTAATGTTTGTGAATGGAAGGACGACAAACTTATACTTGGTGCAACATTAACGATAACGAGTGTTCAAGAAGCGCAAATCTTTCCGCTTCTTGGTGAAACTGCAGGCCGGGCTGCGGATCGTACAGCAAGAAATAAAATTACGATTGGTGGAAATGTTGCGGGAAGGATTAAATATAAGGAGGCAGTGCTGCCTTTTTTACTAGCTGATAGTACATTTATCATTGCAGGGATAGAGGGGATTCGGTATGTACCTGCTCATCGAGCCTTTGTGGAAAAATTACAATTACAAAAGGGTGAGTTTCTTGTACAAATCATTACAGAGAAGCGGTATGTAACATCGCCATATTATAGTGTGAAAAAACGGCAACTTGAAAAAATTGATTATCCTCTTGTGACAGTTGCAGCGATAAAATATGGTGACGAAATTCGGATGGCGTGCAGCGGCTTGTGTGTTTTTCCGTTTCGTTCATTTAGGATGGAAGCGGATTTAAATAATAAGCATATTCCATTTGAGGAAAGAATTGAACGAGCTCTAACCCATACGCCTGCTCCTGTATTAGATGATATAAGAGGCTCGCATGCCTATCGGACATTTGTATTTCAATATGTACTTCATGATATGCTGATCAAGCTTGAAGGGATGGGAGAATCATGAGGGACGTCCAACTTATTTTGCATGTAAATGGCGAAAGACGAGAAGTAGTTGCCAGGATGGCTGATACGCTGCTACATATATTACGTTATGAACTTGATTTAACAGGAGCGAAGCCTGGCTGTGAAAATGGTGATTGTGGTGCTTGTACAGTTCTTGTTGATGGGACACCCATTAAGTCTTGTATTATGTTAGCTGTTGAAGCAGTTGGAAAGCAAGTTACAACGATTGAGGGATTACAAGGAGCACCCATTCAACGAGCTTTTGAAGAGAAATGGGCTTTCCAGTGCGGGTACTGTACACCAGGATTTATTATGAATTGCCACGGACTTGTGTCGCAAAGGCCTGATGCAGATGATCGAACGATTGAGGAATGGTTAAGTTCTAATATTTGCCGATGCACAAGTTATCAAGAAATTGAAGAAGCTGTAAAGTCTGTCTTACAAAAGCAGCGAGGAAATTCATAATGGCTTCCACATATGATGTACTAGAAGCGCTTTTATGTTGTGAAAAACGCTGTGCGTTAGCGACGATTATTCATGTTGAAGGATCGGCATATAGAAAAGAAGGAACGATAATGCTTTTCCGAGAAGATGGTACAAAAGTAGGAATGCTAAGCGCAGGTTGCATAGAAGAAGAGCTTTTCTACTATGCAACAGATGTTATGGAGCATAACACTTGGGCGATCCATACATTTAATACGAAAGCAGAAGATGATTTGTCTTGGGGAGTAGGATGTAATGGTGTCATTCATGTATTAGTGGAGCATATAGATGATAACTATAAAGCGATTTTACAAGAGTTATATATTCACCTTACAAATGGTTCCTCCGCTTGGATGGTGAAAAATCTTTCCTTAGAGCAAACTGCACTTATATATAACAATGGTAATACGCGTGGTAATTGGGAAGGATTTATTCCGCAGGCAACTGACTTGAAAAATGGTTTACAAGATGACTATTATAGCCAACATTTTATACCAAAGCCCCGCCTATTTATTTTTGGCGCAGGAGAGGATGCAAAGCCACTCGTTCGTTTTGCGAAGGAAACGAGCTTCTTTGTATCAGTTTGCGATTGGCGGGAGGCCTTATGTAATACTGATCAATTTCCACATGCTGATGCATGTGTAGTTGGTTTTCCAGTAGAAGTGATACAACAACTTTCATTATATCCAAGTGATTTTCTTGTAATTATGACGCATCATTTTGAAAAAGATCGACAATTACTATCTCTCTTATTAGAAAAAAATGTTCGTTATATAGGTGTTTTAGGACCCCGTCATCGTACAGAGCGCTTATTAGAAGGGAAACCAATCCCTCATCATCTCCATTTTCCAGTTGGAATTTCAATTGGTGCACAAGGTCCAAGTGAAATTTCCATTAGTATCATGGCTGAAATCATCGGGCAGTTGCGGGGAAAGTGAGATGAACATCATTGGTATATACTTGGCGGCTGGAAATAGTAGACGAATGGGACCGGGAATACATAAACTTTCTCTTCCTTTACATAATGAACCACTAGGTAATGCAGCCCTCAAAACTGCCTTGTCCTCAAACCTCTCCGATATTATTATTGTCACGAATGACGCGAGTTGGGTTTCACAATCATTACGATATGAGAACTTGCACATTCTTTCTTGTTCCCATTCTAGCCAAGGACAATCACATTCACTTCGCTGCGGTGTTAAGAAAGCAATGCATATGAATGCCGATGGAATTGTTGTCTTACTGGCTGATCAACCCTTTATTAAAACAGAGCTAATTAATGAATTAATAGATTGTTATAAACAAAATGAAACGGTCCATTATGTAGCAGCAAAGTATCGCGGAATTGTAAGACCGCCTGTTTTATTTGCAAAGAAAGTATTTCCTTATTTGCAAAGATTAAAAGGTGATCAAGGAGCTCGTACTATTTTTCAAGAGTCATTTGTAAAGGGCATAACGATACCATATGAAGAAGCGGCCTTTTTTTATGATGTGAATAGTTGGAGTGATTATACGAAAATTATAAAGTGATGAATATATTTGGTACAAGAAAATACACAAAAAATAGTCAATGATAAAAAAGCCTTAGAAAAAATTGAGCAACGAATCGAACAATCTTATATAACAAAAAAACTAGCCTAGTAATGGCTAGTTTTTTATTCATTCACTAGTTGACGAAAAATTCAATTATTTGAAGATATTCTTCTTTCATATATATTTTTTAGATGTTCCCCAATACATTTATTTTTGAGAGGATGATAATATTAGCATATCCAAGTTTGGTAAATTTCTCATACCAGAGCCTTGAATTTCTTTCATTTTATTAGTATCAATAATATGGATTGTTCGATCAGAAAGTTTAATTATTCCATCCTTATTCCACTTTTGGAAAATTTTATTTACGGTAATACGAGATGTGCCAATGTAACGGGCAAATGATGTTTGATTAATGGTAAACTTACCGTTTTCATTAACAAGCTTTAGTAAATAGTGTGCCATTTGTTGTTCAACAGGGCTATCAAGAAAAGCAATAATCTCTGCCAACAATCTGAATTTATAAATTAAGGAATTCGTAAATATAGTCGCTGCATTTGGGTGTTCTTTACATATTCTTGTTAATGCTTCATCGGAGAAATGATACAAAACTGAAGGAGATGTTGTGATTGCGGTAGTTAAATAGACTTCTTTATTAATTCCATTCTCCCCAAACAGCATACCTTTCGGAACATAGTTAACGGTACGCTCTTCTCCTTTATCGGATAGAATTGTAATTTTTATTTCTCCTTTGCTTAAGTAATAAAATCCTTTTCCGTCACTTCCCTGGTGGTAAATAACTGTATTTTCTTTCACCTCGATAAATTGTCCATATTTTAAAAATGAACTCCATGCGTAGCGAAGATTTAACATTTGACACCCTCTTTTGATAAATAATGTGTTTTTCCTTTAGGTAATGCAACAGAAATTTTATATTTCAACTAATTATCCACTTTTTATCTCTGCCAAAGTGGATAATTAAGGAATATATACGAAATGAATGTTAGAGGAAAAAGTTTTGCACTATATGCGTTAAGTACAATTGTCTATGAATTGATAACATAGTTTCTTAATAAATCTGGATTTGTAATTATAAATTTTCGCTTATGAATGTCTATTATATTTTCTTTCTGCCATTGTTTTAATATTTTGTATACAGTTATCCGTGTTAAGCCTGTACACTTCACGAGATCTTGTTGTGTTAGAAGAACTTCATAATTTTTAAATTCATAACAAATATTTAGAAGGATTGAGGCAATTTGTTTCTCTGCAGAATGCGTGTTTAAATGAATTTGCTCAGTAAGAAGGTGCATTTTTTGGATTACCGTTTTTGTAAAAAGGTTTAATAACGTTGGATGTAAGCTTATGAGTTCTTGGAACTTCTCATAAGAAAAATAATAGAGTATGGAGTCTTTTGCTGTTATAGCCGTTGTAAAGTGAACCTGTCGATCCATTGTTTGGACACCTAATAACTGGCCAGGGACTACGATATTTAATATACGGTCACTTTCCTTTATTGTAGAGGTAATCACTTTAACTAAGCCCTTATGAACATAGTAAAAGCCATCTCCGATTGTACCCTGCTCATATACCACTGTTTTTTCTTTGAAAAATTGCCTAGTTCCAAATTTTAAATACTCATTCCAATTAATGTGATTATTAAAGAACATAATCATAGTATTCACTCCTGGAATATTTATTTTTGAAAATTAGGAATATTCACTCTGGATCTATCAGCACTGTCCCCCTCTTTATAAGGAAATAGAAGTAATCGGCACCATAATATTTCGTTATATTAAATTGATTTTCTATGAATATTTTTTGATGGGAAATCTACTTCACATATAATTGGTAGCGCTTTCTTTTTTGAGGGTTTGATTACCTTTTATAGGATAAGACTCTTTAAATCATTCCTATCATACCTGCGCTGAAAAAAATTAAAAAATGTTAAATACTTTACACTAGTTTAAATTTAAATGTATTTAAAATCAATATAACACAGATTATTATCTGAAAAATCAATAAAATGTTAACTGGATTACAGTGATCCAGATGATTCATCACTATAATATGCCTTAGGTAAGCAATAACAATTGAGATCTGTAAAAAATTATGAAGGAAGTGACAACTGAAAGGACATTAAAAGCAGCTTATCAATAATTTACGGAATCTTCAGTGTGATTATCGAGCGAGAATTTAAGTTAATCTTGTTTAAAGAGGATATTATTTGAAATCAAAGAGATGAAAAGATATAAAACTATAAAACTAGGAGGATTGTTATGGGAATCCGTACAGGTGATCAATATATTAATGCTGTAAAGTCTCGAAAACCAGAGGTATGGCTTGCAGGAAAAAAAGTTGAAAACGTGTTTGATGAGCCGGTATTAAAGCAAACAGTGCTAGAAATCGCAAAGCTATATGATATGCAACATGATCCGGAATATCAAGATCAGATTACCCACATCTGTGAAGAAACTGGAGAAAGAGTGAACAATGCGTTTTTGGTTCCAAAAAACTATGAAGATTTAACGAAACGCAGAGCGGCATTTGAAGCTTATGCAAAGGCTACTTTTGGTTTAATGGGAAGATCTCCGGACTTTTTAAACATAGTAATTACCTCAATGTATAGTAATTCTGACTTTTTTGAAGGATACAATAAGCAATGGGCTGAAAATATACGCAAATATTATCGCTATGTTCGCGATAATGATTTGTTTTTAACGCATGCCATTATCAATCCTCAAAATGACCGAAGCAAATCTTCTCATGAGCAACAGGATATGTTCACTCATTTAGGAGTCGTTGAAGAGACGTCTGAAGGACTTGTCGTGAGAGGTGCTAAATTTTTAGCTACACTTGCTCCTGTCACAGACGAAGTTATTATCTATACCTTCCCAGGATACAAACCTGGTGATGAACGTTATGCGCTATCATTTGCGCTGCCAATTGATACGCCAGGTCTTCGAATCATTTGCCGTGAACCGATGCAGGATGGAACCCGTCCGTTGTTCGATCACCCATTAGCATCACGCTTTGAAGAAATGGATGCGCTATTAGTCTTTAAGGATGTTTTAGTTCCTTGGGATCGAGTATTTATTTATAACAATGTGGAAGCCGCAAACCTTCTTTATCCAAAAACAGGAATTGCACAGCAGCCAGCGCATCAGTCTGCAGTGAGAGGGCTCTTAAAACTTCAATTTGCTACGGAAGTAACATGCAGGTTAGCTGATTCAATTGGAGTAGATGGATTTTTACATGTTCAAGAAAGCCTCGGGGAGTTACTCCAAGCTGTGGAATCCATAAGGGCATTATTGCGTGTTGCAGAGTATGAGTATGAGATTACCCCTAAGGGTGAGGCTATGCCAAATTGGGTGCCTCTTGAAACGATTCGTGGCTTATTGCCAAAGATGTATCCGCGTGCCATTGAACTGATGCAAACCATAGGGGCTGGCGGATTATTGTTGTCTCCAACTGGTGCTGATTTTGAAAGCCCGGAATTGAGAGAAGATATGGATCGTTATTATGTTGGAAGAGCGGGCGTATCTGCAACAGAACGTGTAAGCGTATTCAAGTTAGCTTGGGATTTGTGCGGCGAGGCTTTCGGTCAACGATTACTTCAATATGAACGTTATTATACAGGTGACCCAATCCGGAAAAAAGCTATATTTTACAATTCAATTAAACGTCAGCGTACATTTGATATGGTTGATGACGCATTACAAGTAAGTAAATTGAAAGAAATAGTAACAAATAAATAGATATAGAGTTTATCTGCAAATATATGAAGTTTGTGCTCATGATTCAAATCGAAACAGCTTTTAATCCCAAGAGGAGGCGGGGATATGGAAACGCATGTAAATGAAATTTTAAGGTTACCTGGATCGGTGATAGCAATTGGCGCTTTTGATGGAGTTCATCAAGGGCACCAAGCTGTGATTAGAGAAGCGGTGAAAAAAGCTAGGATTCTAGGGGTACCAAGTGTGGTGTATACTTTTGATCCGCCTCCTCGACATTGTTTCCAAGGGGCACGTATTTTGACACCAGTTCCAAAAAAATTGATTCGATTGGGACAGTTGGGAATAGATCATGTAATCATTGCAAGGTTTGATGAATTATATGCTAGTCGCCATCCTCTTGATTTTATTAAAAATTTAATGAATCTGAATCCTTTAGAAATCATGGTGGGAGAAGATTTCCGCTTTGGGAAAAACAGAGAAGGGGATATAAATCTTCTGGCACAGCATTTTTGTGTTCAAATTGCTCAACCTGTTTGTTGTTCAGATGGAATTCTGATTTCGTCTACTAGAATACGTCAATTGATTTCTAAAGGAGACATTAAACAATCTTATTCTTTATTAGGATGGCCGCTTGGAAGCTAAGGTTTGAAAGAATTAAGAATGTGCCATAGTATTGTCCATCGTCGTTATGATGAAGGGGGACTTATCAACATTACCTGGTGATTGAAAATCAATTAAAACCAATTGCTGGTTACTTCCGCGCCTATGTGGCACCGGGCTCTGTTTACGCTCATACCGACCATTTCAATAAGCAGAATGAAATAGTAGATGAGGAAGTATTAAGCAGAATTGCGGATTTGGCTAAAGAAGTAGTATGGATGCAAAAAGGATTAAAGAATAATACATTAGCTCTGTTGTAATGCGTCTGAATGGTAATTTGGTTTTTAATTTTGTAAACGGGGGATTCCAATGCCTATTGTTGAACTGAAAATTATCGAGGGTCGAGATCAAGAAGTAAAAGAACGTTTGATTGAAAATGTAACACAAACGGTATCTGAAACGTTAGCGGTTTCTCCTGAAAGGGTTAGGGTATTAATTTACGATATTCCATCGACACATTGGGCAATTGGTGGAACGACGGTGGAAAAAAGAAGAGGCTGAAAATAGAAAACATTCATCTTTGTTTTCGCTTCAAAATAAAGTGTCAAGAAATACAGCCAATATTAAATGATATGAGGAGTGTATAAAACGATGAAAATGACGAGTGCATTCAAACCGATTCATTTGTGGAAATTTATCGAGGAAAATAAAGATCAGCTAAAACCACCAGTAAATAATAAAGTGATATGGAAAGATTCAGAGTTAATGTTTATGGTACTCGGAGGTCCGAATAAACGACGTGATTTTCATGTAGATCCCTCAGCGGAAATTTTCTATCAACTACAAGGGGATTGTTACGTTGAAATTATTAATGAAGAAGGAAAGCGAGAAGTAATCACTGTAAAAGAAGGAGAAGTATTTTTACTCCCTCCGAATGTTCCCCATTCCCCGCACCGAGTTGCTGATACAATCGGTATTGTTATAGAACGTAACAGGAATGAAGGGGAATTAGAGGATTTTGTATGGTTCTGCGATGAGTGTGATTCTGAAATGCATCGGGTTAGTGTGCAATTAACTAACATTGAAGTTCAAGTAAAGGAAGCCATCAACCAGTTCAATGGCAGCCTGGAATTACGAACATGCAAACATTGCGGACATGTTATGTCGCCGGAAGCGAGTGAATGGAAATGCGAATAGATTTTCATACACATATTATTCCAGAAAGCTTTCCGGACTTTGCAGAGAAGTATGGAGGGGAACGCTGGCCGGTGCTGCAACGGACATGTACGTGCGGTGCATCTATTATGGTGGGAGGAAAGAACTTCCGCGATGTAACCGATCAGGTGTGGTGTCCTGAAAAACGTATAGCGGATATGGATCGTGAAGGGGTAGACATTCAAGTATTGTCACCGATTCCTGTTACTTTTTCTTATTGGGCGGAGCCGAAGCATGCGGCGGAAATGGCACGAATTCAAAATGACTTCATTGCCGAAACGGTTGCCAAGTATCCCGATCGCTTCGTTGGATTAGGAACGGTTCCGATGCAGGATGGACCAACCGCTGTAAAAGAGATGGAACGCTGCATGAACGAATTACAGCTGCATGGGATTGAAATCGGTACGAATGTAAACGGCCAAAATTTAGATGATCCTTCCTTCATCGAATTTTTCGAAATGGCTGAGAAGTGGGAAGTGCCTCTTTTTATTCATCCATGGGAAACGTTAGGCCGTGATCGAATGCCGAATCATAATTTCATGTATACAGTAGGGATGCCGAGTGAAACGGCTCTTGCTGCGGCGACGTTAGCATGGAGCGGTATCATGGAGAAGTTTCCGAGATTGAAAGTTTGTTTTGCGCATGGAGGCGGATCCTTCCCGTACATACTTCCGCGATTAGATAAAGGGTGGGAAGTATGGCCGCATTTACGGTTGACGACACATCCTCCAAGTCACTATGCAAAGCAGTTTTATTTTGATTCGTTAAATTATGACCCACTAAATATTAAATACATGATTGAGCGTTTCGGACATGAGAAGATTTTCATGGGTTCGGATTATCCGTTTTTGCTTCGTGAAATCGACCCTGGAAAAGTCATCGATGAAACGATTGAATTAACAGAGCAGCAAAAAGCAGATATGCTGGGCGGCAATGCTGCCAAGTTTTTAAATATTGAAAAGAAGAAAAGAGGAGCTGTCTATGCCAACAGTGCAAACGCCGGAGAGTAGATTAAAGGAAATGGGATTAACGCTGTCGCCCGTTCGTTCTGCGGTAGGAAATTACGTGAGCTGCGTACGGACAGGAAACTTATTGTTTACAGCTGGACAGGGTGTTGACCAATATCATGGGAAATTGGGAAGAGATTTGACAGTTGAAGAGGGGTATCTGGCCGCCCGTCAATCGATGCTAAATTTATTGAGTGCTGTTAGCCATGAACTGGGCGGATTAAGCAAAGTGAAGCGTGTTGTCAAAATTCTTGGATTTGTGAATAGTACGGAAGATTTTACGTCTCAGCCTAAAGTGATGGATGGGGCTTCTGACTTGCTTGTGAAAGTATTCGGAGAAAAAGGGAAGCATGGCCGCTCTGCAGTAGGAATGGCTCAATTGCCGAACAATACAGCTGTTGAAATTGAAATGATTTTAGAGATTGAGGAATAGGAGGAGGGATCGTATGAGCAAGATTTTAGAAAATCAAATAAAAATCAAGGATGCAAAGCTATTTATTAATGGCGAATATATAGACTCGATTTCCGGAGAGACATTCGATACGATCGATCCTTCGACCAATCGAAAGTTAGCATCCGTGGCGAATGCAAATGAGCAAGATGTTGAAAAGGCAATTACAGTGGCTCAGCGCACGTTTGAAAGCGGTATTTGGAGCGAAATGCCGGTTGAAGAGAGATCAAAAATCCTTTGCAGAATGTCTGATCTTGTGATGGAAAGAGTCGATGAGTTAGCTATGATTGAAACGCTTGATGTAGGGAAACCAATTAAAGAGAGCCGAGGTTTTGATATTCCTAGAGCGGCATCTAATCTACGTTTCTTTGCCGAAATGGCCAAATATATCAATCACGAACATTATGATCAATCTAAGCACATGAGCTATTCGAAATATGCACCAGCAGGTGTAACGAGCTTGATTATTCCATGGAACCTTCCTTTTATGCAAATGACTTGGAAGGCATCCGCAGCATTAGCTGCCGGGAATACCGTGGTCGTGAAGCCAGCTTCTTATACTCCTCTCAGTGCTGTGATGTTAGGGGAGATTGCTAATGAAGCAGGTCTTCCTCCGGGGGTATTGAATATTATTACAGGTCCAGGTGGGACGGTTGGTACAGCAATGACGACTCACCCTCATGTTCGACGGATTTCTTTCGTTGGGGAAACTACTACTGGAAAAACGGTTATGAAGAATGCAGCTTCCCAGTTAATTCCTGTATCACTTGAATTAGGTGGAAAGTCAGCTAACATTGTTTTTGAAGATGCAGACCTGGATGAGGCAGTAAAAGGTTCAATTGAGGCCATTTTTAGGAATCAAGGAGAAATATGCTTAGCTGGATCTCGCTTATTAGTACAAGAAAGTGTGTATGATAAATTCCTAGAAAAGTTTGTTGAGGCTGTGAGAAAGATTAAAGTTGGAAATCCATTGGATGAAGATACAGATATGGGTGCTCTTGTTTCCCGTGGTCATCTGGAAACAGTGGATAATTATGTACAAATCGGGATTTCTGAAGGTGCGAAGCTTGCTATTGGCGGTAAGCGGGTTGAAGGATTGACTGAAGGGAATTTCTACGAGCCGACTGTTTTCTATGATGTAGATAACAAGATGAGGATAGCGCAAGAAGAAATTTTTGGTCCTGTACTAGTTGTGATTCCGTTCAAAACAGAAGAACAAGCGATCCAAATTGCAAATGACTCTATTTATGGTCTTGCGGGTGTCGTTTGGACAAATGATTTACGGCGTGCTAATCGTGTAGCATCTCGAGTAAATTCAGGATTGCTATGGATCAATTGTTGGTACCATAGGGATTTAAGAACGCCTTTCGGAGGATCGAAGGCGAGCGGAATTGGCAGGGAAGGCGGACGCCATAGCTTTGAATTCTACACTGAAGCGAAAACTATAACAATGAAGTTATAAAGTGAAACTTCCGTCAGTGGGGGTTTTCTTCATCCCCCACTGACGGTTAGTTGAACCAATCGGGCTTTTATGGACAGTTATCCCCCACCTATCTTCTTTGCTTCTCTCTGAATCTTGAGGTGGGGGTCTTACTGCCCGTTAATGCGGGATAAATTTCAAAACATAAAAGGTGGCCTATAAGCCACTTTTTATGTATCTAAGCAAACAAGGAAGGAGCAAATATATGAAACTATTAATTGAAGAACTTGCGAATGAATTGATAGAAGCGGAGCGAAGCAAACATCCAATTGCCCCTCTTACGCAGCGATATTCCGAATTAAATACTACGGACGCTTACGAAATTCAGCTGGCAGTCATGGAGAAAAAGAGAAAAGAAGGGCGTCAAATTATTGGTAAAAAAGTAGGGCTGACGAGTATAGCTATGCAGGAAATGCTTGGGGTCGATGAACCTGATTATGGTCATTTATTTGATGATATGCAGGTATCTGATGGTGAGGTCGTAAAAATAAGTGATTTGGTTAGTCCGAAAGTAGAGGCGGAAATTGGTTTCATTCTCGGTCAAGACTTGATAGGCCCGAATGTCAACTATCTTGATGTATTGATGGCTACTAAGTATGTAGTACCAACAATTGAGATTATTGATAGCCGCATTGAGGATTGGAAGATTCAATTGGTGGATACCGTCGCTGACAATGGTTCTTCAGCCAAAGTAGTTGTAGGAAACAAGCTGAGTACGGTCGATGGTTTGGATTTGCGAAGTGTAGGGATGGTTCTTTATAACAATGATGAACTGGTAGCAACGGGTGCAGGAGCTGCAGCACTTGGACATCCGGCACAGGCTGTCGCATGGTTAGCGAATAAATTGTACGAGTTTGGTATTGGACTTAAAGCGGGAGAATTAATACTTCCTGGAGCCCTTTCCGGTGCACTGACCGTTAAGCAAGGGGATACCATTTCAGCCTACTTCGGTCCTCTTGGTTCTGTTTCTGTAACATTTGAGTAAAGGGAGGTTGTTATTGTGAGTAAAATTAAAGCGGCTATTATCGGTTCAGGCAATATCGGTACGGACCTTATGTATAAGCTCGAAAGAAGCGAAGTAATCGAATTGACCACCATGATTGGCATCGATCCTGAATCCGATGGATTGAAACGGGCAAAAGAGCGAGGTTACCATGTGTTAGCGAACGGAATTCAAGGCTTAGTGGATAATCCTGATTTGGCGCATATTGTGTTTGATGCGACATCAGCCAAGACGCATGTCAGACATGCGAAAATCCTTAAAGAATTGGGGAAACTTGCAATTGATCTTACTCCTGCTGCTAGGGGGCCATTTGTGAGTCCGGCTGTCAATTTGGGTGCCAGCCTGGATGCTGAGAATGTCAACATGATTACATGTGGTGGACAGGCGACAATTCCAATTGTACACGCTGTTAATCGTGTAGCTGATGTATCATATGCTGAAATTGTCGCTACCATTTCAAGTAAAAGCGCAGGACCGGGAACGCGTGCTAATATTGATGAGTTTACGATTACGACACGCCGTGGAATTGAAGAAGTGGGAGGTGCCGATCGAGGAAAGGCAATCATCATCCTAAACCCGGCAGAGCCTCCAATTCTCATGCGCGACACAGTCTACTGTGAAGTAAAGAATATGGATAAAGAAGCAATTCGCAAGTCCATTTATGACATGGTGAAAACTGTGCAGCGATATGTGCCGGGGTATCAACTCAAACAGGAACCTTTATTTGATGAAGATCGAGTGACGGTTTTCCTTGAGGTAGAAGGAGCAGGAGATTACTTCCCGAAATATGCGGGGAATTTGGATATTATGACTGCTGCAGCGACACGCGTAGCCGAGGATTTTGCACGCGATATTTTGAATAAGAAAACCGTTGGAATTGCTGCAAATGAAGAATAGTCAGAAAGGAAGAGGTGATCACCGATGAATCGTAAAAGCGATAAACCTATAAAAATTACGGAAGTATGTTTACGCGACGGAAGCCATGTTATGGCACATCAATATACGGAGGAACAGGTTCGTAAAGTTACTCGTGCACTGGATGATGCAGGCATGCACTATATTGAGGTTAGTCATGGTGATGGATTAGGAGGTTCGACACTTCAATACGGCCGTTCTCTTGTTGATGAAATGAAATTGATTGAAGCTGCTGTAGAAGAGTGTAAGCAGGCGAAGGTTGCGGTCCTGTTGCTGCCGGGAATCGGTACTGTTCATGATTTGAAGCAGGCGAGGGAACTCGGAGCAGGGTTGGTTAGAGTAGCGACACATGTAACAGAAGCAGATGTATCAGCTCAGCATATTGGTAAGGCACGGGAGCTCGGAATGGAAACATTAGGATTTCTTATGATGGCTCATATGGCTCCTGTAGAGAAGTTAGTGGAACAAGCCAAATTGATGGAAAGTTATGGTGCTCAAGCGGTGTATGTGACCGATTCGGCCGGTGCTCTTTTGCCTGATCAAGTTCGTGAACGAATCAGCGCCCTTCGTAATTCCCTAGACATTGAGATTGGTTTTCACGGACATAATAATTTATCTGTTGCCGTTGCCAATACCCTTGTGGCCATTGAAGAGGGTGCAACGCGAATTGATGGCAGTATTCGCTGTTTAGGAGCGGGAGCGGGAAATACACAGACGGAAGTCTTATTAGCTGTATTGGATCGAATGGGAATCGATGTAGGAATGGACCTTTACAAAATGATGGATGCTGCTGAGAATATTGTGGGCCCTTTGCTTCCTCGACCACAGGAGATTAATAAAGGAAGTTTGGTTCTGGGGTATGCCGGTGTTTACTCCAGCTTCCTTCTTCACGCGGAACGGGCGAGCAAACGGTTTGGCCTTGACCCAAGGGATATCCTAATTGAACTTGGAAAGAGAAACGTGGTTGGGGGTCAAGAAGACATGATCCTTGATGTGGCAGCCGAATTGGCGAAAGCCCAAAAAGTGGAGGTGTAAAAATGACAATTGTGCAAGGAGCAGATATGGAAATTGTTGATTATCTTTTGTCAGCGGAAAAGGAACGCCGGGAAGTCGTAAAAATCACGGATAAATACCCGAATTTGACTTTTGAGGAAGCGTATGTGTTACAGGAAAAGTTGATTCAAAGAAAAGAACAAGAGGGTGCAAGGCGAATTGGATTGAAACTTGGTCTTACAAGTAAAGCTAAGCAGCAGATGATGGGTGTTCACGAGGCTATTTACGGATATTTGACGGATGATATGCTAGCCTTGGAATGGGAACCTATTGATTTCAATCAACTCATCCATCCAAAGGCAGAACCGGAAATTGCCTTCTTTATCAATGAAGATCTTCAGGGAACTAACATTACAGCAGTAGATGTTTTGCGTGTAACCCAATATGTGGCGCCGGCGATCGAAATCATTGATAGCAGGTATTTAAATTTTAAATTTACTCTTGCAGATGTTATTGCAGATAATTGTTCTTCGTCCCGCTTTATAGTAGGAAACAAGTGGCTGTCACCTGCTGGGCTGGACTTGGCTAATTTGGGAATGGTTATGTCTAAAAATGGAGAAGTGGCTACGGTAGGAGCAAGTGCTGCTGTCTTAGGCCATCCTGCTACCTCTGTTGCCTGGGCGGTTAATAAGCTTGGAGAAATCGGAAAGGGCTTAAAGAAAGGAGATATCGTGCTAAGCGGAGCTATATCGGAAGCGATCTCCTTCCAACCGGGTGATTCAATTTTTGCCCAATTTGCAGAACTAGGAAGCGTTTCATTTACTTGCAAATAGGACGACAATGTTTAATTGTGTATAAAAATGGTTGGTGCTTAGTATTTTTCGCTAAGCACCAACCATTTGTTATATTATATAAAAACAATTTATGAGTTTGATATGAATTTCGTCCATCGCCAGCTTTCTCGAAAGCTGGCGATGGACGAAATTCAACTTCATGTTGAAAATTCATTTAGGATATATAGAGATTTACGGTCATAATTTTATGAATTGAGTAGGATGACTTCTGTTCCACGAAATATTTTAGCAAAGCAATGAGACATTCCTTTCAAACTATGTGATGTGCCCTTTGGAATGTTTTCAACGAAAGTATTGGCTAGTTACTACTAGTTACACTATACTTTAAGTAAATGAGTAAGATGCACTGAAGAAAGATGATTTTTTTAATACTACTATAGATAGTGTCATTCTAAAAGTATTATTGTAATCTTTATAAGCATTTCTAGAAATATGTATATTTTGTGTAATACAAAGAGGTGTGAATTGGATGAAATCTTATACACAATTTGAACGAAGAAAATACATACTTGATGAGTTAGAAAAATACAATCGGGTAATGGTAAATGATTTAGCTAAAGCGTTAAATGTTACCACAGAAACAATTCGAAGAGATTTAGATATGATGCATAAGGAAGGTAAGCTTACAAAAATACATGGTGGTGCAGTTAAGAAAAAAGATCATACTATTGAATTCTATTTTGATAAACGTCGATCTGAGAATATTGAAGAAAAACGAAAAATTGCTATGGAAGCAAGTAAATTAGTAGAAGATAATGATATTATCGCAATTGAAATTGGGACAACCACGATGCAAATTTTAGATTTTATACATGATAAAAAGAACTTGACGATTCTAACAAACTCGATACCAGCTGTTAATAAAGTTATTGAGCTTAAAGAGCAGTATCATTCATTTGATTGCAAATTAATAGTATTTGGTGGAATGCTAAACTCAAATTCATTAGCATTGTCTGGAGAAATGATGTTAAATTATCTTGATCAATTTACTGTTAATAAGTTATTTGCTTCATGTGATGGAATTTCTTTAGAAAAGGAGCTGACGTGTTCGTATATTGAGGATGCGCAAGTTTTTCAGCAATTAAAGAAAAATGCAAAACAAGTTGTGATGATGATAGATGAGTCAAAGTTTAATTTAACAAAGTTTTATAAAAGCGGAAATTTTGAGGATATCGATGCGCTGTATACAAATGCTAAACTCGATGAAAAATGGCAAACCGCTCTATTAAGTAAAGGGATTGAAGTAATAACGGTATAGAAAGAACATCTTAAAGTAGACTATTTCTTAATGAGAAATAGTCTTTTTTGTTATGTTTTTTGTAAATGTATTGTTTTACTTGGGTATTATGTTGATTTTACAATTCATTAACATAAGAACAACATTGTATTAATAATGTGCCCGTACAATATGAATTAGGAGGTGCGAGAATGCAAATAAAATTATCAAAAGCTGTGTTCTTTTTATTACCGGTTGGAATACCTCTAATATTGTTTTGGATCATTCCGAATTTCATTAGTTTGGGTATTAGTTTTACAGACTGGGATTTCATGACCAATGGCTTTAATTTTGTTGGTTTAAATAACTATATGAATTTGTTTACGCAGGATTCTTTTATACAGGCATTGTTAAATACTCTTTATTTTGGAATTGGGACAGTCGTTCCAACGATTGTATTAGGTTTAGGTTTAGCATTATTCTTCCGAAAGAAGTTCAGAGGTTCTGCAATTTATCAATTAATGATTTTTTCACCTTGGGTAACGCCAACGGTAGCTGTATCCATTGTATGGTCACTTCTATATGAACCTCAATTTGGAGCTATCAATAAGGTGCTAGAATTTTTCGGGATACCGGGTTTGGACTGGCTGAAGAGTAGTCATACAGCGATGCTAGCGGTCATTATTGTAACGGTATGGAAACTAGTTGGATGGACGATGCTTTTCTATATCGGTGCACTAGAGAAAGTACCAGATAGCTTGTATGAAGCTGCTAGTATTGATGGAGCAAATGCATGGCAGAAATTTCGATATGTAACACTACCGATGGTTTCACCAACAACATTCTTCTTAGTTGTTGTCAATATCATTACTTCGGTGCAGGCTTATGATCAAATTAAAATTTTAACACAAGGTGGACCGAGCGGTTCGACACGAACGTTACTTTACTTATTCTTCCAACAAGCGTTTGAACAGTTCGATATGGGGTCTGCAACGGCAATCGCATTTATTATATTAATCATTACAATTCTGCTATCCGTTATAAACAAGATAGTAGGTGACAAGTGGGTGAACTATTAAGATGAATGATACGAAAAAGAAGCCATTAATTCTAAAGCATATCTTTTTGATCCTATCAAGTATTGTGTTTGTCTTTCCATTCATATGGATGGTACTTGGTTCGTTTAAAACGTCCAGTGAAGTATTACAAGGAGGTTTTTGGCCTACGCAATTTCACTGGGAAAATTATCGTCAAGTATTAGACACTCTTCCATTTGGCACGTATATATTTAATAGTTTTTATACCTCTTTCCTTATCACGATCTATGTACTTGTTTCTTCTGCACTCTTTGCTTATATGTTGGCATTTTATAAGTTCAAAGGAAAGAACTTGACATTTAGTGTTGTTATGGCAACGTACATGATTCCTGGGGCTGTATCTTATGTTCCGGTATATGTGATGTTAGGAAAAATGGGCTTACTTAATTCACACTTTGGATACATGATTACTATGGCTGTTAGTGTATTCGGTATTTTCTATTTAAAACAATCATTCCACAAGGTTGGTTATGAAACAGTAGAAGCAGCCAAAATTGATGGAGCAAGTGATTGGCGTATTCTTTGGAAGATTGTTTTTCCGATGACGCGATCATCATTTGTAACATTAGGTTTAGTTACATTTATCGGTAATTATAATAACTATATTTGGCCAGCTCTTATATTGAATGATGGCCACAAAAAATTAATTACTAACGGAATTGCTGATTATTTCATTAATAGTTCTTTAGGCCGAGATTGGTCGCACATTATGGTTGCAAGTACAATCGCCACAGTGCCGCTCTTAATCGTATTTTTAGTTTTACAAAAATGGTTCCTCTCAGGCGTTACTGATTCAGGAATAAAAGGCTAACTAAACATTAAAGGAGACATTCGGGATGAGAAAATTATTAATGCTTTTAACAGTTTTGTCCTTATTTGTTGGTGCACTTGCAGGCTGTTCAGGTGGAACAGGAAGTACCGTCAAAGTAAGTAAAGAAGGAGATAAGATTGTTGTTCCGTTTATTAATGGTGTAGGTGGTTCACTTGCAGACAAAGTAGATAAGATTGTCGAGGAATACAATAAAAGTCAAAACAAATATGTAGTGAAAACAACAAAAGCAGGTAACTACGATGAGTCTTATCAAAAGCTTCAAAGTGGATTTGCAGCGAATAACCAAGAGGCAATTGCATTGTTAGGTTCAGACGTTGTGCAAGAATATGCGAAGAAAAAGTTAATTGTACCTTTAGATCAATATGTTAAAGATGATAAGCAATTTAACAAAGAAGATTACGGAAAAGGTTTTATGGATCAAGCGACAATTGATGGGAAATTATATGGAATTCCTTTTTACGGTACAACTCAAATCTTTTATTACAATAAAAAAGTGTTAGCGGAAAATGGCTTTACACCTGACGATTTAAAGACGTGGGAAGGTGTAGAAAAAGTAGCGAAAAAAGTAGCAAAACGTGACGCAAGCGGAAATGTAACATACGCAGGTTGGATGCCGATGTGGGGTACGTCAAACTTAATTGATGCGGTTCGCAGTGCTGGAGGAAATGTATTAAGTGAAGATGGAACAAAAGTATTAATCAACGATGACACTTGGGTTACAGTGTGGGAAAAATTCCGTACATGGCTTCACCAAGATAAAATTATGAAGATTAATTCAGGTGGAACTGGATGGGAATATTGGGATAAAACAATCATTGATTTAGTTGAAGGTAGAACGTTAGGATTTACAGGCTCATCTGGTGACCAAGGATTTGTATTTAAATCGTTAGGTAAAGGAATGACTGAGCAAGAACGCCTTGACACATTTGGAGCAGTACCACAACCAGCTTGGGGTAATAATAAACCAGCACCAAAATTAGAAAGTTATTTATTCACATTAACGAGAAATGTTGATCCAGAAGTAGCAAAAGGTGCATATGACTTTATGAAATTTGCCACAAGCACTGAGAAAACGGCTGAATGGTCAATGGCAACAGGCTATATCCCTGTTCGTAACCATGTAACAGATTATGCTCCTTATGCTGAATTTGTTAAAAAACAACCACAAGCATTAGTTCCATTAGAGCAAGCTAACAAATATGGAGTTGCGCCATTTGTGGATCCAACAGGCGGTAAAATCAATGACGCATTAAATGTAGCTAAGGATAAAGTAGAAATTGAAGGCGTCCCTGCAAAACAAGCATTAGATGAAGCAGCTAAGGTTGCGCAGGAAGAATTAGATAAAGTTTTGAAAAAGCAGAAATAAATTTTCCATGAATTAGTTTGTAGAGAAACGAGGGGTGCTTTTGAATCAAAGAGGTACCTCTCCTCTATATTTTGGTAAGTAAAAAAAGAAAAAAGGTGTGGAAATCATGATTGAAATGAAAGGTGCCATGACTCTTTCTCCATTCGTCAAAAATAAACATTGTTTCCAAATAGATTCAACTGACATTGTCAACTTTACATTAACTATCGATCAAGGGATCGGCCGAAAAATTCCGCTTTTACTAATTTTGAGAGATCCTAATGGGTATGTACGTATACAGTATCAAACGCCAATTGTTGATGAAAAACTAGTTGTTGCAAAAGATCCAAATTTTTGTTCAGCTGGTTGCGTTGGAGGGGAAATACCATCTGGTAATTGGGAATTAGAAGTAGTATATACCCCTCATTGTGCAAATAAAGCACTAAAGTTTACCGGAAGAGAAATGGACTATCAGGTAAATATATTGGTGAATGACGAGGTAGAACGAGAATATGATCGAGAGCATTTTTGCAAAGAAAATGTTTTTATTCAGGAACGTGATTTTGAAAAAGTAGTGAATGAAGAGCATCGTTGGTACAAAGGAGATTTTCACGTCCACACAGATTTAACAGATGGCGAGATGGATGACGAGCTGGCAATGAGCGTATGTGAAAAACAGGAGTTAGATTTTTTATATGCGACGGAACACAATATCGTTATGCCATCTTATCAAAAAGGAAGCACATTGATCATACCATCTATGGAACTTACAACTCCTTACGGTCATTACAATGTGTTCGGGATGAAAGAATACGTGAACTTCACAGAGTATTTAGATGAATCGCTTAACGCTAAAAGCATGGATGAACTATTTTCTTTCATAAAAGAAAAAGGCTATTTAATTAGTGTGAATCACCCATTTATGAAACCTTGGACGAATCAAATTGATATTGATCTAGAAAATATTCATACAATGGAAATCATGTGTGACCCAACTTATAGCAAAAGTAAACCGTCTACTTTAGAAGCTTTAAAGTTCTTCGATCAAATGTGGTTAAGTGGTCTTAAAATCTGGGGAATTGGCGGAAGTGATTCTCATTTACATCCATCTAAAACATTCCCAGGATCTAAAGACCCATCGATTTATGGTGACCCAGGAACGTACGTATTATGTGATGGCTTATCCATGAAAAACTTAAAAGATTCTATTCAAAGAGGCAGAATTTATTTTTCTCGATTTAGAAAAT
The DNA here is from genome assembly GCF_050473785.1 of Bacillus sp. S14(2024). NCBI lineage: Bacteria > Bacillati > Bacillota > Bacilli > Caryophanales > Bacillaceae > Bacillus > Bacillus sp. S14(2024). The sequence continues at coordinate 4,167,229 of NZ_JBFLUP010000006.1, read as the reverse complement.
TAGAGATAGCTATTCAAAACGAAGGTAAAACCATTTATGTCGGTGACGAGGCGCAAGGAAATATTCGTTACAGCATTCATACAGATAAACCGTGCGAGTGGAGATTCATTGTGAATGGCCAAGTGATTGAAAAAGAATTTGGCAGCCAAGTAGCTTTTGACTTTTCTTTAAATGAAGGAGCATATGCTAGAGTTGAAGGTTGGGAAGATGATGAATTAGTAGCGTTTATAAATCCTATTCATAATAACGTTAAGCGTCAGAGCATAAAAACATGGTATGAAGTTTTAGGAGGACCAGAAGGTGAATAAAGGAATTATTTTTGATAAAGATGGAACACTCATACAGCTAGATTCTGTATGGTACAAGGTTGTTCATCGTGTGCTAGATGATATATTTCAAATGCATCCAAATGAAAAAAGTAAACGAAATGAATACCTTAAAATTATTGGTATGGGTGATAATGATTTTGAGAGTACGAGTTTACTAGCTTGTCAAACAAATTACTTTATTGCGGCTGCATGGTTTTCGTTATTAGAAAATCAAAATGTGGATAAAGAGAGTTTTATTGATCATGTATGTGCATTATTTAAAAAACATTCTACAGCAGATGATCTCGTATTTACAGAAGTGAAAGGTGCAAAGGAAACCTTAAAATATTTAAAAGATCATAAATATGTAATAGGGGTTGTTACAGCAGACGACGTTGATGCAGCTGTTCACTCACTTAAAATGACAGGATTATATGATTATGTAGACTTTTTAGGTGCAGATGATGGTGTTCATAAGACAAAGCCTGAAAGTGATTTCTATTATATGTTCAAAGAGAAATTTTCACTGAATGAAGAAGATGTTTTAATGGTAGGCGATACACTAACAGACATTAAATTTGCAAGAAATAGCAATATTAAAGTAGTGGGCGTTTTATCGGGTGCAAGCAGTAAGGAAGATTTAGAAGGCGAAGCGGATTATATTTTAGACAGTATGAAGGATATTACAAAAATTTTATAAAGTGAAACTTTAAAAATAGTTAAAATTCTAGGAGGCAATTATGGCTCAGCTATCATTCAAAAATATTTATAAGAAATATGATCATGATGTGACAATCGTAAAAGATTTTAATCTAGAAGTGAATGATGGGGAATTTATCGTTTTGGTTGGACCTTCAGGATGCGGAAAATCGACGACATTACGTATGATTGCAGGACTTGAGGAGATTTCAGAGGGAGACTTTTATATTGATGGAGAGCGTGTAAATGATGTTACACCGAAAGATCGAGATATCGCAATGGTTTTTCAAAACTACGCTCTTTATCCACATATGACAGTTTATGATAACATGGCGTTTGGCTTAAAGCTGCGAAAATATAGTAAAGAGGAAATTGATCAACGTGTGAAACATGCGGCACAAATCCTTGGACTTGAGCAATATTTAGATCGAAAGCCAAAAGCACTTTCTGGTGGACAACGTCAGCGTGTTGCATTAGGTCGAGCGATTGTTCGGAATGCAAAAGTTTTCTTAATGGATGAGCCATTGTCAAACTTAGATGCGAAGCTGCGCGTTCAAATGCGTGCCGAGATTACAAAGTTACACCAACAGCTGCAAACAACAACCGTGTATGTTACGCATGATCAAATAGAAGCGATGACAATGGCAACACGCTTAGTTGTATTAAAGGACGGTATCATTCAACAAGTTGGCACACCTAAAGAAGTTTATGAAAAACCAGAAAATGTATTTGTCGGAGGCTTTATTGGTTCTCCTGGAATGAACTTTTTCAAAGGAACATTAACAGAAAATGCTGTTATGATTGATAAATGGAAAATTGAAGTTCCAGAAGAGAAGATGAAGAGTTTACGAAACAAAGGCTATGTGAATAAAGAAATTATCATAGGTATACGTCCAGAAGATTTTTATTACGGCAAAACACTTTTAGAGTCACCTCATAATACAAAGATAACGGTAACGATTGATGTGTCAGAATTAATGGGATCAGAAACATATCTTTATTCTAATATCAATGGTCAATCCTTCGTTGCGCGTGTTAATTCCTCAGTTGATGTGCATAGTCAATCTGAGATGGATCTAGCTTTGAATATGGACAAAGTTCATTATTTTGACTCTGAAACTGAAAAACGAATTGTGTTATAGATTATTCAACGAACCAGTCATTAATATTTCAACAAAGGCCTATCCCAAACTTGGGTAGGCCTTTGTTGTTGATTACTTTCTTTAATTTTTAATAAGGTGAAACCTCCGTCAGTTGCCCAAATTAGGGTGCAGCTGATACTATTTCGGAAAATGCAGATGATGTAAGAAAAAATTATTCGAAATCGTATAGAAGCTTATATATGATGTAACTTAACTATACTTGGCATTCTTTTAAAAACACGGATTGATGTAAAAAGATACAATAATAATGCTCTGCTTTATAAGCGATTTTGTTCAATTGAATGTAATGAGCATAGTAGTTGATTTAGTTTCGGGAATTATACTGATAAAGGAGTAAGTATGTAATCTAAGCTTTTGTAAAGGTGTTAAACAGGAATTTAAAAGAACCATTTCTGAAGTTTTACCTATATAATCCAAATTAATCTTCTGATATTTGTCTATTTTAGAGCATTTTCTGGGAATAATAAAAATAGAATGGTAGAATAGAGAAAGAGAGTATGCACCCTTTTTAAATAAATATAATTCCTTATATTTACACTATTCGAAATATAAAGACTTTTACTTTTTAAATATGTTAGCGTTTTCATAAATATGAAGTTATGCTAGAATAAATTCATAAGTTATTAATTATTATAAAAAGAAAAAAGAATTGCTTTTTTCTGTTAATTATAAGGGGGCATTTCATTATGCGTATTGGGGTACCAGGAGAAATTAAAAACAACGAAAACCGTGTAGCTATGACACCAGCTGGTGTTGTACATTTAATTCGTAACAACCACGAAGTATTCATTCAAAAGGGTGCAGGATTAGGATCTGGTTTCACTGATGAGCAATATGTAGAAGCAGGAGCAAAAATCGTAGAAACAGCTGAAGAAGCTTGGTCTATGGAAATGGTAATGAAAGTTAAAGAGCCAATTGCGAGCGAATACAAATATTTCCGTGAAGGTTTAGTGTTATTCACTTACTTACACTTAGCTCCAGAACCAGAATTAACAAAAGCATTAATTGAAAATAAAGTAGTAGCAATCGCTTACGAAACAGTTCAATTAGAAAATCGTTCTTTACCATTATTAGCACCTATGAGTGAAGTTGCAGGTCGTATGGCAGCACAACTTGGTGCACAGTTCCTTGAGAAAAACAAAGGCGGAAAAGGTATCTTACTTGCGGGTGTTCCAGGAGTAAAACGCGGTAAAGTAACAATTATCGGTGGTGGACAAGCTGGTACAAATGCTGCTAAAATTGCAGTTGGTCTAGGTGCTGAAGTAACAATTATCGACTTAAGTGCAGAGCGTCTTCGTCAATTAGATGATATTTTCGGCAACCAAGTAGCAACTTTAATGTCTAATCCTTACAATATTGCACAAGCTGTAAAAGAGTCTGATCTTGTAATCGGTGCAGTATTAATTCCAGGAGCAAAAGCACCAAAACTTGTAACTGAAGAAATGATCAAATCTATGGAGCCAGGTTCTGTTGTTGTTGATATCGCAATCGACCAAGGCGGTATTTTTGAAACTACTGACCGTATTACAACTCATGACAACCCAACTTACGAAAAACACGGCGTAGTTCACTATGCAGTTGCAAACATGCCTGGTGCGGTTCCACGCACATCTACACTTGCATTAACAAACGTTACAGTACCATATGCAGTACAAATCGCAAACAAAGGCTACAAAAAAGCTTGCTTAGAAAACACTGCATTATTAAAAGGTATTAACGCATTAGAAGGCTATGTAACATTTGAAGCAGTTGCAGAAGCTCATGGTGTAGAATATAAAGCAGCAAAAGAATTATTAGAAGCAGAAGCAGTATCTTGCTAATTTAAATATCGGACAATATTTTCATGCATCAGGATAAGAGCTAAGAGAAATGCCTCTTAGCTCTTCTTACTAGAAGGAGGTAAGAAGAGTGGCCAACTTATTCAAAAAGAAATCTGTGACACAATTGTTAAGCCAAAGTCAAGGTAAGACTTTGACAAAAACATTAGGGGCATTTGACTTAACAATGTTAGGAATTGGTGCGATTATCGGTACAGGCGTTCTTGTATTAACTGGAATCGTTGCCGCAAGAGATGCTGGTCCAGCTGTTATTTTCTCATTTATGATTGCAGCAATTGTTTGTGGCTTTGCGGCATTATGTTATGCAGAGGTTGCCACAGCACTACCTGTATCAGGGAGTGTATATACGTATGCATATGCAACGATTGGAGAATTTATTGCTCATTTAATGGGATGGACATTGTTGGCAGTGTATGTCGTAACAATAGCAGCAGTAGCTGGTGGTTGGACAGGTTACTTTAGTAATTTAGTGAGTGGATTCGGATTAGAAATTCCGAAACAATTGTTAACGATTCCAGCTCATGGCGGAATTGTGAACCTTCCAGCGATTGTAATTACGTTAGTATTAACATGGTTACTATCTCGTGGTACGAAAGAGAGTAAACGTGTAAATAATGCAATGGTATTAATTAAACTCGGTATTGTTATATTGTTTATTGCAGTTGGTGTGTTCTATGTAAAACCAGCAAACTGGACACCGTTTGCACCTTATGGTTTAAGTGGAATTTTCGCTGGGGGAGCTGCGGTATTCTTTGCTTTCTTAGGGTTTGATGCGTTAGCAACTTCGGCTGAAGAAGTAAAAAATCCACAGCGTGATTTACCGATTGGTATTATTGCTTCACTTGCAATTTGTACAGTTATTTATATTGCAGTTTGTCTTGTTATGACAGGAATGGTGTCATACAAAGAATTAAATGTACCAGAAGCGATGTCTCACGTATTAGAAGTTGTTGGACAGGATAAAGTAGCAGGTGTTATCTCAATTGGTGCAGTAATTGGTATCATGGCTGTAATTTTTGCTTACATTTATGCAACAACACGTGTATTTTTTGCAATGAGCCGTGACGGTTTACTTCCGAAATCATTTGCAAAAATTAATCCAAAAACAGAAGCACCGGTATTTTCAACATGGTTAACAGGTATCGGAGGTGCTTTAATTGCCGGATTTGTCGATTTGAAAGAATTGTCAAACTTAGCGAATATTGGAGCGTTATTAACATTTTTGATGGTAGGTATTGCAGTACTGATCCTTCGTAAAAAACATCCGAATTTAAAACGCGGTTTTATGGTGCCGCTTGTACCAGTACTACCAATCATTTCGATTGCATGTTGTTTATTCTTAATGGTTAACTTACCATTGACAACATGGTTATACTTCGGTGGATGGCTTGCATTAGGTGTTATTGTATACTTCGGGTATTCTAAGAAACATAGCCATTTAAAAGAAGATGAAAGTTCGCAAGATCATTTAAAACAAGCAAATTAAAGGGAGAAAGCCTTGTACGCTTAGGAGCGTGCAAGGCTTTTTGGTTTTTAGAAGGAAGTTTAGGAAAGTATATAGAAACCTTTATGTCGAAAGATGTAAAAGGGGGAGAAATAATGTTTGTAAAAGAAGAAATAAGAGTTGTAGTTGGAGCAGAAGGATATAACAATAATCCAGGGTGGTTGCATACACAAGAAGATGAACTGAATTTATTAAAAAGGGAAGATTGGATGAAAAAGTTTGCTCCAAACTCTATAGCAGCAATCTTGGCAGAGCATGTGTGGGAGCATTTAACGTATGAAGAGGGAATAGAAGCTGCGAAAGTTTGTTATGAATTCTTACAGCCAGGCGGCTATATTCGCTGTGCAGTACCAGATGCGTTTTTTCCAGATGAAGATTATCAAGCTGGGGTACAAGTCGGGGGGCCGGGACCGCTAGATCATCCAGCTGCAAGTCATAAAATTGTTCATAACTATAAAACAATGACTTCGATGTTTGAAGAAGCTGGTTTTGAAGTAAATGTACTAGAGTATTGTGATGAAAATGGAGAATTTCATTATAATGAATGGAATGAAAAAGAAGGCTTTATTTACCGATCAAAACGCTTTGATCATCGCAATCAAGATGGGAAACTTGGTTTTGTCTCATTAATTGTCGATGCAGTTAAGTCTGAATAAAAGAAAAAAGAACTGGTGGGCAAATCTCATTCAGTTCTTTTTTTTATATTTTAAAAGCACAATGCGGTAATTACCATGCAAAATAGATGACTCTTCGTATTGGATGATGAGTGGCAACGTTCCTATAATATTACTCAACTTACGATTAATGTTTGTTCCAAGTCGCTCGGTAATAAAGTTCATTAATTTCCTTGATGTATGTAGTTGTTTTTCTTCAGGAAGAAACTTATCTAAAATTACAATAGTCCCTTCTTCCTTCATTACGCGCCGCGCTTCTGAAAGCGCGGCATTAGGATGTTCTACAACGCTTAAAATGAGATTTAAAATAACGACATCAAATGAATTATTTGGAAATGTAAGCTCTTCGGCATTCATTTGTTGATATGTAACATGAGAATAAGGATACTTTCTTTTGGCTTGCTTTAGCATATGTTCTGAGAGGTCAATTCCAGTGATGAGGGTATCTTTCGGAAGAAGAGGAATATCTTGTCCTGTACCAACTCCAACTAATAATATGTTCTGATTTTCTGTAAAAGGTATAAGCGAAAGTGCTCGTTTTCTTGCTTTGATAAAGAAACGGTTTTGCATAAACAAATCATAAAAGCTAGATAATATTTTATAAATTTTTTGATTTTGCTTATTTTTCATGACAATTCCTCCAGTTTTTTTACTTTTACATATAATGTTCAAAAAATAAAAGCGGAAATTATTGACACATATGAGCAATCGTTCATATAATAAAAGTATAACATATATGAATGATTGTTCATATGTTCAAATAAAGAGGTGAGCTATTGTGACTGAACAAAAAGTAGAAACAACCGAAGAAACGTGTTTACAAAATGTCATTCATCAAGAAATTGTAGAACAAGTACAACAAACAATTCCCCAAGATGATAGCTTAAGTCAAGTAGCAGAGTTATTTAAAGTATTAGGAGATCGTACACGCACACGTATTTTGCATGCTTTATTTGAAGCAGAGCTGTGCGTATGTGATTTAGCATATTTACTCGGAATGACACAATCGTCTATTTCTCATCAATTACGTGTATTAAAGCAAGCAAAGCTTGTGAAAAATCGTAAAGAAGGAAAAGTAGTGTACTATTCACTTGCTGACGATCATGTCATTCGCATTTTCGAACAGGCATTTGAGCATGTAAACGAAGAGTAGTAGTAGAGACACAAGGAGGGAAACATATGGGGGACGCATTGGTAAAACGAAAACTTGTGTTAGAGGGATTAGATTGTGCGAACTGCGCAATGAAAATTGAAAAAGGTGTTGGGGAGTTAGAAGGAGTATCTTCTTGTTCTGTTAATTTTGTAACGAAAACAATGACGGTAGAAACAGCGAAACAAAAAGAAGAACACGTTGTAATGGAAGCAAAGCAAATTGTAAATAAATTAGAACCACATATTCATGTGAAAGAAGAACAAAAAACAAAAGCAACAAAAGAAACATTTGTGTTAGAAGGCTTGGATTGTGCGAATTGTGCAATGAAAATAGAAACAAAAATAAACGAAATGCCTGCAGTTGCATCTGCGTCTGTTGATTTTGTTTCGAAAAAATTAAGAGTAGAAGTAGCAAATAAAAAAGAATTAGAGACTACTATTGAAAACATAAAAGAAATTGTACAGCGACTAGAGCCAGAAGTGAAAGTAGTACGAGAGAAAGAGCAAACAGAGCATGATCATAGTCATGACCACGGAGACGCTGGTATGAAAAAAATGATTTGGCGCTTATCGATTGGGGCAATTTTCACAGTTGTTGCTGCACTAGCTTCATTACCGCAAGTCATTGCAATCCCGCTTTTCCTTATTGCTTATATTATTATAGGTGGAGAGATTGTTTTACGTGCTGTAAAGAATATTACACGCGGGCAAGTGTTTGACGAAAATTTCTTAATGGCAGTTGCGACGCTTGGTGCTTTTGGGACTCAAAACTATCCAGAAGCTGTCGCGGTTATGCTCTTTTATCAAGTAGGTGAACTGTTCCAAAGTATTGCGGTGAATCGTTCGCGTAAGTCGATTAGTTCGTTAATGGATATTAGACCTGATTATGCAAATTTAAAGCTAGGAAATGAAACGAAACAAGTATCACCAGAAGATGTGCAAATTGGTGATTTCATTATCGTCAAGCCAGGTGAAAAAGTACCGTTAGACGGTAAAGTAATAGAAGGAACATCGATGGTAGATACATCAGCGTTAACTGGAGAATCTGTGCCGCGTGAAGTAGAAGTCGGCGGTGATGTATTAAGCGGTTTTGTGAACCAAAATGGTGTATTAACAATTGAGGTGACGAAAGAATACGGTGAATCTACCGTTTCAAAAATTCTTGATTTGGTGCAAAATGCAAGTAGCCGTAAAGCACAGACGGAAAACTTTATTACGAAGTTTGCTCGTTATTATACACCGGCGGTTGTAATTACAGCTGCAGTATTAGCATTTGTCCCGCCAATTATTTTGGAGGGAGCAACGTTCTCAGATTGGATTTACAGAGCGCTAGTCTTTCTTGTTATTTCTTGTCCTTGTGCATTAGTTGTTTCTATTCCACTTGGTTTCTTCGGCGGTATTGGCGGAGCATCTAAAAGCGGAATTTTAATAAAAGGAAGTAACTATTTAGAAGCGTTAAATGATGTGAAACATATTGTATTTGATAAAACAGGCACGTTAACAAAAGGTGTATTTAAAGTAACAGATATGCAGCCAAGTGAATTTGTGTCGAAAGAAGAATTATTAGAGTATGCAGCATTTGCAGAAGTATATTCAAATCATCCAATCGCCCAGTCGATTCGAGCTGCATATGGAAAAGCAGTGAACGAGCATATGATCGAGGAGTATAATGAAATTTCTGGTCATGGTACAGTTGTGAAAGTAAGCGGAAAAGAAATTTTTGCTGGAAACGCAAAGTTAATGAGTAAAGAAAATATTACATTCCAGCAACCGCAAACTGTTGGAACACTGGTACACGTAGCCGTAGATCGTGTGTATGCCGGATACATTGTCATTTCTGATGAAATCAAAGAAGATGCTAAGCAAGCAATTCAATCATTAAAACAACTTGGTGTGAAGAGAACAGTAATGTTAACTGGTGATGCGAAATTAGTAGGTGAAGCAGTTGGAAAACAGCTTGGGGTTGACGAAGTACATGTAGAACTGTTGCCGCATCAAAAAGTAGAAGAAATCGAAAAAATTGATGCGACAAAACATCCGAAAGAAAAAATTGCGTTCGTTGGAGATGGCATTAACGATACACCAGTATTAGCAAGAGCAGATGTTGGTATTGCAATGGGTGGTTTAGGATCGGATGCAGCAATTGAAGCAGCTGACATTGTTATTATGACAGATGAACCTTCGAAGATTGTAACGGCTATTCAAATTGCGAAACGTACACGGAGTATCGTATGGCAAAATATTATTTTTGCTTTAGGAATAAAGGGAGTTTTTCTTTTATTAGGAGCATTTGGCATTGCGACAATGTGGGAAGCAGTCTTCTCAGATGTTGGTGTAACTTTGCTAGCTGTGTTAAATGCGATGCGTGTATTACGAGTAAAAGCCTGATAGAAGTTTCACTTTATAAAAGCAAAAGGAGAGAAGCGAGATGCTTCTTTCCTTATTTTTTTGTAGAATTTGCAATTTGTTCTCGAACTGTTTGAATATAGTTCATTTTATGATCCCAGCACGCTTGACTTAAATCGACGGGGTATTCTTCTGGATTTAGTGTCCGTTTATATTCTTCCCACAAGGATGCTAAACTGTGTTGTGTGTGACTCTGAATAGTAAGTATGTCCGGCAATTCGTATGTGCGCTGTCCGTTTACGAAAATATCATGATGTAGTTCTTTTGCTTCAAAGTCCGTCACAAACTTACTAATATACGTATGAACAGGGTGGAACATTTTTAAGCGCTCTTCTTGTTGCGGTTCTTCTGTTTCTAATGCAATATAATCACCTTCTGCATGCTGATTGACGCGATTGATAATACGATAGAGACGCTTTAATCCTGGTGTTGTAATTTTTTCGGGATTGGAAGAAATTTTAATCGTGTCGTTTAGTACGCCGTTTTCGTCTTCAATACAAACTAGTTTATAAACGGCGCCTAATGCTGGTTGTTCAAATGATGTAATTAATTTTGTTCCAACACCCCATACATCAATTTTTGCTCCTTGCGATTTCAAATGTAAGATGGTGTATTCATCTAAGTCACTTGAAGCGATAATTTTTGTATTTGTAAAACCTGCAGCATCTAGCATTTTACGTGCTTCTTTTGATAAGTATGCCATATCACCGCTATCGAGACGAATGCCATAGAAGTCAATACGTTCACCAAATTCTTTCGCTACGCGGATGGCATTTGGCACACCAGATTTTAATGTGTCATATGTATCGACAAGAAAAACGCATTTCTTATGTGTTTCTGCATATTTTTTGAATGCCACATATTCATCACGATACGCTTGTACAAAAGAATGAGCATGTGTGCCGGCAACAGGGATGCCAAAACGTTTTCCTGCCCGAACATTACTTGTTGAAGAAAAACCACCGATGAATGCTGCACGTGTTCCCCAAAGTGCCGCATCGAATTCATGAGCGCGGCGTGTTCCGAATTCGAGGAGCTCATTATCACCAGCTGCATGCTTCATCCGAGCAGCTTTCGTTGCGATTAATGTTTGGTAATTCACGATATTTAAGAGAGCCGTTTCAATAATTTGCGCTTCTCCAAGTGGTGCTTCTATACGTAAAAGCGGTTCGTTATGAAAGACAACTTCGCCTTCCTGCATGCTGCGAATGGATCCACTAAACTTCATATTTTGTAAGTAGTGTAAAAAATCTTCTTCAAATTGAAGTTCCTTTAGATAGGCAATATCACTTTCTGTAAACTGAAAGCTCTCCACGTACTCTATAATCTTTTCAAGCCCTGCAAAAATAGCATAACCATTGTCAAAAGGCAGCTTGCGAAAGTATAAATCAAATACTGCACGACGGTTATGAATATTATCTTTCCAATATGTATAGGTCATATTAATTTGATATAAGTCTGTGTGTAAGGCGTAACTATCGTCTTTATAATGCGTCATAACGTAAACACCTCCATATTTTGGTTATAGTATACCTCTTTTTTCTAGTTTTTGCTAAAATGATAACTATCATGAATATTATAGAGTAAAAATAAACGAAAAATATTCGGAACATTTCTATTTATCAATTTATATTTCATCCAATTTTATGTATTATTAAAGTAATAGGGTATACATTAGAATGGAGGAGGGACGTATGCAGCAAAATTTAGAAAAAATGGGTAAACAAATTTTTTATAAACGACTTCAACAAAGAATGACTCAAGAAGAGCTCTGTCAGGGCATTTGTTCCGTCTCATATTTAAGTAAAATTGAAAATGGAAAAATTGAAGCTTCTGAAGAAATATTGCAGTTGCTATGTACGAGATTAGAGATTGCGGTTTCAGATTTAAGAGATATTGAGGCGGAAGTGAAAGAGAAGTTAGATGAGTGGTTACAAGCGCTAGTTCATTTAAATAAGCATAAAGTTGAAGAGCTATATAGAGAATTAGAAATTGAAATGAAACAAATTAGTGATTTTGAAATTGTGAATTATTATAAATTGTTATATACGCGGTATTTAATTATGAAGAGAAATATACCAGTCCTTAAAGAGGAATTGGAGAAACTTAAAAAAGTTTATAAAAAATACTCTCCATTTCAGCAACTGTTGTATAAGTATAGTCAGGCTTTATGCTATTGCCTACAGCATAAATGGCAAGAGGGATTGCAGCTTTTAATTCAGACGGAGTTAATGATAAAAGAGCAGAATTATTATGAAACCGGAATTTATTATAATTTAGCACTTGCATATAGTTATTTGGAAATTCCACATATGGCACTTCATTTTGCTAATATTGCTATGGAAGGATTTCGTAGTGAATATAAGTTCCGAAATGTGATTAATTGTCAAATCATCGTTGCGATAAGCTATGCTGAAAAAGGACAGTATGATGAAGCATTAAAAATTTATGAAAGTATACTGCGTGAGGCAGATTCTTTTTCAGAAAAAGATGCATTAATGTCAATCACATTAAGTAATGTTGGAGATATATACAATAGAAAGAAAAATTATGAAGAGGCCAAAAAATATTATGTAGAAAGTTTACAATATCAAAAAGAAGATGTGAATTACGTTGATACTTTATATGAGATGGCCCTTCAATGTATTCATCTTGAACAATTAGAAGAAGCAAAAGAGTGGATTGATAAGGGGATCATTTCTGCTAAGAAAGATGAAAGGTGCAATACGAAGTTGTACTTACTCCTTATGCTTCGTTATAAGTATTTTGCAGAGCCAAGTGCGTATAAACTATTTTTAGAAACAGAGGCAATTCCTTTTTTCAAAAGTGCAGGAAGTATAAAAGAATTAAAGAAAGTATATGTAGAGATCGCTGAATATTTTGCTAATTGCTTGGAATTTAAAGAAAGTAATAAGTATTATAAACTAGCCATTGAGGCTCTAGAAACAATCCGGGAGGGATAAGAATGAAAAAAATAGTACTCGGTATCATTGTAACAGTAGTTTCAATAGTTGTAATAGCTGATACGCAGTATGCTAATAGACCAGATGTTTTTGGACAAGGGACAAATGAAGCTGAAGTTGTAAATATATAATGGAAAGCTCTCACCAATCGGGTTCTTACTGCCTAAAAGTAGCGGAGAATCTTTAGAAACGCAAGAATTTAAAAGATGGTTTCGGTACTATACCGAGGCCATCTTTTTTAGTGTTCGCTGGTAGCGATGATGATTGTAATCCTGCATATGATGATCTATCCGCTCTGGAGAGGCTTTTCAAAAAGTGTTAGTCGAAACTCTCCAAAACTTGAGAAATAATATATTTTAATATTGCGACTTTGATATGTTGATTGTTAGAATCAACCCGACATAAATATTTAAATAGCATAGCGTAGAAGAGAAAACCTCTTTTCATCAGGAAAGAGGTTTTTCAAAAATTGTTCGTCAAAATTCTCCAAAACTTGAGAAAGAAATTATTTAAATTTTCAGTATTTTAATAGTGGAAACTTAATGCTACTATAAAGCTACTCTTTTAAAAAAATTTTTAGGGGGAAGAGAATATGAAGAAAAAGGGTTTAGCGTTTGTGTTAGCAGCTGGAATGGCAGTGACAACATTTGGAGGGACAAGCTCTGCATTTGCAGATTCAAAGAACGTACTGTCCACAAAGAAATACAATGAGGCAGTACAGTCTCCTGAGTTTGTATCGGGCAATCTAACTAGTGCATCAGGAAAGAAGGCAGAATCTGTTGTATTTGATTATTTAAACTCTGCTAAAAAGGAGTATAAATTAGGAGCAAAAAGTGCAGAAGAATCTTTTAAAGTACAGAAAGTTGAAAAGGATTCTGTTGGAGGAGCAACAGTTGTACGCTTACAACAAATGTATGAAGGTGTACCAGTATGGGGATCTACTCAAGTGGCTCATGTTGGGAAAGATGGTGCATTACAAGTTGTATCAGGAACAGTTGCGCCTGAGTTAGACAAGAAAGAGAAATTGAAGAACAAAAATAAAATTGAAGGCAAAAAAGCAATTGCAATTGCACAACAAGACTTAGGATTCACTCCAAAGTATGAAGTAGATCCATCTGCAGACTTATATGTATATCAAAATGGTGAAGACACAACGTATGCATATGTTGTGAAATTAAACTTCTTAGATCCAGAGCCAGGAAACTATTATTATTTCATTGAAGCTGATAGCGGTAAAGTTTTAAATAAATATAATACAATTCATAATGCAACAGAAAATAAGTCACCAATTAAACCTGCAGCTGGTACTAGTGTGAAGCCTGTAACAGGAACAAATAAAGTAGGAACAGGCGTAGGTGTGTTAGGTGATACAAAGTCTATTAATACAACATTATCTGGCTCTAGCTATTATTTACAAGATAATACACGCGGTGCAGTAATTTACACATATGATGGGAAAAATCGTACGACTCTCCCAGGAACGCTATGGGCGGATGCAGATAACATCTTTAATGCTACTCGTGATGCAGCGGCAGTGGATGCGCAGTACTATGCTGGTGTAACGTATGATTACTATAAAAACAAATTTAACCGTAATTCTTATGACAACGCTGGTGGGGCGTTAAAATCAACAGTTCATTATGGAAGCAACTATAACAATGCTTTCTGGAATGGAACACAAATGGTGTATGGTGATGGAGATGGAACTACATTTATTCCATTATCCGGTGGTATTGATGTTGTCGGACATGAATTAACGCACGCTGTGACAGAAAGAAGTTCTAATCTTATTTATCAAAATGAATCTGGTGCATTAAATGAAGCAATCTCTGATATTTTTGGGACATTAATAGAATACTATGATAACCGTAATCCAGATTGGGAAATTGGGGAAGATATTTATACACCTGGTAAAGCTGGGGATGCGCTTCGTTCTATGAGCGATCCAACAAAATATGGTGACCCAGATCATTACTCTAAACGTTATACTGGAACGAGCGATAATGGCGGCGTTCATACAAATAGCAGTATTATCAATAAAGCTGCTTACTTATTAGCAAATGGCGGTACACATTATGGTGTAACTGTGAATGGTATTGGTAACGATAAAGTAGCTGCAATCTACTATCGTGCAAATACAGTATATTTCACTCAATCTACAACATTTAGTCAAGCTCGTGCTGGATTAGTACAAGCAGCGGCTGATCTATATGGTGCAAACTCTGCAGAAGTGGCAGCTGTGAATCAGTCTTATGATGCAGTTGGTGTGAAATAGGTTCCACTCCCGTTTATAAAAAATGAAAAAAGGAGCATTTGCTCCTTTTTTCATTTTTTCCTCCATGTTTTCCATACATAAAACAAGCCGATACAACCAGCAATGGCAATAATCCACTTTGCTTCATTTGTTCCCTTCATGACGTGATAGGTGGAATACACTTCAATAAGTAATGCTGGTATTTTACCAAGTGTACTAGCGACGCTAAAAGTTAAAAGGGACATCGTTCCTAAAGACGCAAATAATGTAACGATGCCAGAAGGGATAAAGGGGAAGAGGCGAAATGATAAAACGAGAAAGAAAGCCTCTTTTCCTTGTACATAAAGAAGTTTTTGTACTTTTGGATGCTTATCTATATTTTTTTGAGCTATTTTTTGAAAACCAAGTCGATATAAATAAAAAGAGAAAATAGCGCCTAACGCTTCCCCAGCAATGGATATAAGTGTCCCCTCAGTTATTCCAAATAACGCGATGTTAATAGCAGTTAAAAAAATACTAGGAATAAAGGCTACTAAGCTAATAAGAATATTGAGTAAGATGCTAAGTGGGATTGCAATTGTATGATGCGCTGTGAGAAAAGATTGAATCGTTTCTTCCATATGAATTAAATTTCCTTTGCCTTTTTAAGAATTACATCACATTTTTCATATGAAGACAACATCTATCTATGGTTCATCCCCCATTTTTTTGTGATAAACCATAGAATTGACTTTTTCTAAAGATAATACAATAATCATGAAAGAGGTGATACGATGAAACGATTATGGAATGTTGTTATAAGCGTAATGCTTATGATGATACTTGTATTAAGTGGATGTTCAGGACAACAACAAAAACAAACGAAGCAAAAAGAAAATAATGCAGCATCAGTTGTAAAAGTTAGTGACAACATTTTAGATGAAATGGAAGGACCACCGAAAAATGGTCATACGTTAGAGCGTCACGTTGGTAAAACAGAAGAGCAGTTAAAAGAACGATTGCGTACAGATAAAGTATCTGCTGCAAGTACATATTATGATAAAGAAACGGCAACAAAGGCGGTAAAAGATAGTTTAAAGCAGCATGAAAAAGAAATTGATACATGGCTGAAAGAATCGAAGGAAAGTCGTCTTGTATTGAATACAAAGCATGCATTTCCAGTTGGAAAAGCAGTATTAAAAAAAGATATGCGTGTAAAAGATGGGCTTCGTAATACGGTAACTGTGTTGCAGAAAGATAAGGGAAGTCAGCTCGGTTTTAAAATTATTACTTCTTATCCTTCTGAGAAATAAGAAAGGCGGGGAATTTATGTATTCGACATTTCAATATTTCCTTAAGGCATATTGTACATTAAGTATATATGAAGAAGAAATGAATGATATTATGCAACAGTTTGAAGAACAGGAAGAACAAGAAACGAAAGAGAAATTATTACAAGAATTTGCTCAAATGCAAAAAACAGCAGATTGGAAGAAAGCATGTCAAGAAGCTGAGCGGTATGGGAATCGTATATGGACAATAGAAGAAACAAAAGCACATATAAATAATTTTGTTTCTATATTACAAAACAAAAAGGCGTGAATTATCCCGCCTTTTTGTATGTGCTTTTTGAAATTTGACCGTTGGAGAGCACTTGGCCATTTTGTGTTACTTTTTTATATGTTACAGCTACAATGTTTTGATCAGTTTCACTTACAACTTTCGAAGAAATTTCTACATTTTTTCCTGTATCTGTACCGAAAATACGAGCAGTTACACTACTACCATTCGTGAATGATTGAATGTAAATATACTTGCCAGTATTATTTGTAAATTTCAAATCAGGACCATAGTCAGCAACAGCTGCATCTTGACCAAGTGGTAAGTAATGTACTGGTAAAGAATGATTACTCCGAGCTACAACACCTAAATCAGCACGTAATACAGCACCATATAATGTACTACTTACTTGGCAAACACCACCACCAGCACTTTGTTCAACTTTTCCGTTTACATATACAGCAGCTGATTTATAGCCATGTGCCCCATCTGTTATGCCAACACGGTTGTTAAAGCTAAATGTTTCACCTGGTGCAATAAGTACTCCTGTTAATGTATTCGTAGCGCGTTGTACGTTAAATGTTTGGTTTGCATTTCGTCCAGCCAGCGGAGTAGAAAACTCACCAATTACTTCTTGAATCCCCATGTTTTTTATATCTTCTGTTGAGTGTTCGGGTTTCACGGCTACGACTGGAACTTGGATGTCCTGCTTATTTGTAGCAATTGCTTCTGCTGTTAAAGATTTTAATTTTTCTTTATCAACCTTTTCGCCATCCTTACTCTCGCTAATATTAACTGTTGTTCCCGAAACAGATAATTCTGCATTGGCAGGCTCTACTAAGAGATCATTGTATTTATCTTTTATAAATGCATCGTATTTTGCTGTGTTTATAGAAGGATCTATCTTATAGTCACGCTTTAGTTCACCTTTTTCAGCTTGTTTACGCATTTTATAACGATTGGAAATATTTCCTGTTTGTTCTTTGAAAATTTTATCTGCAACATCTGTTTCCTTATATTCAACGCCTAGTTCTTGCCAAGTATATGTATGTGCGTTGTCTTGTAAGGCATAGTTTACGGATTTTTTATTTAATTCATCAACTTTTTGCTGAATAATTTTTTGAACGTCAGCTTTCGTTTTGCCATCTAAGGAAATACCTTCAAATGTTGTGTGGGGTAAAACGTATGTATCTAACTGATGATTCAATTTGGATACATATTGATATGCGCCAACACCGCCAGCACAAAGCACGATTCCACCAGCAATCGCAGAACCAATAATCCAATTGCGTAATTTCATTTATTTCCCCCCAAAAAGAAAATGTTTAGGTTATTATATGTATGATTTCTAACGTATAAAATGATAAAAACGATATTGATTACAAACTAGTATACTACTAATTTTATCGTCTGTGTAATATTTTTGTAAAAAAACGTTACATTTTTGTAATATAATTACCTTTAATTAGGATTTTTATGTGGGGGAATGAAAGAAATTCATGCTTGTATTGCAGTATGAAATGTATATTTCGATGTGTAATGGAAAGATAAGTGTGTATAAGAAAAAAAGCAGCTGTTGTATACAGTAATGATTAGTACAATGTTTTGTTTTCTGTATTATTCCATGTTGTAAAAGGTTCGTGGTGTTCAATTGAAGAAAGGTGATAAAATGGTAGGGAGCGTTTCTCTGGTTCTAGTGGTACTTCGTCATAAATAAAATCATCATCAAATCCAGCGTGTGCTGCTTCTTTTCGTGATGCTGCATAATACACTGCATTAGGTCTTGCCCAATATATTGCTCCTAAACACATTGGACATGGTTCGCAACTTGTATATAAGGTGCATCCACTTAAATCAAAGGTTTGCAGTGTTTGACAAGCATTACGAATCGCAACAACTTCGGCATGAGCGGTTGGATCACAAGAGTCTGTGACGCGATTAACTCCTTTTGCAATGACCTTTCCATCTTTTACAATGACAGCTCCAAACGGTCCGCCTTGATTCTTTACATTTTCTGTTGCAAGTGTAATGGCTTCTTTCATAAACCTACTATGTATGTTCATTTTGTTCTCCTTTTTGCTTTATCGGTGAATACTATTATTCAGCGTCTTCATCGTATTTTATTAGATTTACATGATAATTAGCACACAAAATAACATAGTTTTTGACAACGTGACAACGGATATTGTCAATGTGATGAATGCGATGAAGATTTATATGAATTTGAAACGCATATTTCAAAAAAGTAATAACGGCATAAGGAACTGAACAATTTGAGAAATAAGTACAGTAAAGTAAAAAACACAAAGAACAAAATGTCCTTTGTGTTTTTTACTTTACTTGTTATTTGTTAGGTTGATTACATTGCGTTTTTGTTAGCTTTTTGCTTTTTTATTTGCAATTTTCTTCACGTTATCTGAACTACTTATTGTATACAACAGCTGGTTTTTCTTATAGTTTCTTATGATCTGATTTACCCGTAACACCGAGGTGGTTTTGTAGTTCTTCAGAAATAGATTGAACATTTTTTTCGTCAGGGATGTAATAATATACACCATCGATATATTCGTCTTTCCCTTTTACTTGTAATTTATCCATTTTCAGGCCGGAATCCATTGTGTTTTTAGTAATTGCCATCATATCATCGAAAGTTAAGTTTGTTTTAATATCATTGTCTACTGCATCTAGTAAGCCACCAAGTTTGTCAATCGAATTTACAGATAATGCTTTTTTAGCAATTGCTTCTAAAACAAGTTGTTGACGCTGACCACGCATATAGTCAGTATCAATATGACGTGTTCTTGCTAATGCAAGTGCTTGTTCGCCATTTAAGTGCTGACGACCTTTTTCAAGGTGAATAGCACCAGGTTGGTCTTTACTGTCTTGTTCAGTAAATGTAACTGGTACATCTACATCAATGCCGCCAAGAGAATCAACAATTTTTATAAATGATTTAAAGTTAAATTTTACGTAATAATCAACAGGAACATCTAAAAAACGTTCTACTGTATTTATTGTACTATCAACGCCACCAAATACGTGTGCGTGTGTAATTTTATCTTCTTTCTTTTCTGATGGAATATATACGCGAGAATCACGAGGAATGCTTAATAGCTTTACAGATTTATCATTTTTATTAATAGTTGCAAGTAATAATGCATCTGTACGAATTGCTTTTCCGTATTCTTTTGCGCGTGTATCACTTTCATCTACACCCATGATTAAGATGGAAACATTATCTGTCATCGGTTTCACTGCTTTTTCGCGTTTATCAGATTTATCTCCTCGTCCTAATTGGGAGTATGCACCATCCGCAACAGCTTGTGCTTTGTTATATATGTGGAAGAAATAGCTGCCTCCTCCAATAATCACAAGGAATAAAGGAACGAGAACAAACCATAGTATACGCTTTTTCTTAGAGTGTCTTGTTGATACTCTATCTGTCGTTTCTAAATCAGGCTTCATTAATATTTCTCCTTTTAAACAATCAATTAAAATATTTTCTTATAATTTTAAAAAAGGCACACTTTCTATTGTACATAAATACAATGGGTTTTCACTATATATTTCTAATTGACATGAAAATGAAATATATGAAACATATAATTTGACATAAAGTGAACTTTCCATCAGTGGGGCGCATGCCAGCAGTTATCCCCACCTATCTTCTGTAGAAAAGCGGAAGCGGCTCGCCCAGAATCGCAGGATGCCCGCGCCTAAGGCAGAGAGGCGCTTCTTGCCTCGTCCGAAGGGGTGAAACGACCGGAGATTCTTGCCGCTAGAGCTGGACAACGATTCTCTCTGAATTTTGAGATGGGGATTTTACTGCCCGCGAATAGCGGGATAAATGTTTCATACGTTACACTGTATGAAAAGGTTCTATACAAAAAACAGATACCTTACACATAATGAAGGCATCTGTTTAAAAATTATTGTATACAAAAAATAAAGGAAAAAAGATCAACATTTACCTATTTAAATCATAATACTGACAATAGTTGCAGATAGAATACTTACTAATGTTGCTCCGTATAGGAGTTTTAAGCCGAACCTTGCAACGACATTTCCTTGTTTTTCATGTAAGCTTTTTACTGCTCCTGAAACAATTCCAATAGAAGAGAAATTTGCAAAAGAAACTAGAAAGACGGAAATAATACCTACAGTACGAGGAGAGAGTGTATGGGCAAGTTTATTTAAATCCATCATGGCTACAAATTCATTTGTAATAAGCTTTGTTGCCATAATACTGCCTGCCTGTACAATTTCTGTAGCAGGTACGCCAATAATGAAAGCAATTGGAGAAAATGCATATCCGAGTAATTGTTGAAATGTAATACCAAAAATGATTGCAAATAAGCCGTTTATGGCGCTTATAAGAGCAACGAAACCAATCAACATTGCTCCAACAACAACTGCGACACGAAATCCATCTAAAATGTACTCTCCTAGCATTTCGAAGAAAGTCTGTTTTTCTTCCTTGATTTCTAAAATATCTTCTTCGTCTTTCACATCGTATGGATTAATGATTAATACGATAATAAATCCACTAAATAAGTTTAAGACGAGAGCAGTTACAACATACTTTGGTTCAATCATCGTCATATAGGCACCAACGATAGACATGGATACTGTGGACATTGCTGAAGCACATAGCGTATATAGACGATGTTTTGGAATTTGCCCGAGCTGTTTTTTTACAGTAATAAACACTTCTGATTGTCCAACAATAGCAGATGCAACTGCGTTATAGGACTCTAGTTTACCAAGTCCATTTATTTTGCTAAGTAAAAAGCCAACCCAGCGAATAATAAATGGTAAAATTTTAAAGTGTTGTAAGATTCCAATTAACACAGAGATAAATACAATTGGAAGTAAAACACTTAAAAAGAAGGACATTTCTCCTTTGTTTAAAAGACCACCAAATACGAAATTTACACCTGCAGCAGCGTATTCTAATAATTTACTAAACAAATTAGAAATTGCTGTTACAAGGATAAGCCCCATTTGTGTATTTAATAATAGGAACGTTAAAATTAATTGGATGATAAGCATGATAAGAATTGACTTGAACTTAATATGTTTTCTATTGTTACTTGCTATAAAAGCAAGAAAAAAAACAACAATGAGTCCGAGCACAAATGTGAAAAATTTCATAGTAAGCCTCCTTATGAACTGTTTTATCCCGTAAAAGCCCGATCGGGCGGGCTTTCCATCAGTGGGAGATGAAAGAACTCTCCACGGATGGAAGTTTCACCTTATATAGGTTTTTCATTTCATAGAAGAATATGCAAGAAAGGAAAAGATACGATGAATATTACTCATGTTCACCACATCGCAATTATTTGTTCAAATTATGAAGCATCAAAAAAATTCTATACAGAAGTACTTGGTTTTCAAGTTTTACGTGAAGTATATCGAGAAGAAAGAGAGTCATATAAGCTTGATTTATGTGTTGGAGATACATATCAAATTGAATTATTTTCATTTCCTAATCCACCAAGGCGAAAAACGTTTCCGGAGGCAGCGGGATTGAGACACTTAGCGTTTGCTGTTGAATGTATAGAAGAAGCTGTGTCATATCTACAGCAGCATGGTATACAAACGGAAGCAATTCGAATCGATGAAATTACTGGAAAACGTTTTGTGTTTTTTCAAGATCCCGATGGATTACCGCTGGAATTATATGAGAAATAAAAATATGTGAAATTTATACAGGTTTTCTTATGAAGGAATGAGGGAAAATAAAGAAAGTTAAACTTATCTTTTGCAGGAGGTGTAACCTTAGCTGTCTGCAGCTGAGGGAGGTATTTGGAAATAGGAAATTTAATACTGGTTGCCGTTTTAATTGCGTTAACAGGCTTTTTTGTTGCAATTGAATTTGCCATTGTTAAAGTACGCAGTAGTCGCATTGATCAACTCGTAGGAGAAAAAAGGCGAGGAGCAATAGCGGCAAAAAAGGTGATTTCTAATTTAGATGAATATTTGTCAGCGTGTCAATTTGGGATTACAATTACGGCACTTGGACTTGGATGGTTAGGTGAACCAACTGTAAAACATGTATTAGAACCTGTATTGATTACACTTCGAATGGCTCCTCCAATTGCTAATACTGTATCTTTTATTATCGCATTTGCTGTTATTACTTTTTTACATGTTGTAATTGGAGAATTAGCACCAAAAACATTTGCAATTCAAAAAGCAGAGCAAATTAGTCTAATGTTTTCAAAGCCATTAATTTATTTTTATCGCATAATGTATCCATTTATTTGGACATTAAATCATGCCGCTCGTTTTGTGACGAGTTTATTTGGACTAAAACCTGCTTCTGAACATGAAGTTGCACACTCAGAAGAAGAGCTCCGCCTTATTTTATCAGAGAGTTATGAAAGCGGAGAGATTAATCAAGCGGAATTCAAATACGTAAATAATATTTTTGAATTTGATAATCGTCTTGCGAAAGAGATTATGGTGCCGCGAACGGAAATTGTTGGATTATATGCGGAAGATTTATTTGAAACACATATTGAAATTATTCGGCAAGAAAAATATACAAGATATCCAGTATTCGGTGAAGATAAAGATGAGGTTATAGGAATGGTGAATGTGAAGGATTTCTTTATCCGTTATATGGATGGAGAAAAGCAAGAAGCAAAATCAATCACGACATATACAAGGCCTGTTATTGAAGTAATGGAAAACATTCCAATACATGATCTATTGTTAAACATGCAAAAAAAACGTATTCCGTTGGCCATTTTATATGATGAATACGGTGGAACAGCAGGACTTGTTACGCTTGAAGATATTTTAGAAGAAATTGTGGGAGAAATTCAAGATGAATATGATGAGGATGAACATCCACCTATTCAACATGTTACTGACGATTGTAAAATAGTTGACGGAAAAGTATTAATAAGTGAGATTAATGATTTGTTCGGTTTACATTTGGATGAACAGGATGTTGACACAATTGGGGGATGGTTAATGATGCAAGGACAACCAATTGCAGAAGGGGATACGGCTGTTGTTGGTGAATGGACATTTACTATTCTTGAAAAAGATATTCATCAAATTAAGCGAGTAGAGATTAAAAAAATGGAAACGAAAGAAAAAGGCTGATGAACGAGTCATCAGCCTTTTATATTAGAAAATATGGAACACAGCGTTAAGCTGAAGTAAGCTAATAATTAATAAGAAGATTAAACTATATTTCATTGTTGTTTTAAATAACGCTGATTCCTTACCAACTAGTCCAACTGCCGCACAAGCTACAGCAACTGATTGTGGTGATACCATTTTTGCCATTGTACCGCCTACTACGTTTAATGCAACAAGAGTAGAAGGAACGATATCTAATTGAGCGGCTGTAACAGCTTGAAGAGGCGCAAATAGAGAACCGCTGGATACTACAGAACCAGTTAAGAATACGCCAATCCAACCTAAGATTGGAGAAAGAATAGGGAATGCATCTCCAGTAGATGATAAAGCTAATCCAAGAGTTGAAGACATACCAGAATAGTTTGTTACATATGCTAATGCAATTACACTACAGATTGTATAAATTGGTGTTTTTAACTCTTTTAATGTTTCAATAGTTAATTCTTTTACTAACTTACCGCTGACACGAAATACAAGTAAAGATACGATAATTGCAAGTACAATTGCAGTAGTTGTTGATGAGAATACATCTAATTTAAAGATTGCTGGAAACGGTGTATTTGCTTTAACGATTGGCGCTGTTTTAATCACGTGATTGTGCAGGCCAGGTACTTGAATATTCCATACTAAGTTACTTAATGCACCATTTGGAGCGAATAAAGCTTTTACTACTTTTAAGTTGAAAATTGTTACAAATACAGTTAAGAATACAAATGGTGACCAAGCATATAAAATTTGTTTCATTGTATAACTTTGTTTTTCATTTTGTTTTGCTTTCTCTTTTGTTGAAGATTTTGGTTGCCATACACGTAAAAATAATGCTAATGCAACCATGCTAACTACAGCTGCGAAAATATCAGTAAGTTCTGCACCAAGGAAATATGTTACAACGAATTGAGTAAGAGCGAAAGAACCGCCGCTTACAAAAATACCTTGCCAAGTTTCTTTAATTCCTTTAAAACCATCAACGATTGCAACAAGTAAGAATGGTAAGACGAAACTAATAAATGGTAAAATTCCAACTGTATAACGACCAACAGTTAATGCGTCAAGTTGAGTTAATTGAGCAGGTACTGTAACTGGAATACCCATTGCACCCATTGCACCGCCGGCAATATTAGCAACTAAGCATATCCCTGCTGCTTTTAATGGATCAAATCCCATACCTACAAGCAGTGCTGCTGTAATAGCAACTGGTACACCGAAACCTGCTGCACCTTCTAAGAAAGCGCCGAAGGAAAAAGCAATTAATAATACTTGAAGGCGAGGGTCGTCTGTAATGCTAGAAATACTGTCACGAATGACGTTAAATTGCTTAGTTTTTACAGTTAATTTGTAAAGGAATATGGCTGCGATAACAATTGTACAAATTGGATAAAATCCAGCGGCTACACCAAAGGCAGCGGATGTTACAGCCATAGTTGCGGGCATTTTATAGACAAATATAGAAAGAATAATAGCTAAAATAACACTATAAAGTCCAGACAAGTATCCTTTAATTTTAAAGACTGTTAAACATATTACGAAAAATAAAATTGGTAGAGCGGCTACAAGTGCTGATAGCCAAATGTTGTGTAATGGGTCATAAATCTGTGTCCATGTACTCATAATTGCGACATCTCCTATATATAATTTGTGAAGCTATTCACATTTATTTGTGAAATAATTCACAATCAACTTACATTGTTAGTATAGTCTCCTTCAACACTATTGTCAACGTGGAAAAGTATAATTATTCCATAGAACCTTTAACTGTAAAAAATCTGCTACATTTTATGAAAAAATTGGAAGATGTAAAAGGGGGTTGGTATACAGTAAAAAGCGTGCATGAATAGGATATGTTATATGGTGCTTATATATTCTTTGATTTTATATGTTCTATCCCGCTATTCGCGGGCAGTAAGATCCCTCTTCAGGAGTTAAAGAGATAGGGGATATGTCTTGTACGTGCCGAATTGAAGAGAACGATTACTAGTGGGATCTAATATAGAAAAATGAGATGTAAAAAATATAACAAAAGTATTGAGAAAATAGTTTTGGAAAGCAATGAACATGATTAGAGATACTTTGCTTTTTGTCGGAGTCGTATAGTATAATATTCAAACATCAAAAAGAGGATTTTCTCTTTATATAAAGGGGGAAGGTAGGTTTTATTGTTAGAAATTATTCAGTATAAAATTTAATAATAGGTAGAAATATAAAAATAAACGTGTACAAATAGAAAAATAAAAAGAAAAAATGAGGGGAAAGTATGTGTCCAAATCAATTTGAGTGTCGTATTTCAGAAGAGGATGTACAAATGTTGCGAGCGCTGGCTCATCCGCTTCGTCTTCGTCTTGTAATGGAGCTTATGCAGCGTGGAACTTGTAACGTAACACAGCTACAGGAAGTATTAGAAATTCCGCAATCTACAGTATCACAACATTTAACAAAGTTAAAGCAAAATAAAGTCGTACGTTTTGAAAGACGTGGTTTAGAAGTATATTATCAAGTTTACAGTGATAAAGTAAGTGAAGTTGTAAAAACATTATTTTCTTAAAATTTGGATATTATGGAAAAAAAGGTATGTATTTGTACATGCCTTTTTTTTGTGAAGTTAGGTTATAGAAGTGAAGGAGGATAAAATTCATCCAGACATGGCAATATAAAAAAGAATGTAATAAAGAATAAGGAGGGACCAATAGTGGATATAAAGCGAGCGAAACAAATTTTATCATCATCAAGTAGAATTGACGTTACATATCACGGTGTGCCTGTCTGGATTGAAAGCTGTGATGAGGCAAGTGGACTTGCTAATGTACACGATATAAAAACACCACATGAAACAGTACAAGTAGATATTACTGCATTAGAAGAGCATTAAAAAAAGCGGAGATATTTCTCCGCTTTTTACATTTATTCCATCATACGTGAAATCATTTTAGAGAACATAAGAAGTATTAAACCGAGTACCATAACGATAATACCGATGCTTGCAAATACTTCTAAGTAGCCTAAAGATTGTGTGAAGGAAGCTAGTGCACCAGCTAGATAGTTCGCCATACCAGAACCCGCTAACCATACTCCCATTAATAGAGATGCTAATTTTACAGGGGCAACTTTACTTACCATTGATAGACCGATTGGTGATAGGAATAGCTCACCAATTGTATGGAATAGGTATGTGAAAACAATAAATAGTAAGTTAGCTTTTGTAACAATATGAGCTTCATCACTACCTGTTTTTAGAACTGCTAATGTTAATACAAGGTAACCGATTCCTAACAAAATCATACCAAGTGCCATTTTTGTCGGGATTTTTAAATCGCCATTTTTTGTTTTAGAAAGTTTTACCCATAACGTAGAAACAAGTGGTGCTAATAAAACGATAAATAATGGGTTAACAGATTGGAACCAAGGTGTTGGAATTTCCCATCCGAAAATCGTACGATCAACGAATTTATCTGTATAAAGAGTTAAAGAACTACCGGCTTGTTCAAAACCTGCCCAGAAGAAAACAACGAAGCAAGTTAAAATGATGATTGCCCAAGTACGGTTCTTTTCTTGTTTTGTTAAAGGTTTTTTCTCAATTACTTTTGCGCTTTTGTCTTTTGATTTTTTACCTATAACTGTTGTTCCTGCTTTACCAAGGTAACGAGGAGCTAATAGGTTAAATAAAATCTGACCGATAATCATACCGATACAAGCAGCTAGGAAGCCATATTTGTATCCCATTACCATAGTACCGTTAACGCTTGTTTTAAAGAAATCTTGTGCTAGGAAACCACAAACAAGTGGTGCAAAGAAAGCCCCTACGTTGATACCCATGTAAAAGATTGTGAAAGCACTGTCACGGCGTGAATCATTTTCACCGTATAGTTCACCTAATAGGGTAGAGATATTTGGTTTGAAGAATCCATTACCAATAACTAATAATCCTAATCCTAAAAAGAGTCCAGTTTTTGTATTCATTGAAAATAATACAAAGTTACCAAGTGCCATAACAATACCACCAATAGTAATTGCAAGACGTCTTGGGATAAAGCGGTCAGTTAACCATCCACCAAAAATTGGTGTGAAATATACTAAAGCTGTAAAAGTTCCGTATAATTGCACTGCAAAAGCTTTGTCAAATCCAAGTCCACCGCTAACAACTGCAGTTGTTAAATAAAGAACTAAAAGTCCACGCATTCCATAATAGCTGAATCTTTCCCACATTTCTGTTAAGAACAACAAGTATAATCCCGGAGGATGTTTCTTCGGTGATTGTTGTTCTTCAGCTTTTTGTAACTTTAAAGCTGCATCCATATTTTTTCCTCCTAATCCTGTCCTGTATAACGGATATTTATGTAATCATTTTAATTTACAAAATATTTAGAAGTCAATAGAATTATATGGAAATATAATAAAAACATTTCGTTAATTCTAAAAAAACCTCGTCATAATTTGTATTTTTCCCCGAAAACCTTAAAATAAGCGTTTTCAAATGTGTTCTTTTTTGTCCAAAAAGAATAAAAAAGTGTACTAATTCAGAAAATTCCAATTAAAATAATTTTTCTGATATATATAATATTTTTCTGATATACTTTTGGAATATAACATATTTTGAATAAGAATACAAAGTAAAAAACAACTTCTATACTATAGAAGTTGTTTTTTACTAGATATTTTATTTTACAAAGTAAAGTATTATTCAATGCTATCTAGCATTAAGTTAGCAACCAGTACGTCATCAGTTGTATTTAAAACATTATCACTAATTTTGTATATTTTATCGTTTTTCGCAGCATTAATAAAGGAGCATTGATGTATTCTTTTGCTAATTTTATCCCGCTATTCGTGGGCAGTAAGATCCCTCCGCCTCAAGATTGTGAAGTGGGGATGAAAAAACATTGATGAAAGCTTCACTTCATTTTGTACATGAAAATAATAAAAACAGAGGAATACGCAGTCTACGTTCATATTCTTCTCCACTTTGAAAATGCTGAGGTTCTGGTGTTGCTTCGCGTAAACGAGTAATTGTGAAACCAGCCTTTTGTAAAGAGAGGAAGTATTGCTCAATTGTACGATGATATTTAATAACTTGCTCATTCATCCATGGCTCGACGCGTTTACCAGTTTTAAAATAATCATCAACAAGCCAGCTAGTTCGTTTTCCACTTGTTTGTAAGCTTTCAAATGCGGAAGTAATAACTGGGTGTTGAACACTAAAGGAAAAAGTGCCACCAGGTTTTAACGTTTGAAAAATTTGTTTGAAAGTATCATCAATATGTTCAATATAGTGAAGGACAAGTCTAGATGTAACGATATCAAAAGTAGAAGGTGGGTATGTATAGTCCTTGAGGTTTAAGAGATGAACAACTCCATTTGTATTTTGTAATTGCTTTTGAGCTTCTTCATACATACGATGAGAGCCTTCAATTCCGGTATAAGATTGGCAGCCTTTCTGCATTAGCTCTACTCCAAAGTGTGCATCGCCGCAGCCAAGGTCAAGAATACTTTTATCTTTTATATGGCCAAGTAACTGTAAGAGAGCGGGCTTTTCAATCGTGTCGTTTGGATTATCGGTTCGATGTCTACGTTTCATATATTGTTCAAAAAATAGGTCCTCATTGTAAACATCAGATTCTGTATAAGACATTCACTCATCTCCCTGTAAGCGTTTTTTAAATTCTAACAAAATCCAAATAATAATAATAGATTTCTGCAATTGTATAATATATAATCATTATTTGTAAGCGTTTACTTTTGGCTATTTTCCTATAATATTTTTTTGAAACGTGTTAAGCTATTAAAGGGAGTATTGCCTATATTATGATAATGCTTTCTTTAATATGAATGATAGGGAGGTTTCACGATGTCTAGCAAAACACTTGACAAATTTTTAGTAGAAAACCTAGATGATTTGAAATCAAAGGGGCTTTATAACGTTATTGATCCGCTTGAAAGTTCTAATGGACCAGTCATTACAATTGGCGGAAAAGAATATATTAATTTATCTTCAAACAACTACCTTGGTTTAGCAACAGACGAACGTTTAAAAGAAGCAGCAATTGGTGCAATTCATAAATATGGCGTTGGTGCAGGTGCTGTTCGTACAATTAATGGTACGCTTGATTTACATGTGAAATTAGAAGAAACAATTGCAAAGTTTAAACATACAGAAGCAGCAATCGCATATCAATCTGGTTTCAACTGTAATATGGCAGCGATTTCAGCTGTTATGGATAAAAATGACGCAATTCTTTCTGATGAATTAAATCATGCATCTATTATTGATGGTAGCCGTTTATCAAGAGCGAAAATTATTGTTTATAAACATTCCGATATGGAAGATTTACGTAAAAAAGCAATCGAAGCAAAGGAATCTGGCTTATACAATAAATTAATGGTTATTACAGACGGTGTATTCTCAATGGATGGCGATGTAGCAAAACTACCAGAAATCGTTGAAATTGCAGAAGAACTAGATTTAATGACTTATGTTGACGATGCGCACGGTTCTGGCGTACTTGGAAAAGGTGCTGGTACGGTTAAACATTTTGGACTATCTGATAAAGTTGATTTCCAAATCGGTACATTATCTAAAGCAATTGGTGTAATTGGTGGATATGTTGCTGGTAAGAAAAACTTAATCGATTGGTTAAAAGTTCGTTCACGTCCGTTCTTATTCTCAACAGCATTAACGCCGGCTGATGCAGCAGCATGTATGAGATCCATTGAAATTTTAATGGAAAGCACAGAATTGCACGATCGTTTATGGGAAAATGGTCGTTATTTAAAACAAGGCTTAAAAGAGCTTGGTTTTAACATTGGAGACAGTGAAACACCAATTACACCTTGTATTATTGGTGATGAAGTATTAACACAACAATTTAGTAAGCGTCTAAATGAAGAGGGCGTATATGCAAAATCAATTGTGTTCCCAACTGTAGCAAAAGGCACAGGCCGTGTTCGTAATATGCCAACAGCAGCACATACGAAAGAAATGCTTGATGAAGCAATTCGCACGTATGAAAAAGTTGGGAAAGAAATGGGAATTATTTAACACATTCGCATCTATGAAAGCTTGCAAATGAGGAGTGGGGAAAATGAAAAAAATTCTAGTAACCGGTTCTTTAGGCCAAATTGGTTCTGAACTTGTAACGAAACTTCGTGATGTATATGGTGCATCAAACGTTATCGCAACAGATATTCGTGAAACAGATAGTGAAGTTGTAAAGTCTGGCCCATTTGAAATACTAGATGTAACAGATGGTCAAAAGTTACATGAGATTGCAAAGCGTAATGAAGTGGATACAATCATTCATTTAGCAGCATTACTTTCTGCAACGGCGGAAAAAAATCCACTATTTGCTTGGAACTTAAATATGGGTGGTCTTGTAAACGCGTTAGAAGCGGCTCGTGAATTGAACTGTAAGTTCTTCACACCTAGCTCAATTGGTGCATTCGGCCCGACAACACCAAAAGATAATACGCCACAAGACACCATTCAGCGTCCAACTACGATGTATGGGGTAAACAAAGTAGCTGGAGAACTTTTATGTGATTATTACTATCAAAAGTTTGGCGTAGATACACGCGGCGTACGCTTCCCAGGTTTAATTTCTTATGTTGCGCCTCCTGGAGGGGGAACAACTGACTATGCAGTTGAGATTTATTATGAAGCAATTAAAAAAGGTACGTATACTTCTTACATTGCAGAAGGAACATACATGGATATGATGTATATGCCTGATGCACTGCAAGCTATTATCTCTTTAATGGAAGCAGATCCAAGTAAGTTAAAACATCGCAATGCATTTAACATTACAGCAATGAGCTTCGAGCCAGAACAAATTGCAGCATCTATTCGTAAGCACATTCCAACATTCACGATGGATTACGCAGTTGATCCAGCTCGTCAAAAGATTGCAGATAGCTGGCCAAACTCAATCGATGCAACGGCAGCGAAAGAAGAGTGGGGCTTTAAAGCAGACTACGACTTAGACAAAATGACTGCTGATATGCTTGCGAAATTAAAAAAAAAATTAGAAGCTGAGCTAGTACTTGGCTAATTGAGAAGAAGCCGATTCAATGTATTGAATCGGCTTTTTTGTCTGCATGTCCAGTTAGCTTGAGGGCTACTTGCTGTTGAAAGTTCAATTTAGGTAAGAAACAAGTCGCCTAGTAGCGATTAAAGACGTTATCCCGCTATTTGTGGGGGAAGAAAATCCCCGCTCTGATGGGAGTTTCACTTTATCCCGCATTAACTGGAAGTAATACTCCCACCTCAAAATTCGGTGGAAGCAAAGAAGTTAGGTGGGAGATAAACTGCCCGTAAAAGCCCGATTGGTTCAACTAATAATCAGTGGGGGATGAAGAAAACCCCCACTGATTAAAGTTTCACTTTATCTAGACTTTCGTTCATGCGTGTCTATATTTTCCGCTTCTGGGTATTGGTATTCTGTTTCTTCGTATTGTTTTTCATATTCGTAGCTAAATGCTTTATGTGTTTTTTGATCCGCATTCCAAGGTGTCGATTTTCCTAGCTTTCTGTTAGTGGGAGAACCGTAAGGTCCTTCAGGAAGTTCCTCAGGAATGACATATTGATGTCGAGCTTTAGCAGCAGTAACATCTGTATATTGTTCATCTTTTTTGGGAGACAAATGGAACACCCTTTCAAATATATTTAATAGTAGACTTCTTTCTTAATATACCCAAAAAGATTTCTATGGATTTTGAATTTCCTTTTATCCCGTTATTTGCGGGCAAAAAAATCCTCACTGAGGGAAGTTTCACTTTATCGACGCTTCGACGCAAGACGACTAAAAAACAGGAGCTGCCCCCAGCTCCTGTTTCTATTCGATCGTTTTCAATAATAACTTCTTCAATAAAGGCTTAATCTTTAATCGTAAATCTTCAGCATGATTCGCTACTAAGAAATGGTGGTTATAAATGTTTTTCATCAACTGATAGGTCGCTTCTTTTGCTTCACCTTCCTCGATGAAGATTCCAATGACTTCTATGCCGCTTTTACGAGCTAGTTTTACAGCTTCATGTGTATCTAAAATACCATCTTGTTGATAATCTAATGCAGATGGTTCGCCGTCTGTAAATACAAGTAGGAATTTATGTTTTTCAGGACGTTTCGCAAGTTTTTCTGAAACGATGCGAATGATGTATCCGTCGCGATTATCTTCTTCTTCACGAAGTTGCATGACTTCTGGGCCGATGCTTGGAATCGTTGAATTTTGATACGTTACGACTTCGTGAATGACATTTGGTTTGTTTTCTGGGGTCGCGCTAGAAGCATCTTCCCAAAACCCACTAATTGCATGCGGGATTTTTAATGATTTTAAAGCTTCATGGAAAAGAACAACGCTTTTTTTCGTTTCTTCCATTTTGTTATACATTGAACCAGAGCAGTCAACTAATAAGTGGAACACAACGTCAAGTTCTTGTGATTCTTGTCCTTTTTTATAGAACATACGTGGTTGTTTTTCTGTATAAATACGCAGGAATTTTTTACGAAGTCTCCCGTAGAATTTATCAGCATGTGCGTTTGTTTTATTTTCAATCGTTTTTTCGATAATTTTCTTTAGTTCTTTCACATCTTTATTAACGACAGATTTAATGGCCTGATAGTCTTTCTTTTCGTCAGGATTAGGCTTTCGTGCTTCTTTAAATGTATGTGATGCACCGACGTTATACTTACCGTACACACCTTCATTTTGACTAGAAGCATGGGATGCTCTCGTATCTTCAGTATCCGTTCCGTCGAAATTCGACTGCGTACTTTTTTGTGAAGTACCTTGTACAGAAGCGAGCGCTTGATCGCTATCCTCAGATTCCCGGGCCGTATCACCCATCATGTTCGTTTTTGTGCCGCTTTCTAATTCAAAGCGCAAGAAGTTTTCGTTTTCATTGTTTTTATTTTCACGATGCCAAGTTGAAAAGCTTTCGTTTATTTTGCTTTTATTATCGTCATCATCAACAATTTGAACATCGTCATTTGCTAATTCATCTACGCGTTCCTCTATTTTTTCAAAAACTACAGAAGTATTGAGCGGCGCAAGGCCAAAGTAGTTATTAATCATATCGTTCTCTAAGAGATCTTCTAAACGATAGCGAATTTTTTCTACAATATACATTGTATCTTCTGTAGTACGCGTTTGGAATGTTTCGTGTAAGATTGCTTCAATGTGTTCAAAGTAATCGTTGTTAAACATTTCGTATTTGTCGCTTGTTAATGTTAAGTAACATAAACAAATGAGCATATCAGTATGATAGTTACGAATACGGTTAATTTCGTATTGTGAGCTGAAATAATTCCGATACATTTCTTTTCGGCGTGCAAAAATTGGTTTTGTACCAGGGCGCTCTCGTTTAACAATTTCTTCAACTCGTAAATCTTCTAATAGAACAAATAATTGCGTTAAAAAATTTTTAAGTGGTGATTGCTGCAATTCTTTTGCATAGTTGCGAATAAGTTGCATATCGGAATGATGTTTGTAGCCGAGAGCTTTTAAATATACCTCACTTTTTAAACCGACCACTTTATCGGTTTCGCTTCGATCATCCCAAAAATGACTGATGACAATTTTATTTTCGATTTCGTCATAATATGCTTTATATCCATATTCTAAATATGCATTTTCTTCTTTTAGAAGGGCATACATTAAATTTTCCATTTGCAGAAACAGAGACGCATCGATTTTTTTGTCACTAAAAATTTGTCTCATGAATTATCCCTCATAGAAATAACTTTCTGCTAATTCACGCACCGTCATTTGTTCTGTTTCATCGCTTAATTTTGCAATAATGCTTCGTTCAATTGCACGCATTACTGGAATATATACACTTAAATCACATGCATCGATAATACCGCGAATACTTGCAGCTTCTTCACTTACACGGCCATCGCGAGCAAGCGGCATCAGGTCACTTGCGAATGCTACAAAATTTTCGATTGTTGCTGTTTCCTTTAATTTCGATTCTGCTAATAAGAGTTCTTTTAATGTATCACCTTGAATATAAGGAACTTCAATAATAACAAAGCGATTTTTTAATGCTTCATTTAGTTCGCTCGTTCCAACATAGCCTTCGTTAATCGCCGCAATTACACGATATTCATCACTACCGTACACAACTTCTTGTGTGAATGGATTTGTAATCATTTTACGATAGTCTAGTGCACCGTGAAGAAGCGGAAGTGTTTCTGGTTTTGCCATGTTAATTTCGTCGATATAAAGGAAGTGACCGTTTTTCATTGCTTTCATTAATGGACCATCAACGAAAGTAACTTCAGATGCACCGTCTGTTGTTGTTAATGTGTTGTATCCTAAAATACCTTCTACATCTAAATCAACAGAACAGTTAATGCTATGCATTGGCTTTTGGAATAAATAAGATAACGTTTCCGCAAGAACGGTTTTCCCACTTCCAGTAGGGCCTTTTAATAAAACGTTTTTCCCAAGAAGTAATGCAGTAATTGCATCTTCAATAATGCTGTTATCTGATGCTTTATACATTTTTGTTCCAATTAAAGTAGCAGCATTGCCAGCTGTATGTTTATTTGTTTCGTGAATATTTACAAGTTGCTCTTTTAATCCTTCATGTATATGAAATTGTTCTAACATGTATTTCCCACCTAACATTATTTTCATAAAGTAAACAATCCTTCTTATGATAACGCGTTTTCATAGGCGAAGCAAAGAAAAAACATCTTCCAATTTGGAAGATGTTCCCTTATCTCGCTATTCGTGGGCAGTAAGACTCCCACCTCAATATTTAGAGAGAAGCAAAGAGGATAGGTGGCCCCACACTGATGGAAGTTTCACTTTATAAAAGTGGCGAAATAAGTCGCATTAGTGATTCAAGCATTCTTTTTCGAATGCTTCTCTTTTGAAATACTTCCCAGCGAATTTCTGTGGAATCTTTAAAGTCTTGTTCGAAATCACGTTTAATATCAAGGACAGTCGAAGAATCATATAACATAGCGATTAATTCATAATTCAGTTCAAAACTACGAATGTCCATGTTCGCTGTTCCAATTGTTGCAATTTCCTCATCAATTAATACAATTTTAGCATGCATAAATCCGTCTTTATAACGATAAATAGAAACGCCTGCTTCTAATAACGGGGCAAAATAAGATTGAGAAGCTTGATCGCTTATAACGCTATCGCTTATACCAGGATATAGAATACGGATATCAATTCCAGCGATTGCACTTAAACGTAGTAATGTTAATGTTTCTTGATCGGGAATAAAGTATGGCGTTGCAATCCAAATGGAACGTTTTGCAGATGTCATAGCCGCTAATAGGGCATTTCGAATTGTTTTGTCATTTGCACTCGGGCCGCTTGCGACAATTTGGACAGCACCTTCTGCGTCAACGGTCCACCTTGGAAAATATTCTTTATTCATGAAAGGTTCCCAAGAATAGCTATTTAATCCACTACATGCGTATAACCAATCTTCTAGAAAGATGGCTTGTAGCTTGTACAATGCTTTCCCTTCAAGTTTTAAATGACTATCTCGCCAAATTGGAAATTTCTTAGAACGACCAAGATATTCATCTCCAACATTCAATCCGCCTGTAAATCCAATTTTTCCATCAATAATAATAATTTTACGATGATTCCGGTAGTTGACGGTTTCGATTAGCCACGGAGAAAGGATAGGTTCGAATTCTACTACTTCAATTCCTGCGTCCTTCATCGGTTGCAAAAAGCTGCTTCGTAACTGGGAGCTTCCGAGGTCATCAAATAAAAAGCGGACAATTACACCAGCTTTTGCTTTTTCAATTAAAGCATCCCGGATCTTTGTTCCAATTTCATCAGCTCGATAAATGTAATATTGAATATGAATGTGATGTTTTGCCTCTTGAATGGAGGTCAAAATTTCTGTAAATGTTTCATCTCCGTTTGTTAGTAATTTTGTTGCAGTTTCATTAGCGATGGGTCCCCCGCCAAATTTTTGAACGATAGTAGCCAAATGGGCAGCGCGTTCATTTAGAGGTGCTGGTATTTCTTGTTTTAATCGACTTCCTTCTAAAATTGCGCGGAACACCTTTCTTCGCTCTTCATCACGATGTAAATGTTTTTTTCGGCGCCATCTGCTTCGACCAAATAGTGCATACAAAAACACACCAAAAACAGGAAGAATTGCTAATACTAAAAACCAAGCTAACGTACTTTGTGGGGAGCGGTTTTCAATAAAGATGATGAAAGCAATACCAAGAGATGTAATAAAGAATACTGTTCCAACGAAGGTATATAACGATATGGATGATTTGTTTAATAGAAATAATATAACAGTTGTAATTGCAATAACGAATAATAATTGCAGAACGCGATTTTTCATTGGTAGGAATGTCACCTTTTTCTGATTAGTTATATCCTTATTATAAAGTGTTTCATTTTCATTAAACAATAGCCCGCGCTTCCTAAATTTGTCCTGTGTATATCTGTATTGTCGGCGGGTTTGGTCATGTGGCATGCCGAACTACAGTTACGTATTATTAAAAGGTACTGATTTAAAGGAGATTTTTGAGTGTGGGGTCTAAAAACTATTATAGGAAGAGATATCATCTGTTAGAGCGGGTAGTGTTTTTTTGTTCTTCATTTCACTAGTTAAAAAGAGTGTAGATAATAGAGGGAGATCTAGATTCGAGACCTTCACTCCTATAAAGCTGTGGAAGTTTTCATAATTATAGTTAAAACGAGGAGGATTATACTTGTTGTGTTCAAGAAGCATAAGGTTTTATGATAAGGTATCTATACAAAATTCATTTAATTTAATATGATCATAATAAAATTTCAAATGTTAAATATGATAGGAAAAGGAGGAGATGGCTGCTAAATAGGCTGTATAATCGCAAAATCGTTAAGTATTTATTGGTAATTGATTTTTTAGTATCAATGCGTGTTATTATATATTTCGTCATTCATCTCTTGTTCCTCAAATATTGGTGTTATGAGTATTGCTGTGCTTCATTATATATTATGTACTCGTTATGTATTTTCAACTAAGACAAATTCATAGACTGGCTCTGTTTATTTATTAACCTTTATGAGGGGAAATTTTTTCTTAAATTCTATTTTACGGATCTTGTATGATGTTTTACATATTTCGTTTCAATATTCTAAAGTAATTTCAGTAGGAGAAAGTTTTTTTAAAATTATGGAGTTCGTAATGTATGATTTACGAATGCTGAAAAATGGTTAAAGGAGAAATTGTAATGATTACAAAATATCGTTTACATTTTTATTTGAATGCAAGACATTATGTATCTATCAATGGAAATAAGTCTACTGTACATCCACATACATGGGAAATTACATTGCTTATTTCACATGATGGAGCTGAAGAGTTAAATTTTGCTCATATTGAAGATGTCATTGGGGGGTATTTAAATGAATACCAGGGAACATGCTTAAATGATTCTCCTAGATTTTCAGGAAAAAATTGTACGATGGAGCAAATTGGGAGAATCTTTTTTACAGACTTAACAGAGAATTTAAGAAAACAGCACGTGCCATTAGAAGAATTAACAATTAGTGAAAATCCAATGCGACAATATGTTATTCAAAGAGGATAGAGAGGAAAGTAGTATGACAATTGAACAACGAAAACGAGTTTGGCTGTTTTTTTTTCAATTTTCTTTATTAGTAGCATGTGCTTTACTTATGTCATGGTATGTGAATCGTTTCGGGCGTTATCCGTGGGGTTCGGACACGTATGGACACTTATATAAAGCAAATTTACTATATGAAGAGTTTCAAAAAGGAAACTGGTATGTTAATTACAGTGCTGAATGGTATAACGGATTTCAACCATTTCGATTTTGGGCACCTTTATCTTATTATATCTTAGCTGTATTACGAATGTTTACAACGGATATGATTGGAGCTTATCAATTATTTTTTATTTTTCTTTTTATTGTAGGGGGCTTGGGCTGGTTATTGTGGGGAGTGTATACAAAACGGCAATGGCTAGCATTTTTTATTAGTATATTATGGTTCTTTGTTCCGGAAAATCTTCGCATTTTATTTGCAGAAGGAAATGTTCCCTTTTGTACTATAACATCGATATTACCATTTCTATTTTTAATATTTTACCGTGCAGTACGTGAAAAAAGAATTCACTTGTACATAATTCTTTCTATATTAATGGCAATTATAACACTCATTCATCCGATGTTAACAGCTATGGTTGGTATTTCATTCTTTTTATTTTGTCTTATCGACTCAATTGTAAACAAAGAGATGATTCATAAGTTTATTGTTCTCATCTATGCTGCATTAGGGATTTGTTTATCTGGATTTTGGCTATTTCCAGCACTAAATGGCGGTATTATTGGAATGGACCGAGATGCTAATTTAGAAGTAATGGCACTACACTCTTATCCATTAACTGTTTCGTTGCATCCATTTTTACGTTTTAATGATATTGAAATGTATTATTTTGGACTTTCGTTTGCCTTGCTTGCTTTATTTGGTTTACTTTTTGGATCCAAAAAACAGGTGACAGGGTTTTCGGTTGCATTATTAATTATGATAGGCACAACAAAACTAGCTCTACCACTCTTACAGAATATGCCTCTTGTTCAAGTATTATGGATGCGCCGCTTTACTGCAATGGCCATGGCGATGATCTTATTTTCTTTTTTATTATGGAAAAATCTTCGTAAGTCTCTTATGTGGATGTTTATTTTGTTGTTAGCTGTTGATTCAGGTGCTTCTTTTTATACAGTTGGATTTAACCGAGAGTTTCCGAAAGGACAAGCTGAAGATTTAGATGTAGCGATTTCTGCAGCATCGCAGCGTATATCAATGTTAGATAACTCCGAATATGGTTCTTTTCCAAGTTACTATTTATCCTATCATGGAAAACAAAATAAGGTAAAAGATCAAGTGTATGGATGGGCATGGCAAGGCGCAACAACGACACAAAATTTAGTACAAATTAATACAGCATTAGAACATGAATATTATGATATTTTATTTGATCGTACTTTAGAAGCAGGAGCGGATACATTTGTATTAAAGAAGAATTTTGTTAAGCACCCAGAGGAAATGAAGAAATGGGCCAAACAAGTAGGATATGAATTAATAAAGGAGACACCTAGTAACTATATTTATAAATATCCTATCGAAGGAAATTTTGGAACGAAAGTGCAATATGAAGGGATTGCAATTGGAAAATATGCACCCAATATCACTTATATGTTTCCACAATTGTTAATAGGGGACAAAATGAACATTGATGACTACACTTTTAGCGAGTTGAAAAATTATAAAGTTGTTTACATTTCAGGATTAGCTTATAAAGATAAGAAAGCGGCGGAACAGTTAGTAAAAAAATTGGCTGATTCTAATATTAGAGTGGTAATTGATACAGCTGGAATGACAGAGCCATTTCTGAATGTAAATGTGCAACCAATTTCGCTGCAAGGTGAGTATGGGGAATTATATTATAAAGATAAAAAAATAAAAACAAAACCGTTTCCTAAAAAATCAAGTGATTGGAGAACGAATATTATTAGTAATACAAACAATTCAGAATCACAGTTATATGTTAATAAACAGATTTTGAATTATACTTCTACAAGCAAGAATGATAACTTAATTTTTATGTCATTAAATATTCCTTATTATACATTTTTAACGAAAAATGAAGATACATTGCAAGTTCTTGAGGATGCTTTGCAATTAAAAGCTAATACATTACCAAAAAGAGAAGTCGTACCAGTACGTTTAAAACGAAATCATAATGAAGTAATTGTTGATAGTGAACAAGTAAATGTGCTTGTACCTGTTGCAGCAATTGATGCTTTCCAAACAGTAGAAGGTAAATATGAAAAAATGAATCAATTTATGAATGTGAAGACGAAACATGTGAAAGTACATGTTGGGTACCCATATATGCTACAAGGTGTTATTTTATCAGTGAGTGCTTTATGTATAATTTGTAGTTTATCGTATGGAATGTATAGAAGACAAAGAAGGGAGGGAGAAGCATGAGTTTTATTATAATGGGTATTTTATTAATT
Organism: Bacillus sp. S14(2024); assembly: GCF_050473785.1. Lineage (NCBI taxonomy): Bacteria > Bacillati > Bacillota > Bacilli > Caryophanales > Bacillaceae > Bacillus > Bacillus sp. S14(2024). The sequence goes on along the minus strand of NZ_JBFLUP010000006.1, from coordinate 4,126,551 downwards.
ACACTTTGTGCTTTCGGTTATATGATGATGCAACGTATTGGATTACGTTTTTTTGCTTTTGTAGTAGGAAGCGTAGGTTTTTTTACAATTTGTATGATGTACTTTCTGTCTTATATTGAGAAATACACAAACCTTATGAATTCCTATATGTTAGAGTGGATTTCGAATGTAGTTCCAGTATTTCATGTACATAGTGAATTTGCATTAATAACAATTGAAACAGGAAAAGATATTGTAACCATGGTATTGGATTATGAATGCTCTGGTGGTATTGAGTTACTTGTGTTTCTTTCTCTAGTGCTTTTCTTCCCGTTTGGAAATATAAAAACAAAGGTATTATCAACTATTTTTGGTGTATTGTTTTTATTTGTAGCAAATATTTTGCGGTTGTTATTCATTATTGTTATGACAAAGATATTTGGAGCAGAAGCATATAAGCTTGTTCATATGGTATTTGCTCGTATTCTTTTTTTTGGTTTAACAGTATATCTTTATTATGTATTATTTACACTTGTTCAAATCAAATATCAGAAAGTGGGTGAATTAAAGTGACGATGGATGCTTTTTTACAGGAAGCCTTTTTTTGGACTGCGTGGCTTATTATTCCGTTACTTGTTGATTTTCTCACTGGCTTTGCAAGTGCTATTGTTGTATTGCATGCTTACTTAAAAAAGAAAGAGGTAGAATTAACCTTTTTTCCATATGTAACCATTCTTGTTCCTGTATATAATTCTGAGAAAACATTGGGAGATTGTTTGAATTCAATTGTAGCTCAACAATATCCATTGAAAAATATACAAGTTATTTTAATTGACAATGGTTCGGAAGATAGATGTTTTGAGGTGTTTCAACAATTTCAAATGGAGAATCCGGTTTTAAACATTAGATATATAAAATCAAAGCAAGGAAAAGCACAAGCTTTGAATCAAGGAATCTATCTTTCAAGAGGAAGATATATTTTAAATGTGGATTCAGACGGTATGCTTGATTCAAGAGCCGTTTATAATACAGTAAGAAAATTTGAGCAAGATATGAGTATTTCAGCAATGACCGGTGTGGTTATGATTAATCCTGAGTTAATTCAAGAAAATAATAAACCATTATTAAAATTATTACAGCGCTGTGAGCTGTTTGAGTATGTAGAAGCATTTTTAGTAGGGCGAGGCTATCAATCAAAGCGTAATTCTATTTTTACGTTATCAGGAGCGTTTTCAGCATTTCGAAAAGAGGTATTAACAAAAACACAAATGTATAATATTGAAACGCTTGGAGAAGACACGCATATGACAACGCAAATTCGTCTTATGTACGATGGAAAAGTAGCATTATGTGAAGACGCTTTTTTCTATGTAGATCCAATTGAATCTGCGGACCGTTTGTACGTACAAAGGCAACGCTGGCAACGTGGCAGTATAGAAGTTACTGCGTTATTTAATAAATTCTTAAGTAAAAAAATGCGAGGTAGTTTAGATGTACTTCGCTATACAATGATTAAAGATCATACATTAATTTTTTCAAGAATGATTTGGCTTTTTGCGCTAGTATACTTAATGTTTTTAGATTATCCATTATATTTAATTGTAACTGCAAATATTATTCTTTATTTTTGTTATGTAGCAAATTCGTTGTTGTTTTATGCCGTTTCAAAATTGTATTTGAAGCCACAACCACATGTAAAGAAATATATGCGTAAGCATATATATGCAATATTTTTACTTCCATTTTATCGGATGTTTATCTTTTTTTGCCGCATTGCTGGAACGATTAATGCAAAAGAAGAGAAAGCAAGCTGGAATGTGCGTGCATTAAGTGAAGAAATGCAGATGATTCGTGAGAAAATGAAGAAACAGTTTTCCTTCTATTTTAAATTTAAGAAATGGATTAATGGCAGCAGTGATAAATGATTTTATATGAGCACGATTCATTAATGGAGGATATCTACTATGAAATCTAGAAAACTACTTGCGTCACTTTTAGTCAGTATAAGTTTATTAAATATCGGACAACTACAAGTATTCGCAGAAACTAAGAAATCTCCTATTACAATTGACGGGAATTTTTCTGATTGGAATAATATGCCGTATGTTTCGGATAGAAAAGGTGATGTGCCAAATGGAATGAATAATGAAGATATTACGGGTGTTAAATATTACTCCGATGGTGAGTACTTATATTTATATGTAGAAAGACAATCGGCAGGACATTCTAAGCAAGATGGCTGGACATTTCACGTGATTTTTCCAGATGCGAAACAAGGCGGGAGAGGTAACTCGGAATCCATTGAGGTAAATGGTAAATGTCAAATGGTTCAGTATCGTTATGCAATTGTAAATCTTATTAGTGGAAAAGGGAATGAATATTCTCTAAATGTGGACTCAGGAAAATACCAAGAACAAACCCTTTCTGTAAGTGATAATAAGAAGGAAATGGAATTCCGAGTTCCTTTAAAAGAATTTGGACTAGATAAGCAGAAGGAGATTCGCTTTGCATTAAAATCAAATGTAAATGGAGAAGTTTGCCCGGCAAAAAATACAATTGACTGGGTTCCAGACAGAGATGGCTGGATTAACATTGACAATGGTCCAACATTATGGCAATTCTCTGCAATCATAGGATTTGGAATCGCAGGATTTGCAGCATATCGCATTTTTCGTTTTCAAAAGCGAAGTAAAAACTAGTCGTTTAGTAGACTAGTTTTTATTTTATACATCAGATGAGTAGATTATCGCATTTTAAATGAAATGATTTCCAATTTTTTAATGAAAAAGTGTAAATATTTTGGTATTATTATTTTATAATTTTATATATAGTTATTGCGTTGATAGTGAACAAGAATAAAACGTGCTATGATGTTTGTATTCAAAAGTTGTAATTAGAGATATTTATAAAATAAAATTCTTGTCAGTGAGGTTTCTATTGATTGGTAGCTTAATCAATGGAACTTTTATAAGTATAAAAAAGAAAACGTATTGTCTTGTTATTAAGAGAGGAAAACAAGGAGAGATAGTGCATGATAGAGCAGCAAGATCTTGTGTTACATGATTCGTCGCTCAATGGGGCGATGAAAGCATTGCAAGATATAAAATTTGCTTTAGATGAATCATCAATTGTTGCTATTACTGACCGGGATGGTTATATTACATACGCAAATGAAAAATTTTGTAAAATTTCGAAGTATACAAAGGAAGAACTAATTGGACAGAATCATCGCATTTTAAATTCTGGATATCATCCAAAGTCTTTTTTTAAGCACTTATGGAAGCGTATTCTAAGTGGAAAAGTTTGGCGTGGAGAAATACGTAATAAAGCAAAAGACGGATCCTATTATTGGGTAAGTACTACCATTGTTCCTTTTCTAGATGATAGCGGGGAACCATATCAATTTGTTTCCATTCGAAATGAGGTAACAGGACGAAAAGAGATGGAGCAACGGTTAAGGGTAAGTGAAAGTCGCTATCGTAAATTAGCATATCATGATATGCTAACGGGCTTGCCAAATCGTTTACAATTAACGACATTAGCAAATAAACATGTAGACGGAAAAACACCGTTTAGTCTTATTTATTTTGATTTAGATCGTTTTAAATTGGTAAACGATACATTAGGACATGCGATGGGGGATTTATTACTTGAAGAAGTGGCATCACGTCTCTACTATGAATTAAGTGATATGGATGTGCTCTCAAGATTTGGCGGGGATGAATTTGTCTTATTAACGCAAAAGAATACCTTAAAAGATCTACAACAGTTAGCAAGTTTGATTCTTTCTTGTTTTCAAGAACCATTTATACTAGATGGAAATGAAGTATATGTTTCTGCTAGTTTAGGAATATGTTCATATCCAAAAGATGGTGAGGATATTGAAGTTTTATTAAAAAATGCAGATTTATCAATGTATAGTGCAAAAGAGCAAGGCAATAACCCTATTTGTTTTTTTACAGATGATTTACGAGCAAAAGTGCATCGGAAAATGGAAGTTGAACTTGTATTGCAAAAGGCAATTCGTGACGAAAAATTAAAAGTAGTAATGCAGCCAATCGTCGATTTACAAACAAAGCAATACTCTGGGGTAGAGACATTACTACGCTGTTATACGGAAGAAGGGCCGATTTCTCCGTCTGAATTTATTCCAATTGCAGAAGAATGTGGATTGATTTCAAAGTTAGGGGATTGGATATTAGAGCAATCATGTAGAATATTTAAAACATTGCCGGCATATGCAGAAGGTTTACAGTTATCTGTAAATATATCCATTCAACAAATTATGCAAAAGCGTTTTATACCTGCTTTGCGTAGTATATTAGCGCGTACGTCATTTTCACCAAATCGATTAATTTTAGAGATTACTGAGAGTATCGCGATAAGCCACTTTGAGGATATTATTGCTTCCCTTCAAGAATTAAGAAATATGGGAATTTTAATTGCACTAGATGATTTTGGAACAGGGTATTCATCGTTATATTATTTAAAGCGGTTACCACTTGATATTGTAAAGATTGATCGTAATTTTATTCAAGAATTTCATCATATCCAGGCACAATCTGAAAGAACAATTGTAAAATCGGTTATTGACATTGCACATAGTTTAAATATGAAGGTTGTTGCAGAAGGGGTGGAAACTGTTGAACAAGAAACGTTACTACAATCAATGGGATGTGACTATGTACAAGGATTTTATTATGCTAAGCCGTTAACAGTATCAGAATTAAAAAATGAATTTTAACCGAAAAACACTAGCTCTTTAGGGAGCTAGTGTTTTTAAGTTTAACTAATTTTTGTATTAAGTGTTTCTATGTTCTTTTCAGTAGTATTTTTCATGATAAATGGATAAATAATTAATCCGATTACGAATAATCCTATTCCTAGGAAAAAAGTTTTCATATCAGCTGTTCCTGTTTTGATAACCCAAATGGAATAGATAAGAGCAAGTACTGTAACTACACCGTCAAGTTTACGAGAGCCTTGCATGTTCTCATATGTTTCACCAGTAATAATAAGTTTTAATTGATATAATGTTGAAACAAGATATGGAATTAAATAAGCAAGCGTAGCGACAACAACAGCAAAGCTATACGCCTCTGATACTGAACCGGAAATAGTAGAGAATAAGAATATTTGTGTCATGATATTTGTTAGTAATAATGAGTTCTTTGGGCTTCCCTTTTTATTTGTTTTTCCAAAGAAAGCTGGGAATAATCCGCTTTTTGCTGCTTGATAAGGAACTTCTGCACTTACAACAATCCAGCCGACTGTAGAGCCGAATAGGGAGACAAGTGCTAGGAATGCCATAATATATGCACCCTTATTACCGATAGCCATATTTAATGCATCAACCAATGGTTTTTGTGATGCTTTCAGCGCATCTTGTGGAAGAGCACCCATTGTTAACAATGTAATTGCTACATAAATTAGAAGAGCAATTACTAATCCGAAAATCGTAGCTTTTTTTACATCGCGTTGTGACTTTGCGCGGTTGGAAAGCATAACAGCTGACTCGATACCAATAAACGCCCAAAGTGTTGAGATGGCAGCAGCATTGATTTGTCCGCCTAATGGAATGGACTTTCCAGCTTCATTCATAAAAGTTTGACCATCACCGAAATTAGCTGCATTAAAAATGAATAATGTAATGATAATAAACATTGTAAATCCAATAATTTTTGCGACAGTTGCCAGTAAATTCATATTACCAGCACGATCAATATTTTGAGAAAGAATATATTGAATGCCCCATAGCATAATACTACATACAGCAAATGTTAAGGCTTTTCCAAGCTCTAATGAAAAACCATTTGTTGTGAATAAAATTTGTTTACTTTGCAGAACTGGGAAGAACGTAGATAAATATCCAGCAAATGAAATAATGACAGAAGCTGTTGCAGCCCAGTTTGCAGCCCAGTATCCCCATGCCATGCTATAACCAGCCACTTTACCAGCTTTTGGTGATGTAAACATTGCTTGCGCATAGCTTTGCGGACCTGCTTTTAAATTTGGTTTTCGCATTGCTAAGTTTCCGAACACGAGTGCAATCATAAATACACCAAGACCAGTAATTGTCCATGCAAGCGTGGATCCCATTGGTCCTGATACTTGCGCTAAATTTGCTGGAAGCATAAACACGCCGCCGCCAACCATATTTCCAACAACGAATGCTGTTAAAACCCATAAACCCCATTTTTTTGTTGCCATGATTGTCTAACTCCTTTTTGTAATAGTTTTTTTGTTTTATTATTTTTTGTACCTAGTGTTTTTTGGAAATAAAAAAGAGCCATGTAGATAAAAAATACCTACATGGCTCTTTGCCTAACGTAGGTACAACGGGAATAACCCTTGTACCTACGCGTGAATTTTTCCGCTAGGTTTCAAGGGTTTACGTATGATGATGATGTTTTTGTGCAAATGTAACTACAGTTGTATAAGTAAGCATAGTTCTTTGCTCCCTTTCTCCTCTGATTTTGAAGTAAGTATACTACATGTTTTTTAGAAAGGGAAGAGAAAAATATAAACTTTTTTATAAAAATTCATACAGGTGATTAAATATTTACCCTGTTTTTTCTTACTATTTGTAAAGTAACAAATTTAGGAATTCATTTTTAACATACTGTAATCACAAAATTGTAGGCGCTAGATGTTCATGAGATGAAAACAGAAGACGGAAAGTATGTTTTCGTATTTATATCTCTTTTTACAGGGAATAGTAAGGTTGTTACTGAGCGTTTGTAATATTTTTTGATGGACATGGAGGAAAGTAAATGGAAAATAGGAAGTCCGCTAGAGCTCTTATGTGGGGGATAATCTTTGTATGTGTTGTCCTTTTTAACTTTTCAAAACCAACATACGCTTATATTCCTTCTGAAGATCAAATTGTAAAGAGCAAACCAAATCATTATGGAACTGAGGAAAACCAACCGGCATACGATATTTGGGGACAAACGATTTCGCAAAAAAAGGCGAATGAGTTGTTGAAAACGAATGAAGGCAAAATGTTATTATCACCACAAAACGGAGCAGTGAAAATTGACAAGAATTTATTAAAAGTGGGGAGAGAGTCTTTTTATGAAGAAACATTTGGAAATGAAGTGTTTCTTACAGACATAATGGGGATTTTAAATGGTGCGTTAACTTTAGAAAATATTAAAAAAGCAATTTACGACTTGCATGGAAAAGGGACAACAAATTTACGTGTCGAACTGGCGAAAACTGTGAAAATAGGAGATAAAACGTTTGAAAAAGGAACAAAGGTTGATACGGGTTTAGATGTTGCAAGAGGTTCTAATGAAGTGTTAGGGATGCCTATTATTAAGCCTGAAGGAAAAGAGAAGATAGGAGTAAGCTGTGCTGCATGCCATGCAACGGTAACTAGAGATACAAAAAAAGTGATTGAAGGTGCTGCAAATAATGATTTTAATGGTGGCCTCATTTTAGCACTAGGGACAAATTCAGCAGCTTATTTTTCTCGTGCAGAAATTAAGTCATTACAAGACTATATAAAAGATTTAGGGCGAACAGTAGTGACTTCTGATGGGAAAAAAGCTCCGCTTCCTGATCCAGAGATGATAGAGGAGACTGTAGATCGTACTTTATTAAAATGGCCAAGCGGAAATTTTGATGCGAGTAGTGATTTGGTGAATAATCCAACACAAATTCCAGATTCTTTTACATTTGGAGATCATCCTTATGGGTGGAATGGGTTTGCACAAGCTGGTCCGTTTAAAGGGCTAAGTGTAATTAATAGTGCTGTAAATATTCAAGGATCAGATTTAACGACATTAGCACATGCTAGTCCATTCCTTTTCAAAATTGACAAGGAAGTTTATTTAGGAACAATGTTACAAAATGCAGCGAATCCAAAATATCGATATGATCCTAAAAGTGGAAAGAAACCATCTGATTTTTTTGCTTCAGTTGATCCGACCCCAGGAGTTCCAGGAGTAAATGAGTTAATTATGCTTCCGACATTTCCAAGGCCGTCTTTAATCTCTCCTAATGGTTTATTATCAAGTTCCCCTGGCTATCGGGTTATGGAGCAAAATAATGGAATGTCGGCATTACAAAATACATTTGTTTCTCCTAAGCCCCCATTATCTGTTGATGAAAAGACGATAAAACAAGGGAAGAGTGTGTTTATACGTGCAGGTTGTATTACTTGTCATGCTGGACAAGCCTACACAAATAATCGAATTATCCCAGTTAATGAAATTAAGACCGAGCCATCAAGAGCGAAATCATTTGAAGCGATAGGTAAAAGTTTAGCAGATCCTATCATATATTCACCAGATACACCAGTACCTGTACCGAAAGGAGCGAAACAGTTAAAAGTTCCGGCTTATTCGTTAGATAAGGAGAAAATTGATTTAGCATATATGTTAAATGGTTCACCTGGTGGTTACAAAGTTCCAAGTTTGTTAGGGCTTTATTGGGGAGCGCCGTATTTACATGATGGAGGTATTGCGGTTGGCCAAAACGTGGAGAGTGAACTAGGTATGACAGGAACGGTATCAAAAGGAATTGAGCCTAATCCGTTTAACAGTTTACGAGCATTAATTGATCAAAACTTGAGAAGAAAAGTAATTGAAGCAAACAAAAGTTCAAAGGATTTACAAGACACACATATTACGGGAGAAGGACACGAATATTGGATAGATTCTTCTACAGGTTTTTCAAAACAAGAGCAGGAAGCTTTAATCAACTATTTACTCACATTAGAATGAAAACTTCTGCCACTTATCCCTTTCGGATCTTGAAGTGGGGGTCTCTCCGTGTATCACCTTCAAGAGATGCTTAACACGACAGCTGCCTGATGGTACAACCCCTCTATTCCATATGTAACAGGAAATAAAAAAACGTCATTTTGAAAATAGATTGATCAAAACGGCGTCTTTCTTTTCACTAAAATACAATTTTTTATAATAGAGTTTGAATCGAAGGCATTCACTCTTATCCATTTATAATCACTCCACCGTTTACATGAAGAATTTGTCCTGTCACATATGAGGAGTCGTCCGACGCCAAATAAACATAGGAAGGTGCCAGTTCAAAAGGTTGTGCAGTACGTTTCATTGGCGTAGTGCTTCCAAGTGTTGCATAAAGTTCCGGCGGAGCGCTTGAAGGGATAAGAGGGGTCCATACAGGCCCTGGAGCAACGCCATTGACCCGGATTCCTTGATTAATGACTGATAATGCTAACGAGCGGGTAAATGCAACGACAGCTCCCTTGGAAGCGGCATAATCAATGGCGGGATCAAGTCCGTTGTATGCGGCGAGTGAAGCCGTATTGATAATAGAGCTTCCATTTTTTAAATAGGGCATGGCTGCTTGTGTTAAATAAAAATATGAAAAAATGTTTGTTTTAAAAGTACGTTCGAGCTGCATTGCTGAAATGTCGCTGATACTTGCTTGTGTATGTGCTTCTCCCGCATTATTGACCAGGATTTCAAGGTGGCCAAATACTTCCATTGTCTTTTTAACGACAGAATGACAAAACCCGATATCCCCAATATCACCTGCGATTGTCAGGCATTGTCTGCCCAATTGGTTCACTCTGTCTTTTGTTTCGGATGCATCCCCATGCTCATTTAAATAAACAATTACAATATCCGCCCCTTCTTTTGCGAAAGCAATGGAGACAGCCCGGCCGATACCGCTGTCTCCCCCAGTAATGATGGAGACTTTGTTCAATAGTTTGTTGCTTCCAGAATAATTAGGGTTTTCGGAGAGAGGTCTTGGAATCATCAAAGATTCAATACCCGGCTGCTGAGGTTGGTACTGCGGGGGAAATTCGATTGGAACTGTATCGCACTGTTCTACAAACCCAAAATGCTTAGACATAATAAGCCAGCCCCCTTCGGTTATATGTGATTTAGCATATTCTTCAAAAGATTATAGGTGCATGCCCATTCCCTATCTGCGTAAACACAAAGTTGGACATCATTAGGTACTTCCATTTCAGTTGTGATTTAGGCTGTTATTTAGGGTGTTAAATGAAAAATCCAGAAGAAACAGGAAATTTATGTTAAATTATAAAGAGAAATGATAAAATTCTTTACTTGCTTAAGAAAAGAACAGGATTGATTTTTTATATATTCTTAGGGGTGGAAGTATGGATAATCTTTATAAAATAGCTGTAATTGGTGGAACTGGTAAGGTAGGACGTTATATAGCTTCAGAAGCGTTAAAAAATGGCTATCAAGTTCGTATGCTTGTTCGAAATCCAAAAAAATTAAAATGTAGCGATGATAAAATTGAAGTTGTAACAGGTGATGCAGGGAATATTGATACAATAGGACAACTACTCGAAGGGTGTCAAATCGTTATAAATTGTTTTGGTCAACCAATGAGAGATACACCTATGTATAGCAGAGTTACAAGAGATATACTTAAAGTAATGAAGGAAAAGGATATTAAGAGATATATTGGAGTTACAGGAGCTTCTCTCAACATTATAGGAGATGAAAAAAGTCTTTTAAATAAGATTGGAGCAAAAATGTTTGAAATGTTCTTTTCCAAAATGATGAAAGATAAAAAAGAAGAGCTGGATATTCTTTTGGAAAATAAAGAACTAGATTGGACACTAATAAGACTGCCTTTTGTAAAAGAGGGTGTTGAAGTAAGAACAGTCAAAGAAAGTCTTACCGATATGCCTGGAACAATGATTTCAAACAAAGAAATAGCAAGTTTTATAATTAGTCAGATTGATAACAAAGCGTATATTCATAAAACACCTTTTATTGCGATTTAATATAGGACTATCCTCATATGACAATAGGGAGCCTTCAGGGTATAACTCCATTATAAAAAAAAGCTCAGAGTATAAAAACTCTGAGCTTTTTGTACGCTATTTACTATGTGAATTAACTTGCGAATTCAACTGTTATTTCTTTTGTTATTTGCATGATAAATATTATTTAGAAATTACTGTAAATAAAAGGGGGATGTGATAATCTTATAAGGAGTGTTTTGTTAAGGAGTGGGAGCTTGCCGTATGTCGTACATATTTTAAGTATTTTCATGATTTTTGTAGGAGGAATCAGTTTATATCGCTCTCTTAAATATAAAGGGCATGGAGCTTATTTTAAAGTGAAAAAATTGAAAATTCCGTTATGGATCATTACATTAGGCGTTTCACTATTTGTTATGAGCATGGGTATTTATGCACTAATATTAGAGGGGAAATGGTAAGGAATATAGGAATGGAGTATATCACTATGTAAGTTTAAATCTAAGTGAATTGTAATAAATTTGTTTACTTGTATAGTTATAGTCTTCCATTGCTTGGATTGAGAAGGAGTAGAACGTTCTGCTTCTTTTTTTATTTTATAGCAGTGATTCTACGATTTATGGCGAATTACGTAGAGAGGAAAGGAGTGGTCATATGGAATTAGTAGTTGAACGAGTATTTACAAAAGAAATTTTACAAGAAGGGGCAAAACGCTTCGGTGTAACTGTTATGGAAGAACCGCTTGGAGACTTTGAAAATTATATTTTTCGTGCGGAGGGAGAAGGAAGTACATCATATGTGCTTCGTTTGACACATTCATCTCATCGTACATATAAGCAAATTGAGGCCGAATTAGATTTTCTAGCATATCTCGGGAAAAACGGTGCAAAGGTAGCTGCGCCGCATCGCTCAAAAAATGCTCTATTTGTTGAAAGTCTACAAGCAACTGATGGAACTTTTTTTTATGTTTCTCTTTTTGATTATGCAAAAGGAGAAAGGGCGAAAGATAACGATCCCAACATTTGGAATGATAAGCTCTTTTATGCTTGGGGGAAAGCAATTGGTCAGTTACATCGCCTTACAATGCATTATCCGAAAACAGAGAATCGTGTTACATGGATGGATGATGAGATTACGATTATTGATATGTTAAAAGAAGATAATGAACTGCATCAAATTGCCTATGAAATTGTAGCAGAAATTAAGAATTCACCTTCTACAAGTCGTACATTCGGACTCATTCATGGGGATATTCATCACGGGAATTTTCACTATGAAAATGGAGAGTTAACAATCTTTGACTTTGATGATGCAACGTATAATTATTTTGTCCATGACCTTGCAATGGTTGTATATTATTCAGTTTTACGAAAAGATTGGTCAGAGGAAGAAAAGGCGGCTTTTACACGTCACCAGTTGCAAGTATTGCGAGAAGGGTATGAGACAGAGCATATTCTTGATGATTCCGTATATGATACGATACCACTTTTCATGCGCCTTCGAGATGTTACTTTATATGGAACAATCATGAAAAAGTTTAACGGTAAGGAAATGCCAGAGCATTTTCAAACATTAACAAAGGCTATTCGTCAAAGAATTTTGGCAAAAATAGCAATTGTTGAATGTTAAAAAAAAGCTGACTTAAGACACCCTTTCGTGGAGTCATAGTCAGTTTTTTCTTTTTTGGGCTACTTCGATTATATAGATTATATTAGATAGTTGCGATTCTGTTTTTTTTACTAAATAAATATATTCTGTGTTTTTATGCGAAAATGTGTTTATTTTCTCGGGATAATATTAAATTGCATAAGGTGTATATTTTATACCTTATGTATATCCTGGAAATTCCAATTATAAAGAAGGAATATAGAACAGATAAACAAGAAGGGGTTTCGTAAAAAGAATGAAGAAGCAAAGAGAGCGATTTCTTTGCTTCTTTTTTATGCCTAAAAGATTACTAGTTATTTTTTTAGATGTTTTCGAATATAAAAAACTATACAAGCTTTTTGAGTTGTAAAGGAGGGGAGTAGATTGATTGTTTTTCGCGATGTTAACAAATATTACGGCAGCTTTCAGGTTTTAAAAGATATTAATTTACAAATTGAAAAAGGGGAAGTTGTCGTAGTCGTTGGCCCATCGGGGTCAGGGAAAAGTACGTTGCTGCGCTGCATAAATCGACTAGAGATGATTACTGATGGTGAATTGTTTGTGAATGGTGTAAACATATATGGTGTAAAGAAAGATATAAATCAATTAAGACGAAGCATCGGCATGGTATTTCAACATTTTTATTTATATCCTCATAAAACGGTGCTTCAAAATATTACACTTGCCCCCATAAAAGTACTCAAAAAGTCGAAAGAAGAAGCAGAAAAAATTGCTATGTTTTATTTAGAAAAAGTAGGAATTACAGATAAAGTAAATGCTTATCCGCACCAGCTATCAGGCGGACAGCAACAGCGCGTTGCCATTGCGAGGGGGCTAGCGATGAAGCCGGAAATTATGCTGTTTGATGAACCAACTTCTGCACTTGATCCTGAAATGATTGGCGAGGTACTCGACGTTATGAAAACATTAGCAAAAGAAGGCATGACGATGGTTGTTGTTACACATGAGATGGGATTTGCCAGTGAGGTAGCTGATCGTATTTTATTTATGGACAAGGGTCAAATTGTGGAAGAAGCAGCACCTGCTGATTTCTTTGCGAATCCAAAGCAAGAACGAGCCCGATTATTTTTAAGTCGTGTGCTTAATCGTTAAGGGAGGAATTAGATGATTAAAATGAAAAAGTGGTTCACGCTTATTGTTTGTGCGTGTTTATTTATACTGATTTTAGCTGGGTGTGGAAATAAGAAAGAGGAAACGAAAGAAGCTGTAAAAAATGAGAAAGAAACCGTTATTGATCAAATTAAGAAACGTGGAAAATTAGTTGTCGGTGTGAAGTATGATACGAATCTATTTGGATTAAAGAATCCGGCAACGGGAAAGGTAGAAGGATTTGATATTGATATTGCAAAAGCACTTGCGAAAAAAATTTTAGGCGATGAGAATAAATTAGAATTAAAAGAAGTTACTTCTAAAACGCGCATTCCAATGCTGAAAAACGGTGATATTGACTTAATTATTGCGACAATGACAATAACCGAGGAACGTAAAAAAGAAGTTGATTTCTCAGATGTGTATTTTAAAGCTGGGCAATCTTTACTTGTAAAAAAAGGAAGTGGAATTAAGGATATAGCTGATTTGAAAAAAGGGGTAAAAGTGTTGGCTGTAAAAGGCTCTACTTCTACGAACAATATTCGTGCCAAAGCACCGGAAGCGACTGTACTTGAATTTGAAAATTACAGCGAAGCATTTACGGCATTGAAGGCAGGACAAGGTGATGTTTTAACAACAGATAATGCCATTTTATATGGTATGGAAAAGCAAGATGCAAACTATGAAGTAGTTGGAAAAAAATTCACGGACGAACCGTATGGCATTGCGGTGAGAAAAGGCGAAACGGAGCTTACGAAAGTAATTAATGAGTTGCTAAAAGAGATGCAAGCAAGTGGAGAATACGATAAATTGTATGAAAAGTGGATTGGGAAAAAGCCTGAATAAAACTACAAAATATAGGATAACAAGAGGATGAGAAATAATCATCCTCTTGTTATGAAGAAAGAGGGGAGAGTTTGTGCCCAATTTTTCTATTCTCTCAAATAATCTAGATTTGTATTTAGAGGGATTCAAATATACGGTGATGTCTAGTCTTACTGCGTTAATTGGTAGTTTTATTGTTGGTATCATAATCGCAGTGATGCGAATTGCACCAATTCGGATTCTAAATTGGCTTGGTGCAGCATATGTAGAGTTTATTCGGAATATCCCTTTAGTTTTAATTGCATTTGCTTTTTATTTTGCTTTTCCGGTAATTGGCATTACATTAAGTGGCTTTGTTGCTGGTACAACTGCACTTACTATATATACAGCGGCTTTTATTACAGAGGCAATTCGGGCGGGAATTTTATCAGTTCCGAAAGGGCAGATGGAAGCAGCGCGTTCTTCTGGCTTAACGTATGTGCAAGCGATGTATCATATCATTTTGCCGCAAGCGATAAAAATTGTGATTCCGCCGCTAGGCAATCAATTTCTAAATTTAGTGAAAAACTCTTCTATACTAGGTATTATCGCTGGGGCGGATTTAATGTACCAAGGTGATTTAATCTCTACAAGAACATTTGTCACATTTGATGTATATATATTTGTTGGTATGTTTTATTTACTTTTAACTGTTCCGCTTAGCGTGGGTGTTCGATACTTAGAGAAACGCTTGGCGAAGGGAGCTGTGTAAATGGATTTTCGAGGTGCTTATACAGGGGATCATATTATCTTTTTACTAAAAGGATTACTTGTTACGTTAGAAATTGCTCTTATAGCAATCTTTCTTAGTTTTGTAATTGGTAGTGTAATTGGTACGTTACGATATACGAAAATGCCTGTTGTATCAGCAATACTTGCCTGTATTGTTGAAATCATTCGTAATTTACCGTTGTTATTAATTATTTTCTTTACATATTTTGCGCTCCCAGAAGCTGGATTGAAATTAGAGATTACAACAGCGGCCATTGTGGCTTTGACGATATTTGAAGCAGCGATGATATCAGAAATTATTCGCAGTGGTTTATTATCAATTGAGAAGGGACAAATTGAAGCAGCGCGTGCCTCTGGACTATCGTATGTACAGACGCTTCAGCATATTATTTTACCGCAAGCACTGCGGCGTATGGTGCCGCCGCTAGTCAGTCAATTTATATCTCTTTTAAAAGATACATCGTTGGCGGTCGTAATTTCATTGCCAGAATTAATGCATAATGCTCAAATTATTAATGGTCAAAATGTAAACTATATGATTCCAATGTTTCTTCTCGTTGCATGTATGTATTTCATTGTAAATTATAGCTTGTCGATTTTTTCAAGACGTTTAGAAAGCAGATAACTCTTGCATTTTTTTTATGCAAGAGTTATTTTTTTAGAAAAGTTTTAATTTTATATAGAAATTGTAAACGCTTTATTGTATATTTTATATTATCAGAAATTTTAAAATACAAAGAGCGTTTAGGGGAGGAAGAAGATGAGTCAGACAACGAATGAGCAATTACATCGTACAATGAAAAGTAGACACTTATTTATGATTGCACTCGGAGGAGTAATCGGAACAGGTTTCTTTCTCGGATCAGGATATACAATTCATGAAGCAGGACCAGGGGGAGCAATTCTTTCTTATTTAGTCGGCGGTTTTATTATGTATTTAACGATGCTTTGTCTTGGTGAACTAACAGTTGCAATGCCTGTTTCTGGATCGTTTCAAAAGTACGCGACGAAATTTATCGGACCTGGAACAGGATTTATGATTGGCTGGTTGTATTGGCTTGGCTGGGCTGTAACGGTTGGTTTAGAGTTAACGTCAATTGGTCTAATGATGAAAAGATGGTTTCCGGATGTTAATGTTTGGGTATGGTGCCTTGTGTTCGGTAGTCTTTTATTTATTTCAAATGCAGTATCAGCAAAAAGTTATGCAGAATTAGAGTTTTGGTTTTCAAGTATTAAAGTAGTTACTATTATTGCATTTATACTTCTTGGTGGAAGCGTATTGCTTGGATTTTTACCATACGATGGAAAAGAAGCAGCACCGCTTTTTTCTAACTTTGTACAAGATGGCGGATTATTTCCACACGGAATTGGAGCGGTATTATTGACAATGATTACTGTAAACTTCTCTTTCCAAGGAACAGAGTTAATTGGAATTGCAGCAGGTGAAAGTAAGGAACCAGAAAAAACTATTCCACGTGCAATTCGTAATACAGTATGGCGTATTATGTTATTCTTCGTTTTAACAATGACGATTTTAGTAGGACTGATTGATTGGAAAGAAGCAGGAGTTATTGAAAGCCCGTTTGTTGTTGTATTTGATAAAATCGGTATTCCATATGCAGCGGATATTATGAACTTTGTTATTATTACTGCTTTATTATCTGTAGCAAACTCTGGTTTATATGCAGCAACACGTATTTTATGGTCATTAGCAAATGAAGGTATGGCACCAACTTCCTTTAAGAAGTTGAATAAAAGAGGTATACCTGTTACGGCATTAGTTATAACGGTAGCTGTTGCAGCACTATCATTATTAACAAGTGTATTCGCGGAGAGTACAGTATACATGTATTTACTATCTGTTGCAGGTTTATCAGCAGTAGCGAGTTGGGTTGTTATCGCATTTTCACAAATTCGATTTAGACAACAACATTTAAAAAATGGTGGTAAGCTGGAAGATTTAAAATATAAGACACCATTATATCCAATTGTTCCAATTGCCGCGCTTATTTTAAATAGCATTGTTATTATTAGTTTAGCTTTTATTCCAGAACAGCGTATGGCACTATATTGTGGCATCCCATTTATCATTTTTTGCTACGTATATTATTATATAAGTAAAAAGCGAAAGCAAAAGGTGCAAGCAGAGATGGGGAATGCATATGAAACTGACAGTCAAGCACAATGAAATAACAACTGATCTTCCGTATGGTGAATTGCAAATCGGAAAAGAAAATGGGTATACGCCATTAAATCTTCTTATTGCTTCGATTGCAGGATGCAGTGCAATTGTGCTTCGAACGATTTTAGAAAAAAAACGTATTACGTATAATAAGTTTACAATTGCAACTGAAATTGTAAGAAGTGATGTTTTGCCAAAACCAGTGGAGAGCATCCATTTGCACTATACAATAAAGGCGGAAGGAATCACACAAGAGCAGTTAGAAAAGGCGTTAGAGCTTGCTGTGAAGAATTGTACAATTGTTCAATCTGTGAAGGATAGTATTAAAATTACTGAAACAATTGAATTGATTTTATAAAAGAGAGAAGACTACCATTGCTATGGTTTGTATACATAGTAATGGTAGTTTTTGTTGTGGAGAAATCATCCTATATTTTAATTTAAACATGCTCTTCGCTATTGTTTTCATCAAAAAAATTATGAAAATTTTTAAGAAATGAAATCATTGACATTATTAATTAGAGGGTTTAATATTTAAAAGTGTTAAATATTTAAAGTCGTTAAATATTTTATTGTTTAAATAAGAGGTGGAACAAATGCAAAATGATATAACTCATATTGATAAAATTCAAGCTCTTACATTTTCTATTACAAAGAAAATGCAAACGGAGTTATTAGAGCAATTGCAATCATCTGGACTAACACCACCGCAATTTTATATTTTAAAAATTTTAAGTCATCACGGCACAGCAAGAGCGACAGAATTAGCAAAAATAATGTATGTGAAACCAAGTGCAATCACAGTGATGATTGATCGGTTAGTCGATCAAGAATTGGTTTTACGTTATCATGATAAAAATGATCGCCGCGTTGTCGTAATTGAGTTAACTGCGAAGGGGAAAGATGTATTAGAAGAGGCAATGACTGCTAGGAATCAACATATTGCAAAATATTTTTCACAACTAGAAGTACAAGAGAGAGAAGATTTACTTCGTTTGTTTGAAAAACTAGAAGCAATTATTTGCCAAACATCAGAGAAGAAAGAGAGAAAATAAAGAGAATCGAGGAGATTACATGGAACAACAAGCAAATCAAAATAGAACATTGTTGTTAATTGGTTTAGTTATCGCGATGTTATTTGCTGCATTAGACGGAACAATTGTCGGTACAGCAATGCCGCGTATTGTCGGTGAACTTGGTGGATTAAGTTTAATGACATGGTTAACAACAGCATATTTGTTAACATCAACAACGGTTGTACCGATTGCTGGTAAATTAGCAGACTTGTTAGGTCGCCGTAATGTATATATGACAGGATTAATCATCTTCATGGTTGGTTCTGCACTTTGCGGTATGGCAAATGGCATGACAGAATTAATTATTTTCCGTGGTATTCAAGGGCTAGGCGGCGGTATTATGATGCCGATGGCTATGATTATCATTGGGGATATGTTTACAGGGAAAGAACGTGCGAAATGGCAAGGGATTTTTGGAGCACTTTATGGTCTTGCTTCTGTCGTTGGTCCACAAATTGGCGGTTGGATTGTTGATTCAATGAGCTGGAGATGGGTGTTCTACATTAACTTACCAGTTGGGATTTTAGCTACAATCTTTATTGCAATGGGCCTAAAAGGTAAGAAACAAACTGGTCCAATTCAAATTGACATCGCGGGTATTTTCACTATGATTCTCGGTGTTGTGAGCTTATTATTAGCATTAACATTTGGCGGAAAAGACTACGCTTGGGGTTCTTGGCAAATCATTGGATTATTTGCGCTTGCAGTTATTGGTCTTGTAAGCTTTGTCATTGTTGAAACAAAAGCAAAAGAACCGATTTTACCTGTCCATTTCTTTAAAAATCGTACATTTACACTATTAAATGCAATTGGTTTCTTTATGAGTGTTGGAATGTTTGGAGCGATTACGTTTGTTCCATTCTTTATGCAAGGTATTGTCGGTGTAAGTGCTGCTCAATCTGGAACGATTATGACGCCAATGATGATCACGATGATTATTACAAGTATTATTGGTGGTCAGCTTGTATTAAAGGTAGGAGTAAAGCCGCAAATTATTACTGGTATGCTGATTATGGCCGGTGGATTCGGACTTTTAACGACAATGGATATGCATACAAGTAAGCTTGTAGCAACATCGTATATGGCGGTTATTGGTTTAGGAATGGGTCTTGTAATGCCAACCTTAACATTAGCATTACAAGAAAGCTTCCCGAAAAAAGATCTTGGAGTTGTAACTTCATCAAGCCAATTCTTCCGTCAAATCGGTGGTACATTTGGAATTACGATTTTAGGTTCCATTATGAATAACACATCTGGTACAGTATTAACAGAGAAGTTAGTACCTGTACTGAATACATTCCCGCCACAAGCAGGAGAAATGGTGACGAAGTTTAAAGATATGATTCATACAAATCCACAAGGGCTGTACTCAATGCTATTTAGTCCAGAAGCATTGAAGCAAATGCCAGAAGCAATTGCAAACAGCATTGTACCTGTATTGAAGACATCATTATTAGATTCTCTTCATCATGTATTTATGACTGGATTAGTGTTCATTATAGTCGGTGCCTTCTTTACACTTTTCTTGAAGAAAATTAAGCTTTCTGGTCGTAAAAAGGGAACAGAAGAACAAAAGAATGAAACAGAAGAGAAAGATGCAAGTGTATCTTATTCATAATAAGGAAGAGCATCGCCTATAATGGCGATGCTCTTTGTATTTTTACATAGATTTAATCGCGTCTTTTTACTTATAAACAATTGACGGATTTTACTGAATAAGTTATATTATTTGTGTAAACGGTTACATAGGATGGAGATGGAAAAGAATGAGTACGATAAAAGACGTCGCCAAATTAGCAGAGGTATCCGTTGCTACTGTTTCTAGAGTATTAAATCAGAATGGCTATGTGCATGAAGATACGCTCAAAAAAGTAAAGCGAGCAATTGAGTTATTAGATTATAGGCCAAGTACGGTGGCACGTTCTCTAAATAATAAGAGTTCTCGTCTAATCGGATTAGTTGTCCCAAACATCGTAAATCCATTCTTTCCAGAGGTAGCTCGGGCAGTAGAAGACGTAGCTCATAAACAAGGATATACGGTTGTGCTATGTAATTCTGATGAAAGCTTAGAAAAAGAGAAACAATACATTGATGTGCTTATACAAAATAACGTCGATGGCTTTATTGTCGCAACAAGTCCGCAAAATAGTAGTAATTACATGAATTTACAAGTGCCGGTTATAGCAATTGACCGCATGTTTCATGAAAGTATTCCAACCGTATATGCCGATAACTATGCTGGAAGTAAACAAGCGACAGAGCTTTTATTAGCAAAAGGATGTCAAGCGATTGCGCATATTCGTGGACCGCGAAATCTCAGTACTGCAAATGAGCGTTTTCAAGGATTTATCGATGCTGTTACGAAGCAAAATGTTTCTTACGTTATTGCAGAAAGTGAATTTCATCCTACGAAAAGTGAACATGTTGCCTCAGAATTGCTTGAGAAACATCCACATATTGATGGTATTGTAGCAGGAAATGATTTGATTGCATTAGGTGCAGTCAAAGCTGCATTGCAAAAGGGAATATCTATTCCAGATGAATTACAAATTATCGGATTTGATGGAATTTCTTTAGCTGAAATGATGTATCCAGCTATTACAACAGTTGCACAGCCTATTTATGAGATGGGTAAAATAGCAACGCAGTTATTAATTGAGAAAATAGAAGGACGTCAATTAAAGGAAGAGCATCATCGTTTAGCAATTACAATTATAGAGCGAAATACAACGAAGTAAGGGGAGAAAAGGATTGGCGAATATTGCGGTAATCGGCAGTATTTCCGTGGATTTAGTTGCCATTTCAAAAAAGCGCCCCAAAGCTGGTGAAACAGTAATTGGAGAAGCATTTCATACTGTTCCAGGTGGAAAGGGTGCAAACCAAGCTGTAGCTGCAGCGCGTTTAGGCGCGAATGTTGCGATGGTTGGAGCGATTGGAAATGATAATTACGGAAAGTTTGTTCGAAAAAATTTAGAGAATGAACGCATTTTTATTGATTTTTTGGAAACGATTACACATGAAACAACAGGAATTGCCCATATTGTATTGGCTGAAGAAGATAATAGTATCATTGTTGTACAAGGTGCAAATCGTCTTGTAAGTGAGCAACTTATAAGTCATGCAAAAGATCTTTTTACAAAAGTGGATATGGTTGTTTTGCAGCTAGAGATTCCACTCGAAACAGTAAAGTATGTACTAAAAATTTGTGAAGAACATCAAATTCCAGTAATTTTAAATCCAGCTCCAGCACAGATACTGCCAGAGGAAGTCCTGCAAAAGGCAACGTACATTACGCCAAATGAACATGAATGTCGAATTGTGTTAGATGATTTCACGTCACCAATTGAATCGTTGCTTGCAAAATATCCTAATAAACTGTTAATGACAGAAGGTAAAAACGGTGTTCGATTCCATAATGGAAAAGAGATTGTTCATGTACCAAGTATTTCTGTAGAAGTCGTCGATACGACAGGAGCTGGAGATACATTTAACGGTGCATTAGCAGTTGCGATTGCAGAAGGAGAAGAATTGCAAAAAGCGATTCATTTTGCAAACATTGCAGCAGGGCTTTCTGTAACAAAATTAGGAGCTCAAGGTGGAATGCCATCACGAGATAAAGTACGAGAAGTGCAGATGATTGTAGGATGGTGAGGTTTTAATTAGCGTGTATTGAACTGTCAAATACATTTAAAATTATGACTTTTAGCGTAATTTTAACTTTGAGGTATTGACTTATTAGTAGGTTCTATTTTAGCATTATTACGTACACTTATTGCTGGTATGAATTCATTCTTTGCAATAGGAGTGGGATTGCTTGCCGTTCTTATAATGGGAATTATAAACGGTGTCATCCTTGAGAAAGGGGAAGTAGCAGCTTTTATCAACAATGATGTTTTTTAGGGGCTTTACACTCGTTTTTATGGACAGACGTCTGATCACTGATCTTGATTATTGCTTTGATATTTCTGTATGTGATATAACGAAGATAACTGCTGTTGCTATACAATACTTGATTTTAAAGAAAAACAACGTATTGGTTGGCATGAAGAAGCAGAGGTGATAGCAGATACTGGCGTTAAATGAATAGTAGTTGATGTACAAAATGATGCAGAAAATGTCATTCAAAAAAGCGTATATGTAACCGGTATCACTTTAACAGATTCCAAAGCAGTTGCGTCAGCGGTAAGTGTGGAAAAAGAAAAAAGCAAATAAAAAAGTAAAAAAATTATTTTGGTTGAATTAGGCCTTATTAAGCAAAAATAAACATATACTCGAATTCAGAAAGGAAGAAAAAAACATGAAATTTTTTATTGATACAGCAAACATTGATGAAATTAAAGAGGCAAATGCTCTTGGCGTATTAGCAGGTGTAACAACGAATCCATCTCTTGTTGCAAAAGAAGGCGTAGATTTTCATGAGCGCATTCGTGAAATTTGCAGCGTTGTAGAAGGACCTGTAAGTGCAGAAGTTATTAGCTTAGAAGCAGATAAAATGATTGAAGAAGGAAAAGAGTTAGCAAAAATTGCACCTAACGTTGTTGTAAAAGTACCGATGACAACAGAAGGTTTAAAAGCTGTAAAAGCATTTGCTGATTTAGGCATTCGTACAAATGTAACATTAGTGTTCTCAGCTGTACAAGCATTAATGGCTGCACGTTCTGGTGCAACATATGTATCACCATTTTTAGGTCGCCTAGATGATATTGGTCATAACGGTATGGACTTAATTCGTCAAATTGCTGATATCTTTGCAATTCATGACATTAAAACAGAAATTATTGCAGCATCTGTTCGCCACTCTGTACACGTAACAGACGCAGCATTAAATGGTGCGCACATTGCAACAATTCCAGCAAATGTTATTGCGTCATTAGTGAAACATCCATTAACAGATCAAGGAATTGAAAAGTTTTTAGCAGATTGGGAAAAAACACAAGGAAAATAATTTTTTTATGAAGCGGTTCAACTTTTGAGTTGAACTGTTTTTTTATCCTGCTATTTGCGGACAGTAAGCCCCCTACTTCAAGAGGCAGAGAAAAGCGAAGAAGATAGGTGGGGGTAGTTTGAGTTTCTAACGGATTTTGTAGGAGAAATGAATATTTCCCAGGGAATTGTCGAAATGTGGATGGGATTTGCACAGCTTTTCTACAAATGGATTGTATCGACATGCTTTTTAAAATAAAAAAACAATGATGGGATCTATCCCATCATTGTTTTTTTGAATCTTCCTCTTACATAAATCATCGAAGCGAATGTAAGCAAGAAAGCTGTTCCAATTACAAAACTTACGCTTGGTGATGCGCCAATTGCTCCAACTGTAAATGATCCGCCAACGACACCGAGTGAGAAGAACGCATAGAATAACCCGAATGCCTTTCCGCGATTATCTTCTGTTGTATTTTCAACAAGTAAGGCATTAATAGAAGGAAAGAGAATTGCAAATCCAATTCCGTAAATGATCATAACAATAAAGAGCATGCCTTTTGTTGTAAATATACCAAGTAAGGATAATGCAAATGCCATAACTGTAATACCAATGACCATCATTTTTTGACGGTTAAAGTAATCGTATATACGGTTTGTTGGCAGTAAGAAGAAAAGAATTGCGGTGATTCCAAAGACACTAAGCATCATTCCTGTTAGGGATGCTTTAAGTCCTAAAGCTTCTATTTTCATAGGTAACATATAGGTGACAATTCCTTGTGAGAACATTAACGTAAAGGCACCGATGTATGCTTGTAATAACGGTTCAGATTTTAATAATCCAAGCATATCTTCTTTGTTCATCATTTGCGTCCGTAATGTATTTGTTTTTGTTATATGATTTGGCAACAAGAAGAGCGAGACAATTGTACCAAGTATCATTAAGATAGAAATTGTAATAAAGACCCAATGTATGCCCGCGGTTGCTTTCATAATCCCACTGAAAGCTGGACCGACGATAGCTGCTGTTCCAACAGCTGCAC
Source organism: Bacillus sp. S14(2024) (assembly GCF_050473785.1). Lineage (NCBI taxonomy): Bacteria > Bacillati > Bacillota > Bacilli > Caryophanales > Bacillaceae > Bacillus > Bacillus sp. S14(2024). Next base: position 4,102,257 of record NZ_JBFLUP010000006.1, on the reverse strand, counting down.
CAGATAAAGCCATTGCTTTCCCTTGTTTTGTTGCTTTTGTTTGTTTTGATAAGAAAGTAAAGGCAGCTGGTATTAAGAAGCCGTCACTAAATCCGTGTAGAAAACGAACGATAATAAGTTGTTCGCCGTTTTGGACAACCGTATACAATAAGACTATGAGACTTGTAATTGCCATGCTAATAGAAAGAACTTTTTTGGCTCCATATTTATCAACAGACGCACCTGCGATGATATTGCCGATCATATTTGCAAATGAGTACATTCCAATGACAAGGCCAATAATTAGAGGTGTTCCTCCCAGGCTTTGTGCGTATGTACTCATAATTGGTAATTGTGAAAATGTATCTAAAAATGCAATGATAACAATAAAATAAATAAAGTATTTCAAACTTTTCACCTCTCCTTGCTATTATGGCATAATGCTATTTTTCTCTGCAATGAAATTAAATTGTTATGTGTGGAAATTTGTATACTTTGTTAGAGGTTAGTGAAATGTAGTGTGTTTTATAGCTCTTTACGAAAATTCGGGAAAATCATAACAAATTAATTTTTGTAATATTTACATTATTTTATCGATTATCTTATATAAGATTAATATTTTTCCATTATAGTTTGAAGTGTAACATTATAATTATATATTAATTCATTGAGATATGAACATTTGCATATTTTGTTTTAATGATAGGAAATCATCAAAAGATGGGATATCCTTATAATAGATTTACTAAATAACATCAGAGGTTCTACTTCATATATAAATATAAAATGGGAGGATTTTGTATGAAAAAGAAAGTATTAGCATTAGCAGCTATGGTTGCATTAGCTGCACCAGTTCAAAGTGTAGCATTTGCGCAAACAAATAATAGTGAAGGTCCTAAACCGATTTTAAGGTGGTCAGCTGAGGATAAGCATAATGAGGGAGTTAGCACTCATTTGTGGATTGTAAATCGTGCAATTAATATCATGTCTCGTAATACAGCGACTGTGAAGCCGAATGAAACTACTTTATTAAATGAGTGGCGTACTGACTTAGAAAATGGTATTTATTCTGCTGATTACGAGAATCCTTATTATGATAATAGTACATATGCTTCTCACTTTTATGATCCGGATACTGGAAAATCATATATTCCTCTTGCAAAACAGGCAAAAGAAACAGGTGCAAAATACTTTAAACTTGCTGGAGAGGCATATCAAAATAAAGATATGAAACAGGCATTTTTCTATCTAGGGTTATCTCTTCATTATTTAGGAGATGTAAATCAGCCGATGCATGCAGCAAACTTTACGAATCTTTCTTATCCAATGGGCTTCCATTCTAAATACGAAAATTTTGTTGATACAATAAAAAATAACTATATAGTTTCAGATAGTAATGGATATTGGAATTGGAAAGGGGCAAATCCAGAAGATTGGATTCAAGGAGCAGCGGTAGCAGCTAAACAAGATTATCCTGGTATTGTGAACGATACGACAAAAGATTGGTTTGTAAAAGCAGCTGTATCTCAAGAATATGCAGACAAATGGCGAACGGAAGTGACACCGGCGACAGGAAAGCGTTTAATAGAAGCACAGCGCGTTACAGCTGGTTATATTCATTTGTGGTTTGATACGTATGTAAACCGTTAATGACTTATAGAAAGACCAAATACTTACTCTTTAAGTATTTGGTCTTTTTTTATATGAACTTAGAAACAGTTCTAGCTAAAGGGAGATGCCTTATAATTGTTTAATTAATAATTAGTAAAATAAATAATTTTAAATTTAACTTTAAATAGCCTATAATTTAAATATAATGTTAAATTAATTTTAACAATGGATTCTGGCTGAGGGAGAGATGACAAACTATGAAATATGAGCTGTTTTTGGTAAATGGGGGTCATATAACAACGTTTGATAGCATGTGGCAGTTTAAGGAAGGGGAACAAATTTTTTTTCACGAAGAAAAAGAAAAACGTAATTTTATTATTATCCGTTTAACACATGATGTATTTCATAAAAATGAACATGTCATTCGTTTATATTGCCAAGAAAAGAAAGTATATTAATTATGAAAAGCACTGAAGCTATATTGCTTCAGTGCTCTTTTTAGTAGGTTCTATATTATTAGTTTTTCGTTACAGTTATTTCTCCTAAACTTGTAGATAATTTTGAATCAACTTTTTGAGTATCATTTATATGTTTTACCATCATGTCATTTAATTTTTGGAACATATGCTGTGTTTTTGTAAATTCACGTAATATGTCTTCGTTGCAATGCTTTTGTTGCTCAATTGATTCAATGACACTTGTAGCACCTGTTTGTAATGTTTGAACCATCATTAATATTTTTTCAATTTTTGCATTTGTATCTGCACTTACTTCAACACCTTCATCAACGAGATGAAGATTATCTTTTGTATTTTCATATGCTTTTTCAATTTCTTCTTGAATTTTCTTTGTTAAATCTCCGATGTTCTTTGTGCTTTCTGCAGTGCTTTCTGCAAGTTTTCGAACTTCATTGGCAACGACTGCAAATCCTTTTCCATGTTCGCCAGCACGAGCAGCTTCAATACTCGCATTTAAAGCAAGGAGATTTGTTTGTGCAGCAATATTTTGAATTACCTCTACGATTTGTTCAATTTCCTTTGAGCGCTCACTTAAATGATTCATACTACTAGATGTACGTTGTGATTGCTCACCTAATTTGTTAATAACAGTCAGTAATCCGTGAACAGAATCCTTTCCTTCATTGGAACATGTTACGATTTCTTCAATAGCTTGAATAAGGCCTTGTTCTTTTTGCAGCATATCACTATTGATCGTGTTGGAATGATTTGTACGCGTTGTAACGTTGTTAAAGCAATCACTTAATTGTTGAATTAAATTTTGTAATGTATGATGCTGTCGATTGATTTCTTCATGTTCACTTACAACTGTTAATACATTTTCATGTAATGAAGTGATAACATTTTGATGTTCTTTCTCTTTTTGATGTAATTGTTGTTCTAACTCTTGTACTTGATTTTGTAATTGAGTAATTTCTTTTTCTAGTGATTTTGTCTTTGTAAACATAATATTCTCCCCAAGCTTCTATGATTTTCTATTTCTTTTGTTACTAGATAGTAAGAGTTTGCTTATAGAAGTTTCATTTTATCTTGCTACTTGTAGGCAGTAAGACTCCCACCTCAAGATTATGAGAAAAACGTTGTCCAACTCTAGCGGCTAGAATCTCCGGTCGTTTCGCCCCCTCGGACGAGGCAAAAAACGCCTCTCCGCCTTGAACTTCAACGTCCTGCGATTCTGGGCGAGCCGCTTCCGTTTTTCTACAGAAGCTAGGTGAGAGATAACAACGGCCCGTAAGAGCCCGATTGGTGAGGACTTTCCATCATTAGAGATGACAAACAAACCCACTGATGAAAGTTTCACTTTATATTGAAATTGTAGCATTATTTTTAAATATATACATATAAAATTTTAAAAATATCAAAGGTATTTATTACAATTTTTTCAGTATTCGTTATTTTTCGTCATGAAAAATAAACTGTATTTAATGATTTTGTAAACAAACTGTAAAACAAATCATGTATAACTGTAGAAGAAGGGAGTCGGATTATGAACTATTTTAAGCGTATCAGTAGCGTTGTATTAGCTGGATTCATTTGTTTTTCTAGTACAGTTGCTGTAAAAGCTGAGTCAAACGACGATAAACTAAACAACATGCAGCAGCAATTGCAGCAAAATAACAATACTATTCAGCAAAAAGAGCAAGAACAACAAGCTGTAGTAAAAGAAATTGAAGGTATTCAAAAAGAATTAAAAGATTTAAATGATACAATTTCTAAAAATAAAACAGAGCAAGACCAAATTCAACATAAAATTGATGAAACAAATAAACAAATTGAACAAAAAAAGAAAGAGATTATTGCTTTAGAAAATAAAGTACTTATGCGTAAAGATATTATGAAAAAGCGTATGGTCTCTGTTCAAAATAGTTCAAATGTGAGTTTAGTAGTAGAGGTAATTGTAAACTCAAAAAATATTGCAGATCTCTTAGAACGTATGAATGCGGTTTCTACAATTATGGATGCAGATAAAGAGATTCTTCGTTTACAAGAACAAGATCTTCGTCAAATCGAAGCTGATAAAAAAGTGATTGATGAAAAAGAAAAATCTTTAGAAGTAGATAAACAAAAATTAGCAAAGGCACAGAATGAGTTACAAGAGAATTTAAAGAAACGCCAAGAAAACTTGCAGGCTGTGCAAACAAAATATAATGAAATTTCAAGTCAACTTACGCTTGCTGCGCAAGAAAAAGCACAACTTGAGGCCAATATGAAGAGCGTACAAGATGCAATTGCTCGTGAGCAAGCAGCGGCTGCTGCTGCGGCAGAGCGTGCAAAAGCTCAAGAAACATCAAAAGCAGGCCAAAGCCAAAGCCAAAGCCAAAGCCAAAGCCAAAGCCAAAGCCAAAGCCAACCAGCTTCAGACAAACCAGCTAAAGGCGGAGGCAATGAGATTTATGTAGAGGCTACGGCTTATACAAATGATCCAAGCGAAAATGGGAATTCGCAAGGCGAACATGTATATTCTGCTTGGGGACACTATGATTTAACGGCAAATCCAAATATGAAATTAATTGCTGTTGATCCAAAAGTTATTCCATTGGGCTCACACGTATGGGTTCAGGGATATGGAGATGCGATTGCTGCTGATACTGGTAAAGATATTCAAGGATATAGAATTGATGTATTCATGCCAGATAAAGGATCCTCTAACGCTTGGGGAAGAAAGCAAGTTCGTGTTATCATTTATTAAAAAACCTACTTTTAGTAGGTTTTTTTTATATTAAATGTTAAGTTGAGTTTACATTTTGTAAAGTTTAGCATACAATAATGGTAAGGGGTGGTAAAATTGTCCATTTGTAATCGGGTAAAGGAGTTACGAGCCCGTTTTAATTTCACACAAAGCGTATTGGCTGAAAAAGTAGGTGTAACGAGGCAAACCATCGCTGCTATTGAAAAAGGGGATTATGTACCATCATTATTATTAGCGCTCATGATTTGTGATGTGTTTAGTTTACAGATGGAAGAAGTATTTGTATTACAAAAGGAGGAAGAAGAAAATGAATAGAATTGGTCTTTCTTATGTAATAAATATATTTATTCTTGTTATAACGAGTTGGGCATTTGTTGAGTATTTTCATATCATTATGGATCTTGCAAACATCATCCGTACTGAAGAGCAAACGTGGACTGTTACGATGAATATAACGCCAATTACATTGATGTTGATTGTAGCGGTAGGGGTATTCATTGGTTACAAGGTACAAAAAAAGAAATATAAGAAATTATCATTTTGGACATTTCCGTTGTTATTTCCAAGTGAAGATGAGAGAGAAGAAATATTGACTGCAAAAGCGTGTCGCACTACACTTCTTTCATTATGGTTTATTATACCTTTCGCGGCTGTCTCGTTAACTGTCTATCCACTATTCAATCGAAAGATTCCAGAATATCCGCTATATGTATTATTTGTCATTTTATTAATTCAAATAACAGTATTTCATATTTCTTTATATCGTAATAAGGTTGTGTAAAAGATGTGCCCTTTCCCATATCTTACGTATGTTGCTTGTATATCTAGCATTCTTACTTTATCATTTTATATAAGAGGAACTTTGTGAAGGAAAGGAATTGGGGTATGAATAAAAAAAGGATTTATAGTATATTAGCACTTTTATTATTTGTCGTAGGTGGTATTTTAATTGCAAAACCTTTTTATGACGGTTATAAAGCTGAAAAAATACAAGGAGAAAACCTACAGAATATTAAGAGAATGAAGTATGAAAAGCAAGAAACAAAATTTGTTGATGCTTCTAAAATAAAACAACCGGGTTTAGCGGATGTGGCAAATGCTTCATTAGATAAGAAGCAAGTTATCGGGCGCATGGCTATTCCAACCATTGGATTAGAGTTGCCAATTCTAAATTCTTCGACAGAGAAAAATTTATTATCAGGTGCAGCAACGGTAAAAGAGAAACAAGAGATAGGAAAAGGGAATTACGCATTAGCAGGACATAATATGTCAAAAAAAGGTGTATTATTTAGTGATATTTCGAAATTAAAAAAGAACGATAAAGTATATTTATATGATAACGAAAATGAATACGAGTATGAGGTACAACGCGTGACAGAAGTAACGCCGGATAAGTGGGAAGTTGTTGAAGATCATGGAAAAGATGAAGTGACGCTTATTACGTGTGCATCTGTGCTTGATAATTCAAAGCGATATGTAGTGTCTGGAGACTTAATGCATGTGAAGAAAGTAAATAGTTAAAAAAAGATGAGGGGTTGTCCCCTCATCTTTTTTATCCGGCTATTCGCGGGCAGTAACCCCCCATCTCAAGATCGAGAGAAGCGAAAAAGCCAGGTAGGGGGACTGCCCGTAAAAGCCCGATTGGTGAGAGCTTTCCATCAGTGGGGGATGAAGAGGACCCCCACTGATGGAAGTTTCACTTTAGTCCATCATTTTTACTAATTTTTTTGAAAGCAATAGCAATATACAACCTAAGAAAATAGCGGCAGCTCCAATAACAGCAAATATTTCTGAATAACCTAATGAAGTTGTGAGATTTGCTAACTGTCCGCCTAAAATATTAGCTACACCTGTACTTGCGAACCAAACACCCATTAATAAAGATGCGAGTTTAACAGGAGCGAGTGCACTTACCATTGATAGTCCAACTGGAGATAAGAACAATTCACCTAACGTATGGAATAAGTAAGTAAAGACAATAAAGAGCAGATTTGCTTTTTCTGTAATGTTTTGCTCATTACTTCCTGTTTTTAATGTAGCGACAAGAAGAACCATATAACCAATTCCAAGTAAAATCATACCGAGACCCATTTTTGTTGGAATTTTCAAATCACCGCGTTTTGTAGAAGCGAGCTTTGTCCAAAGTGCTGAAACAATTGGTGCTAATAAAATAATAAATAGTGGGTTTACAGACTGAAACCAAGATGTTGGAATTTCCCAACCGAATACAGTACGATCTACAAAGCTATTTGTATATAAAGTTAAAGAACTACCAGCCTGTTCAAATCCAGCCCAGAAGAAGACAACGAAACACGTTATAATGATAATAACCGCTGTATTCTGTTTTTCTTTTTTTGTTAATGGTGTATTTCCAGCTGTTTTATTGCCTGTTCCTGTTTGTAAAGCTGCTGTCGGTTTTTTACCAATGTCACCAAGAAAACGATTGGATAATGTTGTGAATAAAATTTGTCCGACAATCATCCCGATGGACGCAGCTAAAAATCCATATCGGAACCCATAATGAATAACACCATCTGCAGCAGTTTTAAACAAATCTTCTGATAAATATCCGCAAACGAGTGGAGCAAGGAATGAACCAACGTTAATTCCCATATAGAAAATCGTAAAGGCACCATCACGGCGCGAGTCATTTTCTGCATATAACCCTCCGACAAGAGTAGAAATATTTGGTTTAAAGAAACCGTTCCCCATAATAATGAGCGCTAATCCGAGGTATAATCCTAATTGGCTTTGCAGAGCAAATAACGTAAGGTTACCAAGTGCAATTGTTATACCGCCAAGTGTAATAGCTAATCGTTTGCCAAGATAACGATCTGTTAAGAATCCACCAATCATTGGGGTAAAATAACAAGCTCCTGTATAAAAACCGTAAATCGTAAGTGCCCAGCTTTTACTAAACCCAAGACCACCGTTTATTAAGGCTGTTGTTAAATATAATGTTAATAACCCTCGTAATCCGTAATAACTAAATCTTTCCCACATTTCTGTGAAGAAGAGTAAGTATAAACCTGGAGGATGTTTCTTTTTTTGCTGCTGTTTTTCATCAATATGCATCGCAGTTTCCATATATAGTTCCTCCTTGCATAAACAAAAACAAAGTTAATAGTTTTTAATATTTAATAGTTTACCTTATTAACTATTAAAAGTCAATAAAGGCTGATTTTTTGGAAGAAATTAATAATGAAAAATAAAAATCAAGAAAAAGTGTTCATGTATAAAGAGACCCCCTTTTCATAAGAAAAGGGGGCTGCTTTTATTGAAGGGCAGGTGCTCCAATTACAACAGTTTCACTTACTTTTGCAGTTGTATTTTGACGAAGGCGTAAAGTAGCTTGACCTACTGTATTAGGTGCAATTTGTACATTAAATATTTTTTCAGCAGAACCTAGGTTATTAGTAGTAAGAGAAAAGGAATTGCTATAACCATAGGAAGAAGGCCAAGTGCCATTTTCGTTTTGAATTTTTGCGACTTGCATACCGCCACTTGTATAAATACCTAAAGAATAATTATTATAGGTAGCGTTTGGTAATAAATGATTCACTTGTACTTTAACCTGAAATATACCGCTGTTTGGAAGGATACTAGGATGGATAAAGCTATAGTCACTCGTTGAGATATTTCCATTATAGCCGTATGAACCCGGCTTAAATGTACTGGTATTAAACCATTGGTATCCTGCATTAGGAGCGCTCCAAGGTTCTGGCTGCGGCTCAGTTGATGCACTTGGTTCTTCAAATGCTTGTAATGGTGTTGGCTTGTCTAGCTGTAATCCGGCTACTTGGTCTAAACTTGTATATGTTTCTTGTACAGAAAGCCAATTTATGACATTGGTTAATAAAGCAGCGTCATTTTCTTCTTTATACCCATCGTATGTTGTTTTTGACAGACCAGTATCTTCACGAACATATTTTGGCGTTGCATCTTCAACTGGTGAAGAGTCACCGATAAAAGCAGCTTTTCCTAATCCAACCTTTGCAATAGCGACATAAGGGCCTTCAGCGATGCCGCCGCCATTATACACACCGCTATCAACGGCATTGTTCCACTTTGGTAAACCTTCTGGTAAGTAGACGATTCCTTTTGCTAAATTAGGGTTTACAATTGCAAGTGTGGACCCAGCGTGCATGGCAATGGATGAAACACCTGTAGTAATTCCGAATGATTGATCTGGCGTCTCCGTTTTATTTGTAGAAACGTCACCAATTGCATTATATCGAAAGCGTACGCCAAAGTTGTTTGCAAGCCAGTCAGAGCTTTCTACACCTTGCATAGCTTGTGAAGATGCTTCTTCTATAGACATCCCTTTAGCCGGATTATCCCAGGCTCCGCGGCGATATCCGTTGAAAACCTCTGAGGAATCCCAGCGGTTTTTATTACGGTCAGCATTATAATGATCGGCAATAAAAAAGATACTACCCCCATTTTTTACATATTGTAGCATGGCATCTTGTTCTGATTTTTTGTAGGGAATATTTGCTTCTGGAATGATAAACATATTGTAATCTTTTAAGTCATCATACGTAATAGATGTTGATTTACGAAGTTCTTTTACAAAAAAGCCTTTGTTTGCAATACCGTTTCCAAAATCAGAAAATCCTCCATCAATAACCCAATCAGCTGTTCCTGCTGTTTGCCCGTGCGTATTATCAAATAGTACTTTTTTTCCAGCATTTTCATTGACAATTTTTGCAGAAATCTCTGGAGCTGGATCCACAGCACTTTCAGCAAAAGTTTTTGTACTAAATATGGTAGCCATACTTAAAGTAATTCCTGTTGCTAATGTAAGGTTCAGCCATTTGTTTTTCTTCATAATAATCCTCCTAATCATAATAAAATGAGTTGTTTGTTTCTGCACTAAAAATCAGTCGGGCCCAACTGATGGAAGTTTCTTCTTATTACTCTAGTTAATTATTACTCTAGCTAATTTTAGAAGGATAAAAAAGATGAAAATTATAAAAATTTCGTAAATTTAGGGTGAATTTTATTGAGAAATATTTTTTAGATTCATAGAAAAACTCCCTTCCTAATATGAGGAAGGGAGTAGCTTTACCCGATTCTTGAAGAAGATTTTTGAGTTTTACCTATTACATGAAATCCTTTCATATAATAGACAGCAACTAAAGCGATAATCCAAATCGGTCCAACGATTAATGCGATACGTGTATCAGTAGAATATGCCATAACTCCTAATACTAAAACAAGGAAAGCGAGTGTAATATAAGAGCTAAGTGGATACAGTGGCAATTTGTACGTTAATTTATTTTGTGCTTCCTGTGATAAGCCTTTACGGAAGCGTAGCTGCGCAACTAAAATGACGCCCCAAGTCCAAATTGCTCCGAATGTTGAAATACTAGTTAGCCACGTAAATACTTTCCCAGGAACAAGGTAGTTTAAAACAACACCTATTAATAATACGAAAGCTGTTGCTAAAATTCCTTTACTTGGAATGCCGTTTTTATTTAAATGACCAAACTTTTCTGGTGCTTGTTTTTGCTGTGCTAATGTAAATAGCATACGGCCTGTACTAAAGAGACCGCCATTACAAGAAGACAGGGCAGCTGTTAATACAACAAAGTTAATAATTCCTGCTGCTTTCGCAATGCCGATTTGTTCAAACGTTAGTACAAATGGACTTCCTTTTTCGCCAATCTCATTCCATGGGTAAATTGCCATCATGACGAATAGAGCCCCTACATAGAAAATTAAAATGCGCCAAAATACGTTATCGATTGCTTTAGATAATGTTTTTTTCGGATTTTCTGCTTCTCCAGCTGTTACACCGATTAACTCCACTCCTAAGTAGGCAAATAGTACCATTTGTAGAGAAAGAAGAAGACCAGAGAAACCATTCGGGAACCAACCACCGTGAGACCAAAGATTTGAAATTCCAGTCGCTACGCCGCCGTTTCCAAAACCAAATAGAATAATACCAGTACCAATTACAATCATACAGATAATTGTGACAATTTTAACTAGAGCAAACCAAAATTCAAGTTCTCCATACACTTTAACAGATAAAAAGTTTAATGCACTCATTAATACGAGAGCAATTAAAGCCCAAATCCAACGTGGAATGTCAGGGAACCAATATTCCATATAAATACCTGCAGCTGTAATTTCCGCCATACAAGTAACAACCCATAAAAACCAATAATTCCAGCCTGTTATATAACCTGCTAATGGACCTAAATAGTCATGCGCATATTTACTGAAAGAACCGGCAACAGGTTGTTCAATTGCCATTTCTCCAAGCGCACGCATAATGAAAAAGATAGCAAGGCCTGCAATGATATAACCAAATAAAATGGATGGTCCTGCTAGTTTAATAGCAGAAGCGGATCCTAAAAATAACCCAACTCCAATAGCAGATCCAAGAGACATAAGTGTAATATGTCGTTGTTTTAATCCACGGTTTAAAGTGTCTGCTTTGTCTGTGTGCTTCATAGTAAACCTCCTTTATTATAAGAAAAAATATTGTATTCGCTTTCGAAGTATCTAACTATTTAAAATTATAAAACATTTATCCCTGTTATGCTACAAAAAAAGACAATGTTTTCTGTACTATATCTATAGAGTGTTAAACTTAATTTTAAAATTCGAACTATTAGTAAGTGTATTGACGCTCCTTTTTAGTAATTGATAAGATTAAGTATTATATTTTTTTGCACAATAAAGTCTTTATTTTATTGCTGTTAGAAGAAGTTAATTTGAAAAGGTAGTTATAATCATAATTTTATTAAATAGGAAGGATAGCTAGTATGTTTCAATTAAAGAAATACAATACTTCTGTAAAGCAGGAGATTTTAGCGGGAATTACGACGTTTTTCACATTTGCGTACATTCTTGTCATCAATCCGAAGATTTTATCTGATGCAGGAGTACCGTTCGATCAAGCTTTTACGGCAACAATTATTGCAACAATTGTTGGAACATTATGTATGGCATTTTTAGCAAATTATCCAATCGTCATTGCACCAGCAATGGGAATGAATGCTTACTTTGCTTACTCTGTTGTTCAACAAGCAGAAGGCATTACATATGTTATTGCATTTTCAGCGGTATTTTTGACAGGTATTATTTTTCTTTTACTTTCATTTACATCGTTTCGTCAAAAATTAATTGAGTCTATTCCTGATAGTTTAAAGCATGCGATTGCAGCAGGAATTGGTTTGTTCATTGCGTTTATAGGGCTTCGGTTATCTGGTATTATCGTAGATCATCCTACAAACTTAGTTACCATTGGAAATTTTCATTCTCCCTCTGTTGTGCTAACGTTAATTGGTTTAGTGTTAGCTGCAATATTAATGGTATTAAACGTAAATGGTGCACTATTTATTAGTATGATTGTAACGGGAGTCATTGCCTTTTTTACAGGACAATTGAAGTTTAGCGATAAACTTGTAGCAGTTCCGCATTTACCAGAAGGAATGATTACATTTAATCCGATTCACGCTGTGACGGATGTAATTCACTATGGATTATATGGTATTGTTTTTTCATTTTTGCTTGTATTGTTATTTGATACAACAGGAGCATTGCTTGGGTTAATTAAGCAGGCGGGTTTAAATACGGATAATGCGGAAGGACGTTTTGGAAAAGCGTTTATTGCAGATGCAATTGGAGGAACAGTAGGGGCAATGTTTGGAACAAGTCCAACAGCAGCTACAATTGAATCTTCTGCTGGTATTGCAGCAGGAGGAAAGACAGGATTAACAAGTATTGTCGTTATTGGATTAACAATCATTACAGCTTTTTTGAGCCCTGTAATCGCATCATTATCAAGTGTAGCGGCAATTACAGCACCTTCTCTTATTATTGTTGGCAGCCTTATGGCGCAAAATATTCGGGAAGTAAATTGGAATGACTTTGAAGATGCACTTCCAGCATTCTTTATCTTTGTTGGTATTCCACTCACATCAAGTATCGCGAACGGTATAGCACTTGGCTTCTTAATTTATCCGATTTTAAAAATTGTAAAAGGAAAAGGGAAGGAAGTACATCCGTTTCTTTATTTCTTTGCTATATTATTTGGTTGTCATTTGTTTTTATAATTCATTATAAAAAAGAGCTTCTCAAAAGGAGACGCTCTTTTTTGCATACAATAAAGTAAGATCATAATATTTTGTACATTAATTTGTGTAATCCGATTGGAGGAATATCGAATATTTCACCATATTCTTGAAATCCTAATCGTGTATAATAATTTGCAACAGTGATTCTGGCGTTACACCATAGAAGCTGTGCATGGCGCTCTGCTAATATTGCTTCAGCACTGTGAATTAATGTACTCCCAGCATGTTGTTTGCGGAAATTTTGTTCTGTGGCCATTCCTCGTAAACGATAATGAATGCCTTCTCCTAAAGAGGGATGAATTTCATAAGAAAAGGAAGCAATGCTAATAAGCTTATCGTCCATAAATGCTCCAAGGTGAAAGGTATTTTCTTCATTATCAGAAGTATATCTACAGTCTTCTAAACTTTGATTAGGCCGTAAAATTTCGTGTCGAAGTGCATATGTCTGAGAACAATCAATTCGTTTTATTTCTATCATACACATACCTCTCTTCTTATAGTATTAACGGACAGGAACAGTCCTTATTTCTAGTTTTTATCTCGCTATTCGCGGGCAGTAAGAACCCCACCTCAAGGCTAGGAGAGAATCATTGTCCAGCTCTAGCGGCTAGAATCTCCGGTCGTTTCGCCCCCTCGGACGAGGCAAAAAGCGCCTCTCTGTCGGGTGCGCGGGCGTCCTGCGATTCTGAGCGAGCCGCTTCCGCTTTTCTTAAGAACATAGGTGGGGGATGAAGAAAACCTCACTGATGGAAGTTTCAATTTATAAGGGATTAACGAAGGGGATAGGGATGAAATCTGCTCATATACTTCAATTGATTCGACGAATAATTAATAGCCATATGGTTAAAATTTAACCTTATCTGTAAGTTGTATAAAAAAATAAGCTGGTGCTATACAAAGTCCCAATACACTGCTAGTTCCAATAATAAGAGAAAGTAAAATGCAAGAATACTTTACTCCGTTTGTTTTTTTCCACCCATAGCTCCAAATTTCAATGCTGAGCCCAATCAGAATAATTGCGACAAGTACTTCTCCGAGTAATAAAAGAGCTAAAGTTGATATTGACATGTCTTGACACTTCCTTAGTTATATATGATAGTAATATTTTACCATACATAAAAATAGAACTTAAGGAATATTATGGATTTTCTATGCAATTAAGGTTTTATAAATTAATTTCTTTCTAGAAAGAATAAAGTGAAACTGTCATTAGTGGGGGAGGGAAGTTACTGCCTATTACTTACTCTAATCTACTCCTTTTGAACCTGCTAAAAAGGGAGTATCTGCATGCTATAGATGAAATATTAAATTACCTAAGGGGAGCAGAAGACGCAGTGCTAACCATTATATATAAGTATTTAATATCCCGCTATTCAAGACTCAGAGAGAAGCGAAGAAAATAGGTGGAAGTTTTACTTTATATAAAAAAGCCTGCTGAGACATTGTCCCAACAGACTTTTGAAAATTACATAGAGAAGAAAATCCAAACCGTACCAACAACAGTTACTATAGCGATGAAGAAGCTGAATAGTATTGCTATTGTTTGTGTTATGCCTTCTCCTTCTTTTAAGTGCATAAACATAATTAATTGTAATGCTGCTTGTGCCAATGCCATTGCAATAATGCTTGTTAAGATTGTTGAAAGTGGCAAACTTGTATATAACGCTACGTATACAGCAAGGAACGTTAATGCAAGTGATAAAATAAATCCGAAAACGTGTGACCAAGGAAACCCGCTATGAGCGTGTGTATTGTTTTGTCCCATTATTACGCCACCATCCCGTTCAAGTAAACTAGTGTGTAAATGAAGATCCAAACAACGTCAAGGAAATGCCAGTACAAGCTGATAATAAATACTTTACGTGCTGTAACTGGTGTTAGTCCTCGTTTTAAAATTTGGATAATAACACAAGTTGCCCAGATGATACCACCCGTTACGTGGGCACCGTGCGTTCCAAGTAGAACGAAGAATGCTGATAAGAAACCACTTGTTTGAAGTGTAGCACCGTGGCTTACGTACATCATGAATTCTTCAATTTCCATGTAAAGGAAGCCTGCACCTAATAGTAATGTAAGGATAAACCAAACGAGCATAGCATTTTTGTTTTCTTTACGCATTTCATGAATTGCAATCCCGCATGTGAAACTACTTGTTAAAAGTAAAAGTGTTTCAATCATAACAGGCTTTAATTCAAAAATTTGTGCTGCTGTCGGCCCATCTGCCGAACGACCAGCTAATACTAGGTAAGAGGCGAAAAGTGTTGCGAACAGCACGATTTCAGCCCCAAGGAAAATCCAGAACCCTAAAATATTCAATCTGCTTTGTTCAGATTGATATTCTAGAGGTAAGCTTTTATCTAAAGCCGCCATTTCGTTTCACCTCTCATGCAACATGTTCTGTCTTTTTAATTTCATCTACGCTAATGTAGTATCCGTCGTCGTAATCAAACGAACGCCAAATCATACAAGCTAACATACCAATACCACCGATAATAGCTAACGTGAACCAGCTAAATACTAATGCAAAACCAGCAAGGCCGATGAAGCAAGACATAATAATTGGAACACCTGAATTGCTCGGCATATGAATTGGTTTTAATTCTTCAGGTTTTGGTGCAATAGTTTCACCGTTTTTCTTCATTTCCCAGAATACATCGCTATGCTTAATTTCTGGGATTTTTGCAAAGTTGTAATGTTGTACAGGAGATTGTGTTGCCCATTCAAGTGTACGGCCATCCCAAGGATCTCCAGTTAAGTCACGTTCACCATGACGAATGCTATAAACTACGTTGTAGCATAATAAGATAAAGCCAATACCCATCATTACTGCACCGACAGATGCGATTTGGTTTAATAAGCCCCATCCAAGGTTTGCAGAGTATGTGTACATACGACGTGTCATACCATCTAAACCTAGGAAGTACATTGGGAAGAAACAAATGTTAAATCCGCTCATAAAGATCCAGAATGTCCATTTACCAATACGTTCATTTAGCATATGGCCAGTCATTTTTGGATACCAGAATGTAAATCCAGCAAGCATCGCAAATACTGTACCTGCGATTAATACGTAATGGAAGTGAGCAACTAGGAAGTAGCTGTTATGGTACTGATAGTCAGCTGCTGCCATCGCAAGCATAACACCCGTAACCCCACCAATTACGAAGTTTGGAATAAATGCCAATGACCAAAGCATTGGAACTGTAAAACGAATACGACCTTTATAAAGTGTAAACAACCAGTTAAAGATCTTAACACCGGTTGGAATTGAAATTGCCATTGTCGAAATCGAGAAGAATGAGTTAACTGATGGTCCTGCACCCATTGTAAAGAAGTGATGCAGCCATACAAGACCACTCAAGACTGCGATAGCAATCATTGAATATACCATTGCGCTATATCCAAATAGACGTTTACGCGAGAATGTACTTACGATTTCAGAGAAAATACCGAATGCCGGTAAAATAACGATATATACTTCAGGGTGACCCCATACCCAGAATAAGTTCGCCCAAAGCATTGGCATACCTTCGCTCGCCATCGTAAAGAAGTGAGCATCAAACAGACGGTCAAATGTCATTAATGCAAGAGCAACTGTTAATACTGGGAAAGCAAAGATAATGATGACACATGTGATTAAAATAGACCATGTGAACATTGGCATTTTCATTAATTTCATGCCTGGTGCACGCATTTTCAAGATTGTAACAAGGAAGTTAATCCCTGTCATCAGCGTACCGAGACCCGCAATCTGCAATGCAATTGAATAATAGTTGTTTCCTACGCCTTGACTAAACTCTTTCCCAGCCATTGGGAAGTACGATGTCCATCCAGCGTCTGGAGAACCACCGATAACGAAGGAGATGTTAAATAACATAGCACCTACGAAAAATAACCAAAAGCTTAAGGAATTTAGATAAGGGTATGCAACGTCACGTGCCCCGATTTGAAGAGGTACAACAACGTTCATAAGTCCCATAACAAATGGCATTGCCATGAAAAGAATCATAACAGTACCATGTGTTGTAAAGATACCGTTGTAGTGTTCAGCATTTAAATAAGTTGTGTCAGGAAACGTTAGTTGGGCACGCATCATTAATCCGTCCATACCACCACGGAACAGCATTAAAATTGCTGAAATGATATACATGACCCCAATTTTCTTATGGTCAACAGAAGTTAACCACTCATCCCAAAGCCATCTCCACTTTTTGTACTTTGTTAGCACAAAAATGATTCCTAACGTCACAAGAACGATAGATGCATCCGCTCCGTATAGAATCGGATCGCCTGTGACAAAAAATTCATCAAGCTTCACTATATTCACTCCAATCTGTTGGAATAGTCGTTATTACTTTTTGTTTTTGTAGTAGTTGTAATCACAATATTCAAGTGATTTTGGATCTACATATTTTAAATGGTTGCTAGAGAACGACATACGCCCTACTACACCTGGTTCAACAATTTCTTTATATTTGCTTTCAGATAATTTAGGGGCAGTTTGTTGTACTTCTTTTACCCATTTGTTATAGTCATCTTTTGTTTTAGCTTCAAGTTCAAACTCCATGTCAGTAAATCCTTTACCAGAGAAGTTTGCACTACGTCCAGTGTAAGAACCTGGTTTATCAGCTTGTAGGTATAAGTCCATGACCATACCATCCATGTTGTACTTCATTCCACCAAGCTCTGGAATCCAGAAAGCATTCATTGGACCAACAGAAGTTAACTTAAATTGAATTGGAACACCTGCTGGTACATTTAAATAGTTAACGGTTTCAATTCCTTCCTCAGGATAACTGAATAACCATTTCCAGTTAGCAGATGTAACGTAAATTTCTACAGGTTTTATATCTTTTGATTGCTCTGGTGGCTTTTCCGATGCATATGTTGCTTTTACTGTCGGGATTGACAATGCAATCACGATGATAACAGGGAAAATAGTCCAGATAATTTCTAAAAGAGTATTACCATGTATATCAGGTGGCTCATAGTCCATATTCTCTGGTTTTTCACGGTAACGAATTAAAATAACTGTAAACAGGACGAATACGACTACAATAATTACAGACATCAGTATGAGCGACCAAATAATTAAATCATACTGCGTTTTTGCAACAGGTCCTTGTGGAT
This sequence comes from Bacillus sp. S14(2024), assembly GCF_050473785.1. Taxonomy (NCBI): domain Bacteria; kingdom Bacillati; phylum Bacillota; class Bacilli; order Caryophanales; family Bacillaceae; genus Bacillus; species Bacillus sp. S14(2024). Next base: position 4,084,237 of record NZ_JBFLUP010000006.1, on the reverse strand, counting down.
TTAATACAGCAATTTTTTTGTCGCATCCACCGAGGAACAAGAGTAATGATAGTGGAAGAAGTGAAGCCAACTTCCAAAATTTTTTTTTCAGTTGCACGATTGAAAATCTCCTTTCTCCTTGGATTGAAACTATGCCAATAAAACAATATAAACCTATTAATTTATAGATGGCAATAGTTTTTAAGATATTGTTAAAAAATAGACACAAATGCACAGTTTTTACGATGAAAAACTTTTGTAACTTGCTAATATTGTAAACTATTTTTGATGCCATATCGCGATTTTTAAAATTTTAAGATAAATAAAGTTATACCAGGATATCCAAAAAATAGAAAAAAGCTATCTTATAATAAGTAAAGATAGCTGAATATTTTATATATTTAGTATACTTCTTACGAAACATTTTTTTGCTGTTCAAATGTGACAATTTTTTTATATTTTACTTTATAAAAAATGTAACAAATAATCATGAATGGGATTCCGCAATATAAAGCAATACGTTGATCTGGAATAAACGCTAAGCTTATAAATGTAATGAAGTTTAACGAAAATGCTGCAATAGGAACAAGCGGATATAGCGGCGCACGATATTTTAAGTCTCGTATATCCCCGCCATTTTTTATAAATTCTCTTCTAAAGAAAAATTGAGATGCAGCAATGGACATCCAAACAACGACAGCTGCCATGGCCGCAATCGATGTTAATACTAAAAAGACTGTATCAGCGGCAAATACACTTGTTAACAGAGAAAGACCGGCAAAGAGTAAGCTGAAAATTAAGGCGTTGATCGGTACCCCTTTTTTCGTTAATTTTGTGAAATGCGGACTTCCCATTCCTTGTTTTGCCATCGCCCACAGCATACGAGAGTTTGCGTATAAACCAGAGTTTGCTACTGATAATACAGCCGTAATAATGACAAAGTTCATAATGTCTGCTGCATATGGGACTCCAGCTGTGTCAAAAACGAGTACGAACGGGCTTTCTACAAGATTTGCTTCTTGCCATGGTAATAATCCTACGACTACAGAAATGGCAAGAACGAAAAAGAAAAGTGTTCGCCAAATTGTACTTTTTATAGCACGTGGTATTGTTATTTCTGGCTGCTTACTTTCACCCGAAGCAATACCAATTAATTCTGTTCCTTGGAACGCATAATTAACAGTAATCATTGTAAGCAGAACAGCTGGAAGTCCATTTGGAAATAATCCGCCATTTCCTGTGAAGTTATGGAACATTGGTGCCGGCTTACCGTTAAAGTCTAATACACCAAACATAACAGCACCGCCGAGTAGAATAAAAAGAATAATTGTTATTACTTTAACACTTGCAAACCAAAACTCAGCTTCAGCATACGCACGCGCAGAGGAAGCGTTTACAATAAAGAGTATGGCCGCAAATATAACACACCATATCCAAGATGAAACATCTGGAAACCAGCGCTTCATTAAAATACTGACAGTCGTTAATTCAACTCCGACGGTTACAGCCCAGTTTAGCCAATACATCCATCCAACCACAAATCCAAAACCAGGTGAAATAAATTTGCTGGCATAACTTTGAAAAGAACCTGCTTCAGGCATTGCAACTGTTAATTCGCCAAGACAAAGCATCGTTAAATACATAACAAATCCGCCGACTAAATAGGCAAGAATGGCTCCGCCGGGTCCAGCATTGTGAACAGTTTGTCCAGATCCCATAAATAATCCGGTTCCGATAACTCCTCCTAGAGCAATCATGAAGAGGTGTCTGCTTTGCATCGTACGTTTTAGTTCATTTGACTGCTTCTCCTTTTGTATCATATACCCCTCACCTCATATTTTTTAGTTAAAATTACAATGAAAACTGCTAGTGAATTCGCTTATCTTTATTGAAGAAATTTCACTATATTAAGCATATTTCATTCTAACAAAATATTCTGAAATTGTATATTAAAAAATCTTTTTATTTTAAAAAGTAAGAATTTTACGTTGATATCCTAAAATCACAATTCGTAGAATCATTCTAGTAAACTAGTGAAAACAACGGTACAATAAAGAGGGTATTATTTTGGGAAATGTAAGAAAATAATTATGTAATGGAGTTAGATATATGTTTAGGATAATGAAATACATATGTATTTTAGGAGTTGGAGTTCTTGTCGGTGCGGCATGCAGTAAGGATGTTATGGGAGTATTTGAAAAAGGGAAAAATAAAATTTTTCAAAAAACTGAGGAACTTCGCTTAGACTTTTCATATGAAATGAAAGAGCAAGTGATGATTGAAAATGTGCCATTTATAAAGCAACTTCCTGAATTAGAAAGAGGTTGTGAAGTGACAAGTTTAGCAATGTTACTGCAATATAACGGAATTCAAGTTGACAAAATGAAGCTTGCAAATGAAATTACACGTGTACCGTTTGAGGCAAATGGTTTGCGAGGAAATCCTCATGAAGGATTTGTAGGAAATATTTATACAAAGTCTGAACCAGGTTACGGGGTATATCATCAGCCGATTTTTCAATTAGCGCAAAAATATGTTCCAGATAAAACAATTGATTTAACAGGAAGAGATATAAAAGATATATATAAAGTGCTTAGTGCTGGTTCACCGGTATGGGTTATTGATAATACAACTTTTCAGCCACTAGATGAAGGAAGCTTTGAAACTTGGAATACAAATGCTGGAGAATTAAAGGTTACATATTATGAACATAGCGCTGTTATTGTAGGTTATGATCAAAATTTTGTATATATAAATGATCCATTGGCAAACAATCCGCGTAAAGGTATTCCGCGTGCTCAATTTGAAAAGTCATGGGAACAAATGGGGAAACAAGCGATTACGATTCTAAAAAAATAAAAAGCTATCAAATTTGATAGCTTTTTTATTTTTTTCATCGTTCAGATAGCGATTCAACAGGAAATCTCTACGATTGCGATTGGAAAAAATACATCATGGAAACAAAACAGTAAGATGGGGGAACGACAAAATCAATCATTTTGTCATGTCCCACATAATTTACTCATTGAAATGATCATCTATAAGGCAAAACGAAAAGGTATTGCTGTACAAGTTGTAGAAGAATCGTATACAAGCAAGGCATCCTTTCTAGACAATGACGTGATCCCAACTTATGGTGAGGAAGATATTCCTATATTTAGTGGAACACGTATCAAACGTGGCTTGTACCGTACGAAAGAGAACAAACTACTGAACGCAGATGTGAATGGTGCCTATAACATCTTAAAAAAAGCAGTTCCAAAGGCGTTTGCTGATGGAATAGAGGGGTTGTGCCATCGGGCAGCTGTGTCAACTCTACTCGTGTTAAGCACCTTTTGAAGGGGATCCACGAGAAACCCCCACTTTAAGATCTGAATGAGATAAGTGGCGGGAGTTTTCATAATAACAGGTAATGTAGTGAAGAAAGGATGATTGTATATGGATATTATACAAGAAGTATCTATTTCGAAAGAGCAGCTTATTCAATGGAGAAGACAGTTTCATATGTATCCTGAGCTCTCTTATCGTGAAGAAAAGACATCTCAAACGGTTTATGACATACTGCAAACATTTCCTCATTTAGAAGTTTCACGTCCAACGCAATATAGTGTAATGGCAAAATTGGTAGGTAAACAGCCAGGAAAAACAATTGCGCTTCGTGCTGATATGGACGCATTACCTATTGAAGAAGAGAATAAATTTGATTTTGTTTCTAGATATCAAGGAGTTATGCATGCGTGTGGACATGATGGACATATGGCGATGTTACTTGGCACGGCATACACACTTTCACAAAAGCGAGATCAAATTCAAGGGGAAATTCGTTTTTTGTTTCAACATGCTGAGGAGAACTTTCCGGGCGGTGCACAGGAAATGGTTGACGCTGGTGTTATGGAAGGAGTCGATTATATTATCGGCGCGCATCTTTGGGCACCACTGGAAGTTGGCAAAGTTGGTGTTGTGTATGGTCCAGCAATGGCTGCTCCTGATGCGTTTTCGATTACGATTGTTGGGAAAGGCGGACATGCTGGGATTCCGCATGAAACAGTTGATAGTATCGCAATTGGTACACAAGTTGTTTCTCAATTACAACAAATTGTCTCCAGGCTTACTAATCCATTAGATTCATTAGTGTTATCTGTAACACAGTTTCATGCAGGGACAACTCATAATGTAATTCCTGATAGTGCGATAATTGGAGGGACAGTGAGAAGTTTACGGGATGAACTTCGGAAGCAAACGGCAGAACGAATTGAGAAAATTGTAAAATGTATTACAGAGGCATACGGGGCATCTTATAAATTTACATACGAATACGGATATCGTCCGGTTGTAAATGAAGAGAATGTAACAAGGCATGTAGAAAATACGGCATTGCAACTTTTAGGAAGGGAACAAGTTGTTCATTTGCAGCCAACGATGGCTGGAGAAGATTTTTCAGCATTTTTACAAAAAGCTCCAGGCACATTTTTCTTTATAGGGGCTGGAAATCAAGAGAAGGGAATTATCCACCCTCATCACCATCCGTGTTTTACAATTGATGAGGATGCCTTGCCGATCGGTGTAGATATATTTGTTTCGTCTGTTTTGAACTTTATGCAAAATAGGGAATAAAATAGTGTTTTATTCGAGTTATCCAGTTACTAATGGATAACTCTTTTTGTATATATTTTCTTGAAATAGAGAAATATAACTACACCATTTAAAAAAGAAAGTTAGGTGATAAAGATGGTTCAGTTAGATGCTAACTTATCGAAAATAATCAATGCAATTCGAGAAAAGTTAGATTCACCTAATGACTTAACTGTACGTGAATTTTCTCTTTCAGGAACGAATGATCGGTGTGCAGTTATATTTTTATGCGGACTAAGCAATAAAGACATGATTCACCGTTTTGTTATTCGCCCATTGCAGTATGAGGAAATTCCTAAACAAGCTCCAATTATTCAAACATTAATCGATCAATTTTTATCAGTTGGAGAAGTGAGTATTGCAAAGACATTTCCTGATGTTATGAATGCGCTATTAGCAGGCGATACAATTGTGCTACTAGATGGTATTCCTTCTGCAATGATTATAAATTTTCGTGAATGGGAGAAACGAAGTCTTGATGCACCTTCTACGGAGACAATTATTCGAGGGCCTAATTTAGGATTTATTGAAGATGTGAATGTAAACAAAATGTTAATTCGGCGTCATATACGTGACCCGCAGCTACGTTTTCGTTCTTATATTATGGGAAAGCGTTCGCAGAAGGAAGTAACATTAGTTTACATTGAAGATATTATTAATCCTTATATTGTAAAAGAATTAAACCGGAGACTGCAGTCTATTGAAACAGATATTATTTTTGAGACAGGAACGATTGAACAATTCATACAAGATAATAATTTGTCTCCTTTCCCTCAATTTTTAAATACAGAAAGACCAGATAATGTCGCAGCATCACTTGCAAAAGGGAAAGCAGCTATTTTAGTAGATGGTTCACCATTTGCGCTTATTGCTCCAATGGTAATGATTGATATATTTCAATCACCAGAAGACCACTATGAACGCTGGATGATTGGAACGTTGTTAAGAGGACTTCGAATGTTAGCGGGCACGATTGCGATTTTATTACCTGCTATGTATGTAGCTCTTGTTTCTTATCATCAAGGACTTATTCCCTCTACTCTTGCATATTCAATTGCTGGAGCAAGAGAAGGTGTTCCGTTTCCGGCATATATTGAGACGCTCATAATGGCTTTTACAATGGAACTGATTCGTGAAGCTGGAATTCGTCTTCCTAAACCAATGGGGCAAACAATTGGTATTGTAGGAGGCCTTGTTATTGGAGAAGCTGCTGTAAGTGCTGGTATTGTAAATCCGTTTCTTGTGATTATTATTGCGGTTACGGCAGTCGCTACATTTTCATTACCAGTATATAGTATTACAATTACCTTTCGTATTTTATTGTTTGCGTTTATGTTGGCTGCCACGGTCTTTGGTTTGTATGGAATTATTTTGGGGTTAATTGCCTTAGCGATTCACATCGTAAATTTAACAAGTGTTGGAGTGCCATATTCTGCACCGATTACACCTGCTTTTTATAAAGATTGGAAAGAAGATGTTGTACGTCTGCCTAAAGCGATGTTGACAGAAAGACCGGAGTACTTACAACCAAAGGATAAAACATTGCGTTCAAAGGAGAGGAGATGAAGTGAAGCCATTTGAGTATGGAGATGAAGAAGTTGGTACTCGTGAACTCACGTTTGCTGTATCTTCTACTATTATTGGTACAGGTGCACTTTCCATGCCGCGTACTATGGCGAATCATGCGCTTTTTGCGGATGGATGGATTCTTTTACTCTTAAGTGGGTTAGTATGTACTTGTTTTGCGTGGCTTATCATGAAGGTTGCTATTTTATTTCCGAAACAAAATTTTGTTCAATATACAAGCGTGCATTTAACAAAGCCTATTACTTATCTTGTCTGTTTTATTTTAATGCTAACATTTATGGGAATTACGGCTTATGAAGCGCGAACAATTTCTATTATTTCTCAAACCTATTTATTTAGTGATACACCTGTTCAGCTTTTGTCTTTTTTTTATTTGCTCGTTGTTATTTATGGCGTTTGTGGATCTAGGGCAGGATTATTAAGACTTAGTGTTCTGTTTTTACCTATTGTCTTTATTGCTATTATTTTGTTATCGCTGTTAAATATTAATGTAATGGAATTTGAAAATTTAGCTCCATTTTTTCAAACTAAAATGAGTAAATATATGGGTGGAATCAGAGAATCCGCCTTTACATTTATTGGATTTGAGGTAGCCTTTTTCTATGCTGCTATACTGAAATCAACAAAAAAAGCCCCTACGGCAGTAGCAAAAGGGGTTATGATTACTGTTTTATCCTATATATTAATTTATATTACTTGCATAAGTGTATTTACTTATTTAACAACTAGCACTTTAACATATCCAACGATTGAACTTGGAAAGGAGATTGAAATAGGAGGAGGTTTTCTAGAGAGGTTTGATGCAATCTTTTTTATAACATGGATTATTACTGTTTTTAATACAACTGCATTGTATTATGATGTCGCTATTTTTTTATTGTGTGCAATGTTTCCTGCAATAAAAAAACATACGTTTATTTTTATTAGTGCACCTATCATTTATATTGTAAATAATATTCCAGGGAATTTGGATGTAATAAGTAAGTATGGTACATATTTGGCTTGGGTTGACATGTCTGTTATGTTTGTTGTCCCTCTTCTTATTTTTATGGTCTATAAAATAAAAGGAGGGGGGAATAAAAATGAACCTTCTTCTTAAAATAATGAGTTGTCTGGTTTTGATTTTACTTATAAGTGGCTGCTCTGAACGGCAGGAAATTGAAGAAAGAGGGTTTGTTGTTGGTGTTGCATTGGACCGGGCAACAAATAAGGGAGAAAAAAGTGAAACGACAACTACCGGGTATTCCCCCCTTATAAAAGGAACATATCAAATTGTGTTGCCTAGTTCTTTAACGCAGCAGGGAAGTAAAACATCAAGTAAAGAAAATTACATTAATATTAATGCGACGGCTGATAGTGTATTTGCTCAAATTCGGATTATCTCTAAGAAAATAAGTCGGTCCCTATTCTTTCCCCATATAGAAGCACTCATTTTTTCTGAGGACTTATTGAAAAAACCTTTCGTTTTAAAAGATACATTAGATGTATTTTTTCGTGACCATGAGATGCGAAGGAATATACGGATCTTTATTTCAAAAGGAAGAGCGGAAGAAATTTTAAAGCAGAGTGCAAAACCAGAAAATTTACCAGCTAAATACGTAAGTATGATATCAAATCATGCGCAGAAAAATGCCCAAATGTTAGAAGCGATTCGAATTGGTGATTTACAAGAGAAAATGTCTGCTGATAGAAGTTTTGTTCTTCCTGTCTTAGGACTAACTCGGCAGGGAATTAAAATGGAAGGAGCAGCTGTATTTCGCGGAAAAGATACTAAATTTGTAGGTAGTCTGAATGGGATGGAAACATTAGGACTAAATTATATTATTGGAAAAAAAGTAGGGGGCTTTTTTAAAATAAAAAAAGGAAATCAGCTTATTGTATTTGAAATTCGTGAGATGCGTCGGAAAATCCATACATTCTTAACAAATCCTACAAAGCCTAAATTTGTAATTGATGTATATTTAGACGGAACATTAGCAGAAGTGTATTTAAGGGAAGATAACAAGGTGATGAGTCCTAAAGAAACTAGTAAATACCTTGCAAGTGAAATGGAAAAAGAGATACAAAAAACAATTAAAGTTGTCCAAAAAGATTTAAAAGTGGATGCATTTGGATTAGGGGAGTATTATAAGCGGCAAAATTATAAGCAATGGATAAAAATTAAAAAAAATTGGGATCAAGGTCAAAATTACTTTAGCACGAGTAACATTATTGTTCGTGTGCATCCAAGTATTGAACATACGGGATCCATGTTACCGGTAAGAAGGTAAGTAAAGGAGCAGCATCATGTTTACAACTTTAGGGATAATATGTACGATTTTAATGGCAACACTGCCCTATACTGCTTATTTCATTCATAAAAAAATAAAAGAATACGGTGCACAACCTTGGCAAAAACAAATACCGCAAAAAAAGAAACCCGAGTAATACTGGGTTTCTTTTCTATTATATAAGTCCTAACCACTGTACCAATTGTGCTGTAAGGAATGTAACAACAATGGCAATTACAGTAGGGATTGCAAACGAAAGAAATGTCCACTTTGCACTTTTTGTTTCTTTATATATATTAACTAGTGTGGTTCCGCATGGGAAATGCAGAAGAGAGAACAACATCATATTTAATGCAGTTAACCAAGTCCAACCATGTTCAAGAAACAGTTGTTTAATTTGTGTTAAATCTGCTAACTCTGTTAAGGAACCTGTTGATAGATAAGACATTAATAAAATTGGAACAACAATTTCGTTTGCGGGTAAACCGAGAATAAATGCTGCTAAAATGTATCCGTCAAGTCCGAGTAATTTTGCAAACGGATCTAAAAAATTTACGATATACATAAGAAGACTTGTGTCTCCAATAAATACATTTGCTAATACCCATGTTAATACTGCAGCAGGTGCCGCAACGATAACAGCACGTTTTAGAACGTATATTGATTTATCGAGTGTCGCACGTACGATTGTATCCCAAATTTTAGGCTTTCTATACGGGGGTAATTCTAGCGTATAGTGAGTTGGAACACCTTTTAAAGCCGTTTTTGAGAGTGCCCATGAAACGGTTAAAGTTACAATAATTCCAATTACAACCATGCCGACAACAACTCCAGCTGTTACAAGGGTTTGCATCCCGCCTGTATATCCAGCAGTCATAAATAAAGATGCTAATAAAATAAGCGTTGGCCATCGACCGTTACAAGGAACAAAGTTATTTGTTAAGATTGCGAGCATACGTTCACGAGGTGATTCAATAATACGTGTTGACATAATTGCAGCTGCGTTACATCCAAATCCCATCGCCATTGTTAATGATTGTTTCCCATGTGCTCCGGCACGTTTAAAGAGGCGGTCCATGTTAAAAGCAACGCGTGGTAAGTAACCGTAGTTTTCTAGTAAAGCGAAAATTGGAAAGAAGATTGCCATGGGCGGTAACATAACGCTAATCACAGCTCCTGTTCCACGGAATAGACCAAGAATAAGAACACCATGTAGCCATTCTGGTGCATGCATCGCTTGGAACCAAGATGTTAAATAATTTTCTGTCCATCCAAAGAATTCAGCAATTTTATCGGATGGAACGTTTGCGCCAGCAATTGTAAGATAGAAAATCACAGATAAAACAGCAAGCATAATAGGGAAGCCGAATATAGGAGAGGTGAAAATTTTATCGAGCTTCTCTGAACGATATAATTTATTTTTATCTGTATATTGAACTGAATCTTTACAAATATTAGCTGAAGCACGGTAAATATCACCGACAATTTCATCACGAATGTCTTCTTTAACAAGCGTTCGTGCATGATGAACGATATAGTCTAATGGAAGAGCCTTACTGGTTGAATGAGATGCCATTAATTATGACCTCCCTTACAAGCGGTTCTTCATGATGCTTTTGAAGAGATTCTAAGAAGCTCTTGTCGCCATCTAAAATACGAAGTGCAATCCAACGAGCAGGATAAGAGTCCCCAAAAACTTTATATATTTGCGGTTCGAGTTCCTGAATCATCTTTTCTATTTTCTCGTTATAAGTAAGTTGAAAGGGAGTAGGAATTAATTTTCTATTTACTACTTTTTCAATTGTGTTTAGTAACTGACTGATTCCGATTTTGTTACGGGCAGAGACTTTTACAATAGGAACTCCAAGAGATTTTGCTAATTTTTTCTCATTGATTATAATGCCTTTCTTTTCTGCTTCATCAATCAAGTTCACACATATAATCACTTCTTTAGTCATTTCCATAACTTGCAGTGCTAAGTTTAGATTCCGCTCCATGGCTGTTGCATCCAATACAACGACGGTTACATCTGGTTTTTCGAAGATAATGTAGTCACGTGCAACTTCTTCATCGGCAGAGTTGGAATATAAAGAATACGTTCCAGGTAAATCTATAATCGTATATAAATCTCCGTTATGTGCATACTCGCCTTCAGCTTTTAATACTGTTTTTCCTGTCCAGTTTCCAGTATGTTGTTTTAATCCGGTTAATGTATTAAATAACGTACTTTTTCCTGTATTCGGATTTCCTGCTAATGCAATGCGGCGCTTTTTCATTTTGGCTCATCTCCTATCAATGTCCCAATTATTTGCGAACTTTCTTCATTTCGAAGTGCAATTGTCGTATTACTTACTTGATATGCAATGGGATCGCCAAGCGGACTTTTTTGTAACACTTTAATCGTTGCACCAGGAATAAATCCTAAATCAAGCAGGCGGCGTTTCATTGTTCCTTCTAACTGAATTTTTTCAATTTGTACGAGTTGGCCTGTTTTGAAAGTAGAAAGTGGCTGGGTTTTAACCGATACCATAAGAGTTACCTCACTTCTATTTTTTTAGTACGAGTTCAAAATGTTTCCTTAGGGAAACATTTTATTAATAACATACTAGGTGATATTGAGCGCTGTTGTCAATTCTTATTTTAAAAATATTCAGATATTTTTCGAATTGTTCCAGTTTATAGGGCTAACTTGCATGTTATTCCATTTTTTGTTGTGTATGTTGGGATTTTAACAAGGGGAAGTAGAATTTTTCAGAAAAACATCTTAACAAAGGTGTAAAAGTAAGGATATGAATTTACAATAAATTTACATTATTAAAATTAGCTTTACAATACGTTCTGTTTCTTATGGTTTTTTCATTGTTTTATGTTGAAAACAATGAATATATATGGTTTTTTCTATGAATCCACTTCCTTTACTTAAAATTAAAAAACGCTTAACACTGACATAATATTATTGTCCTACAATGAATTTGTACTACGAGATATGCACATAATAATGTAGAAGTGAAAAGTGATAATCAAATGGGGGTACAAGACATGGTTATGAAAAAAGGCTTTAAATTTTCGTTAGCAGCATTAGTAGTTGCAGGTGCTTTAGTAGGTTGTGGGAAAACAGACACAACAAAGACGGAAACTGCTAAAGGTGGTAACGAAACGAAGCAAGAATTATCCGGTACAATTACGGCGGCTGGTTCTACGGCGCTTCAACCACTTGCAGACGAAGCTGCTAAAGAATTTATGGGAACAAATTCAAAAGTATCAATTACAGTTCAAGGTGGCGGTAGTGGAACTGGAATTAACCAAGTAGCTTCTGGTGCTGTTCAAGTTGGTAACTCTGATGTTCCTGCTGCAGATAAAATAAAAGAAGCTGATAAAGCAAAAGAATTAGTAGATAACAAAGTTGCAGGTATCGGATTTGCATTAGTTGTAAATAAAGATGTAAATGTTGATAACTTAACGTTAAAACAAGTACAAGATATTTTCTCTGGTAAAGTTACAAACTGGAAAGAAGTTGGCGGAAAAGACGAAAAAATCAATGTAGTTAATCGCCCAGCTGCTTCTGGTACACGTGCTACGTTTGAAAAAACAGTTATGAAAGACGTAAAAATTAACGATGCTACTGGTACAACACAAGATTCCAATGGTGCAGTAGAGCAAGCAATCAACTCTACACCAGGATCTATTAGTTATTTAGCTAACTCTTACATGGTTGGTGACAAAAAAGGTACTTTAAAAACATTGAAAATTGATGGTGTAGAACCAACAACTGAAAATATTTCTTCTGGTAAATACCCGTTTTGGTCTTATGAATACATGATCACAAAAGGTGAAGCAAAAGACGCAACAAAAGGTTACATTGATTATGTAAAAGGTAAAGACTTTGAGAAGAAAGTAGAAGAAATGGGTTACATCCCAATGTCTAAATTAAAACAATAATATAAAACGGGGCTGGCTATTTAGCCAGTCTTGTTCATTTCCATATATGAAGTGAGGTTGTGCTCTTGTGATGAAGGGGAAGAAACAAATTAACTACGTAAAAAGTGAATATATTGGAAGAACACTTGTGACGCTTTGTGGTTTATTAATCGTTGCTGTTACATTAGCTATTATCGCATTCATTTGTGCAAAAGGAATTCAATCATTTACGCAAAGTAATATCTCAATTTCAGAAATATTCACATCAACAAAATGGGCTCCGAATGATGGAAGTTTTGGCGCTGTTATTTTTATAGTTGGATCTACTGCTGTATCTCTCGGTGCAGTAATTATTAGTGCGCCGATTGCAATTGCACTAGCAGTATTTATGAATTTAATTTCACCAAAGTTTGGAAACAAAGTATTAAAGCCGGTTTTAGAATTGTTAGTAGGGATTCCGTCTGTTGTATATGGTTTACTAGGGGTTACAATTTTAGTTCCGCTTTTACGTAATTCTTTTGGTGGTGTAGGATTTAGTTTAATTGCAGGGATTATTGTATTAAGTATTATGATTTTGCCAACGATTGCAAGTATTGCTTCCGATGCAATTCGTGCAGTTCCTTTTGAATATTTAGAAGCCTCTTATGGTTTAGGATCGACGAAATGGCAAGCGATTAGCCGCGTCATTGTTCCGGCAGCAAAAAAAGGTATTTTAACAGGGGTTGTTCTTGGATTAGCTCGTGCTTTTGGTGAAGCATTGGCAGTTCAGATGGTAATCGGTAATACAATAAAATTACCAGAAGGACTATATAGTCCAACTTCAACTTTAACAGGTATTTTGACAATGGATATGACGAATACGTTAAATGGGACAGCTTGGAATAATGCGCTATGGACATTAGCGATGATATTACTTCTTATTTCTTTCTTATTTATCGTAGCAATTCGAGCGATTGGCCAAAGAGGTGAAAGATAACGATGAATGCTAGAACAGTTAATAGTATATGGACAGGGATTTTATATGCGGTTGCAGCATTTGTAGTCGCTTTACTCGGTTTTCTTGTATACGAAATTTTACGACAAGGTTGGGGATTCTGGGATCCAAGTTTTTTATTTGGAGAACCAAGTAATACAACAGCAGGAGGAGGAATTGGTCCTCAATTATTTAATTCCTTCTATATGCTTGTCATTACATTAATTATTTCAATTCCTTTAGGTCTTGGTGCGGGAATTTATCTTGCGGAATATGCAAAGCAAGGTCGATTTTTAAATTTTGTTCGTCTATGTATTGAAACAATGGCATCGCTACCTTCTATTGTAGTTGGTTTATTTGGATTACTTGTGTTTGTTACGATGGCAGGTTGGGGTTATACTGCCATGGGTGGAGCGTTAGCTTTAACGATTTTAAATTTACCAAGTTTAACGCGCGTTTGTGAAAATGCAATTACAGAAATTCCATCTAATGTGAAAGAAGCAAGTCTCGGATTAGGTGCAACAAAGTGGCAAACAATTGTTAGAATTATTCTTCCATCTGCATTGCCACAAATTATTACAGGTGTTATTTTAGCGGCTGGACGTATTTTTGGTGAAGCGGCAGCACTAATTTATACAGCTGGATTAACGTCACCAATTTTAAATACAGCAGCAGACCTTTCAAGTCCTGCTAATCCGTTGAACCCATTTCGACCAGCAGAAACATTGGCAGTGCATATTTGGAAGTTAAATTCTGAGGGAATTATTCCTGACGCGAAGCTAATTGCAACAAAATCAGCAGCAGTATTAATTATTATGGTACTACTATTTAATATTCTTGCTCGCTTTATAGCATCCGTACTGCATAAACGCTTTACTGGTACGAAAAAATCTCGTAAAAGAAGTAAAGTAAAAGCAGCGGCATAACTACTTGTACTCTATATAAAATAAAGAGGGTGTCCTAAAAGTTCGATAAAATCGATCTTTTAAGGATGCTCTTTTTTTAATCCCGCTATTCACGGGCAGTAAGACCCCCGCCTCAAGATTGAGAGAGAATCGTTGTCCAGCTCTAGCCGCTTCCACTTTTCTACAGAAGATAGGTGGGGGAGTGGATTTGAAATAAAGTTCGACCGTTATTCCATTAAATGGCCAGATTATGAAAGAGCGAACTTATAGATGATATGGATATTTTGGAGAATGTGCAGTATTATACAGTTAAACTAACTATAGTAAACGTTTTACTCCTTATTAAGTGCGGAGAACCATACCAAAAGTAACGGCAAACCAAAGCCTTAGCCCTTTGTAAGGAGCTGAGTTAAAGCCTTTTGGACGGACTATTCACTTTTTAACGAACTTTACATAGTTTATAATTATCAGATAATGGTAGATATTTTACTCTATAAATAATTATAATAGAATATGATATGGTGTTATAATTGAGACAGAAAAGGTGTGTTTCTAGGTGGGGTCTAGATGGCGTCTTGCTTTTTGCGACATCTAAGCAGGAGTGCCTACTCTTTTTTGTAAAATATAGGGGATGAGGAAGGTTAAAATGAGCAAAATACAGAAGAAAACAGACGTTATCTTAATTGGTGCCGGAGTCATGAGCGCGACTTTGGGAGCATTACTAAAAGAGTTAGTACCTGAATGGGAAATCAAAGTGTTTGAGAAACTCGCAAACGCAGGAGAGGAAAGTTCTAACGAATGGAATAATGCCGGTACGGGCCATTCTGCACTATGCGAGCTCAACTATACATCCGAAAAATCTGACGGATCTGTAGATATTAGCAAAGCTATAAAAATTAATGAACAGTTTCAGCTTTCAAGACAGTTTTGGGCATATCTTGTAAACAGCAATCTGATTCGTAACCCGCAGGACTTTATCATGCCAATACCTCATATGAGTTTAGTACAAGGGGAAAAAAATGTAAAGTTTTTGAAGAACCGTTTTGAAGCGCTTTCAAACAATCCTCTGTTTCAAGGGATGGAATTTTCCGATGACCCTCAAAAACTGAAGGAATGGATTCCGCTTATCATGGAAGGACGTACAGCGGATGAACCGATAGCGGCAACAAAAATTGACTCTGGGACGGATGTTAACTTTGGTGCTTTAACACGCATGTTGTTTGACCACTTGCAGACTAAAAACGTCGAGATAAACTACAAGCATAGCGTTGAGGATATTAAACGTACTAGCGACGGCTCTTGGGAAGTAAAAGTGCATGATATCGATAGTGGTAAAATCGAATACCATACTGCAAAATTTGTCTTTATCGGCGGTGGAGGCGGAAGTCTGCTTTTACTACAAAAAACCGGTATTCCTGAGTCAAAACATATTGGAGGGTTCCCGGTAAGCGGCTTATTTATGGTATGTAACAATCCAGAAGTTGTAGAGCAGCATCATGCAAAAGTATACGGTAAAGCTAAGGTTGGTGCTCCCCCAATGTCTGTTCCGCATCTTGATACAAGATATATCGACAACAAAAAAACATTGCTGTTTGGACCGTTTGCCGGCTTCTCACCAAAGTTCTTAAAAACTGGTTCAAATTTTGATTTAATAGGTTCCGTAAAACCGAATAATGTCTTGACTATGTTGGCGGCAGGCGTAAAAGAGATGGCATTGACAAAATATTTGATCCAGCAAGTTATGTTATCGAATGAAAAGCGCATGGAAGAATTACGCGAGTTTATTCCGAACGCCAAAAGCGAAGATTGGAATACAGTGGTAGCGGGCCAACGTGTGCAAGTTATCAAAGATACTGATACTGGCGGTAAAGGAACACTTCAATTTGGTACGGAAGTTGTTAGTGCTGCTGATGGCTCGATAGCTGCATTGCTTGGCGCTTCTCCGGGTGCTTCTACTGCCGTTCACGTTATGCTTGAAGTATTAGGAAAATGCTTCCCGCAACATATGAAAGAGTGGGAACTGAAAATAAAAGAAATGATTCCTTCTTATGGCGTGTCACTAGTGGAAAACCCAGAGCTTTTCCAAGAAATCCATACTTCAACAGCGAAGACGCTTGGTCTAAGCGAAAAAGAACCGATTCATAGTTAATTCCTTGGATGTAGAAACAAAGGTATTTAATGAAAAGTTTAAGCAACATAAGAAACCACTGATGGAAGTTTCACTTTAGTTGAGAAGCCCCTATTCTCAATGTAGGTAAAAAATACAACAACCGCATTCAGAAGTCTGAGTGCGGTTATTGTATTTTAGCCCGTTATTCGCGGGCAGTAAGACCCCAACTTATGGAAGTTTCACTTTATGAGTTTGGAACGTCTGTATAAGATTCATGTTGTTTTTTGCGATGCTTCCTGCTACCAATTCGATCTAGTAATTCGTACATAACAGGTACAACAACGAGTGTTAGTAATGTGGAAACTAATAAACCGCCAATTACTACAACAGCTAAGCTTTTTGACACCATGCTTCCAGCTTGTGTATCACCGAATAGTAGAGGAAGCATTGCGAAGATGGTTGTAATAGCTGTCATAATAATTGGGCGTAATCTTATCGAGCCAGCTTCTAATAGTGCTTCTCTTGTTGACATTCCTTTTTCGCGATTTTGTTGTACACGTTCTATTAATACAATTGCATTTGTCACGACGATTCCGATTAGCATTAAGGCACCGATAAGGGAGTTTAAATCAACCGGTGTTTGTGAAATAATTAAACCTAAAATACCGCCGACAGCAGCTAATGGAAGGGAGAATAAAATTGCAAATGGTGCACGTGCTTGCCCAAAAGTAACAACCATAATTAAGTAAACAACACCAATTGCAATTCCCATAATTTTAAATAGATCAGTGAAGCTTTCTTGCATTGATTCTGTTGCTCCGGCAATGTTAACTTTCGCTCCATTAGGTAATTTTAAATTTGTAATAGCTGTATTTACGTCTGTACTTACTTTACTTAAATCTTCACCTTTTGCTTCCGCTGTAACTTGAATTGTTTCTTTTCCGTCCTTATGGAATATTTCTGTTTGTATTTGTTTTTCAGAAATGGTTGCAATATCTTTTAATGGGATCAAACCAGTAATTGGAGACGAAATATTTGAGTCTAGAATTGCATCTTTATTATGGATGTTTGTTTTTTCGTGTTCTATTACAATAGTTGTCTTTTCATTATCGAGTGAAATTTGGCCAATTGGTGATTTTTTCATTAAAAATGCAACTTGTTGTGCGATGACTTCAGGAGTTAATCCTGCTTTCTCTGCTTTTGTTTGATCAACGTTGATGACCCATTCATTTTTCTCCTCTTCCATATTTGTTTTTACTTTTGAAAGACTATTTAAGCTTTTTAATTTTGTGGTAACAAGATCGGAAGCTTTCTTTAAATGTTCACTATTGTTGGCCGTAATGTTAAATTGTAAAGTGTTCCCGCCACCGAAACTTGAAAAACTCACTTTTATATAATCAAATGTTGCTGGTTGAAATTGATTCTGTTCTTTTTTTAGTTTGTTAATGTATGTTTCAAGGTCAATTCCTTTTTTAAATCCTACATATATACTTGCAAGATTGTTTTTTGTCACTTGGCCCCACTGTGCATCTTCTGAAGCAGAACCCATTCGTAAGGTAACGTCTTGTACTTGTGTATCTGCAAGTAATTTCTTTTCGAATTCGAAAGCTTGTTGTTTCCCTTTTTCTAAATCGTAATTAGCGGGGAATGTCATATTGATAGAAAGCATTGTGTTATCGTCAGATTTAATATTTGCTTTTGGAAGTACAATGTAAGCTGCAATTGAACCGACAAACAATAAGAAAGAAGTAAGTAAAATGATAAATTTATGTGATAACGACCATTTTAAAATGGCTGTATAACGTTTCGTTTCTTTTTGCTCTTCGTGTCTTGCTTTCTTTAAAAGTAGAAAAGCCATGAGCGGAACAACTGTTAAGGCCACTACTAGAGAGGAAAGAATTGAATATACAACTGCCAACACCATAGGTAGCATAAATTCACCGATTCCGCCTGATACAAAGCCAATTGGTAAAAAGACAGCGACGGTCGTTAAAGTGGAAGACGTAATTGCGATTGCAACTTCTTTTGTAGCATCAATAATAACTTCTTTTGAGAAAGAATCTTTTTGTAAACGACGGAAAATGTTTTCGATTACAACGATGCTATCATCAACAAGGCGTCCGACAGCAACTGCTAGTCCTCCTAATGTTAAAATGTTTAAAGTGATATGAGATTGCTCAAGTAAAAAGAGTGTAAGGAGTATAGATAAAGGGATACTAACAACAGCGATTAAAGTAGTACGAATGTTACGTAAGAAAATTAAAATGATGAATGTAGCGGCAATGGCACCGAGAACAACTTCTTTAGCCATACTTGTAACAGCATTTTGGACTTGTTCGTGCGTTGACATAAGTGTTTTTATAGTGAAAGTGTCTTTATATTGCTTGCTCATATCATGAACTTTTTTCTCAATTTCTTTTCCAATTGTAACAGCATTTTTGCTGGGTTCTTTCATAACGACTAATACGGCACCATCATCTCCGTTTATATGGGAAATTGCATCATGATGTTGTTTTAGCTCAATTTTTGCGATATCACTTAGCTTTACTTCTGGTGTGAGGGGAATGTTTTTTATGTCTTCAATATTTTTTATTTCTCCAATTACACGAAGTAAATGATTTTCGTTATTTATAGATATTTGTCCAGCAGGTATAGAAACTTCTTTTCCTTGAAGAGCAGATACAATTTGTGGTGTTATGATATTTTTATCTTTCATTTTAACGGGATCTAATACAATAGATAATTCAGATGTTGATTTTCCGTAAAACATAACATTGGACACGCCATCGATATTTTCAAGTTGCGGGATAACTTCTTTTTCGATTTGTTTTTCATCAGCCTTTGTAAAGCCATTTTTCTTTTGAACTGTGATTTGTGCGAGTGGAATCATAGAGGTGTTTAGTTGGCTGACAACTGGTTTCATTGTATCTTTTGGAAGTGGTACTCCGTTTGTGAGTTTTTCAACTTCACGCGTTGCATCTTTCATATTTGCTTCTGAGGTGTAGGCAATATCAATCCGTGATAAACCTTCACTTGTTGATGATGTAATGGTATCGACGTGTGAAAGGTTTCGAAATTGTTTCTCGAGAGGTTCGGTTACTTCTTTTGTCATTGTTTCAGCATCTAGTCCTTCGGATAAAGTGGTGATTGTTATTACGGGATTATCGATGCTTGGTAAAAACTCCATCGGTAACTTAGAGCCGGAATAAATACCTAATACAGAGATGAGGAAAACCATGATGATAATAGCGGCCCTATTTTTTAATGAAAACTTTGTCAATCTTTCCATAAATAAATTCCTCCATGATAGGGTTTGATGGTTTACTGTTTTACTATATAACAAATGACAAGGAAATAGAGTTAAAAATATGTAAAAATTTTCTAAAAAACCCTTAAGTGAGGAACTCATTTTATGGTTAGTTAACGAGTGAAAGATATGTTATACAATAATTTAGTTTATACGAAAAAAACTTTATATATTTTTAAAAAAGTGCTTGCGCTTTAAAAATGTAGATGATATATTAATAAACGTCGCTGCTGCACTACAGCAGAAAGCGAAAAGAAAAAAGAAATAAAAAACAATGTTGACATCGAAAAACAAAGATGCTAACATAAGGAAGTCGCCAATTGAGCGGCGGACAAGTTCTTTGAAAACTGAACGAAACAAACAACGTGAAACGTCAATTTTTATTTATGATGCTAGACAAACACTTTATTGGAGAGTTTGATCCTGGCTCAGGATGAACGCTGGCGGCGTGCCTAATACATGCAAGTCGAGCGAACCGATTAAGAGCTTGCTCTTATGAAGTTAGCGGCGGACGGGTGAGTAACACGTAGGTAACCTGCCTGTAAGACTGGGATAACTCCGGGAAACCGGGGCTAATACCGGATAACATTTTGCACCGCATGGTGCGAAATTGAAAGGCGGCTTCGGCTGTCACTTACAGATGGACCTGCGGCGCATTAGCTAGTTGGTGAGGTAATGGCTCACCAAGGCGACGATGCGTAGCCGACCTGAGAGGGTGATCGGCCACACTGGGACTGAGACACGGCCCAGACTCCTACGGGAGGCAGCAGTAGGGAATCTTCCGCAATGGACGAAAGTCTGACGGAGCAACGCCGCGTGAGCGATGAAGGCCTTCGGGTCGTAAAGCTCTGTTGTTAGGGAAGAACAAGTGCTAGTTGAATAAGCTGGCACCTTGACGGTACCTAACCAGAAAGCCACGGCTAACTACGTGCCAGCAGCCGCGGTAATACGTAGGTGGCAAGCGTTATCCGGAATTATTGGGCGTAAAGCGCGCGCAGGTGGTTTCTTAAGTCTGATGTGAAAGCCCACGGCTCAACCGTGGAGGGTCATTGGAAACTGGGAGACTTGAGTGCAGAAGAGGAAAGTGGAATTCCATGTGTAGCGGTGAAATGCGTAGAGATATGGAGGAACACCAGTGGCGAAGGCGACTTTCTGGTCTGCAACTGACACTGAGGCGCGAAAGCGTGGGGAGCAAACAGGATTAGATACCCTGGTAGTCCACGCCGTAAACGATGAGTGCTAAGTGTTAGAGGGTTTCCGCCCTTTAGTGCTGAAGTTAACGCATTAAGCACTCCGCCTGGGGAGTACGGCCGCAAGGCTGAAACTCAAAGGAATTGACGGGGGCCCGCACAAGCGGTGGAGCATGTGGTTTAATTCGAAGCAACGCGAAGAACCTTACCAGGTCTTGACATCCTCTGACAACCCTAGAGATAGGGCTTCCCCTTCGGGGGCAGAGTGACAGGTGGTGCATGGTTGTCGTCAGCTCGTGTCGTGAGATGTTGGGTTAAGTCCCGCAACGAGCGCAACCCTTGATCTTAGTTGCCATCATTAAGTTGGGCACTCTAAGGTGACTGCCGGTGACAAACCGGAGGAAGGTGGGGATGACGTCAAATCATCATGCCCCTTATGACCTGGGCTACACACGTGCTACAATGGACGGTACAAAGAGTCGCAAGACCGCGAGGTGGAGCTAATCTCATAAAACCGTTCTCAGTTCGGATTGTAGGCTGCAACTCGCCTACATGAAGCTGGAATCGCTAGTAATCGCGGATCAGCATGCCGCGGTGAATACGTTCCCGGGCCTTGTACACACCGCCCGTCACACCACGAGAGTTTGTAACACCCGAAGTCGGTGGGGTAACCTTTTGGAGCCAGCCGCCTAAGGTGGGACAGATGATTGGGGTGAAGTCGTAACAAGGTAGCCGTATCGGAAGGTGCGGCTGGATCACCTCCTTTCTATGGAGAATTGATGAACGCTGTTCATCAATAAAGTTTCCGTGTTTCGTTTTGTTCAGTTTTGAGAGAACTATCTCTCAATTAGATACAGTGCAAGTAGTTTGTTTTTCTTGCGGTTGCGTCTGAAAGTGAATTCCACGATGATGGGTTCCTCACCGCATGCCAGCTAAGAAGCAAATTCAGCGCAGTAGGCATGTTCTTTGAAAACTAGATAACAGTGTAGCTCATATTTTTTTAATTTTGGTTAAGTTAGAAAGGGCGCACGGTGGATGCCTTGACACTAGGAGTCGATGAAGGACGGGACTAACACCGATATGCTTCGGGGAGCTGTAAGTAAGCTTTGATCCGGAGATTTCCGAATGGGGAAACCCACCATACGTAATGGTATGGTATCTTTATCTGAATACATAGGGTAAAGAAGACAGACCCAGGGAACTGAAACATCTAAGTACCTGGAGGAAGAGAAAGCAAATGCGATTTCCTGAGTAGCGGCGAGCGAAACGGAATCTAGCCCAAACCAAGAGGCTTGCCTCTTGGGGTTGTAGGACATTCTATACGGAGTTACAAAGGAACGAGGTAGACGAAGCAGCCTGGAAAGGCTCGTCATAGAAGGTAACAACCCTGTAGTTGAAACTTCGTTCCCTCTTGAATGTATCCTGAGTACGGCGGAACACGTGAAATTCCGTCGGAATCCGGGAGGACCATCTCCCAAGGCTAAATACTACCTAGTGATCGATAGTGAACCAGTACCGTGAGGGAAAGGTGAAAAGCACCCCGGAAGGGGAGTGAAAGAGATCCTGAAACCGTGTGCCTACAAATAGTCAGAGCCCGTTAAAGGGTGATGGCGTGCCTTTTGTAGAATGAACCGGCGAGTTACGATCCCGTGCGAGGTTAAGCTGAAGAGGCGGAGCCGTAGCGAAAGCGAGTCTGAATAGGGCGTTTAGTACGTGGTCGTAGACCCGAAACCAGGTGATCTACCCATGTCCAGGGTGAAGTTCAGGTAACACTGAATGGAGGCCCGAACCCACGCACGTTGAAAAGTGCGGGGATGAGGTGTGGGTAGCGGAGAAATTCCAATCGAACCTGGAGATAGCTGGTTCTCCCCGAAATAGCTTTAGGGCTAGCCTCAAGTGTGAGAGTCTTGGAGGTAGAGCACTGATTGGACTAGGGGTCCCCATCGGATTACCGAATTCAGTCAAACTCCGAATGCCAATGACTTATCCTTGGGAGTCAGACTGCGAGTGATAAGATCCGTAGTCAAAAGGGAAACAGCCCAGACCGCCAGCTAAGGTCCCAAAGTGTGTATTAAGTGGAAAAGGATGTGGAGTTGCTTAGACAACTAGGATGTTGGCTTAGAAGCAGCCACCATTTAAAGAGTGCGTAATAGCTCACTAGTCGAGTGACTCTGCGCCGAAAATGTACCGGGGCTAAATACACCACCGAAGCTGCGGATTGATACCTATGGTATCAGTGGTAGGGGAGCGTTCTAAGTGCTGTGAAGTCAGATCGTAAGGACTGGTGGAGCGCTTAGAAGTGAGAATGCCGGTATGAGTAGCGAAAGACGGGTGAGAATCCCGTCCACCGAATGCCTAAGGTTTCCTGAGGAAGGCTCGTCCGCTCAGGGTTAGTCAGGACCTAAGCCGAGGCCGACAGGCGTAGGCGATGGACAACAGGTTGATATTCCTGTACCACCTCTTTATCGTTTGAGCAATGGAGGGACGCAGAAGGATAGAAGAAGCGTGCGATTGGTTGTGCACGTCCAAGCAGTTAGGCTGGTAAGTAGGCAAATCCGCTTACCGCGAAGGCTGAGCTGTGATGGGGAAGCTCCTTATGGAGCGAAGTCTTTGATTCCCCGCTGCCAAGAAAAGCTTCTAGCGAGATAAAAGGTGCCTGTACCGCAAACCGACACAGGTAGGCGAGGAGAGAATCCTAAGGTGAGCGAGAGAACTCTGGTTAAGGAACTCGGCAAAATGACCCCGTAACTTCGGGAGAAGGGGTGCTTTCTTAACGGAAAGCCGCAGTGAATAGGCCCAAGCGACTGTTTAGCAAAAACACAGGTCTCTGCGAAGCCGTAAGGCGAAGTATAGGGGCTGACACCTGCCCGGTGCTGGAAGGTTAAGGAGAGGGGTTAGCGCAAGCGAAGCTCTGAACTGAAGCCCCAGTAAACGGCGGCCGTAACTATAACGGTCCTAAGGTAGCGAAATTCCTTGTCGGGTAAGTTCCGACCCGCACGAAAGGTGTAACGATTTGGGCACTGTCTCAACCAGAGACTCGGTGAAATTATAGTACCTGTGAAGATGCAGGTTACCCGCGACAGGACGGAAAGACCCCGTGGAGCTTTACTGTAGCCTGATATTGAATTTTGGTACAGCTTGTACAGGATAGGCGGGAGCCTTTGAAGCCGGAGCGCTAGCTTCGGTGGAGGCGCTGGTGGGATACCGCCCTGGCTGTATTGAAATTCTAACCTACGGGTCTTATCGACCCGGGAGACAGTGTCAGGTGGGCAGTTTGACTGGGGCGGTCGCCTCCTAAAAAGTAACGGAGGCGCCCAAAGGTTCCCTCAGAATGGTTGGAAATCATTCGTAGAGTGCAAAGGCATAAGGGAGCTTGACTGCGAGACCTACAAGTCGAGCAGGGACGAAAGTCGGGCTTAGTGATCCGGTGGTTCCGCATGGAAGGGCCATCGCTCAACGGATAAAAGCTACCCCGGGGATAACAGGCTTATCTCCCCCAAGAGTCCACATCGACGGGGAGGTTTGGCACCTCGATGTCGGCTCATCGCATCCTGGGGCTGTAGTCGGTCCCAAGGGTTGGGCTGTTCGCCCATTAAAGCGGTACGCGAGCTGGGTTCAGAACGTCGTGAGACAGTTCGGTCCCTATCCGTCGTGGGCGTAGGAAATTTGAGAGGAGCTGTCCTTAGTACGAGAGGACCGGGATGGACGCACCGCTGGTGTACCAGTTGTTCTGCCAAGGGCATAGCTGGGTAGCTATGTGCGGAAGGGATAAGTGCTGAAAGCATCTAAGCATGAAGCCCCCCTCAAGATGAGATTTCCCATAGCGTAAGCTAGTAAGATCCCTGAAAGATGATCAGGTTGATAGGTTCGAGGTGGAAGCATGGTGACATGTGGAGCTGACGAATACTAATAGATCGAGGACTTAACCATATAATATGAAGCAAATGTTATCTAGTTTTGAAGGAATATATTTTTTTGAAATTCCTGTTGACATTCTAAAAAGAATGTGTATAATAATAAAAGTCTGGTAATGATGGCAGAGAGGTCACACCCGTTCCCATACCGAACACGGAAGTTAAGCTCTCTAGCGCCGATGGTAGTTGGGACTTTGTCCCTGTGAGAGTAGGACGTTGCCAGGCAAATGGAGGATTAGCTCAGCTGGGAGAGCACCTGCCTTACAAGCAGGGGGTCGGCGGTTCGATCCCGTCATCCTCCACCATATAATTTTTAATGTCGGAGGGGTAGCGAAGTGGCTAAACGCGGCGGACTGTAAATCCGCTCCTTCGGGTTCGGCAGTTCGAATCTGCCCCCCTCCACCATTTATAATTAATCTTCATATTAAATGATTTACTTTAAATGAAGTAATTTCATAAAGAAAAATCAATGGGCTATAGCCAAGCGGTAAGGCAACGGACTTTGACTCCGTCATGCGCTGGTTCGAATCCAGCTAGCCCAGCCATTTAAGAGCCATTAGCTCAGTTGGTAGAGCATCTGACTTTTAATCAGAGGGTCGAAGGTTCGAGTCCTTCATGGCTCACCATTTTTAAAATGTAATATGCGGGTGTGGCGGAATTGGCAGACGCACCAGACTTAGGATCTGGCGCCTTTGGCGTGGGGGTTCGACTCCCTTCACCCGCACTTTTAATTAAATAAGCAATCAGTCATATATGTTTTGCGGAAGTAGTTCAGTGGTAGAATACAACCTTGCCAAGGTTGGGGTCGCGGGTTCGAATCCCGTCTTCCGCTCCAATTTTCAATATGACGCCGGGGTGGCGGAACAGGCAGACGCACAGGACTTAAAATCCTGCGGTGGGTGACCACCGTGCGGGTTCGACCCCCGCCCTCGGCACCATATGCGCCCGTAGCTCAATTGGATAGAGCGTTTGACTACGGATCAAAAGGTTAGGGGTTCGAGTCCTCTCGGGCGCGCTTTATTAACGGGAAGTGGCTCAGCTTGGTAGAGCACCTGGTTTGGGACCAGGGGGTCGCAGGTTCGAATCCTGTCTTCCCGATAGTTTTAAAAAATGGGGCCTTAGCTCAGCTGGGAGAGCGCCTGCCTTGCACGCAGGAGGTCAGCGGTTCGATCCCGCTAGGCTCCACCATTTATATAACGGAGGTATACCCAAGTTCGGCTGAAGGGATCGGTCTTGAAAACCGACAGGCGGCGAGAGTCGCGCGGGGGTTCGAATCCCTCTACCTCCTCCATTTTTTATTTAAAAGAATATTATATCATCGCGGGGTGGAGCAGTCTGGTAGCTCGTCGGGCTCATAACCCGAAGGTCGCAGGTTCAAATCCTGTCCCCGCAACCAATGGTCCCGTGGTGTAGTGGTTAACATGCCTGCCTGTCACGCAGGAGATCGCCGGTTCGACCCCGGTCGGGACCGCCATTTACATAAAGGCTCGGTAGCTCAGTCGGTAGAGCAGAGGACTGAAAATCCTCGTGTCGGCGGTTCGATTCCGTCCCGAGCCATCATTTTTTTTTGTAAACTAGCCGGCTTAGCTCAATTGGTAGAGCAACTGACTTGTAATCAGTAGGTTGGGGGTTCAAGTCCTCTAGCCGGCACCACTTAGGGGCATAGTTTAACGGTAGAACAGAGGTCTCCAAAACCTCCGGCGTGGGTTCGATTCCTACTGCCCCTGTAGAAAAGATTAAGGGCCTATAGCTCAGCTGGTTAGAGCGCACGCCTGATAAGCGTGAGGTCGATGGTTCGAGTCCATTTAGGCCCACCATATTCCGCAGTAGCTCAGTGGTAGAGCTATCGGCTGTTAACCGATCGGTCGTAGGTTCGAGTCCTACCTGCGGAGCCATGGCCCGTTGGTCAAGTGGTTAAGACACCGCCCTTTCACGGCGGTAACACGGGTTCGAATCCCGTACGGGTCACTAAAAAAAGAGTCAGCAATATGCTGACTCTTTTTTTTTGAAGAAAATAGATACTATATCTTTGTTTTATCAAACCATAATTACTTCCTTGATTAATAATCTCCTTACAAACATGTTTATCCTATTATTTCTAAATTCACCTTAAGACTCATGTGATAACTGCCCATAAGAGCTCGATTAGTGAGGGATGAAGAAAACCCTATTGATGAGAATGTCACTTATTTTTTACATATTATGAGATATTTCATTTTTTATTGTGAATAATGAAGGATTTTGTATTATTTTGTGTAATTAGGAAAGAACATTGTACATTATATTTTATCGATTGACTATTTTAGCTGCCCTGATGAATAAAATCAATATTTTCTCTTCTCAATTCTAATGATCTTAGATGGATTGTCATATTTTAGAATACTCAATTTAATTTATAGTTCTATGACTAGTAACTAAAAGTCTAATTGTCCTTAGGTGGCGCTATTTAGACAATTCTTCGAGGTTGTTAAAGAGCAAATTCCTTTGTTTTTACAGAGATGAGCGTATCGTATTGCATTCATCTTTCTAGGAACCGTGAATTTAAATAAGGAGAATTGGAAAGGCTAAAGTGTGTAAAGGAGGGAATATATTTATGACAACTGTTAGAGAATTGATGAGCACAAATATTGTACATTGTACGCCGCTAGATAATGTGTATGAAGCAGCTGTGAAAATGAAAGAAGAAGATATAGGGATGATTCCTGTTGTAGAGAATAGTCACGTTATTGGTCTTGTAACAGACCGTGATTTAGTTGTGAGAGGAATTGCAGAAAAGCACCCGGGTTCTAATCAAATTACAAATGTTATGACAACACAAATTATTTCAGTGTCTCCTGATGACGCTGTTGAAAAAGCGTCAGAGTTAATGGCACGTTACCAAATCAGAAGATTGCCGGTAATTGAACATGGACAAATTGTGGGAATGCTATCACTTGGAGATTTAGCTACAACTAAATATGCAGATAATCAAGCGGGTGTTGCCTTAAGTGAAATATCAGAGGATACAAAGTAAAGAATAGAATATTTTATGCTGTTTTTTATCCCGTAATTCGCGGCCAACAAGAACCCCACCTTAAGATTTAGAGAAAAGCATTGTCCAGCTCTAGCGGCTAGAATCTCCGGTCGTTTCCGCCCCTTGGACGAGGCAAAAGCGCCTCTCTGCCTTGAGCGTAGGCGTCCTGCGATGCTGAGCGAGCCCCTTCCGCTTTTCTTAAGAAGATAGGTGGGGATAACTGTCAGTAAATGTTTTATTGGTAAGAGCTTTCCAACAGTGAGGGATGAAAAAACTCACTGTTGGAAGTTTCACTTTATGTAATTTACTTTTGAAATTTTTGTTAACAACTATTATCATATGAAAAAAGTGGTATACTAATAAATATAAGTATCATATGTTATTTTGAATATAGTAATATTAATAATATAGATTAACATGTAAGCATTTTATCATACATATAGAAAAGGGAGGGGGAATTATATGACGATTATGCAAACCGAACCTAATTGGAATTTGGTTACGGATGCGTATGAAAAGCCGGAACATTTTGCGGATTTATTCTCTTTGCTTATACCAGAGCGTCCAAAAGGTGAAGGAAAAGAACGAACTATTTTGGCTTGGAAAGAAAAAGAATTTTACAAGAAAGAAAATTTAATTCCTTTTATTTTATATGGAATGAAAAAATCACATGATTTACCAAAGTTTCATAAAGATGAAATGCCAACTTTAGTTCGAATTATTCGTCTATGTCAAGAAGTAGGATGGTATAAACAAGCTTATTGTTTTATGGTTGAAGAAGGATTAGAGGAATTCGTACAAACATCTTTAGAGTATGAATCATGGGATGTGTTTACACAAGTAGTTGCTTGGAATTATTTAATTATAAAACAAAAAGCTGCTGAGTTAGATAGCAATGATTATTTTATTTGGGAAAGAATTAAATTTAATGTAGAGTGTATTGAAAAGTATAAGGTACTTTTGTCGCATAAAGAAATGTTGGAATTTATGTTTCTATATCTTTGTAAACAAGCAAAGACATTATCCAAAGAGAAGTTAGATGAAAATTTAATGGAGTTAGCGATATATTGTAATACATACATTTATGATTTATACACACTAGATTTATTGAAAAAATATAGAAAATGCACGGATTTCTTAACATATTATGAACCAAGCCGAGCTGTTGTAGCATGTCAGCATGCGGTGATTGCACAAATATCAGATCATCTTAATCCATTAAAGACAACTCATGTTGATGATTATTTATTTGTTATAAAAGAAATAATGGAATATATGTCATTTGAATTTATAAAAAAATATGAGCATTTTATCGGGAAATTATTATCATATGTTCCATTTTTCGAGATGATTCAAGTTCCACAGCATGCATATTATTGTGAAGAACTCATGTATATATGTAAAGGAGTAGGCTACAAAGAGGAACTACTACGCAATTATATATTTATACAATTACCAAATTGTTTCCCTTCTTTTATTAAGCAATTTTTAAAGAATAAGCGCTATGCATCAATACATGACATTTTATTTTACTGGTGTAGCGATGAACAGCGTATGAACTTAGAACATAAATATAACTTAAGTTTTATTTATGAACAATATGCCTGTGGCTAAAGTGAGTTTTCCACTAATGGTTATGTGAATTTATAAAGTTCGTTCCTTTGAGAAAGCATACTTTATCCTGCGATTCTGTTCGAGCCGCTTTTGCTTTTCTAAAGAAGTTAAGTGAGAGATAAACTGCTGGCATGCGCCCGATTGGTGAGGGCTAATAATCAGTGGGGATGAAGAAACCCCCACTGATTAAAGTTTCACTTTATCTAATAAAAAGAAATAGCGTAGAATACAAATAAGGATTCCACTTTATGTGGAATCCTTATTTAATAGTAAATAAAAAAAGAGATTATTATGAGAGAAATCATTCCATATAAAAGGAATTGGCTATTTCTATTTTCTTTAATACCAAAAAACTCATTCATTCTTTCATATAAGTCTAAAAAATATTTTGTAAGACTAGCTTCGAATAAACGTTGCAACATTTTCCCTCTTTCTATGTTTCTTGATATTGCTGTTTACGATATTCTGGAACATATATATATTGAGATACTATAAGAAGAATAGTCATAAAGAATACCGGAAAAATTGTAGCGGCATGTAGGCCAGTAAAAATAATATTTGTTAGTAAGGAACTTATAATGAACAGAGCAGTATATATGTGTGAAATATGTCGTTTTAATCGAATTTTGAATACTTCCATCATCACTTCACAAGCAACAAATGCAATAGTGATGCTTAAAAATACAATGTTTGTATTGTAAATTAATAAGCAACAAATTAGACCGAAAAACGCTAAATACTCAATAATTAGTGAAATATTACGTGTCATCTTACATCACCTAATTAGGTAAGGAAGCGGATTTACTGCATTTGTTTTTTCAAAATTCCATTCCC
This sequence comes from Bacillus sp. S14(2024), assembly GCF_050473785.1. Taxonomy (NCBI): domain Bacteria; kingdom Bacillati; phylum Bacillota; class Bacilli; order Caryophanales; family Bacillaceae; genus Bacillus; species Bacillus sp. S14(2024). Next base: position 4,053,991 of record NZ_JBFLUP010000006.1, on the reverse strand, counting down.
CGTTATGTAATTCAAAATGTAAGTGTTGGCCAGTAGAATGTCCTGTATTTCCCATATAACCGAGCAATTGGCCCGTTGCTACGTTATCGCCTACTTTAACCGCACGATTGCTCATGTGAGCATATACAGTTGTATATAAATTCCCATTTATATGATGGGCAACAAATACAACATTTCCATAACTTGTAGAATAGTATGACTTAACAACAGTGCCAGGTGCAGCAGCTTGAATTGAAACATTTCCGGTTGCCGCAAAGTCTACACCATAGTGCATCTGTCCCCAACGTACATCAAATGTTGAGCTCACGTTCCCTTGAGTTGGATATTTAAATACAGCTGGAATAGATGGTTTAGCTTGTGGTTGCTGTTGCTGCTGTCCTTGCAGTATATATTGTTGCCCGACATAGCCATATCCTGATCCGTAGCGAATTTTATACCATGTGCCAACTTTTCCGACGACTTGTACTTGTGCTCCGTTCTGTAAAGAGCCAATAATGGCTGTATTTGTTCCTGCACCGCTGCGTACTTTTAATACTGGAGTAGCCACATAATAAGAACTTCCGCCTTGTACAGTAATTCCTTTTACTAATGGCTGAGCTACGTTAGATAAAAATTCTTTCTTTACATAGCCACTTGTTCCATTATGTATAACTTTATACCATCCCTCTTGTTCTTCTTGAATCGTAACAAATTTTCCATTGGGTAATACATCAATAATTTCAGATTGCGTATTTGGCTCAGAGCGAACGTTTAATGCATCTGCATTAACGATATATTGTTGCGTATTATTGCTTGTTTTTGTTAAAGAAATTGCTTCTTTTTTTACATAGCCAGTTTTATTTTGAGTGTGAATTTTATACCATTCGTTTGTTGTTTCAAGAATTGTAACTGGAGTGTTCTGTGTAATGGTTTCAATAACAGAATCTGTTGCTTTAGGACTAGTGTACACTTGTAATGTATTCGTTTTTACATAACCAATTTTCATTTTTGGTTTTTGCTGTGCTGATACAGTTTGTACAGTGGAATCTGTCATAGACGGGAGCATAGAAGCGACTGCGACAGTAGCTGCTGTCATTGCTGCGGCTTTCATGTTCATATAATTAGAGGCCTCCTTATGTAATAAATTTCTATATTATTAATTATAATATAACAATATTTAATTTGTCTCGTATGCATAGAAATGTAATATAAAAAAATAAATAAACATTTTTTTATATTATAAAGTCATATAATAAAAGGATAGCAGATTTATCAGTGTTATGGGAATAGATAGAAGGAATTTGCGTTTTTCTGAACTTACAAAATACATAGAATGATATTTTATCCTGCTACTTTAGGGCAGTAAGACTTCCACCTCAAGGTTCTGAGAAAACAAAGAAGATAAGTGGGAGATAACTGCTGAAAGTTTCACTTTATCTTGCTCAAAACATTGATATTTTAGGGAAAAGCTTTAAGATGAAAAACCTCCCGTAAGACATAGAGTGGCCTAACTAGCCACCTTTTGTTTAAAATTACCGCTGATGGAATTTTGACTTTATAACTCAAAAGAGTTGCCGATGATATAGGGCGATGGTATACTGACTATGTTAAATGAATATAATGCTAGGGGAGCTAGTGTTGCTAGCTGAGAGTAAGACCTATAGTCTTTGACCCTTGAACCTGATCTAGATGATGCTAGCGTAGGGAAGCAATTGGACGATGTATATAACGTCCCCGTTTCTTTGCGTATAGAAACGGGGATTTTTTATTGAAAATTTTATAGAACACCACTAGGGGTGCTTGAAAGCTGAGAGAGGTAGAAACCTTAACCCTTATAACCTGATCTAGGTGATACTAGCGTAGGGAAGTGGAAACAACAAATAGAGTTTTCTTTTGTTTGCTGTGACCACTTCTTATATAGAAGTGGTTTTTTATTTGGAAACATATATACAGGAAGGGGAAGCGGAGATGACATTTTGTGAAAGACTATTTGAAAAGGTGCAACCTGTTTGGGAGAAGAGTCATAATCATCCATTTGTAACAGGTATGGGAGATGGAACGTTAGAGAAAGATAGATTTCAATATTATATTGTTCAAGATTATTTGTATTTGTTAGATTACGCAAAATTATATGCAATCGGTGTTGTAAAAGCAACAAATCCAAAAGTAATGGCGAAGTTTGCTGAACAAATTGATGGAATTTTAAATGGAGAAATGACGATTCATAAACAATACGCAAAGCGTTTAGGAATTTCTGTTGAAGAAATGGAATTAGCAAAGCCGTCTGCTATGAATCTTGCATATACAAACTATATGATGTCCGTATCACAAAACGGTACACTAGCTGAGTTAATCGCAGCGTTGCTTCCATGTATGTGGAGTTATTGGGAAATTGGAAAGCGTTTAAATGATATTCCAGGAGCACGCGATCATGAATTTTTTGGCGAGTGGATTCAAGGGTATAGTTCTGAAGAATACGGAAATCTTTGCGTGTGGTTAATTGATTTATGTAATGAAATTGCAATTGGAAAAACAGAAGAAGAACTAAATCGTTTAGAAGAAATCTTCTTATATTCCAGTCGTTTTGAATATTTATTCTGGGATATGGCATATCGTAAGGAGATGTGGGGTTTTGAGGAGCAAGAACATACTACAATTTCATAACGTTTCCTTTCATTATGATGAGAAACAGATTATAGCGAACCTTGATGCTGCAGTACAACAAGGAGAATTCGTTAGCATTATTGGCCCAAGTGGCTGCGGAAAAAGTACATTGTTTCGGCTCATTACAGGACTCGAGAAAGCAAGTGAGGGTACTGTTAAGGTGATAGGAGAAACGAATCATCCTGTTGGTTATATGCCACAAAAAGATATGTTACTTCCATGGCGAACGATTATCGAAAATGCAGCATTGCCTCTTGAATGTCAAGGTGTGAAGAAAAAAGAAGCACAAATGCAAGCACAAAAATTATTGGAGCAGTTTGGACTGCAAGGATATGAAAATAAACAGCCAAAAGATTTATCAGGTGGAATGCGTCAACGTGTATCTTTTATTCGTACGTTGTTAACGGGCGGCGACCTTTTACTATTAGATGAACCATTTAGTGCACTCGATGCATTGACGAAAGCATATCTGCAAGAGTGGCTGTTTGAACAATGGAAACATTGGCAAAAAACGATTGTATTTATTACACATGATGTAGAGGAAGCGCTTTATCTTTCCAATCGTATTTTTATCGTAACAGAGCAGCCCATTACATCATTGACAGAGCGGATTGTACCTCTTGGGCAAGAACGATTTCGAAAGGATTTGCATCGTCCAGAAATGCTGGCATTAAAAGATGAAATCATTGGGATGTTACAAAAGCAGGTACTTGTATGAAGAGAATTGTAGACTATGTTCCAGCTTTTATTGTTATTGCTATTTTTCTTATTGGTTGGGAAGTAGGGGCGCGGATTCTCGATGAAATGTACATTTTACCATCCCCAAGTGCCATTGTTCGAAAAATATGGGATTTGCGGGATATATTGCTTACGGTGCATTTACCAGCAACTCTTTCTGTTACAGTTATCGGTATTGGCATTTCCGTTGTATTAGGTGTTAGTTTAGCGATGGTGATGAGTATGAGCTCATTTGCTGAGAAAGCATTTTATCCATTATTAGTTGCTTCACAAACGATTCCGATTACAGCTTTGGCACCATTATTTGTTTTATGGTTTGGCTACTCTATTTGGAGTAAGGTTGTTGTCACAGTACTTATTACGTTCTTTCCAATTGCGGTGAATACATATGATGGTCTCCGCAGTACGAACAAGGAATGGGAAGAGCTTTTAATTACATATGGTGCAACAAAAAAAGATGTTTTCTTAAAATTGAAATTACCATCCGCACTTCCATACTTTTTCTCTGCTTTGAAGGTGGCTGTGCCGTTCAGTGTTATTGGAGCAGCAATGGGGGAATGGCTTGGAGCGCAAGCGGGACTAGGTTATTTTAGTAAACGAATGATGACACAAATGGATGGTGCGGGTGTATTTGCACCAATTGTCTTATTGTCATTACTTGCTATTTTCTTTGTATTATTCATTTCTATATTAGAGAAGAAGTTTATTAGTTGGAGGAAGCATTCATGAAATTATTAAAACGCATCTTTGTGTTTACATTATTAATTGCGATGATTGCTGGGTGTTCTAGCAATTCGGCATCAGAAAAGAAAAAGGGTGAAAAAGAAGTAACAGTAATGCTTGATTGGTATCCAAATGCAGTGCATAGCTTTATTTATGCGGCAATTGAAAAGGGTTATTTCAAAGAAGAAGGTATAAAGGTAAATATTAAATTTCCTTCAAATCCAACTGATCCATTAACGTTAGCTGCAGCAGGAAAAGTAACGGTTGGATTATACTATCAGCCGGATGTGGTTATTGCTAGAGCGAATGAAAACATTCCTGTGAAATCTATCGGGGCGGTTGTTCGCTCACCTTTAAATCATGTTGTATCGTTAAAATCAGCTGGCATTTCTTCTCCAAAGGATTTGGAGGGAAAAACAGTTGGATATTCAGGAACACCGTTAAGTGAAGAGTATTTAAAAACGATGATTAAAGAAGATGGTGGCAATCCAAATAACGTAAAAGTAGTTGATGTTGGTTTTGATTTAGTACCGGCTCTTACTACGAAAAAAGTAGATGCTGTTACAGGCGCATATATTAACCATGAAGTACCAGTACTACGCCATGAAGGGTTTGACCCAGCATATTTCAATCCAGCAGATTACGGTGTACCAAATTATCATGAACTTGTGTTTGTAACTGGCGATAAAACATTGAAGAAAGATAAAGAAACATTGCAAGCCTTTTTACGCGGGGCAAAAAAAGGTTATGAATTTATGAAGAAAAATCCAGATGAAGCATTAAACATTTTATTAGACCATCAAGAAAAAGAGAATTTCCCTCTTATTCCAGAAGTTGAAAAAGAAAGTATGAAAATTTTATTAGATAAAATGGAAACAAAAGATGAACCATTTTTATCAGATACAGCAGATTCATGGGAAAAGCAAAATAAGTGGTTGAAGGAAAAAGGAATGGCAAAAGAAATTGTTCCAGCAAACGAGTTGTTTGAAAACATTTTAAAGTAGGCGGATGTATATGAAAGATGAGCTTCACGTCATATCAAATGGTCGTATGTCATTTGAAGAGTTAGCAAATATAGCAACTGAGATTGAAAGTGAAATAGATTATTTGCACATTCGTGAGCGGGAGAAAAATACGAAAGAGTTATATGAAGGTGTAGAAAAGCTCTTAAATAAGGGCTTTCCTTCTTCTAAACTTGTAATCAATGATCGGATTGATATTGCGATTTTATTAAATATTAGGCGTGTGCAGCTTGGCTATCGAAGTGCTGATATAAGGTTTGTTAAAGAAAAATTTTCTTATTTACATGTTGGCTATTCTGTTCATTCACTTGAAGAAGCTATTGCTGCTTTTAAAAGCGGTGCGGATTCTCTTATGTACGGGCATTTGTTTCAAACAAACTCCAAAAAAGGAGTTCCCCCAAGAGGATTAGAAGAAATTACAGAAATGGCAAAACGTTTAACAATTCCGATTACGGCTATTGGAGGAATTACTCCCGATAATACAGCAGAAGTACTTGGCACCGGGGCTACTGGTATTGCAATTATGTCCGGAATTTTAAGCGCAGTAAAGCCGAATGAACAAGCGAAACTATATAAGGAAACGATACGAAAGTGGGCGAGAAATCATGAAAAAAATATATGATGTTGCCATCGTTGGCGGCGGTGTAATCGGAAGTTCAGTTGCACATTTTCTTGCTGAAAGAGGCTATAAAGTTGCCATCATTGAAAAACAAAAGATTGCTTCTGAAGCGTCTAAAGCAGCGGCTGGATTACTAGGTGTACAGGCGGAATGGGATGAATACGATCCGCTGTTTGAATTAGGTAGGCAAAGCCGCGCGATGTTTCCAAAGCTTGCAAGTGTATTGCGTGATAAAACCGGAATTGATATAGGATATGAAGAAAAAGGAATTTACCGCATTGCTCAGAGTGAAGAAGAGAGCGTGCGACTCCTTCATATTATGAAATGGCAGCAGCAAACAGGAGAAGAGTCACATTTTATCTCAGGTGAAGAGCTGCGCGAAAAGGAACCATTTTTATCCTCTTCTATTATTGGAGCGGTATATCATCCAAAAGATGGCCATGTAATTGCACCTGAGCTGACGAAAGCATTTGCCCACTCTGCTGCGATATCTGGAACGGATATATATGAAGAAACTGAAGTGTTTGATATTCAAATTAAGGATAATCACGTGACAGGATTGCTTACAACCGAAGGAACTATATTATGTGAGAAAGTAGTAATTGCTGGAGGTTCATGGAGTACAAAACTACTAGAATATTTTCATAGTGAGTGGGGGACATATCCTGTTAAAGGTGAAGTTGTTGCGGTGCGCAGTCGTAAGCCGCTGCTACAAGCCCCTATTTTTCAAGAGCGATTTTATATTGCACCAAAACGAGGTGGACGTTATGTCATTGGAGCGACAATGAAGCCCCATACATATAACAAAGCGGTACGTCCAGAGAGTATTACTTCTATATTAGAGCGTGCCTATAGTATCCTTCCGGCATTAAAAGAAGCGGAATGGGAAAGTGCATGGGCAGGATTACGTCCACAATCCAATCATAGTATGCCATATATCGGTATGCATGAAGAAATTACTGGTTTATATGCTTGTACTGGCCATTATCGAAATGGAATTTTATTAAGTCCAGTTTCGGGTCAATATATAGCTGATCTTATAGACGGAAAGCAAGATAATCGTTTACTAGATTCATTGCTTTCACAATCTATTTAGTAAGGGGATGAAAGATTGAACTTAAAAATTAACGGCAGGCAAGTAGAGGTGCCAAGTGAGGTTAAAACGGTAGCCGATTTGCTTGTTCATTTAGGATTAGAGATGAAAATTGTTGTTGTAGAACGCAATCAAGACATTTTACAAAAAGATGATCATCAAGATACATCTGTTTTTGATGGAGATCAAATTGAAATTGTAACATTCGTAGGAGGCGGTTGATTATGTTAAAGATTGGACCATTTACTTTTCATTCTAGGTTGTTATTAGGAACAGGGAAATTTTCTGATTTTGATGTACAGAAGAAAGCAATTGAAGTATCAGAGGCAGAAATTTTAACATTTGCGGTGCGCCGTATGGATATTTTTGATGCAGAGCAACCGAATTTATTAGAAAAAATTGATGTAACAAAGTATACACTTCTTCCAAATACAGCAGGAGCAAAAACAGCAGAAGAAGCAGTGCGTATTGCGAAACTAGCGAAAGCATCAGGATTATGTGACATGATTAAAGTAGAAGTAATCGGTGATGATAAAACGTTATTGCCAGATCCAGTTGAAACGTTAAAAGCATCCGAAATGTTATTAAAAGAAGGGTTTATTGTTCTGCCGTATACGTCTGATGATGTTGTGTTAGCACGTAAACTACAAGAATTAGGTGTCCATGCAATTATGCCAGGTGCATCACCAATCGGTTCTGGTCTTGGTATTGTAAATCCGTTAAATTTAAGCTTTATTATTGAGCAAGCAACTGTTCCAGTTATTGTTGATGCTGGTATCGGTAGTCCAGCTGATGCAGCATTTGCGATGGAATTAGGTGCAGATGGTGTTTTATTAAATACAGCTGTTTCTGGAGCAAAAGATCCTGTGAAAATGGCGGAAGCAATGAAACTTAGTATTCATGCAGGACGATTAGGTTTTGAGGCAGGACGTATTGCACGTAAGCGTTGTGCGACTGCAAGCAGCCCGTTAGAAGGAATGAGTATTCTTGAATAGTCGATATTCTCGTCAAGTGTTGTTTTCTCCAATTGGAGAAGAAGGACAGCAAAAAATAAGAGAAAAACATGTATTCATTATCGGGGCAGGAGCACTTGGCAGCGCGAATGCAGAGATGCTTGTTCGCGCTGGAGTTGGCAAAGTAACGATTGTTGACCGCGATTACATTGATTGGAGTAATCTTCAGCGCCAACAGTTATACTGTGAGGAAGATGTACAAAATCATTTACCAAAAGCAGTGGCAGCAAAGCGCCGCTTACAGGCTATTAATAGCGATGTAGTTGTAGAAGCTTACGTACAAGATGTAACAGCGGAGGAACTAGAGGAACTTGTTACAGGTATAGATCTTATTATCGATGCAACAGATAACTTTGAGACCCGTTTTATTGTAAATGATATATCACAAAAACATTCAGTGCCATGGATTTATGGAGCTTGTGTCGGTAGTTACGGTCTTTCTTATACGATTTTACCAGGAAAGACACCGTGTTTATCTTGTTTATTACAATCTATCCCTCTTGGCGGAGCGACATGTGATACAGCAGGGATTATTTCACCTGCTGTATCAATCGTTGTAGCACATCAAATTGCAGAGGCATTAAAGATTTTAGTAGAGGATTATGAAGCCCTTCGTGATGGACTTGTTTCATTTGATGTATGGAAAAATGAATATTCATGTATGAATGTACAGAAATTGAGAAAAAAACAATGTTTATCATGCGGAGAGGAAGCAATTTATCCATATTTAAGTAAGGAAAATACTTCTAAGACAGCTGTTCTATGCGGCAGGAATACAGTGCAAATTCGTCCGCCATATAAAGAACAGTTCGATCTTTCTATGTATAAAAATCTCCTGCAAGATCGTGTCGCAGATTTAACAGTTAATCCGTATCTATTGTCGTTTTCTATTGACGATAAACGATTAGTAGCATTTCAAGACGGTCGTGTGCTCGTACATGGTACAAAAGATATTGCAGAAGCAAAAACAATTTATCATCGTTACTTTGGTTAAAAAGGGTGAGTAAAATGAAAGTGAATAAAGCATTAACAATTGCTGGTTCTGATAGCGGCGGCGGTGCAGGTATTCAAGCGGATTTAAAAACGTTTCAAGAGCTTGGTGTGTACGGAATGACTGCAATTACAGCGATTACTGCACAAAATACACTTGGCGTGCAAGGAGTATATCCTGTTCCAGTGGAAGGTATTCAAGAACAGTTACATTCTATCGGTGCGGATTTAACGCCAGATGCAGTAAAACTTGGTATGTTATTTAGTAGTGAAATTATTAAAATCGTAGCTGAAAACATTAAATCATTTTCATGGAATAATATTGTGTTAGATCCTGTTATGATTGCAAAAGGTGGAGCATCTTTATTACAACAAGAAGCTGTTGCTGCATTAAAAGAACATTTGTTGCCGCTTGCAACGGTAATTACTCCAAATGTTCCAGAAGCTGAAGTGTTAACAGGAATGAAGATTCATACAATTGAAGATAGTAAAGAAGCTGCCAAAGTATTGCATCATTTAGGTGCAAAGTTTGTTGTCATGAAGGGCGGGCATGCCGCATATCAAGGAAATGAAGTAATAGACTTATTGTTTGATGGCAATGAATTCATGGAGTACAGAAGTGAACGCATTGATTCTACGCAAACACACGGAAGCGGATGTACATTTGCCGCAGCTGTAACGGCAGGATTAGCAAAAGGTTATGAGATTGAAGAAGCAGTTCGTGAAGCAAAGCATTTTATTAGTATAGCAATTGAAGATGAACTGAACATTGGAAGCGGTCACGGACCAACAAATCATTTTGCTTATGGACGTAGAAGTATAAATGCATAAATATGTATTGTATTTTGGGAAGCCAGTTAAAAAAACTGGCTTTTTTCTTGTTTACTTTTTCCAAAATTAGGAGTACTATATCAGCCAGAATCTATTTTTTTAGAACGCTTAATCCAGAAACTGGAGCGGAGGAACCAATTTCGTGCATTGTCACTAGGGGTGAATCTTTCACAACGAAAGTAGGGCTACTCTCAAAGCCCGAATCCGACAGCTAACTCCGTAAGCGTATTGAGAGAGGATGATGCAAATGAATACATCAATTCATCGGTCCGACTAGTGTAAAAGAATTTTAATAACATAATTTAAAATTCTTTTATGCGGGGAGGATGAAATACATGGATGAGGAAAAAGAGTACACACTCATTTGTGTAGGAGAAGCGGAAAAAATTAAGAGTTTACACAGTTTAGCGCCTTTACAAAGTAAAATAATCATTTTCACAGAGAATGAGCATATGGTTAATGAAGTGAAAGCTTGTGGATTTCAGCAAGCGTATTACTGTCCAACTGATTCAAGAATGATTGTGAAAATGTGTAAAGGAATTAAAAAAGTAATTTTGCTAGCAGATGAATTATCCACAATTAGTTTTTTTGCAGAGCGTATTCGCTTTTCTTTTTATGCACCTATTACGGTTGTCACGCGAAATAAACAATATCCAAAGCACCTCTATAAAGCTATTGGAGCTAACTTAGTAGTGTTTACAACTTGTGATAACATTTCATTTTTGATTTTAGAGTAGGAGCGGAGGAAACGAATATGAAAATATTCCTTTGTCGTGATTTAGCAAAGCGCTGGGCTCTATCATTAGAACGAGTACATGAGCTAGTTGAATATGATCCACTCTTTCCGAAGCCATCTGCAATTCTGCCACCAGAAGATATTTGTTTATATTTAGAGCAAGACATTATCGAATATGAAAAACAACATGAAGAATTAGTGCAAGTATATGTTAGGGGGCGAAATTTACGTTCGTTTTTTCATGATTTAGATTAATTATTTTGAAGGTTATCTCATGTATTGAGGTAACCTTTTTGTTTTAAGTTTGCAAAAGAACGTCTATTTTATGAAAAAAGAAGAAAACAACAGAAAAAAGATGATAAAAGCGTATTTTATCTCAATGTAAGCGTTTAAAAGGTCTTATATTTTCATATTTTAGCCATTTCACCTCTTTACAAGTGAAATTTAGAGGAGTATATTTACTTTCATAAATTGTTCATAAAATTTCCAAAAAACAACCTGATATCGCTGAGTCCAGAAATGGAGCGGGGGAACCAATTTTGTGCATTGTCACTTGGGGTGAATCTTTCATTACGAAAGTAGGGCTACTCTTTAGGCCCGAATCCGACAGCTAACCTCGTAAGCGTTTGGAGAGGAGGTTTACTTTTGTGTTGTTCATTTTCGAACACTGAGTAGAGCCTCAGTGTTCTTTTTTATGCTTCGAATGGTAAAATTTTACAATCAGTGAGGGATAAAGAATGTTGGATATCGCTATGATAGGGATTTTAATCGTGTTAGTTGGATCAATGATTGGCCTTGCAAGATGGTCGGATAATGTTGTGAAGGAAGGGAAGAAGTAATGATTATTGCAGTATCAATTATTGTTGCCTTACTTACCGTGTACTTAGTTTATGCATTATTAAATCCAGAAAAGTTTTAATTAGGGGGAAGCGTTTATTATGATTTGGATTGCAGTTTTGGTCACAATGTTATTATTTATTCTTGTTGCAAAGCCAACCGGAATTTATTTAGAGAAGGCGTTCCAAGGGAATCGTAAATTAGACAAAATATTTGGCCCTGTTGAAAAAATCATCTTCAAAATCTCGGGTATTAAGCCTTATAACCAGAGTTGGAAGCAATACGCATTATCATTAGTTGCTCTTAATGGTTTTATGATTGTTGTTGTGTATTTCATCTTTCGCTTGCAAGGAGTATTGCCATTAAATCCAGCTCATGTTAAAGGTATGGAACCTACGCTTGCTTTTAATACAGCTATTAGTTTTATGACAGATACAAATTTACAGCATTATAGCGGTGAAAATGGTTTATCGTACTTTTCGCAATTAATCGCGATTACGTTTTTAATGTTTACAGCGCCAGCAACAACATTAGCGCTTGTAATGGCTTTTATAAGAGGATTAGCGGGTAAGGAACTTGGGAACTTCTTCGTAGATTTTACACGCGCGTTAACAAGGGTTTTTCTTCCAATTGCGTTTGTAACAGCGTTGGTCTTCGTTGCTCTAGGTGTACCGCAAACGTTGGACGGAGCAGTTACAGCTCATACAATTGAAGGGGCCAAACAAAGCATATTACGTGGTCCAGTTGCTTCTTTCCTTTCTATTAAGGAATTAGGGAACAACGGGGGAGGATTTTTTAATGCGAATTCGGCGCATCCATTTGAAAATCCGGGTCAAATAAGTAATATCTTACAAATGATGCTAATGATGCTGTTACCAACATCTTTACCATTTACGTATGGAAGAATGGTTGGGAATAAAAAACAAGGACGTGTTCTTTTCGCTTCTTTATTCATCGTGTTTTTAATGGGATTTGCAACAATTGTGACGGCAGAATTACATGGAAATCCAGTGTTAAATCAAATAGGCATGCAGCATAATCAAGGCAGTATGGAAGGAAAAGAAGTTCGATTTGGAACAGTATTTTCGTCACTGTATGCTACCGTAACAACTGCAGCAGAAACAGGTGCTGTTGATACAATGCACGATACGTTAACACCAATTGGTGGATTGGTACCACTTGTAAATATGATGTTAAATACAGTATTTGGCGGAGTTGGTGCTGGTTTTGTCAATATCATTATGTACGCAATGATCGCTGTCTTTATTTCAGGATTAATGGTGGGGCGTACACCAGAATTTTTAGGGAAAAAGATTGAAGGTAAGGAAATGAAATTGATTGCGGTAACAATACTATTTCATCCTTTACTGATTTTAGGATTTTCAGCATTGGCATTTTCAACTCATTTAGGAACAGATGCAATTTCAAATTCAGGATTTCATGGTTTGACACAAATTGTATATGAATATACCTCTTCAGCTGCAAATAATGGTTCAGTTTTTGGAGGGCTAGGAGATAGCGCACCATTTTGGAATATTACGACTGGCATAGTGATGTTCTTGGGACGTTATTTCAGCTTAATTACAATGTTGGCTGTAGCATCTTCATTAAAAGAGAAAACGGTAGTGCCAGAAACAATCGGAACATTCCGTACAGATAATAGTTTATTTGGCGGCATTTTCATTGGAACAATCGTAATTGTTGGTGCATTAACGTTCTTCCCGATGTTAGTGTTAGGGCCAATCGCAGAATTTCTTACATTGAAGTAACGGAGGGTAAATGATGAAACCTGTAGTGGTAAAAGATAAACAACCGAATCAATCGATTGCATCATCAAAAATAGTAGCAGAAAATGAAGTAAAGCAAGAGAAAAAAATGGATCGTGATATTATCACACATGCTATAAAAGAAGCATTTGCAAAATTGAACCCGCGAGTTATGGTGAAAAATCCGATTATGTTCGTGGTGGAAATTGGATTTTTCCTAACGTTGATCTTATCATTTCTACCGAATGTATCTAAAAATATACCAGGGTGGTTCAATATAACGGTTTCTCTTATTCTATTATTCACTGTCTTGTTTGCTAATTTTGCAGAAGCATTAGCAGAAGGGCGGGGAAAAGCGCAAGCTGATTCTTTAAAACAATCTAAAAAAGATGTATTTGCAAATGTAATAAGAGAGAATGGAAATGTTGTTCAAGTTTCAGCAACTGAACTGAGAAAAGGTGATGTTGTTATTGTAAAGCAAGGCGAAATGATTCCAAGTGACGGGGAAGTTATTCGCGGCTTAGCATCTGTTGATGAATCAGCTATTACAGGAGAATCTGCACCAGTTATGAAAGAGGCTGGTGGTGATTTTTGCTCCGTTACAGGTGGTACGATCGTTGTTAGTGATGAAATTACAATTCAAATTACGAGTAATCCTGGTGAATCTTTCTTAGATAAAATGATTTCTTTAGTAGAAGGAGCATCTCGTCAAAAAACACCAAATGAAATTGCTCTTAATACGGTATTAACGAGTTTAACACTTATTTTCTTAATCGTTGTTGTTACGTTACCAATCTTTACGAATTATCTTGGTTTTCAAATTGATATGTCTATACTTGTTGCGCTTCTTGTTTGTTTAATTCCAACAACAATCGGTGGTTTGTTATCTGCAATTGGGATTGCAGGGATGGATCGTGTAACGAAGTTTAACGTTTTAGCAATGAGTGGTAAAGCAGTTGAAGCAGCTGGTGATATTAACACAATTATTTTAGATAAAACAGGTACAATTACATTCGGTAATCGTATGGCGCACACGCTTTTGCCAGTGGGAAATGAAACAATTGAACAAGTTGCAAAATGGGCAGCGCTTAGCTCTGTATTAGATGAAACACCAGAAGGACGTTCTGTTATTGAATACGTACAATCAAAAGCATTTTCTTATAATGGTACACTTGCTGAGCAAGGTGAGTTTGTTCCATTTAAAGCCGAGACACGAATGAGCGGTGTTGACTTAGTAGATGGTACAAAAGTACGAAAAGGTGCAGTTGGTGCTGTACTTGAATGGGTACAATCACAAGGCGGTACAGTTCCGAAAGACTTAAATCAAAAAGCTGATTTAATTGCGAAAGAAGGTGGTACACCACTTGCAGTTGCAGCGAATGATCGTATTTACGGATTAATTTATTTAAAAGATACTGTCAAACCAGGTATGCGTGAACGATTTGAACAGCTTCGTCAAATGGGGATTAAAACAGTAATGTGTACAGGTGATAATCCGCTTACTGCCGCAACAATTGCAAAAGAAGCGGGTGTGGATGAATTTGTAGCAGAATGTAAGCCGGAAGATAAAATTGCAGTAATAAAAGCAGAGCAAGAAAAAGGAAAGCTTGTTGCGATGACAGGTGATGGTACAAATGATGCACCAGCTTTAGCACAAGCGGATGTTGGTCTTGCGATGAATAGCGGTACCGCTGCAGCGAAAGAAGCGGCAAATATGATTGATTTAGATTCAAACCCAACGAAAATTATTGAAGTTGTAGGAATTGGTAAGCAGCTATTAATGACACGCGGTGCATTAACAACATTTAGTATCGCAAATGATATTGCCAAATACTTTGCGATTATTCCAGCAATGTTTACATTGGCAATTCCACAAATGGAAGCCCTGAATGTTATGAAATTACATTCACCGTTATCAGCGATTTTATCAGCGCTTATTTTTAACGCGATTATTATCCCGCTGCTTATTCCGCTAGCAATGAAGGGGATTGCTTACAAACCGATGAGTTCCAATGCATTGTTAGGACGTAATTTATTTATCTACGGACTTGGTGGAATGGTTGTTCCATTCGTTGGTATTAAGCTGATTGATATGATTGTAGCGCTGTTCATTTAAGGAAAAGGGGAAATGAAAATGTTTGAAAAACAAAAGATACTTTCACCTGTCATTCGTATAACCTTTACGTTTCTTATTGTATGCGGGCTTGTATATCCATTGCTTGTCACAGGAATCGCACAAGCGGTTATGAAAGATAATGCGAACGGAAGTCTTATATATAATGAAAAAAATGAAGTGATTGGTTCAAAGTTAATTGGTCAAAACTTTACAGATCCACGTTATTTTCATGGACGTGTGTCTAGTATAGAATATAAAGCAGAAGCATCCGGATCTAAAAACTATGCACCATCTAATCCAGATTTATTAAAACGTGTAGAAAAGAGTGTGGAAGATTGGAAGAAGGAAAATCCAACAGTTCCTGTAACTGAGGTTCCGATGGATTTAGTAACGAATTCAGGTTCAGGATTAGATCCTGATATTAGTCCACAGGCAGCTTACGCACAAGTGGATCGTATCTCTAAAATAACGAATATTCCGAAAGAAAAAATCAATAAGCTTATTGAATCTCAAACAGAGGGGAAAGCACTCGGACTATTTGGTGAAGATCGTGTCAATGTGTTGAAGTTAAATTTAGAATTACAAAAAATGATCAAATAAAGTGAAACTTCCATCAGTGGGGCGCTTTATTCCCCACTGATGGAAAGCTCGCACCAATCGGGTTTTTACGGGCAGTTATTCTCCACCTATCTTCTTCGCTTTTCTCTGAATCCAAGGTAGGGGTCTTACTGCCCGCGAATAGCGGGATAATAACAATGCTACCTCAATCTATGTGATTGGGGTAGCATTGTTTGGTAGGGAGAGGGGGAATTTGTGATGTATGCAGATGACTATAAGCCAACATTCCAAAGGCGTACACCAGAAGAATATTTAGAATATATTCGTCAACTGAATCGAGGAAAATTAAAGCTTTATGTCGGAGCAGCTCCTGGAGTGGGGAAAAGTTATAAAATGCTATTTGATGCGAGAGAGATGCGAAAAGAAGGCATTGATGTTGTTATTGGTTTAATTGAAACACATGGGCGAAAAGAAACAGACGATGCTATCGCTGATTTAGAGGCTGTTCCTTTAAAAGAAATTGAGTATAAAGGAAAAGTGTTTCACGAGCTTAATGTAGAAGCAATTATAAAACGGGCACCGCAAGTTGTTATTGTTGATGAGTTGGCTCATACAAATATTCCAGGCTCTAAACATAAAAAACGTTATATGGATGTGGAAGAATTAGTGGATGCCGGTATTGATGTTTTATCTGCATTTAATATCCAGCATCTAGAAAGCGTACATGATATTGTGGAGCAAATTACAGGTGTGAAAGTAAGGGAGCGCATTCCTGATTTTATTTTACAAAAGGCAAATGAAATTCAGCTTGTGGATGTAACGCCGGAAGTACTTAGAAAACGATTGATGGATGGAAAGATATATAAGGAAGAAAAAATTCAGCGCAGTTTAAATCATTTTTTTACGCTTAATAATTTAGGTGCGCTCCGTGAATTGTCACTTCGAGAAGTTGCAGATGATATGGATGAGAAAATTAGCCAATTTGCTGAAGAACCAATTGGAGTGAAAGAAAAAATCCTTGTTTGTGTTCAGTACAGCTCAACGGCGGAAAAGCTCATTCGTCGAGGCTGGCGCATGGCAAACCGTTTAAATGCAGAGTTATATGTATTAAATGTAGAAAGAGAAAATATTGAATCTTTATCAGAAGCAAAGAAACAGGTTATTAACGAATGGAAAGCTTTAACGAGTCAGTTTGACGCCACATTTTTATTAGAAGAAACCAAGGGAAATAAGCCTGCGGATACGATTATTCAAGTTGCAAAACGATTGCAGGTAACACAAATTTTATTAGGACAATCAGCAAGAACAAGATGGGAAGAAATTCGAAAAGGCTCGATTGTAAATGAAATTATGAGACAGACGAAGAACATTGATATTCATATTGTGGCGGATCAGCGGATGTAGGGCATACTCGAATCGTATTCATGTATATGAATACGATTTTTTCCATTTTGTAAGTCTTCTGAATAGGGTTTCTTAAAAATTTTCTATATAATAGAAAGAGATACTTAACAATGTGAATGATTAAAGTCTATATATATATTATGTAGAAAGAGGAGAAGGAAATGCTCAAAAATACGGGTCTAGTATTAGAAGGCGGCGGTATGCGCGGTGTATATACAGCGGGTGTATTGGAGTACTTTATGGAAAATGATTTATATTTTCCATATGTGATTGGTGTATCGGCAGGTGCATGTAATGCAGCGTCGTATCTTTCAAGACAAAAGGAAAGAAATAAAACAGTAAACATTGAATATGTGACGCATCCAAGATATTTATCGTATAAAAACTTGTGGAGAAAGCGTCAGCTGTTTGATATGGACTTTATTTTTCGTGAAATCCCAAAGCAGCATGTTCCATTTGATTTTGAAACCTATTTTAATACGGAACAGCGTTTGCTTGTAGGAGCGACGGATTGTGAAACTGGACAGCCTGTTTATTTTGAAAAGGGACGTACACAAGAAGAAGCATTAACATTACTACAGGCATCAAGTTCATTGCCATTTGTAGCACCTGTTGTAGAATTTGGCGGGAAAAAGCTATTGGATGGTGGAATTTCAGATCCAATTCCTGTTCGGAAGGCACAGGTAGATGGTTATCAAAAATCAGTTGTTGTTTTGACAAGAAATAAAGGCTATGCGAAGAAAAAATCAAAATTTGGCTGGATTGCAGCGAAAGCGTATAAAAAATATCCTAATTTAGTAAACACCATGCTAGCCCGTTATGAAATATATAATGAGACACTTCATTATATTGAAAAAGAAGAGGCAGCAGGGAATATATTTGTTATTCGTCCGACAGACCAATTAGAAGTGGATCGTATGGAGAAGAATCCAGAAAAATTACAGCGCTTGTATGAGCAAGGATTTCAAGATGCTGAGAAAATGCATGAAGATTTAGTGCAATTTCTTGCTAAGTAAAAAGGTGACTCAAGATAATATGAGTCACCTTTTTATTTAGCGAGCAAGCTTCTTTTTGGTGAATGAAAAGGCAAGAGCAGCAACGAGAATACTTCCTTTTACAATATCTTGAGCATAATAAGGAACGTTCATCATTGTTAAACCATTTAAAATGATACCAATTAGAATAGAGCCAAGAAAAGTTCCAATTACGTTCGGTTTTTTGGCACCGAACATTGCATAGCCAATATAAGCGGCAGCGACAGCGTCCATTAATAGTGGTGCACCAGCTGATACTTGACCAGTCCCAATACGGCTGCTAAGAACGATGCCGCCAATAGAAGCGAGAAGCCCACTGATCATATACGCATATAAACGGTAACGATCTGTAGGAATTCCGGCTAATCGAGCAGCTTCACGGTTTCCACCTGTCATGTAAAAGAAGCGTCCATACGTTGTTTTTTCTAAAAATAAATATGAAATGAGTACAATGATCAGCATGATGATTACAGGAACTGGGACACTCGCGATAGAACCTTGACCAATAAATAAAAAGGAAGGGATAAAATGTCCGGAAGCAGTGCCGTTCGTGCTAGACATTCCTTCATAAATAGAAGAGCCTTTTGAAAATGTTAGGTGAATTCCGTTAACAATGTACATCACACTTAATGTAGCAAGTAAATCAGATAGTTTAATACGGATAATGAGTAATGCGTTTAGTAATCCAACTAATAGCCCGCAGCAAATGGGGATTAGTAGTGTAAGTAACAATTCCTGTCTGTATAAAACAAGACATGCTGCAGAAGCAATTGTTGCTAAGCTAGCTGTTGATCCAACTGATAAATCGAAACCGTCAACTATTAATGTAAATGTAACTCCGATTGCAAGTAATGTAACAATAGAAACAGAGCGTAAAATATCACTAATATTTTTATAAGTTAAGAAAGAATCATTTACAATTGAAAAGAAAATCGTAACACCTATAATAATAGCGATTGTGCTAAATTGATAGAAAAGATTAGTAGGTATAAGTTGCTTTTTTGATTTTGTTTCATGAACTAGATTCAATGGAATGGCTCCCTTCAGATAGATGTAAAAGTTGTTCTGGAGATAGTTCATGTGGAAGATATTCTCCTATAAATTCTCCGTTTGCTAATATAAGAATGCGATCTGCGATTTGTAATGCTTCATCTTGTTCTCCAGTGAAATATATAACCGAGTTACCAGCTGCTGTGATTTGTTTAATAAATTGAAAGATATCTTGCTTCGCAGCAACGTCTACTCCTTTTGTAGGTTCGTCTAAAAGAAATATGTTTGGGTTAAATCCAATCCATTTTGCTATAGAAACCTTTTGTTGATTCCCGCCGCTAAGTGAATGGATGAATGCATTTGGATCGTTTGGCGAAATACGAAATGAAGAAATGGCTGCTTCCGCATGATTTCTTTCTGAACGCGATTGTTTCCAGCCGGATTGATGTAAATTTAAATGATCTGTAATGCTTTCCGATAAAAATAATCCTTGTTTTCTTCTTTCTTCGGGTACGAGCGCAATCTTTGCTTGAATGGCATCGCGCGGCGTTTTAATTTTTATGTTCTTATTAGTAATGACTGCTTTATAAGAATGACGAGCACCAAATAATGTTTCTGCAAGAGTCGTTTTTCCGCTGCCTATTAATCCATATATGACAACTGTTTCCCCCTTACGAATGTGAAGGGACAAGGGAGGACGATTCCGATATGTATAAAGATTGTCAGCTTGAAATATATATGGTGTTTCTAATTTACTTTGTGTATTTGCATGCATTGTTATTTGTTTTCCTGTCATCGCTTCAATAATTTGTTGGTCGCTAATTGTTGAGGTAGCTTCAGACAGTGCAACTTTTCCGTCTCGTAATACAGTTACAACATCTGCATATTGTCTAATTTCTGAAATGCGATGAGAAATTAAAACAATTCCAATTCCTTGTGCTTTTAATTGTTGTAATAAATTACCGAAGTTTGCTGCTTCTTTAGGACCAAGTGACGAAGTAGGTTCATCTAATAAGAGAAAAGTTGCGTTATTTGATAGGGCACGAGCAATGAGAAGCAATTGTTTTTCGTGTAAAGAACAATTTGAAATGTCTTTCCATACATTCAGATCAACATGTACGGCGTGCAAGTAATGTTCTGCAAGCTGCACGAGTTTTGATTTTGAAAAAAATGTTTTGTTTTGCATAGCTAAATAATCAAGGAGTACATTTTCTAGTACAGACAAATTTGGAACTAATCCATGATCAACTTCTTGTGTTACGAAAGCAATGCCATGTTTTTTTGCATCTCGTGGTGAAGAAAAAGAGACTACTTTCTCATCGATGAGAAGTTTTCCAGCAACCGGAGTGATTTCTCCGGTTGCAATTTTTAATAAAGTACTTTTTCCTGCTCCGTTCATTCCTAGTAACGCGTGTATTTGTCCTTTTTTAATCGTCATAGAAACATCTTGTAATACCGGGACATCTGTATAATGATGTGTAATGTTTTGGAGTGAAAATGTCATTATTTCTTCTCCTTCTCTAATTTATTCATCCAAGGTGAGTAAGCATCTTTTGAGTTGCCCCAGCCGTTTATGTATTTCGATAGCTGTTCCATTGCTACATTTTCAGTCGGTAAATTACTTTTCTTTACAAGGTGTGGTTCTAATGAATAAATATCTGGCGTATGTTCTCTTGCAATCTTTTGATATAAGAAGCGTACTTGTACTTTCCCTACTTCAGCTGGATCTGTAGCAGCTGTTGCGACCCATGGAGAATTTGATTTTTGCATGAGTTGTAAATCTTCGTTGCTTAAATCAATACCGTACACTTTTATATCTGTTCGGCCTGCTTGTTCTAGTGCTTTTACTGCACCTTTTGCAAATTCATCCCAAGCTGCAAAAATAGCATCTAACTCTCCCTTTTTTGGATATTTTTTTAGCAATGCTTCTACTTGTGCTTGCGTATCTAGAGCGGTATTGTTACTAGCTGTACCAAAGCGAGCTACTTCTTTTATGTTTGGGTAACGTTTGTAAAAGGCATCGATAATGACGCTGCGGTGTTCCATCGGGGCAAATCCGCCAACCCATACAACGGCAATATTTCCTTTTCCGTTTAAATCTTCAGCTAATGTTTTTAATGATTTCCATGCGAGGCTATAGTCATCTTGATCAATAACAGTAACACCAGGTAAACGTAAATCGTTATCGAATGCTACGACGGGAATATTTGCTTGTAATGCTTTTTCTACACCTTGTTTTAATGCTTCAGAGCGCCCATGATCAATTAAAATTCCATCCACTTTTGCGTTAATAGCAGCATCTAAATTGGCAGCCATCTTTGCTAAATCGTTATCGGAGTTGTACACTTGAACGCTTCCGCCGAATTGTTCAATTTGCTTTTTTACTCCTTCAATATATTGAGAAGAGAAAGTGCCAATAGACATTTGCATAATTAAAGCAACTTTTAAAGGTTTTTGTACTTGTTTTGGAATTTCCGTTTGTGAAGTTTCTTGTTTTGAAGTTGTTTCTTTTGTAGCTGTTTGTTGTTTTTGTGTTGAAACAGCATCTTGTTCATTTTTACAGGCTGTTAATGTGAATAATAGAATAATTAATAAGATTGAACATAATTTCTTCATAAAAATCCCTCCCCAATTTACAAGAGCGGGGAGGGAGAGGAAATAAAAAACGTCTTTTCATAGAAAAGACGTCTTATCACATTTCTCTTATCTCTCAACACATGATTGTGTTGTAAGAATTAGCACCGTGCCCATTTATGGGTCGGTTGCCGGGCTTCGTAGGGCTCATCCCTCCACCTGCTCTTGATAAGACATCGAATATTTGACTAGTTTGAATTATTCCACATTTCTATATAGGTGTCAAACATTTTTTATGAAAAAACTTCCTCATAAAGAGGAAGCTTAATGTGGTATGAATACTAACTGATAAGCGAATAAAATACCGAATACGTATAAAAGCGGATGAACTGCACGAAATTGACCTTTTGCCATTTTCATAAGCGGGTATGAAATGAAGCCGAGCGCAATACCTGTTGCAATGCTTGATGTAAGCGGCATGGTTAAAATAACTAAAAATGCTGGGAAAGCTTCATCAAATGTATCCCAATCAATATGACGAACTGTGCCCATCATTAAACTACCAACAATAATTAATGATGGAGCTGTAATTGCGGCAACACCAGATACTGCGCCGACAAGCGGGCCGAAGAATGCAGCTACTGCAAATAATATCGCAACAGTTAGTGTTGTTAAACCTGTACGCCCACCGGCAGCAACACCAGCAGAAGATTCGATATAAGCAGTCGATGGTGTTGTACCGAACATTGAGCCAATCGTTGCTGAGATAGAATCTGAAAGAAGGGCACGACCGGATTTTGGAAGTTTACCATCTTTCATAAACCCGCCTTGCTGTGCAACTCCAAGTAATGTACCTGTTGTATCGAATAATGTTACAAGGAGGAGCGAGAAGACAACACCGTATAATCCATAGTTAATAACGTCAGAAAATGCTGTAATTGGATTAGAAACAATCACGCCTTCAGGTAAACCTGGCAGAGATGTAATTCCGTTTGAAAATGTTAATTGACCAGTAAAGTAAGCGATAACTCCCGTTAATAACATACCGATAAATAATGCACCGTTCACGTTTAAAGACATAAGTACTAATGTAATACCGAGTCCAGCTAATGCAAGTAAAACAGGCGGAGAGTGAAGATCTCCAAGCCCAACTAAATTGGAGGGATGTTTCGTAACGATGCCTGTCAGACGTAAGCCGATAAATGCGATAAATAAACCGATACCAGCTGTAATTGCATGTTTTAAGTTTTCAGGAATAGCTTCCATTAATTTTGTACGGAAAGAAGTTAATGATAGCAAAATTAAAATTAGACCTGCTACGAATACAGCAGAGAAAGCAATTGCATATGTCATACCTTCATGAGTTTTTACAACAGAGTAAGCAAAATAAGCATTTAATCCCATTCCTGGTGCAAGTGCAATTGGTAAATTTGCAAAGAATGCCATAAATAATGTTCCGACAACAGCAGCGATGATTGTCGCTGTAAATGCTTGTTCAAATGGAACGCCTGCATCACCAAGGATGACTGGGTTTACGACAATAATATATGCCATTGTTAAGAAGGTAATAATACCAGCCATAATTTCAGTTTTAATAGAAGTTTGATGTTTTGAAAGGTTAAACATAAAAACATCCTTTCTTTTTACGAATAATTTACACAACAGTTATATATAATATTCGTTATTTTGTTTTTTGGCAAGAGGTTTACATAAAAAAACTTACATTTCTCTTTATTTTATGTAGAAATTTCGAATATTAAAGGTCTTTTTTACGTATATATTTCGCTTTTGTAAGAATAAGTATATTTTTTGATTTGGCACATCATAAGAAAGAGATATGATAAGGAGGTTTTTTCTATATGACGCAACAAGAACAACCAAAGAAAACATTGCCCCCGCAGCATCAAGAGAAACAGCCGGGTATTGAGAAAATCATGAATCCACGCCCAAAATGTATAGATGAGAAGTATAAAGGGAGCGGGAAGTTGCAAGGGAAATACGCACTTATTACAGGAGGAGACAGCGGAATTGGCCGAGCAGTAGCGATTGCTTTTGCAAAAGAAGGCGCGAATATAGCAATTGCTTATTTAGATGAACATGAAGATGCAGAGGAAACGAAGCGTTGGGTAGAAGGGCAAGGTGTACAATGTTTTTTATTTCCGGGAGATGTAAGTGATGAACAGCATTGTCAGCAAGTTGTAGCGGAGGCTGCAAAGCAATTGGGAGGTTTAAATATTGTTGTGAATAATGTTGCTCAGCAATATCCGCAGCAAGGTTTAGAGCAAATTACAGCAGAGCAGCTGGAAAAGACATTTCGTGTTAATATCTTCTCGTATTTTTATATAACAAAAGCAGCACTAGCTCATTTAAAACAAGGCGATACAATTGTGAATACTGCTTCCATTACGGCATACGAAGGAAATGAGCAGTTAATCGATTATTCAGCAACAAAAGGTGCGATTGTCTCCTTTACACGTTCATTGGCAAAATCGCTAGTTCCAAAAGGTATTCGTGTTAACGGAGTTGCACCAGGTCCCATTTGGACACCCCTAATCCCGTCAAGTTTTGATAAGAAAAAAGTATCGGAATTTGGCAGCAATGTACCAATGAAACGGCCAGGACAACCATCTGAGTTAGCGCCAGCATATGTGTATTTAGCTTCTGATGATTCTACTTATGTTTCTGGACAAATACTTCATGTTAATGGCGGCGTTATTGTAAACGGTTAGATGGTATTGGACTAGCTGGTGGACCGACTATTTGCATGTCGGAGGGTCTTTATATTGTGTCGAAGCGCCGATAAAGTGAAACTTCCATCAGTGGGAGGTTTTATCCCCACTGGTGGAAAGCTCTCATCAATCGGGGGGCGTATGCCAGCAGTTATCCTCCACCTACCCTCCACCTACCCTTTTCGCCTTTTTTGGAATCTTGAGGTGGCGGCTTACTGCCCGCGAATAGCGGGATAAATGTACTATTTCCGCCGATATTTTTAAGAGCGCGTAAAAAAGAGACTGACCTTTAAGGTCAACTCTCATTCATAAGAATTGAATTTATAGTAAAAACTAAATGAACCACATAGCATATTATGGTGAGATTTCAAGGAGAATGTGGAGGTGACATTGATGAAAAAAGCATGTTCACTTACATTATTATTTCTTTTCTTATTTTTATATGTACCAATTGTTTCTGCTGAGAGAACAGATCATTTATTACTTATAAATTTAGTGACAAACCAACTATCTTTTTTCAAAGATGGAAATTATGTGCGAACTTTTTCTGTAACAACAGGAAGGGCAAGCACTCCTACGCCAGAAGGAACATTTTGCATTATTAATAAATATAAAAATAAAGCATATCACAGAAAAAATATTCCGGGCGGTGCACCTAATAATCCACTCGGCACTAGGTGGATGGGCTTAAATAAAAATGAATATGGGATTCATGGGACAAATCGTGAATGGTCGATTGGCAGTCGTCAGTCAAATGGATGTATTCGTATGTATGATCGAGATATTCAATGGCTGTATGAACGAGTTCCATTACAAACGAAGGTAATTATTGCTCATTTTCATACATCTCCTGAATATGCAGCACATAAATTTGGATACCGGGTTGTCAGTTGGAATGGAAGAGTGGTAAAGGAAGAGCAAATTGGTAAGATTAGGACGATAGATCAAACGAAAATATATTGGCAAGAACCGAACGGGCAATTTACAGCAGTTAAAACAGTATTACCAAATGAAGTATATCCTGTGTATTCGCAAAGAAAAAAAGGACTGTATTACATAGGGAATAATTTATATATTATGGATGAAAAAGAAACAATGGTAAGGTACGAACAAATTCCTTATTCTGTACTGAGTGATATATACAAACGAAAATATGAAGTGGAATGAAGTGAAACTTCCATCAGTAGGGGTTTTACTGCCCGCGAATAGCGGGGATAAAGGGTACCGCTGGGACAGGGTATCCTTTTTTTACGCAACAAAATCCCTCTCTGAATATAATATTGTAAAGCTGAGGGGGACATATGCTATGCAAAATGGAGACAGTAAATTTGCATTTACAATTTTTTTAATTACACTTTGTTTATTTGTTATATATTTGTTTGTTTCATTTATTTTTTCTATGTACATTCCATATATAGACTTATTATTATTAGTGGGATTTGTATGGGCATTTGTTGAGGCAAGAGAATGTGGAAATGATATATATCGATGGGTTACATTATTTGGTACGGTTTTTATTGTTATTGTATATATTTCAATGATGCATGCTTCCTGGAAACAGGGGGTTATTTTATTATAAAAGCGTACGATTCATCGTACGCTTTTATCCCGCTACTCGTGGGCAGTTGTTTTAGTATCTTGGTTGAAAGGTATGGCAACATGTTTCTACACTCGTTGTTGCCGAGCTTTCTATCGTTTGTCCAGATAATATTGTATCTGTAAATGACTCGTCCGCTGATTGTATAGATTCTTGAGAGTCAGGTTGAACGAGGATGGCATTTGCTTGACAAAAGTTACCTTGTCCCCAAAATGAGCAGTTGGAGACAGAACATCGTACTTCTGGCATAGGATCCCCTCCTTATATAAGTAGTGTGAGATTTTTGTACTCACTTCATGTATAAAGGAAGTTTCCTTTTCTTGTTACTTCTTGTTTGCAGTAAACCATTCTTTAAACTTGTCTTTCGGTTGTTCTCCATCAATACGGCTTACTTCTTTGCCATCTTTAAAGCGAATAATAGTTGGTGTACCTTCAATTTTAAATTCGTCCCATACAGCATTTGGTTGATTTTCTAAGTCAATGACTTTCATATCGATATTCATATCTTTTGCCATTGGAACAATAATCGGTGATACTTTTTTACAATGTACACAGTCTGTTTGGTAGAAGTAAATCGTTTGATCTTTCTTTTCTGTTATATTTTTTCGGAGATCTTCTAAAGAAATTTTATTTGTATAGTAGTCTGTTGCATTCTCTTGTTTTTGTTCAGTTTTTGTTACTGCAAAAATAGCGATTAATAAAACGACGACAATGCCGCCAAAAAGAAACATTTTCTTCATTATTTCATCTCCTTATTTGTTTTTAGTAAAAGAAAACTGCAGATGGCAATAATTACAAAAGCAGTTAGTGCTAGAAATGGAATTGTGATAAAGCCAAACCAATTAATATACTCTCCTGTACAAGGAACCCGCCCACATACTGCTCCAGCTTCTGAGAAAGCAGGTATCTTTTGAATAGCATAATGATATAGCGAGATACAGGCACCGATGCTTGCGATTGGTAAGGAATATGTGGCAATGCGGTAATCTTTGCGTGCGACTGCAATGCCAAGTAGTAACACAAATGGATACATAAAGATACGTTGGTACCAACATAATGTACATGGTTCAAATTTCATAATTTCGGAAAAATATAAGCTTCCGAGTGTAGCGATAAACGAAGTTCCCCAAGCAGTAAATAACAAAGTTTCTTGTTTTTTTTCGCGATCCATTCTTTATACCTCTCTTATAATAGTTACATACAAAATTATAGTACGAGAAGGAGTGGAAAAGAAAGAGAAAACATTCAACAAAATAAAAGTTTTTTGCGCTGAAAACTTGGAAATAAAAAAACAAGGTGATGTACACCTTGTTTTTACTTGGTTTTAACGACTAACAGCTTTCGTTGAATCGTTAAAAAATTTTTGAATTGCTTCTTTATTTTTTTGTGGGTGAAGCTGTAATACTGACCCGGCATGCTCGTATGTGTTTGGTTCATATCCATTTGCCACTGGAATGCGCATTGTTTCCATCTTTTCAATAGGATGAAATAAAACGTTGCTACCGAGTGAAAACAATGTTTGAGTATCCATACTAGTGTGGATATAAGGGAGAAGGTCTTGTATGATCATAGGTAATTGGAATACACCGTCTACGGATTGAATTTTTTCGGTAAAGGTTTTTTGCAGAGCTTGCAGTACTTCTTGTTGGCGCCCGACACGTCCGAAGTCACTTTCAGCATCATGACGGAAACGTGCATATTTTAGCAATTCTTTTCCATGTAATCGTTGGGATCCAGGTTGTAAATGTAATCCCATATCATCGATGATTGTTTGCGTTACGTTTACGGTAATTCCTTCTGGGGCAACGGTATCTACAATTTTTTCGAATGCTGCAAAGTCAATTGTAACGTAATGTGATACATTGATTCCGAAATTATGTTGAATGGTTTTTCGTAATAATTCAGGACCTCCATAATAGTAGGCGGCATTAATTTTATTATATTTTTTATCATAGGTAGGAATTTCTACGTAGCTATCACGCATAATGGAAGCGAGTTTTACGGTTTTTTCTTTTTTATTGTATTGTGCAATCATAATTGTATCAGCTCTAGCTTGTTTTTCTCCGCGAGAATCATTTCCGATAAGTAGTACGTTAAATGGTCCTTGCTCGTTTTTATCTCCATGAAATGGTTGGAAGTGTTCCGGATTATTTTGTTTGGATGATTTTTGGCAGCCAATCATAAATAATGCAATAATTAAAAATAAGTACATATGTTTTCTCACATGATCACGTCCATCTACGTAATATTCATTATGTATTATGAACGATGATTTGGAAAAATATACAAAAAGCTATCCCAGTGCGTAGGGATAGCTTTTTATGTTAGTAAGAGCCCGATTGATGAGAGCTTTCCATCAGTGGGGATGAAGCGCCCCCACTAATGGAAGTTTCACTTTATCTACATATGAACTTGCTCTACTTGTTCCGCTTGTTCTGTATATGTTTTTTGCGTTGCATGATCAATATATTGAAACAAAAGTTGGAGTTTTTTATCAACTTCTGATAAATCTTTACCGTATTGATAAGCATGCAGAAAGTGTTCAATTCGTTTCGAAAACAGCTCATCTTCTGTTTGTACCATAAGTACAAGCAGCTTCTCCCAATTACAGCAATACGTGTAATAGAGAGCTTTATCGTAGTCGGTGTATGTGTGCATGGTGTACCTCCTTAGTGAGGAGTTATATATAGTTTGTGACGGAAAAGAAGAAATACACTTGAAAGAATTTGTTAACAGAATGTTATAGGAAAGAAAAGGAAATATGTTTATAATGAATAGTAAGAATATTATGAAAATAGAGAGACGGAGAGGGTGAGTCAATGAGTCAAAGGTTACTAAAATCGGTTGATGAGCGAGCGATTCAAGTATGGAGATTAACGGCATTTTCAATCAATATTCTTGTTTGGATTGCTTATGGCGGAGCGATATATTGGCTTGACGCATTTCGAAGTATGACAAACTTACAACTCTTATTTCTTTGTTTTTTTGGTGGACATGCTATCTTTACAATTGGTATATATCCAAAGCTTAGATGGAAGAGGTGGCGCTATATGATACGCGGGCAGGAGGTTGACTTACAGCGAGGTGTATTTATCACAGAGAAAACATTAATTCCTATGATTCGTGTGCAACATGTAGATGTAAGGCAAGGCCCATTTTTACGTTATTACCAATTAGCATCAGTGGATATTACGACAGCAGCGGCAACTCATACAATTCCAGCGATTGCATATGAAGATGCAGAATATTTACGGGAGCAACTTTCTACTTTAGCGCAGGTGGCGGTTGCCGATGTATAGAAGAAATAGAATTCATTCGTTGTCAATCCTATTGTCAGTTGTGAAACATGCATCGGCATTATTTCCCCTTTATCTTATTTTCTTATTTAAGTTTCGCAATAGCTTACCGTTTTCTATTTTGATAAATACGATTATTTTTAGCTTTGTGCCTTTGTTTATTCTTATCTGTATTGCTTGGATGCGTTGGTATCGATTTACATATACGATTACTGAAGAACAAGTAATTCTTGAGAAAGGATGGTTAAATCAAAAACGAAAGTACATTCCGAAAGAACGAATTCAGGCAATTCATGAATCACAAAATATAATTCATCGTTTGTTTGGGTTAACGGAACTGCAAATTGATACGGCGGGAAGTAGGGAAGGAGCAGAAGTAGTATTACAAATCATTACAAAAGAAGAAGCGAGTCATATTCAAGAGCAGCTTTCTGAAAGAAAGAGAAGGAAACAAGAGGATATTGCTGTGCTGCCAGTATTCACATTATCGAATAAAAAGACGTTTCTATATGCGGCTACATCAGGCAGTATTGGGTTTGTATTTTCGGTGCTGCTTGGTATTTATACAGAGATAGATGAGTACGTTTCGATTCATTTTAAGCTAGAAAATTTTCAGTCACAAACACCTTCTTTTTACGGAGAAGTTGCAATTGCGGTTCTTGCAGCGGGATGGTTACTCGGTACGTTGCTTGTATATCAAAAATATCATGGATTTACAGTTGTGAAACAAAAGGATGACCTTGTTATTACGAGGGGATTATTTGAGAAGAAAAAACTTATCGTTCCGCTTAATCGTATACAAGCAATTAAAGTAGAGGAAAATATAATTCGGCAATGGCTTGGTTATGCTACAATTCGTTTTGTGAGTGCAAGTTCGAAAGAAGAAGAATACGCAGGTTTTCGCCTTGTCTGTTTTCCGCTCGTAAAGCGAAGTCATATTCCATATTTATTGCAGCGTTATTTTCCTGATTATCGAGCTCCGTCTTCGTTTCAACATTTACCAAAGCGATCATTTGAGCGCTATATGATAAGAGTTATTGTGCCTGTTCTTTTATTCATAGCGATTACATTACCTCAAACTGCAATGGTAAAATATGCAGCACCTATTTTTCTTATTGTTGGCGCAGTCTTAGGTTATCGGAGATACTATGATGCGCGTTGGTGTATTACGGGAGAGCAACTTACTGTTATATATCGCCGTATTGGAAGAATAACGGTGTATACAAAAAAAAGTCATATACAGGCGTTAACGGTTTCCAAAACATTACTTCAAGAACCATCAGCGTTATGTAATGTGAAAATATGTGTGAAATCGGGTGCGAAAAACATGACATTTCGTATAAAAGATGCAGACGATACAGTTGGAACTTCGCTTCGGAGATGGTATTCTTACGAAAAAGAGAGTGATTTCGCATAAAAAACGAGGGATTATCTCCCTCGTTTTTTATCATGCTATTCTTGGAGTAAGCCCTTCACTGATGGAAGCCTCACTTTACCCCGCTATTCGTGGACAGTAAGCCCTACCTCGAGGGTGAGAGAAAAGCGAAGAAGATAGGTGGGGGACAACTGTCCGTAAAAGCCCGATTGGTTCGACTAACCATCAGTGGGGGATAAAGCCA
Source organism: Bacillus sp. S14(2024) (assembly GCF_050473785.1). Taxonomy (NCBI): domain Bacteria; kingdom Bacillati; phylum Bacillota; class Bacilli; order Caryophanales; family Bacillaceae; genus Bacillus; species Bacillus sp. S14(2024). The sequence goes on along the minus strand of NZ_JBFLUP010000006.1, from coordinate 4,023,063 downwards.
TCCCACTGATGGAAGTCTTACTTTATTCTTTTGGCATTGGAGTAGGTGTTGGTTTCGCATATCCTTCCTTATACTTATTATCGATGTATTTTCGAATTTCAAGCGGTGATTTTCCCTTGTCTTGTAATCTTGCTGATTCTAGCGCAATCTCTAGGCAGTTTACACAAGTTGTTGCATGAGAGTCCCAAACAACTTGACCATTTTTTTTGATTTCACGAATGAAACAGTCTTTATTGCTTTTATGTCCGACGCTTTCACCGCATCCACAGTAACATGGAATCCATTGAAGTAATTCAGCGTGTTTTGCTGCTATAGCGTAAACTTGTTTTATTTGTGCATCGTGTCCAGATAAGAAAGAAGGGAGCGTATCGATTCCTTTTGTTGTTTCGGCGATATCCCTTTGTTCTTGGTGATGTTCATGTGGTGAAGTGGAGGAACTTGTTTCTTTTGCTGGTTGTTTATGTTCATGTGATGAAGTGGAAGAACTTGTTTCTTTTGCTGACTGTTTATCTTCAGTATTCGTGCAGCCTATCATTGTAAAGGCAAGTATTCCTGTCATGCTGCATAATAAAAGCGGCTTTCTCATCAACATTTCTCCTTTATTTTAATTTTACTAAAATTGTAACAAACTTCCCAGTTGTTTCCTATGAGGAAGTGTTATTTTTCAACCGATAGCAAAAGTAGTGCCAAACAAAAAGGACAGGTATATAAACATATATTAAATACAATCCAATTTTAGAAGTATACGTATTTAATGTGTTGATGGATTCACGGTTCATAAAAAATAAGGAGCTAATATAAATGATTCCAATAAATATTGGAAAAGCAACTCTAAATGGTAGCTGAAAAGAACGATGTGCAGCTTGGCAAGAAGCCCATGTTGTTAAGCAAAGATTCGGTAAAATGATGAGAAACCAAAGGAAGATAACTACGTATTCAAATCGTTGAATAAAAGGAATTTTAATGATTTTAAACATCGTTAATGTCCCCCATACTGTATGCTGCAGCAGGCCCTCACTGAAATAAACAAATGATAGCAAGGCTACAAGCACATATAGAAAGGTTGTAAAAAAAATGCTAAAATGTGCCCACCGCTTTACGCCTTTCCCTTTTTCAATAAGTGGATAAAACATGAGTAATGCTTCAAATCCTAGAAATTCTAACGAAGCCTGCTTTGTCGATAACATAATATCGGAAAAAGAGTGAGTAAAAACAGGTAAAATATTGCGGAAATGAGCGTATTTAAGTGGGAAAACGAAAAAGGAAAGTATTAAAAGAGGCAAGATAACGCCCCAAAAACACATGCCTGTTATAGAGCGAAATCCTCCGCTTAAAATGTAGTACACGACGAATAAAATAATAAGCCCGACTTGCCATAATTTTATAGTAGGGAATACCCATACTTGAACAACTTCAATATATGTTCGAAAAATAGTAAGGCAAGATAGTCCGTAATATATCATAAAGAATATTGTAAAGACTTTACCTAGCCATTTTCCGAAGCATGTAGTATGAATGTTAATTAAATCATTATCTTTTTCAAGCATTTGAAGCATACAAAATAAAACGAAATGCGTAATGATTCCCATGATAATAATGGAAATCCAAGCATCATAGCCAGCATGTTTAATAAGAATACGCTGAAAGCCTAAAATTCCCACTCCTATTTGAAGAGAGTGAATTAAAAAAAACGTAAAATAAGGAGAAACCGTAAATTCTTTGCTAGGTAGATTCATTTTTTTCTCCTCCTCATTCTCCGATTCCAGATTGTACAATGTTGACTTTTGCTTTTACAGCAACATTCATAGATGGATACATGTTTGAAAGTTGTTCCATATTCCATTTTCTAGAGTGACTTCTAATTTGATCACGAACTCCAAGTGGATCTATGTTTTTATTTTGAAATTGACGAATGAGCGCTGTTACATGCTTCTCAATATTTTCTTGTAATTGTGCTTCAATATAAGAAATATTTTTAGGGTTTTGTAAATTAATCCAGCTAGGGAAATCTTTAATTAAACCATTTAGTTTTACTTTAATTTCTACTTTAGGTGAAGAATTGTTATCTGTAATATGATAGGTGCTGTTTCCCGATAAGCTGTGAATGACAGCAACACCTTTATTTTTTCCTCTTTGTATATTCATTTCGTATCGGCCATTTTTCATTGGATTCATGATTAATTTGATTAAAAATGAGTCTTCATTATTCGTATACATCATAATTTTATCTTTTTTTAAAAATGCAAGGCCTTGAAGAGAAGCGGAATCTTCACCGTCTATTCGGATATAGGGAAGAAAAGGATCACATCCAAATGAGAAATAATTATATAGAAAAACGTGTAAATTTGTTGTCGGTATACTTTCGTTTGCAACATTTTGATCAATTAGTTCTGATAAATATAGAGATCCGTTTTTAATCGTATGGTTTAGTAATTGTTCTGCTGTGCCATCTACAATTGCAATTTGTACATCTCGCCCAATATTCGGATCGCGTTGCAAGTTTCCAATTATATTTGAAATTCCCTGTTTAGCTAAACTTGATCCAAATGCAATCATTCGTGTTTGACCTACTACTAGCTTGTGAGGAGATTTGGCAGCTAAATTAGCTGCCACTACTTCCCCTGAGCGTCCGACTGATGATAATATTTTTGGGGGTTTATTTTTCCCAAGATTGTAAACAGGGTATAGAATCGTTCCTTTAATTTTGTTGTCTTTAGTTAAATCAAACCCAACAGTATGAACAATTCGCATTTCATCTACAACTTGTGATTGTGCACAACTAGAAAGAAAAAATGGTAAGCCTATAAGGAATGGAAAGAAAAAGTGTCTCATGTTTTGTCACCATTCTGTTTTGTTTTTGCTTTCTTTGGATTAAAGCGCCAGTCTAATTTTGGCCTGAGGTAAGAAGGGCGCTTTGCTGACATACTGAACGGATAGCGGACAAATGCTTCCGATGAATCAATACCCCTAAATGGATAAAGTGGTAATAAGTAAGGTGAACCAAGTGATTTTAAATGAATTAAGTGAGCTAAAATAAGAGTAAAACCAATTATTAAACCGAGACCACCCATCATACCAGCTAATATAATAAGTGGAAAGCGTAGGATACGAATCGTGCTAGACATTTTAATTGTTGGTGTTGTAAAAGCAGCGAGTGCTGATAGAGCAACAGCAATGAGTAAAATTGTACTTGTCAAAGCAGCCTGCACTGTTGCTTGCCCGATGACAATGCCACCGACGATACCAAGCGTTTGTCCAATCTTTGGCGGTAAGCGTGCTCCTGCTTCTCGTAATAATTCAATCGTAATTTCTAAAAAAAGAACTTCTAATACAGGTGGAAAAGGGACATTTGCTCTAGAGAAAATAATAGGGCCTACTAAATCTGTTGGAATCATTTGATAATGATATGTTAAAACAGCTGTATAAATCGCTGAAGAAAAAATAGAGAATAAAGCTCCGAAAAATCGAATAAAACGAAAAAATGATCCAATAATCCACGGCAAATAATAATCTTCTGGTGAAACAAAGAAGTCAAGTAAATTTGTTGGACCGGCCAAAACATAAGGCGAACCATTTGTTACAATGATTATTTGCCCAGCTATTAATGCGTATATAGCGCGATCTAAGCGCTCTGTAGATAACAGAAGCGGAAAGAGTGAATTACTATTATCACTAATAAGTTGTTCAACTAATGTTGCGTCAAATGGAACATCAAAATCAATATTTTGTAACCTTTGCACTACAGTGTTGACATGTTGTTCATTTGAAATTCCTTCGAGATAACCAACAACGATTTGTGTTTTTGATATAGACCCAACTGTAACTTCTTTAAAGATAAGGTTTTCTGTTACAACGCTTTTTCTCAATAAATGAAGATTGACATCGAGACTTTCAACAAATCCAACTTTCGGTCCAATAACACTATATTCATTTTCAGTATCATTATATATACGGCTGCCTGGAACGGTACTTTCGGCACGAATTAGAGCATAATCATCCTTTTGTGAGACATTTCGAAGCTGTATTAATATAAATCCCCCTAATAATTTTTCACGAATATCTTCTATAGAAGGAGATAAGATAATTTCTTCAATCGGAACAATGTTAGATAAATCTTCTATTTTTTCAATGTTTGCTAGCTGTTCTTTTATAGGAGAAAGAATAAAACGCTTTAGTACAAGTTCTTCTGATACGGATTTGATATAAAATATACGTAAACTCCCATTGTCCGTTATGTTGAAATGCAGAAAATCCATAGATTGTTTCATCTTTTCAATAAATTCTGGTATGGAACAATTATTTTTGTTATTCTTTTGTTGTTTTTCCTCTTTTTTTCCGAATGGTAAACGAAACATAGGGTTCACCTCTTTCCGGTTTAGAAAATACCTCTGTTAGTTTTTAGAAATAAATGTAGAATTATACGGAGAAATATGTGAAAAATAGGTTGGGATATTCCGTGTTTTTCCATAATGATAGTGGAGGAAAAGAAACATAAAAATAAGGAAGAAGCATGTAGTTGCTTCTTCCTTATTTATACTTATTGTGCTTTTTCCGTTTTCAGTGATGCTTTTAATTTTTTCATTTCTGCTTTAATATCTTCTTTTTTTACATTTAATTTTTCAGCAATTTGTTTTACATTCATACCGTCTTTTTTCATTTTTAATACATCATTTAATGATGTACCGCTTTTTTGTGAAATAATGTTCAGTACAGCAAGGTGGAATAAAGATACTTCATAGTCGCGCATTGTTTGTTTCACTTGATCTGGAGTAGATTTTTGCATCTCTGCTACTTTTTGTAACAGTTTTCCTTCCATTTCTTTACTCATATGATGTTTATGAAATTTATGAAGTTTCTTTGGATCAACGCCAAAGTGCTGCGCAGTTTCTTTCCATGTATGCTTTTGCTTATAGTACTCTAATACAGCATTAATATCTTTTCCACTTAGCTTTGCGATGCGTGCTGCTTTCCAAATCTCATGTTTTTTATATCCTTTTTCTATTAGTGATTTGTATTGTTCTTCAGAAATGAATTTGTGATGTTTCGCTACTTGTTTCGTTTCTTGTTTTGTTTCTGATTGCGAGCTATCGGTAGAAGCGTATGCCGTTAGCGATGTTGCTCCGCACAATAATGATAACGCTAACATTCCTGTTACTAACTTTTTCTTCATGTTTTATCACTCCTATAAGTAGTAAACTGCTTGCGTTATATAGCTTATCCAAAAAGTATGACAAAACTATGAACAAATTATGTTTTTCTTTGTAAGATTGAAAAGAGAAATAGAAAGTTGTTTCCATATGATAAGAGTTTTAAAATGGAGAAAAAGATTTCAATGAATGGAGAAGATGCTGCGATGCATGTGTTAATTGTAGAGGATAATGAGAGCGTGTGTTCAATGCTTGAAATGTTTTTTATGAAAGAAGACTTTCAAGCAACATTTGTCGCAGATGGTTTAGAAGCATATTCATTGTTTCAAAAGAAAGATTGGGATTTGCTTATTGTAGATTGGATGATTCCAGGCATGGATGGTATAAAACTATGTCAAAAAATACGAGAAAGCAGTGATGTTCCTATTATCATGTTAACCGCAAAAGATAGTGAAGCCGATCAAGTACTAGGATTAGAAATTGGGGCAGATGATTATGTTACGAAGCCGTTTAGCCCGCTTACGTTAATCGCAAGGATGAAGGCGGTTGTACGCCGTTTATCAAAAAAACAGGTGAAAAACGAAATTAATCATTTTCATATTAATGAAGAAACAAGAGAAGTATTTTTAGACGGTGAAAAAGTGGAAAATTTAACGCCAAAAGAGTTTGAGTTGCTCGTTTTTTTCACGAAGCACCCGCGCCAAGTATTTCGAAGGGAACAGCTCTTAGAACGCATTTGGGGATATCAATTTTACGGGGATGAACGAACGGTGGATGTACATATTAAACGGCTTCGTAAAAAAATTCGCACTGACTCACATATGTGGATTCATACGGTTTGGGGCGTTGGTTATAAATTTGATGAAGTGGTAGCTGGCTGTGAAAAGGATTAAATATTTTTATAAGCTATTGTTCAGTTACATTTTTATTTTACTTGTTGCATTTATTCTATTAAGTGTCCTGTTTTTAAGTTTAGCCGAAAATCTTGCTTATGAGACAAAAGTGGAAGAGCTTACTTCTTATGGAACTAAAATTATTGATGAGCTTGAGAAAAAGGACATGAATATTCATATTGTGAAATTGAAGCATTTCTCTAGTCTATTGCATGCACGTGACACGAAATTTTTTATCTTTAATGAAAAGGGAGAAATTACACAATCACCAGTTCGGGTAAAGAAAACCTCATTATTAAGAGAAGAAGAATGGAAGAAAATTCAGCATGGTGAAACATTGAAAATAAAACGAGACGTGAAAAGATTTGAACAACCTGTATCAATTGTTGCCATTCCATATATGAGAGATGGTGAACTGCAAGGCGGTGTGATGTTAACGGCTCCAATTCACAGCACACTTGAAATTATTACGGAATTAAATCGTTATTTATTAATTGCAGCAGGGGTTACGTTTCTAATTGTGCTAGTGGTCAGTATTTTTTTCTCACGCTCTTTAGTAAGGCGGGTGCAGCGTCTTCGACAGGCAACCGCAATGATTGCAAAAGGTCAGTATGATGTGCATATTCCTATTAGCCAATACGATGAAATTGGCTTGCTTGGAGATGACTTTAACAATATGGCACAACAGCTTCATAAAGCACAGACAGAAATCAATCGTTTAGAAAAGCGAAAACGGCAATTTATTGCTGACGTTTCACATGAATTAAAAACACCGCTTACGACAATCAATGGTTTAGTAGAAGGAATGAAAAATGACCTCATTCCGGAGGGGAAAAAGCAGCGCTGCTTTGAGATGATGGAACAAGAAACGAAACGACTCATTCGCCTCGTTAATGAAACATTAGACTACGAAAAGATTCTTTCTAATGAAATCGCACTTCAAAAAGAAGAGATTGAAGTAAAGGAAATCTTTGAAGTAATTAGTGAACAATTGGAACTGCAAGCAAAGGAGAAGGGAAATACAATTAGGATTCATGTTTCTGCTAGTTTATTTGTTTATGCTGACTATGACCGGCTATTGCAAATTTTGCTGAATATCACAAAAAATAGTCTGCAATTTACCGAGAATGGAACAATTATGTTGCGGGGAAAAGAAGAAAGGCAAATGACAATTATTGAAATTGAAGATACTGGTATTGGGATGGACCGAGAAGAGGTATCTGCAATGTGGTCACGTTTTTATAAGGCTGATGCATCTAGAACAAATAGTTACGGTGAATTTGGATTAGGATTATCGATTGTAAAAGAACTTGTGAAATTGCACAATGGAACAATTGAAGTAAAAAGTGAACAAGGTAAAGGAACAACGTTTATCATATGTTTTCCGCGATGAAAAATCGTCTTACTATATAAGGTAAGGCGATTTTTTATCCCGCATTAACGGGCAGTAATACTCCCACCTCAAAATTCAGTGAAAGCAAAGAAGTTAGGTGGGAGATAAACTGCCCGTAAAAGCCCGATTGGTTCAACTAATAACCAGTGGGGGATAAAGACCCCCCCCGCTGATTAAAGTTTCACTTTATTTTGATGTAACGGTCCATATTATGTTTCTCAGTATTAAATATTGATTTATATGAGGAAACTAGTTTATAATTGAAATTGATAATCTTTATCAATTATTGGCGTATACATATAGATATAAAATGATGAGGGAGAGGAATATATGACAACTTATACTTCTATTGCAAGTGTTATTAAAGAAAGAAGATCTATTCGCACCTTTACAAATAAAGTAGTGGAAAAAGGATTATTAATTGAACTATTAAATTATGCAACATGGGCACCGAATCATCAGCACCGCGAGCCATGGAAATGTAAATTATTTATAGGGGATGGCCGTAAAAAATTTGTAGACGCTGTTTTAAACTCTTTTTCACCAGAAGAAAGAGAAAAACGCGGAAACATGTTAATGGAACGTTTTATGAGTACACCAGCTCAAATTGTTGTTTATATGGATGAAGATCCACGCCAAGCGCAGCGTGATGAAGATTATGCCGCTGTATGTGCATTTATGCAAAACTTTCAACTCCTAGCTTGGGAACGTCAATTAGGTGTTGTTTGGAAAACTGGCGGGCTTATTTACAATCCTGCTTTCATGAAAGCAATTGGTGTAACGAAAGGACAACGAATCGTTGGTATTTTACATGTTGGGTATTTTGATAAAGCTCCAGATGGCAAAGAGCGTACACCAATTACGGAGAAATTAGAGATTATTGAAGGATAATGAAAGAAGGATGCTTATTAAATTGTAAGCATCCTTCTTTGTTATATAAGTTCTGCTGGAAGTGTAAAAGTTCTATCTTCATGCTGATTCAACGTATGAATGTTTATAATCGCACTCGTATGTATAACACCATAAATATGTGGATAATGCTCCCCGTTTGCAGCTAATTCATACTTAATTTCTGCTTGTACACGCTCTGGATCAATTGTTAAAAATACAATAGACGATTCTGCTGCAAAATGTTTATGAGCAACTTGTAATGATTGATTAAGAAATGAGCAGTGAATGAATCCCTCTTCCTGTAAGGAAGGTTCGGTAATTATTCCTTTTTCTTTTGCATTTTCCCATGCCTGAAGTGTCATAACTTTTATGATTGTATTCATAAGATTCTCCCCTTTGTATGAATGTTCTCTAAAGAAAAGTTTACATGTTTTGCAAGGTAATTGTAACCAAAATAAATGGAGGGAATTTCTTTAATTTTCATGAAAGCTTGTTTCCCTTCATACACTTTTATAAGGGAATGTGTAAGGAGGGGACAGAGATGAGAAGTAGTGAGGACAAAGCATTACAATATGCAATTGCAGAAATTACGGAAATTGCGACAGGATTTGGGTTAGATTTTTATCCGATGCGTTATGAAATTTGTCCAGCCGATATTATTTATACATTTGGTGCATATGGTATGCCAACGCGTTTTTCACATTGGAGTTTTGGGAAGCAATTTTATAAGATGAAACTGCACTATGATTTAGGACTTAGTAAAATATATGAGCTCGTTATTAACTCTGATCCATGTTATGCCTTTTTGCTCGATACAAATTCATTGATTCAAAATAAACTTATTGTCGCTCATGTATTAGCGCATTGTGATTTCTTTAAAAACAATATTCGTTTTTCTAATACGAAACGCGATATGGTTGAAAGTATGGCGGCAACTGCAGAGCGAGTTAAAAATTATGAACATAAATACGGAAAAAAAGAAGTAGAAACTTTTTTAGATGCTGTGCTAGCCATTCAAGAGCATATTGATCCTTCCCTTATGAGACCGAAGCTTGCATGGAGTGCGGATGATCAAGAAGAGGAAGAAGTAAAGAGGGCTGCCACACCGTACGATGATTTATGGAATTTAGAGGATCGAAATAAGAAACGAGAGTTACCTAATGTGCGGAAGAAAAGAAAAATTCCTCCGCAGCCAGAAAAAGATTTACTCCTTTTTATTGAAGAATATAGCCGCGAATTAGAAGAGTGGCAGCGTGATATTTTAACGATGATGCGTGAGGAAATGCTGTATTTCTGGCCGCAGCTTGAAACGAAAATCATGAACGAAGGCTGGGCTTCGTACTGGCATCAACGTATTCTTCGCGAAATGGATTTAGGTTCAGATGAAGCAATAGAATTTGCAAAACTAAACGCAGGGGTTGTACAGCCGTCAAAAACAAGTATTAACCCATACTATCTCGGCATCAAAATTTTCGAAGATATTGAAGAGCGCTACAATAATCCGACAGAAGAAATGATACGCCGAGGCGCAAAACCAAACTCAGGAAGAGAAAAAATCTTTGAAGTGCGCGAAATTGAATGGGACGTATCATTCCTGCGAAATTACTTAAACAAAGAACTTGTTATGCGGGAAGATATGTACTTATTCCAGCGGCAAGGGAAAGATTATAAAGTCGTCGATAAAGATTGGGAAAATGTTCGGGATCAGTTAGTGAATATGAGAACAAACGGCGGTTTCCCGTATTTAATGGTTGAAGACGGAGATCATTTAAAGAACGGAGAATTGTACATTAAGCATTATTATGAAGGAATTGAACTGGATTTAAAATATTTAGAGAAAGTATTACCATATATTTATCAGTTATGGGGAAGAACGGTGCATATGGAGTCGATTGTGGAGAATAAGAGTGTTGTATTTTCTTACGATGGGAAGATGGTGCATCGGAAGTATGTGTAGCATGAAAAGCTGTTATGAAGAAAAAAGATGGAAGAAGGATCACAGAAATGGTCATACTTTTTTATAAAAGAATGATTCAATTAAATAAATTAAGAGCGTGTTTTGATCAATCTTTCTTCAAAACATGCTCTTTCTTTTTTGTTCGTTTATCAAAGGTTATTCGTATCAATTTGACCAAGCATGATTCGAAAGTTACGTTATGGATCACCCCGTTTTAGATTAACTAACTTACAGAAATAATTGAATAATTTTCCTGTTGAGGGAGATTTTAAGAAGGATGTCGAGGGTGTATTTTCCTGTTGGAATTTTTCAGACAAGTGATTTTATCTTCCAAAAATCATTATTTATTCAAAAACTATTTGGCGGGAAGGTTTGTAAAACTTTGCTGTCAAGGAATCATTAACACTAAGGTCCAAGTATAAAAAATCTATTTTTTATAAAAAACATAAACCATATTATAAATGGGGTAGTATGATGAAAAAACTTCGTAAGATAAAGCGATTAAAAAAAGATATTCAGGAACTTGAGAGTACCGACATACTGCTACCAAATGTTCAAGATTGTGAACTCGAACAGAATATATCTGCGAATGAAGAGGTTTTGAAGCAAGTTTTTGAAAATTGTTCCGATATTGTTTTTCGTCCAATTTTCGTAAATAGTCAAACCAAAATGCTTCTTGTTTATATAGATGGATTAATGGATACAAAAATAGTAGACCAGGTTGTTTTGAAACCAATGATGTACGAAGGTATGCCTAATGGATTAAAGAGTGTGGACTCAATAGGGGAAATCATTCAAGATCGGCTTATTGCTGTATCCCAAGTAAAGACGGTTTCAAAGGTTCGTGAGGTTATAGAGGGAGTAATGAAAGCTAATATCGTCGTTCTAACAGATGGAGAGAATCAAGCCCTAGTTGCTGATTTAAAAGGGTTTGAAAAACGTAGTATTGAAGAGCCTGCTGCCGAAATCTCTGTTCGTGGCCCTCGGGACGGGTTCACGGAAACGCTAAGAGTCAATACGAGCCTTCTTCGCCGAAGAATTCGGAGCCCAAGGCTAAAAATGGAACCCTTTTTGATTGGGGAATTATCACAGACAGATGTGGTGATTGCCTATATTGAGGGGATTGCTCCAAATTCGGTTTTGGAGGAAGTTCGACAAAGGGTTCAGCGAATTCAAATTGATGGGGTGTTGGAGTCAGCCTTCATTGAAGAGTTTATCGAGGATCAACCTTTTTCTCCTTTTCCGCAAATCCAGAATACCGAACGACCGGATGCAGTGTGTGCAAGCCTATTAGAAGGGAAAGTCGCCATTTTAGTGGATAACACACCTTTCGTTCTGATTGTTCCAATGACATTCTGGACAGGTCTGCAAGCAGCGGAGGACTATTATGAACGATCCATCTACACAACCTTTATTCGATGGATACGTTTTGTATTAATCAATATGTCATTATTCCTTCCTTCTCTTTATGTTGCTATTACAACCTTTCACCCGAAATTGATCCCGACAAATTTACTTATTAGTATTGCAGCGGCGCGAGAAGGCATTCCATTCCCGGCTGTCGTAGAAGCGCTGATGATGGAATTTTTATTTGAGGGTTTGAGAGAAGCGGGTGTTCGGTTGCCAAAACCCATTGGATCAGCAGTCAGTATCGTGGGAGCACTTGTCATCGGACAAGCTGCCGTACAAGCGGGCATTATCTCGGCACCCTTGGTTATTGTTGTAGCTACAACCGGTATTGCGTCGTTTGCTTTTCCACGCTACAACTTGGGAACAGCTTATCGGATGCTGCGCTTCCCGATGCTGCTATTGGCGGGGATGCTTGGGCTGTATGGCGTTGCTATAAGCACCATTGCGATTATGATTCATCTAACCAACATTCGTTCTTTTGGTATTCCTTATCTAAGCCCAGTTGCTCCTCAGACTCCTCGTGATTTGAAGGACGTTTTGATCCGAACGCCTCGGTGGAACATGACCCACCGCCCCATAATGGTATCTGGAGAGGAGAAAATGCGTTTTCCAGATGGACAACAACCAGGTTCGAAACGAGGAGGGGAGACAGAATGATCCTGCACAAGACACTTTGTACGATACTAGTCGTTTCTTTATTTTTCTTGACGGGCTGTTGGGATCGTACGGAGTTAAATGACCTGGCAATAGAATTAGGCTGGGGACTTGATCAAGCAAAGAATAACAAGGTTAAAATTAGCGCTCAATTTATCATCCCTTCAAAAATGGGAATGGGACAGAGTGGAAGAAGTGCTGCAGGAAAATCGGTTTTTATTGAAACGGGAACTGGAAAAGACACAATTGAAGCTGGACAAATGATACAAACAAAATTGTCAAGAGAAATCTTTCGAGGGCACCAGCGTGTGATATTGATTGGTGAACAATTGGCTAGACACGGTCTCGCTCCTGTTTTAGATGTCTATAGTCGCGATCCTGATATTCGATTACGAGCAGATGCATTAGTAGTAAAGGGGAGTACTGCAGAACAGTTTCTGGAAGCATCCAAACCTTTAGAAGCTATCCCGGCACTTGGGGCACTTAAAGAACATATGCAAATAGAGGAATTGGGAGATACGTCTTTATTAAATTTTCTTATTGCCGGTACGAGTGACGGAATTACCCCAATCTTGCCCGTGATTAAACTGACCCATATTTCTAAAAAACAAGATAAAACCGAATTCAAAGGATTTCAAATTGTGGGTGGTGCTGTATTTAACAAAGACCTTAAATTGGTAGGATATATAAATATACAGGAATGGCTAACCACTCTTTGGCTTGTTAATCGTTTAAGTAAACAGAATATTACTGCAACTGTCCCAAAAGAAAATGGTAGTGCCAGTTTATATATGACGAAAATTGGCAGAAAAATCATACCCATTATTCGAGGGAACACCATCAAGTATGACATTCTTCTTTCTGGTGAAGGAGTCATTCGAGAGAATAATACGAATTTAGATCTTACGCAGCCTAAAAATCTTACTCTTTTAGAACATGTATTGGAAAAAAAGGCCGAAAAACAAGCTCTCCAAACCATCAAAAAGGTTCAAAAACAATACGGAACCGATATCTTTGGCTTGGGAGAAGCCATTCATCAAAAATATCCATCCCAATGGAAAGGACTAAAGAAGAATTGGGACAAACAGTTTCGAAAAGTAGAGGTCTCTGTCCATGCAAATCTGACCATTCGGCGAGTAGGTCTGACCGGACCATCGTTGCAGTTAAAGAAAAATGAAATAAAAAAATAAGGAGGTATATGGATTGTGAGAAATTCAATGAAAATCTCCGGCACGCAAATCTTTTGGATGATGTTCACATTAGAAGTGGGGCAAACACTTCTTCTGATCATCCCATCGACGGTCCGTACTGCCAAACAAGATGCATGGATTTCGATAGTGATTGCGGGGCTTGCTGGGATTGCTCTTACTTTTCTAGCAACCAAACTCGGCTCGCTTTACCCGAATCAAACTATGATTGAATTTAGTCAAACTATTCTCGGTAAATGGCTAGGAAAGCTGATGGTGATTCCCTATTTACTTACATGGTACTGGATTAATGGGATAACCGTCCGTGAATTTGGTGATTTCATTATTACCGCCTTGTTTCATAATACACCTTTGTGGGTCATTGTCTTTACTGCCATGTTACTGGTTATTTTTATCATTTACCAGGGGGGGGTGGAAGGCATTGGACGCTTAAGTGAAATCGTTGGGCCCATGGTGCTTTTAATGATAACGTTTGTAATCATTTTGAATCTTGGCAATATGAATTGGCATAATATGCTACCCATTTATCATGATTCTGGATGGCTTCCAATCCTTAAAGGTTCCTATCAGCCTGTAGCCGCTTTTTTTGGGGAGTCTGTCATGATGACAATGTTTGTCTTCTTTATGGACAAACCAGACCAAGCGTCATCACGGGCGATGTGGGGAGTAGGACTGGCCGTTTTCATGATAACGATCGGAACATTAGCGGTGATTTTAACATTCGGTCCGAATTTGCCTTCAAGGTTTTTGTATCCAGTTTACGATTTGAGCCGATTTATATCCGTCATGGAATTCATTCAAAATGTGGATATTCTGATTGTTATTATTTGGTTTTTTAGTATATTTGTTAAACTGGCGTTATATATGTTTCTTGCTTGTTATGGAACAGCACAAATGTTTCACCTGAAGGATTGGCGAAAAGTGGCTTGGTTTCTTGCTCCTATTTCGTTTATCATGGCTGTGTCGATTAAAAATATCCATATATTTACCTATTATTATTACATGTTTTTCGTGATTCCAATTGCATTTCCAGTCTATGAGTTAGGGATTCCCTTGCTGTTGTTGGTGGTTGGCAAGATCCGAAGAAAATATGCATAGATCCAATTGGAAGCTTGATTAAATGTAATGGTGAAAGGGTACTTAATTTTTATACGAAAATAAAACGCGTTTTTTGAAATTGATTAGCAAAAAGGTTGATGATAAATCTAGGAAGGAATTGAACTAGATTTAAAATATTTAGAGAAGGTATTGCCGTAAATTTATCAATTATGGAGAAGAACGGTGCATATGGAGTCGATTGTGGAGAATAAGAGTGTTGTATTTTCTTACGATGGGAAGATGGTGCATCGGAAGTATGTGTAAGAGCCGCTGGGGGACCAGCGGCTTTTTTTGTTGGCAATGTAAAAGAGAGCTATTTATATTTAGATATCATATTTACTTTTAAATTCAAAAATCTCATCAACAGCTTGGTGATACCCGCCCGATTTTTGAAAGGATTTACTAATGTTGCCAACAGCCTCTAGGAAAGATGGATTGTGTAATACTTGGTCCGCAGTTTCACGGAGTTGGTCAGCGCTCAGACTGTGCATGCTTAAATTGATACCTGCTCCGATATTAGCAACTCTTTGAGCAACAAAAGGCTGATCCGCGCTTTGTGGGATTACAATTAGCGGAACCTCGTAATAGAGACCTTCATGGGTACTGTTCATTCCACCATGTGTGATAAATAATTTAGAGTGTTTTAGCACTTCGGTTTGTGGAACATAATTTTTTACAATGAAGTTTTTAGGAATATCCCCTAAATCAGATATTTGAACCTTTTTCCCAATAGACATGATAACGGTATGATTAGTGTTCCCAAATGCCTTAAAACAAAGCTTATAGAAATCAATTGCTTGATTAAAGACAGTACCCAGTGAAATATAAATTGGGCTTTTTCCCTTGATTGTAGTAAGGTCGAAGTTTTCTTGCGTTAATCGTGAAGAGATGGATGGACCTACAAATTTGTATGTTTCGTCAAATGTTTCTCCAGAAGGTTGAAATTCTCTAGTTGTATAAACGATTGTAAGTGGTGCAGGGTTACAAAAAACTTCATAAGGAGAATTGATTTCAACATCATATTTTTCTTTAATTTTTGTTGTTAGGTTTTGAAAATCATTGTTTATCTCTTTAGCAACTTCTGTTGGGATATTTTGCGAAAGATGTTCTAACATTCTTTCAAATGACATTTCAGTCTGAGCAAAAGATGTATACGAATTAATTGCAGGGAGCTTTAGAATTTGGGAAAGTAAACGTCCGCAACCAAACATAGAATCGTGAATGATATAATCAAAATGTTCTCCCTGAATCTGTTCAAGAACGCTAGGTATAATGATATCCGACGTATGTAAAAGACCGTTGATTCTTTCGGATAAATAATTTCTTCCACCTGAGATAAAGGCTTTTATAAATTTTTGGTCATCAAATGTTCGTACAGTAGCTCCTGTTTTCTCGATACGCTCCCGAAAAGCTTCTGTTGTGAAGTACACTACCTCTTCTCCGCGTTCAATAAGCTCTTGTACAACACCAATTGTTGGATTGATATGTCCTTCTGATCCACCATTAATAAATAAAACACGTGCCATTATAATCACTCCTTAGGTAAAATGTTCTCTAAATTGTGTAATAGTACGGATCACTGTCGTTCATCATTGTTCAACTCAATTACTAGTATCAGAATATACTAGTTGTGTGTCCTCTATGTGACCTAACGTATGCTAAAAAATAAATTTTTCATAACTAATTACTTCATTTTTTACTTTAAACGTTGTTTCTTTCTTTTCTATACAATCCACGAAATGCAAATCGGTTATTCTTTTAACAACTGCTAATCTAAGCTCGTAGCTTTTGGGTGTTCTTGTTATGTAAAAACTAATAAAGTAATGGTTTTTCACATCGGAAGTGTGTGTAAAGTTCGCTAGGGAAGCCAAACACTATAAAAAATAAATAACGTGAGCTCGGTACAATACCAGGCTCACGTTATTTTAATTAAAGACTGCTTTCTACAGAATTCATTTCCTTTTGCAGTTTCGTAAATGCACGATACATTCCAACTCTCCAAGATACGATCATCGCAAAAGCAAGTAAGAAGAACATACCGCTTAATTGTCCTAAATCAATTGATTGACTTAAATATTCTTTCATACCGATGCGGACAGCAAGTAACCCGACTAAAATAAAAATAAATGCTTTAGAAGGTATCAAATAGATATCTTTTCCGCGTATTTCAAATTTTGATGTTTTAATAAGAAAAATAGAGAAAAATAAACCAACGATAACTGCTTCCCAAATTTCTGATGTTGTTAATCGAAATTCTGGTAAGATGTACATGCATGCTCCCGTACTCATAAAAATCGGTGGGAGTATAATTTTTTTTAATGATACAGGTTTCTTTGCTGATTTTAAGCGAATAATCATCATTCCAATAGCCATACAAAGAGCAACAATACTCATTATGACAGGGAAGTTTATATTTAAATTCATAATTTACCTCCTTTTATCCTTTGTATGATTTTTTTAATAAAATCATAAACCAAACTAGAGCGATGCCAATGATAGTGTGAGACGTTCCTGCTATATGGCTTAATCCTTTAAAATCAGTTCCATTTATTTGAAGAAGTCCGCGGGCCGCCAATGAACCAACTGTTGAAATCAGTCCTATATTATAAATGATGAACCACGCGTTAAAACCTTTTACTTCATGGAATGCAAAGGATTTTGATAATGCAAAGGCAATTAAAAAGAATAAAAATCCAAGAACTAACATATGCGTGTGCAAAAGGTTCAGCAGAGTAGTGCCTTGAATTCCCTGCGCTTTTGCAAATTCTCTTGCAAATACACCGGAAAATAAACCGATAATTAAATAGGCAAAAGATGCATTATATAACTTTTTCATAATAACCTCCTAAGGTAGTATTAGCAATGTTTATTTTTGGGAATAGAGCCATATTTAAAAACCATGTTTGAAAGCTACCTTGTCATTCCGTATATGAGGCCAGAAATATATGGGATTAACCAAATGAACCATACGATAACGCTTAGTGTATGGAATGTTGTCATCATTTTTCTATCTTTTCTTATTAACACAACAGTTGCCCAAACAGCATGGAATAGCATAAGTAAAATTGCTGATAAGCCTGTTATTCCGTGAAAGCTGAGGAGAGATCCTGCTGAAGCCATTTTCTCCATTAATGTAGTTCCGAGCGTATCACATACTAATCCAAGCCAAAAAATAATAACATGCCAAGGTTTTAATGTCTTTTGAAATTTTTCACTCCATACTCCGATTGTATAAAAAATGAGTGCAGCTGTAATACATGTAATAGCAGATGCTAACACGTTCATCATTCCTTCCTAAGAATCATTTGCTTTATATAAAGCATGTTACATGAGAATTATGAATAGAATATGAACGCAATATTACATAAAAATTTGCTTAATCATTATATTAGAATTGTATTATGATGTAAATAAAAAGTGAAGGTGTATTTTAAATGAAAGAAAACTTTCTTATTCCCTAGTCAAATAAGGGGATAAGAAAGTTTTTCTAATTTAACATTTGCTTTTAAATTTCGTTGCTTTTTAGTAATTTTCCATCTCGAAGTGTTAAAATTCGATCACATACATCAAGCATTTTTTCATCATGTGTAATCATAATTGCTGCTTTTTTCTTTTTCTTAACTTCATGCTTCATTAATTCAACTACTTCTCTAGCACGTTTTGAATCAAGACTAGCAGTAGGTTCATCGGCTAAAATTAAGTCTGGATTATTCATAAAAGCACGAGCAATGGCTACACGTTGTTTTTCACCGCCTGAAAGTTGATTTGGATAATGATTCATTCGATGCGATAATCCAAATGTTTTCAGTAATTCAGTTGCAAACTTGTCAGCTTCTTTTTTATTTTCCCCCTTTAACTTAGCGATATATAAGAGTTGTTCTTTAACCGATAAGAAAGGTACAAGATTTGCGAATTGGAATATGAATCCAATTTTTTCTAAACGAATACTTGTCATCTCTTTTTCTGATAAATTCGTTACGTTTTGGTTAGAAATATAAATGTTTCCTTTTGAAGGAGAGAGAAGTGCACCTGCAATGGAAAGCAATGTACTTTTTCCTGAACCTGATGGACCAACAATACCGATAAATTCGCCCTCTTTTACATCTAATGTAATTGGATGCAGGGCAGTTACTTCTGTATCTCCTTCGCCATATACTTTACTTACTTGTTCAAGCTTTAATAATGACGCTGGGTTATCCCATTTCACTTCTGTTACCATTACATTCCACCTCCGATTGCTTCTAGTGCATCTACTTTCAATACTTGATATAGAGAAATTAGTGTACCGAATATACTAATTAAGATAAAGATACCTGAATATTGCGCGATTGTTGTTGTTGTTAATAAGAATGGCATGCCGGCTGGTAAAATAGTTTCCACTGCAAGGATTAAGCCAATGCCGATTACAAGAGCAACACCAGATAAGAACATAGATTGTACAACTAAATTACCTGCTAAATATGAGTTTTTTGTACCGATTGCTTTTAATACGCCTAATTGGTGTGTTTTTTGTAATGTAATAACATAGAAGAAAACACCGATTAATAATGCTGAAATTACAAGTAAGAACGCAATAATCATCGTTAATGTTCCTTGTTCTTCTTTATAACCTGGAATACCTTGCAATACTTCTTTTTTATCAACAATTTTTACATGATCTGCATTATCAATTTTTTTATCAGTATTTAGAGCGATGATACTGTAATCTTTTTCATTTGGCATTGCAATGCTGCTCCATACATTTTCATTCATATGAACAACTGGTGTATGGCTGAACATTTGATTTTCTGTAAAACCGACAACTTTGAAAGTTTTCTTAGAAATAGGATCTACTAACTTATCTCCAAGCTTTATACCTTTTTCTTTGATGGATTCATCAGCAACGATTTCATCGTCTGCTAAAGCACTGTTTTTCCCTTCAATCACTTTTGGGGCAATGAATGAATCTTGTTTACTTGAAAAAATAGTAGCGTCAACTTTCTTTGAACTTCCTTCTTTTTCAAATGTCGTCATTTTAAGATGCATTGGAACCGCATCTTTTTCATTAACTTGTGCTAATACTTTATCTACGTCGTCTTTCTTAATTTGAGAGCGTAATAATTTACCCTCGGCATCACTTGATACGACAAACTTGTCTGCTTTCATTTCGATAATGGAAGAGGCATTATCATGAGATAAACCATTTGCTAAACCTGATATGGTAAGTACAAGAAATGATAAAAGTATCATAATTGTACCGATTAATCCGTATCGTAATTTTGATTGTTTTAATTCTTTAAGTGCTAAAAACATTACGTCCATTCCTCCTTGTTTCGTTCTATGCTCTTATCATAAAGAGGAAATATGAACGGAATATGAACAAAAGATTACAGATTTTCCGAACAGGAAAGTGCGCGTAAAACGTAGCCGTCTTTAAACGTGATAGTCTCAAAAAAGAAGAGCCTATCCTTTAGATAGACTCTTCTTCTTTTTTTGGAAGATAAATAGAGAAGGTAGTGCCTTTTCCAAGCTCACTATCAACCGTTATTGCTCCGCCATGAAGATCAACGACTTTTTTTACAATAGAAAGACCTAATCCGCTTCCGTTTACATTTCTGTTTCGGGCAGTATCGACTTTATGAAAACGATCAAATATTTTTTTTATTTCATTCTCCGGTATACCAATACCTATATCAGTAATGGAAATACGCCATTCTGTTTCCAGTTCTTCTACTTCAAATGAAATCGTTCCGCCGCTTTCTGTAAATTTAATGCTATTGGTAAACAAGTTGGTCCATACTTGATGAAGCAAGTTTTCATCTCCGTAAATTTGTATGCTAGGAACATCCATTTCAACTGCAAGTTCTTTTGTTCGCCATTCCCACTCAAGCATAAAAATAATATCTTTTATTTGTTTCCCTAAATCAACAGGTTGCTTAAGTAAGGTAAGATCTTCTTTATCAAGCGATGCTAGCATTAATAATTGTTTACATAAACTGGACATGCGCCTGCTTTCTGATTCAATGATTTCTAAGTAATATGTTTGCTCAGATTTCGTTAAATCATTTGTTTGTAATGTTTTGGAGAATCCTTGAATAGATGATAATGGTGACTGAAATTCATGCGAAACATTCGAAACAAATTCTTGTCGCATCTGCTCTGAATTTCGTAATCTTTTGGCCATTTTCCGAAAGCTAGTTGCAAGTGTTCCAATCTCATCGCGCCGATTTTCTGGCAGTGCTAAATCATAGTTACCACTTGCAATTTCTTTTGTCGCGCCTGTAAATCTTTGAATAGGGCGAACGACAAAGCGGGTAGCTATCGCGATACAAATGAGGCTGATTATAATAGTTAATCCTAATAAGACAGCATAGAAAATACGTAATTCTCCAAATTTCTGTTGAATATCCGGGCGAATAAATAGCGCATATACTTTACCGTTATTTTCAACAGGAATTCCTATACTATTCGAAAGTGTATTGTCAAAAAAGCCGGTCGCAAATAAACGATTAGGATATGTTAAAATCCCATTGTATATATTTCCGTTTAATACATGTTCAATCGTCCCTGCGCTAATATTCATTTTCTTGAAATCATCACCGTACCGCTTACCTTGCTTTTTATCGTCTACTAAGTAAATTTCAAAGCCGAGGCTAGAAATAGATTGTAAATAATCATCTTTATTTTGTTCTGTACTTTTTTCATATAAATATTTTACTTCTTCTGCATACTTTAAAATTTTCTCACTGTTATATGGTTTTAAGTACACATGATAATATACATTTGTAAGTAAAAATGCTACAACACTACTAATTAACATAATAAAAATCGATATAATGACAAATCGTGAATATAATGATCGCATAGTATTTCACCTCTAATTCATTTTTCTAATTTTGGACAGTAAGACTTCCACCTTAAAATTTTGAGAAATAAACAGAGAAGTGGGGAGGAAGAAAAAACTGACGGAGTTCTACGTTTGTAGAATAAGAAATGTTTATGAACAGAAGATGAACACGTTATTACAATTGCGAATAAAGCGAAAAGTGTGCTGTCAACAAATCTGATAGCACACTTTTCATTTTATCCCGCATTAACGGGCAGTAAGACCACCACCTCAAGAGTGAGAGAAAAGGGAAGAAGATAGGTGGGGGATAACTGCCAGTAAAAGCCCGATTGGTTCAACTAACCATCAGTGGGGGGGGGAAGAAAACCCCCACTGATGGAAGTTTCATTTTATTTAAATGATGAACCATTAGGTTATTTCAAATCTGTTGGAATTGAAGAAATTTGCTTAGAACGGTTTGGTTTGAAAAAAATTAGAATTGAAGGGAGCAACATACCGCGAACAAGGAATGTATCAATCAAAATTCCCATTGTCATCGTCAAACCGAACAGAAAGAGTTCCTGCAGCGGTTGCGTAATGAGCACACCGAATGTAGCTGCAAGTATAATACCAGCTGATGAAATGACGCCTCCTGTTAAAGCAACCCCGCGTGCCACAGCTTCTTTCCATTCATATTTTTGCGCCTCTTCCTTGATTCGGGATACAAGCATAATATTATAATCGACTCCTAGTGCAATAAGAAACACAAAGGTGTAGACCGGCAGACGATAGCTAATCGAGTCGTAACCTAAAATATAATGAAAGATCATCCATCCCAGCCCTAGGGTTGCCGCATAGGAAAGTAACATTGTTATCATCATTGTTAATGCTATAATGATAGATCTTGATTGGAATGCAAGCATAATGAAAATGAAAATTGAAATGAGTGAGAACGTCACGATTGTATCTTTTTCATTTAAAGATTGCACATCTAGTTGCTGTGCTGTCTGCCCACCATAATGCAATGAATATTGTTCTGAATCGAAGCCGCTTTTCGTTAACAAGTCCTTACTATTGCCCTGGAGCGTACTTATTGTATTTAAAGCTACTTTGTCGTAAGGATTGTCTTGTAAAGTCAATTGCAGTCTGAGGGCATGTTTTTCTTCTGATAAGAAATTTTTTGGTAAGTTAGCATTGGGTGCCGTTAATGCGGAAGTGATTTCCGGTGTGACGGTATTTATCCCATCTAGTTTTTTCATTGCGTTTGATAATGAAGCTAATTTATCAAGGAAGGATTGATCCAGTACAATTTCTTTGTCTGATTTTAAAATGACAGTCACAGGTGCCAATTGTCCTGGTGGAAAGTTTTCCTCTAAAATTTCAAAACCTTGCCGCGATGAAGTGTCATTTGGAAATGACTTCATTAAGTTAAATGAATATTTCATGGATCCGACATTAATTGAGGCAAGGATTAGC
The DNA here is from genome assembly GCF_050473785.1 of Bacillus sp. S14(2024). Taxonomy (NCBI): domain Bacteria; kingdom Bacillati; phylum Bacillota; class Bacilli; order Caryophanales; family Bacillaceae; genus Bacillus; species Bacillus sp. S14(2024). The sequence continues at coordinate 4,000,131 of NZ_JBFLUP010000006.1, read as the reverse complement.
ATAATTAAAAGTATACCTGCTGTGATGGAAGGCTTTTTCTTTACAAGAGTGCCTACATTTGTCCAGAAGCCGCTTAACTTTTCTTCTTTTTCGGCTACTTTTGGAATGAAAGGCCAAAATGCTTTTCGACCTACTAGTGCAAATAGAGCGGGAATGAGTGTGATGCCTCCAAGAAGAATGAACACCATGGCAACTGAAAATACTGGGGCAAAGTTATGATATGCATTAAAAACAGCAAAGAACAATGTAAGCATCGCAACCAGCACTGTTCCGCCGCTGAATAAAATAGGTTCTATTACTTGCGTTAATGCGACTTGCATAGCCTCGTATTTTGAACTCCTCTTTTTTAACTCTTCTCTATAACGGGCTAAAATGAACAAACAATAATCTGTTAAAACTGCAAAGAGCAGAATCATCATAATGGAAAGAGCTTGTTTTTCAACGACGAACCATCCATTTTGGCCTGCTAATCCTAAAATGCGATCGACTACTTCATATACGATACCGGCAATGATTAATGGAATGACAGCGAGCAATGGGGAGCGATAAATGATGATTAATATAATGAGAATTAATCCGATTGTTGCAAACATTAATACGAAGTCAGCATTTTTGAACAGTGTAATCGTATCCGCTGCAATTCCAGCTGGACCTGTAATCTCAAGCTTTAAGTCACCAATATCCATTTGTTTTACATGGTTTCGAATTTGATCTAATGTCTCATAAATTTGATCTGATTCTAAACCTTTTGTCAGGGCAACATTTAAAAGAATGGTTGTGTTATCTTTGGAGAACATTTTATCTTGTGTGGCTTTGGGGAGTTGGTGAAATGGTAAGGCACTTGCTACATTTTTGGGTTTATCATCTGAAGAAAGCCACTTGCTAATTTCTGAAATTTTTGCGCGCTCGGCATCAGTGATGGCGTTTTTTCCATGAAAAACAAGGAGGGCGACGGCACCATCTTTAGATGGAAATTGTTCGTCTACTATCTTTTGCGCTACAGCAGACGGCGTATCTTCATGTATGCTTCCTTCACCGCTGCTTGTTGCGTATTTTTTGGCTGATGGTGCGATGAAACTTAAAACGCTAATAGCGAGAATCCAAGCAATTAAAACGATTTTGGCACCCTTTGGACTACTTATGAAGCGAGCAAGTTTGGATAAAGGACGATTCATCACATATGTAACCTCCTTTTTTAGTCTCAGGAAAATTTTAGAATAGAAATATGAACGGAATATGAACAGAATATTACAAAAATTATGTCGATAATTAGCTGTTAACTTTGTTTCTGTTTTGTGAACAAATGGAAATATGGAGCTCGAAATGTTGCTTACATGTTTTTTTATGTTTATTATATACCTGTAGGGGTATTTAGGGTTGGGAAGTAAAAATGATTGAACCATATATGTAAGGAGGAAAAGAAGGATGAGTAAAAAAATTCTTTTAGTTGGCGGAGTTGCTGGCGGAGCATCAGTGGCAGCGCGTCTTCGTCGTTTAAGTGAAGATGATGAGATTATTATGTTTGAGCGCGGAGAGTATATTTCGTTTGCAAACTGTGGACTGCCCTATTATATTGGCGGAGTCATTCAAGAAAGACAAAAACTATTAGTACAAACAGTTGAGAAAATGTCAAAGCGTTTTAATTTAGATATTCGCATTTTAAGTGAAGTGATAAAAATTAATAAAGAAGAAAAAACAATTGTTGTAAAAAATGTAGTTACAAATGAAACTTACGAAGAATCTTATGATGTTTTAATTCTTTCACCTGGTTCTAAGCCGATGGTACCGCCAATTCCAGGCATTGAAGCAGCGAAAGCGTTATTTACATTACGAAATGTACCTGATACAGATCGTATAAAAGGATATATTGATGAAAATAAACCGCGTCATGCGACTGTAATTGGCGGGGGATTCATCGGTGTTGAGATGGCTGAAAACTTGAGAGAAAGAGGCATTGATGTAACACTTGTTGAAATGAACAATCAAGTAATGCCGCCGATTGATTACGAAATGGCAGCATACGTGCATGAACATATGACAAAGCATGGCGTTCAGCTCATTTTAGAAGATGGGGTAGAAGCATTCGAAGAAGATGGAGCAGTTATTCGTCTGAAAAGCGGTACAAAAATTCATACAGATATGATTATTCTCTCTATCGGTGTGCAACCTGAAAGCAGCTTGGCAAAAGAGGCAGGACTGGAACTAGGCGTTCGAGGGACAATTAAAGTAAATGAAACACTGCAAACTTCTGATCCATCTATTTATGCGATTGGAGATGCAATTGAAGTAAAAGATTTTGTTACGGAAACGGAAACAATGATTCCACTTGCTTGGCCGGCAAATCGCCAAGGTCGTCTATTAGCGGATATTGTTCATGGTCATGCAGAGTCTATATATAAAGGAACAATGGGTACATCCATTGCTAAAGTATTTGAAATGACAGTGGCTTCAACAGGAGTAAATGAAAAAGTATTACAACGTTTAGAGATACCCTATGAGGTAGTTCACGTACAAGCAAACTCCCATGCGGGGTATTATCCAAATGCATATCCAATCTTACTAAAGCTCATCTTTAATAAGGAAACAGGAGAAATTTACGGAGCACAAGCTGTAGGCCGTGATGGTGTAGACAAACGAATCGATGTCATTGCAACGGCAATGAAAGCAAAATTGAAGGTAATGGATTTACCTGATTTAGAATTATCATACGCCCCACCGTATTCTTCTGCTAAAGATCCTGTAAACATGGTGGGATATGCAGCAAGCAATATGATTGAAGGACTTGTTGATACAGTGCAATGGCATGAAATTGATGATATCGTTGAAAAAGGCGGGTATTTAATTGATGTACGGGAACCGCATGAATTAAAACAAGGAATCATAAAAGGATCTGTGAATATTCCATTGGATGAATTGCGTGATCGACTGCATGAAATTCCAACAAATCAAGAAATTTATATTACATGTCAACTTGGCATGAGAGGTTACGTAGCAGCACGTATTTTAATGGAAAATGGGTATGAAGTAAAGAATGTCGATGGTGGTTTTAAACTATATGCGACAGTTTTACCAAACCGCGTTGCACATGAATAACTTAAGCTTGTTTATTATAAGTGATAACTGCCCCTAAAAGCCCGATTGATAAGAGCTTTCTATCAGTGGGGGATGAAGAGCTCCCCACTGATAGAAGTTTCACTTTATCACAAAAAAAATAAAAAAGAGGGGTTTACAAAATACCCTGCAGGGTATAATATACGTGTATAAGGTTAAATAAACACTTTACTTTAATATAAAACAAATGAAAGTATGGAGGTGCTTATACATTGGAATATAGCCAAGATATGAAAAATCGTTTGAAGCGAATTGAAGGACAAATTCGCGGTGTGCTTCGCATGATGGAAGAGGGAAAAGATTGTAAGGAAGTAATTACACAATTGACTGCATCACGCTCTGCGATGGATCGTACGATTGGATTAATTGTCGGAACGAACTTAGAAAAATGCCTTCGCGAGCAGTTTGAAAAAGGTGATACGTCTAATGAAGATGTAATAAAAGAGGCTGTACAACTACTTGTGAAAAGTAGATAATCTGTCAATTCATTGACAGATTTTAAAAACGATTTCAATATACCCATACAGGTATATGTATGATAATAGTTTCAGGAGGATGAAACATGAGTATAAAAGTTAATACTACTTTGGATTGTAAAGGTTTAGCATGCCCGATGCCAATTGTTCGGACGAAGAAAGCAATGGACACACTAGAAGCAGGGCAAGTCATTGAAGTGGAAGCGACAGATAAAGGCTCAGTAGCTGATATTCAAGCTTGGGCGAAAAATGTAGGACATCAATATCTCGGTACGAAAGACGAGAACGGTGTTTTGAAGCATTATTTACGAAAAGCACGTCAAGAGGAAATGAAGGAAGCCATTCAATATCCTCATACAATGACCAATGAAGAACTACAAAATAAATTAGCATCTCAAGAAGACTATATTGTATTAGATGTACGGGAACCAGCTGAATTTGCTTTTGGTCATGTGCCATCTGCTGTCTCAATTGCGTTTGGCGATTTATACGAAAGATGGAGTGAACTTGATAAAACAAAACTGATTTATGTCATTTGCCGCACAGGCAGACGCAGTGATCTAGCATGTCAGTTATTAGAAAAACAAGGTTTCTTGAATGTGAAAAATGTAGTTCCTGGTATGTCGCAGTGGCAAGGTACTTTGGAGCAGGAATAAAGAGTTTTTTATTTTTTTAAATGAAAATATACCATAGGGGGTAAGGTAATGGGTGTTATAGGATTACAAGCGAAAGATGTTGCTGAGAAAGTGTTGTTTGAAGAGCTGTTTATTTTAGATGTTCGTAATGAAGCCGATTATGTGGATTGGAAAATCGAAGGAAAGCAAGTAGCATCTATTAATAAGCCATACTTTGATCTATTAGAAGGTGTAGACGGTATTTTGGCTGAATTGCCAAAAAATCAAGATATTCTTGTTGTATGTGCGAAAGAAGGATCTTCTATGTTTGTTGCTGAACAACTCGTAGAAGCTGGCATAGAGAATGTCTATTATTTAGTTGGTGGTATGAAAGCTTGGAGTGAGTATGTTAAACCAATTAAAGTAGGTAATTTAAAAGATGGCGGCAGCATGTATCAATTCAACCGCGTCGGAAAAGGCTGTTTATCATATATGGTTGTTTCGAATGGTGAAGCGGCAGTGATTGATTCTGTACGCACAATCGAAGCTTATGAAAATTTTGCGAAAGAACAAGGTGTTGTAATTACGAATGTTTTAGATACACATTTACATGCCGATCATATTTCTGGCGGTCGTAAGTTAGCTGAGAAGGTAAATGGTACGTATTGGTTACCACCAAAAGATGCAGAAGAGGTCGTATTTTCTTATGAGCCGCTTGTAGAAGGAACTGTCATTACAGTTGGAACAACAAAAATTGACATTCAAGCAATTTATTCACCAGGTCATACAATTGGAAGTACGTCATTTATCGTAGATGATTCTTATCTTCTATCAGGTGATATTTTATTTGTAGATTCCATCGGTCGCCCAGATCTTGCGGGTAAGGCAGAAGACTGGGTAAGTGATTTACGTACTACTTTATATAAACGTTACAAAGAACTATCTCAAGAGTTAGTTGTTTTACCAGCTCATTATTCTAAAGTGAGTGAAATGGATGAACAAGGCGTAGTTAGCGCAAAATTGAAAGATTTATTTGTACAGAATGCAGGATTAAATATTGAGGATGAGGCAGAGTTTCGTAAAACAGTTACAGAAAACTTACCACCACAGCCGAATGCATATCAAGAAATTCGTCAAACGAATATGGGGAAAATCAATCCAAATGAAGAAAAACAGCGTGAAATGGAAATAGGACCAAATCGCTGTGCAGTACATGAATAACATGAGATTCTAATTATCTTCTATTAGGAAACAAATTTACAATAAAACATACCACTGGAGGTATATAAAATGAATGTAAAACAAGTATTAGATGCAAAAGGATTAGCATGCCCAATGTCAATCGTCAGAACAAAAAAAGCGATGGAGGCCTTGCAATCTGGAGAGGTGCTAGAGGTTCATTTAACAGATAAAGGTGCTATAAAAGATATTCCAGCATGGTCACAAACAGGTGGACATGAAGTGTTACAACATGTTGAAGAAGACGGAGTTTTAAAGTTCTGGATTAAAAAGGCATAAGAAATTTGGAGGGCATGTTGGATGAGTACGAATGCAGTATTGAACATCGTTTTTATTACACTTATTGCTTGGTTTATTGTTTCTCGTTTTTTACCTGTTAAGGGAGTAAAAAATATAAGTGGAAAAGAACTAAAAGATGAGATTATGAAAAAGAATAAGCAATTGATTGATGTACGTACACCAGGGGAATTTAGAGGCAATCATATTCAAGGTTTTCGTAACATTCCACTAAATGAGTTAGTACAAAAAGCAAATAGCTTAGATAAAAATAAAGAAGTGGTCGTAATTTGCCAGAGTGGAATGAGAAGTAAACAAGCAACAAAAGTATTAAAGAAAATGGGATTCCAACATATTAAAAATGTTTCAGGTGGCATGAACACTTGGAGTTAAGGAGGATATATGAAAGATGAGAGAAATTAGTGCTAAAGAATTAGAAAATAAACTTATGGGTAATGAAGTAGTAAGCGTTATTGATGTACGTGAAGTAGAAGAAGTTGCGGAGGGGAAAATTCCAGGAGTGCTTCATATTCCACTTGGCTTATTAGAGTTTCGTATGCATGAATTAGATAAAAATAAAGAGTACGTGATTGTATGCCGCTCTGGCGGTAGAAGTTCACGAGCAGTTCAATTTTTAGAAAGTCATGGTTTCCAAGTTATTAATATGAATGGTGGTATGTTGGTTTGGGAAGGGAAAACAGAGTAGTGATGAAATAGATGAACAGAAGATAGAAAGTCCTTTCAGTTGTGAAAGGACTTTGTACGGATTTTTCAATTACCTATACGGGTATATGTAGTGACGGGAGGATTCAATATGGAACAAAAGAAAAAAACAACCATTGTTTTGTTTAGCGGAGATTACGATAAAGCGATGGCAGCGTATATTATCGCAAATGGTGCTGCAGCGTATGATCAAGAAGTAACCATCTTCCATACATTTTGGGGATTGAATGCGCTTCGTAAAGATGAGCCGATAAAAGCAAAGAAAAATTTCTTAGAGAAAATGTTTGGAAAGATGATGCCCCGCGGTGCAGATAAGATGGGGTTATCGAAAATGAATTTTGCAGGTATGGGGCCGAAAATGATTAAGCATGTCATGAAAAAACATAATGCAATGCCGTTGCCAGATTTAATTGATATGGCGAAAGAACAAGGGATAAAACTAGTCGCTTGTCAAATGACAGTGGATTTATTAGGACTAAAAGAAGAAGAAATTATGGAAGATGTCGAATTTGCAGGAGTAGCAGCATATTTAGCGGATGCATCTGAAGGAAATGTGAACTTATTTATTTAAATTCAACCCCTTTTAAATCTTTAATGGGTAGTTGTACGTATCGAAATAAAGAAATTGATTAGGGTATTCTATGAATAGGATACCTTCTTTTCAAAAGGGGGAAGAATGAACATGAGTCTTGGATTTATCGTTGTGCTCTTTATCATTGGATTTATCGGTTCATTTATTTCAGGAATGGTCGGCATTGGCGGTGCCATTATTAACTATCCCATGATTTTGTATATTCCTGCGTTATTAGGATTTGCTGGGTATACGGCGCACGAAGTAAGTGGAATTACAGCTGTACAAGTGTTTTTTGCGACTTTTGCAGGTGTATGGGCGTATCGTAAAAGTGGTTATATAAATAAAACATTAGTGTTATATATGGGAACGAGTATTTTAGTAGGAAGTTTTATAGGGAGTCTCGGTTCAAAGGTATTAGATGAGAATCAAGTAAATATTGTGTATGCGATTTTAGCTACAATTGCAGCCATTATGATGTTTGTACCGAAAAAGAATCGTGATGATCTTCCTTTAGAGGAACTTACGTATAATAAATGGTTAGCTAGTGTTTTAGCTTTTATTGTAGGCTCTGCTTCAGGGATTGTTGGAGCAGGAGGAGCTTTTCTTCTAGTACCTATTATGCTTGTTATCCTGAAATTGCCTACACGTATGACAATCGCAACGTCATTAGCGATTACGTTTATTTCATCTATAGGTATTATGGTTGGAAAAATTTCTACGGGACAAGTGGTTGTATTTCCATCTATTATCATTGCCATTGCAAGTTTACTTGCATCGCCTATCGGAGCGAGTGTCGGTAAAAAAACGAATCAAAAAATATTACAGTGGATATTAGCGATATTAATTGTCGCAACATCGGTTAAAATTTGGATGGATATGTTGTTGTAATTTCTTCGCTTTTCTCTGAACCTTGAGGTGGGGGTTTTACTGCCTGTTAATGCAGGATAAAATCGCAAGATGGTGTATGCGAAGTACGAGGAAGAGCCGCTAAGAGATTAGCGGCTTTTTTTGTTTATAAAAAAATAAGCCCTATTTTCATAGGACTTATCTCTCACATTAATTGTCATTGGTTGATTTGGTTGATTTGCTTGTTTTACTCTTGGATGATGATTTTTGATTATCTTCTGATTCTTCTTGTTCTACACGCTTTGTATCAGCAGGAAGTCCAAGATGATCCCGGAGTTGTTTTGTTATGTCTGTTATACTTTTTTTATCAGGCATGTAGTAATACGTATGTTTCGGAGCATAAGTAGGTTTACAGATTTTATCCTCTGACATATAGCAGTCTTCGCCGGCTAGTTGTTCTTTTGTAATGGAAGAACCTATACCATATTTGTAGAATGATAACATGTCATCAAATGAGAAGTTTGTTTTAAAATCCCCATTAATATCATCAATGATTTTTCCTACTTTTGTTATGGAACCAGCACTCGCTAATTTTTTCACAGTAGCTTCAATAACAAGCTGTTGACGTTGACCGCGCATAGCATCGCTATCGATTTTGCGTGTTCTTGCTAAGGCGAGAGCTTGTTCTCCGTTTAGATGCTGGTATCCTTTCTCAAGATGTATGGCACCAGCTGTATCGTTACTATCTTGTTCTGTAAATGTAACGGGTACATCCATATCGATTCCCCCTAAATCATCGACAACTTTAATGAAAGATTTAAAGTTAAATTTTACAAAATAATCGACAGGAACATTAAATAGTTTTTCTACTGCATCAATAGTAGCTTGAGGGCCACCATCTTTTCCATTTTTCACAGAACCAAATGCATATGCATGTGCAATTTTATCTTTTTTCTTTTCTATTGGAAGATACGAGTATGTATCACGTGGAATACTTACTAGTTTTACTGTTTTACTATCTTTATTAAAAGTTGCGAGTAGCAGCGCATCTGTATGAAATGAGCCAGCGTACTCTTTTTCGCGTCCTTGATTTTCATCAATCCCCATAATTAAAACAGATACGTTATTAGAAATAGGTTTGACAGCCTGTTCACGTAATTTGGATTTATCACCGCGTTCTAGATCATGAGAAGCATTTCGCACAGCAGAAGATGCCTTATTCACTAAAAACCAAGTGTAGCCTCCCCCGCTAACTAAAAATAATACAAGAACAAGTGCTGCAATTTTAAAACCTCTATAGCTTTTTTTATGCCTATGTTCACGCAAATTTGGTTGTTGATCCATTTGATATACTCCCTTATCAATAATTGAAGCTAGTGTAACGCTTACATCAATTAATTATAATTCTTTGTTATAAAAAAGAACATTACAATTTACGAATTTTCGGTCTATTTTTTATAAAAAAAATCTGTCCAAAAAGTAGTTATTTAGATATTTTGGAGCCGATGACTTTAAAATATTAATTTACGGAAAATATTTACAATTACAAAAACTGTATATAAAATGGTAGAAAAAGGATGGGAGCATGGGTATGGTAAAGAAGGTTTTCATACATAGTTCGGAAGTAATTGTGCAGTTCGCTTTATCGATTATCGGAATTATTTGCTTAGGAGCGTTGCCTGGTTTATTTCAAGGTTTAAAAATAGATTTTCATAAATATATAGAGACGGTAAAAATGGTGTGTAATAATTTGTTACATATGTCCTCGATGACGTACTTACCAATTAGTAAAGATCCGCAGCCAAGACCGCTATTTCCTCAATTATTTGTCCATTATAAAGAAACGATGATTATCTTTTTAGCTTCTTTTTTTATTTCACTTTTGATCGCTTTTCTAATTGTTTATATTATTTTACGCAGCAGTACGAGTGTTCAAGAAAAAATCAAATCATTTTTACTCTTTCTTGAATCTATTCCGGATATTCTTCTCATCATTGGCTCGCAAATTTTCGTCATCTGGATTTTTAAACAAACAGGTATTTTAGCTGTAAATATTTCGGGGATAGGAGAGAAATCTATTCGAGGATTACCAATCATTTGTTTAAGTGTACCGACAACGATTCTGTTTGTAAAATTATTATTACTGCGTTTTGAAACAGAGCTTGAAAAAGATTATGTACTGTTTGCAAAGGCAAAAGGATTAAATAAGCTCCATATTTTAAATCATCATGTATTACGTAATGTATTATTAAGCACGCTCTTTTTTGCAAAAACAAATATTTGGTTTATGCTATCAAATTTGTACATTATTGAATGGCTGTTTAATACGTATGGCATGTTTGTATTTGTAAGGGAAGCCACAGGTGTTAATTTTGCAGCAGGTATTCCTGTTTTTACAGTGAGCTTATTGCTTCTTTATATACCTATTTTTATTATTTTTAAATTGTTTCATTATCTCGTTCCAAATGCAATGAAAGAGAGGCTATAATGATGTGGCAATATATAAAGCGTGATAAACGGTTTTGGATGAGTGTGTCATTTATTGTTATATTCGTTCTATTAAGCGTTGGAAACACCCTTTTTAATGATGGGCATATTAGAAGAGTATCCATTCAGTTTAGTAAAGACGGAACACCTGAAGTACCTCCATTTCCGCCTTCATTTCAGTTTTGGCTTGGAACAAATCGCGAAGGATTTGATTTATTAAATTTAGTCATCGAAGGTGCGAAGTGGACAATCGGTGTATCTGTACTTATTGCGCTATTACGCATTGCATTTGGCATTTGTTTCGGTGTTTTTCTTGGAACATACATAAAGCGAGGATTTACAAAAATAGAGGCTTTTTTTGATAGTTTTACAATCATTCCAATGATTATGATTGTGGATTTTTTACTACGTTATGCGCTTCCATTTAACAATGGCGAGGAAACTTCTACCTTTTTTGAACGAGCTTCATTTGAAATTATTTTATTAACGGCGCTGGCGGTTCCGACAATTTCTTTATACATTGCCAATGAAATTCGTAAGTTATTAACAGAAGAATTTATTGATGCTGCTAGAATTTTAGGAGGCAGTAAACGGCACATTATTATGAAACATGTTTTTCCGCACTTGTATTCAACCTTTGTCATTGTATTTATGCAGCAATTCGTGCAAATACTTATTATTTTGCTACATCTCGGTTTATTAGGGTTATTCTTTGGAGGAACTGTTATTTTTTATGAGGGAGTGGATTCATATACTCATGAATGGTCGGGGTTAATTGGATTCTATTTTCGGTCTTTAACAGTTCATCCGTGGATTCCACTTGTACCTATTACATGTTTTGGATTAACCATTTTTTCAGGAAATATAATTGTAAAATGTATACAGGATGCAGCAATGAAGGCAAAGCTAGGAGAGAGTACAAAACAGGAGAAAAGGGAAGAGAAACAACCTATAGCAACAGAAGAGTTGTTTGCGTTTAAGCATACGATGTAAACGCAGTACTGTGTTGTTAATGAGGAAGACCATTTGTAGAAAGTGAAAAATAAGCAGCTGGATGAATCCAGCTGCTTTTGCATGTTTTCTCGCTATTCGTGAGTTTATCCCGCTACTTTAGGGCAGTAAGACTCCCACCTCTGGATTCGATACCACGTAAGTTACTTGAAATTTGAATAAATTGTTGATAACTAATATGATTGGAATGAAACGAAACGTATGTTCTGTTTTCTGGTGCATGAGTTACCTTCTAAATTTCTTTTTTCTCAGTTTCTATTCACTCAGTTAAAATTCTAATTTGAACGTGAAATAGAATTTTGCTCCTTGACGGGGAACGCCCACTCCATTAAGCAGCTTGTTTCATGGTGAAACGAGAAGAAGCTTTGAAATAAATCAAGGTAATCAATAAATAAATACAAAATGTGATAATTGTTACCATTATAGAAGTAGTAGCAACTACACTTACTAATATGGAAATTAAAATTAAAAGAGATACGAATGTTGTATAAGGAAAATAGCGAGCTGAATAGGTATTTTGCTTCCATTGTTGCACACGAATTTTCAAATACGCTAGCGTAATAATAATCCAAATGCATAATACTGTATACGCAAGAGACCCCATTAAATAGTTAAACGTTTTGCTTCCGGCGAATAAAGAGATAAGCACCCCTACATATAAAGAAGATGTACAAGCTAGGATTGCATAAACAGGGACCTTTTTTCGAGATAATTTTGTAAATATTTTTGGAAGTTGTCCATCTTGTGCTTGTGTATATACGATACGTGAAGATGCGTATAATCCAGCATTCATGGAAGAGATAATGGCTAATAGGATAATTGCATTCATAACGTGATCCGCATATGGAATTCCTATAGCTTTAAATACCATTACAAACGGACTTTCTGGAACCCCATTTACTTGATTCCATGGAATCAAACTGACTATGATAAAGAAAGGTAAAATGTAAAAAGAAATAATTCGAATTAGTGTTCCTCTTACAGCCTTTGGTATAGCTTTTTCAGGATTTTTCGTTTCCGCTAAAGTGACACCTATCATTTCGGCTCCACCATATGAATAGATTACGACTAGCATAGCTGAAATTAATCCATGCATACCGTTTGGAAAAAATCCACCGTGTGATGATAGATTAGAAAATCCTATTGCAGTATGAGTTTGAAATGGAACGAGTAGAACAATAAAACCAAATACAATAAATAATACAATGACAGTAATCTTTAATAAGGCAAGCCAATATTCTGTTTCTGCGAATAGTTTCACTGAAAATAAATTTACTATAGTAACAGCGATAGAAACGATGAAAGCTAAAATCCAAATTTGTATATTTGGAAACCAATATTGAAGGAATGTAGCTGCTACTAATGATTCTGCAGCTATATTTAGTACCCACATTTTCCAATAAATCCAATCTAAAAAATATCCTGCATATTTACCTAGAACGGGTTGGATTAAATCTCGAAATGTTCTAGCTTGTCGATTTTCTAATGCCATGTGAGCCATGCCTTTCATGACAAACATTAAGATTATTCCTCCAAATAAATAGGCAATAATTACCGATGGTCCTGCCATATCGATAGCTGTACTACTTCCTTTAAACAGACCAGCTCCTATAGTCCCGCCTAGGGCCATCATCATAATATGGCGCGCTGTTATTGTACGTGTTAAACTTTCTTGTTTATTTGTCATATGATTTTCCCTTCCTCTCTATGTTGTAAATATATAAAAAGGCCCATCATCTCTTTGAAGAGACGATGGGCCTAGAACCTACCGCGGTACCACTCTTATTGACTTCCTCACATACAGGGAAATCCAGCTTTTTGCACATTATTTATGCTAAATTTTATAACGTAAATCAACCGTAAAAGCCTAACATATCTTACTTTGTTCAGCTTTTCCACTCCTAGGCGAGTTCGAAGTTTCATGTGACTGTGTTCCACCACCCCACAGCTCTCTGCACATCATGAGAATTCTTCTACTACTCCTAATCATTGTGTTTATTATGTCTGTCTTATAAGATGTTTTGTTAATGTTATGGATTAATATATAGAAAGAAAATTTGTATGTCAAGAATTTTATGAAATTTTATATACTTCAGAATCAAAGGTAAATAAAGGAACTCTCACATTGTGAGAAGGATTTAGGACTTTTATATTTTAATTTTTCTTTAAGATAATTTACTGGCTTATGAGAAATCATTAATAATTTCTACCACTTCAATTTTTCCGTTAATCAATAGCTCAGGAAGCTCGTTTTTTACATTACCTTTCCAATATTCTTTAGCTTGTTCAATTTTTTGAGAGAAAGGAATTCCATCTTCCTTTGGTAAAAGTTTTCCATCTCCCTCGAAAGAATTCCCAATAACTCGTAGTTTCACAATCTGTAAAACTTTACGATTGTAAGAGTCAAATAACTCTTTCCATTTCAATGCGTCTTCATAGCTTTTCGCAGCGTATAAGCAAGATAACCTTGAAGGATATTCAGGACATTCCTGCAGTCTAACCATTTCTACTATCACTTCCCTAATAGCTCTGATTGTTTGGTCTATATATTGAATAGCTACCTCGGAATCCTCTTTATTCAAGTTCAAGCCTTCATTTGTATAATGATCTTGAAAAATTTGAATAAAGTCTTCGCCTTTTGAATTCAATTGTTCCCTCTCAAAGAAGAAATGGTATAAGGTATTGTTTTGGTTCTTATCAAAGTTGATTATCTGCCCAAGACTCATTTTCTTTCTGGTAACAATATGATAAGCGTACAATTCGTTTTCTTTCATAATCTGCCTCCTATTTCATTAGTAGCCGCAAATGGTTGGGTGTTACACTGATTGCCGTTTATCCCGCTATTCGCGGGCAGTAAGACCTCCACCTCAGATTCAGAGAAAAGCGTTGTCCAGCTCTAGCGGCTAGAATCTCCGGTCGTTTCGCCCCCTCGGACGAGGCGAAAAGCGCCTCTCTGTCGGGTGCTCCAACGTCCTGCGATTCTGGGCGAGCCGCTTCCGCTTTTCTACAGAAGATAGGTGGGGGATAACTGCCCGTAAAAGCTCGATTGGTGAGAGCTTTCCGTCAGTGTGGGATGAAGAAAACCCCCACTGACGGAAGTTTCACTTTATTTTAATTGTACTATTGTTATAAAACATTTGCTTAATACAACGATATTTAAAAAAACAGCGTTATAAAAAAATAAATGATCTTACCAGATGTATTCGAATTGCGAGAACTATTGTTATGTTAAAATAATGTAGATTCTTGTCATTCTGTTTTAGTTGACACTGCATTACAAGCTATATATAATCAAAATCAAATCTAAATAAGTAAAAATCGATGAGTAAGAAGAGTACCTATAGTTGAGGCGTTGCAGAGAGCTGGGAATGGTGTGAACCAGTACGACAGATCATAGGGAATGGGCTTACGAGAGGTACGTTGAAACAGTTGGAGTATGCGACCCGGGTTCCGCCGTTACAAGGATGAGGATATCGAATGTGACATTCCGTATCCAATAAAAGTGGATTCTTTTATTCTAGCAGGATAGAAGATCAATAGAGGTGGCACCACGGTATCGTAATATATCGCCCTCTACATACCAATAGGTATGTAGAGGGCTTTTTTATTGCTCAAATTCTCATCGTTTTTACTTTGAAAGGGAGGATAAAAAGATGGAATTATTACAAGCAAAAGAGGGCTTCTTTGGAGAATATGGAGGAAGCTTTGTACCAGAACCATTACAGAAAGCATTACAGCATTTAGAAGAGGCTTTTGATATGTACAAAGATGATCCAGAGTTTATAACGGAATTTCAATATTATTTAAAGGAATATGTAGGTCGTCCGAATCCGTTATATTATGCCAATCGTTTAAGTGAGCAGTTAGGTGGTGCCAAAATTTATTTAAAGCGTGAAGATTTAAATCATACAGGTGCACATAAAATTAATAACGTAATTGGCCAAATATTATTGGCAAAACGCATGGGAGCGAAGAGAGTTATCGCTGAAACAGGAGCAGGGCAACATGGAGTTGCAACAGCAACAGCATGCGCGATGTTTGGCATAGATTGTACGGTTTATATGGGTGGTTTAGATACAGAGCGCCAAGCGTTAAATGTATTTCGCATGGAACTACTGGGCGCTAAAGTGGTTGCTGTGCAAGAAGGAGGACGCACGTTAAAAGAAGCTGTGGATGCTGCTTTAGTAGATTATGCAACTCATTATGAAAATACATTTTATTTGTTAGGTTCTGCATTAGGTCCGCATCCGTATCCAACGATTGTTCGTCATTTTCAATCTGTAATTGGATACGAGGCGAAACAACAACATCTTGAAAAAGAAGATAGTCTTCCGGATTATATCGTTGCATGTGTAGGCGGCGGCAGTAATGCCATCGGTTTATTTGCACCATTTTATAATGATGTAGAAGTAAAAATGGTTGGTGTTGAACCAGGAGGAAAAGGAATTGAAACAGGTCTGCATGCTGCGCCATTAACAGCGGGAGAGCCGGGAGTTATTCATGGCTTTAAATGTTATATGATGAAAGATGAGAATGGTGACATTGCTGAGGCGCATTCCATTGCAGCTGGTTTAGACTATCAAGGAGTTGGTCCTGAACATAGTTATTATAAAGATACGGGCCGTGCAGAATATGTATCTATTACAGATGATGAGGCATTAGCAGCATTTCATGCGTTATCAAAAGTAGAGGGCATCATTCCTGCACTTGAAAGTTCACATGCTGTAGCGTATGCGATGAAGCTTGCACCTACTTTATCGAAAGAGCAAACAATTATTGTAAACTTATCTGGTCGCGGCGATAAAGACGTGCAACAAGTATTTGAATTAGCAAATAAAAATGAAAAATAAAAAGAAAGTATCTCGTTCTAGTACAACGAAATACTTTTGTAAAATAATAAAGCGCATATAGTATAAAAGATTTTAAGGTAAAGTGAAACTTCCATCAGTTGGAGGTCTTATCCCCACTGATGGAAAGCTCTCACCAATCGGGCGCATGCTAGCAGTTATCCCCAAACTATTTTCTTTGCTTTTCTCTGAATCTGGAGGTGGGGGGCTTACTGCTCGTTAATGTGGAATAAAGAATGCACATACTATAATTAGTATGTGCATAGTTACATTTTAAAAATAAATTTGTCGATCTCGTTCTTCTTTTAAAATTTCGACTGCTTCCCGAAAGCGTAGGGAGTGAACAATTTCGCGTTCTCGTAGAAAACGTAATCCATCATTTATATCAGGATCGTCAGACATATTAATAAGCCATTGATAGGTTGCTCTTGCTTTTTCTTCCGCAGCTATATCTTCGTATAAATCTGCAATTGGGTCGCCTTTTGCTTGTATGTATGTTGCTGTAAAAGGGGCGCCTGCGGCATTGTGATAGAAAATGGCACTATCATGGTCAGCATAATGAGCATCAAGTCCGGCCTCTTTCATTTGCTCAGGTGTGGCATCTTTTGTTAATTTATACACCATTGTCGCAATCATTTCGAGATGTGCAAATTCTTCTGTTCCAATATCTGTTAATAAACCGACAACTTTGTCTGGAATGGTGTAGCGTTGATTTAAGTAGCGTAATGCGGCAGCTAATTCGCCATCGGCACCGCCGTATTGTTCAATTAAAAATTTCGCAAGCTTTGGATTACAAGTACTTACTTTCACAGGGTATTGTAATTTTTTTTCATATATCCACATATGTTTGCTCCTTTACATTTGCCATGGCCAAGGCCCTTTATTCCATTCCCAAGGTGCATTTGAATAACTATTTCCATATTGTTGAAGAGGACCATATTTTTCTTCTATTTTTTGTTTTTGTAATCTACGTTTATAGGAAAAGTCATTAAATTGTTTAATTGATGCAACATCATCAGGATGGGTATCTAAATACAAAGTGAGCTCTACTAATACAAAATCGAGTTCCTGCAGTTCTTCCATCCATTTATAAAATTCATCTGGCATTTGTTGAGCCACGATTTTTCTCACCGTCCTTTCTTATATGGGTTTTCATAGTAATCATATAAAGCAGGCCACAACGTCCCTTTTTTTAAGGCTTCATTTGGCGGGAATTGCGGTAAATTTGGTGGTTGGAATCCCATATATAAATGCGGCGGAGTAAAGTAGTATTTTTTTCCTATTGGTGGACATGGGTCATTAGGACCGTGAAATGGTACATATGATTTCACAGATTTATCCAATATGCACACCTCCTATATGAAACACTGATATTATGTATTGTATTCGCACATAATTACTATTTATGACTCATATACAACAACTAATAGGTGCGAAAGGGGGCTGGATTGTGGACAAGGTTGTACATTCTGTTTTATTAGAGGTAAGAGATTTGAAGAAAACATTATATTTTTATGAGGGGATATTAGGTTTGGAGCCTAGTAGGCACCGTCCTCAATTAGATTTTCCGGGAGTATGGTATGATGTTGGATCTGTGCGAATTTGTTGCATTGTAAATAAAAGAAAACAAGCGGTGAATGAGGAAGGGATTTTTCCAAAAATAGAAGTGAATATGCAATTGTGTGAGGTAGAAAATCTGCTTAAAAAATTAGATTACTACCATGTAACGTATACAGAAATGGAAGATTATGTAGAGGGGAAAAAAGTGCTATCCGTTTATGACCCGGATCAACATATGATTCAGCTGGAAGCACAATTGAAGAGTGAAAATTTAGCTTAACATCTTCTAGAGTTTTTTTCTGCCTCGGGTACACATACAAAAAAGCCTGATGAATATACATAATAAAGAATGTTTGCTGCGAGGGGGAAGAATATGATGGATCGGGCTTATGAAGAAAGTGCCTTATTTGAGCATAAATTTTGGCTAAGAGTTTTGGAAGATCACGCACACTTTCTAGGAGATGCTTTAGCCCCAAAGGAAAAGGAAGAAATTCAAAAGGCAATGAATTTTGAGCGAAAATTTGGTGATTTGTCAACGAAACTTCAGAATGCCAACTTAATTTCATTTGCAAAAGAGGCGAATGAGGCAGCGAATGCAATTAGAGAATTTAAACTGCATATTATTCGTAAGCAATTAGAAGGGAAAATCGTCATTCATTTTACTCCTACATTTCTTAATCATATGGTGAATGAAGTAGAAGAATACATAACAGTACTAAAAAACTTGATGGAAGGTAAAGTTCCTCCTCTTTTTCACGAATTACATTATCATCTCGTATGGTTAACAGATGCAGCCGGTCATGCAGGAGCCATTTCTAGCGAACTAGACCTTGTTGAGAAGCGTTTAAAAGAAAAAAGTGAAGCATATGTAAAACATTTTGAGCAATTTTATTTAAAAGCGGTTGAAATGACTGGTTATTTACGGACAGAATTATCATCTTTTCCTGCTTTAAAGAAATTCACCAAAGATGTTTCATTAGAACTTACTTTATTTTCGCGTTTTCTTCATGAATTGGAAGAACTAGAGTTATCGGAACAAATACTAAGTTCGTTTTCGGCGAGAATAGCGGATCATATGGCAAGAGAAGAGTGCTATTATCTGTTGAAACTTGCACAATCTTCAGGAATAGAAATTCCGAATTGTACTCCTTTTTAGAAGTAGCTGATTTATCCCGCTACTTCTGGATAGTGAAATTTCCATCAGTGTAAAATAAAGTCCCCCACTGATGGAAGTTTCACTTTATTTTGCTTTTCGTTTGTTGGGCTTGCTCTTTTGTTTAGATCGTTGTTTTGTTTGTTCAATACTCGCATTTAATGTTGCCATGATATCTACAATATTTTTAGGTGGAAAAATGGTTTCAGTTTTTTCGTCATGTTCTATTTTTTCTTCAATGAGGTCAAGGAGGGCTTCTCTATATTCATCTGTATATTCTTCTGGTGTAAAGGGAGTTGTCAGGTGGTGAATGAGATTCATTGCAGCAACGAGCTCTTGTTTTTGCAAAGGTGTTTCTTCATGTTTCGGCAGATTTGGAATACTTTCCACTTTTCGTATTTCATCCGAATAGTGAATGGTTTGCAGCATTAATCCTTGATGAAAATTACGGATGATTGCTAAATGTTGTTTTTGACGAAGGGAAATATGGACAAGTCCTAACTTATTTGTGCGTTCAAGCGCTTCTTTTAGTAATAAATATGCCTTTTCTGAACCTGGAGTAGGACCAATAAAATAAGAACGATCGAAAAAAATAGAATCTACTTCATCTTGTTGAACAAATGAAAGAATGCGGATTTCTCGTAATTCATGTTCTTTTTTCAAATCATTTAATTCTTGTTCTTCTAAAATAATATATTTATGGGGTTCGTATTCGTAAGCTTTCACAATTTCTGCTTCTTCTACTTCTTCATCTGAACAATCGGGAGCAATCTTTTTATATTTAATAGGGGTGAGACAATCTTTGTGAAGGTGTAGTAACTTAACATCTTTTTCTTCTACTGCACTATACAATTTAATCCCGATCTTTAATAACCCAAGTGAGAGAGAGCCTTTCCAAATTGTATGCACAAGAATATCCTCCTTTATATAGAATTATTGTTATGTAAAGAAAATGAATATACATATTATGCTAGCGATGGAGGTTTCTTATACATAGGCGCTTCAGTAGACAGCGTTACTAAGTAATAGCGCTAAGTATCTCATTCATCAAAGTTTTAGGTGAATCAACTAATGCAGTGATAGAAAGCATTGACATTTTCTATTAAACCTTTTAAGATGACCTTATAAAATTACGTGTATAAAGGGGAGTAACTTTCATAATAAAGTCGTCATTACAGGGAGAAACCCTCGGCTTTATTAGCAACAATATGTTGTTAGTGAGACCTTTACCAGACGTGGTAGAGGCCCCTTATTGTCTTTTTAGGACCTTTACCATTTTGGTAAAGGTCCTTTTTGTATGCTGTAATAGGAGATTGAGAGAGGAGAAAGGATATGAGAAAGTTGTGGAAAAGAATACGTTTAATCTTCCAAGTTCGTAAATTTATTCCGTTTTTATTTGAATTCTTTACATCAAAGGATGTGGAATTTAAGAAAAAGGTACTTTCTATCTTATTTTTATGTGGATATGTTATGTTTCCGTTCGATATCATTCCAGATTTTTTATTGTTTTTTGGTGTGCTGGATGATGTAGCGGTGATTCTATTTATTTTGCAGCGCATTGTTAAGATGGCACCTGTTCATTTGCAGGATAAATATGGATTAGCAGAATAGGAGAAAGATAGATGGAGCAGCTTATTTTAGATTTTATTCATTACTTAAAGCAATTCTCTTATTTTGGCGTTATTTTTGCTTTAACGTTTGAATTTGTTCCTGCTGAGATTGTATTACCGCTCGTTGGATACTGGGTATATGAAGGCGATATGAGTTTTTGGATTGCGGTTTTAGCAGGAACAATTGGGGGAACAACAGGACCATTAACATTGTATGCCTTAGGATATTATGGAGGCCGTCCACTATTACTTAAATATGGAAAGTGTTTTTTTATTAGAGAAGAACAAATTCAAAAAGCGGATCATTTCTTTGCAAAATATGGCCCTGTGGTAGCATTTACAGGACGATTTGTTCCAGGTGTACGCACACTTATTTCGATTCCATGCGGAATGGCGAAAATGAATATTGTGCAGTTTACCATCTACACATTTGTGGCGATGGTACCGGTAACCACCCTTTATATTTATATTGGAATGAAGCTTGGACCGCATTGGCAGAAGGCTGGTGCTATTGTGGATCAGTATATGTTGCCTATATTAGGAGTTGTTTTCATTTTTATGATTGGAATGGTTATTTTCAAAATGGTTAAGAAGAAAAGTAGAACGGACTATTGATATGTAGACTCTATAGATGACCGTTCTTTAAAGAAAAAGAGAGTGTGTTAAAATAGAATAGATATTGTTTATAAGGAGCGGATTAGATGTCGAAAAAGGCGATAAAAAGAATTCTTGAATATATATGGATTATTGTTGTGCTCCTAGTCGGATATAAATATTTGCAAGAGAAAAGTCTGTGGGTTCTTTTTTTAGTCACTTTTATATTAGCGGGACTAGGAGCATTGTTTATTAACTTTTTCTTTGAAAGTATTGAAACTTGGAAAAAGAGGAAAGAACAGAAGTGATGACGGAAAACGTAAGTAAGCTCGCTAAGGATAGCGAGCTTACTTTTTTACGCTTCTTTTTTTTCATCATCCGTTTTGGCAATGAGTAGATTACTGTTTTGTTTTGAATAGAAAAAGTATACGCATAAACCGATTGTTAGCCATACTCCAAATCCAATCCATGTTTCTTTTGAAAGGTTAAACATTAAGTATAGACAGCAGCAAATTGCAACGATTGGTAAAATAGGAACGAATGGCACTCGGAATGCTCTCGGTAAGTTTGGATGTGTTTTTCGTAAAATAAGTACCGCTAGGGAAACGAACGTGAATGCTGTTAATGTGCCGATGCTTACAAGATTTGCAAGTATATGTAGATCTAATAAACCAGCAAGTGCAGCAGCAGCAATCCCCATAATCCATGTGTTTATTAAAGGGATTTTGAATTTTTTATTTACGCGAGATAACGCTTTTGGCAATAATCCATCGCGGCTCATCGCATATGAGACACGTACTTGTCCATACATAACGACGAGAATAACAGTTGTCATTCCAGTCATTGCCCCTACTGCCAGCAAACTAGCGATCGTGTCTTCACCGACAAACCTTAAGGCATAAGCAACTGGATCTGTCACGTCTAATTGTGTATAAGGCACCATACCTGTTAATACAACGGAAACAATGATATACAATGCGGTACAAATAAGAAGGGAACCGATAATTCCAATTGGTAAGTCGCGCTGTGGTTTCTTTGTTTCTTCGGCAGCAGTTGCAATCGCATCAAAGCCTAAAAAAGCAAAGAATACAGTTGCAGCACCGGCGATAATGCCGTCGTAACCAAATGGTAGAAACGGTGTCCAGTTTGCTGGTTTTACATATTTTGCGCCGGCAACGATAAAAGCAATAATGACGGCTAGTTTAATGAGTACCATAATATTATTTATGCGGGCACTTTCGCGAATGCCTCTACTTAATAATGTTGTAATAAGAAGTATAATGAGGACAGCTGGTAAATCAACGATACCGCCTTTTCCTATACCGGGGGCAGAGGCGATGATAGCCGGGAGTTTTATCCCAAATCCGAGCAGCAGGGATTGTAAATAACCAGACCAGCCGACGGCAACGGCAGCAACTGCGAGCAAATATTCAAGCATTAAACACCAGCCGATGATGAAAGCAACAATTTCCCCAACTGTCATATAAGCATATGTATAAACACTTCCTGAAATTGGGATAGAAGATGAAAACTCAGCATAGCAAAAAGCGACGCATGCACACGTAAAGGCAGCGAGTAGAAAGGATAGCATAATACCAGGACCAGCGTGCTTTGCCGCAACAATACCGGTTAAAACGAAAATACCGGTTCCGATAACAGCTCCAATTCCTAAAAAGGTTAAATCAAGGGCACTTAATGTTCGATTGAGTTGACGTGGTGCTTCGGTCGTAAGGGGTTTCTTTCGTAAAAGTGTTTTCAAATTTCAATCTCCTCTCTATAAGGTTAATCATTAGCGGGGGTCTTACTGCCCGTTAGTACGGGATAAATAGATACAACTGCTAAGTTTGAACGTAGCCCCTTAGAGCACTAAGTAGAGAGTAGAAATGGTATTATGTATAAATAAAATGGAGAATGGTGCAGTTGTACGTTATTTTTAGGATAAATATGTAATTTCATTAGTAAATTTATCATAATTCAGAATATTTAGTCAATATAAAGTATAACAAATAAAACGACATACTTAAGTAAACACTATTGTAAGAAATTAATGCATTTTTTATGTAGGAGTAGATACTATGTTATTTTATTTTGAACTTGTCATCATTTTACTTTGTACAAAACTTGCTGGTGATATTAGTGTTCGGCTTGGACAACCAGCTGTATTAGGAAAATTAATTATTGGAATTGTTATTGGTCCAGCTATGTTTGGCATTATTAATAGTTCTGCGCTTATTGATGAATTAAGTGCAATTGGTGTATTGCTTCTTATGTTTATGGCGGGGCTTGAAACAGATTTAGAAGAATTAAACCGCAATCTTACATCGTCCTTTGCTGTAGCAATAGGAGGAATTATCTTTCCGTTTATTGGAGGATATGTTGCAGGCCTTTTATTTGGAATGTCGCAGGCACATGCAATTTTTTTAGGACTGCTTCTTTGCGCTACGTCCGTTAGTATTTCTGTTCAAACATTGCGAGATCTTGGGAAAATGAATACGAGGGAAAGTACAACGATTTTAGGAGCAGCTGTATTTGATGATGTGATCGTTGTTATATTGTTAGCATTTGTGATGAGTTTTCTCGGTTCACAAGATGTGAATGTAACGCTCATAATCGCGAAGAAAGTCATCTTTTTTGTTACTATTTTCCTAATTAGCTGGAAAGGTGTCCCTTTCATTATGAAAGTATTGTCACCGCTTCGTGTTTCAGAGTCGCTAATTAGTGCAGCGCTCATTATTTGTTTTTCATTCGCTTATTATAGTGAAATCATGGGGATTGCCGGAATTATTGGGGCATTCGCTGCCGGAATCGCAATTTCACAAACTTCATATAAGCATGAAGTAGAACGTAAAATTGAGCCAATTGCGTATGCGATTTTTGTTCCCGTCTTTTTCGTTAGTATCGGAATGGAAATTACCTTTCAAGGATTAGGAAACCAAATATGGTTCATTGTCATTATGACCATTATTGCTATAGTAACAAAATTAGTCGGTTCAGGACTTGGCGCAAGATTAACGGGATTTGATTTACGATCCTCTATTAGTATTGGAGCGGGAATGGTATCAAGGGGAGAGGTGGCACTTATTATCGCTTCTAACGGATTGACTGCGAATCTGTTAGCGAAAGAGAATTTTACGGCGATTGTGATTGTTGTTATTTTGACAACGATTATCACGCCGCCTTTGTTGAAGAAGTATTTTGTTTGAGAGTGTAATAGTGGTAATGACAGCACTCTGTTATTACCACTATTAAGAATTACTGATTTCTTAACGTACCGGAAATCGGTGATTTTAAAAACTATTTTCTTGTCCGTGTCACATACGGATAAATGGGATCTCTTAATTCGAATTTATACGTTTCTCCATCCACAATTCCAAGTACCTTCTCGCTATCGTAAAGATCTAACATAAATCCGGCCATTTCTTTTGCAGTATGAAATTTTGGAACGGCTCCTTTATAAGTAAACTCATCTGCATCTAAAGAACGTTTAGCAAATTCAGTTTCAGTTGCAGCAGGAGCTAATACTTTTGCTTGCATGGCTGCTCCTTTTTCTTTCAATTCTTGTGCTAGCCCTTCTGTAAAGGCACTTACATAGAACTTTGTCGCACAATAGGTCACAGCATCGGCAACAATCACGTATCCTCCTCCAGAAGAAATATTGATGAGTTGCGTTCCTTCAATATTTGCATAGTCACGTACATAAAGAGAGGACAGAATAGTTAAGGCTTCAATATTCAAGTGAAGCATCTTCTCAATTTTATTTAAATTTTGTTCCCCAACGGAAGCAAAGTTTCCAAACCCAGCATTGTTGATCCAAGTCTCAATCTGATAATCCTGAAGACTTTCGTAGAATTCATAAACATTTGCAGTAACAGATAAATCAACAGTTCGGATGACAACATCCAGATCTGCGTTAATGTCAATCACTTTTGATTTTAATTTTTCCAATTCCTCCGTTCTGCGTGCTGCTAGGATTAAGTTTTGTCCGCGAGCTGCAAAAGCAAGAGCCGTTTCATACCCGATTCCTGAACTGGCACCCGTAATAACTGTATATTTCATATAAATTCCTCCTGAATTTTATTTAATTTAATTGTGCAAGAACTATGAGCTGATTATACTGATTAGAGTGAACTCTAAGTCAAGAGGAAATTAATGTGGAGGTTTTTTATGCACACTATTGGTGAAGTGGCTAAAATGTTAGGGATAAGCACGCATACATTGCGGTATTACGAAAAGGAAAAAATTATAATTCCCGTTCGTGATGCCAGTGGAGACAGACGATATAACGACTCGCATATGAAATGGCTGCAATTTGTTATCAAGTTAAAAGAAACACAAATGCCCATCGCGAAAATAAAGAAGTATGCTTCATTAGCATTAGAAGGAGATCATACTACAACAGAGCGATTAAACCTTTTAGAAGAACATAAACACTCTATTCAGGAACAAATCAGAACGTTAAAAGCCGCGGATGAGATGCTTGAGTATAAAATTTCCGCTTACAAAGATTTCATCAGTAAACAAGATTAGACGCAGGTTCTATAAGAGAAAATAAATTAAGTGTACTGCGCTCTATATAATTTGAAATCCCGTCACTTCATTCTTTAAAGAGAAGTGGCGGGATTTATTTGGCATATTTAATATTTTAGCTACTACGTGCAAAGTTAGTACTTGTATGCTGCGGGGGTGTATATTTTTGTTTAGGAACTGTTTTAGATTATAAGGAAGTTTCATTTTGTGTTAAATTTTACCTGAGGAAAATTTATAGACAGGAAAATCTTGCGATTTTATAATAAGGCGAACTAAAAAGATAAGATTATATAGAAAGGAATTGATTAAATGAAAAGTTGTTTTTTACTGTTTTTAATTGCTTCAATCTACTTCACTTTTTCTCTTCCTACATATTCACAGGCGATGAGTGATTCTGTACAACAGGTGAATGTAGATGAAGAAGAGAGTATATTTAATTCGCAATATTATCCGCTTGCTCCGAATGGTGTATATCTTGGGAATTTAATAGACAGCAAGGGGAATGAACATAAATTAGCATCTTGGGTGGCAGATAAGAATTCGATTGATATAGAAGTAGATCATAGAGACGTTGCCTCTCGAGATAGGAATTATGTAATGGAACTGTTTCGCGAAAAGGAAAATGGTTCGTTAGAATACATAACAGAGAGTAAATTCACATCTGGAGAAGAAGATCCCATAATGTATCATTTTACATTTGAGGAAAAAGATTTTGAGAATGATTTATACATTTACGCGCGTTTTGGAGTTAGTCCTGATGCGAATGCAGATGAATATTCAGATGTCATGCAATTTAAAATTTTAAATCCGTCTATGCATTTTGAAGGTTGGTTATTGGACGAAGATAAATGGTACTATGTGTTGAATCCTTACGACGATTATTATTATTATATAAGAAATTGGCGGTCTATTGAAGGCAAATGGTATTATTTTGATCCAAACACAGCACAAATGATGACTGGTTGGGTTGAAGATGAGAATAAATGGTATTATATGAATCCGTCCGGCGAAATGGCAGTTGGTTGGATATACAATCAAAACAAATGGTATTATTTAAATCCGTCTGGAGAGATGAAAACAGGATGGTTCCAATATGGTGGTAAATGGTACTATTTAAATGCATCAGGAGAAATGGCAAAGGGATGGATTCAAGATAAAAATAAATGGTATTATTTAAACACATCTGGTGAAATGCAAACAGGTTGGATATACGAAAGTGGAAAGTGGTACTATTTAAATCCGTCTGGCGAAATGGCAGTAGGTCTTAAAACTATAAACTATAAATCTTACTATTTTTATGCATCAGGCGAAATGGCGACTGGCTGGGTATATGATCAAAATAAATGGTATTATTTTATGCCTTCTGGACAAGCTGCTTTTGGGCCAGTATATGTAGATGGGAAGAAATATTATTTCTCAGGAACAGGCCAATTACTAAATTAAAATATAATAGCTTCTTTTTGTTGAAAATGAAATTCTATAAAAATAGCTGTTTTATACAAATTTTTTGAGGATTTATGAAGAAAAAAGACTTCGGTTATACTGAAGTCTTTTTTCATTGCGTTTTATATAACTCTAAATCCCGCTGCTTTATTCTTTAAAGGAAAGCGGGGGATTTCTTTGTCATTAGTTACTCCGTGCTAGGGGAGTGTTTGTATGTTGCGTCGTTGTATATTCTTGTTTAGAAATCGCATGAGATTTAAAGTGTGAAAATAAATAACATCCTGCAATAACAATCATACTTCCGACAACTTGAATCCATGTCATTTGTTCACCTAATAATAGAAACGCTAAAATAGCAGTGAAAATAGGATTGAAATTTAAGAAAATACCTGAAGTAGTCGCACCTAATTTTTGGACACCGATATTCCAAAAAACCATACATAACACAGTTGAGATAACGCCTGTATACATAATGGATCCTAAGAATGAAGCGTTCATATTTGAAATAGTAAAATGAGAGATGTTAAAAGGAACGAGTATGATGATACCAAAGGTACCAGAATATAAGGTAGACATCAGTGGTGTCGTCTTTTTCGTTGCCCATCTACTGCAAACTGAATAGATTCCCCATACACATACCGCAGCCATCATCCATAAATCACCTATATTAAAATGTAAGGAAAACAATGTATCTATTTTCCCTTTTGAAAGAACGAGAGTAACGCCGAAAAATGAGACAATCATAGATGTAATTTGAAATATATTAATTTTTTCTTTTAAAAATAAAGCTGAACAAACAGCGATAGAAATCGTATTTAATGTAGAAATAAGACCAACATTTGTTGCTGATGTATGCTCTAATGCCCAAAACTGAAAAATGTTAAAGAAAACAACGCCAGTAACCCCCATAAGAAATAAAGGGAGAATTGCATCTTTTGGTGGAAAAAGTTTCTTTTCTTTCAACCATACAATGGGGAACAGACAAATGACTGCAATAATCCACCGAAGAGTAGTAAGTGTCATAGGGGAAGCGTGCCCGACAAGGGATTTTCCCACTACGAAATTTCCGCCCCACAATAAGCTTGTGATGAGTAATAAAATGACATAAGGCATAATATGAGTTAGCTCCTTTACAAGAAAGTAGGGCTTGCGCATTGCCCATTTGATGAAAGACAGCCACTGTGCACGGTGGTAGGATATATACTGTAAACTATGTAAATTGTAGCATTTTTCTTGTTTGTCATATATGTTATTTTGTATAATTAATAAAATTCGAAATAATGTAAAGTTGTTGTGTTATTTAGCAGAATTTTATTCATTTTAAGTACAGTTGTTATATGTTTTGGTGAATAATCGTTTGTTGTAAAAAAGGAGATTGGAAATGGAACATGTAGTTCGCAAAGGGTTAGATGATTTAGATATACAAATTTTAGATGTGCTGCAACAAGAAGGGCAGCTTAGTAACGCTGAGGTTGCACGCCGCGTGAATCTTTCACCGCCAGCTACGCATGCACGGGTGAAACGATTAGAAAGTGAAGGGTTTATTAACCGGCAAGTAGCGATTTTAAATCAAGAGAAATTGGGATTTGGTTTATTATGCTTTATTTTTGTCAGTACAAATATTCATCAAGCGGAGAAGCTGGAAGTGTTAGAGAAGGCCATGAACGAAATGCCAGAAGTATTAGAATGTCATTGTTTGACGGGGGAGTATGATTATATTTTAAAAGTTGTACACCGAGATCGAAGCGAGCTAGAACGTTTTATTCGTAAATTAAATATGCTCGGTATTACGAGAATTCAAACGAGTTTAGCACTGCGAGAAATTAAGTATTCTACTGTATTGCCTCTGCAGAGCGAAAAAGATGGCGGAGCTGTTTAGCTCCGCCTATTGTGTATGGGGACGAATCCACAGTTTTGCAAAGTCTGTCCATCCGAAAGAATCAATGGTGACATTTTGCAAAGAGGAAGGGAAACTTCTTCTTTTTAAGACATGATAGTAAAAGACAAGAAGGTATTGATCCCTAAGGATTTTTTCTATTTCGTATATTAAGTTGTATCGTTTTTCTTTACTTGGTTCTGCTACAAATTGATCGAGCAGTTTATCAATTTGTTTTTGAAGATGTGGATGTCTAAATCGATGAACAAAACAGCTTTTATTTTTGAATATATGTAAAAAGGCCATTTCAAGATCTGCATCGAGAACTTCTCCTGTTAAAATGATATCAGCTTGTTTTGTAATATCTTCGTTAAAGTAATCGGTGATTGGAAATGGGTGCAACTGTAAACGTATGCCAAGTGGTTCGCAACGTTTTTGTAACCAGATCGCATCGTGCTCACTGCCTTTAAAGGCAAAGAAATAGATGTGTATAGTCTCTCCATTATACGTACTTTGTTGTAAATATTCTTTTGCCTTAGATAAAGATGTTTCTTTATACATTGTTCGGCTCTTATCAGGAAAGAAGCTATGAGCTGGTATCGTACGTTTCCCGCCGAGGTCTTGAATTAATGATGTAGGGTCCATTATTTCTGCCCATGCTTTTCGGAAGTAAATATCATGCTGCGGGCCGTCTTTTTGAAAATTAAATGCTGCGTATATACAGCCGATTTCTTCTGTTTCCACCGCTTTTTCTTCTTCACATCTCATATTCGGTAATACGTAATTTGTTTGTATATTGGACTGTTCTGGAACGAGCCAAAATTCAATTCGATCCAGCAGTGCCCGTTCTTTAAAATAATCGGGAAATGCTTCTAAGATAATGTGATCTTCGGTGAAGCTTTTGATTTTAAAGGGACCCGTACCAATATACTGGTGATTTTGGATTATTACGTCATGCGGTAAAATCGATAATTGTACAGAGCTTATGTAATGTAGAAAAAAACGATTTGGTTTTCGTAAATGAAACACTACCTGCAAAGGAGAAGGAGTGTCCATTGAAGTAATTTCATCTGTTAACCAAGTAAAAGGTGAGTGAATGGTTTGTAGTCTTTCGAAGGAGAAGATTACATCTTTTCCCGATAATGTTTTGCCGTGGTGGAAACGAACCCCTTTTCGTAAATAAAATGTCCACGTCAATTGATCTTCACTAATTTCCCACGTATGTGCTAAATGCGGCTCGAATGTATCTGTTTCTTCGTTATATCTCACCAATGTGTCAACGATTTGGCTAATAAGATGACTTTCAGTTGTAACGGCAGCAAATGCCGGATCAATCGGCAGTAATTTTCGTTTATATGGAATTTTTAATACATCATATAAATCATCTGAAGTTGTATGTCCAAAATAAGTGTTTAATCGCTCTTCTATCTTTTCTCGTAGTAAGAAAGGCAGCGGTTCTTTCAATAATAAAAATACTTCCTTTAACTTCTCATTTTTTAAAAGTTCTTCAACATGCGGTAAAATCGCTTCTCCAAATGTTTGCAGGAAGTGAACTTCTGTTTTATTTCCCCGGCCTCTTCCTGGTATCCATTCAATCAGTTTTTCTTCACTCATTTTTTTTAGTAAAATCTTCACATTTTTTGTACTGCAAAATAAGATAGCAGCCAATTCTTGGAGACTATTTTGAATATGTTGTTCATTTGGAAAGGAAAGTCTTAGCCGAATATAGTGGTCCATAATTTTCATGTTTACATCTCCTTTTTCTAAAAGGGGAAACTCTTCAGAATATTTTAACCTTTTTCTTCCACTTTTTCAAAGTAAAATGAAGAAACAGAAGGAGGGGGAAACAGATGGGATTTTGGTCTATGCATCGCAACATTAAAATTAGAATTATTACATCCTTTTTAACTCGGACAGTAGGAACAATGATTTTTCCGTTTATGGCAATTTACTTTTCTGTAAAATTAGGAGCAGCATTAGCGGGGTTCTTATTGTTATTAAATGTCATTGCCTCACTGATCGTTGGCCTATATGGAGGTTATATTGCTGATACATTAGGGCGGAAAAAGGTCATGATTATTGGGCAGGTAATTCAAGTAGTCTCTATTGCTTGCATGGGGGTTGTGAACTCAGATTATATAGATTCACCTTGGCTCACATTTGTCTTTTTACTTATAAACAGCATCGGTTCCGGTGTAATGAATCCAGCAACAGAAGCAATGTTAATTGATGTAAGTACACCGGAAAATCGAAAAATGATGTACAGTATTAATTACTGGGCAATCAATTTATCTATCGCCATTGGTGCAATTTTCGGAGGACTTCTTTTTGAACACTATAGATTCCAATTATTTATGCTGCTGACAGGCATTGCGTTATTAACACTGTATTTAATTACAGTGTATATGGAAGAAGTATATGTAGTTGAAAAGAAAGCAGAAAAGAAAAACGTATTAAAAGATATGGTAAACAATTACCGAGTTGTCGTAAAAGACCGAGCATTTATCATATTGTGCTTGGCAAGCATATGCGCATTATCATTAGAGTTTCAAATTAATAACTATATCGGCGTTCGTCTGCAGAAAGAATTTGAAACAATGACATTTTCACTATGGAACGGAAATCACTTTGATTTAACAGGTATTCGAATGCTAAGTTGGATTTCCACCGAGAATACTGTATTAGTTGTTTTATTTTCAGCTTTTGTTGTGAAAATCATGAATCACTTTCAGGACAGGAAAGTACTTTATATAGGCCTGTTTATATATACGATTGGATTTACGCTATTCGGAGCAAGTAATAGCCTATGGATTCTATTACTAGCAGGTTTGTTCCAAACCATTGGAGAGATGATGTATGTTCCAGTGAGCCAGTCTATTCGGGCGGATATGGCAAGGGATGATGCAAGAAGTTCCTATATGGCGATTAACGGCATGGTCTTTCAAATTGCGAAAATGGTAGGAACACTCGGCATTATGATTGGTTCTGTTATTGCTTCTTGGGGAATGAGCATCTTGTACTGTTTAATAGGGATAAGCAGTATTCTTTTATTTAAAAAAGCAGTTGATATGTATCATCGTCAAGGGGAGAAGGTAGAGAAGATAGGATAGTGAGAAGGCTGCTTGTGTTGAGGACAAGTGGCTTTTTTTAAAGGTGTTAAATAGCTCGGATAGGAGGTAGTTGTAATGAAAATTAGCCCAAAAGAATTTTATATTCGTAATATACGTTATATGATTAGGTCTGCAATGGAAGAGGATGCAAAAAATTTATCCGAAGTACGATTACAAATAGATGGCGAAACAGAAAACTTAGATAGAGAGAAGGGCGAAGCGTACATAGATGAAGTTGGTTTTAAAAAGATCATTAAAGAGGATACAGACAGTGTTAGTAATTTATTTTTAGTAGCCGAACTGAATGGAAGAATTGTAGGTTTTTCAAGGTGTGTAGGAAATAAATTGAAAAGAACAGCTCATAAAGTAGAATTTGGTGTCTGCGTATTACAAGAGTATTGGGGATATGGAATCGGAAAGAACCTCTTAAAAGAATCCATTCATTGGGCAGACGCAAATGGAATTAAGAAAATGACGTTGTATGTTCTAGAAATGAACGCGAAAGCGAAAAGCCTTTATGAAGGATACGGTTTTGAAGTAGAGGGTATCTTGAAAAATGACAAAGTTTTATCGGATGGGAATTACTATAATACTATTTTGATGGGGAGATTTCATGGATAAAAGGGGAGTGGGAGAATGTTTCCTATACTAGAAACAGAAAGACTAATCTTGAGAGAGTTAATAGAAGATGATGCACAAGGGATATTGAATTGCTTTTCGAATGAGGATGTATTACGTTACTACGGACAAAATCCATTAACAGATTTAGAACAGGTGAAAAATATAATTAGAAACTTTTCAAATAACTACAAAGAAAAACGAGGAATAAAATGGGGAATTGAAAGAAAAGAAACAGAAGGGATTATTGGAACGATTGGATTTCATGACTGGTCTTCTGAACATAAGAGAGCTGAAATAGCTTATGCACTTTTACCTGAGCACTGGGGGAAAGGGTATGCTACTGAAGCAGTTTTAAAGGTTATATCATATGGATTTACTGAGCTTGAATTAACTCGTATTGGAGCAGTTGTTTTTACAGAAAATAAAGCATCTAATGTGTTACTAACAAAACTAGGCTTTCAAAATGAAGGCGTTCTTAGAAATTATATGTATCAAAATAATGTTCCATATGACACGAACGTTTACTCCTTGCTTCCAACTACCGCTTTTACTCGGAATTAAGTTTATTGGTGCTTTGGTAGAAAATAAAGACCCTTCGGCAATGTTCGATATAAAAAGAATCCATTTTGACCAAAATGGATTCTTTTTATTTTCTGGTCATGCGAAAAATTCATATACACCAATTACAATGAGTAAAAGGCCGGATAAAACATTTGAGTATTTGCCAATGAATGTTTGTGACAGCTTATATCCAGACTGCGAACCAATCATAATGGAAACGAATGAAAAGAATCCAACAGATACTGCAGTCCAAATGGGAGAAAGTCCACTCATTCCACCGCCAAACCCCATCGTAATACAATTAAGAGATAAAATAATTCCTAAGTAAAAAGATTCTTTCCAAGAAATTGTATGATTAGCATCTTTGTCTACTTGCTCTGGATTTTGAAGTACAGGAGAGGGGCGTGATAAGTATTCAGATAAGATAGTCCATGCACCTAGACCAATAAGGAGAATGCAGCCGCTTATATTTGCGGCATCTTTAGAGATATATTGCGAAATAAATGAACCAGCTACAACGGAAAGATATACAGCGCACATAGAGATAATAGCAATAAAGAGATTAGCCATTACTGTAATGCGCATTTTTTTCATTCCAAGAGATAAACCGATCCCCAAATTGTCTAAGTTTGCTCCAATTCCGATAAGTAAAATGGATAACCAATGCATAGGAAAACCTCCAAAAAATAAAGTGAAACTTCCATGAGTGAGTTTTTTTATTTCCCACTGAACTTTTTCTTTCCATTCCCCTGAATATTGCGGCGGCGTTTTACCGAGGAATAAATCTGTTCTTACTATATGAGGAGGTTATGGAATTGGTGCCTAGAAAATAGAAAAAGGCTACTATGCGCGGTTTTGCGATAGTAGCCATATAGCTTGCTTAGATAAGGTGTAAATATGGAGACGGAACTTATAAAGTAGAAATATATACTTTTGCTTTTTTTAGAACAATGAAATGAATAAAAAGGATACTTCCACCTAGTAGTAAGAGTGTAAATAAGAGATGAGCCGTAATAAGTAGAATCATAATTGAAAAGAACATTAGCTGCATGGTTGTCACTAGAAATACAAGCGTAATAAAAGCGTGTTTTCGTTCTATAAGCGAAACTGGATACAATGCTACAATACTATTTCCCGAAAAATAATTCCAAAGGGCACGAATTTGTAAGGCAGATATGTATAAGATGCATAACGTGATGATTCCCTTTCCGATGAACGTAGGAATGTAGTATAAAACAATGCATCCTACTACGGTCAATCGTATGTAAATGCCAAGGTAACCGTTCACGCGTAAGAAGGATAAACTATACAAATATAAAAAAGGAGATCGTTTTTGATGCAGTAATGTTTCAATCCCAGTGGTGAGCCATTTTCTTTGTTTTACTTGCTGTTTTACTTGCGGTACATCCGTAAAGAAATGAACAAATTGATAAAAGCGCATGTCCATTTTTTCTTCTTGCTCTATTACATATTCCCACTGAATTTGCCGTGTGTTTTTGTTTATCGTATATAAAAATAAAAGGGCTACTAAAAGTAGTAGACTTCCCATGATTGTAATAGAAGTAAATTGGAAGAGTGCATATGTAATTGTCGCATTGCAGATGATTCGGATGATAAACCAAAGTTGAGCAAATTCTGTACTTCCATGCGTCCAATGCAGATACATATTCCAGCCTTTTATAAGAGCAAGAATGAAAAAAGCTCCGAATAAAAACGCAGAAGTCGTATGTAATGACTGCTTTGCAAGAGGTGTAATGATCAGTACTGCGCATAATAATGGAAAGAGCTGAATGATATAACTGTACAAAAGAGAGCGTCTAAAATAATATGCTAGTTTTTCTTCCAGTGGCAATACATATACGATATCCGGTTTTTGTAAAAATGTCCGAATGGGAGAACGAGTAAGTACAATTGTAAGTAAAATCGTCACAATGGTTAATACAACAAACTTAGGTGGAAGTGAGCGAAGAAATTTTGCATAATAATAGCCGCCTACACTAAGAAGAAAAAGGAAGCTATAAACTAAACTGCTTGCAATACGTGCAAAGTACATTGTGACTTTTTGTAGATGTTGCTGAAAACGATCATTCCAAAGCGTTTCGATTGTCACTGAAATCACTCCTTTGTTTCATTATAAGCAGGATTGTGTTCTTCTTGCTACCCGCGAATAGCGGAATAAAAAAGCAAGTTACCTTTTATTAGGCAACTTGCTCGTCTTGTTTATCTTTTTTCTCGTCACGTTTCATTAATGGATAGAAAGCAAAGCCAACTATAAATAATCCAATGCCAAGGAGGAATGTTTTCATATCAGCAGAGCCAGTTTTAATAACCCATAATGCATAAATAAGAGCAATAGCGGCAATGATTCCGTCCGTTATACGAGCACCTTTTTGTTTTTCGTATGTTTCACCTGTCACAACAAGCTTCAGCTGGAAGATTGGAGAAACGAGGTATGGGATTAAATAGGCAAGTGTTGAAACGGTAATAACAAATGTATACGCCTGCGCAATTGTCCCGGATAGTGTTGAGAATAGGAACACTTGCGACATAATATTTGTTAAACGAAGCGAATGAATCGGGCTTCCTTTTTTATTGGTTTTTGTGAAGAAGGATGGAAAGAATCCTTCTTTTGCTGCTTGATATGGTACTTCTGAGCTTAATAAAATCCATCCAAGAATGGATCCAAATAAAGAAGTAAGTGCAAGCAGCGCCATTAATTTTCCGCCGTTATGTCCCATTACTGCAGTTAATGCATCCGCTAATGGTCGTTCAGATGCTTGTAGCTTATCTATATGAAGAACACCCATTGTTAAAATCGTAATCCCTAAATAAATACAAACTGTTAATAATAAACCAGTAACAGTAGCACGTTTTACCGTTTTTGGTGAAACAGCACGATTGGATAATAATACAGCTGACTCAATGCCGATAAAGGCCCAAAGTGTTGTTAATGCTGCTAAGTTTACTTGTGATAGTAATCCGTGTGAAATACCTTCTTTATCAATAATTGGTGTATACCATTGCCCCAGTTTAGAAGCTTGGAATGCAAATAATGTCACAATGATGAAAAGAAGGAATCCTGTTATTTTCGTTGTTGTTGCTAAAAAGTTTAATTTACCAGCACCGCTTATACCGTTCGCCAAAATCATATGTGTACCCCATAATAAAATGGTACAAATGGAGAACGTAATCAATTTTCCAACTTCAATGTCGAAAGTTCCAATTGAAAACAATATGTGAGTATCTTTCATAATTGGGAAAAAGAGTGATAAATAACCAGCAAATGATGTAATGATGGCTACGTTGCTTGCCCAGTTTGCAACCCAGTAGCCCCATACGATGCTAAATCCTGCCATTTTTTTTGTTTTTTGTGAAGAAAAGAGCGCATAGGCATGACTTTGCGGACCTGTTGTTAAATCAGGACGACGAATCGCTAAATTACCGAAAACAAGAGCTAGCATTAATACGCCAAATCCTGTTGTTAACCAAGCTAATGTAACACCAAGAGGGCTAGCTGTTTGTGCCAATGTACTTGGAACCATGAAAATACCAGCCCCAACCATATTTCCAACTACAAATGCAGTGAGTACCCAAAAGCCCCATTTTTTTTGTTGCATAAAAACTACCTCCAAAATTAGTATAACCAAATCAAGCGCGGAGATATGTATGTGTTTGAAGTTCCAAACAAAACAAAAAAACGCGTATGTTCACGCGTTTTTCAATCTTATTAAGAAACCCACGGACATATCTCTTGATAGCTCTCCACAAGCAAAAAGCCCGTGACAGTCCTGCACTTATTCAATGCAGTCCCAGCAAGAAAGTACTGTGGATACTTCTTACTTCGGCAATCATTCCTTTCTGATTTGTTCAGCGATGCCACACATCTTCTAAATCATACTATTAATAATTGCAACCTCTACCTCACCGAGATACGAATGAGGATTTATGTATAAAGTTAACATAATCAAGGGTAACAAATGGCTTTTTATTCGTCAATGCAAATAAACATAATCAGATTATTATGAGAATAGGTATGTTCACGATAATGAAACAACTTAAGGCTTCGCAACATATAATATGTATATGAAATGAGGTATAAAGCAAAGCTGTCATTAGTAAGTTTTTTTCGTACTTTACTGATGGCTAGCTTTATTTCCTTAAAACTTTGGTGGAAGTTTTACTGCCCGCCAATAGCGGAATAAAGAGGGATAGCGGATGGAGAGCTGGTTTAAGAGAAACTGCTTTATATGTGGGAAGGAGATTCATAGGCACCAGGAGACAGATACAATAGAGAAGTTAAAAAAGCAAAATGAAGAGCTCGCAGCTTCTTTAGAACGATGTATGAGACTACTCTATGATACACAAAAGAATGTAAGTAAAAAAAAAGAAAAGAGTGCAAGTGCATTGCCGCCTATTTTTTCATTAGGAGATAAGATAGAAGTATTTGATGGGGAGACACGTACAGAGGGGATCTTTATTGAGTGTACAAGCGAATGGTTATATTGGGTTAACGTTGATTATGATCTAACCATTAGTCATATAAAAAGTGTAAAAAATATTATAAAAAAAGAGTCTATTCAAAAAAAGGTTTAAATAACTCTTTTTGAAATAGACTTTGCTTTTTTGTCCTAGGAGTTAGAACACTTTATGAGTGATTAGCATACTCTACTAATGCTAATTGTATCTAAACTTGTAACATTGATATTAGCGCGGTTGTCCACCCAGATTAAGAAGTTGCCTTCGAAGCGAATGAAAACACCTCGACCATCGATTTCACGTCCTGCTGAGAAAACGCGGATTTTGTCGCCTTCTGTTAAGCCGTTTAATGTTGCCATGTGACCACCACCTCTCTATCGGAAGCTAATATATATATATGAAAATGATAGAGAGTGTGTGCGAGAGAAATGTAGTACTAGCAACTATTTTTATAAAATATAGAGGTGAGTAGAAATTATTTTTTACTCACCTTTATAGAGTTACATTAAATTCAATACTGTTATTTTCTCACGTGTCATAGATTCAAGATTTTTACGAATACCTTATGCGTCCACTAATCTGAACAGAGCCATTTGTTATGGTTAATGTTTTGTATGTAACCATTAGTCATATAAAAAGTGTAAAACGTATTATAAAAAAGAGCCTATTCAAAAAGGTTTTATATAACCTCTTTTGACATAGACTCGTCTTCTTTTAGTGAAAAGAATTTAGAATATTTTCTTTATAGGTAATTAGGAAATTTTACTAATGTTAATTGCACTTAAATTTGTAACATTGATATTAGCGCGGTTGTCCACCCAGACTAGGAAGTTGCCTTCGAAGCGAAGGAAAACACCTTGACCATCGATTTCACGTCCTGCTGAAAAAACGCGGATTTTGTCGCCTTCTGTTAAGCCGTTTAATGTTGCCATGTGACCACCACCTCTCTTTCAGAAGCTAATATATATATATGAAAAAGATAGAGAGCGTGTGTGAGAGAAATGTAGTGCTAGCAACCATTTTTGTAAAATATAAAGGTAAATAGAGATATTTTCTACTTACCTTTATAGCGTTACATTAAATTTAATTCCGCTATTCGTAGGTAGTAAGACTACTACTGATGGAAGTCTCATTTTGTTTTTCCATAAAAATGAAAAAATAATTGACAGAAAAGTCTTTAAAGTTATACAATTAAAAATGGAAAATAAAAGAAGAAGGAGGTGTGCGTGATGATTGTAATTGTAAATATGACTGGATCAGGTGTTTTACGCAGTGAAAACAATAAATATCATCACGCAACCTCTACGGACAAATAACGCTTCTTTTTAGTTGAAAAGGAAAGCGTACGTTGCGTGTGTCGTGACGTACGCTTTTATGCGTTTTTCGCATATCGTCAAAGCGACGGTATGCTTTTTTTGTCTCTTTTTTTAGATTGTTTCTATACATTTGTATAGTTTCAATAAATAAATCAATTTGAGAAAGGAAGGAATGACGATGGAAAAGTATGGAGTGCGAATGGTAAAAACGGTGACGCTGGATAGTGGATAACAAGCCTATGTTTACACAACAACGAGAAGGGAGAGGTTATATTGTTTTCTGTATTACAAAAATTAACGTGGTTTTTTAAGACGCATTGGAAAAGGTATAGCATTGCCATTGTTTGTTTACTTCTTGTCAATGTGGTCGAGATTATTCCGCCAAAGTTAATTGGATTGGCAATTGATGATATAAAAGCCGGAGATTTAACAAACGCGGGGATTATGAAGTATGTAGGGATGTTACTTGGTGCAGCAACTGTGGGTTATGTACTTTCTTATGTGTGGCAATATCATTTATTTGGCGGTGCATTTGTGCTTGAAAAAACGATGCGTTCCAAATTTATGGGGCATTTGCTGAAGATGACGCCAACTTTTTATCAAAGGAATCGCACTGGTGATTTAATGGCAAGAGCAACGAACGACTTGAAAGCTATTGCCATGACAGCTGGATTTGGTATTTTAACGCTCGTTGATTCGAGTTTATATATGCTCACAATTGTGCTTATGATGGGGTTTTCGATTAGTTGGAAGTTAACATTCGCTGCTTTATTGCCGCTTCCGATTATGGCGTATGCAGTGAGTGCTTATGGAAAGAAATTACACGAGCGCTTTACAGTTGCACAAGATGCATTTGGAGATATGAACGATAAAGTGCTGGAGTCGATTGCCGGTGTACGTGTCATTCGCGCTTATGTACAGGAAAAAGAAGATGAGAAGCGATTTCATACGTTAGCAACAGATGTGTATGCAAAAAATATGAAAGTCGCAAAAATTGATTCACTGTTTCAACCGACAGT
The DNA here is from genome assembly GCF_050473785.1 of Bacillus sp. S14(2024). NCBI lineage: Bacteria > Bacillati > Bacillota > Bacilli > Caryophanales > Bacillaceae > Bacillus > Bacillus sp. S14(2024). The sequence continues at coordinate 3,960,061 of NZ_JBFLUP010000006.1, read as the reverse complement.
GAAAATGCTTGTTGGAATGAGTTATTTAATCGGGCTTGTGTACGGAGCGTTTTTAGTATTTCAAAACGAGGTAACGATTGGGGAACTTGTATCGTTTAACGTGTACCTTGGCATGATGATTTGGCCGATGTTTGCAATTGGGGAGCTGATTAACGTGATGCAGCGCGGGAATGCTTCACTTGATCGTGTAAACGAAACGTTGGCATATAAACAAGACGTAAAAAATATCAAGAAACCATTGCGTGTGCATCAACCAGACTGCATTGATTTTGAAGATGTATCCTTTTCGTATCCAACATCTCCTACATTGAATTTGAAAAACGTTTCGTTTTCGTTGAATAGAGGGGAGACACTTGGGATTGTTGGGAAAACAGGAAGTGGAAAAACAACGCTCGTTCGGCAGTTTCTTCGCCAGTATCCACTAGGAACAGGTGAAATTACAGTATCCGGTGCATCGCTTCAAAATATACACATTGATTATGTATTAAGCTGGGTTGGATATGTCCCGCAAGAACACATCCTTTTTTCGAAAACAGCACGGGAAAACATTTTATTTGGAAACCGAGAAGCAAGTGAAGAAGAGCTGCAAAAGGCAATTGAAATTGCTGCTTTCAAGAAAGACTTAGAATTTTTGCCGGATGGATTAGAAACACTTGTTGGAGAAAAAGGTGTATCACTATCAGGGGGACAAAAACAACGTATTTCTATTGCACGAGCAGTCATTCAAAATCCAGAAATTTTAATTTTAGACGATTCATTATCAGCTGTTGATGCAAGAACAGAAGCTGCAATTATTGAAAATATTCGAAAAGAACGCAGTGATAAAACAACAATCATTACGACGCATCGTTTATCCGCTGTAGAGCATGCTGATTGGATTCTTGTAATGGATAATGGGGAAATCATTGAAGAAGGAACGCATGACATGCTTATTCAACAGGGCGGTTGGTATACAGAGCAATTTGAAAGACAACAAGGGGAAATCGTAGAAGGCGAGGTGAAAATATGAGCGTTGGAAAACGATTATTTCAATATGCAATGAAAGTAAAAGCAACGATTGGAGTGGCTTTAGCAATGTTATTTATTTTCGTTATTGCTGAATTAGCTGGTCCGTTTGTTGCAAAAACGATGATTGATGAACATATCGTTGGGATTGAAAAGCCTTGGCATGAAACGATAAAAGGAGACGATACTGTTTTTTATAACGGTGCTTGGTATAAGCGAAGCGATCGGTTTAAAGCAGGAGAACAGAAAGGAAAAGAAGTTCATATTGTTCAAATTGGCAGTGATTATTATTTCATTCCTAACAAAATTGCATTTGATGGAGCACGTTCAGTGAAAGGGAATATGATTACAATTCAGAAAGGGAAAGCAACGCAAGTATATAAAGGGGCTAAGCTTACAGGTAAGGAAGTTTTCTCGTTTTATCAGCCAGAAATAAAACGACTATTTTTACTCGGAAGCGGATATTTAGTGCTTTTACTTGTTGTCTCTCTCTTTGCATACGGCAAACAATTTTATTTACAAAAAGCAGCGAATAAAATTATTCAAATTATGCGAGAGGACGTATTTTCTCATATTCAAACATTGCCGATTCGTTATTTTGATCATTTACCAGCAGGAAAAGTTGTTTCTCGTGTGACAAATGATACGGAGGCAATTCGAGAGATGTACGTAACAGTACTATCGACATTCTTTTCTAGCTTTATTTACATTATTGGTATCTTCATTGCCCTATTCTTATTAGATGTGAAGCTTGCGCTCATGTGTTTAATCCTTATTCCGATTTTATGTGTGTGGGCGATTTTCTACCGCAAGTATGCGTCTGTGTACAATCATAAAATGCGCTCACGTTTATCAGATATTAATGGAACGGTCAATGAATCCATTCAAGGAATGCCTGTTATTCAAGCGTTTCGTCAAGAACGTGCGGTAAAACAGGAATTTGAACAGCTAAATGAAGAGTATTATATGTATCAAAATAAAATTTTGAGTTTAAATGCAGCAACGTCTCACAACTTAGTTGGTGTGCTCCGCAACATTGCGTTTACAGCTGTGATTTGGTACTTTGGCGGCGCATCATTAAGTGCAGCGGGGGTAATTTCATTAGGTGTGCTATATGCGTTCGTTGATTATTTAACACGATTATTTTCACCAATTACCAATATGGTGAATCAGTTAGCAAATTTAGAGCAAGCACGCGTGGCTGCAGAGCGTGTGTTTGAATTGTTAGATGAAAAGGGAGAAAAAGTAAAGGAAGAGCACATCCCGCGTTTACGAGGAAATGTTCGGTTTGATAACGTTTCGTTTTCTTATAACGGGAAAGATGAAGTTCTGCGAAACATTTCTTTTGAAGCGAAGCAAGGAGAAACGGTTGCGTTAGTCGGGCATACAGGATCAGGGAAAAGCTCGATTATGAATGTACTCTTTCAATTTTACGAATTTCAAAAAGGGAACATCACGATTGATGGATATGATATAAAGGCTATCTCAAAACAGGCGCTTCGCGAGCATATGGGAATTGTACTGCAAGATCCATTCCTATTTACAGGAACGGTAGCTTCAAATGTAAGTTTAGAGCAAGAACAAATTTCGAAGGAACAGATTATGAAGGCGCTGCGTGATATTGGAGCGGAACGTTTTGCAAATAATATCGGGGAGGAAGTAGCGGAAAAAGGAAGTACGTTTTCAACTGGTGAGAGGCAGCTTATTTCCTTTGCACGTGCACTTGCATTTGATCCAGCAATTTTAATTTTGGATGAAGCAACATCCAGCATTGATACAGAAACAGAAGCAATGATTCAACAGGCGCTCGAAGTCGTGAAAAAAGGGCGCACGACATTTATTATTGCCCATCGGTTATCAACAATTAAAAGTGCCGATCAAATTATCGTACTGGATCGCGGAATGATTCTTGAAAAGGGTTCACATGAAGAGTTGATGGCAAAGAAAGGCCGTTATTATGAAATGTATAAAACGCAAATTGCAGGTAGTCAAAGTGCGTAACGTTCATGGAATGTTCAGAAAATTTTAAAACAATGTTTACAAGTACGACGTATTCTTCCTTTGTCTACATGATATTTTGGGATAAAGTGAAACTTCCAGCAGTGGGAGGGTTTCCCCACTGCTGGTTAGTTGAACCAATCGGGCGTTTACGGGCAGTTATCCCTCATTCAATGCTTATAGGTTATATGGATTACTGCCCGTTAATGCGGGATAAAGGGGGAATATATGATGGAGGAATTATCAGTTACATTCAACATCGCATTCTTTTTGTTACTATGTGGAATGATTGGATATTGTGTATTAGATTCTTGAGGAACTTGCCGCCTTGGCAAGTTCTTTTTTTACGTGTCCGTCAATATATCGGCGAAAGTGAGAAATTTATCGGTGCTTCGACAGAATATAAAGTGAAACTTCCATCAGTGACGTTTTTTCACTGATGGAAAGCTCTCACCAATCGGGCGTTTTTCTTCCCTGATCTTCGCCATCCTTTACTGCCCGCGAATAGCGGGATAAAGACCTTTCGGTGATGTTCGACACAAGAGAAGTTGGGCCGCTGGAACTTTAAATAAAATTTAATTTCTACATGTATTTATATAATTGTTTGATTTTGAACGAAAAGGATACACTAAGTGAAAACATTTTGATTGAAAAATATTGCGAGATTGAATACAATAATCAATATTGTTCTTAAATTCCTATCAGAATACTTGGAGGACTGTCGTTATGAAAAAATTACTTTCATTTTTCGTACTTGCACTATTGGTTGTGGGAGTTGTAGCAGGTTGCGGAAAACAAGCAAAAGATAATACAGCGCAAGGCACTAAAACAGATGCGCTTGATCAAATTAAAAAGAGCGGAGAGATTGTAGTTGGAACAGAAGGTACATATCCGCCGTTCACATTCCATGATGCAAGTGGAAAGTTAACAGGGTTTGATGTTGAGATTGCAGAAGAAGTAGCAAAACGCCTTGGCGTGAAACCGGTATTTAAAGAAACACAATGGGATAGCTTATTTGCTTCGCTTGACGCAAAGCGTGTTGACATGATTGCAAACGAAGTTGGGATTCGCGATGATCGTCAAAAGAAATATGATTTCTCTAAACCATACGTATCTTCTTCAGCAGTACTTGTCATTCCGAAAGATAAAGACAAACCAGCGAAATTCGCAGATGTAAAAGGTTTAAAAGCAGCACAATCTTTAACAAGTAACTTTACTGACATTGCGAAGAAAAATGGTGCGGAAATCGTTGGTGTAGAAGGCTTTAACCAAGCGGTTGAATTATTAAAATCTGGTCGTGTTGATTTGACAATTAATGATCGTTTATCTGTATTAAACTACTTAAAAACAAAACCAGATGCAGCAGTAAAAATTGTTGATACAGAAAAAGAAGCATCACAAAGCGGATTGATGTTCCGTAAAGGCAGCGATAAACTTGTTGCTGAAGTAAATAAAGCGTTAGATGATATGAAAAAAGACGGCACTTACGACAAAATTTCGAAGAAATGGTTTGGTGAAGATGTATCTAAGTAATGCTATATTTGATTTAGATCGGTTATCTGTTTGGGTTGATATAACAAAAGCATCCTTCATGCCTATGCTGAAGGGTGCTATTTCTGATACGATACCGCTGACGTTGATTTCATTTGCAATTGGTTTAGTGTTAGCGACGTTAACAGCACTATGCCGCATTTCTGGAAATCGCGTATTAGAATGGATTGCACGCATCTATGTATCTATTATTCGCGGTACACCGCTCCTTGTTCAGTTATTTATTATTTTTTATGGACTTCCGACAATTGGGATTACAATTAATTCCTTTCCAGCAGCGATCATTGGTTTCTCGTTAAGTGTCGGAGCGTACGCTTCAGAAATTATTCGCGCTGCTATTTTATCGATTCCGAAAGGGCAATGGGAAGCTGCATATACCATTGGTATGTCGTACCCGCAAGCGCTGCGCCGTGTTATTCTACCGCAGGCAACACGCGTTTCGATTCCGCCTCTTTCCAATACATTTATTAGTTTGATTAAAGACACATCGCTGGCGTCAATGATTTTAGTAACAGAAATGTTTCGGAAAGCGCAGGAAATTGCAGCGACAAACTATGAATTCTTAGTTGTTTATACAGAAGCGGGACTCATGTATTGGGTAATTTGCTTCTTATTATCTATTGTGCAGCAAATTCTTGAAAAACGAACAGAGCGTTATACTTTAAAATAATCCTTGTTAAAAGGAGTTTTGGTTTATATGATTTCAATTCAACATTTACAAAAAAGTTTCGGTGATAATACTGTCCTAAAGCATATTGATATGGAAGTAGAAAAAGGTGAAGTTGTTGTTATTATTGGACCTTCTGGTTCTGGTAAGACAACATTCCTTCGTTGTCTAAACGTATTAGAAACCCCTAATAGCGGTGTAATTCGTATCGGTGATGAAACACTCGATTTTTCGAAAAAGGTGACGAAGCAGGGTATTGTAGAGCTGCGCACGCAAACAGGTATGGTGTTTCAGCATCACAATTTATTCCCGCATTTTACAGCACGTGAAAATGTGATGGAAGGCCTTGTAACCGTTAAGAAAGTTTCAAAAGAGAAGGCAAAAGAAAAAGCGGAGTATTTTCTGAGAAAAGTTGGACTCGGTGATAAGATGGATTTATATCCATTTCAGCTTTCAGGTGGACAACAGCAGCGCGTAGGGATTGCACGCGCGCTTGCGATGGAGCCACAAGTGATTTTATTTGATGAACCGACATCAGCGCTCGATCCTGAACTTGTGCAAGAAGTACTAAAAGTAATGAGAGAACTTGCGCAGGAAGGAATGACGATGGTAATTGTCACGCATGAGATGCGTTTTGCTCATCAAATTGCGAATCGTGTTATTTTTATGGATGGTGGTGTGATTGTGGAACAAGGCACACCAGAAGAAGTGTTAGTACATCCGAAAGAAGAACGGACAAAGAGATTTTTACAAATGCTGCAGTAGAAAATAGAAAGGTCTCAAGCGATGCTTGAGACCTTTTTGCCATATCTATTTATTTTTGAAATCCGCCAAGGCTTTGTTCAGCCATTGCTACTAAACGCTTTGTAATTTCTCCACCTACTGAACCATTTGCACGAGCTGTTGCATCAGCACCTAATGTTACTCCAAATTCAGTTGCAATCTCGTATTTCATTTGGTCGATTGCAGCAGTTGCACCAGGTACTACTAATTGATTAGAACTTTGGTTTGTCATAGGAAATGTCCTCCTTAGTGTGAGTTTTGGTTGGATTAGCTGGAGTTGAACCAGAATCGCCCCATTTGGCGCTAATCCATCGTGTGGAGTGATTGTAATCATAGTATGGATGATACGTAGAAAGATATGCGGAATGTTAGTTTGTAAAATTTGTAAAATTAAATAATGCCAAAAATTACAAATGTCCTGTTTGCATAGAAATAATTCGCTTTTACATACTATGAATACACCAATACAAGGAGGTGATATAACATGGCTAGAAACAATAGTCTTGCAGTTCCTGGTGCACAAGCTGCTTTAGATCAAATGAAGTATGAAATCGCAACTGAGTTTGGCGTACAACTTGGACCAGATTCAACTGCACGCGCAAACGGATCTGTTGGCGGTGAAATTACAAAACGCCTTGTGTCTTATGCAGAGCAACATTTAGGTGGTTTCCAAAAATAAATCAAAATGGCTATAGGGGACGGGAATACCGTCCCTTTTTTGGAGGAATCAAAATGGCGATATGTCCGCTTTGTAATGCATTAGAATATAAAGCTTATACTTGTCCTACTTGTACGAGTATACTCCAAGATTATGGAAAAACAGTCGATTATATTGGTCCATATAGTGCTTATATGGAGCAAGAACTTTTAGAAAAAGTCGATGGATTATCCGCGCATGATTCGCAGCAATATTGCCTTCATCTTTTATATTGTCCTACATGTGAAAAGCAAACAGAAGTAACTGTACAGCTTATATGAAAATCCGTCTCAGTAAGAAGTTGAGACGGATTTTTTGTAATACAGAAAGTTTCTATAACCTATTTCATCTTCATCTTACAGTTCCTGTTTCTCTTTGAAGGAAAGTAATGATTGATAATAACGAAGAGGTGCTGTGTATATTTTTTCAGCAGCATCGATATTATGCCGAATAAAGGCTGTATAAGTAGGTTTTGCATCTATGTGGTATAACCAAACGGCACCACTTGCATCTATTACAATAGAGAGCTCTAATTCAAAAAGATGAGAAAAAGTATTTTCTAAAACTCGAGGCGTTTCTTTCGTAATAGTGTGTAGACCATCCTGTAAGAATGCAAAGTCAATTTTTGATAGGTGATGTTGCCAATTTTTAAATGCAGTAAACTTCGTTTGCTCTGTAAGGGGAAATAAGAAAGAGTAAGGTGCGTTGTCTATTTGAATGACTTTTTCTAGTTCTTCCCATGTACCTGCTTTATTTTTTTGTAAAATAGAGCGAATATGAACAGGAGATGTGGAGTGAGGTAATATAGGCTGTACTGTATAATCACCTGTTTGAAGTAACGATTGTAACCAAGGTAAAAATGTATCTTTTGTTGGGAATTTTTTTGTTGGAAAGCGATTTCGTTCTAATGCAGTAACATGAAATGTGCGATTTCGATAAAAAATGTGGTACATATTTTGCTTTGAAAGTGAATGCAATGGCTTTATAATCACATCTTTTTTTGTTTGTAATAGCTGTAACGTTGTTGTTTTACTTGCTTGTTTTATTGCAGGTATATACGGTACGAGTTGGTTGTTTTTTGTAAGAATTTCATACATATTTGCATCATTTGGAAGCTCATCATTTAAAAATATTGATTCTGGGCGGCTTTGAAGCCAATGTATGATAGGGAGTGCCTTTTTAACATTTTTTTCATCTTTGTATGAGCATCGATTGTATATACGAGATGGAATCATGAATTGCTGCTCTATCCAATCCTGTTTTTCGGTATCAAAGAGAAGTCCGTTAACAAGCTCTGTTTGCGGGTCGATGCTAAAGGGAGTAAACTGTACAACGACAATATGATAGGAGCGTGCACGTTTTGCAATTTCTGTGTAGTATTCTCGCTCGTGATGAAAACGCGATGTTAATATTCCGAGAACCATAAAAAAACCTCCTTTTATATGGCAAAAAACATGTGTTTAATTGAGTAATATTCAAAGAAATGTGTCTTATACCAACTGCATCGAATATAATGAGCAGTATTTTTTATAGTGGGCTAGTTGGAGCATTGTAGAGCAGTTATAATGAAGGGGATGTATATATGAATTACAATGTCATAAAGTGAATTTACTTCACATATCATACATAGTCTGATATCGTAAGAAGAGTATGTAAGGACTGAAAAACATATAAACAGTGTGATATTATATCACATTGCAAGGAGGATATATAAGATGGCAAAAAACATGCATGATGCTGCTTATGAATTACAAAAAGCAATTACAGAAAATCCAGATTTTCAAGCATTAAAAGTAAGCTATGCAGAAGTACAAGCAGATGCAGAGGCGAAACAATTATTTGATCGTTTCCGTATGATGCAAATGGAACTTCAGCAAAAAATGATGCAAGGTGAGCAATTAACAGACGAAGATAATCAAAAGGCGCAAGAAGTTGTAGCATTCGTACAGCAAAATGTAAAAATCACAAACTTAATGCAAGCAGAGCAACGTCTAAATGTCTTAATTGGTGATTTAAATAAAATCATCATGAAGCCGCTTGAAGACTTATATAACACATACATGTAATCATAAGAAAAAGGCACTTTCTCGTAAGCGAGGAAGTGCCTTTTTCATTTCGAAACAAACGGATGACCTTGAAAGTAAAAACGCCACGGATAGTGCACTGCTTCTTCTGCGTAATCAATATTAATGCGGGGACCGGCAGTAATGTTGTATGTTTGAGAAAGGTGATGGTCTTCGGTAACCCGTTCAACATATAACTCATCACTCGTAAGCAGCAATCCTTTTTGCTCTAACGTAATTCCCATTGCTTTGCATAACTTGCCAGGTCCATTTGTTAAGTTTTTGAACTGCGATTTTGTAATATCTGTTTTCCCGTATCTTGCTTGCTTCATATCTTCTATACCTTCTACGGGCTCTAATGCTCGAATTAACACTCCTTGCGGTATACCTTCTGGTGCCGTAATAACATTAAAGCAGTGATACATGCCATAAATAAGATATACATAAGCATGACCAGGAGTACTAAACATAATGTCTGTTCGTTCTGTGCGGCGGCCGCCATAGCTATGTGCGGCTTTATCATCAGGCCCTTTATATGCTTCTACCTCTACAATGATTCCGCCTCGCTTTACTCCGTTAACAACGTGAACGAGTTTATGTCCAAGCAATCGCTTTGCAACGTCTAATGTATCGCCTTCATACCAAGAAAGTGGCCATTTCATTTAGCAAATTCCTTTCGTAAGACTTTAAATGAGTAAAGCAGCATCCTTTTGTATGGATGCTGCTTTTAATAAATCAATCATGTAATTCTTGCAGTATACCATGAATGAGAGAAATAAGGTCTTGCTTTGTTTGTTCATCTGTGACTGTAGCATCCTTATTAAATTTAGTTCCGACAGATGAAATGAGAACGGATCCATTTTGAACAATAGTAACATCCAACATACCGAGTGTAAGTAGTAAAGATTCATGTGCCTTGTCTCCGCCGGTAATTGATGGAGAAGCTGTTATAACAGCCACTGGTTTTTTGTAAAGTTCAGCTGATGAGACAAGCCATTCTAATGCATTTTTCAAAACTCCTGGTACACTTTTTGCGTACTCTGGTGTACAGATAATGAGTGCATGCGCTTCAGCTAGCGTCTTTCGAAAATCTTCAACAACAGTTGGTGCCTGAATGCGATCAATATCTGGATTAAAATGAGGAAGTTCTTGTATTCCGTTATAAATATTATAATCAATATTTTCGGGAATAAACGCTGCTAAAGTTTTTAATACATTGGTGTTGGAGGAACCTTTTCGAATACTTCCAGAAATAGCTATTATCTTTTTGCAGTTACCCATATCATCACCTCTACAAACAGAATACTCCCTTAACTAGAAAGAAATCAAAAATATTGAACGATTTTATCGTAAACGTATTATCTGGATTCTAACTCGTTCTAATTAACAGCATCGTCTCATAAGTTAATAATAGAAAAGTGCAGCTAAGAAGAGGAGGTACTTCATCATGATTTATCGTTTATTAGCTCTTAATATAGATGGAACACTCTTACTTCCAAATGGGAAATTACAAAAAGGAACGCGTGAAGCGATTGAATTTGTAAAGAGAAAAGGTGTATATGTTACGCTGTTTACGAACCGAAATTTTCAATCCGCTCATAAAATAGCAAAATCATTAAAATTAAATTCTATATTAGTGACGCATAGCGGTGCATTTATTTCATCTTCATTAGATAAACCGTTAATTCAAAAACGATTATCAGAAGAAGTGACATTTAATATTGTGCAGGTACTCGAGCATTTTGAATGTAACATTCGCATTTCTCATGAAAGATTTTCGATTGGAAATCGGCATCAACATACGCCAAATTTAATTGCGCGGACAGTCTTATCAACTTCTGATCCGCTATTTTACCCGGTTCAATTTGTAGATTCACTCGGTGATACACTTCGTGACCAGCCGGTAGCTGCACCGAAAATTGATGTTACATTTGCGAGTCAAAGTGAAAAGCAGCGTGCGCTCACAACCTTAAAAAAATCATTTGAAAATGTCCATTTGGTAGAATGCGGGAAAGAACAAATTGAAATATTACCGCTTCATGTCTCGAAATTACGTGGATTGCAATTATTGGGTGAGCATCTTGACATTGAATTAAAGGAAATGGTAGCAATTGGAGATAGTTTGGAAGATTTAGACGTTATCGAAAGCGTTGGATTAGGAGTGGCAATGGGGAATGCTCCGGTTGCTTTAAAGAAAGCAGCCGATTGGATTACGCGTTCAAATCATGATAATGGTGTGCAATATATGATTAAAGAACATTTTCGAAAGCAGTTTCCAATTAAGTTCTTGAACAATCATATACAAATGAAGAAATGGTAAGTAAAAACCTCAGGTAAATGCCTGAGGTTTTTTAGGCTGATGGTAAAATTTCATCAAAAACTTAGGATATTTGCTTCTAAAAATTAGAAGCCTCATCCCCAATAGTTCTTTGTTGACCTACTATCAGCCTTCAAGTAAACTAAAGGAAGCTTGAAAATAGAAAAGGTGATGATTGTTGTTAATTTCAATTAAAACGTTACAAGATGATCGTTTTTTACGTCCGCTGCAAAATATTAGCGGCTTATTTTTTGAAGAAAGTACGGTAGCATTTGAAAAAGAAAATGCAAATATCATTGTTGATATAAATATAGAAGGAAATGTAACAGCTTCTGCACGTTTAACAGAAGTTGAGACAGGAAACGTGTATGAAGAGACGTTTTCTAAAGATTTATCGTCCTTTACGGAAGAAAAGGAACGTATGAAGCAAGTGAAGCACGTTGTCTCTTATGTATATCTGTCTGTTCTTCAGCAGTTAACAGGTGTGGAGCAAAAATGGGGGATTTTAACGGGTGTGCGCCCAACGAAGCTTCTTCATAAAATGTTACAAAGCGGTATGACAAAAGAGGCAGCGCATGACGAACTTCGTGAAAGTTATTTAATTCATGATGAGAAAATTGAGCTTATGCAACGTATTGTGGATTGCCAACTCGCTGTTGTGCCAGATCTATATCGTTTAAAAGAAGAAGTAAGTATTTATATTGGAATTCCGTTTTGTCCAACAAAATGTGCATACTGTACATTCCCGGCTTATGCGATTAATGGACGCCAAGGATCTGTCGATTCATTCTTAGGCGGCTTACATTATGAAGTTCGTGAAATCGGAAAGTTTTTAAAAGAAAAAGGCGTGAAAGTAACGACAATTTACTATGGCGGCGGTACGCCAACAAGTATTACAGCAGAAGAAATGGACATGCTGTATGAAGAAATGTATGAGTCGTTCCCAGATGTGAAACAAGTTCGTGAAGTAACAGTAGAAGCAGGACGTCCAGATACAATTACACCAGAGAAGTTAGAGGTGCTAAATAAATGGAATATCGACCGAATTAGTATTAATCCGCAGTCGTACCATCAAGAAACACTAAAAGCAATTGGACGTCACCATACAGTAGAAGAAACAATTGAAAAATACCATCTTGCTCGCGAAATGGGTATGAACAATATTAATATGGATCTAATTATCGGTCTTCCAGGTGAAGGAATAGACATCTTTAAGCATACATTAGATGAAACAGAAAAGCTTATGCCAGAATCGTTAACGGTGCATACATTATCCTTTAAGCGTGCTTCTGAAATGACGCAAAATAAGCGCAAATATAAAGTGGCAGGCCGTGAAGAGATTACAGCAATGATGCATGAAGCAGAAGAGTGGACGAAAGAGCATAATTACGTACCGTATTATTTATATCGTCAAAAGAATATTTTAGGTAACTTGGAGAACGTTGGTTATGCAATGCCAAGTCAAGAAAGCATTTATAACATTGTGATTATGGAAGAAGTGCAGTCTATTATCGGTCTTGGCTGCGGTGCATCAAGTAAATTTGTTCATCCAAAGACAGGTGCTATTACGCACTTTGCCAACCCGAAAGATCCAAAATCATATAATGATGGCTATATAAAGTATACAGAAGATAAACTTAAAATTTTACAAGAGTTATTCGGATAAGAAGCTGCCAGTTTGGCGGTTTCTTTTTTTATGTAAAACGCTGTCGAGAATGATCAGAAAAAGGAAGTAAAAATTAGCAGGAGATGTCTAAATGTGAACGAAATCATAAAATTATGAAAACTTTAAAGGGGGAAAATGCGACATGTATATGACGATTGGCAGAATTTTTGATCTAGCTGTGCAAAAATATCCACAAAAAGAAGCGTTAGTAGAAGCTGCAAAGAACATTCGCTGGACATATAAACAGTGGGATAATATGGTGAATAAAACTGCACACGCACTACTTGCAGAAGGGGTAAGAAAAGGGGACCGCGTTTCCGTTTACTTATATAATTCACATGAATTTGTAACAGTTTACTTAGCTTGTACAAAGATTGGCGCAATCTTTAATCCGATCAATTTCCGTTTAAAAGCAAAAGAAGTTTCCTACATATTGCAAGATGCTTCCTCTAAAGTTGTTGTGTTTGAAAAAGAAGTTGAATCAACAATTTCTATGATTGAACGTGATTTTCCGCATACTTCATTTTGGTACATTGAAGATGATGTGCCGTCTTATGCTGCTTCTTATCATGAAAAAGTAAATGAAGCGAAGGCAGAACCAATTGACATTGAAGTTGACGAAATGGACTATTGTTCTATGCTATATACGAGCGGTACGACTGGGAATCCAAAAGGCGTGCTGCATCGCCATCGGGACATGGCTGAGCATAGTATGATTTGTACGTATTATATAAAATATACACGTGATAGCGTCGGATTAAGTGTAGCACCGCTATATCACTGCGGTGAATTAAACGCTGGTTTTCTGCCGCGCATTCAAGTTGGCGGGAAAAACGTTATTTTACACCATTTTGATACGAAAACAGTGTTAGAAACAATTCAAGAAGAAAAAATTACAACGTTCTTTGCAGCACCGACAATGTGGAACATGCTGCTGCAAGAAGATGTAACAAAATACGATTTAACTTCAATGAAGATAGGGGTTTACGGCGGAGCGGCCATGGCGCCGGCGCTTGTGAAAGAATGTAAAGAACGTCTTTATATCGATCTTGTGCAAATTTACGGGATGACAGAATTTGGACCTGTTGTTGCATTTCTTGTAGAAGAAGATCAACTTACAAAAGCAGGATCAGCGGGGACACCTTGCTTTAGTCATGAAGTGCGCATCGTGAGGTCAAATGAAGATGAACCATCAGAACCAGACGATGTCCTTCAGCCTTACGAAGTTGGAGAAATCATTTTACGCGGACCAACTATGATGGCTAGATACCATAACCGCGAAGAAGCAACTAAAAAAGTAATGTATAAAGGCTGGTATCACTCCGGTGATCTTGGCTATTTTGATAAAGATGGTTATTTATACGTGGCAGATCGTGTTGACGATATGGTCATTAGCGGGGGTGTGAACGTTTATCCGCGTGAAATTGAAGACTTCTTGCACAGCCATGATGGTATTTTAGATGTTGCTGTACTCGGCGAACCAGATGAATTATGGGGAGAACGTGTAGTAGCGGTAGTTGTGAAGAAAGACGAGTCATTAACAGCTGAGGAGTTAGATCGTTATTGTAAGGAAAGTGATGAATTAGCCGATTATAAACGCCCTCGTCATTACGTATTTGCGAACGAACTTCCGCGTAATGCGAGCGGAAAATTGCAGAAGTTTGTACTGCGTGAATCTTTGAAGGAAGCGAAGAAATCGTAGTATAAAATGAAAGCACAGTTTCATTTTGAAACTGTGCTTTTCCTGTTGAGTTTGTTATAATAAACACATAATTTGGAAAATGTGAATATTCTTACTTTGTGGTAATATTTACGTTTTGTGTTGTCTACAATTGAATTTGAATTGTTATTTCATTTATAGGAGGAATTTTTTTATGTCTATGTTTAAAAGATTGCGCGATTTAACGATGTCAAATGTATATGCATTAATTGAAAAAGCTGAAGATCCAGTTAAGATGACAGATCAATATTTACGTGATATGCAAGAAGATGTAGAGGAAGCGGAGAAGAGTGTAGCTGCTCAAATTGCACTTGAGAAAAAGTTTAAATTATTATATGAAGAACAATCTGCACTCGTAACGAAGCGTGAGGAACAAGCACATATGGCTGTACAAGCAAATAATATTGATCTTGCGCGCCGTGCTTTAGAGGAAAAGAAAACTGCAGAACAAAAAATGAATGAGTATAAAACGAGTTATGAACAAAATAAGCTGGCAGCTGATAATCTTCGTGCAAAATTAGAAGAGATGCGTAAGCAATTGACGGAGTTAAAGAACAAACGTGAAACACTTGTTGCAAGGGTGAACGCAGCGAAGGCGCAAAAGAATATTAATAAGGCGATGTCTGGATTTGATTCCAATACAGCAAAAGCAGGTTTAAGCCGTATGGAGGAAAAAGCTCTTCAACTGGAAGCGGAAGCAGAAGCAAGCGGTGAAATATACAAAAAAGAAAAGTCGTTAGATGAAGAGTTTGCGAATATGAATAAAGATAAGCAGGTAGAAGATGAGTTAGCTCGTATTATGAAGCAGTACGAGAAATAATTGAACGAGAAGACACTATAGAAAATGTATGTGAAGAACCGGCATGTCGTCAAGAGTAGATGATGTCGGTTCTCTATTTTTACTTAAAAGGGGTAAGGGAGGATTTGTAATGACATGGATGAATATTGCGGCAATGTTCGTATGGACGCTCTCAAGTGCTATTCTTTTATTTGTGCTCATGTGGATAGATTCGATCTTTACTAAATATAAAGATTTAGCCGAGATAAAAAAAGGAAATGTTGCTGTAACGACCCGCTTTATTATGAAGTTTTTTGCACAAGGATATATTTTGTCACAGTCAATCATAAAATCAAACGATTTATGGCAAGCGTTATTGGCCTCTGTTGTTTCTTTTGTTATTTTATTTATTTTAGAAATGTTTGTAGAACTCATTTTGAAGAAGGTAGCCGGCTTAGATTTGGAGGAGGGGACTGTGCAAGGAAAAGTTGCTCATGCGCTTGTAGCAGGTTCATTGCATATCGTTGGTGCTCTCATTTTAGCGGCGTGTCTATAATAAGAAGCGGAGGGATAGCTTTTGAGTTTATTTAAACGTATTAAAAATATATTGAAAAGTCCTGAACCTGTTAAGCCTGAGAAAAGCGTGTTGTCTTTAGAGCCTGGGGATATTCTTGAGGTATCTTTGGTCACTTATGAAATTATAGGAAAAACTCGTATGCATGAACGAAACGAGATTTTCTTAACATTGCAGGACGGAAATACGATTCGTTATTTAAAGGTTGAAAATCGCGAAAAAGTTTATTATGAACTATATGCGCCAATTGATGGACGATTAGATTCCTTCAATGAAATCCCTACGACAATTGAAATGGATGATTTAGAATATTATCTAGAGGAACAATACTCTTGCAGGGCATCTGTTACAGGGCGAACACCGTTTGCAATATCAGGTGAACAGCATATTTGGGAGTTTCAGTCTGATAATCGGAAATTACTTAGAATTGAATGGCAAGAAGGGCGTACAATGATGTACGAAGGGGAAACAACTCTTCCTGCAGATGTGCAAATTATACGAGCGACGTAAGGGGGTGCAATCATGTTAAAACGATTGTTTATCATGATGAAAGCATCTATAGGATTTACCATTGCAGCTTCTATTATATTCGTAATCGCTCTTTTCGCTTTGTCGGGTTGCGATAATGATAACAAGGTTAAAGATCTTTATCCGTTAGAATCCGTTGTAAAAGACGGAAAGCAAGAATCATATGTATATAGGGCCGCCAATGAATCAGTCCCCGCCATAGCCAAAAAGCTAGCCGACCAAAAAAAGCCGGAGCAAATATCTAAAGAAGATGAAAATCAAATGTTTCTCGTGTATCCTGATGAGTTGTATAACATTCAGAAGGATAAGGAGAAACCATCCGATACATTAATTGAAGTAAGTAATAAGGAGTTTGTTCGTCAAAATTATCAACCATCTTTTTTAGAAGGTTACATTGTAGGAAGTATAGTCAGCAATTTATTTGATTCTCATAAATCGTATTACGGTGATTACCGCGGGTATACAAGCCGGAAAACGTACAAACCGATAATTGATTACCGTCCGCCTACTGCTCAAGAGAAAAAAACGCTGCCGCCACTAACAAAACAAGGCACTGGCTCTATCATTAAGAGAAGTGACAAAGTAAATAATTCTGGTACATCTGTCGGAAATGAAGATGGTGTTACGAAAAAGGAAAATCAAACCGTTCCGCCGTCTGAACAGAATAAAGGGAAAATTATCAAATCACCCGATAATTCAAGTGGTTCAGATGTTAAACCGAAGTCATCTAATATAAGTCCTCCAAAGAATAACTCTCCCCCGAAAACAAGGGTTGGAGGTTCTGGGACAATTACGAAGAGACGGTAAAGTGAAGTTTTACTCCTTGTGAGTGCAGGATAAAAAAACACACACCCATGAGCATGGCGTTGTGTGTTTTTTTGTAATACGCACTCATGATAGAATGGTGAAAGTGCTAGCATATGTGAATTGCAAATAGGAAAGGAATTTTGCATGAGAATTAATAAATTCATTAGTGAAACGGGTTACTATTCAAGAAGAGAAACGAATCGCCTGATTGAGGCAAAGCGAATTACTGTTAATGGAGAGATTTGTGAACCAGGTCAAGAGGTAGAGCCTGGTGACATTGTGCTTGTTGATGGGAAGCCGATTCCAACTAAGACACACCATATTTATATAGCTTTAAACAAACCTGTAGGTATTACTTGTACAGCAGCGAAGCATATAGAAGGAAATATTATCGATTTTGTTAATTATCCAGAGCGTATTTTTCCGATTGGCCGCTTAGATAAAGCGTCGCAAGGATTAATTTTAATGACAAATGACGGTGATATCGTAAATAAAATGATGCGCTCTGAGTATGGCCATGAGAAAGAGTATATTGTAACGGTGGATAAGCCATTTGACGATGCTTTCTTAGAAGGAATGGCCGGTGGTGTAACGATTCGTGATGGAAAAACAGATCCGTGTAAAATATATCGTATAAGTGATTGCGTATTTCGGATTATTTTGACACAAGGAATGAACCGTCAAATTCGCCGTATGTGCCGAGCATTCGGATATACAGTTACTAGGTTAGAACGCATTCGGATTATGAATATTACAGTAGATGGTCTTGAAACGGGAGAGTGGCGTGACCTTACTGAGGAAGAGCTGAGTGAGCTCCTTGCATTATTGGGTTAAAAAGATAATAAGAAAAACGCTCTTTCTACTTGGAAAGAGCGTTTCTCTTATTTGCGTGTAAATCCTTCTTCATCCAGGTACTGTGCCGCTTCTTTGTAAGAGTTAAATGTACCATCCAACAGCGTTCCAGCATAAACGTTCCACATATCTTCATCTTCTTGTATGAGAGTTAGTATATGTTTGTCTTCGTTGATCCACTCTTCCTCTTGGAAATCTTCAGTAAGTGTGATTTCTTCTACTGGTTCTTGTGAAAGGGCATGAAGTGATTTTTCAAGTAATGAGCGAAGTTCTTCCGCGGAAAAATCACGGATATTTACCATGCCTTTATCGTTCGTCTTGTAGCCTTTTAAATGTCCTGCGTATACGAAGCCATTTCCATTTGGATGTAAATGATACACAACGTTCTTTTTATCTAGGCGGCTTTCTTCATAATGAAAGTTAATGCGCCCTAGGGATACGTTTTTTCTTTCTAGCCCTGGAAAAGATTCAATAATCGTTAATTTTTCTTCAAAAGTTAGCATAGGACCCTCCATGATTGTAATAAATGTAATGGTTCATTATACCACGAAAGAATATAAATAGAGAAAGTTACTGAATTTGTTGATTTGTACACTTATTAGAAACGCTTCCATCAATTGGTTTTGATAAGCGAAGAAAGGTAAATTTACTAGGTTTTTAAACTAATATATTTACATTTTAGACTAGCAATATGTTAACATATTGTTTATACGCATTGAATGCGTTATGAGTTATTGTAAGAAAATGCTTCAAGCTGGAGGGAAAATTTTGATGTATAAACAGTTACCACATGGTGTCAAAATGGGAATTACGCGATCAATTGTTACTTCTTTTGAAGATTACATGAAGAAGATTGAATGGCGTGAAGAGAAATTTGACATGCAGCACTTCCTTGAACAATGGAAAGATTACATATATACACAATCGACATGGATTCATAAAGTGGATGATAAGGTAAAGGAACATGCAGATTTTCACCAAGCGTTAGCAACAAAAGTGAATGAGAAAATCGCTGAATTGGTTAACGAAGACCCGACAGAAGAGCAGGTGCACATTTTGAAGGAACATGGCGTGCAACATATAGACTCATTCTGTAAATTGGAAGCGCAATATCGTATTGATCATTTAATCGTGAAATAGTTGCCGCTACGTAGCGTATAATGAAAAGTCGTACCCCGTATAAATGGGGGTACGACTTTTTTGGTTAGTATCTAAAAATCTGATTATTGTGGTACAAAAGCTTTCCATGTTGATAAATCAATATCTTCTTTTTTTACTAAAGAAGCGGGGAAGATGAATGTCCATGGTTTTGTTGTATTTGCTTTCACTTCAAAATTTGTTAACGTAAACGAACCTTGTGCAACTACGTCTCCGGATGCATCGGCAATGTGAAGAGGAAGCTGTTCTAATTGAATACTTCGGTTATATCCACTACGTATTAGAATGGTTGTATGTAAATCACCGTTTTCTTGTTTGTGTGCTTGTAATCCTAAGAAGTTAATTTCACCTTCTGTAGGAGGTGTTAAATTCGCAACAAATTCACGTAGTTGCATTTTACTTTCTTCTGGTAGTTCTGTTTCCCATGTAGGATCTAAATCTAATTGATGCTTGTCTTTTATTTCAAATGCTAATTGCCAATCTTCATTGGATAAAGGGGCATGAGTCGTTGTTTCTTTATCGAAAGTAAATATCCAAGGCATATTCACATTTGTAGGAATGTCACCTAATTCCGACAAATCAAAGGTTTTACGTGCACACACTTGCTCATCTTTATTTAATAATAGTAGAGTTGTAGCCCCAAAGTTAATTGATTTTGGAATGCTGCTACGAATAAAGGCAGCAACGTGATAAGAGTCATCTTGGGTTTTAACTTCAATACCTGCTAATGAAATTTGGTTTTCTTGTAAGCTAGGTAACTCCTTGTGTAAAAATTGATAAATATATTTTTGTTCTTGTCCAACTTCCCCCCAAGAAGGATGGAAATATAGGACTGGTTTAATAGGTTTATTAGGAGTAGATGCTTCTTCTTGTCCGAATAATTGAGCGGACGAAACAGCCGTATCTTTTCCTGTTTTCTTTGCTTTTTTTAAGAATGATAGCATGAAATTCACCTCATTATACGTTTTGCGGGACCGCTAGATGTCTTGCGATATATAAGCACATTTCTTTTTCGAATTTACTGTACGTATATAAGAAAATGTCGAGCGCTTCTTTTTGATAAATGCGTGCTGGGTCTTCTTGTTGATATTGACGTAAGCCAATTCCTTCTTTTAAATTATGCATCGCTTCTAAATGCTGCACCCAGTTTTGATCAATGTAATGCAGGCCCATTTGACGCGTTGCTTGCTGCACTTCTAAGCGATTTTCTAATTCACGTACCTTTTCGGTATAACTTGCGATTGTATCTTGCAGTGCTGCTTGTAATTCTTCAATAGAGTTTACGTCACCTGCTGACAAAGGCGGCAATGCTTCTGATGGGAAAATGGCTTGTAGTTCTTCTGTTAAGGAAGTGAAATCCCATTCTTCCGGAAGCATTCCTTCTAGGAAATATTTCTGTGCCGTATGTTCCACAGTATGCTCAATCATCGGAATAACAAGTGAAATCATATTTGTTTCTTCATTTAAAAATGTATCACGTAATTTGTAAATGACATTACGCTGGTCGTTAATGACATCATCAAGTTTTAAGTTATATTCACGGATTGAAAAATAACTTCCTTCGCAAATTAACTGTGTACGAGTAACGAAATCATGAATTTTTGGCGTAAGGATGAGTCCTTTTTCATCCGACTTTAATGATTTTCTTAGCTTTTCCACTTCTTCTTCTGCAAAGCGGTGGAACATTTCATCCTCGATTGAAATGAAAAATTGTGAACTGCCAGGATCTCCTTGACGACCAGCACGTCCTTTTAGCTGATTATCAACGCGGCGAGATTCATGGCGCTCTGTTCCGATTACGTGTAAGCCGCCCAGTTCATGTACACCTTCACCTAATAAAATATCAGTACCACGGCCGGCCATATTTGTCGCAATCGTGATTTGTCCTTTTTGCCCAGCTTTTGCAATCAGTTCTGATTCTTGTTCTACGCTTTTTGCGTTAAGAAGTTGATACGATAGCCCTGCTTCATCTAAATATTTCGCAGCTGTTTCCGATTGTAAAATAGATGCTGTTCCAATTAAAATGGGTTGTCCTGTTTTATGGCGCTTCAAGACTTCTTCACGAACTGCCTTATATTTATCATCAATTGTCATAAAGACAAGATCGTTCATGTCGTCGCGCAGTACAGGGCGGTTTGTCGGAATTGGAATGACTTCCATCCCGTAGACGCTATTAAATTCTTTCTCTTCTGTTTTTCCTGTTCCGGTCATTCCTGATACAGTAGGATACATGCGGAAGAAGTTTTGAATTGTAATCGATGCTTGTGTTTGGTTCTCGTCTGTTACTTCAAGACCTTCTTTTGCTTCAATTGCTTGATGTAAGCCATCGCTTAAAGAGCGTCCTTCCATAACGCGGCCTGTGAAAATATCGACAAGTAAAATTTCACCATCGTGTACGATATAGTCGACATCGCGGTGGAACGTAACATTTGCACGTAATGCTTGAATCATATAATGATAGAGTGTTTGATGCTCAAGGTCGTATAAGTTATCGATATCAAACATATCTTCAATTTTTGTTATGCCATCTTCTGTAAAACTAGAAGACTTTGTTTCTGGATCGTATGTATAATGAACGTCTTTTTCAAACGATTTAATCACTTTTGCACATAAATAATGAAGTTGTGAACTTCCTGATTTCTTACCAGCAATAATAAGAGGTGTTTTCGCTTCATCAATTAAGACGCTGTCAATTTCATCGATGATGGCAAAGTGATACGGGCGTTGCACTTTATCAGCGATAGACGCTGCCGTGTTATCACGAAGATAATCGAATCCAAACTCTGTTCCGATTCCGTATGTAATATGAGCTTCGTATGCGTGTTTCTTTTCATGTGGTTCCATCAGCGGGATATTTAAACCGACTGTTAAACCGAGAAACTCATGTACTTGACCAATTAATTCTTTATCGCGTTTTGCTAAATAATCATTTACTGTAATAACATGTACACCTTTACCTTCTAATGCGCGTACGTATGTTGGCAAGGAAGCAACAAGAGTTTTTCCTTCCCCTGTAGGCATCTCTGCGATATTACCTTCTAGTAACACAAGCCCGCCAATTAACTGTACGTCATAATGGCGCAGTCCTAATACACGCTTTGCTGCTTCTCGAACAACAGCGAACGCTTCTACTTTCACATCATGAATGGTTTTTCCATTTTGAATCATCTCTTGAAAAATAGCTGTCTTTTGACGCAATTCTTCGTCAGATAATGCTTCCATTTGGTGTTCTAATCTATTCATTTCATCAACAAGTTGCTCATATTTTTTCAACTTGCGTTTTTGTTGATCTCCTAAAATCTTTTTAAACGATTTCAGCATGCTTTTCTACACTCCTCTTACTGACAATAGCTACATTATAGCACATGTTTATTCGGAAAAAAGAATAGGCAGATAATTAAAGAAAAATATGTATAGGACGCCTTTTGTTGCGTGATTTTTCATATTTTGGTTGTGCATGAAATACTTACCTATAAACAATTTAATAATAGAAGGAGGCTCTGTATGGAGATTGTCTGTAAGGGCCATGTTCATTTTGCAAATAGAAGGAAAGAGTATTCAATGTATGAGAAATTTGATATGATAATTGAATGAGGCAAATCATGTCGAATTTAGTAGAACTGATAGTAAACATGTACAGTTAGGAAAGTACATGTATGAAAAGTACCTTTTATATATACGATAGAATGGAAATGGCAGTGTATGTTCGTGCTGCTGAAATGTGTAATAGAGATGTAGAAAGAAAAGAGAAGAAAAACATGAGTAAAACGTTAGTTAAAGGAGCAGCGATTTTAACAATTACAACATTTTTATCGAAGTTGCTAGGAAGCTTCTTTCAAATTCCGCTTCAAAATATTGCTGGGGATGAGGTACTTGGTATTTTCCGCCTTGTGTTTCCGGTGTATATGCTAGCTTTAACTTTATCTGTAGCAGGCATTCCTCTTGCGATATCAAAGTTAATTGCGGAGCTTCAAACAACTGATGATAAAGAAGGTATTGCGAAACTATTTACGTCTGCTTCTATATTAGGAGCCCTTTTTGGAACAGTTGGCTTTCTTGCAATTGTTATATGGTCAGAGCCAATTGCAGCGATGTTAGGTGGACAAGAGACAAGATTTCCTCTTCTTGTTGTATCATTTGCGCTTTTATTTGCGCCGTATATGGCAGTATATCGCGGCTATTTCCAAGGATTTGGGGATATGATGCCAACAGGTGTATCACAAGTAATTGAACAGTTCATTCGGGTATTATTCATGCTGACGATTGCATACATGTTCGTACTCTCGCAAAAAAGCAGTAGTGTAATAGCAGGCGGAGCAATGATTGGTTCCTGTATTGGTGTGATCAGCTCGCTTGTGTATTTACGCTGGACGTATGTAAAAAGTGCGCACTGTTATAAAGCAACATCCTATTCATTTGCAGATTTGAAAAAGGATGGAAAGAAGATTTTGCGCGTATCGATTCCAATTGCAATTGGTGCATTGTCGATGCCGCTTCTAGGCTTAATCGATTCTGTAACAATTCCGCATGTCATGCAAGGAACAGCGGCAATGATACAAGAGCAATTTGGAATTTATAGCAGGGGAAGTGCATTTACACAATTAATTGTTGTATTTGCAAGTGCAATTGTATTCCCGCTAATCCCGTTGTTAACAACGGCTTTAGCAAAGAACGATAGAGGAGCTGCGCGTGACATGGTGCAGCGAACATATAAGTTAGCTCATTTACTTACAACGCCAATGACGATATGGCTGATCGCGTTAACAATTCCATTAAATGTAGGTTTATTTACAGATGCGAAAGGAAGCAGCATGTTAGCAGTCATTGTTGGCAGTTCGTATTTTACTTCTTTTGTGTTATTATCAATAGGGATTTTGCAAGGAATTAATCGTTCCATGCAAGCGGCGTGGATTGTAATTGGAGCCAGCTTTGTTAAAGCATTATTGAATGTTGTGCTAGTTGCTAAGTTTGGCATAGACGGAGCGGCGTATAGCACATTGTTTATTTATATACTTATTTTTATTGTGAATGATATTTGCATCCGAAAGCATATTTCGTACGGGATAAGGATAGGAGAATATGTATCAATTCTTGTAGTTTCTTGTGTACTTGGTTTAGGTATGTATAGTGTAACGACTATAATAGATGTAACAAGTTCTCGCTTTATCGCATTGCTATATAGCTGTGCGGCGATGGGGCTCGCTTCTTTGTTATATATAGTATGTGCTATAAAACTACAGTGGATTGCAAAAGAAGATGCAAAAAAGATCCCTTTACTTCGGAAGTGGATACGATAATAGAATTGTAATAGGTATAAATTTAATATTTATTTTCATTATGAATCCCTTTAGAATAAGGACTGTATAGCAGCTTAACTGAGTACAAAAATAGTTGATTGCGAAATGTTGGAGGAGATTAAGAGTGCGGTTAGTTTTATCAGGATACTATGGTTTTTATAACGTTGGGGACGAAGCGATTTTGCAATCAATTATTCAAGCATTGCAGGAGGAACATCCGAATATCGAGCTCATTGTACTTTCAAATGACCCTGATTATACGCAGAAAATGTACGGTGTAGAAGCAGTAAACCGTTGGAATATAAAAGCAATTTATGGAGCAATTAAAAAAAGTGACGGATTGATTAGCGGGGGAGGCAGCCTTCTTCAAGATAAAACGAGTGTGAAAAGTATTTTGTATTATACGGCGATTATGCGTATTGCACGTTTATTAAAGAAGCCGTATTACATTTACGCACAGGGAATTGGTCCGATTACAAAAAAGCATAATCGCTTATTAGTGAAATGGCACGTATCAAGAGCTGCATATGTATCTGTGCGTGATGAAGATTCATTCTTATACTTAAAAGAAATCGGGATGAAGAAAGATATCGCACTTGTCCCGGATCCGGTGCTGGCTTGCAAGCCTGAGAAGAAATCAGATTGGTTGCAGGAGCATTCCTTGCATGGTAATGTCATTGCCGTTAGCGTACGTGATTGGGATGCAAAAGAAGATTATAAGAAAAAACTAGCTGAAGCGTTAAAGAAATTAAAGCAAGAAGGTTATCATATTCTGTTTGTACCGATGCATGGTCCATACGATCAACAGGCATCACGAGATGTGATTAACTTAATGGGAGAAGAAGCACATATGCTTCCGTATAAAATGGATATTGATGAGAAAATGTCTATTTTATCACAGTGTTCTCTTTTAATTGGAATGCGTCTTCATGCACTTATTTTCTCAGCTGTTGCAAATACACCAATGGTTGGCATTTCGTATGATCCGAAGATTGATTCATTTTTACGACAAGTGAATCAGCCAATTATCGGCAGTGTTGATGGAGACTGGAATGCGGAAGCATTATATAATATGGCAAAAAAGCAACTTGATGGACAAGAGGGTGTCCGGCATACATTAGAACAACGAGTAGATGAATTACGAATGAAAATTTCGGAAGCATCGGGACAAATTATTCAGCATTTAAAAGAAAGTAGTCAGAAAAAGTAGGCTGCTTTCTTTTTTTTTGTAAAAAAAGAGGCTATTATGATAGCCTCACGTTTGTTCTCTTTTATTTACTCTAAAGAATGGTATGTATGTTGTTACATATTGTGTAACAACATACATACCATAGCTTTGTATGATAACGAAGCTTGGAATAATAAAGGAACGATAGCGCGTTTGTATTTCAATCAGTATGTGAACAGCTGCATAACCGAGAATAAGCAGTAAAAAGAATAAGTGCTCTTTTTTCGTATTCCCTTTTATCATGCTGGCTAAAGATATAATTGCAAATATACTAATGGTAATGTACATTAATTTTTCTGCAATCCATAACAGCTTTTGCAGCCGTGGTTTCTCATAACCTTCTAAACTCCAATACGGAGCGGCATCATAGCTTCCCCACATCACTTTAAATTTATCTTTAAATAAAACGAGTAATTGCTTTTTATCTGCAGTCCGTTCTTTTATAAGGTTTTTTTCGATATCGAAACGTTCTTCACCGACTTCATATTGATTCACAAGTTTATAATCAGGAACAGAAAATTGTCCTGTTGTTGTATGGTTGAATCCTAATACAAATTTCCAATATGGATCGCGGTTTGATAATGGATATTGTGTAATTCCAGCTGCAATCAATGAATAGCTGCATACATAATGAACGATATAAAAAACGCCAATGATTCCGATTAGTTTTTTGAAGACCATTGCTTTTTTTACGTTTTCATTCCCGATTATGTAAACGATACATAAGAAAATTGCTAATGCAAGCAGAATGACACTGCCAAGCGGTCTCATAATGTCTCCAAGAGAAAGTAAAATACCAACAAATATCCATGCATACACATGAGAGATTCCTTTTTTTATAAGAAGATAAAATCCTGCATAAAAAAGAAAAGTTGAAAAATGTTCATTCGTTAATACGGAGCACATTAGAATGTTTGGCACATAAACCGCAAAGATTAAGCCGGCGATTCTGCCGCAGTACTCGTTAAAAAGACGTGCAGCAATGCGGTATGTAAAAAGGGTGATCCCAGTGCAATATATAATATTAAGAAATTTAAGTGCAAATGTACCTTCTCCGAAGATCTTTAACACACCAGCCTGATACATCGTAAATCCTAATTGATATACCCAAGTTGTAAAATATGGTTTATCTGCAAACTGAAAATCTCCATGAGCGGCATCGACTGCACCAAGATACATCTTTTCGAAATCTTGTACGACGTTCGTATGTATCATTAACACCCAAATGAGCCGCAAACTAAATGCTAGCAAACTTAAGAATATGATGGTTTGCCTCTTTGTTAAATATCGATTCATCCACCATGCAATGATAAGAACACCGATTATGCCAGGTATTAATCCGAGCAGCATAAAGGGAGAATATTCAGGTGTATTCACTGCTGATTGGAGTGAATACAGTAATGTGATGATAAAAAATAATAATGCGAGTATGCGTAATGATTGAGATGAAAATTTATATAGCCTAGCCACTTTTTATCCTCCGTTATAATATGTGTAAATTGTTGTAAAGCAGGAAATATATGTGAAGTAATCTATCGTTCATTGTTCGAAATTTTTCTACTATGTACAACCTTATAATTATAGCATGGAGTTTTACCTCGTGTACAAAAGGGGTAAAGTTATCGTTATATAATTCAAATTAATTTATTTTTTTATAAAAATATATTGATTTTGGCGCTGTTTTTTGAGTATAAATAGAGTAAGTATGGCAAAATTCTACACATTATTCTATTTTTTGTTTATTTTAGCAATATATGTAGGTTATAATCGATTTGAAACTAGTAAACTATTATAAATAAATTTTAGGGGGATACCAGTGAAGCGATTTTCAAAGGGTGTCACGGCGTTTATGTTAACGGGGTCTTTACTTTTGAGTCCTGCAGCAAGCTATGCAGCGACTGATGATATAACAGGTCATATGTTTGAAAAACAAATGCGAGGCTTAATTGATCGAGGGATTATGTCTGGGTATGGAAATAATATATATTTACCAGATAAAAATGTATCAAGAGCAGAATTTGCTACTTTAATAGCGAAAGCATTACAGCTTCCTAAAGCTGATTCGAACTTTACAGATGTACCAGCATCGTATGGTCTATATGAAGGTGTAAGTAAAGCAGCCGCGGCGAACATTATTTCAGGACGCGGAAACAATACGTTTGGTCCTGATGATAATATTACGCGTGAAGAAATGGCGGTTATGGTGCGAAACGCTTTAGCGTATAAGAAAATTAACATACCGTTATCACCATTAACATTTACAGATGCGGCGCAAATTGCATATCCAGAACATGTTCAAGTTGTTGTAGCAGCTGGCATTATTAAAGGGTATCCAGAAGATCACACATTTAGACCGAAGCTTCCAGCAACAAGAGGAACAGCAGCAGCCTTCCTTAGCGGTATGATTCAATCGATTGAAAATAATGGACCAACAACTCCGATTGAAACGAAGCCTTATGTCATTACAAATGTGAAAGTAGATGGAAAAGAGCAAGAAATAGGGCGCTATTCATCTTATGAAGAAGCAGTAGCAGGCGCACAAAGTCAAGGTGTGAATGCGGTGAAATATAACGGTGAATTTATTTGGATTCATGATGGTTATGCAGTTGCGAAGAAAACAAGCGGAAATACAATCAATATATACGGTGAAGATTTACAAAAGGCTGTAACGTACGTGCAATACGGTACGGAACTGAAAGTGTTAGGCGTTGAAGGAGACCGCGTGAAAGTTCAAATTTCTGATTTGAACGGTTATTACGTGAAAAAGGATGAAGTCACGTTAATTCCTACAAATCAAATGAAAGAGTCCTACTATTATGTAAAGGCAGAAGATGGCTATTTATATCATAAATACTATAACTTCGCTTCTAGTTCACCAAGTTATACGGAATATAGATACGGAAAAGCACCGTCATTTATGAAGCCGGAACAAAAAGTGTACAGTGTGGACGGGAAAACATTTGGCAACGAAACGTTCTATCAATATTTTAACTACGTATCACTGCGAACAAAAACAGCGTATACAGCAGAAGAGCTAGATAACTATATTAAATGGCGCCAGCCTGATTCGCCATTAATTGGCTTAGGTAAGAAATTTAAAGAAGTAGAAAGTAAGTATAACGTGAATGCACTCTTCTTATACTCACTAGCTGTTCATGAAAGTTTGTATGGAACAAGTCAGCTTGCGAAAGAAAAAAACAATTTATTTGGACTAAGAGCGACTGATGATAGCCCGTTTGGTAATGGTGAAACATTCAATAGTAAAGAAGACTGCATTGAACATGCAGCAAAAGTATATATGAATGAAGGCTATTTGAATCCAGGACATTGGCGCTATACAGCTACTTACACAGGCAACAAAGCTGGCGGTGTAAATATGAAGTACGCTTCAGACCCATACTGGGGAGAAAAAGTAGCGGGGCATATGTTCCGATTTGACACGTACTTAGGTAAAAAAGATTATAACAAGTACAAGCTTGCTCGCATTACAAACGGTGCAGACGTGACAAACAATGCGAACGAAAAATTGTATCACGTAGGAAACGGCACAATTGTAACAGTTACAGGCGAAGAAACGATCAATGGACAAGCCTGGCTGAAGGTCGTTTCAGATGATCCGACTGTAGCAGAAGGATATATCGCCAAAGAAAATGCCGAATATGTGAACCAATAATTGAAGAAACAGGTAGGATCTATTGAGAAACTACCTGTTTCTTCTAAAAAAAATCGACAAAAAAGAATCTCGTTTGTCGAAAGTGAGAATTATAATTGTCGAATGATGTCGAGTTATAAGACTGTTTTAAAATAAAAAAATAGTTGGCATATTTATTGTTTATGTTATAATAGTATTCGTATATTAGTTATTACATATATACGGAACCTTATTTATACTGCTATTGCACTATTATGGTGCGGGATCGTATTGCTGCTGACCTGAATGAAAAAACAGGAAAGGGATGCTCAATAGGAGACCGTTTTCTTTGTCGAATTTTGCGATATAAAATTCTTTAAAAAAAGGAAAAAATGGCGTATTATGTACATGGTTCAACAAATTGGTAAACTAGTTATTTGTTAACACTATAGTTATTTGTTGACATTTACATTATTTTTTACCAAGTAAATACTTATTTAGGGATTTCACTAGTTTCCCAAATACATATTTCCGAAGCTAGTATTATATTTCTCAAGGAGGAAATAGATAAAATGGCAAAAAACAAATCTTTCAACAAATTAGTTGCTGGTACAATGACAGCTGCAATGGTAGCTGGCGTAGTAGCTCCAGTTGCTGCATCTGCTGCAGAAAACACATTCAAGGATGTTCCTGCTGGTCACTGGTCTGAAAAAGCGATCAACGACATGGCTGCAAAG
This sequence comes from Bacillus sp. S14(2024), assembly GCF_050473785.1. Lineage (NCBI taxonomy): Bacteria > Bacillati > Bacillota > Bacilli > Caryophanales > Bacillaceae > Bacillus > Bacillus sp. S14(2024). The sequence continues at coordinate 3,930,004 of NZ_JBFLUP010000006.1, read as the reverse complement.
AAAATTATCGCAGGTCAAGGTGACGGTACATTTGGTTTCGGTCAAAACGTAACTCGTGCTCAAGTTGCTACTTTCATGGTAAAAGCAAAAGGTCTTGAAATTACATCAGATGCACCATCATTCTCTGATGTTGCAGGTAGCATGTATGAAAAATTCATCGCGACTGCTGAGAAAAACAAAGTTATGGCTGGTTTAGGCAATGGCAAATTTGGTCCAGAGCAAGAATTAACTCGTGCACAAATGGCACAAATCCTTGTGAATGCATACGGCTTCAAAGCTGACGAAAACAACAAAAAAACTTTCAATGACATCGATGGTTTAGGATGGGCTACTGCGAAGTCTTCTATCGAAACTCTTGCTAGCTTAAACATCGTATCTGGTAAAGGCGACGGCAAATTCGATCCAAACGCTACTGTAACTCGTGAAGAAGCTGCTCAATTCATTTACAATGCAATGAACTATGTGCCTGCATCTACAGAAGTTAAAGCTGAGTCTGTAAGCGCAACTAACTCTACTACTTTAACAATTGCAGGTACAAACTTAAATAAATTAACAAAAGATGATATCACTGTAGCTAACAACACAGTATCTTCTGTAACTCCAGCTGCTGACGGAAAAACTGCTACTGTAACACTTAAAGATGAATTAGTAGTAGATCAAACAACTAAAGTTACTGTAAAAGGTGCTGACTTCGACGTAACTTACAAAGTAGAAGCTTCTACAGCTGCTGTTGATGTAGCTACTTACGATGATGATACTGCTAACCAATTTGTATCAATCAGAGTTGACGGTAAGAAAGTTACTGCTCAAGAATTAATCAATGCTGGTTATACTGTATCATTTGATGCATTTGATAAAAAAGATGCAAAAACATCTATCAAGAGCGATTTACTTAAATCTGATGCAACTGGTGAATTAAACACTAACTTAGCATCTAAATTTACAATTCCAACATCAGGTTTAGATGTATATGTAAAAGTAACATTAACAAAAGGCTCTGAAGTAATTACTTCTGACCTAGCAAAAGTTACTATCAAAAATCTTGATTTAGCTGCTGATGGAATCACTAGCGCTAGATTAGTAAACTATGGCACTGATGGACATGATGGCACATGGGCTAACGACTTCTATCAAAATAGCTCAACGCTTGTTACTGGTGAAACAGCTGCTTTTGATCAACTGAAAGTAAAAGCAGGTTCTGATGTAAATGAAGTAACTTCTGGATTTACTGTTAAATCATCTGATGATTCTGTAGTATCAGTAAACCAAGCTGGCGTATTAACTGCTCAAGGCCCTGGTACAGCAACAATCACTGTGACTTACGGTGGAGCTACTTACACTAAAGCAATCACAGTGAAAAATGGTAAACGTGAAGCAACTACAGTTTCTACAAGTGCTAATGCAGTATCATTATCATCTAAAGCTACTAAAACAATTAGCGTTAATCTATTAGATCAATATGGTGATCCAATGGTTATCAAAGGTGGTAATGTAACTTTAGAACAATCTAATCCTACTGTAGTAGGTGCAGTACTTACAGATTCAACTGATCAATCTGGCGAGGCTGATTTAACATTTACTGGTAATGATAAAGGTGCTGGTACATCTTTAGTAACATTCCGTAATGCAGCTGGCGTTAAAATTGGTTCAACTACAGTAAAAGCTACTGTAACAGCTAATGATACTTTAGCTCAATATTCACTTACAGCTGATGATGATATCACTGATACTGATTTAGCTAATATCAATGCTGCAGTGAGTTCTACTACTGTTACTAAAGAGCAAGTTTCTACTGATGCAACGCTTGATTTACAAGCAGATAAATACCTGAAAATTAATTTAAAAGGTTTAAATGCTGATGGAGTAGCAGTAAGTAATCCTCAAACAAAAGCAGCTGAGTACGATGTAAAAGTTGATGCTTCAGCACCTGGTGTATTAACTGCTGCTCAAGTGCATGCTGCTGATGGATACCTTGTTGTAGAAGCTGGTACAAAAGCTGGTACAGCGACAATTACTGTAACAAATAAAGCAGACAGCAAAATTGTAAAAACTTTCAAAGTTACTGTAGAAAACGTTGGTTATAATGCAACTGGAGCTACATTAAAAAATGTTGAAGTACCAACTTATGCTAAAACTTTAACTTACAAAGACTTCTTAACTTACAAAGAAGGCGGCCAAGATCCAGTAATTTCTGGTATTACATTATCTAAAGCTGTATCTCAACCTGTACGTCTTGACGTAACTGGTAATGCGACAAATGCAGCTGGTGTAAATGCAACTAACGGCTCTTTATACATCGATAAAGATGCAAATGGTAAATTTGACAATGATGATGTTCTTGTAGGTTCTGCAGTAATGACTACTACTGGAACAATTGCTGGTGCTCCTGCAACTGATGTTGTTACTGGTGTTGCTGTAGCTTCTGGTGACAATGGTACAGTATTATTCAAAGTTGTAGATAAAGCTGGTAACGTAGTTGCTACTAAAGGCGTTAAAGTTGATTTCTAATTAACTCTTAGTCATCTGTTTGACCAGATTAATGACTTAATAAAAAATTCCCTAGCCTCAAGAGGTTGGGGATTTTTTATATATTAAGGAGAAGATCCAATATGTTTTACAATCATAGTGATTTTAGACGAACAGGTCTCTTGTCTTATTCCACAGCTATGTAGTTTCTTCATACATGAAACCCTTATTAAACGCCTTCCATAATCTTTTCTAAACGATGCTCAATGCTCATATGTAACTATGACTCGCAACATACAAATATTCCCCTCTTTCATACTTATCATAAGAAAATATGTATATATGAGCAAAAAGATATTTTTCAAATATTCGTAAGTGATATTTCTATTGTATATAGGTGAAATTTTAAATTTGTACGTGTTTATTGGTTTATTTACCTGTATTATTATAAAAATAAACTAACAGGCTCTATGTATGTGACGTTGTTCGTGTGTGAAGGGAGTTGTAGATGCACAAGGGATGGCTCCGGCAGCGATTGTGGAGCTTGGGAAGGTACGGTTAGAGAAACAGCTGCAATGGTATGGAAATCATTATACGGTGCGAGAGTTAGGGGATCGCCTTTGTCGTTTGTCCCGCATTAACGGGCAGTAAGATCCTCCACCTTAAGATTCAGAGAAAAGCGAAGAGGATAGGTAGAGGATAACTGCCTGTAAAAGCCCGATTGGTGAGAGCTTTCCATCAGTGGGGGAAAGCCCCCCACTGATGGAAGTTTCACTTTATATCAATCAAAATAAAACATGATGTTATGAAATTTTCGTTCCTACATAGAAAATTGATTAAAAGAAAAACCCCTGAGACAAAATGTTTATCTCAGGGGTTTTATTATGTTACTCCGCCTCTAAATCAACAATCAAGTACGCCAATACGACAACAAAGAAAATACTTACAGCAGGTGCGGTAAATACGTGTCCAGCTGTGTATGCGATGCCGAGTGCGAGTACTAATGCGCTAGCAAGCAGCATGTATTTTGTAGTTAGGATAGACTTGAAGTTCGTGAAAACACGAATGGCAAGTCGGATGCCGAAGTAAGCGAACGGCAGTAGATACATGATGAATCCGATGATTCCAAACGAGAAGAATAGATCATAGAAGTCCATTTCTACCATTTTCGGTGTTTTTTTATAGTTACTTGCGTAACCCATTCCTAGAAGTTTTTGAGACATTGGTGCTTCTTTAAAGTACTTTTTATGCACTTTTAGGAATTTATCACGGTCGCTATAAATTAAGCTGTTTACTTCGTCCTGTGTTAATTCGCCATTTTTTGGTTTTTCTTCTTTAACGGTTTTGCCTTCTTTTCTTGCTTTTTCATCGCTTATTTCTTTTTTATATGCATACATTTGTAAGTGAATGCCCATGTTTTTAGCGATTGGAGTCATCGGTGTTATGGCAAAGACTCCTCCTAGCATGACAAGGGATATAATTGTATTTACGAGTGGTTTTGTGCCTGTCGTTACTTCTTTTCGATTCATCATGTGCTCGATAAATGAGAAGACTAGTGCAACTCCTAATGTCAGGATAATTGCGCCGTATCCAACTTTTGTTCCAACCATCATACTAGCGTACACTGCAAGCATTGTTGGAATCCAGTAGTATGCTTTCGCAAAAGAAGTTGTTTTATGAACCGAATAAAGCGCAACGACCGGCAATGTAATAGCTAAGATTGCACTTAGTTCGTTTGCTGCATAAAACCATCCTTTAGAGCCAAGTTTTCCCCAAGGGTAGCTTTTATAGTCTGTTCCAGTTGCGATGGAAACGACCATAACGATACTCATGAACAATACTGCATATAAGAAATATCTTAACATTTTATGATATGCATGCTGCTTGTCCCGTAACGTTTGAAAGACGAGAATATATCCGAACAACATAACGGTTGGATACATACATTTCGCAACGAACTTAACTTCTTCTCCGAGCGCAAATGGATGTTTAACAAGCATATTATTTAGGAATCCTGCCCCAAGTGTAACACCTAATAAACATATATATACGAGGTACTTTTTATTATTAGGCTGCTTCCAATTGATGAACAGATAAATCAGTACGACAGCCATAACAGCAAAACGTACTACAACACCAAATGTTGCACTCATGTGCAGCATATTAATTGATAAGGATGTTAGTAAATCTAAGACGGGTTGCAATGCAATGAATAGTAAAAGGAAATACTCGAAGTAATGTTCCTTTTGTGTAAACTGCTTAATCATTTTATCCTCCCTCATTGTAGAAAAGATGAATTTATTTATTTGTTTTTACATACCAAAAATAAGAATACACTATTTTCAAGTAATGGTAAATGACCGAACGGGGGAGAGTGTATATTTGGCGGTACAATGAATCAGCTTTTGGGAGGGATGTGTTACATTTTATCTCCCAAATAGCTTGTTTCTTGTCATAAGATCTGTTTCTTCTATTATATATAGTATCGCTATTTGAGAAAAAATGAAGTTCGGGTGCTTATTGTCTGCGAATGTAGGTTTAATTTGACGGAAAATTAAGAAAAAAGAAGGTTTTTGAAATCTCTTTCTGTAATTATATAAGTATAACAGATTAGAGAAGGAGAGAGGATGTATGACAGTTTCAAGCAAAGCGGAATCAGTAATTGTGCAATACGAAGGAAGAGTTGCGACGATTATGTTAAATCGTCCAGAGGTGTTAAATGCGTTAGATGAGCAGACGTTAAAAGAGTTATTACAAAAGCTAAAAGAAGTGGCTGAAAGCTCTGTACATGTCGTTGTGCTATGCGGAAACGGCCGCGGTTTTTCTGCGGGCGGCGATATTAAGTCGATGTTAGCAAGTGGTGACGAAAGTGCTTTTGAAGGAATTATGAATACCATTTCGGAAATTGTTGTGACGCTTTATACAATGCCAAAGCTTGTGATTAGTGCAATTCATGGCCCAACGGCAGGACTTGGACTCAGCATTGCGTTAACAGCTGATTACATAATGGCTGATATTTCATCCATTATTGCGATGAACTTTATTGGAATCGCTTTAATTCCAGATGGCGGTGGACATTTCTTCTTACAAAAGCGTCTAGGAGAGCATGGAGCGAAAGAAATTATTTGGGAAGGAAAGAAACTATCAGCAAGCGAAGCACTTGAAATCGGGATGATTGATGAAGTAATCGGTGAGAATTTCCAAGATGCTGTAAAACAAAAAATCAATGAATGGCTGCAAAAACCAATTGGCGCAATGATTCAGACGAAGCAAATTTTAGCCGAAGTGAACCGATCCGCATTAGAACAAACACTTCAGCTTGAAAAACGCGGCCAATATGCAATGAGAAAAACAGCGGATCATAAAGAGGGAATTACAGCATTTTTAGAGAAGCGTCCGCCTGTGTTTAAAGGGGAATAAAAGTTTTCCAAAATGAGAAAGTGTTAACACATTTTTTTAGTATAATGGTGTTAGCACTTTTTTCATGAATGATAGAAGGAGAATGGGATGAGTTTAATAAAACAAAATCGAATGATCATAGCAATTATCGGTGCATGGTTACTCGTATATGTGCTGTTACATTGTACACCAACTGCAGCGATTCGAACAGCAATGTTCATGTCTGGAAATCCGAAAGCAGCTGTGTATAGTGAGATTGAGAAAATGCGAGATCAGTATGATGGAGTTGTGCCAGATCATCTCCGTTCTGTATACGGTGTACCAGAGAAAGAATATGAAAATTATCGTTTTACAGAAATGCGCCACGCTTCATCTAGCATCGATATGTCGGGAGCTTGTGTAAAAAAACATTGGTTTCTATACGATGCAGAGCTAGGTTGTTTTTAAGTAGAAGAAAATGGAGGTGTTACCATGTCAATTTATAATAAAGTCGTACGCGACCGTGTACCAGAAATGATTTTAATGTCTGGTAAAACATATACATCGAAAAAGTTAAGCAAACAAGAATACATACAAGAATTATCGAAAATCGGAATAGAAGAAATGCGTGAATTTGCGTCCGTGCAGGACCGTGATCATGCATTAGATTCTTTAGCAGATGCATTAGAAGTTATTAAAGCAATGGCACAAGCAGAAGGTGTAACGTTAGAGGATGTTGAGCGCATTCGCAAAGAGAAAGAAGCAGAGCGCGGCGGATTTGAAAAAGGTGTATATTTAGTAGAAGTGAGTGAAGAGTAGAAGGCATCGCAGTACATGCGATGCCTTTTCTCTTGCTATTCGTGGGCAGTAAGACCACAATCTCAAGATTGTGAGAAAGATAGGTGGGGGATGAAAAATACTGATGGATGTAGCTTTGAAATAAAGTTTGATAATTTATAAATTATCAAAGTCCTTTTCTTCAATTAAAGCGCCCGATTGCGGAAGACCGTTCTGTACATCTGTGATTGAGATATATTGCAGAAATGTCCCCGTTTGCTTAAAAACACCTCGTAGGTTCTCATGGGGTGATTTTTTGCCAGATAATTCGGGCGCATTCTTCTGGCGATGTCTTTGTTGTGTCGACTTTGATGTCATAATGTATGCCAACGTGAACCGAAGTCGCTTGTGAAACTGCCATTCCTGCAACGCGGTTCGCTCGTTCCCTTTCACGAGCGGACGCTACAATAGGGTCACAGAAAACACCAACCCACAGCACCTGCAACCCTTCCAAGGCAGCTTTCCAACGATTACAAGAATCTACTCCGCTAATGAAGACATCGTCGATAATCACTCGGGCTCCTCTACGGACCATCTCGCCAATACCATGCATCCATGCAGATTCTAATGTACGAAATTCCGTACCTGGACTGACAGACCCATCGTCACCGAATGTAATTCCACTGTCTGCTTCCATCATTGCATCGGGCATGGCGTCGATTAAATCGTCGATACTGAACCTTAACCATGACGTTGGCAATGAATTTTGAAGACATTTTGCGATAGTGGTTTTCCCGGAACTCGATCCACCATTCAGAATAATTACGTCTACCATACTTTTAACCTCCCTTTGGAACATAAGTTTAAGGGCTTCTTATGTCGCTATGCTGTCCTTTAAACTTACTAACAATTAAGTCAAAATACCATCACTTTCACAAGAGTTATTCCAGAATATGGACCTTTAACGGAACAACTCTATTATTACTCAACAGTTTCTTAATTAACTATGAAAACGGTTCGACTTTATTTCAAAGATACAACTGCAACATGATTATTCCGATTTTAAAGTACGTAATAGTAGTTTGATAAGCAAATATATTAACGAATTCTAGCCTTGCGGAAGCCATCAAATATATGACTTACTGCAGACAAAATAAACATGAAAATTCCAAAACCAACTACCCATGTTTCAAATTGATTAGCTGTTATGTTAAATACATTAGTCATATACGTAATAAAATCTTGGGTCATCACATTCGGATTTATTACTATAATAGTGAATACAATGGTGGTGATAAGCTGGAGTGCAGTATTACAAATTGCAATTCCTTTTGTCCATTGTCCCTGTATTAATTTATAGAGAGCTAATGCTATTTCGAAACCAATTACAACAAGAACGATTGGCCAATATCCAAGTAAAACGTCCTGATTAAAAGTAGGGGTCACGAATTCAAGTCCGTCTTTACCGCGTTCATATACACCTACAAGATGATTCGCATAAAAATAAAGAGTTGACCAAATCGCTGTCCACATTAAACTTCCAAATACTTCGCCCTTCGTAATCGTTTTTTTCTTAGGAATAGTAGGGATATTTTTCAAATCATCAGGTGTCCATTTTTTAAATCTTGCTGTTAATGGCTCCTCATCTTTTCCTTTATCTGCTCTTTCTAAAATAGCAAACACAAGTGTTAGCCAAAAGAATACGTGGATCCCTACTTCAATGATGCTCCCTATTCCTTTGCCTATAAGACTAAAAACAATACTTATAACCGCTTGTTTTCCACTATATCCAATAAAATGTTCGGCAATCACCGAGATTAACGAAATGACAGCGGCAATCGGTAAAATCATTTTTAGTAGTGTCACATATATATCAAAATAGCGTGGACCAATTAAGTGCATTGGCCAGTCTCGATAACCATTAGCCATTGTGACTGGATTCCCCAATTTTTCAAGAACTGCCTTTACATCTTCTTCACTGTAATCATCAGGCAGCATATCCTCTATGGTTGACCGTAACTCTAGAGCAATATCCTCACGATTTTTTTCAGGCAGTCTCCGAGTAACTTCTTGTATATAAATATCAATTAGATTCATCGTCTTCCTCCCTTTTTAATAAGCTATAGAGCTCTTTCGAATTCTTAAGCCATTCCTTTTTTAACTGCAAAAAGATCTCTAACCCATATTCACTTAAAACATAAAACTTACGAGGTCTACTCTCGGATGTATCCCAACTACTCGTCACTAATTCCTGTTTTTCTAATCGGCGAAGCAATGGATATAAGGTACTTTGTTCAATGGTAATGCCCGATTCCTCCAATAACTGAACAAGTGAATATCCATACTGGGGTGTTCGTAATTGACTTAAAACAGCTAATGTCAACGTTCCCCTCCTAAGCTCTGTCGTTAATGAATTCAATAACGTACTCATTCACCCACCTCACTTTTTATATACTATATGTCATACAGTGTATAATTCATGCTATGCATCATACAGTATTATTGTTACAACATTATTTGACATAAAATTTGATTAATCTTTTTTCAAGTCTACAATGGAAGCCTCACTTTATTTATATTTTACGATTTTTCCATTATACTGAATATTAGCAAGGTAAAAGAGAGGGGAAAAAACATATGATACATAACGCAAAAGACACGATGGAGCTTATTAAACAACTCGTTTCAATCCCAAGTCCATCTGGAAATACAAACACAATTATTCGTTTTATTGAGGACTATGTAAAAGAGTGGAATGTAGAGACGAAGCGCAACAATAAGGGCGGCCTTATTATGACGTTAAAAGGGGAAGATGACACAAAGCACCGTCTACTTACCGCTCACGTTGATACGTTAGGTGCAATGGTAAAAGAAATAAAAGCTGACGGACGTCTGCGACTATCAATGATTGGCGGTTTTCGCTGGAATGCGGTAGAAGGGGAATATTGCGAAATTGAAACAGCAAGTGGTAAAAAATATACAGGCACAATTTTAATCCATCAAACGTCTGTACACGTATACAAAAATGCTGGAGAAGCAAAACGTGACGAACAAAACATTGAAGTACGTATCGACGAGCGTGTATCTTCACCGGAAGAAGTACGTGAACTAGGCATTGAAGTAGGCGACTTCGTATCATTCGATCCGCGCGTTCAAATGACAGACAGCGGCTACATTAAATCTCGTCACCTAGATGACAAAGCAAGCGTTGCCATCTTACTTCAATTAATTAAAAGATTACAAGATGAAAAGATTACACTACCATATACAACGCATTTCTTAATTTCTAATAATGAAGAAATCGGTTACGGCGGTAACTCCAATATCCCAGAAGAAACAGTAGAATACCTCGCGGTGGATATGGGAGCACTTGGCGATGGACAAGCATCAGATGAATATACAGTGTCAATCTGTGCAAAAGACGGAAGCGGCCCATATCATTACGCAATGCGTAACCATTTAGTCGAACTTGCGAAAGCAAATAACATTGAATATAAAGTAGATATTTATCCATTCTACGCTTCTGATGCATCTGCCGCAATTCGTGCCGGAGCAGATGTGAAGCATGGACTCATTGGTCCTGGAATTGATGCGTCTCATGCTTATGAGCGTACGCACGAGACGTCGATTGCGCATACAGAGTCATTAATTTATGCGTATGTGATGTCAGAGATGGTAGGGGAGTAATATTTGAAAGAAATATAGAGTAAGTAAAAAGTGAAAGAGTAAATCTTTCACTTTTTTTTGTAAATTTTTCGGCTTCGGAGTCTTAATCAAAAAAACAAAAGCCTGTGTTATGGAACGAACGGAGCAGGTTAGTGGGAGATGAAAATCTACCTATCTTTTAAACCGAGGTACATCAATTTTTGGAATTGAAATGGTAAAAGAACCATATAAAATTATGAAAGGAGGAGAGCAGATAATGAACAAATATTCTCGTGCGAGTATGGTTTATATGATGACCAATAATGAAGTAATGAATCAAATCATTGCCTTTTACAGGGACATGAATGGAATGCTCACCTTTATGGGTTCCTACCCAACTTATGGAAGAGGTACTGGCATAAGGGAAGTCTCAACTGCAACTGCAAACGATGGCGTCGATCCCCTTGCGTCACAAGGTTCTCTAACTTTGTCCCGTGATGGCCGTTTCCTACTTGCAGTTAACGCAGGCAGCGGTAGTATCAGTAGTTTCATGATAAACGATAGCGGAGCGCCCGTTCTCGTGGATGTGAAGCCATCAGGAGGTGCTCAACCCAATAGCGTAGATGTGTTTGGTAATCTTCTCTATGTTTCCAATGTAGGTAATGCCGCTAACAATTTTGCATCCAATATCACTGGTTTTCACATAGATGATAACGGACGCCTTACTCCTATTCCCGGATCAACCCATTCTCTCAGTACTTTCAATGCACAGCCGGCGCAGGTTCTCTTCACTCCAGATGGCAGTAAAATTCTTGTCTCCGAGCTTACATCAAACCATCTTAGTATATTCCATGTAAATAAAAATGGTACGATTACAGGACCAATCGTTAATGATTCTTATGGTCAAGGACCATTGGGCGCCTATTTTCTATCGTCTGGAATCCTCTTAGTTACAGAAGCGATTTCAAATGCGCTGTCCTCTTATTCATTGACTAACGATGGTATCCTTCATGTGATCAGCGGCTCTGTACAAAACGGATATAAGACCGCTTGTTGGGTTGTAACAACGAGGGATGAACGTTTTGCATATACTACCAACACCTTAAGCGGTACCATTTCCACCTACCGAATCAATCCCAATGGAGCACTGTCGGTGGTAAGGCATATTACCAGTACACCAGCAGGTACGGCACCAGGTCTGCCGATAGATGCTAGAGTAAGTAAGGATGGACGGCATTTTTACACCCTTAACGGAAATCAGGGCACCGTCTCAGTATTTCATATCCAAGATGATGGTACGCTTGTCAGATTGCAGGTTGCTGCTTGGACTAACTTTCCTTATTTCGGATCGCAAGGTTTAGCTGTTCTTTGATTCTATTGGGTTCACTATATTTGGTAGAATAGAAATTGAACTGCCCCCACCTCAAGATTGAGAGGAAGCGAAGAAGCGAAGAAGCTAGGTGGGGGGATGAAAGTTTTGTTTTATGTAATAATATGAATTTTTAATATTAAGTATCCATGAAAACAGGCAGCTGCCGTTACTAAAATAAAACATTTACATAATATGTAGCGTAGGATAAGCCCTACTTAATTTAAAAACGAAAGGAGTGAAATAAAATAGCGATTATTAAACCTTATTTAGCAGGTAAAAGATTCAATTCAACAATTGGTGCTGGAACAGGAACAGGAGCAACTTTTAACATTTTAGCAACTGCTTTTAGCAATGACGCGGGAACTGCTGCTACCGCATTTCCTGCATCATTTGCATATTATAATCTATACCTGAACGGACAATTACAGCCTGGAGACACTTCAACTGTAACCACAACAGCTATTACAATCCCTGGTGGAGATGTTTTAGATGCTGGTGTTCCGGTCATGATTGAATTTGTTGTAAACTAGTAATAAAAAACGGATTCTTTTTAAAGAATCCGTTTTTTATTGGTTGATTAGTATAAACTGAAGTGTAATTGGACTGCCCGCTGGTGGCGCTTCATCAGCAAGTATCGTTAATATACCCGCTTGTACGTTATAAGAACTTTGTGGTTGAATAATACCGTTAATAAATAAATTCATATAGGATACTTGATTTGGTGCTAAGATTTGAGTCGTTCCGTATTGAGGTAAACCATCAGCGTTTGTGTATACAAGACTCGTGCCGTCTGAAACTGTGAAATACATGAGATTAGTTGCAGGAACCAGGCCCTGGAAGGAAGGCCCAGTAGGTCCGGTCGGTCCAGTAGCCCCAGTAGTTCCAGTGGGTCCAGTTGATCCGGTCGCTCCGGTTAATCCAGTGTCGCCAGTAGTCCCAGTAGGTCCGGTAGCTCCAGCCGATCCAGTCGCCCCAGTGGGTCCGGTAGCGCCATCAGCTCCAGTAGTTCCAGTGGGTCCAATTGGTCCAGTCGCTCCGGTTAATCCAGTGTCGCCAGTAGTCCCAGTAGCTCCGGTCGGTCCAATAGCCCCAGTGTTGCCAGTAGGTCCGGTAGCTCCAGCCGGTCCAGTCGCTCCAGTAGGTCCAGTTACTCCATCAGTCCCAGTAGTTCCAGTAGGTCCGGTAGCTCCAGCCGGTCCGGTAGCTCCAGTAGCTCCAGTAGGTCCAGTAGTCCCGGTAGTTCCGGTGGGTCCAATCGGTCCAGTCGCTCCGGTTAATCCAGTGTCGCCAGTAGGTCCGGTAGCTCCAGTTATTCCATCAGTCCCAGTAGGTCCGGTTAATCCAGTGTCGCCAGTAGTCCCAGTAGCGCCAGTAGCGCCAGTAGTCCCAGTGGGTCCAATAGCGCCAGTAGCCCCGGTCGGTCCGGGTTCCGGGAGAGGAAACGCACAAGGAAATAGGTTCAAAATAGTGCCCCCCTTTTTTGCAAACAGAGTGCATATATTATAAGTATATGAATATATATAATATTTGTTTGTACATTGGTCATATTTCTTTATCTCACCATTTTTTGGTAGTAGGAATCCTACCTCAATTCATCAGAATATGAAAAATCCCTGCTTTTTGATCAAAAGCAGGGATTTTGGCGTTTGAATGAGTATAGTTTATTTTGAAATTAGATGTTTTGATCTAGTCGTTAACAAGAAGGTCAACCACTTTTTCAGTTGTTCGAATTTGACCGATTCTAGGGAAGATAGATTTACAAACATAATCATGTTCTTCTGTTGTTGAAGCTGTCATTGCATCTTCTACAAATATTTGGTTATAGCCATGTTGATATGCTTCTCGTGCTGTAGTATCCACACCAATTGAAGTAGAAATACCGCATAGTACAATCGTATCAATTCCGCGGCGTCTTAACTGTAAATCAAGGTCAGTACCATAGAATGCGCCCCATTGTCTTTTTGTAATAGAATGAGCATTTTGCACATTTGTTAGTTCGGGAACAAAATGATCCCAGCCTTCTGGAAATTGCATTGGAGGGATTTGTGAATCTATATTTGGTTTTAACATATCTTTTCCATCTACAGATGAAACTTTTACAAGAACTACAAAGGCTCCTTTGTCTGTAAATGCCTGAATTAATTTGCTTGCATTTTTAACAACTTGTGCACCAGTATAAGGATAACGTGGTCCGTTTACAATTCCATTTTGTAAGTCTATCACTACAAGTGCTGTTTTTTCTGCTTTTATTGATTTAGTTTGTATATCTTTCATTTTCTTCTCTCCTATTCATGCATGTATGCTTCTTCTTTTAAACTAAGTTTTTTATATACTTTTAAATAAACCCACAGAGCATTTATCAGTAACAATGCACTTGTAATAAAAAATACATATCTGATACCCCAATAGGCTGCCACTTGTCCGCCTAAAACTGAACCTCCAAATACGCCTAAATATCCTGCCGACATAGTAAAACCAAAAACTCTACCTGTAAGAGAAGCTGGTGTAATTCTCTTAATCAAAGTATTAACAGAAGGAGTTAATCCTGCTGCTGCTAATCCTAATAAAAAGCGAAGGCCTATGAACTGCCAAGGATTTTTTACGAAGGCTTGCGGTATAAAAATGAGTCCTGCCATTACAAGTGCAATGAATATAACTTTTTGCGCTCCTATTTTATCAGAAATTTTCCCAAGTCTTGGAGCCGCAATGATATTTGCTAGCCCTGAAGCTGAGAATGTGATTCCAGCCAACAGAGCAACATGACTGGTATTTGGGGATAACTGGCTCACATATACTGTTATGATTGGTTCAATAGAATATAATGCCAGAGTTAATACAAAAAAGGTCATAAGCATTGTAATCGTCAAGCTTTTTTCAGGAATAGTATTCCATATTTCCTTGTTGCTAAGCGCTTTTTTATCTTGGCGAGTAAAAGATTCCTTTACAAATAAAGAGGTTGTAATAAATGAAATCAGCAGCAGTGCACCTGTAATAAAAAATACATTTTGCAAACCAAAGTTACCTTCTATAAAACCGCCAATCATTGGTCCAAGCAAGGAACCAGCAATATTTGCTGTTGAAAGTGTACCTAAAGCCCATCCAGCGTGTTCGTTATCCGTCTGAGTTGCAATTAATGTAGTACAAGCTGTACTATAACCTGTGATAACGCCCTGCAATATTCTTAATCCAATCAGTTCATATACATTTTGTGCAAACCCCATACTAAATATAACGATTGCCATACCAAGGCTTGCCCGCAAAAGCATTGGCTTTCGTCCGTATTTGTCAGCAGCCTGCCCCCAAATAGGTGAGAAAACAGCTGAAATTATATAGGTAACACCAAAAGCAATTCCTGAAAATTGAGCAATTAAAACTGAACTGTGAACTCCAAGATGCCTTATATAGAGCGGCAATACTGGCGCAATTTGGCTCATTCCTACACTTGTGACAAACATCCCAAACCAGCAAATGAATAAGTTTCTTTTCCAAATCTGCAAAAAAATAAGCCTCTCTTCTGCTTATAATTCCGTTATTGTACAAAAGTAATGAACAATAACATCATCATTTTAGCTTACAGATTGGCTTTATAACATGCATTATATTATAATCCATGGACATTTTTGTTATAGAATTCTGAAGGGCTTATTCCTTCAATCCCTTTGAATATCCGGCTAAAATAAAATTCATCGGCAAATCCAAGTGTTTGTGCTACTTCTTTTACTTTTTTGTTGCCTTCAATAATAAGTTCTTTCGCTTTATCAATTTTTATTTTGTTAAAAAAACCAATTACAGAATATCCTGTCGTTTCTTTGAAAGTCCTTGATAAATAAGTAGGTGACAACTGCACCATCTCTGATAATTCAGTCAATGTTATTTTACTATTTATGTTTTGATGCATGTATTCAATGATTTTTTCCACTTTTAAAGAAGTTGAGTTCTTTCGATTTTGCTTTTTTCTATTTTGATAAATGGCAATTAACAATTGTTGAAGCAAAGTTTTCGTCATAAACTCATATCCAGGTAACTTCGCATTCCAACTGCTAACTAATTTCTTAAATATAGTATCAATCTGATAGTAATCCTTTAATTCTTGTGCAAAGTGCAGAGGGAGCAGCTCAACTTCGTTAGTAATATCCCATTTATTTTCATTAAATCTCACACTTGCGTAACTAAAGTGCACTGTTACACAACATATTGGTTCTTCCATATCTAGTTCTATAGAATGTAGTACATCAGGACAAAGATAGAACAGCATACCTTCTTTAATTTCATACCTTTTCTTCTCAATAATAATACTGCCTTTTCCTCTAGTAAAAAAAACGAGTGCATGATGTTGGAGTGTTCGGGTGATCTTCCTTGAGTTTTTTCTTGCTTCATTAGATTCCCTGTAATTGCAGTAATGAATATGAAAAAACAGTTTGTTTATCTTCATGTTTCCTCCATAGTTAAATGTGATTTGTAACGGAATTATATCTCTTTATGAACTTGTCATGCTATGTCCAATGTATTCTTACCATAACCCCATTAAAGATTACCGCAAAATAAAAACTATACCGCAATCGTATCAAAGTTTATCACAAGTCCCCAAAAGGTTCTGCATAAGATGTGAAGGGTGTTTACTATTATTCAGCTTTTCTAAATTGGAAGAGGGGAATAACTGATAGAATTTTTAATTTCAGAAAATTAATTCATTTACTTTTGATAGATTACTTATATAATAGATTTGAAAGCACTTACATTTTTTATAGGAGGTTTGCGATGAAAAGAGTAAAGAAGGGCAAAAAACGCACATTAATGCAAACGATTGCACTATCTACACTTGTTTTAGGGACATCTTTGCTGTACACGCCATCTGCATCATTGGCCTATGCTGCAACGAACGATAATAATGTGGAGTGGAATGGCTTATTTCACGACCAAGGTCCTGTCTATGATAGCGTGCCGGAACCGACATCTGTTCAAAGTGTGACGCTGAAATTCCGTACATTTAAAGGTGATACTACCGGTGTGAATATAAAGTACTATGATGCTGCTGATGGAATGTTCCATGTGATTCCTATGTCATGGATGTCCAACGATGCTACGGGAACATTTGATTATTGGCAAGGGACAATTCCGGCTAGTTCTTCGCAAAAGTATTATCGCTTCCAAATTACTGATGGATCTTCTTCTGTTTGGTATAATGCCAACGGTCCTTCTGCATCTGAACCATCATCAGGTGATTTTTATATTATCCCAAATTTTAAAACACCGGATTGGATGAAGGATGGTGTTATGTATCAGATTTTCCCTGACCGCTTTTATAATGGTGATTCCTCAAATGATGTGCAAACGAATGCATACAGTTACGATGGTACGCCAACTGAGAAAAAAGCTTGGGGAAGCAGTGTCTATGCCGATTCTGGCTATACGAACAACCTTGTGTTCTTCGGCGGTGATTTAGCGGGAGTAGACCAAAAGCTTGGTTATATTAAACAAACGCTAGGAGCTAACATTATTTATTTAAATCCGATTTTTAAATCTCCTTCTAACCATAAGTATGATACACAGGACTATATGACTGTGGATCCGGCATTTGGAACAAACGCAACTTTGCAAGCGTTATCATCAGACGTTCATAGCACAGCAAACGGAACAAAGGGATATTTAGTATTAGACGGCGTATTTAATCATACAGGAGATAGCCATGTATGGTTTGATAAGTATAATAATTTCTCCACTTTAGGAGCTTATGAGTCTCAATCCAGCCAATGGTCTAATTACTATACATTCCAGTCTTGGCCGAATACATATGCTAGCTTTTTAGGATTTAACAGTTTGCCTAAGCTAGATTATGGAGCTAGTGGCTCAGTAGTAAGAAACCAAATGTATAATAATAGCGACTCCGTAGCGAAAACGTATTTGAAAGCTCCATATAACATTGATGGTTGGCGATTAGATGCAGCACAATATACAGATGCTGGCGGAGGTAATGGCAGTGACACTGTGAATCACCAAATTTGGGCTGAATTCAGAAGTGCAGTGAAATCTGTAAACGCGAATGCAGCGATACTTGGTGAATATTGGGGAAATGCAAATCCATGGACAGGTCAAGGGAACCAATGGGACAGTACTACGAATTTCGATGGATTTACGCAACCGGTTTCTGAATGGATAACAGGGAAAGATTACAGTAACAATGCAGCTTCCATACCAGCTTCCCAATTCGACAGTTGGCTAAGAGGAACACGTGCTAATTATCCGACAAATGTTCAGCAAGCGATGAGCAATCATTTATCTAATCACGACATTACTCGTTTTGGTGAGCGTGCTGGCGGTGATATTTGGAAGACATATTTAGCACTCATTTTCCAAATGACGTATGTTGGTACGCCAACCATTTATTATGGAGATGAATACGGCATAATGGGCGGTGCAGATCCTGATAACCGACGGACATTTGATTGGTCCCAAGCGACTACTTCCAATGGCGCTGTATCTTTAACACAAAAGCTCATCAGCATTCGTAACCAATATCCGGCATTAAGAACGGGGTCGTTCATGACGCTGCAAACAGATGATACAAATAAAATATATTCCTATGGTCGTTTTGATACAACAAATAGAATTGCAGTTGTGCTTAACAATGATTCTGCCATCCATAACGTAACTGTTCCTGTGTGGCAGCTAAGCATGCAAAATGGAAGTGTTGTCACAGACAAACTAACTGGTAAAACGTATACCGTACAGAACGGAAACGTTACCCTTACAGTTGATGGACATTACGGTGCAATTTTAGCGCAGTAAGAACCTCATTTCAAGATTCAGAAAAGAGCGAAGAAGATAGGTGGGAGATGAAGAAAGCCCCTACTAATAGGGGTTTCACTTTATCGCGTTAATAGAATGAAATGAATTCAAACAATTTAAAAATATTTCTGTATAGAATTGACAATGGATTTTTACTTCTCTATAATTGGCTATAATTTAAAATATCAAATATGTCGAAAGAGCCCAGTAGCAGTTTGTCACTGTTATCGAGAAAGCTAGGGGTTGATGGAACCTAGCACAAACAAACTTGTGAATTACACTCTGGAGTATCTTAGGTAATGCTAAGCGGAGTAGCAATCGATACTATTGCTGAGAGTGGTACGAATAGTAAATACTATTTGTGCAATCTGGGTGGTAACACGGTTAAAAATCGTCCCTATGTCTAGTGTAGACATGGGGACTTTTTTTATATTCAGGTAAGAAAAACTTACAAATTAAAGGAGCGGGGAAGACATGAACATCATTGACGAATTGGAATGGCGCGATGCCATCAATCAACAAACAGATGCAGAAGGGTTACGTAAACTAGTAGAAGAGAAAAAGATTTCCTTGTACTGTGGTGTAGATCCAACTGGTGACAGTATGCATATTGGACATTTAATTCCATTTATGATGATGAAACGTTTCCAATTAGCTGGGCATCATCCAGTTATCTTAATTGGAGGAGCAACAGGAACAATCGGTGATCCAAGTGGACGTCAAACAGAAAGACAACTGCAAACATTAGAACAAGTGCAGCATAATGTTGATGCGTTAACATCGCAAATGCAAAAGCTATTTGACTTTGGCGGAAATAGCGAAGTGAAAATGGTGAATAACTACGATTGGACACATGAAGTAAGCATTCTTGAGTTTTTACGCGATTACGGTAAAAACTTCAGTATAAATAATATGCTAGCAAAAGATATTGTAGCAAGCCGTTTAGAAACAGGGATTTCATTTACAGAATTCACATACCAAATTCTACAAGCGATGGACTTCCATCACTTATACAAACACGAAGATGTACAACTGCAAATTGGCGGCAGTGACCAATGGGGTAATATTACAAGCGGTTTAGACTTAATTCGTAAAAAAGAAGGACCAGATGCAAAAGTGTTTGGTTTAACAATTCCATTACTATTAAAATCAGACGGTACGAAATTTGGTAAAACAGCAGGAGGAGCAATTTGGTTAGATCCTGAAAAGACAACACCATTTGAATTCTACCAGTTCTGGGTGAACACAGATGATCGTGATGTAATTAGATACTTAAAATTCTTCACATTCTTAACGAAAGATAGAATTGATGAATTAGCAGTTAAAGTTCAAACAGAGCCTCATAAACGTGAAGCGCAAAAAGTATTAGCAGAAGAAATGACAAAATTTGTTCATGGTGAAGATGCATTTTTACAAGCAGTAAAAATTACGGAAGCATTATTTAGCGGGGATATTAAAGCGTTAACTGCGGATGAAATTGAACAAGGCTTTAAAGATATGCCAACTTTCCATGCTGAAAAGGAAACAAAAAATATTGTTGAATGGTTAGTAGATTTAGGAATTGAACCTTCTAGACGCCAGGCGAGAGAAGATATTAATAATGGAGCTATTTTGATGAACGGAGATAAAGTAACAGATGTAAATACAGATGTTACGGTAGAAAATTCATTCGATGGCAGATTTATTATTATTCGTAAAGGTAAAAAGAATTACAGCTTGGTGAAATTAGGAGAATAATAGGCTGTAAATATATAAATGCAAATTGAAAAAACGCTTTAGGTGGGAGAGAGCACCTGGCCATGTTTAGAAACGGTCAGGGCTTTTTCCTGCCAGCAAAGGGAAAGTGAGTGCAGGTTATTTTTAATCCGGCTATTCGCAGACTTTTCATCAGTGGGGAGCACTGTTGGATAATTTCACTTCATTGCAAAAACGTCATTACGATTCCGTAAATGGATAATCCAATAAAAGTCGGAATGCCAACAATAACAATTTGCTTTACGCATTCATACGCCTTCGGTTCGACAAGCGGCAATTCTTTTTCATCCATTTGACGATACTGTTCACGTTCCATATTATCCCACCTTTATGATTGTACGATAATATATGCAAACAAGGCGGTCTATGTTAATTTCACTGAATTTAAAATAAATGTTGAATATTCAGTATATTTGTAATAATATTAGTTTATTAACGGATGACAGTGATTAGCCTCCCTGCAAGCCCGGATATTGTTGCAATGAATTGAATAGAAATGAATTGGCTTCTTTCCACTTGAGCTTCCTTAGCAGGAAGACGAGCCATAGGGATAGGGACAGTAAAATCCAGTGTAATTCTTTACATTGTTTTTCTGGCTCTTTTTATTTTTCTATAAAATGGAAGTTTCCCTTTATAGGACGGTTTTTAGAAAACGTTATCAATGCCGGGCAATGTTTCAATCTTATGTATGCTAGAAGGATTTGTGAAAATAAATACTTATAGGTTGGTGATCTTTTTGGTTAAAGGAAAAAATGAACTGCAAAAAGACTTGAAAACCAGGCATATAACAATGATCTCAATTGGTGGGGTTATCGGAGCAGGATTATTTGTAGGGAGCGGGACTATTATTCAATCAACAGGTCCAGCGGCAATTTTGTCTTATATTATTGGTGCTTTAATGGTTGTACTCGTGATGCGGATGTTAGGAGAGATGGCTGCGGTAAATCCTGATAGTGGTTCTTTTGCAACATATGCTCATAAGGCAATTGGACCTTGGGCTGGTTACACAATCGGTTGGTTATACTGGTTTAACTGGGTCATTATTATCGCAATTGAATCGGTATTGTTAGGGGCGATGGTCAACAATTGGTTCCCTTCCATACCAGCATGGATAGCCAGTCTTTCCATGATTATTTTGATGACGATTACAAATATCTACTCTGTAAAGCTATATGGAGAATTTGAATATTGGTTAGCTTTTATTAAAGTTGCAGCGATTCTTGTATTTTTAGGGTTAGGAATTGCGATGATTTTTGGAATTGTCCCTGGTGTGGACAGGCCTAGTTTTTCGACAATCTCTGAAAACGGCGGCTTTTTTCCAAAAGGGATTGTGCCTGTATTGCTGAGTGTTGTATTTATTTCTTTTTCTTTATCAGGTAGTGAAGTAGCTGCGATTGCGGCGGGAGAATCTGAAAATCCAGAGAAGAATGTTATCAAAGCAATTAACAGTGTTGTATGGCGTCTTATGCTTTTCTTTGTAGGATCTGTCACGATTTTGGTCATTTTTATGCCGTGGAATAATGCGGAATTATTGAAGCTTCCTTATGCAAGTTTATTTCGGATGGCAGGAGTCCCTGCTGCTGCGGAAATTATGAACGGAGTTGTGTTCCTGTCTTTGCTATCTGTTTTAAATTCAGGATTATACACGAGTTCTCGCATGTTATTTTCACTTTCGAAAAAAGGAGATGCTCCTCTTGCTTTTTCAAAATTAAACAGTAGAGGTGCACCAATTTGGGCGATTGTTGCGAGTGTATTATTTGCATTCGTTTGTGCTGCGCTGAAGTTTATATCTCCTGATAAACTGTTTGCTTTTCTAGCAAATAGCTCAGGCGGCGTTACGATGCTTATGTATATGTTTGTTGCAGTTTCTCATATTCGATTAAGACGAGAAGCGGAAAGAGAAGACCCGAGGAAACTAAAAGTGAAAATGTGGTTATTTCCTTATCTCACATACGCAACGCTTCTTATGATTGTTACGATATTTGTTTCACAAGCATTTATAGACGATATGCGTATGCAATTTTATTTAACGATTTTAGCTGCTGCTATTGTGATAGCATCCTATTTTCTAAGAGTTAGAAATAAGCCTATCAAGGAAGAGAAAGCAGGATTTCCAATTTTAAAAGGTTCGGGGATTGGTTTAGAGAAGGACTAAGTCATATGTAATACAAATTAAAAAACGAAAAAAGGGGTAAGTTCAATGTTAAAAGAAAAGAACAATATTGTAACTACAAAATCTGATATTTTAAATGAAAGAAGAAAAAATGCGGTGCCTGCAGGTCCATATAATATTACCAATTTATATGTTCAATCTGCGAAAGGGGCGATTATTACTGATATAGATGGCAACGAATTAATCGATTTTGCAGGCGGAATTGGGATGCAAAATGTAGGGCATTGTCATCCGAAGGTAGTAAAAGCCATTCAAGAGCAAGTAGAATCTTCTATTCATAGCTGTTTTCATGTAGCGCCGTATGAAAGCTATATTGAGTTAGCTGAAAGATTGAACGAATTAACGCCAGGAGATTTTAAGAAAAAAACAATGTTTGCAAACAGCGGAGCGGAAGCGGTAGAAAATGCTGTGAAAATTGCTAGAAAGGCGACTGGGCGCAGTGCTATCGTTTCGTTTGAACGCGCGTATCACGGACGTACGCTTATGACAATGTCCCTTACGAGTAAAGTAAAACCTTATAAACATGGATTCGGTCCGTTTGCACCGGATGTGTACAAGCTTCCTTATCCATATTATTACCGCGCAGAAGATGGTATGACGAAAGAAGAAGTAGACGGGCAAATTTTAGCGTATTTTGAACGCTTTATGTTAGAGGAAGTGGCAAGTGATAATATTGCGGCAATTATTTTAGAGCCGCTTCAAGGTGAAGGTGGATTTATCGTGCCATCTGCTGCTTTTATGCAAGGGGTAAGAAACCTTTGTGATAAATATGGAATTATCATGATTGCAGATGAAATTCAAACTGGCTTTGCTCGTACAGGAAACTTGTTCGCAATGGATCATTTTGGGGTAGCTCCTGATTTAATGACATTTTCAAAATCCATCGCTGCAGGTATGCCGCTTAGCGCAGTGACAGGAAGAGCTGAACTCATGGATGCACCTGGCCCGGGACAACTTGGCGGGACTTTTTCAGGAAGCCCGGTTGCTTGTGCGGCTGGTCTAGCTGTTTTAGATGTCATTGAAGAAGAAAACTTAGTAAAACGCGCTCGGGAAATCGGCGATCGTATGATGGAAGTATTCAATAGTTGGAAGGATAAATATGAATTAATTGGCGATGTGAGAGGCCTTGGTGCCATGACGGCTATGGAACTTGTAAAGGATCGAAATACGAAAGAGCCAGCAGCAGAAGAGGTTAAAGCAATTATGCAAGAGACACATAACAAAGGTTTAATTACAATCAGTGCTGGTATTTATAGCAGTGTACTTCGTTTCTTACCGCCGCTTGTTATAACAGATGAACAGCTTGAAGAAGGATTGGCTATTCTTGAAGCAGCATTTGCTAAGGTATCTAAATAAGAAGAAGCAATTATTTTTCCAGTTGGAGGTAGTACAATGAAGTTTTTCAATTATATAAATGGGCAGTGGAAAGAGCCATCTACTCATCAATATTCTAAAAACTATAATCCGCATAATGGAGAAGTATTAGGAGAATTTCCATTAAGTTCAGCAGACGATACACAAGCCGCAATTGCATCTGCGAAAGAAGCCTTTCAAAATTGGCAAGGGTTATCGTTTCAAGAGCGGGCAAGTTACTTATGGAAAGCGGCAGCTATTTTAAAAGAACGAGTGACTGAAATCGGTCATGATTTGACGAGTGAAGAAGGAAAGACACTCGCTGAAGGGATAGGAGAGACGAAACGAGCGATTAGCATTCTTGAATATTATGCAGGGGAAGCGAATCAGCCTGTGGGAGAAATGATTCCTTCGGTCAATCCGAAAACGATGCTTTACAGCAAACGGGTAGCGGTTGGGCCAGTAGGATTAATTACACCGTGGAATTTCCCAATTGCGATTCCAGTATGGAAGATGGCTCCGGCACTTATTTACGGAAATACTGTTGTTATTAAGCCTGCTGAAATTACACCAAAGTCAGTATTTCACCTTGTGAATGCTTTTCATGAGGCGGGAATTCCTGCCGGCGTTATCAATTGTGTATTTGGGAAAGGTTCAGTAGTTGGAACGGAATTAACAGAAAACCCTGATATAAAAGCGATATCCTTTACCGGTTCTAATGGCGTTGGAAAAACAATTCAGCAAACTGCTGTTGCGAACGGCAAAAAAGTACAACTAGAAATGGGCGGGAAAAATCCGTTAGTTGTATTAAAGGATGCCGATATTAGCAAAGCAGTAGAGATTGCGATCAGAGGTGCATTTATGTCAACAGGACAAAAATGTACAGCGACAAGTAGAATTATAGTTGAAGAGGAAATTTATGAGGAATTTCGTAATGCACTCGTGTTACGTACAGAGGCTCTTAAAGTTGGAAATCCATTAGAAAATAATACGTTTATGGGGCCATGTGTATCCGAGAACCAGCAGCAAACTGTTTTATCGATGATTGAAGCAGGTAAGAAAGAAGCTTCTTTAATTTGCGGGGGAAGTGTACCAACAGAAGATAAGTTAAAACATGGGTTTTATATTTTACCTACTATCTTTGAAGATGTACCTCATGATGCACGAATTGCGAAAGAAGAAATTTTCGGTCCTGTTATTTGTTTGTTTAAGGTGAACAATTATCAAGAAGCAATTCACCTGGCTAACGATACGGAATATGGACTTAGCGCATCCATTTGTACCAATAATTTAAGTCTTGCGCAGCAATTCATTGATGACATGGAAGTTGGAATGGTTCATGTAAACTCCGAAACAGCAGGAGCAGAGCCGCAAGTTCCGTTTGGCGGAATGAAAAACTCTAGTGCTGGTCCGCGTGAACAAGGGAAAGCAGCTGCAGAATTTTATACAAGGATTAAGACAGTGTATGTAGATCAAGTATGATGACAAAAGATGCATAATAATGGGGGATGAACATGCGTAAAGGAACTTTTTTCATGGCAGGACATGCAAGGCTTCCGAAAGGGATGGCTGTACGCAGCGTCTATGAAACACTAACGATTACAATAGAGGCAGATCACAAATATCATGTAATTATCGAATCGTCATGTACCCTTGCGACAGGACACGGGAGAGACTTTATTTCTCAAATTTTAAGAGGATATAGTTTACGAGATGGCATTGAAGACATCATTCAAGAAATCTCTCACCATTATCAAGGAAAAGCGCAAAATGCAATCATCAGTGCTTTAAAGGATTTGTACCGCCAATATACAAGTTACGTAAACGGTGAAAGACTTGAAGAGGACTATGAGGAAATAGGTCCGCTAAAGTAAAACGAAATAATGAAACTGTCGAGTTTATTGCACTTTACTGTTTAAAGAGCGTTCGTAAACGAGAGCCAGTTGTATTCCAGCTTATTTGATGGCGGAATATAACTGGCTCTTTTATTTTTTATACAATAAGGAGGCAGGAACATGTCAAAATCAAGTGAAGTTCAAGGTGTAAAAGAGCAGGTAAAGCCAAAAAGAGGATGTAAGGAAACTCATGCAGTGAAATCTTGTAAAATGTGTAAGGCATGTAGTCGAAATAAAGTTAAGTACACGGGCGAAAATAAATGATATAAACACATTGACATTCAGAAAATTTTAAATTATTATTTAATTATAAAGTGATAAGATCCATACGAGAAATAACCCTTCTCTACATCCGATCTTCGCTTTCTATTTTGCACATAGTTGAATAGAAAAACTGTCTATTATTATTGTACTTTAAGAGATTAAAGAACACTCGTAATTTTAAGCCAGTTGTACGTTTCTACAATTTATAATTGTGGATGCGTATGACTGGCTTTTTAGTTTATTTGGACTAAGGAGGAAGATGTTGATGATCACGGAACAAGAAATGAAAATGAAATTTGCAAAGAAGTATGAGGGATATGAAATTGTGCCTCATCCAGAACATAAACGCTTGTATCATATTGTGCTAAATCAACAATTGCTTGGGCAATTTTTCGAAGAGATAAAAGAACATTCTGAGCAATCATTGCAATATATTCCTTATTCTCGCTTTATCCTTGCTGATCAAATGAAAAAGATCTTTGGTGCAACCTTCATGGAGAATGTTCGAGGGATTATTCATGACCGTGAAACGGGCGGATTTACAATTGGTGTACAAGGCGAAACGACCGATGCAGAAGACTATGTGAAATTTGCAACGGCGTTAACACACTTAATTGGTACGTCTAACTTTGATGCAATGACAGGAACGTATTATGCTAGATTTAACGTGAAAGATACAGACAGCAGTGATTCTTATCTTCGCCAAGCGTATCGTTTATTCACACTTCATACAGATGGAACGTTTGTTGACGAACCGACAGATTGGCTTCTGATGATGAAAATCGAGGAAAAAAATGCAGTAGGCGGAGAATCACGTTTACTTCATTTAGATGATTGGGAGGAGCTCGATAAGTTTCGAAATCATCCACTAGCATCCGTCAAAATGACGTATAAAGCACCGCCAAGTAAGAATGCACAAGAAATCGTATACCGTGAAACATTTTTTGATGTAAATAATGCGCCGTGTATTTGTTTTATTGATCAATTCGCTTATCCTGATAATATTGAACAAGCAACATATCTTAAAGAGCTATCACACTCTGTAGAAAACTCACCAGCAACGCATGCATTAAAATTACCAGTTGGCGATTTAGTTCTATTAAATAACCTATTTTGGATGCACGGGCGAGCTCCTTTTGAGAAAAATAAAGATTTATATCGAGAGTTAATGCGCCAACGCGGCTGCTTCTCTAAATAATATGTATGGCGGGTCTTGAAACAAGGCCTGCCTTTCATGATATACAGGTAGACGTACATATAACATGTAAGGAGGAAGTTTGATGTATGATTTTATAATTATTGGCGGCGGGATTGTTGGGCTTTCAACTGGGATGGCTTTAACGAAAAAATTTCCTCGTGCCAAAATCGCAGTTATTGAAAAAGAGACTATACTTGCACATCACCAAACTGGACATAATAGCGGTGTGATTCATTCCGGCATTTATTATAAGCCAGGCAGCTACAAAGCTAGATTTGCAAAAGAGGGAAATGCCGCAATGGTGCAGTTCTGTAAAGAAAACGGAATTGCTTATGATATGTGCGGAAAGGTGATTGTCGCTACAGAAAAAGAAGAACTTCCTCTTTTACAGAACCTATATGAAAGAGGGCTGCAAAATGGTTTGGACATTTCTCAAATTGATCAAGGAGAATTAGCGGAAATTGAGCCTCATGTAAAAGGGTTAGGAGCGATTCGAGTTCCTTCTTGCGGAATTGCTGATTATAAAGGAGTAAGTTATGCGTTTGCACATATCATCCAAGAGAACGGAGGAGAGGTGCACTTAGATACGAAAGCGGAACATATTTTTGAGAAAAAAGATTTCGTTACCATTGAGACAAATCAAGGCGTTTTTACAACGCGGTTTCTCATTAACTGTGCCGGCTTACATAGTGACCGAATCGCAAAAAAAGCAGGATTACTAACAGATATGAAAATTGTCCCGTTTCGAGGCGAGTATTATGAACTTGTTCCAGAAAAACGCCATCTCGTAAAACACTTAATCTATCCAGTTCCAAACCCAGATTTTCCGTTCCTAGGTGTGCATTTTACAAGAATGATAAACGGAGACGTACATGCAGGGCCTAATGCGGTCTTAAGCTTTAAACGCGAAGGATATACAAAAAAAGATTTTGATTTAAAGGACTTTATGGAAACAATGACCTATTCCGGCTTTTGGAAAATGGCAATGCCGAATATGAAAGAGGGCATGAAAGAAATGATTCGCTCTTTTAGTAAACAATCATTTCTCAAAAGCTTGCAGCGCCTAATACCAGAGCTGACAGATAAGGATATTGTTCCAACTCATGCTGGTGTAAGGGCACAGGCGATTCTATCTAATGGAAACATGGTAGATGATTTTTGTATTATTTCAGGCACTAACTCTATGCATATTTGTAATGCCCCATCGCCGGCTGCAACAGCAAGTTTGAAGATTGGGGAGGCGATTGCAGAGCAGATTCCAGATTCAATAGCAGATATGGTGAGTTCGTCGGGGGCGTTTCAGGTAAAAGCTTGAATAAACAATATTTAATAAAAGGATGGTTTTGGTTCATATACCGAAACCATCCTTTTATGTTTATTGATAATGCTGGTAAATACATAGTCTTATTTCACAAAATATGGTAAATGTGTAAGTGATTTGATAAAATGACGGTGTTGAACATTATTTTTATAAAAAGTGGAATTATGGTTAAAAAATACAAATTTAGCATGTTGAACTCATCCCGCATTAACGGGCAGTAAGACCCCCACCTCAAGATGTGAAGAAAAGCAAAGAAGATAGGTGGGGGATAACTGCCCGTAAAAGCCCGATTTGTTCAACTAACCATCAGTGGGGGATAAAGCCCCCACTGATGGAAGTTTCACTTTATAAAAATGGGAGGTTTAGAAATGCCAGAAAGTTTTTTAGATCGTGTTGGTAACTTCTTTCATATTGGGTATACAGAAAATGAAAGAAAACGTGATGAATATTACCGGTTATATGAATATTTAAAATCCGAGGAAATACAAGTAAGGCAACATATTGAGAAAGCAGAGTCCGCAAAGAGAAGTTATGAAGCAAAAAGTAACGGCTTGCCGTCTGAAAAAATTCCAGCTCGGGAATTTGAGGAGAAACGTCAACAAAAAGATAATATCTTATCGGGAATTATAACTCATTTTAAGCAGTCTTTAGATAACGTTACATATGCTAAAAATAAAGCATACAGTAAATATTTAGAGTATAAAGCAAAAGCAGAGGCAGAAGAACGGGAAGCTGCGGCACGGAAAAAATAAATGCAAACTATGAATTCGCACTGCATTTTAATAGAAACGGAGGTTTAAACATGAGTGGGAAAGAAATTGAAATTTCTGGTGAGAGGGCGGTAAATGCAATTGCCTATGCACAGCAAATTGAAAATAGTGTAAAAGAAGCACTCCAGCAGGCAAAAGACTTACAAGCAACTGTGACAAGCTCTCATTGGCAAGGAAAGACGCGAGATGCATTTCTATGTTATTTGGAGTTAATCATTCAGTTAAATGCAGATATGGCAGACGCACTTGAAGATCATACGAAAGCGTTGAAAGATCTCGACACACATATTCAGACATTCTCTAACACAAATGAAGTACAAATGATTAAAAACCTGTAATAGAAATGAGGGATCAAACGATGCAAAATCACATAAAAAGCTTCAGTCCTTCTGAATTATATGTATTAGCTGGTGCAGCTGGAGTTACCTATTTATTTGGTTTACCTGAACGGGAAAAACTCATAATGGATGATGCCGATTGTGTAACGAAAGCAACCGAAAGTTTAAAGGGAAAAGGGCTCATTATGGAAGATGGCGGACTGACAATGGCTGCATTTCAACTCATTGAATTACTGAGAGCGTATCAAGAAAGTCAGGAATATACGCGATTCAATAACCTCTTAGTAGGATTTTTACCAAATGACAAAGACCGAGTAGCTGTACTAACAGAAATAAAGCCAAATGAGGAATATGAACTCCATTACATACCGAAGCGGGATGTGTATTTATCGTTATTAGAAAGAATTCCATTTCTAATGAGAGAACCGAGAGAGAAAGATACTACGTTTTTAACAAGTAAGATGATGAAGGAAGAACAGGAAACATTTGAAGAAATGGATTTATCACAAAAAGAACTATTAGCAATAGAAACTTTTCGTCGACCGCGTACAAAAAGTTTAACAGAACAAGGAAAATGGGATTGTTTCTTATACTTCACAGAGAAAGACGATTATATCCAAATTGATGTAGAACGGAAACGATATGAATGGATTAGTCTATATGCTTTAAATAAGAAGATATATGATGTGTTAAAAATGCCGTATAAGAAATTTATTGATCCAAAAAGTCTATCATTAGGAGGAATAAATTGATGCACGTACAAATGACGGATGGCAGTTCAGAAGGAGGCGGCTCACAAGTTTTAGTTAATTTCACAGAAATGGTTGATATCGCAACGCGCCTGCAAAATATTTATAACCTGTATGCTGATGTCGTAGCGAAAAATATTGATAGTCTCGCAAACTGTGATTTTTACAAAAAAGGAGAGGCAACAAAGGTCATCTCGCAGTACAAAGATATATTGGGAAAAACGATGGAACTCGCAGATAACTATAGACAAGCGGCACTCCTTGTGAATTATACGCTAGAAGAAATGATCAAAAAGGATGAAGAATTGCAAAAAATCTTAGGTACTAGCGGTTAACCACTATACGGCAAAGGGGGATGAAAAAGAAATGGATGTGCATTACAAGCCAGATCCTTGGCAAGAAATGAAAGAAGGAATAGACCAACTAACAAAAGAGGCACTGAGAGAATTAACAAAAGTCAATGATCTTTTAGAAGAAATAGAGTCAAAAATACATTCTCTTGACTCCGACCGAAGTATTAACTTTCAACATAGCAGTCAGCAAAAAAAAATCAATCAGTTACTCGACGCCTATACGACACTAGGAAACTACTGCACACAAGCAGGGCGAGTTGTATCGAGACATATTGACGAACCTTTTTATAAGGACATGGACAAATTTGCGGGGAAAATGAGAGATCTATCGATTCGAAACTACTCAACAAAAAATCGAATTGGCTCTACCTCTACGACAACGATGCCAAACGCACATGGTTATGGCATGGCACAAACGATTACGACGAAAAAAGATAAAATAACGGTGGACGATATTTTTAAAGACTCCGTAGCATTTGATAAAGTTCTCCGCGCCCAGTATAAAGAAATAAAACAAGAAAATCCAGATGCGAAGCTAGATTACGCCGAATATCGTAAACTAGTCCCATCCATGCGTGGATTCGAATACAAAACGAGAGAAGATGAACAAAAAAAGCTGGAGATGTGGCGTGATCTTGTAATAGGAGCTGGACTTATCATTTTAACCATTGCTTGCCCGCCAGCTGGACTCACAGCCGCAGCTCTTTATGGCGGCTTACAACTTAAGAGTGCATACGACGGAAAAGACTGGGGAACCGGCAGAAAGTTAAGCGATGCCGAACGAGCAGAGAACGGGATATTCGGAGCGCTTGATGCCATCCCAGTCCTTGGAACAGCGGTAAAAGGATTTAAAGGATTAGACAGCGCTTTATCCTTGGCAAAACTATCAAAAATGCAAGAGGCAGGCAAAGTATTTAATCCAAATACAGGGAAAAATGTGGTACAATCGTTGCATAATAGTAAGAATATTATGCTTGACCGTATGAAACTAGGAAGCCTAAAAGTAGAAAAATACGGAAATGACAAGATGTATCAGCTTGGCGGAAAATTGGCGAAAAGCATAGATAATATGACAGCCAAAACCAAAAGCTTTGAAATCAATGAACATGGTGTAATAACGGCTAAGCAAGGTGGTACAGACTTCCATAGCTGGGTTAATAAGCATCATACAGAGAGTAGTAAGATTATAGATGATAAGATAAAGAGTGTAGAGGGTTCGCTTGCTAAGGGTACGGTTAAAGGTAGTACTGGAGTAAGTGAAGTTAAAACATTTGTGGACAAAGGAAAACAGTTTACAAATGGAAGAAAAAATAGGTTAAAGCCTGATATTAGGTATAAAACGGGAGAGTATGATTACTTTTACGAAACAGATAATCTTGGAAGAATTGAAAAATTTGAAACAGATAAGTTACAATTAACTGAGAGAGAGAAGAGATTATCACATAGCAAAAATACACCAGGAAAAGTAAAAGGACAAGACCATGCAGGGCATTTGGCAGGTGATAGGTTTGGAGGCTCACCTAAAATTGACAATCTAGTTTCGCAATTATCTGATGTTAATTTGAAGAAATATAAAAAAGTTGAAGATAAATGGGCTGCAGCTTTAAAAGAAACACCACCCAAAAAAGTAACAGTTAAGGTTGATATAATATACTCTGGGAATGATGTGCGTCCAGACAAATTTATAGTTAATTACACTATAGATGGTAAGCCAGGCAGTGCAAAATTTAAAAATTTATAAAAGGAGTGTAATGTAGTATGAAAGAATTTGAAGATAGATTTAGTGAATTGCAAGCTGATATGATATCCATATGTATGGAATATGTTGAAAATAGAGCCGATAAAGTATATGTTTACGCTTCATGTGAAGAAGATATGATATCTAGTAGTTTCTTTTATTTAATTAACAATAAGTATGTAGAGTGTCATAAGGTTAATGATGCATTGGAAAATGGAGAAGAAAGATATGATGTATCTCCAGAACGAATGTTTCAGGTGCTACAAATTATAGGTGAAGATATCGAAGAAATTGAAACATTATGCAAAGAATACGAAAAAGATATGCCAACTGAGATGAAATTAATATACGATGCTAAGAGTGGCAAGTTTAAAGCTGAATATAAGTATGATTTAATACATACAAATGAGGATATAAAAACAGCTGATGATTTTGCTGATGAGTGGTTTGAGGAAGTGAAAAATAATAACCTTTAAAAAATTTACAGTAATAGATATATCTAAATTGAATTAATAACTCATGAAAGTTGTAGCATCAATTTGTAGAATAGCATTTGGATAGTATTTAGTGACTTATAAAGGTTACAGCATTTGCATACAGGAGTGACAAGGTATTGCTGTAATTAATTTAAAACATGTTATGAAGTGTACAGAAAAATAATAGGCTGTTAAAAAGTATATACTCCATGATGGTTGTACCATCATGGAGTACTGTGTGCAATGAAAGAATAGAAAACGAAGTATGAGTTTAGGCGAGATGACATTTTATTGGGTGGCGAATATAAACACATGGAATGAACATGAAAGTAATGAACTCGTACAAGCTCGTAAGTTTTAACGTAGTAGTTGTTACGACATATAAAAGGTATCATATTGTTACTATAAAACTTACAAATTTATACTACTTAAAAACAAATGAACTTAAAGCACTTGTCTCCTATGGGCAACAAGTGCTTTTTATTTTAAGATTACAACATAGGGTACGGGTAACACTAGTAAGGCTGCTGATGATGTAGTTAAAGATGGTAGTCACTTTTTAGATGAATTTAAATTGAAACCTAATGTGAAATATGAAACGAATGGATATCTGTATCAAACGGATGAACTAGGACGAATTGAGAGAGCTTCTGGAGAATTAACGTTAGACATGGGAGAACGTAATAGTAAGCATCAGTTAGCTGCTGGAGGCGAAGATAGAGTTAAAGCTCCTAGTACTCAAGGAGATCATGGTGGACATTTAATCGGTACGCAATTTAATGGATCTCCGCTTATTGATAATATAGTTGCAATGAATGGTAATGTTAATGTAAGTGCTTATAAAAAATTGGAATCTGCTTGGGCAAAAGCTTTAAGAGATAAGCGGGAAGTTATAGTTGATATTAGACCTGTATATGAAGGGAATTCTGTAAGGCCTGTTAGCTTTAACATAAAATATAGAATTGATGGAGAAAAATTTAAAGCTAGTTTGAAAAATGTATATGGAGGAAAGTAAATGAATACAGAGAACTTGGAAAGTATTTATCAAAAAGTAGCTATACAGTTAAACAATATTATTCCAGAACCATGGGAAAAAGTAATGGTATATTCAGAAGTTGATGAATATAGTGATTCGACGGTATTTTTCTACTATCCAAAAAATAAGCAGGAACCGATATACAGTTTAGATATTGAAGATATGGAAGGGATTGATGAAGACGAGACTAATCGTCAATTGAATCTTCTTGACAGCATCTTTAGAAAGTTATGGGAAGAATTTAAAAGAAATAAGCAGGAACTTTGGACTAATTTAACATTTGAGTTATATTCTACTGGTAAGTTTGATATTGAATTTGATTATACTTTATTAGAAGAAGAAAATAATTATAATCATTATGAGAGATTAATTATATGGAAGTATAAAAAGTTAGGGATTTCCCCTGATGAAAAGAGAGAAAGCGATGTGAAACTAATTAGAGAATATATTAATACACAAAAATGACCTCTATTAGAGTTATAGATATAAGGTGTTTGAAAATACATACTCCATGATGGTTGTACCATCATGGAGTACTATGTGCAATGATAGAATAGAAAAAGAAGTACGAGCTTAGGCGAGATGACATTTTACTGGGCGATGAATATAAACACATGGAATGTATATTAAATTAACGAACTCGTACAAACTCGTAAGTTTTAACGTAGTAGTTGTCATGACATATAAAAGGTGTCATACTGTTACTACAAAACTTACAAATTTATGCTACTTAAAAACATATGAACTTAAAGCACTTGATTGTCAATTAAAGGCAACAAGTGCTTTTTTGCGTTTTAGCGTAGAAATTTAAAAGAGCATTATAATTTTATAAGTGCATTAAGTGTTAAATTTTTATTGTTGTTTTATAGATTGTAATGGCTATGTACAGTGTACGACGATAGTAGAGGGAAAAATAAAGGGTTGTGTTATTTTTTGAAGTCATCGTAAAGTACGTTTTAACGGATGGACGTTATGCACACGTTATCCGCAAAAAACGGGTAAACGTTACAGGGACTTTAATTGCTGTAACGGGAGAGGACTCAATATGGAAGAGAAAGTAGTTGGTTATGTACGTGTTTCAACAGAAGGACAAGTACGTGAAGGGTATAGCCTAACGTATCAAGTAGAAGAAATTGAACGGTACTGTATTGAAAATGAACTACAACTGCTTCACATATACGAAGATAAAGGAATCAGCGGAGCGACAGTAGATGAAGATGGATTAACAGTTGAACGTGAAGGTCTACAAGAGCTATTGTCGGATATGGCATATCATCAAGTGAGCAAAGTTATTGTACTAAATACATCTCGGTTATGGCGCTCTGATATGGCAAAAGTGTTAATACAACGAGAGCTAAAGAAATACAAGGTAGATGTGAAAGCAATTGAACAACCAAATTATAGTATATATACGCATGACCCAAATGACTTTTTAGTAAATGGCATGTTAGAACTACTAGACCAATATCAACGTCTTGAGATTGGATTAAAGCTAAGTAGAGGGAGAAAGAAGAAAGCGGAACAAGGTGGATATGCAGGTGGGGGTGTGATGTTTGGTTACAGGGCAAACAAAGGACAAAAAGTGTTAGAAGTGGATACTAATAAAGCAATCGTTGTACGTAGGCTATTTGAGCTACGACACTTTTTTTAGCATTGGTCACTTACTCAATTGGCAGAAAGACTGAATACGGAAGGCTATTGTACAGAGAAAGGGAAGCGGTTTACGAAAGTACAAGTGAAACGCATGTTAGACCGAGAGAACTTTTATCGAGGGGTATATACATACGGGCAAATACAAACAAATGGGAAACATCCAGCAATTATATAACAGTCGTACTTAAAAAAATTGCTCATTTTACTATATGTACTTATGAAATTATGAAAATGGATAGGCTTGCGTACCTATGCGCATCGGAAGATGAACGCTCGAACTAAGGTTGCCGACATTTTTATATATGACTAAATCATTGAATAGAGGGATGAGTTATGCAGAATAGACAGAACTATTTGTATGTAGGAGTAGATTTACATAAGCAGCATCATACGGCTGTTATTATTAATTGTTGGCAAGAGAAATTAGGAGAAATACAATTTGAGAATAAACCATCTGCATTTTCGAAGTTTTTATTAGAAGTAGAGACATATGTGAGTGATGGTTTATCAGTTGTATTTGGTTTAGAAGATGTTGGTGGTTACGGAAGAGCATTAGCGAAATATTTAGTAGACCATGAACGAGTTGTGAAAGAAGTAAATCCAGCTTTATCATTTTTAGAACGCAAAAGTGAGGTAATGATTAAAAAGAACGATAGCTGGGATGCGGAATGTGTAGCACGCATATTGGTAAACAAATTTAATCAATTACCAGATGCAAAGCCAAACGATTTGTTTTGGTCGATACAACAATTGGTTTCGAGAAGGAATGCATTAGTAAAAGCACAAAGTGCGTTAAAGAACCAACTACATATTCAATTAAACCATCATTATCCAAGCTATAAAAAGTTTTTCTCAGAAGTAGATGGGAAAACAGCACTAGCATTTTGGCAGCAATATCCGTCACCCTCTTGTTTAGGGGGGGCGAATATAAAGCAATTAACAGCTTTTTTATTAGATGTTAGCAACAATACATGTTCAGTAAAGAAAGCAAGCGACATATTAAAATTTGTAAAAGAAGATGGACAAACAATGAAAGAGTATCAAGAAACACGAGACTTTTTAGTAAGAAGTATTGTACGGGATATTGAGTTTAAAAAGAAGGAAATGAAATACATCGAAAGAGAATTAAAACGGTTAGTAAATCTACTAGATTATCAATTAGAGACGATGCCGGGAATAGAACTTGTGACGGCATCAGCATTAATAGCTGAGATAGGAGATATAAGACGATTTCTAAATGCCAATAAATTAGCAAGATTTGCGGGGATTGCGCCTGTTTACTTTGGTTCTGGTGGGAAAGGTAAGACACATAAAAGCAAACAAGGAAACAGGGCGCTACACGCTTTATTTTATAATTTAGCAGTACAGCAAGTGCAAGTAGCGAAAGGAAGTAAGATGCCACGGAATCCAGTGTTTCATGCATACTATCAAAAGAAATTAAAAGAAGGAAAAACAAAAGGACAAGCATTGGTATGTATTATGAGAAGGCTTGTAAACATTGTATATGGCATGATGAAATATAAAACGGCATATGAGTTGCCGGTAGTACAAGAGAAGGAAGTAGTTTAATAAGGTTTTATATGGTTTGTTTTTTTATTGTAAAAGTTTAAGATTACAACATAGGGTACGGGAAAGGATGGAACAGCTTGCTACTAAACCACCATACTCACCTGTTCCAGAGAAATGGATAAAAAAAGATGAGACTGTGAAAATAGATGAGGATGGAATTTAGGTATATACAAATAGGAAAGGACAAACTGTGAGGTATCTTGATTTCACCCAATATACATACCCTACTGTTAAATTAGTAGAAATTGAAATTGCAAGTTCAACGAATCTAGCGTACGTTGTTCAATATTTTTTAGCCTCCAATTCATTTTGCATACGTTGTTTAAACTCCTTTGGAGAGCATTGATTATACCTTTTGAAAAGTTTATAGAACTGAGCCATGTTAGAGATACCAACCTCATAGCCTACATTTGTAATACTAAGATCACTTGTCATTAATAAACATTCAGCTTTTTTTATTCGCTTATAATTAACGTAATCAATAAATGAAGTACCGATAATTTTTTTGAAATATTTTATGAAATAATGGTAGCTAAGTCCTAGTAATGAGCAAGCTTCTTCTACAGTAATCTTATCTTCCAAATGTTTGTCTACGTATTCAAGAACTGGCCGCAAGCGGTTCAGACCAATTCCCTCTGTATAGTTTAATATGTTGCGTGTATCATTTCTTAAGAGTAATAGCATCATTCGTTTAATCGCAGAACTAATGGCAATTTCATATCCTCTCATTTGTGTTTGTGACTCCTGATAGATTTCCATGATTAAAGTATATATTTCATCTCTTACAGTTTGTTTTTCTTCAAAAATATAGTTTATTTCATTCAAAGGTTTGGTTTGTTCAGAGAAACAGTATATGTACGGCATGATACTTTCATCGAAGTGTTTCCCTAAATCGATTTGAAACACCACATATCGTAAATCATCCATTAGCGGTTTATGAGAACGATGTGGTTGGGATGCCCCTAAAACGATGACATCGCCTGGGCCCATTAGAACATACTCGTTTTTACTTTGTATCCCCAAATTTCCTTCAACGACGGCAATAAATTCTACTTCTTTATGATAATGCCAAGGGTGTTTCTCTATCGTACTGAAATGATGTTTTTTCATATTAATTTCCCATATTTTTAGAAACAGCAACGGATTTTGATAAATGACTTTTTCATTAATAACCTCTAAATCGTTTTTTATTAAAGTCATACGCAATTTCTCCCCTTTAAAACATGCCACTTTTGTAAATAAAACATATCATAATTCTTCTTATTTTCTCTTTCAATTTTTAATAACCAAAAAAATGATGACACTTTTGAATAAAAAGACAGCTAAATTAAGCATATCCTTCATTCCTTATCTTTTCTATACTAATCACAAATAAAGGAAAAAGGGGTGTTGTCATGTTAAAGGTAACTGTATGGAATGAAAATCGACATGAGCAAATCAATCCTGTTGTAGGTGAAATATATCCGAATGGGATTCATGGCACAATTGCAGCATTTTTAACGGAAGCAGGGTTCGAAGTAAAAACGGCTACTTTAGATGAACCAGAACATGGATTAACAGATGAAGTATTACATCAAACGGATGTATTAGTATGGTGGGGCCATATGGCACATGAAGAAGTAGCAGATGAAATCGTTGAAAAAGTAAAACAACGTGTATTAGGCAGAATGGGATTAATTGTTTTGCATTCAGGTCATTTCTCCAAGATTTTCAAAACATTAATGGGAACAAGCTGCGATCTAAAATGGCGTGAAGCGGATGAAAAAGAACGTTTATGGGTTGTAGAGCCAAGCCATCCAATTGCAGAAGGAATTGCAGAATTCATTGAACTTGAACGTGAAGAAATGTACGGTGAACATTTTGATATTCCGGCGCCGGATGAATTGATATTTACAAGCTGGTTTGAAGGCGGGGAAGTGTTTAGGAGCGGCTGCACATATAAACGAGGGAACGGCAAAGTGTTCTATTTTAGACCAGGACATGAAACATACCCAACGTACCATAATAAAGAAATTCAACGCGTGATCATAAATGCAGTTCAATGGGCCAAACCAGTAGAAAGAAAACGTCCTGTCTACGGCAATGCCAAGCCGCTTGAACAAATTGCTGTAAAAACGAATAAGTAAATTGAAACAAAGGGGATAAAAGTCATGGAGAAAATAAAAGTAGCGGTTATTGGTTGTGGAAGTATTGCAAAGTATCGTCATTTACCAGAATATCAATTCAATGAAAATGTAGAACTAGTCGCAGTTTGTGATGTAAAGGAAGAACGTGTAAATAGTGTGGCAAAGCAATATGGCGCGGCAGCGTATACAAAGTACGAAGAACTGTTAGCCAGCGGCATTGTGGATGCGGTTAGTGTATGTACACCAAATTATCTGCATGCGCCTATTTCGATTGCAGCTTTAAACAGCGGCGTTCATGTATTATGTGAAAAACCGATGGCTACGTCAGAAGAAGAAGCAAAAGCAATGATTGAAGCAGCAAAATCAAATGGTAAGAAACTAATGATTGGACACAATCAGCGCTTTGTCGCATCTCATCAAAAAGCGCGTGAGCTAATTAAAAAGGGCGAGATCGGTAAAATCCATAGCTTCAGCACAGCTTTTGGCCATAGTGGACCAGAAGGGTGGAGCGCGGACGGTAAAGAAAGCTGGTTCTTTAAAAAAGAAGAAGCATGTATTGGTGCAATGGGAGACTTAGGCGTTCACAAAACAGATTTACTTCGTTACCTACTGGGAGAAGAATTTGTAGAAGTTGGCGCATTTGTTGAAAGTAATGCAAAAGATTTCGCTGATGTTGATGATAACGCGGTATGTGTATTAAAAACGGAAAGTGGTGTCATTGGAACGCTTGCAGCAAGCTGGGCTTATAAAGGGAAAGAAGATAACTCAACGATTATTTATGGTGAGAAAGCAATTCTTCGTCTAGAAGAACATCCAATTTATTCATTAATTGTTCAATATGCGACAGGAGAAGTTGTTAATTATGAACTAGGGAAAATTCAGTCGAATGATGAAGGCGGACAAAGTAATTCCCATGTGATTGAACAATTTGTACAAGCAATTTTGCATGATGAAGAACCAGCTGTTCCAGGTGAAGAAGGGTTAAAATCTCTTTCTGTCATTTTAGCAGCTTTACAATCAAGCAAAACAAAACAAATTACGCGCGTATAAGAGGTGAGTACCGTGAGAATTGGCATAATTGGAGCAGGAGGAATTGCCACTGGGCGGCATATTCCAGCGTTTAAACAACTAGATAATGAATGCGTCATTTGGGGTGTGAGTGATATTGATCATGAAAGAGCGAAAGAGATAGCGAATGAGTTTGATATCCCGCAAGTATTTGCTGATTATAAAGATATGCTTACAGAAGTAGATGCCGTATGTATTTGTACGCCGAATGCATTTCATGCGGAAATTGCGATTGCAGCTTTGCAAGCAGGCGTTCATGTATTATGCGAGAAACCAATGGCACTATGTAAACAACAGTGTGAAGAAATGCTGGAAGCTTCCAAAAAGGCAGATAGAAAACTAGCAATTGCCTATCATTATCGTTTTATGAAAGAAGCACAAGCAGCAAAAAGAATGATGACAGAAGTAGGCCGTCCTCTCGTAGCGCGCGTAAAAGCGATGCGGCGCCGCAAAGTTCCTGGTTGGGGCGTATTTACGAATCAAGAACTGCAAGGCGGAGGAAGTTTAATAGATTACGGCTGTCATTTACTTGATTTATCCCTTTGGTTAATGGGGAACCCAAAACATACAGCGGTTCTTGGAAGTGCGTACAACGAATTAAGTAAAACGCCGAATCAGTTAAATCAATGGGGAGCATTTGATCATGAGACATTTCATGTGGAGGATCATGTAACCGCTTATATAAAATTCGAAAACGGTGCTTCATTGCTGCTGGAGACGTCTTGGTCTGCCAATATTGAAGATGATGAAGAACATGTTAGCATTTCCGGGGTAGACGGAGGGATTAACGTTTTTCCACTTGAACTTTACACAACGAAAAACGGCATGTTGCTGAATAGTACGGCAGCTTGGATAGAGGGAGAAGAAGATTATAGTTTCATGCAGGCTAAAAATTTCATTGATGCCTGCAAAGGAAAGGCTGAGTTAGTAGTGAAACCTGAGGAAGCACTTCAAGTATCAGCTATTATCGATGAAATATATGAAACGAGTAAAACAGGGGGGGAATAAAATGAAACTAGGCGTATTTACTGTATTATTTGCAGATCATTCATTTGAAGAGATGTTAGATAAAGTAAAAGCGGCGGGTCTTCATGCGGTTGAAATTGGAACAGGCTGCTATCCTGGAAATCATCACTGCCCACTAGATGAACTGCTTGAAGATAAGGACCAAAGAGAAGCATATCTAAAAAAAGTAACAGACCGAGGACTGATCATTAGTGCATTTAGCTGCCACGGCAATCCAATCTCACCGGAAGAAGGATTTGCGAAAGAGTCTGACGACACGCTTCGTAAAACGATTCAATTAGCATCGCTATTAAACGTGCCGGTCGTAAACTGTTTTTCTGGAACAGCAGGCGATCACGAGGGAGCGAAATATCCAAACTGGCCTGTTACCCCGTGGCCAAATGAATATGCGGATGTATTAACTTGGCAGTGGGAACATAAGCTGATCCCTTATTGGAAAGAGCTCGGGGAATATGCAGAAAAACATAACGTGAAAATTGGTTTAGAATTGCACGGCGGATTTTTAGTGCACACACCGTATACGTTATTAAAACTTCGTGAAAAAACAAGCAAAGCAATTGGCGCCAACTTAGATCCAAGTCATTTATGGTGGCAAGGGATTGATCCTGTCGGAGCCATTAAAATTTTAGCAAAAGAAAATGCGATTCATCATTTTCATGCAAAGGATACGTACTTAGATCAAGATAATATTAATATGTATGGCCTAACAGATATGCAGCCGTATGGAGAAGTACAAACACGCGCCTGGACATTTCGATCAGTCGGATGCGGCCATGACATGAAAGAGTGGTCAAATATGATGAGTGCACTTCGCACGTACG
The DNA here is from genome assembly GCF_050473785.1 of Bacillus sp. S14(2024). Lineage (NCBI taxonomy): Bacteria > Bacillati > Bacillota > Bacilli > Caryophanales > Bacillaceae > Bacillus > Bacillus sp. S14(2024). Next base: position 3,887,898 of record NZ_JBFLUP010000006.1, on the reverse strand, counting down.
GATATGACTACGTAATAAGCATCGAACATGAAGATCCAATCATGTCGATTGAAGAAGGATTTAAACGTGCGGTTACGAATTTGCAAAGTGTATTAATAGAAGAAACACCTTCGCAAATGTGGTGGGTGTAGTACAATCAATCCGAGTTCAAAGAAGAAAGCAGGTTCATTCGGCCTGCTTCTTCTTTTTCATACATGTGTATCTGTCTGATCCAGCAAGTTTGCCAGTATCGTGCTGTTCTCTTGATCTGCATCGTACTGTACAATATCGTCATACTCAAACAGTTCGAATGCTTCGCCAAATTCTCGTTCCATGAAGTCGATAAATTCCCCAATGTTTTCTCCTACTTCTTTATTACGGCGAAACTCCATCATAATTGCTCTAAATCGGTGGGGAGGAATGTCGCATTTAATATGATAAGACTTACTGATGCCAAAAGAATCCCTTGAATCGTATAAGGTATATGTATACAACAGAGAGCCATCTCCTTTTTTACATGATATGTATATCGTTCCATAGTTGCATCCATTTCATCCGCTTTACCGATACGAAATGGATCGACAGTGCTGGAATTGCCAATAGCCTGCAGGCCAAATTGGCAAACAACGATTTGAACAGCTTTGTGAATGAAGGGAAGGCGCAAAGCAGGAAACACATTTCAAGTGAAGCTGCAACCTATTTGCTGCGAGACGCTCAGTATGTGTTATCACAACAATAGCGCATTTATGAAAAGCATAGCTTGAGTTATAAGCAAAACAGACGACCAATTCTATGGTCGTCTGTTTGTTTATTAGGGGTAGAACGAGCGCTGCAGGATCAATTACAGCGTGTCTGTGCATTCAATCTCTATTAGCATCTGGAACATAGTGTATTTATCTCAAGCTATTGAACAAGATTGGCAAACATTAAGAAGAGTTACTCTCTCGTACTTCACCTTATTCATTTATGAGGTTTAGTTGGATTCATATAAGAGGTGTAAACATTTAAGTAACAATGGAAACCCAATTCGGGATATTTCTAACGTGATTGCTGCATATTTAGCTACTTATAGTGGAAAATAAAAAAAGGGTTTTGTTTCCAGTAGGGTCCCACATAAAGTGAACAAAAAAAGGAGAATAATTATGGATTTAAATGATATTGAAATAAAAGAAACCCTCAGATTTGACCTGCAAAGAAGGGCAGTTTCGCACACGACATCAGAATCGTGGCAAAATGTGCCGCATGTAACATACATATACGAACCTGATATTACGGACTTTTACGAAGAATTCAAAATGCTCTCAAAAGCGAGACGCGACCTTGGCTATAAAATCTCAGTGAACACAATTATGATGAAGGTAATTACAGAAGGATTATTAGCTGCACCAGATTTAAACTCATATATTGAATATGACCATACGAAAACAGAGGGTATGACACATATTTTAGGGGAGATTAATATGTCAATCCCTTGGAGTTTACCCGATGGCAGAATGATTACTCCAACTATCCCTAACATTGAAAAAAAGTCGTTAAATGACATTTCTAACTATATTGCAGAGCTGGCAAAAAGAATTGAAAAAACCAACATAGATGAAATGTTTTATCAAGCTGTATTTACTGACACCGTAAATAAATTGAAGAATTTCAATCTTAGCGTCTTAAGAAGGGTTTTAGCAGCAAAGGTTAGTAAACATAGTATCAAAGGACTGGAAGGGAAAGAAAAAGAAAATTACTACAAAATACCAGAGCATGAACGTTTGACGGAAAAAGATATAATGTCTGGAACTGTTACGGTTTCAAATATTGGTTCTTTGTATAAAGAACAAAGAGGTTTCTTCGGATTACTTGAAATCATACCTCCTCAAGTTTTTGCGGTTGGGCTAAGTTCTATCCAGGAAAAACCAGGGGTGTTTTTGAATCAGAATGGGCAAAAGGAGATTGGTATTAGAAAAATACTGCCAATGTGCTTAGTTTTTGACCATAGAGCAGTTGATTTTAGCTCAATTATTCCTTTTTTAAAAAGAATTGATGACATATTTGCTGAACCAGATATCATTCATAATTGGTGACTTAAACCCATAACTTATAAGCTTCTTTCATGTACCACGCCTACCAAGCTAAAGAGAAATTGTATCTATAAAACGAAAAAAACGTTATTCTTTTTGTAGAAATGTACAGAAAGGATGACGTTTTGGCTATGGATTTTTTAAACTGAGAAGTATGATGATCGCAACCTTTAGCCATAATTATAACTAAAGTTTTTTTTATTATAAGAAATTACAAGGAGATAATTTTATGGAAAATAATAAAAATGCAATCCTCGCTTTTGTTGTTTTAGCTTTAGGTTTAGTGTTTTTTGTTGGGGGTATGGTTCATTGGATATGGTGGTCATCTTGAATAGTCACATGCACAAAATCCTTGTTTTAGGGTAATTTTAAGTCTTTAACTTGAAGGGCATACGTTAAGACCCCAATAAGATAATTAGATGCTAATTACAAAAAACTTAACTGATATGAAAGTCTACTCCATATTTATGAAGACCCAACTTCTTAGCTATTGCTTGTGAAGAGAAATTATCCCACGCTGTACTGTAAAGAGGATGTAACCCTTCTTCTTTGACTTCGTTTGCCCAAGCAATCACACTTTTTGTTCCGTATCCGTTTCCTTTATCGAAAAATTGGCAAGAAAACTCCATCTTCAAAACGTGTAGGGCATAGCCCAGTTTAAGGTGGGGATGAATTGCCCTTGCATTCGTAAAAAATTTTTGGAACTAATGCGAATGTATGTTCTTTTTTGTCGTTTTGTAGTATCATGAAGGTAAGAAGATAGGGAGGTGAAAATCATGACAAAAGAAAAAGAATATGCAACCTATCAAATTTGGATCAAGAAAGGTCATAAGTTATACTCCTACTTCCTAGAAATGTGCCAAAACGCAAAGAATCTCTACAACACGACAAACTTCTATATTCGCCAAGTGTATATGGCCTTACGTACTGAGAAACCATTACAGCCACTTCAACAAGAAGTCTTCCATACATTACAAATGTACATCGAAACCATGAATGAAAATCAACTTCGTGCATATCAAAAACGTGTGCAAAAGCAGAAAGAAAAACCTGTTAAAGAACAAAAAGAAATGAAATGTAACTTGTTTATATTACCGACAAAAGAGAAATCGTTCCTATCTTATTATTTCTTAGATTGCTTGTTTAAAACAATGAAACAACAAGATTATATGAATTTGCCAGCACAAACGAATCAAGCAGTTATGAAGAAGCTATATCAAAACTGGAAATCATTCTTTGCATCCATCAAGGCATACAAGAAACATCCTTCCACTTTTACGGGCAGACCCCGTATTCCAAAATATATCAAATCATCTATGAAAGAAATTGTTTTCACGAATCAAGTGTGTAAACTCCAAGATAAATACATTCGTTTTCCAAAAACAAGCATAAAATTAAATGTTGGTAACTTGTTTGGGCGGATTGGCAATCTCAAAGAGGTACGTGTTTCTCCTACTTACGGGAAATTTAAGGTGGAAATTGTGGCAGAACAACCCGAGTCAGCACCTGAGCATGTGGACACCGCTATATGAGTATTGATTTAGGAATCGATAACATTGCGACTATCACAACGAATACAGGGGCCACTCCTGTGTTAGTAAAGGGCAGTGTCATCAAAAGCATCAATCAATACTACAACAAGCAAAAGGCTTATTTATTGGGTATTCTTCGTCATGGAAAAGAACCAAAAGAAGGCCCACACACATCAAACCGTTTAGAGAGGCTTCATGAGAAACGGTTTCTGAAAATAAAAGATTTCTTTCATAAAATCAGTTACCACATTGTTCAAATGGCGATTCAACAGGAGATTTCTTTGATTGTGATTGGGAAAAATACATCATGGAAACAAAACAGTGAGATGGGGAAACAACAAAATCAATCGTTCTGCCATATCCCGCATAATCTACTCATTGAAATGATCAAGTACAAGGCGGATCGGCAGGGAATTACGGTACAAGTTGTGGAAGAATCATATACAAGTAAAGCATCCTTTTTAGACAATGATGATATCCCAGCCTTTGGTGAAGAAGACATTCCTGTATTTAGTGGTAAACGAATCACGCGTGGTTTGTATCGTACGAAAGAGAACAAACTACTGAACGCAGATGTGAATGGTTCCTATAACATCTTAAAAAAAGCAGTTCCAAAGGCGTTTGCCGATGGAATAGAGGGGTTGTGCCATCAGGCAGCTGTGTCAACTCCACTCGTGTTAAGCATCTCTTGAAGGTGATACACGAGAAACCCCCACTTCAAGATTCGAGGGAGATAAGTGGCGGGAGTTTTCATCCATCTTTGAATTTGGGAACATTGTATTGAAACGAATGACATTTCCTTCTCTAGTACGACCAAGAAAAAATAAAGGGGCAACAAGACCTTCAGGCTCATTTATTTCTGTCATTCTGCCTGAACTATCATATTTAAATAGGACATCTGCCTGTATTTCCATTAGCTTGTATTCTTGAGCCAAATTACATCTCCACCTTTCATATCCTGAAAACTGAATGTATCGGACTGCTCTGTCACAATTTCCACAATAATTTGTTTTGAGATCTATATTTAATGCATCCAAAATGTCTAAAGAATATGGCATGTTTATATAAACTCTCTCCCAATAAACTATTCTAATAACCCAAGAAGAATGTACTCTTTGTGGGTTATTGAATCTGTTACTTTAAGGTTCTGTTCCCTTTGAAATTGTTTCTATTTATATCTGTATATGTAGCCTTTTCTAATTAGGATAGAAATATATTTAAATATATTTACTATAGAATATAGGTGTTATAAACTATTATAAGTGGTAACGAATGTACTTTTTTGATTTCCTGAAAATTGAAGATTAAGAGATTCATATGAAATTTCTTTTTAAGAAGATTTGGAGAGGAGAATTGTTTTTTATGAAGCATCGAGTAGTAGCGGCAGGTATTCTAGTAGTAAATTTATTAACCTATCCAGTTATTGGGTTAGCTCAAACAAATACATTTTCAGATGTACCTGATTGGGCAAAAGAATCGGTTACTTATTTAGTTGATAAACAGGTGATTAGCGGAATGCCAGATGGTACATTTGCACCAGATGGTACATTAACACGTGCTCAAGCGGCAACAATCATGACAAAAGCTTTAGGGTTACAAGTTAATGGAAATGCGAAACCATCTTTTAAAGATGCACAGAATCATTGGGCAACTCCGTACATCGCAGCTGCTGAAAAAGCAGGGATCATTGCAGGGGAAGGAAACGGTATATTTAATCCGGATGAACAAGTCACTCGTGCCGCTATGGCAGCGATGCTTGTGAATACATATAAATTGGATCAAGACGTTAGCGGAACGTTACCTACGAAATTTGCAGACTTAAAAGGCCATTGGGGTGAAAAGTTCGCTGGTATTTTAGTAGAATTAAATATCTCTGCTGGTACAGATAATGGCTGGAAACCGGATGCCCCTATAAAACGTGTAGAAGCAGCACAGCTTACTGCCAAAACGAATATGTTGAAAAATGACGGTCAACAGCAAACGAAAAAAATGTACATAGATAGAAAGTTCATAACATATCATCAGCCATCGCTATCATCAGGTATTACATCAAATCAACATGAACCTCAAACCGTTATCGTAAAAGAGGAGCAAGATGGCTGGATTAAAATTGTAACGGATCAAGGAGATAAATGGACGCCGTTAAAAGAGAAAACAGAGTATATCAATAAAGCCTTTACTACATATCAAGAAGCATCACATTCGTCTAAAGTGATGGGGAAATATGATCCGCAAACCGTAACAGTCATTGAAGAAAACGGAAGTTGGATTCGTATCCGTACAGACGCTGGTTTCCAATGGATTGATAAAAATCAATTAAATCAAGCAAACTTCTTAGAAGGAAAAGCAATTATTATTGATCCAGGTCATGGCGGTGTAGATCCAGGCCACGAAGGCGTAAACATGGATGAAAGTAAAATTGTATTAGACACATCCTTACGCGTACAGAAATTATTTGAACAAAAAACACCATTTACTGTATTGCTAACACATAATAATGACACAAGACCAGGAACAGATGCAAAAGATTCTCTAAAAAAACGAGTAGAATTTGCGCAAGCGAATCATGGGGATATCTTTGTAAGTATTCATGGCAATGGTTTTGACGGAACTGCTCAAGGTACAGAAACATACTATTACAAAGCAGCAACGAGTCAAACAAACCCACATGTAGATGAAAGTCGTATGCTAGCAGAAAAAATTCAAAATCGTCTTGTGAATGCACTTGGAACAAGTGACAGAGGCGTAAAAGATGGCGACTTATATGTTATTCGAGAAAACACAATGCCTGCTGTATTAACAGAACTAGGATTCGTTGACAACAAGATAGAGGGTGAAAAACTATCCTCTCCAGAATGGAGACAACGCGCTGCAGAAGCGATTTACGCTGGTATCTTAGACTATTATGAGTGGAAAGGTAATGACGTTTCTTCTTACCGTTAATAACAGATTTGTAGAATGGAAATGAGAAAGAGGCTGCCTGAAAGTGGGACAGCCTCTTCTTATAAAATAATACAGCTTACTATATACACACTTCCGTAAATCCTACTCTCTCACTTTTTAAGCTTCTTTTAAAATCCTATACAAATGATTTCCAAACTGGATTTTTTGTGAAGCAATCCATTCTAACAAGCGCGGATGGGTACCAAAACAAATATTAAGTACACCGAATGGGGAACAAATCGCGGCTGCGTTAACAGACTATTCCGAACACGAATTGACTGTTACTCCTAGTATGTTAGTCGAAAAAGAATTGGAACTCAATGAATGGAGTTTTGTTCATACCACACAGGATGAGAAGGGCTGGGTACCTAATAAAGTATTAGCTATATTAGATGATAACCCTTCATTTATACTAGAATAGCTATTATTCATTATTCGTTATCCGAAAATGAAACAACTTAGAACTTCATTTCAGATAATTTGTAAACAGTTTTACATATCCTTCTACAAAATAAGGAATGGTAATAATGAACAAAATAAAAGGTAGGAGGATAATGATGCATAAGGATTTTCAAGATAACTTCATTCGAATTCATATGTTATATCACGCAAATGAACAAAGCATTTCAACTAACCAAATGAAACAGGAACTTGAAAAACATGGGTACCAAGTTAGTCAAAATGAAATACAGCAACAGTTACAGCATTTAGCTAGCGAACAATTTTTAACATCCTCTCAAGAATCAACTTATTCCATTACTTCAAATGGAAAGCAAGAGTTGAAAGATGTACAGAACAAATTAAAAATACTGGATGAAGAAGTATTACATTAAAAAAGAGCCAATTAAGGCTCTTTTTACTTTCGTCTATTCAAAGAAAATATACACGTGTATAAAAATTTGTTATGAAAAGGGTAAAAATTTTTAGACAAAGTGCAAATACCGTTGATTGGTTATTGATAATATTTAGTCCCTAAATTCCGGCACAATATTTGCTAATAAAAAATAGGAAACTTTTAAAATAACAAGCATCTCCTATGAGAATACAAATATCGGAGGGACAAGAAATGAATATTAGCAAAATGTACACAACAATCGATGCACATGTAGCCGGGGAACCGTTACGTATTATTACAGGCGGATTACCAGTGATAAAAGGAAAAACACAATTAGAAAGACGAGCGTATTGCATGGAGCACTTGGATCATCTTCGCGAAGTTTTGATGTATGAACCGAGAGGGCATCACGGTATGTACGGTTGTATTATTACGCCTCCTGCAAGTCCTCATGCGGATTTCGGGGTATTGTTTATGCATAATGAAGGATGGAGTACAATGTGCGGCCATGGAATTGTTGCTGTAATTACGGTCGGAATTGAAACTGGCATGTTTGAAGTGACAGGAGAAGAACAAAAATTCATTATTGATAGCCCGGCAGGAGAGGTTATCGCGTATGCAAAATACAGCGGAAATCAAGTGGAATCCGTGACATTTGAAAATGTTCCTTCTTTTGTTTACAAGAAAGATGTTCCTGTAAAAATTGACGGCTATGAATTTCAAGTAGACATTGCTTTTGGCGGAGCTTTCTATGCTGTTGTAGACAGTAAAGAATTTGGTTTGAAAGTAAACTTTAAAGACTTATCTGCCATTCAAATGTGGGGCGGGAAAATAAAACATTACATTGAAAGTCAAATGGAAGTAAAACATCCTCTCGAAGAAGATTTAAAGGGAATATACGGCGTTATCTTTTCAGACGAACCAAATGGAAAACATGCGACATTACGAAATGTAACCATTTTTGCTGATGGGCAAGTAGATCGCTCTCCTTGCGGCACGGGTACTTCAGCTAGACTGGCCACGCTTGTTGAAAATGGGGTGCTACAAGAAGGCGGAAGTTTCGTCCATGAATGCATTACTGACGGACAATTTATTGGGGAAGTATTGTCGTCGACAAAAGTAGGTGAATACGAGGCAATTATTCCAAAAGTGACTGGTCAGGCGTTTATTACAGGATTCCACCAGTTTGTAATGGACCCAAGAGATCCGTTAAAACAAGGTTTTTTATTGGTTTAATGTCTAGAAAACAAGGGGATTGAAGAGGAAATGGTGAAGTAACTGTTATATTGGTAAATGATTCAGGAAAGGACGAGGTAATATGTTAGTCATAAATGCAGCTGAACAAAGAAGTTTAGTAGATATAAATGAAGTAATTGAATATACGGCGATTGCCTTACGAGAGTTTTCTGCAGAAAGAACGATTACTCCGATTCGCCATTCTTTACCATTTTCTAATTCGAAAAATACCGCATTAATGATGCCTTCTGTAGCTGAAGACCTTGGTGCGCTTGGGTTAAAAGTAGTAACGGTAGCTCCAAATAATCCTAAAATAGGAAAGAAGACAATAAACGGAGTTGTCATGCTATCTGATTTTGAAACAGGAGAACCACTTGCTCTTTTAGAAGGATCATATTTAACAATGATTCGAACAGGAGCATTATCAGGTGTAGCGACGAAGTACCTAGCCCGTCAAAATGCGAAAAACTTATGCATCATCGGTACAGGAGAACAAGCGAAGGGGCTTGCTGAGGCTATGCTCGCTGTGCGAGACATTGAAAACATTATGCTTTATAACCGAACGGAACAAAAAGCAGTCGAATTTGCCGAGTATATAAAAGGGAAATTTAATAAACCTGTCTACATATACACAGATGCGAATGATGCAGTACGCGAAGCAGATATTGTTGTCACAACAACGAACTCCTTAACACCAGTATTTTCAGATACATTAAAACCTGGCGTTCACGTAAATGCAGTCGGTTCATTCAGACCGGCAATGCAAGAACTACCATCTCATGTCATTTCCTCAGCTCATAAAGTAGTAGTCGAATCAAAAGAAGCAGCACTAGAAGAAACCGGTGACCTGCAAATTCCAATACAAGAAGGGCTTTTCAAAGAAAGCGACATTCACGCAGAACTCGGACAAATTATAAGCGGCGAACGAACTGGCAGGGAAAGCGACCAAGAAATTACTGTATTTAAATCTGTCGGACTGGCCGTTGTGGATATTGTAGTGGCGAAGTATTTTTATGAGAAAGCTGTTGAGAATAAGGTAGGGACGAGGGTTGAGCTATAACCAGAGTTTGATATAAAAAACACACCTCCATACAATGAATGTATACGAAATGGGGGTTTTTGTTTGGTAAACTTATGTTTAGAGCTAGGGAAGTATCATTTATAGCATAAAGAAAAGAAGAGGAGACTATAGATGGATATTTTAATTCAACAAGAGCTTATTGAAGACTACAATAAGACGGAAGAAATTGTGAAAAGAGCCTTTTTTAATGAAGAATTTAGCGATAAAAAAGAACATATACTTGTAAATCGGATTCGGAAATCAGATGCATTTATTCCGGATCTTTCATTGGTCGCATTCAATCAGGATAAGGATATAATTGGCCATATTCTGTTGTCTAAAATAAAGATTGTAGATGGTGATCACGCTGTCGATTCTTTGGCACTCGCTCCAGTTGCTGTTGTACCTGAGCAGCAGAAAAAAGGAATTGGCAGTCACTTAATTCATGCTGCGTTAAAAAAAGCAAAAGAACTGGGGTATCGTTCCGTAATTGTGTTGGGACATAAAGAATATTATCCAAAGTTCGGCTTTCAACCAACTAACTTATGGAATATACAAGCTCCATTTGATGTGCCTGCCGAAATATATATGGCCTTGGAGCTAACCGACAATGCACTTGAAAATGTCAAAGGTATCGTTCATTATTCAGAAGCTTTTTCGGAGTTATAATAAAGAGGCTGTCCATAGAATTCGCTTTCTATGAACAGTCTTTTTTGTATGATGAAATTTGTCGGAAGGTCTTTATTCTGTAAGGATAGATAAAGCATTATGACTTTATCTATCTTTTTTATCGTTATGGGGAACGATGAATTTCCTAGCTTGATGGCGATGTGGTGGTACCCTAGGTAGGAACTTCAAGTCATGGTATTTTTTTAATGGGACAGGGTACCTGTCCCTCCATCCCATATGTCAGATGCTACATTTATTAGTGCTTTTACTGAGGGAGGAGCTTCTTTAATAAAAGGACAAGACAGCCCAATTGTCCGCCATACAGTAGGTTTGATTTCACGAATTTTAACACCCGCCATGTTGATAGGAAGCGCTAATTCCGGTCCAATCGTGATACCAAGACCTTCTTTTACCATGTTCATAATCGTCCCACCGTCCTGTACTTCAAACCGAATGTTTGGTTCTAAATTTGCTTCCTTAAACATATTCCCCACGATTTCTTCAGATCCTAACTTTGTCATAATTAATGGTTCATTTGCCAGAACTTTTAATGTGATATAATCATGTTCAACCAATGGATGTCCTTCTGGGAATGCAACCACCATTTTATCCTTTATCAGTGGAATAAAATCCAATTCAGAATCTGGTATGGAAGAAAAGCCAACATCAACAACGCGAGACAACAGCCACTCTTTTACCTCCTGATAAGTCCCATCGAAAAGCATAATTTCTACCTTTGGATATTGTAACTGAAAAGCGGCTATCATTTTAGGCAGTAAATGAAGGGAAGCACTTGGGAAACTTCCGATTCTAATGGAGCCAGCATCCATTCCTGAGGCTGTAGCTGCCTCCTGTTCAATATGTCGCAAGCGATTAAGAACTTCCCGAGAATGTATGAGAATCTGCTTTCCAACTTCAGATAAGAGCAAACCACGTCGACGATCACGAATCAAAAGAATTACACCAAGTTCTGATTCCAGCCCTTTAATCGCATGACTTACCGCTGATTGTGTCATATTCAATTCTTCTCCAGCCTTTGTAAAACTTTTTGTTTCTACAACCTTAACAAAAACCACTAATTGGGTAATGGTCATGAGCAACACCTCATGTAAATATAAAATATATTAATTTGATTCATTATATAATATTGTCTTATGATTGTATATGGGTAACAAAAAGGAGTGGAATAAATTTGAAAATCATCTTTTCATCCCTGCAATGGGCATTATTTATATTAATGAGCAGCGTAGTAGTTCCGGTCGCTATTGCTTCCAACTATGGGCTTGATTCAATTGCAACTGTTGAGTTTGTTCAAAGAACATTATTTGTTCTTGGGTTAGCAGGAATATTACAGTCATTCTTTGGGCACCGTCTTCCAATTCAAGAAGCACCTGCGGGGCTTTGGTGGGGTGTCTTTTCCCTTTATGCAGGATTAGGTACGGTATTATTCGGATCGCATATCGAAACATTACGAGTTCTACAATATGCCTTTTTATTAAGCGGCGTTATCTTTATTCTTTTAAGTGTTTTCGGGTTGATTGAAAAACTCGCACGTTTATTTACTCCAACTGTTGTTGGCATATACTTAATTCTCATAGTGATCCAATTAAGCAGTTCATTTTTACAGGGAATGTTCGGACTAGATGGGCAAAACGATACCGTTCATTTAAAGGTTCTTTTACTTTCGTTTTTAATTGTAATCCTTTCTTATTGCTTTTCGAAAATCCCTAAAATCGGACATTACTCTGTTCTATTTAGTATTGTTTTTGGTTGGGCGCTATTTTCCTTATTTGGACTTGCTAGCCCTGCCATCAAGGTAAGGGAATTCATTCATTTTCCTAAAATATTTGCATTTGGTTACCCTCGGATTGAACCTAATATGATTATTATGGTCATTTTTATTACATTATTGCTACTTGCGAATATGTTAGCTACAGTACGTGTGGTTCAGCAAGTATTAGAACGTCATAAAATAGAGGTTGATAAAAACCGGTTGAAACAAACCGGAGTTATTTCAGGGATTAACCAATTATTAAGTGGGTTATTTTCGGCAATAGGTCCTGTTCCTGTTTCCGGTTCAGCCGGATTTATTGCAACAACCAAAATAACAAGCAAGAAACCATTTATCTTTGGTTCACTTTTCATAATTACCATTAGCTTATTTCCACCGTTTACTGCATTTGTTGCAGCAATTCCTAAAGCAGTTGGGTACGCTGCAATTTTCCCGATTTTTGCTAGCACCATTGGTTTAGCGTTACAGGAATTTGAAACGGTCGAAAATAAAAAGAACCTATTTCAAATTGTCGGCATCTCTCTTTTTGCGGGAATCGGTGTTATGTTTATTCCTGCTAAAGCATTTGCCACCATATCACCGATGCTTGTATCAATCCTTAGTAATGGCCTAGTATTTGGTGTCATTATTGCCGTCGTAGCCGAAAACATAATAACTAGAAAAAAAGTAAAACATCAGGAAGTCACTAAATTCCAAGGAACCGCATAAAGAAAGGCCAGATCCAACTAACCTTTAGATTTCTAAAATATAGGTCGGAGGATCGTCCACATTCCGTGGCACGTCTCTATAGAAAAAGCGCTATGTATCGCCGTTTATCACCTGTTTATCAATACGATGACAATTCGTACACATAGCGCTTTTTGTGTTTTCTATAGGTCCTTATTTTTGACAATTTTAAGACCTAATAGGTGAAAGCAGGAGAGCCCGAATTTAAATAAGCAGTCACGTCGAGCTGGAAATGTGAGATTAACAATGAAAAATGAATGATGTAAGATAGAATCGGCATTGATAGCTAAACCCGCTTATAGAAGCAACTCAGTTATTCCATTAAAGGGGGCGATTGTGGAGCAATACAGGTAGAAAATGATTAAACTTTTTATAAAACCGAAACATAAATCTGCTGGATAAGAAGCCATTTTGATCAAACTTTTTTTAAAATGGCTTCTAGAGCGTTGAATTTTGGGGTTAGGCCACCCATCAATTTAAGAACTCATTAAGGTCAACTGTAGAGGGCTATTGATTATTTTTTCACTAGGTTAACCCATACATGATAAAAATATGTATGACAAATAGACCCTAATGGATCTAAATTTTTGATACTATGTAGCTCGCTTATTTTCACTCCTAACAAGCCCCCTTAAATGTTCATGATAACTTGATTATATAACGCTGGGTTTCCATTATCATTTCACCCAAATGAACTTGAAGCAAACTGTAAAATACGTTTTTCGCTAAAGTAGTCTACAGCTTGCAGTGGCTTCTGCACGTTCTCTCTAAAAACTTGCTGTTATTTGTGATACGGTTCATCGCGCTAGGTCCATGATTTATATATACAGTTTATAAACATATTTCTAGCTAAAACACGTGGATAAACTTGTGTTTTAGATCATGTCCAGAAATATAGGATTTTCTGGACAAATCGGATTTGAGTCCTTAACGTACAGGAAATTTTTTTTTCAATAAGGCATTACAACAATAAAGGGATATAAAACAACTATTAAAAACACCGTCTAGGTTAACTGGACGGTGTTTCATGTTCAATTCAAGTACCCTTTAGCTTAACAATACTTTGAGTTTAGTCGGTTTTAGGCCAATCCCAACCAAGTTGTAGGAATAATCCTAAACGATCGCTGACTGCCCGAATCTCACTAATCTTCTGATTGGTTACAGTAAATATGCAAATTGCCTCGTTCTCAAACTTACCATTAGTCGGTATTGGCATTCGAGGATGGCTCCCAGTATGGACACCACTTTGGGTGATTCGTGCAACTACGCGGGAGTTTTCAGCAATAAGTTCCTCAATATGGAAGTGTAAGGGATTAAAGGCCGCCAACTGCTGCCTTATACCATCAAAGGCTGCACCAGGCTTATCGTCCTCGCCATAGATAATTTTATTATAGTCAATTACGTCTTTAGACATAAACTCTATTAATTTCTCAGGTTGGCGAAGATTAATAACCTTGAAGAAATTCTCTACTATCTTTTTATTGCTCACAAGCTCTGAAATATCCATCTTTTAAACCACCCTTTTAAAATTAATAAGTTAATTTCCCCTCATAGGTTTATTCAGGAATACTATCCTTTAGTACAAGTAAATAATTTGCACTATACTGCCTTTGTTAGTGTAATAAGAAAAAACGATCCTGCATTTTCTGAATTGAATCCCGAATTATGGACACTGTGAAAAAATTCATGATTCGGGGTTTTTATGTGATGGGTATTCATTTGCTAGTTATATTGAGAACAGCGCCTCCTGAACATCGTTTTGAAGAACGTACTTGGCATTCGTGTGCTAGTGAGGAATTTGGTGTACTTTATTAATGTTTTTTGTCGGAATTGAGATACAATGAGGATAGATACATTCTCTTATTTAATACATAACGGTGGTGCCAAACATGGACTATAATTTTGAAGTTTTATCACTTTTAGATCATTCATTTGAGTTTGAGAAGCTGCATAGTAAGTTGAATCGTTTTAATCCTTTTAAAATATTAAGGGTAGATAAATTTGAAATTCGTCACTCGAATATAATTTCTTGGCTGCTTGATCCAAATGGCAATCATAATTTGGGGGCTTTTTTTATAAATAAGTTACTCTCTAAAGTATTTGTAAAAGCAGAGAATGAAAATTTAATTGGTAAATATGACTTCATTAAGTTACATAAACAAGCTCTGCATGATTTGGAAGTTCTTCGTGAAGTGCAAACAACGGATAATAAACGCATTGATATTTTAGCTGTATCAGAGTCTCAGAAGATTGTAATCTTGATTGAAAATAAATATAAGTCGTCAGAATCAGATGGGCAATTACAGAACTATTTAACATTTGTTCATGATACATACGAAGGCTATACGATTGTTCCAATATTTTTAAGTTTGGATGGTATCGCTCCAAGTCATTCAGATTATTTTATTTTAGATTACGAAGATATATTAAATATATTAAAAGCATATTTGGAGATTAACAGTACCTACATTTCTAATTCGATTCAAGACTTTCTTTATTACTACTTGGATGTATTAGAAGGTGAACTTGTTCGAGATGAAGAAGATGTTGAACTGGCAATGAATGTGTACAAAAAGCATAAAGATGCAGTGGATTTTCTATTTGTGGGTAATGCAGGAAAGACATTAGGAAAATCTGCGCATAGTGCAACATTAAATATCATTGATCAGTTGAATCCAGAGGAGCGTGAGTCTTTCCGGAAAATATACGCGGCTCATGCAGAAACAATTAATTTTGTATATGAAATAGGAAATAGTGTAATGAGAGAAGCATTCTTGCAATTTGTTCATCAAAATAAGATTCCAGACACTTGTTATCGTGAACATATTCGTGTCCCTTCTTTTATTTTCCTTGAATGGAGACAGCTTGATGATGTTCTAGGAACACCAAAAGGAGACTGGTGGTTAAATAACGCTCTTATTATATGGTTTGAGAGAAAAGCAGACGACCGAATGAAATTAATTATTGAAGTAGGTCCATTAGAGTATGAAAAAAGATTACAGCTATTGAACAAATTAGAAGAGAACGGGATATCTATTAAAGGAAGATCGAAAGAACCAGGATCTATGTATATTAGAATTTATGCTGCAAATGAAGAAATTTACAGTTGGACAGATAAAGAAGAAATTCTTCGTAAAATGAACAAAATGTATAATAGCAATGGTTTTAATGAAGTCATTTCATCAATAGCTGAGGCAATAACAAGTATTGTATATGAGGAAGATACTGAGGAAAACGAAACTTTTCATTCTGATTACATACAAAGTAATCAAGCAGATAAGGGTACTTTAGCTGCTGCATTTCAAATGTTTATTACACAACATAATCTGCAAGAAGAATGTTACAACATACATCATAGACTACCATCGTTCATTATGCCAGAGTTCCGATTACTTGAAGAAAAATTCGGAGTACCACAATGGAATTGGTGGTTAAATAATTGCCTAATTATGTGGTTTGAACGCTTAAAAGACGGTAGATTGAAATTTATCATAGAAGTAGGTCCACTGGAATCTTATAAAAGAATCGCGTTACTTACAAAACTTGAAAACAAAGGCATGAAAATTAGTGCACGAGCTAAAAATCCAGATGCCTCTTATACAAGGATTTATACGAGTACGAGTAACATTAATGATTGGTCGGATACGAAGGAAGTATTAAATAGTATGAATGCGTTGTTTGATGAAGAAGCATGCCGTGGGGTTATAAGTTTGTTGATGGATATAGCAGGTGAATGAATATCTTACTTTGGAATGGACGCTAAAGTAGAAAAATAGAGTAGTGTTCATATATAGTTGCATGCTATGGTTTTGAAAAGCTATCTTTATGGGCATTAGATTAATAAAATGATATAAAAAGACAAATAATACTCCTTCCTATTTAGCTGCATACTGAATAAAAAGGAGTATTGTTTTATTTTAAGGAAGGGTTATTTGTTATTGTCATTAATAATACTAGCTATATAAGTATTATTTAACCAATAGCATTGTTTTGTAATTTTTTGTCCATCAGGTAGTATTATTTTATCTGAACCGTCTTTACCTTTTGGGCGTATGTGTGCGACGCCGTTAAAATTGCTCTTGGGCAAATTATTTGTTTCGATTTTTTTATCGCCACGTTTCTTATACTGAATTTGAATGCCTTCTTTTATCACTTTGTTGACTTCTTCCCACAGCTGTTTCATTTCAGTTTCTATTGTATGAGCAGGCATATTCCAAAGCTTGATTCCTTTTAAATAAAGTTCACGTTTTGGGTTTTCTTTTTTTGTTTGTCTAAATTCAAAAACAACAAATAAAAATTTTGTTTCATAAAATCTTTCACGTAAATGACTTTCTTCCCATGATTCATTTGTCCACTGATTAAAATCAATATTTTCAAATGACATGCTTTGTTCAGGTTTACCACTTGGCTCTAAGCGTATTGTTTTAAATTGTATATTTGCTTTTGCGAACTCTTCAATATTATCAAGGCGTGTTCCTTTAATCCCTAGTAAAGAACTTACTAATGATGGAACAAAGCTTTTAGAACTAGGTTTATAATCTACCAATAATTTTTGTGCAATTTCTTTATCAGTCAATCCTATATATGATTCAAATTTAGAGTAAAGAATTTCTTCTAGAGATTTGCTTTTTAACTCGTTTGCATTTGTAAAACTTACTAGTTCTTCATTTTGAATATATCTGCGTACTAGTGCTGTCATATAAGACGGTTTTAATGAAAATGCGCGTTGCATTGCTGGTGTCTCGGAATAAGGTTGGGGGCGAAGAGAATTCTTATTGGATCCTTTTGTACAAGCTCCTAAATAGTTTGTATCCCCTTCTGATAATTCATGTGCTTTTCCAGAGCGAATTTTAGTGACGATTGTTTCCCAATCTTGTTTAATTATTTCTAAATCAGCTTCTGGGTATGTGAAAAGCACACTTTTCGTAATATGAAAATCTTTACGATCCACATCTGCTAGCCATTCATAAAACATAAGCAATAGTTTTTCGTTTTTCTTCCAAAAGCTTGATGTTTCAAAATGTGTATCAACTTCTTCCATATAGTTGATAATATTTAAAACTAAACGTTCTTTAGCTGATAAGGAACCATTTTTATTTTGTTTAAATGGAGTTACTTTTAGTTCAACACCAAGGTGTTTGAAATCAGCTTCTGCTTTTGAGTTTATTTCATATCCGAAAAAACTTTCTTCTACTACTTGGCCGAGACCACCTTTTGATTTTACATTTGCCAATCTGTTAGTAAGGTCGATTTCCCCGAATGTTTTTCCTTCCGCTTCTTTAGCTTTGTGCATTAGTTCTTCTACTGTAGTGAATTCCATTGTGAATTCCTTTCTCATGCGTATTGATTTATTAAAATTAATTGCTGAATGGTTTATTCGAAACAATATGTATAAAATTATGCTATAATAAAAAGCTGTTTTTCATTTTTTATAATTGTCATATCAATAATATAAAAAGGGAATATATGTATATAATAATTTTTATTTTCGATCTATACAAGAAGTGCTGTTTCGTTTATAATGTTCCTAAACAAGCACTAGTGTTCTTATGTATACAATATTAAGAGAAGATTGTCTTTCCTTGTTTGGATAACATTACAGCTAATCTTCCCTATACATTTTTATTATAATGAAGCATAGGTAAATAAGATACCGAAAGGATGTTCGTGTATTTATGATGAAAGTAGTAGAACTTTTTGCGGGAGTGGGAGGTTTTAGATTAGGTCTTGAAGCAAATGAAGACTTTGAGGTTCTTTGGGGAAATCAGTGGGAACCGTCTACTAAAGCACAACATGCATATAATTGTTATGCAACTCGCTTTGAAAATAAAGGAATACATGTAAATGAGGATATAGCTAAAGTTTGGCAAGATATACCTGAACACGATTTATTAGTAGGGGGGTTTCCTTGTCAAGATTATTCTGTTGCACGTACTTTATCGAATGAACAAGGAATACAAGGAAAAAAAGGTGTTCTTTTTTGGGAAATTATGAACATTGTTAATAACCGTAAGCCTAGGTTTGTTTTATTAGAGAATGTGGATCGATTATTGAAGTCACCTGCGAAACAAAGAGGCCGTGACTTTTCTATTATGTTAGCGAGCTTCCGAGATGCGGGTTATACGGTGGAGTGGCGAGTAATTAATGCTGCGGATTATGGCTTCTCGCAAAGAAGAAGAAGGGTATTTATTTTCGCTTATTTAAACGAATCGCATTTTGCTTCTGTTCAAAATGGGAATGAGTCATTAGAAATCTTATATAAAAATGGATTCTTTGCACCGATATTTAATGTACATGAAGCGCCTCTGGAGAACAAAAAAAGAGGAGAATATACTTTGCCAAGTGACATTGTAGAAGTGTCTGATACGTTTAAAGCAGAATATTATAACGCTGGTGTAATGAGAAATGGACAAGTATATACTGAAGAAGTTCTTCCAGTAACTGAAGACTCTGCAACATTAGGTGAAGTTGTTCAAAAAGCATATGAAAACTTTGGACCAGCTGATGAATCTTATTATTTAAAAATGGATAAGGTGAATAAAAAAGGTCGAACAGAGTTTGAAGAGCTTCAGTATTTGAAAGGTCCGAAAAAAGAAGAAAGAGTATCAAAAGCAACTGGACACAAATATTTCTATGCTGAGGGAGGTATGGCCTTCCCGGATGATTTAGAAAAACCAGGCCGTACAATGTTAACAAGTGAAGGAACATGTAATAGAAGTTCACATGTTATTGAAGATCCATATACAAGAAGACTAAGATATTTAACTCCTGTAGAATGCGAATTACTGAACGGGTTTCCTATGGATTGGACAAACACAGGTATGCCACAGAGAAACAGATATTTCTGTATGGGTAATGCACTTGTTGTTGGGTTAGTGGAACGAATGGGTAAACGGATTTTAGAAATCAATAAAGAAGAGGAAGAAATGGGTGGTTGGGTACAACTAAGTTTACTTTAAGAATTTATAATGGGTTCTTATAAAGAGAGTTGTACCTCCTACAAGATAGAAAATTTTTAAAAACAGGCTGATTCTGTATCAATACAGAGTCAGCTTATTTGTATTTCTTAAAATTGGATGTGGAAGTGGAGGAAGTTATGAAGAACAGATATGGTTTTTAGTATTTTAATATTATGGTATAAAGTCTAAAATAAATGGTGAGAGAATTCTATGCCTCTATATTCAACACTGTCTTTGGTTTTATTTGACTCTTAGTTGGCTTGTTTTATACAACACCTCATCGTTTCCAAAACAGCAAATTCTTTGAACACATTAAATACATTATGCCCTTACCTTCAAGAACTAATTATTGTTTTTTGAGGGGACTTGATTATGCAATTTTTGGTTTATACGGAATGGTAACAAAAAAGAAGGTTTTTATAGCATATTAGCACATGATTCAATTCAATACCCATATGAAGAAGTAAAATATGCTTTAGAAACATTGTGGAAAAGAGCAGATTCGACGAAAATGACAATTAAAGAGTTGGAGGCACAGCTTCAAGAAATAGGAGATTGGATAAATGCTGTAGAGAAAGCGACAAAAAAATATCAGCCTAACTGGGTAGGATACTACTGAGCGAATTTATTCAATTTTATTTATATAAGATATATTTTTACTACATGCTAACATTTTCGCTACATAAATAAAAAAACGGTAGAATTATGTTAAGATGTATCACTTATATGAAGAAAACATTTGATGTATTGTGGTTTATTGCTACTACAAATTATTTTTAAGGTTTCTCATAAATTGAGAAGCCTCTTTTTCTATTTTGGATTCATAATATTATTCATTTTAGTTAGATATTGTGACGTGTATAAGTTCAATAACAACTTGTTTATATTATAAAAAAATAGAGTAGTAGTATTAGATTTATAATTAAAGTACTGTATTTTGGAATTATTTACAACTGAATATTGATATAATACATAGTATAGTATTCGTAATAAAACGAGAGGAAGGAGATACTATACCTTTTGAAACAGGGGATTGAGCAGATAAATTTGGAAATAGGTATGAAGGGAGATGGATAGTAAAGCAATTATTTAGACTAATTAATGAAGAAATATCATTTGTTATTGTAGAGGCTATTGGTGAAGAGGAGAGTAAGAGGGAGATAATCGTAGATATTTTAATTGAAAATGATAGCCTATTTAACCCCTAATTAAAGTTGAAAAAGTATTATTTATTCAATTTTAATATTCAAGTGAATATCAATTTTTATAAATATAAGCTGAAGTGTAAATGATGATTCTCTAGTGAAAACTAAAAAACACAGTATAATAAAAATATGGGGATTATATGTTTTGTAAGAGAATTAAATATAATAACTTATGTAGACATAGAGGAAGGTTCGGAGCTAAGTACGTTACTTGTACTGTTTTTACTAATCTAGAATTACAATGTATGTAGTTTTTGTTTTCTTAGATTAAAAATGAACAATCAAATTATCCAATAGATAGCAGATTATGAATGAAATTGTAAGATATATAAATATTAGATGGGGGAGAAGGGAAATATTCAATTGAGCTTAAGGATAAAATTAAAACAAAGCAGGACTGAAGAGCTAATTTAAATAAATTTATTATGGAAAGAGATGATTTTGGATTATAAATCAGTTGGGAATAAAAAATTTAATTAGTTTTAAGTAAAAATATTATTATGAGGGGGTTAGAAAATGTGGTTTGAAATGAGATACTATAGTACATATTTTTTTGCTAATGCACTTAACAATATTGTACATGGATCAATTAATTATCAAGAAAAACTTGAACCTTTTCTTGATGGAGAACTATTTTGTTATAAATATAGTAAGAATAGTGCACTTCACAGATTTATTGAGTATTGCTTTGACATAATACTTCATGAAACAATTCATCAAGAACTTGAAGATATAATTACAAGGCATTCATATATTCTTTGGATAGATAATGCATTATTATATCATAATATTGAAAATTCAGGGATCGACCAATGGCTTGTTGATAAAGGAAAAGCGAAAGTTACCCTTAATGAAGATGATATCGTTGAGTATTATGAATACTTAGAATCTATAGGTGTAATGTCTAAGTTAAAAGAAATTATAGTTGAAGAAGTGTTTTATATATTATTTCTAAACCGAGAGTTTTTAATGAAATTTAATCAGTTAATATCAGATTATCAAAAAATGAAAGAATGGGATGATATAGAAATTAATAATAGAGATTTATACATACGGCCAGGATATCTACAGAGGGTTACACCACCAGGTTGGGTGAAAAAAGCAGTCTTTTTTAGGGATAGGGGTGTATGTGTTGTCTGTGGTACGGACCTTTCAAATATATCTCGCATTTTGGAAGATAGAGAAATTCACTATGATCATATAGTTCCTTTAGAAGATGGTGGAATAAATGACATAAGTAATATGCAGTTAACATGTCAGCCACATAATCATGAAAAAGGAACGGGGGCCTATACTTCAAACCGTTATCAAAAATGGTTTGAAAGGGGTAAAGAATAAGATAAATTCGTTACTAGAAGTATCTCTTAGTAACAAATCTAAACGTGATTCATCTGAAAAGATATGCTGTGACTTTTCTAATTTATAGTTTTCATCAAGTATTGCAGGATTAGAAACGATAAATTTTTCGATACCTTTTTCTAAAACTTGAAATACTTCTTCGGCAGTTAAAATTCTATTAGCAAGTCTACCCTTATTTTCATTTTGTTCAATTAAGTTTAATAAATAATCAACATCAGATTGATTTAATTCCTTCCAAGTACGAAGTGCAGAAGAAATTGCACTTAACAAAGTTTGACCAGGATTAAGATTTGCAGGCCTTGATAATTTACTTAATAACTCAGGTGTGATTTCCAAGGGTACTTGAAGAACTTTAGATAGAATAGGATTTCCAAACGCAATACATTCACTCGATGCTAGTTGTTTCAACTCTTTCTTTAGGTGAGGGTTATCATATTTATTCATTATTAGACGATTATGTTTTACATCTTTTACAAGTGCAACTTCTTCAATCACATAATATGCAGTTATATAGCGTTTGTTATGTACTGTCTTATGAAAGAATAGATAATTTCCCTTGTTCACTTTTAGGAGCTTTTCAGTATTGGCTCCTGATTCTCCATATGTATACTCTTTTAGCATTGGATCCTCATGTCCAAGATTTCTTTCAGCATCTTTATAACCAATTAGATAATTCAATACTAATCCCCCATATTAACTCTAGTATCATTATAATTTGATTGGAATAAAATGGATATCATGAATTGTTTAAGTAGCATCTGTTGTTCTTTCATATATTCGTCTCACTAACATACACTTCGGGCATGTGGAGTGCTGTCATTACTTATTAGAAGAGGTTAATAAAAGATGTAGCAGTGAGTATAGGTCCCATACTAAGGGGCCTTTTTTATTGGGAACCTGCGTGTCTAGCATCCATAATATTCCATATATAGTCCTGCACTAATTTACCTGACGCTAAAGTATCATCTTTTTGTAATGCATTTTTAGCGAATGTCATGAATTTTAGTTAAAATATGAAGTATATTTTGGAATTTTTTATACAGGCTTGATTTAATATGCTAACATTACGGTAGATGAATTAGTGGGATTAATTAGTACATTAAATTTGTTATAATTAATAATTGAGATTTATGTTCGTTGAATACTTGCTGCTATTAAATAATTAATTGAGCGTCCTATTATTGATTATCGGGTTAGGAGCATCAAAAACGTTCAAAATCAAACATGTTCAGCACCCTACAAAAAATAATACTAAGATTAGTGAAGTAATCATTTTGGATGATTGGATAAATTTATTTTAAAAAGAACTGAGGTTAAATAATACAAATGAAAATGGATAAACAGCAGGCTGAAGAATGGAAACAAAGAACTTCGGGTGAATTATACATAGCTGATGAAGAACATTTTCGACACAGCGACTTATTTTTAGAGAACTATACTGATGTAAAAGAGGCTATTACGTCAGCTCTTAACGGAAAGGTAACTGAACAAAAGTTCAATTATGAGTTCAAAAAAACTAAAAGAAACCCCTATTATAAAGGAAGAATTGAAACTACTCCTCTAAATAAAGGGATTAGAAATAGATTTAAAAAATCAAAATTAAAATTTAAATATGAGGTTACATTTAAAGAAGGTGTTTTTTTGGATTCTTTACAAACAGGTGGATTTGATTTTGCTCACATTGATGACCAATACAATTTGGTTAATTTTAGAAATCTATGTTCTGGTAGAAGGGCTGTTTTTGATGGACAAGAGTTATGGCAAAAAGAACTAGATAAACGACCGCTTTGGCATGAATTATCAAAAAAGATGAATTTAGACACACCTACTGGTACTGATTTAAACTTTAAAAAGCAAATTCCAACTATTCTCGGTGAAATTCAATTTGGTAACTGGGGTCTAGTTTATCGAGATATATTAAAAGTAATTCAAATTGAACGAGATGAAGATGTAGATTTATTTATTTATATAACTGCAACAGGAAACCTTGCTAATGCGATAAGTGGTGGAACAGTAAATTTCGAAAAATCTAAGAATATATTTGAAGAGTTTAAAAGCGTTTTAAGTATGCCCATTTGGTTAATTGGTATAGATATAAAGTAAAAAGGAGATATTATGGTAATTATTACAAAGTAATTATAAGATTAATAATAATGTTTAATAGAGTCATTATAAAATCATTATATACGTATTTTTGGGTAGTCCCTGTTTTAATTAAAAGTTGTTTAAAATAGGGACTACAGGATTTTACTTAATTTTTGCGAAATATTCTGTCTGTACTAAATCGAAATGTTCTTCTATAGGACCCTTTAATTTAAAATATTTAGGTTTATTACTATTTAAATCGTATACGCGATAAAGATAGAATTGTTCTGCAGATTCTCTTGAAAATCTTACTTCAGAGTCTGAAATGAGGAATCCTTTATTTACTGTTTCACTAGAACCCTTCACTTCTATATAAATCTCAGTTCCATCTATTTCGAAAGATTTGATATCATATCCAAGACCATCACCCTGTGTTTCTGAAACATGTTCTACCTGTTCAGCTAAATCTGCACGATTAGCTGCTATTAGTTTTTCTTTTTCAATATTTAACACCATTACTTCTGCTGCATCACCAACAATTTTATTTCTCCTTTGTTCTCTCTCATAATTTCGATTCGTCGCACATCGACCTCTTCTTTGGTTATTTGTTCGTTGAGAATCATCTTCTTGTTTTTGGGAAAAAGGTGGTTCAACCTCTATCAAAGTTTTATCTTCTATTGATATTTTGTAATCATCTGTATCCGCTTCATCTAAAGCTGTGTTTGTCTTAGCATTACTATTATTAAAATAAATCCTGTATCCTAAAATTCTATTAAGTTCTTGTGCTTCATCTTCAAAGGCTAAGATTTGTTCGCTTTCAATAATTTGTAAAGTTCGTAGTGCCATTTCTCTCAAAATATTGGAGATACTTTCTAACTCTATTACTTCTTCTAAAAGTGTACGGCTTTCGAGTAACACTCTTAGCAATGGATCTTGGATACGTGCTTTTGCTGTTATTTTTGGGAAACTGTTAACCTTCGCCATATAAAGCCGATCATATGCGCTTAACAATTCTCTAAATTTTATATGATTATTAGCCAACTTACTGAATTGGAATAGGTTGATCATTATATTAATTTTCCGTCTTTCTTCATACATTGTTCTTGCATCTTTGAGCATTTCAATTATTTTTTCTAAACTTTTATTTGCAAAGATGCCTAAGAAAATGGATTTTCCACTTTCCTTACCTTTGATACCTAACCAATATAAAATTCTCGAAGAAATAGAACCATTTGTCATTACTTTTCCATCAGAGTCTACTTGATAATTTAAAGTGAGTTTATCTATTTCTCTATGTTCTAATCCTTCTATTAAATGCGCATTCATAACATCAATATGAGTTTGAAGACTATTTCGAATGTGTTCTGAATCTCGCTCATCGCCTTCGGTTAAATTAGATAACATCTCCATAATTTGTTGATTAGTCATTTCTTGTTCTGTTTCATTTACTGAATCCACAAAATATAACTCCCTTATATTTCATATAAAATATATTTATTCTAAAATAAATATACCATAAATTCTGAATGTTTAAATTCAGGTATAAAATACGGCTAATTCATATGGTGGTAAGATAGAAATCAAATATATAGGAAGCGATTAAAAAAAACTCGTTTGTGGAAGTGAAATAACTTTACTATTCAGGGACTGTTAACAATTAATTCAGATGAGGATTTAATACCAACTCTAGAAATTTTAATGTCTTTAAATTTAAAAGCTACTCTTTAAAAGTCTTTAATATCGATGTTCTATGTATAAGGGTATTTAGTTTATTATTGAAAATTAATAGTATGAAGATGGGAGAAAAGTCTCATAATTTAACTATGGGAAAAGGGAGTGAATTTATGGAAGCAAAAAAAATCAACCAAGAATCAATCGATGAACAAATTAAGCTGTCTCTTAGAACGCTTGATTACAAGTACCATCCTTTGAAATTTCGAGGGGAAATAAAGTCCCTCAAAATCGTGCTAGTTCCAATTGAGGATATCTATTACCGTCCGAGGAACCATCGGATACAATGTGCTATGAAAGAATGTATTGCTAAGACCAATGGTCGACTAACGGAAGAGATACTTTCAGCAGATATCCGCCGAAAAGAAGTTCAGGAGATGGTTGAAAAAGCTCTGTGTTTTGCTTTAGGGGAAGACAGTGCTCAGTTGGAAGACAAATTGGTAAAAGAGCATCAGACTACACCTCTAATTCTTTCACTTGGTAACATCTTGGTAAATGGAAACTCAAGGTATTTCATTATGAAAAAGTTATACGAGCTTGCCCCTGTGAAATATGCTCATTTCAAAGAGATTCGATGCGTATATCTTCCGGAAGACGCAACGGAATCAGAAATCGATGAATTTGAAATCCAAGAACAGCTTGAACCCGATGTGACTGTGAATTATTTATGGTATGAAACCGCTAATTGGATGATGGAATACAAGCGATCTAGCCATAAAGCGAATGAGGAAGTGGCAAAAAAATTCCGCCTTCCGAAACTCGATGCAGTCAAGATGATGCATGCTCTCGAAGAAGGTCTTTTGTATTTGAACCATATCGGAAAACCGCATCAGTACCGTTTAATAGAACATGAAAGATCTGCCCTTGAAGCGCTTTACGATATGAAGAAAAAACTAGGGAAGGAACCCGCCAAGCAAAAACTAGCGGAACATCTTTGCTACGGGTATTTAATCCTTCCGATTGAGGAGCGACCTGAACGTCTGTTTTTATATTTCCGCCGTATCGGCAACTTTTTAGAAAAGATTGAAGAAACTTTACTTGAAATTGGTCCTGTTGCGGATGCGTTATTGGAGTTCCCTAGTAAAATTGATGAGGAA
This sequence comes from Bacillus sp. S14(2024), assembly GCF_050473785.1. Lineage (NCBI taxonomy): Bacteria > Bacillati > Bacillota > Bacilli > Caryophanales > Bacillaceae > Bacillus > Bacillus sp. S14(2024). The sequence continues at coordinate 3,860,621 of NZ_JBFLUP010000006.1, read as the reverse complement.
AAAGATGAAATCGATGCCTTGTTTGGAGATGAAGGGGATTTAAGCAATGCTGAAAAGATACTTACAACCCTGAAAAATTTGGAACCTCAGAAACAGGGACAGGTTCGGGTAATGATTGACAAAGTCATTGACATTGAAAAAATAAAGGCGAAAGACAAAGAAAATAAATTAATTCCTGAAATGGAAATGCGCCAAGCGATTGACCATATACAGAATTCTTTTGCCCATTATTCAAACGAACATGCTCAAAGGGTTGCAGCCTATATTGACCAAGCCCTGAAACTTCTAACAGAGTATTCAAAGAAGGTGCGAAAATGAATGTTGAATACCTTCAGGATACCAATGAATTCTTTATTGATTTCAAAGGTTATCATGAATCCATTGTTTATAACTTTAAACAAATTTACCAACTTCAGGAAGAAGATGAACCTGTAATTCCTGCATGGAAATTTTTAAATCAGATGAATGCATTCGGGGCGTTTATCCGCATCCATAATTTAAAAAAAGAGGTAACGATTAGTGATACAGCTAAAAGCATCTTAGTCAAAGCGAAACAAAGCCAGCAGGAAATAAAAGATACCTCTTTTTTCGGTATGTTTCTTACAGAACAGGAAGTTTCTGCTACTTTAAAGGATATCGGATTCACCAGGATATTAAAATGGTATCAGATGCGGAATGTAAAACTCCTTCTTGAGAAAAGTGCAGATGCGGATTATTCAGTTCCTGGATCAGGGAAAACAGCCTGCGCCTATGCCCTTTACGGGATTCGGAAAAAAAAAGAGAATAATTTGGTTATGATGGTAATTGGTCCAAAAAATGTGATTGGTTCATGGGAGCAAGAAAATATCTTTTGCTTCTCCTCTCCCCTGACCACCTGCCGTTTAGAAGGAGGTTTTGCAAAGATTGAGGCACTTCTTTCAGGGAAATTCGATGTTTTTTTCATTACCTATGAACAATTGCTAAATGTTCACACAATAATCTCCTCTTTTCTTCGGAAAAACAAGGTGGCTCTCTATTTGGATGAATGCCATAAGATGAAAGGAGGGCTTAGCTCAAGAACTGGAACGGTTATTTTAAACCTAGCCCATCTTCCTAAATACAAAACCATCATGAGTGGTACACCCATGCCGAATTCCTTGGAAGACTTAGTCAGTCAACATCAGTTTTTGCTTCCTTCTATTAAAACGAATGCAGATTCCGTAGCTCAGCAAATGCAGTCCCTATATGTCCGTACTACCAAACAAGAAATGAATCTTCGTCCCTATACCATTAAAAAGACTATTGTTCATATGAATAAAGAACAAAAAGCCCTTTATGACCGTTTAATCGGGGAGGAACTGGACCGTTTGAAATATGAATCATCCTATTATATGGACATGGTGAAGCGGATTAGACGATATGCAATTAAGATGATCCAGCTTTCATCCAATCCTCGTCTTCTTTTGAAATCTTCTCCAGAACTTGCGTATGTGAAAGAATTTGAGGAGGCGACCAAACAGTTAAGTCCCAAATTGATGGTGGCTATTGCCCGCGCCTACGAACTTGCTTCAAAAGGGAAAAAAGTCTTAATATGGAGCAATTTCATTGATACTATTAAATTGCTAGAAAGGAAACTTGCCCCTTTAAAGCCTGTGACTATTTTTGGGGAAACCCCGACAGGCGATGAGGATGATCCGTATACAAGGGAAGGAAAAATCAAGCGTTTCAAAGAAGATGAGCGTTGCTTTGTCATGATTGCCAATCCGATGGCGGCTTCGGAAGGAATCAGTCTTCATCAAGTTTGCCATTATCAGGTGTTCATCGACCGCAATTATGATTCAAGACTGTTCGAGCAAGCGATTAACCGAACGCATCGGGTAGGTCTTTCCGACGAACGGGAAGTCGTGATTGAAATCCTCCTATTAAATGGAAGCATTGATGTTAATGTGGATAATCGATTGGATTTGAAACTGTTTAATATGTACCAGGTTTTAAATGACGAACGTTTATCGGTTGAAAATGAAGGAGAGGTAACAGACTCGGATTATGAGGAACAATATGGGTTTTACAGCGGGATGAATTTAGATGATTCCAAGAACTTATTAAATTCATTGCTTCTGTCAACAGACTAACCGGAGGGAATGCTATGTACTCCATTGGAACACTTCTTTCTTGTTTTGAATTTTTAAATTCGCTTGCAAAAGAACCCGTATCGGTAAAAATGTTCCAGGAACAGACCAACTATGTCTATACCACGCCCCATACGGTTCTTAAATTATTGAATGCTTCGTCCTGTATCGTAGAAAATAATGGATTATGGTATCTTACAGAGAAGGGAAAAAAGTTTCAATCTAACGAAAACCTTTTTTCTTCTAAAATAGGTCCATCAACAAAAGAATCCATGAAAAGTTTCCTGAAAGATTCTCTTCTTCATCTTCAACCTTTATGGATTAAACAGGTATACAAGGGGAGACTGGAGTGCCTGAAAAGAATCAAGAGCCCACAGGAGAAACGGGACATGGCAATATTGCTTCAGGAATTGGAGCTTCTTCGTGAAACCACAGATGAAGCCATTGAATGGTGGGAAGAATTGGTTTGTTATTTTGCTCCTAATGACGAAATGAAAAAAGAAACAGGAAACCAAGGCGAGAAATTAAGCAGAGAATACGAAAAAGAACGAGTCGGTTCATACCCTCATTGGGAAAGTAAATTTTCAAGTTTTTCAGGTTATGACTTACTGTCGACTGTTTCCTATACAAACCAAGAGAAGCTACATATTGAAGTGAAAAGCGCACAACATTCTTTTGTTTTTTATTTAACAAGAGGAGAATGGAAGAAAGCACAAGAAACAGTTCATTATGTGTTTCATTTTTGGCATCTGGCAATGGGAGAGTTATATATTTTCACACCTCATGATATTTCACACCATGTATCAGTTAATCAGGGAAACGGTGAGTGGACGGTTTGTGAAATTGAACTATCCAAGGAAGAACAAATGACATTTCGAGAAAAGACGGTAAAAACTGCTTAAAAGAGGCAGTTTTTTGTCTTTTATGTATTGATTACAATTTGAGATATTTTAGTCAATTTTTCATACAAACTATTTGTAAAGGATACGGAGATTGGGATTATATTTCACAGCTAAGTTGATGAACACTTTTAATTAATCATTTAAATTCACTATTAGTATTTGGTAAAAATATTTTGTATAAGGGATAATTCTGAAAGATGTATCAAGAGAAGATGCGATCGCTTTATTAGATAACGGGGAACTTGATGCAGTCTTTACGGCTGATTTATTTAATGAAGGTTTGGATATTCTTTCTGTTGATACGCTTATATTTGTTCGCCCAACGGAGTCGTTAATGATCTTTATATAGCAAATTGGATGTGGGTTAAGATTACATGAAAAAAAGAGTATTGTGTAGTGATTGATTTAATTGCCAATTATCGAAATATAGATGTAAAAATGCAAATGCTTCGTGTTGACGGAGGCATGGCCTTCCCGGATGATTTAGAAAAACCAGGCCGTACAATGTTAACAAGTGAAGGAACATGTAACAGAGGTTCCCATGTTATTGAAGATCCATATACAAGAAGACTAAGATATTTAACTCCTGTGGAATGCGAATTACTGAACGGGTTTCCTATGGATTGGACAAACACAGGTATGCCACAGAGAAATAGATATTTCTGTATGGGGAATGCACTTGTTGTTGGGTACAACTAAGTTTACTTTAAGAATTTAGAATGGGTTCTTATAAAGAGAGTTGTAATTCCTACAAAATAGAAAATTTTAAAAAATAGCCTGATTCTGTATCAAGACAGAATCAGGCTATTTTTATTTCTGAAAATTGGATGTAAGAGTCGGGAAGGTTAGGATAAACACATATTATTTTTAGCGTTTTAAATATGACGGAAATGTTGTGTTTATACCTAATAACAACAAATATTCTATAGATATTGTATAATATGGACTATATAAAATAGTATTTACATATTAAGAGGTGTTATGTCATTGGACAAATATATATTTGATTTTTTGCAAGGCATTTTGCCTGAGTTAGCGGAAATAGGAAAGAGCATCGAAGAGAGTTTTTATCAAGATCCGCAAACGGTTTTAATAAAGGGAAGAGTATTTTCTGAAGTACTGTCAAAGCGTATTGCTGCAGAACATGAATTTTATGATTTAGAATATGCAAAACAAGTAGATAGAATTCAAAAGTTAGAAAGGGAAGATATTTTACCAAAAGAGATTGCACGTTCTTTCGATACAATTCGATATTTAGGGAACAAGGCAGCGCATGAACACATTGAAGGTGGATTAGAGAATGCTTTTAAAATGCACAAAAATCTATTTCAAATTGCAGTGTGGTTTATGGAAGTGTATGGAAGTTACGAATTTGTTGCTCCGATGTATAAGTATCCGCAGCCTAAAACTAACATAGATATTGTAGAAAGATTAGAAGAGAAATTATCTGCGAGTTTAGAAGAGAAGTTAAAGGTTCTTATGGAAGTGGCAGCTCAAAAACAAGAAATTAAAAAAGATGAAGTGTTGCCGGTGGTTGATGAAGTTGAGGAACAAGATAATAACTCTGAGAATAACGAAGTTATTACAGCTATTCATGTTGAAGAAGTAGAAAAGGCACATTATGTAGAAGATTTCATTCTTGAAGAAGGTGAAAGTTATTTACTTAGGGAGCTTTCAAAATTGAGAGAATCATCACAGGAAGCAATAGAAAACCCTAATGCATTTAGTTCTTTTAAAGAGTATTTACATGTTGAAAGAACGATACAACATGATTTAATGTCTGCTTTAACGAATGCAGCAAGAAAAAATGAATCCCAATTAATATTCTTATGCGGTAGCGTAGGTGACGGGAAGTCTCACTTATTATCATATGTAAAAAATAAACACCCTGAATTAATGGCTAATTTTTCTGTTCATAATGATGCAACTGAAAGTTTTGACCCTCAAAAGAGCTCTCTTGATACATTAGCAGAAGAACTAAAACCTTTTAGTGATAGTGAAATTGAAAAATCGGGATGTAAACTTATTTTAGCTATCAACTTAGGGGTACTTCATAATTTTATTGAATCTAATTATGCAAAAGAAAACTATCAAACTTTAACAAGGTTTATATTAGCTTCGGAAATTTTCGAGTCCTCTACTGTTACTGGAAATCAAGCGAATAATTATTTTCAATTAATTAGCTTTAGTGATTATCAACCGTTCGAATTGACTGATATTGGGCCAAGGTCGGATTACTTTTCAGCAATTATGGAACGATTAGTAGTGGAATCAGAAACAAATCCATTTTATCGAGCTTATTTAAAGGATAAGGAACGTAATATAAGTGGATTTTTTATGACTAACTACGAATTGCTTCAGAGAAAAGAAATTCGAGATGGACTCTTAAGAATATTAATAGAAGCGATTGTAAAGCATAAAATGATTATCTCGACACGATCTATGCTTAACTTTATTTATGATATTTTGGTACCTTCTCATGGAAAAGATGAGCTTTTAGGTGCTGGAATAATTGAAAAAACAGAAGCTCTACTACCTAATTTATTATTTGGTGGACAAGATAAATCACAATTATTAGCTGTTATCGCAAAGATGGATCCGATTCATCATCGTTCAAATAACGTTGATCAAATGTTAATTGAGCTTAATAATTCCGTGAATATGAAGGATACTTTTCAAAAGCATTTAGATTTACGATGTCTTGAACGGTGGGTTGATGAATTAGAAGAAATGGGATCTTTCTTTGAATTAAGTGGTTCATCTAAACAAATATTTAATAAAACGTTAATTCGTATGTCTTTCTTTTTGTCGAAGACGTTAAATGAAACATTTGTAGATGAAAATTATAAGAAATACATGGAATATTTATATGCATTTAATACTGGAAATCGAGCTAGTTTAAAAGATATGTATAACTTAGCGAAAAAATCGATTTTCTTGTGGAATGGAAGTCCGAAAACAGATTATGTGTATATGGATAATTCAAATGAGGCTACACAAGTTGCTCAATCTCTTATCCTTAAACCATCTGTAGCACATTTACAAGAGGGAGAACAAGGAGTTTTAAATCGCTTTAAATTGAACGTGGTACTTGCATTTTCTAATAAAGATAAAGAGCATACAGTTCCCTTAGAAATTGATTATCCTTTATATGAAATGATGGTTAAGTTGTTAAAAGGGTATCGTCCAAATAAAAAAGACAGGGAAGATTGTATTCAATTTGTTGAATTTGTAGACAGAGTGATGAAATTAGGAGATAGAGATAAGGAACTATTGTTTGTTCAACTAGATGGAAATGGAACGTTTAAATTAGCATATGACGAAGATTTTGAAGAATTTACGTTTAGAAGGGAATAGACAATGATTGGAAGACAGAATTTAAAGGATTTAAGAAGTTCTTTAAGTATCAAACAAAATCAAGTGGGTTTAAAACATACAATAAATAAAAAAGCACCTCTGTTTCCTTTTACGACGAGGGGAACAGAACGGGCTAAGTTTATGAAAGGGTTCCAAGGTGTTTTAGGGGAATTCACACGCCTTGTGAGTGGTAATCAATTAAAGGAGGAACTTAATCTTGAAGATTTGATTAGAAAGACTAGTAAGATTATAAATGTATCGAAGGACGATCAATCGCATTTTGAACAAATATTACGTACATTTTTACAGGATAATTATAGTACGATTAAAATTTTTCATCCGCACTTGTTTCAATATTTGTCACTCAGTGAGGGTGCTGATAAAAAAGGGGAACAAGAAATTGCAAAGTTTCTCATTGATATATTGTTAGATGAAAAAGATGAAGTTAAGAGTGTGTTTTGTAAGGGAGAGTCCACAGATTTAATTTCTCGTCTTGTTTTGGATCAATTAGAGCATTTAGAGCCATATGAAAGAGATGGACGTTATGTGAATCAAATTCCCTATATTTCAAAATTGTTTAAAGATGATTTTATGTTCTTAGCGAAACATAAAGACTATTTTAAAACGCATTACTATTTGTTTTTAAGTTATTATTATTTTCTTTATATTACACAGTTAAACTTAAAGCTTTCACAAGGTTCGAGAGCTAATTTTGAAAAAAATAATGAAGTGTATTTTACACTGGACTGGGAGTCTACGAGTAAAAATCGAAAAGGATATACCCAAGGCTATCAAATGATTAAGGATGCAGCACGTCATTTGTTAATCCATATCAACTGTTTAGAGCATTTGAATTCTTTAATGGGAGTCGACAGAGCTTGTTGTTATCCGCAATTAAAAGAAGTATATGAGCAGCTGGAGAATCAGGAGAGAACTTTATTTTTAGAAATGCTTCGTGACTGGGTAATGGAATATAGAGGGCACCTCTCTTTAGAATTATTCGAAGAAAACTTGGAATTAGACTATGATGTGCTTGTTCATGCTTTATTCAGTAGTATAGAAGAGGCATATGAAAAAGATACAATGCAAGGACCTCGCCATAGATACTCTTTATCAATAGAAGAAATCGGGAAAAAGTATTTCTTAAAAACGAGAGGATCGCTTGGTTATATGTTGAACATTAGTCAAGATATGCTACTGCTTATGACGGCATTAAGCTTAAAGGATGAACGGAAACCATTAAAGCAAGTATTTGCTGACTTAGAAGCTCGTGGTCTATTCTTTGATCGATATTCAAAGGAAGAAATTGTACAGTTATTCGATAAACTAAACCTAATAGATAAAAAAAGTGATAGTGGTGATGCGCAGTATGTCAAACCAATTTTATAATTACCTTTCAGAGAAATTAATCGGTTATTTGAAGCAGGAGAACCTCCGAGGAGGTGAACGATTTTATTTGCAGTTTGACAATCATGAGCAAGTAAAATCGTTTTATGATACGTTGCAAGAACATGAATTATCTAAACCGTTTCATTATCAGCATAAACAAGGAGCCCCTTATACAACAATCTCTATTAATATTTTAGAAGAGATGAAAGTTGTCGTAGCGACTACATCGGAAAATGTTACTCCTGACTTTTTAGTAACACTTCGTAACGCAGTGGGAGAACAGAAAGAAGACTGGGAAAAGACGGCTTTACTGAGTATATGTCATGAAACATTAGATAGTATTAAGGGCGGTAGCAGTGACCTTCAAAAGGAAGGGATGCCATTTAACGTAAAGTCAATTTTAAAAACACTAAAAGATGAAATTGAAGCATCTACGTTAAAAAAAGAAGAAAAAGAAGTATTATCATTTTATTTACGAAAAAAATTAGATGATACAATTGTGCGTCCTTCATTATGGGATTATGAAGAGATTCTTGGGTTTTTATCCAAAAAAGAAATTGATAGAGGGGATTATTCAAGTTTAGGCCTCTTCTACGATGAAAATTTAAATCAATATACTTCAGCTCAAATGAAGAAAAGACTAGAAGAGAATGCTACATTTTTTGAGAAAGTGCAGCATATGCACGAGTATGAACATCTTGAAAGTCAATTAGAGAAGTTATTTGATGAAAAGGGTGTTTCACGTTTAAGAAAAGATGATTGGCAACAAACAGATTATGTTTTTGTGAAAGAATCAAATGATAAGATGCTGGTGACAGATCGTCCACTTGAATATATTGAACCAACAAAAAAGAAAACAAAAGAAGGTCTTGTATATTGGGAAAAAGCACAATCGGATACAAAAGCTGGCCAGCGTAAACGCTACTTAGTCATTTTTAATCCGGAACGTGTTGAAGAAATTAATATGACCTTTGAGTTTGACGATAAGCTGAAGAAAGAATATATTCATAAGAATTCTGAAAAATTATGCACGGTATCTGGCAAGAAGTTGTCTGTCAACTTAATACATAAACAAAATGAAACATCATTCCACAAAATTGTGTATACACATAGAATGCAAACGAAATCAAAGTATGAGTTTCATATTGCTGTTGTAGAATGTGAACCTTCATTTTTACAAAAGCTTCAAACGTTGTATGAAGTAAATGTAAGTAAAAAAAGATTGGTCATAAATAAAATGGAAGAGAGTATTATCTTTGGTGATATAGCTTGCGATCCAGAAGAGGTATTCATTGAGGAAGATGGACAAGTTGTAAATTGGCAAGATGGAAGTTTTGAAGTTTCTGAAGCTTCATCTGGATGGAATGATGATAGCTTATCCTTTTCAATTCAAATAAACCAATCTACACTCCCAATTCTTCTTAAGGAGCAGGTAGCGAAAACAGTCCCTGTATCAGGCGGAAGAGTATGGAAGTTGAAAAGAGAGCACCAAGAAAACTTTAAATACGACGAGATTACAAATAAATTAAAGCAAGGTGCAAGGGAATTTTCAGCGAAAGAAGGATTCCGCAATTATTTAAAAGATGAAAAAGCTTGGATTGAAGATGAAATCTTTTATGCAGTAAGGGGTATGTCCGGTTTACAGAAAATAGAGTTAGCCCTTAATGAAAGTGTGAAAGATGCTTATACAAATCTTATTACTTACTATAAGCATAATAAAACAGTTCCTAGTCTTTGCTTTATGGATGATCAATTACGCGAGCTATCAATAACGTATTTGACTGCATTTAATGACAGTATTGCAGGTATACAAGAAAATATGATGTTAAAAGAGGAAGAAAAGAACTTATTTAAGGTAGGGGTTATTGAGGAGGAACAACGCATTATATTAACTCCTTTACATCCACTCAATATTGCTTATCAATTGAAAATTCACGAAGAGATTAAAAGTGAAGTAATTGAAGCGCATATTTTGAATCGTTTACATCCTAATAATTTATTGCCATATATATATGGACAAGGTGATGAGTTATATCGTCCGATTTCTCAGAATGATGCACCGGAATGGATTGTTTACGAACCAATTCAAAAAGTAGCAATAGGTGAATCGAATGCTTTCCTAGCGAATGTAGTTGAAGAAAAATTACATCAATTTGTAGAGCATTTTCAATATTTATTCTTACAAGAGTCGAAATCGCCGATACGAATAAATGTCATTAACATAAACAATGACAGAGAAGTTGTGCGTGGATTGGTAAACTTTATTAAGAAACAAATAGATAAAAAAGGGCCAACTAAGATTATTCCTGTAGAGGTAGCGTTATACCATGAACAGAATATGCTTAGTGACTTTGAGAAGTTTTCGGTATATGATGATGTTCAAAAATTTGAGGAAGCATTTGATTTATCGTTAGCGTCCAAGATTCTTGATGCAGCTGACGTACTTCGATTAATTCGAGAGAACGTTTTTTATTACAAACTTACAGGTACGCAAGAGTACGGATATGCTCATATCTCATTCTACAAAATGATTTCGAATGAAAAACATGCAAAGAGTACGATGGAAGATATTGAAACAGGACTATCATTGAATGGTTTATTGTCTTCTTTATCATCTATCAGTACGCAAGCGGATTATCGAACAGGATTTGGGTTAAGGAATGTTTTAAATGAAAATCATTTGCTAGTTCAAACTGCTAGTGGGATAAATGAGTTAGGAAGCAATTTAAATAATGATGGCACGAATCCGTATCGAAAAAACGAGACAATTGTTACAAGAACATCTATTTATGATGAAGAAGTGCTTAATCATTTATATGAGTCTTCGTACTGGGTAACGTTTATTGAACCAAATGTTGGTCTAGACTTCTTCCAAGATTCATCACGCAATTTATTAGTTATTCACTATAGTGATCAGTACTCATCGTCAACTCAATATGATGCAATCACAGTAACGGATAAATCAAAACAGTATCAAACAATTATTGAACAGTATTTAGCGGAAAAGGATATTGTTTCTACATCAGAAAAAATAGACACAGCTATTAAAGCTTTCAATAGTTTAAATGGTGAGTGGCTACTTAGAATTATAGGAAGCAAAGGACAATTTTCACGTGAAAAGCTCAGCATAATCTCTGCAGTGAAGTATATGTTAAGTGCATTAGATCATGAAAATATTTTATGGGTTCCAATTTCTTTAGAAGAAATATTACGTGTTGCTGGTGCTGTAAAATTAACGAAGAGTGAAGGCGTATTTTCAGCGAAGAATCTAGGTGGTAAAGGTGCCCATAGTGATGACTTATTGTTAATTGGAGTCGAAATAAGGGATAATAATCTGTTCGTTCACTACTATCCGGTAGAAGTGAAAATTGGTTTAAATCAAGATAGCGCGATTGCTAAAGCCAAAAAGCAAATTTATGGAACAAAGCAACTGTTTGATACACAACTTTCCAAAACAAATGAAGATGGAGTGCATTTATTTAAACATAAGTTCTTCCGAAACTTCTTTGTACAGCTATTACTAGCAAATACAGAAAAATTCATTGCAAATGAGATTTGGCCAGAAAAATCTTATGAGAAGATTGAAGATGTGAAGAGTAGGTTGCTAAATGATGATTATGAAGTAAATGGACATTTAGATACCATAATCGGTAAAGGTGCTATTTTATCATTTAAAAAAGACCAGACGTGGAGATTTGTTAAGGTAGAGGACGATATTTTATTACTTGAACTCACAGAAGAGGACGGATATACAGGTGTTGTTGAAGAAATTGAAGAACTGAAAATGAAAATTCACTCTGGTCGAACAGATATCAATCCAGAAGGGTTATTAAGTAACCGCTACAGCTCGGATGGGGAAGTAAAAAATTCTCCGAATCCAGTCGCTCCGAAGCCGGTGCAGTGTGAACTGCCAAAGGAAGAAAAATGCCTAGATGATATTCGAGTATTATTAGGTGAAATAGATGGATCGACTCAAAAAATATATTGGGAGTTTGGAAACCCGGATCTAGCTAATAGACATATTTTAATTTCAGGAAAGTCAGGACAAGGAAAGAGTTACTTTATTCAATGCTTACTTCTTGAATTGGCTCAAAATGGAATTTCAAGTATGATATTTGATTACACAGATGGATTCAAAAGCTCCAAGCTGGAACCAGAGTTTAAGGAACAGTTGCAAAATAATATTGAACAGTTCCTAGTAGCGAAAGATAAGTTTCCAGTTAATCCGTTTAAACGTAATCAAAAAGAACTGGATGAAGGTATCTATATTGATGAAGATAATACGGACGTTGCTGAGCGTATTAAAAGTGTATTTTCTGCCGTTTATAAAGATCTCGGTATCCAACAACAAAATGCGATATATGAGGCAGTAATGCGCGGTTTAAATAAACATGGTGAACAGATGAATCTTGAATTCTTATTAGCTGAATTAGAAGAAGATGCTTCTGGTCCAGCTAAAACAGCAAGGTCACAAATTAAGCCATTTATTGATAAAAATCCGTTTAATCATAATGCGTTATATGATTGGGGAGATCTGCTTAATCAAAAAGGGAAAGTATTCATTGTTCAATTAACAGGATTTAATCGTGATGTACAGCTGATGATTACAGAATTTATTCTATGGGATATCTGGAACTACCAGTTGCACCACGGAGATAAAAATAAACCGTTCCCTGTTATTTTAGATGAAGCACAAAACCTTGATCATCGAGAAAAATCTCCAAGTGCCAAAATTTTGACTGAAGGAAGAAAATTCGGCTGGTCAGGTTGGTACGCTACACAATCATTAAAAGGACAGTTCACAACAGATGAAATTTCAAGATTACAGAACTCAAGCCAAAAAGTATACTTCATGCCACCAGAGAATGAAATTAGTGCTATTGCGGCTAACCTAGCTCAAGACTCTGCAGTTCGTAAAGAATGGGAAAAGAGATTGGCGACATTAAAGAAAGGCCAATGTATCACTTTTGGACCGATGCTGCAGGCAGACGGCACATTGAAGCAGGGGAACCCTGTTATTATTAATATTAGTTCTTTACAGGATAGATTGAATAATTGATTAGTGGTGGAATAGGGTATTTTTCTAGTTAAGGGATTAATATAAAAGAAAAGGATTATCTCGAATTATAGCTGAATCGAGATAATCCTTTTTGTTAATTTTATAAATTTCTTTCAAGGGAAGATAATAACATTCAATTGCGATAGAATTGTCCTAACTGCAGCTAGAATATTCATTTACTATATTAGATACATCAATTAAGTCGTTAGTCTTGTCCTTTACACCTAAAAGTAAATACCCGCCTCTACTTTGCACCTCTTATTTTTTATTTTTTAGTAGGTTCTTTAACTGTACTTTACTTAACCAAGGCCTTTTTCTATGTAACATTCGGTGACAGTTTGAACACACTAAAACTAAGTCATTTAATTTTGTTCTGGTATTTTCCTTATATTCAGAAACAGGAATAGTATGATGACACTCCATATAACCTTTACCTAAATCACCGTATGTTTTAAAAAAATCAAACTCACAAATTTCACATTTTAAATTATTTCCTTCTAATGCAAGCTGTTTTTTCTTTTTAACAACACTACTATTGCGTTCACGTTGCTTATGTAACCTATACAATACCTGTCCCTCAGGAAATTCTTCTTCTTCATCAATATTTATTGATTTAGATACTTCTTCCTTTTCATATGTAACTCCCGATACTATACTTTGGGCTATATCATGGAGTTTGTTTTTCTCATTATAAAATTCGTTCCACACTTCTCCTTCTAATTTAGAACCCCTTTCCAACCCTTTTCCTTTATAGTTAGGGTCAAACCGGAGGAAATTACACATTTTCATATATACACCATTGGGATTTCTAAAATTAACAAGATTAACTTGGTTTCCATGTATAGGAAGAGAGTTTAAAAGTTTACTTAATTTCACGACTTCAACATGTTTACTACTTATTTGATTAGGATTATGTCTAAAATATAAGTCTAAAGCTAATATTAACTCATCACGTTTCCAGTCAGGATTTCTTTTCTTTTCAGGAGCCCCAGTGGTATTAGTGGTTGAAGGATGTCTTTCAAAATTTCGCAACCCCCAAAGCCCCTTACCTTTACCACCTATTGAATAGAAAAGGTCCATCTCTCCATTCACTGTATATTTAAAAATATCAGTGTCGCTAGAATGAATATATATATTCTTCCTTATTTGTGATTTCCAGTCAATATATTTAGAAAAATCAATCTTACCAATTTCTTCAACCATATTATATATATCTACTAAAGAAGCTTTTCCACCCAATTTATTTAAGGCTTCTATAATTTCATCCACCCAAATATTATGCGACATAAATGCCAGCTCCTTAATGAACAGTTATTAATCTTTTTATCTTTGAATCTCTAAAAACTATAACTAGTTGGTTATTGTAAGTTCAGCTAATATTTTAAAAGTAGGGATATATAATTAGTCTTTACCACTTTTGTAGAATATCTTTATACAGTCCTTCAAAAATACCTTGCTTACGGATGTGTTCCAAATTTTGTTAATAAATTTGTCTATAAGATTTCATAATTTGCATATTATTGAATCATTCAACAGTGTCCTTGCTACACTCTATAACTTTTCTATCAAAGTGTCTCAAATTCTTATATTCTTTCTTTTCATAGAAGGCTAAAATGTATTTCGATGTCAAAGGAAAAATCTATACTTTCCTCCATCTGCTTTCTCCGGATAGCTGTACTCTGAATGCTATCCAATGTTGTTACCAATCATGTTTCTATGCTACTTTTGATACTTCTTGCTTAATTACTTATATCAAGGAGCTGCGAGTTGATATAAGTAATTTAATCATCCACAGTCAGTTTATTTTATTGTATTTTGTGAAAGGAGTCGAAAATTGAAATCTTTAGCAATCTATATTTTTAAACCATTAAAGTATGGATTTTGATTTGCATTTTTAACAAACCCCCGAAATTTATTTGTATAATCATTAACTTCCAAAAGGGAGAAAACATCTTTATATTTATCGACATTATTATATTCCGAAAAATATTTCTTATATGTCTCATCTAGATTCTTGTACCCTTTATCGTCTCCTTTTCCAAAATGAGGATAAACCTTTATTCCATTTTTTTTCTTCCAATATGGATAATTTCTGTATAATTCTGTATCTGAGAATAGCATATTAACAAACCCCATTATCATATCTCTAGACCTATAATTTAAATTCTGTATTTTATTGGTTACAAAATTTGTATTTTGTTGAAAATCAGTTCGCCCATAGTTAATTTCTTGTTCAAACATTAACCAGGATAGGGTTATTAAAGCATCTCTTTCATCTTGGTTCTTTATGTTGTTAAAAATGTCATCGCCTCTCCATATGCTCAAACAATTTATATAATTAGAGTATCTTTTTAAATCCTCAAAAAGGTTATAGTGGGTAGCGTCTCCATTATAAAGAGTGCTGTATCGACTCCCTGTATATAAATAAAAATCAAAAATTGATTGTTTAGAAGTCCAAAATTTCCTATCAGTCTTTATCCTTACTAAGCTATTTAACTTTTCTTGCATTTCTTGTGCATTATCTTTGTACTTTTTTTTGATATATGATATTCGATTTACAGTTTTGTCATAAATGTTTTTTGAGACCTTCCCAGAATAACTTCTATATTCAATAAAAAACGGCCCATAGTTTGAAGATTCATATACTTTATAAGCAGGTCTTATAATAATCTTTTTATCATTCCATTGTGAAGGATACCAATAATATGTGATTTTACCTTTCAAGTCTTCATTTAAGTTGTTTTCCCAGAACAATGAATTAAATTCTTCGGGTTTATTGAATTCTGTTAGTATTAATTGATGAAAAGCTTTATGTAACTCAAGTAATAAATTAGCGTATCTTTCATAAATAACCATGTAATTCACTCCTAAATTGGTTAGCCTAATTTTACCCCTAGTAAAGGTAATAATAAGCTAATAGTCTTTTCGAATGGTAAATATTTTAATTTTAATCATACTATAAACTATATATTTTTTTATAATGGAAAATCGGAATTCTGTATATATATTATAAAATGATAATTAGATATATTAAAGGGATTCTTTAGGTTATGAGAATTTATACTGGATGAAGCTGTGCATACTAGTTAAGTAAACAAAAAGAAGAGAGTACAAAAACAATAAAAAATATTCATTGCTGCAGAGGGTATCAATGGATGCCATGTGGGAATAGGTACATAATAAATAATTATATAGAAGTTTCTAATTTAGTAATGTAATATTTTAATTGCTTATATAGTTCTAGTTAAGGTGGTATGGTTCAGATGCAGAAGTTACTATTACGGTGGAAGTTTTCTAAAAACCGATTTAAAGCTGTACGAGTGGAATTGCGCGTATTGCTCTACATTGCTGTGGCTTGGATAGCTGCTTATGAATTTTATTTAGTAAATATCCCAGAGTGGTTTCCTAAAGCGGCTATTCTAGGAGTAATTACCGACAAAATTTGTTTTGCTTACATAACGGCTTTTATCTTTTTCTTTGTGAATGTACATTTATCAGGATATGTATATAAAGTGAAAATGTTTAAGTATGTAAGAAATAAAGCAGTATTAATTAGAAGTATGGGTATGAAATTAATGCTAAATATTAAACAGGCGGCTGGAGTGGATAAAGATAATAATTCTATCCCTGGGAAGGAAGAACTTATTAAACTATGTAAAAAAGTAGACCCAAGAAAGCCAATACAGTCTGTAGGATTCTTACAATTAGAATTTGATAATTGGTTCAATTATATGAATTTTATCGATTTGGAGACAAAACGGTTGGTTAAAGATTTGCTGTTTATCCGAGAAACTTTAGATAGCGACACAATAAGGATTCTAACGGATATTGAGGAATGCTTAGAGTTACATGTTAATATGACAAAAGGAGCTTATGTAGGTAATACAAACCTGGAAACTTGGGCAGATAGTATTTATGAGTATTTAGAATTATGCAAAAAATTAATAGTACATTTGGATAAGAAATATAAAGGATATGCAGAAGAGTATGATTATATTGAGGGGAAAAAAGACCTGAAGGAAAAGAAGTAAAACTAACGGAAAAATAAGATTGGGAGGGGCTACGTGATAGCCTCTTTTTCCTTCTATTCAAGTTTCTTTGGTATATACTCAAACTAGTGTTTCTTTTTGGTCTGCTCAATTACATCTTGCAACTCATCTGGCCTCAGAAACGTAATCAGAGAGAGGCCCTATTCAATAGTAGGTATATAAGTTTTGATTATGATTATATATCAATTATTCGTCTTTGTAATATAAATATGGTCATCGAAGTTAAGAAGCAACTTTTTCGCTGAAGTATGGTCAGTCTTTACTTTTAGTATAACTGCAATAACATGTTCTACAGCTTGAGCAGTTACTTTCATAACTTTTTGTACAGTTCTCTTTGTTTAAATTTTAAAAAATTCATCGTTATTAAAGAAAATAGGTATCCATCCATATACAGGATTCCAAGCTTTTATTTCGCCAACTATTCTATATTCGAGGATTTTGTCGTAATCTTTAAAACCGTTTAATTCACAAGAGATTCAATCCTCAAATTCTTTTAATTTTAATTTCCTAACTACAATGAAAGTATTTCTGAAGGTAAAGTAAGTGCTAAGGATTAGAAAAAGGGTAGGCAGTTAGAAGCATTAAAGGGGTTAGGGGTTGCGGAGCGTGACATATACATCGATAAGCAATAAAACGTAGGACATTCTATACATACACTTGTTAGACCGTCTAGGAAATAACAAGGATGATATACCAAACGAATGGAACAAGATAACATAAGAGATACAAGCTAGTGCAAGAATATGAAGTATATAAGCCGGTAGTAATCCCGGCTTTGTTACTTAATTGCATGGGGGGCTATTATAGCTAGCAATGCGTATGCACATCTGAAATAGCCGTTAATAGATCCTAATCAACACTTACGATATCATCGAATTTTAACCGTAATGTAAACCCGAACAAGTCTTGAAAAAATACCATTTTTGTTTGGTGTGCAATCACTTTTGTAACGACTGTCTTATGTAGAATCTGTCCGTTTTCGTAATAAGAAATCATGATTGGTTTTTGTAATTTCATTGATTCAAGTAGTCCTCTTTCGATTTCTTCTTTCGTATCTTGTGTAAGAATAGGGCGTGGTATTTTCGTCTGTTCTTCAACGATTTGTTTTATACCAGCGAATTGTTCTGGCATTGAGGCAAATGGCTGCCATTTCACCATTCCACGACCTTTCATTTTAGGTACTCCTGTATTGTTCATGCTTTATGTCCTCCAATAAGCGTATTTCTGTATCTTCCTGTTGCTGCAGAAGTATAAGACACGCCTCGTAAAATGCTATTCTTACCGAACCTTGTTCGTATTTCATCCATCGTTCTGGCTAGTATAATTTCTCTTTCTCTCATTTGTATGTCATCAAAAAGACTGATTTGTTCTTCACCTTCGTTCACTAAATTCGTTAGTGCAATGCTTATTGTACGAATTGGTTCACCTGTATGGAGTTGCTTTAAAAACATGAAACAAACACGATATATATCCAAAGTTAAATTTGTAGGTCGTTCTAATGTACAAGCTTTTTTGAATCCGCCTGGATAGTCTTTGCTATAGCTAATGGAAAATTGTATAGTCCTTGCTAATTTTCTTTTTCGCCTCAATCTATAACAAACTTCTTCGGTATGTTCTAAGAGAACTGGTGGAACTTCATCTATTGTATAATCTCGCATGAGTATTTGACTTTTACCAATTGAAGTCTCATTCGGTATATACTTTTCAGAAATGAGACTAAAATCAATGCCATTACTATGTAAATGAAGTTCTTCTCCAATGATACCGAATGACTCCTTCAGGTATTTGATAGGATAATGGGCCAGATCACCGATTGTGTGTATACCTTTTCGATTTAATTTTGCTTCGGTTTTACTCGATATTCCCCAAAATTTGCTGAGTGGACGGATTGGCCATAGTTTTTCCGGCACATCTTCATAACGCCAATATGCAATCCCGTCAGTGTTCTTTTTCGCTTCCACATCAAGGGCAACTTTACTCATTAGTAGATTAGGACCAATTCCAATTGTGCTATCAATACGTGTCTTATGATATACCTCTCTTTTGAACTTCATAGCAAATTCGTATGGATTTCGTGCGAACAGATGTAAACTTGCTGTAATGTCCATAAAGAATTCGTCAATGCTATATTGATGAAAATCCTCAAAAGCAACGTATTGTAGTGCTAATTTTGTTATGTAATTTGAACACCTTATATAAGTATCCATTTGTGGATTGACAATAAGTACGTCGTACCACTGTGGGATTTCATATAATCGGCTCATCTTTTTAACACCTAATTCTTTCAAAGGAGGAGTGGCAGCTAACACAATCGACCCTTGCCTATTCACATCGCTAACAACAGCTAATTTTGTATAGAGCGGATCAAGACCCATTTTGATGCAAGAAACGCTAGCGTAAAAACTTCGTAAATCTACACATAAGATGTTCCGTTTTGGTAAAAGAGAATAGTCATACAAAGCAATCACTCCTAATAATAAGAACGTTTGTTCTTATTATATACAAACTTATGTTCTTTTAGAAGGGGTAATTTCGTTTATTTTCCATTTGACAATACATAAAAAGTAAATTTAATCATTGTTAATGGGAAATTTATACTATATTTACATTGCGTTAAATTTAAAGTGCTAAAATTTTACATGTAATAGATGGGCTACAGTAAAGGAGAGAAGAAAATGAAGCAGTCGGCGAAGTGTAAAATATCTGTATCAGAAGGACAGGAGTTAATACAGCATATTGCAGAAGTGAAGCGTGGTCATAATACATATTATTTCGAAATTAATAAAGCGATTGATTACATTTCAGTATATTTTATCGATGGGGTAAAGCGTAGATTCTTAATTGCTAGTGTCGAGAAAATGCTCACAACAATACCTAACGAGATAGAACGGAAGCGCTATCGGAATATCATAGGTAATGCGAGTTGGTTATTGCTAGATGGAGTACATGATTTTCGTGGTATGACGAAAGAAGAGCAAGCAGCGTTTCTTTATTTGAAAGAAAACATATTAAATAGTATGGCAATGGAGTTAGAGAAAGTAAACGGATAAGCGTAAAGTAAAACTGCCTGCAAGGGCGGTTACATTTTTATAAATAATAGGGAATTAAGTAGAAAACTGTTTTGCCACATCTATGTATTTGCCTCCTTTCTCGTAAATTGTGTTGTGCTAGAGTCCTAGATTCATAGTTATTCAGTTCCTCTTGACAAATTTTATATTATTATGTATACATTATAATATAGTTTAATAATCGGTAGATGTTGTTTTTAACTTTTTTATTAATTTGCACTTTAGCATATTGTTAATATGTTTTGAATTGACTAATATGAAAAAGCGTCATGTGAAAATAAGAAAGAGGGAATAACATAAATCGGTATATTTCTCGACTAAGGAATTAGTATGGGGGATATACCGATTTTTATTAGGAGGTAATCATGAATAAGTCACAGGGATATATCGAAGCAGAAATAAGTAAATCAATAACTCAATGGGAAAAAGACTTCCTTGGACGTGGTCCAATATCCGTTAAAACAGATATTTTACGTGATATGATTGTTGTTGTCTTACAAGGAATTTTAACACCAGCCGAATATTCTGTTTGTGAAACAAAGGAAGGACAGTTATCTGTAAAGAGGCTTCGATCTAATCTGGTTGAGTCAGGTATAGATAGTCTAAAAGAAATGATTCTAAATATAACTGGGGAAGAAGTAAAAAGCTTTTATACGGATATAAGTACTCGTACAGGGGAACGGGTCATGATATTTAAATTATTTAATGATTTAGGGAAAAAATTATAAAACGAAACATAAAGGGAGATCTTCAAAAAACTTTAAGTTAGTTGAAGATAAACCGACAAATTTCAGAATTACGGTTCGGTCCGTTGTATTCTGACGTTTGTCGGTTTTTTTATTGTGTGGATATAAAGTACGAAAGGGAGAAGAAAAAATGAAGGACATCTTATTAAAAAAGTTATTCTCTTCTATTGTTTTTATGATTACTTTAGGATCTTTAGCTGATGCGTTCAAATTGTTTCAATGGGGCGATTTGGGATGTTAATTTTACCGGATTTTTTGTCATGGACCACAATGTTTTTTTTGTCGCTTACTGTTGCTGCGTTGAGCGCATTGTTACTATTACATCCAAGAGTTCCATTGAATATAGTTCGTATTCATATAGGTATCATTGCGATTCCTCCATTAATTGCCTTGGCGGCTCTTCTCACCGACAATACGAATAGAATTTTAGGTCCTTTGCGCCTCGATCCTCTGGCTTGGTTGATGGCACTGTTTGTTCTTACGATAGGTTTGATTGTACAGCGTTACTCCGTTCGTTACTTACTTGGTGACCAAGCTTATCGTAAATATTTTGCACTTTTAACGCTTACTACAAGTGCTGCATCAGTTACTTGGTTAAGTGATGATCTTCGTTTGTTATTAGTTTGCTGGGCGGTTACCCTACTAGGGTTGACACAGCTAATAGGGTTAAACAGAAGGTGGCAATTGGCGAGAAACGCTGCAACATTTTCTGGTCGCCTGTTTGCGCTTAGTTGGCTAGTTTTATTATTCGCCATAATCTGGCTGGTGCAAGTTACGGGACACTGGCAATTATCACTTGCGCTATCTGAAGATGGTTTGAAGCAATTTGCCGGGTGGGAGCGGACAGGAGTCAATTTGTTGCTGGTATTGGCAATGGTGATACCGGCTGCACAATGGCCTTTCCAACGCTGGTTGTTAGAATCTGTGGTTGCTCCTACTCCTGTTTCTGCGGTTATGCATGCGGGGTTAGTGAATGTCGGCGGAATTATGCTGACTCGTTTTGCCCCTCTTTTTCATAGTGATTTAGCTCAGATTGTTTTGCTTGTTCTGGCTAGTATCTCAGTCTTGCTAGGGACTGGAATTATTTTGGTTCAGGTTGATTATAAACGTCAGTTAGTTGCCTCTACGATTGCGCAGATGGGGTTTATGCTCATTCAATGTGCGTTGGGCGCTTATGTAGCTGCTATCATTCATCTCATATTACATGGTCTATTTAAAGCAGCCCTTTTCTTACAGGCTGGCTCTGCAGTACCTCACCACGAGATAACGTCTCAGACGTCCCAACAATCATCATTGTTATGGAAAATCACAGGGGTTGCTTTAGGAGTTTTAGTAGGTGGAAGCTTTTGGCTGACAAGTCCTGAAGAAGGGTATCAACTTATTAGTTCTCTTATCTTAGGCTGGTCACTTTCGTTTGCTTGGACACGGCTGATCGCCTGTAGTCAAGGAAGTATTGGGCGTGTTGCGGGATTTTCCCTGTTAGGAGTAGCAGTAATGGTGTTTAGCATCATTCACCACGTCTTATCCGGACTGTTGTATGCAACAGTTCATCAAAGTGCACAACCGCCTATGCCGGTAGTTGTTCTGGTTCTGTTCATTTTGTTATTGGGCAGTGCTATAGGGGCGTGGTTAGCTCGCGATCGTTCTTCTACTTCCTTTGCTGTACTCTATCTGTGGCTTGTGCGGCTAGGTGATTCTCATCCAAGTTCGGTCGAAAGTCATCCAAAGTATCTTACACAATACTTTCCCGAGGAGGTAATGAATGATGAATGCAATGTTAACACTACCCAAAACGTTAGAAGAAAATTTGAATTTTGATTCCAGTGAACTCGATATAAACGATGTAGTGAAGTCTGCCAGCCAAGTTATTGCACCACTTTGGCCTATTGCTACATTTGCGGCACGTAATCCTTGGATGGGACTCGAAGGGCAATCATTTGAACAAGTGGCACGATGGCTGAAAGATATTCGTGACGTGGATATATATCCTGATGCTTCCTTGATTCAAGCTGCGCAGAAGCGGGGCGAGATTGATTTGGGTTTTCTTGAAACGGGACTTCAACGTTGGCTCGATGTACAATGTCTTGACTTACCGCGTGACGCGGCAGAACAATTCTGCCGGGCTGCACTTAAGCTGGATGAACTGCCTTCCAACCTATTAGCAGAGCCCGAGTTGGAGAGATTAGCACAAAAACTAAGCGGTCTGGAGCTCCAAACTACTGAGAAGCATTCGTTAAAACCGTTAAGTATGTGCATAGAGCAGCAAGGCGGAGGGAGGTTAGCTGACACTCTCGATTATCATGTAATTAAGTGGTGTAAGTTATTCTTGAATGATTCCCAGGCAGCCTGGTCCCTGCCAAATCGTGAGAAAGGTTTCTATCGCGTGTGGCGTAAACTTGTCGAGCATGATCCGGCGCTCAAGCGTACGCAGCGTAAGGAACTTAAAAATTGGCCGCAAGAGGCAAATATCGCATTAAAAGAAGCATTGTCGGCACTTGAAATCCCTCAGTCACAGATACAGAGCTATCTTGAAGCACATTTGTTGGCTTTGCCAGGGTGGGCTGGAATGATGCTTTGGCGCTCACAACAATCCGTCCAAGAAAGTTCGCTTGTTATGGAATATTTGGCTGTTCGAATTTCCATGGAATGGGTCTTACTCAAACCTTATCTGCCTATGCCTAAACAAAAACCTGAACATGCAGTTTCCTTGGTTCCGCTCATCGCAGCTTGGGTACACTGGGGCAACATGGCAATTGATAACTGGTCGCAGCTGTCTTACACGGAACAAAAAGAATATGTAACACTCGCCTATCGTTTTGATGAGATAGTTCGCAGAAAGCTTTGGCTGGAAGCTTGGGAACAAACATACGCCAGTCAACTAAGTGAGAAAATTTCATTACAAAAACTGGAAACAAAAAAGGCGAAGCCAGCTTTAGCACAATTTGTATTCTGTATTGATGTACGTTCAGAGCCTTTTCGCCGCGCACTGGAAAAAGCCGGCCCATTTGAGACGTATGGAATGGCTGGTTTCTTTGGAGTTCCTATTGCAACATGTGAACTTGGCAGTGAACATACCCATCCTTCTTTGCCGGTCATACTTGAACCGCAGCATAGAATACAAGAGTATTCATCTGAGTTTGAATCCAAGCAATATCAACAACGCCAACATGCAGTGAATTCACTTCGTTATACGTTTAAAGCGATGAAGCAAAACTTGCTTACCAGCTTATTATTGCCGGAAGTAAGCGGTCCTTGGTTTAGCTTCCAAATGTTGACGCGTAGTTTTGTTCCACGCGGTACAGGCCGCGTGTTGTCTCGATTCCAGGAAGCATGGTTACGGAAGCCTTCTACAAACCTATCGCTTGATCATGTGCAAATCCCAGAAGCTGAGTTATCGGTTGGTTTTTCAGAGGGAGAGAAAGTACACTATGCACGACAAGCGCTGAAAATGATGGGGCTCACAAATGATTTCGCCCCATTGGTGGTCATTTGTGGACATGGAAGCCGTAGTACTAATAATCCGTATGCTGCCGCATTAGAATGTGGTGCTTGTGGAGGAGCATCGGGTGGATTTAATGCACGGGTTCTAGCAACTTTGTGTAACCTTCCAAAGGTAAGAGAGGCACTCAAGAGTGATGGAATTTCAATTCCAGAGGAGACGGTTTTTGTCGCCGCTGAGCATATTACTACCCTTGATGAATTACATTGGTTGTATGTTCCTGAACTTTCAGAGGCGGCTCAAGAAGCATTTCAGCAAATCCAGGACGCGTTGCCACAGGTTAGACATGATGTAAATGTCGAACGAGTATCACAACTACCTAATTTAGGATCGAGTTTCAAAGATCCGAAGAATGAAATACAACGCTTTGCGGAGGATTGGAGTGAGATCCGTCCAGAATGGGGACTGGCGCGTAATGCTGCGTTCATTATCGGTCATCGTGATCTAACAAAAGAGTGCAATCTAGAGGGAAGAGCCTTTTTGCACAACTACGATTGGCAAGAGGATGAAGACGGTGATATACTTGCCAACATTATCGCAGGCCCGGGCACAGTTAGCCAATGGATTAATCTACAGTATTATGCATCTACTGTTGCACCTCATTATTACGGCAGTGGGAGTAAAGCTACCCAAACAGTTACGGCAGGTCTTGGTGTCATGCAGGGGAGTGTCAGCGATTTGTTAGCCGGGCTTCCTTGGCAGTCAGTGATGAAATCTGATCATGAGGTCTATCATGCTCCTTTGCGTTTGTTGTTGGTGATCCAAGCACCACAGAAATATGTGGAGCGATTGCTGGATCGTGATCCTGTATTCCGTCAAAAAGTTAAAAACGGATGGATTCGTCTAGCGACTATAGATCCAAAAGGAGATTGGGAGAACTGGTCTTAAACAACTATGTTATGAAGATGTCTTATCGTTTTACAGTAATTTATTTTATAAATCGCTAGATTATGATTCACTTTCTAATACGCGTGATCAAAGAAACATGATTTTAAATAAATTTCAAATAGTCAATGGGGTGAATGTAATGTATTTAGATGAAAACAAAAAAGTGTTATTTGTGACCGAAATGGATCAAAAATTGGAACAATTATTACAACAGGTAACGAATATCCATCCTAAAAATATGTTAATTCTAAATAATTGTGGACCCGTGATTTCACATCCTTACAGTGATGTAATGCGAGATATCATTATTGCTGTTTATCATGAAAATATTGAGGAAATTTTTATTGTTGGTACAACAGAGAGTCAAGAGAACATAGTGGATAAACAAAATTTACTTAACAAAATATATGAGAGTGAAAGAGTAAATAAGGAAATACAAACTCTTGATTATCTTTTTCAAAATTGTATGCCAGAATTTCCAAATGTCAATGTGAGTGATTGGTTAGAGGGAAGCAAAACTGTAGCTAGGGGCATACAGAAAAGTGTCAACATCATTCGTCATCATCCATTGATTCCATCCCACGTTAAGGTTCATAGCTTAGTTATGAATCGGGAGAAAGGAAGTTTAGTAGAAGTTGATGTTTCATAAAAAACGACTACTGTAAGGGGTACCGCCAACCAAATGACATAAAACCCGCGCTAATACATTTTCTGGAATATAAAAAGTCCAATTTCTCAGTATTAAATTGAGAAATTGGACTTTTTTTTCGTTACTCTAGAAAAGCGTCCTGTAATAGAATAACTGAACAGTTTCTATTAACTGTTTAGTTGGAGAGAGAACTCGATTCCAAAGGGAGAAATCATTTCTAAAGTTTTATTTCATGTCGTCAATATAAAATCCTAAAAAGGAATATTTTGGTTATTTGACGTTATAATTACCATATACAATGATAAAATTTGAAGAAAAACTATACCATTAAAAGTAACATAAGAATATTATGTATAGAAAAAGCTATCTAATTGTTAGATTAGATGGTTTTTATTTATAAAACAACATGTCATTATGGATATTGTAGCCGTCATTTTATTGGTTGAATGTTTATTTAAAATGGTAGAGCTTGTGTATAGGTGATTGTTATTACCAAACCGTACAGTAAAACATGTTGCCAAGAAATTTTTTCAGTTTGGCCATTAGTGTTGAGATGAAGATTATGTGGGGCACTTGAATCCCATAGATAAAAATCACATTAACACTTTAAAGGAGCAGAGATCAATGAAGGTAGTAAATAAAGAAAAAATTTTAATCCTTACCGGAAATTACGGGGATGGTCATATTCAAGTAGCCCAAGCACTACATGAAGCGATACAAATTCGATTTCCGACATTAGAACCGGTGATTTTTGATTTCATGGAATGGGTCCATCCCTATTCTAATCATGTAAGCCGTTTTCTTTTCCTTGAAGGAGTAAAAAAATTCCCTCAGGTGTATGGATATATTTATCAAAAAACACGGAGAGTGAACCCTTTATCCAATTTGATAAAGACGATTTTCTCTACAGGTTTTGAACGATTGCAAAAATTGCTTGAAGAAGTGCAGCCGACTGTCGTAGTTAGTACGTTTCCTTTGGCAGCAGCTGTGATGTCAAAGTTGAAATCCTATGGTTTAACTGATATTCCTACTGTAACGACCATTACTGATCATACAGATCATAGTTGCTGGATTTATCCGTTTACGGATCAATATATTGTCGGATCAAGTATTGTCCGTGATTCTCTCATTAACTTAGGCGTTAAAGAGAATCGGATTGCTCATACAGGTATTCCTATTCGACAGCAATTTTCTCAGTCCTTTGAACGAGAGGAAATTTTCAAGAAATATGGTTTAGATCCCCATATTCCTACAGTGTTAGTAATGGGGGGCGGGTATGGCATGATTGGTGATGGAAGTTCCACCTTTCAGGAGTTTGATACGTTATCTCAGCCTATTCAATTAATCATTGTTTGTGGCCATAATGAAAAACTCCGTATGCAATTAAAGGAAAAGTTAAAGGATTCCAAACATCACATCCATCTCACTGGTTATATCAATTACGTTCATGAGTTAATGGCTATTTCCGATCTAATGATCACAAAACCAGGAGGAGTCACTACTTTTGAGGCGATTGCGATGGAATTGCCTATACTTCTTTATAAACCTATTCCTGGTCAAGAACAAGATAACGCTAAATTTTTAGTTCGTTCAGGCGTGGCAATTCAAGCGGAAACGGATCGGGACTTAACCGATCATGTATCCGAATTACTGAGCAATGTAGAACGACTTCAACAGATGAGGGAGAATTCGAAACAATTTCATCCTAAAGAATCTGCGTTTGCATCAGCAGAAGTAATTATTCATACAAAAGAAAACAAGTACAATGCACATGACCTCATGTACTCATTTGGTTCATAGTTAATAAGGTGAAATATGGGAATTTTAATGTTTGCGTCAAATAAGTTCAAGAAACCAGCAGCTCGCTCTTTATCTATTGGAAGTTTGATTATCTTCTTACTTCTTACCGGAATATATTTATATTTTCTTCATACAGGATCGGCAAAAGTATGGCTTGAATCCATTCGTCATCTCGGTGTTTTCGGGATATTGTTAGGTATTTTGATTCAAACGGTTGTCAATGTAATACCTGTGCCTGGCGAATTTGTTTCTCTTTTTCTTATCGAAATATACGGTGCAGTTGCAGGTGGGTTCTATTCATGGATTGGCGGAATCTTAGGGGCAGTCCTTGCGTATCATCTATCTAATTGGTTCGCTCGTCCAATCGTTGAATCATTGGCTAAACCTTACTTGGTAAAAATAGATCGTTGGCTACAAAAACAAGGAGTTACGGGGCTTTTGATTCTGCGTTTTGTGCCGTTAGTTCCTTATCATTTTGTCAACTATACGGCAGGTATATTAGGCGTAAACAGAAGGGCTTTTATATGGACGACCGCCTTAGGGATATTGCCTTATACCATATCGGTAAGCAGCCTATTTGCAGGGGTGCGTTATGGAAGATTCATTCCTTTTATACTTGGCGGCGGACTTTTTATCTTGTCTTTTCTCTTAAGTATTGTCTTACGAAGAAAAATGGATTAAGGCTCTTATCGAGCACTTCTAAAATGAAACACTGCAAGAACAAAAATGATAGAAAGGGGATCGTGTAGGAAATGGTCAAGGTTATTTTATTGGTGTTGCTCTTATTAGTATTATACTGGCTTGTTCCATATATTCTTACTACCGGTTTTGGTATCGGGGTAGTAAAAAGGAAAGATTCTTCTGCAAAAATTGCTTTTACTTTTGATGACGGTCCCAATCCTATTTATACTCCGCAGCTATTGGACTTGTTAAAAGTAAATAATATAAAAGCGACATTTTTTGTCGTTGGTTCGAAAGCGGAACAATACCCTGAGTTAATTGAAAGAATACAAGCAGAGGGGCATTTAATAGGAATGCATAATTACGTGCACAAGTCCAACTGGATTATGGCCCCTTGGACGATAAGGGGGCATTTAAGGAAGAGTGCTTCCATCATTGAAAACATTACTGGGGAACGCCCCGTCTATTATCGTCCGCCATGGGGATTATTAAATGTATTCGATTTTTTTCTAATGAAAAAGTATAAGATCATCCTATGGTCGGTAATGGCAGAGGATTGGAGCAGTAAAGGCGGCAGTGAAAAAATTAAAACAAGACTATTACGGGATATCAAAAATGGGGATGTCATCCTCTTGCATGATTGCGGAAAAACCTTTGGAGCGGATGAAGATGCTCCTATGAATACCATTGATGCATTAAAAGATGTCTTTAAAGAACTATCAAGCCGAGGTATGTCTTGTGTAAGAATGGATGAATTGTAATTGTATCTGGAAAGATGCAGAAAGAAAGCAGCCGCTAATGGCGAGGGTTATTTAGGGAAAAACGGTGTTGCATCGTGTAATCGCAATGGCGGCAGGAGGTATGGATACCCTTCCTCATAACGGAGCAGTTATAACTTTGCTTGCAGTTACAGGATTAACGAACCGAGAAGCTTATAAAGAGATTTTTGGCATTACTGTGATTAAGATGTTAGCTGTTTTCGGTGTTATTGGAGTTTATCTGGTATTTTCTATTGTGTAGGCAGGAGACTTCATAGCTATCAAGTTAAGAGTATGGATAATTTTAAACTAAACAGCCATCGTTTTATGGGTCTTCCATGAAACGATGGCTATTTTTATGCCTTCAATGAATAAAGGAAGTGATGGGAATATATTTATTGCTGTTAATGAGCCCAACCTGCGAATCAAATAGGGCTTGTTGAAGGTACAATTGAAAAAGAATATAAAGGCGAAAATATGGTAGGCGGCACAGTCACAAATCATTACAAAAATAAAAAATGACTACTACAAGAATACCCAGAAGAAATCACATCGTAGTAATTTTAAAAAATGAATTACTAAATTTCCCCTTCTATCTTTATATGTATGAAAGAAACGGCAACTTCATATTTGTCTTCAAAGATGGAGAAATTATTATATGTAACACAGTTAAGCGCCTTGAGGAGGTACAAAAAAGAAAAATAAAAGATTAGGAATTTTATAAAAACCTCATTTTTAAATATGGTATAATTTTCATAGTTTGTAAAATTATAAAGGGGTCACGGGTTTTTGAACAAACTCTGAAAGACTGAACAGAAAAAGATAGAGAGGATTTAAGCGATGGGACAATTTCAAAGTAATTTTCAAACGGCAGAACAAATCGCAACGCAAATGGGAACAGCTGCCGATACGATTCAAAGTGCCGCAAATAGATCCATAACCAAATCAGAACGTACAACGTTAACCGTTAACTCCAAAGCACAAGAAGCAAATCAACAAGCTTTACATTTAACTAAACAATTTTATGACGCCTTTCAACAGGGAATCAATAACATTCATTCTGTAGTGAAAGAATTTGAGCGAATGGATAACGAACTCTACAAAAATTTTAATCAATCTTCTTTCATGAAAAATCCTTTCGCTGATACGGTAACCTATGCAAACGCAAAAAAGTAGGAGGAAAAGATGAGTCAAGCAATTGAACAAAAAATCAATGAATTGAATCGTAATTTAATAACTATCTCCGAAAAACAATCGCAAAATCAACGCGCTATTCAAAAACAAGAACAAACGGAAGCAGATTTTTATGAATGGAAAGGTCGAAGCTATCGTCTATTTAACCGTATATTAGAAGCTTGGCATAATGATAGAGAACTAGGACAATTCTTTCATCATCTGCGTCAAGATGCTGGGCAAATTGAGCGAAAGCTTACCCACGAATTGGAAGACCAAAAAGAAGCGTTGCTAAAGGAGAAACAACACCTAAGCCATCTAGAAAATGACCTTCACCATCAACGTCAAAAATTAGTACAGGAGGTGAAGTCATGAGTTTAAACATGTATCTAGGAGAAGTACGAGCTCAATCACAAAGTATGAATGCGTTGTGCGTTGCAACCATTCAAGGCATGGAACAAGCCATCAATTCGATTGACGCTTTTGTCTTCGATTCTGTTTTGCAAGGACAAACTTACGACAGTGCAAAAACATTCTTTGCACAAACTTTTCGCACTTTAGCGCAAGGGATTATTTACTTATGTGAAGAACTAATTCGTCAAAATGATGCCTTTCCGAACGACTTTCAATCACAAGTAGCCTCAACAGATGTCATCGAGCAAGAAATACGAGATCAAATTCGAGAGCTTGAGCAAGCAATAGCAGCATTGGAAGCAATGAGTGAAGACATGCCGGGCGCGCAGGCGATGCTACAGATTTATTATGCGATGCTACGAAAGCTTCAAGAAAAGTTGGAACATCTGTATGCATTCAATTATACTTCTAGTAGTAACTATGATACAGCACTCCAACTAGCTGCCAGCGTCGCGCAAGGTCTTGCGCAAGTTCAAGGCGGGAAAGGTTTTAATGCCGCAAGCGGTACATTTAGTATACAAGAATTGAATATGGGATGGACGGCGTCTATTCAAAAAATTACAGAGGATAAGGCTCGTCAAGCTGAGGAAGAGAGTAAAAAAGGTGAATCGTTACTTGATAAATTTAAGGATGCTGCTGAGGACGGAATAGAAGCGGTAGGAAAGATCGCCACACTCTATCATAACTACAGAAAAGGACAACGTGAAGCTGTCATAGATGAACTCAAAGGATTGGTAAATACAGTCTTACACCCAATAGATAGTTTTGAAAGTGCTATGTATGCTCTTTCTCATCTAGACGAAACATTCGATGCTGTAAAACAAGCTATTTCTAATTCATGGAATCAAGATGTTGTAAATGGAGATTGGAATAGCAGAGCTAAATGGGTTGGAAATGTAGAGGCACAAGCTGAGTTAGCGGTTGCTCAATTACTTGTAGGAACAAAAGGTGTAGATAAAATTTCAAAATTAGGTACAGTTTCAAAGTTGGGTGAAGTTTCAAAAGTTAGTAAAAGTGTAAACTTCATGCAGGGTGTAAAAAACGTAATGAATTCCGATAAGTATAGGCAATTCGTTGACAGGTTGAATAATATTCTAATGCCAAAAAACCAATTTGCTTATGCAGGTGGAAATGTTGTAGACTCTTTCTCGGATAGCACTACTTTTAAACAAGTTAAGGAAAAACTATCAAACTATCAATTTTTTAAAGGTAAGGGTACAGTTAAAATTGATTACGATTTAGCTAAAGATTATATTAGAGATGTAGAGTCAAAAACAGGATTGAAGCTTCATAAAAACCAAGTAGAACAATTAAAGGCTGCTCTAAGGGAACATAAGTATGAAAAAATGACGCCATTAGAAACGTTAAAACACAGAAATAAATTTAACAGTGTGAAAAACAAATTGATAAGTGAATGGGAAGAAAAAACAGGGCAAACATGGCCAAGATATACTGAGGAAGTTTATGATAAAAAAGGTAGAGTAGTAAGGGATATTGGGCAACCCTATGATGCACATCATATTATAGAGAATAATTTTGGTGGGCCTCATGAATGGTGGAATATACATCCTGCTAAATTTCCTGATGAACATCAGGCAGGAATTCATGGTAAAGGGTCACCATCAAATAAATTATTTCCAAGGAGGTAGTTTTAATGGCTACATTTGATTTTATAAAAAATAGTCATCATAAGTTTTTTAAATTACAAGAAAATGAACTTATAGTGGCAGAAGAGAGACTTGGATTTGCGTTTCCTAATGAACTTAGAAATTTTTACTTAGAAGTTGGCTATGGTTTTATAAAAGGAAATAATGTGGATGCAATAAATAGAATAATGGATCCAGATACTATAGCAGATATTACGTTGAGAGAAGGTATTTACGAGTTTGATCCAGATTTAGAGGGGATATACGAGGAAGAAGATAAATTGGTTTTTTATGAAGTAAACGAGGGTGTATATTTAACACTTGATTTGAATACTCCTCAACAAACTCCTGTATATTTTTTTGAGACTCAAATAGCTGATTCATTGGAGGAATTTATACGGAAAATTAATCAGGATACTGAATACTTTGTGGATATGGTTGATTAATACTCTAGTATAGATTAAAAGTCTACAGTAATAAGTAAACAAACGAGATTGGTTATAGTAACTTTATAAGTATTATAGTCATACTTACACTCAATGTATACTTTACACACGAGAATGACGAAGTTCGTGGTGCTAAAGTTAAATATACACTGACACATAAGACAAGCAAACGAAAAAGCACTTATTTTTGAAGTGGACAGAAAAAGAATAGGCTGTTAAAAAGTATATACCTCATGATGGTTGTACCATCATAGAGTATTACGTGCAATGATAGAATAGAAAAAGAGGTACGAGCTTAGGCGAGATGATATTTTACTGGGTGATGAATATAAACACATGGAAAGTATATTAAACTAACGAACTCGTACAAGCTCGTAAGTTTTAATGTAGTAGTTGTCATGACATACAAAAGGTGTCATACTGTTACTACAAAACTTACAAATTTATGCTACTTAAAAATAAATGAACTTAAAGCACTTGATTGTCTAATATAGGCAACAAGTGCTTTTTATTTTAAGATTACAACATAGGGTACGGGTAAAGAATATAAAAACTATAAGGATGCGGAATATACTAGAATAACGGATTATCAATATGCCGAAAAGTATAAAAGAAGGATATATATTTACGTATGAGGTGGGATGGGATCTCACTCAGAAATTTACTCATTAAATCAAGCGTTACTTGAAAATCCACAAGCAAGTGCTTTCAATTTTATCACTCATGTAGTGCGGTCTGGTGAAAAATTGAATCTGGCTGGTATGATGATGCCAACTTGCCCACATTGTAATTTTATTACTGAAGGATTTGAATTTAGTTCAGAGGTGAAAAAAGTTGGAAGATAAGATGGATGTACTAAGTAAAGAATATGTATTAGAACATGGTATAGATTTTGATGAGGAATTATGGTTTACCTCATACAGTGATGAAGTGTTAGATAACCCAGAAGATGAGGATGGAAAACCTTTTATTGGTTTAGCTTATGAGTTATATGACAATGGGAATTTAGCGTATTACTGTTATTATAAGAATGGTTTTAAAGAAGGTAATTATGTTAAATTTCACCACAATGGAAAAGTAAAATCTACAGATTACATGATAAAAGGACAAACAAGAGGTATAAGAAAAATTTGGTATGAAAGTGAAGAACTCAAATATGAAGGAGAGTTTAAATTTGGCGTTTGTTTAAAGTATACTGAATGGGATAAACAAGGGAATATAATTAGGCAAAAAGTTTCTCCAACAAAAGATGAGTTAGAACTAATTACCCGATTCACTGATCGTGATAATAATGAATAATTTTGATGAAAAGAAAGTAATACAAGAGTTTTCAAAAATTCAAAGTGAATTATTGCCTAAAATTAAATTAGAAAATAATTTTCAAATAGAAGAGATACAATTTATTGCAGGGGTAGATTTAGCTTACTGGGATGTAAATAAAACGACGTATGGTACATGCTGTATTGTAATTATTGATTATAGTACAAGGGAAGTTGTCGAAAAAGTGTATAGTTATGGAGAAATAACAATTCCCTATATTCCTGGTTTCCTTGCATTTCGAGAGTTACCTTTAGTAATAGAGGCAGTAAAAAAACTAACGAAGCAACCAGATATATATATATTTGATGGCAATGGGTATTTACATTATCGTCACATGGGTATTGCCACCCATGCATCCTTTCTTTTAAATAAACCAACGATTGGTGTGGCAAAAAGTTATCTTAAAATTCAAGGTGTAGATTTTATTATGCCAGAGAATCTAATAGGTTCTTATACTGATATTGTAATAGATAATGAAATCTATGGTCGAACCTTGAGAACGACAAAGAATGTTAAACCCATTTTTGTTTCATGTGGGAACTGGATTGATTTAGATACAAGTACTGAAATTGTTATGAACTGTATAAATAATGAGAGTCGTTTACCTATTTCTGTAAGACTAGCAGATTTAGAAACTCATAAAATGAGGAAGCAATTATTACAAGGATAATATAGAGAATTAAGGCATTGAATGATTATAAACTTTTTAATAAATAAAATAGTGTATTCTACATTTATTAGGCGACAATTATAATGAACGTAGATAATAAATCAATGCCTTCATACAAGTTTGTAAGCTTTAACGTAGTATTTGTCACAATATATATAGGCTGCCGTGCTGTTACCATAAAATTTATAAATTTAATGCTACTTAAAAAAACATAAACTTAAAGCACTTGATTATCTCTTATGGGCAACAAGTGCTTTTTATTTTAAGATTACAACAAAGGGTACGGGTAAAGAATATAAAAACTATAAGGATGTGGAATATACTAGAATAACGGATTATCAATATGCCGAAAAGTATAAAAGAAGGATATACATTTACGTATGAGGTGGGATGGGATCTCACTCAGAAGTTTACTCATTAAATCATGCGTTACTTGCAAATCCACAAGCAAGTGCTTCAAATTTTATCAGTCATGTAGTACGGTCTGGTAAAAAATTAAAACCGGCAGGTATGATGATGCCAACTTGTCCACATTGTAATTTTATTGCTGAAGGATTTGAATTTAGTTCAGAGGTGAAAAAGATTGGAAAATCAAATTGATATATTAAGTAAAGAATATGTTATAGAACATGGGACTGACTTTGACGAAGATTTATGGTTTACATCTTACAGTGATGAAGTTCTAGATAATCCTGAAGATGAGAATGGGAAACCTTTTACCGGTTTAGCTTATGAATTATATGATAATGGTAATTTGATGTACTATACAAATTATGTAAAAGGCTTTATAGAGGGCGAGCTAATAGAGTTTTATAAAAATGGAAATTTAAAATCAGTGAAAAATTTAATTCATGGACAAAATAATGGTACCGAAAGAATCTGGTACGAAAGCGGAGAATTAAAATTTGAAGGAGAATATAAATTTGGTATAGCTCTTCATTATATGGAATGGGATGAAAAAGGTCGTATCATAAAACAAAAACTTTCTCCTACAGAAACAGATTTAAAATTGATTGAATCTTTTTCTAAAAGTGATACTCAATGAAGATGGCAGGATTACAAAGTGATAGTATAAGGAGGATATTATGGTATTAGAACCACTTTATGCAGAAAATATTATAGTAGCAGTCATCTATAATAATGAATTTAAATGGTATGTAACAGATAAAGAATTATGGTTTTTAGATTATAATAAATTAGATGATGCATATGAAAGTTTAGGCATAAGCATTGAAGATAATGACGAAGCTGAAGAAAGAAATGGAATAAAAGTATTAGATAATGAAAATGTAGAAGTCTTTTTACCAAGGATTAATAATATATAACAACTAAAGAGGAATTAAGTTATTTATTACTTGAAAATATTAAAAGCAAAATTGAAGGAGAAGATTTATTAGATTTTAGTCCGGTTTTACTAATTAACTTTGATGATAAAATACTATATTCAATGTTTCCAGAGCCAGCATCATATGAAGAATATGTACCAAAAGGTTGGAATGGTAAATATGAAGATTTTACTGAGTTAATACCTAAATCGGAGAAATACTGGATAGATGAGTATAATAATAATCTATTTTTACTATAATTTAAAAGGGAAAAAGATGGTGATAGAATGAATAATGAAAATGTAGTAACTATATTAAATGAAATTTCTCTTCATTAGACACTACATTATAACTACTATAGGTATGAACTTTTATAAACAGTTCAACTTTATTGTAAATCTATAAAAAAGACTCTCCAAAGAAATAAGTACTATTACAACTTTAAAGTAATAATTCTTATAACCTGAAAAGTCTTATCTATCATTAAAGAAAGCCTTATATCAAATTATGATTTATATAACACTCTTGAAAGGCTCTTTATACCATCTTCGTTTATACGCCATTTATTGTCACCATTACTATGCATTTCAATTGTCTCTGACTTTTCAGTAGAAGATACTCCCGCCTCAGGCAATAGCGAAGACATGTAATCAAATGATTGTTTCGCTAATTCAGGATAAGCTATGCCAGGATTTTCACTTTGGATTCTTTTTTGTTCGTCTTGAACTTTTACTTTTATACTTGATAAATCAAGCGGTTTTGATTTTATCTCTACTTCTGCGGTTTTCCCTTCTTTATCAATGGATACTACATTCGTTTCAAATTTTACATTTTTTTGTAGTGCTGTTTTGAAATTTTTAAAATAATTATTCATGGATTCTTCTGTAATACCAGATGTAACAACAGCAGGCGTCATGGCTGAGGTAACGGATTTCTCAAGCGTTTTATTGAATTGCTTACCATCTTCCCCTGTTAATTCAGTCATTTTATCTAAATCTTTATCATAAAAACCTGCATTTAAGTAAGCTGTCAGTGCTTCTGCTGGTCGATTCAATTCTTTTCTTTTATCTGCAAATCCCTTACTATCAATTATAAACGTTGTTTTTTCCTCTTTTGCATTTTCATCTCCTATATCAAGACGTTTTTTATAGACTAATTCATAAGATGATGCTTCTTTAACATCAAAATATATTGCACCCGATACTTTTTTATTAGGCTCAATATTTTCTATATTGAAAGGATATTCTCCTTCTTCATATTTCGAATATGGCTTCATTTTTTCGTCTTTTACATATAATGAAAAATCATCCTTTGAGACTTGTAAAGTTTTCTTCCCTAGGTTTTTTATGCTGATGTTTACTTTAAGTACCTGACCGTTCATTGGTTTTTTGTCACTATTAGATAAAGTGTATTCCGCACCTCCTATTGCTAATTCATAGCTTTTACTCTTTTTGCTTTTTGTAACATTCTTATCTTTTGATTCACTTCCCTGCTTTACTTCGGCTGAACCTTTTGATGAATTACAAGCGCTTAACCCACCTATAGTGAGTGTAGCTAGTAAACTCACACTGACTAATTTCTTGAAATTCAATGTACTCTCTCCTATCCCTTTTTCTATTTATTATCCAAACGAGTAATATTATACCATATTTCCAT
The DNA here is from genome assembly GCF_050473785.1 of Bacillus sp. S14(2024). Taxonomy (NCBI): domain Bacteria; kingdom Bacillati; phylum Bacillota; class Bacilli; order Caryophanales; family Bacillaceae; genus Bacillus; species Bacillus sp. S14(2024). The sequence continues at coordinate 3,823,018 of NZ_JBFLUP010000006.1, read as the reverse complement.
TTATTTCTTTTTACATACTGGAAAACTTCTATATAATAGCTGGCACTGGCAGCGCAAAAAATACTTCCCTTCCAACACCTTCTGTTCTATATGTTGTTTTAGAATAAAGTTTAATCAAAAACACCCTACAATCCAGTGTTTTACAATTAAAAAAAGAATCCATTTTGAAAAAAGTTGATCAAAATTACACACAAATGGCTCTAAAAACATATTGTTTTTAGAGCCATTTTAATAGTGATTTAAAAAAAAGATTATCCAGTTATTTGAAAGGATTTGTTTTAATTAGATTCCTGTCGTAAAGTTCGAAATGCTAATGCACCTGAAATGATTTGTAAAACAACTGGAATAGATAATAAAAATAATGATAAAACTAATGATATTACACTTAATACAATCATACAAATACCATAAACTATATTATTTGTTTTATTTACACAACAAGTTAATACTAATAGTCCTATTTGAATAATTAAGGCAATACCAGAAGTAATAATAAGATATCCATTACCTCCGGAACTAGCGTAGGAAGCACTACCAATTACAACAAATAAAGAAATTAAGAGTCCTAAGATTCCTCCGATTAAGCCGATTATAAATTCTACACTGCGTTTCAAATTACAATACCACCCTTCAAAAATATTAGTTAAGTTAATTTAACTTTTTTACATATATTAACTATCGTTTTAAAATAGCGGAGTATTATAAATTAGTCTATTTAAATATCCGTTAGTGATAATGATCAATAGTTCCTTTTAATAAATATATATCTTAAAAGTCCGTATTTCCTATTATGTCAAAATAAAGATGATTTGAAAAATCACCCAATCTCCAATAATTAATGGATAGTAATTGGATTTGAGGTTTAGTTTAAATAATGAAAGAATAGGATATTATTTGTAAACTAAACAGAAAAATGATGGGATTTGAAAGTAACAGCCCATGACAGTTGTATTATTATAGGCTGTTAGAATAAGACCATAATAGGATCAGAAGTACAAAACTAAGGCGAGATGCCGATATGACATAGCGCGGGCACTTAAACTAACGAACTCGTACAAGTTTGTAGGCGTAAACATACTACTTTTTAAGACGTATAAAAAGTGTCATAGGGTCACTATAAAATGATTGTACTTACAAAAAAACGTATATGTACTTATAAACTTGAAGTACTTGCTTATCTACCATAGACAAGCAAGTGCTTTTTTCATATTTAAATTGACATGTAAAATTATAACATATATGGTAAGTATAGTGCGTAATTGTAGGTATTTTAAACATTTAAGGGGGAAATAACCATTATTTTGGTCTAAAACAAAGGGGAATAGAAGATGTTAACTAATACAAGTGCAGACAAAACATTCGATAAACTAATGGTAGAAGGTGAGACTTATGTTCATTACTTCTACGTTATGAAAATGGCATCTCATTCTCAATACTTAGCTTATGGTTTGGGGGCAATTGGCTTAAATAAACATTACCTTGTAGGGTTCACAAATAAGAGAATCTTCCTAATAGAGTTAACTCCTGTAACTGGTGATACTACTGAAAATATTATTTACTTAGACTTAGATAAAGTAGAGAAAGTAAGTGTAAAGAGAGGCATCATTAAATCCAATGTCACTATAAAGTTAAAAGAGGACAAAGGGGTACTCGAAATGAAACCCAACAGTTTCACAATTGGTTTATCAAACCATAAAAAGAGCTTAGTTGAGTTAGAAGAATTGTATGGTCAATAAAAAATAATTGACGGCGACACCTGAGGTTTCAGTTATCGTTGATCTAATTAAACGAATAGGTAAGAGAGGGGTATTAAATTGTTACCAACAGCATTAGATTATGCAGTTAGAATTGTATTCTTTGTTCTTCAAACATTTACTATATCAATAGCATTAAAATATCTGATTCAAAAGAAATATATAAACGAGTCAGCGTTAATTTGGATATCTACGATTGTGACAATGATTGGTGCAGGGGGAATTATATCTTCAAACACATCTTTACATTTAACTCAAGAAACTGTAGGGTTTTTAGGCGTTAGTGTAATGTTAAACCAACTTCTTTTTCTATACTATATAGGATTATGGGCAGTAAAACGATTTAAAGAACTTAAAATATTAAATAAAGTACTTAAATTTATAAACATAGCGAATTTTGTGCTGATAAGCATCGTTTATATTGGTCTCTTATTGTTCTTTGTTTTAAGTTGGTTTGAATCTAGTTTGGAGTAAGACTTATAGTGAAGTATCAGTATTAGCTATTATATCTGGCCTAACATCTAGGGTGGGTACTTAACACTTATAAATATAAGGCTTCTAATTCAAAAGGAGTTATAACTATAACAAACATATTGAATGATACATTTTTATATAATTAATTTTAAACCGTAAAATACAATAGACAATAATAAGAATAGTTTTAGTGATAAAGATACTAACTAATATTATTAATAGTTAACAAGTATGAATTCTATATTTGTTAACTATTTTTTATGAAAGCGGAGACCTATCTAATTTTGGACACATACTATCCTTAACTCATTGTTTCATAGAATTGCTCTTTATTTTGTCAGGTTGCTTCTTTTTTCAATAGAAGACTTTGACGGTGAAGAAGGTGAGTGGTAGGATAAATAAGGAGAAAAGGAAAATAAAAACAAAAAAGGTAGGTATATCCATGGGAGTGAATAAGTTACTATGTTTTGCAATTCCATTAATGCTATTAGGGGGATGCGCAACAAATTCATCAGCAAACAAACCAAAGGATAAAATTGAAGCAAAAGAAGAAAATAAAGAGAAATTGACAAAAGAGAAGTACCCAATACGTATGACTGCTTTAGCATCTGAATTAATGCAGAAAATTTCTGAAATAACAGAAATGGCTATGGATAAAAACAAGGATGAAAAGACTCTAGCGAAAGAGATTTTAAAAGAAGAGAGTAATCTACAAAAAATCATTGCTAAGTTCCATAAAATTGAGCCACCTAAAGAGTTTGAAGAATCACATAAAACTATTTTAAAAGCAGTAGACTGTTACAGTAAAGCATACAAAATACAAGCTGATATCGTAAAGAGTGGTTCTAAAGATACGTCTAAAGCAAGTGAGTCAATGAAATTGATTAAAGAAGGTAATGAATACTGGGTAGAAGGTTTCAAACCGCTTCAAGACGCTCAATTAAATCAAGCAAACTCACTTAGCGATAAAACTGGAGTAAAATTCGATAGTCCCTCAACTTCTAAGTCTGACGGTACTGACATTAAAATCTCCGAAGAAGGTAAAGAGTGGCAAGGAGAATGGGGTAGTTATGTTGGTTCTGACTTCCGTAAGTCATTAGAATTCCGAGGTGACCATACATACACTGCATTTGATGATACAGGTAAGGGTTCTTATGAAGACAACCATATGTTAGGTGAATGGTACTATGATGCGGATACAAAAGAACTAAGTCTTAGTCCAACAGAGTTTGTAAGAAACGGAAAAAAGATTGACCCGAAAGACATGAAGGTATTAGTAAAATACAAAGTTAAGTCCTTTGATGGAAATCACTTCCATATTATAGACGAAAAAGGTACAGAAATTAAAGCAGAAAAGAAAAAGTAAATATAATGGGTAGTAGAAAACAATGAAAGCAAAGAAACTAGTAGGTTTAGCCATACCATTCCTATTATTAGTAGGTTGTGGGTAGATTCAACAGCAGATAAAACAAAAGATAAATAGAATCAAAGTCTGAATCAAAAGATAAAACTGATGGTAACAGTGTAAATCTATCTAAAGACGGGAAAGAGTTAATAGGTAAATGGGGTAAATATTACGGTAAACAATTCTATATAGGATTAGACTTTAAGAGTGATGGTTCATATGTAGCAACAGATGTAACAGGGGTAGATACGTATGATGAGAGTCACTATAAAGGTAAATGGAGTTATGTTTCAGACCTTAAACAACTTACTATGACTGTTGAAGAATATGTCGAAGTTGGTGAAAAGCGAGAACCTGACCAAAAAGAATTAAAAGTAATTGTAAAACGATTTGAAAATGGTAGGTTTGAGTTCGATGACGCTAATACAAAAGAACATATTAGTCTCGTAAAACAAAAATAGACGTAGTAAAAGGGGTATACGATAAGACATGAAAAGGAACAAAGTAGAGGATTAGGTCTTGAAAATCTAGTCCTTTATTCATGTGGAGGTATTTATTCGGCATGAAAAGCAAAACTTTAGGAACAGCTTCGTTTTTCATTTGGATATTAATAAAAATAAATATACATAATGTTAATTTTGTTAAAAAATGTTATTATTCCCTATGTAATATTGTTATTCATATAAGTGGTAACAAATAAATGGAAGGTAGGATTAAAATGATCAGTGACTTTAAAAAAGCAGCCTTATCTTCATTAAAAGGTAGATGGGGATTGGGAGCAGGGGCATCGCTTTTGTATCGTGTCATGTCCGCTGTTAGTGTGTTTATTGTAGGATTTTCAATTTTTATGCTAGGAGTTGTATTGGCTGAAATAATAAAGTCTAATGCCTTGATTGTAGAAGAAGAAACGTTAAGTACGGTACTTGCTTTAATTTTTGGATTTATTTTCGTTATTGTGTGTTTTGCTTTAATAGCTGTACAAAGCATTATGAATTATGGGTATTGTAATGTTACATTGCGTTTAGCGAAAAAAGAATCTACTACAATTGATGATTTATTTGAAGGATTTCGAAAAAAGAATGTATTTAAATCTATGAAGCTAGCTGTCTTAATGGGTGTATACGTATTTTTATGGAGTTTATTGTTAATTGTTCCAGGTATTATAAAATGTTTCTCTTATTCTATGGCTTACTATATTATGTTAGATCATCCAGAGTATACAGCGAGCGAAGCGCTTAAAAAGAGCCAAGAAATGATGAAAGGGCATAAATTAGATTTATTTATATTATCTTTAAGTTTTATCGGCTGGTTTATTTTAGGGATTGCTATTGCATTTTTTACATTTGGTATCCCGTTTCTTTGGATTTGTCCATATTACTTTACAACGGTATCGCATTTCTACTTAAATTTAGTGAATAGAGATACAGTTATGGAAGAGAAAACGGTTATCTAGAAGAGAATATTTACGAAGAAATTTCAAATAGTAACCGATTTATGCAAAAGAGATTGTCCAAAAAGTAAAAATTTTGCACAGTTTCTTATTTGGTATATAAAAAAGAACCGTCCTTTTTTGAGATGATTAAGTCACCACAAGAAAGGGACGATTCTTTTTTCTTATCGATTTGTTACAAGAGGAAAGCTTCTTCTATTTAATCTCACGAAGCATCCGCACCTTCAAACTGACTATTATAAAGCGAAGCATAGAAACCATTCGCCTTCAATAACTCTTCATGATTACCTTGTTCTACAATATCCCCATCTTTCATGACAAGGATTAAGTCTGCATCACGTATTGTTGATAATCTGTGAGCGATAATGAAGCTTGTTCTGCCTTCCATGAGGTTTTCCATCGCTTTTTGAATTAGTACTTCTGTACGAGTGTCAATCGAGCTTGTTGCTTCGTCGAGTATTAATATTTTCGGATCGGCTAGAAGGGCACGAGCAATTGTTAATAGCTGCTTTTGTCCTTGGGATACGTTGCTTGCTTCTTCGTTTAATTCCATATTATATCTATTTGGTAAAGCTTTTACGAAGCTGTGAACATGAGCTGCTTTCGCTGCTTCAATTACTTCTTCGTCCGTCGCATCGAGTCTGCCGTAACGGATGTTTTCCATGATGGAGCCGTTAAATAGCCAAGTGTCTTGCAGTACCATACCGAACATGTTGCGCAGGTCTTCTCGCGTGAAGTCTTTTATATCATGATCATCTATGCATATAGCACCGCTGTTTAAATCATAGAAACGCATTAACAGTTTTACGATCGTTGTTTTACCTGCTCCGGTTGGTCCTACGATCGCTACCTTTTGTCCAGGCTGAATATGAGCTGAGAAGTTATTGATGATGATCTTATCTGGATTGTATCCAAATTGAACATCCTTGAAGGTAACTTCTCCGTTTACTTCTTGCAGCTTCACTGGATGTTCTGCTTCTGGAATTTCCTCTTCTTCATCTAAAAATTCGAAAACTCTTTCTGCAGCTGCAGCTGTGGATTGAAGTACGTTCGCAATTTGCGCTACTTGAGCGAGTGGCTGCGTAAAGTTTCTCACATATTGAACAAAGGCTAAAATATCTCCAACTGCGATGGTTCTCTTTGCCGCAAGCCATCCACCTAAAATGGATACACCTACGTAACCGATATTACCGATAAACATCATAATCGGCATCATCATTCCAGATAAAAATTGAGACTTCCATGCAGAGTGGTAAAGGGTATCGTTAACCTCTTCGAATTTTTTTACTTCTTCTTCTTCAGTGTTAAAGGCTTTTACGATATTGTGACCACTATAGATTTCTTCTACTTGACCGTTCACGTGTCCTAAGTATTCTTGCTGGGATTTAAAGTATTTTTGCGATCTCTTTACGACTCCCATGATGAGCATCATGGATACTGGCAATATTAAAAGCGCTACTAATGTCATTTGCCAGCTTATTGATAACATCATGATGAGTACACCAATGATTGTAATAACCGATGTGATGATTTGCGACATACTTTGGTTTAAAGTCTGGCTCACAGTATCTACGTCATTCGTAATTCTAGATAATACTTCTCCATGTGTTGTTTTATCAAAGTATTTAAGCGGCATACGGTTAATCTTTTCATCAATTTCTTTTCTGAAATTATAAGATACTTTTTGTGCGACTCCAGAAATGATATAGCCTTGGATAACGCCAAACGCAGTGCTCGCTATATATAATCCAAGGAGGATTAGGACAATGTTTCCGATATAGGTAAAGTCAATTGCAGCACCAGGAGCTCCTGTTACTTTGCTTACGAGTCCTTCGAACAGTTTTGTTGTTGCTTTACCTAAAATTTTTGGACCTGCGATTGCAAAGGCAGCACTGCCTATTGCGAAAATAATGACAATCAGGATAGAGAACTTATATGGCTTTAAGTATTGAAGCAATTTATTCATCGTTTCCTTAAAGTTTTTTGGCTTCTCAATCTTTCTCATGGCGCCGCCCATATGACCGCCGCCACCAGGGCCAGGACCGGGACCAACAGGGCCTCTTCGATTTTCTATTTTTCTATCACTCATGACGAAAGTTCCTCCCTTGAAAGTTGTGATAAAGCAATTTGCTTATAAACTTCACAGTTTTCCATAAGCTCTTCATGAGTACCGATTCCTACAATTTTTCCTTCATCTAGTACAATGATTTTATCTGCATTCATGATTGTACTAATTCTTTGTGCAACAAGCAGAATAGTACTTCCTGAAATTTCATTGTTCAGGGCTCTGCGCAATGCTGCGTCTGTCTTAAAGTCAAGAGCTGAGAAACTATCATCAAATATGAATATTTCGGATTTCTTCGTAAGAGCACGCGCAATCGAAAGTCTTTGTTTTTGACCGCCTGAAACGTTCGTACCGCCTTGTGATATATCTGTACGGAAGCTTTCAGGTTTTGCGTTAATAAACTCCATAGCTTGAGCAATTTCTGCTGCTTTTACGAGTTCTTCTTCAGTTGCTTCTTTCTTACCGTATTTCAGATTACTTTCGATCGTACCTGAGAATAGAACTCCTTTTTGCGGTACATAACCAATTTTTTCTCTCAATTCCTTCTGTGATACTTCTCTAATATCAGTGCCATCTATTAATATTTGGCCGCTTGTTACGTCGTAAAAACGTGGAATTAAGTTTATTAGTGTTGATTTACCGCTGCCTGTACTTCCAATGAAAGCTGTCGTTTCTCCAGGTTTTGCGGTAAAGGTGATATTGGAAAGCACATCTTCTTCAGCGCCTGGATATCTAAAGCTAACATCTTTGAATTCAACGTAACCTTTTTTGTCTGAAGCGAATGTTTTTGGTTCTCGGGCGTCACGAATAGAAACGTCAGTATTTAACACTTCTGCGATACGTTGTGCGGATACAGAAGCACGTGGAATCATAATAGATACCATAGAAATCATTAAGAAGGCCATGATGATTTGCATTGTATACTGCATAAATGCCATCATATCCCCAACTTGCATATGCCCCATATCCACTTGGTGTGCTCCAACCCAAATAATAAGTACAGTAACAGCATTCATGATAAACATCATCATTGGCATCATAAATGACATTAAACGGCTTACAAATAAATTTGTTTTTGTTAAATCTTGATTTCCTTTTTCGAATTTCTTTTCTTCATATTTTTGATTATTAAAAGCACGAATAACGAGCATACCTGTTAAAGATTCACGAGTGATTAAGTTAATTTTATCTACTAACTTTTGGATACTCTTAAACTTAGGAATTGCGACACTAAATAAGCCAATGACTAAGCTTAAAATCGCGACAACCGCAACGGCGATAATCCATCCCATGGAAAGGTCTGTAGTAAGTACTTTGATTACGCCGCCTATGCCTAAAATCGGTGCATAGAATACGATTCGAAGCATCATAACCATAAGTGTTTGCACTTGTTGAATATCATTTGTACTTCTTGTAATTAAAGATGCAGTGGAAAACTTATCAAACTCTGCATTCGAGAAGCTTGTAACCTTCCGAAATACTTTCTTTCTAAGATCTCTGCCGAGTCCTGCAGCTACTTTTGCAGCAAGTAAACTCACGATAACGGTAGCGGCCATACTCACTAAGGATAAAAGCAGCATTTTCCCGCCAGAAGTAAGAATGTAATTTGTTTGAAGCTTATTCGTATTTATACCGATCGTTTTATACTCATTCTCAATGAATGCAACAGCTGACTGTGTTACCATGCTGCCTGGCATCTTCTTAAACTTTTCATCTGCCTTTTCTTTCATTGCATCAATTTGGCTTTGAGGCAGTTTAGAAATGACGGCAAAAGGATCTGTATTTGGAGGAAGATTCATCGGTGCTTTGTTGCCATTTGGCGCAGCGGATGTATTACCTTTTTCAATTCCCTCTGTAATTAAAATTGGTTTACCAAATAGATCGTTAAGTTCACTGATTGTATCCTTATTATTTGTATGTAGCTTATAAAGTGGTTCTTTATCAAGCTGTGGATAATCTTTCAAGTAATTTTGTAACTCACTTTTAGAAAGATCCTTCTTATCTAAAAGCACATAGTTATCATCTACTTTTTTCTTCTCACTTTCATTCATAAAGAGTGTGAGCTTATCCATCTCACTTTTACGAATGACCTGAGGTACTGCGTTTTCGACACCTTTTTGTTGAATCCCTACATTCACGATGTTAGACATGTAGTCTGGCAGTGATAGGTCACATATCGCTTGCACGGTTAAAAGACATATGACTGCAATGATTGAGGCAACAAATGGTTTTAAATGTTTGATTATCTTTAACATTTAATTCATCTCTCCATTTTCCTTTTCGAATTTTTTAGTGTTTACTTTATTCTTCATAGTAATTCATTTTACCCGCTTTTTATGTGCTTCGACTACAGATTAATTCTATGACTATATTAAGATGTAATGCAACTTTTAGGGTATAAATACAAATTAAAAACTAGAGGAGGATGTTGATCACATCTTTTGGATGGTTCACAAACTTAAATCATATATTTGCCCAGCTATGCGTGAACAGTAAAACCCTCACCTCAACATTTAGTGAAAGTTGAGATGAGGGTAGGGCAGTTCAATGAATGTTGAGGGTGCGTTCGATCAAATAATTTCTTCTTCTAATTTATCTGGAATCATAATGAAACAGCCGTTTTCATCCATATCAATTAATTTTTTTCTTTTTAACTGAGTAATTGTACGACTAATCGTTTCCCTCGATGTTCCAATCATATTGGCGAGTTCTCGATTGGTAAATTGAGTCGTTAATGTATATTTCCCATTTACTTGTATACCATTTGATTTACATAAACGAAGTAATAACTTAATAATTTGTTCATACGTATTATGAAGAATTTGCTCTTCTAATCTGTCTTGAAGATCCACAATTTTTTCTCCAAGAACCTTAAACAACTTTATACATAATTCAGGATACTGAATCAAAATTTTCTCAAAATCAGCGATTGGAGTAACAATTAATTGCGCAGACTCAAGTATTTCGGCATGTGCTGGGAAGGTACCTTTTCGAAAGAAACCAGCATGGGGGAACATTTCTCCAGCTTGAAGCACAGAAACAATTTGTTCTTTACCGGTTACATCCGTTTTTTGAATTTTCACCTTACCTGAGTGGATAAAAAACACGCGGTCAAGTATGTCACCCTGCATAAATACAAATGATTTTGCTTTATAAGTTCGCATTTGTGAAATATCGACAATAGGCTGAAGCTCTTCTTCTGAAAGTTCTTTAAAGAGGGAGACTTCCCGTAAATGCTGTTTGATCATGTCTTCTTTCATCTGTACAACTCCTTCATAAATTCAGGCATATTCTTTTTATTATAAAATTACACCAAGCCGTTCAATGAAGCTGTGATAGAAGTCATATTTGTGATAGAAAATGTGAACACTTTTTACAAAACGAAAAAGTGCGGTAAATATCATAAGGTAGTATAGCGTTAATTTGCTCTGTTATTCGCGGGGATTAATATCTGGATATTCCGATGTAAAAAATAGTTAACTCTCAGTAGGGGGATGAAGAAAGCCCTACTGCCAAAGGTTATCAAGATCTAATTTAATTAAAAAAATTGATTTATTTCTTGCATGAAACAAGAAATCTCATATAAGATAAAAAATATCAAAAAAATTTGATGAATGAGGTTGGATGATATGAACAAACGATTTGAACAATATGAGAAAAAATTTAAAGCTCTTGCAGATCAAAAAAGATTAGAGATTATGTATGAACTTTGTCAAAGAGGCAGAACTTGTGTATGTGATTTAACAGAAGCATTTGGCATGACACAATCTAAGCTATCTTACCATCTTAAAATCTTGCTAGACGCAAATTTGATAATCAAAGAAACAGAAGGCACTTGGAGTTACTATGATTTAAATGATACAGAAGTAAATAATCTATTATCAGAAGAACTTTGTTGCATTTTTAGAAAAACAGGAAAAGGAACTTGTTGCTAAATTTTTTAGACGATACATCAAATTTTTTTGATTAATTTTATGTAAAATCAAAGGAGGAATTTGTAATGAAATATGTACATGTTGGGATTAATGTTACAAATTTAGAAAAGTCTATTGAATTTTATGAAAAAGCATTTGGAGTAAATCCAGTTAAGGTGAAAAATGATTATGCAAAGTTCCTATTAAATACTCCAGGACTTAACTTCACTTTAAATGTAAAAGATGAAGTGTCTGGAAATCAAGTGAATCATTTTGGGTTCCAAGTAGAAAATGAAGAAGAAATAAAAATCCATAAGGATCGATTAGAAAAGGAAGGCTTTTTTGCAAGAGACGAGATGAATACAACATGTTGCTATGCTGTACAAGATAAGTTTTGGATAACTGATCCTGACGGTAACGAATGGGAATTCTTCTATACAAAGGCAGATAGCGATGTTCATAAGGTAGAACCTACATCTTGCTGTTAATATGAAAGGAGCATCTTATGAAAAGACTGTCATTTTTGGATCGATACTTAACCCTTTGGATTTTTCTCGCCATGGCTCTAGGAATCGGGATAGGGATACTATTTCCTCAAATTACGAGTAGCATAAATAGTTTACAAGTAGGTACAACATCTATCCCACTAGCAATAGGTTTAATTTTGATGATGTATCCCCCATTAGCAAAGGTTCGTTATGAAGAAATGGGGAGAGTATTTAAAGATGTAAAAGTATTAGTATTATCACTAGTTCAAAACTGGATAATTGGGCCCGTCCTAATGTTTGCTTTAGCTATAATATTTTTACCCGATAAACCAGAATATATGGTGGGCTTAATTATGATTGGTTTGGCTCGCTGTATTGCAATGGTTATTGTTTGGAATGACCTAGCAAAGGGAGATACTGAGTATGCTGCAGGTTTAGTAGCTTTTAACTCCATATTTCAAATGTTATTTTTCTCCGTGTATGCGTATGTGTTTGTAACAGTAATTCCCGAATGGTTAGGAATTGAAGGAGCTATTGTTGATATTACAATGGCAGAGGTTGCGAAATCAGTGTTTATATACTTGGGAATACCGTTTATTGCTGGGATGTTAACTCGTTTAATCTTAGTAAAAACAAAGGGTCGTCTATGGTATGAAAAAGTATTCATTCCAAAGATTAGTCCAATTACTTTAATCGCATTATTATTTACAATTATTGTGATGTTCTCTTTAAAAGGAGAGGTTATTGTAAGTGTACCACTTGATGTTATACGTATTGCGATTCCATTACTCATTTATTTCGTAATTATGTTTTTTGTTTCTTTCTTTATGGGCAAAAAAATTGGTGCAAGTTATGGAGTAACAACAACATTAGCATTTACAGCAGGAAGTAACAATTTTGAATTAGCGATTGCTGTTGCAGTAGGTGTATTTGGAATTCAGTCAGGCGCAGCGTTTGCAGCAGTTATTGGACCGTTAGTAGAAGTTCCGGTTATGATTGCACTTGTTAATGTAGCACTTTGGTTCCAACGTAAGTACTTTCAGATACAACAAAGATAAGCATTCATAGAATAGGTGGAATTAAAATGGATAACAAAAAAACGATTTACTTTTTGTGCACTGGAAACTCTTGCCGTAGTCAAATGGCTGAAGCTTGGGGTAAAAAATATTTAGGAAATAAATGGAACGTGCTGTCAGCTGGTATTGAAGCGCATGGTGTAAATCCAAACGCTATTAAAGCAATGAAAGAGATAGATATTGATATTACAAATCAAACATCTGATACTATTGATCCGGAAATTTTAAATACTGCTGACCTTGTTGTAACACTTTGTGGTCATGCGAATGATGTTTGTCCAACAACGCCTCCACATGTAAAAAGAGTTCATTGGGGATTTGATGATCCTGCGGGGCAAGAGTGGTCTGTATTCCAAAGAGTACGCGATGAGATTGGTACACGTATTAAGAGATTTGCTGAAACAGGAGAATAATATCAATAAGAGACCGTTAATACATGTAGAGCCAGTGTATTAACGGTCTTTCTTTATTTTCTGTTCTATAAAAACTGTTTCCTAAATCATGAATGTGTAGTTAATAATTATATAATGTGCTAAAAAGGAGTGCTGGACTCCCATATTAAACATAATATCCGTTTTTTAATGCAGTGTATTTAAATTAAAGTGATATAAAAGGAACTGTTGAATAGCAATAAAGTTACTCTACTAAAGGGCCAGATTGTGGAAGACGATGATAATATTTTGTTTGAATATGAAGTATTACACTTAAACTAATGGTGCAGTTTAATTGGAGAAGAATGGATTCCAGAAGATCGCTATTAGAGTCAATTTTTTTTCTTTGTCACTGTTTCAGATAAAGGAGCTACTATTTGAAACATGTTGGAACCCTATTTATAGTGATAATATTTTATGAATTGGAAAACAATAGTGCTTACTTAGGAAAGGAAGGATTGCGAATGTCTGTGAAAAAGTGGTTAACTGGATTGGTCGTTTTGCTTGCGATGATTTTGGTTGTGACAACTCCGGGCTCACTCAGTGTATTTGCCGAATCCGGGGTCGTAACACAGCCTATTGAGTCAGTGAAAGTGATTGAGGTCGAGTTGAACGATGATTACTTTAATCCGAATGTCATCACTATTCCGATTGGAAGAACGACAACGTTGATATTGAAAAACCAAGGTAAGAAAGAGCACACCTTCACAGTGGAAAAGCTCAGAATTGACGCCGTAGTCCAGCCGGGAAAAGAAACAACCATTACCGTGAAACCTCAAGATCCCGGTACATATGAACTGATATGTCGGTACCATTTCCAGAAAGGAATGGATGGAAAAGTAATAGTCAAATAACAAGCAGGGCCAATAGGGCCTTGCTTGTTTAATAAGCAGCTATCCAAATAAAAAAGTTGTTTTATATGAATTTGACAAAATTGTGGCAATAATTCTTTGAGAGGAAACGAGTCTCTTCTTAATTATATATGGCGTAATATGACCATCTCTTTAATAATAGTTATTATTGTTTATTGATAAAATTATGAAAATGTGTACAATTTTGTTTTTTTTTGTATTTTATTTATATACTTACAAAGTAATTATATAACGGTTTTCCCTTTTTTTGTTAATTTAAATATCAAACTGGATGAGCCGTAAATTATACTAGGAGGAAAAGTCATGTATGCAGAAATTATTGAAAATAGGCTCGAATCTTTAAAAGAAAGCGGACAATATCGAGAATTTGTCACAATTAATCGGATACGGGGCCAATATCCTTTAGCACAATTGAATGGTCAGAAAGATGCAGAGCCAGTTGTCGTTTGGTGCAGCAATGACTATCTAGGAATGTCTCAGCACCCAGTAGTTACTGAAGCAATGTACGATGCAATTCGAGCATTTGGTGCTGGTTCAGGCGGATCTCGAAATATAGGTGGTACACATTATCATTACGCTGCACTTGAATCTTCACTTGCGGAATGGCATGGTAAAGAAGCCGCACTAGTTTTTCCTACAGGATATGGATCGAATGATGCAACATTACAATGTTTACTTCGTTTATTTCCAAATTGCATAGTATTTTCTGATGAACGAAACCATGCTTCAATTATCAATGGTATACGTAGCACTCAAGCCGAACGAGCGATATTTAAACATAATGATGTTGACCATTTAGAAGAGTTACTTGCAGCTCAACCACATGATCGAGCAAAAATTATTGTATTTGAGTCAGTATACTCAATGGATGGCGATATCTCACCAATTCAGAAGATTGCGAATCTGGCAGATAAATATAATGCTTTAACATTTCTTGATGAAGTACATGCAATCGGTATGTATGGTCCTCGCGGAGCAGGAATAGCTGCTAAACTAGGTCTTGTGGATCAATTGGACTTTATTCAAGGAACAATGGCAAAAGGTATTGGAGTAATCGGGGGATACATTGCAGCTTCAGCATTACTAATTGACGCTGTTCGTTCTTTTGCATCCGGTTTTATTTTTACTACATCTTTACCACCAGCTGTTGTTGCGGCCTGTCATGCTAGCGTTGAACACTTAAAATCTTCAGATAACGAGCGAAATGTCCTGCACCAAAAGACTAGCATGTTAAGAGAAGCACTTGCTCAAGCAAATATTCCGATAATGGATTCAAGTGAAACACATATTCTTCCTGTACTAATTGGTGAGGCAAAAAAATGTAAAGCGGCTGCCCAGCGTCTACTTGAACAACATCACGTCTATCTGCAGCCTATTAATTCACCAACGGTTCCTGTCGGCACAGAACGCTTCCGGGTTAACGTTACACCGAATCACACTGAGGAACAGATAACGCAACTGGCTGTTGCATTAACAGAAGTTTTTAATTATTTTGATATTCCTTTTGCAAAGGAGAACGACGTGGTACATGTATGACAGCTTTTATGTATATCTTCTGCTTAATAGTTTGGGGATTAAACTTTATTGTAGTAAAAATACAAGGTACACCTGTAAGTCTTGAATTGTCATTGACCTATCGCTTGATGGGGGCTGCACTAATGTTTATTGTTCTCATGTGCGTGGTACGTCCAAATGGTAGGCCTTCTCGTAAAGATGTTTTCCCCCTTGTTACTTTTGGGGTATGTAACTTAGCCCTAAGCTACTTGTGTTTATACTACGCGACAATTTGGATTTCTGCCGCACTAGTAACGCTGCTGTTTTCACTGAAGACAGTTCTGACACCGATTGCACTTCGTATATTTCTAGGTGAGCGTCTTCATCCCCGAATTCTAATAGGGGGAATAGTCGGTATTACGGGTGTTTCTATATTGGTTTATCCATTACTAATAAAGAGCTCTAGTACAAGTGACTTAAAAGGAATAGGCCTTGCATTGATTGGAACTATACTTACAGCTATTGGTGATGCTGCTTCAGCTCAAAATGCACGTCGTGGTATTAATGCAGTTTATTCGAATAGTGTTGGCTTTGTTGTGGCTTCAATACTTTTACTTGCTATTTGTGTTTTTCAAGGACAGAACTTTACACTACCAACGTCAGTTTCTTATCTTGGGGCTTTGGCATTTTTAACTGTATTTGCTTCCTTTGGAGCATGGATGTTCTACCTCAAGCTAGTAGAACGAATCGGTGCATCAGTCAGTAGTTATATGGTGGCACTTTTTCCTGCAATAGGTGGTGTCGCCTCTGTTGCGATTGGAGACTCTACACCTACTCTCTATTTACTGTTCGGATGTTTATTTAGTTGCACTGGAGCAGCAATTGCACTAGGATTTCGCTTACCACATAGGAATCGGAATGTTATGAAAAATGAAAGCCCATGGAATTAAAAAATTCCCATGGGCTTTATTTATAAAATATAATGCTGTTTTCTTCTATTGTGAACAGATCTTCAAGATTTCTAGTGTAATTGTAAATAAGGCGTAACTATCTAGTAGATTGCATTCTCTATTTATTGATTTTTTAAATAAACATGATTGTTCATCTTTAATACTGATAAATAAATCAATACACCTTTTTATTAAAAATTATTGTTAAAAATATCAAAAAAACCTTTAAATTGGATACAAATCCTGATAAGAGGATGGATTGTTTATTATAGTCATTATTTTCGTTAACTTTTAGTTATGAAATATGTGTAGCTTTGAAATTAAGTCGTACCGTTTATAAAAAAGATGAACCGTTTTTAAAAAAGTTGCGATGTTTTGGAGAAAGTTTAACTGTTTTAATGGTGTGAAAACAAATTAAATACAGTGATATCAGCTTTTATGTGAAATTTTGATTAAACTTTCTTAAAAAAGTAAGTTACTAAAAATAACGGATGATTCTTATTTTGATCAAACTTTATTTAAAATAACAACTGACCATATATCAAATTTTTAGTGGCTGCGAGATTGCTTTTAATTGAACTTTATTTCAAACCAACAATATGTTCTTAATACAAAAACATCTTATTAATACATCCCTACTACTAATATTAAGGAGAATGAGTAATCATGAAATATAAATCAGTATTTGATATTATTGGTCCTATTACTATTGGAACACCTAGTGCTTATGGAGTAGAAGCAACAAAGATAGGACATATTGTTCGTCAGCTATTTTTAAAAGACCCAGAAAAAATTGAAATTTCTTTATATGGAGCATTCAAAAAAATTAATTGCACTGTTGGAGCCGATGTAGCAATTGTTGGTGGTATTTTAGGCTTTGAAATGGAGGACTCACTATTCTCTAATGCACTTACAATTGCAACAGAAAGAGGAATTACAATTAATTGTATAGAAGAGATTGCAAAACCGTCTTATCCCAATACAGTAAAGATTACTTTATACAAAGGTGAAGATAAAATTGAGATGATTGCTTGTTCGGTTGGTTGGGGAAAAATCAAAATTATTGAGATTAACGGTTTTGATTTGAAGTTAAATGAAACAAGATCAGCTCTTCTTATTATGAACAATGATCATTTTGGTACAATTTCGTCTGTAACTTCTATATTATCAAGACGTAAAATTAATATTAATATGATACGTGTATCGCGAAAAGAGGAAGGACAAATATCTCTATTGGTAATTGAAACTGAGGAACTATTAAATCATGAAATAATCGAGGAGATTAAAGGATCATCAAAGATTTATCAAACACTAGTCTTAGATTAAACGGTTTTAGTGCAAGGAATCTATAAAACTGGAGGAAGGTTCTGGTGCAAAGTTTCTTCACATACAAAACGGCTGAGATGATTGCTGCTAAATGTTATGCAACCATTATTAACTTTTTTAATTCTTTATACGCAGAAAAAAGCACAGTCTGTTTGAAGGCTGTGCTTTTATTGTGCGCCTAGTATGCGTCTATTCTCTAGGGTTCAAGCACCGAATCGTGAAGGCAGTACGATACCCCCGCCTCAAAGTTAAGCGAAAGCAAAGAAGTTAGGTGGGGGATGAAGAAAATCTCTACTGATAAAAGACTTTGGGTGAGGGTGTCGAAAGAATGAAGTTAATTATTCCAAAGCAGCATGGAGCATGGGGAATGTTGCTGATTCCATTTGTATTGGGTGTTTTAATTGGGAAAGGGACATGGTATCATATACCGCTCTTTTTTGCATGGTTGTTTGTGTACTTAGCTACGTATCCTTTATTGATGTACGTAAAACAGCCACGAAAGAAGTATTATTTACATTCTTTCTTTATTTATTTAAGCGTGGTTTGTGTGTGTACAATCATTGCTCTTACATATGAATGGCGTATTGTGTGCTTTTCCATTATTATGCTCCCATGTTTTTTCATCAATATTTACTTTTCTCGCCAAAAAAACGAACGAGCTCTACTAAATGACACGTGTGCGATTATTTTGTTTTGTATAGGAGGAATCATTAGTTATTATTTCACAATGAAAACAGTTGATGAGAAGATATTGGTTGTTGCCACTATATCATTTTTGTATTTTATGGGAAGTACGTTTTATGTGAAGACGATGATTCGTGAAAAAAAGAATCCAACGTATCGTTTTGTTTCATGGGGGTATCATTCTTTACTTGTGATTGCGACCTTCATTGTATCACCGTGGTTTACCATTGCCTTTATACCAAGTTTGCTACGATCCATAATACTTTATGGTAGAAATATTTCAATTCTAAAAGTAGGTATTTTGGAAAGTATCAATTCTATTTACTTTTTTGTTTCGGTAGTATTGTTAGCTAAAGCATTACTGTAATAGCTTGTTCATCGAATGGGCCGGCTTTAGTTCAAAATAAATATGTCATGAAAAATACTTTAGTAAAGAAAAATTTTCATTTACTAAAGTATTTTTTTATTTGTGTTTGCAAAATGTGATTCAAGTCCTCTTTTTATCTTAGGGAAATTTTTATCATACATTTGTTGTTAAGAGGTAACAATCAGGAGGAATTAAAAAATATGAAAATAGAAATGAAGCTAACTTCTATTTTCATGGATTAAAATTCCCTTAACAGCCCCTTACAAACCCTTACCAAGCTCCTTGCAAGTAATAAATCATTACAAAAACAAAATAAAAAACAACTACTACAAGAATCATTTCAAAAGAAATAACATCATAGTAATTAAAAAAAATTTAAAATCAATTACCAAATTTCCTTTCTCATCCTTATATCTATAAAAGAAGCGGCAATTTCACATTTGCAGTAAAGATGGGAGGAATACACATGGCAGTATACCGGAATGTACAGGTGAATTTTTGGCAGGATGATTTTGTATTGGACTTAACGCCGGAAGAGCGATACTTTTACATATACTTGCTGACATGCTCTAAAACGACGCAATGCGGTATTTATCCATTGCCGAAGCGTTTAGCGGAGATGGAAACAGGCTACAACAGAGAGACTGTTGATAAATTGGTTCAGCGGTTTATTGATTATGGAAAGATATTATATGATGCAAAAACGAAGGAGTTATTTATCCTGAATTGGCTGCGCTATAACCCAGTTACGAGCACGAACGTTGAGAAATGTGTATTGCGTGAGTTGAAGACTGTGAAAAGTAAAAAGTTTGTGCATATGTTTCTTCAAAAATGCTTGGAGGAAGAGCTAAGCATTCCGCTATTGCTGGAGCATTTCAGCGAAGAGTCTCAGGATGTTCCAAAAGATGATGCCGAAAGCTGTGAAGCAGATGAAAAAATAGATTCAGACGGCAATGTATTCACGTTTTATGAACAAAACTTTGGCAGTTTGTCGCCATATACCGCAGAGGAACTACAAGCGTGGATTGATGATCTATCAGAGGAGCTTGTACTCAAAGCACTCCAAATTGCCCATGAAAATAACAAGCGGGCGCTTGCTTATGTGAAAGGTATTTTACGAGATTGGCACGGAAAGGGATATACGAAACTTAGTGAAGTAGAGGAAGCGGCAGTGAAGTTTCGGAAGAAGGAATCGTCTGCTATTCATGAGACTGAGAAGTTTCTAGAGGAGTGTGAAGAGTGGGAGAAAAACGTACCATCTGAAGAAGAACTGCAGAAGTTCTTGCAGGAGAAGGGGTGGCGTCCATGAGCATTCAAAACGTCGAGGCTGAACAGACCGTATTAGGGTCTTTGCTGCTTGATGGTGAATTGATTAAGGAGTGCCGACTGACGGAGCAGCACTTCTCTATGGCTGTGCATCAAGCGATATTCAAGTTGATACGGCAAATAGAGGAAGACGGACAGCCGCTTGATCTTGTTACGCTTGTTTCGAAAATGGATCCTTCTTTTTTGGAGCAAATTGGCGGGATTGAGTATTTTGTCAATATCATCGAGAGTGTTCCGAATACTGCTAATTTCTCCTATTATGAGGGGCTTGTTCGGAGCGCATGGAAAATGCATCATGCGGGAATCATGGCGCAAAACATGAGTGCACGTCTTCTTGCGGAGAAGGATGAGAAAGTAATTGGAGAGACGATTACGGCACTTTGTGAACTGGAAGAGGTCGATTATACACTCGATTTTGATCTGAAGGATACTTTAGTTGGCTTGTATGAAGAGTTCCATCAGGACGCAGAAGAGCTCATAGGCATTGAGACTGGATTTTCCTCTTTAAACAAGATGACGTGCGGCTTGCAGGAAGGTGAATTTGTTGTAATTGGTGCACGGCCTTCCATAGGAAAAACAGCGTTCGCTTTAAATATTGCGCTTCATGCGGCGAAATCGGGTACGGCAGTTGGGTTGTTTTCCTTGGAGATGAGTGATAAACAACTGCTGAAACGGATGGTTTCCTGCATCGGAGAAGTATCAGGAAAAAGGCTGAAAAATCCGAAGCATCGTTTTACGATCGAAGACTGGGAGAAAACAAGCCGGGCGTTTGCGGAAATTGGCGATCTGCCGCTTGAAATTTATGATAAGGCAGGCGTCACAACGCAGGAGATTTGGGTGCAAGTGCGAAAGCTGAAACGAAAGCATCCAGATCAAAAGCTGCTCGTTATTATTGATTATTTACAGCTCATTACAGGCGATTTAAAACACAGGGGAAATAGGTTTCAAGAAATGAGTGAAATCTCCCGCAAGCTGAAGCTGATGGCCCGTGATTTAAATGTGTGCGTCGTAGCACTGTCGCAACTGTCCCGTGCGGTGGAGTCGCGTCAAGATAAACGTCCGCTCTTATCTGACTTACGGGAAACAGGGCAGATTGAGCAAGATGCCGATGTGATTATGCTCATGTACCGAGAGGATTATTATGATCAGGAGACAGAGAACAAGGATGTTACAGAAATTCATGTAGCGAAACATCGGAACGGGCCTATTGGGGTTGTGAAGCTGCGGTTTTTGAAGGAGTATGGGCGGTTTGTGGAGGGGATTCTTTAGAAACAATTCTAGTTTATCAGAGATTAATCAAAATGCTATTTAATCACATTTTGATCAGTGTTTTTACATATGGCGGTTTTGTTTCTAAGTTAATTTCTGCATTTTATATAATTTACAAATCATATAAAGTAAAGGAAACCAGTCTTAGGATCTATTAAAAAGTAATAATTATTATGATGGATAAAAAGAGAGGAGAGGGGTTGTAAATGACTGTAGTGAAGAATGGAATATTGCAAGTGCATGAAGCGAGTATCTACTATGAAGTACGTGGAAAGGGACCTGTACTTCTTTTCATTCATGGAGGAGGTGGTGATGCTGATAAGTTTCTGAAGGTTGCAAACCACCTTGCTGACCGGTATACCGTTGTTACCTATGACCGCCGCGGCCATTCCCGTAGCGATCTCGCTAATCGAACTGAGGATTATTGTGTAGAAACACACAGCAACGACGCTCACCGCCTAATAGCCGAACTTACTGATGAACCGGTGTACGTGTTCGGAAGCAGCTCCGGTGCTGTCATCGGAATTGATCTATGCATACATCATCCAGAACAGATTAAGTTACTGATACCACACGAACCAATCTTACTGCAATTTTTATTTGGAAATGAGTTAAAACAAGCTGAGCAATTCATGGAAAATCTTAAGAAAAATCATCGAAGTGAGGTCATTAAATTATTGTCAAATTTGGAAATGGACGCTATGGAGCCTGGACAATCGAAAGATATACTAGCAGAGCGTCTTCTTGGGAATTCAACGTATTTCGTTAAGCATGAAATCCCAGGAATTCTTAACTATTCGTTAGATATCGATGGATTGAAGTGCGCATTAAAGTCTTCATCGATGCAGATACTTCCAGCTGCAGGGAGTGCATCACGAGATTTTTTTGCTTACCACTGCACAGTCGCATTAACGGAACAACTAAGAACAGAAGTTATGGAGTTTCCTGGACATCATGTGGGCTATAACACAATGCATTATAAAGAGTTTGCGGAGAAGTTACACAACATTTTAGTAAATTATTAGAAGAGGGTGTAGTTAAGAACAGAAAAATTATGTATTAAGTATTGCTTCACATTAAAGATGTTTCATTACAAATAAATTCGCTATATTTACAGTACTGTTGTTTAAAATCGCTAACTACCTTGTTCCATTTAAACTATTAACTATACTAAGTACAATGTTAGTAGGTGTTCTTTATTCAATTCAAGCCGCATTCTCCTATTGGGAATACGGCTTAAAAATAGATATCTTCTTAGTATAGTTTCATTAAAATAAACCCTTATAAATTTAAATATTATTGAATAGGAGAACGGCAAGTTCCTACTTTTATACCTAAAGAATTATAGTGATTTTTTATGTTTATAATTGGTTGATGACGTGTAACTTCATCAATTAAATGATTTATTTTTCGAAGATTAACTGGCTTATTCATTAATAAGTCGTTAAAAGTTTGCTTAATTTCTTTTGGATAAACATTTCCTACCATACTAGAAAGTCCGTTACAGCCATCAATCATCTTTGTTGTGAAGTTTATGTCTCCGCCAGCAAACATAATGAAATCATCAGGTAAATTTGTGTTACTATGACGTTTGACATCGCTCTCTTCTTTAAGTCCTACAAGATTAGAATGTTTTTGACCAACAAGGGTCTTAAATGATTCAGCATCTAAATCAAATCCTGTTCGGAAAGGATTATTATAAAGTACAACGTTTTTCGTTGTATGTTCCAGCAACTCATTTATATAGAGAATCGCTTGCTGTTGTGTCGGTTGGATATAAGGTGGGAATTGAATTAGAATTGAATTAAAAACGGAATTTTCAATCTTATTAATGAGTTTTAATGCATCTCTTGTTCTTGTGGCCGATACACCAAACATAAGTTCAACATGATTAAAATTTTGTTTGTTAAAATAATCAATGATTTCCATCCGTTCTTCAATACTCATTGAATTTTGCTCACCTGTAGTACCAGATACAAGTAATGACTCTATTCCGTTATCTGTTAAATATTCAACAATTGAATTAAAGCCTTCTAGATATAAACTTTCATCATCATGAAAGGGAGTAGGAATAGCAACATTTAAATTTTTCATCAATGATATCCTCCAGTATTCATATACATTTCAAAAACTAAATTGGATATAAGCGTAAATATTTAAGTCGTTTACACAATATCCAAAAAGTATAATGAGAACAAAATTTTATATGTTAGGTTATATTTGAATTTATCTTTACTTATTTTTATCTTGCTTTACTATATGTCGCGGCGAGGTACCTACTGGCTCTTCTAAAAACCATGTGCCCATTGAAGTGAGAACCGGTACATCCTGAAAAGTAAAGAAAATGGCATCCTCTGTTTCTGAAGTGTTGCAATGTTCATGGGAGGACCAAGGAGGAGCTAGGAATAAATCACCCTTTTCCCATTCAATCGTCTCACCATCTACAATACTAAATCCTTTGCCCTGAAATACGAAATTGAGGGCTACATTCGTATGGCGGTGGGGCTTATTGTGCTCACCAGGTTTGAAAATTTGTACGACCACATTCATTGTTGATGATGTTCCATACGCATCTCCTGTATCTTTATGAATGAGTGATAGTGTTCCACGTCCAGCTTCAAGAAAGTCCTCCGATACTGATTCCTTAAGTAAAGGATAAATGTCTTTCCATTTCCAAGAACATGCTCTGATTGCAGGCTTCCTGCTTTTTTTCAAAAACTCACTGTAGTTAATAATATCTGTTGTCTGATTACTCACTTTGTTTTCCTCCTCAAATTTTTAATCTAACTCATTCCTACTAAAACTTAAAAATTGAAAGGTTGCCCGCTCATTAAATAAAGGAATTTAGCAAGCGGGGCTTTGATTTAATTAAAAGTTTAAAATAGTTCAATTGATAGTACAATTCAATTATTTATATAATAATGATAGGTATAGCCTATGATTTGATCCCTATACATATAGATCGTTAGGTTATATATAAATAAACCTTCTCACGATTTTAACTATTATCATTTAGATTGGAGGCCTTGAAATGGAATTAAGACAGCTTGAATATTTTTATGCAGTATGCCAAGAACTTCACTTTACAAGAGCTGCAGAAAAGGTTGGTATTTCTCAACCTTCTTTAAGCCAACAAATTCGGTTGTTGGAACATGAACTTGGAACACCTTTATTTGATCGAATTGGTAAAAAGACTGCCCTTACAGAGTCAGGAAAACTACTTTTAAAGTATACTAGCAATATTTTTTACGAATTAGAACAAGCAAAAACTTCAATAAATGAATTGAATGGGCTTGAAAGAGGAACGATTTCTATCGGGACATTGTTAACAGTTGAAAATTATCTAATTCCACCGGTCTTACTTCATTTTCATCGTCTATACCCTGGTATTAAGATAACTGTACTTGGGCTGCGTACGGGGGACATTCAAAAACACTTGTTAGAAAATAAGTTAGATTTAGGAATTGTTTTTTTGCCTATGAAAGGAGATGAATTAGAACAAATTTCTTTATATACAGAGGAAATGGCGTTTGCGGTACCTATTGGACATCCGTTAGAGAAACGAGATATGTTAGGATTAGAAGCATTACAAACAACATCTTCTATTCTACTTCCAGAAAACTATTTTATAAGACAACTTATTAATAAAGGTTGTAAGGAATTAGGTTTCATCCCCGAACCAGTCTTTGAAATTACGACGATGGAATCTTTAATTAATATGGTTATTGAAGGAGTAGGGGTAACGATATTACCTAAACCATACTTAGAGTATCTTAACAATCCTAATATAAAAATTCTTCCAATTTCGAATTCTAATCTTACTCGGGAAATAGGAATTGTCTATAGAAAAGATAAATATTTATGTGCTGCTACACATATTTTTATTAATCAGCTAAAGGATGCATCGCTTACATTATAGGACTCATGAAAATAGGTAATACACTCTCTTACGTGACCACATGCCCATCAATTTAAGAACTCATAATACCCAAAATCGAAATCTTATTTCACTACTTCATAAGCAATTTGTGGATTTGAAATAAAGTTTGATCAAAGTGATATTACTATTCTTTAAAAGTTACCCAAAAAGAAAGAGCCTGTTTGAAAAAAATGAATCAGAACAGGCTCTTTCTTTTATCTAAATTCAACTGATGCTGGGAAATATCATCTTAAGTTTATCGCCACTCAACAATCTCATCGAGACTTTGTCTTGTTTTTGGACGTTTGGGATCTTCTTGTCGATATCCGAAGGCGACCATACAGGATACACCGAAATCGTTGCCGTTAATGATACCCTCATCTTGTAAAATAGCGGTCACCTGTTTTTTATCAAAACCTTCGATTGGACAGGAATCAATACCGATTTGAGCCGCCGCTGTCATCATGTTTCCCAATGCTATATATGTTTGTTTGCTTGCCCATTCAAAAATGAGCCGATCATTATCTTCGAGTGCTGTTTCGACAAAGGATTTATAGAAACCGGAAAGATGCTGCACAACGTCTTCAGGCATATGATGAATGTCTTTCATCATTTTCATCACGTAAGCCGAATCATGCCTTAAGTCTTGTCTGGCCAATATAACTACAAAATGGCTGGCAGTAGGCAGTTGTCCTTGGGCACCGCCAGATACAGGCTTTAATTTTTCACGAAGCGTTGCATCCTGGATTACGACAAACTTCCAAGGTTCGAGGCCAACTGAACTTGGCGACAATCTTCCCGTCTCTAAAATAAAGTGAAAATCTTCATCCGAAATCTTTTTGTTGATATCAAATACCTTGCAAGCATGTCTGAACTGGTAAGCTTTTAAAATTTCCTGTTTTTTACTCTCCGCTCTTATCATGTGAAATCAACCTTTCTTTCTGTTTTTTGGTGAACAGATTTTTCGGAAAATCAACGGATCTGTATGTACACTGTTTGCTAACAGATCTGTTGATAGCATAACCGATTTTTAGGAAATCTTCCATTAAACACCTTTTTTGTTGGCTAGCTTCTTATACGAAACCGTCCTCGTTAGTTGATAAAGAAGGTAACTTTTTTATGGGGTTCCGTCCCATCGCTATCAAGTTAAGAAATCCATTCTTCCCCAAAATAAAAAAATGAACTACATTTCTATGGACAACTAGGAAAGGATGAAATTTTCGTTTTGGGGATAATTCAAAATCTTAGGTTGACGGGCATGTGGCGGGATTCCAAGAATACTACGTTCAAATCCAAGGTAAAGGTGAGATCAAAGATAATAAACGTGTCTATACTTTATCTACTTATGATAAAGATGGAGACGAAAAGAAAACAGATATACCATACACTTACATACAAAGCTTTAATTAGTAACATACCGCTAGAAGAAAAAAATGTATACGTAGTGGACCTGTTGAAACAAAAAGAATTATGAAAAAATGAATATCGTGAAGGAAATGCTTTTGATGAAATTTTAAGGTTTATTTATATAAGTTATGTTTTGCTTTTGAAAATAAGAAAAGGGACGAAAAACAGGAGGAATTTTTCATGACGGATTGGTTTCAATTAGATAAAGAATACATTATGTCTACGTATTGTCGTACGAATATTGCGATGGAAAGAGGAGAAGGTTGTAAACTGTATGATGTGAACGGTAAAGAATATTTAGATCTATTTTCCGGTGTAGGTGTGAATTTATTAGGCTACAATCACCCTAACATTGTGAAAACTACATTAGAACAAGTTACGAAATGCTTGCATCTTCCATTCCATTTTTTAAATCCAGTGGCGATTGAATATGCAAAGAAATTAGTTGATTATACTTTGCAAAATGGTAAGGTCTTCTACACAAACTCAGGCACTGAAGCGACAGAAGCAACACTGAAATTAATTGACAAATATAGATCTATAACAAACGAAGAACGTGAAGGAGTAGTTGTACTGAAAGGTAGTTTCCACGGGCGTACATTAGGAGCTCTTCACTTTACAAGACAAGAAAGTATATATCAAAATTTCCCGAAAACATCTATTCCTGTATATGAAGTGGAACGAGAAAATTTAGAAGAACTAGAAAGAACGATTATTAATGAGAATCCCATTGCAATTATGCTAGAGCCTGTACTGGGAAGTGGCGGGATATTTCCTTTATCGAGTGAATATTTAGAAGGGGTTCAGCTTCTATGTGAAAAATATAGTGTAATTCTAATTTTTGATGAAATACAAAGTGGTATGGGCAGAACAGGAAAATTATTTGCATATCAAAACTTCAATATTACACCAGACATTATTCAATTTGGTAAAGGGGCAGGAGGCGGGATACCGCTAGGAGGAATCATTGTAGGTGAAAAGCTATGTGATGTATTTTCACCAGGAGATCATGGAACAACATTTGCTCATTCATCAATGGGAACGGCTTTAGGATTAACGGTATTAAAAACATTAATTGATGATGGTTTAATGCAGGAAGCTTATGAAACGTCACTATATTTAAATGACAAACTTCAAGAAATTCAGAAGGAGAATTCTTATTTTATTAAAGAGGTACGTCACTCTGGGATGATGTTTGGAATTAGTTTGAATGATACGAATGAAAACGTAAAGAAATTGCAGTTAGAGTTATTGAATAGAGGGATGTTAGTCGATGTCACCCAAGGGAAGATCATCCGCTTACTTCCACCGTATATTATTACGAAAGAAGAGATTGATACATTTGTTAATGAGTTTATTTCTTGTATTCATAGTTTAGCAGCTGTAGCAAGTATTTAATTTCCTGGCTTGATAGGCAGGCATCGGGAACCCACATAGATATTGTTGAACATAGGGCTAGATTATAAAAAAAGAAGATGGGTGTTGGAGAACCCTTAAAGGATAAGACATCCATCTTCCTTAAATATTATTGATAAAGTTGATCGCTATTTCCCACTATAGGATTTTGATAACTAGCCATATACTGTTGGATTTGGTCTGAATTTTCCGGAACAACTTGATACATTGATCCAATTTTGGAAATATCTCTTGGATCTGCATTTTCAACTGGATAATAACCTTTGGATGCCGTGTATTGCCACATATCATAGGCATGTGAACAGCTCATCATAAATGCTGTTTGACAGAACGAACGAATTTCAGGATTCACCATCTCCATTGCTGCCCACGCATATTCACGGCCGGCCCTTTTCAACGTTAAAAGATAGGCTGTGGCCATTTCGCGATCATTCATATTTTCTACCATGGTTCTAGGCTGAACAGCTGAGGCAGGAGGGACCATTTGCAAAGCTTTATCGGAGACTTGTCTGTTTTCACTTAACAATGGC
Organism: Bacillus sp. S14(2024); assembly: GCF_050473785.1. Lineage (NCBI taxonomy): Bacteria > Bacillati > Bacillota > Bacilli > Caryophanales > Bacillaceae > Bacillus > Bacillus sp. S14(2024). The sequence continues at coordinate 3,794,401 of NZ_JBFLUP010000006.1, read as the reverse complement.
AGTTCCTTTTTAGCTCCCTCCATTATTGGTAGTGACTTCTCACTAGGAAATCACACGCGGCTCATGAAACTGTATTATTTTTCTTGATATTCTAACTTGAAAAAGAAATCACGTTCTTTTATTACAATTACGATGGATAAAATAAGCAACAGAACTGTTTGTATGACTTTGCTCATGGGGTGTGTTGCAAACGCTTCGTTGAAAAAACCAGCCGTAATATGAAAAACGATGGCAACAATAATATTCCGTCCTGTTTTATTACATATGCTTTCCAAGAACTACTCTTATTTTCTGTATAAAAATTGAATAACTACTATTTAGTCTAATACTTTATTTTAGGACCATTCATTGTCTATTTATGACATATACTAGTGAGTGTTAAAGGATAAAAGAAACATGCATTAGTAATAATACTGTTCAGTCTAAAACATGTTTTAAATTGAACAGTAATGTGTCTCTGATTTGGTTTGTTTTTTCGGTAAACGATTTAACCAAATTAACATACGCTTTTATGAGTAAGGCGCTAGTTCATAATTAACTCTATTTTTGATATTTTTTTTAAAATAAAAAACTATATCAAAATTTATTTTTAATAATGTTGTATTTTTCTTAAAGAAAGCACTTCTGCCATACTTTGACTATTAATAGAAGGGATGAGGTTTATGTTAAGCCATTTAACAACGGAGTGTCGTAATGAGAAGACTACGCATTTAGATCAGATGAAAACACTTGAGATATTAGAGGTGATGAACGAAGAAGACATAAAAGTTGCTCATTGTGTTAGACAAGAACTTCCTCAAATTGCAAAAGCAGTAGAAATGATTGTTACAGCAATGAAAAACAACGGTCGATTAATTTATATGGGTGCTGGCACAAGCGGACGTATCGGTTTATTAGATTCCGTAGAATGTCCGCCAACATTTAATACTGCACCTAGTGATGTAATTGGACTAATTGCAGGCGGCGAAACTGCTTTTATGAAAGCGGTTGAAGGAGCCGAAGACAGTTTGGAATTAGGACCTGAAGATTTGAAGAGAATTCAACTAACAGCGAAAGATGTTGTAGTAGGAATTGCCGCCAGTGGCCGAACACCTTATGTGATCGCAGGTTTGAAGTATGCGAATCAAGCCGGGGCAGGAACAGTATCATTAAGCTGTAATAAAGATTCAGAAATAGGAAAAATTGCAAAGGTTGCGATTGAAGTGGTAACGGGTCCTGAAGTACTGACTGGTTCTACTAGATTAAAAGCGGGTACTGCTCAAAAGTTAGTATGTAATATGCTTTCTACAGCTTCGATGGTTGGAATTGGAAAAGTTTATAGTAATTTAATGGTTGATTTACAATTAACAAATGAAAAGCTAGTCGAACGTGGAAAGCGAATTATTATGGATGCCACTGACTGTAGTTATGAAGTTGCAGAAGAATATTTAGAGAAAGCACATTCTCACCCTAAAGTAGCGATTATTATGATTTTAACGAATGCTTCATATGAAGAAGCAATAAATCGGTTGAAAAAAGCGCAGGGATTTGTAAGAAAAACTATTTAAAGCTTTTATTTATCCCGCTATTCTCGGGCAGTAAGCTCCCCACTGATGGGAGTTTCGCTTTATGAACGAGGAGGAAGCTACATGAGTTATATGATCGGCGTAGACGGTGGAGGCACGAAAACGGAAGCGACGGCTTATGATTTAAATGGAAAAAAAATAAGTGAAGGCAAAGCGGGTTACGGAAATTTACTTCTAAATGAAAAACAGGCCATTATTAACATTATTAGTGCAATTGAACAATGCTTAGTTTCTTTAAAAAGTGAAGAATGCCGATATATATACCTAGGGTTAGCTGGGTATGGAGGTGTTAAAAATACAAAAGGTATAAAAGATGCTCTTTATAAGAAGTTTCATATTCCGTTTACGATCGTAAATGATGGAATGATTGCACATGCTGCTTTATTAAAAGGAAAAGATGGTATTTTAACAATTTCAGGAACAGGTTCTGTTAGTATTGGCGTTCATAAAGGTATTGAAAAATTGGCAGGCGGCTGGGGACATATCCTTGGAGATGAAGGAAGTGGCTATTGGATTGCTATGCAGGCTTTTATGAACATGACGAAAGAAGAAGACGAAGGTCTCGTTTATAGTGAACTGACCAATGTAATACTCTCGAAACTTGGATATAGCAATGCACTAGAGATTAAAAAATTTATATATGCTGCATCAAAGGACGAAATTGCTGCATTTGTTCCAATTATTGCAGAGCTTGCTGAAGCTGGCGATCAATTTTCACAGAACATTCTTCGGCAAGCCGGTTATCATCTTGCAAAGATTACGCTCGATGTTTATAAAAAATTAAACTTCGAAAATCATATTACAGTAGCAATAAAAGGTAGCGTATTAACGAATATATCGATAGTACAAGATTCTTTTGTTGCTCATCTAAAAGAAAAACAGCCGGATATAACCCTGATTTTAGATGATGTATCTTCGACATTAGGATGTTATTATTTATCTCTGAAGTATATAAATTGATTATCCATTCTTATGCAGATAACAGAGCTGAATAGTTATGTTAAACATAAAGGGATATTGGAATCAATAACGAAATGTCTAAATGAGAAACGATGGCGTATTTTGTTGGGTATTAAAAAGGCCGATTCATCCATGTTTAGGTTAATCAGCCTTTATATATGTAATGGGCTTAACGTATCCACTCTTCAAGAATTATTAGTGTTTTATTCGTCGCATCCATCTCTACTTTCATACCAATTGGAACGGTTAACATCGGGTGAGTGTGGCAGCAATCGAATTCCGCAATAAAGGGTATGCTAAGGTCATCTAAAACTTCTAATAGAATCTCATATGGTTTTTTATTCGTGCCATTATCATCAAATTGTTCATGTTTCCCAAGGATTAAGCCAGAAATTTTATTAAAAACTCCATTGACTTTTAGTAATGAAAAACTCCTTTCAATCGTAGCAGCATCTTTTGACGTATCTTCGATAAAAAGGATATCTCCTTCTTTTATTTCTGGCATGTATTCGCTCCCCCAAATACCGCTTAATGTGTTTAAATTTCCTCCAATTAATCTACCTGTTGCTTTTCCGCTATTTACACAGACCCAATCATTTTTTCTAAGTTGTTTTTCCTTCGTTTTTTCTTCCCAATTGATGAATTCATCCGTCCAATAAGGGGGCTTTTTCATATGATATGGTAATGTTTGTTTCTCTTCTAACATGTCACTAAAATATTCGTATGTATAGTTAACAAATGGCTCAAATTCACCGAATGAAGGGATTAATGCCGGTCCATAAAATGTATGTATTCCAGTTTTTGCGTATATCCCAAGTAATATTGCGGTAACATCAGAATAACCTATCATTATTTTCGGGTTTTTCATAAATGCTTCATAATCAATATAAGGCAATATTGAATTAGAATTCATTCCACCAATAGTCGACATGATACACTTGATGTTCGGATTTCGTATTAACTCATTGAGTTCTTCAGCCCGTTCTTTAATGCTTCCAGACCGATAGTGATCATGTTTTCCAGTTAAATTTCCTTCTATTATATGAAACCCCTTGTTCTCCAAAAATTTTTTTGCTCGATCAAATCTTTTAGGTGCTGTATAAGTAGCTGGTGATGAAGGAGAATAAATCCCAATTAAATCTCCTTTTTGTAATTTGCTAAGTTTCATTGTTTTCTCTCTCCCTTGAAAGGCGTTTATAATAAAATGAAAGACTAATGTAAATAATCTTACAATTTATTATACATGAATTTAATAAGACTATATCTCAAACAGAGAAGAAGAAAGCTCAACTGATGGAAGTTTTGTATGATTAGTGGATGTTCCTAGTACACTACCTCTAAAGATATATAGAATTTTAATACTTTTGGTGGATTTCATATTGTTTTTACATTGATATAGTTAATATTCAAGAAGAGAGAGTAGGGGAGAAACCATATGATTAAAGGATTGTATGAAGCGCATTTACCAGTTAGTAATTTACAAAATTCAATTGCATTTTACCGGAAATTAGGACTGAAACTTGCTTGGCGTGATGAAAACACTGCTTTCTTTTGGATTGAAGAAGGGAAAAGTTGGTTGGGTTTATGGGAAGGAAAGGAGTATGAGACTCGATACCATCCTTCCTTACGACATATTGCTTTTCGAGTTTCATATGAAGATTTAAAAGAATCTTTAAAGTGGCTAGATTCTATTCAAGTTGAAGCCGTTCCATTTGGTAATAGAAAATCTATTGAGCCATTTATTCGCCCGCATCAAGGGAATGCTTCAGTATACTTCAATGACCCAGATGGTAACAGTTTAGAATTAATATGTTATGTTGAAGTTCCTAATGAATTAAAACATATTACAGATAAGTTGTCCTTCGTAGATTGGGAGGAACTAGTTAACAGTACATTTAAATGAGAGATTATGAGATAAGCTTGTTTTACTAAACGGGGTCACGTCACTAGTTCAAGAAAAGTGTACCTTTCAGCAAAAAGCCAAAGGGTACACTTTTGTGTGCAGTATTTTTCTTTTCTTAACTGATAATGCGTAAGCCTGTTATACGGTAGTTTGTTTATACTTTGCGAATAAATTATTTAATTGAGTGTTATCTGCGATTTAAAAAGTTCGAATGAACGCAAAGTGAGATAATATCTTAAAGTTTGATTAATAGTCTTTCTTATCCAATGCCTTGTGTGAGCCGTCACAGTTAGGCTGCTTTTTAGATAGCCCACAAGTACAATCGTTTAGTCCTTTTCCATCGAGAATTTTCTGGATATATTTTTCAATCCTTGACTCTCGAGTTTTGGATTGTTTAGCTTGAGAAAAATAAAGAATGTATGCTCTTTGCCGTCCCGGTGTCAATGATTCAAAAGCAGTTTTAAAAGTAGGCATTTCATCGAATTTATTTTGAAGTTCTTCAGGAATTATAAATTCTTTATGTTCTTTCTTTTTCACTTTTAAACCGGCTTTTTCAACTTCAATGGCTTCATAGATATAGGCTTTCAAGATGGCTTCCATTTCAACTATTTCTTGAACATTGGTGAACCGAATCTGGCGCCCCGCCTGTACATTCTCCGTTGGTTGGATTAGAATCCCATGAGTATCCTGTAACAAGGCACCTTTGTGAAACGAAAGCGCACAATATTCTTTAAATCCATGTATTAAAACTATGTTTTTTTTCTCAAACGTGTAACAAGGATGCATCCATTTAAAATCTTCGGTTAGCTCACAGTCAAGAACGATATTTCTCAACTTCTCGTATTCTTCCTTCCACTTTTTGGCCGCATGTAAAAATTCATCAACCTTAGGATTCATACTACTATTTGTCATCAAGGAACACTCCTTTGTAATTTTACAATTAGCTGACAGTCAAGAATGATCACTCTCAATTTTCCCGATTCTTTCTGTCACTTTTTGGCTGCATTTAAAAATCTATCAATCTTAAATCATTTTACATCTTAACATATATATCTAATTTAGTGCCTGAAAAAAGTACCCAAAACAGACGTTTAAGGTACTTATAATGAAACTGACAGAAGTATGTTCAAAAAAAGGAAGGTGTAATTAATGAAAGAAAAATTATTAGTAAAATATATCGTACATTTTTAAAAATTTCTTATTGAGACAAATGTTTGTAATCTAATATTTCTACTTTGAAATCGTGTTTGCAACCCATTTTAGGGCTGTCACAGGATGGATACACTCTTACTTTCACTAAGTCCTTCGCATAGCTAAATGGTTTATTATCAGCAGGAACTTGGATTCTTACAGCAACATCATAAGAATGATTGCTATTATAATTGATGCCGACTATTCTTTCCCAATGCCAACCAAAACCAGAAGATTCTTTTCCTCCATATTCTTTTATTACCCTTTTATCAATGGCTGGAAACACAATATCTGAAACGATATTCTCTGTTGTTACATACCAATCTTCCCATTTTGAAACCTTTTCTGCTCTAACTGTTTGGAAAGGAGTAATAACAGATAATAAAAATCCAAATAAGATAAAATAATGTTTAACCAATAAGTTCACCTCTTATTTACATTTCCTAATATTGTTCCCAGCTTATTATTCTTTATTAAATCCCGTTAGCTAAATGCAGTACGAATTTATATGCTAATTCCAAGGCTAAAGCGAAAGAAACATTGATATAACAATAAAAAAGGAGGTACCAAATCATTTGCGATTTTCACCTCCAATTGTATTTTTTCATAAATAAGGAAATAATAAAAGCAAATAACTGTAAATATAGGAGGCCTTATTTATGAAATCTGATTTTTTACAAACCGTACATAAAGCCATTGGTAATATTGAACATATCCACATTGAAGAAAGTGGATCAGATAGTTTACTCATTCATCATGATGATGTACAAAAATTAGAACAAGTTGCTGAGACATTAGAAAATCAAAAATTCCATTCTACAATTAGGAACAATGGGAATACATCTTTCATTGAAGTGATCAATAGATGAAAAAAGTTCGGTTATATGCCGAACTTTTTCCTATTTTTAAATCGAAACTTGGAACTTTCCTGCATATATAGCCGTTCCAGAGGTTTCAAGTACCGCGAACCGAAACCTGGTCCGGTAAAAGAACGGAAGATTTTTATCGCCGATGTCAAGATCGGAAGCGAACAGGCGGCTTACCAGGATACGGTGACCAAAGGTGATTCCTCAAAAAAAGAAAAACAGACATTCGGAACAAGCGAGTGATGCAGAAGGTTTACGATTTTAACACAAACCTACTAATTATAATTAAATAAAAAGTAAAATGGGTCATTTCAATTCTTTTAAACTCTTTATTACATTTCTAAATCTATCAAATATTATATAATGAACTTATAACAAGAAATGGAAGGAGAATGAAGAACGTTATGGTGAACTTAAGTAAGATTGAATTAAAGAAAAAAGGAGAAACTATTAATCTCCAAAAGGGTAATACTCAATCTATCGGTGAGATTTTAGTGAACTTGAACTGGAATCAACAAGGTGGAAAATCCGGCGGTTTTTTCTCTACACTGTTAGGAAAGAAAAATAATGTTGATCTTGATTTAGGGTGTTTATACGAACTGAAAAACGGAGAAAAGGGCTGTGTACAAGCGTTAGGAAATGCTTTCGGTTCTTTCCAATATGCTCCTTACATGGAACTTGACGGAGATGACCGCACTGGCGCAGTTGCAAGGGGCGAAAATTTACGGATTAACGGAAATAAAATTTCTGATATTAAGCGTGTTCTTGTTTATTCTTTCATTTATGAAGGGGTTGCAAATTGGGCGCAAGCCGATGGAGTTGTAACGCTGAAGTATTCTGCTGGCCCGGATATTGAAGTGAAACTAAACGAACATCGAAACGGGAAAATCATGTGTGCAATTGCAATGATTGAAAATGTAAACAATGAGACGTTTAAAGTACAGCGGTTAGTTGAATATTTCGATGGACATAAAGAAATGGATCGTGCATATGGTTGGGGAATGAATTGGGTAGCTGGTTCCAAATAAAAGCTTACATAATTAAAAGTGCTTTGCCGAAATGGTAAAGCACTTTTTGATGTGTAAGAAATGTGTAATAATATTAAGTAAATAGGGTAGGTTAGGTGTGAATTGTTTTTAAAGGAAGATCAAAATTTATTAGCATAGAGATGTTATTCCTCTTCCTTTTTCTCCTCCTCTTTTTCCTGTTCTTTCAGCAACAAATTCCGTAAAACATGCGCTCGGTAACTCTCCAACTTCCGTCCTTCATAATAATTAATGCCAAGCTTCTTTAGCTCATACACGTACCAACCTTTTGTTCCGTAATACATAATGAACATTCTCCTTTTAAATTTTTTACAGTATATGCTTGAGCGTAAAAAGGAAAGCTTGTTTTACCTATGGAAAGTGTGGATTTTTCTGCGGTTTTACTCCAAGGAAAAAGGTAATTTCTGCATGCTATAATAATAGAATCAAATTCAAAATATTGGAGGACTTACGATGCCAATCTACAACAAACTAGTACGCGATCGTATCCCAGAAATGATTGAAAGTAACGGAAAAACATTCACAACAAGAACTTTAGATGAAAAAGAATACATAGAAGAAGTATGTAAGAAAACAGGGGAAGAGTTAGCGGAGTATGTAGAAGCAGAAACTCTGGAGCATAAAATAGAAGAACTAGCGGATTTACTTGAGCTTGTAAATGCACTAGCGCAGTATGAAGGCGTAGCGCTAGAAGATGTCGAGAAAGTCCGCAAAGAAAAGGAAGAAAAGCGCGGTGGATTTGGAGAAAGGATTTTTTTGATTGAGGTAAGTGACAATTAAGTTCAGTAGTTCGTTAGTTACATATTTATTTTAAATGAAAAAGAAGCTGCCCAGAAGTTCGTTATTCAACGATCTTTTGGACACAGCTTCTCTTACATGCCTTGTAGTATTTCAATAACCGCAGTATCTTTTGTTCCGGATTTTTTATAGCTTACAACTCTTAGCGTATATTCATTTCCGCCTTCACCTAGTTTTAGAAATTTAGATTCATTTTTTGTGAGTGTTACAGGATACGCTTTTTGGCTACTGTCTCCTTTTCTCACACTTAGTGTTACTTCTTCTTTATTTACGTTTACTTTAGCCTCTACAATGCTTAGTTCTAGATTTTTAACCGGAACGCTTTGTTCACCGTTCATAACTGTGACGTTAATCGTACCGTCCGTAGATACATCGGCTGACTTTTCAGCTGGCTTTTCAGTTGGTTTTTCAGTTGGTTTTTTAGCTGGCTTTTCAGCCGACTTTTCAGTTGATTTTTCAGTTGGTTGTTCAGCTGGCTTTTCGACCGGTTGTTCAGTTGATTTTTCAGCTTGCTGTGATTGTTGCTGTTCTATTTTACTGATTTTATTTTGAAGTGCTGTGTTCGTTTTTTGTATTTGTTCTACGTCATTTTTTAAAGGTTTTACTGCTCCTACATACAATCCGCCAGCTGCGATAACTGCTCCTACAATACCTGCTATAAATATATTGCTCCGACTCATGCTCTGCCTCCTGATACTTTGTTATTTTTGATTATATGGGAAAATATTACACGATGCAAATTTAGTGTTTAATTAGTGTAATATTTTTGAATCCTAATAAGGTAATAGTATTAATCTGACGCTCTAATTTCTGTATAGTTTTAGAATAAAATTCAAAGTATTGGAAGAATTACGATGCTAGTTTACAACAGTTAGTAAGTGATTGCATTCCAGATATGATTGAAAGTAAAGGAAAAACATGTACGACAAGAACTTTAAATGAAAAAGAATACATAGAAGAAATACGCAAAAAACATAAGAAGAGTTAGCGGGATATATAGAAGCGGAAACCGCGGAGCATGAAATAGGGTGCCGCCACATGCTCATCAACTTTTAAGAATGCCTTTTATAATGACTAAGAGATCATTTAGCAATTAAAAGGCTCTTTTTGTATTTCTCAAAATTTATTAACTGCTTTTATTGTAAAATAAATACAAATAAGTTTTTTAATACAAGTAAGAAAAAAGGAGGGAAGGGATAAGGAGCAATCAAGCAAAGAAAAATAGTGTAGTTATTACTACTTTCATTTCAGCATTATTTTTTTGTTTTATATGAATCTTTGTTCGCATTCTCCTTTAGCTGATTCGGGTTCCAGGGCGAATACATTTGGTTGTTTAGATTAGATAATGTATGAAAAAAAGATTAGTTGATTTATATATGATGGGAGGATAAAAATTTATGAATGTATTAATGATTAATTTTCCAGCCGAGGGCCATATAAATCCAACTCTTGGTATCGTAAAAGCATTAATTGATCGCGGAGATTCCGTTCATTACGTAACTACTGAAGAGTTTAAAGAGAGAATTGAAGGCTTGGGTGCGAATGTGTATCTTCATCCTAACCATCTGAAAGGGTTTACACCTCAAAAACTGGTTAATATTCACGAATTTCTACAGGTTCATTTAAAACTTTCCTATGATATTTTGTCTGTCGTTCAAAAACTGGCTAATTCCATATCATTTGATTATGTGTATCATGATACGTTCGGTGCAGGGTTACTAGTCAAAGACTATTTAAACCTGCCATCTGTATCTTCATCATCCTCTTTTGCTATACCGCGAGAGCAATTTTTGAAAATATTAAGAGAACGTGTAGGTCCACCTTTAAATGCACCATCAGAAATTGAGAAGGAGAATGAGGTTTTAATGGAACAAATTGAGGAATGTTTTGGCGTGAAAGTAAAGGAACCTTTTCAATTTATGATGAACACTGCTGGTTTAAATATTGTCTATACAAGCCGGGAGTTTCAGCCGGGTGGAGAGTCCATGGATAATTCATACGTATTTATTGGCCCCTCTATCGCGAAACGGATGCAAACACATGATTTTCCGTTAGAAGAGTTAAAAGACCAGAAAGTACTGTACATTTCAATGGGTACCGTCTTACAAGGGTTTGAGTCTTTCTTCAAAACTTGTATAGAGGCTTTTAGAGATTTCAAGGGGAAAGTCGTTGTTTCAGTCGGGATGTCGACTGATTTAACCAAACTACAGCCTTTTCCAGAAAACTTTATTGTACGTAGATATGTACCACAGCTCGAGGTTTTACAGCATACAGACGCCTTTATTACTCATGGAGGAATGAATAGCACGAGTGAGGCTCTCTATTATGAAGTACCTCTTGTCGTGATACCTCACACATCAGATCAACCTATAATCGCGAATCGATTAGAAGAACTTCAAGCTGGATATAGACTTGATCCGCATGAATTAAGTATGGAAAAGTTAAAAGAAGCTGTACAAGTAGTGTTGTCCAATCCTTCTTACCGAGAAAATGCTAAGAAAGTAAGCAAAAGTTTTAAAGAAGCCGGAGGAGAAAAGAAAGCTCTATTAGCTATAGACAAGTATTTAAAAGAATCCGTTCACTTATTTTCTAAAAGGTGATGGGTGACAAAAGAGTTCCTTACTGAATAATAAAATTTCTGTACTAAGGCTGCAAATGAATGACAGCCCAAAAATTTTCTTCCGTTACCTCTGATAATGTAAGATTCATTCTTTTCCTCTTTTCTCTATACTTAATGTCAAAGAAAAAAGCTCCTTCCGTATAAGAAGGAGCTTCCTACATCAAGCCGACTGTCTCTTAACCTTCTCTAACAATCCAGCTAAAATATGCGTACGATATGACTCTAGTTTTCTGCCTTCATAAGTACGGATACCCAATTTCTTAAGTTCGTTTACGTACCAACCTTTGCTACCGAAATGCATATAATCGCTTCCTTTCTTGTTTTGAGTTGTTTTGATTGTAATTTTGGCGGAATGATGAATTTCCAGATGAAAGTGGTTAACTTCTCTGTCAAAGACATATATACTAGAAGTAGTATATATCGAGGTGGACTGAACAGCGTGATTATTGAAAAGCACGAAATTCAAATTGATCAGATTACGAGTGGGAAGGTCAATATTTTTACGTTTTATCGTAATAAAAAGCAAATTGACCACCCGTTTTTACAATTGCAGGAGCCTTCTCTTACTGCGAATTATTTTTTTCATTTTCATCTAGATGCGGAAAGTTTGCGTCTCTTGCATGAAGAGTTTCCAGGTATTTATCCGTATGACAAAAAAGAGAGTATTCTTGATTGGACGGATAAAATGAAGGATGAGTTAAAGCGCCTTATTCAAGCAGGAATGTGGAATAAGCGCGTTCGATTAGGGAATCGAATCGTAGAAGTTGTGTTTCTGTGGTGTGAAGAAGATGTTGTGTGAAAAAGAAGCGTTCTGACGCTTCTTTTTTTAGCGCTGGAATAAGACAAGCTTTCCGCTTGAAGATGTGCAGCGGTGTGTATGGTCATACAATTGTTTTTCTCGTAAGATTGTTTCACCCTTTGATTTTGCTTCTGTTTCAGTCGCAGCCTCAAATGATTCGTCTAGTACTTTGGAACCGTCTTTTTCGAAAACTGTTAGTGTGTATACGCCCATGAAAATTCCCTCCAAAATAAATAATCAGAATGTTATAACTATTGTGTCATAAAACGGGCGATTATGCAAAAGAAATATGTGACATTCCATGTTAAAATAGAGCCAAGTATGACGGAGAAAGGACGTTACAGTGTGAAAGAAGTAAAATTTATTCATGCGGCAGATTTGCATTTGGATAGTCCGTTTAAAGGGATGGAATTGAATGTACCCGCTTTTATATGGGAAAGAATGAAGGAAAGTACGTTTCGTTCGTTTGCACGCATTGTGGATAAGGCGATTCAAGAGCAGGTTGATTTTGTTTTGCTGGCGGGCGATTTATATGATGCGGAGACAAGAAGTTTGCGGGCACAGGTTTTTGTCCGTGAGCAAATGAAGCGCCTGGCGCAGTATGATATTCCGGTATATGTGATTCACGGCAATCATGATCATTTAGGCGGAAGCTGGGCGGCAATTGAGTTTCCAGGTAATGTACATATTTTTACAGAGCCTTATATAGAAGAAAAATCATTTTTTAAAAACGGGGAGCTGCTTGTATCCATTTACGGATTTAGTTATCAGCAGCAAGCTGTGACGGATAATATGACAGAGCAATATAAAAAGATGAGTGATGCGCCGTTTCATATTGGGATGCTTCATGGAAGTGTGGAAGGAGATGCGGAGCATAATCGGTATGCGCCGTTTCAAATTCGTGAATTGAAGGAAAAGCAGTTTGATTACTGGGCGCTTGGTCATATACATAAACGTGAAGTGTTATCTGAAGAACCGTGCATTGTGTATTCTGGCAATATTCAAGGGCGGCACCGAAAGGAAACAGGAGAGAAAGGTGCGTATGTTGTTTTGTTGTCTAAGCAAGGGACGGAACTAGGATTTTTCAGTACGGCAGATGTTGTGTGGGATGAGATTTCTATTCACATTGATGGGTTAGAGACAGTTGATGATTTGATCCATGCATGTACTGAGGGGATGAACGGTGTTCGAAGAGAAGAGGAAGGTTTGCTTGTGACGATGACGTTTACAGGACAAGGTCCGCTTGCTTCTTATTTACGTGATGAGAAGCGCGTAGAGGAGATCCTTCATATTGTCTCGTCAAGCGAAGAGCGCAGCAATTTTGTGCATGTCGTGAAATGGAAGAATGAAACGATTTCGTTTGCGGAAATTGAGAAATTGAAGAAAGAGAATCATTTTATTGGAAATGTGCTGCAGGAACTTGAATCGTTTTCGAGTATGGATGAGGTGCTGCGCACGATTTGGACTTCGCCAGTTGCGAGGAAGGTGCTTCATTCATTTTCTGAGGAAGAAAAGAAAGAGATTCAAAAGGGCGCCGAGAATATTATTTTAGAGCAATTGTTAGAGCATGAAAGGAGCAAAGCATGAGAATTGAAAAGCTTCATATTTACGGATATGGAAAATTAGAAAATGTCGAGCTGAACCTTTCCATGCTTACGGTACTGTACGGAGAAAATGAAGCGGGTAAGTCAACGATTCGCTCGTTTCTGAAGAGCATATTGTTTGGTTTTCCGACGAGAGGGCAGCGCCGTTATGAGCCGAAAGAAGGCGGGAAATACGGCGGTGCGATTACGGTTTTTACTGAGGAGTATGGAAGGCTAAAGATTGAGCGTCTTCCGAAAACAGCGGCAGGGGAAGTGACGGTTTATTTTGCGGATGGAAAAACAGGCGGTGAAGAAGTTTTAAAGCAGCTGTTAAATGGAATGAATGAGCAGCTGTTTGATTCTGTTTTTTCATTTGATATGCATGGGTTACAAAATATTCACCATATCGGAGAAAACGATATTGGAAACTATTTATTTTCGGCAAGTGCAGTTGGCAGCGATGGGTTATTACGACTTGAAAAAATGCTTGAGAAAGAAATGGAGCAGCGCTTTAAGCCAAATGGCCGTAAGCCGGAAATTAATGTGGCATTGCAGGAATTAAAAAAGCTGCAAGATCAGTTAGCGGATTGGCAAGGGAAGATTGCGGCGTATGAAGAGCTTGTGAACAAGAAAAAGAGCATAGAAGAGCGCCTAACTTTAATTCGCACGGAGCAGGAAGAAGCAGGAAAACGAAAGCAAGATTATGAAGTGCTAGAAGCGTTACAGCCGTTGTTTCTAGAAAAACGTGCGTGTGAACGCTTTTTACAACAACACGCGGGACAAACGTTTCCAGTTGATGGTTTGAAGCGTTATGAAGCGGTAAAAGCACGAATCGAACCACTTCAGCTGCAGGGAGAGGCGCTGCAAAAGAAATTGAATGCAGCTCAAACTGAAATAGAAGCATTGCAAGTAAATGAAGAATTGCTTCAGCAAGATATGTATGTGGAAGAGCTTCGTTTGCAGCACATGTCTTATGAAGCAGCGCTGCAAGAAGTGCGGGATTTGACAGGGCGCATTTCACATATAGAGGAAGAAATACAAGATTTGCAGCAGCAAATCGGAGCAGCTTTTGCGCGTGAGGATGTTCTTTCTTTCAATACGAGCTTGGCTGTGAAGGAAACCATTACGCAGATGATGCAGCAAGCAAAAGAGTTAGAGAAGCGTAAAGAGCAGTTAGATGAAAGATTTAAAACGGCGCAGGAACAGTTAGAGGAACAAGAGGAAGCAGTTAACAGGCTCAAGGCGCAGACGATGTCTGAGGAAGAACGGGAGAGACATTTGCCAAAGGTGCAAAGTGCAGCGTCCCAGCAGAGAGGACAAAGACAGAACCGAAGTAAGACTGCACCGCAGATGAATAAAACGGCGATGATCTTGTTCGTTATGAATGCTCTGCTGCTGCTGGCAGGGGTTTTAATGGATAACCGCAAGTTATTGTTTGTTGGTGTTTTTCTTTTAATTGGCCTTGTCGTTTTATATGTGATGTATATGAGCTCTGCTTCTAAAAGCCTTGAACCAGATGGGCATGAAAGTAATGAAGCACTTGAACTCAGGTATCGCCTTGAGAAAGATGATGAAGTGCGGAAGCTATTAGAGCGCGAGGAATTTAAGCTAAAGCAAATTGAGAGAGGATATGAACGCGCTCTTTCCGAATATGATGAGTGGGAGCGTGATTTGTTTCAGGTAAATGAGCAGGTGAAGTCGTATAAAGAGATGTACGCATTGCCAAATAGTTTTACATATGCTCATATATTGCCGGCTTTTGAACGAATCGAAAAGATGCAGCAATTGTACCGAGAGCTCGCGAAGCAGCAAGAACGAAAAGAATTGCAGGAAGACATGATTTCGCAGTTTGAACATAAACTAATGAAGCTAACTGTTTCTGCAGAAAGAAACGTGGATACACCGTCATTATTTTTACACGGTATAAGTAAAGATGTGCAGAAAGAAAAGGAAAAGCAATTACAGAAAAAGCAGCTGGAAGAAAAGGTTGCTGCGTGGGAAGAAGAGCATGCGGCAGCGCAGCAGCAACTTCATCATTTTCTAGATGAACGTCAGCAGCTTTGGGATATTGCCGGAGCACCTGATGAAGAGTCCTTTTTGGCGGCGGCAAAGCAAGCGGAGCAAATGGAAGAGAAAAAGCAGCAGCTTGATCGATTAATTCCACAAATGGATTTGCTGGAAGGAAGGTTAATGACTGCGGCGCTGGAGACTGGTTACCGTTTAGAAGGCTACGAAGAGGAACGCCGGAAAGAACAGGAGCAGCTAGACGGGCTGATGCGTGAGGAAAAAGAATTGACGCATACACTGGCAGCTCTGCGTCTTGAAATCTCCCAGTTAGAAGATGGTCGTACGTACGGTGACGTGCTTCATGAATGGGAATTGAAAAAATCACAAGTGCGCGAGCAAGTGAAAAAGTGGGCTGCATATGCTGCAGCAAAGGCTGTATTAAGTAAAACGAAGAAGTATTATCATGAAGTGCAATTGCCGCGCATTTTGCAAAAGGCAGAAGAATACTTTATATACTTAACAGGCGGAAAATATGTGAAAGTCTTTTCGCCAGATGCAGAAGAGCCGTTTATTGTAGAAAGAGAAGATGGACTTCGTTTTTACAGTCATGAATTAAGTCAAGCGACAGCGGAGCAGCTCTATTTATCGCTGCGGTTTGCGTTAGCACATACGTTTGAAGGGCAATATCCGTTTATTATTGATGACAGCTTTGTACATTTTGATGTACTGCGGACAGAGCGGACTGTGCATCTTATGAAGGAATTAGCGAAAGAGCGGCAAGTCATTTTCTTTACTTGTCATAAACATCTTTTATCTTTCTTTGAAGAAGGGGAAATACAAAGGTTAAACCAGTGAGGTTATGCTATACTAACAATATCGATGACGGTGGAGGAAAACATATGAAAAAGAAAATTGCACAGTATGAAGTTGGTGAGCAAGTCGATTTATATTTAATGATTAAGTCGGCAACAAAAGGAATCGCAAGTAACGGAAAACCATTTTTAACAGTCATTTTGCAAGATCAAAGCGGTGACATTGAAGCAAAGCTGTGGGATGTATCACCTGAAGTAGAACAGCAATATGTAGCGGAAGCAATCGTAAAAGTAGCTGGAGATATTCAAAATTATAAAGGCCGTATTCAACTTCGCGTAAAACAAATTCGATTGGCAAATTCGAATGAGGTAACGGATATCTCGGATTTTGTGGAAAAGGCGCCACTCAAAAAAGAAGATATGGTTGAGAAAATTACACAGTACATATTTGAAATGCGTAACTCTAATATTCAGCGTATTACGAGACACTTGCTGAATAAGTATCAAAGTCAATTTTTAGATTACCCAGCCGCAACGAAAAATCATCATGAGTTTGTATCGGGACTTGCGTACCATGTTGTATCCATGCTTGACTTAGCAAAAGCAATTGCGACGCTATATCCGTCTCTTGATAAAGATTTATTGTATGCGGGTGTGATTTTACATGACCTTGGGAAAGTAATTGAATTATCAGGTCCAATTTCAACAACGTATACGTTAGAAGGAAACTTGCTTGGTCACATTTCCATTATGGTCAATGAGATTGGCAAAGCAGCAGACGAGCTGCAAATTGAAGCAGAAGAAATATTAATTCTTCAGCACATCGTCTTATCCCATCACGGCAAAGCAGAGTGGGGCAGTCCGAAGCCGCCGCTTGTAAAAGAAGCAGAGATTCTTCATTACATTGATAACTTAGATGCGAAGATGAATATGATGGATCGTGCACTGAGCCGTACAAAACCAGGTGAATACACTGAGCGTGTATTTGCGCTTGATAATCGTTCGTTTTATAAACCGACGTTTCATAATTAAAAGAGATGGAAAAAGAGCCGAATTTATCTTGGGATAAATTCGGCTTTTCATTGTTAGAAACTACATTTTTATATTTTAAGATTTCCGATAGCCTAAAAAACATAGAAGATTACATAATAGTAATCCTCCTGCGATGTACCACGAATATTGGAAAGCTTGAATAAGTTTATATGTTTCCATGTGACTTTGTGAACTCATACATGTTGCAGAAACTGCAGCACCAAAAGCAATTGCGACGTTTTGTAACATACGTTGTACAGCTCCAATCGTACCTTGTTTTTCTTTGGATACAGACGCCATAACTGATGCAATATTAGCTGGTTGAAATATCCCTCCCCCGATTCCATATAGAAATAATAGGCTAGCGATTATATACGATGACCAATGGGCTTGAATAAAACTTAATCCAACAAGTGCTATAACCATTACACATAAACCTATTTTCATAGGTAAGTTTGGCCCATAACGTTCTATGAATTTTCCTGCTATTCGCGAGAATATTACTAAACCAAGAGGAGCTGATAATAAAACAAATCCTGTTTGCCAAGGAGCCAATTGCGTAAATGCTTGTAAGAAATAGGGTGGAATAATAAAAATAATTGCTGAGGCCACCCCAAAACCTACTGTTGCAAATATCGGAACTATAAAGTTTGAATGATGGAATAAATGTATATCTATAATAGGGTGTTTTTCTTTGGATTCATGAATGATGAAAATACCTAATAAAATAATGGAAATCATGATGTATCCCCACGTAGATATACTTTTCATTCCTACACTTGATCCATGCGATAAACTAAAAAGTAACAGCAAGGCACTTAAAGTAAAGTATATATTTCCTAATACATTGATAGGTGATGGATGTGTTTCTTCTTTTATAACCCGAGAGGCTTTGTAACAAGCCCAGAATCCAATTAAGCATAATGGAATGTTAATCCAAAAAATCCATCGCCAACTCCCAAGCGAAATGAAAAATCCTCCTGCAGTGGGGCCTAAAATGGGTCCTAAGCCTATCATTACTCCTAAGGTACCTAATGCATGACTGCGATTCTCAGGGCTGACAAAAGTTGTAATGAGAGCTGCAGATGTAGCTTGTAAAGCAGCGGCACCAATTCCCTGGATGGCGCGAAATACAAGCAATTGCCACATTTCTTGAGATAAACCACATAATATAGAACTAATAAGGAATATGAAAAGCCCCCACAAACATATTCGAATTCGGCCTACGCAATCACTAATTTTTCCAAATAAAAGGATAGTAGCACTAAGTGCCATCACATATATGGTTACACTCCATGCTGTTATAGCTACTGTTGAATGAAATTCCTTTTCTAAAAATGGTAAAGCAACATTGATAATACCGGTATCTAAAGTTGATAAAAACATCCCAATACCAGCTGTCAAGATTACCATTTTCTCACTAAAAAGAGAAAGGGCACGATTTACAACAATATTTATGTTATTCATTAAGTTACCACAACCTTTTTACTTACTCTAAGCTTGATGGTAATGGAGATCAATCTTTATTTAGGGTTAATCCCATATAAGGGGTCTTTCCAACTCTACCATTCGTAAGTATTGTAAAAACTGACCTGTATGAACAGCATCATGATAGGCAATTCTTAAAAGCATGTCACCCAAATATCGTTGGTAGCCTACATCACTTCTATCAATAAGTCTTGATTCTAGTTCCTCCGCTGATATGGATTCAACATATTCTATAAAATTGTCAAAATACGATTGCGATAACTCGATCTCTTTTTCAACAGAAGTGATTGGTTCTTTATCGTATGGGGTATGTATTTCGGTCTTTATTGATCCGTTGTTCCTTAAGAGCATATGATAATGGAAACTTGCACTCCACACATGACGAATCATCTCCCCAAAAGACATTGCTTCGTTGTCAGGTTTCCAAGAAAGCAAGCTATCAGGAAGAGACCTCCACAGTTTGATAGAGCGCCTTCTTGTTTCCTTTAAATTTAATATACAAAGCTCAATTGCATTCATGATAAACTCCTCCTTGCTTGTGGATGTAAGATAATTGTATCAAAGGAATAATTAGGGTATCATCGAAATATGAATGTATATCCAAATATCTCATATATAGCAAAACTAATTGCTGAACCTACAAGAGCAATAATTTTAGAGTGTTTAATGAATGGTCAGGCTTTACCAGCTAGTGAATTAGCATATATGGCAAAAGTGTCACATCCAACAATCAGTTCCCATCTTTCTAAATTGGTCGAGGGTAATCTCCTTCATGTTGAACAACATGGTAGACATCGGTACTATAGACTTGCTAATCAAGAGGTAGCAGAAGTTCTTGAAAAATTAGGCACAATTGCACCAACTGTTCCGGTTCGCTCTTTGAGGCAGTCCAATGAACTAAAAAAAGTTCGCACTGCTCGAACATGTTATGATCATCTTGCAGGAGAGCTCGGTGTAAAGATAGCTGAGGGACTAATTGATAGACAACTTCTAACTTTAGAAGATGGAGAATACGCTGTGACTGAGCAAGGGAAAAAGTGGTTTTTAAAGTTTGGGATTGATATCGAAAAGGCTAATACAAAAAGGAGGATATTTGCAAAGCCTTGTCTTGATTGGAGTGAAAGACGTTACCATATTGCAGGTTGGTTAGGATCTGAAATAGCCAATCTTTTTTTTGAACAGGGATGGATTACAAAAGAAGAAAAAAGTCGGGCAGTCCATCTTACAAACAGCGGTAAAAAAGCTCTGCAAGATCAACTCGGTATTGATATAAAGAAGAACGAAAATAAGTCTGTTTAATTCTATTAGCCCGTCAAGTGACGGGCTTTTTCATTGTAGAATGAACCATTAACCATATTTTTCAGAAAATATTTTTATATATTTATCTATTGATTTATTATGATTAAATATGTAATATCTGAAAAGAATTCCTTTGCGTTCTAATCAAAAGAAGAGAATCGTATGTTATATATTTGAAAAAATAAAGTGGAAGGTGGTTTTTAGATATGAATCATTTATTCAAACGGTTTAGCAATATTGGTATAAGGAAGAAATTAATTTTATCTTTTTTAATTATTTTAATTGTACCTGGATTTATTATTGGCAGTGTGTCCTACCAAACTGCAAAAGAAAATTTTAAAAATCAAATTACTGCAAAAGCAAATGAAAATATTGCTGTTTTAGATACTTTTATTACTCAAAATTTAGCAGCAAAATTTGTGGATGTGTCTCACTTTGCCGATATATTAACAGAGGATACATATCAAGGAGAAAAAATAGAAAACGTAAAAACACAGTTCTCACAATATAGCAGTATCCATCCTGAAGTCGAAGGAATTTATTTTGGCACACAAGATGAAGTGTTTGTAAGAGAGCCTTCTATTCAAATGCCTGAAGGGTATAAACCAACGGATCGCCCATGGTATAAAGATGCCATGAAAGATGGAGATAAAGTAATTGTTACGGCACCATATGAGTCTTCTTCTACAAAAAATATGGTAGTAACGATTGCGAAAAGGACAAAAGATGGAAAAGGCGTTGTCGGAGTTAACTTAAATCTTGCTAATATGTCAAAAACTACAAAAATGTTTAAAATTGGAGAAAAAGGATATGTAACAATTTTAGATCAAAATAGACAAGTTGTAAGTCACCCTACTAGAAAAAGTGGTTCTAAAGTTACAGAAGCTTTTATTAATCCAGCTTATGAGAAAGAGCAAGGGTATTTTTCATACAATGATAAAGGAGACAATAAGATACTTTCCTTTAAAACAAATAATAAAACAGGCTGGAAATTTATCGGTGTTATGTATGAAGATGAAATTACTAAGGCAGCTGAACCAGTATTTTATAAAACGTTAATTGTAGTTACAATCTCTGTATTGCTAGGTGGCATACTCGTGTATTTCATCACCAAATCAATTACAGGTCCGTTAAGAGCGATTGTTGTTTCTGCACAAAAAATTAGCCAAGGTGATTTAACAGAAGAAATTGCGATTCATTCTAACGACGAGCTTGGGAGATTAGGAGCTTCCTTTAATGAGATGGCGGCTTCTTTACGCAATGTAATTTCAAAGATGAGTAATTCCGCAGAACATGTTGCTGCTTCAGCAGAAGAGTTGACTTCAAGTGTACGACAAGCAAATGAGGCAACAGATCAAATTACGCTTGCGATGGAACAAGTATCGAGTAGCGCTCAATCACAAAGTCAAGGAGTAGAAGAAGGTGCTGCACTATTACAACAAGTAAATACAGCTATTCAAAACGTAACAGATAGCTCAAAAGTTATTTCTAGTTCTTCAGCATATGCAAGGCAAAAGGCAGAAGAAGGCGGAGAATTGGTACAGCAAACAGCGAGTCAAATGCAATCGATTCATCAGTCTGTTTCACAATCTGATACTATTATTAAACTATTGGATGAAAAATCAAAACAAATTGGTGCTATTTTAGAAGTGATTCAAAATATTGCACAGCAAACAAATTTATTAGCTTTAAATGCAGCAATTGAAGCAGCAAGAGCTGGTGAACAAGGACGTGGATTTGCGATTGTAGCAGAAGAAGTTAGAAAGTTAGCAGAGCAGTCAGGACAATCATCAGGAGAAATTGCAAAACTGATTACAGAGATTAAAGATGATATAGAATGTACAGTACAATCTATGGATGAAGTGAAAATAGAAGTACAATCTGGCCTTGAAGCTGTAGACAAAACAAAAACAAGTTTCGCAGACATTTTGAATGTTACAAATGATATCGTATCTCAAATTAATCATATGGCAACAACAGCAAAACGCATGTCAGAAGATGCAAATGAAGTTACGGATGCAATTGATGAAATTGCCGCAGCCGCAGAAGAAAATACGGCAAGTATGCAAAATGTTGCTGCTTCTTCGGAGGAACAAATGAACTCAATGGAGGAAATTAGTTCTTCCGCTCAAAATTTAGCGCAAATGTCAGAGGAATTGCAACTTATGATTCAAAATTTTAAATTATAATATACTAGAAGTAAGGTAATTATCATTGCCTTACTTCTTTTTTGTTGTTAGGGACATCGTCATCAAACCCAAAATGCAAAAAAGAGCTGAATTCCCATAGACAACTATGAAAGACTTTTTTAACAAAGTGAACAAACTCTCTAAAAATTAGAGAGTTTGTTTTTTGACTATCAAGTTCAATAATCATTTACTTTTTTTAAAAACTGATAAAATCATTAAAACTGCTACAGACAACATACTTATACTTAACAAGGCAGGGTAATATGCAGGTGGTGATTTATCGGGTTGTTGCATACAACTATATGAAACATAAATAAGCATTAATGGAAAGATAATACTTATTATCATTACCATCGCTTTCACCTTAGAAAACATTATTAACACCTGCCTTTTTTTATCATTGAGAACGCATATAATCATATATATTCGGAAATTTTGTACTCTAAGCGAATTTCAACTTAAAAAAGTCGAATTCCTGTACCTTAAGAAACAATTTGAATCCTCCAGAACAGAACGAATTAGATTTAGATGAGTTACAATTCTATAAATCCAGGTAATACTCCTTTTTTATAACGTTGTATATAATCTTCTTCAATATCGGCAATAACTCTTTTAAAATAAGCAAGGCAATCTCTTATAAGAGATTGCCTTGCTGTAAGCTTTATAGAAAAAGTTCAATTATTGTGTACTGCTTTAGATTTAGTTCCTACGAGATGTGTTTTTTGCTAGTTGTTTCTCTTACTCTGAATACAGGCTATTGGATACTAATTTGATTCTTTAATTTAAGAATCCTTTTAAATTTCATATAACAAGCGATTCTCCAAGGAATCAAATAACAAATTACAATTAAGAATATTAACATATTGAGTGTACCTGGATTGATGGTAGAGAGGTGTTGACGAAAATAATATCGTAAAGCAATCATAAGTAAAAATGTTACAATAAAAGCTGGGCTTTTTTTTGTATAAATGAAACCATCTTCTCGTATTTCATAGTTTGATAATAGAATAAGAGGTATTGAGAGAAGAACTCCTAGAAGAATACTGATAAAGATTTGAAGATATGTTGTGTGACCTGGGTTAAGAAAGAATACAAAACCTGGAATTAAAAATAAGAGCGGAAAGAGTATTCGTTTTCCATTTCCTTTAGTTGGCTTGTGCATAGAGCGGACTCTGCGTAATAAAATAAGAGCACCAATAAATAAAAATAAAGAAGTAGCAGGTATTACAGGTTGCATAGATAACTTTCCTCCATAAATTTCAAAATAATACATTTTTATATTATCATAAATAAATAATGTTGTTAAACTATTGTAAAGTGAATGTATAATTAGCCTAAATTAATATATTATTGTTATCTATATTATGAAAAAATGCTATTCTTTCTGTATATTTCTACGAAAAGAATAGCATTTTTTCGTTTTATAGATACAATTTCGCTTTAGCTTGATGGCCATGAATTGTGACCTCCAATAGTTGACCCATGGTATTATTTTTTACAGAAAATTAATATTATTTAAATATCTGCTTAATGATGTAGGCCTACTATTATTATTGTTAAAAATATTTTAGTGGAGCTGAGAGTAATGAAGAAGAAAACAGTAGCAGGTCTTGTTGCAGGCAGCGTTGTGGCGTTGAGTTCCATTTTTGCAGGATCTACATATTCACTCGCATTTGCTGATCAAAAAAAGAACAACGATACTATAGTTTCGAAAGAAAAGAAATCTGTCGAAACAACAACACCAATTAAACATGTAGTTGTTATATTTAGCGAGAATGTTTCTTTCGATCATTATTTTGGTACCTATCCAAACGCGAAAAACCCAGCGGGGGAGCCAAAATTCCAAGCAAAGGCTAATACACCTTACGTCAACGGATTGACGAATGAACTCTTAAATCATAACCCGAACCAGTTTAATCCGAAACGTCTCGATCGTTCTCAAGCGGTGACGGATGATATGGACCATGAATACACGGATGAACAAAAAGCGTTTAATGGCGGGAAAATGGATAAGTTTGTAGAGTATACTTCTGGTGGATCAGATAAGTCTTTAGTCATGGATTATTATGATGGAAATACGGTAACTGGGTTATGGAACTACGCCCAAAATTTTGCTATGAGTGATAACTCATTTGGTACAACTTTCGGCCCATCAACTCCAGGTGCACTTAACCTAATTTCTGGACAGACTCATGGAGCAGCAGGATACGAAAACGGCCAAAAATTAGGGGATATTGAGGATAACGTGGTCAATGGAACTGTCATAGGTGATCCGGATCCTTACTTTGATAAAGCTTCAAATCCGAAACGGGCTCAAGCTGAACTAAATGGAAAAAATATTGGGGATTTATTAAATAAAAAAGAATTAACTTGGGGTTGGTTCCAAGGAGGGTTTCGCGATACAACTGCACAACATAAGAATATCGCAGGTAAATCCGTCACAGACTATAACCCGCATCACGAACCATTCCAATATTATAAATCTACTTCAAACCCAGATCATTTGCCGCCTTCTTCAGTTGCTATGATTGGCCGCACCGATCAGGCGAACCATCAATATGATTTGGATGATTTTTGGAAAGCGGCGGACACTGGAAATCTGCCAGCAGTAAGCTATTTGAAAGCAGCAAACTATCAAGATGGACATGCTGGATATTCTGATCCGTTAGATGAACAACATTTCATAGTGGATACGATCAATCGTATTCAAAGTTTACCAGAATGGAAGGATACAGCGGTTATTATTGCTTATGATGATTCGGACGGTTGGTATGATCATGTGATGCCTCAAATTGTAAATGGATCAAATGATGCTAAAACAGATGCCTTATACGGACCTGGTGACGCTGGGAAACCGAGACTTGGCGAGTATCTAAATCGTGCAGGGTATGGCCCAAGATTACCGCTTTTAGTTATTTCTCCGTACGCGAAGAAGAATTTTGTAGACCATACATTGACGGATCAAACCTCTATCTTACGTTTTATTGAGGACAACTGGAACTTAGGAAGAATTGGTGATCACTCTTTTGATGCTATAGCAGGTACTTTAAACAATATGTTTGATTTTAAACATAAGCCTAACAAGGAGAAGCTATTCTTAGATCCGATCACGGGTGAACGAATAAATCATAATCAATTTGATAAACAGCATGATGATAAACAAAGTTGACTTACTCATAAAAAATAGACTGCGAATTGATGAATGATTCATATTTGAAGATTAGATGAAAAAAAGACAGTTAAGACTGTCTTTTTTTGTTATTTGTATGTAAATTTCTATGTTAAATTTTTTTATCTTGTTTCACTAGTTCATTTGATGATGATTTGTTTAGGAATCTTCACAGTTATCTTTCTTGGTTATCATAATATGTTTTATCTGCGTATTTTTTATCATTTCCTTTTAGATAGGCTAAGATTATTTTTGGATTTTTAAGTAAAGCCCAGTCTCCATATTTATCAAATCTTCTACTTGAAGTTATCATTCCATTTTTAATTGTACCGAATTTTTTATTATTTTGCTTTCCCCATTTTTTTAACCGTTTAGCGAAATCTGCATCTTCTGCCATAAGCATGTTTTCATTAAATCCGTTAATTGCCATAAAGTCTTTTCTATAGCACCAAAAAATCCCTACAGATATAGCTCCATACTTAAAAAGAAAGGGGATTATTATTAACATTGCGGAAACGAATATTCCTAAAGATATTCTTTCAAACTTCCCAGTTACCCCGCCACCAATGTATTTACCTGAAGCTAAATATTTGTCTACATTAGACAACATAGACTCTGTCATTTGGGTATCAGCGTCTATAGTAATGATTATTTCTCCGCTAGCTATTTCGGCCCCTGCATTTCGGATTTTGGATAAGTTTTTATCGTTATTTTTTAATGTAATACAGTTATACGACTTTGCTATTTCCTCTGTTTTATCTGTGCAACGATTTAAAACAACTATGACTTCAGTTTGATCTTTATATGCCTCTGATGCTTTTGTAATTGAATCCAAACATTTTCTAATGTACTTTTCTTCATTATGTGCAGGGATTATAATAGAAAACTTCACATCTTTTTTAAAATTGACTCCTGAAGATTCGTTTGTTTCAGTCATAATACTCACCCCTTTATATAAAGTTAATATTTACTATATATAACATATATTAACATGTATAGGGTTGTATTATGGAAAATGAAAGTAAACTATTATACATTAGTTTACTTTGGAGATGAAAAGCTTTTTCTATTTTGTTGGTTGAGGCACGATTTCCGTCAAGATTTTTTGTAAAAGAAAAAGCCGTTACTACTTTTGAATAACTTATTACTCAGCCCCGCAAGTAAAACTGATTTAAAACAACCCTCATTTTTTGAATTATTTTGTTATCTTAATATAAAATTTACCTTTTAATTATCTGTATATTACAAAAATATTGAAAATTTCACCAATCGATAATAATATGTAAATATCGACAAAAAAGTCGACAACTTATACACGATAGGGAGGAACTGCGTTGAAAAAGAACAGAAAATTAAAAACTTTTTCAGTGTTGGCAACAGGGGCTTTGCTAAGTTCTATGTTTGCCTTCGGTGGTCATTCTGCTTATGCTGAATCATCATCAGAGCCATCTAGTTTCATAGATGAGCATTTAATACCGGAGGAACGTTTGGCGAATGCGTTAAAAGAACGCGGGATTATTGATCCTTCTGCATCAGAAGCAGAAACGTCAAAGGCTGTAGAAAAATATGTAGAGAAAAAGCAAGGCGAAAATCCTGGAAAGGAAACAACGCCAGAAGACAGCCTTACTCAGGAAGCTACTGATTTTATGAAAAAAGTAAAAGATGCGAAAATGGAAGAGAAAGAGAAAGAGAAACAGCATCAGTCAAAGAATGGTCCATTAGCTGGGCAAGTGCCTGGATTAAATGGAAAGATACATGGAAATGGTAAAGTGCCAACGTCTTCTGCACAGCAAGCACAATATAACGGGCCTGTTCGTAAAGACAAGGTTCTTGTGTTACTTGTAGAATTTAGTGATTTTAAACATAACAATATCGACCAAGAACCAGGATATATGTATGCAAATGATTTTAATCGTGAGCATTATCAAAACATGTTATTTGGCGATGAGCCATTTACGTTATTTAATGGCACAAAAATTAAAACATTTAAGCAATACTATGAAGAGCAATCAGGCGGCAGTTATACAGTTGATGGAACTGTAACGGAATGGTTAACTGTTCCGGGGAAAGCTGCAGATTACGGTGCTGATGCTGGAACTGGTCATGATAATAAAGGACCTTTAGGGCCACGTGATTTAGTAAAAGACGCGTTAAAAGCAGCGGTAGCAAAAGGAATTAATTTAGCTGATTTTGATCAATATGACCAATACGATTACAACGGTAACGGTAATAAAAATGAACCAGATGGAATTATTGATCATTTAATGGTTGTTCACGCTGGAGTTGGACAAGAAGCTGGCGGCGGAAAATTGAAAGATAATGCAATTTGGTCTCATCGTTCAAAACTTGGATCAAAGCCTTATGCAATTGCTGGAACGACATCATCTGTACCAAACTGGGGCGGAAAGATGGCTGCATACGATTACACAATTGAGCCTGAAGACGGTGCAGTTGGTGTATTTGCTCATGAATTTGGTCACGATTTAGGTTTACCAGATGAGTACGATACAAAGTATTCAGGACAAGGTGAGCCGATTGAATCTTGGTCTATTATGAGCGGCGGTAGCTGGGCTGGAAGAATTGCAGGAACAGAACCAACTAGTTTTTCTCCGCAAAACAAAGAGTTCTTCCAAAAGAATATGCAAGGGAACTGGGCGAATATTGCAGAGGTAGACTACGATAAACTTGGCACAGGTATCGGATTTTCGACGTATTTAGATCAAAGTGTTACAAAATCAAAACGTCCAGGAATTATTCGTGTAAATTTACCAGATAAAAAGTTGAAAAATATTGCACCTGGCTTTGGAAAGAAATTTTATTATAGTACAAAAGGAAATGATATACATACAACATTAGAGACGCCAGTATTCGATTTAACAAATGCAACGAATGCGAAATTTGATTACAAAGCATTCTACGAACTGGAAGCAAAATATGATTTCCTTGATGTATACGCGATTACAGAAGATGGAACGAAAACAAAGATTGATAGAATGGGCGACAAAGATATAAAGAATGGCATGGATACAACGAATGATCAGTGGATTGACAAGTCTTATGATTTAAGTCAATTCAAAGGTAAGAAAGTAAAACTACAATTTGAATATTTAACAGATGTTGCTGTAGCTTACAGAGGCTTTGCGCTTGATAATGCTACTTTAACGGTAGACAATAAAGTTGTTTTCTCTGATGATGCAGAAGGACAACCGAGCTTTACTTTAAAAGGATTTACTGTTTCTGATGGATTTGAGCAGAAGAAAAATAATTATTATTTAGAGTGGAGAAACTATGCAGGTTCTGACGAAGCGCTGCAATATGGACGCGGTCCAGTTTACAATACAGGACTTGTTGTATGGTATGCAGATCAAAGCTTTACAGATAACTGGGTTGGCGTGCATCCAGGTGAAGGATTCCTTGGAGTAGTAGATTCTCATCCAGAAGCGATTATTGGAACATTAAATGGCCAACCAACTGTGAAAAATAGTACTCGTTATCAAATTGCAGATGCTGCGTTCTCGCCTGATCAAACACCAGCGTGGAAAGTAAATTCCCCAACGCGCGGAATCTTTGATTATAAAGGATTACCAGGTGTGTCTAAATTTGATGATTCTAAATCATATATGAACAGCGTAATTCCAGATGCAGGACGAAAACTTCCAAATCTTGGACTGAAATTTGAAGTAGTAGGTCAAGCTGATGATAAGTCAGCAGGGGCGGTTTGGATTCATCGATAAGGTGAAACTCTCCTTAGAAAGTTATTAGTTTACTATAATTCTAGAAATAAGAGTAGTTATTTCAACTACTCTTATTTCTTTTGTTTTCGTACTTACAACTAGTTTTATCCCACCTTAATGGGCAGTAAGATCCTCGCCGATGGAAGTCTCACTTCACAGTTGTGTATGATTCACATTATGTTACGGGCAATATATAAGACAATCCAAATTAAATATGGTAGTCATAAAACCTTCCTTTCATTCATACAGTGAAACTAACAAAGCTTGTCTTATGAAAGGAAGGAATTTGAATGGAAACTTTACCATGGTGGATTTATCTTATTATTATCGGTATCGTTGTGAGCGGTTATATGGTCTTATATACGTCGAAAAAAGAACAAGAAATTGATAATGAGTTTATTGAAAAAGAAGGCGAAATATATATGAGACGTTTAGCAGAAGAACGGGAACGACGTCATCAAGATAAGGATGAGGATTCTGTTTTGCTGTAATAATCGTATATTAGAGGGTGAGTAGCCGAACGAACGGTTGCCATCCTTTTTTTATGGTATTTGTGAGATGAATGCATCAATGTTTTTTATGATATATCCGCGATTCTTTACAATTCTAATGTCCGCTAATGCTTAGTGCATCTTTTGGTTTCCTTGCTATATACAGTTCTGAACTATTGTTAAAAATAACCATTTATACTAAAATTAAACTATGAAACTGAAAAATAAACAACTCCAAAAAATAGACATTTATTCCGCTATTCGCGGGCAGTAAGTTCCCCATCTCTATGTAAAGGAGCTCGATTGCTATCCATCGAAAAGAAATAAAATCTTGAAGGAGGAACTAAGGCTATGAAAAGCTCTAAATCAATATCATTGGAATCCACATTTGATGAATCCTCTCCAGCGCTGCAGCTTCTTAATTTGTATAAACGATTCGGCGATTCAATTGCAGTCAATCATATTGACTTAATGGTACCAAGTGGCTCATTTTACGGAGTGGTTGGACCAAATGGAGCAGGTAAGACTACTTCACTGTCAATGGCTGTAGGATTACTAAGACCGGATGGTGGGGATGCTAAAATTTTTGGTGTCGATGTCTGGAAAAATCCAACGCATGCTAAAATGCTGGTTGGCGTATTGCCAGATGGGCTATCTATGCCAGAAAGGCTTACTGGACGCGAACTATTAACATATATAGGGTTATTGAGAGGGATGGATGTCAAGGAAGTGGCTCATCGTACAGAGGAACTACTTACAGTACTGGAATTGAATCATGCTGAAAAAACGCTAGTTATCAATTACTCTACTGGAATGCGTAAAAAAATCGGGCTAGCTCTTGCACTTCTTCATGCTCCAAAGTTGCTTGTTCTTGACGAACCATTTGAGGCTGTAGACCCCATTTCTGCAGCTACTATTAAAAAGATTTTACAGAGATTTGTTGCTTCAGGTGGTTCTGTAGTATTCTCTAGCCACGTTATGGCGTTGGTTGAACAACTGTGCGACCACGTTGCCGTTATCACCAAAGGGCGTGTGGTTACGTCAGGAACAATGGATGATGTTTGTGGTGAACAAAGTCTTGAAGAAGCGTTCGTTCGGTTAGTAGGCAGTCGTACCGCTCTAGGAGGGGAATTGTCTTGGTTAGTGTATTAGTCCGAATGAAGTTAACGATACTTAGGCATTCGATGAATGGAGGTAGAGCCGTCCTCCTGATTATGGGTGGATTATTTGGCCTATTACTAGCGATTGGAACTGTCCTGCTTTTTGCTTCTACTAATCCTACCGTATCGAAGGATATTCTCTACATTGTCTTTGCAGTATGGACTATCGGCTGGATAATGGGACCGATGCTCACCGGTGGAGACGGGCTATTACGTCCGGAATATTTCATGTTACTCCCACTTAACTCGTATAAACTGGCTAGGGCATTACTTGTTGCAGCTTTTATAGGATTAGGACCACTAATTAGTCTAGTAGCCTTTATGGGTCTTTTATTGTACGCAGCACATCTTAACCTGGGGGCAATTATAGTTGCTGTTCCGGCAATTATTTTACAATTAGTCTTTGTAGTGCTGCTATCAAAAGTAGTGATTAGTATCATGGGCGAGACCATGAAATCTCGGGTCGGTATGGAGATTGGAGCGATGCTCATTGGTTTTGTTATAGCGTTTTTAAACGTGGGTTGGTATGCACTTCCTGCCATCAACTCGATAACAATAAAAAAATTTACTATACTGTACATCTTCCCGTCGAGCTGGGCGATACTTGCTGTAGAGCAGGCTAGTCAATCAAATTGGGTATTAGCTTCTGTTTCTTTACTTGTGCTAACCATACTTTGCGGACTTCTGTTTTACATATGGGCGAAATTATTGACAAGAAGTACAACGACAAATTTTACAAAAATAAAAGGTTGGACTACTGCGAAAAATCATAGGAACGCTCTCCGAATCCTTCCAGAAACTAAAATAGGAGCAATAATGACTAAGGAACTACAATGTTGGGAAAGAGATCCACAGCGTGGTCGTTTCCTCCGGATGGGTCTATGGACAGGGCTGTTCTATGGCTGCCTAGTTACGATTGCTGGTATACCTGGCTTAATGCCGTGGGCAGGAGTCATTATGATTGTTTTTACAAGTATGTTTGCCTGTAATTTATATGGTTTTGATGGGAGTGCATTGTGGCTGACATTGATGACTCCTGGTGCAGAACGGATCGATGTACGCGGTCGACAAGGAGCTTGGTTATTGGTTGTCGGTCCAGTTGCTATTGTAGCGACAGTTATTTTCACCACGTCTAGCGGACTCACTTGGGTTTACCCATGGGTGTTCGCATTCATTCCTGCATTACTGGGCGGGGCTGCAGGTCTTATTGTATTGTTATCGGTATTTAACTTAATCCCGATAACAGATCCGCAAAGGCGGGGGCGTAGTACGATTGTATCCGGTGACGATATGAATGCTGGTAAAATGTTTCTAACAACTTGGCTTATGATGGTGATGGTGCTAGCAACTGCTATACCTGCTTTGGTAGTTGTATGGATTGGGACATTGCTTCATTTAAACCTTTTACAATGGATGGGTGTACCTACTGGTATTTGTACTGGAGCGTTTTTTGCCTGGTGGTTTGGCCGCATTGCTTATGTAAAGCTTGAATCAAGTGGCCCTGAATTACTAGCTAAAATGAAAAATGGCATGGGAACTCAGCGAGAGGATCGTGAAAAGAAAGTACAAAATAAAGCGACTGAATTACCTAAGAAAAAACTTGCTGTTGTTGCACTTCTTGTGTTTGTAGGTATCTTTTTTTTAATTCATCAAAGTATAGTACCATTCGTTTTTGAAATACTTAATATAGATGAAAAAGTACGTCTTTTCTTTCTTCCGCGTTATCTTCCACACATAGCTCGAATTCCTGTAATCATTGTATTTGCTGTATTAGGTCTAGCTTCTTTGTATAAGGCTATATTAATCAAGAAAAAACATGTAAAAGAACATCAGAAAGTAAACGGTGGTATGTAAATTGTGATTTTTATAAATTCATTCGAGTTAATAAAATGATAGCATTCAAAAATGAAAGGCAATTGTATACAGGAGGTAATGATTTGAAAGGTAATCTTAAAAATTCAACTATTATTGTTGCAATTTTTACTATAATTGCTTGTGAGATTGCATTTGCTTTATATGATCATTCTTTTTCTTTAGATACTATATATTTTACGATATTTTTAATTTGTATCTTTCTTCTTTTCGGAACACGTATTTCTAAAAATCAAGAAAAAGGTTCACCTCAAAAGAGAAAACGTATTGCAGTAATATTTTGGCCATGTATTGTATTGTTAATTGTGATATTTATCATAGTAAGTCTATTAAAAACAGGGCATGTATCTATGAAAAGTTTAATTGCATTTACATGTATGGTTCTATATGTAGGATTTGTTATTATAGGCATTGTATCGAGAAAAAATAATATGAAAAATTAATTTAAATACATTGTTTAACTTTAACTATTGATGAATTACCTTGTATGAATGAAAGTCCTTTCAGATTTTTAGGGGGCTTTTCTGTATTTCTAGATGTACGGGTTATCAAAACATATGTAAGTTAGTTGAATAAAGGTATTTACGATATTAAAATAAAGTAATAATTGGAAATTTTCAAAGGGAGGAAGTTTCATGAATAATAATAAAGCTTTAATTATTGTAGATGTACAAAAAGCTTTTCATGATAAAAAATGGGGAGAGCGAAATAATTTAAACGCAGAAGAAAATATTAGTAAGATACTCCAATTATGGAGGGAAAAAGGATGGACGGTAATATATATACAGCACGAGTCTGATAATCCTAATTCCGTATTTTATCCGAAGAATGAAGGATTTGCTATAAAGGAAATAGTTAAACCAATTGATGGAGAAGTAATTATAACAAAGAAAGTAAATAGTAGTTTTATTGGTACTAATTTAGAAGAGTTTTTAAAAGAAAATAAAATAACAACAGTTGTCATAACTGGTTTAACTACACCTCATTGTGTATCTACAACAACAAGGATGAGTGGTAATTTAGGTTTTCATACATATCTAATTTCGGATGCAACAGCGGCATTTGGTATGAAGGATCAAAACGATAAATATTATGATGCAGAAACTATCCATAATATATCTTTAGCTACATTGCATAATGAATTTGCAACAATACTTACAACAGATGAATTAATAAATGATTTTATCAAATAAATTTAAGTGACAAGATACGAATATTATTAATAGACAGACAAAAAGAAAGAGTGTATTTTGAAAAAAATTGTTCAAAATACACTCTTACAATATTTTATGCAAGTATTCTTTTATAAAAAAATGTAATCGTTTTTTGTATTTCTTGTTCAACTAACAAACCCGTTTGTTTAATAATACTGTTATTATGATTTTGTTGGAGTTCCTTGATGGAAAAACATTTGCCATCTTCCATCTATCAATTTCCAAATGGAACTACGTAAAGTATTCTGCATTCTAGTTTCATCTTTTATACGATATGTCGCCAACACCGTATCTTCTGATAAAGGGTATATTTCAAAATCAGAAAGAGTCATTTCTCTTACACTAAGTCCCTCTCCACCAACCGCATCCTTTTTATACCAAACATTCCCCGAACTCCCAAATTCAAAAAAATCATCCGTAAGTAATTTGTCTAGTTCTGCTGGTGATGTACGAGTTTCAGGTTCTAACAACTGTTGCTCTAGTTCACATAAATGCTTTTTTAATACAGATTGATTTTTCATTTTATCCCCCCTATATGTTTATTATTGTACCAATTTTTTCTTGTTCTCGTTCAACTACACTATCCTTTAGTGTAATAAGAAAAGAAAAGTCCTGCATTTTCAATACAGGACTTTGATCAAAATTTTTTATAAACAATTAGACTTTATTTAATGTACAAATATGTAGGGTTATGTTACTTGTAAATGTATAAAGTGTATATTTTTTTATTTAGCTATTAATAAGTTTATATATTAATAATAGTGTAAGAACTGTTCCTGTAAGAAACATGTAGTTAGGAAGAAATTTTAATACCCAAAGAGAAGTCATAATTGTAGAGACTAATAAAAAAAGGTAGCCATTCTTCATGTTTGAACTTTTTTTTGTTAAGTAGAACAATTATATATCCTATTAAAGGGATAACTAAGCATAGCGTATATAAAAATTTGTCTCGTAAATACCATGGTTTTTGATTCATATTTTTCTCCTATATAAATTCAATCATATTGTATGTATGTGAACCAACAAAGTTAATTCATGTAGAATTCGCTTTGCTTTAAATCATCATTAGAAAAATACCTAGACTTATAGTTAGTAAAGATCTCCCAAGTCGAATGATCCAGAATGGCACAACTGTTGTTTTTATAGATATACCATATTTAGAAAATCTGAAACAAAGACTTTTATACATATCAAAACCACCAATAATGATGAGAAATATACCAAGTATATAAGAAAATGAGCTCATAATGTAATCCTCCTCATTCTGTTTGATAGTATGGTTTATCCCGCATTAACGGGCCACCTCAAGATTCAGAGAAAAGCGTTGTCCAGCTCTAGCGGCTAGAATCTCCGGTCGTTTCGCCCCCTCGGACGAGGCAAAAAGCGCCTCTCTGTCGGGTGCTCCAACGTCCTGCGATTCTGGGCGAGCCGCTTCCGCTTTTCTACAGAAGGTAGGTGGGGGATAACTGCCCGTAAAAGCCCGATTGGTGAGAGCTTTCCATCAGTTGGAGATGAAAAAACTCTCCACTGATGGAAGTTTCACTTTATTATTAAATTAACATAAATTGTAATTTTTAGGAAGGTGTTGAACTGCTGATACATGGTGCTATGTGAACTAAATACATGTGTTATCACCATGTATTTGTATAATATGATAAAATTTAACTGGTAAGATTTTGATAACTTTTATGTGATTATTATATAAAGGGGTAAATATTTATGAATATTACAATAAACGGACAAACAATCAGTACAGATCGGCTTTATATGAGACAAATAAGCTTAGAAGATATTGATGATATTTATGAAATTGTTAAAAAGGATGAAGTAGGCAAATGGCTTGCCTCTTCTAAAGGAATGACTAAAGAAGAAACAAAAATTTATGTTGAGAAATTTGTGAATCACTGGAATCAATATGGATTTGGGGTATGGGCAATATTAGATAACGTTACAAAGAAAATGATAGGTCATTGCGGATTAAGGTATATAGATGAAAAAGAAGAAGATATTGAGATTATGTATCTGTTAGACCCTGAATGTTGGGGGAAAGGTTATGCAACAGAAGCCGCAAATGCATCTATTCATTATGCTACTCATTCAATGGAAATTAAAAAATTAATTGCCAGAATTAAAGTTGCAAATGCTAAATCAAGTAAAGTATTAGAGACACTTGGATTTGAATTTACTTGTAATAAGGATTACCCAGGAAAACAATTATCACATTATGAAATGAAATTAGGATTGTAAACAATTTTTAAATATAAAATGAAGAAAGGAATCTTTTTATGGATTCCTTTTTATTGCTGTTTTGGATAACCCTTTAGATATTTTCGTTTAAATGGCTAAGCTTATCAGGATTCGCCACCATATAAATGGAATTGATTTTCCCTTCTTTAAACTCAAATGAAACTACGTAGGCCAGGTAACCGTTAATCATAATAACAACTCCTGGTCCACCGTTAACCCTTTTAAATTTGAACAAAGCACCTTCAGGTAACTTTTTAATTACATTCAAGAATAGGTGTGAAATTCGATCCGCAGTATAAATAGGTTTAAATGCAGTTGTAACTTTCCCGCCACCATCTGCATAGAAGATTGCATCTTTCTGCAGCATTTGAAGCATTTCTGAAATTTCACCGTTTTGCAATGCTGCAGTAAACCTTTCTACATAGTTACTAAATTGTTGGTAATCTTGTTGGTAAACATTCGGTTCATATACAAGGCTTTTCTTTGCTCTATGAAATATTTGCCGACAGTTTGTGCTGCTTTTATCCACCATAGAGGCAATCTCATTATATTCGTATTGAAAGACTTCTCGTAAAAGAAACACCGCTCTTTCAACTTCAGATAACTGTTGCAACAACATTATATAGGCGGTGGATAAAGATTCCTTCATAAAATATGAATTATCCGGATCATCAAGGTAATCTTCCACAATCGGTTCAGGAAGCCATGTGCCCACATAAGTTTCTCTCTTGTGGGCAGCAGACCTTAAGTGATCAATACAACAATTGGTCGTAATTTTACACAAATAGGCTTTTACGCTTGTAATGGACTTGGAATCTTTAAGTTTTGCAAAAGTAACGAATGATTCATGAACAATATCTTCTGCATCCATCACACTCCCTAGCATTCGATATGCTAGGGAAAAAAGCAGTGGCTTGTAATCTTGATAAATTTGTTCTAATTCCATCTTCTTTTTCTTCTGATTCATATTAACACCCAATCTTTTTTCAATATGTGTAACGCTGCACGTTTCGCGCTTGCAACAGCTGCATCGACCAATAATTCCTCGTCTCCTGCCCAATCACCTGCTATATAAAGGCCCTTTATTTCCGGAACAGCTGGACCTGGTTTTTCCGTTCTACCGGTATGAGGAAAATTATGCACAACGGTTATTTTAGGTAAATATTGCTGTTCGACCACTTCTTGTCGCCAGCCTGGATGAAGCAAATCCATTGTATGTTCCAATTGCTGTTTATCTGTTCGGGAATCTATTGAACTTCTATTCAAATCATGATATTTAACCAAGGAAACTACTGATGTTCCGTCATTACTCAGCTTTGCGGCCCTAGATTGATTTGTAAAGAAGATAGGCTGGTCAAGTCCTAGCACAAATTGATGATTTGTATTTGGTAACGTCTTTAATCCTAAATCGTAGCAGGATGCGGTTACAGGAATCGCTTCCTCCTTCCAACGATACAGCGAGGTTTTTTCAACATGGGGTACAAGGCGACATGCCTCGTTAGGAGGTGTTGCAATGATCACACTTTCTACATCAAACGATTCTCCATTCGTACAATTCACTCGTTCAACCTGCCCATTATGGTCAATACTATTCACATTCATAGATTCAAGAAGTTTAACACCGAAACTGACAGCTTTAGACCTTAATTCGGTTACAATAGATTCCCAGCCATTATCGACATAGAGAACACCTTCTTTCATAACCATCTGGATCTGCCTCAAAACTGGACGAGCTAGCTGTAAACTTGGAGCATATGTTAGAGTGGTTAATCTACATAATGCATAAAAGAAGTGGCGTACCATTGGATCAATGATTTTTCTTTCTGCCCAAGCTTGCACGCTTTCATTTGAAACCGAATTTACATCCATTTTACTGAGATGAAACATAAGCTTTGCAAGACGGACCTTCCCTAAACCATTAAGAAATTGCGTCGAAAATAAGGAACGTAAACCCAGCGGTGCTTGATAAACCTCATTTTTCCAAATAGCATATGCATCCGCAGACGGTTCATTTCCCTTGATTGTAATCCCGAGTTCATCAAATATCTTCATTGCTTCACCACCTTTATATAGGGCATGTGCACCTAGGTTCATGAGAACGCCATTTTTATTAATGGTCATTGACCGTCCTCCGTATCGGTCTGATTTCTCAAGCACCACTACTTTCTTACCTTCCTTTGCTAGAAAAAGAGCAGCTGTTAATCCAGCAAACCCACCACCAATAATGGCGACATCAAATTTATTCATTTAAATTCCTCCTATTCTTTTCATTAATCAAGACGGATAGAGGGGTTCAATTGTGACAAAAAAACTTAATTTATGAAAACCTTTTTTTAGCCGAATATACGAACCAGTTTACCTGTGGGCTATATTCATTATTGGACATATGGTGGCACAATTCGCAGATGCTACCTTTACTAAATAGTTATTTCATAATTTAGCCCTTTAACGGAATAACATGACTGGCGTTCTTAAACATCTTTATTGCAAATGTAACGATTTTATTTAAAATTTTGACAATTATTTACCTTTTTTTAATAGTTTCTTAAATGGAAATTCATATCCGAGTGTTATTTTAGAAGGGTAATTTTGTATGAAGGAAATAGTGATGTATAAAAATAAGCATAGGAAAGGGAGAGTATGATGAAAAAACTTAAGTTTCCTAAGTATTTTAACGTTTTAAGTGTGGGTGCATTAAGTGCTTGTCTCGCTTTATCACCTATTACGATTCATGCTGCTGAGCAACATGTATCACAGGAAAATGATGACCATTCTAGCAAGGAAAAGGATGGTGTAAATAAAGTAAACGAAAAACATTCTGTTAAGAGTCTAAGGTTTATTGGAGAGAAGCAAATTCCGCTCAATGAGAATTTTGAAGGAACTACTGTGGGCGGTCTTTCAGGGCTTAGGTACGATTCTAAAAGTGACACATGGGTCATGATAAGCGATGACAGATCAAGTTATAATCCTGCGCGTTTTTATAATGCTAAGCTCGACTATAATCTCAAAGATTTTCATTCTGTTCAATTGACGGGAGTAAATTTTTTAAAGCAAGCTGATGGAAGTGTTTATCCGAATCAATTACAATACCCTACTCAGGGTGGAGAAGTTCCAGATTTTGAATCCATAGAAATTGATCCGTTAGACGGGAGTATTTGGTATACGAGTGAGGGTGATCGTTCTCTTGGCTTAAATCCGTTTGTGAAACATGCCACTCGTGATGGACAATACTTGTCTACATTGCCTCTGCCGGAAATATTTAAAGTATCGCCAATAAAAGAGAATGGATCACGTAATAACTTGAGTTTTGAAGGTTCTACGTTTGCACCTGACGGTAAGTCGCTATGGGTTGCAATGGAAGGTCCATTATATCAGGACGGGCCTATACCTACTACAAACTCCGGGGCACTTTCACGAATCACTCAATACGATCGTAAAGGGAATGTACTAGGACAGTACGCATACCCTGTTGATCCAATTCCAAAAGCGCCAGCGCCTGGCAAATACGCAGATAATGGCGTGTCAGAGATTCTTGCGGTAAACAACCACGAGTTATTAACAATTGAACGCTCTGGTGTACAAGGTGCAGATGGAAGCTTTAAAAACTATATTCGTATTTATGAAATTGACCTTAACGGAGCTAGTGATATTCGTAATATAGATTCGTTACAAAAAAGTAAATTGAAGCCTGTTAAAAAGCGTTTAATTCTTGATTTGAACACATTAGGTTTATCTAAACTTGACAATATCGAAGGCATCTCTTGGGGGCCTAAACTTGCAAACGGGAACGACAGTCTTGTATTAGTTTCAGATAATAATTTTAACTCTAGCCAAGTAACACAATTCCTAGCATTTGAAGTATTGTCAAAAAAGGCACCTATCAAAAACTGACGGCGTACATAAACAGGTGTCGATTTTTTTCATCCCCCACTCATGGAAAGCTCTCACCAATCGGGCTTTTACGGGCAGTTATCCCCCATCTCAATTTTCTCTGAATCTTGAGGTGGGGGTCTTACTGTTCCATTAGAAAAATGATATGTTATGTAAATCTCACATAAATATGATATACAACATTGTATTTTACAGACAGTTTAACTTATGTGAAACAGAATTAAATATAATGCTAATAAAGGAGGAAATCATGAGAAATTTTATTATATTTGGAGCAAGCAAAGGATTAGGAGATGCTTTTGTGAAAGGATTACCTGATAGAGGCGATAAGGTGTGGATCGTCTCTAGAAGTCGCCCAGAGAGTTTGAAAATTAATGATGGAATCCATAGAATTTGGATAGATGCTGACTTATCATTACCTACTTCATGCGATAAGATTGCTCGTTTTTTAAATGACGATATCATAGATGTATTAATATATAATGTCGGAATATGGGAGAAAAATGGATTTAGAGATGATTATAATTTTGAGAAAGATGATCCCCAGGAAATTGCAGAAATTATCAATGTTAATGTAATCTCCACAATTACTTGTATACAAAGGCTGTTGCCTAATCTAAAAAAATCAGAAAATGGGAAAATTTTGCTGATAGGTTCAACAGCTGGTCTAGAAAATACTGATTTTACGCAAGTTTCATTTGTGGCTTCAAAATTTGGATTGCGCGGTATCGGCAATTCTTTACGGGAGCATCTAAAGAAGTATGGCATAGGTGTAACATGTATCAATCCAGGTGAAATAGCTACACAAATTCCTTATGAAGACGGTATAGAAAAAGTTATATCGACTTATAATGGCACACAAATTCCACTCCAAGATATTGTTTTATTGGTTAGATGTGTAATTAATCTTTCTAAGGCTTCTTGTGTAAAAGAAATTAATATTCCAGCGATGTTTGAAACAAAAGTCTAATGAATCAGTTGAATTCCTTAAAGATCAGATACTTAATTACCGATAACAAGAATTATGTAAATGGAAAATCCCTTCAGATATCCTAAAGGGATTTTTAAAAATTTCACGCTACACAGAAAACATCTTTTCAGTTTACAACTATTTTTTAATAATCTAATACTTTTTTCTATAGTCTAAAATATTTTTTAATGAGACAAGAGAAAAGTATTAACTGCTTTTATTGAACTAACATTAGTTCAATAACTTTACGCTGAAGCATACGACCGACAAATATGAAGAAATATACAAAATCCTGGTGGAAGAAACAATTTTTTAGGAGTAAAAGGAGGAAAAACTATGTCCAATAACAAAAGATCAAGAAGAATAATTTTAGATTTAGCAGTTACTTTAGATGGATTTATTGAAGGGAAAAAAGGGGAAGTAGACTGGTGCATCATGGACTCTGATATGGGATTCATTCACTTCTTACATCATATTGATACTATTTTATACGGAAGAAAAAGCTATGATTTATGGGGACAATATACTCCAGAAAATGAAGCTTCTGATACCGAAAAAGAAATTTGGAAATTAGTTCATAGTAAAGAGAAATATGTGTTTTCCAGAACGCAAAAAAGGACTGATAATAAAGTAACATTAATAAACGATAATATTTCCGAAGAAGTAAATAAATTAAAGAATAAGCCTGGTAAAGACATCTGGCTTTATGGCGGAGCGAGCCTTATTACAACTTTTATCAATTTAGGGCTTGTTGATGAATTTAGATTATCTGTTCACCCTGTTATTTTAGGAGAAGGAAAACCCTTGTTTATTGATATAAAGCAGAGGGTGAATCTAAAACTGGTTCATACAAAAAGGTTTTCCTCTGGCGTTGTTCAACTATGCTATCATCTTAATGACAAATAATGATATGGAAAATCCAAGGATGTAGGAAAAATGTTGTTATGGTAAATGAGGTCATTGGTTGTACAAAAAAGGATAGATGTAAGCAGGTATTCCTTCTTGTTCATCTATCCTTTCTTTTTACACTATTTAATTTTAAAGATTTCTAATCATTTTCTTGATTTTTAATAAAATGTTTTTTCAAAACATGATTTTTCTATTTCATCTTCATTGCGATTTCCAAGTCCAAACAATAACCCAAATCAATGCATAAGATAGAATCCGGAAATCAGCTTCACAAATGTGAGTATTTACTAAAATTCTATTTTTTGCTCACGTTACCATTTAGAATGCTCTGGCATTTCCTAATTTTTTGTTTGATTTGCCGATTTTCAAAAAAATAAACTTCTGTACCTGCCCAAATAAAAACCCAACACACAATGCTTAATACTCCTGCAGTATAAGCATGAGTGCTTGAAAGCTTCAAGTATATCAAACCAACAATAATACCAAGCACAAACAAAACAATAGCCTTTTTGACATTTCTAGCATATGTATATTCCTCTTCGTTCAAGAGGTTAGAAAAAGTGTTAACTGTGGCAGTCTGCAATGACTTTTCGTCAAAATCATTCTGACCTAAAAAAAATATGTCTACTTCTTTTCTTTTGCCGCTGTGCAGCTTTGACAAAAGAAAATCTTCAAGGTCAGAGCTTAGGTGAACATCATCTGAGCTATAATATCTTGAAAATGGGGTGTCAGTTTCATCTAAATAGATATTTATACTCAACTCATCTCTCATGTTACCCCTCCTTTAACTCCAATTTACTAGTTGAAAGTCAACCTTTTACCAGTATAGTATGGTCAAGATAGCAACAATTCTTACGAAAACGGTGTTATAAAAAGGAAAAGCTGAAATATCTTATTTTAATCAAAATAAGATATTTCAGCTTTTCTTTTTGGATGTCCAGTTTGAAGGGCTTTTACGAATGCTCTTCTTACATATATATAAATGTATTTTGGGGCGTACTCTATCTATATGATAAATAATTTTGAAAAATAAGTCTATATTTTTTGGAATTTTCTTATTATATTTAGGCTACTGAGCTCAGTGGAATTTACGTAAGTACTGTATGAGAGGGGCATATACATGAGATCTAATCACGTTCCAGTTTTAATTATTGGAGGAGGTTTGACAGGTCTAACTTCTGCATTATTTCTTGCGCGTCATAAAGTTGATTATTTACTTATTGAAAGGCATGCTACGACTGCTATTCATCCGAAGGCAGGGGGCATTACTTTTCGTACGATGGAATTATTTCGAGAATTAGGGTTAGAAAAAAACATTCGCGCCGCAGGAAAGCCACTAGAGAACTGCCGTGGAAGGATTGCTGTAAATACAATGGCTGAAGCAGATCCTGAAGAGTTAAAAAGGGCTAGAATAGCTCA
The DNA here is from genome assembly GCF_050473785.1 of Bacillus sp. S14(2024). Taxonomy (NCBI): domain Bacteria; kingdom Bacillati; phylum Bacillota; class Bacilli; order Caryophanales; family Bacillaceae; genus Bacillus; species Bacillus sp. S14(2024). Next base: position 3,751,167 of record NZ_JBFLUP010000006.1, on the reverse strand, counting down.
GGCCGAAAATGATGAAAGTATGTCCGAAATAATTAGAAAGATTAGTCCGTCAAAGGTAACAGCTTGTTATCAAATTGATTTAGAACCGATGCTGCTGCAAAAGGCCCAAAAATTAGGCGGGAAGCTGTGGTTTAATCATGAACTTGTTTCTTACAAGCAGGATGATATAGGAGTAACTGCTATTGTACGAGATCGTGAAACGAAGGAAGAACAGATGATTCATAGCGATTATTTAATTGCAGCAGATGGAGCCAAAAGTTCTATACGTAAACATGCAGACATTCCAACTACTGGTCGTGGGAATATCGGAGGGTATTATATAAACATTTACTTTGAAGCGGATTTGAGCGATCTCATACAAGGAGATGCTTTTGGTTTCTCGATGATTTTACACTCTGAAGTTGTCGGTGCACTTATTCCAGTTAATAATAACAATCGGTGGATTTATCATGTTATGTATTATCCTTTAAAAGGGGAAACACCAGAAGATTTTTCTGCAGAGCGTTGTCAAAAAATTGTTCAAAAAGCCATTGGGATGCCAAATCTGAATGTGAAAGTACTAAGCATTTCACCTTGGGAAGCGACAGAAAGTACAGCGGTACGTTTTCAGGATAATCGTGTTTTTTTAGCTGGTGATGCTGCTCATCTTATGCCGCCTACGGGAGGGTTTGGTTCAAATACAGGTGTTCAAGATGCTCACAATTTAGCTTGGAAATTGGCTGCTGTTATACATGATCAAGCGAATCCGAAATTACTGGAAACCTACCATGAGGAGAGGCATCCCGTTGTACAATTAACTACGGATTATGCAAGCAGTATATTGCTCCGTGCTGCGAATAAAGAAGAGGATAATCTGAATAACATGGATAGCCTAGCTGTTACTGTAGGTTACAAATACTGTTCGGCAGCAATTATCGATCAAGATTCAACTCCACATAGGATGGATCTTTTAGAACTCAGCGGAAGACCAGGAACACGCGCTCCGCATATGTGGGGTACTTATGAAGGAAAGCGTATTTCCATACTTGATTTACTGGGTAAAAACTTTGTACTATTTACTGGCTCAGAACATAACTCTTGGTCAACTGCGGCACATACTGTTGCTTCTCATTTAGGAATAAGCATAAATGTGTACTGCGTTTGTCCAACAGGAGATTTTGTTGATCAGGACAATATTTTTGGGATGTTATATGGAGTAAATCCTGAAGGGGCTGTGCTCGTAAGACCAGATGGATTCATTGGATGGCGTACAGAAGAAGAAGTATTAACCCCTGACTTAGTACTTGAAGAGGTGATGAATTGCATATTATGCAATTCATCTTTAAATGAGAAATAATTTTGAAGACTGTATTTAAAGTTTTTAGATATACTGCTGAGTTAGTAGAGGCTCTTTACATTTAGAGAGCCTTTTTTTACATAATAAAAGTTAAAAGTAGGATTATTTCGTAACATTAAGTTTGGAGATTCTTTTACCATCTTTATAGTCAAGACAAGAAACTTCAATTAACAATCCATTAAATACTGTAAAGTAGAAGCCGTAACTACTACCTCTCATCTTGTAAGGTTCTTTATCTATTTCAATACCGCCCTCTATTAAGCGAGTATATACTTGATCAACTTTATTTGGTTCTTCTACTAAGAAACCAATATGAAAAGCTTCTGGGTATGTCGCATCTTTTCCCCCTTTAAACGCTTTTGGATCACTTAATACAAGAATAAATCCATCATTATCACTCATCACTACAAGAGCTTTTCCTTTCTCTTCTAAAACTTGAAAATCAAAAAATGTTTCAAAAAAAGCTTTCGCTGCCGATAAATCATCAACACATAAATTCAAATGATTCAGCTTCATCTACTCATCTCCTTTTCATTATATTTCTATTTCATTCAGGCATTTCCTCTTTTAGAACACTTTCGTGTGTATGCGAAAGGATGCCGTACTTTAACAATCATTTTGCGAATTTTGTACGTTAAGGCTAAATCCCTCATAGGAAGTGTCGATTTTTTTCATGGCACAAATGAAGTAAAAGAGTTCCATAAACGAGTAATATATGATAAAATAAAATAGAAACATATGTTCTGTTTTGTGGTTACATATGTTAAACATTTTAGAAAGAGGTGTTTGTGATGATTTTAGGTATTAACCCTTATTTAGTGACGAATGGTAATGGGCAAGAAGCGGTTAAGTTTTATGAAAATGCATTGGATGCAAAAGTGGAAAGCCTTCAAACGTTTGGAGGTATGCCAGAAAATCCGGAGTTCCCGATTCCTGCTGAGGCAAAAGATCGTGTGTTACATGCACATTTAAAAATTGGGAATACGGATCTGATGATTTCTGATACGTTCCCAGGTCAGCCGGACGAAGTTGTTGGATCACAATTGACTATAGCAATTCACATACAAGGTGCAGAAAAAGCAGAAGAGGTATTTGCAAAATTACAGGACGGCGGTCAAGTTATCATGCCGCTTCAAGAAACTTTCTGGAGCCCATTATACGGCCAATTGAAAGATAAATTCGGTGTACAATGGCAAGTTTCAACGGCTGCTTGCCAACAATAATTTATATAAGAAGGGAGCTGACCACAAAAAAGTCAGCTCTTTTTATTTTTGTTGGATTGGAATAAAGTTTGATTAAAATGAAACTGCAAACGCTGAATGTATATAGCTTCGGAGAACTCCAACCTTCAAATAATTGAGATAACACTCATTTTCTAAAAGCTTTCCTCATCCTTTTTTGGCGTTATTAACTGCTTGTTCTCATCCCCCCATTGACATGGATGATTTGACCAGTGACATAACTCGAATCATCACTGGCTAAATACACATACGCTGGGGCAAGTTCATACGGCTGACCGGCTCGCTTCATTGGTGTCCCATAACCAAAACTCATCATTTCTTCAGCAGGAAAACTTGAAGGGATGATGGGTGTCCAAACTGGTCCTGGCGAAACACCGTTTACACGAATTCCATCATTCACTAAGTCGAGGGCTAGTGATCGGGTAAATGTAATAACGGCTCCCTTTGTTGTAGCGTAATCAAGATTTCCCTGCTGTCCTTCATATGCGGATGCGGATCCTGTATTTATAATCGAACTACCTTGTTTTAAATAAGGTAAAGCGGCCTTCGTTAAATAAAAAAAAGAAAAAACATTGGATTGAAAAACTCGTAGAAGTTGCTCACCGGTAATTTCCGTTATTCGGTCTTTCGGGAAAGATTCCGCACAATTATTTACAATAATATCTACTTTGCCAAATGCATATAAGGTTTGCTGGACCACTTGATGGCTTGTTTTTTCTTGTCCTAAATCTCCAGCAATGGCAAGGCAGCGTTGTCCTAGTTGCTCAACACGTTGTTTCGTTTCTAATGCATCAATATGCTCATTTAAATACGCAATAACAATATTTGCCCCTTCCTTAGCAAATGCATACGCAACTGCTCTTCCAATCCCGCTATCTCCACCTGAAATAATGGCTACTTTTCCCTGTAATTTGCCTGCTGCTCGATAGGTGCCGATTTCTGAAATAGGTCTTGGTACCATTAAGTATTCAAAACCTGGATGAAATGGCTGATGTTGAGGAGGGAATTGAACGGGTATCTTTTCTGTTCTTATTACGTATTGTTGTTGGTTCATTTTTCTTCTCCTCTCAAGGTCTTTTTTGTTAACTTATGCCTAGAAAAGGAGTTTCGTTCATTCCTCTTAATTTAATAATTTAGTTATTCATACAGCCTAATACCTGTCAAAAGTGAAGGATACATATACAATTTTTCGATATGATCCAGTTTCAGTGGCCCGACTACTTGCATGTCGAAGCGCCGATATCTTTGCTCCCGCCTAAAAAGACAGGAGTTTTCATTGTACTATCTTTTCTTTTTCCTTAATTTGTGTACTATTAAGAAATAGGAAGACACAAAGAAGGGGATTTTTGAATGGAATTTCATGAACAAAAAATATTGCCAGCTGTTCGGCAAATAAAAGATTTAGAGAAACTGTTACATAGTTCGTATGAATATATTGTAATTTTAGATATTCATGTCGCTCAGTTGAAAAGTGTAGTGACCCTTGCGAAGCAGCATTGTAAAAAGGTGTTTTTACATGTTGATTTAATTCATGGTTTGCAAAGTGATGCGTATGCAACGGAGTATGTTTGCCAAGAGTTTCGTCCATATGGTTTGTTATCTACGAAATCAAGTGTGATTATGAAAGCGAAGCAAAAAGGTGTCGTTGCGATTCAACGCATTTTCTTAATTGACTCTAGTGCAATGGAGAAAAGTTGTGCTCTTTTAGAAAAGACAAAGCCAGATTACATTGAAGTGTTGCCGGGAGCTTTAACGGACGTAATTACGGAAATGAAGGAACGGACCGGATTATCTATTTTAGCAGGTGGATTTATTCGTACGGTTGATGATGTGGAAAGGGCGTTAGAGGCTGGTGCAACAGCGATTACAACGTCGAAAAAAGAACTATGGAAACATTTTCATAAAAAGTGACGAAAATGTGAAAAAATTTAATTGACACCGCTTTCATTTACGGTTAACATTATAAACAAGTTAATAAACGTGACGGAGAAAAGAAGAGATCCACATTTCATTGTTTCTATGTTTCTATAGAAACGTGCATTTGTGGATTTTTTCTTTTGAAAAAAATGAATGGCCATTCAATTTGTCTCTTTCACTGTAAGCGTTTTAATTTGATTATGGAGGGATCATATGTCACCATTTTTAGGGGAGTTAATAGGGACAGCATTACTAATCATTCTTGGCGGCGGCGTTTGTGCTGGTGTAAGTTTAAAGAAATCATTTGCGCAAAATTCAGGATGGATCGTGATTACAATGGGATGGGGCTTAGCGGTTTCAGTAGCTGCATATGCAGTTGGATCAATTAGCGGAGCACATTTAAATCCAGCGGTAACAATTGGACTTGCGTTTAAAGGAGCATTTCCTTGGAGCGACGTACCTATGTATATCGCAGCACAAATGATTGGGGCAATGATTGGAGCAGTTATCGTATATTTACATTACCTACCACATTGGAAAGAAACAGAAGATGCAGGCACAAAATTAGGCGTATTTGCAACAGGACCGGCAATTCCAAATACATTTGCAAACCTTTTAAGTGAAATTATTGGAACTTTTATTTTAGTACTTGGTATTTTAGCAATTGGTGCAAATAAATTTGCAGATGGTTTAAATCCATTTGTCGTAGGTTTCTTAATTGTAAGTATTGGTTTATCATTAGGAGGAACAACTGGTTACGCAATCAATCCAGCACGTGACTTAGGGCCTCGTATTGCACACTTCCTTCTACCGATTCCGGGAAAAGGCGGATCGAACTGGAAATATGCATGGATTCCGGTTGTAGGACCGATTTTAGGCGGATCATTAGCAGGGTTATTCCATCAAGTTGTATTTGAAGGAAAGCAAAACTCAGCACTTATGTATGTAACAATTGCAACGGTGATTGTTCTAGCAATCTCTTATATGACAAGCAAACAGAGCGGAAAAAATACAAATAGTAGAAAAGTAGCATAAGGGGGAAATAGATATGGAGAAATTTATTCTTTCATTAGACCAAGGAACAACAAGTTCACGTGCGATTCTTTTTAATAAAGAAGGTAAAATTGTACATGTTGCGCAAAAAGAATTTACACAACATTTTCCAAAACCAGGTTGGGTTGAGCATAACCCGCAAGAAATTTGGGGATCGATTTTAGCGGTTATTGCAAGCTGTTTAAGCGAAGCAAACGTAAAACCAGAGCAAATTGCGAGTATCGGGATTACAAACCAACGTGAAACAACAGTTGTATGGGAAAAAGAAACAGGAAAACCTGTATACAACGCAATCGTATGGCAATCTCGTCAAACAGCTGAAATTTGTGACGAACTAAAAGAAAAAGGCTATAACGATATGGTTCGCGAAAAAACAGGTCTTTTAATTGATGCATACTTCTCTGGAACAAAAGTAAAATGGATTTTAGATAACGTAGAAGGTGCAAGAGAGAAAGCAGAGCGCGGTGAATTATTATTCGGAACAATTGATACGTGGCTTGTATGGAAACTATCTGGTGGTAACGTTCACGTAACAGATTATTCCAATGCATCTCGTACATTAATGTATAACATTCATGAATTAAAATGGGATGAAGAGCTTCTTGAAATGTTAACAGTACCAGCGAGCATGCTTCCGGAAGTACGTCCATCTTCTGAAGTATACGGTCATACAGTTGATTATCATTTCTTCGGTCAAAATGTACCGATTGCGGGTATTGCAGGTGACCAACAAGCGGCATTATTTGGCCAAGCATGCTTCGGTGAAGGTATGGCGAAAAATACATACGGAACAGGCTGCTTTATGTTAATGAATACAGGTGAAAAAGCAGTAGCATCTGAGCACGGCCTATTAACAACAATTGCATGGGGCTTAAACGGAAAAGTAGAATACGCATTAGAAGGTAGTATTTTCGTAGCAGGTTCTGCAATTCAGTGGCTTCGTGACGGACTGCGTATGTTCCAAGATGCAAGTGAAAGTGAAGTGTATGCGACTCGCGTTGCGTCAACTGACGGTGTATATGTTGTACCAGCATTTGTTGGACTTGGAACACCTTACTGGGATAGTGAAGTACGCGGCGCTGTATTCGGTTTAACACGCGGTACGACGAAAGAGCACTTTGTACGTGCAACACTTGAATCGTTAGCATATCAAACGAAAGATGTATTATGTGCAATGGAAGCAGATTCGGGCATTGAATTAAAAACATTACGCGTAGATGGCGGCGCAGTGAAAAATAACTTCTTAATGCAGTTCCAAGGCGACATTTTAGGTGTGCCAGTAGAACGTCCAGAAGTAAATGAAACAACAGCTTTAGGAGCAGCATACTTAGCGGGTCTTGCAGTTGGATATTGGAAAGATCAAGAGGAAATTGCAGCACAGTGGAATATGGATAAGAGCTTTGCACCAGCAATGGAAGCGAGTACAAGTGAAGAGCTATATACTGGCTGGAAAAAAGCAATTGAAGCAACGAAAGCTTTTAAATAATGATAAACAGTGTTATAATGATGATAAGTTAATAATTCGGTAGGAGATTTGGAGAGACCACAACACGCTATAGAAGCAATTCTATGGTGATGTTTGTGGTCTCTTTTTTTCGTAATTAAAAGGAGGAATTACCATGAAATTCTCAAGTAAACAACGTCAAAATGTTTTAAATGAAGTAAATAAACAAGAGTTAGATATCATTGTTATCGGCGGCGGAATCACAGGATCTGGTATTGCATTAGACGCGGCAAAACGCGGATTATCAACAGTTGTGTTTGAAATGCAAGACTTTGCAGCAGGTACATCAAGTCGTTCCACGAAGCTTGTTCACGGCGGTTTACGTTATTTAAAACAGTTTGAAGTGAAAATGGTCGCTGAAGTTGGGAAGGAACGTGCAATTGTATATGAGAACGGTCCCCACGTAACAACACCAGAATGGATGCTGCTTCCGTTCCATAAAGGCGGTACGTTCGGTGCATTTAGTACATCAATTGGTCTTCGCGTATATGACTTTTTAGCAGGTGTTAAGAGAAGTGAGCGCAGAAAAATGTTTAGCCGCGAAGAAACAATGAAGAGAGAGCCGCTTGTGAAACAAGATGGATTAAAAGGCGGTGGTTACTACGTAGAATATCGTACAGATGATGCACGTTTAACAATTGAAGTCATGAAAGAAGCGATTAAGCATGGTGCAAAAGCAGTCAATTATGCAAAAGTAGACGGCTTCTTATACAAAGATGGAAAAGTATGCGGCGTACGTGTAGTCGACTTATTAGATGGAAAAGTATATGAAGTGTACGGTAAAAAGATTGTTAACGCGTCAGGCCCTTGGGTAGACACGCTTCGTGAGAAAGATAATTCGAAAAAAGGGAAAGTATTACAGTTATCAAAAGGTGTTCACCTTGTCATTGATCAAAAACGTTTCCCATTAGGGCAAGCAATTTATTTTGATACACCAGATGGGCGTATGGTATTTGCGATTCCGCGCGGAGGTAAAACATACGTAGGTACAACAGATACATTTTATGATAAAGATGCGGCAGTGCCAAAAATGACAACAGAAGATCGCACCTATATTATTCATGCGATTAACTACATGTTCCCGAGCGTAAACATTACAGAGAAAGATATTGAATCAAGCTGGGCAGGCGTTCGTCCATTAATTTATGAAGAAGGAAAGAGTGCATCTGAAATTTCTCGAAAAGATGAAATTTGGACTTCTGAATCTGGCTTAATCACAATTGCCGGCGGAAAGTTAACAGGATACCGTAAAATGGCAGAGATGGTTGTCGACTATGTAACATCTCTCATGCAAAAAGAAGGTCACGGTTCATACCCTGTAAGCTCAACGAAGCATATGCCAATCTCTGGCGGTCATGTCGGCGGTTCTAAAAACTTCCCAACATTCATTGCGAAAAAAGCACAAGAAGGAAAGAAATACGGTTTAACAGTAGAGCAAGCAGAACAATTTGCAAAGTTCTACGGTTCGAACGTTGATGTTCTCTTCGAATTAGCGAAAGAATATAAAGGAGAGGCAGAGCGCTACAATATGCCGCTTGACGTACTTCTGCCACTCGTATACGCAATGGAATATGAAATGACAACAAAGCCAGTTGATTTCTTCGTACGCCGTATGGGAGCAGTGTTCTTTAACATTCACTGGGTATATAAATGGAAAGATGCTGTAATCAATTACATGGCAGCGACATTAAACTGGAGCGGAGAAGAGAGGCTGAAGTATGCAGCGGAATTAGACGCAGCATTAACAGATGCTGTCGTTCCCGTTGATCAGCAAGAGCATGCATCTGCGTTAGCGTAAAATAAAAACACACCATTTCTAAAGTTTTAGAGATGATGTGTTTTTATTTTACTTTTGATTCGTTTGTGATAGTGACTCGATGTGTTTTTCCTATTGAATCGCTTGTTTCTGAATAGCTATATCTGACTTTAGTTTCCTCGAAAACTAAAAAGCAGAGTGAATAAGAATGAGTTATTATTTAAGTAATCAATCAATAATAAATTTGAAGGGGTTGACATATAATGAGTTAGGGAAAGAAAAATCAAAAGAAAGAAATGTTTAAAGCATTGAATCTTAAGTAGGAATCAGTTATTATTCAAGTAAGTAATCAATCAATAACAAATTTAAGAAAGTTGGCATATAATGAATTAGGGAAAGAAAAATTGGAAAAAGGAGATCGTTGAAGCATTGAATCTTAAGTAGGAATCAGTTATTATTCAAGTAAGTAATCAATCAATAACAAATTTAAAGGAGCTGACATATAATGAATCAGAGAAAGGAAAATCGAAAGGAAGAAATCCTTGAAGCTGGATTAGAGGTGTTTGCAGAAAAAGGTTATTATAATACCACTACAGCATTAATTGCAGAAAAAGCTGGTATTTCCCAGCCTTATATATTTAGATTTTTTAGAACAAAGGAAGAGTTGTTTGTCGCAGCTTTGGATCGAGCATTCGAAAGGATACTTGAAACATTTAAAAATGTGGAATCAAGCCCCGAACAAATTGTTTTTGCAATGGTTGAGGCATATGAAAAATTGTCTATATCACGTCCTAATGAAATTGCCTTACAGGTAATAGGGCTTTCAGTTACAGAAGATGCAATAAGAAGTTGTACAAAAACTGGTTTGTCTCGTATTAGAAGCTACATCTTGGAGAGGTTCCAATTAGCAAATGTTCCAAATGCAGAGAGGGAAGTAACAACTTTCTTAGCTAGAGGAATACTATGTAACATTTCCTACTATTTAGATTTACCAGAGCTCATTCATAACGAAACAAAATAAGATAACCGATTCGTTTCGGTTTTTTATTTCAGTATTTGTTATTGATTGATAAATAACTAACTAATTAATATAAGGAGGATTTATAATATGAAAAAAGTAATTGTTTTAGGAGCAACAGGTGGAACAGGTCAAGCGATGGTTTCAGAATTGCTATCCAGAGGTATACAGGTTATTGCGTTTGGACGTTCAGAAAATAAATTAAAAGAATTAATGAAAGAGCATGCCTCTACACCACTACTAACTTATAAGCTGGGTGATATCTTCGATTACAGAACCATTATTGAGGCAGCAAAAGATGCAGAGGTTATATTCCAATGTGCAAATGTTCAATATCACGAAATGGCGGAGAAGCTCCTTTTGCTTGGAGAAAATGTAATGAAGGCAGCAGATTTTTTAGGTAAGAAAATAGTTATTGTAGATGGAATATATGTTTATGGTCGTCAAGTAGCTAAGGGAAATGAAAATCATCCAAAACAACCTCATACAAAAAAAGGGAAGATTAGGGTGGAATTTGAAAATTTAATATTCGATAAGAAATGGAAAAATGCAAAAGCATTAATTGTTAGGTTACCGGACTATTATGGTATAACTTCGCAGAACTCTTATTTACACCCTACATTGACGGGACTGGCCGGAAATAAAATTTCTATTTTTATTGGTAATCTAAAAACACCACGAGAATATGTTTATTTACCGGATGCTGCAAAGATGATTGTGGAAATAGCAAACAAAGATGACTCTTATGGAGAGAATTGGAATATACCCGGTGCTGGATTAATTTCAGGGAGAGAAATAATAAAACTTGCACGTGAAATTACTGGGAATAAGAAATTAGTTATTCCATTAAATAAAAGTGCAATTCGTATAAGTGGATTGTTTGATCCAGTTATGAAGGAAGTAGTAGAAATAATGTATCTTACAGAAGAAGGATTTATTCTAAGCGGAGAAAAATATGAAAATAGAATAGGTAAAATTATAGCTACACCTTATAAAGAGGGGTTACAAGAAACATTAACTTTCTTAATGGAAAAAATGAAAAAAGCAGAAGGCGAAAATTTAGATTAAAACTATGGGCAGAGAATAATGATGTATTTAAAATTGATTATTAGTTATTGATTAATCACTAACAAAAAAGCGAATTTTTGGGATTGTAGATTTGTAAAAGTGAAACCACATCATCTCTACAATCCTAGAGGTAATGTGGTTTTTATTCCGCTATTTTTGGACAGTAAGACCCTCCACTGATGGAAGTTTCACTTTATTTCTTGGTAAAGTGATGCCCAAATTGACATATACACGAATCACATATGATATTTTTTTACAAAGTACACTTGTACAAACAGCTTGTCCCTTTCTTGCATAGGATGATAGTACACTATGCAGGAAAGGATGTGACATTTTTGATAATGGGAATGATTAATGAATTGACAGGATTTTTAACAGGACTTTTACTTAGCTTCTTTTTTTTTACAATTCTTGTTGTTGTAGCCGGAATCACAGTGAAAAATTGGAGATCATTCCTTAAGTGGATGAACTGGTTAATCTTATATCATGCTTTTATTTATGTGAGCGTTCGACCGTTTATTTATAAGACGAAATTTCCACCTGTTGAGCAAACCATTTGGGGATTTGCAATTGTATATCTTCTCATCAATGCTGTCATTCTATTTATTAAGTCATTGGAACACGGTAAAAAAGATTGATGGAAAGCTCTCACCAATCGGGCTCTTACTGCCCACGAGTAGCGGGATAAATTCATTTAAATAGCAAAACAAATGGAACAGAATGCAAATTCTTTTCTTCAAATGTACAAAAGAGCAACTTTATTTTAGATAAGGAGTGATAAATGATAAGACGCTTTAATGCATGGCTTGGTGACAAACTGGCCCTATGGTTTTCTACAATGGCTTGCTTTTATATCATTTTTGGGCTTGTAATTGTGCCGCTTTTCTTTCAGCATCCAAATAATCTTGTAGAATGGGTACAGTACATGATACAGACCATCTTTCAAGGCGTTGCCTTACCTGTGATAGGATATGTGGCAAGAATCGCCGGGGAAAAAGATGAAAAAGTCATAAGTGAGACTCATGATACGGTGATGGAAGAATTGGCTTTAGTAAAGGAAGAATTAGCGCTGGCACGAGAACAGTACGATACTTTACAAAAAGTAGAAAAGGTTATAAGTGAGACTCATAATACAGTCGTGGAAGAGTTGACTTTAGTAAAGGAAGAATTAGTACTAGCACGAGAACAGCACGCTGTTTTACAAAAAGTCATAGACGAATTACAACAACATCTGAAAGAGAAATAGACTTTAACGATCCCGCAATGCGGGTCGTTTTTTTGTGCCAAAATCTTTTTCTCAACCTTCCAAAAATAAACATTTCCTCTTCGCGTGTTAGAATAAAGTATGTTAGTCTATGCAACTTAGAAAAATTGAATTGTTACTTTCTATTTTGAAGAAAGAGGGAGGAGATATTTATGAAGTCACCTAGGAGTGTAATTTTAGTTCATGAAATTTCCAAACTAAAAACAAAAGATGAGCTTTGGAATCCATATTCTTGGTATCAGTATATGAGAGAGAATCATCCTGTTTATTATGATGCAGATCAAGATGTATGGAATGTGTTTTCGTATGATGATGTGAACCGTGTTTTATCTGACTATCGTTTATTTTCAAGTAGAAGAGATCGTCAGCAATTTTCATTTCCACAACGAGAAACGAGAATGAATATAAATTCTTCTGATCCTCCTGAACACCGCAATGTTCGTTCTATCGTTTCAAAAGCATTTACACCGCGCAGTTTAACTGAGTGGAAACCACATATACAATCACTTGCAAATGAAATGATAGAAAAGCTAAAAAATCGTGATGAAATTGATATTGTAGAAGATTTAGCAGCCCCATTCCCTGTAACTGTCATTTCTAATTTATTAGGTGTCCCTACAACAGATTTAAAAAAGGTGAAACGATGGTCCGATATTTTATTCATGCCATATAGTCGAGAGAAATTTTCTGATTTAGATCAACAAAAAGCAATCGCTATGAAAGAATTTAAAACGTATCTTCTTCCCATTGTCCAAGAAAAACGATACCACTTAACAGACGACATTATTTCAGATTTAATAAGAGCTGAATATGAGGGAGAGAGATTGACAGATGAAGAGATTGTAGATTTTTCACTTGGCTTGCTGGCAGCTGGCAATGAAACAACGACAAATTTAATCATAAATAGTTTTTATAGTTTTTTAGTTGATAAACCAGGGACGTATAACGAACTACGTGAAAATCTAGAGTATATTCCGCAAGCAATTGAAGAGGTTTTACGCTATCGTTTTCCAGTCGTATTGGCACGTAGAATAACGGAGGATACAAATATATTTGGACCAAACATGAAAAAGGGACAAATGATTGTTGCGTGGGTAAGTGCCGCAAACTTAGATGAGAAACAGTTCCCTAAAGCTAGCTGTTTTGACATACATCGACCAGGTAATGACAAGCATATGACATTTGGAAAAGGGCCGCACTTTTGCTTAGGTGCCCCACTCGCACGATTAGAAGCTACAATCGCTCTAACAACCTTCATTAAACAACATAAAGAAATAAAACTTTCACCATCTTTTCAGCTAGAGAATTGTCTATTAGAGAATGAACAAACCTTAAAACGTTTACCAATCCTTTTAAAGTGAAGGTGTTATCGAGGGAGCGCTTCATGCCCATTAAGCTAACAAATAAAAATACCCTCTCTAAAGTCTTAGAGAAGGTATTTTTATTATTGAATAATTTGCTCCTGAATAGCTGGATCATGATTTGCCATCACTTGCACACAATCGTCTCTCTTTCTAAATTCTCCCACCCAATCTAAAGATTTCTGAGCAGCAACCTTATCAACGGTCACTCCAGGTAATATATTTTGTTCCCAGGACCGGTTTGAATAGCCGACATCACTAGCTAATAATACCCAACCTCTATTCGTTTGTACTAATACAGAAAATAGTCCTTTACTATGTCCAGGGGTATGTACCAAATAGAGAGAACCATCGTGGAATAAATCATATCCTAGCTGATAGGGGCCGTGCGGAATTCTTTGTAATTCAAAAGTATTGATGTTTACACCCTCCCACATGGGCCGAATATATCCAACACCTTTTTGGGCGGCGTCCCATTCTAATTTACTTGTTAAAATATGTTTTGCATCTGCCACGTGCTTTACTCCGCTTACGTGATCTGAGTGAAGATGAGTGAGTAATACATAATCAATATCCTTATGGTCAATTCCCTTCGCTTGAAGTCTTTCCGCAATAGACTGTCCTTTTGGTAAAGTGCCTTTAAACATAGTAGAAGTAAGCCATCCTAAATGTTTTCTCTGATTTGTTCTTATATCTTCATGCCATCCTGTGTCGACTAAAACCAATCCCTTTGGATGCTCAATCAAGTACGCGGAGACAGGTACCCATCTTTGTTTAGCGGAACTTCTTAGCCAGCCAGTATAAGGCATAGGGTGCAAAGTTTTTTCCTGAAATGCCATTGCTTGATCGATGTATACTTGCCCTGTATGCCATACATGTATTTTACTATTCATCGTTCAATCACCTCTGGAAAAAAATGAATGGAAGGATCGTTTTATATGTTTTGAAAAAATTACAATTTGTTTCTTTTCAAGGTTCAGTTCTTTGTGATAGCGAATTAGTTAGAGATTATGCTGAATATGAGGTGAATAGAATGCAATTGGTTTTTAAAATTACATATCATCGTATGTGCGACCATTATCTGCCTAAATTACTTCAAACAATTCAAGCTTTACATACCGAAGAATTGTGGGAACAAGAAAAGGGAATGAATTCAATCGGTGGAATCGTCTTACACATTTGTGAGCATATAAAAAGGAATACAGCTCGGTACGCGAATCCGGATATAAAGTTTGAAGAAGGGATTGAAGAGTATTTTCCTCATTTAGACATACCATCAAATGCTTTATATTCAATTATTGAAGAGACCTTTGATAACTGGAAAAGAGCGTTTGCGAAAGCCGTAAATAGTAAAAATAAGATAGAGATTGATATACATAGTCTCTTTCATCTTGTTGAACATACTGGGTATCATTTAGGTCAAGTGGTGGATCGAGTAAAAAGAATAAGAGGAACGAAATTTGATTTTTGTCAAAAGGGACTAAATGAAAGGAATTTGAAAGATATGATTGAAAATGATAGTGATTTATCTCGTATTAACGGGCAGTAAGACTCCTATTGATGGAAGTTTCGTTTTGTTTAATAAGAAAATTATCAATTTTAAAAAAATGATTATATTTTTATATCATAATAGCATTTGAAATGTAGCAAATATGAATGGAGAAAGGAAAAAGAAACTATGAATATGAAAATTGAAACTCTTCCTAAATACCGCATTGCATATGTGCGACAAGTTGGTCCATATGGTCCTGCTAACATTCAAGCAATGGAAAAGTTAAAGAAGTGGGCTGAGGAGAAAAATCTTGTTAAATCGGCAATTATACTTGGGATTCCACAAGATAACCCCGAAACAACACCTCCTGAAAACTGTAGATATGATGCTTGTATTGTGATTCCAAAGGATTATCAAATGGATGATTCAATTTGCGAAAGTGAACTTTCTGGTGGAAAGTATGTTATTTGCAGAGTCAAACATACAGCGGAAGATATTCAAAAAGCATGGGCTGAAATTTTTCCAGCTTTACACAGCCATGGGTATCAAATTGACAATAAACCGATTTTAGAAAGATATACGGCTGAGATGATTAACAACCATTATTGTGAAATATGTGTACCTGTAAAACCGTTATAGTTTCAGTCTTATATTTTTACTTGTTTGAGGCTTTATTGTAGCTATGAAATAAGGGCGTACCGTTTTAGCCATTCATGCGGAGTTATTTTTTTATCCCCGCATGAATGGGCAGTAAGACCCTACTGCTGGAAGTTTCACTTTATTTTACCCGTTTCTATACATGGAAAAACGATTGGGGAAGTATTGTTCAACGAATGAGAGTAATCGTGTTATTCTATTTATAGATTATTTTGAAGTGAGTGATAAGTATGAGTATTTTTATTTTGGAAGATGATGTGGTTCAAGCTCAGCATGTGAAGCGGCTGGTGGAGGGAATTTGTGAGAAATATTTGCTGCCGTACGATTTTATTGAAGTGACAAGTAAAAGTGAACACATTATTGAAAAAATTCCGCTGACGACTTATGTACCGATTTATTTTTTAGATATTGAGATTAAGAGTGAGGAGCGTAAAGGGTTACAAGTCGCACAAGAGATTCGCAAATATGATGCGCAAGGCATTATTGTGTTTGTGACGACGCATTCCGAATTTGCGCCAATCTCGTATCAATACATGGTATCGGCTTTAACATTTATTGATAAAGGTTTGCCTTATGATGAACGCTGCCGCGTGTTTGAACAATGTTTACTTCAATATCAAGCGCGCAACATGGCTGTTATTCCTGCTGATGATTTTATTGTGGAAAACACGAATGCGACTGTACGTGTGCCGTTTGCAACGGTGGAATATATTATGACTGATGAGCCGCATCGTTTAGCTTTAGTGACGACAGACCGTATCGTTTATTTTTATGGCACATTAAAAGAAATTGAAACAGTAGATGAACGTTTACTTCGCTGTCATCAATCGTATATCGTGAATACAGGACAAATGTCTTCCTATGATGCGGCGCAAAAAATGATTATTTTAAAAAGTGGCAAACGCATTCCTGTGTCGCGCCGTTTAGTGCGCAAAGTACGTCAACTGTTAAAGGGTGAGCTGTAATGTATGTTTATGATATAGTCGCGTTTGGGCTGATTGGTATTAGTCATGTCTTATTATACCTTCAATTAATTCGTTACAATCGCCTGTCCTATACAATGGTAATCGCTTTAAGCATTGTCTTTATGATTTTACTTGGGATT
This sequence comes from Bacillus sp. S14(2024), assembly GCF_050473785.1. NCBI lineage: Bacteria > Bacillati > Bacillota > Bacilli > Caryophanales > Bacillaceae > Bacillus > Bacillus sp. S14(2024). The sequence continues at coordinate 3,734,395 of NZ_JBFLUP010000006.1, read as the reverse complement.
GTTGTGACAGTAACAGGTTATCCTGAATTTAATATTATTATATTGTTGCTGTTTCTATTAAGCTTAGGTTTGATACAGGACGAATTAACATTTATGCAAAATTTATACTTTGCATTAGTCAGTATGGTAAGCATTACATTAGTAAAAATGGTGTTACTGGATTTTGGGATGAAGCTGTTTATGTTAACACCATTTAATTTGTATTTATGGACAGGCAGCGTAATTCATCTCATCGCTTCGATTGTAATTGTCTTTGGCATTGCACTGTGGTATAAGCGGATTCAAAAGATTGCTCAGTTTATTGTAGCTAGCCCCCTTTATTATGTAAGCTATGGTCTACTTGTTATAGGGCTCATCATAGAGCTAATTTTGACTGCGCCCTCCACCAATTTATTGGCTACATTACATCAACAGTATGGAGAAATAAGTTATATTGCAGCAATCATATTATTTTTTGTGTTGCTGTTGATTGTGTTAATAAGCTCGCATTTGACAAAAGAAAAGATATTAGAAGAACATCAGGAGCGTTTAGATAAGGAACTACTGGATTATGTAGAGAAGTTAGAACTTATGCATGATGAATTGGCCAGCTTCCGTCATGATTATATGAATGTGTTATTGGCGTTAGAGGAAGGCGTGCGCACGAAAAATGTAACGCAAATTGAACACGTTTATTATGATGTAATCGCTCCTACCTCAAAATTGATAAACAATCGCGAGTTGGATATTGTGAAATTATCTCGGGTCAATATCCCCGAAGTGAAAAGTGTGTTGAGTGTAAAAGTGGTTACTTCTCAGCAACAACAAGTGAACGTGATGATTGATATCCCACAAACGATTGAAACGATTGCAATGCCTGTTGTTACTTTTATTCGTGCCATTTCAATTTTATTGGATAATGCGATTGAGGAAACGGTTCGTAGTAAGGATAAAATGTTGCAAATTGCCTTCTTTGAAATGGAGGAACGCCAATATTTTATTGTGCGCAATAGTTGTAAGCATAAAGCGGTTGATTTACAGCAAATATACGAGAAGCGCTATTCTAGTAAAGAAGGAAGCCGGGGTTATGGACTGTTTTCGTTAAAGCGTATGATTGATAAAACAGATCATGCAATGTTAGAAACAACTTTTGCAGCTCCGTATTTCACTCAAACTTTAATACTTAAAAAATAGTAAATGACCATTTATGATGAAAAATGAACCGAGTATGACAAAACTACATACTTTATACGCTGTCTTTTATACACTTCAATCAAGGGGTGGAACGAGATGGCTAGTATTATTTTTGCTGCGATTATAAGCATAGGATTACCACTGACTGCACTGTTATATGCATGTTCCAAGAAACGATATATTCCATTTGTATTAGGGGGACTGGCATTTGTTGTATCACAAGTATTGATCCGCGTACCAATAATAAAATATTTAGGAGAGCATAGCACAGCCTATTCAATGTTTAGCGCCATGCAACCTGTTTTATTTGCTATAGTTATCGGTTTAACGGCAGGTATTTTTGAAGAACTGGCTCGTTTTATCGCTATGCGCTTTTTTATGAAGCAACGGGATTGGCAGTCCGGATTTTTATTCGGTGCAGGGCATGGTGGCATCGAAGCTGTGTTATTTCTCGGTAGTAGTGCGGTGTTCTTATTGTTCTCACCAACTGCTATCGCAAACAGTGATACCTATTTTATCGGTGGTATTGAACGTTTCTTTGCGATGTTATTGCATATAGGCCTTTCGATTATTGTATTACAAGGCGTTGTGCGAAAGAGGTTTCTTTATGTTGTGCTCGCAATTATGATCCATGGGATTGTAGATGCACTGGTTGGTATTTTACCGTTATATGTGCCGAAAGAAAGTAGTCTGCTTATTGTGGAAGTTACACTAGCGGTTATTGCGGTAGCTGTTTTCAATTATAGTTTATGGATAAAAAGAAAGGGAGTATTGCGATGAAGAGAATTTTATTACCTATTTTGAGCGCTATGATAGTGTTTGCACTTGTAGCATGTGGTGGCAATAAAGTGGATGACTCCGCTTCAAAAAAATATATCACGAAGGCTGAAAAAATCGTGTCATTATTAAATGAAGGTAAGTATAAAGAAGTACACGAAATGTTTGATAATAAAATGAAAGCAGGATTACCAGAAGATCAAATGACAAAGCTTACTCCTATTATCGAGAAATCTGGTACTTTCGAAAAAATCGATAAATCTTCAGTTGAAGAAAAAGATGGTCTGTATGTCGTTATTCTTGTTGCGAAATACAGTAAAGAAAATCGCGTTTTCACAGTGAGCTTTAACGATAAAGAAGAAGTGGCAGGGTTATTCATTAAATAGGCTATGTTATACAGTTAACAATTCGTTCTAATATAGACTTTTAGTTAATAGTTTATGAATAATCGTACTTAAACATTAGAGTGTATTTTCGACGAATATTATTTGTGTAGAAAGAATAAAGTCGGTTGATTTTCACCTGAAATAGTTAGAGCCTTACTACATTTCATTTTTAGTAAGGCTTTTTAAAGTTGTTTACATTTCAATCAATCACATCATAATTTTAAAAAAAATGGATAATGAAATTGTTTAATTCGATTATCACATCTTCTTTTAAATTCTTCCTGTTTTCAATGCTCTAGCCCAATCTAAGCGACCATTTTTTTCACTTTTGTTAATTGCTCTATCCTGATTATAAGGAATATGTAATTGCTCTATCATCCAATCATTTTCTTGTTTTGTAACAATTGTATAATTAGCGAATGGTGAACCTGATTCCATTTTATGATAGATTGGTAATTCATCTTCATAAGCTGGTAGTCCAACACTTCCTGGATTAATAATTATTTTATCATTTGGAAGATAAATGACTCTTGGTATATGTGTATGTGCACAAAAAATAAGTCTTTGTGGGATACCACTTACTAATTTCATAATATCTTCTGTCTTTTTAAGCACTGGTCCACTAGCGTTCATTTCCTCTAACAAATATATTTCATCACTTGTAGGTGTTCCATGACAAAAATAGAAATCATCTGTTTGTAAGAAATTAGGCAAATTAGAAATCCACGTTTTATGCTCATCCTTTAATAAATTCTGTACATATTGAACTGTTAAATTAGACGTATTAGGCTCTAATAAAATTCGATCGCAATTCCCTTTAATACTTTGAATGTTTTGGTTTATTAAAAGATCATAGGTTTCCAGTGGAAATAAAGGACCATATAAGCTATCCCCTAAATTATAAATAGACTGAATCCCTCGGTTATTAATATCTGTTAGTACAGCTTGTAAGGCATCTTTATTTCCATGAATGTCAGCAATTATTGCAATTTTCATACCGATTACCCCTTCAGAATTTTTAGTTTCACGTTTATTTCATTATAAATATGAAAAAAATCTGTCCTTAATTTATATAAAATGAATATTCTTACCATTATTGTACATGAATTGGAAAAATCCGACACTAAATATTTCTAGGAGCGACTCTTACTATCAAACATCTTTATTTGTTTTTTAATGACCTTATTATTTTTTAAGCACCTTTATTGTCACTCAGCATTATTCATTCTCTTAAGTCTATTAAAAATAAATCCCACCTTTTAATATAGAAATGCGGGATTTATTTTTATCCCGCTATTTTTGGGCAGTAAGACTCCAACGTCCTGCGATTCTGAGCGAGCCGCTTCCGCTTCTCTAAAGAAGTTAGGTGGACGAAGAACTGGGATATATCAAAAAGACATGTTTTTCAAAGGAGTGGTCTTTCATGTTTATAAAATCTGTAAATTTAGCTATTCGTTTTCTTCTAGAGTTATGTGCCCTAGCATCACTAGGTTATTGGGGGTTTCAAGTCGGGGAAAGTGCGTATACAAAATTTGTTTTTGGTATTGGTTCACCACTACTTTTGGCGATATTATGGGGGGCTTTCATTGCGCCTAAAGCATCATTGAAACTGCCAGAACCGTACAGATTTATTCTAGAATTAATAATCTTCGGAGCTGCCTCATTTGCTCTGTATTTTGTTGATAAACCAATCTTAGCCATTATTCTTGGAATGGTATTCATCATTAACCGCATTTTGCTCATTATTTGGAAACAATAATTAGAAATATTAACTAGTTCAGCGCCAGTAATAGATTGACGCCACTCATTATTTCTCGTTTTTTTATAAGAAAATCAACAGTTAAGTTTAATAGAGCCATTTAATTAACGAGGCAGGATAATTGAATAAGAGATTATTAGATTGATAAGTATCTCTTATATGTATCCTAAAGTTTTGGATCATTTTACCGGAATAAAAGATATTGTACGATGAGATTAAGCGTGAAGTGAAAGGAAATGATGCTAATGCTTACGTTTCGTCATGTCAATGTAGAAAAAGATAAACAGATGCTCATTAAATTTTTCACCGATACAGATGAAGGAGAAGAATTGGAGTTTAATGAAGGTGAATATATAAAGTATGCGAAGCAGAAACAATTGAATTTTCCTGAAGGATTCGTTTTATTGGAAAATGACCAACAGACAGTTGGAGAGTTAGTCCTTAGGTATGATAGCTATGAAGGACGGGAGATTGGCTATGTAAGTTTTGTATATGTAATTCCCGAGGGGCGCGGGAAAGGATATAGTAATGGAATTTTTCAATATGCTGAGAATCAGTTTAAAAAACGTAATGTATTTGAATATCATCTCCGCGTTGCACAGTCTAATTTAAGAGCAATCAAATTTTATGAAAAACAAGGACTCGTAATAATAGGAGAAGAGCGAAATTCTTACAATCAACGTTGTTGGAGAATGGGGAAGAAGATGTAGGTAGACAAAGAGAATGTATATATAGAATAACAAAACGATTCATTTTACAATAACTAAGACTTGAAAAGGCGATACCACCCTAAAGTATCGCCAGTCTTCGTTATATTCGTTTATTATTCCTTACAAGTTTTCATACGGTGATGACAACTTTTCCTTGAGCGTGCCCTTGTTCAAAATACTTGAAAGCTTCTTTAACCTCGCTCATCTTAAAAGTTTTATCAATGACTGGTTTTACTTTTCCGGCTTCAAGTAGTTCTTTCATATAAATTAAATCATTTTGGTTTTGCCGTTGTAATAAGGTAGACATTTTTTTCCTTCCAGAGAGCGAGAACCAAGATCCTAAGGTCATTGTTTGAAACAGCTGTGCACCTGAACCTCCGACGTGAATGAAAGTCCCATTATCGTTTAAGGACCGCTTATAAGCTGTAATCGGATGGTGTCCGTTAACAGCAAGAATCAAGTCATACTTCTGTCCTTTTTCTGTAAAATCCTCTTTCGTATAATCAATGATATGATCTGCACCAATTGATCGAAGGATTTCTAAATTTCTCGTACTGCAAACACCTGTTACTTCTGCTCCGAACGATTTGGCAATCTGTACCGCAAAAGTCCCCACACCACCAGACGCACCATTAATCAATACCTTCTGTCCGGCCTGAATCTTGCCTTTATCCCTTAGACCTTGTAAGGCTGTAACTGCTGCCATAGGTACCGAAGCAGCTTCCTCAAATGTGATATTTTCTGGCTTTATTACCAATGCATTCTCAGGAACAGATACATATTCAGCAAAACCACCCCAACCAGAAGCGGAAAGGTCACCAAATACTTCTTGACCCGGCTGAAACTGTTTAACATTTTTACCAACTGCTTCGACCCGACCAGCAATGTCACCTCCGGGTATGGCATATTTTGGTTTTAGAAGACCGAAGGCAAAACGTGCCAAGAAGGGCTCTCCTTTAAGAAGCACTAGATTACCATAATTCAGGGATGATGCATGAATCTTTACTAGTACCTGATTGTCCTCAGGAAAAGGTTTATCTACTTCTGTTAAATTAAGAACATCGGGTGAACCGTATTTGTTATAAACGATGGCTTTCATTAATTTTCTTCCGTATCCCTTCGAAACCATCTAATATCCCCCTTGATAAACTTATTCTTTTGCTATAGTAGATAGGACATTGACAAGTATTTTTGGAAAATATTTTTATGGCTTACTTCAAATAAAAGTTCATGACGGTTATTTGAATGACAGTATGAGGTACTGCTACTTAATTAAGTCTGTTATTTTTATTGTATCGGAGCTTATTATCTCAAGTGGGGCTTCTAAACGCTTTCTTTTTTGTAGACATGGAAGCGAGTGTAGATACATTGAATCCTTTTACGATAAGCCATACTGCTAAAATCATTTCATTAGCCGCTACTGGTAGCGACAATATAACACCCCAAACCGAAACTTGTTGAATTACTCCGAACATTTCTAACAATGCTGCCATAAAAACAAGAGTTGCCCCTGTCATACCCAAGATGGGTATAAATCTTGGTACGAGCTTTGATTTATAAAATATATAACTATACATCATCGTATTGATGCCCAGCATGAAATTGGGACCAAGCAAAAATGTCCAGTCATGTATTGCTTTTAAAACTGTACCTGAAGCTTCAAAAGAGGCGATATTCGGAGATGCAGTTGTTGCAAATTCCTGGCTTAAAGTTAAAAGGGACAATACGCTGATTATACCAACAGTAATAATAACTGCTTCAAGAAACCTGAAGCAAACATGCCATAGAGCTATTGTTTCATTGTATTTTCTTAAAATCGGAAACATCGTTGTTGAGGTGCCGACCGCTGAAACAACAAGAATTAATTCCATAAGTGCTCCCAAAATCACCTGATTCGCATGTTCAGGACCTTTAATCAGGTAATCTGGACCATTTAGTATTGGGTTGTATAAATTCAGACCTATTATTGCTGTTACTGCTGCAAGTATAAACAGTACTCCAACAATTAATTCGCTTTTTTTAGTAGTATTCATTTGTTCCTCTCCTCTTTTTAACGATAGCCATTAGAGTTCAGAATTATATCAACACAGCCACAATTGTTATAACCATATATAAGTTATATAGTGGTCTGAGTTATTTATTAATCAAAATTTATATTTTTAATTTTCTTAATTTTATGCCGTGCTATCGAATTAATCACCCTTTTTTTACCATTTGTACTTAAACTAAACTCCCGTTACTTTAAGTACACTCCTTCACAATCTCTGTTTTTCAAAATAAATATCTAATTAATTTCCCAGTGTTATTCCGCAAAATGGCCGGATTGTGGAACAAAAAAATCCTGCATATCAACACAGGATTTTTAATCAAACTTTATTATAAATGATTGAACTTTGTTTTACTTTATCAATCTTTTTATAAAACTACACAATTACCAACGCCGCCATTAATTAATAGGAGATATTCATACCTTAATTGCAGAAGAAGAAGTTATTACTATATACTTTCTTATTCTCTTAAAAAGAAATCAACTACTGACTTAGGAGCATCATTTTTAAGCATATAACCTTTACCTGATTCATTTACTACAGAAATCTCCTTATTATTAATTATAACTGAAAGAGTTTCTTTTGAACCGTTTTTAAAACTTATTTCCATTTCTGCGTTTAAAGATTTTTTTGCTTTTTCATCTAAATGAGATTTAATTGGCGAACCATCTTTTATTGTTTTGACAATATCTTTAATTAATGATTCATCAGAAGTTAGCCCTTTAATGGTTACTAATTTATCATTTTCTTTTTTCGATTTTAATAATTGTATATTCTCTATTTCGTTATCTTTCAACATCATCAATTCTGTTTTTTCTTGTTTCGTGTTATTTGTTCCAGAGGTTTTTGAAGTATTAGAAGAACAGCCAATTAAACTAAAAATTAACATACTGACAAAGAAAGAGTAGAGTAATTGTTTCATTTTTATCTCCTTTTTCTTTCAATATACCATTATATAACTATACATACAATTTAAACCAATTTATTATTGGTTTTCTCAATATGGTAACCACGTATTCTGCTTCCTTTGGTCTTTTTTTGATTTCAGCCTTAGTAAGTTTAGATTTTGAAAAAATAAAATCATTAGTTCTAGGGTTGCATATATCTGTGAAAGTAAAATAGCATGGGTGTGTCCTGTTTTGTGGACATATATTGATTAATACAACAAGGGAGAGATAATGATGAAAATTAAATCCAAAATTGTTGCTATCAATGGTTAAAATAACTAAGAGGAAAAAGTAATCTACCAAAACACCTGATATCGGGGCTTTATTACTTTTCCATCAGAATCAGTACAGCTTGGTGTTCATAATAGTAGTATAATAGTGAATGAGGTGTTAATAGTATGGAAGATATAACCTTAGGCTTACTACTAGATGTTGTTGGTGAAGTATTTTCAGATGAAATTTCAATTGCCGTTTCGAATACGAAAGAATATATCTACTATCGGCCAAGTAAACGAATTGATTTAAAAATTAGTGTCGGGGACCCTATAAAGGAAGGGACGATTGCCCATAAAGCACTCGTGACGAAGCAAAAGGTTTCGGAGTTTATTAACCGGGATGTTTTTGGTATTCCTTATCATGGAATGGCCGTACCATTTTTTAATAATGGGGAGCTTGAGGGGTGCGTGACGGCAATTTATCCAGCTTTAACGGATGGAAAGTCGGTTGTTACCTTAAAAACGACGGACGGCTGGGTTCCGATTCCTTTTTCAGAGGTTATTTATTTAGAGGCAAAAGATAAAAAGACGTATGTGAATGCAGAAGAGTTATCAGGAACACATAAATACTCTCTGCAAGAATTTGAATATTTGCTTCCGAGAGATGCGTTTATTAGATGCCACCGCTCATTTATTGTAAATGTTAATCATATTAAAGCGATTTATCCTGATACTCATTCTACCTTTTTACTTTCGATGGATAATGGTGAGAGGGTACCGGTTAGTCAATCATACGCCAGTTATTTTCGAAAGCTTCTAGGATTCTAGATTTCTCTGCTCTAGAGCCTAGATTCGCTATTTTATCTGCATTTTCGGTATCGTATACCAAAATCCCTATTTTGATAGTGTTAATGTGTAAAATAATTATGAATATTCATTAAGAGAGGGATTACATATGGAGAATAATTTAGAGAGAATCAGGGACCAACGTCTAAAGGACCGAGTAGTTACACCTGAAGAAGCGGCTTCCTGGATTCAAAGTGGAATGACTTTAGGCTTAAGTGGGTTTACACGTGCAGGTGATGTGAAGGCAGTCCCATTTGCGCTGGTGAACCGCGTTAAGGATGATAAATCTTTTAAAGTAAATGTTTATACCGGAGCTTCTTTAGGTTCGGATGTAGATAAATTATTTGCTGAGGCAGGAATTTTAGGTAAAAGATTGCCTTTCCAAGCCGATGCGACTATGCGAAAAGGAATTAATAATGGAGACTTTTTATTTGTGGATCAGCACTTATCTCATACAGCAGAGCTGCTTCGTGCTGACGTTATGGATATAGATGTTGCTATTTTGGAAGCGGTTGCAATAACAGAGGACGGAATGATTATTCCAACCACTTCAATTGGAAATTCTTTAGCGTTTTCCCAAAATGCAAAGTCCATTATTATTGAAATGAATATGGCTCAATCTACACAACTAGAGGGGCTGCATGATTTATATGAACCTGGGAAACAAGGGGAAAGGCTTCCAATTCCGCTCGTTAAATCGGATGATCGAATTGGAACAATCGGTATTTCGGTTGATGTTGAAAAAGTGAAGGGTATTGTGTTTACGAACCAACTTGATTCGCCATCGACGATTGTTCCTCCAGATGAAGAAACTGTTATCATGGCACAGCATTTAATAGAGTTTCTTCGAAAAGAAGTAAAAGTAGGCAGATTAACGAATCGTTTAGCGCCATTACAATCTGGAATTGGTTCAGTGGCCAATGCAGTGCTGCATGGAATGTTAGATTCAGAGTTTGAAGATTTAGAAGTGTATTCTGAGGTATTACAGGATGCGGTCTTTGATCTTATGGATGCTGGGAAAGTACATTTTGCTTCCTGCTGCTCCATCACGCTTTCCGAAGAGAAAATGCAACAGGTATTTTCCAACTTTGAAAAATATCGCGATAAATTAATGATGCGCCCGCAAGAGATTTCTAATCATCCTGAAATCATTCGCCGCCTTGGATTAATCTCGATTAATACTGCTTTAGAATTAGATATATACGGAAATGTTAACTCTACTCACGTTTTAGGTACAAAGATGATGAACGGTATTGGTGGTTCTGGTGATTTTGCAAGAAATGCACGCCTAGCTATCTTTGTTACGAAATCAATTGCGAAAGGCGGTAACATTTCAAGCATCGTTCCTTTCGTCTCTCATGTAGACCATACTGAACACGATGTAGATGTGATTGTCACTGAACAGGGATATGCTGACTTAAGGGGACTGGCGCCAAGGGAAAGAGTGGAACTAATTATTGAGAATTGTGCACATCCAATGTATCGTGACCAGCTACGAGCTTATTACCAAGAAGCGCAAACAAGAGGGGGACAAACTCCTCATGTTTTAGAAAAAGCTTTTTCTTGGCATACGAATTATGCTAAAAATGGAACAATGCTTGAAGCGGTAGTAGAAACTGTATAGGTGCGTATCACAAGTAACCGCTTAAATTTTTTATGGTGTATCCAATGAATCACCATATTTACATTATTTAAATACCTTGTGAATCTGTCTATCATTCGTATTACAATTACGGAGAAAGCAAAGAATATCATGAAGAGTTATGGTGGTAAGGCAAATAGAGTTTAATTATCTAGAAGTTTACCTCATATAGATTCATAAAGGTGAACCGCACCATAAGTAAATAATATTTTTTTTAGATGAATAGACAGCAAAACCCTCATTCAAGTGAGGGTTTTGCTGTCTAGAAAGATTTATACAAATAAGCTTAGTAATAAAGTAAATCCTAATCCAGATACGGAAATGATAGTCTCAAGTAAGGTCCATGTTGCAAATGTTTCTTTCATGCTTAAACCAAAATATTCTTTGAACATCCAGAAACCAGCATCGTTCACGTGTGAAGCAATTAAACTACCAGCTCCTGTTGCAAGGACAACTAAAGAAAGGTTAACGTCAGAGTGACCTAACATCGGAATCACTAAACCGACAGTTGTTAATGAAGCAACCGTAGCAGATCCTAAGGAAATACGTAAGATGGCAGCGATGATCCAGGCAAGCAAGATTGGTGATAATGAAGTTCCTTTAAATAATTCGGCTACATAGTTACCAACGCCGCCATCAATTAATACTTGTTTGAAGGCTCCGCCTCCACCAATGATTAAGAGCATCATCCCGATATTTGAGATCGCTGTTGTACAAGATTCCATCACGTTTTTGATTGGAATATTTCTTGAGAGTCCCATTGTATAGATCGCAACTAATAAGGATATTAACATGGCAGTATCAGCATTCCCAATAAACTCGATAGCTGCTAGTAAACTATTATCTTGAAATCCTATTGTTTTTTGCAGCAACGTAATAATCGTAGCGATTGCCATCAAAATAACAGGTAGTAAAGCGGTGAAAACACTGATTCCAAAACTAGGTGTGTCTTCAAGTTTAAATACTTTCTGTTCACCTAGAGATTTGATATTACCAGTTTTGTTGAATGCTTCAGGTACTAGCTTTTTCGCAATTTTAGTAAATACAGGTCCAGCTAAAATAACTGTTGGAACCGCTATCATAAAACCGTAAAGCAATACTTCACCAATGTTTGCATGCAATTCACCAGCAATAGCAGTTGGTCCTGGGTGTGGCGGTAAAAATCCGTGTGTCACAGATAAAGCTGCTGCCATCGGAATACCGAGATACAAGATAGAAACCTTTAATTCTCTTGAAATAGCAAATACAATCGGAATTAATAATACTAATCCTACTTCAAAAAATAATGCAATACCGATAATGAATGAGGCAGTCACGACAGCCCATTGAATGTTCTTTTCACCAAATTTGTTCACAAGGGTCATGGCAATACGTTGTGCGCCCCCAGAATCTGAGAGTAACTTACCTAACATCGCACCAAGTCCAAAAACGAGTGCTAAATGACCGAGTGTTCCACCTAATCCTGTTTCAATCGTTTTAACGATTTTTTCTGGCGGCATTCCAAGTGCTAAAGCAACGCCGAACGATACAATGATTAATGAAATAAATGTATTTAATTTAAAGCGCATGATCAGTAAAAGTAATGCTAAAATCCCAATTGCTACAATGACTAATGGCATCGTAATTTCCCCCTAATATTAGCTGTATTTGTGTTTATCCCCTGTTTTTTTGGCAGTAACCCCCAACCTCAAAATTCAAAAAGAGAAGAGAGGGGATTACTGATGAAAGTTTTACTTTATTAAATTTCTTTGATAATTAGCAATTCGTGTATAATCTTCTTCTAATGCTCTTGATAGGTTAATAAATATCGGCAGTAATTGTCTGTATTCTTTCGTTGCTTCTTCTTTCGGTGTGTGTTTGTAGGTGCTGCCAACCATTTCGGAAACGATTTCAAACGAATCAATTTTTCCTGTCGCATAGAGACCTAATATACATGCACCTAAACAGGAGCTTTCGTAGCTTTTTGGAACAACGACTTCAGATGCGAAAATATCGGACATCATTTGTCGCCAAACGTCAGACCTTGCGAAGCCTCCTGTTGCTTGAATACGGGTCACAGGACTGTCCATGCATTCAGTTAATGCTAAAAATACGGTGTATAAATTATAAATAACGCCTTCTAAGGCTGCACGAATCATATGTTCCTTCTTATGTGACATTGTTAAACCGAAGAAGGAGCCGCGTACATCTGGATTCCATAATGGCGCACGTTCACCTGCGAGGTATGGATGGAATAATAATCCGTCTGCACCAGGTCTCACGCGCTCAGCAATTTTGGTTAATACATCGTATGGATCAATTCCTAGTCTTTTTGCAGTTTCTACTTCTGATGAAGCAAGTTCATCACGAATCCAGCGAAGGACCATTCCGCCATTGTTTACAGGTCCGCCAATTACCCAATGCTTTTCTGTTAAGGCATAACAGAATATTCTTCCCTTTTTATCTGTTTGCGGCTTGTCAATGATGGTTCGAATGGCACCACTTGTCCCAATTGTGACCGCAATCTCACCTTTTTTAATTGCATTCACACCTAGATTAGAAAGCACGCCATCACTGGCACCAATAACAAACGGTGTTTGTGGATCGATTCCAATCTTCTTAGCTAAATCCGGATTGCAGTTGCTAAATATCGTAGTGGTTGGTACGAGCTCAGACAACTCGGCAGGTGTTATACCAGCAATTTGTAAAGCTTCTTCATCCCAATCTAGTGTATTTAGATTCATCATGCCCATGCATGAAGCGAGGGAATGATCAACAACATATTGATCAAAGAATTTTTTAAAGATATATTCTTTGATTCCGATGTACTTTTTCGTTTTAACAGCGATTTCAGGATGGTCATTCACAATCCAAGTAATTTTACTTAACGGTGACATGGGGTGAATAGGTGTTCCTGTTCGTCTATAAACCTCATGACCATTCAGTTCATCTTTGATTTTACGTGCCCATCCTTCACTGCGATTATCTGCCCAAGTGATACAAGGTGTCAGCGGCTCGTCATTTTCATCCATGGCAATGACACTATGCATGGCGCTGCTAAATGAAATAAACGATAGTTGTTTATCTGAATGATGTTTCGTTATATTTGAAATCGCCTGCAAAACGGCCTGAAAAATCTCTTCTGGATCTTGTTCCGCTGTGGATATATCCGGTGTGCGAAGCGGGTAACCAATATTCTCCGTTTGGATGACTTCGCCTTTTTCGGTAAATAATACTGCTTTGGTACTTGTAGTACCGATATCTATACCTAACATATAGCTACTCATGTTCTTGCTCTACTCCTTTAGATAACAGTTGTTGTGACATCCAAAGGTCTTCAACTTTCCCTTGAACATCATCAAAGTTTTGATGTAAGGCTTTAATCATGAGAGCTCGATCTTTTGCTTCGATTGCTTTTATATAAAGCTCATGATTTTTAATAATCCGTTCAAAGTCTTCGTACTTTTCTTTGAAACGGGTACGCATTGATAAAAGGATTAAGCTTTCCATAACAGGCTTTAAATTATTCCAAATCATTAGGATGTGGGAATGCTGAATGGTCCGAATAATCGTTTCATGGAATAAGAGATCTTGATAAGAAAACTCATCAGCATCATGATATTTAATGGCGATTTTCATCATTTCCATAATTTTATTTAGTTCCCTTACTAACTCATTTGTGTCCATCTTTACTAGCCGTTCAAAGATAAACGTTTCTATAAGTAAACGGACATCATATATTTCTTCGATTTCTTTTTCGGTTAAACCAATGACAACGGCGCCCATTCTTTCTAAGCGAATAATATTTTCAGATGCTAGTACTTTTAATGCTTCCCGAACGGGTGACCGACTTACAGAAAAATCGGCAGCTAATTTATTTTCCGATAGAATGGTACCGCTTTCAATTTTGCCTGCAATAATACGCATTCTAAGTTCGCTTGCAACACGATCACCAGTAGAAGCTTTTGAAAGCCATTTTTCGGGATAAAGAAATTCCATTGATTCCGCCATAACTTCACCTCATGTTAATCAAGTATACTTGTATACAAGTATTATAACTCGGATTTTTAATTATGCAAGCGCTTTTATTTTGTTTTATCTAGATTCCCTGCAGCATTTGTTCAAGTTTGATGAGAGTTTAGAATAATAAGGAATGATAAACAGACTTTATTTTCCAACTTATATAAGGAAAATAAATATTTTTTATAAAGTGAAACTTCCATAAGTGGGGCAGCTCCTACTAATGGTTAATTTGACCAATCGGGCACATGCCAGCAGTTATCCTCTACCTATTTCCTTTATTCCTTTCTGAATAAAGGATCTTACTGCCAGCCAATAGCGGGATAAACGAGTAAATAAATTAGAAGGTATTTATAAGTACAAAAACACATTGACAATTTTCACATAGATTGATAAGGTTATAAAAAAATATTCTTATCCAGAGAGGTGGAGGGACTGGCCCTACGAAACCTCAGCAACAGGTCTGCTTAAGATACTGTGCTAATTCCAGCGGGTGATGAACCTGATAGATAGGAGGGTACGTTTTTATTTGTCAGCCACGCACTCTTTTATAGAGTGCGTTTTTGTTTTCTCTGGATAGTAGGAGGAGAGTAGGAATGGATAATCAAAATGGGAAAGAATTTCAAAGGAAAATGCAAGCACGTCATTTAGTTATGTTATCACTTGGTGGAGTGATTGGAACTGGATTATTTCTAAGTTCAGGTTACACAATTCAACAAGCTGGTCCATTTGGTACAATTCTTTCCTACCTGATTGGTGCACTAGTGGTTTATCTAGTTATGCTGTGTTTAGGTGAGCTTTCCGTACATATGCCTGAAACGGGTGCATTTCATAGTTATGCATCTAAATACATTGGACCAGGGACAGGGTATACCGTAGCTTGGTTGTACTGGTTAACTTGGACTGTTGCTTTAGGCTCTGAATTTACTGCTGCAGGGTTGCTTATGCAGAGATGGTTTCCATCCATCAATGTCTGGATATGGAGTGCCCTTTTTGCCATTTTAATCTTTGGATTAAATGTACTGACGGTTAAATTTTTTGCTGAATCTGAATTTTTGTTTGCCTCTATAAAAGTAATCGCTATTGTAATATTTATTGTTTTAGGAGCAGCGGCAATAGTAGGTTTTGTGCCGATGGCTCATTCAAAGTCAGCGCCATTCTTTTCTAACTTTACAAGTACAGGTCTATTTCCTCATGGTGCTTTTGCCATCATAATGACGATGCTTGCCGTTAATTTTGCTTTTTCAGGAACGGAATTAATAGGAATTGCAGCCGGTGAAACAGTGAATCCAGAAACAACGATACCAAAGGCCATTCGTATTACGTTGTGGAGATTGATTATCTTTTTTGTAGGAACGATCATTGTTTTATCTGCGTTATTACCTAGTTCCGATGCAGGAGTATTAGAGAGTCCCTTTGTTGCCGTTCTTGAACGAGTTGGGGTGCCTTATTCGGCAGATATTATGAATTTCGTTATACTAACGGCTATTCTATCTGCTGCAAACTCAGGTCTTTATGCCTCTTCTAGAATGCTGTGGTCGCTTGCCAATAAGAACACAATATCTCCTACTTTTGCAAAAATGACAAAACAGGGTGTTCCAATCAATGCGGTCATTTTCAGCATGTTGGGAGGAGCTTTGGCTCTGTTCTCAAGTATCGTGGCACCGGATACTGTGTATATTGTGCTAGTTTCCATTTCAGGTTTAGCAGTGGTTGTAGTTTGGATGAGTATTAGTGCTTCACAGTTCCTATTTCGCAGACAATATGTAAAAGAAGGAAATTCTGTAGATGACTTGGTCTATCGCACACCATTCTATCCGCTGGTACCAGTTGCTTCTTTTATCATTTGTTTTGCGTCATGTATCGGGATTGCGTTTGATCCTACACAACGAATTGCTTTATATTGTGGTGTTCCATTTATATTGTTTTGCTACGGAAGTTATTATCTAACACAAAATGTAAAGAAAAGGGGAATAGATTATGTCCAACAAAATCAATCCAATTGATGCTATTTTATCCCAACATTCAATTATGCTGCTTGACGGAGCGCTGGCTACAGAATTGGAGTCACACGGATGTAATTTGAATGATTCCCTTTGGTCAGCACGTGTATTACTTGAGAATCCGGAATTAATTTATCAGGTTCACTCTGACTATTTTCATGCTGGAGCGGACTGTGCCATTACGGCAAGCTATCAAGCTACTGTTGATGGTTTTTCTGGGCGCGGAATACAAGAAAAGGAAGCTTTAGAGTTAATTAAGCAAACAGTGTTACTTGCAAGAAGAGCAAGGGATGATTACTGGAAGAAAAATACGCAAACGAATAGGCCTAAACCATTGGTTGTTGCATCAGTAGGTCCTTATGGAGCTTACTTGGCAGATGGTTCAGAATATATTGGTAATTATGGTGTCACAGATGAAACATTAGCAGAATTTCATCGTTCAAGAATGTCAGCGTTGATTGAAGCGGGTGCCGATTTATTAGCCTTTGAGACGATTCCTTCCTTGCAAGAAGCAAAAGTATTAGATTCATTATTGCGGGATTTTCCAGAAACATATGCTTGGCTATCCTTTTCTTTAAAAAATGAGAAAGAAATAAGTGATGGTACTAAGCTTGCGGATTGTGCAAAGTTGTTTGAGGGAAGTGAACAAATTGCAGCAATTGGTATCAATTGTGCACCAGTAGCTGTTGTTACAGGTGCTATCCAAGAATTGAGCAGAAACACAAAAAAACCGATTCTTGTTTATCCGAACTCAGGTGAAATTTATAGTCCAGAAACAAAAACATGGTCTGGTCAACAATTATGTAACAGTTTCGATATTAAATCTAAAGAATGGTACAATGCAGGGGCTCGGTTAATAGGAGGATGCTGCAGAACCACACCTCATCATATTGAGGAGATTTCAAAAACATGGCGGACTTCCTAGACTTGTATCTGAACAAAGCAAACGGAATTGGTTATTGAGGGCAAGGGCTGAACATCCACTATTAAGCATCAAAATAAGCAGGGAAGCTTTGTCTCACTTTGGGCCAGTTCCTGGGATGATGCTGAAAACAGTATTACTCAAGAGATTATTAAGGTATATGGTCTAGATAATGAAGGGCTAAACAGCCGTTTTTCTTTAAAATGAAGGCCTTTTGAAAATTTTAGTTAGTATCTAACAAAGGGAGATTATCTGACAAGACAAGCTCCCTTTGTTCTATTAAATATAAAAACCTCTAATCTCATTTACTTATGGTGCGGTTCAGCGTGACGTATGTAAATGAGGTTCTCTTGGATCACCCTACCCCCTCTCACTTCCTCCTTTAAATATGAAGTCTTGTCCTTAATTGAGTAACCAGCGATAGTAAAATAAGCGCAGATTTTTCGGCTAGATGCAGAATAGAGCTCGTTCCGGGGTTTATAAGGAGAGGTTTTCTGATTATGCAAAGCAAAATTACACATTTTCATATTTTTCGAGTCAATAGGCGGAATCTCTCCGTCTATTTATCAGATCGGGTACTTAATCTGTTCCCCAAACCGATAAGAGATATAAACTTTTCTTCTGTATAAAGTATATCCTTATTGGTCGACTTAATCTCCATGAAAAGTCCCTCCAATAAATTTCTTAATGGAGGGATTTATCTAAGATAGTTAATTTCACCGGTGGTTAGCTCAACTTAATGACTACGGGATCTATCCCCACTTAGTGATGAAACCCATTATCACATTTCGTATCATGTGGCATAGGCCCGTCCAGGGAATCCAGAAAGGCAACGGCCTGTTTGAGGTTCCTCAAAAATAAATGCGCGAGATCCATGGAAAATCCATTTCGAACCACAACGCGCATAATCGTCACCGCTTCCATATCTGGAGGCAACGGATAGGCGGGTACTTGCCAGCCGAACACACGCAATTGTCGAGATAAATCATAAAGATTCCAGTTTAATGTGTAACCATCTTTCAGTCGCCAAGCGAAAACCGGAATATCCGAACCATCGGACAAAAGTTCGAACGCTTCCATCTCCTGAATCGCCTTGCTAAGAAAAAGAGCGACTTTCTGAGAAGCCCTTTGGACATCATGGTACCCATTTTTTCCTAAACGCAGGTAATTGTAATATTGCAGGAGCACTTGTGCGCCAGGACGAGAGAAATTCAGGGCAAAAGTCGGCATGTTCCCGCCCAAATAGGAGACGCGGAAGATTAGATCCTCAGGGAGATCTTCAGCTTCCCGCCAAATTATCCAACCCAACCCAGGGTAGACTAATCCATATTTATGTCCGGATACATTGATGGACTTCACCCTCGGTAATTGAAAATCCCAGACTAAATCTGGTTGAAGAAACGGTGCTATAAACCCCCCCGAAGCCGCATCCACATGCATGGGAATGTCGAGGCCCGTCCTCTCCTGTAAATCGTCCAACGCTTTCGCAATGGCGGCAACCGGTTCGTAAAGCCCGGTATAAGTCTCACCGAGAATCGGTACCACACCAATCGTATTTTCATCCACGGCAGCGAGGACCCCCTGAGGATCCAATCGGGGATGCTCTGGGCTAACCTTCACATAGCGTGGTTCAACCTCCCAATAGTTCGCGAATTTTTCCCAAACGACTTGAACAGCAGAACTAAACACAATATTAGGCCGATCCACCGGCTTCCCTTCGCTTTTGCGTGCGTTTTGCCAGCGTCTCTTTAATGCAAGCCCCCCGAGCATACATGCTTCCGACGATCCAGTTGTTGAAACGCCCATAGTCGTAAGGGGGGTGGGCGAATGCCAGAGGTTGGCTAAAATGCGGACACACCGCTCCTCAATTTCGGCTGTCTGTGGATATTCATCCTTGTCAATCATGTTCTTGTCGAATGATCTGGCATATAAGTTCTCTGCGGCAGGCTCCATCCATGTGCTAACGAATGTTGCAAGATTCAAGCGGGCATTGCCATCAAGAGCAATTTCATCATGGACGATTTGATACGCTGTTTCTGGTAACATGCCTTCATCAGACATGTGAAAGCGCGGAACGACTGATTCTCCTGCGCGGGCAAACAGAGGATTTATAGAAAATTCGTGAGGCAGCTCCATTTGCACGTGACGCGGTAGATATTGTGGATTATCTGGCATGATCTCTTTTCCTTCGTATGCATCGTTTTGAACTTCTGTTTTTCGATCCTGTGGCATACAAGCCCCCCTTAATGAATTGTTTAACAAACATATTATTTACAAAAAAGCATTTGTTAAACGCAAGCGGCGGTGTATATTCTGAAGGACCAGCAGCTGAAATGGAAATGGCTATTAAATATGTAGCAAATATGATGGGCTTCTTCGGTGCAAAAAATATAGAGAAAGTAGTAATTGAAGGCCACAACCAATTCCCGGATAGAGCAGAAGAAATTATTGCGTCAGGACTTGAAAAAGCTGTTAAAGTAGCAAGTACGTTTTAATTAACAAAATAAAAGACAGTAAAGTAACTTTTTAAATAATGAAAAAAACGCTATTCTTTTTATAGACATATATAAAAAGAATAGCGTTTTTCATGAACGTTTCTATCAAAGGAGTTGACTAAAAGCAAAATGGAAAGCATATTATTGAAGTATTTGACTAAATTTACAACGCTGAATGAAGAAGAACAACAAGCAATCGTTAAAGATATACTGATTGAAGAATATAAAAAAGGAACAATGCTCCTTAGACAAGGAGATGTTCCTACTACATGTTATTTTGTATTGAAGGGATGCGTTAGGCAGTATTCTATAAATGAAACGGGAAAAGAGGTTACATCTAATTTCTACACGGAAGAACAAGCAATTGCGAATTTCAATTATCATAAACAAGACAAGTCATCGACGTATTCTTTAACTTGTGTAGAAGACTGTATATTGGTCGTTGGTGACCTTGATACGGAAAAGGACATGTATAACAAATATACACAATTGGAAACAATGACGCGCAAGATGATTGAGGAAAAACTAGGTGACATGCAAGATGAAATGGCTTCATTTCTTGCATCTACACCTGAAGAGCGCTATAAAGCACTATTACAGAAACGATCTCATTTAGTTGATCGTGTACCTCAACATCAGTTAGCAAGTTATCTTGGTATTACCCCAGAGTCATTAAGTAGAATTAAGAAACGAATCTCTGAAAATAATTTTTAGGAAATTGGGATTTTTCCTCCCTTGAACAGCAACCATATACCAAAGCCCAATTCTCCTGCAATCATCGGCACACTAAATACAAGGTTAAGTATGGAAATGACTCCATCATATTCTGGAAGAAACGTGTTGCACAGGTGAATGACAATATAGCCTATTGAAGCAAGCAATAATAAGATGCTAATGACGTTTGGTATGCTGTTTGATTTGAAAGCTACATAACCCACAACCATGAGATGCCCGCCAAAAATGATTAAACCAATAGACCAAATAGATTGAAATGCCTCTAAAAATAGCATCAGTTGTGCTTGAAGTTGATCTGTTTTAAGTAATGATAAATAGTCTGTATGTTTCGTGAGAAGCAACGCAAATATTAAATTTAGTATGGCGATTCCCAATATAGCCGCATAAGTAAGACGGAGCCATGCACCTAGCAATGAAAGGTTTTTATGAATGGGCTTCAGGAAAATATAGAAAGCCCAGGCGACCACAATGTCACTTATTAGGATGATGATCCAGCCAAAGATTTCAGCTTTGAAAAGGATATTTGATGACATGATGTTGTGAAATGTGGCGCTGGCATCGCCTTTCACAACAAGGCTTGCATGGGCAAATCCATAGGAAAAAAATGAAACAAGTGCCATGATGATAAGCAATATACCAGCAGTCAGGGCGTATTTTCGTTGATCCGATTGCTTTTTTACTATGATAGCCATAAGATAACCTCCTATATTACATTATTAATTTTCATTTTAGTGGGGAGGTGATGAATGGTCATTGACTTAAGTCAAGAGTGGAAATTTCATAGATGTTCTTAAGAATCTATTAACAATTTAATAGATTGGGAATATAAATATTAATATAAATTAATTCTACAAAAATCAAATAAATGATTCGGGAGTGTTCTATCATGTCATTTGGAATTGATGTCAGTCACTATGAGGGGACAATTGATTGGAATCAAGTAAAGAATGATCCTAAACAGGTAAACTTTATGTTTGCAAAAGCAACAGAGGGTTCTGAGCAAGGTACCAATTATGTTGATCCAACCTTTCAATACAATATAAATGGTGCGAATCATGTTGGCATTCTTACAGGAGCTTACCATTTTTTTCGAGCAATCTCTGTTAATGATGCGAAACAAGAGGCTGCTTTCTTCATTAAAAATTTACAGAACGTCACATTAACTGCGCCTGTATTTGTGGATGTAGAAGTTAATGATGGGAATTTAGATCCAAATACATTAACAGATGCTGTGAATGCATTTTTAACAGAATTAAAAAATGCAGGGTATACTAATAACGGAGTTTATAGCAATCTATATTTCTTTGAAAATAGTCTAAATCCTTCACGTTTACAAGAGAATACTTTATTGTGGATTGCACGTTATAATGACAGGGGTCCAGGAATTGACTGTGATATTTGGCAATACACAGATAGCGGAACAGTACAAGGGATTCATGGTAATGTCGATTGTAATACATCCTATATAGATTTGGATATCAGTAATCCTAATGGAAGCAGCAACTATATAGGGATTGCTACAATCACAGGTGATAATGTGAATTTAAGGGATCAACCTTCCATGAATGGCAATGTGATTCGTACATTACATCATAATGAGTCGTATAAAGTATATTATGAACAAAATGGATGGTTAGGCGTAGGAAGAGATCAATTTATTTATTATGATCCTAGTTATATTTGTTACTGTAACTATATAGGAGTTGCTACTATTACAGGTGATAATGTGAACTTAAGGGATCAGCCTTCTATGAATGGCAATGTGATTCGTAAATTACGTCATAATGAGTCGTATAAAGTATATTATGAACAAAATGGATGGTTAGGCGTAGGGAAAGATCAATTTATTTACTACGACCCTAGTTATATAAATTATGAATTACTTTCTGTATGTTCTAATTGTTAAATAGTGGACAAACTCCAAACGGTATACGCTACGATTATTAAAATTGTTAGCGCACATCAAATTGAACTGTACCTTGAATCGTGGGCACTAAAAAAGTCCGTGATTCGGGGTTTTTGTTTTTTTACACTTATCATCTCGTTTTCGATAGCTATGTTTTTTCACTTTGAATGAACCACAAAGATAAAAGATGAATTAGACACTGATTGTAAATTAGCTAATTCAACAATCAGGCACATGCACGTG
The DNA here is from genome assembly GCF_050473785.1 of Bacillus sp. S14(2024). Taxonomy (NCBI): domain Bacteria; kingdom Bacillati; phylum Bacillota; class Bacilli; order Caryophanales; family Bacillaceae; genus Bacillus; species Bacillus sp. S14(2024). Next base: position 3,711,589 of record NZ_JBFLUP010000006.1, on the reverse strand, counting down.
CAATTGGAGCCTTATCCCTTTATAGGATATAATCTGTTTTTATGAACTTTGTTCATAATATAATAATGGTTATATTCTAGGTTATCCAATAACCAATAAAACAACCTATAAACTAACCGAAGATTAGTATTTAATAGAATATTCGTAGTATTTAAAATTGGCATGATTCTTGCATGATAAACTGTAACTTCTGAATTTTATAACAAATAGAAATGAGGTGGATGGCCTTTTAAGGAGCCAATAAAAATAACGGGGGCAAAACTCTAAAGGATAGAGGAGGAGCAAGATGAAAAAAAATTTTTGGAATTGGGGGATACTTCATGCAATCTATTAGGAAAGAGACAGCGGTTGAAGATCAGAAGAGAGTAGAAAAGAAAAGAAGATTCGTACAGCCTGACGCTTATGTTCTATTATTTTTCGTTGCATTGATCTGCGCTATTGCGACATACATTTTACCAGCAGGTGCATTTACAAGGATAAAAAAAGGAGATATCACCACGACGGTACCTGGAAGTTTTCATTTTGTTCATTCACATCCCACTGGTTTCGTAGAATTCTTTACTACAATTCAAAACGGAATGGTAAAAGGCGCGCCGCTTATTTTCCTTATCCTATTTACAAGCGGAGCCTTAGCTGTCATTGAAAAATCGGGTGCAATCGATGCGTTTCTTAAGTCCACCGTTACCCGATTCAGGAATCGCTTGCTATTTTTAATTATCCCTGTAGGGTTGATATTTTCTATTTTAGGAACAACTGGAATTGTGGTTAATTCTGTAATCGCTTTCATCCCATTAGGACTACTTATTGCACGTGGGTTGAAATTGGATCCTATTTTCGGCGTTGCCCTTATTTATCTAGGAACCTATGCTGGTTGGAACGTACCTGTTTTTGCCCCTCAAACGCTTGGACTATCGCAGCGTATTGCCCAACTTCCGCTTTTCTCGGGAATGGGCTACCGGATCATTATCTATCTAGCGTTTCTGGCCGCTACTATTATATATATATATGTGTATGCACGCAAAATTAGAAAGGACCCAGCCAAGAGCATCCTTGGCCCAGAATCGTTCACTTCTGAGATTGCAGTGAAAGGTGCTGAAATAGAGACTACGGTAAAGGTTTCCTTGCAGCAAAAGCTAATCTTATCGTTTGCGGGATTATCCTTATTAGGTTTTATAATTTTCTCTCAGAGATTTAAATGGACAGAAAATGAAATGGCTGGTCTTTTCATTTTTATTGCCATCGGCGCCGGTTTGATTGCACGAATGAGTGCAAATGACATTGCATCGACATTTATTCAAGGCTGTAAACAAATGGTCTATGGAGCTCTCATTGTGGGGATGGCCAGAGCAGTGGGCTTAATCCTTGAGAATGCAAAGATATTAGATACCATCGTCAATGCGTTGGTCCACCTCCTTGAACCGTTGTCTCCGATTGCCGCTTCGATTGGAATGTTTATTGGAAGTGCGGCTCTGCACTTTTTGATTTCTTCTGGTTCCGGGGAATCTACCGTGCTGATGCCGATTCTTGTCCCTTTGGCAGATTTGCTGCATATTACACGTCAAGTAGCTGTTCAGGCGGTTATATTTGGGGAAGGAGTAGTAAACACCATCAATCCAACATCCGGTGTGGTGATGGGGGTACTAGCAATGAGCGGCATCCCCTATGGAAAATGGCTGAAGTTTATGCTTCCATTAACGGCAGTTTGGTTTGTTCTCGGATGTCTTTTCATCATTATCGGTATGATGATCAACTGGGGACCTTTCTAAGAGATTGACGATAAATAAAGGGGACTTCAAATATGAATAAAGTACTAGAATACTTAAAGCAACACCAAGGAGATATCCTGGAAAAGGGGACTTCAAATACGGATAAAGTACTAGAATACTTAAAGCAACACCAAGAAGATATCCTGGAGGATCTAAAAACACTTGTGCTGGCTGAATCGCCTTCGCATTCGAAAGTACGGGTCGATCAATGTGGAGAAGTGATTCAACAGCTGTTTAAGAAGTATCTTGACGTTGAGGCGGAAGTGATTCCCCAAGAGCATGCGGGGAATCACCTGCGGTTTAGTTATGGGAAAGGCGATGCCCAAATCTTAATCATATGCCATTTTGACACTGTCTGGGAGGTGGGAAGGCTTTCCTACCGAGTAGAAGGAAACAAGGCGTATGGGCCGGGCATCCTGGATATGAAAGGAGGAATTACCCAAGCCCTTTGGGCGCTGAAAGCTTGCCGTGAGTTGGGGATTTCCTTAAACAAGAAAATCGTTTTCTTATGCACTAGTGATGAAGAGGTTGGAAGCAAAACGTCTAGGGCATTGATCGAACAGGAAGCTTTAAAGAGCCAGGTTGTTCTCGTTCCTGAGCCGGCAGCGCCACATACAGGTGCACTTAAAACAGTTCGAAAAGGAGTTGGCAAGTTTTCGATCCAGATTAAAGGAAAAGCAGCGCATGCAGGGCAGGATCATCGGGATGGAATCAGCGCGATACAGGAAATGGCTCATCAAATTCTATTCTTGCACTCACTTACTGATTATGAGTTGGATACAACTCTAAATGTCGGCGTGGTACGAGGAGGGACTGCCGGAAATGTGGTAGCAGAACAAGCGGAACTGGCCGTGGATCTGCGAATCAGCCAGTTCGGTGAGGGGGAGCGTGTTTCGAAAATCATTTATGGGCTAAAGCCGCATCTGGAAGGGATATCCTTACAGGTTTCAGGTGGAGTTATCCGCCCGCCTATGGAAAGAACAGCTCAAAATGAAAAATTGTTTAATCTGGCAAAAACATGTTCATCTGAATTAGGGTTTCACTTGACTGAGGAATCAGTGGGTGGGGGTAGTGATGGGAATTTCACTTCTGCATTAGGCATTCCAACGCTAGATGGGTTAGGCCCAGTGGGAGAAGGTAACCATGCCGAACATGAGCATATTGAAATCAATCAACTTCCCGTTAGGGCTGCCTTGATTGCCCACCTACTTCGTAAATTATAATTTTAATAAAAAAAATGCAAGTGCCGGTTTGGTACTTGTATTTTTTTCGCATAGGAAAGTTTAAGTTAAAAAAAGCGTGAAAAGCGAACGAATTTTCCTATCGGGATAAAAAACTCCTCTAATAGTCGTCTGGTTTCCTTGAAATTATAGTTTTAGGTTTGTGTTTAAGTTATTATTATTCTAAAAAAGGGGTTTTAAGAGGAGAGAAAAATGGAGAGACCAAGTATTTTACTGCTAACAAGAGGGGAAAAGTTAGCACAAACCTTTGAGACTAACTTGAGAATGTTTTTCGGTACAAATATTCAAATTTATACCGTTGATGAGCACCAGGAGCTGGATAACCAATTAGCGGATGAGTGTGAACTGATTCTAGTTTCCGCCGAAAGTTTATTGGATCGGTTACCGAAACTACTTCATGAGCGGGCACTGTTTGCCAGAAGAACCGTTCATTTGCCAAAGCTCGAACAACTGATGGATTTAGCCCCGGGAACCCAATGTCTATTTGTCTCGAACAGTATGGACACGATTGTAGATGCCATTGAGCTTTTGAATCGTCTGGGATTTGATCATTTGCACTTTATTCCATATGTTCCGCAGTCAGCGAAAATCCAGCCTGTACTTGAGGGGATCGATGTGGCAGTTACTCATGGATTAAAAGAACTTGTCCCGGGGACGATTGGTAAAGTGATTGATTTGGGCATACGCCCGATCGATTTGACAACGATTTATGATATTGCCCAACAATTGAATCTTCCTATAGAAAATGCGCATTTCTATACAGCGGAGTTTTTCCGTGATTTTGTCCGCCTTGGAAGAAACTTAGCCAATTCCGTAAACAATGAGAAGCGGTTAAATCAAAAGCTGGAATCCGTATTTAATGCTGTTCATGAAGGGATTATTAGTATAGATGAATGGGGACAGATTACGGTTTTTAATGAAGAAGCGGAGAAAATCCTCAGCCTGTCTGCAGAGAATTGCCTTGGAAAGACGTGCTGGGATGTAATCCCTGAGTTTAATCTAAATCAGATTTTTCAGTCCCATGCGGAGGAGGCCAATCAATTATTGGAGATACGGAACAAGGTTCTTCTGGTTACCAAAGTTCCCGTGATGATGGACAGGCATTTGATGGGCGTCGTTGTTACGTTTCAAGACGTCACGATTGTCCAACGAAATGAACAGGAAATCCGCAAAAATAGCAGCCGTTTGGGATTAACGACAAAATATTCTTTTGAAAATATTATCGGTGTAAGCGATTCCATCACTTCTGCGAAACAGGTTGCTGTCAGACTGGCAGAAAGTGATTTTACCGTATTAATCACAGGAGAAAACGGTACGGGAAAGGAAGTATTTGCCCAAGCGATTCATAGGCACTCTACCCGGCGGGATGGCCCATTCGTCCCGGTCAATTTTGCCGGCCTTACAGAAAGTTTGGCAGAAAGTGAATTGTTTGGATACGAAGAGGGCTCTTTCACAGGAGCTAAAAAAGGAGGGAAAATGGGTCTATTTGAATTGGCCCATAATGGAACCATTTTTCTGGATGAGATTGGGGATGCTCCTCTCAGTATACAGGCAGCCTTGCTGCGTGTGCTCCAAGAGCGGCAGGTGATGCGGGTAGGAGGAAATCGCGTAATTCCCATCAATGTCAGGGTGATTGCTGCCACAAACCGAAACCTGAATAGTATGGTGTCGAAGGGTACTTTTCGGGAAGATTTGTACTATAGACTCAACGTTTTGCCGTTAAATATCCCAAATCTTAGAGAACGGCAAGAGGATCTTTTTATCCTCATTGACTATTTCCTTCATGATAATGGGAGAAAGCTACAATTTACACCTGAAGTAAAAAATGTTCTTTTAAACTACAGCTGGCCAGGTAATATTCGGGAGTTGGAAAATTTCATTAAGTATCTGAAGGTAATCGTAGAAGGAGATACAGTGAAATTACAACATATTCCTGAACGTATATTGAATGGCAGCATGATCTTGTCATCCCCTCACGGTCCAACAGCCGGAGAAGAAACAGTGGAAAGAGAGGACATCCTTCAATTCTTGTCACGTCACGGTTCCCTGATGGATTATGAGGATATATTGACGACCCTGTGGAATATGAGTAAACGGCAGGAGCGGGTGGGACGAAGCGTTTTAGGCTCATTGCTTTCCCGTCCCTTATCCGAAGCTCAAATTCGCAATAAGCTATCGATTCTCAAACGGTGTGGATGTGTCGCAGTAGGTGTTAAGAAGCAAGGTACAATGATCACTCCTATGGGAATACAGGTTTTACAAAGTATCAGAGAGAAAATAATGAATTGAAAAGGAAGTTCATTAGTTGTAAAAATAGGTACAAAAGTAAAAAAATATACGTTTGGTTGAGGGAAATCATGATATTGATTGTATTGGAGCTATGCAATTAAAATCTGAATTTGTTAAAAAGGTATAAATGAGGTTAGGATTAGTTTGGTTAAAAGAATGTTTCTTCTAAAATCAAACGTCTACTTATTCAGCCGACTATTTAAACTGTTTTTTGAGAGACTTATATGAGTTTTAATCAAAATTTTTTATTTGCCGTAAAATGTGGATGCACGGAACATTTTGGATCAAACCTTATTTCAAAGCTACACTTGGTGTACAGGAAATTGGCTTTTTTTCTGCCGGAAATTACTTAGCGTACAAAATTCACTTTTTGTGGGTTGTACCCGATGCCCATCAAGCTAAGATTTTGAAATATCTCTAAAACGAAAATTTTATATCTCTACAGTTATTTATGAGAATTCAGTTCATTTTTTTTTGTTTTTGGGAAGATTGTATTTCTTAACTGGATGGCGTACCGCCCACATTTTAGCGAAAATATACGCTAAGTAAAATTCGGCATGAAAAAGTGTTGATTTTACTAATTTAAGAAAATCACCTAGGTATTTGAGACAAATCCACTTCAACGCAAAATAAGCTAAAAATAGCTTAAGTGGTGTCTCAAAACTTATCTTTAAATTAAAACTCCAATTGAAATCATGCTATTGTTTTTTGAAAATCTTTTAGCGTATAAAAACATTAAAATGTACATGTTACACCTTTTTAAATTTCTGTTCAATCTTATCATGTACTGATTCGATTTTTTCAGGCAACACAAATAAATATTCGATAAGGACCTCTAATAATTCTGTTAATAAAGCTACTGATTCATCATCAATTTCCTGTTTCAATTCAAGCATCCCATAAAAAGGACTTTCCGGATGAACGAGGTTGCCCACATCTTGAATCGGTTTAGTTAAATCGATATTTTTTGGCAATTGCTCAAATTGCTGGGAAAGAGATTGTCCATTACTTTTCTCTCCAAGAAAATGTTTGAGGACACTTTCAAGAACTTGTTTTGACAGTACTGCAGTAGCAGAGTTATCTTTTGATTGACTGACATTTAAAGTAGAGCGATATGCCCTAACAAGGTCTATAGGGATATGTTTATTGCGTTCGAGCTGATCTAAAGGATCTCTTAAATCCGAAGGACTATAAATATACACTTCTACTTCTTTATTTATTTGATCAGGATGATCATTAAACATAATCACAAATTCTGATGTCTTTTGACATTCAAAACAAAGTCCTTCTGCAAATAATCCTCGTTTTGTAACTTGGTAAAAATTCGTTTTTAACGTAAATTCACTTGATTTATCGCATTTAGGACACTGACTTCTGACATTTTTCGGCACCTTTACATATCCATACTGGGTATGAGATAAAATGGCCCCTGGCAATATTTTTCTCATTTAAACCTCCTAAAAACTTAATGCTAATCCGTAACTTATATACATATTTCTGGTAACTATTCAGTCACCTCATGAAGATATAAGATGGTTAGAAACATTTGCTAAAAAAATATGTTTACTTGTTTTATCACAAGGTATAGTTATGGCACATGTTTGTGTTGTAGGCAAAAAAATAGACCGAATTTCCGCCTATGAAACTCCTAAATTAAAGGTATAGCGGAGTAGTTATTATCCCTGTATTATTGATAATACAAATTTTTAAATTTATACAAAAAGTATAGATTAAAAAATCACAATTACAATCTGCAATATGTGGAAATAATATTTTTTCTTAGTAGAGTGTCACCATACATACCTATCAAGCTAATATTTTGAGACACTCCCATAACGAAAATGTTACCTTTTTACAGTTATTTATGAGAATTTAGATCGTTTTTTTTCGTTTTGGAGAACAATGAATTTTTTAACTTGATGGCAATGGGACGATACTTCAGCAATAAATTTTCGTATCTTTTTATAAAAGGATTCATTTTTTTCTAAATATTAAACAGAAAACAATAAATATTCTGTCTTATATTTCTAAAAATTCCTAATATTTACAAAATTATAAAAAAACTATACATTTTAGTTGTACCAAAAAATTCAAGCAAAAAGGAGATGGTTGTATGTTTAAGAAGTTAGTAGTAGGAGCATTAGCAGCTGGTTTTGCATTAACTGGAGGATTGGGAACGATATCAGCAAGTGCAGAAAAAGATAATACGATCAAATCGTTCGACTATTTAACTGTAGACGGAAAGAATGTGGATTCCCTGGCTAAAGTGAATAATAAGTCCAACGAAGACATACAAATAACCATGGTTCTGCCTAAACAGAATAAAAAGGGAGATTGGCAGGCATATGGATTTACGAGCAGAGAAACATTGGATGCTTTCATCGAAAAAGATAAAGAAAGACTTAAAAACCAAATAAATCCCCTTGGTAGCGGCCCTGGAAGTACCGATTTCTATGAGCATGCAAATAAAGGTGGACAATATATTTATTGGAGCTATGGCTTTAAAGACTTACCTGCTAGCTGGAATGACAGAATTTCTTCCATAAGCACGGCGTCACCTTCTGCAAGCTATTCGACTACGCTATGGGAGCATACTTCGTCTCAAGGATATGGAAAAGGAGTCTTATTTAGACACTCTGATTGGTATGGTAAAACTGCTAATCTGGCTGCGGATTGGAACGATATAACTTCAGCAATTGAAATCAAGTAGGAGATTTCAATTGCTGAGGTAAATAAGTTTAAAAATCACTATTCTCTCATCAATTTAGAAGAAATGGGAGAATGGTGATTTTTTTGTACAGAAACAAAGCAATTATTCTCTTTATTCATTATCCAGTATTGATTAACGTCTTAATGTAATCTATTAAAATAGTGCATTCCTTGAATCACTAAAATGGAATATTAAAAATTAGAAAATGAAAACAAACAACTTAGAGAGTTAATTTAATCGAAATTTATTAATGATCCAAATACAATTCCATTCTTCTAAACAGGGAAAATAGTAACAGTAGTTTCCTTGAATAAGTATGTTTCCATTTATGAAAAATTATGCTGTAATAGTGATAGAACAATATTCTAAGTAGTCAAAGAAGTGAGGAATTGAGATTGAAAAAGTTTAAGAAGTTTTACTTAGAGATTACAAGTGTATGTAACCTCGCATGCAGCTTTTGTCCGCCAACAGAACGGCAGAAGCAATTTCTTTCTGTGGAGGAGTTTTCAAAGCGATTAGATCAAATTAAACCTCACACAGACTATATTTATTTACATGTAAAAGGTGAGCCGCTGCTCCATCCTAAAATAGACCAATTGTTAGATTTATGTCATGAAAAAGGGTTTAAAGTTAATATTACAACGAACGGAACATTAATTAATAAAAAGAGGGACAAATTATTAAATAAGCCTGCACTTAGACAGATGAATTTTTCGCTTCATAGCTTTGATGGCCACGAAGGTTCTAAAGATAAGGAAGGATATGTGCGAAGTATACTTTCTTTTATTAAAGAAGCAACGAGCCAATCAGATTTGATTGTTTCGCTCAGACTATGGAACTTAACGCAAGACAATAAGACGAATATTGAAATACAACGAAACAGACAGCTGTTAGAAATTATTGAGAAAGAATTTGATTTACCATACAAAATTGAAGAGAAGGTCACACCAGGAAGTGGCGTGAAAATTGCGGAACGCATCTTCATCAATCAAGATTATGAGTTTCAGTGGCCTGCACTGCATGAAGAAGAAGACGATGGAAAGGGCTTCTGTTATGGCCTTCGAAATCAAGCGGGTATTTTAGCGAACGGAACGGTCATCCCTTGTTGTTTAGATGGTGAGGGCATTATCAACCTTGGTAATATTAATGATGCTTCATTTTCTGATATTATCGAAGGAGAGCGAGCAAACAACCTTGTAGATGGATTTTCCCGAAGAGAAGCAGTAGAGGAACTATGTAGAAAATGCGGATATCGCAAAAGGTTTGGGAAATAGATAGGAAAACGAGCGCCACGCAAAACGTGTACAATAAAAAAAGATGGACCAAAACAGTTTCTTACTGTTTTGGTCCATCTTTTTTACCATTCCTTTGGCTCATAGTTCAAGTCTTGGAATAATCGATTGCGCTCTTTTTTAGATAAGTCTCTCCATTGTCCAACGGGTAGATTACCTAAATGAATATTCATAATTCGAGTTCGCTGTAGTCTATAAACATCGTATCCAAGCGCTTCACACATGCGACGAATTTGACGATTTAGTCCTTGTGTTAAAGTGATTTGAAAAACATATTTAGAAAGTTGTTCCATCTTACAAGGCAGCGTTTTCGTACCTAAAATTTTTACACCTTCAGCCATTCGTTTTAAAAATTCAGGAGTAATCGGCTTGTCTACTGTAACAATGTATTCTTTCTCATGCTTATTTTCAGCACGTAAAATTTCATTGACTATATCACCGTCGTTCGTAAGGAGTATTAAGCCATCTGAATCTTTATCTAGTCGCCCGATATTAAAAATTCTTAATGGATGATTGACTAAATCAACAATATTACCCTTAACATTTTTTTCTGTTGTACTCGTAATACCTACGGGTTTATTTAAGGCAATATAAACATAATTTCTTGCCATCCGTATTGGGTTACCGTTTACACGAACATCATCCCCAGGCTCGACTTGGCTGCCTATTTTCGCAACCTTTCCATTTATCGTGACTCTTCCGTCATTGATTAATTTATCTGCACCGCGTCTAGATGCTTTTCCGGATTCACTAATGTACTTATTAATACGCATGTTAAACACAACCTTAAGTAGAGAGTTAATAGTATTAGAATATTGGTTTCACATAAGATTTTCAAGGGCTTATTAAAATCTTATGTAGAATTAGTATCGGTGGTAGCATAAATGACGTATACTTATTAATATTCTACGTTGATGCATTCGAGTTTATCCCGTTATTCGCGGGCGCCCTGTGATTCTGGGCGAGCCGCTTCCGCTTTTCTACAGAAGATAGGTGGGGGATAACTGCTTGATTGGTGAGAACTTTCCATCAGTGGGGGAGGAAGAAACTCCCGCTGATGGAAGTTTCACTTTATGATGCCAAGGGGAACATATTGTATTTATGCATATGGTATTCATACAATGGTGAAAAATACATAAAAGAATATATAACAAAATGAGGTTAGTACATGAGTCCACAAAGTTTTAACGATTACGCATTGAGTAAAGAAATTGTAAGAGCACTTGCTAGCTTACAATATGAAAAGCCAACAGAAGTGCAAGAGAAAGTCATCCCAATTGCATTAGAAAAGAAAGATCTTGTTGTAAAATCACAAACAGGAAGCGGTAAGACAGCTTCTTTTGGGATTCCGCTTTGTGAAATGGTTGAGTGGGAAGAAAATAAGCCGCAGGCGTTAATCCTTACACCAACAAGGGAACTTGCTGTGCAGGTAAAAGAAGATATTACGAATATAGGAAGATTTAAGCGTATTAAAGCAACTGCGGTTTACGGAAAATCTCCATTTGCGCGTCAAAAATTAGAACTAAAGCAAAAGACACATATTGTTGTCGGCACTCCTGGACGTGTATTAGATCATATTGAAAAAGGGACTTTCTCGTTAGAGTATTTGAAGTATTTGGTGATTGATGAGGCAGATGAAATGTTAAATATGGGCTTTATCGATCAAGTAGAAGCAATTATTGACGAACTACCTATGAACCGAATGACGATGCTGTTTTCTGCGACCTTACCAGAAGATGTTGAAAATTTGTCTCGTACATATATGAAATCACCAATCAACATCGAGATTAAAGCATCTGGTATTACGACAGATAACATTGAACATAGTCTTTTAGAAGTGAGGGAAGAAGAGAAGTTCTCTCTTCTGAAAGATATAACAACTATTGAAAATCCAGATAGTTGCATTATTTTCTGCCGTACGCAAGAAAATGTAGATGATGTATTTAGACAGCTAAAACGTTCTGGCTATCCTTGTGATAAAATTCATGGTGGTATGGTGCAAGAAGATCGGTTTGCAGTAATGAATGACTTTAAAAAAGGGAAATTCCGCTATTTAGTAGCGACAGATGTAGCAGCACGAGGAATTGATATTGAGAATATTACCCACGTCATTAACTACGATATTCCATTAGAAAAAGAAAGTTACGTACACCGTACAGGAAGAACAGGACGTGCTGGTAATAGCGGAAAAGCAATTACATTTGTAACCCCGTATGAAGAGAGATTTCTAGCAGAAATCGAGGAGTATATCGGTTTTGAAATTTTAAAAATAGATGCACCTTTAAAAGAAGAAGTTACAAAAAGAAAGGCGGCATTTGAAGAAAAAATAAATGCTAAGCCAATTATTAAAAAAGATAAAAGTGCTAGTCTAAATAAGGGAATCATGAAGCTTTACTTTAATGGCGGGAAGAAAAAGAAAATCCGAGCAGTGGATTTTGTTGGTACAATTGCCAAAATTCCAGGTGTTACAGCGGATGATATAGGGATTATTACGATACAGGATAATGTTTCTTATGTTGAAATATTAAACGGAAAAGGACCCCTTGTTTTAAAAGTAATGAAAAACACAACGATAAAAGGGAAGCAGTTAAAGGTTCATGAGGCAATTAAATAAAGTGAAACTTTAATCAGTGGGGGTTTTCTTCATCCCCCACTGATTATTAGTTGAACCAATCGGGCTTTTACGGGCAGTTTATCTCCCACCTAACTTCTTTGCTTTCGCTGAATTTTGGGGTGGGAGTATTACTGCACGTTAATGCGGGATAAAAGGTGAACTGTACCCCGAATTATGGACACTAAAAAAGATGGCTCCGGTAGAATACCGAAACCATCTTTTAAGTGCTTGATTTTTCATGGTCTTTTTATTAAATTGTCCATGGGTTCTACTATGTCCTAAAGTTTTCTTACAAAGAGATTCTATATAACTAGTTAATTAATAGACAACTTGTCCAATAATCTATTTTTTCGCTTTTCGTCCTACTAATACCCAGTACAGAGATAAACTGAAAAGGGTAATGAGTACGAGAATGAATAGGATATTACTATACATGGAAGCATCCGGATTGCTCATAGTTCCTAGGAAGCTTTTTCGCATTGCGGAATGGTCCATCATTGCTGCTGTATAGGCAATTCCGATTGACATAGCGACATTAAGAGTTAAATTATAAAATCCGATTGCTGTTCCTGTTTTTTCTTTTTCAATCGTACAAATGCAAGAATCAAGTAATGGTGCATACATGAATGCAAATGAACTAGAGAATAAAACCATAGATATTACAAATACAACGACAGAAGTTTTTATAAAGATTCCGCCTAATAGCAAGCTGATCATAATGCTGCACATAGCGAGTGTAATACATTGCTTGCTTCCTAGAACCTTCGCAATTTTTCCAGAAAGAGCCCCAACCGTAGCTGCTGCTATATAGCCTGGAATCAATAATAATGAAATGGTATCTAGCTTCAAACCATAAATCTTTTCAAGCAAGAATGGAAATACGAAAATATATGCTAACTGTACAGAGTAAATTACAAAAGCAACTCCAAGTAATGAGATAAACTGTTTATTTTTAAAGAATGAAATTCCGATAAACGCTTTTGAGTTCTTACTGATATAAGTAAGGAACAATGTAATTGCAACAATAAATAAGAGAAGGTACATCCAGTTGAAATCAGTAATATATAGTAGTAGGGATGCTGAAATCGTGCCTACTAAAAATAATCCTAATACATCTACATTACTGTTTTTCGTTTCTTCCTTAGGAAGATATTTTAAAATAAAAGGAAGAGTGAAAAGCGTTACTAAAGAAAGTAAAAACAGAGTTGTCCAATGGAAGTACGTAGAAACATACCCCCCAGTTAATGCACCGATAAGTTGTGAAAGAGCAAAACTGCTTGTACTTAATCCTAAAAATTTCTTTTGTTCATCTGCAGGTAAATGTTTCGTTACAAAGATAACATATAATGTTTCAGCCGATGCTAAACCCGCAGTTTGGATCATTCGTGAGATAACAACTAGTAAAAACGAATGTTGAAAAATATATCCCATGACTGAACCGACACATATTAAAATAATACCAACGCTAAAAAGTTTTCTAATACTAATGGAATCCGCCAAAGCTGCGTAAACCACTGCCCCAATTCCAATTACAAGTCCAGCTAGCGTTGCTTGCCAGCTAACTGTTGTCGCTGAAATGTGAAAATCCTTTGCCATATCAACAGAAATAATCTTAAACGAATTGTCAATTACTAAACATAATAGAAATAACAGTAAGGTAATAGGTACTGCTTTCTTAGCATTATATTCCTGAGTTTTCTTCATGCTCACATCTGCAGTTATTGTAGACATAGCCATATTTCTCTCCTTTTATTATTCAGGAAATTATCTTCCTGATTCATGATTGTCTCGCTTTTCACTACCGATTGATCCTTTCGTTAAAGGATGGGGTCAGTAATTTCTAAACTATTTGTTTCATATGCTGGGTTTCCTTTTTATGATGTTTAAAAAGGAAACGTTTCCATAAATAATTAAAACATCTTACTTTTTGATTGCGTTTTCATCATCATGCGTGAAATCCGTTAAAATATACAATATCGTTCGGTTGTCTAACTGCTTGTACGCATATGAATAACAAAAACGATACCACACCTTGCCTTCCTGTGATATTTACAAGGAAGGATTTGCATAAGTAACCCAAAAACATCATACTCGTTGATTACGCTTTCATGATCATCCATGATAACTCTTTGTAATATACAACATTGTATAGTTGTCTAAAAACTTGTATATATATTAACAATGAAAAGGATACCATACCTTTATTTCGCTCACAACCCATCTTTCTTTCGGAATTTGTCTGTTTTGTTACAAAAAAGCGATGGATTTCATATGAAATCCATCGCTTCCAAATTAAGTATAGAACTCATTTAGATGTTTTAATCCTAATTTGACTAAATTCTATTGGTATATAGTATTTATTATAAACCACAGGATATTTATCGCTGATATAGACACTTTCTAAAATTAAATCACATTCTTCTCCATGGAAAAGTTTGTATTTTAATGACGGCGTATTGACGGAATTAGAACGTTTAATTTCAATGGTAGAGGAATTAGCTAGTTCATATACTTTCTCTTCCAATATTTCTAAAACTTGCTTCTCATTTTGTAAGTCAAGGTTTAATTGGGAAACCGCTTCTATTGGCATCATCGTAAAAGCAAAAGCTACGATCTTATCGTTACTTTTATACCAGCGTTCCAACGCAACCACTGCAGTCATTTCTTGATTTAATACTTGCATTGCATAGTCCGTTACTAGATCAATTCGAAAATTCAATTCGATATCATCTATTTTTTCCGTATAGCATTTATATAAGGGATTCCCCAACTTCTCCAAGCCATCCATACTTTCATTATGATGAAATTTTGTAATGAAATTCCCTTTTCCATGTATATTTTTAACCAAGCCATCTTCCTTCAAAAGTGCCAAAGCATGTCGTAATGTCATTCTGCTTACACCAAATATTTTAGCTAATTCAGGTTCTGTTGGAAGCTTGCTGTCTGGAGGAAATGTTCCATCCATGATTAATTTATACAATTGGTCATACACAGTGACGAATAGCGGTTTTTTTTGTTTATTGAGTTCATGAAGTTTATTGTTCATTTTCTTATACCCCTATAGTTTATAAATTCCGTTACTTTTCTTTGGTTTATTGTAACTTATTTTTCCATGGAAATTAATATGTTTGCAAAAATCCATTATAATTTGCGCTAGGTATATTGGTCATTCAAACGGAAGAAGGTGGATGCTGTATACAACTAAAATAGCTTTGAATGGTTTGAAAACATTTTAATACATACAGCTGTTGTATTATAACCTTATTGTCGAGTCAGTGGAGGAAGTTATCCCTCCATTGACTATTATTTAAACTTCCTGTTTCCTTAAGCGAGTAGAATTGTAATAGAAAGAACAAGCATAATAAACGCATTAAGTGCCATAATGGGTTTATGCTTCGCACGGAAGAAATGAGCATACAAAGCTCCTAACATAAGGACAATAATAAGAAAAGCTGCATAGTGTAAGAATCTATCACTCCAAAAACCAATAATGATTCCTATAACCCCGATGAGCTCCAATAAGGCAATCACATTCATAAACCACATAGGGTAGCGATATTCATTCCAGTGATGAACCATTGATTTTGCACGTGAAATTTTTAGGAAAAACGATATTGAAAATATACCAATCAAAATAAATTGAATGATAATAATAACGATATTCATATGACTTCCCCCTTGATAAGATAGTAAAATACATACTTTTACATAAGAGTGTAGTATATATTATTCTAAAAATATGTAGTCGAGACTACAATGGGAGGAAAGTTCATGGATAAAATAAAATATTTATCGCGAATACGTTTATTTGATGAGCTAGAGTTAGAGGAATTAAAGAAAATTGAGCAGGATACTCCTATTGATGTAATGAAAAGAAGGACAATCATTACCTCTCCGCATATGAAGCAGCAGTTTTTATATTTAGTTAAATCAGGTAAAGTGCGTTTATATAAAGTGTCTGAAGATGGAAAAGAGCTTACACTCGACATATTAGGTGCAGGGCATGTGTTTGGAGCGGTGGGTACATTTACAACGGGATCTGAGGGTGTATATGCTGAAACATGGGAAGATTCTCTTATTTGTAAAATAGATAGAACTCAGTTTCAAAAAATTATACACGATAAACCGGACATCGCTTTAAAGTTCATAGAGATACTATCTATTCGTGTCAAGGAAATGGAAGAGCTGTTAGAGCATATGGCACATAGTAGTGCACGGAAACGATTGCTCTTTTTGCTTTACAAATTATCGGAAAAATTTGGGATAGTAGTGGAAGCTGCAGAGGATTGGAGACAGCTTGAAATTTCCATTACTCATCAAGAATTAGCAAATATGACAGGGAGTATTCGTGAAACGGTAACGGGTTTATTAAATGATTTAACACAAGAAGGCATTGTCCGAAAAGCAGCCCCGCGTAAATTATTACAAATTCACTTAGGGAGATTAATAGAAGAATTAGAAATAGGCAGTAAACGTATTTAGTAAAAGATATAGTTAGTTTAAAATTTCTACTTTAAAATGTAGTGAAAGGCAAGAAATGAAAGGGGGAAAACAGCCAGCTAATGCGGGATAAAAAAGAGAACTTCACAAGAAAGTCCTCTTTTTACAACGATAGGCCCATTTTCAAGACAATTCCACCGTTTTTAACAACGCTAAGAAAATATGAAGTAAAAAATTGATTAAAAAAGTTTAAAAATATATAAAATTATTTTTAATTTTGTTATATTCAAATTAATGGATTTTACTCGATAAAGGCAAAGTTAGTGAAAGCTAATGACGCAAAGCTATAGGGACTAAGGTGCATGCCACTATGTCAGCCAGTTGCCGAAAGGTTAGGAAACTTCCAAGTTTTACTGATGTTGGTAGTTTAATTCCCCATGCCTTTAGGTATGGGGGATTTTTTATTTTACTATTTGCGGGTAATAAGACCCTCACCTCAAGATTCCAATAGAATCATTGTCCAGCTCTAGCGGCTAGAATCTCCGGTCGTTTCGCACCTTCGGACGAGGCAAAAGGCTTCTCTCTGTCGGGTGCGCGGGCGTCCTGCAATTCTGAGCGAGCCGCTTCCGCTTTTCTTAAGAAGAAAGGTGGGGGATAACTGTCCGTAAATGCCTGATTGGGCGGGCTTTCCATTAGTGGAGAATGAAAAAAACACTGATGGAAGTTTCACTCTATGTAAGGAAGGAGGCTGCAAGGGTAATCCGTTAAACACACACACAAGGGGGGCTTATTTTGAAAAGAACTTTATCTTTCGTATTAACGATGTCACTTGTTTCAGGGAGCTTTGTTACGATTCCTTATACGAAAGTTTCAGCTGAAACGGTGTCGTTGACTCAAGAAACATTGAAACAAAAGACAGATCAGGCAATTGCAAATGGTAATTTTGAAGATCATTTGAGTTATCTTACAACATATTTAAATGAAAAGGTTGGGGCACTCACTGAAGCGAATTTGAAAAGTAAGCTTGCAGACCCAGTATTTGCAGCAGCTTTAGCTCAGTGGCAATTCATATCACAAACAGGCGCAGCAGCAATGGATGCATTCGCTAAAAAAGATGCTGCCCATCAAAATTTTCTTAGCTGGGTTATGAAAAATACAGATGTAATGAATACGTTTCTTGAAGGCGGCAGTCCAACTGGGAAGAACCCTGTAAATGCACTTGAGATATGGAATACCATATGGAATACAGATGCAGATTCTCATGAAGGATTGTATTTAAAATTAGCGATAGCTACATCGTTAGCTCATGCTGAACCCGTAAAATATTGGACAAATAATCAACCTATTAATCCATTAACGAGGTACCAATATTATAAAACAGCAGATCAAAATAATGAGTTACTTCCTGTCTTTAGAACTTATGATGTTTGGCATTTAAGATTAGTAGTGAATACTTGGTCACCAGAAGAAGATTTAACTTGGGCAAGAAACATGATTCATACGGAACATCCAGAACTTAAAAGCCAAGATAAGATAGGAAAAAGTGCATATTTGATTAAATATGTAACATATAACAAAGATGGAGTTAGCATTCAAGCTGGAAATGATAAATTCTACGGTTTAGCTTGGAATCTTTCCTCAATTTACAGAGATGGTGGAGTATGCGGTAATATTTCGAAGTTTGGTACGCAAGTCAGTCAAGCCTTTGGTGTGGCAGCTATGCCTGTTGGACAGCCTGGACATTGTGCACTCATCTGGAATGACAAACCATCTTCTTGGTATTTAGGGAATGATATATTTGGATGGGGTGAATCGGAGCGTCATGGTGGAACTGTTATTCCTTGGTCAGATGATAAATTGAAAAATCAAGTACCGTACATCTTACTATTTGAAGATGCGGAAAGTGACCCAGTAAAACTAGATCAATCAGAGCGATTACGCTGGTTAGCGAAAGCGATGACTTCATCAGATAACAAAGTTGCAATTTATAAAATAGCTACTAATATATTACCAATTAATTTCTTAGTATGGAAAGATTACGTTTCTCTCATGTTGCAAAATCCAAATGTAACGGATGAGCAGTGGCAAGAATTAAACAGCAGCATCATTGCTTCTTTTGCGAATGAGCCAAGACCGATGATGGATCTTCTTGCTCAAATAAAAAGCCAGGTTCTGAATACAGATGATAGAGCGAAGCTTCAGCAATATACTGTAAATATATTA
The DNA here is from genome assembly GCF_050473785.1 of Bacillus sp. S14(2024). NCBI lineage: Bacteria > Bacillati > Bacillota > Bacilli > Caryophanales > Bacillaceae > Bacillus > Bacillus sp. S14(2024). The sequence goes on along the minus strand of NZ_JBFLUP010000006.1, from coordinate 3,693,014 downwards.
AATGCATTTAACGCAATAACGAATGTAAATGAAAAGCAAGTAGCTAATAAAATAATAGATCAAATGCCAAGTTTAGGATTGTGCCTTGCTACTTTTAGTTTTGATGGAGTAAATGCAGGGAAATTAATGGGAATTAAACCGGATACGGAATACAGTATCGATGGGGGAAAAACGTATAAAGCTGCTACAAGCAATGATATACTTCTGAGTAATGAAGAAATAGCAGCAATCAATTCAACGAACGGTATTTTAACAAGAGTGATTGGAACAGAGCAGCCTTTATTAATTCCAATTGGAAAAGCTGGTAAAGTGAATGTTTCTGCAAATGATGATGAGAATTTAGTTTTTGGTATAGACGGTACGATGGAATTCAGCATCGATCAAGGTTCGCATTGGACAAAATATAATTCAACTGCTCCTAATTTGCCGGATTTAACAGGAAATGTAACTTTAACAGTTAGAAAATTTGCTGTTGGTTCAAACCCAGCAAGTGATGCTGTTAACTTAAAGTTTACTGATACTGCTGCAACAGGATTAATACCGCACACAAGTTTATCAGTTGCAGGTGTCTCAAGTGAGGAAATTTCAGCTGGTAATGATGCTAAAAATGCAGTTGACGGAAACGGTGCAACAATGTGGCATACGTTATGGGATGGAAGTGATAAGGCCCCATACATTACGATAAAGCTTAATGAAGTTACCAGCGTATCACAATTAACTTATGTTCCAAGACAAGATAATTGTAATCACGGGAACATAACTAGTTATAACATATACACAAGTATGGATGGAATTAATTTTACAAAGGTTGCGACTGGAACGTGGGCAAATAATAATTCTACAAAGAATGCAACTTTCAGTAAAGTAGATGCTCGGTATGTAAAGCTTGAAGTGGTAGCAGGGGATGGTGGATTTGCTTCAGCTTCAGAAATAAAATTATATCATTAATAGTTGAAAGAGAGACTGCAGCAAAAGGATTTTATGCTTTTGCTGCAGTCTCTTTTTTAGTCTATTTCTTAACTGTTTTTATTTTACTTACAAATAGACTAACGATACCGATAACTATGAATGAATAACCCATTGGCAGTAAATAAAATGGTTCAACAAGAGTACCATCAGGAGCGACTGTAGAGCCAATGGTATTAAAGCTAACAAAACATCCGATCCCTAGGAAAAATGGTATTAAAGTTAAAATATATTTTTTCATTTTAAACCTCCATATGTAGGGATTTTTTTATACAAAATAACTGCTCTGTAGTTCGTAATTATAATGTTGTCATATCGTTAGTACTATTTAAATACGTGACAAAAAGCTTACAGATCTGTAAGAGAACAAAGTTGTATATGGTGCAAACGTTCATAGTTTTAGCTCAATCCTCAAATAAAAAAAGCCCGGCATATGCCGGGCTTTTTTTATTATTTGCTAGATGTGCCTTGGTCTGCTGCTGGAGCTTTTTGAGGTTCGAAAATATCTTTTAGATCTTTATCGTTAATCTTCACATCTGCTTTTTTCACTTCTTTTGTGACAAGATCGTTCATAAATTGAGCGTCCTGCATTTTCTTGTCAGCAAGTTCGCCTTTAATACGATCTTTTTCTTGATCGAATGGTTTTAATTCTTTAATGTCAGTTACTTTGATGATATGGTAGCCAAATTGTGATTTTACAGGTTGACTAACTTCACCTTTTTTCAATTTATATGCAGCATCTTCAAATTCTTTTACCATTTTACCTGGTCCAAAGTATCCTAAGTCGCCGCCTTTATCTTTTGAACCTGTATCTTCAGAGTATTGTTTTGCTAAGTCTTCAAAAGATTTTCCTTGTGCTAGTTCAGCTTCTACTTTTTTCGCAGTTTCTTCATCTTTTACAAGGATGTGGCTTGCTTTGATTTCAGGTTTGTAATTGTCTTTTGCTTCTTTGTCTGTGATAGATTTCTTCACAGCTTCTTTCATTGCAAGTTCGCCGCGAACAGAGTCTTTTAATTGTTTCTCAGTCATACCGCTTTGTTTTAATACAGCATCAAATTGATCGCCATATTGCTTTTTGTATTCGTCATATCGTTTATTAACGTCATCGTCTTTTACTGGGTAATTTTTAACGAATACTTTCTCCATTACCATGTTACGTAAGACGTTTTTGCCGCCTTGCTGCTTCATTGCATTATAGAAATCATCTTTTGTTATATCGCCAGCTTTTGACGTTACAACTTTGTCAGAAGTGCCGCATGCTGATAATGTGAAGACACTTGTTACAGCTAGGGCAAGTATTGCTTTCTTCATGAAATAAACACTCCTACTATTATGTATTTTTTTATAGTATAAGCAATATGTACTAAAATTAATATAGCATATTTCGAGTTGTTTTCCTATTGATAAAGAAAATTTACCCATTTGTTTGGAGAGAATTGTCAGATTAGGCGATATCACCACTTTAGGTTTATTAGCATACAAAAGAAGGTGAGGGGGCTGCATTTATGATAAATCAAAAATTAATTTTATTACTTGTGTTATTTATTTTATTAGTGATAGTAGGTATAATTTGTTTATAGAGGAAAAAAGTGAGGAAGGGGTTCCCTTCCTCACTTTGCATGAAATATAATTTCTATATAACTAGAAATTAATAATATGGTAATACATACATTAATGAACCGAAAGACACCTGTTTGACGTCGATCAGACATTTGTTTTTGTTGACACAGTGTATGCGTCATAAAATTCGTGTACACTAGAACAATAAGTGCAAAAGCGATAAATATAATTGTCACGAGGAGAGTCCTCCTTTGGCGAAAATACATATAATTGAATCTATTGTATCATACGATATTTTGTTCGTGTTATAAAATTCTGAAATAGAGGAACTTGTATTAGAAAGAGAGGGAAGAAAATGGACGTTGTGAAACGCTTAGAACAAGCAGAATATTATGTATCGCTTCTTTTTAATATGATAGATGAACAAAAGTGTCCATTTTATTCTTTAATTATAAAGAAGAAAGTGATGAGACGTGATGTAGAACGTTTGTTAGCTCTTTGTGAAGAAATGAACGAGCAATATATGATCGAAAAGCAAGAAGGTTTACTTTTATTTGATGAATTGTTACATAAATTTGAAAAAGCGCTTCCACGAAGTCTCGAAGGAAAAGAGACTGCAGAAGCGCTCGAACGTCAAGGTTTATTTCAACCATTAATGCAAGAATTTATACGTATGATGGCGTTAAAATCATAATCTAAAACTTTTTAACAAGTTTTTCGTCGTGCTCTACAAAATTGTCCTCGATATTATCTAGGGATTTCTCGAAAATGTCGATAAAATCTTGCCCGTAAATATTCCGTAAAATGGCAATTAATTCGATATTTTCTGGGAATTTACCATAAAAGTTACGAAGAGCTAAAGCGCCGTTAAAGACAGAATTACTTTCAGGTTCATATTCTTCCATTAATTGCAGCAGCAATTCCTCCCCTTTATCAGTAATTTCAATGTACGTGTTTCGCTTGTCATCTTCTTTTTTTGAAAATATAAGTAAACCGCGCTCTTCTAGTTTTTTAGAGAAGTTAAAAGCCGTGGATACGTGCATCACGCCGAACTTTGCAATTTCTGAAATAGAAGCCCCTTTTAAATGATACGCAATCCATAAAATATGATGCTCATTAATGTTTAAATCGTATGGTTTAATCCATTGCTGCCAATCTTTTTCTACACATTTCCATAATGCTTTTGATAATTGTGCGATGCGTTGGCTGAAAATCATCGCTTCTTTTATCGAATAACTTTTATCCCCGTTTTTCATTCATTCACCCACTTTATACAAATCTTATTCATTAGTATCTATTATGCCAGTAAAATAAAAATTAATAAAGTCTTTTTGTTAGAATTGTTGAAATTTTTTGGAAAAGTGACAAAACAGTACAAATTCCGAGTTAATTTGTATTGATCTGTCACTTTTTTGAGTGGGCTTGGAAGCGTTTTATCATGGGACAGGGTAAAGGTTAACATAATTTTATTCTCATTTGCATGAAAAAAGGAAACTGTGTAATTGTATAAAAAAATACGGCACATGTATATCATGTGCCGTGTAAGATGAAGATAGGAATCATAAAAATTTGTTATATACGAAAAATTACGCTTTATCAGGAACAGCTTGTTGTAATTTTTCAATTGATTTTTGAATGTCTTCAATTTCTTGTTCAATATGGCGTTTGTTTTGAGAAATATCTTGTCTCCAAACAGAGAATGTTTCGTGCATATCATTTGTTAATTCTTGAATGACTTCTTTTCCTTCAGAAGCTGTTTCAATAATTTGGCGTTTTAATAATTTCGTATCTGCTGTAATATCAGATATTGTTTTCTTTATATCATTTCCTTTTTCTTTTAACTTATTTCGCATGTCTTTTCCAGATGAAGGAGTGGAAAAGAGCACAGCAAGTCCAGCGACAGCTCCGCCGCAGATGACGCCAGTTAGAAAGGATTTAGATTTTGACATAAAAAGGACCTCCTCAGTTTGTTCAACTTATCATTATACTCATGATGTGTAAAAACGTGCATATGCATAAGACAAGGGGGGAGAAAAGTGAAATGGATTACAACAATTTGTTTTATTGTCAGTCTTTTCTTTCTTGTACGAGCAATGCAATTGTTTTTTATATTAAAACAGAAAAGATCCTATCCGCCAATACTTTTGGTGAAACAACAAGCTGTTAGGATCGCTTTTATTGGCGGGGTATGTATGGTATGTACAATTTTATTGTACATACTACAATAAGGTATCTATTCAGATGAAACGGTTAGTCTGTTTTAATATGTTATATAAAAAGATGATCTGTAAAATCTGATCTTTTCAACTCATCAGTTCTGGTGAAAGTATTATACTACTTTACGCTACTTGCAATTGTGTTTGCAATGTTTTGTAACTCTTCCATTGTGTAATCACTTTGATGAGATTTCCACACCGCACCAAATCCGTCCTTTTGGCCGTAGCGTGGAATTAAATGAAGATGGAAGTGAAAGACAGTTTGTCCTGCTTTTTCTCCGTTGTTATTTAATAAGTTAAAGCCAACTGGATTGTATTCGGTTTTAATAGCGTTCGAAATTTTTGGAACGACAGAGAAAATGTGTGCAGCAATTTCTGGTGTTAACGCGAATACATCTTGTTTATGTACTTTTGGAATTACTAGTGTATGCCCTTTTGTAACTTGGCTAATATCAAGAAAAGCGAGTACATGCTCATCCTCATATACTTTTGCACAAGGAATTTGTCCCTCAATAATTTTACAAAAAATACAATTGTCTGCTGTATGATTCATATTCCTCATCCTTTCAGTGGTCTTAGCCGTATTTTAACATAATTACATAATAGAAAAAAACACGAAAAGCAGGAAGCTCATAAAGCTTCCTGCCTTCTGAAGAAGGTTTGAAAAAGCATTTCGTTTAATCTACCTTTAACAGACACCTCATTTGTTTAGGAAATGCGTGGTAATTCGACATCTACTCTGCCGTCGACACCCCATTTTCAATGAAATGATGTTGCAATCCTTCTGAAATGACTTGTTTATTTTATAAAACAGTATCTACTCTCCTCGAGACACCCCGTTTCTAAAATTAAACAATTATCTGCTTTGTGTAAACTCACTCACTTTGTCCATTATAGACACCCCATTTCATGATGATTTCGCTAGGCTGTGTTCATCACTTTTATGGTTGCTTTTTCAATGTGTTCCTTCCTCACTAATTATGATGTCCGCTTTTGTAAAAGTTATGTAAAGGAAATTTTTTCTTTTTAAAAAAGTTCGGTACTATGTAGGAGCTTTAATTTTTTGGTAAGATGATTACACATACATAAAGAAGAAAGTGGTGTCATATGGAACAATTATTGCGAGTGGAAAATGTCACAGGCGGATATACAAAGCGACCTGTATTGCAAAATATTTCATTCTCCGTTAAGAAAGGAGAACTTGTCGGTTTAATTGGTTTAAACGGTGCGGGAAAGAGTACAACAATTAAGCATATTATCGGATTGATGGAGCCGAAACAAGGTCACATTACGATTAACGGCAAGACATTAAAAGAGGATATGACAGCATATCGCTCCAGTTTCTCGTTTATTCCAGAAACACCTGTGTTATATGAGGAGTTAACATTAGAAGAGCATTTAAAACTAACGGCAATGGCGTACGGCATTAAGGAAAAAGAGTACGAAGAACGCGTAGAAAAACTGTTGAAAGAGTTTCGCATGAAGAATCGTTTGAAGTGGTTTCCAGCTCATTTTTCAAAAGGGATGAAACAAAAAGTAATGATTATGAGCGCTTTTTTAGTACAACCTTCTCTATATATTGTTGATGAACCGTTTGTTGGATTGGATCCGTTAGCGATTCAATCGCTTTTACAAATGATGGATCAAATGAAAAAAAGCGGTGCTGGCATTTTAATGAGTACACACATTTTAGCAACAGCAGAACGTTATTGTGATTCGTTCATTATTTTGCATCAAGGTGAAATTCGTGCGCAGGGCACACTTGAAGAACTGCAAAAGCAGTTTAATATGCCGAGTGCGACGCTTGATGATATTTACATTGCACTAACGAAGGAAGAAGATGCTGATGAATAGTAAAGAGTTATGGAGAGAACGGTTTCGTCATTTTTTAAAAGAAATTCGTACATATAGTAAATATGTGTTTAATGATCATTTAAAATTTATTTTTGTATTTATCATCGGTGCGGGTGCGTATTATTACCAACAATGGTTACAAACATTGACACCTTCATTTCCAGCAGCATTTGTTATAGCAGTTCTACTAGGACTTGTATTAACAGCAGGATCAATTCAAACATTATTAAAAGAAGCGGATCTTGTGTACTTACTTCCGGTAGAGGAAAAATTAAAAGCATATTTCACAAAAGCTTTTCAATTTACGTTTATCATCCAGCTGTATATGATAGCGATGGCAAGTGCAGCGCTTGCTCCGCTCTATTTCCAGCAGATGAAACAATCCGGAGCAACATACATCGTAATTGTGCTCGCTATTGTGTTAAGTAAGGCTTGGAATTTATTTGTCACCTGGGAGAAGTCTTATATGATGGATAACCGTATGCATCTCATTGACTGGCTGATCCGTTTTGTTCTTAACTTTTTCTTTGTTTATTTCCTTGTAGCGCGCGCTTCTGTGATTTATATGGGAGCAATCGTCTTTGCAATGGTGGTTTATCTTGTATTTTTGCATCAGAAAGTAAAAGGAAAACCGCTAAACTGGGAATACTTAATTGTAGAAGAAGGAAAGAAAATGTTATTGCTATACCGCATTGCCAATATGTTTGTCGATGTGCCCGCGTTAAAGGAACGTGTATCACGCCGAAAATGGCTTGATTTTATTCTTACTATCGTATCAGAAAAACGAACCTATTTATTCTTATTCGTACGCACGTTTTTACGCTCAGGAAATTATTTTGGGCTGTATGTTCGTTTACTTATAATTGGTGGCTTGATTTTATACTTTGTTCCATTTCTATATGCACGTCTTATTGTAAGTGTCGTGTTTTTATATTTAATCGGCTATCAGTTGTTAAGTCTATGGAAGCACCATCGTTTAAAGCTATGGCTTGATTTATATCCTGTTTTAGAGGAAGAAAAGATGAAGGACTTTCTTGCGTTATTATGTGTTTTGCTTTGCGTAGGTGGCGTCATTTTCACTGTGTTATTTGCGCTCGCAACGAAGGATATGATGATGACAGGACTTGTATTTCTTGAAAATATGTTATTTAGTTTTGGATTTGTATATCGATACGGGGCAATGCGCTTAAAAAAATTATCACGCATGTAATGCGTAGCTTTCACTGTATAGGGAAAGGAAGAAAAGTATGACTGAATATGAACAGAAGGTCATCTTAGAATTACAACAGTGGAAAAGAAAAATTATAAAAAACTCTTCCGCAATGACACGTTTTTCAAAAGCAATGCAAACGAAAGTGCAACAATTCATTCCAGCAAAAGTGCAAACCATACTGACAGAAACGATTAAAACGATGGTGCAAGGAATTAGTATTGGCTCAAATTTTATCAAACCGAAGTTAAAAGAAACGAATTGGTCATTGCAAAGAAGAGATGAAGAAGTGCGAAAGAAGATTGATGAGTATAAAAAGATTGCTGCAGCAGAAGGAGCTGGGACAGGAGCAGGTGGTTTCTTACTGGGACTCGCTGACTTCCCGCTTTTGCTTAGCATTAAAATTAAATTTTTGTTTGATGCGGCAACGCTGTATGGCTATGATACGAGTAAAAAAGAAGAACGGTTATTCATCCTTCATGTATTCCAACTCGCCTTCTCAAGTGATGATCATCGAAAAGAAATATGGAAGGCCATTGAGACGTGGGATACGAATATAGAAAATCATATTGATTGGGAGAAATTTCAGAAAGAATATCGGGATTATATTGATTTAGCTAAAATGCTGCAGCTTGTGCCGGTCATCGGTGCACCGGTGGGGGCATATGCGAACTACCAACTTTTGCAGAGGCTCGGTGAAGTGACGATGAATTGCTATCGATTGCGATTCTTGCAGCAACAAGGAATGATGTAACGTGAAAAACTTTCGTACTTTATATAGATGCGAAAGTTTTTTTGTATTCATTCCGCTATTCGTGGGCTTTCTATCAGTGGGGGATGAAGAACCCCAGCACTGATGGAAGTTTCACTTCATTTAAAGGAAAAGATTTCCTTTAAATAGCTTGTTTTCCAATTGTGTTTTTAATATGATTAATACAGCTTGGTAACTAAAATGGTAGAATCATAGAAAAAGATGTACTAGATTATAAAGTAGAGGTGAAACGATGCAACCATTAGAAAATCAAATTCATTCCAGCATGGTACGAGTATGGCAAATTAACTCGCTCATTACATCTGGAATCGGTCTTATTATTACAATAGCTTATTTTATATTTATGATGAAATTCGATTGGACAGGCTGGATATTCGGTGCGCTTGTAATAGGGCTACTTGCATATGCACCGCTCGGTTATCTTGTATTTCCGAGTTTACGTCAGCGTTATCATAGCTATCAGTTAAATGAAGAAGAGATGGAAATTCAACATGGAATGTTCGTTGTTAAACGTGTATTAGTGCCAATGATTCGTATTCAACACGTAACGATTGAACAAGGTCCAATCATGCGCAAATTTGGGCTAACGGAATTAAAAGTATCTACAGCTGCAATGACGCACGGTATTCCTGGTTTAACAATGAGAGAAGCTGAACAGTTAAAACGTCAAATTTCTGAACTAGCGAAGGTAAGTGATGAAGATGTTTAAGAGGCAACATCCGATTACTATTTTATTCGAATTAAAGATTAAAGAGCTTCTGCCAACATTTATACTTCTCTTTAGTACGAAAGGTAAATTTCCATTTTGGTATTTACTTCCGTTTGGGATTTTCGCGTTTACCATTCTTTCTACTATAATTGAATGGTATTACAAAGTGTATTGGATTGAAAATAATACGCTGCATATTAAACATGGATTATTTGTGAAAAAAGAAAGCTACTTAAATAAAGAGCGTGTGCAAACAATTAACACAAGCTCCAATATGGTCTATCAATTGTTAGGTTTAACGAAATTAAAGATTGAAACGGCTGGTGGAGGCCATGAACCAGAAGTAAGCTTGGCAGGGATTACAAATGATGAGGCAAAGCATTTAATTTCTCTTCTAAATGAAGAAGCGAAATTAGAAGGACAATTCTCAGAAGACAATGGTGAACCCACAAAAGAAACAAATACAACTGTTTATAAACTAACAATCAAAGAAATTCTTCTTGCCTCTGTTACATCAGGTCAGTTTGGATTATTATTTTCGTTTTTCTTCTTATTTGCCCAAGAGTTAAAGGACTATATTCCACAAAGTATAATCGATACAGTCGAAAAATATGTGAAAAATAGTGATATGTACGGCTGGATGTATATGGCCGCTACTTTAATTGTTTTGTCATGGATTATTTCAACATTTGCATATGCATTTAAACATGCGAATTTTACTGTTTATCGAAGAGGAGAGGAAATTCGTATTTCACAAGGTTTATTTGAGAAAAAGGAACTTGTGTTAAAGGTGCATCGAATCCAAGCTATTACAATTAAAGAGGCTCTGCTTCGACAACCGTTCGGTTATTGCTCTGTTCATGTAGAAGTGATTCAAAGCGTTGGAAAACATGAGATGAATGTTACGCTGCATCCCCTGATGAGAAAAAAGGATGTCGAGCAATTATTGGAGCACTTGCAATTACCATACAAATTAGAGGAGCATTTCACACATTTACCAAAAGCAGCAATGCGCCGTTATCTTGTCTATAGCTGGATGATTTGCATGATATTTGTAATACCAATTGCAGGAGCTAGTATATACTTTGAACGGTATATAGGGTTATTTGTATTAATTCCATTGTTTATGATTTTTACAGCTCTTGGATATGGTAAATTTAAAACAGGTGGATACGCGCTAGAGCCGAACCAGCTCACAATTGTATATCGCGGCATTGCTAAATATACAGGCCTAGTGAGAAAAAGACATATTCAATCGATGAAGAAAAGTCAGCATTACTTTCAACAGAAAGATCAATTGTGTACGTATATGTTTGCGGTTGCATCATCAGGTGCTGGTCGACATTATGAATTAAAGCATGTGAGATTAGAAGATGCGGATAAGATGCATAGTTGGTATAAACAAAAAGATGGAAAAATAATTGTAGGCTGAAAAATAAAGTGAAAAAGAAGGTAATCATCTATTATATGTAGATGGTTATCTTCTTTTTTGTTTCCATAGATCATAAGGGTAAGAGTGAAGACGAAATAGATATAGATTACTTGTTAGAAGGGTTAGGACATAAGGTGTGGAATAAAATAAGTTTCTTAAACAAATAAAGGGGTGTATATTATGCATAAAAACGAATATGAATGGGTCAGACAAACTCGAGCAGTACTTCTTGACTTTTGTAGAGAACTAGAACCAAATGACTTTACTCGCCAGATGGGGTTCGGTTGGCAAAGTGTGCGAGATACAATAGTACACGTAGCAGACTGTTATAACGCTTGGCTCGGCTCATTTATTTTATTGAAAACGAAGAAGCCCCTCACTGCAAAGGAAGATCTGCAACAACTTGGTTTGAACGAAATAAAAGCACGCTTTGAACATGTAGATTCTCTTGTAAATGAAGTATTTGAAGTACTTAAACATCACATGGATGAGCCGATTCAGAGGGAGATTCCTTGGAGACAAGGAGGAGAAATGTTATCAATCACACCTGGTAAATTACTAACGCATGCAATCACTCACGAATTCCATCACAAGGGACAGATTGTAGCTATGATACGCCAGATGGGGTATGAACCTCCAAACACAGATGTGTTAGGAACGAATGATTAGAGAGAATACATGTGGTGTTTCGTTTGTTGAAAACAGAAAATAAAAAGCATGGCACCAACATATGTGAGGCTGTTTTTAAACAGTCTTTTTTGTTTGTGATACAACAGAGCAAAAATATGTACTCTCCTTTGTTTTTTCATCCTCTACTGATAGAAAGCATTTGTCAATCGGGTTTTTACGGGCAGTTAACATCCACCTATCTTCTTCGCTTGTTTCTGAATCTTGAGGCGGGGGTCTTACTGTCCGCAAATAGCGGGATAAATTGGATAGAGTTAGAAAGAGATGTAAGCAGAAAGGGAGGCTTGCATTTTTTTTATTTTCTATCAAACCAATCAAACCTTTCTATCGTTACCTTACATATAAATAAAAAATTAAAGGAGGAGTCAGTATGAAAGTCTGGCAATGTGTTGTGTCCATATTAGCGAGTCTATTTTTATTAACAGCATGTAATAGCGATAAGAAAGAAGAGGCTCAAAGTAAGAAATCAAGTGTAGAAAACGCGATTGAAGTTAGTAGTAAGAAAGATGAATCTCCTAGTTTACAATTATTAGAGAACGATAAGGTTGGAAAATACTTAGCAGATTCAAACGGGAAGACACTCTATTATTTTATAAAAGATACAGCTAAGGTAAGTAATTGTAATGGTGAATGTGTAAAGCTTTGGCCGCCATTTGTTGCAAAAGATTTTGAAGTGCCAAAAGGATTTGATAAAAAAGACTTTGTTACGATAACAAGAGAAGATACGAAAGAACAACAAGTAACGTATAAAGGCTATCCCCTTTACTATTTTGCGAATGATAAATCAAAAGGAGATATAAATGGACAAGGGGTTAAGGATATATGGTTTGTGCTGAATAGTGAAACCACATTTAAACAGTGATGAAGTGAAACTTCCATCAGTGGGGTCTTCGGGATCAATATTCTGTTAAAAGGAGCGACCAGTGTTGTTGGTGGTTCCTATTTTTCTTCCTGAATTATATAATTAAACAAATTATGAATTATCAGAAATAAACGAAAAAACAGGGAGTGCAGGTGAGAATGAAAGAAAAAAATGATTATGAGTTAATGCAATTAGTAAGAAGAAACCATCGTCCTGCATTAGAAGAACTATATGAACGATATATTAAGCTGATATATAGTTTCGCTTTTAAATTTTTCCAAGGGAATGAAGAGCAAACAAAAGAAGTCGTTCAATTAGTGTTCTTAAAACTTTGGACAACGAAAAGTATGTATAACCCTTCAAAAGGTGAGTTCGTAAATTGGTTACTTACGATTACGAGGAATATATGTATTGATTATGTCCGAAAAGAAAATAAAGAACTTACGTATAGGAAGTTTGATGATGCTGAAAAACCTATGCATATAGCAGATTCAGATAATCAAATCGAGAAAAAGTTGCACAGTGTTGAAATTCAAAAGGCAAAACAGAATTTGTCTACGTCTCAAAAAAGATTAATCGACTTATTATATTGGAAAGGTTATTCCCTTAGTGAGATTGCTAAAATGGAAGATGAACCATTGGGAACTACGAAAAGTCGTCTTCATCAATCTTTAAAGCAATTAAAAAAATATCTAGATTAGAGGGGATAGTATGGAGAGAGAATGTGAGCATTTATTATCTTACGTTACGAATACATTTGATGATAGAGAACAAAGAAAGTTTCAAGAACATGTAAAGGCATGCCCGAAATGTCAAGCTGAGTATCCATCAATGCAGGCAGCTTGGGAAGCGCTGCATTTCGACTTTGAGGAGAAAGAAGTACCAGAAACATTAAAAGCTGAAGTGTTTGATTTTGTATTTGCACACGAACAAACGAATGAAGATAACAGAGTAACAACGAAATGGAAAGAATGGACGGCTTTACTAAAAAAACAATTTACACCGTTAACAACAGTATTACTAGTAACAATGTTAGTGATTACAGTGGCATTAACAATCGAAAATTCGCAATTAAAAATACAACCTTTAGTGAAGCATGAATCGAACGGTAATCCAATTGAAGTAATTTCTACTCGTCCATTAGTATCAACCGATCAAAACCATGAAAATGCAAAGGGGTATATGTTTGTTATACAACAAGGAGATAAGAAAAAATTAGTTGTACAAGCTGATCATTTGCCACAAGTAAGAAATTCAGAAGTGTATCAAGTTTGGTTATTAAAAGATGGAGAAAGAAAAAACGCTGGAATATTTAAGCCAGATGAAACTGGTTCAGGACTTCTGACATATGAAATTTCACAAAAACAGTCCTTTGATAACATCGGTATTACACTTGAACCGGATTCGAATAGTACGAAACCTCTTGGCAAAAAGATACTAGGAACGTAACACGTACATTACAGTGAATTTAATTTTCTTATGAAGTGAAACTTCCATTAGTGAGGGATGAAGAAAACCTCCATTGATGGAAGTTTCATTTTATTTTTCTTCATTGTCCCAAGACCTGTAAAAAACTTCGAAGATTATACATAAAGGGTATGTTTTTTCAAATAATAAACGTACCATCATTTGGAAAGAAGGGTGAGGCGTGAAGAATATAAAGATGTTTCTCATTGGCTTTGTTTCAATTTTTATATTTGCAATTGTTCTATATAAACTGATTGTATTTGCTGGTGGTTATATGATGGATGAAAAACGTCTTGTATTTCACTCTTCATCACGTATCGTTAATCAGCAAGGTAAAGAAATCACGAAGCTTTACGTGGAAAATCGAGAATTGGTACATATTGAAGATATCCCCACATTTGTTCAACAATCGTTTTTAGCTGTTGAAGATTCAAGTTTTTATAAACATCATGGTATTGATTTTTCTTCTATTATACGAGCACTTTATAAAGATATTTTAGCTGGAGAGAAAGTGGAAGGCGGGAGTACGATTACACAGCAGCTTGTGAAAAATGTTTTTTTGTCACATGAAAAAACGTGGTTCCGTAAAATAAAGGAAGTTGCCATTGCGTTTCACTTGGAGCAAAAATATACGAAGCAGCAGATTTTAGAAATGTATTTAAATCATATTTATTTTGGGCACGGGGCATATGGCATTCAAGCAGCTGCAAAATTTTATTTTAATAAAGACGCGCAGCAGTTAACGGTTGAAGAAGGGGCGATGCTTGCTGCTCTTCCGAAAGCGCCGAATAGCTATTCTCCGTTTTTGCATCCTGAAAAAAGTAAGGAGCGCCGGGATTTAATTTTATCATTAATGCATAAACAAGGATATTTATCAGCAGAAGAAACGGTTCGTTATCAAGGAAAAACGATTGCTCTTCATACAAATCGAAATGAACGAGAGCTTGCTTATATGCCATATATCGATATGGTGGTCGATGAAGCAGCTCGTACGTATGGATTATCTCATCAAGAAGTCTTGCGCGGAGGATATACATTTGTTGTTGCGATGGATGACAAAATGCAAAAGGTAGCGTATGAACAATTGCAAAATGTCCGTAATTTTCCAATGCAAGACGATGAGATGCAAGGTGCTGTTCTCTTAATGGATAGTAAAACAGGCGGGATAAGAGCCGCAGTTGGAGGAAGGCATTACATAGCACGCGGGTTAAATCGAATTTACGCAAAGCGTCAGCCAGGATCTGTATTAAAGCCGCTTCTCGTATTTGCACCAGCACTGGAAACGAAAAAATATACACCGTATTCTTTATTAACAAATGAGCAAAATTCCTTTGATGGCTATGAACCGCGTAATTACAATGATCAATATTCAAAAGAAGTAACAATGTATGATGCGCTGCTAGAATCGGCAAATGTCCCAGCTGTCTCTCTTCTGCATGAAATTGGGGTCGAAGAAGGAAAGCGATATTTAGAAAAAGGGGATATTTATATTCCTGAACATGGTCTTAGTACTGCGCTTGGCGGTTTAAAAGAAGGGGTTTCGCCATTTGAACTTGTGAAAATGTATCGTGCATTTGGAGCAGGTGGTAAAATCGTTGAACCGCATGTCATTGAGAAGGTGTTGAACCGACACGGAGAAATGATTGGACAAGCAACAGGCAAAGAAATAAAAATTTTTTCTAAGCAAACTGCTTGGTATATGACAAAAATGCTTGAAGGTGTTGTGAAAGAAGGGACTGCACAAGATGGTGTATATAAAGGGGCACTTGCTGGGAAAACGGGAACAACTTCTTTGCCAAATCAAGAGGACGGAGCAAGAGATGTTTGGTTTGTTGGGTATACACCAAATTTAGTTGGAGCTGTTTGGATGGGATACGACCGCACTGATGACAAACATTATGTGCGAGGGAGCAGTGCCTATCCAACAAAACTATTTAAAACAATTTTAGCAAAAGTAAATGTACAAGATGAAAAGAAATTTGTACAGCCACGTGGTGTTGAAACAATTGGGATGCCGATTCGCTTAAGTAAAGTGGATGGTTTAGAAGCTAAGTTAACGTTTACCCCGCTTGGTTTGTTTACAGCAAAGCTAACATGGAATCAACTTCCTGATAAGAGAGTTCAATATCGAATTTATAAAATAGACAATGGGAAAGCCAATCATATAGATACAGTAACGGGAAAAGGTGAATATGAAGTAAAGTTTATGAACGTTTTTAAAGCACCTCGTTTTTATGTTGTACCATTTAATCCGCAAACGAATCGAGAAGGAGAAAAAACAAAAGAGGTTAAGCCGTAAATTCAGCTTGTGCTATAATGAAAATGTTCCGAAAAAAGAAGGGATTTAACATATTTTTGTGTCAATTTCATGAACATCGTACATAATGTTGTACATTTTGTTTTTACAGATTTATATTAAGAAAAGATAAAGTGAAACTTCCCTTAGTAGGGGGGTTACTGCCCTCGAATAGCGGGATAAAAAAAGGATAGGGTTCGTTAGCTGCATTAGAAAAGAAGGGGGAACAAGATTTTGGTACGACAAATCAATGAAACATTTTTACAAGCATGCAGAGGAGAGCGCACGGATTATGTCCCAGCATGGTATATGCGCCAAGCGGGTCGTTCTCAGCCAGAATACAGAAAGATTAAAGAAAAGTATTCTTTGTTTGAAATTACACATCAGCCAGAGCTTTGTGCTTATGTAACGAAGCTGCCTGTTGATCAATATAACGTTGACGCTGCTATTTTATATAAAGATATTATGTCACCGCTTCCAGCGATTGGTGTGGATGTAGAGATTAAATCAGGAATTGGGCCTGTGATTGATAATCCTATTCAATCGCTGCAAGATGTAGAAAAATTAGGAGAAATTCATCCTGAAGATGATGTTCCATATGTATTAGATACGATTCGCTTATTAACAACGGAAATGCTTGATGTTCCGCTAATCGGATTTTCAGGAGCACCGTTTACATTAGCAAGTTATATGATTGAAGGCGGGCCGTCTCGCAATTATCATAAAACGAAAGCGTTTATGTATGCAGAGCCAAAAGCGTGGTTTGCGCTAATGGACAAGCTTGCAGATATGACGATTACGTATTTAAAAGCGCAAATTCATGCTGGTGCAAAAGCAGTCCAAATTTTCGATTCTTGGGTTGGGACAGTAAATGTTGCGGATTACCGCTTATATATTAAACCAGCAATGGAGCGTATTTTCACAGAGCTTCGTCCTATGAATGTACCGCTTATTATGCACGGCGTTGGAGCGAGTCATTTAGCAAATGAATGGCATGACTTGCCGCTTGATGTTGTTGGTCTGGACTGGCGCCTGCCGATTGAAGAAGCGCGTGCTCGCGGTATTCAAAAGGCCGTTCAAGGAAATCTAGATCCATCTATTTTACTTGCACCGTGGGATGTGATTGAAGCGCATGTAAAAGCGATTTTAGACCAAGGAATGAAACAGCCGGGATACGTATTTAACTTAGGGCATGGTGTTTTCCCAGAGGTAAATCCAGAGACGTTAAAACGTATGACTGTATTCATACACGACTATTCAAGAGAACAGTTGGTGAAGTAAAGGAGAAGCCCGCATGAAAAAGAAAATCGGTTTACTTGTGATGGCATATGGAACGCCTTATAAAGAAGAAGATATTGAACGTTACTATACACACATTCGCAGAGGAAGAAAGCCAAGTACTGAAAGCTTAGAAGAATTAACAGAACGCTACCGAGCAATCGGCGGCATTTCTCCTCTAGCAAAGATTACGCTTGAACAAGCAACAAAATTAGAAGCGTATTTAAATGAAATGCAAGACGAAGTAGAGTTTAAAATGTATCTCGGTTTAAAACATATTGAGCCGTTTATTGAAGATGCTGTGAAGAATATGCACGAAGATGGAATTACAGATGCAATTGCCCTTGTTCTTGCACCGCATTATTCTACTTTCAGCGTAAAATCCTATGTAGGAAGAGCGCAAGAAGAAGCAGAAAAGCTTGGCGGCCTGCAAATTCACGGTATTGATAGTTGGTATAAAGAACCGAAATTTATCGATTACTGGGTGAACCAAGTGAAAGCAACATATGAAACAATGACAGCTGATCAGCGTGAAAAAGCTGTTCTTATCGTATCAGCACATAGCTTGCCAGAGAAAATCATTGCGCTTGGTGATCCGTATCCAGAACAATTAAATGAAACGGCTGATTATATTGCGCGCGGAGCTGAAGTGGAAAATTATGCAGTAGGCTGGCAAAGTGCCGGTAATACACCAGACCCATGGATTGGACCAGACGTGCAAGATTTAACACGTGAATTGCATGAGAAATATGGATACACTTCTTTTGTATATGCACCTGTTGGATTTGTTGCAGATCATTTAGAAGTACTGTATGACAATGATATTGAATGTAAAATTGTAACAGAAGAAATAAATGCAAATTATTATCGTCCAGAGATGCCAAATGCAAGTGCTGCATTTATTGCTTGTTTAGCAGATGTTGTTATGAAAAAGTGGAGTGCAGTTTCATAAAGCGAGGAAGGAGGAAGCGAACTTGAAAAAGAAGGTAGTGATTATAGGCGGTGGTATTTCCGGCTTAACAACAGCCTATTATTTACAAAAAGAAATTCGTGAACAAGGGCTGCCGATTGATATGATGCTGATTGAAGCATCTGGAAGGCTCGGAGGAAAAATTCAAACAGTGCAAAAAGACGGATTTACAATTGAACGTGGTCCAGATTCGTTCTTAGAGCGAAAAGAGAGTGCAGCAAGGTTAGCGCGGGAATTAAATCTTGGCGATGAACTTGTCAATAATGCAACAGGAAAATCGTTTGTCCTTGTAAATAATCGTTTGCATGGCATTCCAAGCGGTTCGATGATGGGGATTCCAACGCAAATTAAACCATTTGTATTTTCTGGATTGTTTTCTCCTATCGGCAAGGTGCGAGCAAGCTTTGATTTTGTGCTTCCTCGTTCTAAGCCAATATCAGATCAGTCACTCGGTCGCTTTTTCCGTCGTCGTTTAGGAAATGAAGTGGTTGAAAATTTAATAGAGCCGTTGTTATCAGGTATTTATGCTGGGGATATTGATCAGATGAGTTTAATGGCGACATTCCCGCAGTTCTATCAAGTAGAACAAAAATATCGCAGTATCTCACTTGGTATGCGTACATTAGCACCGAAAGCGCCAAAGAATGCAAAAGCAAAAGGAATCTTTTTAACGTTAAAAACAGGATTGCAATCCATTGTAGATGCAATTGAAGAACGATTAGAAGATGATACGGTCATGAAAGGAACGCGCGTTGAAAAAATTACAAAAATTGATGATCGTTATAGCATTATGCTTAGCAACGGTAAAGAAATAGAAGCAGATGCTGTTGTTATGGCTGCATCTCATAAATTGCTGCCAACGATGTTTGCTCAATATAAACAGTTCCGCTTTTTCCGTAACGTTCCATCTACGTCAGTTGCGAATGTAGCGTTAGCGTTCCCGGAAGAAGCAATTCAGCGTGATATTGAAGGAACAGGATTTGTTGTCTCTCGTAATAGTGATTTTACAATTACAGCATGTACATGGACTCATAAAAAATGGCCGCATACAACGCCGGAAGGAAAGGTATTGTTACGTTGTTACGTTGGGCGCCCTGGTGATGAAGCGATTGTGGATCAAACAGATGAAGAAATCATTCGCGTCGTGCTAGAAGATTTACAAAAGACAATGGATATAACAGCTGAGCCAGAGTTTGCTGTTGTCAGCCGCTGGAAAGATGCGATGCCTCAATATACGGTTGGTCATAAAGAGCGCATGGAAAATATAAAACAGTTCATGAACGAAGAATTACCTGGTATTTATTTAGCAGGCTGCTCTTATGCTGGCACTGGATTACCAGATTGTATGGATCAAGGCGAAGCAGCGGTAAAATATGTATTATCTCATTTAGAACAAACGAAACAAAAAGAGTTAATAGCACAATAGTAGGAGGAGTTGACCTAAAAGGCACGTAGGTGCCTTTTAGGATCAGCTCCTTTTTTATGTGTCCGCCGATATATCGGTGCTTTGATAGAATATAAAGTGAAACTTCCTTTTGGGAACGTTTTTTCCAAAAGGTGAGTTGAACCAATTGGGCGCATGCCAGCAGATTCCCCACCTATCTTCTTCGCTTTTCTCTGCATCTTGAGATCGGGGTCTTACTTCCCGCGAATAGCGGGATAACAGGAGCATCCCTATGAGAAGGGCTGCTTTTTTATCGAAAAATTGTCAAGAAAACTCCATCTTCAAAACGTGTAGGGCATAGCCTAGTTTAAGGTGGAGATGAATTGCCATCGCATTTGTAAAAACATTTTCGTAGCACGACGAATGTATGTTCTTCCCGGCTGTTTTGTAGTATTATGAAGGAAAGAAGGAGGTGAACATGATGACAAAAGAAAAAGAATATGCAACCTATCAAATTTGGATCAAGAAAGGTCATAAATTGCACATCTACTTCATGGAAATGTGTCAAAATGCAAAAAATCTCTACAATACAACAAACTTCTATATTCGCCAAGTGTATACGGCCTTACGTACGGATCAACCATTACAGTCACTTCAACAAGAAGTTCTCCATACATTACAAGCACATATTGACATCATGAATGAAAATCAACTTCATGCGTATCAAAAACGCGTACAAAAACAGAAAGAAAAACCTGTGAAAGAACAAAAAGGCATGAAATATAACTTGTTTACATTTCCGACAAAAGAAAAATCATTCCTATCCTATAACTTTCTAGATTGTTTGTTTAAAACAATGAAACAACAAGATTATATGAACTTGCCAGCGCAAACGAATCAAGCAGTTATGAAGAAGCTATATCAAAACTGGAAATCATTTTTCGCTTCCATCAAGGCATACCAAAAACATCCTTCCACTTTTACTGGCAGACCTCGCATCCCAAAGTATATCAAATCTTCTATGACAGAAGTTGTATTCACCAATCAAGTGTGTAAACTCCAAGAGAAATACATTCGTTTTCCAAAAACAAGCATGAAATTAAATATTGGTAAATTGTTTGGGCATATCGAAAATCTGAAAGAGGTACGCGTTTCTCCTGCTTACGGGAAGTTTAAAGTAGAAATTGTAACAGAAAAATCTGAGCCAGCACCTGAGCATGTCGACAACAACCGTTATATGAGTATTGACTTAGGAATCAATAACGTTGCAACTATCACAACGAATACAGGGGCCATTCCTGTGTTGGTTAAGGGCAATATCATCAAAAGCATCAATCAATATTACAACAAACAAAAGGCTCATTTACTGGGGATTCTTCGTCATGGAAAAGAACCAAAAGAAGGACCACACACATCAAAACGTTTAGAGGGGCTTCATGAGAAACGGTTTCTCAAAATAAAAGATTTCTTTCATAAAATCAGTTACCACATTGTTCAAATGGCGATTCAACAGGAGATTTCTTTGATTGTGATTGGGAAAAATACATCATGGAAACAAAACAGTAATATGGGAAAACGACAGAATCAATCCTTCTGCCATATCCCACATAATCTACTCATTGAAATGATCAAGTACAAGGCAAATCGGCAGGGAATTGCGGTACAAGTTGTGGAAGAATCGTATACAAGTAAAGCATCCTTTTTAGACAATGATGATATCCCAGCCTTTGGTGAAGAAGACATTCCTGTATTTAGTGGTAAACGAATCACGCGTGGCTTGTATCGAACGAAAGAAAACAAATTATTAAACGCAGATGTGAATGGTTCCTATAACATCTTAAAAAAAGCAGTTCCAAGGGCGTTTGCCGATGGAATAGAGGGGTTGTGCCATCAGGCAGCCGTGTCAACTCCACTCGTGTTAAGCATCTCTTGAAGGTGATACACGAGAAACCCCCACTTCAAGATCCGAAGGAGATAAGTGACGGGAGTTTTCATATAATAGTATTCTCTTTCATATTCAATTGGTTGTTGTGTAGGTTTGTCATTCATCGTAATAGAAGGTAATAAGCTAAAATCTACGGCAAATCCTTTTTTCTCCATGATATAGTCATAAACGAAAGCGAATATAGTGAAAAAGGCAAATATCATAATCAAAATCATACTGAATTACTCCTTTGCATTCTTTTTACAATTAGTATAAGAAAATCATTTGTTAAAAGAATCCGTAGAAAGTAGTGAACCCTATTCATCAAATAGTCATAGAGAGGGAGAAGTAGTTTCCTACTAAAGTAGGAGGTTCATTTTTTTTGTAATTTTGTACAAGTATGATGTTCTTTATAAAGAACTTTGCTATAATAGAACATGCTAGAGTATAGGGAAAATATCTAGGGGGAGGATTTTGTTGAAACAGCTGGCAATCATCTTTTTTTCACTCGTGTTCATTGTACTAGTATCGGATATTATAGCGAGGGCTGAGCAGGAACAAGTGTTAATTGTTGATGAAGTAATTCAATTGTTTCAGTAGTAAGGGAAGAAACAAGCAGTTGTAGAGGGCTATATTGTTGGATATACGCAAAATCCAGGTAAATATATGAAAGATCCAGCGCAAATGTCATGGAAAAGGGCGGACGCATGAGCGATCATGATGCGCAAATTGAGTTGAAGAAAGCTTTATAAGAAAGAAAATAAAGTGAAATTTCTATCAGTAGGGTTTTACTGCCCAAAAGTAGCGTGATAAAACGCACTCGTCTGTAGTACAGGCGAGTGTTTATTTTTGTTATCTTTCTGATACAATGTGAGATAAAGATATTGAATTTAATTTTTTAGTGATAAAGTAAAACTTCCATCAGTGGGGGTCTTACTGCCTGCGAATAGCGGGATAAAAAGAAAACTTGTAAACATTGGGAAAATGTGATACGATCATAATCGTACTAAATGACCGAAAGATTCAATTAGTCATTACGGAGGTGAAAACATGGCAGTTGATCGAAAACGAGCAATTATTGAAGCTGCAACAAAATCTTTTTCCGCTTTTGGCTATAAAGCAACAACAATGGATCAAGTTGCAAAGTTGGCAAATGTTGGAAAGGGAACAATTTATACGTTTTTTAAAAATAAAGAAGAGCTGTTTCGTGAAATCATTTCAAATTTAATTACCGAAATGAAGCAAGTCGCAGAAACGGCAATTGATTCAAATATATCATTTTTTGAAAACGTACATCGTGCCTTATATAGCATTTTAGAATTCCGTAAAGAACATCAACTCATGATTAAGCTCATTCAAGAAGAACGGGATATGGGAACAAAAGAAGTGCAAGATGTTATGCGACAATTAGATTCTGCAATTATTACATTTATTAAATCTCGTCTTGAAGTTGCAATTGCAAAAGGTGAAATTATGGCATGTGATCCAGAAATTACCGCATTCATCATGCTTCGTCTGTATGTGTCTCTTATTTCTGACTGGGAAAAGTATCACGAACCACTAGAAAAAGAGCATATCGCTGAACTTTTTGAATTATATTTATTAAAGGGATTGTCAAAATAAGATAATCCTCTTATTATTATAAAATGTGACTGATTGAATACTTTGGTCATAAGTTGGATTAGGGGGAGTCAACAAGATAGAAATCTGGGTAGTATACGAGATTGTCAGCAGATAGTCTTATTATTTTTAAAGAAAATGACCAATTGAACAAAATGGTCAATTATTTGTTTAAGGGAGAGTGAAACAATGCGAGGATTTAAACTGCTTGGAAAAGAGTTTGCGACGATTATTAAAAGCAAAAAAATCTTAATTCCAATTATTGCAGTATTATTTATTCCAGTATTGTACGCTGGTATGTTCTTATGGGCGTTTTGGGATCCATATGGCCAATTGAAAGATTTACCAGTTGCGGTTGTAAACCTTGATGAAGGTGCAGTATATAATGGAAAGCCGATTGAAGCTGGTAAGGAGCTTGTTGATAATTTGAAAGAAAATAAAAGCTTCAAATGGGAGTTTGTCAGCGAGAAAAAAGCAAAAGAGGGGATGGACGATCGTAAATATTATATGACGATCCGCATTCCAAAAGACTTTTCTAAAAATACAACAACACTGTTGGATGCAAATCCTAAAAAATCAAAACTAGAGTACATTCCAAATGAAAGCTTAAACTTCTTATCCTCACAAATTGGTGGATCAGCCATTGAAAAAATCAAAGGTGAAGTAGCAAATTCAGTAACGAAAACATATGCTGAGACAATGTTTGATTCATTAAAAGATGTTTCTAAAGGTTTCGCTGATGCAAGTGAAGGAGCAGGTAAGCTTCATGACGGTACAAATCAATTAAAAGACGGCTCACAACAAATTACAGATGGTTTAGGTGAGTTATCTAAAAAAGCGAACGATGGCTTGAACCAATTATCAACAGGTTCTAATCAAATCACAAATGGCTTAGGTGAGTTAAATAGTAAAGTAAGTGATATGCCGAGTGGAGTGAATCAGTTACTAGGCGGCTCACAACAAATCACAAAGGGTTTAGGTGAATTAAATAGTAAAGTAAGTGGTATGCCAGAGAAAGCGAATCAGTTATTAGACGGTTCGCAAAAAATTACGAATGGATTAAATCAGTTCAATGATCCACAAGGTAAATATCAATCTGGATTAAAAGCAGCCCAAAAAGGTGCACAAGATATAAGCTCAGGAGCTTCTAGACTTTCACAAGGAGTATCGGAGTGGAAGAAACAAGCAGATAAGCTAAGTACTGGTGCAAATACAACAGCAGGTGGGGCAAAAGCAGTTGCTGATGGTTTAGCGGCGCTAAATGGAAAATTGAAAGACTTACCTGAAGAAGATAAGCAACAACTACAACAATTAATTGCAATGAGTCAAAAAGTAGCTGCAGGTACATCAGAAGTTGCACAAGGTGCACAAGGACTTGCTGGAGAAAAAGGGGCTGGACAAATTGAAGCCGGAGCAACACAACTCGCAAGTGGAGCTGGCCAGCTAAATGATGGAATAAATCAGCTGTCAAAAGAATCAATAGCTGGCTTAAATCAATTGGCAGATGGCTCAGGAAAAGTAACAGCGGGGGTAAATGAATTAGCAAGTCAATCAGGCCCACTAGCAAGCGGAGTAAGTGCGCTACTTGATGGTTCAGGGAAAGTAACAAGCGGTTTAAATACCTTGGCAGATAGTGCGGGTCCACTAGCAAGCGGAGTTAGTGCTTTACTTGATGGTTCACAAAAAATCTCAGGTGGTTTAGGTCAATTCGTAGATCCAAAAGGAGATTTCCAAAGTGGTTTAACTCGTTTGCAAGACGGTTCTGGTCAAGTAACGAGTGGATTAGGTGAAGCGAACGACGGTTCAAAAGAACTTGCAACAAAACTTGGCGAAGGTGCTGAGAAAACAAGTGAAACAAAAGGTACGAATAAGACATACGATATGTTTTCTAGTCCAGTAAAAGTGAAAACTGAGAAAACGGCAGAAGTTCCAAACTACGGAACAGGCTTTACACCGTATTTCTTATCCCTTGGTTTATTCGTTGGGGCACTGTTATTGTCTATCGTGTTCCCATTACGCGAAACAGTAGGGATGCCGAAATCTGGATTTAGCTGGTTTATTAGTAAGTTTGGTGTGCTTTTAGCTGTTGGTGTGATTCAAGCACTTGTTGCGGATGCAGTATTACTGCTTGGGTTAGGTGTTGAAGTACAAAGTGTTCCATACTTCGTATTGTTTAGTATCATTACAAGCTTAACATTTATTGCGTTAGTTCAATTTTTAGTAACAGCTCTCAGCGATGCAGGACGTTTTGTTGCGATCTTGACATTGATTTTACAGTTAACAACAAGTGCTGGTACATTCCCGCTTGAGTTAATTCCAAAACCATTGCAAGTGTTTAACGCATGGTTCCCAATGACATACTCTGTATCAGGATTTAAAGCGGTTATTTCAAGTGGAGATTACAGCTTTATGTGGCACAATGCAGGTATTTTAATGACCTTCATCGTTCTATTATCACTTGGAACAATTGGAACATTAACTTGGATGCATAAGCGTCAATTCGGAAAATTTGCGGAAGCAGAATAAACGAAAAAGAAGCCTAAAGGTTATATTTTAATGAACCTTTAGGATTTTTTATATTGTAGAGACAGCCTCTTCGGGTTTTAAGTGGATTGGTGGTAAGAAATATCCTTTCATTTTTATCATGCTTCGTCTGTATGTATCTCTTATTTTTGACTGGGAAAAGTATCACGGAGCGTTAGAAATAAGAGGATATTGCTGAACTTTTTGAATTATATTTATTAAAGGGATTGTCAAAATAAGATAATCCTTTTATTATAAAATATGACTAAATGAGCGATTTGGTCAAAAGTTTGAAGAGGGGAGTCAACAAGAGAGAATACTGGATAGACGAGATTGTCAGTAGATAGTCTTATTATTTTTTTTAAAAATGACCGAATGAATAAAAAGGTCAATGATTTATTTGTGAGGAGAGTGAGACAATGCGAGGATTTAAACTGCTTGGAAAAGAGTTTGCTGCGATTATTAAAAGCAAAAAAATCTTAATTCCAATTATTGCAGTATTATTTATTCCGTTATTGTACGCTGCTACATTCTTATGGGCGTTCTGGGATCCATATGGTCAATTAGAAGATTTACCAGTTGCAGTTGTAAACCTTGATAAAGGTGCAGTACATGATGGAAAAGAATTTAAAGTAGGTAATGAACTTGTTGATAATCTAAAAGAAAATAAAAATTTTAAATGGGATTTTGTAAGTGAAAAAGAAGCTAAAAAGGGAATGGATAATCGTAAATATTACATGACGATTCGTATTCCAAAAGATTTCTCTGAAAATGCAACAACGCTTCAAGAAGCAAATCCACAACAATTAAAATTAGAGTACATCCCAAATGAAGGGATAAACTATTTATTTTCAAAAATTGGTGAAACAGCAGTTGAAAAAATTAAAGGTGAAGTGTCAAGTACGTTAACAAAAACGTATGCTGAGACAATGTTTGATTCATTAAAAGATGTTTCTAAAGGTTTCGCCGATGCAAGTGAGGGAGCAGGTAAGCTTCATGATGGTACGAATCAATTAAAAGACGGCTCACAGCAAATCACAGATGGCTTAGGTGAGTTGAATAGTAAAGTAAGTGATATGCCAAGTGGAGTGAATCAGTTATTGAGTGGCTCGCAGCAAATCACAGGTGGTTTGAGTCAATTTATAGACCCAAAGGGAGAATTACAAACGAATTTAGGCAAGTTATTAAGTGGTTCGCAACAAATCACAGGTGGTTTAAATGAATTAATTAATCCAAAAGGGGAATTACAATCAAATTTAGGTCAGTTATTGGGTGGTTCGCAACAAATCACAAATGGATTAAATCAGTTCAATGATCCTCAAGGTAAATATCAATCTGGATTAAAAGCAGCCCAAAAAGGTGCACAAGATATAAGCTCAGGAGCTTCTGGACTTTCACAAGGAGTATCCAAATGGAAGAAACAAGCAGATACATTGAGTGATGCTGCACAACAAACAGCGGGAGGAGCTCAACAAGTTGCAAAGAGCTTAGCGGATTTAAATGAACAAATTAAAAATTTGCCAGAAGAATATAGAAAGCAATTACAACCTGCTGTTCAAGGAATAATGGAAGGTAGTCAACAAGTTTCTAAAGGTACAGCAGGAGTTGCACAAGGCGTCCAAGGGCTAGCTGGAGAAAAAGGTGCTGGACAAATTGAAGCCGGAGCAACACAACTTGCAAGTGGAGCTGGCCAGCTAAATGATGGAATAAATCAGCTGTCAACAGAATCAATAGCTGGTTTAAATCAATTGGCAACTGGATCAGGGCAAGTGACAGGAGGACTAGGACAGCTAGTAGATTCAAAAGGGAAATTTCAAACTGGCTTAAGTCAATTAGCAACTGGCTCAGGACAGATTACAGGAGGGCTAGGCCAGTTAGTAGATTCAAAAGGGAAATTCCAAACTGGCTTAAATCAATTAGCAACTGGCTCAGGACAATTAACAGGTGGGTTAAATACTTTAGCAAGCAGCTCCGGTCAATTAACAAGCGGAGTAAGTGCTTTACTTGATGGTTCTGCTAAAGTAACGAATGGATTAGGCGATGCAAATGACGGTTCAAAAGAACTCGCAACAAAACTTGGCGAGGGTGCTGAGAAAACAAGTGAAGTAAAAGGTAATAAGAAGGAATACGAAATGTTCGCTAACCCAGTGAAAGTGAAAACTGAGAAATTAACAGAAGTGCCGAATTACGGAACAGGTTTTACGCCATACTTCTTATCTCTTGGGTTATTAGTTGGGGCACTTATATTAACTATCGTGTTCCCGCTACGTGAAACAGTTGGTATACCGAAATCAGGACTTAGCTGGTTTATTAGTAAGTTTGGTGTATTATTCATAGTTGCTGTTATTCAAGCAGTTATTGTGGATGCAGTATTGTTATTAGGGTTAGGTGTGAAAGTACAAAGTGTGCCGTATTTTATAGTGTTTAGTATTATTACAAGTTTATCATTTTTTGCGTTAGTTCAGTTCTTTGTAACAGCTTTCAACGATGTAGGACGTTTTATTATGATCCTGCTGTTAATTTTACAGTTAACAACAAGTGCTGGTACATTCCCGCTTGAGTTAATTCCAAAACCATTACAAGTGTTTTATGGATGGTTACCAATGACATATTCCATAGCAGGATATAGAGCAGTTATTTCAAGTGGAGATTTTGGCTTTATGTGGCACAATGCAGGCGCTTTAATGATCTTTATTGTTCTTTTCTCACTTGGAACAATTGGAGCACTAACTTGGATGCATAAGCGTCAGTTCGGAAAATTTGCGGAAGCAGAATAATTGATACATCCTAAAGGCATTAGCCTTTAGGATTTTTTTATTTTATTATGCTACTTTTTTCTTTTTCCGAAAACGATGTACACCATAACTAACAAGGATAAGCGTAAAAATGCCCCAAGCAAATGGTGCATATTTTTCGAAGAGTGTTTTCATTTTCATATTCTTTGTGATTTCTTCTTTTGTTTTACCTATTAAAATTTCAGAACCATTATAGCCTTCAAGGTTGTTTCCTTTTTTTACTCCAAAAATTAGAGCTTCCGTGTTATTTTCAATTCCGTGATAACGGTATCCTTTACTATGTATTGTTAATTGTGTATCGTCTTTTTTTAAGGTGTAGTCCTCAGTTGTAGTAATGTCTTTTGAAGAAAGTGGAATAGGCTCGATTGCCAATCGAATTTCTTTTTCGTTTAAAGCAGGAAGTGATTCACCATTTACAGAAAGGTGCGCTGGAATATGTTTTTCGGTATCCATGCTTTTCCAACTTAATTTTTTTCTTCTATAAGACTTTTTTTCAAGTAAAGCAAATTCTTTATTTACTTTTGTTTCATCTGTAACTGGCCGTTCAGTCGTTATGTTTCCTTTTAATAGAATCACACCATCTTTTGCTGTTTGAAAAGAGGTTACTTCTTTTGTTTCTCTTAGCTTGTTTACAGCATCGTTATAATGTTCCTTACCAAACAGTGAAGAAATTGTTTGTACAGTTAAGAATATGTATAAGATTGCTAGTGCGATGATGCTCTTTTTCACGATTGTTCCCCCTGAAAATAATTTGAATGTTTCCTATATCTATTATTTTACAGAAAAGCATATATTGGGAACAATTCCGTATTATGACAGTATCCTTACAAAATTGTAAGGTTGAGTTTTCGATGTGTGGGAATGCGAATTATATATAAATATATAGGTGCTTTGTCAGTAGAAAGGTATATATAACTTTTATTTTTCAACGTAGGAGACTAGAATAAAAACAGATGATATGATTAACAATCGTATATGAAGATGGAGATGAAACAATGAAAAAAACAATTTCTGATATCGCTCAAATAGCAGGGGTTGCAAAGAGTACAGTTTCCCGTTATTTGAATGGCGGTTCTGTTAGTGATGCGACAAAAGAGAAAATCAAGCGTGCGATTCAAGAAACAGGATATATTCCTAACACGTTTGCTCAAAGTTTAAAGGCAAAGAAAACAAATATTATTGGTACAATCGTACCACGTTTGGATTCCTATGCTTCATCGCTAACATTAATTGGTATCGATGAGCAGTTAAAAGAACTAAATTATCAAATGTTAATATCCAACTCTAATCAAGATTTAGAACGGGAAATCGAAAACATTTATACATTGGCAAATCAAAAGGTTGCAGGGATTATTTTACTGGCTACTCAAATTACCGATCAGCATATAGAAGCTTTTCGTAAAATTGATATACCAGTTCTGCTTGTTGGGCAGCAGCATAAAGAAGTGTACAGTTTCATTCATGATGATTACGGAGCGGCTTATGATATAGGGCAATATATCCTCGCAAAGGGGCATAAAAGAATCGGGTATTTAGGTGTAGGAGAACATGATATTGCGGTTGGCGTAAAACGAAAACAGGGGTTCAAAGAAGCTGTAGCTACAAAATCGGATTGTGAAGTGAAGTATTATGAAACAAGTTTTAATATCGCAGACGCGATTGGAACCGCATCTGAAATTATTGAAGAGTTTCAACCCTCTATTTTAGCTTGTGCAACAGATAATATCGCACTTGGTGCATTAAAAGCCGCATATATGAGAGGTTTACGAGTTCCTGAAGATTTGTCCATTACTGGATTTGGTGGATATCAAGTAACAGAGGTGATTCATCCCGCTTTAACAACTGTGAAATTTTACTACAAAGAAGTTGGACAAATGGCAGCTGGAAATATTGTGAAACTCATAAATGAAGAAGAAATAGAGAAAATTTCGATATCCCAATATGAAATAATTGAAAGAGAAAGCGTTGACAATATATAAAAGCAATCATATAATTTTATTGAAACCGGTTCCAAGGACTGGTTTTTCATAAACTCAAATTTGGAACCGGTTCCAAAGGGTGTATAATAAAGGGGGAGCGTTATGAACTACAATCAAATTGCAAAAGAAATTTTGGAGGCAATTGGCGGTAAAGAGAATGTTTCGGCAGCAGCACACTGTTCAACTCGCTTACGTTTAGTTTTACATGATGAAGGAAAAGTTGATCAAAAGAAACTTGATAGCATGGATACGGTGAAGGGAACTTTTTCTACGGGTGGACAGTTTCAAGTGATTATAGGTTCAGGAACTGTAAACGAAGTGTATAAAGAGCTTGCAAAATTGACAGATCTTTCCGAGATGTCTACAAAAGATGTGAAAGCCGCTGGAACAAAAAAATTGAATCCGCTTCAACGATTTGTGAAAATGCTTTCAGATATTTTCGTTCCTATTATTCCCGCTATCGTAGCTGGCGGATTATTAATGGGGATTAATAATCTATTAACGGCAAAAGATTTATTTATTACAGGGAAATCATTAGTAGAAGCAAATCCTCAAATAACAGATTTAGCAGCACTTATTAATACATTTGCAAATGCAGCATTCGTATTCTTACCAATTTTAATTGGGTTTTCAGCAACACAACGATTTGGAGGGAATCCTTATCTTGGAGCAGCTCTTGGTATGTTAATGGTCCATCCTGATTTATTGAATGGATATGGGTATGGGGCAGCTTTGGTGGCTAATAAAGTACCCGCTTGGCACATATTCGGTATAACTATTGAAAAAGTGGGATATCAAGGTACAGTATTACCAGTTCTTGTGTCATCATATATTCTAGCAAAAATAGAAACATATTTACGAAGAGTAATTCCAACAGCACTTGATAATCTTCTTACACCTTTATTAACGATTTTTATTACAGGTTTATTAACTTTTACAGCAGTAGGACCAATTACACGTTATGCGGGAAATCTGTTAACAGATGGAATCGTTTGGTTATACGATACAACTGGATTTATTGGTGGCGGGATCTTTGGGTTCCTCTATGCACCAATTGTGATTACAGGTATGCATCATAGTTTTATTGCAGTCGAAACGCAATTATTAGCTGACGTTGCAAAAACAGGCGGTTCATTCATATTTGCAATTGCAACGATGTCTAACGTTGCCCAAGGCGCAGCAACGCTTGCAGTTTTTCTTATTACACGAGATAAGAAAGTGAAAGGCATTGCGTCAGCAGCTGGAATTTCAGCACTTCTAGGTATTACAGAGCCAGCAATGTTTGGTGTTAATTTAAAACTAAGATATCCGTTTATAGGAGCTATTATTGGTTCGGGAGTCGCATCTGCTTTTATAACTTTTTACAAGGTAAAAGCAATTTCATTAGGAGCTGCTGGTTTACCTGGTATTATTTCGATTAGACCAGACTGCATTATTCCTTATGTAACTGGAATGGTAATTTCCTTTATTATTGCTTTTGCATTAACGCTTATTTTAGCCAAAAGAACAGAAAAGAAGGAGAGCAACTCTTCTCAAAAAGAGGTAGCTTAATTTTCGGTAAGAGGAGGATGGTTTCATTCTCCTCTATTTATTAAGGGAGTTTGATAGAAATGGTATGGACAAGGGAACAGCGCTATCGCCGGATTGAGGAGGTAAGCTCAGAAGAAATTCAGAAATTACAAACAAGAGTAAATAATTGTTCTTGGCGGCAAACGTTTCATATACAGCCGGAAACGGGTTTACTAAATGATCCGAATGGATTTTCTTATTATAATGGTGAATACCATTTGTTTTATCAATGGTTTCCGCTTGGCCCTGTGCATGGTTTAAAGTATTGGTATCATACGAAATCAAAAGATCTTGTTCATTGGGAAAATGCTGGTATAGGGATTGAACCGAGAAATGATTATGACAGCCATGGCGCTTATTCTGGAAGTGCAATTGAGCATGAAGGGAAGTTGTACTTATTTTACACCGGTAATACTCGTGATGAAAAATGGGTAAGAAAACCTTATCAATGTATTGCTATTATGGATGAAACGGGAAAAATCAACAAGTTAGAGCATTCTGTCATTCAAGAGGTTCCGAATGGATATACAGACCATTTTCGTGATCCGAAGGTTTGGAAAAAGGGCAAAATGTTTTATGCAGTCATTGGAGCACAACGAGAAGATGAAACAGGATGTGTAGTATTATACCGATCGCCTGATTTATTGCAGTGGAGCTATGAAGGAGAATTGCAAATAAATTTGAATCATTTCGGTTATATGTGGGAATGCCCAGATTATTTCGAGCTACATGATAGAGGAGTTCTTCTTTTTTCCCCGCAAGGTCTAAAACCTAAAGGAGATCACTATCATAATATTTATCAATCTGGCTATATTCTTGGAGACAAGCTGGATGTGAAACAATTATCTATGTCACATGGTTCCTTCCAGGAGCTGGACAGAGGATTTGATTTTTATGCCCCTCAAACAATGCTAGATACAGAGGGGCGGCGTATTTTAGTTGGATGGATGGGATTGCCAGAAATAAATTATCCAACTGATAAAAATGGTTGGGCGCATTGTTTGACATTACCAAGAGAATTACTTGTTCGAGGAGACAAGCTTATTCAACGCCCGGTAAAAGAACTTCAAGCACTTCGTAAACAGCAATATAAAATAAAAGATATGATCTGCAATGAACAGAAAATGTATGAGGGATTTACAGGAACAGCATATGAAATGATTTGTGAGTTTACAAATGAGAATGCAACTGAATATGGAATTGCATTTCGAGTGAGTGAAAATGAGAGAACAGTAGTTAAGTATCATGCTCTAGAGAGAAAAGTAATACTAGATCGCACACATTCAGGAGAAGCTGTGGGAGAATCTTATGGAACAAAGAGGAAATGTTCAGTAGATGCACAAACGATTAAATTTCATTTATTTGTGGATACATCTTCTGTTGAGATTTTTATAAATGATGGAGAAGAGGTATTTACCGGTCGGATATTTCCAAGAACCGACAGCAAAGAAATTCATTTTTTTGCAAAAGAAGGCAGTGTATTATTACAAGCAACCAAATGGGATTATGAATAAGAAGAGGTGGAATGTATGAAGAACTTATATGCAATCGGGGAAGTTTTAATTGACTTCATTCCTATTCAAAAAGGAAAAGCGCTAAAAGATGTAGTTGAATTTCAACGTGTTCCTGGAGGAGCACCTGCGAATGTAGCAGCCGCAGTTGCAAAGTATGGAGGAAACTCATATATGCTTACAAAGTTAGGTACAGATGCATTTGGTGATTTCCTTTTAGAACAATTACAAGAAGTAGGTGTAAATACAGACAAGGTTACAAGAACGAACGAAGCTAATACAGGCCTTGCTTTCGTCTCATTACGCGAAGATGGAGAACGTGATTTTTCCTTTTATCGCAATCCTTCTGCAGATTTGTTGTTTCATGAAAATGAAATAGAGGAAAGTTGGTTTGAAAAAGGTGATATTCTTCATTTTTGTTCCGTCGATTTAGTAGAAAGTCCGATGAAATATGCGCATGTGAAGGCAATTCGCTCTGTGAAAGAAAACAGGGGGATTATCAGCTTCGACCCTAACGTACGTCTCCCGCTTTGGAAACATGCTGAAGATTGTCGAAAAACGATTTTGGAATTTATTCCGCTTGCACATATTGTTAAAATTTCAGATGAAGAGCTGACGTTTATTACTGGTATTTCTGATGAAAAAGAGGCGATTGAGTCTTTGTTTGTAGGAGATGTAAAAGTTGTTATTTATACAAAAGGAGCACAAGGTGCGGAATTATATATGAAGGATAAATGGTATCAATCTAATGGATATCGTGTTGTAGTGCAGGATACAACAGGTGCAGGAGACGCATTTATTGGCGGTTTCTTATATAAATTGTTAGAGAAAAACGTAGGGCAACAAAATATAGAAGAGGTGCTTCATATGCATTGGCAGGAGATATTAACATTTGCAAACGCAAGTGGGGCTCTTACTACAACTGGAAAAGGAGCAATATCTTCTATTCCCGTAAAAGAAGATATTTATAAGTTACTTCAAGATTGACATGTAACTAAATAAAAAGGGAATTCGACCTAAATAAGTAAATCTATTTCATACACAAAGAACAAAAAGAAGATAACCAACTATATATGATAGATGGTTATCTTCTTTTTCTTTTTTACGAGAACGATATATGCCATAATTAACATTACCCACGTAAATGGTCCATACTTTTTGTAATTTCTTCCTTTGTTGTTCCAACTATAATTCCAGAACTCGAATGTGTTTCCTATTCTAACGCCAAAAATGATCTTCCGTGTTATTTTCGATTCCATAAAAGCTTAATTGGGCGGGCTTTCTGTCAGTGGAAGATGAAGAAAAAAGTTTCACTTTATACATATTTCTTTGCATTTGTAGATACTTTTTGCATAATGATTAATAAAGTGTATTGTTGTGAAGGAAGAATAGGTGGAAAAGTAGAAACAACTATAAAGAAAAAACATAAAGTACATATTAGGAGGTTTTTAGTATGGAACAAATGAACAAAGTAAACATTGGGGATTATGTTCAGTTTCCTTATCGTGATAACCCATCCTTAAAATTAACTGGATATGTAGTAAACATTTTAATAAATACAGTTGTTGTAGATGTTTCAGAAATGTTAAAGAATGAAGGGCATCAAGATATCGAAGCTCGCCAGGTGGTAAAACATGATCAGTACAAGAAAATAGAAATTTCGAGAGATCATGTTTCATGATGAATACGATAAACATTCTTCATTAGAGAAAATAAATTTTGAAAGCCCTTTCATTAAGGGTTCCTAGTCTCTTCAAAAAAGCTAGCAAAGTGCTAGCTTTTTTGTATTTTGGATAACGATATGTCGTGGTAAAAGAGTAGTTTTTACCCATTAACGTGTAATAGATCGAGTCTTTCTTTTTGACGAAGATGATGCTGAAAATGCATATAAATAAGTTCAAACCATTCCGTTGCGTTTAAATAACCAAGGCGGGGATGTTGTACTTTATAGTTATTTGGAATAGTTGATAATGTAGGTTCAATTTCTTTCATTTTTTCTATAAGTTGTAATAGTCCTTGCTTAATCCCTTCTTTATTCGTTGGATTGTTCGGTGTATATGCAGGGTGAGCAGGTACTTTAATTTGGATGGGAGGAAATGCTCCCATTGCGTAAATTTTTTCTCCGGCGTCTGTTTTATCTCCGCCAATAGCAGCTGTTTGATTTGCACATTTTTCAATAGCTGCTATTTGCATATGGAATGCTGATAAAATGAGATGATTGTACATTTGTCCAAGGGACCATTCTTCATCGGAAGGTTTTTGTATGAATAGTTCTAATGGGGACTTCTCCAGCTCCTTTATGTAGTATGTTGCTAACTCTTCAAATTTCTCCAAAACTGTACTTGTTTTCATGTTACATACTCCCTTTCTTCTTATCATTAATTTCTTCTCTTTTATTATAAAGAAGTACTACTGACACCATTATGTCAGTAGTGAAAATAAAAAGTTACATATCTAATATATTTTTTGCTTCCTCTTTTATTCTTTCTGCAAGCAGGGGTGGTTCTAATACCTTTACTTTGCTTCCCCAGCTAAATGCCCACTGGAAAATTTCATCTAACTGTCTTACTTTTAGAAAAACATGGAGACCGTCTTCTTTCAGTTCATATGTATCCATATAAAAATAACGGGTTTCTATTACTTTATGAAAAACAGAATGTTGAAACACAAGGTGGACGGTTACAGTACGATTATTTTCTGGTGTGTATTCTAGTAAATAAAAGTTTTGCGGTTTTGTAAAAGTTTCTTTTTCTTGTATTAGATCGTTCATTCGATCTAAGCGAAAATGTCGTATTTGTTTCCGAAGTAAACAATAAGCAACAAGATACCATAATCCAGAAATGTTTACGAGACCATAGGGATGAACGACTCTTTTTTCTTTTTGTGTTTCGGCTTGATTTGGTTTCCGGTAATAAAAAGAGATACCTATCTGTTTTTCGATGGATTCTTGTAAAGTAGAAATCTTCTGTTCCTGTTTAAATTCAAAGGTATTATGAGAAAAAGAAGTAGAAAGGAAACGAAATGTGCCCCGTAATTCTTTTACTTTTTGTTTTTGTTCAGCAGGGAGAATTGCTTCAAGTTTTTCTTTGGCAGATTGAGCGTGTATACGGAAAGGGTTATGCAGATTTTGTTCAACATAATCATTACCTAACAACAGGGTAACAGCTTCTTCTGGTTTTAAGTGGATTGGCGGTAGGAAATATCCTTCCATTAAAGAGTAACCCTGCCCTGGAACAGAGAGAATGGGGACACCAGATTCACATAGTGCTTGCATATCTCGATAAATTGTCCGCTTACAAGTTTCATATTTTTTTGCTAAAGTGTCTGCTGTTACGATTCTTTGTCGCTGTAATTCCATAACAATGGAAAGTAAACGATCTGTTCGATTCATCTATATCATCCTTTTTGGTTTATAAGCTATAGTTACAACACAAAAATGAATTCGAACTATAGAGCGATTTTTCCTGCAGTTTATAGTATTAATTTACTAGTTTTTAAGTTTTACAATATCAATATAGTAATTTTCCTCTGAGGTGTCTTGCAGTTTCCAATTATATACTATATAATTCTAAATAAGAAAACGTTTTCATTCAAAGGGGGAGAATTTCGTGTCGACGATCGAGGACGTAGCGAAATTAGCGGGGTTATCAAGAACAACGGTTTCTCGGGTAATTAATAACCATCCGTATGTATCGGAAGAGAAGAAAAAGAGAGTACAATTAGCGATGAAACACCTTGGATTTGTTCCGAATTCTGCGGCGAGAAGACTTCGTAAGCAAAAGACAGAAACGATTGCGGTTTTAGTTCCGCGCGTGACAGATCCTTTTTTCAGTAAATTTATTGAGGCAATTGAAATTGTCGCTTCAGATCATAAATATAAACTGATTATTTGTCAAACGAGATATTTACCAGAAAAAGAGATGGAGTATTTACAATTGTTATCTACGAAACAAGTAGATGGAATTATTTTATGTTCACTTGAAAATTCGTGGGAGGATGTTGAGCCTTATTTACAGCATGGCCCGATTGTTTTATGCAATGAATATATTGAAGAAGCAAACATTCCAACTGTAAACTTTGATCATGCACAAGGAGCTTACATAGCAGCGAAGCATGTGTTAGATCAAGGATATCGTCATCTTGTCTTTTGTCGGGGGAAAGAGACAAAGGTGATAAATCAACAGAGAAAAATGGGATTTTTGCGTGCTGTAACAGAGAAAAGCAAACAAGTTGAGTCGATTGATTTCATTGAAAGCGCTTACTCCGTTGAGGATGGAAAAAATATGTTCTATGAGCTTTTGCAAGACAAAAAAAATCCTACCGCTATTTTGGCAGGGGGAGATGAAGTCGCAGCAGGAATTATCACAGAAGCAAGCAAACACAACTGGAGCATTCCTGATGATTTAGCTGTAGTTGGTTTTGATAATCAGTTCTTATCACAAATTACGGACTCAGGTATTACAACAATCGATCAGCCAATTGATGAAATGGCGCGTAAAGTTGTTGAACTGATGATGGATAAAATTCATACGAAAAATTATCGAAATAAAGAAGTGTACGAGTTTGAACTGGAGCTCTTGGTGAAAGGGTCAACGGTGAGAAGTACAATGATGCCAGCCTAGTAGACAATGTCTGCTAGGTTTTTTATATTTACAATCTATTAATCTTCGTGCGTACAATCCTCGCATTTGTTGTGGTACGCTTCGTGTTGCTCATCAATCTCTCTTCCGCAGTGGGAACAAGTTTTTGCCGGTAAGTTTCTGAAGAACTCCATTGGTTGATCTATCATGGTAAATCCCTCCATTTCCATTTGTTATTATTATTGTATTAGTACAAATGATTAAAGTCAACAACTGTTTTATAACAAATTTGAAAATAATGAAAATGTGTAGAAAATCCATTATAGTTAAGAATGTAGAATAGAAAGTGAAACAAGGTATGTAAAACAATGATTAGTGAATTAGAAAGGATGAATACATATGAAAATGACAGTTGTTGGCTTTTGGGGCGGTTTTCCGGAAGCGGGAGAGGCAACGTCTGGATATTTATTTGAACATGATGGCTTTCGTTTACTTATCGACTGTGGCAGCGGTGTACTAGCACAGCTTCAAAAATACATAACGCCTTCTGATATAGATGCTGTTCTGTTATCACATTATCATCACGATCATGTTGCTGATATTGGAGTACTCCAATATGCTCGCTTAATTACAAGCATGACAAATGGTGTATTACCAGAACTGCCGATTTATGGCCATACCTTTGATGCAAAAGGGTTTGCATCGTTAACACATATACCGTATACAAAAGGGGTTCCTTACAACCCAGCGGACACATTACAAATTGGTCCATTTTCCATTTCTTTCTTACAAACAGTGCATCCTGCTATATGTTTTGCAATGCGAATTACAGCAGGTGAGAAAACTGTTGTATATACGGCAGATTCTAGTTACATGCCAAAGTTTGTTTCATTTGCACAAAATGCAGATGTATTTATTTGTGAATGTAACATGTATGCGCATCAAGATGGATCAAAAGCTGGGCATATGAATAGTACAGAAGCAGGAGAAATTGCAAAACAAGCAAATGTAGGAGAGCTGCTTTTAACCCATTTGCCGCATACAGGAAATTTATCCGATCTAGTAGCGGAAGCAAAACAAATTTTTAACGGCCGCACGGTGCTTGCTCATAGCGGTTACGTTTGGGAATCTTGAGGTGAAACGATGTTATTTATTGATAATAAAGGAATTACAGATCCAACGATTAACTTAGCAATTGAAGAATATTGTGTGAAAAACTTAAATATTAACGAAACGTATTTACTGTTTTATATTAATGAGCCGTCTATCATTATTGGAAAGAATCAAAACACAGTAGAAGAAATTAATGCGGATTATGTGCGTGAAAAGGGCATTCACGTTGTAAGACGTCTTTCTGGTGGCGGTGCTGTGTATCATGATTTAGGAAATTTAAACTTTAGCTTTATTACGAAAGATGACGGAGATAGTTTTAACAATTTTAAAAGGTTTACAGAACCGGTGACAATAGCGCTTGGAAAATTAGGGATTAACGCAGAATTAAGCGGTCGTAACGATATTTTAGCGGAAGGAAGAAAAATTTCTGGTAACGCTCAGTTTGCGACAAGAGGTCGTATGTTTAGTCACGGTACGTTATTATTTGATTCTGAAATTGACCATGTTGTATCGGCATTAAATGTAAAAATGGATAAAATTCAATCAAAAGGAATTAAATCCATTCGCAGCCGCGTTGCAAACATTACAGAATTTTTAAATGAGAAAATTACAATTGAAGAATTTAAACAACTCCTTTTAGAAAATATTTTTGAAGGCGAAAGTGAAATTCCAACATATGAATTAACGGAAGAAGATTGGAAAGAAATCTATAAAATCTCAGAAGAACGTTATCGAAATTGGGATTGGAACTACGGAAAATCTCCAAAATTTAATTTGCAGCATTCACACCGTTTCCCAGTTGGACAAGTAGATGTTCGGTTAGAAGTACAAAAAGGTGTAGTCTCTGAATGTAAGATTTACGGGGACTTCTTTGGTGTTGAAGATGTACATGACATTGAAGAGCGTTTAAGAGGTAAGGTGTTTGATAAGGAGGCATTTGCTGAGGCGCTAGCAGATGTAGAAGTGCCACGTTATTTTGGTAATATAACAAAAGAAGATTTCTTATCTTTATTCTTTTAATGATATAAGAAACAGCCTTATCTTACGTTAAGTAGTTCAGTTTTGATGTACAAACATTAAAAAACATATGAAAAGGTATGCCAAATCGCAGATGATTTCGCATACCTTTTTTATTGCTATTTCGTAGTACAAATAACAAATTAATTGGTATAATTTTAGAAAGAAAATACGCCAATCGAGCTAATTTGATAATTACGTTATGTCCAGATTAATAAAGACGTTATTTAATGGAGATAATATCCAACAGTACTGAATAATCACTTTGTAGCTATTTGTCTACTTTATTGGATTAATTTTTGCAGGGTTTTCCATTATTTTTTTAAAAATAGATATGATATATTAAATCACGTAAATACTATAAAAAAATGCGAGTGTTACTATGTATAAAATTTTAAAAATGGTACACCATACCGCTGGATTAATTGGTTCTTTGTTAGTTCTAATTATGTCCATTACTGGAATCTTGCTAAATCACCGTTCTCTTATTGGTTATGCTTCCAATACTGCGTTCGAGTTGCAAAAGTTTATTTTTGCCTTACATTCTGGTAGTGTTGGGAACACTTCAATAGTTTGGCTTACCGATTTAGGAGCAATATGCATGATTGTGCTAAGTATCTCAGGAATTTGGATGTGGGTAAATTTAATAATCAAAAAAAGAAGGGGAAAAAATGAATAAAAAAAGATTTGCAGTAATTCTAGGAGCACTACTAGCACTAAGTCTTGCAGGTTGTGGAACGTCACAAAACAATAATAAGTCTAACCAAAGTAGTCAAGCTCCAAAATCCGACCAGGATAACTCGATGAAAGGAATGGAAATGGGGAATCAACAATCTTTAGCGAAAGCATTCCAAGATGAACTTAATGGCTTTACAACAATTGAGCAAGATGTTAACAAGGGAGATTATACGTCTGCTACTACTCTTGCTGGTAATCTTCACGATGAATTTCATGCTGCAATTCTACCTCCATTAACAGAGAAAAAGGGCAAAACATATGCTGAAGACATTCACGGAAAATACGATGAGCTGCAAGATGCCATAACGAGCAAAAATAACACAAAAATTGCAGAACTCATCAAAGTGAATCGAGATAACCTAAATACTGTTGCCAAAATTTTGGGTGTTACTATAAAGTAATTATTGCTAAACCTTTGAAGTAATGAAACACCAATAACCAATAAAAAACATTAAGAGCTTGGGATTCCAAGCTCTTTTATAATTATTTAAAATAAATTATATTGTTCAAATCAAATTGTTTTTCGGTTTAATAAAGTTCATCCTTATTCACCTCATCAAATTCACTTATGTTTTAGCAATAATATTTGGAACTAATTTTAGCATGCATTTCGCACATATGACATTGAACATTGTCACTCTGTTAATTAGTATGCTAATTTATACATCAATTACCAAAAAACCTAATTAAACCAACAAAAACAAAAGGTTCAAATCCTGTGCGATTTGAACCGAAAATTGATTGTTTAATAAAGTTTTTGTACTCCTAAACCGAGCTCGTTAATCTGACGTATGGTTGTTTTTTATATTTGTTTCATGAAATGTAACTTGCACCCTTAATTTTCTTTTAATATAATGTATTTAGAATTTTTAAAATTTTATAAAAGGTGGGGGTTTTGTGAATCTCGTTCAAAGATTAGCCGAAACGGTGAAAAAGAAAGGGGACAAGCCGGCTTATATTTTTCAGGATCAGTCGGTTTCTTATGACCAATTTAACGGATTAGTCAAAAAGTTTTCTAGTAGTTTAGCAAATATGGGCATTGGAAAAGGAGACAATGTCGCATTAATTGTTGGGAATTCACCGCACTTTTTAATCGGTTTATACGGGGCAATGCGTGCAGGAGCCACCGTTATTCCAATCAACCCAATTTATACACCAGATGAACTATATTACATTTTACAAAATGGAGACGTTAAAGCAATCATCACACTCGACATCCTTCTACCAGTTATGCAATCACTTACATCAAGACTTCCTTCTATCGAGAACATCATCATTTGTGAAACCTCAGCAGATTCAACTCATAAAGAAACCGAAAAAATGAAAACGTTTACGAATTTAGTAGCGAGCGGAGATCTTGCTTTTCAAGGTCCAGATATACAAGAAGAAGATGTCGCCGTTATATTATATACATCTGGAACGACAGGAAAGCCAAAAGGGGCAATGTTAACACACAAAAACTTATACAGTAATGCAAGCGATGTTGCTTCGTATTTACAGTATTCAGAGCATGATCGTGTAATTGCAGCTCTTCCGATGTTCCATGTATTTTGTTTAACGGTTGCTGTTAATGCGCCAATTGTAAACGGGGCAACGATTTTAATGCTGCCAAAGTTTAGCCCGAAAGAAGTATTTCGCATTTGTCGTACATATGAGGCTACTATATTCGCTGGAGTACCAACAATGTATAATTATTTACATTTGCATGAGGACGCCAGTGCAGAAGATGTTCATACGCTTCGTTTTTGTATTTCTGGCGGTGCGTCTATGCCTGTTGCCTTACTAAAAAACTTTGAACAACGATTTGGTGTTATCGTTTCAGAAGGATATGGATTATCAGAGGCATCACCTGTCACTTGTTTCAATCCGCTTGATCGTCCGCGTAAGCCTGGTTCAATTGGAACGAATGTTCAGAATGTGGAAAACAAAGTTGTAAATGAAATGGGTGAGGAAGTACCAGTTGGCGAAGTTGGGGAATTAATCGTTCGCGGCCCCAACGTGATGAAGGGTTATTACAAAGCGCCGGAAGATACAGCCGCAACAATTCGTGATGGCTGGCTGTATACAGGTGATTTAGCAAAAATGGATGAAGAAGGTTACTTTTATATTGTAGACCGGAAAAAAGATATCGTCCTTGTTGGCGGTTATAACGTTTACCCGCGCGAAGTAGAAGAAGTGCTATATATGCATGAAGCTGTTGCTGAAGTAGTTGTAATCGGTGTTCCAGATGAAAGTTTAGGTGAAGCAGTGAAAGCATATGTTGTACCGAAAACGAATGCTGTTACAGTGGAAGAGCTTATGGCGTACTGTTCGTTGCATCTTGCCAAATATAAAGTGCCAAGCAGTATTGAGTTTCTAGAGGAGCTTCCGAAAAATACGACAGGAAAGATTTTGAGAAGGGCGTTAAAAGAAAAAGCGGTGAAAGCATAACAAAAAATAGCAGCTCGTCATATTAGAGCTGCTATTTTTTTGCTAATTGTCATGGAATAATTGTTTGAATTCTTAGTTGACATATAGGAATTGTGTATTTAGAATAAAGAGAAATAATTGAAAAGTTAAACAATAGAAGCTGATCAGAGAAACTGAAGGCGCACAACGTTCACTTTGTGAAAAGATTGTGTGCCTTTTTTCTATTGTATAAAACAAGGAGGGGCATAGATGAAGCTGTGGGGGAAAACATCAATTACAAAGGGAGCGGGCGTTTTGTTATCGACGTTGTTTCTGTTATCAGGATGTGCTTCGACAACATCTACTAGTAAATCGGAATCAGGAAAGTCTATTGAACTTTTAAATGTATCTTATGATCCAACTCGGGAATTGTATCAAGATTTTAACAAAGATTTCGCAAAGTATTGGAAAGAAAAATCTGGTGAGACGGTTACCGTGAAACAATCTCACGGAGGCTCAGGCAGTCAAGCGCGTTCAGTCATTGATGGACTAGAAGCAGATGTTGTGACGCTGGCACTGGGATATGATATTGACGCGATTAGCAAGAAGAAGCTGATATCTGAAGATTGGCAGAAACGTTTTTCTAATAACTCAACTCCATACACGTCTACTATCGTATTTCTTGTGCGAAAAGGAAATCCGAAAGGGATTAAAGATTGGGATGATTTAACAAAGAAAGGGGTTTCTGTTATTACACCAAATCCAAAAACATCAGGAGGAGCTCGCTGGAACTATTTAGCGGCATGGGGATATGCATTAAAGAAGCACAACAATAGTGAAGAAAAAGCAAAAGAATTTGTAAGTCAGCTATATAAAAATGTAGCGGTGTTAGACTCAGGTGCGCGCGGTGCA
The DNA here is from genome assembly GCF_050473785.1 of Bacillus sp. S14(2024). Classification (NCBI taxonomy): domain Bacteria; kingdom Bacillati; phylum Bacillota; class Bacilli; order Caryophanales; family Bacillaceae; genus Bacillus; species Bacillus sp. S14(2024). Next base: position 3,648,682 of record NZ_JBFLUP010000006.1, on the reverse strand, counting down.
ACGAATACCTTTGTAGAGAAAGGGATTGGGGATGTTCTTATCGCCTGGGAAAATGAGGCATTACTATCACAAAAAGAGCTGGGGAAAGACAAGTTTGAAATTGTTACACCATCTATCAGTATTCTTGCTGAACCTCCAGTGGCTGTCGTGGATAAAGTGGTTGATAAAAAGGGAACACGTAAAGTAGCGGAAGCATATCTCGAATATTTATATACGGAGAAAGGACAGGAGATTGCGGCAAAAAACTTTTACCGTCCTCGAGATCAAAAGGTAGTTGAAAAATATGCATCACAGTTCCCGAAAGTACAATTGTTTACAGTAGATGAAGTGTTTGGAGGGTGGAAAAAAGCGCAAGAAACGCATTTCAATGATGGGGGTGTCTTTGATAAAATCTATCAAAAATAATAGAAGTATATAAATACAAATTAAAAACCGACATAAGAACCCCTTTCTTTTTAGGGGGAAGAGAGCATCTGGCCATGCATAGAAGCGGTCGGGGCCTTTTCCTGCCACATGCAAGGTTTAAAACAAAAGGAGCAAGCAAGTAGCGATCATATTGCATGCTGTATAGCAGTAACTTATGAGTCGGAACATTAAAATGGATTTAGATAGATGACGCAATGAGGTGAAAGAATGTGAGGAAGAAGAGTAGGAAGCAGCGGCAAATTTTACCCGGATTTGGGCTTTCTCTTGGATTTACGATGTTATATGTAAGTTTGTTTGTCCTAATACCATTATCTATCGTTTTTATTCAAACTTCTCAGTTAGGATGGAGCAAATTCTTTCAAGTTATCACAAGTGGAAGAGTATTGCATGCTTATCAAATTAGTTTTATAACTTCACTTGCAGCGGCGATTATAAATGTTTGTTTTGGTCTATTAATTTCCTGGGTACTTGTTCGTTACTCGTTCCCGGGAAAACGGCTGCTTGATGGATTAATTGATTTGCCTTTCGCTTTACCAACAGCTGTTGCTGGTATTACGCTTACTACTTTGTATTCTCAAAACGGCTGGGTTGGAAAAATTTTTGATGTGTTTCATATAAAAATAGCCTTTACTCCACTTGGTATTATCGTTGCTCTAACTTTTATTGGCTTACCCTTTGTTGTGCGTATGGTTCAGCCTGTATTACAAAATATTGATAAGGAAGTGGAAGAAGCAGCGGCCAGTTTAGGAGCATCACGTTTACAAGTATTTTGGAAAGTTGTTTTTCCAGAAATTTTTCCTGCTTTATTAGCAGGATTTTCGCTAGCTTTTTCAAGGGCGCTAGGGGAATACGGATCTGTTGTCTTTATTGCCGGAAATATGCCGTTCAAAACAGAAATTGCTCCGCTGATGATTATGACAAAACTTGAGCAATATGATTATGCAGGTGCGACAGCTGTGGCGGCTGTCATGCTGATTGTTTCTCTTTTCTTCCTTTTTACTATTAATATCATTCAGGGCTGGAGTCAAAAACGTGGATTGCGAAATGAATAGAAAGGGGACGAAAGGATGGAACCGTCATTATTTAAACCAATAAAACAAAGAACAGTTCAGACACCTGTACCTATTGCAGAATCCAAAGTAATCCGCATTATTTTGATTGCGGTGACAATTATATATTTATCTTTATTTCTTCTGTTACCGTTAATTACGATTTTCATGAAAGCATTTGAACATGGAATAGATGTGTACATTGCAGCAATTACAGATAGTGAAGCATTTTCTGCGATTCGTTTAACGATTATTGTTGCTCTAATTGTTGTTCCGCTTAATACGATATTTGGTGTGGCAGCAGCATGGCTTATTACAAAATTTCGGTTTAGAGGGAAACAGCTTCTTTTATCGCTTATTGAACTCCCCTTTGCTGTTTCACCGGTTATTGCCGGGTTAGTTTTTGTATTATTATTTACGCCTCGCGGTGAGCTAGGGGCATGGCTAATGGAGCATGGCGTGAAGCTTATTTTTTCTGTGCCTGGTATTGTAATTGCCACTATTTTTGTGACATTCCCATTTGTAGCCCGCGAATTAATTCCTGTTATGGAGGCACAAGGTACAAGTGAAGAAGAGGCAGCTTTATCGCTAGGAGCAAGCGGCTGGAAAATGTTTTTGCGCGTTACACTGCCGAATATAAAATGGGGTTTACTGTATGGCATAATTTTATGTAATGCCCGTGCGATTGGAGAATTTGGAGCCGTTTCTGTTGTATCGGGACATGTGCGAGGTGTTACGAATACGATGCCGCTTCATATTGAAATTTTATATAACGAATATCAATTTTCCGCTGCATTTGCCGTTGCTTCTTTAATGTCACTGCTTGCGGTTGTTACGTTAATTATAAAGAACTGGATTGAATGGAAAGGACGTTAATAGATAAGAAAGGAGATGGAATAGGGTGAGTATTCAAATTCATAATGTATGGAAGCAATATGGTACGTTTCAAGCTCTGCGGGAAATTAACTTAGAAATTCTGAAAGGGGAACTCGTTGCGCTGTTAGGCCCATCTGGTTCTGGGAAAACGACGTTATTACGAATTATTGCAGGACTAGAACAAGCAGATCAAGGGTCAATCTTATTTGATGGGGAAGATTTAACTCATACTCATGTGAAAAATCGACAAGTTGGTTTTGTGTTTCAACATTATGCTCTTTTTAAACATATGAATGTATTTGAAAATGTGGCTTTTGGATTGAAAGTAAGAAAAAAGAAATTAAGACCGTCTCCAGCAGAAATAGAAGAAAAGGTTCTTGAGTTACTAAGACTTGTTAAGATGGATGGTTTTGCGGCGCGTTATCCCGCTCAATTATCAGGTGGTCAAAGGCAGCGTGTTGCCTTAGCAAGAGCTTTGGCAGTTGAACCAAAGATTTTGCTTCTAGATGAGCCGTTTGGTGCATTGGATGCAAAGGTACGTAAAGAGTTGCGGAGATGGCTCCGGAAATTACATGATGAGTTTCATATTACAAGTGTGTTTGTTACACATGACCAAGAGGAAGCGCTAGATGTTGCTGATCGAATTGTTGTTATGAATGGAGGATGCATCGAACAGATGGGGACACCAGAAGATGTGTATGATAATCCAGCTAGCCCATTTGTATATGACTTTCTTGGAAATGTAAATTTATTTCATGGTCGTGTTCATAAAGGAAAACTGAATTTAGGATCTATTGAATTAGAGGCGCCGGAACATACGCATGTTTCAGATACAGATGCGATTGCCTATGTACGTCCGCATCAGTTGTCTATTGAACGTACAAAACAAAGTGAAGATGCAATTCAAGCAAGAGTAACATATATACATGCAGTCGGTCCGGTTGTATATATTGAATTGCAGCGTTTAGGAACGGAAGAGTACTTAGAAGCGGAAGTAGGCAAGGAGCAGTTTGCGCAGTTACATGTTCGGGCAGACGAGGTCGTATATGTGCGCCCGAAAGAAGTGAAAGTGTTTGTTCCAGAGGATTTTGTGATTTAAATTAGCTATTCATTTAGTAAAAAACGAAAGATGCTTTGTCATCTTTCGTTTTTTATTTATGCTATAATTTTATCGCAAAATTATTATTTTGCTGAGTAGTAAAAATAGTATAATGAAACTATTACATCTAGAAAGAGGGTATTTCTGTGGGGAAAATTCACATTATTCATGAAAATAAAGAGTGGACAACTCATCTTATAAAAAGGTTGGAAGAACTTGGACTTCCATATGAAGAATGGCATTTAGACGAAGGGATTGTTGATCTTTCTGCTGTTCCGCCAGAAGGTGTATTTTATAACCGAATGAGCGCTTCTTCTCATACGAGAGATCACCGTTTTGCACCGGAGCTTACTGCTGCTGTACTTGCTTGGTTAGAACGACATAATCGAAAGGTGTTCAACGGAAGCAGAGCATTGCAGCTTGAAGTAAGTAAAGTTGCACAATATATGGCACTAAACGCTCAAGGAATTCGTACACCAAAGACAATTGCGGCTGTTGGGAAGGAGCATATTATAGAAGCGGCAGCTCAATTTGAAGGACGTCCATTTATTACGAAGCATAACCGTGCTGGAAAAGGATTAGGCGTTCAACTGTTCCAGTCTGTTGCTTCTTTAAAAGATTATGTAGAAAGTGCAGCATTTGAAGAGCCAGTAGATGGTATTACACTGATTCAAGAATATATTCAAGCTCCTGAGCCTTATATTACGCGTTGCGAGTTTGTGGGCGGAAAGTTTGTGTATGCCGTACAAGTAGATACATCAAAAGGTTTTGAATTATGCCCAGCTGATGCTTGTCAAATTGGCGATTTGTTCTGTCCAGTTGGAGAGAAAGCTCCGGAAAAACCGAAGTTTCAAATCATTGAAGGATTTAATGACCCAATTATTCAAAAATATGAAGCTGTTTTGGCTGCTAACAATATAGCGATCGCTGGCATTGAGTTCATTCGAAATGCTGATGGTGAAATTTTCACTTATGATATTAATACGAACACAAACTATAATGCTGACGCTGAAGCAGTTGTTGGCAAATACGGTATGTTAGAGATTGCGAAATTTCTTGGTAGTGAATTAGGGAAATTATAATAGATAAAGAGGAAAGCTGCTGATAGGCAGCTTTCTTTTCTATTAGCTATGGCACATAATTCTATTGATATTTGATTAAAATGAAAGCTCGAAAATAAAGGAATACTCGTTTGGAGGGAGTGAGAAAATGCACAAAAAAAAGTATTTTATACTATTAGTTCCCGCTCTTATCATTGCACTGTTCTTACTTTATTATCTTTCAGCAGATAGACGATATTATGTATTCTTGGTACCTATTCTGTTTTGGACTATCTACTATCTTTGGATTTATTATGATGTAAATTTACACAAGCTAGTATTATTCAAATATGGTATAATTTACATGTTAATTGGTATATAAAGAAGGGTTGGTATGATACAAGGAAAGATAAGGCCTGCATGTTTGTAACAGGAGGTAAAGACAGTGAGAAATGTAAAATACACCTTAGGTATATAAAGAATTATATAATCAAACAGAATACATAGCCTCTCAATGAATTGGGATAACAAGCAAAACAAACCGTCAATATAAGTGTGAATCCTAAGCTCGAATATATTTTGAATCGCTTAGAGAAGGGATTTACCAAGGATAAGTTGCAAGGATTTATTCAAAAGATGGAGAGGATGCAAGCGATGGGACAATTTCAAAGTAATTTTCAAACGGCAGAACAAATCGCTACGCAAATGGGGACGGCTTCTGATTCGATTCAAAATGCGACAAATAAATCCATAACCAAGTCGGAACGTACAACATTGTCTGTTAACTCCAAAGCACAAGAAGTCAATCAACAAACCTTAGACTTAACCAAGCAATTTTATGCTGCCTTTCAACAAGGGGTTAACAACATTCATTCTGCAGCCCAAGAGTTTGAGCGTATGGATAACGAACTTCAAAAGAATTTTAATCATGCTCCTTTCAGAAAAGATCCTTTAGCCGATATGGCAACCTACACAAACGCGAAAAAGTAGGAGGGAAAAGATGAATCAAGGTCTCGAAAAACAGATTGATCAACTGAATCACAAATTAAGAAGTTTATCCGAAGAACAACATCAAAATCAACTCGCGATTCAAAGGCAAGAACAAATGGAAGCAGATTTTTATGAATGGAAAGGTCGAAGCTGCCGTTTGTTTGACGGCATTTTAGAAACTTGGCACAACGATAGAGAACTGAGACATTTCTTTCACAATATGCGTCAAGATGCACAACAAATCGAACGAAAACTCACCTATGAATTGGAAGACAAAAAAGAAACGTTGCTAAAAGAGAAAAAAAACTTGAGTGATCTAGAAAACGACCTTTATTATCAAAGGCAAAACTTAGCACGGGAAGTGAATTCATGAGTTTAGATATGTACCTAGGGGAAGTACAAACCCAAACAAAAAGTATGAATGATATGTGTATTGCCACCATTCAAGGGATGGAACAAGTCATCAATTCAATTGATGCTTTTGTATTCGATGCTGTTTTGCAAGGACAAACTTATGATAGTGCAAAAACATTCTTTGCACAAACCTTTCGTCCTTTAGCTCAAGGGATTATTTATTTGTGTGAAGAATTAATTCGCCAAAATGATGCTTTTCCGAATAATTTTCAATCACAAGTCGCTTCGACAGATGTTATCGAACAAAAAGTACTAAAACAAATTAAAGAGCTTGAGCAAATGATAGCAGCGCTGGAAGCAATAAGTGAAAACATGCCAGGTGCGCAGGCGATGCTACAGGTTTATTATGCGATGAAACGAAAGCTTGAAGAATTGCTAAAACGTCTGTATGAATTCAATCAAACATCTAGTGATAATTATGATACAGCACTTCAACTAGCCGCTAGCGTCGCTCAAGGTCTTGCGGAAGTTCAAAGTGGAAAAGGTTTTAATGCCACCAGCGGTACATTTAGTACGCAAGAGTTGAATATGGGGTGGACGGCATCTATTCAAAAAATTACAGAAGATAAAGCGCGGAAAGCTGATAAACTGCGGAAAGCTGATAAACTAAATTCTCAAAAAAATGTGAAGTTTTTACAAGGTAAAGCAGAATGGAAAGATGGAGATCGAGTAGGTGGAACTTTAGAGGGTACTGTAGCAGATGTGAAAAATAGTGTCGGAGAAAATGGAGAGTTTAACATGAAGGCTTTATCTGGAAAAATAGACATAAATCTCCCTTATTCTTTTGACGCTGCCAAGGATGATTTATTTGCAGGGAATATTATTGGTGGAAAAATAGAAGGCTCTGCTCTAGAGAATTCATATAAAATACAAGCTCCTATTCTTACTCCTATTGGTGTTTTTATGAAGGATATTACAATTACCCAAAAGTTTTTCGAGGGAAATTTCGCATCTGGTGTGGAACAATATACACTGAAAACCGAAGCTGAGCTTACTACAAATAAGTACGAAGTAGCGTTAAATCTCTTTCATATTCCAGAATTTATTCCGTTCATAGGAGATAAAGATGTAATAGCAACAGGAGAATTGGGTTTAGGGTCATTCGGTTACAAACTTCGTTTTGGACGAGAAACGGGTGGATATGTTGGACCAGGAGAAGGTTTCGGTTTGGGCGGCTTTATTAAATTTGAAAAACCAGAGGAGGAAAAATAACATGGAGCCATTTAAGGCGGGGAAGATTATTACATATGTTGCAATTGCTATATTTCTTATAGTTGCTATTATATCTCCCTATGAATTACCTAAAAAGATTTTATTTATTATTTTTGTTATTATTCTAGGAGTATTCGCACTTAGTACTAATAAATTGTATGAATGGATATTTAATAAAATTAAGAATAAATAAGCTTTACTATAAGATGAGAGAAAGCAAGACATGAGAAAATCGTTAAAAATCATTATCATTATTGGGATATTCATCCTTATTATGGTGATATATGGATTGTCTCCGCCGCTTTTCAAAAAGAAAAGATCATCTTTACAGATATCCAATTATCTGTGGGGTTTACTTTGATAATATTGTTAGAATATATATTTAGATACATAAAAATAGGAAAAAACAATAAAACTCTATGATTTATTAACTTAGTGGTGAAATATTTTTATAGTGGCGTATTTATGAAATTTAGAACATATGGAGAAGATGTTTAGAACAGTTAAAAAAGAGACTTATTACAGCTGTTTTTATAAAATTGTATTATGAATACTGCCTGTTGGGGGAAATAACCAATTTAAAAAACAGAGGGAGAATATAAAATGAAACTATTACCTATCGGTTCAGTAGTTAAACTCAAAGATGTAGAACCAATCATTATGATTATTGGAAGAATGGTCGTCTCAGCAGATAAACGTGATTTTGACTATGTAGGTGTTCCTTATCCTATTGGTTATTTAGGTGATGAAAAAGTATTATGCTTTAATCATGATAGGATTGTGGAGGAGATGCATAGAGGTTATATGAATGAAAGTGAGTTAGTATTACGTGAAAAGTTATTAGAAATGTAAATAAGTTCAAAAAAGAAATATAGCTTCTAAAAATATGATAGGAGAAAAATAAAATGAGCAAGATAGTGAGAATTCTTGTAATCATTGGTATACTTTTTCCACCTGTATTGATGTGGAGTGCGTCTGACATTCCTCAAAATGATAAACTTCTCTTTACAGGTTTACAACTATCTATAGGATTCATCTCATTAGTAACGTTAGAGATTATATTTAGAAACCTAAAAAAGAAGAGAGCAAAATAAATTAGGAAAGATAAAACCTCTGTTAAATTATTGACAGAGGTTTTATCATATCAATCCCAACCACTAATACATACTTAACAATAAAAAACTCCTCATCTATAACAACGAATTTATTTCAAAAAAGTTACAAAATTTCATATAATAAAAGCAAAAAACATCAAGAAGAAAATTCCATTCTTCTTTATCATAATACATATAAGGCAGGTGAACAGAGATGGAAAGCTATGAAATACAAATTCAAAAGGTAATCGATTCTATTGAAGAAGATGTAATGGAAAAGCAAACGTTAGCGAATCTTGCTCGCATTGCAGGATTTTCAGAGTTTCATTTCCATCGCGTGTTTCAAGCACTCGTAGGAGACTCTGTAATGGAGTATGTACGAAAGAGAAGGCTAGCCCGGGCAGCTTATCACCTTTCTCATACAGAGGAGAAAATTCTTGATATTGCATTAGAGCATGGCTTTCAATCTCATGAAACGTTCACACGCGCCTTCAAAAAGCTGTTTCATATGACGCCGAGTGCATATCGAAAGCAAGAGATTCGAACGCCGTTATATTCCAAAGTGAATGTAATGCAGCGCAAATTTAATCCGTATTTAGGGGGAATCAAAATGGAATTTCGTATAGAAACAAAGCCAGCTTTTCAAGTAATTGGATATGAAATGAAGACAACGGGTAAAGACGGAAAAAATCTAACAGATATCCCAGCGATGTGGCAACATTATTTGCAAAATAATTTGTCGGAAAACATTCCAAACCGTAAGCATACGAATGAGTTCGTTGAGTTAGGGATGTGTACGGATTTTAATTTGGAAACAGGTGAGATTACGTATATTATTGGAATGGAAGTAACAAGCTTTGATGGTGTATCAAGTGAGTTGACGTGCCGCACATTCCCTGAAGCAACGTACGCTGTATTTACAACACCAAAAGTTCCCGAGGAAGAAATGGTACCATCGATTCAGCAAACGTGGAATGCAATCTTTACAGAGTGGTTCCCGCATTCTGGCTATGAGCATTCCGGCGTTGTCGAGTTTGAATTATACGATGAGCGCTCTCATGCTGATAAGCACGATCTTGTACAACTGGAGATTTGGCTGCCAGTTCAAAAGAAAAATTAAAAGTACACATAAAAAAAGTTTCCTAGATGCTAGGAAACTTTTTTACATTGCCTTTTTAATTTTCTCTAACACTTTCTTACTATCAAACCCCCGCTCTCCCATGCCAAATACTTCGATTAAACGATTATTTTCATCTAATAGATAAGAATTTGAAGTATGAATGTAAAGACCGCTTCCAGGATCACGGTAGCGGAAGTTAAAAGATTCGGCTAGTTGTTTCGTTTCTTCTTCATCACCGCGCAGCAAATGCCAACCTTTCGTTTGTTTCATATCAAACGTTTTGGAGTAATTTTCTAGCACTTCTTTCGTATCATATTTCGGATCAATGGTAATCGTAATAAATTCGATTTTTGTTCCGAAAACTTTCTCTTTTACAAGTTCATCTCGTAAATGTTTCATTTTATATGTTGTAACAGGACAAATATCCGGACATTTTGTATACATAAACTCTACTAATTTTAATTTTTTTGGCAGCATATCAAATGATACTGCTGTTCCATTTACATCCTCCATGATAATTCCTTTTGGCATCTCTGCTGATGCTTTTCGGTAACTGGTAAAATAAAAAATGCCAATACCGATTGCAATAATAAGTCCTAACGTAAATGTAATATATAGTTTTTTCATACCAATCCCTCCCAATTTTATTTTATAAGAAAAATCTGAAAAATAAGGGAGGATGAGTGAATATTACATGACAATTCATCGGATTAGCTTGTTCTATTTTTCGAGGAACGAACTACAATAATAATAGACAGGCAGCGATGAGGAGGAAAAAATATGCGAAAAGTTATAAGGTGGACACTTTTTTTGTATGCCCTATTTGCTTTATTTATATATTGGTACTTGTTTGGATGGAATCATGAGATGGTACCAGAAATGTACAAAGGAACGAGTGCAGATCCAGCAACATTTATGAACGCAAGGGAGCTGACGCTTAGCCAAGATTATTCTCGAGTAAAAAATTTATTATTTTTCTTAGCGACGCCGCTGCAATGGGTTGTTTTATTATTCGTACTTGTTTTTGGTGTATCAAAGCGGTTTGAAAAATGGGCGAAAGAGACAACGAAAGTACGGGTACTACAAATTGCGATTTACTTGTTTTATTTATCGTTAGTGACAACAGCGCTAGCATTGCCGTTGCAATGGATTAGTCACCAAGTGTCTGTTGATTATGGTATTTCTACACAATCAACAGCAAATTGGATAAAGGAACATGTACTGGATTTCTGGATAAACTTTTTGCTTATGTTTCTCGTTGTTTCTGTGCTATTATGGCTGATTAAAAAATATCCGAAGCGTTGGTGGCTATATGGCTGGGCGCTTTCAGTTCCATTTACTATCTTTTTAACGTTCATTCAGCCGGTCGTTATTGATCCGCTATATAATCATTTTTCTACGCTGCATAATAAGGAGCTCGAAAAAAAGATATTAACATTAGCAGATAAAGCAAAGATTCCAGCGGAGCATGTGTATGAAGTGAATATGTCAGAGAAAACAAACGCGTTAAATGCATATGTAACGGGGATTGGCTCAAATTCTCGCATCGTTTTATGGGATACAACACTCGAGCAGTTAAAAGATAAAGAGATATTATTTATTATGGCGCATGAAATGGGTCATTACGTGATGAAGCATATATATTGGGGCGTTGGAAGTTATATTGTCTTAACTTTCGTTGGTATGTATCTCATTTACCGCATTATTCAAGCGTGTATTCGTAAGTGGGGAGATACACTGCATATTTCTAAAACAGCCAGTTTCTCAGTTTTACCACTATTTTTCCTTGTATCTTCTATGCTTTCCTTTGCGGTAAGTCCTGCGACAAATTACGTATCGCGCATTGAAGAGAGAGCGGCTGATCAATATGCATTAGACATGACGAAGGATAATCAGTCGGGGGTCAAAACATTTCAATATTTATCAAAGACGAGTTTAAGTCAAGTGAATCCGCCGGCTTTGGTGAAATTTTTCTTGTATACGCATCCGCCAATTTTTGAGAGAATTCATACGTTTGAGGAATATAAAAAGAAATAATTGTTAAGAGCAGCAATTATTTCTCCCGCATTACCCCACTGATGGAAGTTTTACTTTATTAAGACCAAAATTTGAAAAGAACAAGTAGATGTTTATTAGAATCTACTTGTTCTTTTCTTGTTACAGTGTAAATTTTGTATCTTGATCACTTAGATCATTATCGAATACATTTGCGGTACTAACCCCATTAAAAACTTTTAATGTTTTTGCTGTATTTGATGATCCAGAACCATGATATTCTTTATTTCGGAATAGAGGAGTTACATTGTATTTGTCACCTAAATTTACATTCCCCTTACAATTTGAAATGATAATGCTGTCAACAATTGCGGGCATGGTCTTCACCTCTATTTTATTTTTATTCTCATTGTATGCTGTTTATAAAAAAATAAAGATTGTTTATGAAAAATAAGAATAAGATATTCTTCTTTCGATTATGGAAAATATAGTAAAATAAAAAGAGTAAGGGGGGATAGGGATGAAAAAGATTGTTGCGAAAACAAATCTTGAAAGGTGGCTAGATGGTTTGTCACTTATTGGAATAGTTGGGATGCTTGTATATATTGGATTCATTTGGTCATCTTTATCACATACGATTCCAACTCATTTCGGATTTAACGGAGAAGCGGATGGATTTGGCGGAAGAGGGAATATTTTTATTCATCCGATTGTTGGTCTAGGATTATATATCTTATTTCATGTTTTAATTCGTTTTCCTGAGTTATTTAATTACCCTCCTCATGTTACAGAAGAACAAAAACAGCGATTATATATTCACTCGCGTACATTATTAGGGTGGTTACAACTTGAGATTATTATATTTGGCGTATATAGTACTTGGGAAAATGCACAATTTGCTATGCAAAGAGAAGTCGGGTTTTCTACTGTTTCCCTTGTTATATTTCTCATTGTATTATTTAGTACAATGATATTTTATATTGTAAGAAGTTTACGGATGGTAGAAAAAATTACTCCTTAAAAGAGTAATTCTTTTGTTCTTTTCAAAGGGAGCTAACGTTCGGTCAGAGAATATAAATTATGAAAAATAGAAAGAGAGGAAGGTTTTATGGAAAAAGATTTATTTAGTAGAGTGGGTCATGTTTATGTTCCGGTAAGAAATCTTGAAAAAGCAGTGCAATGGTATGAACGCGTATTAGGTCTAGAACGAAAAGCACAATTTGTTGATCGAAAAGAATATAAAAATTCAGAAGTAGCGGTATTTCACTTTGGAGGATTACGGAAAGTTGCGCTCTTACTATTTGAAACAGAAAATGAACCAGCAGGTCAATATGTACGAAATGGTTTACCGTTTCCTATTTTTTCGATGAACTGTTTTAACATTGAAAAGACGTACCGTGCTTTACAAGAAAAAGATGTAAGAGTAGAAGAAATTGTAACACTAGGAAATAACGAAGCTAAGTATTTTTATTTTTGGGATTTAGATGGAAATATGTTCGAAGCTGCTTGGTCTGTGTGGGATGAAACGGCATAAAATGATTGTGAGTATTTTTACATATGAAGCTATGAAAAAGTTGACGAAATGTCAGCTTTTTCTGTTTGAAATAATTGTTTTTTATAAAAAAATATTTTTTTAACCCCTATAAAATTTACATTCCCTCCGAATATGTATTAGTGAAGAAAGCAAATGGAGGAAAAATAACATGAAAAAGATACTATTAAAAGGCTCTATGGTAACTATGATGGCATGCAGTCCGTTTCTAATGGGGACAGCAGCGTATGCTGAAAACAAAGACGCGGTAAAAACAACGGAAACAGAAAAACCATCTTTAGTACAAGGCGATTTCTTTTATTTTGTGAAAACAATGGTAGAAGATATTAAAATGGCTCTTGCGACAAACGATTTAGCAAAGGCGAAGTTATTGTCTGAGCAAGCTGCGGAACGAATTGCTGAAGCTGATGTATTAAACACTAAGGGAAAAGATGATCTTACACAAGATACATTAGAAAAAGCAGCAGAGGACTTAGAAAAAGCAGACAAGCTTTCAGGAGACGAGAAAACAGAAGCAGAGAAGTCTACTGAAGTAAAGAAAGAAGAAACAGAAAAGCCTGCTGACAAAGAGAAAACAGAAGCAGAGAAATCTACTGAAGTAAAGAAAGAAGAAACAGAAAAGCCTGCTGACAAAGAGAAAACAGAAGCAGAGAAATCTACTGAAGTAAAGAAAGAAGAAACAGAAAAGTCTGCTGACAAAGAGAAAACAGAAACAGAAAAGTCAACTGACGAAAAGAAAACAGAAGAAAAAGCTACTGATGTAAAGAAAGAAGAAGCAAAAAAACCTGCTAACAAAGAAAAAAGTGATACGGAAAAAGTAAAAGTACATATCGGAAACAATATCGAAGCATTAGCAAAAGTGCTTGATAAAGTGAAAAATCCGAAAGCAAAAGCTGCGATTGCAAAAAATATAGAGAAGAGTTTTGCAAAGATTGCAGCGAAAATAGAGAAAGCACAAGAAAAACAAGCGGCTGATCTTGCAAAAGAAAGCAAGAAAGCAGATCAAAATACAGAAGTAACGCCAGCACAACCGGCACAGCCAGCACAACCGACACAACCAGCACAACTAGCACAACCAGCACAACCAGCACAACCAGCACAACCAGCACAACCAGCACAACCAGCACAACCAGCACAACCAGAACAAGCAGCGCAATCAGAACAAGCAGCACAGCCAGCACAGCCAGCACAACCGGCACAGCCAGCACAACCGGCACACGCAGCACAACCGGCACAACCGGCACAACCGGCACAACCAGCACATAAACCGGCTGTTTCCCATGAGAAGCATGAGCAATCAAACAAAAAGGGTCAAACAGAAAATGATGATCATCAAGGAAATAATGATCATCAAGACAACGGTAAAAAGGTTGGTCACGACAAGCAAGAAGACAAGCACAAAGAAAAGCAGTAAGAAAATGTGGTATAATGGTCACTTCTTTAGTGACCATTTTGCCATTTGCGGCAAAAGGGGGGAGGGGGATTACTAGTGTTAAGTTTAGTGATGAAAATCATAAAAAAGCCGGCGATAGAAGATATAGTATTTGATATACAAAACAACGCAGGAGATAAGGAAGCTTTTATCGCACAGTATAGACCTTTTATTCGAAAATCAATCTCGTCTGTCTGCCGCAGGTATATTACGGAGCAGGATGATGAATATAGCATTGGATTGTTTGCGTTTAATCAAGCAATTGAACAATATTCATATAAAAAAGGAAAATCTTTTTTTGCGTTTGCTGAGCTTCTTATAAAAAGAGATGTAATTGACTATATACGCAAGGAGTCTAGGCATAATCTCGTCTTTTTAAAAGAAGACCAGCAAGAGGAAATGGTAGAAATGCAGGCATCGCTTACGGAGTATATGAAAGAGATGGAAAATAGTAACCGTAAGGAAGAAATTCTTCATTTTCAAGGTGTGCTAGCTGAGTTTAAAATCACGTTTATTGAGCTTGCTAAGGAATCACCCAAGCATCGTGATACGCGTGAGCACTTAATAGAAATTGCAAAGATTATCATAAAAGAAGAGGAAATGATAGAAGAGTTGTTCCGAAAGAGGAAATTACCGCTTAAACAAATTGAACCGCGCGTTAGAGCGAGCCGGAAAACATTGGAGAGGCATAGAAAATACATTATTGCAATGTGTATTATCTTTGTAAACAACTATACATACATTCTTGATTATATAAGAGAGGGGAAGAATGATGAATAAAGGGATTGTGATGGATATACGAAAACGCAACGTAGTTGTTTTAACGCAAGATGGAGAGTTTATCACGTGTAAAAGAACATCGCGCTCTTATATGATTGGAGAGGAAGTCTCGTTTAACGAACAAGAACAAAGAGTACCGCGTTTTTCAATCCCTTCTTTCTTAAAGCCTGTATCGCTGCTTGTTTCTTGTGTTCTATGTGTGTTTCTGTTTTTATTCAACCAACCAGAAGAAAAAGCACTCGCTTACGTTTCTGTTGATATTAATCCAAGCTTAGAGGCGAGTGTGACAAAGGATCTTCGTGTTATAGACTTGCGAGCTTGTAATGATGATGGAAAACGCATTTTAAAAGAAATGAAACGATGGAAAAATCAATCTTTGCAGGACGTAGTGCGTACCATTGTAAAGCAGAGTAAAGAGGATGGATACTTAACGAATGACAAGCAAGTTATGTTAACGTCTGTTGCCAAGGAAAAATCGCTAGAGCCGCAGTTGCAGAAGGCTATGCAAGGGTTAAAGAGTGAGTATGATGCACAACATGTTCCAGTCGTATATCAAGAAAGTACGATGCAAGTGCGGGAGAATGCTCAGAAAAAAGGGATCGGCATAGGTGTTTATATACAGCAAGAGAACGAGAAGAAGAAATCGCTTGTTCCTCCTGCACCGTCGTATAATCAGGAGGAACATCCTCCGGAGATACATTCGCAACCAGAGTCATCACCGGATTCATCATCGAATTCGTCTTCTGTAAAGGAAGAAAGATACGGGGAGCAAAAGAAAAACGAACAAAAGCAATCCCAAGAACAGCAGCCGCAGCAATACGAGCAACCAAAAAGTAATAATGGGCATCAAGAAGAAAACAACAATAAAGAGTATAAACAAGAAGAAAAACAGTATAAAAAAGAATACAAACAAGAAGAAAAACAGTATAAAAAAGAATATAAACAACAAGAAAAACAGTATAAAAAAGAATATAAACAACAAGAAAAAGAGCATAAACAAGAGGAAAAAGAGAATAAACAAGAAAATAAAGGTCATTGGAAAGAAGACAGATAAGTTTCTGCTCCAAAACATGAGGGGAAAGAACAATTCATAAAATATTTAAAAAGCATAGGGTGTACAACACTCTATGCTTTTTATGTACAAAATAATTTCTATATTTTGTTATTAAGTGATGTGATATGTAAGGATAAACCAATTTTTAGATGTTGTTAAAATATTCAAAAAATTCCTTCCCTTTCTGATTTTTTGTTATATAATATAAACATAAAATCAAATCTGTTATAAAACAGTTTGAAAAGAAGGAGATGCTAATATGTCGACACAAACTTCGCGGGTCACACTCGTTGGAGAAGTATTACCGGCGTATTTGGAGATTTTGACACCAGAAGCACTCACATTTATAAAAGAGTTGCATGAGAATTTTAACGAGCGCCGTAAAGAATTACTTCAGAAACGAGTAGAAAAACAAAAGAGAATTGATGCAGGAGAGTTATTACACTTTTTAGAGGAAACTGCACATGTTCGGGCGGGTGATTGGACGATTGCACCGCTTCCGAATGACTTGCAAGACCGACGCGTAGAAATTACAGGGCCGGTTGATCGCAAGATGGTTATCAATGCCTTGAATTCAGGAGCGCGTGTCTTTATGGCAGACTTTGAAGATTCAAATGCACCGACATGGCAAAATGCAATTGAAGGACAAATAAATCTAAGAGATGCAATTAAGGGAACGATTTCATATAACAATGCAAATGGGAAAGAATATCGTCTCAATGAACAAACAGCTGTTTTAATGGTGCGCCCTCGTGGTTGGCACTTACAAGAAAAGCATATGTTAGTAGATAGTGAAGAAATATCAGGTAGTTTATTAGATTTTGGGTTGTTCTTTTTTCATAATGCAAAGGCGTTAATTAAAAAAGGAAGCGGCCCATACTTTTACTTACCGAAAATGGAAAGTTACTTAGAAGCAAGACTATGGAATGATGTGTTCGTATTTGCACAAAAATACATGGGAATTCCGCATGGAACAATTAAAGCAACGGCACTATTGGAAACGATTCACGCTTCATTTGAGATGGATGAAATTTTATATGAATTGCGGGATCATTCGGCAGGGTTAAATTGCGGACGTTGGGATTATATCTTTAGCTTCTTAAAAACTTTCCGCAATCATAAACAGTTTCTACTTCCAGACCGAGCACAGGTAACGATGAGTGTTCCGTTTATGCGCGCTTATTGTTTGCGTGTGATTCAAACGTGCCATCGCCGTAATGCACCGGCAATGGGCGGGATGGCAGCACAAATTCCAATTAAGAACGATTCGGCAGCGAATGAAGCAGCATTCGAGAAGGTGCGTGCTGATAAAGAGCGTGAGGCGTGTGATGGACATGATGGGACTTGGGTTGCCCATCCGGGACTTGTACCTGTAGCGATGGAAGTATTTGATCGCATTATGACAACATCAAATCAAATATATCGAAAACGAGAAGAAATTTGTATAACAGAACAAGATTTATTAGAAGTTCCAGTGGGAACGATTACAGAAACTGGTCTTCGTACAAATATTAGCGTTGGAATTCAATATATTGCATCGTGGCTAAGCGGCAGAGGTGCAGCACCAATTTATAACTTAATGGAAGATGCAGCGACAGCAGAAATTTCACGTGCACAAGTGTGGCAATGGATTCGTCACGAGGAAGGAAAATTAGAGGATGGAAGAAAAATTACGTTTGCACTAGTAGAACAGTTCAAAGCAGAAGAGTTAGCAAAAATAGAACAAGAGATTGGCAGCGATCGTTTTGAAAAAGGACGATTTGTAGAAGCTACGAAACTATTTATGAATCTTATTAGAGATGATGAATTTGAGTCGTTTTTAACGTTACCAGGGTATGAAATTTTATAAAGCGATGTCTTCATTATTGGAGTTTTACTGCCCGCGAATAGCGGATAAATAATAAAGAAATGGGGATGGAAGAAATGGTAAATGAAAGAGTACAGCAATTACAAGAGAACTGGGAGCTTGATAAACGCTGGAAGGGAGTTACACGCCCATATTCTGCAGAAGATGTTATTCGTTTGCGCGGATCGATTGATATTGAATATACGTTAGCACACCGCGGTGCAAAAAAGCTTTGGGATTCTCTTCATAGTGAAGATTATATTCATGCACTGGGAGCATTAACTGGGAATCAAGCAATGCAGCAAGTAAAGGCAGGTTTGAAAGCAATTTATTTAAGCGGCTGGCAAGTAGCGGCAGATGCAAATGTAGCGGGTCAAATGTATCCAGACCAAAGCTTGTACCCAGCAAATAGTGTGCCGGCAGTTGTAAAGCGTATTAATCAAACGCTGCAGCGTGCTGATCAAATTCAGCATATGGAAGGCAGCGGTGATATTGATTATTTCGTACCAATTGTTGCTGATGCAGAAGCTGGCTTTGGCGGACAGCTTAATGTATTTGAACTTATGAAAGGGATGATTGAAGCAGGAGCGTCTGGTGTTCACTTTGAAGATCAACTTTCTTCTGAAAAGAAATGTGGTCATTTAGGCGGAAAAGTATTACTACCAACACAGACGGCAGTGCGCAATTTAGTATCAGCACGTCTTGCAGCAGATGTAATGGGAGTACCAACACTAATTATCGCAAGAACGGATGCAGATGCAGCTGACCTAATTACAAGTGATATCGATCCTGTTGATAAACCGTTTATTACAGGGGAAAGAACACCGGAAGGATTCTTCCGTACGAAAGCTGGACTTGACCAAGCGATTGCGCGCGGCTTAGCGTATGCGCCGTATGCTGATCTTGTATGGTGTGAAACATCCGAGCCGAATTTAGATGATGCGAAACGCTTTGCAGCAGCAATTCATGAAAAATTCCCTGGAAAACTATTAGCTTACAACTGTTCACCGTCCTTTAACTGGAAGAAAAAATTAGATGATAAAACAATTGCAAACTTCCAAAAAGAAATTGCATCTTACGGATATAAATTCCAATTTGTAACACTTGCTGGCTTCCATGCTTTAAACTACGGCATGTTTGAATTAGCGCGCGGGTATAAAGAGCGAGGCATGGCTGCTTACTCAGAGCTGCAGCAAGCTGAATTTGCAGCGGAAGAATACGGCTATTCTGCAACGCGTCATCAACGCGAAGTGGGTACAGGGTACTTTGATGAAGTAGCACAAGTGATTACGGGTGGAACTTCGTCAACAACAGCATTAAAAGGATCTACAGAAGAAGAGCAGTTTACGCGATAATAAAGTGAAACTTCCATCAGTGAGGGTTTTCTCTGTCTACGAATAGAGAGATAAGAAAGAGTCAGCTTTCGGGCTGGCTTTTTATATTACAAATATTTCTAGATATTAGAAGATAAAGTTCTATATAAGAAAATGTTATTTTATACATGAAGATTATGCCATTTAGGTTTAGTATTTATAAAGATATATAAAAGGAAATTTTAATTTAATAATAAGAAATTGTAAAAAAAATGAAAATGACGAGTATTCTTAAACTGAAATGGTACAATTATCCATGTGGATAATTACATGAAAATTATCTAAAAATGAAAAAGGAGAGAAGAACGATGACTAGTGAAGCGGAAAAGTATACCTCACAGTACATTATTAATTCAAAGACGATTGCACTACTTCCAATTGTTTTGAAAGATAAACGAATTGTGACGCGTGTGATTGAAGAAAGTGATGAGTTTTTTGTGTATCAAAAACCACTTGAGATTGTGGAGCAAAGCTGTCGTCAATATGGAGCTAGCTTTGGCGGGCGGAAAGACGGCACGAAAGAGTACACAGGTTTTACGCATAAAGCACCAATTGCAATTAGTCCTACAGACCATATTTATTTTTTCCCCACGTTTTCTTATTCTCGCAAAGAATGTGCCTGGTTATCTCATTTTCATATTGAAAGTGTGACAAAACTTCCACATGGAAATATTCTCATTGAATTCATAAATGGTCAGACAATTAAACTAGAAGTATCTAAAAACAGCTTTGAAAATCAGAGAAACAGAACTGCACAGCTGCGTGCAGAATTTGAAGATAGAAAAAGAAAACAAGCAGAGCCGAAATTTTTACTGGTCAATCAAAATGAGGTTTTAGAGTTAAAACCAGCATATGAGAAAATGTATCTGTTGAAAAAAGAAGATTGATTATATTGGGAATAAGAAAAAGGAAAATAGTCCTTTTTCTTATTCATACATAGGAAACATATTAATGATAATGAGAGTTTTTATCCTGCTATTCGCGGGCGTCCTGCGATTTTGGGCGAGCCGCTTCCGCTTTTCTACAGAAGATAAGAGGAGGATAACTGCTGGCCTGCGTCGATTGGGCGGGCTTTCCATCAGTGAGGGGGTGAAGAAAACCCCCACTGATGGAAGTTTTACTTTATATTTTTTTGTTCTTGTAAATTATGTTGTATATTCTTTTTTTATATGGTATAGTAAATGTATAGTTGAATACCTAAATCAAGCAATCCATATATTATCAAGTGCCGTGAAACTAGCGAGGAAATTGTGTATGTGTTCTGTTTCGCATTTGATAATGTGTGGATTCTTTTTTTATGTTGTGAAAACTACAAAATATATTTATTTCCTAGGAGGAAGTTATTATGAAAACAGGTCAAGTAAAATGGTTTAACAATGAAAAAGGTTTCGGTTTCATCGAAGTTCCAGGCGAAAACGATGTATTCGTACATTTCTCTGCTATCACAACTGAAGGTTTCAAATCTTTAGAAGAAGGCGAAAAAGTTAGCTTTGAAGTAGAAGACGGTAACCGTGGACCTCAAGCTAAAAACGTTGTAAAACTATAATCTTATAGATCATAGTGTAAAAAAGGATGGCATTTGCCATCCTTTTTTAGTTATTTGAAACAGGATTTTTTCTTGAAAATATGGAAAATAAATATATATCTAGTTGTCATATATGCTATTTCCCCTTGTTGTTTAATAATGGTAAAGTAATAACAGGAAAAGATAAAAATGAAGCTTCTATTAAGAAATGTTTTTCTCATTGATGAAAAGTTCGCACCAATCGGGCTCTTACAGGAAATCTAATATCTTCTCTATTCAGAAGCCCGTTAGAGCGAGGTAAAGGGGTACATAGTAGAATGGATTTTCAAACAATCAAAGAATATTTCACAATAGAAAATATGGAGCGCTTGTTAGAAAGCTATCAGGCATTTGGTCCGTTAATTGGAATTGGCCTTCCGATGATTGAAGCGTTTATTCCAGTTTTGCCGCTCTTTTTATTTGTTATGGCAAATGCAGTTGCTTTTGGATTATGGCTTGGATTTTTTTATTCATGGCTCGGTTCATGTATAGGAGCATTGCTAGTGTTTTTTATCATTCGTCGTTTTGGAAGAAGTCGTTTTTTTGCTTTTGTAAATAAGCATTCGCGAGTACGCAGTGCGATGGCGTGGATGGAACGAAAAGGATTTGCACCTATTTTTCTTTTATTTTGTTTTCCGTTTACACCATCAGCACTTATCAATGTTGTAGCAGGTTTGTCGCGTATTAGTAAGCGGCAATTTGTTTTAGCACTTTCACTTGGTAAACTTGTGATGATTTTCGTGTTAAGTTACATTGGTTATGACCTTGCATCTTTTATGTATAAGCCAGTAAAAACAGCTATCGTATTAGGTGTCATTTTTATTTTATGGTATGTCGGAAAGAAAATTGAAGTAAAACTTGAATTAAGTAGAGACTAGACTTCACAAGTGAGTGCATCCCTGTTATATAAGGTGAGACTTTTATCAGTGGGGGCTTCGTGCTCTATTGATAGAAAGCTCTCATCAATCGGGCTCTTATGGGGAGTGATCCCCCACCTATGTTCTTTGTTTTCACTGAATTTTGAGGTGAGGTACTGTCCGTTAGTGCCGGATAAAAGCTGAAGGGAAGTGGCATGATGATGCGAAAGTGGAAAAACGAAAGCAAAGAGTGGATGAGAACCATTTTTATAGGTATTTTATTAGCTGTATTTTTCCGCACTTTTTTCTTTGCAACGTATGTTGTGGAAGGAAAATCGATGATGCCTACACTTCAAGATGGTAACATGCTGATTGTAAACAAAGTTGGTTATCAGTTTAGTGAGTTAAACCGTTTTGATGTTGTTGTCTTTCATGCAAATAAACAGGAAGATTATGTGAAGCGAATTATTGGTCTGCCAGGGGACAAAATTTCATATAAACATGATAAACTATATATTAACGGAAAATTTATTGAAGAACCGTATTTAGATGTATATAAAAAGCAAACTCATGGACGACAGCTAACAGGAGATTTTACTCTAGAAGAGTTAACAGACGAAAAAGTTGTTCCGAAAGGATTTATCTTTGTGCTTGGAGATAATCGTCTAGGAAGCTGGGATAGTCGTTACTTCGGATTTGTAAAAATAGAACAAGTTGTAGGAAAAGTTGATTTGCGCTACTGGCCAATCAATGAAGTACAAACAAATTTCTCTAAGGGGTAATTCGAAATTTCGGATTACCTTCTTTTTCGGATATATCTTGATTGACAGAGTTTCATTTACAGAAAGGCGGGTTTACATGTCACTTCGATTTATTATAGGACGAGCTGGAAGTGGAAAGAGTACACAGTGCTTGCAAGAAGTACAACAGGATTTGCAGCATCGTCCAAAAGGTGAAACCATTTTATATCTTGTGCCAGAACAGATGACATTCCAAACGCAGCAAGCATTAATTAATGGGGACGTGAGCGGCTCCATTCGTGCGCAAGTGTTTAGTTTCTCACGTTTAGCGTGGAAGGTTCTTCAGGAAGTGGGAGGAGCAAGCCGCCTTCATATTGATGAATCTGGTGTGCATATGTTGCTTCGTAAAATTGTGGAGGCGCGTAAAGAAGAGTTATATGTCTTCCAAAAAGCAGCGGAGCAAAACGGATTTTTTGAACAGCTTGGCAGTATGATTACTGAATTTAAACGCTACAATTTAACGCCGTCAAATGTGTATGCAATGTGGCAAGAGTTAGACGCTCATAGCAGCGGAAATGAACAGAAATTGCTAGCAAATAAAATGTATGACTTACAGCTTCTATATGATGATTTTGAGCGAGCGTTAATTGGAAAATACTTAGATTCTGAAGATTACATGCAGCTTTTATTTGAAAAACTTCCGCATTCAGAGTATGTGAAAGATAGCATCATTTATATTGATGGATTTCATACATTTTCACCGCAAGAGTTAGAAATTGTAAGGCAACTATTAAGATGCGGGGCAAGAATGACAATTGCATTAACGCTTGATGAACAAACGCTATCACAGCCAGCAAATGAGCTAGATTTGTTTTACCAGACGCTTATAACATATGAAAAAGTAAAGCAAGTAGCTAGGGAAGAGAAAATCATTATTGAAAATACAATTATAATGAGAGAACAACCGCGCTTTGTGTCAAGGGCACTTGCGCATTTAGAAGCGCATTATGATTCTCGTCCGTATGCAGAGTTTCAAGGAGAATCACAGATTACGCTATATTCTGCGGCTAATTTACGGGCAGAGGTGGAAGGCGTTGCGCGCGAAATTCGTAGGTTAGTAGCAGAGGAAGGCTATCGTTATCGCGACATATCTGTTCTACTTCGCAATGGTGAAAGCTATTACGATATGATTAAGACGTTGTTTGTTGATTATAATATCCCATTCTTTATTGATGAAAAACGCCCGATGCTTCATCATCCATTAATTGAGCTAATTCGTTCAGCCTTAGAAGTCATTAGTGGAAATTGGCGTTACGATGCGGTATTTCGCTGTGTAAAAACCGAACTGTTGTACCCGTTAGATGTAAATAAAGCGAGAATACGTGATGAAATGGACGAATTTGAAAACTACTGTTTAGCATATGGGGTACAAGGGAAACGATGGACTTCGGAAGAACCATGGACATATCGTCGTTACCGCTCATTAGATGGTGTACATGGCGGCCAAACAGACAGCGAACGAGAAATGGAAGAAAAGATTAATCGTCTTCGTGAGATTGTTCGCACACCTATCATTCGTTTGCAAAAGCGATTAAAACGAGCAAGGGCGACAATGAGCATGTGCGAAGCAGTCTATTTATTTTTAGAAGAACTAGACGTTCCGAAAAAATTAGAAGATTTACGTTTGCGAGCCGAAGAAGAAGGAAACTTCTTATTTGCGAACGATCATGATCAAGTATGGGAACAAGTAATTACGCTTCTTGATACGTGCGTTGAAATGCTCGGAGAAGAGAAAATGTCTCTTTCTATGTTTGTAAATGTTATGACGACAGGGCTAGAATCACTCCAGTTTGCTAATATTCCGCCGTCGTTAGATCAAGTTTTAATTGCAAACATTGACCGTTCTCGTCTTTCTAACATTCGGGCAGCATTTGTGATTGGAGCAAATGAAGGGATTATTCCAGCGGCGCCATCAGATGATGGTGTATTATCCGATGAAGAACGAGAAGTGCTTGTTTCAGCTGGAATAGAACTTGCACCAACAGCACGCCAAAAGTTATTAGATGAACAATTTGTCATTTATCAAGCCGTTACTAGAGCATCGGAGAAGTTATATATTTCTTGTCCGCTTGCAGATGAAGAAGGGAAAACGTTACTAGCATCTAGCTTCATAAAGAAGATGAAAAGAATGTTTCCTTCAGCAGGCGAAATATTTATAACGAATGATGTAAATGATCTGTCATCGCGTGAGCAAATTTCATATGTGGCAACGCCAGAAGTGACACTTTCCTATTTAACGCAGCAATTGCAAAACTGGAAACGTTACGGTTTTGAAGGCAATCTTTCTTTTTGGTGGGATGTATACAATTTTTATGTTACGTCGCCAGAATGGAAACAGAAGAGCAGCCGTGTGTTATCGAGTTTATTTTATCGGAATCGAGCGCGTAAATTAAGTGATGCTGTAAGCCGGGAGTTATATGGTGACAAAATTAGAGGCAGCGTATCGCGTATGGAACTCTTTAATCGCTGCTCGTATGCTCATTTTGCGCAGCATGGATTATCTTTGAAAGAACGTGATATTTTTAAATTAGATGCACCAGATATTGGCGAACTGTTCCATGCAGCTTTGAAAAAAATTGCTGATAAGCTATTGAAAGAAAAACGTACTTGGGCCGATTTAACAGTAAAAGAGTGTGAATATCTTTCTGTCACAGTGATTGAAGAATTAGCACCGCTTCTGCAGCGTCAAATTTTATTAAGCTCCAATCGTCATCATTATTTAAAACATAAATTGCAGCAAATTATTTTCCGTACTTCACTTGTGTTAAGAGAGCATGCAAAGTCAAGCGGATTTGTACCTGTTGATTTAGAAGTCGGATTTGGGATGGGCGGAACAAATTCATTGCCGCCTATGAATTTTGAACTACCAAATGGTGTGAAAATGGAAGTAGTCGGGCGAATTGACCGCGTTGATAAAGCAGAAGATGAAACCGGAACGTTTTTACGTATTATTGATTATAAATCAAGCGCGAAAAAACTAGATTTAACGGAAGTATATTACGGCTTAGCTCTGCAGATGCTTACGTATTTAGATGTTGTCACAACAAACGCAGGCAAATGGATGAAACAAGGTGGAACTGCTAATCCTGCAGGGGTACTTTATTTCCATATTCATAACCCAATTGTTGAAATGAAGGGCGATGTTTCAGACATTGAAATTGAACAAGAGATTTTAAAGAAATTTAAAATGAAAGGGCTTGTCCTTGGAGATGCTGATGTTGTTCGGTTAATGGATAACACATTAACATCAGGAAGCTCTAATATTATTTCAGCTGGCCTGAAAAAAGATGGCAGCTTTAGCGCACGTTCTGATATTGCGAGTGAACAAGAATTTGATGTACTGCAACAATATGTACATCGTACATTTGAAAACATCGGGACAGATATTACAGAAGGTGTCATCGATATTGCACCGTATAAAATGGGGAATAAAACAGCATGTACGTTTTGTAATTTCCGCTCGGTTTGTCAATTTGATGAGTCGTTAGAAGATAATAAATACAGAGCATTACAAGATATGAAAGATAGTGAAGCGTTAGAGAAGATGAGAGAGGAGACCAAGTCATGATACAAACTTGGCCAGCAAAACCGGAAGGAAGTCAGTGGACCGATGATCAGTGGAAAGCGATCGTTGCTGATGGACGCGATATTTTAGTAGCAGCTGCAGCCGGGTCGGGAAAAACGGCGGTACTTGTTGAACGGATTATTCGTAAAATGATTCGGGAGGACAATCCAATTGATGTCGATCGTTTACTTGTTGTGACATTTACAAATGCAGCGGCACAAGAGATGAAAAATCGAATTGGTGAAGCGTTAGAAAAAGTATTAATCGATGATCCAGCTTCGCCGCATATCCGAAAGCAGCTCAGTCTGCTTAACCGGGCATCCATTTCAACAATTCATTCTTTCTGCTTACAAGTGATTCGAACGTATTATTATATGCTCGATATTGATCCGCGCTTTCGCATTGCGAATGAAACGGAGAATGAATTATTAAAAGAAGAAGTACTGGATGACATATTAGAAGCAGAGTACGGTATGCAGCAGAATGAGGTGTTTTTTGAACTTGTTGATCGTTATACGAGCGACCGTAGTGATGATGACCTGCAGCGTATGATTTTAGCGCTCCATACAGAATCTAGAGCACATCCAGATCCAAACGGTTGGCTTGATAAATTAGTTGAAGCCTATGATGTAGAAGGAAAAACAATTGAAGATCTTATGTATGCTTCGTATTTATTGGAAGATGTAAAGGTTCAGCTGCAAACAGCAAAGCAATATGTAGAAAAAGCAATCGAACTTGCGATGTTACCGGATGGTCCAGCACCGCGCGTTGAAACGCTGCAAGCTGATCTTCTTTTAATTGAGAACTTGTCTGGGGCAACGAATGAATCTTGGACAAGCATATACGAAGCGATGCAAAATGCCTCTTGGCAAACGTTAAAGCGTATTAAGAAGAGTGATTATAATGAAGAGATTGTGAAACAAGTTGATTCTTTACGTAATAAAGCAAAGGATGAAGTAAAGAAATTACAGGAAGAACTGTTTAGCAGAAGTCCGGAAAGCTTTTTACGTGATTTTCAAGATATGCATCCCGTACTACAAAAGCTTGTTGATCTTGTAAAAGTATTTACAGAACAATTCCAAGCGATTAAGCGTGATAAAGGAATGGTTGATTTTACAGATTTAGAGCATTTTTGCTTGCAAATCTTAAGTGAACGTTCGAGTGAGGGAGAGATGTGCCCATCACCAGTTGCGTGGCAATATCGCAATAAATTTGCAGAAGTGCTTGTCGATGAGTATCAAGACACAAACTTTGTACAAGAATCCATTATTAAACTAGTAACAAAAGACTCTGAGCAAGACGGCAATTTATTTATGGTCGGCGATGTGAAGCAAAGTATTTATCGCTTCCGTTTAGCGGAACCAGGGCTATTTTTAGGGAAATATAGACGCTTTACATCTGAAGGCATAGATGGCGGCATGAAAATTGATTTAGCCAAAAACTTCCGCAGTCGTCATGAAGTACTAGCAGGGACAAATTTTATTTTTAAACAAATTATGGGCGAAGCTGTCGGAGAAATTGATTATGATGAAGACGCTGAGTTGAAGCTTGGAGCGAGTTATCCAGAAGGAGCGGATACATCAGCAGAGCTGTTATTTATTCATCAATCTGATAGCGAAGCGGTGGATGAAGAGGAAGGGGTGGAATTAGAAAAGGCGCAATTAGAAGCACGCCTTATTGCACAAAGAATAAAGGCAATGGTCGATTCTGGTTATGAAGTGTATGACCGAAAAACAAATGGCATGCGCCCAGTTACTTACCGTGATTTTGTTATTTTACTGCGCTCTATGCCATGGGCGCCGCAAATTATGGAAGAGCTGAAACAACAAGGTATTCCTGTTTATGCAGAGCTTTCGACTGGATATTTTGAAGCGACGGAAGTCAATATTATGATGAATCTATTTCGTGTGATTGATAATCCGGCGCAAGACATTCCGTTAGCGGCTGTTCTTCGTTCACCTATTGTTGGATTAACAGACGAAGAGCTTGCGATGTTACGTACTTACGAGAAGAAAGGTTCGTTTTATGAAGTGATGCGTTCTTTCTTACAAGGTGCGCCGCTAGAAGAAGAGAAGGAATTGCATGAGAAGGTGTTATGGTTTTATGAACATTTGCAAGTTTGGCGTGAATTCGCTCGCCAGCAGTCGCTCTCTGATTTAATTTGGAAAGTGTATCGTGAAACAGGCTATTATGACTTTGTAGGCGGCCTTCCTGCTGGCAAGCAGCGTCAAGCAAACTTGCGTGTGTTATATGATCGTGCTCGTCAATATGAAGCGACTTCATTTCGCGGTTTATTCCGCTTCTTACGTTTTATTGAACGTATTTTAGAACGCGGTGATGATATGGGGACAGCGCGTGCTCTCGGAGAACAAGAGGATGTTGTTCGGATTATGACTATTCATAAAAGTAAGGGGCTGGAATTCCCAGTTGTATTTGTGGCAGGGCTTGGACGACGTTTTAACACACAAGATTTGATGAAGCGATTCTTGCTGCATAAAGATTTTGGATTTGGCTCGCAATTTATTGATCCGAAAAAGCGTATTAAATATACGACATTATCACAGCTCGCGATTAAGCGGAAAATGAAAATGGAGCTCATTGCAGAGGAAATGCGTGTGTTATATGTAGCTTTAACACGTGCGAAAGAAAAGCTTATTTTAATCGGGACAGTAAAAGATAAAGAAAAAGAAATGCAAAAATGGCTCGATGCACGTGAGCATACAGACTGGTTATTGCCGGATTATGTACGTGCCGGGGCAACTTGCTACTTAGATTGGATTGCACCATCGTTATGTAGACATAGAGATAGTGATAGGCTTCTTGAAATAGGACAAGGAAGTATTCCAACTGATATATATGAGTATGATACGAACTGGAAAGTAGAAGCAGTTGATGGAGCGGGATTACAGGCACCGGAGCCAATGAAAGAAGAAAAGCAAGAACTATTAGAAGCGCTTCGGGAACAAAAGGCAGTTTCGGCGTGCAGTGAACAAAAAGACGAAGTGTATGAAAGATTAACTTGGCAATATGGATTCCAAGATGCAGCAACGCACCGAGCAAAGCAATCTGTTACGGAAATTAAACGAAACTATCAAGCGCAAGAAGGAAGCGATACTGCGTTTATTAAACGAGTTCGTGCACCAATTGAAACGCGTCCGCGTTTTATGGAGAAAAAAGGACTCACGTATGCAGAGCGCGGGACGGCTGTGCATACCGTTATGCAGCACGTAAACTTAGCAAAAGCAATAACAATTGAAGCTATTCAGGAACAAATTGCTGAAATGGTGAATAAAGAGCTCTTAACATTTGAACAAGCAGAAGAAATAGCACCGGAAAAAATTGTTTCATTTTTTGAAACAGAATTAGGTAAACGTGTATTAGCTGCAGAAAATGTAGAGCGCGAAGTGCCATTTACGATGATGTTATCAGCAGAGGAAGCATATCAAGATTGGAAAGATGAGCAAGATGAATCAATCCTTGTTCAAGGTGTTATTGATTGTATGATTGAAGAAGAGGATGGTATCGTTTTAATTGATTTTAAAACAGATACAATTGAGGGTCGTTTCCCAGGTGGATTTGAACAAGCGAAATCAACGTTAGAAGAACGTTACAAAGTGCAGCTGAAACTTTATCGTAAAGCACTTGAGAAAAGTTTGCATCAACCAGTAAAAGAAACGTATTTATACTTCTTTGATGGCAGCCACGTGTTGCAAGTAAAATAAGATGAAACTTTCAATAAGAGTTTAAAGATGGGGCCAAAAGCGGTAGTTATAAACTTTGAGTGGACAAGAAACAAAAAACGGAGGAATTCCCTCCGTTTTTTCATTATGCTGTTCCGATTTGATCTTGATCAGCTACATCTGAATCAAATGTATTTGTACCGCTTACACCGTTAAATGTATTAAGGACAAAAGCAACATTTGATGAACCGGATCCATTATAAGCTTTCGTATTTTCCTTCGGAGATACATTATAGAAGTCTCCTAAGTTAAAAGAACCGTTACTATTTTGAACGACTAAGTTCCCGACAATAGACGGCATGTTTTCACCTACTTCAAATTCCTTTTATGGTACTATATGATTTATTTTGCGAAAGGTTCTTCTGTAACAAAGTGGCGAATTTGGAAAGTGCGTGAGTTTGAAAATACATAATCAATAGATCCAATGTGAAAACAAGAAGCGTTTAGCATACTTTGAATAGCAACGCAGTTTACTTCGATAAAGGGGTTTTTGTTAATGACATTCATTTTTACCTCGTTTATACGAGTTGGAATCGTGATTTCGTCATCAACAAATATTTCATATTCTTCCCATCTTCCTTCTTGGGCCAAAAAGTAAGGGATTTCGCGTTGAACAGCAAGTGTTCTATTTTTTAATTCCATATGGTTCGTATCGCCAATTTGAATAATAGAACTAAGTCCTAGTGTAGTAACAGAAGGCTGATGGACAACGGAAATATGTCGCATAACGAGTCCTCCTTATCTAGGAGTTGAAGGCACAGCGGTTACGAGTGGTACAAATGGGCCGCCTGTTACAGATTCAAATGGTGTATCTAAAATAGAAGATGCAATAATTAAGTTTGCATCGCCTACTAAGAATAAAGCAGACGAAGATACCCCAAGGGATGTAATGGTTCCTACTTTGATTTCGTGATTAATAACAGTAAAATTCATATGCATTTACTCCTTTCGAAAGTTACGTGGTATATGCTGAATAAAGGCAAGGAATGCTTTATCAATATCTTGTTTCATTGCTTGTATAATGACACTTTTCATATATTGTGGATTAGATGTAATCTCTGGATGTGGCTGTACTTGAGATAAATAGTATGGGAGACGATGTTCCATTTGTTTCTTTATATCATCGATCATCATTTGACGGTACATATCATCGAGAGGTGTTCGTTCTTCTTGCTCAAAATGAAGAATGCGACTATACGCTTCTTCGTCTAAATAGCGGTGCATTTCTTGAATGATGTCTTGATAAAAATCGGGATTTACTTGGGTTTCAGGATTTACCTTTAATGTTTCAGTTTCAACATTAAAGTCTTCAATTATTTCTCCTTTGCTCGTAAATGGATTTAAACCGATATTTAATGTACCACTTAAAGTTTCGACTTTTAGCTGATCAAATTTGTATTCGACTTTCCCAATTGAAGAGGACGGCCGTTGTTTCAGTTCTTCCATTTGTTCTGTTAGCTGTGCTAGTTGTGTTTCTAAAGCATTTATTTTTTCTTGTTGTTGTTGAATGCACTGTTGTAGTTGCTGTAAGTAAATGTATATATCTTGACTCACTGCTAGAAGCCTCCTTTTTGATCTGGAGGGTATATTGGTATATGTCTATGATATTAGTATGTTAAGAAGAACTAGGAGGGGCAGGGGAAATCGAAATAATTTGTCCTGGAGCTGTTAGCGGCGGGGTTGGTTGTGTAAATCCACCTGTATTAGAGAACTTTGACAATGTTTTAATACTTCCTGCACTTCCAATTTGAAAGACGGCTGAGGTTGTAAGGTTCTCAATTCTTATATTGTTAATAATAATACTTTGCTGTACATACAAATCCAATTTTTATTCCCCCCTTTTAATAAGTAGCAGTGATTGGTTGATCGATTACATCAGAATCATTTACATTTGTAGTGTTTTCGTAATTGTAAATTGATACACTTTCTCCAACATTAAAAGAACCTGCTCCTGCAAATGCGCGAGAATAACTAATGGGACGAATGGCAAATACATCTCCAATATGCAATACACCGCTCGATCCGATATTAACAATATTAATGTGTCCAACCATTGCAGGCATAGAAAACACCCTTCATGTTAAAAGTTTTTGTATTTTTCTCTTTTTAGACCGAATTCCTATGATCAAAGTTTTACTCTATTATTGTATGGGCGTTTGGGCAAATATGTGTCTGTTATTTTAAAAATAAAAACGTACACTCAGCGGGAGTGTACGTCTATATTTTGAGTTGACATATCATCTATTTGTATGAGTAATATAACATTTAAGAGCCTGTCCAGCTCTTGGCTACAACTAACTGTTTTTTGAGATGTCATTCCATAACGTTTGGCCAAGTATTTCATTTTTTCACGTTTTTTTTCAATTGCTTGCTCAAACATAGAATCGGCTCCGTCTCCTTATAGATTTTAAGAGTATCTTTAGTACATATTATACAAACTTTCCATAAAAAAGAAACACCTTCGATAAAAGAAGAAAGGATTCTACATATTTTGGCAAAAAAGCATTTTGATTGCACGGAGAATAGATAGAATATTGTAAAATAAAATATTTTTAGGAGGATTTTCATTAGTAGGTACGAATACAATTACAGTACGAGTTTGAAGATGGGGTGTGGAAATATGCGGTTTGTGACAGTAAAAGCAGATGAAAAAGTGTTTGTTGGTGTTGTAGATGAGACATCACAAACAGTGTTGCATGTCAGAGAAGCACAGAGGAAAAAAGGAGAAAAAATTACGATTCCCATTACAATGCTAGAGTGTATCGACCAGGGGGAACCCTTTATTACAAAAGTAATTGAGATTGTCGAATGGGCAAAAGAAAATTGCAAGGATGCTTATTATCCATTATCGGAAGTTAAGGTATTAGCTCCTATTCCAAGGCCAAGAAAAAATATTCTTTGTGTTGGGAAAAATTATCGTGAGCATGCAATCGAAATGGACGGGGCGGAAGCAGTTCCGGAAAATATTATTATTTTTACAAAAGCTCCAACAACTGTGATTTGTGATGGTGATAAGATTAATAGTCATCCGCATGCTACGAGTGAACTTGATTATGAAGGTGAGCTCGCCGTTGTGATTGGAAAGCGTGGAAAGGAAATCCAAAAGGAAAAAGCCCTTGATTACGTGTTTGGTTATACGGTTATAAATGATGTTACAGCTCGAGATATTCAGAAAAAGCATAAGCAATTTTTTCTTGGGAAAAGCTTTGACACGTTTTGTCCAATGGGACCCGCTATTGTACATCGCTCAATGATTGCTAATCCGAATGCGCTTCATATTGAAACGAAGGTGAACGGGGAAGTACGTCAATCTTCTACAACGGCAAACATGATGTTTTCAGTTGAGGAAATTATATCAATTGTAAGTAAAGGAATGACGTTAGAGCCAGGAGATATTATTGCGACTGGAACACCAGCAGGAGTTGGAAAGGGATTTAAACCACCTCGCTTTTTACATGCTGGTGATGAAGTTGTTATAACAGTTGAACATGTTGGAACGCTCTGTAATCATGTCAAATAACATACAGCGCTCTCCTTATTTCTCGCGTATTCCTACTTTTTTGCTTTGTATAATGCAGAAGAGTATTATTTTTTTCCAGAAATAAAATATTTACAGCCCATTCAAATGGAAGAGAATGCATTAGAGCAGAAGTATTTTTAAATAGTATTACTTATACTAACTGTTTTTGTATGTACGATTGTGCTTATACATAATATGTTTTTGACGCAGATGACTTTATATGCTGTACTGTTCATCCAGTCAATGATTTTTATGAATGGAATCGTTTATCTTGTAGGAGCAATTTTGAAGAGAGGATATGTACCTGGACTTGGTACAGCTTTCTTTTTAGTAATTCCTTTTTCAGTGTTTTTGTTTTGGAGAGGAAATGCAGTTGGCTGGTGGAAATGGAAGCGTGTGTGGGGATCATGTATTATCGGTATATTACTCATGTTTCCTATCCTAGCTGGTCTGTTGTATATAGTTAGGGCTATTTTATAGTAAAAAAGGTTGTCTCTTAAGAGACAACCTTTTTTATTAAGATAATACTGCTTTAATTTTTTCGAACGCCCACTGTAAATCCTCTTCAGAGATAACAAGAGGCGGAGCGATGCGGATTACATTTTCATGTGTTTCTTTACATAGTAAGCCAGATGCTTTTAATTTTTCACAGTAAGGACGTGCTGGTTCATTTAATTCGATTCCGATAAATAAACCTCTTCCGCGTACTTCTGTGATCATTGGATTGTCAATTTCACGTAATTGATTTAACAGCTTTTCTCCTAATTGTAAAGAGCGCTCTGTTAAGTTTTCTTCTACTAGTACATCTAGAGAAGCAAGAGAAACCGCACAAGCTAGTGGGTTACCACCAAACGTAGAACCGTGAGAACCTGGCTCAAATACACCTAAAATTTCGCGGCTTGCAGCAACGCAAGAAATTGGGAACACACCGCCGCCTAATGCTTTTCCAAGGATATACATATCAGGAATAACATTGTCCCAATCGCATGCGAACAATTTTCCAGTACGGCCTAAGCCTGTCTGAATTTCATCTGCAACAAATAATACATTTTCTTCTTTACATACATTGTATGCTTCTTGTAAGTAACCTGCTGGTGGAATGTTAATACCAGCTTCGCCTTGGATTGGCTCTAAAATAAATGCAGCTGTATTTGGTGTGATCGCTCCTTTTAATGCTTCAATGTCGCCGTAAGGAATAACAACGATACCTGGAAGCATTGGGCCGAATCCGCGTTTATATTCGTCGTTGGATGACATGGATACTGCACCCATTGTACGGCCATGGAAGTTATCAACACATACAATAATCTCAGCTTTGTTTTCTTCAACTTTTTTCACATCGTATGCCCAGCGTCTTGCTGTTTTGATAGCAGTCTCGACAGCTTCAGCACCTGTATTCATTGGAAGTACCATTTCTTTATTAGTTAATTTCGCTACTTTTTCATACCAAGGACCTAATTGATCGCTGTGGAATGCACGTGATGTTAATGTTACACGCCCAGCTTGGTCGATAAGTGCTTGAATAATTTTTGGATGACGATGACCTTGGTTTACAGCAGAATATGCACTAAGCATGTCCATATAACGGTTGCCTTCTGGGTCTTCTACCCAAACACCCTCTGCTTTCGCAATTACGATCGGTAGTGGATGATAGTTATTTGCTCCGTATGTTTCTGTTAATTCAATAATGTCTTTTGTTTGAATCATGCTAGTTCCCCCTTTTGCTTTTACAAGAAGTTTGTAAATACTCTAAATATTATATCATTTAAACGTGAAAAAAGCTAAATGTTTCCTGAAAAGAAATGAACGTGGTATCATATAAAGTGAAAAAATGTGTAAAAGAGGAGGAAAGGTTTATATGTTACATATGCATATTACTGCATGGTCGTTAGGGATTATTTTGTTTTTTGTAACATATTCGATGTATAAGAATGGAAAGCAAGCAAAACCAATGCACATGGTGGTTCGTTTGCTATATATCTTGATTATTGTATCAGGATTATTAGTTTACAAAGACGTTCACTGGATGCCTATGCTATATGGGATGAAAATGCTCGGTGGTATTTGGGTAATTGCTGCGATGGAAATGGTTCTTGTGAAAGCAAGCAAAGGAAAATCGACAAGAGCGCTTTGGATTCAATTTGTTATTGTGTTGTTAGTTGTGTTATATCTTGGTTTACGATTACCACTAGGGTTTTCGCCGTTTGCTTAAAACACAAAATGAGGATGTTTTCAAAAGTAAGTATTCAATTACTTTTGAGACATCCTCGTTTTTATTTTTAATTGCTAATATGTAGTTCATCCCCATCTGCTTTTGTAATTTTAAATATATCCTTATTATGTGTAGAATAACGGACATAATGGTGATGAAGGGAACAAATCATTTCTTCATTATCAAATAAGAGAAAATTAACTCCTTCGCATGGCTGATCTTTTGGCTGGAAAGACAAAAAATTATGGGAATATATACAGTCGTATAAAGAATAACCTAGTGATTGTAATATTTCCGTTATAAGTGAAAAAGATGAATCTGGAAGTTCTTCTAGCCACTCATGGTAGCTTGTCATTAACTTTTTTCGGATACGAATTGTTTCGCCGTTTTGCAACGGATGATGTTCATCTGCTACTTGCAGAATATTGTGCTCATAAAAACGAGCAGGTAACCAATTATTGTTATATAAAACTTCAAATCCATCTTCAATCATATCTTCTAATAAAGAAGCTTCATCGCTTTCTTCATCGAAAAATACCCATTCATCGTTTATATATTCAACATTTCCGATTGTATGAGCACGCGGTTGGCTATACAAAATATGTTTACGCTGTTTCATTCCTGCGCCCTCCTTTTTTATAGAAGTTTTCTATTCTTGTTATAGACAGTTCGGTCTTTCTTTATAACCAAGGCACATAGAATTGAAATTGGGCATAAAATAAAAACAGACTGCAGATATGAGATGAGAAAGGGTGATTGGGATGTGTGGAATTACGGGGTGGATCGAGTATAAAAAAGTGTTATCAGAAGAAAAAGAGACAATAACGAGGATGGCAGAAACGCTCACGAAGAGAGGACCGGATGATACGAACGTTTGGCTGATGAATCATGTTGCTTTTGGACATAAACGGTTAATTGTTGTCGACCCAGAAGGCGGAAAACAACCGATGACGCGGATGAAAAAAGAAGAACGCTATACCGTTTCTTATAATGGAGAGTTATATAACACAGAAGATATTCGAAAAGAATTAAGGGAAAGAGGCTATACGTTTCAGGGACATTCAGATACAGAAGTATTATTAACAGCTTATATAGAGTGGAAAGAACAGTGTGTTGAGCATTTAAATGGTATTTATGCATTTGCTGTATGGGATGCGGAAGAAGAAAAAGTTTTTATTGCGCGCGATCGATTAGGAGTGAAACCATTATTTTACAGATGTGATGTAGGGCGATTGTTATTCGGCTCAGAATTAAAAGCGATTTTAGCTCACCCAGATATCAAAGCGGAGGTTACGACAGAAGGGTTAGCGGAAGTGTTTGGATTGGGGCCGTCCAGAACCCCTGGGCATGGTATATTTGCTGGAATTGAAGAATTGCGTCCAGGTCATGCGCTTACGTTTTCCAAAAACGGTTTAAAAGTTTGGCGTTATTGGAATGTCGTAAGTAAAGAGCATACACATAATTTTGAAGAAACAGTAGAACAAGTTCGTTTTCTATTGCAAGATGCGATTACAAGACAGTTAGTATCGGATGTTCCGTTATGTACATTTTTATCAGGAGGCGTCGATTCCAGTGCGATTACTGCATTTGCAGCGATGGCGTATGAACGGGAAGGAAAAGGGAGGCTTCATACGTATTCGATTGATTATGAGGATAATGAAAAATATTTTAAATCGAATGCATTTCAGCCGAATTCAGACGCTCCGTTTATTACGTTAATGACAAATACATTTGATACGATCCATCATCGCTGCGTTATTTCGAACGAAAGCTTAGCTCAGCATTTAACAGAAGCTGTTCTTGTTCGAGACTTGCCGGGGATGGCGGATATTGATTCCTCACTGCTTTGGTTTTGCCGAGAAATTAAACAAGATTTTGTTGTAAGTTTGTCAGGTGAATGTGCCGATGAAATTTTTGGTGGTTATCCGTGGTTTTACCGTGAAGATGACTTACAATCAAGTGCGTTTCCGTGGATGCGATCAACAGAAGCGCGTGAACAATTGCTAAAAAAAGAATGGCGTAAAAAACTAAAATTACAAGAGTATGTACAGTATCGTTATGAAGAATCTGTGCGCGAAACACCTGCGTTAGAAGGGGAAAGCATACTTGATGCCAAAAGAAGGCAATTATTTTATTTAAATATGATTTGGTTTATGACGACCCTTCTTGATCGAAAAGATCGAATGAGTATGGGAGCTAGTTTAGAAGTGCGTGTACCATTTGCTGATCATCGTCTTGTCGAATATGCATGGAATATTCCGTGGGAAATGAAAATGTATAAAAAACGCGAAAAAGGTCTATTACGTAAGGCACTAGAAGGTGTATTGCCAGATGATGTGTTGTATAGAAAGAAAAGTCCATACCCGAAAACACATAATCCGCATTATACGAAGGCAGTTACTTCATGGCTGCAAGAGTTGTTAACGGATAAACAGTCCATTCTTCATGAATTATTTGATAACGAGCAGTTGCAAGGGTTAATTGAATCAGGGGGCAGTGCATTTCAAACGCCGTGGTTCGGGCAATTAATGACGGGGCCGCAGCTGTTGGCACATTTAGGGCAAATTCATGTTTGGTTTAAGGAGTATAATATAAATATTAAAGAATAGAACTGAGGGTCATAGCGTGTAAACTATGACCCTCAGTTTTAATAAGTGTATTTTGGGAGCTGTTCTGCTTCTGTTGTCGTTAAGACAATACGTGACAGATTGTAATATCTCTCACTTTATGCGCGATTAAAACGAATATATTTCCAAACCCATTGAATGCACAAGCCGCAAAGTAAAAATAATACAAGGACAAGTGTAATAGTTGCCCCGGGCGGTGTCCCTAATTTATATGACGACGTGAGTCCTAAAAACATACTAATGACACCTATTGCCATACTAGATAGAATAGCTATTTTGAATCCTTTTACCAGACGCATCGCAATAGCAGCTGGTAATATCATAAGCGCTGATACAAGCAATGCACCTATAATAGGCATCATAACGGAAATGGTTAGCCCTGTTAATACGCTAAAGGACAAGGATAGCCATTTTGTAGGTAGTCCGCTTGTAAAGGCTGTATCTTCATCAAACGTCAGTACGTACATAGGGCGTTGAAACACTAGATAATAGATTCCTACCAAGATACAAACTACTACTAAGAAACGAAGCTGTTCTTGGCTAATTGTGATAATAGATCCAAACAGATATTGTTCTACATTCGTTGAAATACCGCCTTGATTTAAACTCATTAGGACGAGAGCTAAGGATAATCCAGCTGCCATAAGGATAGCTACGGATACTTCTGAATACGTACGATAAGTATTTCTCATATATTCAATTCCTAATGCACCAATAATAATGACGATAATCGTAACTACATTAACATTGGAATGAAGCGTTAGACCAAGTGCTACTCCAGCTAACGAAATATGCGAAAGGGTATCAGCCATTAAAGATTGGCGTCTTAAAATCAAAAACATTCCTAATATGGGAGCTATCATGGCAATTAATCCGCCTGCCCAAAATGCTCGCTGCATGAACCCAAAGTGAAGCATCTCCATTGTGTGTTCTCCTTTCTTTCTAAATAAATGTTTCGATCTGCATACGGTTTTACATCATCCAAGTCATGTGTAACCATGATGACCGTTCGCCCATGTTCTGTGACATGATGTCTCATCAATTGATAAAAATGATTGCGACTTTCAAAATCCATACCGGTAGTGGGTTCGTCTAAAACTAGAATGTCTGGTTCGGAAGCTAGGACACGAGCAATACAAATGCGTTGCTTTTGTCCTCCTGATAACTCTCCAATTTTGCTGCTGCGAAATTTCCACATATCGACGCCAAGTAGCGCTTGCTTAACATGCTCATGATCTTCTTTAGAAAGTGAACGAAACCATTTTCCGCGAGGGAAACGGCCAGATTGTACAAGCTCTAACACGGTACTTGGAAATCCTGCATTAAAGGAAGAAACTTGTTGAGGGACGTAACCAATGATAAGTTTCTGTCCTTGTTCATTTTTTTTACTGATGTTTACGGTTCCTCTCCAGGGCTTTAATAAGCCTAACATAATTCGTAACAGAGTAGATTTTGCTGCTCCGTTCGGCCCAGTCAGTGTAACAAATTCACCACTATTTATATCGAGAGAAATATCTTCTAAAATGGTTTCATTTCCATACTTAAATTGAACCTGATTCATAGATATGATTTTCATGAAATCTGCCTTTTCCTTTCTTTAGGTGTAAGTAGAAAAAGTGCGTTTTACATGATTGTAAAACGCACTACTATTGCTATTACATAATAGATTGTTTTAGTGCATCCAAGTTCTTTTTCATATAGCTAATATAGTCATTTCCTTTTGCTTGTTCTTCTTTTGTAATTCCTTCAATTGGACTTAATACAACTGTTTTTGCTCCCGTTTCATCCGCAAGAGTTTTTGCTATTTTTGGAGAAGCTACTTCCTCAAAATAAATGATCTTAATATTGTTGTCCTTCACATACTTTTGAAGTTCTGCTAATTTAGCTGGACTTGGTTCCTGATCAGGAGCAAGACCAGCAATTGGAACTTGAGTAAGACCATATTCTTTTGCTAAGTACCCAAATGCCGCATGTTGTGTTACGAATTCTTTATGTTTTGCATTACCGAGAGTTGTTCTAAATTGGTTATCTAAATCTTTTAGCTTTGCAGTAAATTGATCTGTGTTTTTTTCATAATCTTGTTTATGAGTTGGATCTGCTTCTATAACTGCTTGTTTAATATTTTCTACTTCTTTTTGGGCTAAAACTGGATCTAACCATACATGAGGATCCATTGGATGTCCTTGTTCCTTAGCGGTATGCTTATCTTTTTCATCCTCAGCGGTTCCTTCCATAAGTGAAATACCCTTACTTGCATCTACCACTTTTATATTTTTATTATCAAGGCTTTTTAGTACTTTAGGTACCCATGTTTCCATAGAGTCACTGTTGTATACAAACACATCGGCACTTTCAATTTTAGCAATATCTTTTGGAGAGGGTTCAAAATCGTGTGGTTCTGTCCCCGCAGGAATTAACACATCTACTGTTCCATTGGAGCCAACCACATTTTTAGTAAAGTCGTACATAGGGTAAAATGTTGTTACGACCTTAAGAGACTTGTCTTGTTTTGTAGTACCTTTTGCCTCATCTTGTTTAGAACAGCCCGCAATAGCAGTCGAAAGGGCTAAAGCAGTTACTAATGCACCAAATTTCCATTTTTTCATGATGTACTCATTCTCCTTTATACAAATATGAAACTTAATATAAATAATAGTAATTACGATTTACAAAAAGAATACTACCATCTGAGGTTAACCGCTTTTTAAATTGTCTCCTAGATAGTGGAGGAATATCCTGGATTGTAATAGTTTTAATTTTATTGCGATGTTCATGGTCACAGGAGTGATGATCTTGTTTATCTAAAACGAAATCGTTTTGATTTAGATTATAGCAAGTATATAGTAATAGGTACATACTTTATATTGACACTGCCTTTTAAAAATATTGTACGAATTGTAAGGAAGAGTTTTCGTATTGTAGGAAACAGCCTATCTGATGAGATTCACCAATGGACAAATGAAATGTTTTTATAGTCTATTAGAAACAGTGAATTTTGAAGGTGTATTGGATATACGGTTTATCCTGTAAAAGTTCGATTTGGCGGGATTCCGCTTAGTGGGGGATGGAAAAACCCTCACTGATGGAAGTTTCACTTTATTCGTGCAAAGAAAAAAGGAAAGGCGAAAGCTTTCCTTAGAGATAATATATTGAGCCAAAGGGAATTGCCGAGAGAGCAGCTGGATATATGACATGATGGGATATCACAGGGGGATGTACAATATAATGGGGCATAGCATAATGGTGTACGACATGTGTAAAAAGAGGATCTGCTGCCATCACCTGATGAATTGCGTGAAGTGTTTGTTGGGCAGAACTAAATGTGACGGCAGCACCTGCGCCCACACCCGCGCCTGTGCCTACTTGCCTTGTGTTGTTAAAGAATGGATTTATCATCATATTTCATAGAGCTCCTTCGTAGTAGTTGAATTCCTTGTTACATGTTATGACCGATATCTAGGGAAAGAGCGTATCTTTAATTAAATTAGGTAGATTACCTGTTAAATAATTTTATGAATCCACTTCAAAAAATTCGAATGTTGTAAATTGAAGAAGTATATAATGAAGAATTTTAAAAACATTGTTCAAAATCTAAATGGATTAGGATCCATTACAAATGTAAAAAATAATTTTTTTATTAATATAAGAGAATATTAACCGTTATATATCTTTTGTTGATTTTAGAAAAAGGCGCAGTAATAGTAGGAGTATGAAAGGTTTGTTTTTATCTTAGTGGGCATGAGTCAATTTTTCTATCTAGCTCTAATCATAGAAAAAAGAGGATTTCGTTATGAAATCCTCTTTTCGTCATTTCGTTTAAACGCGACCTATTTTGGAGAATTGTAAACACTTTGTTTTAACTTGCCGTCTAAAATATCTCCAATAAGTGGAGTTTCGACTTGTTCATATGCTCTTTCTCCGTGAAGGGAAAGATCGAGTCCCATTTTTTCTTCATGTTCATGCGCGCGAACAGGCAGGAATAAACTAATACCTTTAATAATTGCATACGTCGCTATGGCTGTGAAAGCATAGGTTGCTCCGATTGCGAGCAGTTGTTTCCAAAAAAGTGCTGCATTTCCGTAAAATAATCCGTCTGCACCTGCGCTGTTAACGGATTTTGTAGCGAATAGTCCTGTTGCAATGCCGCCCCAAGTTCCGCCGATGCCGTGGCAACCGAAGGCATCTAGTGCATCGTCGTAACCGAGCTTGTGTTTTAAGAAATAGACGGCCCCGAAGCAAAGAGCACCGCCAATTGCACCTATAATAAGGGCAGATAATGGTGTTACAAAGCCGCAAGCTGGTGTAATTGCAACGAGGCCGGAAATAGCTCCGCAAGCAGCACCTAGTACAGTTGGTTTTGCTTGAAAGAGCCATTCTGTAAGCATCCATGTAAGTGCAGCAGCTGCAGCAGCTGTATTTGTATTAATAAAAGCCGTGAGCGCAACGTCATTTAATGTTAATGTGCTACCGACGTTAAAGCCGAACCAACCAAACCATAATAATCCTGCGCCCAAGATTGTGAATGGTAAGTGATGGGGTGAAGAGTCGTGGGCATCTTTACGTTTTCCGAGGAAAATAGCTAACACAAGACCTGCGACGCCAGATGTAATATGAACAACATTTCCTCCTGCAAAATCGAGTGCTCCGAGTTCTCGAAGCCATCCTCCGAGCCCCCAAACCCAATGAGCAACAGGATCGTATACAAGTGTCGTCCAAAGTAAGATGAAAATAAGGAAAGCGGAAAATCGCATTCGTTCTGCGAATGCACCAGAAATTAAAGCGGGAGTTAAAATTGCAAACATGAGTTGAAACATCATGAATAAGTTATGTGGAATTGTAGCGCTGTAGGCCTCATTTGGCGTGAAAGTAACATGTTGTAGTCCGAACCAATCAAAATTACCAATAAGTCCATTCCAATCCGGCCCGAATGCTAAAGAGTAACCGATGAAAATCCATTGAATAGACACGATTGCCATTGCGCTATAACTGTGCATCGTTGTACTAAGTACGTTTTTACTGCGAACCATTCCTCCGTAAAACAAAGCAAGCCCGGGTGTCATAATCATTACCATCACCGTAGATAAAAAAAGAAATACTGTATCTCCCATATTCATCTTTTCCCCTCCAGTTATGTTATATAAATTAACATTAAAAGTTATATTTAGTATCATATTCATTTTTTAAAAATAAATCAACAGATTT
The DNA here is from genome assembly GCF_050473785.1 of Bacillus sp. S14(2024). Classification (NCBI taxonomy): domain Bacteria; kingdom Bacillati; phylum Bacillota; class Bacilli; order Caryophanales; family Bacillaceae; genus Bacillus; species Bacillus sp. S14(2024). The sequence goes on along the minus strand of NZ_JBFLUP010000006.1, from coordinate 3,605,243 downwards.
TTCAGAAAATTTATTTTTTATGTAAGGAAATATAACATGAGAAATCTTTAGGTAAGGGAAAATATTGCTTTTGTGTAATCGAAATGCATGAGTATACGAGATAAAGATAAATTGTTATACTTTTCATATAATTTAAAAATTTGGGGGAAGCAATGTGAAGAGGGATTTTGGAAAGTATTTTTTATGTTTTATGTGTCTGTTATCTTTATTTCAATTACCGATTCATGTATCAGCGAAGGAAACGAGGCAGTGGCAAGATGAAATTGTGTATTCTATTATGATTGATCGTTTTAATAATGGTGATCCAAGAAATGATCAGGGGATGAATACGAATAATTTAGAGGCGTATCAAGGTGGAGATATACAAGGGATTATAAAAAAACTTGATTATATAAAAGAGATGGGTTTTACTTCTATTTTGTTATCACCGCCTACTGAAAGTAGTGGTTATGATGGTTACCATCCTACTGATATAACAAAAATGAATGAACATTTTGGAAAGATGAAGGACATGCAGCAACTTGTCCAAGAAGCACATAAACGAGATATGAAAGTCATGTTTGAATTTGTAGTGGATCATGAAGATGAAACGAGCACTATTGAAGGTGCTAAACGGTGGATTAAGGAAACGGATATAGATGGTTACCGACTGATACATACCGAGAGTGTTACAAAGGAATTTCTGAGTGAAGTAATGAAAGCTGTACAGGGTGTGAAACAAAATTTCTTTGTAATAGAGGATACGCAAAGTGGAGGAGGATTTAATCAGGCTTATCAGCAGCGTATTACAGAGGCATTTGCAAAACCGAATATTTCTGTAAAGCCATTGTATGATGTGACGAAAATTGGCAGCGATCGTATGGAAGGGACGTTTATAGATAATAGTCAAACGGAGCGTTTTGTTAGAATTGCAAAAGAAAATAAATATTATCCACCGACCCGTTTGAAATTAGCACTTGCCTATTTATATACATCACCGGGTGTTCCGATTGTATACTATGGTACTGAAATTGCGCTAGATGGAGGGAAGACACCGGATAATCGCCGTTTAATGGATTTTAAAACGGATGAGAAGTTTTTGCAGTATATAGAGAGGCTAGGAGAACTTCGAAAAACATTACCATCACTTCGGTACGGAACGTTTGAACTATTGTATGATAAAGATGGCATGAGTATTATAAAGCGTATGTATAAAGATGAAACAACATTTATTGCTATTAATAATACAACAGAAACACAAAAGGTGACGCTTGCTGCAAGTGAACTTGGAGAAAATCGTGAACTGCGCGGGTTATTAGAGGATGATATGGTACGAGAAGAAAACGGAGAATATTATCTTGTGTTGAAAAGAGAAACGGCTAACGTATATGCGCTTGCAGAAAAAACGGGGTGGAACTGGTCGTTTATTTTGGCGCTAGTTTGCGTTTATTTATTGTTCATGATTTTTATTGTATTAGTAAAGAAACGAAAAAAATCCTCTTAATTAGAGGATTTTTTATGTATGATTATCGATAGTTGATAAATTGTACGTCGATTGATAAGTCAGCACCGCGCACAGCTGCGATAACTGCTTGTAAGTCATCTCGGCTTTTACCCGTTACGCGAACTTGATCGTCTTGTACTTGCGTTTTTACTTTTAATTTTAATTCTTTAATAATGTTATTGATTTTTTTCGCGTTTTCTTTGTCAATGCCTTGTTGTAACTTTGCACGTTGGCGAACTGTACCGCCAGAAGCACTTTCAACTTTTCCGTAATCTAAGTTTTTAATAGGAACTTCACGCTTAATTAATTTTGAAATAAGAACGTCTTTTACTTGATCAAGTTTATACTCATCATCAGAAGTTAAAACGATTTCCTCTTTTTCTAATTTAATATCACTTTTGCTTCCTTTAAAGTCATAACGATTTTGAATTTCTTTTAACGCGATGTTAATAGCATTTGTTACTTCTGGAAATTCTACTTTTGAAACGATATCAAAAGAACTATCTTTTGCCATAGTAAGCACCTCCAAATTAAATTCTAATTCTTCCCCTGCCTTAACGGCAGTAATGTCCAGATTAAAGTATAGCGAAAAATACATGAGTTGGATAGGGAATTATCAGCCTATAAAGGCCTAATTGGTTCGACTAATAATCAGTGAGAGAGACTCCCTTACCGATTAAAGTCTCACCTTATTATAGTTAATTTTGGCGTGTTGGACAAATAAAGGAAAAAACGTGTATAATGAAACTTTGTTTGGAATGATAAAAAAATAAAGTAAAACTTCCATCGGTGGGGGCATTCCCACTGATAGTCAGTTATGTTAATTTAGTTTTATGAGCTGTTTTTACATGAAGAAACAATAAGGATACTACCCGTTAGAATAAGATAAATTTTATATAGAGAAGGGAATTTAAAATATGAAGCTACAACCAGGAGCGATTGAACAAGTAACAGTTTTACGCGAAACAGAAATTGGGTATATGGTCGGTTACGAAGAAAATGAAGTGTTTTTACATAAAAATGAAGTAGCTGGAGAGATTGCAGAAGGCGACACAATTGAAGTGTTTTTATACCTTGATCACCAAGAACGAATTGCTGCAACAATGAAGACACCGCTTATTACAACAAATGATTGGAACTGGGTTAAAGTTGTGGAAGTAAAGCCTCGTCTAGGTGTGTTTGTTGATATTGGTGTTTCAAAAGATATATTAATTCCAGCTGATGAGTTTCCGATTTATACGCCGGTTTGGCCGGAAGAGGGCGATGAATTATACTGTACATTAAAATTAACGAATCGTGGTCGTCTTATTGCTCTTCCGGCAAGGGATTCAGATATGCAAGAAATTGTAGTAGACGCAACGCCATCTATGCTCAATAAAAATATAAACGGTCGAGTGTACCGTTCTTTGCAAGTAGGATCATTTGTATTAACGGATGAACATTTCCGTGCATTCTTACACCATTCTGAGCGTAAAGAGCAAGTGCGTATTGGAGAGCGCGTAACAGGACGTATTATTGATGTGAAAGAAGATGGAACGATTAACATTTCTCTTCTTCCTCGTAAACAAGAAGGAATGGAAGATGATGCAGCGGTTATTTATGAGTATATGGAAAGCCGCGGCGGTGCAATGCCATTTTGGGATAAGAGTTATCCGGAAGATATTCAAGAGCGCTTTAACATGAGTAAAGCAGCCTTCAAACGTGCTCTTGGTAAATTGATGAAAGAAGAAAAGATTTATCAAGAAGAAGGTTGGACATACTTTAAAAAATAATGAGAAAACAGCCGAACAAATTAGATTTGTTCGGCTGTTTTCATGATTGTAGAGCATGTGTAAATGTATCTTTTAAGTCACTATCTTTTACTTTGATATTTGCTTTCTTTAATTCGTCTGTTAATACTTTTTGGCGCCACGTATTATCTTGTATACGTTCGTTTTCAATCGTTTTACGAATAGAATCTTTTACTTCATCATATGGTTTTAATGGTTTTTTATCTGTTAATTTAATAATATGGTAGCCCTTTGATGATTTTACAGGATCGCTAATTTCACCGACATTTAATTTATAAGCGGCTTCTTCAAATTCGGGTACCATTTTTCCTGGACTGAAGTAACCTAAATCTCCGCCGTTTGCTTTTGAAACCGTATCTTCGGAATATTGTTTTGCTAATTCTTCAAATGATGCTCCGCTGTTCAGTTGTTGTTTTATGTCGTTAGCTGTTTGTTCGTCATTTACCAAAATCTGGCTAGCTCTAATGTCTGGTTTATAGCGTGCTTTTATGTCTTTTTCTGTTACTGTTTCTTTAATTGCTTTGTCGATGGACAAGCTTGAACGAATTTGTTTTTTTAAGTCTTCTTCGTCTTTCATCCGATTGCTTTCGAGAAATGTTTTAAAATTATCACCGGCTTGATCTTTTACTTTTTTAAATTCCTTATCAACTTCCTCATCGGATACTTTATATTTTTTTATCATAATGTCTTGTGCCATCATTTCATAAAGCATATCTTTTCCGAAACGTTCTTTTAATGCTTGATCAAATTCTCCTTTTGTTACCGTACCAGCAGTTGAAGTTGCGATTGGATCAGAACTTTCCTTTGGATCGCATGCAGATAACATTAATGTCCCGAGCGTGGCTGCAGCGATAAATAATTGTCTTCGTTTCATGTAAACACCTCATCCAAAAATCGTTATTACTATTGTAGAAAACGGAAGTGAACATGATGTGAATTTGAGATGGTTTTTTGCATAAAAAAGTACATCAACGAAAATGTTGATGTACGAGGAGGGGTTATTTCATAGATGATCAGTCTTTTTGGAGTAAGCGTATTTTCCTTGTTGTATATTTTTTTGCTGTTCTTCATTTTTTTGCGTGCGTTTTGCGTTGTTATCACGCGCTTTTTTGTCGTTGTCGCTTGTGTGAGGCATATGGTTCAACTCCCTTCGTAACAGTTGTACGTTTATCATTTCCGTTTTCGTTAAGACTATGTATACAATGCAATTCATATAAAGGTGGGCTAGGAGATATGGATTTAAAGCTAAACTATGGTGAACTTGTAAAAAAATTAGTCGTTGTTATCGTTGCTGGTTTGTTGAATGCAATTGGGATGAACTTATTTTTAACACCAGCGAAAGTGTATGCGAGTGGTTTCGCTGGATTGTCACAATTACTCTCGCAAGTGTTAGCGGATTTTATGTCAATTCATATTTCGACAGGAGTTCTTTTTAGCTTATTCAATATCCCAGTTGTTATTTTAGCTTGGAAAAAAGTAGGAAAGTCATTTACTATATTTAGTTTTTTAAGTGTTGTATTTATGACGCTGTTTTTAGAAATAGTGCCAGTAAAAGCAATCTCTCACGATATCATTTTAAATGCTATTTTTGGAGGAATCATTTCTGCGTTAGGGGTAGGGATTGCTTTGAAGTGGGGAGCTTCAACTGGCGGTCTAGATATCATTGCGATGATTTTATCCAGAGTAAAAGATAAGCCAGTTGGAACGTATTTTTTCTTTTTTAATGCTATCATTATTATCGCGGCCGGTTATTTATATGGCTGGGAAAAGGCGCTCTATACGTTAGTGACATTATATGTATCTTCACGTATTATTGATGCCATACATACGCGCCATGTGAAAATTACTGCATTTATTGTAACGAAAAATGGGGGAGCAGTGCGAAAGGCAATTCATGAACGGTTAGTTCGCGGAATTACAACCATTCCAGCGATAGGTGGGTTTACGAATGAAAATAAAGAAATGCTAATGATTGTTATTACTCGCTACGAACTTTACGAATTAGAAAGGGTTATAAAAAAAGTAGATCCAGGTGCATTCACGAATGTTATCCAAACGGTTGGAGTGTTTGGATTGTTCCGTAAAGAATGAATAAAAGAGGACCATATGTGGTCCTCTTTTATTCATCTAGTCGGAGTTGCTTTGCTAAGCTTTACTCAGCTGTTGAAATACTTTGAAGTTCATCTTGCATTTCGTGTAATTGTACTTTTTCGGCAGTAGAAGAATTGGTATAAGCGGACAGCAAAGCATTTTTCGCTTTAGCAACAAGTGCTTGTTGTTCGCTATGGTTTGAACAAGATACAGCTTGTGAAACAGCATCTCGTGCTTGTTGGAACAGTAAGTTACCCATTAGAACCCTCCAAGAGAAGAGTTATTTCGTTCTTTTTCTGCTTCAGCTAATGTACCACGGTATGGGAATCTTGCGTCATGCTGCATAACAGAATCTGCCCCTTGTTGTACGAAACGTTTTGACTTATTCTTTTTGCCCATTCGTAATTCCCCCTTTTAGCAGAAAAGCATTGACACATTTGCTGTGTCTCCTATAGTATGTGCGCTTGGCGTCATACTATAAGCAGGGAATTTTCGCCTTACAATCCAAGTACCTCCTCTAAATAAAGAGCAATTCCATCTTCTTCATTTGTTAATGTTACGTAATTTGCTAATGATTTTAACTCTGGAATGGCGTTCCCCATTGCGATTCCGTGTCCGGCGAATTCAATCATTTCAAAATCATTGTCTTCATCGCCAAATGCGATGATATGTTCTTTTGGAATATTATAGTAACTTGAAATTTTTTGTAAGCCAATTGCTTTATTTAACCCGCTTTTTACAATTTCAATAATCGGCCAAGGAGCGCCCCATTTGCGGTGATCGATAACTTCTGCATGCATATCTGTCAAATGTTGGCGGATGGAATCCGATTTTGATTCGTGTGCATCGATTAATAAACATGTAGGATGTTCTTGTAAAATATCGAGTAAATCACCTGTGAAAATTTTAGGCGATCCAAATTCGAAAATATGTTTTTTATCTGAATCAATTTGTTTCACATATACATCATCAATAACTTCCGCGTAAATATTTTCTACACCAAAATCCATACATGCGCGAACGATTTCTTGCGCGGTAGCAAGCTCAAGCGGAGAGTGATGTGTTCCCCAATTTCTATCAAGTGGGTGATGGACGTATGCACCGTTGAAATTTACAATCGGTGTGTTCAATCCAAGTTCTTTATAATATGCATGACTCGCACGAAATGGACGACCGGTTGAAATAACTACGATATGACCTTGTTCTTTTGCTTTTGCAATAGTTTGTTTTGTACGCGCTGAAATCATTTTTTGATCTGTAAGTAAAGTACCATCTAAATCTAATGCAATTAAATGTTGTTTTTTCATGCGCCTCTCACCTTTTATAAAAAGTTTTGTATATCATATTCATCTTAATTCCTGCATTCTTGTGCTGTCTACTATTTGTCACTGGTAAATGGAAAAGTCAAGTTGTTTTCTGAAAGTTTGAATAATGTTTCTTTCATTTTGTACAATTTGTGAAAAGGGTTACAATGAACAGATTATTGTGTTTATAATGAGAGTGTAATCTTCTCGTAATAAGTTGTTTGACTCTCCTTTGGCACTGGTCGTTATGGCCAGTTTTTTTTGTTTCTACATATACTGATGTATCTCCTGCTAAAATGTGTAATTTCATTATATGAGTACGGTTTCCTAAACATAACAGAAAAGGTTTTCTAAAATGGGACATACTAAAGATGCAATGATGGAATGGAAGGAGAATGAATATGGGACAAAGTCATCGATTCCGAGCTGGTCAAAAAGCACCAAACGACGGCATATATGTTGAAATTGGTGAAACAGGAAGCATGGTAAAAGATCCACAAATGGTAAAGCTTTCTGCTGGGGATAGATTTCCGGAAGTTAAAAACCAAAACAGACAATGGACATATAAAAGAAAACCGTAATAAATCCCGCAGTTATAAGCTGCGGGATTTGTTATGACAGAATGAAATGGATTTCTTACATTCAATCGTGTTTAAGGTCCTCTTTGTTGTATAAAATACATAATTTGTCGTATAATCAAATCAAAGGTCAAAAAAAGTCAAAGTGTAAAGGAGCTGTGGCTGTAATGGACTTAAATCGAATGACAACAAAAACACAAGAAGCGATTATGAGTGCACAATCAATTGCTACGAAGCATCATCATCAAGAAATTGATACTGTACATCTTTTAGACGCGCTTCTTCAGCAGCAAGATGGACTAGCAATCCGTATTTTTCAAAAAATGAATGTAAATATAGATCAGCTTATGCAAGGAGTAGAGCGCTTGTTAAAGCAAAAGCCATCGGTTACCGGAGGCGGCGCTGAAGCGGGGAAAGTATATATTACAAGTGCGCTTCAAGGGCTGCTTGTAAGAGCGGAAGAAGAAGCGAAGCATTTGCAAGACGATTATATTTCAGTAGAACATATTCTTCTTGCGTTTTGTGATGAAAAGAAAGCGAACGATATACGTCAGCTGTTTACATCGCTTCGTATTACGAAAGAAGCGTTATTACAAGCATTAACAGAAGTTCGGGGGAATCAAAGAGTGACGAGTCAAAATCCAGAAGTAACATATGAGGCCTTGCAAAAATATGGCCGTGATTTAGTAGCAGAAGTACGACAAGGGAAAATTGATCCGGTTATTGGGCGCGATAGTGAAATTCGCCGTGTTATCCGCATTTTATCACGTAAAACGAAAAACAATCCTGTATTAATTGGTGAACCTGGTGTTGGGAAAACAGCAATTGTAGAGGGCTTGGCACAGCGTATTGTCCGTAAAGATGTACCAGAAGGATTAAAGGATAAAACAATTTTTGCGCTTGATATGAGTGCTCTTGTTGCAGGTGCAAAATTCCGCGGTGAATTTGAAGAGCGTTTGCAGGCGGTCTTAAATGAAATTAAAAAAAGTGAAGGAAAGATTTTATTATTTATCGACGAGCTTCACACCATTGTGGGTGCTGGAAAAACAGAGGGAGCAATGGATGCCGGGAATATGCTGAAACCGATGCTAGCGCGCGGGGAGCTGCATTGTATCGGAGCGACGACACTTGATGAATATCGGAAATATATTGAGAAAGATCCAGCATTAGAACGTCGTTTCCAGCAAGTATTAGCAGAAGAACCAACGGTTGAAGATACGATTTCTATTTTGCGAGGACTAAAAGAACGTTTTGAAATTTATCATAGTGTTAATATTCATGATCGTGCTCTTGTCGCAGCTGCAATGTTATCAGATCGTTATATTTCAGATCGCTTTTTGCCAGATAAAGCAATTGATCTAGTTGATGAAGCATGTGCAACGATTCGGACAGAAATTGACTCATTACCAACAGAACTGGATGAAATAACACGTCGTATTATGCAGTTAGAAATTGAGGAAGCTGCGCTTAGTAAAGAAACGGACCGAGGAAGTCAGGAGCGTTTGCAAACATTGCAGCGTGAGTTATCGGATTTAAAAGAAAAAGCAAGTAGCATGCGAGCGCAGTGGCAAAAAGAGAAAGAAGAAATTCATAAAGTGCGGGATTTGCGTGAAAGTCTAGAGCGCTTGCGCCGTGAGTTAGAAGAAGCGGAAGGAAATTACGATTTAAATAAGGCAGCAGAGCTTCGTCACGGTAAAATTCCAGCTGTAGAGAAGGAGTTAAAAGCAGCGGAAGAAGTAAATGCCAATAAACAGCAAGATAATCGCCTTCTTCGTGAAGAAGTAAGTGAGGAAGAAATTGCAAATATTGTATCGCGTTGGACTGGAATTCCAGTTGCAAAACTCGTAGAAGGAGAACGTGAAAAGCTGCTTCGTTTAGAGCAAATTTTATCAGAGCGTGTCATCGGTCAAGAAGAAGCGGTTGGTCTTGTGGCGGATGCGGTATTACGTGCCCGTGCTGGTATTAAAGATCCAAATCGTCCGATTGGTTCATTCATTTTCTTAGGACCTACAGGCGTTGGGAAAACAGAACTTGCGAAAACATTGGCGCAGTCATTATTTGATAGCGAAGAACAAATCATTCGAATCGATATGTCTGAGTATATGGAAAAACATGCAGTATCCCGCTTAATCGGAGCGCCTCCTGGATATGTTGGATATGAAGAAGGTGGACAATTAACGGAAGCTGTGCGCCGTAAACCATATTCTGTTATTTTATTAGATGAAATTGAAAAAGCGCACCCAGAAGTGTTTAATATTTTACTGCAAATGTTAGATGATGGACGTATTACAGACTCGCAAGGACGTACAGTCGATTTTAAAAATACAGTCATTATTATGACGTCCAATATCGGATCGCAATATTTACTAGAAGGATTAGGAGAAGATGGTTCTATCCAAGAAGAAGCAAGAAATCTTGTAATGGGACAACTTCGCGGCCATTTCCGTCCGGAGTTTTTAAATCGAGTAGACGAAATTATTTTATTTAAACCACTCACAACAAATGAGATAAAAGGTATTGTCGATAAAATTGTGAAAGAGCTGCAAAATCGTTTAGCAGACCGTCATATTACGGTTGAACTAACAAATGTGGCAAAAGAGTTTGTTATAGAATCGGGATTCGATCCAATGTACGGTGCACGTCCATTAAAGCGCTACGTACAGCGTCAAATTGAAACGAAGTTAGCGCGTGAACTCATCGCAGGTACAATTACAGATCATAGTCATGTATTAATTGATGTAGTAAATAACGAGTTAGTTGTAGAAGTTCAATAAAGTAAACTCCTATCTGTGGGGGTCTTACTGTTTGCGAATAGCGAGATAAAAAAAGAGTCCGGAAATGATCCGGACTCTTTTTATTAATGCTGCTCTGCAGGCTCGTTTGGGATTAATGCTCCTAGAACGATCACAATTACAGTGATAATTACAGAAAAAATAGTTGCTTGTTGGAAATCGTATGTAACGCCTGGCGTCATGGAGCTAAGTACGTAGCTCGCCATTTGCACAAGCAGGAACGACCAGATAAAGGCCCAAATTACACGCATCTTTTTACACCTCTATTCGTTCAATTTATTTTTATTGTAACATAACTCTAAAAAGAATATAGAAAAAATATTTGTTGTTTTTGCAAAGCAAATTGCTATTCGCATCATACATTATAAAAGAGTAATTTTGATGTTGTTATATAAGGCGGGAGAAGTATGGGAATCACGGAGCGTTTTTTCTTTTTAGAGCAAGAGCCATGTGTAATTCATTTGCCGGAAAAACCGAATGGATTCGGCATATTGCTGCTGGGCGATTACAATTATTTCATTGAGAATGGTACAAGTTTATGGCTTCAACATGCAGGACGGTTACACTTTTTAAATGAATTGCGTAAGGAAGGCTATACGATTTTTTCTTCTAATTTACACGGGAGACATTGGGGGAATGAACAGGCGGTTCTTTTAGCGAAGCGATTGTATCATGTTGTCATGAAAAAGGAGATTTTGAATGAAAAAATTCATATCATAGCAGAAGGGATGGGCACGCTTGTAGCTCTGCAAATGATGAAACAATATCCAGAGTGTGTTCGTTCTGTTCTCATGTTTAATCCGTGTATTCACTTACCGGCACATGTTGAACTTGAAAAAGAGCATAAATTTTTTTATAAGCGGTTAATTCGTGAATTGATGCAAGCGTATGATGCGACAGAATCAGAATTAGAATCGAAAATTGAAAAGAAAGCATTTCCGTACTTAGCATCATCTGTTCCGGTCAAAATATTTGTATCCATTCAAGAAAAAAAAGAACGAAAACAGTTGCTGCGGGAATATGAAAAGAAACGTTTGCAAGAGAATTGCCCGACTTTATTATCCTTTCATCTACAAGATAAAAAATATAAAACAGCGAAAAATGCGTGTCAGTTTTTTAAGTGGTATGAAGATCTATAAAGCTCCTATACATAAGGAGCTTTTTATATATATTTGAGGAGGAATAGAAAATGAAACGAGTAATTGTTGTTGGGGCGTTGACATTTATCGGCTATCATCTTGTGCAGAAGTTTCTTGAAGAAGAGGTTGAAGTGTATGCATTGGATTTTGATGATATGAAAAGTGTTTCCAAAGTGAGTGAAGAAAAATTATGTTTAATTGGTCGGAATGCATTATTTACGTATTTTTCGCTGCGGGATGATGAAGGATGGGAAGTGTTGGAGAAAACTGATATTGATGCTGCGTATTTTTGCTTATGTGAGCCAAATCAGCAAAAGGATTTTCGGAATGAACGTATCATATTGCAATATGTAAAGCGATTTGAGAGTTTTTGCAGAAGAAAAGAAATAAAATTCATCGTTTTATCTTCTGTAGAAGTGGGTCATGCTTGTAGCAATGAAAATAATATACTTTTTTCAAAAATAGAGAGAGAGGTAAAGAAGGGGAGTGCGGATTATTGTATACTGCGCGTTCCGACTGTATATGGACCGTGGCAGCCGTTGTTTATGGCATACCATCATGTTATTCTTTCGCAAATGAAGCAACAAACTATTTCTGTTCCCGTAGAGGAATGCACATGTGACCTTATATATGTTGAAGATGTTGCTCGATGTTTATATGAACTCGGTCAAAAAAGGATGGAAAGAAAAATATATTCTCTTTGCAGCGGAAAAGAAAACCAATGGCAAAAAGGAATTGAATTATTACAGGAAACAGGTAAAATTCAAATACATCATAAAGAGTGTCAAAAAAATGAGGAAACAGAGATGATTGTTACAAATCCGATTGCATTAGAAGATGGATTACAGCGTCAAATTTCTCACATAAAACATTATAAGGAGTTATACGAGGGAAGCGGCACGTGGTAAACTAGAAAAGAACGTTTTAATGTTGAAAGGATGAGGAGATATGAATGAAAAAAACATGCAATTTTTACAAATCGCAATGAAACATTTTCCAGAAGCAAAGGCGATTTTAGATGATAGTGGTATTGCATTGGATATGGAAAAAGCACAGCCTGTATTAGAGTTATTAATGAAGGTTATGGATGAAGCTTATGAACTTGGGAAAGCGGATGCAAAAGAGTAATAGAACTCTATAAAAGAGACCTTTCCGTCTTGATGGAAAGGTCTCGCTTTTTTACTTGACTACTTTATTTTTTCGTTTCAATTTACTTAATACTTCATATACAATCGGTACAATTAATAACGTTAATAGCGTAGAGCTTGTTAATCCCCCGATTACTGTTACGCCAAGACCTTTGGAAATAAGGCCGCTTCCTTCAAAGCCTAATGCAAGTGGAAGTAAGGCGCCAATCGTTGCGATAGCAGTCATTAAGATTGGGCGCAATCTTGTTGCGCCAGCTTCTAGTAATGCGTCGCGTGTTGTAAATCCTTCACGTTCCTTATGAATAACGCGGTCAATGAATACGATGGCGTTTGTGACAACGATACCGATTAACATGAGAGCACCAATCATTGCAGAGATGCTTAATGTTTCTCCCGAGATTAATAAGGCAACAACGGCGCCGATTATTGTAAATGGAAGCGAGAATAAAATCGCAAATGGTGCCAGTGCCCCGCCGAATGTTACAACGAGAACGAAGTATACAATCGCAATCGCAGCTAACATCGCTAAGCCAAGCTGTGTAAAGGATTCTTGAATATCTTTCGATACGCCGCCCATCGAAACATCAATGCCAGATGGTAATTTCATTTTATCTACTTCTTTTTGAATGTTTCTAGAAGCCTTTGCGACATCATCTGTTGTTGGTTTTGCAGTTACTTCCGCATATACGCGGCCGTCACGTCTTGTTATTGTATTAGACGTTTCTCCTTCTTTTACAGTCATAACGTCTTTTACAGCCACTTCTGTACCAAGTGGTGTTTGTATTTTTCGGTTTGTTAAATCATCAATGTTTTCGTAGTTTTGTTTGTTAACTTCGACATACACATTCATCTCTTTGTTATCTTCTTTTACTGTTGTTAAGACAGGTCGTTCGTGAGAGTCGGAAAGCCCCATGCCTACTTGCGCAGCAGTTAAACCGAGTTTACTTAACTTCTCTTGATCTGCGACCAATGTGTATTCATCGTATGTTTTTGAAAGGCTAGAGTCGATATTTTTTAACGTTTTATCTTTTTTCATGATATTTTGGATGTCTTTGACGACAGGTTTAATCTCTTCTAAGCTGTCGCCGTATACATATAGCTTAATTTCATTGCTGCTTCCGCCAGATGAGAAGTCTTGGTTTTTCCATTCGCCTTTTTCCGTCATCTTTTGTAAGTCTTTAACAACTTTTTCTTTTTCCTTCTCGAAGTTCTTTGTATCGTTTTTGTATTGAACAAAGAATAATGCCTGGTTCGATTTACCTGGGCTCATTGGGTTTTCCCCGCCAAGTGAGAATTGAATTGTTTTTACATCTTTATTTTTCTTAAAGTAATCTTCTGCTTTTGTTGCAATGCTTGTGACATCTTGTAATGTTTGTCCAGGTTCTGGATTATAAGAGGCAATTACTGTTTTCTCTTCTTCAGATGGTAAGAAACTTACACCTACAATTGGGATAAGAGCAATGCTTCCTATTAATAATAAAACTGCGATGCTAGATGTAATAATTTTATGATTTAATACCCATTCTAGAAGGCGTTTATATCCATTAGCAAGTTTGCTTGGATGCTCTTCGTGATTGTGCTGTTGTTTTTCTTTCGTACTTTCTTTTTTAAATAAAGAATGTGCCATCATTGGAACAATTGTAACAGCTACAAGAAGAGATGCTAATAAGGCGAAAACAACCGTTAAAGCAAATGGTAAGAACAGTTCACCAATCATTCCTTTAACAAGACCAAGCGGTAAGAAGACCGCAATGGTTACGATTGTAGATGACATAATCGGAACAAACATTTCTTTCGTTGCTTCGCGAATTAAGTCTTTTCCTTTTAATTTTTCGTTGGATAAAGCCATGCGCCGGTAAATGTTTTCAATAACAACGATTGAGTCATCGACAACGCGGCCGATAGCGACGGTCATTGCCCCGAGCGTCATGACATTTAATGTAATATTCATTTCTTTTAATAGTAAAATTGCTATTAATAAAGAAAGTGGAATTGAAATAACGGAAATAAGTGTTGTTCGAATGTTACGTAAGAACAACATGATAATAATAACAGCGAAAATGGCACCAAAAACAGCCTTACTTAACATTGTACTAACCGATTTTTCGATTGGTGCACCTTGGTCGAATGTCGAAGTGATTTCGATGTTATCAAATTTCTTCTCAAAATCTTTTGTTTTATTTTTTACAGCATTTACAACGTCAACTGTATTTGCATCAGCAGCTTTTACAATTTGAAGGCTGATTGCTTCTTTTCCGTTTGTGCGTGAAATAGACTCTGCTTTTCCAACTTGTTTAATATCGGCAATATCTTGCAATGCTACAGTTGGAATTGCGAATCCTTGTCCTGTTGCAGCAGGATTCATATTAGGCTGCTGCGCCTGCGTTGGCCCTTGTGAACTTCCTTGGTTTGTAGAAGGAACAAGTGGGATTTTCATTTCTTTTAAAGCACTTAACGTTGTAATGTTGCCATCTACAACAACGGATTTTTCTTTATCTTTAAATGTATACAGTCCTAGCGGCATGGATACATTAGAACCTTTAATCATGTTCTTCACAGTATCTTCGCTAAGGCCTAATTCTTTCATTTTTTCTTTGTTGAAGACAAGTTGTACTTCTTCAACTTGTTGTCCTGAAATTTGAACAGATGCAACGCCGTCTAGCCCTTGTAAGCCTGGAACAATATCTTTTTCTACGCGTTCTGTCAGCTGCGCAAGAGACTCATTCTTACCTGTGACACTTAATGAAATAACAGGGAAAGCATTAAAGCTAAGGCGAGAAACTTTTGGTTCTTTTACGCCCTCCGGTAAAGGTAGGTTAGCGAGTGCCTCTTTTACTTCTGTTTCTGCTTTTTCCATATTTTTATCAAAGTTATATTCTACTTGAATAGAAGACGCATTTTGATAAGAAGAGGAGCTGACAACGTTTACTCCACTTAAGTTTTGCAGTCGTTGTTCGATTGGTTTTGAAATCTTTTCTGCTACTTCAGCTGGAGTAGCACCAGGATAAACAGTTGTTACTGTTACAAGCGGTGTTGTGATGTCCGGGATTGTTTCTAGCTTCATGCGAAGACCAGAATAGATTCCTGCAATCGTAATAATAATCGTTAATAGCCAGACTGCGAACTTATTGTTTAACGAAAAGTTAATAATTTTCTTCATTTCTACGCTCCTTTTTATGAAAACTGACTCATTGGTCATAACGAACAAAGTATAACTGACTGATCGGTCAACGGTCAACTGAAAGGGCTGATGGTTAGTTGAACCAATCGGGCATTAACGGGCAGTTATCCCCAACTATTTTCTTTGATTTTCTCAAACTCTTGAGGTGGGGATCTTACTGCCCGTTAATGCGGGATAAAATATTGAGAAATACTTGCAATTTTTGACCAATGAGTCATAATTCGAATAAGAGTGTTTTTTTAGGAGAGAAAAAGATGAAGGAAAAAGAGCGGTTAATTATTGAAACAGCAATTAAATTATTTGCAATGAAGGGTGTTAGTGCAACATCTATTCAAGAAATAGCAACGGAATCCGGTATTTCCAAAGGCGCATTTTATTTGCATTTTAAATCGAAAGACGCTTTAGTATTGGCAACGCTCGAGTATTACTACGATCGGATTCAAAATAAAATGACGGATATTGAAAAAGAATCATTACCTCCACGTGAGAAATTTGAAAAACAAATGCACTGTCAGTTTTACGAATTACAACAAAAAAAAGAATTCATTATTATGTGTATGAGAGAAAATGTAATTCCCTTTAATAAAGAAGTAGAAACATTTATGACGAGAATGAAATTAGAATCACATGCTTTTTATCGAAACAGTTTACTTTCTATTTACGGGGAAGAGATTACCTCTCATCTTGTTGACTTAATTATCATGCTAGAAGGAATATCACGTGGATATTTAGAGCTAATTATCTTTAATACGGTAAATTTAGATATACTGTATACGGCAAAATTTATCTTAAAGAGAATGGATGATATCGTAGCGGGGCTGCAACGTTCAAAAGACGAACCAGTCATTACAGAAAGAGAACTCAATCATTTATTATGCAATACGAATGTAATGAACGAGCATAAGGAAGAATTATTTATAAATGAAATTATTAAGTTAAAACGTACGCTAGTAGATCAATTAGGGAATAATGAATTAATGGTTACACTAGATGTGCTAGAGTCAGAAATGAAAATGAATCATCCGCGAGTTCCAGTTATTCAAGGAATGTTGTCTAACTTAAAAACGTATCCTGAATTGCATGATTTCCGTGAAAGACTTGCGTTGTATTATAAAATAACAAATTAATATTATAGACAAAAGGAAACTTATCATTTAAAATTAGTACCAAGTCATAATAATTGATATAAAACGGAGGGTTGCAATGTGAACGTAGGCATTTTAGGGATCGGGAGATATGTGCCGGAAAAAGTTGTCACAAACCACGACTTAGAGAAAATGATGGACACATCTGATGAATGGATTCGTACAAGAACAGGAATTGCAGAAAGACGAATTGCTGATGATACAATAGATACTTCATATATGGCTGCGGAAGCTGCAAAAAAAGCACTTGAAAATGCAGGGATTAGCGGGGAAGAAATTGATCTTATTTTAGTTGCAACAGTAACGCCAGATCGTTCGTTTCCAGCGGTTGCTTGCGTAGTTCAAGAACAAATTGGAGCGAAGCATGCAGCAGCTATGGATTTAGGTGCAGCTTGTGCTGGTTTTATGTACGGAATGATTACAGCACAACAATTTATTCAAACTGGAACTTATAAAAATATATTAGTAATTGGTAGCGATAAGTTATCTAAAATTGTAGACTGGAATGACCGAAATACGGCAGTTTTATTTGGCGATGGAGCAGGCGCGGTCGTTATGGGAGCTGTTTCAGAAGGAAAAGGTATTCTTTCATTTGAATTAGGAGCGGATGGAAGTGGTGGTAAGCACCTTTATCAAGATGAATATATTACGATGAACGGAAGAGAAGTCTTTAAATTTGCTGTTCGTCAACTTGGTGATTCTTGCCTTCGTGTTTTAGAAAAAGCAAACCTTACGAAAGAAGATGTGGACTATTTAGTGCCTCACCAAGCAAATATTCGTATTATGGAATCGGCGAGAGAGCGATTAAATTTACCACAGGAAAAGATGAGCACGACGATTTCTAAGTTTGGGAATACGTCAGCTTCTTCGATTCCAATTGCTATGGTAGAAGAATTGCAAAATGGACGCATTCAAGATGGTGATCTTATCATATTAGTTGGTTTTGGCGGTGGATTAACCTGGGGAGCACTTGCTCTTCGTTGGGGTAAATAAGGATTGAGAGAAAAGGAGTGTATTTTGTATGGAAAAAAAGCGTGTTGTAATTACAGGATTAGGAGCAGTTACTCCTGTAGGAAATGATGTAGAAACTGCGTGGAACAATATTAAGCAAGGTGTATCTGGAATTGGACGTATTACACGCTTAGATGCAGAGCAATTTCCGGCAAAAGTAGCAGCGGAAATTAACGACTTTGAAGTCGAGAAATATATCGATAAGAAAGAAGCGCGTCGTATGGACCGCTTTACACAATATGCTGTTGCAGCTGCAAAAATGGCTGTAGAAGATGCGAAATTAGAAATTACAGAAGAGAATGCTCCTCGTATCGGAGTGTGGGTTGGATCTGGAATTGGCGGTATGGAAACATACGAAGAACAATTCAGAGTATATATGGAAAAGGGTGCACGTCGCGTAAGTCCATTTTTCGTACCAATGATGATTCCAGACATGGCAGCTGGTCAAGTATCGATTGCCACTGGAGCAAAAGGAATTAATACGTGTTCAGTAACAGCTTGTGCATCAGGAGCGAATTCAATTGGTGATGCATTTAAAGTAATTCAGCGCGGTGACGCGGATGCGATGATTACAGGCGGAGCAGAAGCACCGTTAACAAATATAGCATTTGCAGGGTTTAGTTCTGCGAAAGCATTAACATTTAATGAAGATCCGGCAACAGCTTGTCGTCCGTTTGATAAAAATCGCAGCGGTTTTGTTATGGGCGAAGGTGCTGGTATCATTATCTTGGAAGAGTTAGAGCATGCGTTAGCACGTGGTGCTCATATCTACGCAGAAATCGCTGGTTATGGTGCAACAGGTGATGCATTCCATATTACAATGCCAGCTCCTGGCGGTGAAGGCGGTGTTCGTGCAATGCGTCAGGCATTAGCTGACGCTGGATTACAGCCGGAAGACATTGATTATATTAATGCGCACGGTACAAGTACAGAAGCGAATGAAAAGTATGAAACGATGGCAATTAAAGAAGTATTTGGTGAGCATGCATATAAAGTAGCGGTAAGCTCAACAAAATCAATGACAGGACATTTACTAGGTGCAGCTGGTGCAGTAGAAGCAATTATATCTGTTAAAACAATTACAGATGGCATTGTTCCGCCAACAATTAACTATGAAACACCAGATCCAGAGTGTGACTTAGATTGTGTGCCAAATAAAGCAAGACAACAAGAGGTACGTGCTGTATTAAGTAACTCATTAGGTTTTGGTGGTCATAATGCAGCATTAGTATTTAAAGCATATAAATAATAAAGTAAAACTTCCGTCAGCGGGAGCTTCATCCTCACTGACGGAAAGCCCGCCCAATCGGGCTTTTACGGGCAGTTATTCCCGCCTATCTTCTTTGTTTTTAGGTGGGGGATTACTGTCTGTTCATGCGGGATAAAGGAAAAAAGTGCAGATGAAAATCTGCACTTTTTTTATGCCTTCTTTCAGTTAGTTGCATATGTATGGAACTAAAGGAGGGAGAAAGATGGGCGTGGTTAAAACGGCAGAATGGATGCGTACGTATTATCAAGAGCCAGAAAAAATTTGTGAGAAGTTTACAAAATATTTTCCGCTTCAACAAGAAGCGTTGTATCGATTTCTTGTTTCAAAAGGAATGTTTCGCCCGGTGATAGATGGCGAGAAAGAAATCGACATATTACAAAAAGAACGAGTATGGGAGAAATTAGCATTAGAGTACAAAGAATTACGGGAATGGTTAAAAGGACCTGATATACCGATATTTATTTTATTATCTGATCCATATAACCGAACTGTTCAGCGAGAGTATAACGGGAAAGCAGGATTAACAATTCGAGATGCTTTATTTTTATTTGTGAGTTCACAAAATTCGATTGGTGAGTTAAAGGCATTGCTTACCCATGAATACCACCACATATGCCGTATCCATGAAACTGAAATAAAAGAAGAACAGTATACGATTCTGGATACGATGGTTATGGAGGGCTTAGCAGAACAAGCGGTGTATGAAAGATATGGAGATTCTTACCATGCTCCGTGGGTGTCTTATTATAGCAAACAGGAAGCAATTAGGCTTTGGCATCGGTTTCTATATGATAGATGTAATGTGAACCGAATGACCAGGGAGCATGATGTGCTGTTAAATGGATGGAGATTCTATCCACGTATGCTTGGATATGCTGTAGGATTTCATATCGTAAAGGATTGTGTAGCGCATACGAAATATAATACAAATGCTTTACTAGAAATGGATGCGAAAACGATTTTAAAAGAAGCAGTTTCTTTTAAATCATAAGAATGATGTATGGACTTAGCTGTGGCTAAGTTTTTTTATTTTGTCCCGCTATTTGCGGGCAGTAGGATCCCATCTCAAGATGCAAAGAGAAATGAGAAAGAGAGGTGGCATTGTATTCATTTCTTGACTAATTATTAGAGGGAAAGATATTTGGTTCATCACCAAAAGACGGGGGTGACATATAGATAGATGTACACGTAACGAAGAGTGGACGCTTTCCGCGGGCGAGAGCGAGCCTCCTCGGCAAGCCTGCGGGGTCTCACTTTCCTCGCTATTCCCGCAGGAGTCGCCACTCTCCGTTCCGTGTATGAAAAATGATTCATTTTCAAAAAATCAACCCCATGTTACGGTGATGAACCGGATATTTACTAATGAAAGTTTTATCTGATGAGAATGAAAGGTGAGAGGCAATGAAGAAATTAATAAGAATATATTTCCTTCATTGGAATAAATTTTACGAAAGATGACCATAATGAGAGCTACAAACAGTTGTGAAGTGAGGGGTAAACAATGTTATATCTGCATGATGTATGGGTAAATTGGTTTGAAGGTGAAGAAAACGGGTATAACGTCTGTCATTTCTATGAATGGCGGAAGGATGATACGATCGAATTGTTAGATCAAGTACCATTAGTAAAAGTAGATTCCACATTATATCATTACATCGAGAACGAATTGCTAGAGCTTCCGTCAAAACTATTGGAAGACGTACATCATAAGGCGTATATCCGAAAAAACCATGAACGACTGCAACAAGAGTATTGTTTTGTTGTATCAGATGGAAAAGGAATTATTGCAATTGATACAATCGGATACAATATTCCGATACGCAAAAGCCGACTGATTCCAAGACAAGAGCAAATGGTGTATGAAATGGTAGAAAACGTACAGGCAGAAACATATGATTTTGAAGTGGAAGGATCGCAAAAGGAGCATCATATTTTATCACCTTCCCCGCACATGATGAATGGGCTAACGCGGAAAGAAAGACAATTAAAACAACTGCTCTTTATGGCGCTAGATCAACTACATACAACGAAAAACCCAGCGGAGATTCGCTATTGGTATACAGAATGGGATCCAGCAGCATATCCATCTGTGCAACACTTGCCATTTGAAGAAGTGTGGAACCGTTTATATGAAGAAGCAAAGTATGGCTGGTCAGATAAACATGAACAGCTTTGTGAACGACTTGTGAGAGGGCAACCGTTCTTTGAAAAGTTGTGGGAAATGGAAAACGAGCAAAAGGTAAATTAAAAGGAATGATCCAAAAGGCACGTAGGTGCCTTTTAGGATCATTCCCTTTTTGTGTGTTTACAAAGATATTGACGGATGCGAGTAGTCAAGCCGCTTCCGCTTTTCTTGTCCAGCTCTGCCTCCTAGCCCCTTCTGTCTAAGAACCTTCCGCACGAGAAAGTACAAAACACTTTCTGTGCGAAAGAACCTTAGCCAACAGGGCTAAACAGTCGGTGCCGCTTTTCTTTCTTATCTACGTTTTCTGCTTAATCCCATTGCGTTTTCAACTTTGCGAAGTTGTTTGATTGCGACGCGGTTTGCTTTTTCAGCACCTTTATCAAGGATTTCATCTAATTCAGGAGAATTAATGAGGTCATTATATTTTTCTTGAATTGGGCGGATTGCTTCAACAACAACTTGTGCTAAGTCACCTTTAAAGTCGCCGTATCCTTTACCTTCGTACTTTGCTTCTAACTCTTCCACTGTTTTCCCTGAGAATGAAGAGTAGATTGTTAATAAGTTAGAAATACCAGGTTTGTTTTCTTTATCGAATTTTACGATGCCGTCTGAATCTGTTACAGCACTTTTAATTTTCTTTTCGATTGTTTTAGGATCATCAAGCATACTGATCATTGATTTTGGATTTGGATCTGATTTGCTCATTTTTTTCGTAGGTTCTGTTAATGACATAACGCGTGCACCTACTTTTGGAATGCGAATTTCCGGAATCGTAAATACTTCGCGATAACGATTGTTAAAGCGTTCTGCTAAATCACGTGTTAATTCAATATGTTGTTTTTGGTCATCGCCAACTGGAACAATCTCTGTATTGTATAGTAAAATGTCTGCTGCCATTAATGGTGGGTATGTTAATAAAGCAGCCGGGACAGATTCTCTTCCTTGTGACTTATCTTTATATTGTGTCATACGTTCTAATTCGCCTACGTAGGCAGTACATTGCATAATCCATCCAAGTTGACCGTGTGCTGGAACTTCTGATTGTACAAATAATGTAGCTTTCTCTGGATCGATGCCGCATGCTACGTATAGTGCTGCTAGACTGCGGATATTTTTGCGAAGCTGTACTGGGTCTTGTGGTACAGTAATCGCATGTTGGTTTACAATACAGAAGTAGCAATCATGTTCATTTTGCAGTTCTGTAAACTGCTTCATTGCTCCTAAATAGTTACCAAGTGTAATTGTTCCGCTTGGCTGAATGCCTGAAAAAATAACTGACATATGTATTTCCTCCTTAAAAAGTTGTATAGTTTTCATTTTTTGATATTTTGGCTTAGAGTTCTAGCGCCTTGTAATTTTGAGCAAACCGCTTCCACTTTTCCAATAAAAAAAGCCCATTCATCCCTAAAAATAGGGACGAATGGACCGCGGTACCACCCTAATTATTTTGCTAAAGCAAAATCTCTTTATCCATTGTAACGTTGGATGTAACGCCAAAGCCTACTCCTAAAATGTTTCGGTTTGGTGCTCAAAAGCCCATTCCATACTGTACAATTACTTGTTTTCACCAACCACAAGCTCTCTGAAATTGCTTCAATATGTACTCTTCTTTCTCGTCGCATGCATATAAATTTGTGAAATGTTTTTGCACTATTATAACACACAATGGGTGGTTTGCAAATTATATAAGAACAGTGAAGGTAAGGATTGTTGATAGTGCTCCTAATATGATAGCGGTAATAACGATAGGATATGTCCATGCAAAAGAATATGTGCGGTACAATCTTTCTTTTGGATTGTACTTTTCATCGCCCTCAATTAAAGATTGCATTTTTTCCTTTGATCGGCCTAGCTTATTAAAAGCATACATTGTTACATTGAAAAAGCCACGCTGAAATAGAAATAAAAATCCTCCGATAATAATAAAGAGTAGAGCGATATAAAACATAATATTGACAAAATTCAACAAAAAAGAAGTGGAAAGAACAAAAGCCCAAACACAAGAAACTGTAATTGTGATGCCAGTTAGTATACTAATGCGTGAAAAAAGCGTATTCAAATGCTGCACCTCCACAAAAAAATTACTAGAATTATTATACTATAAAAGTTATAATGAGCACTATAAAGAATTTTTAGAAAAATATACATAATTTCGTATTTTGTTGCAATTAGGCGGCTGTAATGTTAATTTCTTTCTTTACAAAAGATACAAAAAAATACTAAAAAGTACATTTTAATTTAAAAATTTTAACAAAAAAATAAAAAACTATATTCACAATCGTCTTATTATATGTATAATGAAAATTGTAGAAACTTGGAGATTATTCTTTCAATTCTATATTTTTTACATAGTTAGGGCGTAGGGGGTGCACGTAGGGGAGGCAATACAACTTGAAGAAGAAGAAGCTGCTATTATTACTTGCATTGGCATGAATAGTTAGCATGCTAGGAGCTTGCAGACAAAAAGAGAATAAGCAAGCGAAGGCGGCAAGTAATAACAATGGAAGCGAGGGTTTAATTTAACAGAAGTACATAAAATTCCGACAAGGGATGTATTTTTCGTTGTAATATTCCGAATATTCTAAAGTGCGAGGCGATAGGGTCGAAGAGCTATACCGAATTGGAATGAACTGTTAAAAGTTGAGAAAGTTTTTATTCAAGAGGATGCAGTTATTGCTCCTGTGTTCCAAAAGGGAACATTCATATATGCAAAAAAGTGCTGTAAAAGATGTTATCAAACATAATTATAGCGGCAAGTTTTTTACAAGCGGGCTTCAGTCCAACAATAATATGCTTTACTCCATCAGTTACAACGGGTATATGCCTATGATGGGCATATACTCTTATTTTAAAAACAATAGTAAGAATATTTTAAACTATCTTATTGCTTTTGAGAAAATGGGGAGGTGCTAGTTATGGGACGTTATACATTGCAACGTTTCGCGTACATGATTATTACGTTATTTTTAATCACAACACTAACATTCTTTTTAATGAAATTATTGCCGGGTTCTCCGCTTAAAAACCAAGAGAAATTATCGCCAGCACAAAGAGAAATCATTTTAGAAAAGTATGGTTTAAATGATCCTCTACCAGTGCAATATGCACATTACATGGGGAACTTAGTTAAAGGGGATTTAGGGGTATCATTCCAGTATGACAACCGTCCAGTAACAGATATGATTGTTAGTCGAATTGGTCCATCTGCACAGTTGGGTCTTCAAGCAATTGTTTTAGGAACTTTTATTGGATTACTACTTGGTATTGTTGCAGCTCTTCGTACGAACACGTGGGCTGATTACGGGGCGACGTTCATTTCGGTACTCGGAATGTCTGTACCAGGATTCGTTTTTGCGGCTTTATTACAATATTATGTAGCAGTACAAGCTGGATGGTTACCAGTAGCATTTTGGAAAGGATTTGAATATACAATCCTACCGACGATCGCATTATCTGTAAGTGTAACAGCTACAATAGCTCGTTTTGCACGTACAGAATTAATTGAGGTTATGCAAGCTGAGTACATTTTAACGGCAAAAGCAAAAGGGCTTAGTAAAGGTGTAGTCATTGTAAAACATGCACTGCGAAATGCTCTTATTCCGATTATTACAATTTTAGGTCCAATGGTTGCTAACTTGTTGACAGGAACACTTGTTATTGAGCAGGTATTTGCTATACCAGGTTTAGGGGAACAGTTCGTTAAGTCTATCTCAGTGAACGATTATACAGTTATTATGGGTACAACCATTTTCTATAGTGCCATTTTCATTTTTGTTATATTTATTGTCGATGTACTATACGGTGTAGTTGATCCTCGTATTCGTTTAGTGGGAGGGAAAAAATAATGAAAGATGTACAAAAAATATCGCCAGATTTATTTCAACCAGCAAATCGCAGCAATACTGATAATGAAGTCATTGCCCGTCCGAGTATAAAGTTTTGGCAAGATGTAAGAAGACGCCTGTTTGAGCATAAAGGTGCAGTTTTTGGGATGATTATTCTCCTTCTAATTACTCTATTAGCGATTTTTGGTCCGATGATGAGTAAGTATTCGTATAAAGATCAAGATTTAAACCGTGCGAAATTGCCACCGAGAGTGCAAGGGCTAGAGCATATTCATTGGCTGCCGTTTGATGGTGTGGATCAATACGGTGTAGACCAATATGAAAAACATGATGTTAAAGAATATTTCTGGTTTGGTACAGACGATCTTGGCCGCGACATATGGACAAGAACATGGCAAGGAACACGCGTATCTTTATATATCGCATTATTAGCAGCAGCAATTGATTTACTTATTGGGGTTGCATATGGTGGTATTTCCGCATTCTACGGAGGCCGCGTTGATAACTTAATGCAACGTTTCGTTGAAATATTAAACGGTATTCCGCACTTAATTATTGTAATTTTAATGGTAATCGTGATGGATCCTGGTATTTTATCCATTACATTTGCGATGGCTATTACAGGATGGATTGGCATGTCACGTGTTGTTCGTGGACAAGTACTGAAAATGAAAAATCAAGAGTATGTATTAGCATCTCGTACGCTTGGAGCAACAAATACACAACTAATTGTAAAGCATTTAGTGCCAAACTTAATGGGTACTATCATTGTTATGACAATGTTCACAATTCCAAGTGCAGTGTTTGGAGAAGCTTTCTTAAGCTTCATTGGTCTTGGAATTCAGCCGCCGTTAGCATCATTAGGTTCTCTAGTAAGTGATGGGTATAAGTCAATTCAAACATATCCGCATATGATGTTTATTCCAGCGGCCGTAATTAGTATGTTGATTTTAGCATTTAACTTAGTAGCAGACGGTTTACGTGACGCGTTAGATCCGAAAATGCGTAAATAAGGAAGAAAGGAGAGAGAATGATGAAAACATTGTTAGACGTAAAAGATTTACATGTTTCCTTTGACACACATGCTGGTGAAGTACAAGCAGTGCGTGGAGTTTCTTTTGACTTGAAAAAAGGAGAAACGATAGCAATTGTAGGGGAGTCTGGTTCTGGTAAGTCCGTTACATCTAAAGCGTTGATGGACTTAATACCAAAGCCGCCAGGGCGCATTAAAAAAGGAGAAATTCTTTTTGATGGTCGTGATTTAACGAAGTTAACAGAAAAAGAAATGCAGCAAATTCGCGGGAAAGAAATTGCGATGATTTTCCAAGATCCAATGACATCGTTAAATCCAACGATGACAATCGGTAATCAAATTATGGAAGGTCTTATTAAACATCAAGGAATGAATAAGGTCGATGCTCGCAAAGTTGCGTTAGAGCTCCTTGACCTTGTAGGAATCCCAAATCCGGAAGCACGCTTAAAACAATATCCACACCAATTTTCAGGCGGGATGAGACAACGTGTTGTTATTGCAATGGCGCTAGCTTGTAACCCGAAATTATTAATTGCCGATGAGCCAACGACTGCACTTGACGTAACAATTCAAGCGCAAATTTTAGAATTAATGAAAGACATTCAACAAAAAACAGAAGCAGCTATCATCTTTATTACGCATGACTTAGGTGTTGTTGCGAATGTGGCGGATCGCGTAGCCGTTATGTATGCGGGGAAAGTTGTAGAAATTGGAACGGTTGATGAAATTTTCTATAATCCAAAACATCCATATACATGGGGATTGTTAGCTTCTATGCCAAGTTTAGATGGCGAAGAAGAGGAATTGTATGCAATTCCAGGCACACCGCCAGATTTATTAAAGCCGCCAAAAGGTGATGCATTTGCAGCGCGTAATCCACAGGCGTTAAAGATTGATTTTGAAATGGAACCACCTTTATTTAAGATAAGTGATACACATTATGCAGCAACGTGGTTACTTCACGAAGATGCTCCGAAAGTGGAGCCGCCTGAAATTGTCCAAAGACGTATTCGACAAATGAAAGCGGGTGAACAGCATGACTAATAATCGTGAAAAATTGATTGAAGTAAAAAATGTAAAGCAATATTTTAATGTGAACGGCGGAGTTGTAAAGGCGATTGATGATGTCACCTTTGATATTTATCGAGGAGAGACATTTGGACTTGTAGGAGAGTCTGGCTCTGGTAAATCGACAACAGGAAGAACGATTATTCGTTTATATGATGCAACGGCAGGCGAGGTATTATTTGATGGTGAAAATGTGCACGGTAAAAAATCACGTGCTGAATTAAAGAAATTTAACCGTAAAATGCAAATGATTTTCCAAGATCCATATGCATCATTAAACCCGCGTATGAGCGTTGCGGACATTATTGCAGAAGGTATTGATATTCATGGTCTTGCCAAAAACAAAGAGGATCGTATGAAGCGTGTGTACGAATTGCTTGAAACAGTTGGTCTAAACCGTGAGCATGCAAGCCGTTTCCCGCATGAATTCTCTGGCGGACAACGTCAACGTATTGGAATTGCGAGAGCGTTAGCGGTAGAGCCGGATTTTATTATCGCGGATGAGCCAATTTCAGCACTTGACGTGTCGATTCAAGCGCAAGTAGTTAACTTATTGAAGAAATTACAAAAAGAAAAAGGGTTAACATATTTATTTATTGCGCATGATTTATCAATGGTAAAATATATTAGCGATCGCATCGGCGTTATGTATCACGGGAAAATTGTAGAGCTTGCAACGAGTGAAGAGTTATATGAGCATCCAATTCATCCGTATACAAAATCATTATTATCAGCAATTCCACTTCCAGATCCAGATTACGAGCGCAATCGTAAACGTATCGTGTACGATCCATCTCAGCATCAATACGGGAATGAAGAGCCAAAGATGCGCGAAATTCGCCCAGGGCATTTCGTTCTTTGCTCAGAAGCTGAATATAAGAAATATAAAGAAATTTATCAATAAGAGAAGACGAGCACATGAAAAATGTGCTCGTTTTTTTGCTTTTTAGAAGAAGGTAAATCATTGTTCTTTTTTAGATAGTTTAATAAAAACATATATGATGAAAGGGTAGTAATTATATTTTGATAATTTTAATAAATTTAAAAATAATAGAAAACGGAAGAAAAACGCGTTATAAAACGCTTACAAGACATATAAGTATTAACAGAAAATTTTCATAAGATAGAAAAATAAGTATACAAATAATCAATTTGTATGTATAATATGAATTGTTAGAACTTAATTACTTTTCATTCTTTTTAATGGAAGGGCTAACATTTTTGGGGAGGGTATAATACATGAAGAAAAAAGTGCCGATGCTACTTGCATCAACATTAACAGTAAGCATGATTCTAGGGGGATGCGGATATTCAAAAGAAGATTCGCAAGCAAAAGCAAAAGGGGACACAAGTAGTGCAAAGCAGGTGATTAACCTGGTTGAAACAGCTGAGCTTCCAACGATGGATACAACATTAACAACAGATGCGACATCTTCTAGTGTAATGAACAATACGATGGAAGGGTTATATCGTCTTGGAAAAGATCAAAAATTAGTTCCAGGTGTTGCCGAGTCGTATGAAAAATCAGCAGATGGAAAGAAATATACATTTAAATTACGTAAAGATGCAAAATGGTCAAATGGGGACCCTGTAACAGCAAAAGATTTTGTGTATTCTTGGCAGCGAGCAGTAAATCCAGATACAGCTGCGAAATCTGCTTACATAATGTTTGATGTGAAGAATGCAGAGAAAATTAATATGAAACAATTGCCGGTAGATCAATTAGGTGTAAAGGCAGTTGATGATTATACATTAGAAGTAGAACTAGACAATCCAGTTCCATACTTTGTGAGTTTAACAGTATATCCGTTGTTCTTCCCACTTGATGAAAAATATGTGAAAGAGCAAGGTCAGAAATATGGATTAGAAGCAAATACAACATTGTATAATGGACCGTTTGTATTAAGTGAATGGAAACATGAACAAAGCTTCCAATTAAAGAAAAATCCATCTTATTGGGATAACAAAACAGTTAAATTAGAGGAAGTCAACTATAATATCGTAAAAGATACAGCAACAGCGGTAAATTTATATGAAACAAAAGCAATTGACCGTGTTGGTTTATCGGCAGAACTTGTAGATAAATATAGAAAAGGTAGCGATTTTAAAACGGTAAACGATCCAACAGTATATTTCTTACGTTTAAATGAAAAAAATCCAGCTTTAGCGAATAAAAATATTCGTAAAGCCATTTCCATGGGCTTTGAGCGCGAAGCAATGGTAAATACATTGTTGAATAACGGTTCAAAAGGGGCATATGGTTTAGTTCCAGATGACTTTGTTAAGGGAACAGATGGAAAAGATTTCCGAAAAGAGAATGGAAAGCTTGTAAAAACTGATGCAAAAGAAGCGAAAAAGTATTGGGAAGCTGGTAAAAAAGAACTTGGAAAAGACACAATTGAATTATCATTATTAAACTCTGATACAGACTTAGCAAAGAAAACAAGTGAGTATTTAAAAGGTGAATTAGAAAAGAATTTACCAGGTTTAAAAGTGAATTTGAAAACACAACCTTTTGCGCAATTGTTAAAATTAGAGAGCAGCGGTGATTATGATATCTCATTTAGCGGTTGGGGACCAGACTATCCAGATGCAATGACATTCCTTGATATGTTTGTGACAAACGGTGCGCAAAATAAAATGGGTTACTCAAATCCTAAGTATGATGAAATTATTACAAAAGCTAAACAAGATGGTTCAGACTTACAAGGGCGCTGGAATAATTTATTGAGTGCAGAGAAAATGTTATTCGACGATGCAGCTATTGCACCAATCTATCAACGCGGAAGATCGTATTTACAGCGTGAAACAGTACAGGATATTTATATCAATAAATATGGCGGAGAGCTAAGCTTTAAATGGGCTTCTGTAAAGTAAGTAAAATGAATTTTTAATCCTAGAGGGTGCTTCATCATTCTTTACGGATTATGAATTGAAGAGAAGTTTAAAACTTGTTAGTTTAAAATAATGAACATAAAAATGAAGCAGGAAAACAATCCTGCTTCATTTTTTTAGTACGTACGCTTTTTATAAATTCCTTTACCTCCAACTTGATTCCAACCAGCTTGCACTTCAGAGGATTTATCTACGAATTTCATTTTGTCTTTACCGCCAAACAATTTTTCCCCAATCCCATTTGTAATAATTCCGACTGTTGCGGTAATCCCGATGACTAATGCTGCAACGATTGCGAAATCAAGAAAAAATGCCCCCATACATAAGCCCCCTTTGTATATGTATATATGTATTGTATGTGAAAGAAGGTGAAAAAGAAAGAATTGTCAGATAAAAATGTATGTATTTTTGTAATTTCTGTAGACAGAGGAAAAGTAGTTTGGTAAAATATAAAAAAGAACAAACGTTCCCTTTGGCTAGATACATAAATTTTTCTTACAAAATACACATCTTATACATAACTTTTATGTATATTATGAAGAAAATTTACTGTATATTTCTTTCTTGTTCTATTGTATAATGATTATAGAAGTTACTTATTTAAAGTAATTGTTTTTTTAGAAAGGTTCGCTTACAAATTTTGAAGTTCTTTATTTTTAGACAAGTAGTCATGAGCGATACAGAATTTGTTTGAACATAATTATGAAAATGTGAAATAGTACAGAATTTGTACTCTTTTAAGGAGAGTGAGTAATGTATGGTAACACTATATAGTTCTCCAAGTTGTACGTCTTGTAGAAAAGCGAAATTATGGTTAGAGGAAAACCATATTCCTTATACAGAACGTAATATTTTCTCTGATCCATTATCGATTGAGGAAATTAAAGAGATTTTACGTATGACAGAAAGCGGAACAGATGAAATTATTTCAACTCGTTCTAAAGTTTTTCAGGAATTGAATATTAATTTAGAATCTTTACCTCTTCAAGATTTATATAAGCTTATTCGTGATTACCCAGGTATTCTTCGTCGTCCTATTATAATTGATGAAAAACGCCTGCAAGTTGGTTATAACGAAGATGAAATTCGCCGCTTCTTACCACGTACAGTGAGAACATTTCAATTACGCGAAGCGCAGCGTCTTGTAAATTAATATAATATGAAAAGGAGCTAATCCCAATTCTGCTTTAGCGGAATGTGGGCTATTGGCTCCTTTTCTTTTTGGATAGATTATGCATGTCGTATTTTGCTAAAAGGTGATAATTCACTGATATTGTTGTCTCGCTGCTCGTGGGTAAAAATTCGATTGAGCGAGCTTTCCATAGTGGAAAAAAGCGTCCGAGTAGTTGAACTTCATGTATTTCGCAGCTTTAATTGGTTTACAAAAATGCCAACTAGTAACACTGTAATCGTGAAGAGAAAGGGAATACTAGCTGTGAAAAATGGATTCCTCTCGAAAAAAGATATGAAAAATTTTTCATGTGTTATCATATTACCTGCTGTATAAGCTAAGATGGCAGCGCCAATATAAACGAGAAGAGGAAATCTTTCCATGCATAATAAAATGAGTTTACTTCCCCAAATGATAATAGGAATGGAAATGAGTAATCCGCTGATAACTAATGCAATATTTCCATGTGAAGCCCCGGCGATTGCGAGTACATTATCGAACCCCATAACAAGGTCTGCGAAAACGATTGTCCGTACGGCTTGAAATAAGGTTGTCTTTGCCTTAATGCTAGAAAGATCATGATTGTTATCTGTGAGCAGATTGATTGCGATGAGAGTAAGGAAAAAACCGCCGATTGCTTGTAGAAATGGGATGTTAAGTAAATAAACGGCTAGTACTGTGAGGAGGATCCGTAGTATGATGGCTAAACCAGTCCCTAAAACAATCGCTTTATTTCGCTCTGCTTCTGGTAAATTTCGACTTGCGAGTGCGATGACAATCGCGTTGTCGCCGCCTAACACAACATCGATACCAACGATTATAAGGATGGATGTGAGAAAGTCTAAATCCATTCAGTTTGCCTCCGTTTGTTCTGTCCTAATAGACAGAAACATTGTCTATTAGGATTGGATTTGTTTTCGTTAGAATCACTATGTAAGAAAAGAATTGTATTTAATATGAATGGTAAATGTATTGTAAATCATAGAAGAAGGAATGTCCTTTTTAGTTTGTTTCGTTTACATCATATGCAGGAAAAAAGAATATAGGACAATCATTTATGTGGATAACATGTCCAATGTTTTCTTGAGAGAAGGAAGAGTCATTATGGGATTAAGGGGAATACTTTAATGAAAAATTAGGTAAATGACTGTTTTTTTTCTAAATACGGTGATTTTATTTCCATTCTGGAGCATCTTATCATAAAATGAGAGTACAAGATTCTAACTTTTTTGTAATATGATTGGGGAATCCCTTCATAACCATTCCAAATAGGAAGGGAGAGGTGTATTTTGGATATTGAAAGAGTTAATGATCATACGGTGAAATTTTATATCTCGTACATTGATATAGAGGACCGCGGATTTAACCGTGAAGAAATTTGGTATAACCGCGATAGAAGTGAACAGCTGTTTTGGGAGATGATGGATGAAGCGCGTGACCATGATGACTTTTTTATTGATGGACCGCTTTGGATTCAAGTTCAAGCGCTTGAAAAAGGAATTGAAGTACTTGTAACGAAAGCGCAGCTTTCGAAAGACGGACAAAAATTAGAGTTACCAATTGGCCTCGATAAAATTATTGATATTCCTCTTGATGAGCGAATTGAATCGTTATTTGAACAGGAAATAGAAGAAGCAGGAGCAATTTTTAACGAAGATGGTATATTCGGCTTTTTAATTAAATTCGATGACTTTGAGCATGTTATTTCATTAAGCCATCGACTTATATTTGAAGAGATCAAAGATGAATTATATTCATTTGAAGATCGCTATTATGTATATGTCGAATTTGATGAGGTAGTGCACGATGAAGAGGAGATTGACCGTATTTTAAGTGTGATATTAGAATATGGAGAAGAATCCGCTTTAACGATTCATCGCGTTCGTGAATACGGAAAGCAAATTGCTGCTGAAAATGCACTTGAAACAATTCGTAATCATTTTTCTCCTGGAATGTAGGCCGATTTCTTTATATTGAAATCGGCTTTTTAAATGTGTATATACGAAGAGGGATTGTATGTAAGGGGGTCAGATATGAAAAATATATTGAAACTATTGTTCTTTTTGGTTGGTTTATTCACTGTGTTTATTTTGTTACGCATGTTTATTGATGTAACATTTTATACAGATGTAATTTGGATTAAAGATATTTCATTTTTAGGAATTTTAAGTACTTTATTTACAATATCAGCATTTTTAATTGGATTTGTCATTTTTTTAGAAAATCGTCATCCCTCGAAAACATTAACTTGGTTAATGGTGCTTGGGGTTTTTCCAGTAGTAGGTTTTTTCGCATATCTTCTATTTGGACAAAATTTTCGGAGAAAACGAATGTTTCAAAAGAAGGCGCTTTTAGATGAGCAGGCGTTTTTACAATATAAAGGGAATGAGTATTATCAGGACCGTATATTGAAAAAACATGAACATCAAGAATTATTGTTTCGGTTAGCCGATCGTCTTGGAGCATTAAATATTTCTTTTCATACGGAAACGAGAGTATTAACAAATGGGGAAGAGACATTTCAATCTATTTTAGATGGATTGAAAAAGGCCAAGCATCATATTCATATGGAATATTACATTGTGCGTGATGATAAAATTGGTACAAAAATTAAAGACATTCTCATCCAAAAAGCAAAAGAAGGTGTGAAGGTTCGATTTTTATATGATGCAGTAGGGAGTTTTAAACTTTCAAAAACATACATTGAGGAATTAAATCATGCAGGTGTTGAGATGGTGCCGTTTTTTCCTGTACGTTTTCCTATTTTAAATGACAAAATTAACTATCGAAATCACCGTAAAATTGTTGTTATTGATGGAAATGAAGGCTTCGTTGGAGGTTTAAACATTGGAGATGAATATTTAGGAGAAAATAAATATTTTGGATTTTGGCGAGACACTCATCTCTATTTACGAGGAGAAGCAGTGCAAAGTTTGCAACTTATCTTTTTACAGGATTGGTTTTATATGACAGGCGAAGCTGTCTTAACACCAAACTATTTACAGGCGGAAGCTGTAGAAGGAGAAGGACAGGGAGGCGTACAGCTCGTTGCGGGCGGACCTGATAGTAAGTGGGAAACGATTAAGCATTTATATTTTGCGATGATTGCTTCGGCAAGGAAATCAATTTGGATTGCAACGCCATATTTCATTCCAGATGATGACATTTTGTCAGCGTTAAAAGTAGCGGCCTTAGCAGGTATGGATGTTCGCTTGTTAATGCCGAGTAAACCGGATAAGAGGACTGTATTTTATGCGTCTCGTTCTTATTTTCCAGAATTATTAGAGGCAGGCGTAAAAATATATGAATATGAAAAAGGGTTTTTACACAGCAAGATTGTGATTGTTGATTCTGATTTGGCGTCAATTGGAACAGCAAATATGGATATGAGAAGTTTTCATTTGAATTTTGAGGTGAATGCTTTTTTATATGATACTAACAGTATTCGCAAGCTTGTGGCAGATTTTGAAGAAGATTTGCAAGTATCAAATGAAATTTATGTTGATCGCTTTAAGAAGCGCCGCCTTGTGATGCGGATTGTGGAATCAACATATCGTTTATTATCTCCTTTGCTCTAAAGGCTCATGAAAATGAGCTTTTTTATTTCGCTCTAATAAGCAGTAAATTTAGGTATTTCATGAAGGAAAACTGCCCGTAAAGCCCAAGTGGCGAGAGCTTTCCTTCAGTGGGAAAAAGCGTTCACTGAAGGAAGTTTCCCTTTATCCCGCACTAACAGGCGGTATAAAGGGATATTTCATGAAGGAAAACCGCCTGTAAGAGCCCGATTGGTTCAACTAACCTTCAGTGGGAAAGGCGTCCACTGAAGGAAGTTTCACTTTATCTGAGCAGGAATTCGTGTGTGGTTGTAGAATAGTCCATACGGAAGAAAGGAGTGATTCTATGTTTGTTGCAAAAAGAGAGAATGGAGAGGAAATTCATCTTCTTCATGGATGGAAGGAAAAACAGCTTATTATATTACGGAAGAACGAGCGTTTTTTCTGTCCCATTTGTCACTTAGAAGTGCAGCTAAAACTAGGAAAGCAAAAAAAGTGGCATTTCGCTCATAAGAAATCACATAGCTGCAAAATCGAGTTTGAAAATGAATCGGCATATCATTTGCGGGGAAAAGAGCAGTTATATAGATGGCTTCAGTCACAAGTTTGTTCGATAAAAATGGAGCATTATCTGCCCGCAATTCAACAGCGACCTGATTTGTTTGTTGTAATTGATAATCGACAAATCGCTATTGAATATCAATGTGCAACTTTATCGGTAGAGCAGTTGTTAAAACGAACGGAAGGATATTGGAAAGAAGGGATTCAAATATTATGGATATTGGGAGGGAATCAGTTAAAACGTCATGCAACATATTGGCTGTCACTTTCTTCTTTTCATTCTTGCTGCGTGCAATATTATTCAAACCCCTATATCCTCTATTTTTGTCCAGATGTAAAGGCATTTTTCAAATGTAATCTTCTTCTACCTTTTTCTTCTTCTACCGTCTTTTCACATGTAATTTATTTTCCGCTTCATACGACTACATTAACATCTCTTCTTACAACATCATCTATATCGACCCAACGTCTAGAAAAAGAATGGTTGAATAAAAAGCAACGTCTTAGGGCAAATGGTATTTATATGTGGAATCGAAGTGAGCGCCCCTTTTTAGAGCTTCTTTATCATCATCATATATCCCCATCTTGTTTTCCTGCTGAAATTGGTGTTCCTTTACCATCACTCCTAGCATTTCGTACTCATTCTTTTATATGGCAAGCTTACATTTTAATTGAGCTATTAAGCAAATTTACGGTAGGAGAATATTTTTCATTGCACACCATTTTTCAATATGTAGAGAGGAACAGAGCGATTCATAGACGGTTATTACCGTATTTTCCCCCAACATTTTGGCAACAGGCAGTGAGAGAATATATGCAATTTTTATGTCAGATTGGAGAGATTGAGCAAGTTGATGTTTATAAATATCGAAAGGTACGTTGTTTTTTTGTGCCAAAAATAGAAGAAGAGGTACAGAAGTTTGATCGCTTATTTTTAGCGGAGGCTCTTAAGCTTGTAGAAGCAAAGTATAACATGAGTGAAGAGAAAACGGATATAATAAAGAAGTACCCAGAAGGAATTACATAAGAAGAATCGAATTGTACTAGGAGATATGAATAAGGAGGGCTTACACATGGCTGAACAAAAAACAGTAAGAGCGTTGCCAGCACGTAGTGAAATTGAAGTAGAAAATACGTGGCGTTTAGAAGATATTTTCCAAACGGATGCAGAGTGGGAAACGGAATTTCAAGCGATAAAAGAGTTACTGCCAAAACTGACGGAATTTAAAGGAAAGCTTGGAGAATCAGCGAATGCACTGTTAGAAGTGCTACAATATGAAGATGAAGTATCGATGCGTCTTGGTAAATTGTATACATACGCACATATGCGTTACGATCAAGATACAACAAATTCATCTTATCAAGCGTTAAATGATCGGGCGAAAAGTTTGTATTCGCAAGCATCAAGTAGTATGGCATACATTGTTCCAGAAATTTTAACGATTTCAGAAGAGACGTTACAATCATTTTTACAAGAAAATAAAGAATTAAAAGTGTATGAGCATGCACTAGAGGAAATTACACGTCAGCGTCCTCACGTATTATCAGAAGCGGAAGAAGCATTGTTAGCTCAGGCTTCTGAAGTTATGAGTGCATCTAGTAATACATTTGGTACATTAAATAATGCCGATCTAAAGTTTCCATCTATTCAAGATGAAAATGGGGAAGAGGTAGAAGTGACTCATGGTCGTTACATTCAATTTTTAGAAAGCGATGATCGTCGTGTTCGCCATGATGCGTTTCATGCTGTATATGAAACGTATGGAAAATATAAGAATACATTTGCAAGCACATTAAATGGTGCAATTAAACGAAATAATTTTTATGGGAATGTTCGTAAGTATGATTCTGCTCGCCAAGCTGCACTGAGCAATAATAATATTCCTGAGTCTGTTTATGATCAGCTTGTGGAAACAGTAAATGAAAACTTACATTTATTGCATCGTTACATTGATATTCGTAAACGAGCACTTGGATTAGAAGAATTGCACATGTACGATTTATATACACCGCTCGTACCAGAAGTGAAAATGAACGTAACATATAAAGAAGCGCAAGATATATTATTACAATCATTAGATGTACTTGGAGAAGAGTATGTTGATATTTTAAAAGAAGCTTACGAAAATCGCTGGGTAGATGTATATGAAAATAAAGGAAAGCGAAGCGGTGCTTATTCATCTGGTGCATATGGAACAAATCCATATGTATTAATGAACTGGCATGATAATGTAAATAATTTATTTACGCTGGCGCATGAGTTTGGTCATTCTGTGCATAGTTACTATACAAGAAAAACGCAGCCTTATGTGTATGGTGATTATTCAATTTTCGTTGCGGAGGTAGCGTCTACATGTAATGAAGCACTTCTAAATGATTATTTATTAAAAACGACAGATGATAAGAAGAAGCGTCTATACTTATTAAATCATTATTTAGAAGGTTTCCGTGGTACAGTATTCCGTCAAACAATGTTCGCTGAGTTTGAGCACGTTATTCATCAGAAAGTGCAAGAAGGTCATGCAGCAACGCCGGATATGTTAACGGAAATTTACTATGAGCTAAATAAAAAGTATTTTGGTGATAGTTTAGTTATCGATAAAGAAATTGGTTTAGAGTGGTCCCGTATTCCGCATTTCTATTACAACTATTATGTATATCAATATGCAACGGGCTTTAGTGCAGCGACTGCTTTATCAAAACAAATTCTAGAAGAAGGTAAGCCAGCTGTAGAACGTTACATTAATGAGTTCTTGAAAGCAGGAAGCTCTGATTATCCGATTGAAGTATTGAAAAAAGCTGGTGTTGATATGACATCATCAGAGCCTGTAAAAGAAGCAATGCAAGTGTTTGAAGAGAAATTAAATGAATTAGAAGCACTTCTATTTGAAGAGAAGTAGAACAAAAACGAGAGTCGTATGACTCTCGTTTTTGTTTAAAATCCTTTAAATCGCTTTTGGGTATTGAAGTATGATACAGCCAATACGATTGCCCCAAATAAAAGGGGAAGTGATAAAATGAGTGGAAATACTTGTAACAATGATAGAACGTATAAACAAAAGAAGAGGACAATGATACAAATGAATAATAAAAAATAGGACTTTTTCAATGGAACCCCTCCTACAAATACTCTCTATATATTGTATTCAAAAATGAAAACGTTTAGAATGTGACAAAAATGTGAAATTCGACAAAAAGGGTTGTCATCTGACGTCTAATCTTGTAATATAATAAACGTGAACGAATTCACATACAAACATATACCCCTTTGTTTGAACGTGAAATTTCTCCCATCCCCTTTAATATTTTTATAAGCCGTAAAGAAAACGACCTGGTGTTTTACACCAGGTCGTTTTCTTTTGTAATCCATTTCCAATAGCGCTCTCGTTTTGTCTCAATCATGCGTACTTTTCTTTTCAATAGCAATTTTTTCATTTCTCGTTCTATTTCATTTTGAGAGTAGTTATAAATAAAAGCAATTTCATTTGTTGACATAAACTGTACATGCTCTAGTAATACCTCTAGAGAGGGAAGTGGTTGTGGTTCAATTTCTTCTTTCACAATTTCTTTTAATACTTGTACATATACATCGTAAGAATAAATACCAGCAATTTTAATTCCTTCTTCATTTGAATTCGCATGGAAGAAAACGAGAGAAGGGATCTCTGTAATGTGCATTTCATTTGTAAATTTCAAATCACATTGAAATGCTTTTGCAGCACTAATAGAGTGTAAATCCTGTTTAAATTCTTTCGTATCAATTCCGCTTTGTTTCGCACATATAAGCAGCGTATCCATATCTGGCTTTGATATATCTTCAAGCAAAATGTATTCTTGAAGTTTTCGTAAAAATTTCGAACCTGCTTTTCGACCTTGTAATTCTGCCGCTTTAATGGCCAGCGAAGTTATATACGGAGTTGATGAAGCCCCGTGCATGTATACTTTTCCGTCGCAAGAAAATCCGTGTAAACTCGTTGTTTTTTCCCACACAAATCGAATATTAGCAGGTTTATTCCATTTGTGTGATGGGGAAGTGGCCCCTTCTACTTTACCGGTAACAATGTGACGGAGTGAGAAATATTTTCCATATTCAAGCCATAGTTTGATCACTAATGGCTCGATATCCCAACAATCTTTGCAAAGTGGATCAATAAATAAATATGCTTCTACAGACTTAGGCTCACATTTGGAAGGCGGGATTGATGCACTATATTTTGCTTCCTGTTTTTCCATTAAGCTTCACCTGTTTCGGGAGTATTGACCATATGCTGCGCCGTTAACGTCAAACGTTCAAATACAAAATCACGAATCGGTCCGTGTACATTCGTATCATCCATTGCTTGTTCCATGCACGAGAGCCAAGCTTTTGCTCGCTTTGGTGTAATTTCGAACGGCAGATGACGAGCGCGTAACATTGGGTGACCATGCTCTTCTGTATAAAGGTTTGGTCCTCCTAAATATTGTGTTAAAAATTGTTTTTGCTTCCTAGCAGTTTCCGTTAAATCGTCTGGGAAGATGGGAGATAAGTCAGGGTGTTTACTGACATAGGAATAAAATGTATCGACTAATTTTGCAATGCCTTGTTCACCGCCAATTGCTTCAAATGGTGTCGTTGGTTGCTTGTTCATCCTTGTAACTCCTTTTTCCATCAAATGTATATCTATCCCGCTACTTGTGGGCAGTATCTTCATGTATTTCACGATGCAAAACTCTCTGTAAGAGCTTTCTATCAGTGGGAAAAAGCGTCCACTGATAGAAGTTTAACTTTATCCCGCTCGAATGGGCAGTACTTTTAGGTGTTTCACGATGCAAAATCCTCTGTAAGAGCTCGATTGGTTCAACTAACCT
This sequence comes from Bacillus sp. S14(2024), assembly GCF_050473785.1. Lineage (NCBI taxonomy): Bacteria > Bacillati > Bacillota > Bacilli > Caryophanales > Bacillaceae > Bacillus > Bacillus sp. S14(2024). The sequence goes on along the minus strand of NZ_JBFLUP010000006.1, from coordinate 3,565,151 downwards.
TTCATGAAAAAAACGTTCATGAAAGGAAGTTTCACTTTATTGTAGCAACGGATTGTCACGAAGAGCAAATAAATAGCTCTTAATCAACCCTTTGCTAGTTTATTGTTCTTTTTGGCCTTTGGCAAGAAAAAAGCGTTGTACTTTGTTTTTTGTGTGTCTGATAGGAATATTATGTTCTTTTAATAAAGAAGCAAATGCTGCTTGTCCAGCCTGTTCATCGCTTACTTCATATTCAAGTTCATAATCATCATGTTCGTAATAGAAACTATGATCAAACACGAGTATCCCGCCTTCAAAGGTTGTTTCTGCTCGCTCTGTTGTTAAGCTTCCCATGTATTGTAATGAGGAAACAGGAATTTGTAGGGTTTCTAATTGCTTAGAAACAGCTCCCTTGATTAGCTTATTTGTTTCAATCATTATGTTAGCTTCTTCTTCTGTTAAAGTTTGATGCGTCTCTAACAATCCAATCTCTGCCGGTTGTTTTAGTGTAAGTGTATAAGTATTATTTTTACAACGAATACGAAGTGCAGAGCCAGCATTTTTTAATGAAAATGTAGGCGTCTCGAAATAATGATTTACTTGTTTTGCGAATGCTGTAATACAAAATGCATGACATAAAGAATGGAATTCTTCTTTTGTGACCATGTTTTTAAATTCAATTTCAATTTCTTGTTGCATATGCGCTCTCCTTTTGTGAAATATCTGTTACTCATTATCGCTTTTTCCTAAATTTCATTCAATGTTTTATTTGTTTCGTTGTATGTTATGTTACAATAAAAGTGTTGATTATGACAGGAAGTAGGATATGGAGGAGTTAAAGCATGCAAAATAAAATTCAAGTTAAGAGCGTAGAAAAAAGAGAAGATGCTCTTATTTTTTGTGCAGAAAATACGGATCTACGTGTAGAGGGTTTAAAGGCGCGTAGTCACGTACTTGTAGATTCAGACAATTTATCATTTTTATATATTTTAGAGAATGAAACATCATTCATTTACGTGAGTATCCCGCATACGTGCTGGGAAGAATTAAAAAATGCAATGAAGAACGATGAAACAATGTTTGTTCGTATTCATGACGTTGAAATTGAATTAGAACAAATGAAAGAAGAATTGGAATATTTAATAGGAAATATTGAAGGAAATGCGAATTACGGTGAGGAACTCGTAAATACAGTAGAAAAAATGTTTCTGTAAAGTGAAACTTCCATCAGTAGGCGTTTTTCCCACTGATGGAAAGCTTTCACTAATCGGGCTCCAACGGACAGGTATCTTCCGTCCGTTGGAGCGAGATAAAAGAAACTGATTTGTTTTGGTGGTGGTTACATTGAATCGAAATTGGGAAGAATTTTTAGCTCCCTATCATCAAGCTGTAGGAGAGTTGAAGGTAAAATTAAAAGGAATGCGTTCTCAGTTTGAAATGTTGTCTGAACATTCGCCCATTGAGTTTGTAACAGGTAGAGTCAAATCCTTCGCAAGTATTATTGATAAAGCAGAAAAACGCAATATTCCACTTGACCGTTTGCAAGAAGAGATGCAAGATATTGCTGGGCTTCGTATGATGTGCCAATTTGTTGATGATATTAAGCCGGTTGTAGAGTATTTACGAAAGCGTAACGATTTTGAAATTGTGGAAGAACGCGATTATGTGACGCAAAAGAAAGAAAGTGGATATCGTTCCTATCACGTTGTCATTAGTTATCCTGTGCAAACGATTCGTGGGGAGAAAAAAGTGTTAGTTGAAATTCAAATTCGAACGTTAGCAATGAATTTTTGGGCAACAATTGAGCATTCTTTAAATTATAAATATCGTGGGCGCTTTCCAGAAGATATTAAAGTGCGTTTGCAGCGCGCAGCTGAAGCAGCTTATCTATTAGACGAAGAAATGTCTTCGATTCGTCTTGAAATTAAAGAAGCACAAAAGATTTTTTCGCGCAAGCAAGAGGCGAAAGAAACAGAATAATAAGCTAAAGGGTGTTGGGCGATGAAATTTGCAATTATGTCAAAGGGAGATCAATCATCAAATGCGCTTACAAGTACAATGACAGAGTACTTATGCAATTTTGAATTTACAATGGATGAAGAAGAGCCAGATATTGTAATTTCTGTTGGAGGAGATGGAACATTGCTGCATGCGTTTCATCGCTACCAGAATCGGTTAGACAAAACAGCATTTGTCGGTGTACATACTGGGCATTTAGGATTTTATGCAGATTGGTTACCAACAGAAGTTGAGAAGCTTGTCATTGCGATTGCGAAAACGCCTTTTCAAGTTGTTGAATATCCATTATTAGAGGTCATTATTCGTTACATGAATGGGAGTAAAGAATCACAATTTTTAGCACTAAATGAGGCAACGGTAAAAAGCAATGAAGGAACGCTTGTTATGGATGTAGAAATTCGCGGTGAATACTTTGAGACATTTCGCGGAGATGGTCTTTGTATTTCAACGCCTTCTGGGAGTACGGCGTATAATAAAGCACTAGGCGGGGCGATTATTCATCCGTCTTTAGAGGCCATTCAAATTACGGAAATGGCGTCTATTAACAATCGAGTTTTCCGTACAGTTGGATCTCCGCTCGTATTACCGAAGCATCATACGTGTGTCTTAAAACCAACTACTGGAATGAACTTGCAAATTACAATTGATCATTTGACGATGGTTCATCAAGATGTTAAATCGATTCAATACCGGGTGGCAAATCAAAGGGTTCGGTTTGTGAGATTTCGTCCATTTCCATTTTGGAAACGGGTGCGTGATTCCTTTGTCGCAGATCAATAAAGCGAAACTTCTAGCAGCGGGTGTTTTTTCCGCTGCTAGTTAGTTGAGCCAATCGGGCTCATACGGGCGGTTTTGCATCGTGAAATACATGAAAGTACCGTCCGTTAGAGCTGAGCTAATCTCAGACAATGTTAGAGAGGAATAGAATAGAGTTATGCAGTTGAGAAGGTTTACTTTAACTTGGTGTATAACAAAAACAGATGAAGGAATGCTTATTCGAGAATTTTTAAAAGCGAAAGGTATTTCTAAAGCAGCGTTAACAGATATAAAGTTTCATGGCGGAGCGATTGAAGTGAATGGACATCCTGTAAATGTACGTCATGCTTTGCAAGAGGGAGAGAAGTTAGCGGTATGCTTTCCGCCTGAGCAAAGAAGTGAAGGGATGCTAAGCGAGAATATTCCTCTTTCAGTTGTGTATGAAGATGATTCTGTTCTTGTTATTAATAAGCAGCCGTACATGTCAACAATCCCATCAAGAGAACATCCAAGTGGGAGTGTAGCGAATGCTCTTTTGCACTACTATGATCAGCAAAATCTTTCAAGTACAGTACATATTGTAACAAGGCTTGACAGAGATACATCTGGTTTAATGCTAATTGCAAAAAATCGTTTTATTCACCATTTGCTATCAAAGCAGCATCAGCAAAAACAAGTGCAAAGAACATACGAAGCGATTGTTCATGGAACGATAATAGAGGACAGTGGAACAATTGATGCTCCCATTGCACGAAAAGATGATAGTATTATTGAGCGCATGGTCCGTGAAGATGGGCAGCGAGCAGTTACTCACTTCCATGTGCAAAAGAGATGGAAAGATAAGACGCATGTGTCACTTCAATTAGAAACAGGGCGGACGCATCAAATTAGAGTACATATGGCGCATCTTGGTCATGCGTTACTTGGTGATGATTTGTATGGCGGGAAAACGGATGAAATAGGACGGCAAGCTTTACATAGTACAAATTTGACGTTTTATCATCCTATATTAGAAAAGCAGCTTACATTTCATGCGGAGTTGCCGGAAGATATGAGAAAGCTGATGGAATCATGATTCCATCAGCTTTTTTCAGTCAATAGAACGAAATTTCTCCGGCACAAACGGCAGCGAAGAAGGAACGGAAACTGTTTCCATTTCTGGATAACGAAGTCCTGTTAATTTTCCGCCAAATACTGATCCAGTATCGATATTCACAGTATGATTGACGAATCTGGGTTCTTGTACAGGTGTATGTCCATATACAATCCAAGCATCTCCAGTATAATGTTTCGCCCAATCACGGCGGACAGGAGAACCGTCAGGATGCTTTTCGCCTGTAATATCCCCATATAAGACGAAAGTTTGTACTTTTTTATCACTTCTGCCGATATAATCTTGGCGAATACCAGCGTGACAAACAACGAGTTTTCCGTCATCCAGTACGTGATAAAGAGGTGACTGTTCGTAAAGATCAATAAATTTTTTCTGTACGATTTTTTGCTCACGTACAGGTAATGCTTCGTATTCAGCGACGGTTGTTTCTAAGCCATGCGCCACTTGCACTTTGCGTCCAAGGAAGTAACGATATAATTTGTTACAATGATTACCAGGGGCATAATATGCTTCTTTTTTATGTAAGACAAGGTCCCACACAATTTCAATCATGCGAAGAGAATGAGAGCCGCGGTCTGTAATATCCCCTACGAAAGCAAGTTGCCGTTTTTGTGGATGAACAGGTAACCCGCTATCCCATTTATAGCCAAGTTGTTTTGTTAATGTTTGAAACTCCTCTAAACAGCCATGAATATCTCCGATAACATCATACTTCATATTGGATCACCTACTCTTTTTTTGATTAGTATACCGCTACAAAGGCAAGAAAAAAACCATATCCACTAGGATATGGTTTAATCAAACATAAATTTTTTCGTTCGTGACTGGATATTCAGAATGAAGCCAATCGCAATCATATAGGTGAGCAAGGAACTACCACCGTAACTTAAAAGCGGTAATGTAATCCCGGTAATAGGAAGTAGCCCGATTGTCATCCCAACATTTTGGAACACCTGGAATGTAAACATTCCTATGGTTCCCGCACATATGTAACTTCCGTATGGATCATTACTTTCTAATGCAATGTGAATCATACGATAAATCAGTAGGAAGTAAAGTGAAATGACGACGCTTCCTCCCAAGAATCCGAATTTCTCAGCGATATTTGTAAAAATAAAATCGGTATGAGGTTCAGGGAAGTATACTTGTCCACCGTCCCAACCTTTTCCGTATAACTCGCCTGATCCAGTCGCTAAAAGAGCCTGGGTTAACTGATAACCTTGTGTTTGGTATTCATAAGGTGCTAACCAACCATAGAAACGATCTAGTTGATACTCTTTTAAAATATGTGCTTTAAAAAATGCTGTGTGTGCAAAGTAAATATACACAAGTAGTGCACCAACGGCAGTGACAATACCAGCTAAACTTAAAATAAAACGCCAGCGAATGCCAGATACTAGAATCATTGCGGCAAGCATTGCTGAAATTACCATCGAATTTCCTAAATCGGGTTCTTTTGCAATTAACAGTAATGGTGGTAAACTTGCTGCAAATATTTTTCCGAGTAAGATTAAATCTTCTCGCGGCGTTCGAATTACATATTTTTCATTATGGTTTACGATAATACGCCCAATTACAAGAATTAAAAAGAGTTTCATGATTTCTGAAGGTTGGAAATTACCAAGACCCGGAAGTGCGTACCAAGCTGTTGCCCCTTTAATTGTTACCGCACCTGGAAAATGAAGCTCAAGCCCAAGAAGAAGAACCATTGCAACCCCGTATAAATACCAGGAAATTTGTTTGTATCGATCAAAGTCGACCACCATAATCGCAGCAATTGCAATCGCGCCAATTACATACCATTTAACTTGCTGTGCAACGAAGTTAACCTTTTGTAAATTTGGTGGCAAGGACGGCTGTGCCATTGCGATGGCTAAGCAACTTACTGTAGCGATTGCAAGTACAATTAGTATTAAGACGTAATCTATTTGATATCGAGAACTTTTATCTTTCACCGTACTGTATTCCTTTCTATTGCTCATTGTTATTAAAAAAAGACACTATTACCATCTTAGCGGATTTTTGGTTGTTTGCAAATATGTTGTTTAGATTTTGGTTAGAAATGTCAGATGTGTGGACTGTTATAACATAAAAATTTTTTCCGTAAAAGTCCGTTCTAATGGGTAGTCTCCTTGGTGTTTCACGATGAAAAACTGTCCATTAGAGCCCGATTGGGCGGGCTTTCCATTAGTAGGGAAAAGCGCCTACTGATGGAAGTTTCATCTTGTGCGGTTAATCTGTATACATATATAAACAGAAATAACATATTAATTGATAATCATAAAGTAAACTTGAAAAACATAAGATTTCTTTAAGTTTATTTTATCAAACTTGAATTATAAATTTGGGGCAATGTGATCTTTATAAATGCTATCTTTAAAGGAGAAAAATAAAGGGAATTGTCGCTTAAATTTTAATTTATTTATGGTTCGGAAAGAAGGAAGCCTCCACTACTGGAAATTGTACGATATTTAAGGGGGAGGAGAGAAAATGCAAGCAGAACGAGGGATAGAGCTGTACCTTGAATTGTTAAAAAAAGCAATTTTGTTCGAAATTTGGCAAGAGCATGAAGTATATTTACCTGTTACTACTTCAGTTCCACAATATGTAAAGGAATATATTCAATACAATAATTTAAAGCTTATACAAGAAGTCAAACCTAATCGTGAATCGCGTTTGCAAGGGTTAGATTGGCCGGCCATTGCGCACAGTATGATTGGTCGCATGCGAATGAACCAATTACAATTAGCAATGGAGACTGTTGTTAAAGAAGATATCCAAGGGGATTTTATTGAAACAGGTGTATGGCGCGGTGGATCGTGTATCTTTATGCGTGGTTTTTTAAAAGCATATGGTATAACGGATCGAAAAGTATGGGTGGCAGATTCGTTCGAAGGATTGCCAAAGCCCGATGTTGAGAAGTATCCGCGTGATGCAGGAGACACTTTGTATACGTTTGATTATTTACGTGTTTCATTAGAACAAGTACAAGAAAATTTCAGGAAATATGATTTGCTTGATATACAAGTTCGATTTTTGCAAGGTTGGTTTAAAGATACATTGCCAACTGCACCTATTGAAAAACTTGCGATTGCCCGGCTAGATGGTGACCTTTATGAATCGACAATGGATAGTTTAACAAATTTGTACGATAAAGTAACAGAAGGTGGCTTCATTATTATTGATGATTATGCTTTGCCAACATGTGAAGCGGCAGTTACAGATTTTCGAAAAGAGAGAAATATTACGGAACCACTTATTAAAATTGATCATTATGGAGTGTACTGGAGAAAGAGAACGTCGTAAACTTCGGATCATTCGTTGCTAAGTCATAACATGTATAAATTGAAACTTCCATCAGTGGGGCGCTTCATCCCCCACTGATGGAAAGCTCTCACCAATCGGGCGCATGCCAGCAGTTATCCCCACACCTATCTTCTGTAGAAAAGCGGAAGCGGCTCGCCCAGAATCGCAGGACGCCCTCGCACAAGGCAGAGAGGTGCTTTTTGCCTCGTCCGAGGGGGATGGAGCTTCTGACGTAGAGGTGTTTTTTACCTCGTAGGAAGAAGCGAAGCCACCGAACATTCTAGTCACTGGAGCTGGACAATACCTTCACCAAATCTTGAGGTGGGGCACGAATAGCGGGAGAAATAGTATGCGAGGGGAAGGGAGGGGGGTTTTATGTTAACGAGTATTGTTATTTTAACTCACAACCAACTCCATTACACGAAACAATGCATTGATAGTATAAGGAAATATACTAAAAAAGAAAGCTATGAGTTAATTGTTATTGATAATGCATCAACAGATGGAACGGTAGAGTGGTTGCAATTGCAGTCAGATATACTTCTTGTAAAGAATGAAACGAATGTTGGATTTCCGCGAGGCTGCAACCAAGGGATTGAAAAAGCGAAAGGTGACAACATTTTATTATTAAACAATGATGTAGTTGTAACAGAAAATTGGTTAACGAACTTACTAAATTGTTTATATGAACAGCCTGATACAGCAGCTGTAGGACCGGTAACGAACAGTGCTTCCTATTACAGTACAATTCCTGTTTCTTATACAAATTTAGAAGAGATGCAAGAGTTTGCTGCTGCATATAATCAAAGTGATGCAACGAAATGGGAAGAAAGAATAAAGTTAATCGGCTTTTGCATGCTTATAAAGAGAAGTGTTTTAAATGAGATTGGTTTACTAGATGAGCAGTTTACACCAGGCAATTATGAGGACGATGATATATCACTTCGGATGCGCCAAAATGGATATAAATTATATTTATGCCGTGATACATTTGTACATCATTATGGAAGTGTATCTTGGAAAGAAAATATTCCGGTATTTTATAATTTGTTGCATGCGAATGGATTGAAATTTCAGCAGAAATGGGGTTTCCCTTCTAGTGATTTATTCATTCGTTTTGAATTATTACAATTGTCGGATATATATTACAAAGAAGGAATGAATATTCTTCATATTGGAGCGGGATGTGGTGCAACGTTACTTGAAATGAAGCGTCGTTATCGAAATGGAAATTTTTTTGGTGTTGAAGAAAAAAAAGAAGCGGTGAGAATTGCTGAGTATGTAGCACCGACACTGCATGTGAAACTAAATGAATTAGAGACGAATTTTGTAAATGAGAAGTTTTCTATTATTCTACTTTCATGTCCTGTGTACCGTGAACATATGTTAGCTGTCATAAGAGGAATCTCTCGTTTATTACATCAAGATGGTGTTCTGATTATGTCATTTCCTAATTCTAATTACTACACACGAATTGAACAACGATTTCAAGTTCAAGGAAAGAATGAGGAAGATGAGCAGAGTTATAATCTAGAAGAAATCATGATTTTATTAGAAAAAGAGCGATTAAAAGTGACAAATATTCTAGAGCTGGCCGGTGATTTAGGAAGATGGAATGAACAATATGCGCCTTATTGCACCTCGCTTATCGGTAAAATGGATGCACATTTAGCAGGGTATAATATTATTGTTTCACATGTATAACATCATTATTTTGTTTTAAGTGGAATGTATAGGAGGGGAATAGAATGGGAACAGAAGACTCCTCTTTATATCGAGAAAAACGTGATGATTATTATGAAGGTGCAAATCCTTATTTATTAAAGCATATAAAAGAAGAGTGGAAAGAAGTTCTTGATATTGGTTGTTCGCGAGGTGGATTAGGAGCTGCTATAAAAGAAAAGGGGATACGTGTTTCAGGTATTGAAGCTTTTGAAGAAGCGGCTCAGATTGCAAAAGCAAAACTAGATCATGTTATCAGGGGTAATATAGAAACAATGGAATTACCGTATGAGAAAGAACAGTTTGATTGTATCATTTTTGGAGATGTATTAGAGCATTTGTTTGATCCGTGGGCTGTTTTAGAGAAAGTAAAACCGTATGTAAAACAAGGCGGTGTTATTTTAACAAGTATACCGAACGTTGCGCATATTTCAGTATTGATTCCCCTTCTGAATGGAGATTGGACGTACGAAAAAGCTGGATTGATGGATCAAACACATATTCGTTTCTTTACGTTTAAAGAAATGTTACGTCTGTTTGTAAATGCAGGTTTTTCGATTCATCAAGTGGAACGTGTATACGTTAATTACGATACGTATACACCGATCATACAAGATTTATATGAAGTTTGTAAGAAATATAATATTGGAAGTAACTTTATGGCGGAGACAATTGTATATCAATATGTAATTGAAGCAATGAAAGTGTGAATGAAGAAGAGAAATGAATTTTATCCCGCTCAAATGGGCAGTATCTTTAGGTGTTTCGCGAAGAAAAACTGCCCATAAGAGCCCGATTGGTTCAACTAACCTTTCATGAAAAAAGCATTCATGAAAGGAAGTTTCACTTTATCCCGCTCAAATGGGCAGTATCTTTAGGTGTTTCGCGAGGAAAAACTGCCCATAAAAGCCCGATTGGTTCAAATAACCTTTCATGAAAAAAGCATTCATGAAAGGAAGTTTCACTGTATTTGTTGCATCTATAAAGGATTACATTCACAAACAGAAAAGAAAGGATTACCATGATGAAAGAAAAGACGATTTTGGTAGTCGTTTGTGTCAATAACGAAGAGCTCTTTACACAATGTGAGAGGCAAATTAAAAATGTGTTTGTTCCACATGAATATCAAGTTCAAATACTTCCAATCTATAATGCAACGAGTATGACAAGTGCATATAATCAAGCAATTTCATATCCAGCAAAGTATAAAGTGTATTTGCATCAAGATACATTTCTTATCGATCGGAATATTTTCATCAATCTTATTTCCATATTTTCATCTAATGAAAACCTAGGACTAATTGGAGTAGCGGGCTGTCAGTATATGCCGGAAAATGGTATATGGTGGGAAGGGAAAAAATTAGCTGGGCAAGTTATTGAGTACAGAAGACAGAATTATCAATTATTAAGTTTTGAAACAGGTTTTTATGAACCGAATCTTTTTACTCCTGTTCAAGCAATAGACGGTTTATTTATGGCTACGCAATATGATTTGCCATGGAGGGAAGATTTATTTGATGGGTTTCATTTTTATGATGTTTCACAGTCACTTGAATTTCGTAAAGCAGGTTATGTAGTAGGTGTTTCTAACCAAATGCGGCCATGGTGTCTTCATTATAATGGGGATGAATTTGATGCATTGGCCTATGAAAAATATCGGCAAATCTTCTTACAGAACTATGTGAATACTTCATTTCCAACATAAGGGAGCGATTGAGATGAAGGGGATTATTTTAGCCGGAGGAACGGGATCAAGGCTATATCCGATTACGAAAGTAACAAATAAGCATCTCCTTCCAGTTGGACGATATCCGATGATTTATCATTCAGTATATAAATTAAAACAATGTGCAATTACAGATATTATGGTAGTTACCGGGAGAGAGCATATGGGGGCTGTCGTCGATTTTTTAGGGAGCGGGGAAGAATTTGGTGTATCGTTTACTTATCGGGTGCAAGACCGTGCGGGAGGGATTGCAGAGGCTTTAGGATTATGTGAACACTTTGTCAATAAGGACCGAATGCTAGTTATACTAGGAGACAATATTTTTTTCGATGATCTTCGTCCGTATGTAGAAGAATATATGAAACAAGAGCAAGGTGCAAAAGTATTATTAAAAGAAGTAGAAACTCCTACAAGATTTGGCGTACCTTCTATTAAAGATGGAAAAATTATTGAAATTGAAGAAAAACCGAAAGAACCAAAAAGTTCATATGCGGTTACAGGTATTTATATGTATGATGCACAAGTCTTTTCATATGTTAAGCAGCTAAAGCCATCAGCAAGAGGTGAGCTAGAGGTTACAGATTTGAACAATTGGTATTTACAAAGAGGAATTCTTACTTACAATACGTTAAATGGCTGGTGGACGGATGCTGGAACTCATACTTCTCTTCAGAGAGCGAATACGTTGGCGCGAAATATAGACTTTGGAAAGCAGTTCAACGGGGAGTAGGTGAGTATATGAAAGTGATTGATACGTCTTTTCAAGATGTAAAACTATTAGAGCCACATTTGTTTGAAGACGAACGAGGTTTTTTTATGGAGAATTACAATAAGGAAACGTTGGAGAAAATCGGTATTACATATTCATTTGTACAAGATAATATATCTTCTTCTGCGAAAGCAGGTACGATTCGTGGTTTGCATTTTCAAAAGGAACCGAAGGCGCAAACAAAATTAGTTCAAGTTCTACAAGGCGCTATTTATGATGTCATTGTTGATTTACGTAAAGAATCCTCCACGTATAAACAATGGCAGGCATATATGTTAAGTGAAGAAAATCGCCGGCAATTGCTTGTTCCAAAAGGTTTTGCTCATGGATTTTGTACGCTTGTTCCACATACAGTTGTTATGTATAAAGTGGATGAGTATTATAGCGCTGAGCACGATAGCGGTGTGCATTGGAGAGATAAAGATTTGAACATTCCATGGCCGGTAAGAGAGCCTACCTTGTCACAAAAAGATAGGCTACTATCATCGCTTATTGAGTGCAAAGATTGTTTTTAAGTAGGAGAGTTGTCTATGAATATATTAGTAACAGGCGGAGCTGGATTTATTGGTAGTAATTTTGTTCATTATATATTGAAAGTATACGAAAATTACCATGTTATTAATTATGATGCGTTAACATATAGTGGTAATCTTGGGAATTTACATTCTGTTGAGCAAGATCCCCGCTATGTTTTTCTGAGAGGCACGATTCAAAATCGTGAACTTTTAGAATATGTTGTTCAGAAGTATAAGGTAGATGTCATTGTTAACTTTGCAGCGGAATCACATGTGGATCGCAGCATTGCAAATCCTATTCCTTTCTATGATACGAATATAGTTGGAACAGTAACGGTATTAGAGTTAATCAAAAAATATCCTCATATAAAAATGGTGCAAGTCTCAACAGATGAGGTGTATGGCTCATTAGGAGAAGCAGGAAAATTTACAGAACAAACACCATTAGATCCGAGCAGTCCGTATTCTTCTAGTAAGGCGAGTGCAGATATGATTGCTTTATCCTATTACAAAACGTATCAATTGCCTATTATTGTTACACGTTGTTCTAATAATTATGGACCATATCAATATCCAGAGAAATTAATTCCACTTATGATTACAAATGCACTTGAAGGGAAGAAATTGCCGTTATACGGAGATGGATTGAATATAAGAGATTGGCTTCATGTGAATGACCATTGCAGTGCAATTGATGTCGTACTGCATAAAGGGAAGGTTGGGGAAGTGTATAACATTGGCGGAGATAATGAAAAAACGAATGTAGAAGTTGTTGAGCAGATTTTGACGTTATTGAAAAAAGGGAAAGATGATATTTATCATGTTACAGACCGCTTAGGACACGACCGCCGCTATGCAATTGATGCGAAAAAGATAAAACAAGAATTAGGATGGAAGCCAGCGTATACGTTTAAGCAGGGGATCGAAGAAACAGTTCATTGGTATAAAGAAAACGAGCAGTGGTGGCGACCATTAAAAGAAAAGCAAGGGGCGCACAGATGAAAGAGCGGGTTATGATAACTGGAGCAAATGGTCAATTAGGGAAACAAATAGTAGAAGATTTGGATTCAAAATTGTATGAAACATATCCATTTGATAAAAAATCGTTAAATATTACCGATATGTTACAAGTAGAGCGTGTAATAAAAACGATACAGCCACATATCATTATACATTGTGCCGCTTATACAAAAGTAGATAAGGCAGAAGAAGAACAGGATTTAGCTTATTTAACAAACGCAATTGGAACAAGAAATATTGCGGTTATGGCACAAAATGTAGGGGCAAAGCTTATATATATTAGTACAGATTATGTATTTTCTGGTGCTAGAATAGAAGGCTATCATGAATTTTATGTACCAAAACCAGTAAATGTATATGGTCTTTCAAAATATGCAGGGGAACAATTTGTGGAAAAACTCCATAACCAATACTTTATTATTCGTACATCTTGGCTTTACGGGAAATATGGAAACAACTTTGTTAAAACAATGTTAAAGGTTAGTGAAGAGAAAGAGAGTGTATCTATTGTTTCTGATCAAGTAGGATCTCCTACTTATGTAAAAGACTTAGTTTCCACTATAAAAAAACTCATGCGTACATCATTATATGGTACGTATCATGTATCAAATAACGGAGCGTGTTCTTGGTACGAGTTTGCTGAGAAAATTTTTTCGTGCGCAAATAAGAAAGTAAACATCTTACCTATCTCAACAGAAGAATTTGGCGCAAAAGCACCAAGGCCCAAATACTCAATTTTGCAGCATAAAATGTTAAAATTAAATGGTTTTTCACAAATGCCATCTTGGGAAGAAGGATTAGAACGCTTTTTTAGCGAAACAAACAATCACTAGTGATTTTAGGCTAGTGATTTTTGTTTGCCTTTAGGGTATTTTATGTTAATATAAAAATAGTACCAGGTTCTAATAACAACTATAATTTATGAATATAGGGGGATAAATATATGGATCTTCTCAATGTAAAAGGAAAAAATATTGTCGTGATGGGTGTTGCGAACCAACGAAGCATCGCTTGGGGGATTGCTCGTTCATTACATAGCGCAGGTGCAAACTTAATTTTCACATATGCTGGTGAACGCTTAGAAAAGAATGTACGTGATTTAGCAGAATCATTAGAAGGACAAAAATCACTTGTATTGCCATGTGATGTAACAAGTGATGAAGATATCGCAAACTGCTTCCAAACAATTAAGGAAGAGGTTGGCGCTATTCATGGATTAGCTCACTGTATTGCATTCGCAGAACGTGATGATTTAAAAGGTGAGTTTGTTGACACATCTCGTAATGGTTTCTTGTTAGCACAAAATATTAGTTCATTCTCTTTAACAGCTGTAGCAAGAGCAGCGAAAGAAGTAATGACAGAAGGCGGAAGCATTGTTACATTAACGTACCTTGGCGGAGAACGCGTTGTATCAAACTACAACGTAATGGGTGTTGCAAAAGCATCTCTTGAAGCGAGCGTAAAATACCTAGCAAATGACTTAGGAAAACATAACATTCGCGTAAACGCAGTATCTGCAGGACCAATTCGTACACTATCTGCAAAAGGTGTTGGCGACTTCAACAGCATCTTAAAACAAATTGAAGAGCGCGCACCACTTCGTCGTAACGTAACGCAAGAAGAAGTAGGAAATACAGCGTTATTCTTATTCAGTGACTTAGCAAGCGGAGTGACTGGCGAGAATATTCATGTGGATTCTGGATATCATATTTTAGGATAATATAGATAAATAAAAGCCGTTTCTTTCCGAGTATTTCATCGGATGGAAACGGCTTTTTGTTACAATCAAAAAAACATATAGTTAAATTTACTATATGTTTTTTCGATTTCTAGTGTAGGTTACGTGATGCGATGGACGGACCAAACAATACCATTACTATTAATGCCACCTAAATTAAGAGCAATTGATAATCCATTTGCCACATAGAATAAAGCAATTTGATCTCCAGCAGTTAATTCTAAATCACCAGTTAATGCTACAGATGCTTCACCAAGAACGGCCCTTAGCGTTAATACTAGTGCAACGTTCACATCTAATATTGGGAATAAGCCACTGATTAAATCATTTGTAGTTGGAGAGACTCTTCGGAGAACAAATACCGGATTAACAGTTGGGCCGAGTGAAACAGTAAGCGCAGTAAGTGTTGAGTAGTTAATAGTTGCCTCAAATACATATCTGCCTGTTGCAGGGACTGTAAATACTCCAGTGGTAGCATTGAATGCAGCGTTACCGTAAAAAGGAGATGTTGTACTCCAGTTTGTGAGTGTAGCTCCTGTAGCCCCTGCAGGTATTGAGAAAGTTGGAAGATTAGCAGAGAATCCGTCAGCTAGAACATTAGGTCCAGTAGCACCCGTAGCGCCAGTGTCGCCAGTAGGTCCGGTAGCGCCAGTAACACCTTGAATACCTTGAGGCCCCGTTGCGCCAGTGTCGCCAGTAGGTCCGGTAGCGCCAGTAACACCTTGAATACCTTGAGGCCCCGTTGCGCCAGTGTCGCCAGTAGGTCCGGTAGCGCCAGTAACGCCTTGAATACCTTGAGGTCCCGTAGCGCCAGTGTCGCCAGTAGGCCCAGTAGCACCAGTAACGCCTTGAATACCTTGAGGTCCAGTAGCCCCCGTAGCGCCAGTGTCGCCAGTAGCCCCAGTAGCGCCTGTAACACCAGGAATACCTTGAGGTCCAGTAGCGCCAGTGTCGCCAGTAGGTCCGGTAGCGCCAGTAACACCTTGAATACCTTGAGGCCCCGTTGCGCCAGTGTCGCCAGTAGGTCCGGTAGCGCCAGTAACACCTTGAATACCTTGAGGCCCCGTTGCGCCAGTGTCGCCAGTAGGTCCGGTAGCGCCAGTAACGCCTTGAATACCTTGAGGTCCCGTAGCGCCAGTGTCGCCAGTAGGCCCAGTAGCACCAGTAACGCCTTGAATACCTTGAGGTCCAGTAGCCCCCGTAGCGCCAGTGTCGCCAGTAGCCCCAGTAGCGCCTGTAACACCAGGAATACCTTGAGGTCCAGTAGCGCCAGTGTCGCCAGTAGGTCCGGTAACGCCTTGAATACCTTGAGGTCCAGTAGCGCCAGTGTCGCCAGTAGGTCCGGTTGCCCCAGTTACACCAGGAATACCTTGAGGTCCAGTAGCCCCCGTAGCGCCAGTGTCGCCAGTAGGTCCGGTAGCGCCAGTAACGCCTTGAATACCTTGAGGTCCGGTAGCGCCAGTGTCGCCAGTAGGTCCGGTAACGCCTTGAATACCTTGAGGTCCGGTAGCGCCAGTGTCGCCAGTAGGTCCGGTAGCGCCAGTAACGCCTTGAATACCTTGAGGTCCAGTAGCCCCCGTAGCGCCAGTGTCGCCAGTAGGTCCGGTTGCCCCAGTTACACCTTGAATACCTTGAGGTCCAGTAGCCCCCGTAGCGCCAGTGTCGCCAGTAGGTCCGGTAGCGCCAGTAACACCTTGAATACCTTGAGGTCCGGTAGCGCCAGTAACACCTTGAATACCTTGAGGTCCGGTAGCGCCAGTGTCGCCAGTAGGTCCGGTAGCGCCAGTAACGCCTTGAATACCTTGAGGTCCAGTAGCCCCTGTTGCCCCAGTGTCGCCGGTAGGTCCGGTAGCACCAGTAACCCCCGGAAGTCCTTGAGGTCCGGTAGCACCAGTAACCCCCGGAAGTCCTTGAGGTCCGGTAGCACCAGTAACCCCCGGAAGTCCTTGAGGTCCGGTAGCACCAGTAACCCCCGGAAGTCCTTGAGGTCCGGTAGCACCAGTAACCCCCGGAAGTCCTTGAGGTCCGGTAGCACCAGTAACCCCCGGAAGTCCTTGAGGTCCGGTAGCACCAGTAACCCCCGGAAGTCCTTGAGGTCCGGTAGCACCAGTAACCCCCGGAAGTCCTTGAGGTCCGGTAGCACCAGTAACCCCCGGAAGTCCTTGAGGTCCGGTAGCACCAGTAACCCCCGGAAGTCCTTGAGGTCCGGTAGCACCAGTAACCCCCGGAAGTCCTTGAGGTCCGGTAGCACCAGTAACCCCCGGAAGTCCTTGAGGTCCGGTAGCACCAGTAACCCCCGGAAGTCCTTGAGGTCCGGTAGCACCAGTAACCCCCGGAAGTCCTTGAGGTCCGGTAGCACCAGTAACCCCCGGAAGTCCTTGAGGTCCGGTAGCACCAGTAACCCCCGGAAGTCCTTGAGGTCCGGTAGCACCAGTAACCCCCGGAAGTCCTTGAGGTCCGGTAGCACCAGTAACCCCCGGAAGTCCTTGAGGTCCGGTAGCACCAGTAACCCCCGGAAGTCCTTGAGGTCCGGTAGCGCCAGTAACCCCCGGAAGTCCTTGAGGTCCGGTAGCGCCAGTAACCCCCGGAAGTCCTTGAGGTCCGGTGTTGCCAGTAGGCCCCTGAGGCCCAGTAGCGCCAGTTGCACCAGTAGGTCCACTATGTCCACCAGGTGGGACTGGTGGCAGGGTAGGACCTAATACAGCAGAAACAATATACTCTATTGAATGAAATTGATTAGCGGGTTTTTCATTTTTCATTGATTCACCTCCAAAGGTTTTTCACTATATAGTAAATGCAGAAGGGAATCAAAATGATATAGTTGTTTTATTTATTTTTAAAACTTTATATTTAGATTATATGTATTTTAGTTGGCAAATTTTCCTTTCTTTTTTCATATACTACAAGGGGAAAGGAGGAAGGACTTTGGTAAAAGAGAGCATTACAATTAGCTTATGTATGATTGTGAAAGATGAAGAACAGACAATTTCTAGATGTTTAGAATCAGTACGAGGGGTTGTTGATGAGATTATTATTGTAGATACCGGTTCAACGGATCAAACAAAGGAGATTGTTAGAGAGTATACTCCTTATATTTATGATTTCGAATGGATAGATGATTTTGCAGCTGCTCGAAATTTTGCGTTTTCGAAAGCGACACAGGACTATATTTTATGGCTAGACGCTGATGATATTTTAGTAGAAACAGAAAAAGATAAGTTGTTACAATTGAAGGAAAACTTGGATTCTAATGTAGATGCAGTTTCAATGTCGTATTATCTTGCGGTTGATGAAAATGGGAAACCGACTTACAGTTCTGTTCGAAATCGTTTAGTAAAGCGAATGAGAAATTTCCAGTGGATTGGATTTGTCCATGAATATTTAGCTGTTTATGGAAATATATTAAAAAGCGATATAGCGATTATGCATAAAAAAGAAAAAGAACATACGGATCGTAATCTTCGAATTTTCGAGAAGGCACTAAGGGAAGGGAAAACTTTTACACCGAGGGATATCGTTTATTATGCTAATGAATGTGTCGATCATCAAAAATATGAAAAAGCAATTGAACTATATAACCAGTTTTTAGATGGGAAAGAAGGTTGGGTAGAAGATTGTATACATGCATGTGGGAAATTAGCAGATTGCTATAAACAACTGCAAAAGTTGGAAGAAGCACTGCAAGCATGTTTTCGTTCTTTTCAATATGACATTCCAAGAGGAGAGATTTGTTGTCGCGCCGGTCACATATTTATGGAAAAAGGAGATTACAAGCAAGCAACCTTTTGGTATGAAAGGGCGATTACTGTCCCGTTTCAAGATTCAACTAGATTTATAGATTATGCATCTTATACATGGGTTCCCCATTTACAGCTATGTGTTTGCTATAGCCGGTTAGGGGATAATGAGAAAGCAAATTATCATAATGAACAGGCGGCAGTACATGTACCGGACCATCCTTCGGTGAAATATAATCGTGAATATTTTCGAAATCTATTCAAAGACAATATACAAGAATAAGTTACTTTGTAAGAAAGTTTATAATGAGAAATAGATATAAATGTTAAATATGTGGTAAATTGCTCAAAAATAAGGCCATCTCACAATATATGAGGTGGCCTTGTTTTTAAGCGATTTGTGTGACTGTTAAAGTAGCAGAGCGAACATCTACAGTGTCCGCTGAGTCTACTAAATTTGTAGGGACAATTTGTATTAAGTCATTTTTGTATAAGTTAATCAAAATTACGCTGCTTGTTACTACAACTAGACCTGTGTCATCGAAAGTTGTACGTACAGCCGTTCCGGAGCTAGGGATAGAATTAGAGACTGCTGTACCATTTAATGTTAAGAAAAATGTAGCAGATTCGCGGCCGTCAGGTGAAGCAGGAAAATTATCTAAAGAGACTGTTAATGTATAGCTAAGCTGATATATACCAGTTCTTTTGACGATAAGCCCATGCCCAGTACTTTCTACATCAAGAAGAACAGGGGTGGATACGATTGGATTTGTAGCATTACTTGGTAAAGGAATTGGTTGACCTACAGAAACAGGTGTATCACTTGCCGAAAAAGCAATCCCGAAGGCAGGGAATTCTTTTACTGGCAAAGCAAAGAAATTTTCGCAAGAATCCATATTTTCACTCCTTCGTACATTCTCATTTTATTTAATGAAAAAAATAAGTGAAACGTTATAGACAAGATACTAATTTCACTAAAAATAAGAAGAGGACCTAATTGTAGCAAAATGTGTATAATTTACATAAATTGTAACAACATCAACTATATTCTGCTATTTGCGGGCAGTAAGACTCTCACCTTAAGATTAAGAGAGAAACGAGGAAGATTGGCTTGACTAACCATCAGTAGGGGATAAAAAACACTGATGGAAGTTTCACTTTATAGAAATCAAGAATTTCATGAATTTAATAAGCAGACATTCTTATTTTTCTTATAGGAAATATAAATTTGAGGGAGGGAGAAATTATTGAAAGTTTTAGTCACAGGTGGAGCGGGTTTTATAGGTTCACATATTGTTGAAACCTTATTGGAAAACAATATAAAGACAGTGGTTGTTGATAATTTAGCTACTGGTCATAAGTATAACATTCCATCAAGGGCTGCTTTTTATCATTTTGATATACGTGATCCCGATATTGATAAAATTTTTATGACAGAGAAACCAGATTTTGTAATACATCAAGCGGCACAGGTATCTGTGCAGGAATCTGTAAAACAGCCACTTTATGATTGTAGTGAAAATATTATGGCCACTATAAATATTCTACAATCTTGTATAAAGTATAACGTAAAAAAATTTATCTATGCATCAACCGCTGCTGCATATGGGAATCCTAAATATTTACCTATTGATGAGAATCATGATCTTAATCCTGTATCATTTTATGGTTTATCAAAATTGACCAGTGAAACCTATACTCAATTATTTGCAAAGCTTTCGGGTTTAAAGTATACAATTCTTAGATATTCTAATGTGTATGGCGCAAGACAGGATGCAAATGGAGAAGCGGGTGTTATTTCTATTTTTATTGACCGATTATTAAAGAATGATAGTCCAATTATATATGGCGATGGAAAGCAAACAAGAGATTTTATTTTTGTTAAAGATGTAGCATATGCTAACTTCTTAGCTCTTAGGAATGCTGACAATCAAATATGTAATATTAGTTCGAATCAACAAACTTCAGTCAATGAATTGCTGAATATAATTTGTAGTGTAATGAAAATAGAAGATAAGAGAATATATAAAGAGAAAAGACCGGGAGATATTATTTATAGCTCTCTATTAAACAATAAAGCTAGAAAATATTTGAACTGGGAGCCGCAATTTTCATTGCTTCAAGGATTGGAAGAAACCGTTTCGTTCTTTCGAAAAAAATAAATGAAGTGGATGTCTTATAGAAAAAGTGTCACATTCTCTATAAAACTACTACAAATGCTTTTAAAAATAGATTTATTGAAGCCGCCCAGGAGTGACGATTACTAATTGTAGAAATGGCTGCGTTTTTTTAGGTTTATTATTAATTACCGCAGCAAATGAGGGGAAACTAGTAGCCTCACTAGAAGCATATTCTTGTGGAACGCCTGTACTTTCAACAAGTATCAGATAAGTAAAGGAGGTAGCTAACTTAAATTATGAGTTCCTGATATTATGCTGTAACAATTCAAATCTATCTTATTTTTGAATTAGATCATAAAGTATAATTTTACTTCATTTAGTAGAAATGGGCGGATTGAAAAAATATTAATATTCAAAATGTAAATAAACAGGAACCGAAAAATAAATAATGAGGAGGCCACGATGCCTCCTCATTATTTACATATTTTTCGTTTTGTTGAATAGGTGTAGCGATGTTATGAAAACCTTACTACAGAAAATATTTCAACTAAACGATTTCAACTCCGGCACTTGCTGAACCTGTAAGAATAGCAACAGAAGTTAGACCGCCAGTATCGATTATGGAAAAGACCATTAATAAACGATCCCCAGCAGTTACTGGTTGACTCACTGTAGTATTGGAACCAGCGAGATTTACAGGAAATACAGTTGTGGAAGTGATATTTGGACTTAAGTTTACAACAGTGCTTGTAAGTTGAGTGAAAACGTTCGTGTTATTGTTGGCTACAGTGTTTATATATAAAGATGCTTCAACGATGACGCTACCACCAAGAGGAAGAGTTACATTAAGACCTGTAGCGGTAAAGTTTGCCCATACTGATTCAATGGTGCCGTTGCGAGGCATTGTAAATGCTTCAGTTGCTAGGGAAAGGACAAGAGTATTAGGAGACGTTCCTAATAAAGTGATACTAGGAATAGAAGACCCAAATCCAATAGCACTTCCAACAGCAAGAGTTCCGCCTAAAGCAGTAGCTGGTGTAATAGGTGTCGTGCCAGATGCAAATGGAATGATAGTACTAGAGCCAGCAGGTCCAGTGCCACCAGTCGGTCCAGCAGGTCCAGTGCCACCAGTCGGTCCAACAGGTCCAGTGCCACCAGTCGGTCCAGCAGGTCCAGTGCCGCCAGTCGGTCCAGCAGGTCCAGTGCCGCCAGTCGGTCCAGCAGGTCCAGTGCCACCAGTCGGTCCAGCAGGTCCAGTGCCACCAGTCGGTCCAGCAGGTCCAGTGCCACCAGTCGGTCCAGCAGGTCCAGTGCCACCAGTCGGTCCAGCAGGTCCAGTGCCGCCAGTCGGTCCAGCAGGTCCAGTTGGCCCAATCGGTCCTCCAGCAGGTCCGGTCGGCCCAGTCGGTCCGGTTGGGCCTATTTCTGGTATAGGAAATGCACAAGGAAACGGCATAAATTTATCTTGATTATTACCCAAATTTTTAACCTCCTTAATCTTTTTATAAAAATAGTGTCTTCGATATATTTTATGAATAATGAAGAAAATGGTACTGGGTTGTCTCACAAAATGGGACAATTTCTTTTTGAAATCACACTGTAATTCAAATTATCTTTAAATTGTTTTTTTTCTTGTGAAGGTAACCTAATTTCATTGTTTTATAAGAATTACATATAAACGTTATTTGAATTAACCGAGTTGACGCCTTCTTATCTTTTTTATAAAAAATAAAGGAAATAGAAAGTGTTATAGAGCAATTTCTAATTTTAAGGCAATGGGTAATATACCTTATGTAGATAAATAAAGAATCAATTTTTAACGAAACTTCTTCACTTTGTATGAATATAACTGTAATAACGTACGTTTCAGTAAAAAGGAGGATTGAGGATGGTGGATAAACAAATAAAGAAAGAGAAAAATCAACCGTTATTATATACAAAATATTTGGATTTATATAAACTCCAGCGCCATATGCAGCGGAGTGTGATTGTGAAACAGACAGAACAAACGGCTGGAACAGAGGAAAACGAAATAGATAATGTTGAAAATAGTGAACAGACTCACTATATTGTTGAGGAGATAAACATAGCTGATCAAGAAACCATGCAAACGGATGTAGAAGAGATAGATGTCATTGATCAAGAAACCATGCAAACGGGTGTAGAAGAGATAGATGTCATTAATCAAGAAACCATGCAAACGGGTGTAGAAGAGATAGATGTCATTGATCAAGAAACCATGCAAACGGATGTAGCGGAGATAGATGTCATTGATCAAGAAACCATGCAAACGGATGTAGCGGAGGATGTCGTTGATCAACATAACACGCACGCGAATGCAGCGGAAGAGAATCAACCAAAACAAAACGATAAACAATTTGTAAAATCTTCAAGTATCACATGGCAGAATAAATCGTTTAAAGCTATGAATAACGAAGAGAAGGTTTATTTCTTGTTACATCGACCTCATTATATACCAAATGTGAAATGTATAGTGAAAACAGAAAGGGCTTCTTATATAGGGGTGATTACTTCTTATGAAAATAGAGTGCTGCAAATGGTGGTACCAGGCAACATTGGGAATTTTTCCTTAAATATAGAAGATGTAGTGTCGATTCGCATGACGGGATTATAATGCGGAAAAGGTGGTAGGATTCCTACCACCTCAATAGTTTTTTGGTTTACAAATTATACGCCTGCAACGTGTACGTCACGTAGGCATTGAATTCCACAGAAACAATTTAAATCAACAGTTATAACAGCAGGTGTTGCTTGTAGTGTAGCAGTAGGGGTATTTAAAAAGTAAGAAATTGCATTTTGACCAGCTGGTACATCTGGTACTTCTAATACACGTAATACTGCATAGCAGTCATCTACGCTTTCTACGCGAAGAATGGAAGATAAAACTTCTGGACCATTAGAAGGAATATATACACTGAATACAGCCCCTTGACCATTATATAACACAAATGGGCGAGTGTTTGCGATTCTAGAGCCTTGATGTGCACCAAGGAATGGAACGTCACATCCTGTTGGGCATGTGCCTGTCGCACAATCTTGTAATTCATTGATGAAGTTTACAACATCACATACGCAATTGATGCGTAAATTCTTTTTGTCATCATTGTTACCCATTCTTTTCACTCCTTATCATAAGTTTTGATTACACTATTAGAATATTGAATGCAGGGTAAATCTGTTACTGCTCTCAAGTTGTTTTTTTCAACGGATAAGCCTGTATTTAGAGGACAAGAAAAGGGGATGAGGACCTTGGTTTTTGAGAGTTGGCTTATGTTTTTTATTTTTTCATTCGCAGTATTTCGGTTAACACATCTTCTTGTATATGATAAGATTACGTCTTTTATTCGTGCGCCTTTTATTGAAGAAATACAGATTACAGAAGAGGATGGTACGGTTTCAACGTACATGAAAATAAGAGAAACAGGCATACGTAAATTTTTTGGTGAATTGTTAAGTTGCTATTGGTGTACAGGAATATGGATGAGCGCTCTATTGCTTTTGTGTTATGAATGGATTCCTAAAGTAGCAGAGCCAATTATTTTGTTATTAGCAGTTGCTGGGGTTGCAGCGATTATTGAGACGATTGTGAGTCGGATGGTGGGGAATTGAGAAATGAAGGAACGAAACAAAAAGGTTGTTCATATAGTAAAGAGAGCGTTAAAAAATAGAGGAGATGTTTGCCATGGCGAATTATCAGCAACCTAATCCATACAATAATCTTCAATATTGGCACAAAATGCAGCAACAGCAACAAGGACAGCAGCAACAAGCACAGCAAGAACAACAGCAACTGGAACAGCAACTGGAACAGCAAGGATATGTGAAGAAAAAAGGTTGTAACTGCGGTGGAAATAAAAATAAATATTTTAGATAATGAAACATGTAAATAATGAGTCCGCTTTTGAACAAAAAGTACCCTGTTTATTCTGTGGATAAGAAAAAACAGGGTACTTTTTGTTTTGAAGGAGGACTGTAATTGAAAAAGTTTCATGAAATGGCGTTTCAAGCAGAAGCCATTTAATTTGTTATTTTGTTTTTTTGTAAGTCATCCCTCGTCAAAAATAAAAATCTAGAAACATCAAGTTTCTTCCCTCTAAAAAATTGCGGAGAAGAAATATATAATTCTTCTTTTGCGCGCGTAATAGCAACGTATGCTAAGCGGCGTTCTTCCTCTAATGCTTCCGAAGTATCAGTGACGCGATCGTTCGCGTCTTTTAAAGATGAAGAATGCGGTAATATCCCATCGCTTGCACCGAGTAAGAAAACACATGGAAATTCAAGGCCTTTGGCGTTATGAATAGACATAAGCGATACAGCATCTTGTTGAGTCCGTGTTTTTAATGTTTCCATTTCTTTTTGATTTTGAATAGCTGTGTTTATAAATTCTAAGTACGCTGGAATGTCTGAAAAACGATTTGCAGATTCAATAAGTTCTTCAAGCATTTCTTCTTGTATTTCTTTTTGCATCGTAAAGGAAGAACGGTCATTGCTTTGCAGATATTCTAAGTATTGCCCTTTTCCTTTAATGATTTCTTTTAATGCTTTTTTCGGTTCGAGCTCTTTAATAAATTTCAAGAAATCAATACGATCATTAATTTTCTTTACTTGGAACGGCTTTAGATTGGGATTAAGTAAAAGAAAATGTAAAAGGGAAGGGAAGCGACCTTCACCGTATTTCCATTGTTCTCTTTCGATAAACGATATACATTCATCGCGCCCGATATACATCGTTGGCAAAATACTTGCGAGTGATTCTAAGCGAAATGGCTCAAAGGCCAAACGTAGTTGATCTAATACAGGTTTAATAAGCGAGTGTTCATAAAACGATTGGCTTGCCCCATATTTGACAAACGGAATTTTATGAATCGTAAGCTGATCGAGTAAGGAACGGCTTACAGAATGTGTCCGGTATAACAAACAAAAATCGGTATAGTTTCGTTCACCACTTGCTACTTTATCTTGAATGAGTTGCAGCACTTGATTGGCTTCATCTAATGTTGTCGCTGGTCTTGAATAAAATGGTTGTATGCCTTCTTCGTGAACGGTGTACAATTCTTTGTTAAATCGTTCTTGATTCAGCTTAATGACTTCATTACCAAGTCCGACAATGTATGGGTTTGAACGATAGTTTGTATTTAAAGTAATAATGGTTGTATCATCAAATTCCTTTGGGAAAGAAAGGATAATTTGGTGACTAGCTCCGCGCCAGCCGTAGATCGCTTGGTCGTCATCGCCTGCAATAAATAAGTTGTTTTGCGGTGCTGCTAATAGTTTTACAATTTCATACTGGGCGTATGATGTATCTTGAAATTCATCCACTTCAATATATTGAAAGCGCCCCTGCAGCTGTGTTAATAATGCCGCATTATTTTCTAGTAAATAAAACGTTTCAAGTAAAATATCATCAAAATCTAGATAACGATGACTTTGCTTTACGTCTTCATAGCGTTGATATACTTCTTGAAATTCACGTTCAACGGGTGTTTTGGCCTGTACATCTTTTGGTCTATTTAATTTGTTTTTTTCAAGTGAAATCATTGCTAGCATACTTTCTGCATCATAGTCATCTTTTAAACGAAGTTCTTTTAAAATTTTCTTTATAATAATTTGCTTATGCTTTTCGTTTGCTAAAATTTGTTGGTTGTATCCTTGGCTGCGAAGTAATTTTAAGAAAACAGAGTGGAATGTTCCAGCAACAAGATATTGGCTCGCTGCATGTGTCATACCAGGTAATGTTGCTACGCGGCTTCGAATTTCTTCCGCTGCTTTTTGTGTAAATGTGAGCAGCAATATGTTGCGCGGGTGAACACCTTTTACGTTAACTAAATAGCCAACGCGCGTTGTTAAGACAGACGTTTTTCCACTGCCAGCGCCAGCTAATGTGAGAACGGGTCCTTCTGTCTGACGAACAGCTTCTAATTGTTTTTCATTTAAATGTATTCCTTGTTTTTCAAGAGCGCGAAAATAGGTAACATCCGCATCATTTTGATCAATTAATTCGGTAGATGTTTTAGGAATATGATAAGTTGCGCGAGGTATATTCGAATGTGTTAATGATTTTTGCGAAAAATTTTCCTTAGTCATAATTTCACCTTCAATAAGTAGCATCAACTTATAACTTTATCGGAAGATAGGGGAAATGGCAATGTAAAAACGACCTAAAAACCTCTTTCTTTTTAGGTGAGGCGAGAGGAACTGGCCATGCATAGAAGCGTTCAGGTCCTTTTCCTGCCCCATGCAATATTAAAACAAAGCGAGAAAACGAGTGCATGTCACCGTTTGTTTGACATAGCCGCGACTTACATGTTGAAAAAAGAAAATGGATTTATATAGTAAAAGTAAGGTTATTTTTCCATTAAAGAATTAGAGGGAAAATGAAAAGAAGCGCCAAACATGGCGCTTCTTTTATAGTTTTTTTATCATCACAACATGCGGAATATCAGCTTCCATAAACATTTCAGAAATTGTTTCATATCCAATCTTATTATAAAACGGCTCAGCATGTGTTTGAGCATGAAGTTTTAGTTTTGGAAGAGCTTCCTCTTTCGCAAGAGTTTCTAACGCATTCATAATGATTTTCCCGGCCCCTTTTTGACGATGAGAGGATAGGACACAAATACGTTCCATTTTTCCTATGCCGTCAACGATGCGAAAACGCCCAGCACCAACTGGAACACCTTCATCGTATAAAACAACATGTTTTGCGACATCTTCATATTCATCGTATTCTTCTTCGGCCGAAACATTTTGCTCGTCCACAAAAACTTGTTTTCGAACGGAAAATGCATCTTCTAGCTGCTTTTCATTTTGTACGACAATAATTTGCAAATTACTGTTGCTCCTTTCCTAAATGGAATGTCTCATATACTGTCCATGTCCCATTTTCTAATTGATATACTAAATGGAAACGGTCAATTGGTTGTTCATAATAGAAATCTTTCATTTTTAGGCGACCTAAAACATCAGCATGTTCAGCATCTGATAATTGTTGTCCAATTGTAAGGTGTGGCACAAAAGCATATTCGCGATCTTGTGTGAATATACCGCTATGCATTTCTTCATTTAGAAATGTTAATTCTGGTGTTTTTTCCACTTTAAAGTAAATAACATTATTTACAGGTGCAAACGAGCTCACTTTTCCAACATGTAGTGTAAACGGATTTGTTTTGCTTCCGATTGTACGCAGCTCTTTTACAATTGTTTCTAACTGTTCATCAGCCGCTTCAAAAGGTGTTTTCAATGTAATGTGTGGTGGAACTAATGCATAATGTGGATCGTAACGCTTACGCAGACCGTTTGCTTTATCTTGAATCATTTTTGATGGAAAAATTA
This sequence comes from Bacillus sp. S14(2024), assembly GCF_050473785.1. Taxonomy (NCBI): domain Bacteria; kingdom Bacillati; phylum Bacillota; class Bacilli; order Caryophanales; family Bacillaceae; genus Bacillus; species Bacillus sp. S14(2024). Next base: position 3,537,277 of record NZ_JBFLUP010000006.1, on the reverse strand, counting down.
CAATACCTAGTTTCATCTCTAAATTCCTCCCTTTGTCTGAACGTAAAATGTTTTTGTGAAAAAAGAACACTTCTTTATTATATCAGATGATTCTGAAAAATACTGCGTATTATTTCATCCCGCTATTTGCGAGCAGTAAGACCCCCACCTCAAGATTGAGAGAAGCGAAGAAGATAGGTGGGGGATAACTGCTGGCATGCGCCCGATTGGTTCAACTAACCTTCAGTGGAAAAAGCGCCTACTAAAGGAAGCTTCACTTTATTGATAACATATGAGAAAACGCATGTGGCAAGTTTTTTTGCCAATATTTCCATGTGTGATTACCATTAAACTCTTCGTAATAGGTTGTAAATCCTTTTTCAATAAGAAGATTATGCAATTCTCGGTTTGGTGCTACAAAATCAGAAATGTTGCCATCTGTTGTTTTTACATTTGTTTCTTCTGTACCAATAATATGGTATAAATCTAATGTTTGCGGCTCCGTAAACGTTTTGGCACGTTCTAATACAGATTCATTAACGAATGGTGATTGCATAATCACTTTACCGAATGTATGCGGATACATAAGAGCTGTCATAAATGAAACTGTACCACCTAAAGAATCTCCAATTAAAACGCGGCCTTTTCCCATTTGATACGTTGGGTACTTCTCATCTAAATATGGAGCAAGCTCGTGAGCTAAAAAGCGAATATACATGTCATTTTGCGATCCGTTTGGATGATATTTTTCTTTTCGGTCGTGTACATCTTTATATGGAATACCAACAATAATAGTTCGATCAATTTCTTCTGTTTCACGAAGTGATTCTATCACGCGATGTGCTTTGCCGAGTTGAAAATAATCTCTTCCATCTTGTGCAATTACAATGGTGTGCTTATGAAGCGGCGTGAAGTTTGCTGGTAAATAAACGAGAAGCGAAATTTCTTCTTGCAATGATTTACTGTAAAATGTAAGTTCTTCAATTTTCCCTATTGTTTGTGTCATTGTGTAATCTCCCCTAATTTAAAAGTTACTACAATTTTATTTTAGCATAAGAATGAGAAGAATCTAAAAAATTAGTATTCAGTAATCGAAGAAAGGAGCTATAATGAAATAGGAATTTTTCATAGATAAGGAGATGACATATGAAGCAGCCAAAATCGATTGCTCTGCCGTTAGCGATTTCGATTATTACGATTTCATTTGCGGCTATTTTTGTAAAAATGTCTACAGCACCATCTTCTATTTTAAGTATGTATCGTTTATGGATTGTTGTACTTATTATGCTTCCTATTGTTTGGAAGAGAAGAGAGGAATTTACGAGCATTCAGAAGAAGGACTGGGGATTTTTAATTGGATCTGGTTTCTTTTTAGCATTGCATTTTCTTCTGTGGTTTGCATCGTTAAAATTTACAACAGTTGCAAGTTCAACAATTATTTTAGCACTGCAGCCGCTCGTATCTCTTGTGGGAGGATTTTTCCTATTTAAAGAAAGAACAACACTTGTTGCACTTGCAACAATGGGAATTGCAATTATTGGTGTAGGGTGTATTGGATGGGGAGACTTAGGACTGAGTAGGGAAGCTATCTTAGGCGATATACTATCATTTTTAAGTGTAATTGCAGTGGTTGGATATTTGTTCATTGGGCAAACAACAGTGAAAAAAGTCTCCCATTGGATATATAGTTTTACTGTCTTTACATTTGCAGCTTTATTTTTAAGTGCTTATAACATGATGCTGCAAATTCCATTTACAGGTTATTCATCAGGGGACTGGACTGTATTTTTCTTACTTGCAACTGTACCAACTGTATCTCAAATGATTCATAACTGGCTATTAAATTATGTGAATGCGACGACAATATCTATGAGTATTTTAGGAGAGCCTGTTGGTGCAACAATTCTTGCTTTCTTTTTACTAGGTGAAAAACTAAATGTAATGCAAGTGGCAGGAAGTCTTCTTGTATTATGCGGTGTATCAATATTTTTACTGCAACAGCAAAAGAGCGCATATAAAGAGCGAGTAGAAGGTGCAGTATATACGCAAAAGACGTAGTTATTACCATGCATTGAACAGAAGTGAAACTCCCGCTATTGGGAGTTTCATTTTATTTTGGCTGTGTCATATACGGCTGAACGTGGACGGTACATAGGTCACGGAATTTTCCTTCTGCAGTTGTGACAATAATAACAGCTCGTCCAGCTTGTTTTCCTGTTACGATTGTTTTATGCTTTGAAGTGCTAATTTCTACAATATGAGGACTAGTGCTCGTCCAAATTAGCTCTTGGTTACTTGCTAGAGAAGGAAGAACAGTTGCTGTGAGTTCTGCACTTTGTCCAGTTTTTAGCTTTAATTTAGCTTTGTTTAGTTGTACGCCGATGACCGGCACAACAGAAGGAACAAGTTTAATATGAGGTGTATCTGTTTGTGTTTTAGCATATGAAGATGTTGTAAAGTGTTTTTGTAGGCGAAATGATGATAACATGTGAGTGGTCTCCCTTCTGTATAATGTTCTTAGTTATACTATACATAAAAAATGTTAGGATTAATTTAAGATAACATAAAGATTTTGTTAATTTCCAGAAAATTCAGTATGTAAGCGAGAAAAAAATAATCCCTGCTGCTATACCATAGAGGCAGGGATTATTTTTTTCTGAGATTAAGAAGCTATTTTTTCGAATTCTTCAAAGTCTTTTTGAACGGTTTCTGCTGGTTTTGTTAATAGGCTTACAATGATAATAGCAAGTAAACTAGCAGCGAAACCAGGAATCATTTCATATAACATATCTTTTAAAAATTGAAATTGTGTCCACGTAATAACGGTTGTTGCCCCGGCAATCATACCAGCAAGAGCGCCCCATTTCGTCATTCGCTTCCAGTATAGGCTTAATAAAATGACTGGTCCAAATGAAGAACCAAAACCTGCCCAAGCATAACCAACAAGTGCTAAAATTGTGCCATTTTGTTTAAAGGCAAGTCCACTTGCAACTAACGCAATGACAAGAACGGCCATACGTCCTACAAAAACAAGTTCGCGATCCGTTGCAGAACGGCGGAAAAATGTTCGGTATAAATCTTCTGTGACAGCACTTGATGTAACAAGAAGCTGGGAGGAAATAGTACTCATAATTGCTGCTAAAATGGCAGCTAATAAAAAGCCGGTAATGAGTGGGTGGAATAAAATATTTCCAAGCTCAAGGAAAATCGTTTCTGGATCTGCTAATTTTTTGCCCATGTCAGCATAATATGCAATCCCGATTAGTCCAGTAAACATAGCGCCGACGATAGAGAAAATCATCCAGCTCATTCCGATGCGGCGAGCGCTTTTTAATTCCTTTACAGATGAAATCGCCATAAAGCGAACGATAATATGAGGTTGTCCAACATAACCAAGACCCCAAGCGAATAAGGAAATAATGCCAAGTACAGAAGTACCTTTAAAAATATTTAATAATGTTGGGTCGATAGAACGAATGGTATGAAATGCTGGCCCAAGACCATTTACATGCATAATTGTTACAATTGGAACTAAAACGAGTGCGACAACCATAATAATCCCTTGCACGAAGTCTGTCCAACTTACAGCTAAGAAACCGCCAAATAACGTATAAGCTACAACAACAGCGGCAACGATGAAAAGTCCCATATGATAGTCCATTCCAAATGTATTACGAAATAGAACAGCACCTGAAACTAATCCCGAAGCTACATAAAATGTAAAGAAAATCATAATAACAAGTCCGGAAACAAGGCGTAGCATATGAGATTTGTCATGGAAACGATGTTCTAAAAATTCTGGAATTGTAATCGAGTTGTTTGCCAGTTCAGAATAGGTACGTAAGCGAGGAGCGACGTATAGCCAGTTTGCGTAAGCGCCGAGTGTTAAGCCAATCGCAATCCAACTGCTGCTTAGACCTGTTGCAAACATAGCACCGGGTAATCCCATTAACAGCCATCCGCTCATATCAGCAGCGCCTGCACTTAGTGCTGTTACTGCGGGACCTAATGTACGCCCGCCAAGCATATAATCTGTTAAGTTTGATGTTCGTTTGTAGGCAATGTAGCCAATTACTAACATCCCAATCATATAGATCGAAATTGAAATTAAAATCTGTGTATTCATGTAAGTCCCCTTTCGTAAGTAGTATCTTTTGATGTACCCCATAACTATAATCTAGCATAATTATGTATAAAATTCCATACACAAATAAGAATTTTCAGAAATATAAGTGTTTTTTTGTGGTATTTTATTTTTGTGATATAAAACCTTCTGACAATAAACAGCTATTTTTATAGAGTATTTATTATTTTTACATAAAGATGAGATGTTTTATCAATATAATATTTAACGTATGGATAAAAAATTTTTTCGGAAAGTGTTGACTTCTAAAAAAAGAAAGGCATATAATGAATTCAAATTTAAAAACGTGAGCGTTGATGAAGAAGAGTACATATTACGGACATGACAGAGAGCTGATGGTTGGTGCGAATCAGTATGAAAGTAATATGGAATGGGCTTCGGAGCTTCCAAACCGAAACGAAAGAAGTAGGCTTTGGCGAAAAGATCTCATCGTTACAAGAGACACGTATTGTATTTCGATACGGAAAAGTGCGTTACTTTTGTAACGAATTAAGGTGGCACCACGGGAGTACCCGTCCTTTTTATAGGATGAGTACTCCCTTTTTGTATAGAAAAAAATGAATATGATAAATCGATGAGTAAGAAGAGTACGTACATTGGAGACGTTCCAGAGAGCCGGGGGTAGGTGAGAGCCCGGTGCGGTGCCAAGTACGGAATGGGCTTACGAGAGGTATGCTGAACGATAAGTAGGCAACCCGGGTTCCGCCGTTACAAGGATTGGGTATAATATTGTACCTGAAAAAGCGGGATGCTTTGCATCCAACAAGAGGTGGTACCGCGGTAATTTTATCGTCCTCTGCATATATCCATATGCAGGGGACTTTTTTATTTTAGGCAGAGAGGTGACAGTTATGATAACGAAAGAACAATTTATGATGCGAAAACAACAAGGGAAACCTTTTCTTGTTATTCAAGAGGAAGAAGGCGATAGTTTGACACCAATTGCTTTATATCGCCGTATGAAAGGTGAGAAAAAGTTCTTACTCGAAAGCTCGCAGCTTCATCAAGATAAAGGGCGTTATTCTTATTTAGGGTGTGATCCTTACGGAGAAATCAAAAGTATTGGCAAAGAAATAGAGATTACGATAAATGATGTGACAGAAAAGCTAAACGGAAACGTATTAAAGGAACTGGAAAGTACACTTGCACCAAATCAAGTTGAGAGTCCATTTCCGTTTTGTGGAGGAGCAGTTGGCTATATTGGCTATGATGTCATTCGGCAATACGAAGATATTGGAGAAATGTTGTCTGACCCATTAAATATTCCAGAAGTGCATGTGCTGCTTTATCGTATGTTTGTTGTATATGATCATCTGCGACAAAAGCTATCGTTTGTATATGTGTACCAAGGCGATGATACGGACTCGTATGAAGAAGTTTACGAGCAACTGCAAGTATATAAACAGGCATTGTTACATGAATCAGAAGAATATGTGAAAGAACCGTCTGTTTCTTTATTCTTTACATCTTCTGTAACAGAAGCACGGTTTTACGAAATGGTTGAACAGGCAAAGGAACATATTCGGGCAGGAGATATCTTTCAAGTTGTGCTATCACAGCGTTTGCAAAGTGATTTTACAGGAAATCCATTTGCGTTATATCGCAGGCTTCGCACCGCGAATCCATCTCCTTATATGTTTTATATTGATTTTCAAGATTACGTCGTACTGGGCTCTTCACCGGAAAGCTTGCTTTCTGTACGAGATGAAAAGGTCATGACGAATCCAATCGCAGGAACAAGGCCGCGCGGAAAAACGAAAGAAGAGGATGAAAAGATAGCGAAGGAACTGCTTGCAAACGAGAAGGAGCAAGCGGAACATATGATGCTTGTAGATTTAGGACGTAATGATATTGGACGGGTGAGTGAGATCGGTTCAGTTCAATTAGATAAATATATGAAAATTGAAAAGTATTCGCATGTAATGCATATTGTATCTGAAGTTTCCGGAACATTGCGAAAAAATATGAACTGCTTTGATGCGTTAGCGTATTGCTTACCGGCAGGAACTGTGTCAGGAGCTCCAAAAATTAGGGCAATGGAAATTATAAATGAATTAGAAACAGAAAAACGAAATGTATATGCCGGAGCAGTTGGCTATATTTCCTTCTCGGGGAATATGGACATGGCACTTGCGATACGAACAATGGTTGTAAAAGATGAAAAAGCATATGTACAGGCTGGGGCTGGTATTGTATATGATTCAAATCCTGCATCTGAATATGAAGAAACATTAAATAAAGCAAAAGCGCTCTTGGAGGTCATGAAATGATTGTTCTCATTGATAATTATGATTCATTCACATATAACTTGTATCAATTGTTAGGTGCTTACGCAGAGAACATCGTTGTAATTCGTAATGATAAAGTGACGATCAAGGAATTAGAGGGAATGAAACCGCAAGCAATAATTCTTTCTCCAGGACCAGGAAGACCAGAAGATGCGGGGATTTGTATTGAAGTGATTCAACACTTTTATAAAAGTATTCCGATTCTTGGTATTTGTCTAGGGCATCAAGCGATTGTTACTGCTTTTGGCGGAGAAATTGTTCAAGCAGAGCGGATTAAACATGGGAAAACGTCACTTGTGAAACATAATGGCACATCGATATTCTCATATGTAAAACAACCGCTAACAGCGATGCGTTACCATTCACTCGTAGCAGAGCGACATACTCTTCCTAATTGTTTTGATGTATTAGCTACGGCGATGGATGACGGAGAAATCATGGCAGTTCGTCATAATTATTATCCGCTTTTCGGATTACAGTTTCATCCGGAATCAATTGCAACGGAAGAAGGCGGGAAATTAATACAGGCATTTTTATCTCATGTGAAAGAGGTGGAGAGAGTATGAATTGCTATCTTCGAAAATTAGTAGAGAGGCAAAATTTAACAGAACATGAAATGTATGAAGCGGGTATTGCATTATTAAGCGAGGATATTTTAGAGAGTGAAATTGCTGCTTTTTTAGCAGTGTTAAAAGCAAAGGGAGAAACGGCAGATGAAATATACGGCCTTGTTCGCGCTCTTCGTGAAAAAGCATTGCCATTTTCTAATCATATTGTAGGTGCGATGGACAATTGCGGAACCGGCGGTGATGGAGCGCAAACATTTAATGTTAGTACAACATCAGCCTTCGTACTTGCTGGTGCCGGCGTAAAGGTTGCGAAACATGGTAATCGTGCCGTTTCTAGTAAAACGGGAAGTGCAGATTTATTAGAGGAGCTCGGTGTAAACATTGCATGTTCGCCGAAGCAAATTGATTATTTGTTAGAGAAAGTTGGGATTGCTTTTCTATTTGCACCGGCGATGCATCCGGCACTGCGCCGCATTATGAAAGTAAGAAAAGAATTAAATGTTCCAACAATCTTTAACTTGATTGGGCCACTTACAAATCCAATTGACTTAGAAACACAGTTCGTTGGTATTTATAAACGAGAGATGTTACTTCCAGTGGCAAAGGTATTGCAAAAGCTTGGGAGAAAACAAGCAATTGTTGTAAATGGGAGCGGGTTTTTAGATGAAGCATCTTTGCAAGGAGAAAATCACGCAGCAATTTTAAAAGATAACAAGATTATCGAAGTAAGTATTTCCCCAGAAGAGTATGGATTTTCACGTGTGAAAAACGAAGCGATTCGAGGTGGAGACGCGAAAGAAAATGCCAATATTACATTAAATGTGCTGCAGGGAGAAGACAGTGTATACCGTGATACGGTGTTATTAAATGCAGGTCTTGCTCTTTTTGCAAACGGAAAAGCAGAAACAATTAAAGATGGTATTCGCTTAGCGGTTCATAGTATTGATTCGGGAAAGGCGTTAGAAAAATTAAATTTATTAATCGCTGCAAGTAATCAAAAGCTAGAGAGGGTGAACTAAATGGAAACGATTTTAACGAAAATTATCGAACAAAAACAGAAAGAAGTAGCAGTGTTATATGAAACGTATACACCAGTGAAGAAAATGCGTAAATCATATTCTCTTGTAGAAGCGCTGCAGCAATTTACTGTGATTGCAGAAATAAAACGTGCTTCACCGTCTAAAGGAGATATCAATTTACATGTTGATGTTGCTAAACAAGCTCAGCTCTATGAAACAAATGGTGCAGGAGCAATCTCTGTTTTAACAGATGGTCAATTTTTTAAGGGCTCTTTTCATGATTTAGAAACAGCAAGAGCACATACGAATGTACCACTTTTATGTAAAGATTTTATTATTGATAGAATCCAAATTGACCGGGCATATGATGCGGGAGCAAATCTCATTTTACTTATTGTTGCTGCATTAACAAAGGAAAAATTATTTGAGTTATATGCGTATGTAAAAGAGCTCGGCTTAGAAGCGATTGTAGAGGTTCATAATGAAGAGGAATTAGAAACAGCATTAGAGCTAAATCCTGATGTCATTGGAGTAAACAATCGAAACTTGAAAACATTTGAAGTCGATTTACGTATAACGGAGCAGCTCGGGAAACGGTTAAATGAACAAAACGTACTGTGGATTAGCGAGAGCGGTATTCATACGAAAGAAGATATTGTACGTGTTAAGAAAGCGGGTGCAAAAGGAATTCTTGTCGGAGAAGCGTTTATGACAGCACCGACTGTCGGAGACTTTTTTCAATCGTTGCAGGTGACGATATGAAAGTAAAGATTTGCGGTATTACCGACATCGAAACAGCGAAAAACGCCTGTGAATACGGCGCTGATGCTATCGGATTTGTGTTTGCGAAAAGTAAACGGGAAATTACGCCAGAGAAAGCAAAACAAATTATTGAAGAGCTTCCGGTGAATGTGATGAAAGTTGGCGTTTTCGTAAATGAATCAATCGACGTGATCCAGAAAATTGCAACATATTGTGGTTTAACACATGTACAACTGCATGGGGATGAAGAAAATCATCATATTAGAAGATTGAATATTCCGTCTATAAAAGCGATTGGTGTAAGTTCGAGCGAAGATATAAAACGAGCACAAGAATATGAAACTGATTTTATATTATTTGATAGTCCAAAAGAAAAGTTTCATGGTGGAAATGGCAAAACATTTTCATGGGAGTTATTCCGGTCAAATACGATTGAAAAAAAATGTATATTAGCTGGGGGATTACACCTTGAAAATATTACAGAAGCGATTGAAATCGTTCAGCCATATATGGTTGACGTGAGCAGCGGTGTAGAAACAGATGGGAAAAAAGATATCGAGAAAATAAAAAAATTTATAACAAAAGCGAAGGAGTGTTACAGATGAAATACGCATATCCAGATGAAAAAGGTCATTACGGGATTTATGGAGGACGTTACGTTCCAGAAACGTTAATGCAGTCTGTTTTAGAGTTAGAAGAAGCATATAAAGAAGCAATGCAAGATGAAGCATTTAGGCAAGAGTTAGATCATTATTTACAAACATATGTCGGGAGAGAAACACCTCTGTATTTTGCGGAAAATCTTACGAAGTATTGCGGCGGAGCAAAAATTTATTTAAAGCGAGAAGATTTAAATCATACAGGAGCTCATAAAATTAACAACACAATTGGGCAAGCGCTTCTTGCGGTGCGAATGGGTAAGAAAAAAGTTGTGGCGGAAACTGGTGCTGGGCAGCACGGGGTGGCAACAGCAACTGTATGTGCCCTGCTCGGTTTAGAGTGCGTTATTTTCATGGGAGAAGAGGATGTAAAACGCCAAAAGTTAAATGTTTTTCGGATGGAACTATTAGGTGCGAAAGTTGAAAGCGTCGCAGCAGGAAGCGGGACGTTAAAAGATGCAGTAAATGAGGCACTTCGCTACTGGGTTGCACATGTACATGATACGCACTATGTAATGGGATCTGTCCTTGGACCGCATCCGTTTCCGCAAATCGTACGTGATTTCCAAAGTGTTATCGGTAAGGAAACGAAGAAGCAATATGCAGCGCTGGAGGGAAAATTACCAGAAGCAGTTGTAGCTTGCATTGGCGGCGGCAGTAATGCGATGGGAATGTTTTATCCATTTGTACAAGATGAAGAAGTTGCTCTTTACGGCGTAGAAGCAGCAGGTAAAGGGGTTCATACAGGGAAGCATGCGGCAACATTAACGAAAGGAAGCGTTGGCGTTTTGCACGGATCTATGATGTATCTTCTGCAAAATGAGGAGGGACAAATTCAAGAGGCGCATTCGATTTCGGCAGGATTGGATTACCCGGGTGTTGGTCCAGAGCATAGCTTATTAAAAGATATCGGCCGTGTATCTTATCATTCAATAACAGATGAAGAAGCGCTGCATGCCTTTCAGTTGTTAACGAAAAAAGAAGGAATTATACCAGCATTAGAAAGCTCACATGCAGTGGCGTATGCACTTAAATTAGCGCAGACCATGAAAAGTGATGAGGGACTTGTCATTTGTTTATCAGGACGCGGAGATAAAGATGTTGAAAGTATAAAACGTTATATGGAAGAGGTGTAAATGATGGGAGTAGAAAGAATTACTGCAGCATTTCAAAATGGGAAAAAAGCATTCATCCCGTACGTAATGGGTGGAGATGGTGATTTACAAGAACAAATTCGTTTTTTAGATGAAGCCGGGGCAAGCATTATTGAAATTGGAATTCCTTTTTCTGATCCAGTTGCAGATGGACCAACGATTCAAAGAGCTGGAAAACGAGCGTTAGAAAATGGAACAACGCTTAGTGGAATTTTCCAGGCATTAGCGGAAGTAAGACAAGAAGTAAATATTCCATTTGTACTTATGACCTATTTAAATCCAATTTTAGCATTTGGAAAAGAACGGTTTATAGGAAGTTGTCTTGAAGCTGGTGTAGATGGAATTATCGTTCCAGACTTGCCATATGAAGAACAAGATATGATTGCACCGCTGCTTCGTGATGCAAATATTGCTTTAATTCCACTTGTTACTGTAACAAGTCCGATTGAACGCATTCAAAAGATTACAAGCGAATCACAAGGGTTTGTATATGCGGTAACGGTAGCGGGGGTTACTGGGGTTAGGCGTGACTTTAAGCAGGAAATTCATAGTTACTTAGAAAAAGTAAAAGCGCATGTACATCTTCCAGTAGTTGCGGGGTTTGGCATATCAAAGGCTGAGCACATAGAAGAAATGATTAGAGTATGCGACGGAGTTGTCGTTGGAAGTAAAGTGATTGAGCTGTTAGAAAATGAAAAGCAAGATGAAATTCGTGAGCTCATTGCTGCGGTAAAATAAAGTGAGGGGATCTTACTGCTCGCGAATAGCGGGATAAAAGAGAGAGGCTGCTATTAAGGTAGCTTCTTTTTTGTATTATTGCTGATAAAAAGGGTTTTAAATTAATTGAAAATTCTTTCTTCTATTATATAATGGATACAATTGTATCCTCTAAGAAATGAGATGATTGTATGACAGTATTGTTAGCTCTTATTCCGATTGTAATGATTTTTATTTGTTTATTTGTCTTCAAGCAAACATCGCTTAAAGCCTCATTAATTTCTTATGTTGTATGTATTGGAATCGTTTTATTAACACCCGCGTTTCAATTGCAAATTGGTGAGGTTGTCCACGCAACAATTAAAGGCGGTTTAATTTGTTTTATCGTCGGATATGTTTTATTCTTCGGCATTTTTTTATTTCACCTTATGAATAAAATGGGGTATATCAATCAAGTTGCTCGTTTTATGGAACATGTTACACATGACCGTTTATTGCAAATGCTCCTCATGTGTTTTGGGATTTGTCCGCTTATTGAATCAGTAAGCGGCTTTGGAATTGGCTTTATGGTGGCAGCTCCTATTTTTATTTCGCTTGGTTATAAGCCATTCCAAGCAGTTTTACTTTCGTTTATCGGTTTATTAGCAAGCTCATGGGGAGCGATGGCAACGGGAACAATTATTGGATCAGGGCTTATTGGTATACCTTTAGTACAACTTGGATCTGGTACAGCGTTATTAAGTATTCCGATATTTGCGTATTTTATCATGCTTTCTTTATATATAGTTGGTGGCTGGTCTGCAGTGGCACAAAAATGGAAAGAAGCAATGGGATTTTTTCTATTATTCTCGTTATCTATTTATTTGTCTAATGCATATGTGAGCGTTGAATTAGCTGGGATTTTAAGTGCAATTGTAACGATAACATTTGGGTTTATCATCATTAAAGTGACCGCAAGGCAACAGAAGGAAGTGTACTCGGAACATGCCGCCGCTCAGCAGAAGGAAGTTTCCATTGCAAAAATAATTAGTCCGTATTTATTTTTAACAGTATGTATATTACTCTCTCGCTTAGTTCCATCGTTACATAGTGCACTGCAATCATATGCTGTTATTAACTTGCCATCATACTCTTATAAACTTGAATTATTGTATTCACCAGGGTTTTGGCTTGGGATTACGTGTTTATTTACCGTTATTTTCTTCCGAGTTCCTTCTATTATAATAAAGCAGTCATTGCAGCAAACAGTCAAACAATGGATCCCATTTGCGATTACAACGACAATGTTTATTGCTATTTCTGAACTAATGGGTGCATCAGGTATGCATATGTTATTGGCGGAAGCAGCTGGCCATACATTTGGAATGATGTTTGTTTTTGTCGCACCATTTATCGGTGGTATTGGCGGTTTTTTAACGGGAAGTAATGCCGGGTCAAACGCCATGTTTATTAAATTACAAATGCAGACAGCGCAAAATGTGGGACTTCCGTGGCAATTTGTCACAACGGTGCAAAATACAAGTTCTTCTTTTGCTACAATTGCTTGTCCATCACGAATTACGCTTGGCGCTTATTTATGTAACATTCCATTTCGGGAAAATGAGTTATTGAAGAAGACGACGCTTATGATTTTTGGAGCTGTTTTGATTGTGGTAGGTGAGGTTTTGGTGTGGCATCTTATTATGTAAAGAAACGCTTCTCTTATAGGAGAAGTGTTTTGTTTGTAGAAATATATAATTTCGTAGACTAAAGAAGAGAGAGTGAGCATGGGATGAGTATAAGCTTGCAAGATATTACAAATGAGAATTGGCTAGAGTGTATATTCTTAACCACAAATAAAGAAGACAAACATTTCATTTGTGAAGAGTTTGTTGCTTCAAATGCTTTATCCCGCATTAACGGGCAGTAAGATCCTAAACTCAAGAGGCAGAGGAAAGCGAAGAAGGTAGATTGGGGACAACTGCCCGTAAAAGCCCGATTGGTTCAACTAATCCTCAACGAGAAAACCGTTCGTTGAGGAAAGTTTCACTTTATCATTGGCACAATCGAAAGTTTAAAAAGGCTGGATTACAAAGGCAATATACAACGATGAAACAATGGTCGGATTTATAATGTATGGATATTGTGAACAACATAACTTTTTTGAAATATGTAGACTCATGATCGATCATAAATATCAAGGAAAAGGTTACGGGAGGACAGCGCTATTACATGTAATAGAAGAGCTGAGAAAAGATGCTAATTGTAATGAAATTTTTTTATCTTTTGCACCGAAAAATCTAGTTGCAAAACAACTGTATGAAAGTATTGGGTTTGAAGATGCCGGAAGAATGATTGAAGGTGAATGTTTGTATAAACTGCTGTTAAAAAAGGGCTCACAATGTTAATGAAGAATAAAAAAAAATGACTGATAAATGAAAAATATGGGAAATGTAAACGATAGATGATGATAAGGAGTGGTATGGTGAAATACGTTATTATAGGCGGAGATGCAGCCGGAATGAGTGCAGCAATGCAAATTGTTCGGAATGACCAAGAAGCAAGTGTAATAACTTTAGAAAAATGCGACATATATTCGTATGCGCAGTGCGGTCTTCCTTATGCGATTAGCGGAGTGATTGAGTCTACTGAAAAACTAATTGCCAGGGACGTTGATGTATTTCGGAACAAGTATCACATTGATGCCAAAGTGTATCATGAAGTTACGCGTATAGATCCAGCAAGTAAAAAAGTGTGCGGCATACATACGCAAACATCACAACCGTTTGAATATGAATATGACCGTTTATTAATTGCAACGGGAGTGCGTCCGATTATGCTGGACTGGAGAGGGAGTAAATTACAAGGGGTTCATGTATTAAAAACAATTCCGGATGCAAAGCGAATTATGGAGACACTTCACACTAAGGAAGTTGAACATGTTACGATAATTGGCGGCGGGCCAATCGGTCTCGAAATGGCAGAGACATTTGTTGAACTCGGTAAAAAAGTGCGTATGATTGAACGGAATCAACATGTGGGTACCGTGTTCGATGAGGATATGGCAGCATACATTCATGAAGAAGCGAAAAAGCATAACATTGAGATACTTACAGATGAAAATGTAAAATCGTTTCAAGGAAAAGAGCATGTTGAATCTGTGGAAACAGATAAAGGAATGTACAAAACAGATCTTGTTTTAGTATCAGTTGGAGTCAAACCAAATACTGATTTTCTAGAAGGGACAGGAATAATTAAAAATCAAAAAGGTGCTATCCAAGTTAACGCTTATATGCAAACAAATATAGAGGACATTTATGCAGCAGGAGACTGTGCTACGCAGTACCACATTATAAAAGAAAAACATGACCATATCCCGCTTGGAACAACAGCAAACAAACAAGGACGAATTGCAGGACTGAACATGGTTGATAAACGAAGAGCGTTTAAAGGGATTGTGGGGACAGCGATTATGAAATTTATGGATATAACATTAGGCCGAACAGGTTTGAATGAAAAAGAAGCGAAACAATTACAAATACCATATGAAATTGTAAAAATTGATGCGACAAACATAGCGGGGTATTATCCGAGTAAGAAACCACTGCACGTGAAATTATTGTATCGAACAGACACACAGCAATTGTTAGGCGGACAGTTTATAGGAGAGCAGGGCGTGGATAAAAGAGTAGATGTACTGGCGATGGCACTGTTCCATAAAATGTCGATTCACGATTTAGAAGACGTAGATTTAAGTTACTCTCCTCCTTACAACAGTGTGTGGGATCCGTTGCAGCAAGCAGCAAGAAGGGTAGAATAAAGCATCTCTTTTATCAAGAGATGCTTTATTTCTGAAATTGCTTCCCATCTTAGTGCTCAATCTTCCTGCTGTGATGCATGTAATCAATTCGTATTACCTCTTTAATCTTGATAAGGTTGTATTCTTACAATGATAAAATAATAGAATACTAACTTCTACTACTCTTCTTTAGCCTTAGGTTATATTTCCTTCGTATGCTTATGGGTAAAATTATTTAAATTAAGAAGTTCAATAACATCCTTAAACAAAGATTTTTATTTTATGTGAATTCACCCTTTGGGAAGGTGGTTGGAATTATGCGGAATGAAGCGATATTAGTGGTTGATGACGAGGAAGGCATTTTAACTATGCTTGAGAATCTTCTTAGAAAAGAAGGGTATATCCATGTTACTAAAGCCAGTTCCGCTGCTGATGCACTCATGGCTGTTCGAACAAAACGCTTTGATATAATTGTGCTTGATGTCATGCTTCCTGATATGGACGGATTTTCTTTATGTATGGAGTTACGCAAAACCATAAGAACCCCTATTCTATTTCTTAGCGCCCGTTCTAGTGATTTGGATAAGTTGCAGGGGCTGTATTTAGGCGGGGATGATTATGTAACCAAACCGTTCAATCCGATGGAAGTTATTGCACGAATTCAGGCACATTTGAGACGGAGCACTCTCTATGCGTCTGATGTTGTAAGCGCTGAGGATTTGTATCAGTATAATACTTTTTCGGTTAGCCGTACTACCGGTCAACTTATCGTTAACAATGTAGATACTCCTTGTCCGGCTAAAGAACTTGAACTACTTCTCTATTTTTGTAAACATCCAAATCAGGTATTTACCGCCCAGCAGTTATATGAGCAAGTGTGGGGGACAATGGTGCGAGGAGATGAGAAAACAGTCGTTATCCACATTTCCAGACTCAGAAAGAAACTTGAGGCTGATTCGTCCAACCCTAAGTTGATTGTTACCTTGAGAGGAATCGGATATAAATTTGTTCCACCCGCGGGAGGTTAGAACAATGAACGTTATGCTTCGTATAGCATTGCAACTGCTAATGGCTTTCTTTTTTCTGTTTGTTTGTATTCAAATAATTGTCATCGGGACATCTTGGCTTTTTTGGCCACAAACAATCACGGATGGAAACAGTTCAGACATCTTTACGCTTTATGTATTGGTGGTGTGCGCCCTACTTTTTCTTCTGACCCTGCTTCTGATTGGGTGGTATCTTGGGAAGCCGATTTATTTCATTATTGTTTGGATTAGACGTTTGGCAAACGGTCAATATGATTTTCCTATGCGCTGGGATAAGATCCACTCTCGTAAAAGCGGAACGTTGAAATTTCCATATGCAGTCTATAAGGAAGTATTCGAGCATTTACGGATGCTTGGGAGCACACTCCAAAAAAACGAAAAAGAGTTGCGGGAGTCGGAACAAGCGAAACAAGAATGGATCCGAGGGATATCGCATGATTTAAAAACACCATTAACTTACATATCCTGTTATTCCACCATGCTGATAAATACGGAGTATCAATGGAGTAAAGCGGAACAGAGGGAATTCTTATCTATCATTCAACAGAAATCGGCTCACCTAAAAGAAATGGTGCAAGATCTTAATGAAACGATTCAAGGCCAGATTCCTCTAAAGATCGAGGAAGTGGATATAGTTGAACTTGTACGCAGAGCAATGGCGGATGTCAGTAGTGCACCTTGGGCGACCGGCCATCTGTTCATGATGGATTCGGAGCCAGAACAAATTTTTATAACCTGCGATCCAAAGCTGTTGACACGCGCTATCCGTAATTTACTTGTCAATGCCGTCGTTCATAATCCAGAAGGCACCGAGATTGCGATTTGTATTTCGCAGCTTTATGACCGGATGGTGGAAATCCAGATTAAAGATAACGGGATTGGATTTAGTGAGTCGTTTGTTAAAAGAGAAGCAGTAATAATACCCTCCGAGCGCTCGGGCTTGGGATTGTCCATTGCGAGGCAACTAATTGAAGCCCATGGTGGAAAATTAATCGTCATCAGTAAGCCCAACGAAGGGACTTCTCTGTTGATTAGGTTGTTATTGGCGCAAATTTAGGATGAAATTAATCGGCCGTTTACCTCCTGTTTACTAGCGCACCATATACTAAAAGAAATAGCATATAAGGAGTTGTGATCTTCATGAATCCTGTAAATTTGAATACTGCATCTCATCCCAAGATGACTGGAGCGAAACATGCATTGCTTCGCTGGTGGAGGCGTTGGCCAGAATGGATTCGATATGCAGCAATCATTTGGACGCTCATTTATGGTATGTTGGGGATGTATTGGTCGCTTGGAGGTTCAGGCTTTCCATTAGGCTTGATGAACGATCCGAATGCGTTACATTCAGTTTTTAGACACGTTACAGCTAATGATGCAGGGCCAGTTATTGCTATTCTTTGTTTTTTTGGCGTGGTAGTACTTTTTATGTTCAAGTTCAAAGTACGTGGTTTTATCCGAATGATTCTAATTTTTTATGCTTGGAGCGTCGCGATGATTCTTTGCTTTACAATACCAGATACCCGCCCAATTATGTTAGTAGCTTATGCTCCTATTTGCTTAATTGGGACTCTTTTCGGGCTATCGTTACATTATTTTGATCACATCACATGGCCGGTGGTAAATCAATTTATTTGCCTTGTAGGAGGAGTGCTATGGGCAGCGACGGCCTTGTCCTTTCAACGCCAATCCAGAGATGCTTGCATATATTGTGGGCATAAAAATGGCACGAGGCGTTGGACCGCTTCCGATTCTGCGGCGCGCTGGGGAAGATTAGCAACTTATGTTGCGATCCTTGCTCCTGCTTATTACGATATTACCCGCATTGCATGGCTGTTGGGAATACCTCTAGGAATTACAAAGGAATTATTTCAAAGCCTTCAAAATTCAGGGGCTGTATGGGCTGGGGCGGGTCTAGCTTTGGTATCGATTAGTGGAGCCATTCTTACCCGCGGACTTATAAATCCGTGGGGAGAAATCTTTCCTCGTTGGATTCCGTTTTTGGCTGGGAAGCGCGTACCTCCTGCTCTGGCCATCATTCCTGCTGGATTTGTCTCCATAATGTTAACCGTTGCCGGTATTCAGATTGCCCTTGATTTCTCTTTTAGCAGCAATTTTCAGAATTGGGGAGCATCAACGCCTCTCTTGTTATTTCCAATTTGGGGAATCGCGTTGGGAGTGGCTACAATTTTCTATTATTACAAAAGGAAGGGGCACTGCAATTATTGCGGTCAATAGGAGGGGACAGGGACAGGTATATCTCACTGTTGTTTGTCAAAACATGAAAAAAATGCCCTACATCTAATCTAAAAGGGGCAGATGTAGGGCAATTCCTCTTATTTTTTAGTGTGTGAATATCTAGCTAGATGCATTTACATTTTATCCCGCTATTCGTGGGCAGTAAGACCCCTACCTCAAGATTCAAAGAAAAACGAGAAAGATAGGTGGGGGATAACTGCCCGTAAAAGCACGATTGGGCAGTCTTTCCATCAGTGAGGATGAAGAAAACCTCCACTGATGGAAGTTTCACTTTATTCGGTAAAGAATATAGCTGATGGCAAGAGTGACGCAAGAAAATAAAATAGCGATGCTAGAAAAAGAAAGAAAGTAAGCATTATACTTCGCTATATTTGCGATAATTGTATGACTATCAAAGTGAAGAAGGCCTCCTATAACGTTAAAGAGAAATAGGAACAAGAAGATTGTAATCAGTCCATCTAATGCACCTTGTATGTCAGGTTTACTTAAGGCAATATGTGTAGAGATGCAAATTGCTAGGATAAGAAAGATCCAAAAGTAAGGATTTAATAAATTACTAATAGTAAAAATACTTTTTAATAATAGGATAGAAGATAATACAGTGTGTTTGATCATATCACTCAGAGCGCCGTTTGGTTGAATATTTGTTTCAACACCATTCATAAATACAGAGTATGAGTGGGGGACAAGACAATTCATTAAGCCAACTAGCGCTGCAATTCCTGAAAAAATAGGGGCAACACCGATAAAGAAATTACCTATTTTTTGATAGATACTTTTCGGGTTATATTCGTGCTGTACATATCCTAAATACCCATTACTTGTATTCGTTGGAAACCATTGAATACCCACGATTTTATGCCGAAATAAGATGCACATAAAGGCATGTCCAAATTCGTGAATGGGTGTTCCAATCCATGAGGTTAAGAGGAATCCGTTTCTTCCAAAAGCTCTTGTCCAATATGTTCGTGAACGATTTTCTAAATATCCTAATACAAATCCAACTAAAATAATACATCCTACTAATGAAGCTAACTGTATAAAGGTTGTCATAAGCGTATTAAAAAAGAAGTTTCCTAATTCCATTTTGTCACCTTGTCTATATGTTAGTTTATAGATAGTAGATTACGATAACTTCATAGTGTTAGTCTACTGTTATTTTTGTATGTCTCGTTTTGTTTTCTAACTTTACAGGCTTATTGTACATTAAAAATAAAAAGATACCCGTTAATATAATACTAGCCCCTACCAATTGCTGAACAGTAACTACCTCATGCAGAATAAAATAAGCTAATACACATGTCCCAACTGGTTCACCTAATATACTCATTGAGATTGTTGAAGTATTGAGCCATTTAATGAGCCAATTAAAAATTGTTTGCCCAAGTAATGTTGAAATACATGCTAAACAGAAGAACCATAGCCAGTCATATGATGAGTGACCTGTTAGAGGATATCCTAGAGTAAATGAATACGCAAATAGGAATAAAGAACTAGTTGCATAACCGATAAAGGTATAAGGGAATAGGGATAAACTTTTTCTTAAGTGTTGTCCGATTAAGAAATAAGCTGTTATCGTAGTAGCTCCGAGCAAGGCAAGAATGTCGCCAAATAAGGCTGTACCGCCGACTTTGAAATCTCCCCAGCCAATTACAAAACTACCAGCAACAGCGAATATTCCACCTCCAATTGCAAGGCCTCGTAATCTTTCTCCAAAAAGGAAGTACCCTCCAACGAAGGCGAATAAGGGTTGAAGTGTAACAAGTACAGTTGAGCTTGCTACAGAGGTAAAACGTAAAGATTCAAACCAAAGTATATAATGAATAGCAAGAAAAACTCCAGACAGGCTACCTAGCATCCATTGTTTTCTCGTTAAATGTCTAATTTCCTGCATAGCATTTTTATTAAAATAGAACATAGGTAATATAAGGATAGTAGAGAACAGCATCCGATAAAAGGCTATAACAGGTGCAGGAGCGCTAGACAGTTTTACAAATATAGCTGATGTTGAAAGAGCAAAAACTCCGAAAAATAATAAAAAATAAAGTAAAAGAGCGCGGGGTTGATTCAAAGTAAAGGCCTCCTATTGATTCAAAGTTTGGAAATATGGTGTTTATTATTTTGTACAATGTTTATTATAATTAACTAATGATAGTATATATAACAGAGAGTGTAGCGTTCAATATATTAAGACGATGTTTAGTATGTTAAACGGTAATCGTATATTTGTACTAAAATAATAAAATCGATCAGGAGTTGAATGATGTCAAACTATAGTTTAGGGAATACAATTTTAGAATATAGAAAAAGTAAGGGATATAGTATACGAGAATTTTCGGAAATAACAGGCATAAGTACATCTTTAATTAGTCAATTAGAAAGAGGACTTGCAAATCCGTCATTAAATGTATTAAAAATCATTGCAAAAGCTTTAAATGTACCGCTGTTCACATTATTTGTAAATGATATTGACCATGAATCATTGATTGTTAGAAAAGAAGAACGAAAAAAGGTGTATCGTTCTAATAACGAACATATTGTCTACGATATATTAACGCCAGATTTTATGAAAGCAAATGTAGAAATATTAATGATGGATTTACATCCGAAGTCACAAACAACGGAAAGTTACTACAAGCATAATAAAGAAGAAATTGCTGTTATTATGAAGGGAACAGCTTGCGTGGTACTTGAAGGAGAAGAATATATGTTACAAGAGGGAGATGTCATTCGAATTCCTCCTTTTATGAAGCACAAGTTTAAAAATGAAACTGAAGATATGGTGAATGTTTTGTTTGTTTTAACAGCGCCTTCTTATGGGAGTAGAAATTAAGAGAACCCCCTTGCATTTGCAAGGGGGTTCTACAATCTATAAAATGATCAACCTTCTAATAATAGTGATTTTGGATCTTCAAGCATATCTTTAACCGCAACAAGGAAGCTAACAGCCTCTTTTCCATCTACGATGCGGTGATCGTAAGAAAGGGCGATGTACATCATCGGACGGTTTTCCATGCGCTCTGCATCGATAGCAACAGGGCGTACTTGGATTTTATGCATACCAAGGATACCTACTTGTGGTCCATTCAGGATTGGTGTTGACATTAGTGAACCGAACACGCCTCCGTTTGTAATTGTGAATGTTCCGCCTTGTAGTTCTTTTAAAGTAAGTTTGTTGTCACGAGCTTTTTTACCAAGTTCGCTAATTTCTCTTTCGATTTCAGCAAAATTCATTTTATTCGCATCGCGTACAACAGGAACAACTAAGCCTTCTGGAGCTGAAACAGCGATTCCGATATCATAGAATTTCTTAATGATAAGCTCATCACCTTGAATTTCAGCATTTAATAATGGGAATTGTTTTAATGCTGCTACAACTGCTTTTGTGAAGAATGACATGAAGCCAAGACGAACATCATGTTTCTTTTCAAATGCATCTTTACGTTCTTTACGTAATTCCATGATAGCTGTCATATCAACTTCGTTAAATGTTGTTAACATTGCAGCCGTTTGTTGAACTTCTACAAGACGATTTGCAATTGTTTGACGGCGGCGGGACATTTTTACGCGCTCAACTGGTTTATCAAACTCAGTAGTTGCAGCTGGTTTTGGACTTTGTTTTTCTTGTTTTGGTTGTTCTTTTGGTGCAGCAGCATGTGCTTGTACATCATGCGGTCTTACACGGCCAAGTGGATCAGTGCTGCGTACTTCATTTAAGTCGATTCCTAATTCACGTGCCATTTTTCTAGCAGCAGGTGATGCGATAGGGCGGTCCGTATTTGGAAGACCTTGCATCGGTGCTTTATTTGGCGCCGCACTTGGAGCCTCATCTTTTGGTGCTTCAGTAACTTCTTGTTTTGGCTGTTCTGGAGCAGGTGTACTTACTGCAGTTCCGTTTGCATCTAAAATTGCAATAACATCACCAATTTCAACTGTATCCCCAGGTTCACCTAGTAGTTGTGATACAATACCTGAATCTTCTGCAATGATTTCTACATTGACTTTATCTGTTTCAAGCTCAACAACGCTTGCGCCTTTCTCAACTTTTTCACCTACGTTGATAAGCCATTGTGAAATAGTTCCTTCTGTAATAGATTCTGCAAGCTCAGGTACTTTAATTTCGATCATTTTAAATGTCCTCCCCTATTTGCCTAACAATTGATTTGATATGTTTTGTGATAGTCTTCTTTAAACATGAATGGGGGAATGCCCCCCATTCATGGGAATATTTGATTACTTATTGTGAACGAAGTCTTTTTCTTCTTGTAACTTGAAATTGATATTAAGTGTTTGATTAATAATTAACTCTTGTTCTTTTCTATGAACATGTGGATCGCCACCTGATGGACTTGAACGGTCCGGACGTCCAATATAGTTTACTTTCACATTGCCAGAAGCAAGTTCGAATAAAATTGGTGCGATATAATGCCAAGCGCCCATATTTCTTGGCTCTTCTTGTACCCATACGATTTCTTCCAAGTTTTCATAACGCTGAGCGATTGCTTGGATTTTCTCTTTAGGGAATGGGTACAGTTGTTCAACGCGAACAATATGCACTTCATCTAGCGTATGCTCTTGTTTGT
This sequence comes from Bacillus sp. S14(2024), assembly GCF_050473785.1. Classification (NCBI taxonomy): domain Bacteria; kingdom Bacillati; phylum Bacillota; class Bacilli; order Caryophanales; family Bacillaceae; genus Bacillus; species Bacillus sp. S14(2024). The sequence continues at coordinate 3,514,320 of NZ_JBFLUP010000006.1, read as the reverse complement.
TAGATTCAACATCTACTGCTAAGTCGATTGCCATTTTACCTGTAGATAATACTAGACGCTTCACTTTACTTGTTTCTGTTCCAAGGTTTGGTTGCTCTACAACCGTTTGGAAGCTGCCTTCACTTAGCTCCGAAGCAGGTGAAGATGTAAGTGGATGACGTAACAAGCTCTTAGGCGTCATAATAACTAATGGTCTTACAAAGTCTGTTCCAAGACTTGCTGCTTGGCGGCGCAGAATATGGAAATACTGCGCTGCACTTGTTAAGTTTGCAACTGTCCAGTTATTTTCTGCAGCAAGCTGTAAGAAACGTTCTGGACGAGCGCTGGAATGCTCAGGACCTTGCCCCTCATAACCGTGAGGAAGGAGTAGAACAAGTCCAGATTTTTGTCCCCATTTTGCTCTTCCTGCTGAAACGAATTGATCGAACAATGCTTGAGCTGTATTGGAGAAGTCTCCGTATTGTGCTTCCCACATTGTAAGTGTTTCAGGAGAAAATACGTTATAGCCATATTCAAATCCTACAACAGCAGCTTCTGAAAGCGGACTATTATGAACCGCGAAGGAAGCGCGAGCTTGTGGTAGACGATGCATTGGTGAATATGTTTCGTTCGTTTCTGTATCATGTAGTACAACATGACGCTGTGCGAACGTACCGCGCTCTGAATCCTGTCCTGTTAGACGAATTGGCGTGCCGTCCTGTAAAATCGAAGCAAACGCTAACGCTTCGGCATTTGCCCATTCTAGCTTGCCGCCATCTTTAAATGCACTTTCACGGCGTTCAAGAATTTTTTTCAACTTTGGATATACGTTAAAACCTTCCGGCCATTGCAGAAGACTTGTATTTAATTCTTGAAGTGTTTCTAATGGAACACCTGTCACCATTTGTGGAATTCCATTTGCAACTACTTCTGGAACTGGAATATTAGCACTTACTTCTTTTTTATCTGAAGAAACTTGAGCATATTCAGCTTTCAAATGTTCTTGTACAAATTGCGTAATTGTTTCTACTTCGTCAGCATTTAGAATGCCTTTCGCTTGTAAGTCTTCAGCATAAAGAGCTCTTACAGTAGGGTGCTTGCTAACCTTTTTATATACTTTCGGTTGTGTAACTGCTGGATCATCCATTTCGTTATGACCAAAGCGGCGATATCCGATTAAGTCAATTAGGAAATCTTTTTTGAACAGCGTACGGTATTGGAAAGCAAGAGTAGCTGCAATAAGACAAGCTTCAGGGTCATCAGCATTTACGTGCACAATTGGAATGTCGAAGCCTTTCGCAAGGTCACTAGAATATCTTGTAGAACGAGAATCAGAACTATCAGTTGTGAATCCTACTGCGTTATTGGCGATAATATGAATTGTGCCGCCTGTTTGATAACCTTTCAGTCTGCTTAAGTTCAGCGTCTCAGGTACGATACCTTGACCAGGGAACGCAGCATCACCGTGTACTAAAATTGCGAAAGATTTAGAAACATCTTGTTCTGGATAACCTGCTTGCTCACGATTCTCTTGAGCAGCACGAGCAAAACCTTCAACAACTGGGTCTACAAATTCTAAGTGACTTGGGTTATTAGCTAATGTAACGCGAGTAAGAGAACCCTCAGAGTCAACTAATTGTTCCTTACCTAAGTGATACTTCACATCTCCCGTCCAGCCGACATTGTTCTTGTCCTTGTCTTGCATTGGTGCTGAATGCTTAAATTCAGTAAACATATGACTGTAAGGTTTTTCTAATGTATGAGCAAGCACACTGAGACGTCCGCGGTGAGCCATACCAATCATAATATCCTTCACGCCGCCCTTAGCGCCTTCAGAAATAATTTCATCAAGCATAGGGACAAGCATGTCAACTCCTTCTATAGAAAAGCGTTTTTGACCGACAAATGTCTTATGCAAAAATTGCTCGAAACCTTCGACTGCTGTTAATCGTTTTAAGACTGCAATTCGTTTTTCATTTGATAATGGATGATACAGAGAAGTTGATTCCACCATTTCTTGCAGCCACGCACGTTCTTCGCTATCGTGTACATGAGCGAACTCATAAGCTAAAGATTTTGAATAAACATCTTTTAATCTATTAACGGCATCAAATGCTGTTTGAACATCTGCAGGTGCGTTTGCCCAAACCATTTTTGCTGAAATCGCTTTCAAATCATTTTCGCCCAGGCCCTCTAAAGAAAACTGCCCATCCACTTTTTCCTCCAGCGGATTAATGTGCGCAGATAAGTGACCGTATGAACGAATATTTTCTAAAACCTTTGCAGCTTTTAGAACTTTTTCTATGTCTGTATTGTTTTGAGAAGAAAAATTAGAGACATTACTGTTTACATTTGTAAAGTCTGCATGAAAAGGAGGAGCGCCCCATCTTGCAAAAAGCTCTTCTAACTCCGGATCAACAGAACCTGCCTGAGCTACATAACGATCGTACTGTTCAATGACATAGCCAAGGTTAGGACCATGGAACTTAGCCCACGGGTTGTTTGTATTTGTATTCTTACTCGTCATTTGACAAAACCTCCTACTCGTTAGGCTGTTTCTTTCAATATGAATGAAATAGTAACGAGTGCAATTCATTTTATATTTCTTATGTTATTACGATAATTTACATAATACAAAACGTTATTACTTATCTGTTTTGTAAAAAAACATTCACAATTACTTATCACCCAGAGAATTATTCCTATTATCTAGTAAATGGGTGTGGAAAAATCGCTACATAACATAGATGTGAATGATTTTTAGGGATAATATGGAAATGTATCACCTGTCGGTAAATAATCTGAAATATATGAATGTTCAAATAAAAACGTTTTAAATTATGTATATTAAAATAATAAACGCTTTCAAAAATATTATACAACAATATAACAAAGTATAATAGGAAAAAAGATAAGATTTCGAATTGATTGTTAATTTTATGTATTGAGCGAGGAAATGCCAGAATAGAAAAGGGGAATTTTCTTAAGGGGTAAAATATAGTAGAGAATTTCTTCCTATATTTTATATATTCTTGTTGTAAATGGATTGATACTATTTTAATAGAAGCATTAGATTTGCGGGATTTAGTTTGTAATTAAGGAATTAATACGTATGTAAGAAAATATAGAAAGGATCATATTTTTTAGATGTAATATTCTATGATAGTTTGAACAAATAGTTGTGTGAATTATCATAGAAGATAAAAAAATAAGAAATAGTATAGAAGACGATGATTAGAAAATAATTTTAAAGAAAAGTATCAATACAATTTTTGTAGAAAGATTTGTGATTTTTATTCAGTAGCGAACATAGTTTTTTAGTAATGTTTTGGCTAATGGAAAAATTCCAGTTAGGTTTCGTGGGATATATACAGAGGAGGGGATGTAACATGGAACGAAAACAAATTGTACGTGGAATTATTCTTTCTTTACTCATTAATGCAGCATTGCCCATTTTAGTTTACGAGCTGTTATTAGGCCATGTGTCGAACATCACAGCGCTCATAATTGCCACAATGATTCCTTTAGTAGAAACTATAATCTATTTTCTGAAGTATAGAAAATGGGACGTATTTGCAGTGTTTATGTTAGTTGGATTTATTCTTGGAATTATCGCTGCTCTCATTGGCGGAGACGAAAGACTCATTTTAATTCGGGAATCCTTTGTCACAGGAGTTATGGGATTTATTTTCCTTGGTTCTCTTATCACTCGAAGACCGCTAATTTATTATTTCGCCTTACGATTTACTGTCGGAAAAACGCAAAAAGAACAGGCGGCTTTTGCTGATAAGTGGAATAATGCTTATTTCCGTAAGGTATTGCGAATCATGACAGCGGGGTGGGGGATTGTTTTATTAGGGGAAGCATTGCTGAAGGTGGTGCTTGTCTATAGTCTTTCCGTTTCTACGTTTTTAGCAATCTCTAGTTTGATCACGTATGGATTCATTGGACTTGCAATTATTTGGACCGTTCTTTATCGCAGAAAATCACGTCAAAAAATAGATCCAACAAAAAGAGTGTAACATAATAGATATAGTCTATCTTTCTACGAATATGATAAGCATCTTATGGAGCCGATTTGTGAACAACAAGAGACAAAATGGTAATGGCTGCAATCGAAGAAAAGAAATCATGGTGGAATTGGTTGTTCAGCCGTTTATAACGAAAAGAGCGCCCGGATCAAAGAGGCGCGCTCTTTTTCACTCACATAATTAGTGTGAGCAGAATGAATGATACAGTTGAACACTTTCAACATGGATGTATTTTTATCTATCATGGCAAAATATCTATTCTATATTTTTCTTATAACTTAGCCTTAATAAACTTTTCAAATCTAGTTCAGCAATTAATACACTTAATAATATGAGTGTTGCACCTAAGTAACCTTTCAATGTGAGAGTCTCACCTGTGAAAAAGAAAGCAAAACCTGCAGAAAAAACAGGTTCTAATGAGAAAATAAGACCTGTATGTGTAGGGCTGGTGTGTTGCTGTGCAATAACCTGAACAATGAAAGCTATTGCTGTACAAAATATGCTTAAGGCTAAGATTGAAGACCATGATTCAACAGTGTCAGGAAGTTTTGGGGTTTCCATAAACATTGAGAAAATAAGACTAAATAGACCAACAAAACCTAGTTGTACTACCCCAAGGGTAATTGAATTAACATGCTTAGTCATTGTTCCAGTAACGATGACATGAACTGCATAAAATAAAGCGCATAAGATACATAATATATCACCAGAAGCTATCTTGAATTCGCTATTTAACGTTAATAATCCTATTCCTACTATGGTTAAAACGATTCCCAATACAACTTTTCTTTCAGGTCTTTGCTTTAAAAATATAGATGATAATATTGGAATAAAGATGACTGTGAGACTCATTAAGAAACCGGCATTAGAAACACTTGTATACTTTGTACCAAAAGTCGCAAAAACATAAACAATAAACAAAATAGAAGCTAATATAAACGCATATTTTACAGTTTTAAAATCAATTTTGGTTAAGTGCTTGTAAAATACTATAGCCGATAAAAGAAAAGCAATTATAAAACGTAACGCGATTAAATTATATTCTTCTATGTAATTGAGGCCAACCTTTGTAAGTAAGATGGATGCACCCCAAAAAAATGTAACCATTAGTAGCATTAAATCAGCTTTTAATTGTACTTTCATCTCTCTCTCCTCGTTATGTATAATTTGTAATTTCTATAATCCCTCTCCTGCTATTTATTTTAATGTTAATTCTAAATATTTGAAATAAAAAAATTCCCCTTGCAAAGTTAACATAACCTATTATTATAAAAAATAGTTCCTTCATAGATGCGTTGATAGCGTACAGGCGCAGCTCTCTTTGCATAAAAACGTTGTATTATTTCCTTTAGCAAAACATACCTAAATAAATATTGCTTAAAACCATTGACAGAATATTAATGCAACCCCTATAATACAAAACATACTTACTAAAGAACGTAATTACGTCATATAAATTGAAATATAATTGGGCAATGAAGGGAATATAAGTAGTGCTTATCTCACTGTTTTAGAGAGCTGATGGAAGGTGGAAATCAGTACAAAGATAAGGATGAATTTCGATCCTGGAGCATTTTTTTCGAAGTAAAGGGCGACCTTTATGAAGGGAAAAACGGTCAAAAATGATCGTTAACAAAGTCGAGAGGCAGACTTAGTCTGCAACTAGGGTGGTACCGCGATATATTCGTCCCTACTGATACAATCAGTAGGGATTTTTTTATTATATAGAAAACATAATATAGGAAGTGCAATGAAAGGAATACAGTAATGCTTATTTCCCTGTTTCAGAGAGCTGATGGAAGGTGCGAATCAGTACATAAATAAGTGTGAATTTCAATCCCGGAGCATCTTTTTCGAAATAAAGGGCGACCTTTATAGAGGGAAGGACGGTCAAAAGATCGTTAACAAAGTCAAGAGGCAGACTTAAGTTTGCAATTAGGGTGGTACCGCGGTGTAAATCGTCCCTGTCATTTAGGACAGGGGCGATTTTTTTATTGGAAGAAAAACTACACTTGATTCTATTGAATCTTTTGTTAAATAAAAAATCTTTATATTAAAATGAGGAGGAAAAATTATGGAATTACAGAAAAAGTTATTGCCACGGCATATCCGTTTGATGGCACTCGGAGGAGCAATTGGCACAGGTATATTTAAAGGGACTTCTGAAACAGTATCGATAGCGGGGCCGGCAGTTATTTTTTCTTATCTGTTTGCTGGATTATTGCTTCTTGTTGTAATGAGTGCAATTGCAGAGATGGCCATCGCTTATCCTGGGGTGAATATGAAAGGATTTATTCATAAAGCATTTGGAACGAACGTGTCGTTTGTGATTGGATGGCTGTACTGTTTTATGTGGTTAGTTGTATGTGTTATTGAAGTGATAGCTGCGGGAAGCTTTCTGCAATATTGGTTTCCTTCTATGTCTTTATGGTCTTTAAGCCTGATTAGCGCTATTTTCATTGTGGTTATTAATTTTATGAATGTGAAGAATTACGGAGAGTTTGAATTTTGGTTTGCCGGAATTAAAATTACGATGATTGTTCTATTCCTTGTTTTAGGCGCAGGTATTTTATTCGGCATTATCCCGAGCAATGAAACTCACTATATGCAAAACTATGTACAGCACCAGGGATTCTTCCCGCACGGCTGGTCAGGAGTATTTTCCGCATTGTTAGTCGTAATTTTTTCTTACGGTGGTTCTGAACTTATCGGATTGACTTTAACAGAAACGAAGGATGCAGAGAAGGTATTGCCTAAAGTGATTAAAGGAGTAATTTGGAGAATCGTATTATTCTATACGCTCCCAATCCTTGTCATTTGCGGATTAATTCCATGGAATGAAATCGGCAACCAAGCAAGTCCGTTTGTGCAAGTGTTATCTGCGGTCGGATTTAAAGGAGCGGCTCATATTATGAACTTCGTCCTTATTACAGCTGTTTTGTCTGCTGCAAACTCTGGTGTTTATGGCTGTACACGTATGCTGCATTCCTTAGCTACAGAAGGGGAGGCACCGAAGCTGTTTTCACATGTTTCCAAGAATGGTGTTCCACTATATAGCGTTATCTTAAGCTCTATCGTTCTTATTGGGGGGACATTTGTTGCGTACTTTTCCCCTGACCGTGTTTTTGGGTATTTGATGGCAATTCCGGGATTTACGGTATCAGTGGTGTGGATTAGCATATGTTTAGCACAACTGAAGCTTCGCAAAACATATACAAAATTGCCGCATTTTAAAGTATGGGGATTTCCATATGTGACCTCATTCACTGCAATAGCGTTAGCTATTAGCTGTGTGGCATTTGCATTCAGCGATCAAAACCGAGCGAGTATTTTTCTTTGTTTAGGCATTTTAATGATCTTAATTCTATGTTCTATTTTTGTAGGCAAAAAGCAAAAAGGGGACTAATACTACATTTTTAAGATAAACGAAAAGGCAGACTGTTATACTGTAAACCTAAGTATTGAGTATATCTAATGAACCTTACAGTATTAACGAAAGACATATAATAGTATAGTTTATATAAGTATTGGTACATCACGGACATAAAGTGGTGTACCATTTTTTTATGAATTAGACCTCTTCATGACCCTATATGCAACAACGACAATTCTATAAAATACTGCTGCTCAACCACATATGCTTTTGTTATAATACGGAACATTTTTCTATATAGAGATGTCTTTTTGTTACTGTAAAAAAACAACTAGCCCCCCACAAGAGGTGCTAGTTAACGTGAAATTCGTTATTGGAAGTGAAATGAGCTTACACATCCAAGCTGTTGATGATAGCTAATATTTGATGATCTGTCCATTTGCCATTAACCTTTAGATTTTCTTTAGCTATACCTTATTTTTTAAACCCTACTTTTTCTAATACACGAATAGATGCTATATTGTCAGGCATAGCTCCTGCTTCAATTCTATGTAGTTTTAATTCTCTAAAAGCAAAATCTACAACAAGTTGAAGAGCTTCTGTTGTATAGCCCTTTGCATTATACTCCTTATCTAAAGTAAATCCCGTATAACAGTTTTGTAGGTCTCCCCTAGCAATTTGAGTTAATGAAATGTCTCCGATAAGTTTATCAGTTGCTTTTAAAAATATTCCAAAAGGATATAATTGTCCTTCATCTGTCTTTTTTAATGCTTGTTCAAGGCGTATTTTTTGATGTTCTTCTGTAAAAAAGGCTTCTGGGAATAATGGGCAAACTCGTTGAAAAAATTCGCGATTTCTAGTAAGTAATTTAGCTAACTCGCTGGCGTCAGAAATCTTGTAAAGTCGAACGTATATTTGTTGTCCTACTAGTTTCATAAAACCCCTCCGATATCCTTTTAATACAATTTTATCATGGTTAATGAAAGAAAATATTGATAAATATCATATTCATGTGAAGTTAACATAACCTATCATTATCAGTAGTAATCAAATCCCAGAAACCCATTTCTAACGTTGATGGGCATGTGACGAGAGCTCAAAATGTATTCATTCATATTCACAGATGATATCCTTTTAGTTGGATTCTTACGCTGAAGCAGAAAGAAATTGTTGTTCTTTGAGAATTAATTTGATTTTTTATGGAAAGATATACTAGTAAGTATACGATTTGAACGTTCTATTTTTTAGAGTATAAAAGGAGGAGAATGAATATGTCGGAAATTGAAGTAGGCGAAATTTTTACCCTTAGCGATGAGAGTAATGAGGAGCAGGAAGTTGAAGTGCTCGGAACGATGAATGTCGAAGGAGCAGAATACATTGCTGTTGGCTTTGTAGAAGACATTCAAACGGAAACAGAGGAAGACATTGATATCTTCTTTTTAAAAGTAGAAGAAGATAGTGAATTCTCATACATTGAGAGTGACGAGGAATTTGAAAAAGTATCTGCTGCATTTGAGAAAATTATGGACGAGCAAGAATAATATTGGTTGGACACAAGAGGCAGATGCATATCTGCCCTCTGTTTTTGTATATAGGAGTACCGCTCATCGCTATCAAGCTAACAAGACAAAATACCCACTAAAATGAAAAAGACGTTATTCTTTCTGAGGAATCATTAGAAAGGATAATGTCTTTTTATTTTAAGCAGTTATTTACGAACGTCTATACACCAGTGAACATCTTTACAGACATTTTTATCTGAATAAGGTAAACTTTATTAGAAAAATAAATGAAACTTAAATTGTAATAAAACAAAAACGAAGGAGCCAGTTATGACAATTATTGATAAATTAAAACTAAATAAATTCACAAATATGGCTGTAATCAATCAACCAAGCGACTATAAAGTCTTTAATGAACAAACGACTATCCTTTCTAAAGATCATGATGCTATTTTCATTTTTGTCGAAACAATTGATGAGATGGTTACACATACACAATTTATTATTAACAATGAACAACTTTTACTTGAGAAAGGTTATGTATTTTTCGCATATCCGAAAAAAGGGAATACGCGTTATAAAACCTTTATTCATAGAGATGAAATGTTTCCAGCAATGAACGTTGAAGAGGATGGATATGTAGGGAATAGTGATATTAAGTTTGCACGTATGGTAAGCATGGATGACATTTTCACTGTTGTTGGTTTAAAACGTGAAAAAAAGAAGGCAAAGAAAACACCAGCTGCCAGCCAATGCGTTGCGGATTATGAGGAAAATGTAAAGGATGTTGAGGCATTATTAGCAAATCATCCAAATGAACTTACGTTTTATCAAAGCTTAACATCTGGATACCAAAAAGACTGGGCACGTCACATATTCTCAGCGAAGCAACAACAAACACGTGATAAACGTTATCAACAAATGGTTGATATCCTTTCACAAGGGTACAAAACAATCGATTTGTTCCGTCGGAAGAAGAAATAAAGTGAAACTTTCATCAGTGGAGGGCTTCATTCTCCACTGATGGAAATCTCACTTCTAAAGCTAAAAACTAACCTATTTCTGTTTTGGTAATGGATTCATCAATACCTTATTATTCAAGATATTTAAGCTTGTACATTTGTATTACTTATAGAAGAAAAGCAATATTTGATGTTGCTTTAGTTATTCAAAAATATTTATTTTACTCCAGCTTTCTTAAGGGCTCTAGCAACCTCTTTTGCAAATTCTACAGGATCTTGAACTGATTCAAGATGCACATAGATGAGTCGTGGTCTTTCAAACAACCAGTGGTTGTGTATAGCTGAGACTTTAATTTCATCATTCTTTTTGATAGCATGTAAAAAAGGATTTACTTCGTCTTGTAAAAAAACAAGCTCAGCTAGATTCAAAGTTTCATTTCTGTTAGAAACAGGTTCGAAACTAAATTCAAAAGAAATTACCATTTCCGAATGTGTAGGATGTCCAAGAATTGTTACGTCTAAATCCTTTCTCTCTCTTGTTACCATGCATACATCGTTTTTTTGTTGAGCTTCACCTTTAAGAATTTTTGCTAGTTCCTTACATAATGTTTTAGCCATAAAATTCACCTCCTGAAAAGTTAGATATACTTCAGATTATGAGAGAACGTGTGTTGGTGAACTAATCAAAAGTCTATTATTACAAAATAGGTTTAAAATTGGTGCTTATGTTTTGCTATAAAGGCATAAGCAATTCTATTAGTAGTTGAATAAGTAAGTTTGCTAGTTTTTGATATGTATTTATGGATTAAAATAGCGTTCTATCAATAGATAGAACGCTATTTTAATGCTGGCTGCTGTACAAATAAATTTTTACTAGCTAAGCTTCTCAATAGTTAATGATGCAGCATTAACTTTGTGTCCGTTTAGAATTGGTAGTAACACATCTGTAGTTGATCCTATATTTCTAAGTTGTAGTTTTGAATGTTTAGGAATATGGATAATAGCTTGTCCAGTAAGCATCAGACTCGCCCCATCCACTTGTCTTTGTATACCATAATTAGTAAGGTGTCCGCTGACTAAAGCATTATTTAAAATTAAACCATATACTGAAGTAGAAGCAGGACCATCAATTAATAATATAAATTCGATTTTATAGTCTCCTGATTCAGGAATTATTAGGGTGTCACTAGGCGGATTAAACTTGATATGATTTAATGGACCGTTTCTATTAAATTTTACGTTTGCGCCTGATTTGACTTCTATAGGTTTGGAACCCACAAGTGTAACATAACCATATACTGGCTTCGACATTATTACGCACCTCCTCATTTACTATTCTTATTATTGTATGTGATCAAGTTAAAAATGAGTGTATGCTCGTCCAACAAAAAGTAATTATGTATATTCTAAGATAAAACAATACGTCTCCTATTTCGTTAGTAAAAAGAAGACAAGAAACATATAACTACTAGCTTAAGCCGGCACCATCTGCACAGTAGGCGGGTATGGAGTGCTCTTATTGCTTGCGAATAGCGGGCTAAAGAAGCATCAATGTGAAGGAACCGGACGAAATACGGCATCATGAAAGGGAGACACGAACAGTATATTTTCCAGTACAAAAACTTCAGAGCGATTGCAAGTAATCTCTAAATCTTTAACATACCGATATTGTTACTCTGAAAATTTGTATATAGGTTACTTAGAATTACATAAAATACAGCACATAAGATACATAATATATCACCATAATCTATCAGTAACGGTAATTAGTCTGCCTAATTTAAAAGGAGAATAAGCTCCTTTATTTTTTTTAAGCATAGCATGTAAGAGACTATGAAATATTTATAAAAAGTAGGTGAAAACATGCTATTAAATTCTCAACGTATAGGTTTTCCAGGCATGGGCGGCCTCCTAGGTAGCCTCCTAGGCATGGGTAAGGGTAAGGGCGGTTTTCCAGGCATGGGCATGGGTGGTTTTCCAGGCATGGGCATGGGTGGTTTTCCAGGCATGGGCATGGGCGGTTTCCCAGGCATGGGCATGGGCGGTTTCCCAGGCATGGGCATGGGCGGTTTTCCAAACATGGGTATGGGCGGTTTTCCAAACATGGGTATGGGCGGTTTTCCAAACATGGGTATGGGCGGTTTTCCAAACATGGGTATGGGCGGTTTTCCAAACATGGGTATGGGCGGTTTTCCAAACATGGGTATGGGCGGTTTTCCAAACATGGGTATGGGCGGTTTTCCAAACATGGGTATGGGCGGTTTTCCAGGCATGGGCATGGGCGGTTTTCCAGGCATGGGCATGGGTGGTTTTCCAGGTAAGGGTAAGGGCGGTTTCCTAGGTAAGGGTAAGGGCGGTTTCCCAGGCATGGGCATGGGCAGCTTCCCAGGTATGGGCATGAACGGTTTCCCAGGTATGGGTATGGGTGGTTTTCCAAACATGGGTATGGGCGGTTTCCCAGGAACGGGTATGGGTGGTTTCCCAGGTATGGGTGTGAATGGTTTCCCAGGAACGGGTATGGGTGGTTTCCCAGGCATGGGTATGAATGGTTTCCCAGGTATGCAATAATCTTGATTTTTAATACTTGATATTTGGATAGGCTACACTTAGTTGGATAGAAAAGTTAAGGTCAAGTAGACTAAATTTAATATGAATTAGGAGAATCAAGTTTAAATTGAAATTAGAATGAGCAAAGCCCCAATCCCTTCAAGATAAAAGGATTGAGGCTTTTTATTTTGTATAATCCCGACTGGGTTCGAAACAATTAACTTCTTTTTTGATGCGTTAATATGTTATCCGAATAAAAAGGAGAGGCACAGTATTAAAGTATTAAATCTGTATATGTATGATTTACGCTGGTTTTATAAAGCAAGTTGTTTGTAAAAAAGGCTGGGGGTCAAAACGTCGTTGACTGTTTTTCTAGATACATCGAAAAACTTTAATGAATGTATGAAGACTTTGAGTATGCCCAAAAGGCTTCGGGTGAGGAAGCCTTTTGGTTTAGGGTTGTGTGTGAAATAATAACATCTCACATCCTTAGGATACCTGAAAATATTGTAAATTATACAGAATCCCTTCTACATCTAAATCTGTTTTCATTTAAATATACAAGATGTTTCACGCTTTGATACCCGTGTGTTTTAATGAGCCAAGCTAAACAACGCGTGAATATGTGACAGGTAACGAGTGTTGCTTGCATGCTTCATTAGGGATGCTGGCATTCCTTTGAGCTGAGTGGAGCTTGCTCCAATTGTGGCAACAGCATCTTTACGGCCTAGGCTTGCAAGTGTTCCTGAGTTGACTGGGTTAAACTCTTCGAATGATTTATTTTCTAGATATGCGAATAAATTGTAGCCGATTAGTTCTCCCATTTGCCAAGCAATTTGTGCAGTAGGCGGGTATGGACGATCATCCGGACCAAACACAACAGCACAGTCACCAGCAACAAACACATCTGGATGAGATGTAGATTGAAGGTAATTATTAACGGTTGCACGTCCGCGGTTCACCTCAAGGCCGCATTCGCCTACTAGAGGGTTGCCTTGTACGCCGCCTGTCCAAACGAAAGTATTCGCTACAATTTTCTGACCATCTTTTAAATCAATAACATTGCCTGCAACATTTGTTACGGGAAGACCTAATAGGAACTGAACCCCGCGCGCCTCTAGGCTAGCCTGTGCACGTTCAATGAGCGAGTCCGGTAGAACGGGAAGAATTTTTGGACCCGCTTCGACAAGTAAAAGGTTCACTTCTTTAGGATTTACTCCATATCCTTTAGCAAGGTTAGGAAGCTTATCAGCAATTTCACCGACCAGCTCAACACCAGTTAATCCACCGCCGCCGATTAAAATGGTAGCATCTGCTTCTTTTTTTGTCTTTGCATATTCATGAATACGCTGTTCAATATGTTGATGGATGTTATTAGCATCCTCCACCGATTTTAACACTAAGCTATTCTCTTCAAGTCCTGGAATACCAAAATAAGCAGTTTTACTTCCTAAACCGACGACGAGAGCATCATATGTTAAAGTGGAGCCATCTGAAAGTTTTACTTCTTTTTTGTCTACTGAAAAAGACTCGACCTTCTCAATTTTAAGATCGATGTCTTTTCCTTTGAAAAGCTTCTTCAGTGGTATAGATACGGCTGGCTCAGCAACGCTTCCTGCTGCAAGACGGTGCAACTCCGTGATGATTTGATGTGTCGGATACTGGTTTACTACAGTAACCTGAGCATCATCCTTGCTTAAGTACTTGCGAACGTTTAAAGCCGCTAGAAGTCCGCCATAACCAGCGCCTAAGATGACAATATGTTTTACCATCATTTATCCTCCATCCTTAATGATTTTTAATATAAAAGATCTATTCATGTCTATTGTGTTCCCTGCTAATTTGGAGATAGGCATTTATAAAACGGAAAAGCTTCTGTGCTTGCGGGTCTTTCATCATCCTTAAAAGAGTAAAAAGACCGATTACCTCATTGCTTTCCTCAGCGCGATCTTTCGCTTCTATAGCAGTGGCTGCAATATTTCTCACGCAGTCTGTTACAGGGTCCATTATTTCTTGAATCGCTCCAACGGTATCACTCTTTAATACCTCATCGGTAGCGACTGCCTGTACAAAGTCATAAGACTTAGTCAATATACTTACAAGCTCAGTCAATTTTGGCAGCTGCTCTATTAAGGCAGTTAAGGATTGCTGAACTTCGGGTTTTAATAGTTCATTCAGTACAGCATGTTGTTCCAAATTAGTAGATGAATTTGATAACTCTTGTCCTGCCATTGTTTCTGACATATCTGATTCTCCTTTACGAAAACAAAATTGCTTACATTTAGTGGTTAAAGAAAAAGACCTATCTTCCGTAAGATTCCCCAAACTCTTAAGAGCTTGAGATGATTTTTGTATTTTGAAAAATTTACAAGCATATAAATAAATCTTTTGTATAAATTTATCATTGCCATTGAATGCTTAATTATGTCCTATCTTTAGAACCGGTAATAATTTTTAGGGAGATATAAAAATGATCTAAAAGGAAATAGGTAGTGTTTTTGCGTAATTAAAGCCCGGTTTTTTCTTTTAATTATGAAATCATAATTCATGGAGACATATATAGGTTTAAAATTTGACAATTAAGATATTTTGAAAAACAAAGAAAATAATATTGTTATATATGAAAATAATCATTATAATACTATTTATTGGTAAGATAGTCGTCTTCATGGAATAGAATGCAATGAAAATGGCCCTTCATAAAAATAATTATCTGAATATTTTTGTTTTAAAAATCTTTAGATAGATTCTGAAAAATTGTAGAGTTGTGAGAAATAAATGGCTCTATACTAGCGATGTTGCAATTTATCTTAAACTAATGGGGGAATATTCATGAACAGTATACTGAAAAAGTGGGGGCAAGTGAGTCTGGTAAAACAAATCATTGTAGGTTTGATTATTGGTATTATTCTATCTGTGACAATCCCACAAGTAGCAAAACCTGTTGTAATTTTAGGCACTTTATTTGTAGGTGCTTTGAAAGCAATTGCGCCTGTATTGGTACTCTTCTTGGTTATGTCAGCTATCGCTCAACACAAGAGTGGTCAACAAACGAATATGAAGTCTATTATCTTCCTATACCTTTTAGGAACATTTTTAGCTGGATTAATCGCAGTTGTTGTAAGTTTTATTTTTCCTGTAAGCTTAACACTTGCAAAGAGTGCTGAAGGTGTGACTGCTCCTGGCGGTATTGTAGAGGTACTCAAATCATTACTGCTGAACATTGTTGATAACCCAGTTAAAGCAATTTTTAATGCGAACTATATCGGTATTTTAGCTTGGGCGACACTCCTTGGTTTGGCTTTACGAAATGCTTCTGATACGACAAAAACAATGATTTCGAATTTTTCAGACGCCGTATCTAAAATGGTTACGTGGGTGATTAAGTTTGCGCCATTAGGAATCATGGGTCTAGTAGTGGATTCTATTACTACAAATGGAATCGAATCGTTACTAAGCTATGGAAAATTACTTGCCGTTTTGCTTGGTTGTATGGTCTTTGTGGCACTGGTTGTCAATCCAATCATTGTGTTCGTGTTTATACGTCAAAATCCTTTCCCTCTTGTTTTTAAGTGCTTAAAGGAAAGTGGTATTACAGCATTCTTTACACGTAGCTCAGCTGCGAATATTCCTGTAAATATGAAATTATGTGAAAACTTAGGTTTAAATAAGGATAGTTATTCAGTATCCATTCCATTAGGTGCAACCATTAATATGGGTGGTGCCGCTGTTACGATTTCTGTTTTGACACTTGCAGCGGTTCATACACTTGGTATTGAAGTAGACTTCCCTACAGCAATCATTCTCAGTGTACTGTCAGCTGTATGCGCTTGTGGTGCTTCAGGGGTTGCCGGTGGATCTTTATTACTGATTCCTCTAGCATGCAGCTTATTTGGAATCTCACCTGATGTTGCTATGCAGGTAGTTGGAGTAGGCTTTATCATAGGTGTTTTACAAGACTCTTGTGAAACAGCACTTAACTCATCCACAGATGTACTTTTCACAGCAACAGCTGAATTTAAAGAGTGGCGTAAAGAAGGGAAAAAAATAGATATTCGCAAAGTATCATAAGGAAGAAATATAGTTCTGGTGCAAATATGATCTTTTAGAAGCATAGAACATCAATAATTTGTTATATAGTTCATAAATAAAAGACAGTGAGCAACAAGCTCCTGTCTTTTTATATTGAAAATTCGATTGATAGTTAAAGAAACCGTTATTCACATGCTATGGGTGTAGAAGTAATCAGCTTATTGATTAAGTTTGTGTATTTCCCGAGCCATAGATTCTAAAATATAAACAACAGGTACTTGCGTAGTAATATTAGATTCCTCGGAAAATTCCTCTGTTACATAATAGGGAATGTTTATATCAGAGATTTTTGCAATGGTTGAGAGTGTATTATTTGTAATACTAATGATTTTACTTCCTTCTTGTTTAAGTTGGTTAAGATGAGTGACGGTAAAATGATTTTCTCCTGAGACAGATAAAGCAATCGTTACGCTATTATTGCGGAGTTTGGAGTGAATCGGAAAGTGAGGATCTTTAATATATAGCGAAAATTTACCTAAGCTTGAGAAGTATCTTGCACCATACTCAGCAAGAATACCCGAGCTACCGATCCCAATAAAAATAACGTTATCTGCTTTGATAACGAGACTTGCAGCTTCTTTAATTTTTTCTTCTAAGTCACCTTTTAATGTTCGCTCAAAAAATTCTATTATCGATTGTTGGGAACTTTTTATCACCGTCTTTTTATTTTCTTTTAAGTGCATTTTAAGCTTTACTTTAAATTCGGAAAACCCCTCACAATGTAGTTTCCTGCAAAAACGTAAAATGGTAGCTGTTGATACATGCGTTTCATCTGCTAGTTCGCGAATTCGCATATACGCCACTTTATCACCGTTTTGACAAATATAGTTGTATAAAGAAGTTTCTAATTCATTAAAAGAAGCGATTATGTCGTGTGAAAACATGGATCCAGTTTCTCCTTCAGTAAAAAAGTATTGTAGCCTGCAAAAATAATAACTACATTCTAACACAACTTTTCCGTATGAAACATAGTGTTACATTTATGTAACGCGTCACTTTTTCCGTTATAAAAAACTAGATACTCTTCATTCATTTACTATCCTGTTAAACGCAGTTATGATTTTTTTGTAGTTGCTTATAAGGAAGAGAATTTTAAACAAAAATAATGACGGCATAAATTTCTGGAGGTAATCCAAATGAAAACATATCAATTCCCTGAAGAGTTTTTGTGGGGAGGGGCTACAGCAGCCAATCAAATAGAAGGCGGGTTTAGTGAAGGGAATAAAGGACTAAATATTGCTGATGTCCTTCCAGGTGGAAACGAGCGGTATAAAATATTAACGAATCCAGGTTTTGATTTTGAAATCCATGGTGATCGATATTACTATCCAAATCATGAAGCGATTGACTTTTATCATCGGTATAAAGAAGATATTGCATTGTTTGCAGAAATGGGTTTCAAGGCATTCCGTATGTCGATTGCCTGGACACGAATTTTTCCAAACGGCGATGAGGTAGAGGCAAATGAAGAAGGATTGGCTTTTTACGATCGTGTTTTTGATGAATTGCATAAATACGGTATTGAACCGGTTGTAACCATTTCTCACTATGAAATGCCTCTGCATTTAGTAAAAGAATATGGTGGTTGGAGAAACCGCCAAGTGATAACATTCTTTGAAAGATATGTAAAAGCTATTTTCAATCGCTATAAAAATAAAGTGAAGTTTTGGATGACTTTTAATGAAATCAATAGCAGCTTGGTGATGCCGATTCAAGGACTTGGTTTTTCAATTCAAAAAGAAGAGGATAAATACCAGCCTACCTTCCAGGCATACCATCATCAATTTGTCGCAAGCTCCATTGCGGTCAAAGCATGCCATGAAATCATTCCTAACTCTAAAATTGGTTGTATGATTCTCTTTGCGCCTGTATATGCCTTTGATTCCAATCCGGAAAATGTAATGTACGCCCTTCAAGAAGAACAGCTTTTCAATTACTATTGTGCAGATGTGCAAGTACGGGGTGAGTATCCAGCTTTCATGAAGAGATACTTTAAAGAACATAATATCGAATTGGAGATTCAAGATGGTGACTTAGAATTAATAAAGGAAGGAACCGTTGATTATATCGGATTTAGTTATTACATGTCCCGCACTGAGAAAAAAATGAAGACAGATGCGGAAGAGGCGCAAGGGAATATTATTGGCGGCATAAGAAATCCGTTCTTAAAAGCAAGCGATTGGGGTTGGGAAATTGACCCCGTAGGATTACGTATTAGCCTAAACAAATTATATGATCGCTATCAGAAGCCGCTATTTGTTGTAGAAAATGGATTAGGAGCCTATGACAAAATAGAAGAAGATGGCACGATCAATGATGACTATCGAATTGACTACCTTCGTGAACACATAAAAGCAATGGGTGAAGCCATTGAAGATGGTGTTGAATTAATAGGCTATACAAGCTGGGGCTGTATCGATATGGTAAGTATGTCAACGGGTGAGTTCTCCAAACGTTACGGCTTCATCTATGTTGACAAACATGACGATGGCAGCGGAACATTAGAACGGAAAAAGAAGAAGTCCTTTTTCTGGCATCAAGATGTAATTGCAACAAATGGGGAAAGGTTATAAAAATCTATTAATTTTCTTTTTACAAAGGAAATACTTTTGTTGAGAGCTACTCCCTCTATTCAAATGACAACAGGTGTTAATGCTGTGCGTAAGATTTTATGGGGTTTTGTTACAAAATACGAATTTAAAACAGAGGCTTTGGAGGATTATTATCAGGGGTAACTTCTCAAGCAGGATTTATCGAAGCCAAAAATTTAATTTTAGAATATAAAAAAGAGAATTAATTTTTAGAAGGAGAGAATAAGTAATCTTATTCTCTCTGAATTTTATTTTATCTAACTTGTAAGGCGCCTATGGTCTTACATCAAACGAAAAGAGAATGAGGTTCCTTTAATTGGTGCAAAGATTATGGTCAAATAGCTTTTAACGCTCTTTTGACTTTTCGTGCAAAAATCAATGGTTCTTCAACAGATTCGATATTGACATAAATCAAACGTGGATTATCGAACAACCATTCATTGTGGATAGACGAAACTATTATTTCCTGAGCGCGAATTACAGTAATAAATGGCTCCACTTCATTTTGTAAAAGGGCTACTCTTCCTAAACATAAAGCTTCGCCGCTTGAATTATCTATTGATTCGAATGAGAAAGAAGAAGTCACCCCAAATCTCTTTCCTAAAATCGTTGCGTTTATTTCATCTCGAGATATTGTAGCTACACACTTTCCGCCCGCAAATCCTGATTGACCGCCTATAATTTTTGCAAACTTACGACAAAGTGTTTCTTCATTGTTCATCATTTTATTTTTCACCTTCCTTACACTGCATTTTGTTTTTTTACAACTTTCCTCTTTCTTTTTGCGAACTACGTTAACTCCTATAAAAATATAAATCTTTCATAATATCCTATTAAAATTCAAATAAAGTTGTACAGGCAGTTGCAATAGAGAAAGCGTGAATTTATTAAGCAAGCAGTTGTAATGGTGTGAGTTGACCTTAAAGCAACGGGCCAGGTTTATTGAAATAGGAATATAACATAAGTGCTTTATTTTCGGAACATTCACTAATAACTCCTAATTTTATTTCATATTATTCATTGTGAAAAAAATCTTAATCCTTTAAGGAAACGGAATTTTGAAATGAGGAGGAATGTTATGACCAATAATAAAAAAACTGAACTGATAGGACGTATCGTGGTGCCTGGTAATCCGGAATACAATTTTCTTACATAAAGAAAACCCCTTGATTATCAAGGGGCTTCTCATATGATCCCGACTGGGTTCGAACCAGCGACCTCCACCCTGTCAAGGTGGCGCTCTCCCTGCTGAGCTACGGGATCAGGAAATTTATATGTAATAAACTAGTATGCAATTAATTGTATGATAGTCTTATAGTAAAATCAAGTAATATATGTAATTATTTAAAATTTTTAGACTTTTTAGGGCGTAATGCGTGTTAATTTTTTGCTATTCTATTAATATATTATATAAACGAATGAATAATATTTCGTATAAAAATATATAAATGAAGGGGTATGTATGGTAAGAAAAAATTTTAAAATGTATGTGCCAAGATATAGAACGATTGCTATTAATGGAGCAGTTCTTGATGTAGATATAACCCATGAGGAATTTTCAGATGAGTTTATGAAATGGGTAGAATCAAAGAACTGGTCATTTATAGGGATAACAGATGAGACAACAGAAGAGGAAGCTGCTAAAAATTTTATGGATTTATTAGAAGATGAGAGAGATGAGGAGGAATAGTTCCTCCTTCTTTTTATGCCGTTTTTTCATGTGTTTTTTTGCAAAATTATGATATAGTGAAAGATAGTGAGTAAAAAATATATATTATTTTATTCAAATATTATTATCAAATAATTCACGTGTGCATATAAAGGGAGATGAAAAGGAGAGTTGTATGGATAATTTAAAGAAAATTTTGGCTTTAATTATTGCAAGCAGTTTATTTTTTATTGCCCCCGCTAAATTTTATGCAGAAACTCCACCAGTGCCGAATGTGTTTGGACAATATGCGGTTTCTGTTGATGCGAAGACAGGGGATGTTTTGTATGATAAAAACGCGCATCAGCATGCTTATCCAGCTAGTATAACGAAGGTATTGACAAGTATTTTATTGATGGAGCATACGAAGCCAGGAGAGCAAATTGCATTTTCTCCAAAAGCTCTTGAAGAAGAAAAAAGTAATTATCAAATTGAATTTCAAGCAGGAGAGACAGTAGATCGAGATACTGCACTTATGATTTTAATGGTGTTAAGTGCAAATGATATGGCATATGCGATTGCAGAGCATATTGCAGGAAATCCGGAAAATTTTGCGAAAATGATGAATGAGAAGGCACTGCAGCTGGGAGCAAAGGATAGTCATTTTGTTACGCCAAATGGTCTTCATGATCCAAATCATTATACAACACCTTATGATATGGCAATGATTACAAGAGGTGTGATGAAGTATCCGGAAATTATAAAGGCAATGAATACGAAACGAACAACTGTTACAACGTCAAGACAAACAGCTTCTATTTTTAATAAAGGAAAATATTTTGAAAATCCATATTGTATTGGCGGGAAAACAGGTTTTACAAATGAAGCTCGTAATACGCTTGTAGAAATAAATGAAAAAGATGGAAATCGTATTATTAATGTCGTAATGGCTTCACAAAAGCCTGAAATTTACGAAGATATGAAACAAATTGCTGATTATGCTTTTCCGCAATTTGCAAAACAACAAGTACTTGATAAAAACAATTGGGTAAAGGAAATGCCTTACTTGAATAAGTCAGTAAACGGTGAATTAGAACGAAGCGTAGAACTTGTATTAAAGCAAGGTGAAGCCAAAAATGTACAAGCTGTTTTTAAGGAAAATCCTATTGATAAAGAAAAATTATATAAAACAGGTCTTCACCGCGGTGATGTTGTTGGAATGGTAGATATTAAAAAAAATAATGAAACATTAGAGAGTATAAAGGTTCTTTCAAAAGAAGATGTTGCATTTGAGAAGCAAAATGAGATTGAAAAAATAACTTCAACTCCTTCATATGTACGAATGGCTGGAATTGGTGCAGGTATTCTTACTATCATTGGTATTGGAGTATTTCTGTGGAAGCGTAAAAAAAAGCGAGTATTGTCGCAGTAGAAATAGGCAAATAAATTTTGCCTATTTTTTTATTGCGGTGCTTTGTTGTTCGTTATAATATGAAAGTGAGTTCTTTTTTGAAGAACGATTAATTTAAATATCGTACCTTTTGCTTACATAGAGAATAAGGAAAGGGATGAGACACATGAAATTAATTTGGAAAATTCTGATTAATGTCATTTCGTTTGTTTTGTTTGCCATCATGGTTTGCTTAGCGTTTGTTGTGATTTCAGCAAAAGCAAGCGGTGGCGAACCAACAGTGATGGGATATCAATTTAAGACAGTACTATCAGGGTCAATGGAACCTACGTTTTTAACAGGATCTATTATTGCAATTGAACCAACAAAGGATGGTTCAAAATATAAAAAAGGCGATATTATCACGTTTAAAGAAAAAGGTAATAAGCTTATTACGCACCGCATTATTGGTGTGGAAAATGCAAATGGGCAAGTATCCTACGAAACAAAAGGGGACAACAACAACGGTCCTGACTTACAACCTGTTCTTGCAGAAAATGTAGTTGGAAAATATGTAGATATAACAGTTCCATATGTTGGATATCTATTAAACTATGCAAATTCTATAGCGGGAGCAGCATTGTTATTAATTATTCCAGGTGTCTTATTGTTAGGTTATTCTATGGTTACTATTTTTGGAGCGATACGCAGTGTAGACTCTGAAAAGAAAAAGAAGTCTTCTAATGTAGGAGGATCTGTATAAAATGGTTATATTCCTTAATTAAGGAGATAAATTAAACTAGACATTTGAAGCACAGCAAACTGATGGAATAGATTAAGAAATAAATGAAGGGCTGTCTTTATGAGATAGTCTTGTTCATTATAAAGAATGAAAGACTTTTAAGTAAATTTAAATTGTTATTTATACTGGGACTTTTTTTCTCTTCGATAGTTTTATAGCATAAATGTATAACATTTTTTGTGATTATATGGAAGCATCTTTTTCAAATCAACAAACAGTAGAATTGGCGTTATCAACCACAAATGTTTTCCCGAAAGCAATTGAAAAATTAATAAATGAAGAAACAATGATAACGATGAAATTAGGTATGTATGAATGAAAAAAGAGAAGTTGTAAGAAATATGGTGAAAAAGAGAGAAGAATAGATTGAAAATAAATAAAAATACTAAATTTTGAATTTTACGTCACCTTATTTTTAAAGCAGAAGTTCTTTATGACGAACAGAAAGGCGCTTATTAAGAACAGATATGGAGATAAAGGGAAAAAGGCTTATAAAAATAACTTCCACTAGAAGTAGTTATTCTATTAATTATACCTCTTATCTATATAAGAGCTAACAATAAAAAGAAACGCGAGGAATTTAGAATGGACATTTAATGCAAGGCAAATAGATGGCGAAGAGAGAGAAGAGTAATGTATAACAAAAGCGGGGGCTTCCCCGCTTTTGTTATACAAATAAAAAGAGTGCTTTCATAGAAAACACTCTTTTCACAACATACTATTTTTGGTTTTGTTTCCACTTATTAAACTCTAAAAATTCGCGGAATTGTTCTTTTGAAACACCAGAATGCATAGCTTCTTTAACAAGTTTTATCCACTCTGAGTCCATTGCATCTTCTTCTGTTGGTTCGTCATGAAGAAGTAAATCAACTGGAATATGCAGAACATTTGAAATTTTTTCGAGAAATTGAATCGAAGGATTTTGTTGTAAGTTCCGTTCGATAGAGCTAATGTATGACTTTGCAACGCCTGCTTTTTCAGCAAGTTCTGTTAACGAAATACCTCTTTGTAGTCGCAGTCGTTTTATACGTTCTCCAATCATGTTAACGCACCTTTCTTACTGTGTGTAATCGGCTTAAGATGTAATTTATTATAACACATTTTTCTTTAAAAAGAACAATGAGGATTAGTTCTGCGACGGTTGATTTGCACGTTTTAAAAAATTTGTAATTTCTTGAGTGCTAATATTCATATCTAAAGCTTCTAGCAGTAAATCAATCCATTCTTGATCGAGTACTTCCTTATTATCTATTTGCAAACACAATTCCCCCTTAATAGGTTCTCTATATATGATATAAAAATAAATATTCGCATTGATACTATTATAATATTTAAAAATGAAATTTCATTAAGAAAATGTAAAATTTATGTATAACTTGGATTTATATGAAAATATATCTAATATTTTGTAATTCCATATAGTGATTTTAATGTTTTTTTGATTAGTTTTCAATATTTTCAGAAAAATGTTGAAAAATATATGTGTAGATACCTCGAAACAAAGATTTATTTCAAAAATATTACAAAACAAGACAATATAATACATTGTAAATTTACAGAATTTTTAATATTATCTAAATATTGATATAAAAATTGGTTTTAGGGAGGAAATAGGGATGAAGAAAAAGCCTTTTAAGGTGCTGTCTACGCTTGCGGCGACTGCTGTGCTTAGTTGCACATTTGGATTTGGAAGCCAATCTGCTTATGCGGCAACACCGTCTAATGTAATAACTTCTAGTCCAATCGACAATCATTTAATTCCAGAGGACAGATTGGCTGATGCATTAACGAAGCGTGGCGTAATTAGTGAATCGGCGTCGAAAGCAGACACGTTAAAAGCTGTTGAAAATTATGTAGAGAAAAAGAAGGGTGAAAAACCTGGAAAAGAACCAGTAGCGGGGGATAGTGTTACGAAAGAAGCCTCTGACTTTTTGAAAAAAGTTAAAGATGCAAAGGGCGCCTCAAAAGAAAAGGCAAATGGACATGTCGGCGGTCCGGTAGCTGGACAAGCTGTTGGTAAAGCGGGACCAAACGGTAAAGTACCAACTACTTCAGCAAAGCAAAAAGAATATAACGGGCCTGTTCGCAAAGATAAAGTTCTTGTATTACTTGTAGAATATGCTGACTTTAAGCATAACAACATCGATCAAGAACCTGGTTATATGTATGCAAATGATTTTAATCAGGAACATTATCAGAAAATGTTATTTGGTGATGAACCATTTACATTATTCGATGGTTCAAAAATTGAAACATTTAAGAAGTACTATGAAGAGCAATCAGGTGGTAGTTATACAGTAGATGGAACAGTAACGAAATGGTTAACAGTTCCAGGTAAAGCAGCAGATTATGGGGCAGATGCTGCAACTGGCGGTCATGATAATAAAGGACCAAAAGGACCTCGTGATCTTGTAAAAGATGCATTAAAAGCAGCTGTAGATAGCGGTATTGACTTATCTCAATTTGATCAATTTGATCAATATGATTTAAATGGAGACGGAAATAAAAATGAGCCAGATGGTCTGATTGATCACTTAATGATTATTCATGCTGGAGTTGGTCAAGAAGCAGGTGGTGGCAAGTTAGGTGACGACGCAATTTGGTCACATCGCTGGAACCTCGGAAAAGTATATCCAATTGATGGTACAAAAGCAAAAGTTAATAACTGGGGCGGTAAAATGGCAGCATTCGATTACACAATTGAGCCGGAAGACGGAGCGGTTGGTGTATTTGCTCATGAATATGGTCATGATTTAGGTCTTCCTGATGAGTATGATACACAATATACTGGAGCAGGTGAGCCGATTCAAGCTTGGTCTATTATGAGCGGCGGCAGTTGGGCAGGTAAAATAGCAGGTACAGCACCAACAAGCTTCTCTCCGCAAAATAAAGAATTCTTTCAAAAGAATATTGGTGGTAATTGGGCAAATATTGTTGAAGTAGATTATGATAAGATAAATAAAGGGATTGGTTTTGCGACATACTTAGATCAAAGTGTAACGAAATCAGCTCGTCCTGGTCTGATTCGTGTTAACTTACCGGATAAAGATGTAAAAGGTATTCAGCCTGCATTTGGTAAGAAATATTACTATAGTACAAAAGGCGATGATCTTCATACAACATTAGAAACACCAGTATTTGATTTAACAACTGCAACAAATGCGAAATTTGATTACAAATCATTGTATGAAATTGAGGCTGGTTATGATTTCCTTGAAGTACATGCCGTTACAGAAGATGGTACAAAGACTTTAGTAGATAGAATTGGTGAAAAGAATGTTAAAAATGGTCTAGATACAACTGAGGGTAACTGGGTAGATAAGTCATATGACTTAAGCCAATTTAAAGGTCAAAAAGTAAAGTTAGTCTTCGAATATATTACAGATGGTGGTTTTGCTCCAAACGGCTTTACGTTAGATAATGCTACATTCACTGTAGATGGCAAGGTTGTATTCTCCGATGATGCAGAAGGTACACCACAATTTAAATTAAATGGTTTCGTTGTATCAAATGGGATTGAGAAGAAGAAGAATAACTACTATTTAGAGTGGAGAAACTATGCTGGTGCAGATGAAGCGTTACAATATGGCCGCGGTCCAGTGTACAATACAGGACTTCTTGTATGGTATGCAGACTCTAGCTTTACAGATAACTGGGTTGGTGTTCACCCAGGTGAAGGCTTCCTTGGTGTTGTTGATTCTCATCCAGAAGCAATTGTTGGAACATTAAACGGTAAACCAACTGTTGCAAATAGCACACGATACCAAATTGCAGATGCTGCGTTCTCATTTAATAAAACACCGTCTTGGAAAGTTGTATCTCCAACACGCGGAACATTTGATTACAAAGAGTTACCAGGCGTAACGAAGTTTGATGATTCTAAAGCATATATGAACACTTTACTTCCAGATGCAGGACGTAAAGTACCGCAGCTTGGATTAAAGATCGAAGTAGTCGGGCAAGCAGACGATAACTCTGCAGGGGCAATTCGCGTATACCGCAAATAATGGAGAAGCTGTTGAAGGGGATTCCTTTTAACAGCTTTTTTCATGGGTAAATATATTTTAAGTTATTCGTAAAGTAATATATAATAAAATTTTACATATTGTTTTATCTCGTTATTCGCGGACAATAAGACCCCCACCTCAAGATTGAGAGCGGCGAAGAAGATAAGTGGGAATAAATGCCCGTAAAAGCCCGATTGGTGAGAGCTTTCCATCAGTGGAGGATGAAGAAAACCCCGACCGATGGAAGTTTCTCTTGATCATTCCTTGTCTTAGAAATCTTGGTGGGGATAACTACTAGCATGTGCTTGATTGGTGCGAACTTTTCGTTAGTCGAAGATGAAAAAATTACTCATAGAAGTTATATTTTTAATAGGAAGAAACAAGAAGATATTATAGAGTATGATGAAATAGAGAGGTGAATATTTATGGAGATTACATCGATTATAGAACGACAAAAAACGTACTTTTATAGCGGGAAAACAAGGGCAATAGATGAGAGAAAGAAACAGTTACAAGCGCTATATGCAGGTATTCAGCGCTATGAGTCTGAAATTTTTCAAGCGTTAAAGCTTGATTTAAATAAATCAGAGCATGAATCGTATACAACAGAGATTGGGTACACATTAAAAGAAATTTCTTTTATGATAAAGAATCTTTCTAAATGGAGTAAACCAAGGCGAGTTAAAACAGCAATGACTCATATTGGATCAAAGGGAAAAATTATTCCTGAGCCATATGGTGTAACATTAGTGATTGCCCCATGGAATTATCCATTTCAACTTGCGCTTGCCCCTTTAGTCGGAGCACTTGCAGCTGGAAACACAGTTGTATTAAAACCTTCAGAGCTAACGCCGAATGTCTCTAAGCTTATTGCGAAAATGTTAACGGAATTATTCCCATTAGAGCTTGTCGCTGTGGTAGAGGGTGGTGTTGAAACGAGTACAATTTTATTAAAGGAGCCGTTTGATTATATTTTCTTTACGGGGAGTGTCGGGGTTGGGAAAATTGTTATGGAGGCAGCTGCAAAGCAATTAACACCTCTTACACTTGAACTCGGTGGTAAAAGCCCTTGTATCGTACATAAAGATGCAAAGCTTGAAGTTACAGCGCGGCGGCTTGTATGGGGGAAATTTTTAAATGCAGGACAAACATGTGTTGCACCTGATTATGTATATGTTCATTCCTCTGTGAAAGAACAGTTTATAGAAGAAATGAGAAAGGCTGTGCGTGAACAATATGGAGAGCGGCCTTTACTAAATGAAAAATATGTTCGTATTGTGAGTCAGCGTCATTTTGAAAGATTGTGTTCATTTTTGGAAGATGGGAAAGCTGTAATAGGCGGTAATTATGATAAAGATAAACTACTTATTGAACCTACAGTGCTTACAGGTGTGACATGGAATCACACGGTAATGGAAGATGAGATTTTTGGGCCAATCTTACCACTGTTAGAATATGAACATATAGACGATGTTATTGCAACTGTTCAACGTCATCCGAAGCCGTTAGCATTATATGTTTTTGCAGAGAACCGAGATGTACAAAAGCAAGTGACGCAATCCATTTCTTATGGAGGCGGCTGTATTAATGATGTTGTGTATCATTTAGCGACTCCATATTTACCATTTGGTGGTGTTGGTTCAAGCGGATTGGGTAGTTACCACGGAGAGTATAGCTTTCAAACCTTTTCGCACTATAAAAGTGTTTTATCTCAATCGACAGTATTTGACATGAAAATCCGCTATTCTTCTACAAAAAGTGCTTTAAAATTCATTCGAAAATTGTTAAAATAGTGATGGTATTTATCTATTAGCGTAGCTGTATGATAAACCCCCTTCGTAATTGAAGGGGTTTTTCTATTCAAAGTGTGTATTATATAAAGTGAAATTTTTATCGATAGGGAGTTCTCCCCATCTATTTTTTTGATTCCTTGAAATTTTGGGATGAGTGAATAGCGCGGTAAAAATGAATCAAACATACTACATAAGGTGAAACATTCGTAATTATTCTGGCCCTTACTGCCTGTTAGTGTGATATAAAACGTGATTTTTGTTTGGCTGTATATAAAAGTAATAATTCGTTATGAATACAAAAAAATATAAGATAGATAGGATGAGGAAATGAAAAATATTATTAAGGTCGAAGCAGTAGAAAAACATTTTGGAGATCAAGTTATTATCCCGCCGCTTTCTTTAGATATTAAAGAAGGGGAGTTTGTAACAATTCTTGGTCCGAGTGGTTGTGGGAAAACAACGTTACTTCGTATGATTGCTGGTTTTGAGACACCAACAAAAGGTACGATTGCACTTGATGAAGAAAAGATTAACGATTTGCCTCCTTATAAACGTCATATGAATTTAGTATTCCAGCATTATGCCTTATTCCCGCATATGACCGTTGAGAAAAATATTCGTTTTGGACTGAAGATGCAAAAGATTGCTGAAGCAGAACAACAAGAGCGTGCTGAGGAAGCGATGCGTTTAACACAATTAACAGAATTCCGTAATCGTAAGCCAGCTAAACTTTCTGGTGGACAACAGCAGCGTGTGGCGATAGCGCGTGCAATTGTAAATAATCCTCGTGTGTTGTTATTAGATGAGCCATTAGGAGCGCTAGACTTTAAGCTTAGAAAAGATTTACAACGTGAATTGAAAAACTTACAACGTAATCTTGGTATTACGTTCATTTATGTGACGCATGATCAAGAAGAAGCGATGAGTATGAGCGATCGCATCGTGGTTATGAACAAAGGTCACATTGAACAAATCGGAACACCAAAAGAAATTTATCTCAAGCCAAAAACGTTGTTCGTTGCGACGTTTATTGGAGAAAATAATATTATTCGCACGGGGGAAACCTATGCAGCAGTGCGTCCGGAAAATGTGAAAGTACGTTCAGTGGAAGAACAAGCTCTTCCTGGATACCACCTTGGTCATATTGAAGATATTGAATTTGTTGGAAATATGGAGAAATTATATATTCGCGATGAGAAGACGGCAGAACTATGGATGGCATATCAAAATGCAGAAAAAGAAATGCAGTGGAACATTGGCGATAATGTATCTGTAGGCTGGGAGCAAGCGGATGAGGTGACTTTAAATTGAAAAAAGGGAAATTACTTGCATTACCTACAGTTACTTGGTTGTGTATCTTTTTCTTAGTTCCTCTCTTGTTTGTATTAGCTTTTGCATTTTTACAGCGCGGGACGTATGGGACAGTTGAGATGAGTTTTACGCTAGAAAATATTAAACGTGTGTTTGATCCGCTCTATATGGGGACGTTATGGGAAACAGTGAAAATTGCGGTTATTACAACAGTACTTTGCTTATTAATTGGGTATCCATTTGCCTATACGATAACAATTGTTGATCAGAAATGGCGTTCTATTTTACTGCTTCTTGCAACGATTCCGTTTTGGATTAACTTTTTAATACGTTCGTATGCTTGGATTATTATTTTACGTTCACAAGGACTTGTCAATACTGTATTGATGAAATTAGGTTTTATTAGTGAACCTTTAAATTTACTATATAATACGCCAGCTGTTATTTTAGGAATGGTATATTCGCTATTACCGTTTATGATTTTACCTGTATATGCAGCAATTGCACAGCTTGATAAGAGAAAATTAGAAGCTGCATATGATTTAGGAGCTACACCGCTTAAAGCGTTTTGGCATGTAACGATTCCAATGACGATGTCAGGGATAGCGACGGGTTCGATTTTAGTATTTGTGTCATCTATTGGTATGTTTGTTGTATCCGATATTATGGGTGGTTCGAAAGTTGCATTAATCGGAAACGTTATTCAAAATCAGTTTTTAGGTGCACGTGATTGGCCGTTTGGATCAGCATTATCTATCATTGTTGTGTTATTCTCCGTTCTCTTAATTTATTTATATTATCGTGCTACGAAAGTATATAACTATGGAAACGGAGGGGAATAAACGAATATGAAAAAGTTTTTAGTCACCTATTCATGGCTGATTTTATTGTTTCTTTATTTACCAATGATGGTACTCATGGTGTATTCGTTTAATGACTCGCGTATTAATGCGGAGTGGCAAGGTTTTACACTTCATTGGTATACAGACTTATTCCAAAAACAGGATGTACTGGATGCGTTTGTAAACAGTTTAACAATTGCTGTTGTTACGACAATTGTTTCCACGCTGCTTGGTGTGTTGTTTGCACTTGCTCTGCATCGTTATAAATATCGTTTTGAAGGTGCAATTAACGGACTTGTATATTTACCAATTTTAATTCCAGATATTTTAATGGGATTATCACTTCTCATTTTATTTAGTCAGCTTGGTATTGAACTTGGGCAAATGACAATTATTATTGCTCATATTACATTTAGTATTTCATTTGTTGTTATTATTTTATCAGCACGACTTTCTGGTATGGGTCGTGACTTAGAAGAAGCGGCAAATGATTTAGGGGCGACCCCGTGGCAAACGTTTCGTTATGTGACGTTACCAGGGCTCACACCAGCTATTATTTCAGCGGCATTATTGACATTTACATTATCTATTGATGATTTCGTTATTAGCTTCTTCGTATCAGGACCAGGATCAACAACATTACCGCTGTATATTTACAGTATGGTAAAACATGGTGTAACGCCAGAAATCAATGCGCTTTCTACAATTTTGATTGTTGTGATTGTCGGATTAATGATTGCTTCTGAAGTGTTCCGTAATAAGGGTGCGGATGGAGAAGAAAATTCAGGAGGCCATCTGCCGTTATAATAGATGGGGGCATTTATTAAGCTCAAATTAGGGAGGGAATGCAAATGAAATGGATGAAAGTAGCTGCAAGTACAGTACTTACTTTTGGAATTACTGCTGGAGTGTTAGCAGGATGCGGCGAAAAGAAAGAGGAATTAAATATTTACAGCTGGGCTGATAACTTTGATGAGCAAGTTATTAAAGACTTTGAAAAAAAATATAACGTTAAAGTGAACTATGATAAGTATGCAAGTAATGAAGAAATGCTTGCGAAATTACAAGCAGGCGGTGCACAGTATGATTTAATTCAACCGTCTGATTATATGGTGAAAACAATGGTAAATATGAATTTGTTAGAGCCGTTAGATAAAAAGAGCATTCCGAATGTAGAGAATCTTGTTTCGAACTTTAAAACGCCTCCGTTTGATCCGGAAAATAAATATTCTATCGTTTATACATGGGGCGTAACAGGAATTGCTTATAATAAAAAATATGTGAAAGAACCGCCAACAAGTTGGAGTGATCTTTGGAATGAAAAATATAAAGGTCACGTAGCGTTATTAAATGATTCTCGTGAAGTTCTTGGTATGGGACTTAAGAAAAATGGATTTTCAAATAGTACGCAAAATGATGCTGAATTAAAAACAGCTTTCACGGATATTCAAAAATTATTACCAAATGTATTAGCGTTTGATACAGATAATATTAAGCAAAACTTCATTACGGAAGAAGCATGGATTGGTACAGTATGGTCTGGAGATGCAGCATTCATTGCAAAAGAGAATAAAGATGTTGATTACGTAGTTCCAAAAGAAGGCGGAACAATTTGGGCAGATACATTAGCGATTCCAAAGGGTGCAAAACATAAAGAGCTTGCAGAGAAGTTTATTAACTACTTAATGGATCCAAAAGTTAGTGTGAAAAACTATGAATCCATTGGATATAGTAATCCAAATGAAAAAGCTCGTTCTCTTCATAGTAAAGAATATCAAGAGAATCATATGATTTTCTTAACACCAGAAGAGTTAAATCGTACAGAATGGCTTGTCGATGTGGATGGGAAATTAAAAGATTATGATCGTTACTGGACAGAACTAAAGACAGGTAAAGAAAAGTAATAAAAAACGCGATTCCTTAACGGAAATCGCGTTTTTTTATAGATGGAAGTTTTACTTTATGAGCTAGAGAATGGATATGATACACTAAGACATAGAATATGAGATAGAATGGAGAAGAGGGATAGGTGATATTTGGTGAAGACAACTGTACATAAAGTAGATGCATGGGGAAAGGTTGGAGCGTTCTTATATCGATTTCGCTATACAACAATTGCTCTATTAGTGTTGCTAGCTGTGACACTTGGCATATTTGCCCCGAAGCTTCCAGGTGTATTAGGCGGGGATGGATTTCAAACGAAAGGCGATTATGAAACGACAAAAGGGATATTAGAGAAAGATTTTAAACAGTCACAAGATACGCTCCTGCTCGTCTTTCAAAAAGAACAAGGTGTTTCTCAGCAAAGATTTACAGAAAGAATTGATGAGATTGTAAAAAAAATTCAAAAAGAAGAAACATACGATTCTTTTCATCATCCTATAGAAAATAAAGCAATGTTACAGGATGATATTGCTTATGCAACCATTTTATTTTCCGGGAAAACAAGTAAAGAGCGGAAAGAAAAAACATTAGCCTTTGCAAAGGAAATCCAAAAAGAAAGTAACGGGGAAGTAAAGGTGTCTCCAACTGGATATCCAATTATTAATGATGAAATAAATACAAGAACACAAAATGATTTGAAAGTAGCAGAGATGATCGGTTTGCCGATTGCTTTTCTTGTATTATTGCTTTCTTTTGGTAGCTTGTTTGCATCTATTTTGCCTATTTTAAACGGAGCGTTAAGTGTCATTAGTACGATGGGGATTTTATATTTTGTCGGAGAACAAAAGGAACTTTCTATTTTTGTACTAAACGTGGCGCCGATGATTGGGCTTGCTTTATCCATTGATTTTGCTCTTTTATTTGTGAATCGTTTCCGGGAAGAGCTTGCGCATCGTTCTGTCAAAGAGGCAATTATGATTACATATCAAACGGCAGGGCGCGCCATTATTTTTTCAGGTTTATGTGTATTTGTCGGTTTATCTGGTTTGTTCTTTTTCAAAATTGATTATATTCAATCTGTCGCAATTAGCGGGATGATTGTTGTAGTAATGAGTATTTTATTTTCGTTAACGATGCTCCCAGCATTGTTAACGTTAATGGGAAAACGTTTAATAGGAAAGAACCAAAATGTTCATCGCACAGCACCAATGTGGCGTAAATTTGCACAGTTTGTAATGAAGTATCCGATTGTGATGACAGTTGCTGTATTTACATTTATTGTTATTTGTTTATTGCCGCTTCGCGGTGCAGATTTACAGTTCCCTGGTGTAGAAGCATTACCTAAGAAAAGTGAAGCGCGTATTGCCTATGAACGTTATGAAGACGCGTTTAATAAAATGGTGAAAACTCATGCAGATGTAACACTTGTTGTTCAGACAAAAGGAAAAATAACAGAAAAAGAAAATTTACAAACGCTGCAAAAGGTTGTGCAGAAGTTAAAGAATGACAAAAATGTATATGAAGTGAAGAGTCTATATGAGCAGCTTGGCAATATGTCTGCAGAACAACTGTCAGCAATACTGCAATCGCCAAATCGTGCGCAAGTAGAACCGGTATTAGATGCGTATGTAAAAGATAATAAGACGACCATTGGAATTGTTTTAGATACAAAGCCAAGAACAGAAAAAGCAAAGCAATGGGTGCGAGATTTTAAAGAAAATTATAAAACGGAAGGGATAACGTATTATTTAGGCGGAATGACAACATTTCAACAAGAACTAGAAGATGAGATAAAAAATAAAGTTGTTGTTGGGATGTCTGTTATTTTCACTTCAACATTTCTAATTTTATTGCTAGCATTTCGCTCTTTACTTATTCCGATTAAAGCAATTGTGATGAATGTGCTTAGTTTAAGTGCGACCATTGGAATTATCATTTGGCTCTTTGAAGGAGGCCATTTTGGATTAGAACAAAGCTCAGTATTATTTGTATTACCTATCTTTATTTTCGGGTTAGTATTTGGATTAAGTATGGACTATGAAGTATTTCTTATTTCACGTATTCATGAATTATACGAGGAAACAAGAGATAATGATTATGCAACATTAGAAGGATTAGTGTCAACGAGCCGAATTATTACATCAGCTGCGTTAATTATGATTGTTGTTACAGGTGCATTTGCTTTTACTGATATTTTGCCAGTGAAACAAATGGGGATTGGCGTTGCGCTAGCTATATTCCTTGATGCAACAATTATTCGATTAATTCTTGTACCAAGTTTAATGAAAATGTTTGGTGAGTGGAACTGGTGGCTCCCATTTACGAAGAAGAAACAGAAAGAAATGCATTGAGAAATAGCTCTCATCCTATATGGTGAGAGCTATTTATATGAATAGCCTCCCACCCTTTTAGTGAATAGTATGAGGTAAGGAGATTACATATAAGAGTGGGTGAAGACAATGTTTCGTTATTTTAAATTTAAATTGAATGATACTGTACAATTTGCAGAAAACGATGGACATATGTATCGCATTGTCGGCTATCGGTTAGAAAAAGGTTTTTATCCAAAGGATGAATGGACACATATTATTTATGAACTTTTGCGAGAGTTTGATGGGTACACACTCGATGCAGAAGAAGATGAGCTTGTGAAGGTTATTCAAGTAGAGGAGGAGTATTATAAAATTCATGATGTAGGAGAATATCGCTACCCTGTTAAATTGAAAACATCGCCGAAAAAATGTAATCATAAAACGATAGATCAATTATTAGATGCTTATAATGATTACAAGAGGCTAGCGGAATTTTTTAAGGACTTATCATATGAAAGAAAAGCTGAAGAAATGTTGCTGGAGATAAAAAAACTTCATGCATAAAGTGAAACTTTAATCAGCGGGGACTTCTTCATACCCCACTGATTATTAGCTCTCACCAATCGGGCTTTAACGGACAGTTCATTCATTGTTGAACTGTCTTTTTAACTATGCATGAGAAGCGATTTTCCGTTACAATAAGAGGATTAATAGGAATAAGGTGATTGAATGAAAGTAAAGAAAATGGGAGAATGGTGTGAAATTACAGTTCCTTCTGTATGGGAGGGACGAACGGTTGATTCTATTTTGAAAGAAGAATGGCAAGTTCCGAAAAAGTTATTACATCACTATCGTATGGAAAAAAGCATTCTTGTTAATGGGGAAGGAAAACGATGGAGTGAACAGCTGCAAGAAGGAGATAAACTGCAAGTTCATATGTTCATGCAAGAAGAGTATGATGTGGAACCAGAGTTTTACGATATAGAAGTTATATATGAAGATGACCATGTATTAATTGTTAATAAACCAATTCAAGTAGATACACATCCTGCAAATAAAGGCGGGACAGGAACATTAGCAAACTATGTAGCATTTCATTTGCAAATGCAAGGAATTGAAACAAAAGTACGTCATATTCACCGGCTAGATAAGGATACAACAGGCGGAGTCGTTTTTGCAAAGCATGCATTAGCTGGTGTGATTATGGATCGATTATTGATGGAACGAAAAATTAAGAGAACATATATGGCACTTGTTGAAGGGAAAATACAAAAGAAGCGAGGCACAATCGATGCTCCAATTGGACGAGATCGTCATCATGCATCGAGACGCCGTGTTTCCCCAAAAGGTGACCGTGCCGTAACTCATTATGAGGTCGTGCAATATTCGAAGGAAAGTAACATAACGCTTGTTAAAGTTCAATTAGAAACGGGAAGAACACATCAAATACGTGTTCATATGAGTTACCTCGGTCATCCACTGGTTGGCGATGTATTGTATGGCGGTAAGACAAAGCTATTTTCTCGTCAAGCCTTGCATGCTGCTCATATTACAATGTTACACCCGATTACAAAGCGTCAAATTGACGTAGATATACCTCTTCCTCATGATTTTTCTCATATATTACATTCTTATATGTATACAAAATAAATAGAGCCTTTTGAAAAGGCTCTATTTATTTTGCTATTTGCCGGCAGTAATCCCTCAACTTCAAATTCAGCAGAAAGCAAAGAAGTTAGATAGGGGATAAACTGCTGGCATGCACCCGATTGGTGTAACTAATAATCAGTGGGGAGAACCCCCACTGATTAAAGTTTCATTTTATGCTTACTTTGAAATAAATTCTTGTGTCCAGTAGTTTCCGTTTTCTACATAGCCAACACCGATATGTGTGTATCCGCTATTTAAAATATTTGCGCGGTGACCTGCACTATTCATCCAAGCTTGTACAACTTCTTCTGGAGTTTGTTGTCCCTGTGCAATATTTTCACCAGCAGATCTGTATGAAATACCAAACTGTTTCATCATATCAAACGGAGAACCGTATGTTGGGCTAGTGTGGTCGAAGTAATGATTTTTTTGCATATCTTCTGATTTAATACGAGCCATTTTGCTTAACTCAGTATCTACTTTTAATGCTGGTAAACCTTGTTTTGCACGTTCAGCATTTGTTAAATCAACAACTTTTTGCTCAAATGCGCTTAATGTACCTTTTGAGTCCTCAGCTGGTTTATCAGCAGGTTTGTTAGCAGGCTTATCAGCTGGTTTATCAGCAGGTTTAGTTGCTTGGTTGTTATCAGCTGGTTTATCAGCAGGTTTGTTAGCAGGCTTATCAGCTGGTTTATCAGCAGGCTTAGTAGTTTGGTTGTTATCAGCTGGTTTATCAGCAGGTTTAGTTGCTTGGTTGTTATCAGCTGGTTTATCAGCAGGCTTATTAGCTTGGTTGTTATCAGCAGGTGTATTTGCTTCATTGTTATTAACTGGATTTGTAATTACAACATCTCCCCAAGGAGTTGTAACAGTTATGTTAGTTGGTTGTCCAGGAATTACACAGTTACTTGGTTGGAAAGCACCTGGATTCCATTTTGCATATGAGTTTAAAAGAGATGTTATGAAAGATTGGAAGTCTTGTTGATTCATATGCTGCATGAAAAATGGAGATTGCGAAATATTTTGAACTTTAATTGCTGATGGTTGCACTGTTTCTGCTTTCGCACCATTTGTTCCTAATCCAAATGTAAGAGCAGTCGCTGCAGCTACAGATAGTAAAACACGTTTTTTCATTGTTAAATTGTCCCCCTAATTATGTATAAAGTTTATGAAACTGTTATCACACAGATTTTATTTTTGTCGGCCTGTTTGACTGACACATTCATCGTAGCATAGATTTTGTCGAAAAAAAGTTGGAAAAAAATTCATAGGTTATGAGATTTCCTTTTTTATCCTAGATTTTAGAGAAAGAACAAATGCCGAAATACTAGATGTTATAAGGAATAGACAGTAATTTTTATGAGAAGAAATAAAAGAGAAATTGGATATAACTTCCGGTGGAGAGGAAGAGAAAAGGGATAACATCAGCATTTATAGAGGATTAACGAGGAATATTATGGATGCTTTTTTACATAATTGTAATCTTTTTGTCGTTCTTTTTTACGATACAGTAACATACTTTTAATGTTGTAGACTATAAAAAAGACGGGCGTATCTTTAATAGAGAAAGGTACGCCCGTTTTTCGTTTAAAATTATTGTTCTTTTTGTGTTACTGCTTCAAGTAACAAGTCTACAATATGAACTCCTTGCATTTTATGGGAGAGGCCTTCACGTTCAATACCAAGTTTCATTTGCAGTAAACAGCCAGGATTTGCTGTTACAATTGTTGTTGCTTCGGTTTCATGAACTCGCTCCATTTTGTAGTCTAAAAACTCCATTGATAGTTCAGAATGTACAATATTATAAATACCAGCTGAACCACAGCAACGATCAGCATCTTTCATTTCTTTATAAGTTACGCCTTGAATCGCTTGTAATAGCTTGCGAGGTTCAGAAGATGTACGCATCACGTTTCGTAAATGACAAGAATCTTGATACGTAATGACTTGCGGTGGCAGACGTAAGTCGGTGCGTTTATGAAAATCTAATTCTACTAATATAGCAGAAATATCTTTAATTTTCCCAACAAATTGTTTTGCACGGTCTGCCCATTCTGGATCATCTTTTAATAAATAGTCGTAATCAACTAAATAGGCTCCGCAGCCGCCAGCGTTTGTAATAATATAATCAATTTTTAAGTCTTCAAATGCTTGAATGTTTTTCTTCGCAAGTTCTTTTGCACCGCTCTTTTCACCAGCATGGCCGTGCAGGGCACCGCAGCAATTTTGCTCTTTTGGAATGACAACATCACAACCTGCAATTTGCAATAGTTTCATTGTGGCATTATTTGTTTCTAAGAACATTGTATCCATTAAACATCCTGTAAAGAAGGCAACACGTCTTTTTTTTGCCGTTTCTGCTGGCAAAAACTCAGGACGGTTTTTCATTTCTTTCATTTTTGGTACTTTTGGAAGAACGAGATCCATTGCTGCTAATGTTTCAGGAAATAACTTCATAATCCCTGTTTTATGTGTGAATGTTTGTAAGCCGGAACGCTGATAAAACCCAATTAGTCCTGTTAATGTCCGCATACGATTTTGATGAGGGAATAACCCTTCAAAGACAATTTTACGAACAGCTTTGACTGGTATAGAGAATGTTTTGTTTTGATTTATAATATCACGTGCTTCTTCTAATAAATGTCCATAATTAACGCCCGATGGACAAACAGGTTCACAAGCGCGGCAGCCAAGACAAACATTTAGCGTGTTTTCTATGTCTTCATCTGGTTTGATTAAGCCATCAACGACCGCTTTCATTAGCGCAATGCGCCCGCGCGGAGAGTGGGATTCTTGAAACCCAGATTGAATATAGGTTGGACATGTTGGTAAACAAAAGCCGCAGCGCATACAGTTCAGTAGTTCATCTTCATTTAAACGTTCTTTAAATTCTTTTTGAATTTGTTTTGTATTTAATGTAGTCATTGCTGAGCCACCACTCTTTTACGAGAGTCTTTTGCAAACATTTTACCAGGATTCATAATATTGTTTGGATCAAATGCTTGCTTAATAGCTTTCATTGCCGCTATGCCTTCTTTACCAAGTTTTAATTCTAAATAAGGAGCTTTCATCGCACCAACTCCATGTTCGCCTGTAATGGTACCGCCAAGTTCAATCGCTTTTGCAAAGATTTCCGCAAAGGCTTGTTCGGCACGGTGCATTTCTTCTTCATTACGAGCATCTGTCATACAAGTAGGGTGGAGATTACCGTCACCAGCATGACCAAATGTACAAATTGGAATGTTATACTTTTTAGCAATTTCATTAATTGCTTCTACCATCGGTGCAATTTGCGAACGAGGCACTGTTGCATCTTCTAAAATTGTTGTTGGTTTTAATCGTGCTAATGCAGATAGCGCACTGCGGCGTGCTGTGCGAAGTGCATCTGCTTCTGTTTCATCTTTTGCAACGCGAACATCAACAGCATGAAGAGAACGGCAAATATTTGCCATCTTTTCAATATCACGGTTTACTACTTCCAGAGAACCATCTTGTTCAATGAGCAGAACTGCTTTTACATCTGTTGGTAAGCCGATTTGAGCAAATTCTTCTACGACTTCAATTGTCGGTTGATCTAAAAATTCTAATGTGGCTGGAATAATTTTATTTGCAATAATTGCAGAAACAGCACGTGCAGCTTCATTAATATCTTGATATAAAGCTAGCATTGTTTTTTTCGTTTCCGGCATTGGGACAAGTTTTAAAATGGCTTCTGTTACAACGCCAAGTGTTCCTTCAGATCCAATGAATAAACGTGTTAAATCATAGCCAGCTACATCTTTTGCTAGTTTACCACCTGTGCGAATCATATCACCATTTGGTAAAACTGTTTCAAGTCCCATGACATAATCACGCGTTACTCCGTATTTTAAACCGCGTAAACCACCAGAATTTTCATTAATGTTTCCACCAATTGTTGAAATTTTCATCGAGCTTGGATCTGGTGGATAGAATAATCCCTTTTCCTCAGCAGCTTTAATAATATCTAATGTAATCACACCAGCTTGCACCGTAATTGTTAAGTTTTCTTCATCAATTTCTAAAATGCGATTCATATGGCGGAAAATAAGAACAATTCCACCTTCTAACGGGCAAGTTCCTGCGCAAAGGTTCGTTCCAGAGCCGCGTACATATACGGGAATCTTATGTTCGTTGCATACTTTTAAAACTTCTGCTACTTCTTGCGTATTACGAGGTGCGACAACCGCATCTGGCATTGCCTGAAAGTTTGGAGTCGCATCGTAACTATACGTTAAACGTCCCATGTTAGACGTATCTACATTTTCTTTGCCAACAATGGATATAAATGCATCAACAATTTGTTGTTTTAACATACTGAAAATCCCCCTTAAACTGTTATGCAAAGTTTTTCTAAACACAAACTTTGTCACAGTGTTTTTCTATTTTTATGATAAAAAAAAGCGGGGGCTCCCGCTATGTGTGAATAAACAAATATTATCCTATTTTTTCTTCTTTTTTTGGATGATTATCCAATAGAAGTAGGGCGAAATATAAAATGACTAAATCCTTTATTTGCTTTGGATCTAATTTGGTGTATTCTTCAATCTTCTTTAGTCGATAATGCAGTGTATTAATATGGATATGAAGCATTTCCGCTGTTTGTTTATACGATTGATTGTTTTCAATAAATAAACACAATGTTTGAATCAATTCTGTTTCTGCATGAAGTTTGTGAATTGTGCGCTGTAAAAATTCTTCACGCGTATAGGGATTAATATCTTGAATGCACATTTCTAGACGCAAATCTTCATTAAAAATAATATCTGTCGTTTTTTGAGAAACAACAAGTGCCCGTAGTGCTTGTTCATAAGAGTGATGCATCTCACTTGGTGCAACTATTTGTCCAATACCGATGCTTAATATAATAGGAAATAATGCTTCACATTCATATTTTAATCGCTTTAAAAATTGAAACGTTTCTTTTTTTGTTTCAAACGACTGAAATAAAATAAACCGGTCGTTGCCCCAGCGTACAAACAAGTCTTGTTTTGGTAAAAGATTGCGTATATGTTGCCAAATTTTTCGTTGGAGCATCGTGTCATCTTGGTTATATGAAAGTAAAATGAGTTGTTTCTTTTTTTGTAAGTCAATTCCAAGGGTTTTTGCACGGTCTAAGAAGCTAGGAGACCAATCGTTACCTTGAAGCCAATCAAATACGAATGCCTCGTATGAGCGTTGTTCAAGTTCTAGCTGTTCTATAAAATAGTTTTCGTGAATTAATAGTTCAGTCATTTTCCGTAATATTTCTCCGTATTGTGAAATGTTTTCTGGTTCACCTGTAATACCAATTACACCAATCACTTCATCGTGAAAGAGAAGAGGAAGGTTGATGCCCGCTTTTACGCCGCATAGACGCTGTTCATCTTCGCTTGTAATAATAACCGTTCTTTTTTGCTCAGCACAGCGAAGAGCTCCTTCATGAAAGCCTCCGATTCTTACTTGGTCTGTACTTGCGATAATTGTTCCATTTACGTCAATAATGATAATATTTTCAGTAATGAGTCTACGTACTTCACGGACAATTTTATTTGCTAAGTCGGGAAAAAGCATACTTCTAACACCCACTATTTTTATATTTGTTTTACTATTATAAAGTGATCATTATAAAGAAAAAAGATTTCACACTTTCCTCACAATTATTTGCTATTTTACAAGTATAACGAAACTGTCCATAATGGAGGTAATCTTTTGAAAAGGTGGCTTATTTCACTTTGTATCGTACTATTACTTACAGGGTGTAAGGGAGGGGCTTATCAGTCTATTGATCCGAAAAAGCCTCTTCTTATAACGACAAATATAAAAGAAGGAAGTATTAGCTTTATTGATACTGATACGAAAAAAACAATTACAACGTGGCATTTAAATGAAGCTATTTTGGGAACAGTGTTGTTACCAGACGGGAATCGTTTGCTTGTGTATGGAAAACAACTAGATTATATATATGTGTATTCTTTAAAAGATGGAAAACAGCTTGAAAAATGGAATACAGGAAAGGGTATAGCAAACGTTCTATTATCTGAAAACGGAAAAGAATTGTTCGCAGCGGATCAAAATCAACAAAAAATTCGTATTTTCACAACCGATGGAAAAGAAAAAGAGAGTATTTCAGTGGGGAAAGGCCCGCTTACCATGGTGCAACATAATGAGATGTTATATGTTCTAAATTTTTATGATACGAAATTGTCTAGCATTGATGTGAAACAAAAAAAAGTCGTGAATTCTTTTGTAATTCCGCCGGCTTCAACAGGTGCAGTTCTTAGCGAGGATGGAAAGGACATCTTTATTGGTGGACATGGTGACGGTAAACAAGTAAATGAAAAGGTACTTGAGTATTCTCTCGAAGATGGCGAAATGCTTCAATCGTTAGATGCGCCATTTATGCCGGTCAGTTTGTCTACAGATAAACAATTTATTTATGTACTTAGTCACGGGTCCAATATGCTGAGAAAATTTGATGGGAAAACATATAAAGAAGTAGATTCTCTTGAAGTAGGATCGAATCCATTTGCGTTTTGGCAAATTGGCAATGAAGGGTATGTTGCGAGCTATGATAGTGATGAAGTGTACGTTGTAGATTTAAACGAAATGAAAATAAAACAGACGATTTCAGTTGGGAAAGGGCCATTTCAATTTGTGCAAAGGGTAGGAGAGAAAAAATGAGTAAGTATAAAGTATTACTTGTTGATGATGAAAGTGATATGAGGCAGCTTGTTGGCATGTATTTAGACAACTTTGGTTATGAATGGAAAGAAGCCGAGAATGGAAAACAGGCATTGCACATGCTTGACATAGAAAACTTTGATTTTGTTATTTTAGATATTATGATGCCAGAAATGGATGGGATTACAGTATGTAAAGAAATCCGAAAAACATCGGATATTCCGATTATCTTTTTGACAGCAAAAGGGGAAGAGTGGAATCGTGTAAATGGACTGCGCACTGGAGCGGATGATTATATTGTCAAACCATTTAGCCCTGGAGAATTAATTGCACGTATGGAAGCGGTATTAAGGAGATATACGAAATATGAAGAACAAGAAGAGATGGAATTTGGACCGATTATAATTAATGAGAAAAGCCGCCGCGTTGAAATAGAGGGCGAAGGTATTTCATTAACTGTTAAAGAATTTGATTTACTTTATTTTCTTTGTCAGCATAATGGCCAAGTATTTAGCCGCGAGCAATTGCTTGAAAAAGTTTGGGGCTATGATTACGCCGGTAGCACTCGAACAGTTGATACACATGTGAAAACAATGCGCTTAAAGCTTAAAGAACAGGGGAATTGTATTCAAACTGTTTGGGGCGTAGGCTATAAATTTGAGGTGTAAGATGTTTACGATGGTACAAAAGTTATGGCTTACAGTTGCATGCGCTGTGTGTGTAACAGTTTCGTTTTTATATTTTGTCTCGCTGTATTCGTATGAGAAATTATATGTTCAAAATATTGAAGAGACATTAAAAACAGAGGGAAATCGTCTTGTGGCGCAATATAGAGCAGATGAGCCCGTAGATGTATTTGAAGAAAAGGTAAAATCATTCGATAAAATTGCGAGCGCAGATGTATTGTTTGTTAGCAACCCGCGTGATTTAAGTGCATGTCTTCCATTTGACGTTCATTACAATTCAATTATTAGTGAGAATGATCGGCAGACATTACTAGAAGGAAATACGGTTACGAAGATTGGATATGAAGAGCATTTTCATCGTAACATTATGGGTGTCGTTATTCCTGTGTTAGACAATAAAAAGCTAGTCGGTATTGTATATTCTTATATTCCCTTAAAGAGCATTAAAGATTTAATTTATGAAATGGGACTCATTTTAGCTCCTCTTGCTCTTGTAATGATTGTATTAACGATATGGATTGGACGAAAGATTGTCATTGCAATTACAAAGCCGCTTTCACAAATGGAACGAGTCGCACATCATATGGCGAAAGGAGATTTTTCGCAACGGATTACGATTTCATCAGAAGATGAGATTGGAAGGCTGGGAAAAGCA
This sequence comes from Bacillus sp. S14(2024), assembly GCF_050473785.1. Taxonomy (NCBI): domain Bacteria; kingdom Bacillati; phylum Bacillota; class Bacilli; order Caryophanales; family Bacillaceae; genus Bacillus; species Bacillus sp. S14(2024). The sequence continues at coordinate 3,469,582 of NZ_JBFLUP010000006.1, read as the reverse complement.
TTCAATAAAATGGCAAGTTCATTAGAAGAAGAGGATGTACAGCGAAAAGAATTTTTAGCAAATGTGTCACATGAGCTTCGAACACCGCTTAGTTACATTAAAGGATATAGTGAAGCGATTATTGATGGAGTAGCAAAAGGAGAGCAGCAATTAAAATTTACCCAGCTTGTTCATAAAGAAGCAGGGCGTATGCAGCGTCTTGTTCATGACTTGTTGGATTTAGCACAACTTGAGGGAGAGCGTTTTCCTCTTAAAAAGCAACCAATTGTATTTGCGCAATTCATTGAAGATGTGCTAGAGACATATGAATTACAAGTGATAGAAAAACAAATTGCATTGCATACAATTCTCGATCCAGATATTATTGTCAATATTGATGAAGATAGGATGCAACAAGTGCTTCATAATGTATTAGATAATGCCATTCGCTACACAGGTGAGAACGGTGCTATTCATGTGCAATTAGAACAACAAGCAGAGCAATGTAAACTGGAAATTATAGATACTGGGATTGGCATTGGAGCCGAGCATCTTGAAAAATTAGGTGAACGTTTTTATCGAGTCGATAAAGCAAGGAGTCGTCATAATGGTGGAACCGGGCTAGGACTTGCGATTGTAAAACAAATTGTGCACATTCACGGTGGAACGTGGCATATTGAAAGTGAGGAAGGCAGAGGAACGAAAATTTCGATTTATTTACCAATTATCTCTTCGGAATAAAATTTTGTCCATTTTATGAACAAAATGTTTGTACTTCTGCGTATTTAGTTCTAAAATAGATATGGATGCTATTTTCTATATAAAGTGAAACTTACAGCAGTGGGGAGGCAGTTTATCTTCCCACCGATGGTCAGTGGAACGAATCTGATGCGTGCCAGGCCTATCTTCTTTGACTTCTTAGAATTTTGAAGTGGGAGTTTTACTGCCTGTTAGCATGGGATAAATTGTTGTCATTGTTGTTTGGATGATACTGGGGTGATACAACTGGAGTACAAATCTATTAAGCCGAAAAAAATTTACGAGGAAGTATCGGAAGCCATTTTAGCAATGATTAAAAATGGTACTTTAAAGCCTGGTGACAAACTTCTTCCTGTTCATCAATTGGCAGAGCAGTTTCAAGTTGGCAGATCTGCTGTGCGTGAAGCGTTAAGTGCCTTGCGAGCAATGGGCTTAATTGAGATGAAACAAGGGGAAGGCACGTATGTGAGGAATTTCGATGCATCTTCTTTAACATCGTCATTAAATACAACCCTATTAATGAAACAAGAGGATATTGTGAATTTATTGGAAGTGCGGAAAGTGCTTGAAGTAGGAGCAGCTCGTGCGGCAGCAGTAAAACGCACAGAAGAAAATTTGCACAATATGCAGCATTGGTTAGATGAGATGCAAAAAAGTGTAGGAGATGAAAATGCTGGTGAAAAAGCAGATTTCCATTTCCATATGGCAATTGCAGAAGCTTCACACAATAATATTTTGTTAGAATTGATGAACCATGTTTCCGAAATGATTGCTGAAGCAATTGGTGAAACAAGACGAATTATTTTATATGGTGAACAAACAACAGCAGAAAGACTTCTAGAAGAGCATCGGAAAATTTATGAAGCAGTGTTAGCGAATGATATTGAAGCAGCGCAGCAAGCGATGCAAGATCACCTAACGAATGTGGAATGTATGGTCACAGGCATCGAGAAAACAAATTCGTAATATTGCACTTTCAAAATTTTATTTTTTTGATAAAATAGAGAAAGAATAAGTAAGCGTTTACTGAATAGAAGAAAGAATAAAACATGAATAATTTATGTTTCGCTTCTTTCTTTTTACTAAGTCATCTGATGACCATATGAATGTTGACTGAGTTGAAATGAGGGGGAACTATAATATGAAAGTTACATTATTTGTTACGTGCTTAGTCGATATGTTTGAAACAAATGTCGGCAAAGCAACGGTTGAAATTTTAGAGCGATTAGGTTGCGAAATTGAATTTCCAGAAGCGCAAGTTTGCTGCGGACAACCAGCTTATAATAGCGGTCACGTAGAAGCGGCAAAAGAAGCAATGAAGCATATGATTCGCACATTTGAAAACGCTGAGTATATCGTTACACCTTCTGGTTCTTGTGCGACAATGTTTCACGAGTATCCACACGTATTTAAAGATGATCCAGAATGGGGACCACGTGCGAAAAAAGTAGCTGAAAAAACATACGAACTGACACAATTTATTGTTGATGTGTTAAAAGTTACTGACGTTGGTGCTCGCTTGGATGGCGTAGCAACGGTTCATAAATCTTGTCACATGACACGTTTACTAGGAGTAAAAGAAGCTCCGGGCATTTTACTATCAAATGTGAAAGGTCTAGAAGTAAGGGAACTACCAAATGTACAAAATTGTTGCGGTTTTGGGGGAACGTTCTCAGTAAAAATGACACCAATTTCTGAACAAATGGTAGATGAAAAAGTCGACAGTGTCATGGAAACAAGAGCAGATTATTTAATTGGAGCAGACTGTGGGTGTTTGTTAAACATTGGCGGGCGTATCGAGCGTTTAGGGAAAAATGTGAAAGTAATGCATATTGCTGAAGTATTGAATAGCCGCTGATGGAGGGGGAAGTAAGCTATGTCTATGAAAACTAGTGATAAAAAATTTAATGAGCGTGTTGGCGAAAATCTTCAAGATTCATTTATGCGCGGAGCAGTATCATCTGCACAAACGCGCTTATATACAAAACGGTTAGAGGCAGCTGATGAGCTAGGAAACTGGGAAGAGTGGCGTGACCTTGGTGAACAAATTCGTCAGCATACGCTAGAAAATCTAGATTATTATTTAATGCAACTGAGTGAAAATGTATCAAAACGAGGCGGCCATGTTTTCTTTGCGAAAACGAAGGAAGAAGCAGCTGAGTATATTAAACAAGTAGCTGAAAAGAAACAAGCGAAAAAAGTTGTTAAATCAAAATCAATGGTAACAGAAGAGATTGGTATGAACCATGTACTTCAAGAAATCGGCTGTGAAGTCGTTGAGAGTGACTTAGGGGAATACATTTTACAAGTAGACAATGATCCACCATCTCACATTGTTGCACCAGCACTTCATAAAAACAGAACGCAAATTCAAGGTGTGTTTAAAGAAAAATTAGGATATGAAAACTCTGATGATCCGTATGAAATGACGAAATTCGTTCGTAAAATTCTTCGTGAAAAATTTATGGATGCAGAAATTGGCATAACAGGATGTAATTTTGCAGTTGCTAACACAGGCTCTCTTTGCTTAGTAACAAATGAAGGTAACGCAGACCTTGTAATGTCTATTCCGAAAACACAAATTGCGGTAATGGGTATGGAACGTATGGTTCCAACAATGGAAGAGCTAGATGTTCTTGTTGGTTTACTTTGCCGTAGTGCTGTTGGTCAGAAGCTAACAAGTTATGTAACAGTAGCAGGACCAATTCAAGAAGACGAAGTAGATGGACCAGAAGAGTTCCATTTAGTTGTTGTAGATAATGGCCGTTCTGAAATTTTAGGTTCTGAATTCCGTCAAGTGCTGCAATGCATTCGCTGTGCGGCATGTATCAATGTATGTCCTGTATATCGTCATGTTGGCGGTCACTCTTACGGATCCATTTATCCTGGACCAATTGGTGCGGTATTAACACCACTTTTAGGTGGATATGATGATTATAAAGAACTTCCATATGCATCTAGTTTATGCGGAGCATGTACAGAAGCTTGTCCGGTAAAAATTCCATTACATGACTTGTTATTAAAACATCGTCAAGTCATTGTGGAAAAAGAAGGACGTGCACCGCTTGCAGAAAAACTTGCGATGAAGATGTTTAGTATGGGTGCCTCTTCTGCTGCTTTATACAAAATGGGATCTAAAATGGCGCCAGCTGCAATGAGCCCATTCACATCTGGAAACCGCGTTTCTAAAGGTGTGGGACCGCTTAAAAATTGGACGGAGATTCGTGAATTCCCAGCTCCAAGCAAAGAAAGGTTCCGTGATTGGTATAAAGAGCATAAGAAAGGCGGGAATAACTAATGGCAGGAACGATTCAAAATCGTGATTCATTTTTAGAGAATATCGCAAAACAGCTTGGACGTGAACGCAAAACAGAAGGGGTACAGCGCCCTGAATGGAAAAGTAATGTGAATGTAGAAACGCTAAATGATTACTCGCAAGAAGAACTGTTAGAAGTATTTAAGAAACAATGTAACAACATTCATACAACTGTCATTGAAACGAATAGAGATGAATTAAGTGCAGCAATCAAGAAAGTTATCTCAGAAAATGGCGGCGGGCCAATTATGTTATCTCAAGATGAGCGTTTTGAAGAGTATGGATTACAAGAGCTATTTGGAGCGGAACTTCCAGGCGAAAACGTAGAAGTAAATACTTGGGATCCAGAGAAGAAAGATGAAAACATGAAGCTAGCGGAACAAGCAAATATCGGAATTTCGTTTAGTGATTATACGTTAGCGGAATCTGGTACAATTGTAGTGCAAAGTCATAAAGGAAGAGGGCGTTCACTACACTTCTTACCGACTATTTACGTAGCTATTATTCCACGTGAAACATTAGTGCCGCGTATTACACAAGCAGTGCGAGATTTAAATACACGTGTAGAAAATGGAGAAGCACCAGCTTCTTGTATCAACTTTATTACAGGACCAAGTAACTCTGCTGACATTGAAATGAACCTTGTTGTTGGTGTACATGGACCGTTAAAAGCATTTTATTTTGTTGTATAAATAGAAAAACAGGCCTAGTAAAGGCCTGTTTTTTTGATTAGGAAAAGTGAATTTTAGGGAATACAGCATATTAAATTTTCTTGTTATACTAGGCCGAAAGGAGATGGTGAAATGCTATTTTATGTGTATGCTTTTTTCACTGGTTTGATATTAGGCTCTTTCTATCAAGTTGTTGCCTGCCGTATTCCACTCGGTTCTTCTATTATAAAACCGCGCTCACACTGTTTGCATTGTCATCATGTATTACAAGTAAAAGAGCTGATTCCCATTTTATCATTTTGTATACAAAAAGGAAGGTGCACAAACTGTAATATAAAAATTTCACCTTTTCATCCACTTTTTGAAGGTATTGCAGGTATAGGGTTTCTCCTTACAGCACTTTTTATCGGTCCTAATGAGCAGCTTATTATCGTTTGGACTCTATTATCACTTCTTTTCATTGTTACAATTACAGACCTTCTCTATATGGTAATTCCAAATCGGATCTTATTCTTTTTTGCAGGGCTATTTGTAATAGAGCGTTTTTTTATCTCACCTTCACTATGGTGGGATGGACTATTAGGAGCAGCAGTTATGTTTGGACTCTTATATATCATTCAGGTAATTTGTCCAGCAGGTATTGGCGGCGGTGATGTAAAACTACTCATTTTACTTGGATTTGTAGTTGGGACAAAAACTATATTACTATCACTTTGTTTTTCTTCATTGTTTGGTATTTGCTTTTTTACTATTTCTATTGCTTTTCGATGCATGACTTATAAACAACCGCTTCCTTTTGCGCCGTTCATTGCACTTGGAACAATATGTGCATACAGTATATATGTGTAGAGGAGGAGATGAAATGAATGTATATATGGATGATCAAAGACCTTGCCCAGCAGGTTTTATATTAGCAACATCGGTCGAACAGACGCTGGAGCTCATTCGGAATAATAATGTACATACGTTATCGCTTGATTATAATATGGGATTGCGGCAGAGAAATGGGTTGTATTTTATAGATGCCTTTTGTAAGGAAGGATTACATGTCGAGGAAATTCATCTTCATACGAATGATACGATAGGACAATATTATATGTTAAATCGGATACAAAAAGGAAAGGTGTCCGGAGAAATTTCTTCATCTATTATAATCAAATGTGTTGGAAGTTATTAAAAAATCTGCATTCCAAATTTCTTGGAATGCAGATTTTTGATGCTATCCCGCCCAAACAGTCGGTAAGAAGTAAGGCAAGGAAGAGAGCCAAACCGTCTGTAAGGGCCCGATTGGTTCAACTAACCTTCTGGAAAAAACCCGCTCCCAGAAGGAAGTTTCACTTTACCCCGCCCAAACAGCCGGTAAGAAGTAAGGCAAGGAAGAGAGCCAAACCGTCTGTGAGGGCCCGATTGGTTCAACTAACCTTCTGGGAAAAAAACGCTCCCAGAAGGAAGTTTCACTTTATTTTGCATGCGCTTGTAATGGAATGATTTCTTCAGTTTGTGAGGAAACGATTTTATCTTCTGTAGATTCTGGTTTGTTTTTTGTTATAGTTAAATAATGATATACCATACCAACAAATACAGATCCACCAATAATATTTCCAATTGTAACTGGAATTAAGTTATGAATTGCACCTGCAACAGAAATTGTATCAGGGTGTGGTGATACTAAAGAAAGTGCAAATAGTGATAGATTTGCGATGCTATGTTCATATCCAGATAAGAAAAATGTAAAGACAATAAGCATTATCGTAAGGATTTTTGCTGTATCTCCCTTTACTTGAGAAGGAAGGAAACATGCAAGACAAACGAGCCAGTTACATAAAATACCTTTAAACAATAAGTGCATTGTTGAGGCGCCCATCTTTGTTCCGACAACTTCATTTAATAAGTGATTGTGACTAATCGTTTCAAAAATACCAGTCGCATAGAAGAGTGCTGCAAAAAATATTGCCCCTACTAAGTTACCTGCATAACAAGCACCCCAGTTACGTAATGTATCACCAATTGTTGTCTCTTTTCGCAAAGTCGCGACTGTGAAATACATTGTATTTCCTGTAAATAATTCAGCACCGCCATAAAGAATTAAAATGAGTGCGATTCCAAAAAACATAGAAGATGCTAAATATGTGGCAGGTGAATGTGCATCATGAAAGAAATTCCCTAATTTAAAACATAGTACAATAACAAAACCAATATAGATACCAGCAAGTGCAGCACGAAGAAAATATTGCATTGGATTGTTATCTAGCATATGCTTCTTCTTCTTTGCAAGCTGCACAAGGTAAGCTACTCCTTGTTCTAGCATGAGTCATTACGCTCCTTTAATATATCGTTTATAAATACTCTTGATATGAATAAAGTACACGTATTTGTTTCTACTTTCAATAAGTTTGTGCAACATTTCACAAAAAGGACATGATTTACGTTAGGAGCGCTACCATTTGCAATATATAATATATTAAATTTTAGATAAATAAGAAAGATTGTCTATGTTTGAGGAAAAAGAAAAAGCGCTGAAATTACAGCGCTTTTTCGTTATATTTTTTCGGATTTTGTTGTACATTTGGCGTTGTTTCTTTTGATAAGAACCAACCACCTGCACCAATTGCAAGCAATACAATCCAAAATGTAATTTTCCAAGTAGCTGATTCTGGGAATCCATGTGGAATCACGCCTAATGCGGGATGAGCTAACGTATGAACTGCTAATTTCACACCAACCCAGCCTACAATCATAAATGCAGCAGTTTCCAACCCAGGTTTACGTTTCAGTAAGTTTACGAAAGCAGATGCAGCAAAGCGCATAATGATTAATCCAATCATACCACCTGCGAAAATAACGAAAAATTGTGCTGTATCGAGGCTACCGATCGTACCAAGATTTGTTTCCGGTAATGTCACAGCTAATGCAACAGCTGCTAAAATAGAGTCAACAGCAAACGCAATATCAGCAACCTCTACTTTAAATACAGTCCACCAAAAGTTTTCCTGTTTTTTCTCTGTCTCTTTTTTCTCTGTTTCTTCGTTCGTTCCATTCTTTTTTACATAAGTTTTTACAAGATGGTTAACAGCAATAAACATTAAATAGACAGCACCAATCGCTTGTACTTGCCATACATCGACAAGAAATGAAATCATAAACAGCGATCCGAAGCGAAATACAAAGGCTCCTGCAAGCCCATAAAATAAAGCTTTTTTACGTTTTTCTTCCGGTAAATGCTTTACCATAATTGCAAGGACAAGCGCGTTATCTGCTGCTAAAATTCCCTCCAAAACAACTAAAATAAGTAATACCCAACCATACTCCAATAATAAAGATAAATCCATTTCCATTCTCCTCTCGTTTGTATAGGTGCTAAACAAAAGAAGAAAATTCCCCCTTGTTTAGCTTCCCCAAAATAAGCTCTATCAACGGAGAAGGAATTTAGAAAAGAATGCAAAAAAGACCTTTGCCGTTGATAGGCAAAGGTCTTGCTAGACATATGTAATAAAATATGCCAACAAAGCCGGAGGAACATAGTTCCACGTAATGACGACTTTGTTTCAGAGAATATTTTCTCCGACGCTACTCCCCTTTGGAAATATGCTATTACTTATAATATACGAGAGCTGTTAATGTTTGTCAACCCGTAAAAAGGTCTTCGTTTGGATATTTAATATTTGTACGCTTTCTATGGGCAAAGGAAAAGGTGGATGTAAGAGTCCTCATTTTTCCAATTATGGTTAGTTTTGTTGTGAGTCCCATCGTAAATCCGACAGTTCCGAAGGCAGAAAATACTTCAAGAACGCTCGTTATTAATGGTGCTTGTTCTATTATGCTTAAAATTAACACAGCAAAGAAAAGGAAAAAAGATTATATTGTTGTGAAGATTAGAAAAGAAAAGAGGCAGAGAATATCTGCCTCAAATCCATTATTTATTTAATTATCCACGTAATTGTTGTTGTGCAAGTGAAACGAGACGTTTTGTTACTTCACCGCCAACAGATCCGTTAGAGCGGGAAGCTGTGTTAGAGCCTAAATTCACGCCAAATTCTTGAGCTATTTCATACTTAAATTGCTCTAGTGCTTGTTCAGCGCCAGGGACAAGTAGTTTATTTGTTTTTGCCATATGAGTTATACCCCTTTTCTTATTTTCAGCTTATGGTAGCTGATAATCTTATTGTTTGTGTTCTGTTTTCACTCATACGCGGAAGTAATCGGTCATACTAACAATTCTTGGATGAAATGAAAAAAGAGTAGCAGCGCTACTCTTTTTTCATGACAGTTGCTGTACCTTCAACAACAACTTTATCGTATTGATTATATACATTTGTTTGTAACGTGATGATTCTTTTGTCATCGCGTTTTTCAATTACTTCAGCGACAACACGTAATGTATCTCCAATTTTTACAGGAGCCCGAAATGCCATATTTTGAGATAGATAAATGGTATTTTTTCCCGGAAGCTTTGTTCCAAGTATTGTTGAAATAAAGCTAGATACGAGCATACCATGAGCGATGCGTTCTTTAAACATCGTTGTTTTTGCAAAAGAATCAAGTATATGAATTGGATTTACATCGCCCGTAAGTTTTGCGAAAGCAAGAATATCTTCGTCTAAAATCGTTTTTGTTAAAGAAGCTTGATCACCAATGTGAATCTCATCATAATACAGCTCAGGGACAGATTCCGCTTCTTGAAAAAGATTCATTTCTTCCTCCTTCTTTTCCATGTTGAAAAATGGGAGTGCTCCTGATGTAATGGGAGAAAGAAAGAGACGAGTATTTTTTGCAGTAAGTTTCCACATTTTTCTTATTTCATGGAAGTAAATAGATTGTTTGAGTTTTCCTCGAACTTTTTTACGAGGTCTAGTTGCATGGATTTGAATTCTTCTAAAAAACTTTCTAATTGTTTTTGAACCTCTTGACGTTGTTGTTGCTGCTGGCTAATTAATTGTTTGACTGCTTCTTCGAATTGCTCGCTTGTTTGTGAAAGTAAAGATAAAGATGCTTTTGTTGGAGACACAGTAAGTTGGTGCATATGGTTAGAAAGTTCATTCCATTTTTCTTGCCAGTCATCAATTTGTTCATTAAAGGAATGCCCAGCAAATTGTTTTACATATTCACTATATTGCGCGCTTGCTTGTGATGAAAATTGTTGAAGTTCTTTTTCGATTTCTTGTGTACTTTCTGTTAATTTATGCAAAGCTTCCTGCTGATGTTTCAACGTTTCTAATGTAAGTTGTTCCATTTGTTTTCCCGCTGAAGAAAAAAGGGAAAGAGAGTGTGACCAATTTTTCCAGAATGCATCAACAAGTTCGTGTGGTTTCGTTTCCATGACTTGACCCCCAAATAAATTTTTTACATATTGTGAACGCAGATTAATCTGCTGTGTCACCAAAAGAGGATGAAGATTTCTCATCCTTTGTTGGAACAGTTGAAAATGGGAAGAATGCATTTGTGTACAGGTTAAAAAACGTACGAAGCATTTTTTGGTATTGTTCAAATGAACTAGCGCAAGATGTTAAATATTCCTCTCCATATTCCGTTAAAGAATAAATCCGTTTTGCTGGACCCCCTTCACTTGTATCCCAAGTAGAAGATATGAGGTTTTCTTTTTCTAGTTTGCGTAAAGTCCTATATACATTGCCTTGATCAATAGAAGAAAAGCCAATATCCATTAGCATTTGAATGAGTTTGTAACCGTGAAGACTCCAGTCTTTAAGACAGAGAAGTAAGAATGGAACTAAGAAGTTTTTTGGCATGGAGTTTGGTTGTTTCGTTTGGGTTGTGTCCAAACTTTCTTTTTTTTCTGGTTCATTTTGTAGCATGATTGTGCATCACCTCATGAATCAGTTAGATGGAATTTTTTTCTTATATGTGCAATTTACACCTATCTGTATTTTTTGTCAATGTGTTTTTAGAAAATAAAAAATTAAATACATACTTGAACTTTTAGTCGGAATATTAGAAAATAATGAATAGATTGAATTGTTTCAATAACTAAATAAAGGAGTGTAGGAGAAGTGATTGAACAAAAACTCGATCCATTACAAGCTTGGAAAGAAGTTTACGAACAGACAGAAAAGTTTTGGGGAAAGACGCTCAATGAAACAGTCAAGACAGAAGAATATTCTGCATGGATGGGAAGCGTTCTAGATTTGAATTTGTTTTATCAAAAGATGATGAATGATGCAACGAAGGGGTATTTAGAGAAAGTGAATATCCCAACGCAAGAAGATATCGCCAGAGTTGCTTCTCTTGTGATCAATTTAGAAAACAAAGTTGATAATATCGAAGAGTTTTTGGATGAAAAGATAGAGTCTCTTGGACAATCTCCTACAATAAAGCGTGATGTAACAAAAGTAAAACAAGATATTCATACACTAGAAAATAAATTAGATAAAATTTTGGAATTGTTAGAAAAACAAAATAAAGTATTAGAAAAATTACAAGTACCAGCAGTACAAGCAGTACAAGCGAAAAATGATAATAAAAAATAATTTCGTTAAATATATACTCGTTCAGAAAGAGGAAGGGAGAACCTCTTTCTAGCGCGGTATATCATTTATAAATGTGTCTATTCATTGCGGTGGGCGTCTAGGAAAAGTTCATCCATCATGTGGCCGCGAATTATAACAAAGGGGGAGCAAAAATGGCTCAATTACATGGAAAAGTAGCAATCGTAACAGGTGGAGCAAAGGGAATTGGAAAAGCAATTACAGTAGCACTAGCACAAGAAGGTGCAAAAGTAGTGATTAACTACAATAGCAGTAAAGACGCTGCTGAGAACCTTGTGAATGAGCTAGCAAAAGAAGGCCATGATGTATATGCTTGTCAAGCGGATGTTTCTAAATTAGAAGATGCAAAACGTCTTGTAGAAGAAACAGTACAACATTTTGGTAAAGTGGACATTTTAGTTAACAATGCTGGTATTACGAGAGATCGTACATTTAAAAAGTTAAACCGTGAAGATTGGGATCGCGTTATCGATGTAAATTTAAGCAGCGTATTTAATACAACAAGTGCTGTACTTCCATACATAACAGAAGCAGAAGAAGGACGAATTATTAGTATTTCTTCTATTATTGGGCAAGCTGGTGGCTTTGGGCAGACGAACTATTCAGCTGCAAAAGCTGGTATGATTGGGTTCACAAAATCTTTAGCATTAGAACTTGCAAGAACAAATGTAACAGTAAATGCGATTTGTCCAGGCTTTATTGATACGGAGATGGTAGCAGAAGTTCCGGAAAATGTTCGTGAGCAAATCGTAGCGAAAATTCCGAAGAAACGTTTCGGTCAAGCAGATGAAATTGCAAAAGGTGTTGTATATTTATGCCGCGATGGTGCATACATTACAGGACAGCAATTAAATATTAACGGCGGTTTATATATGTAATCTAACAACAAAGAAGTGCATGTCTATGATAGGTATGCACTTCTTTCTTTCTAAAAGAAATGAAAATAAAGGAGTTGTAAAAATGACAACATTAAGAGCGGAATGGGAAAAACAATTAGAGTTATATCCAGAGGAATATCGAAAAGCATATCGACGCTTTAAACGAGCAAGTGAAGTGTTACTTCGTGAACCGGAGCCGCAAGTGGGCTTAACACCGAAAGAAGTTATTTGGACGAAAAATAAGACGAAGTTATATCGTTACATTCCAAAACAAGAAAAAACACATTCTGTTCCTATTTTGTTAATTTATGCTCTTATTAATAAACCGTATATTATGGATTTAACACCAGGGAATAGTTTAGTGGAATATTTAGTAGACCGTGGCTTTGATGTGTATATGCTAGATTGGGGAACATTTGGTTTAGAAGATAGTCATTTGAAATTTGATGATTTTGTTCTTGATTACATTGCAAAAGCTGTAAAAAAAGTATTGCGCACAGCAAATGCGGAAGAGATTTCTCTTCTTGGTTATTGCATGGGCGGAACTTTAACTTCTATTTATGCTGCCCTTCATCCGCATATGCCAATTCGTAATTTAATTTTCATGACGAGCCCGTTTGACTTCTCGGATACAGGTTTATATGGACCATTATTAGATGAAAAATATTTTAATTTAGATAAAGCAGTTGATACATTTGGGAATATTCCTCCAGAAATGATTGATTTCGGAAATAAAATGTTAAAACCAATTTCCAATTTTGTAGGCCCATATGTAGCGCTTCTTGATCGCTCAGAAAATGAACAGTTTGTAGAAAGTTGGAGATTAGTTCAAAAATGGGTTGCGGATGGAATTCCGTTTCCAGGAGAAGCATATCGTCAATGGATTCGTGAGTTCTACCAAAAAAATAAGTTAGTAAAAGGGGAACTTGTCATTCGCGGCCAACAAGTGAAATTAGAAAATATTAAGGCAAATGTATTGAACATTTCTGCTAAACGTGATCATATTGCACTCCCATGTCAAGTGGAAGCATTGTTAGATCATATTTCTAGTATTGATAAGCAATATGTGTGTATCCCGACAGGGCACATGTCAATTGTATACGGAGGAACAGCAGTAAAACAAACGTATCCGACAATTGGTAACTGGCTTGAGGAACGTTCAAAATAAAGCGAAACTTCTATCAGTGGGTGTTTTTCCCACTGATAGTTAGTTGAGCCAATCGGGCTCATACGGGCAGTTAGCCACCGAGGGAAGCTGAAGATACTGCCCGTTAGAGCGGGGTAAAGCGAAACTTCTATCAGTGGGTGTTTTTCCCACTGATAGAAAGCCCGCCCAATCGGGCTCATACGGGCGGCATTGAAAGAAGTGAGAACCGCTGTTAGAGCGTGATAATTTAAAATCCAGCTAGTGAAAACTAGCTGGATTTTTTTATGGGAAATAAAGAAAAATAATAAGGCAAAGAAAGACACCTTTATTTTAGGAGAGATTTGATGAAACTGCAATTTGGAAAATTGTTTTGGAATGAAGGAATTTCTGCACCCTGTTATAAAATGTTGGAAAATGATATGATATGTGATGTGCTTATTATTGGAAGTGGTCAAATGGGTGCTCAACTTGCATATATGTTATCGGCAATTGGACTACAAGTGACAGTTGTAGATAAAGGGAAAGTTGCAAGCGGAAGTACACTTGCGAATACAGGGTTGCTACAATATACTCAAGATAAATCATTAACTTCATTTGTGCATACATTTGGTGTAGAAAAAGGAGTTCGAGCATATCGATTATGTTACGATGCGCTGGATACTTTGGAACAAGTGGTAACAAAACTCGATATAGATACTGAATTTATTCGTAGAGGAAGCTTATATTATGCAAGTAATAAAGAGGATGTTTCATTTCTACGTAAGGAATGTGATACATTACGATGTTATGATTTTCCTGTTGAGTTTTTTACAGAAGAGGATATAACGAAACGTTACTCATTTACAAAACCAGCTGCTTTATATACAAGAGGAGATGCAGAAGTGAATCCGTATGTGTTGACACATGCTCTTATTCATAAAGCAAAAAAGAATGGAACGACTATTTTTGAAGATACAGAGATTGTTCATATTAAATCTGTTCATAAAGATATAATCTGTTATACAAAAAACGGCAAGAAAATTATATGTAAAGCGGTTATTATAGCTACAGGATACGAAACGCAACAAATAAAAAAAGAAGCAAATGCAACTTTGGCAACTTCTTATGCAATTGTCACAAATGAACAACCAAACTTCGATGGATGGTACAAGCAGTCGTTAATTTGGGAAACTGCGCGTCCGTATTTATATTGCCGCACGTATAAGAATCGAATTATAATCGGTGGCTTAGATGAACCGATGATGTTACAAAAATATGGTGACACACACCTACTACATAAAAGAAATCTTCTTATTCAAATAACATCAAAATTATTTCCACAGTTGAAACATGTACAAGCAGAATATTATTGGGCAGCAATATTTGGCGGAACTCATGACGGAATGCCCATTTTGAAAGAGGATGAATCGATTGCAAATCTCTATTATGCATTAACTTATGGCGGGAATGGTACCGTCTATGGTATGGTATTTGCAAAAATATTTCAAGAATTATTTGCACATGGGAGTAGTTCGGATTTCGAAATATTTCGTCGTAAAAAAAGTTAAAGAAGTGATGGAATGAAAGCTATTAGGAAATTGCTACAACATTTAAGGCCGGTACAGCTCATCGTTTTATTTTATGGTATTGCTGTTATTGTGTCTGTTATATTATTAAGCATGCCATTTGTTATAAAGCCAGGAGTTAAGTGGACATTTATTGATGCTTTATTTACATCTGTTAGTGCAGTAAGTGTAACAGGTTTATCCGTTGTGTCGATTCCAGATACATTTACTACAGCAGGTATTGTTATATTGGCACTTATTTTACAATTAGGTGGCCTTGGTATTATGGCGCTTGGTACGTTTGTTTGGATGATCACAGGAAAGAAAATAGGCCTGCAGCAGCGGCGCCTAATTATGGCAGATCAAAATCAATGGAGTTTAGCTGGACTTGTTCATTTAATGCGCTCTATTTTAATATTAATTGTTTCAATTGAAGTAATTGGTGCACTGTTATTAGGAACAAGATTTTTAAACTACTTCCCTACTTGGAAGGAAGCTTATTTTCATGGTTTTTTTGCAGCTGTTAGTGCTACAACGAATGGCGGATTTGATTTGACGGGACAATCGCTTGTACCGTATCAAGAAGATTATATCGTACAAATTATTCATATGCTTCTTATTATTTTAGGGGCAATTGGTTTTCCGGTATTGATTGAAGTCAAGCAATATATAGGTAAAAAGAAACATGAATTATTTCGGTTTTCATTATTTACAAAACTCACAACGACAACGTTCTTTACTTTAGTGATTGTTGGAACAATCGTTATTTTTCTGTTAGAGTGGAATCATTTTTTACACGGGAAATCATGGGATGAAATGTTGTTTTATACATTGTTTCAATCAGTTACAACAAGAAGTGGCGGCTTAGCAACGATGGATATTCAAGAATTTTCGCCTCCGACACTTTTCTTTATGAGTATATTAATGTTTATTGGAGCTTCCCCAAGCTCTGTTGGCGGTGGCATTCGTACTACGACATTTGCTGTTAGTATCCTCGTATTGTATTCCTTTGCAAAAGGCGGTAAAAGTGTGCGAGTATTTGGAAGGCAATTACACGAAGAAGATATTGTAAAAGCATTTGCTGTTACATTGATGGGTGCTTTGCTATGTGCCGTAGCACTATTTGTTTTATGTATAACGGAACCATTTCCATTAATGAACCTTGTTGTAGAAGTATGTTCAGCATTTGGCACAGTTGGTTTATCGACTGGAATAACACCGGAACTTACAACAACTGGGAAAATTGTATTGATGGCACTCATGTTTATCGGGCGGATTGGTATTTTAACGTTCATATTTGTAATTGGCGGAAAAGAGAGACCACCCCGATATAGGTATCCGAAAGAACGGATTATTGTTGGATAAGAAGAAGCTGTTCCAAAAGTATCATTTTTGGACAGTTTTATTATTTTTACACAAATATTTTTTCTCAGAAAAGAATACTTGTGTAAATGTTTTTATCTCACTATTCACGGGAAGTAAGATCTATACCGATGGAAGTTTCACTTTATGTCCAAGTACAAAAATCAATTTAATTTATATAAAAAGAAGGAGCTGTTTCCAAAAAGATTGGTATTTACTAATCTTTTGGAAACAGCCATTTTTGTATTAATCGTTAATACCAAACTGCGGATGCATAAAAGTTTCTTCTGAATCATTATGGTTCTTTTGCAGTAATTCTTGATTTTCTTCAGAAATCCAGCCGATATCATTTGTTGGATGTACCCATTGGTCTCCAGCCATAATAGCAGGATCAATATCATCACTCCACTGATTCAGGGGGCTATTTTCTGAATTATATTGGCTGTCGCCAATAATCACGCCATACTCATTGGTGAATGGTGGTTGCATCGTGATCCCAGTTCCTTTAAAAGAAGGAAAATTCATTTGATGCGGAATTGTTTCATCAAGAATCGGAGAGTCGATTGGTTGGTTTCTCTTCACATTTACCGCTCCTTGTTTATGAAAGTGAAAGGCATATATACCTTCCTAATTTATAGCATTTCCTCACATTGCATATTCGCAACTTGTTAACAGTTACCATCTATAGAGTGGAGTTTCAATGTCCATATTAGTACTGTAAGCGTTGGTTTTATATAAAGGATTAAGGAGTGTTTCGTATGGTAAAACGAAAGGTAAGTCGTAACGCAGCTGCAAGAAACAATCAAACTCCAAAAGAAAGCTTGCCGGATGCGGAATTTGCAGTCGAGTACGAAAATGAAGATGTTGCAAAATATGCAAATCGCAATTCGAAAAAAGGCAAGAAAAACTGAGGCGTTTTTTATAAACGTCTCTTTTTTGTGGGATTTTTTAATTGTTGTAAATTCATTGTTATGTTGTAGGCGAAAAAGAGGGAGAAAACATAGAAGTAGCAACGTATTACACAAAAACAAACAAAAGATTAATCTTTGTTTAATATAGTTTTTACACTTTACGTTTATATTGAAATTATACATATGAAAACAAAGGAGAGGACAAAACATGAAGAAAAATTTTAACAACAGGGATGGTCTTTTTCTTATTTATCCCGCTATTCGCAGACAGTAAGCCCTCTATCTCAAGATTGAGAGAGAAGCGAAGAATTTATATACATGAGTAAGTAGTATTGGTATAAGAGAAATAAGACTTTTATAAGTGGAGGTGAAGTCATGTCTGTTGTCGGAGAAGAGCGTAAGCGGATCATTATTGAGCAAGTAGAGTTAAGAGGAAAAGTAAACGTATCAGAGCTTGCAAAAGAACTTTCGGTATCAACAGAAACAATTCGTAGATATTTAGGAGACCTAGATCGCGAGAAGAAGTTGAAGAAAGTATATGGGGGAGCAGTCGGATTACCAGGGACTAAAGTGGATCCTCCAATGCTAGAAAGAGAAATGCTATGTTTAGAAGAAAAAAAACGTATTGGCTATAAAGCAGCAACTTTTGTAGAGGATGGTGATGTCATTGTTATTGATGATGGTAGCACACCACTCCAAATGGTACCATATCTTATTTACCGAAAAAATTTGACTGTTATTACAAACTCGTTTCCCGTTGCAACGCAATTAATTTCTTTTATTAATAAGAAAATGATTGATGGTCAATTGTTGTTTATTGGTGGAAAAGTGACTCCCAAGCATTGCAGGGTATCAGGGTCTATTTCTCAACAAGCCATTCAGCAATTTCACTTTGATAAAGCATTCATTTCAATTGATGGACTTCTGCCTACTTTCGGAGTTTCAAGCTTTGAATTAGAGAAAGCGAAGTTATCAGAAGCTATGATTCGACAATCAGAAGAAACATTTATTTTATGCGATCATACAAAGCTGGGAATAAGAGGGAATTATCGTATTTCTGGATTTTTAGATATACATCATGTCATTTGTGATAAAAGCATGCCACATAGCTTTGAAGAAGAGGTAAAGAGAGCGGGTATTCGCTGGACTATTAGTTAGAAAAACAGGGGCTTCCGGTATGAATGAAAGCCCCTGTTTTTCTTGTGAAATTATGTAAGTTCTGTTAATCAGCTCACATTTGTTGCATATAATTCACATTGTGTCGTTTTCGGATTGTAGTAGGCAACAAGGATGGAAGGTCTTGAAATCATTTCACCATGCTTCATGTAAGAGTGGTAGTCAAATGGTATATGCTCTATAATGGTATGTTTATACAAATCTTTTTCTGCCAATTGAAGCGTAGCAAATTCGTCTCCTAGTATGTTCGGGCGTTCCATAATCATTTTGTAGTAGGAATTTACTTCCTCCTTTTTCTTTTGTTCCGTTATCCATGATTTACGAGGACGATATTTATGATTTTGTAAATAATCAACTGTCAATAAAGCCTTAATCGTATGAAGTTGTGTCGTTTCTCTTGATTGTAAAAATTGATACAGACGTTGGAATAAATCTTCTAGTTGGTGTCCAATTCGGCTCCATCCTTGTGTATCCCAATAAGTTCCAAATTCTTGAAAGAAATCAAAAGGTGTATCAAATGTATGAGATATAACATATGACACAGCGTTATCCATACGATGGGCATTCCAATATTTTTCTAATACATCTTCAACTTGTTTAATTTGAATAATTTCATCAAATGATAGGACATTATTTCCAAGCATTTCGTATGGTGCCTGATTCATGTATACATATTGATAATCATTTGCTTGAATTCGAAGTCCTGTACCACGCAGCATTTTTAAAAAGCCAAGTTGTAATTCTTCTGGTCTTAAAGCAAAGACATCATTAAATGTTTTTCTGAATGATTGATAGTCTTCTTCGGGCAGTCCGGCAATTAAGTCTAAATGTTGTGCGATTTTTTGTCCATCACGAACCATTGTAACTGTTCTCGTCAGTTTTTCGAAGTTTTGACGTCGTTTTACAAGGTCGTTTGTTTGATCGTTTGTAGATTGTACACCAATTTCAAATCGGAACAAGCCAGCAGGGGCATGTGTATTTAAAAATTCAATGACCTCAGGCCTCATAATATCGGCTGTAATTTCAAATTGAAATACGGTTCCAGGTACATGTTCATCAATTAAAAATTGAAACATCTCCATGGCATAGCTACGGCTAATGTTAAAAGTACGATCGACGAATTTTATAACACGTGCACCATTCTTCATTAAGTAGCGAATATCCTCTTTAATACGTTCGCGATCAAAGTAACGAACGCCAACCTCAATAGAAGACAAACAAAATTGACAGCTAAACGGACAACCACGACTTGTCTCAATATAGGTAATGCGTTTACTTAAATGTGGAATATCTTCCGGAAAACGATATGGTGATGGTAATTCTTTTAAGTTTAGTTTCTCACGTTGCGGTTTTATTACATGGGTACCATCAGCTTTTATAAATCCGATACCGTCAAGCTTTTCAAATTGCTGTGCACCTTGTATTTCAAATAGAAGATTTTTTACAGCAATTTCTCCTTCACCAATAATAATAAAATCGATTTCTGGAACACGTTTTAGCCAATCTGTCACATCATATGTAACTTCTGGACCACCGACAAAAATGATAAGATTTGGATTAATCTTCTTGAGCATTTGAATGACTTCAATTGTTTCTTCGATGTTCCAAATATAACAGCTAAATCCTATTACATCAGGTTTACGCTTATGCAAATCAGTAACAATATTCATGGCAGGATCGTTAATCGTATATTCAGCCATTTCTAAATCAAATTCAGGCTGGGCATATGCTTTGATATAACGAATTGCTAGATTTGTATGAATGTACTTTGCGTTTAACGTACTAATAACAACGTTCATATTTTTTCCCTCAACTTTAATTTAGAATTACATTGTTTAGTATAGGCATATATATGGAAAAAAAACAACATTCGCAAAATGTTGGCTATGTGCAAAAAAAAAGGACACATTTTTTCTTGATCGTCATATAATTTACCAACAGAAAAAAAGTTGGTTATGGGAAAGAAGGGAGAAGAGGTGAGTAACAGAATGCGTGAGAAGATAATAATATATGCACATATACTACAAAAACTACGCATTATTAATGAACAAGAGAAGAATGCCATGCTGCAAATTATGATGAACAAAAGAGCCTTATAACAGGGCTCTTTTTATTTGGATAAAGTTTATGGAACATGGCAAAAGCGTATTGACAAAAAAGGTTTCTCATGTGATAATTCAATTAAATTTTGCGAATTATCAAAAAAATATCGCCTTTTACATAGAAACAGAAGATAACAATACGGGGGTGACAATGTGTTATTATTTTTAAAGAAATGGAAAGAATTACGGGATATTAAGATGGAGTTGGCTCTTCGTGATTGGTTTTATGGGACAAAAATTAGCTTATCAATGCGTACGTCTAAAGATCCGCTTACATTTTTAGTTAATATAGAAGGGAAAGATAAAGGATTATTTGCGGAAGATGATTTTATTGTAGTCAATAGTACGTGTGAACCAGTATTTGCGATTGATGAGAAACCAGCTTCAGAGTCATTTATGCATGCAGATATTTATAAGAAAAGTCAGGCAGAATGCATTTTACAAGTACAAACAGTTGATAGTCATTTAATGTCTGAGTTATATGGAAAAGAAGGAGAAGTAACGTTTGAACAAAGAAATGTAGAACGTGTTTTTGGTAAGGAGGGCATTACAGGTATTACAATTCCAATTGTAGAAAATGAAAGTAAATTTGCGAATTTGCTAGAAGAGAGTGTGCCTTGCTTTACCGAGGGCGGAGGAGCTGTGCTTGTTCATAATTACGGATTAATTGTATGGGGAACAACGCCAGAAGAAACAAAAAAATGGTTAGAAGGATTAGAGTACTTAATGAATTATCATGTGAAACTGTTAATGATTAAAGGAACGAAAAGCTCAGTTATTTAATTGAAAGTCTTCTTTAGGTAGAAATACCTAAAGAGAGATGGGATAAGGTACAAAGAAACTTTGAAAATGAAAGCGTTTTTATAAATGAATTTTTACTCATAAAATATGGCTCTCCTTATTATATATAGATTACATGTCGTCATGTGGGGAGGAACGTATTTTGCGAGTTAAATATCATTTTCTTCCAAAGCAACAGGTTGTGACTTGCTCAGAGAATGAAGATGTAGAACGGGCGTTAGAGATAATGGATCATTGTGGATATAGAGCGATTCCTGTCTTAACAGAGGATAGTAAGACTTTCAAGGGTATTATTTATAAAGCGGATATGTTAGAGAATAAATGTAGGGAGAAAGAAGGAAGCAAAGAAAAAGTTTCGGAGCTAATGGAAAATGAGCAAGCATTTATTTTTGAGCGTGATTCTTTCTTCCGAGCTTTTTATACAATTCGTCGACTGCCATTTCTAGCTGTACTAAATGATTACCATGAGTTTGTGGGCATTTTAACACATTCTAATATTTTTGATGTAATTGAAGACTCATTTGGAATGAATACAGGTGGGTATATATTAACGTTAGCGACGCATGAATCTAAAGGAATTATTAAAGAGCTTGGCACATTATTAAAGTCTTATAATATCGGTGGTTTATTTACGTTAGATAATGGTGATCAATATATAAGGCGTGTTATTGTTAATCTTACAGAGGATTTAAACCAAAAAGAGCTAGAAGCATTAGTGGCAAGATTAGAAAAAAAAGGTTTTCGAGTCAGTCATGTAGACCGTATTTAGAAATAGAGAGAGGCAGAAGCCTCTCTCTATTTTTGTGAAGAAACAGGTGGCGCTGGTGATACAAGATCAGATAAGAAGATGAAATCAGCCTTTTCTTGAATTTTCGGAATGTAAGACCGAATGACGGAAGAGGTAATTTCACCTGGTGGCCCAACATGACCAATAGCTACCATAACAGGTTCTTTTTCTATTTTCTTCAAAAGAGAATTTGCTTGTTTTGTTACGTGAGAAGAAGTATATACATCATCAAAAAATAGCTTGTTTTCTACAGTAGGTACACCAATTTCTTCAGCAATTTTTTTTACAACGCTGTTTGGGCTTGTTTTACTATCTAAATAAAAGAGACCATGTTCTTTACAAACGGATAGTATAATACGCATCACTCTTTCATCAGCAGTTGCTTTTGAACCCATATGATTATTCATTCCAATTGCAAATGGAACTTCTTTAATTGCTTGTTTGACGCGACTTCTAATTTCATCATCACTTAAGTCTGTTGTAATAGCTTTTGGACCAAGCCATTCTTTTTTTCCTTTTACAGGCTCCATCGGCATATGTATAATAACTTCGTGTCCTTTTTGATGAGCTGATGTTGCATCTTGTTTTGTGGATGGAAGAAATGGCATAACTGCAACGGTTAACGGAATAGGAAGAGATAACATTTTTTCCGTTCCCTTCATATTGTTTCCAAAGTCATCAATGACAATTGCTACTTTATTTGTATGAGCGTAGGTCGGTACAGAAAAAGTTATGACTGGCAGTAGCGCCGTAAGTAAAAAGATAACAATATATTTTCGCATGTAAGATTCTCCCTTCTTAATAATACAAAACACCCATCAATAGACGAGAGATTGTTCATTTTCGGTTTAAATGAGTAGAATGAAACTACCATCAGTAGATAGGAGATCTCATCTGCTGATGGTTTCCTCATTTATATTCTTTAATTTCTCATAGTCTTGGGATGGGGGTCTTCCTGCCCGCGAATAGCCGGATAAATGATAGTCTACTGTTATCGTTTACGTTTTGAAGTAATTTAACCGCATAAAATGTCGAAAATGTAATTGTAAAAAAGAGGGAAAATTATAATTAAGAGGGGTTTCAACTAAAATAAAACAAAAAAAATGTCTATTATTGCGAATGTATTTACAAAGATAGAATAATTTGTAATAATTCTCAAGGTGAGGATAAAGATTTGTAAATTACAGGGAGAAAATGTTTAATTTTCTGAACGTTCACACTTAACGGATTAAAAACAGAAAATTCCATTTTTAATAAGAAAGGAATACAGATTACCGAAGAATATCGAGGGGGATATGTATGTTTGTAGCAAAAAGGAAATCTACATTGGACAAGCTTTTACGCGATATTAATGTGAAGCGCGAAGAAATGATTCATTTAGGGCTTATAAATGGACTTAATAGTCTAGAGACAATTCAAGTAAGTCAAGAATTGGACATGCTTATTATGAAATATCAACGTTACAAAGAGAATAAAGTATCGAAATGGTTTTTAATGATAAAAACGCCAGTTTTTAAAACGTCAAACAATGTGAGATCGAATGTGTTTTGGAGAATGTTTATTACAGCATTTATGAAATAATCATCCCTGTATGGAAAAAGGGATGATTATTGTGAATGGAGCGGGAGTGTAATGCATACAGTTGTTCCTACATATTCTTTGCTTTTAATCGTAATTTGACCATTGTACATTTCAATGATTCTTTTGCATACGACAAGGCCTAGTCCTGTTCCTGTATCTTTGTTTGTAAAAAATGGATGGAAAATATGTTTTTGGATGTGTTCTGGAATTCCTTTCCCTGTGTCTATAATACGTAATTGAGCTGTATTTCCGCTTGCTTCGGCTATAATTGTCAATGTATCACCTAATGACATTGCATCAAAAGCATTTTTTGTAATATTTAAAATAACTTGTTTGATATGATCATTTGAGCAACGAATAAGAATTGGATTTTCTGGCATATGTATGGAAATTTGAACGTTATGTAAATTTGCCTCAGATTGAATAATTAACGAAACTTCTTTTACAATGTTTCTTAAATCGTATGTTTTTTCAATAATAGCAGTTGGTTTTCCAAGGATAAGGAATTCACTGGCAATTTCATTAATCCTCTCAATTTCTTGTTCAATAATTGAGAAATAAAATTGGTCTTGTTCATTTGTATGTTTTTCTTTTAAAAGAGCGACGAGTCCTTTAATGCCTGTAAGAGGATTACGAATTTCGTGGGCTGTACTTGCAGCAAGAGAGCCAACTAATTCCATTTTTTGTACTTCATTTTGTTTTCTTTCCAATTTTGTTTGCCTTTTCAGAAGCATATACTTTCCAACTAAAAATAAAATACTCATAAGAAAGAATGTTATTAAACATTCTGTAAAGACGTTCTGGTATAGAATATTTTGTTGAATAGGTAACGGATAAATAGAAACGCTCCACGGTAATCTTGTTAATGGAACAGTAATTGGTTGTATGTTTTTTTGAGAAAATTTGTGATTATCATCTTGTAAAAATGTAATTCCCTGCTTATCAAGCACTTCAAAATGGTATTTTGGTTTGATTGCATTTAAAGATGCTGCAATATAGTCAAATCGTAAACTTGCTATGAGTAGTCCGGAAACCTCTTTATTCTTTTTGAGAACAGGAGTAGCAATCGCAATGACTCGATGTCCAGAAATACGATCAGTAATTGCAGATGAAACCGTGGTCCGTTTATTTTTCAAAGCCTCTTGTGCATAAGAACGATCGGCGATATCAAAGCTTTTTTTTAAACTGGATGATGCTACTGTAATTTTATAATCTGTATTCGCATAATACAGACCAGAATAGCGAGGGTCTCTTTCATCTGTACTTTGTAGGACTTGTTGGATTTGATTACTATCCTTCGTTTTTGTGCTAATAACCATAGCAAGCATTTCTAATGCAGATGTTGCATCCCCTAAATAACGATCTAAATAGTCTCTATATAAAAATCCGACTGTATGAGCTGCCTGTTTATTTTCACGCTGCATTGTATATTTGTGGTATGAAAAAAAGAGAGCGCTAATACAAAGAGTTGGCAATATAACAAGCAAAATATATAAAAGCGTGTTGCGTAGTTTTACGTTCAAAATTGCTAACTCCTTCTGTTTTTATTTTCATTATATATAAACATTCTTAAATATGCAGTGCTTTTATATTTTTTTATTATTTTTTATTGTAATACGTTGAAACAAGACGGTGTTTTTGAAATTTGATATAATATTGCTATTTGAAAAGAAATTTAGTAAAGGATTGAAGAGTTATGACATCTCAGTATGAGAGAGAAAATATTTCCAAATCGTTAAAAGTATTTATCGCTTTATCGCGCGTACACCGTTCGGTTATGGATACTACCAATAAATCTATTCAAAGTAACGGGTTAAATCCAACAGAGTTTGCAGTGCTAGAACTGTTATATCATAAGGGAGATCAACCATTGCAACAAATTGGTGAAAGAATTTTAATTGCAAGCGGCAGTATTACGTATGTTGTTGATAAATTAGAAAAAAAAGGACTTGTAGAGCGAAAGCCTTGTCCAAATGATCGGCGTGTCATTTATGCTCATTTAACTGAATCAGGGCTGCAATTGATTTCCAATATTTTTCCGAATCATGAAAAAGTCATACATGAATCATTCCATATGTTAAACAAGGATGAGAAAGATCAACTATTAACGTTGTTAAAGAAGATAGGGAAATATGAGAAATAGTAAAAAGTCTTATAAGCTTTGAATGCATAGTTCAAAGTTTTTTTATTTATCCCGCTATTTGCGAGCGGTAAGCCCTTCACTGATGATTAGTTGTATCATATTTCTTACTTAATGAACAATAGTATAGAATTTTCAATGTATCTCAAGTTTGAAATTAAAATGTATGAATTTTAAAATATATGTAGGTGAATTCTGTTGTTCAATAAAGGGGATTTGCAAAAGATATGGAATAATAGTACGAGAATGCTTTTTAGAAGAGAAAGGGGCTATTTACATGGCATTTGAAAGTTATGAGTACAAACGTCCAAATATGGATGAAGTGAAAGAAAGATTTACAGAAGCTTTGCAGCAGTTCAAGAGTGTAAAAACAGTGGAAGAACAAAAGAAAGTAATTGCACATATTAATGCAATTCGCAATGATTTCAGCACTATGTATAACGTATGTTATATTCGTCACAGTATAGATACGACAGATGAATTCTATAAAGAAGAACAAGATTTCTTTGATGAATATTCTCCAATTGTGAAAGGGTATGTAACAAAGTATTATGAGGCATTAACACAGTCCCCATTTCGAAAACAATTAGAAGAATATTATGGTACACAGCTCTTTGCACTTGCAGAGGCTGAAATGAAAACATATTCTGATGAAGTGGTAGCGGATCTACAGCTAGAAAATAAATTATCTTCTCAATATACGCAGTTATTAGCGGCAGCTAAAATTTTATTTGAAGAAGAAGAGCGAACATTATCACAACTTGCCCCGTTTATGCAGCATACAAATCGTAATATGCGTAAACAAGCAAGTGAGGCATATTACGGTTTTTTAGCAGAGCATGAAGAAGAGTTAGATCATATTTATGATGAACTTGTAAAAGTAAGAACGACAATTGCGAAGAAACTTGGCTTTAACAATTTTGTAGAACTTGGATATGCAAGAATGTATCGCACTGACTATAATGCAGAGATGGTTGCAAATTTCCGTAAGCAAGTGCTTGATTATATTGTTCCTGTTGCAACAGAGCTTAGACAAAGGCAAAAGGCACGCATTGGGGTAGAGAAGCTTGCGTATTATGATGAGAACTTTGAATACGCATCTGGTAACGCTGTACCAAAAGGTGATGCTGATTGGATTGTGAATCACGGCAAAACAATGTATAAAGAACTATCAGAAGAAACAAATGAATTTTTTAACTTTATGTTAGAAAATAATTTACTTGATCTTGTTGCAAAAAAAGGAAAAGCTGGCGGAGGCTATTGTACATATATTGAAAACTATAAAGCACCTTTTATTTTCTCAAATTTTAATGGAACGTCTGGTGATATTGATGTGTTAACGCACGAAGCAGGACATGCTTTCCAAGTATATGAAAGCCGCCAGTATGAAATTCCAGAATATAATTGGCCGACGTATGAGGCATGTGAAATTCATTCTATGAGCATGGAGTTTTTCACATGGCCGTGGATGAAATTATTCTTTGAAGAAGATACAGAGAAATATTACTTCTCACACTTAAGTTCGGCTTTACTATTTTTACCATATGGTGTATCTGTTGATGAATTCCAGCATTTTGTATATGAACATCCAGACGCATCACCAGCTGAGCGTAAAGCAGCTTGGCGTGAGATTGAAAGAAAGTACTTACCACACCGTGATTATGAAGAAAATGATTATTTAGAGCGCGGAGGCTTTTGGCAACGTCAGGCGCATATTTATAATTCACCATTTTATTATATTGATTATACGTTAGCGCAAATTTGTGCACTTCAATTTTGGAAACGCTCTAGAGAGAATCGTCAAGAAGCATGGGAAGATTATGTTCACCTTTGTCGTCAAGGCGGAAGTAAATCATTTTTACGATTAGTTGAAACGGCAAATTTAATCTCTCCGTTTGCTGATGGATGTGTGAAGGGTGTCATCGATGAAATTCATGCATGGTTAGATGAAGTAGATGACACAAAATTGTAAAAAATATACACTGTTTTTTATGAATTTACAATCGACACATGTTTGGAAAAATGAGATAATAAAAGAAAATTTAGAATAATTAAAAAAGAGGTGTTTCTTTGAAGAAGCGCCTCTTTTTAACCAAATAGGGGGGAGAAATATGGCGCAATCTTATGCAAATATGAATATGGAGACGTTGTTACGAGGAATGTCGTCTACAAGACAGATGCTTTTATCAGAAATTGAAATGTTAACGGATACAGAAATTAACACGAAGCCACGCCGCGATAAATGGAGCATAATGCAAGTTTTACATCACCTTCATCTAGTTGAACAATCTGTTACATCCGCAATTGTATATGCACTTCATAAAAACGAAAGAAAAGTTGTTCCACTACAAGACCTTCAACTTACACTCGATCGAACAAGAAAGAGAGAAGCCCCTCAGCAAATGCAACCAACAGAAACGATAATGAAAAAAGCACAAATGATTCAATTGCTGCAAAGTTCAAGAGAAAAGCTCTTGCATGTTCTTCATAGCATTGTTAATGAAAAAGAACTATTTGAAAAATCGCTTAAACACCC
Organism: Bacillus sp. S14(2024); assembly: GCF_050473785.1. Classification (NCBI taxonomy): domain Bacteria; kingdom Bacillati; phylum Bacillota; class Bacilli; order Caryophanales; family Bacillaceae; genus Bacillus; species Bacillus sp. S14(2024). The sequence continues at coordinate 3,441,392 of NZ_JBFLUP010000006.1, read as the reverse complement.
TGTATTTGATGAGCTTAATTTATATCAATGGGTACAATTCTTAGATTTACATGAACAACGTCATCTTACACAGTTGAAAGAAGCGAAACATTCAATTTTGCAAAGATAAAGTGAAACTTCCATCAGTGGTGCTCTGCTGGAAAGCTTTCACCAATCGGGCATTTACGGGCAGTTAGTCATCGAGAGAAGCTGAAGATACTGCCTGTTCATGCGGGATAAAGTGAAACTTCCATCAAGTGGGATGAGCTTCATTCTCCACTGATGGAAGTTTTTTAGGATGGCAGGTGACATGCACCACTGTTATTTCAATTTCCATGAGTTGTGTATCGTTTCATGTATGTATATTCCTACTTTATATGTCGGAACATATATAAGGACATCTTAAAAGGAGTTGAAATAATGGGAAATAAAAAACGGGAGCAAGAACGACAATGGAAAGCGCGAAAAGAACATCAGCAGCCACATGGGAAAGTGAAAACTTTTGCGGAACTTGTGGATGAAACGAAAAAAACGTGATGCAGTTGCATCACGTTTTTTCTATTAAAGGAAATGTAAGAAGGAAAGATGTTCCAACATTTTTCTTACTAGATATTTTAATTTTTCCGTTCATTGCTTTTACGACACTAAACACAACCATCATTCCAAGACCTGTTCCCTTTTCTTTTGTAGAGTAAAAAGGGGAACCGAGGCGTTTTATTTGTTCATTGTTCATACCAATTCCGGTATCTTGAATATGTAATTGGATGTGTTTATGAGCGGGTGTTAAGGTAAATGTAAGGTCTCCGCCGTTTGGCATCGCTTCAATGCAATTTTTTACAATGTTTAAAAGACATTGATTAAGCTTGTGTTTTTCTCCCGTTATGTAAAATATTTTACTTTGTTTCGTATAATGAATACGAACGTTAGAAAGGTTCGCTAATGGTGTCATGAGCGTAAGAACATGAAGTAATTCTTCTTCTAACTGTAACGTTTGTATTTTTTCAATACTTGGTTTTGCAAATGTTAAATAGTCTGTTAATACATGGTTAGCTTGATCAATACCGTGTATAGCGATATCTAAGTACAACAGTTTGTCTTGTTCTGTGTAGTTTTTCGATTGTAGCAATTGAAGAAATCCTCTCGTTGATGTAAGAGGGTTTCGAATTTCATGTGAAATTGAAGCCGCCATCTCACCAATCAATTGAAATTTCTCGGCGTTCACAAGTTCTTTTGCAAGACGAACTTGCGATTGTAATACGTCCATTAAGTATAAAATTAAAATCGTTCCTATGATGGTGCATAATTCGTATGTAATGATATAAGGTAGATAGTTCTTCGGATTTGGAACTATAGATAGAAAATAAGGAATCCAAACTATGCCATAAATCAGGCTGTAAAAAAAAGCTAAATACATTTTTGGTCGTATTTTTCCTCTTATATATGTTTTGTATGTTGTAATAAGAAAAATGTACAAAACGATAGATGCAATAAAAGAAGGGATGACACCGCTGCCGCCAATAAAAAAACGATATAGATTCATAACGCCAAAAATTGCACCACCTGCTACTGGGCCACCGGATAAAGTTCCGACAATTAGCACAATATGTCGGAAGTCGAATTGAAAGCCGAAATCAACTTTTGCAGCAAACGACATACAAACAATAGCGGTAATGCTGCAAGACAGGACAAATACAAGCGAATTGAGCTTCGGAGAGCGATTTCCTTTTTCACTCCAAAATAAATGATAAATTAGCATTGTAACTAGAATAAACAATATATTTAAGAAGAGGTACATAATAAAAAGCTTCAGCTTTAAAACCTCCTTGTAGTGAGAAGTGAAAGATGTGATATATAGAATTATCATACTATTAATATGAAGGAAAATAAAATAATATTTTTAGAAAAGATAGAAAAAACAGACGTTTTCCACTCTTACATCCGCTATGTTACAATGAAAGATGAAAATTGAAGAAGACAGTCCATGCGTAGCGTGGGAGAGGTTCGCGAACTCCCTCTATAAAAAACTAAGGAGAGAACAATATTCTTTAGATATTGTTTTGTTTTTTTAGTATGACAGTTCAAGAACGCTCTTTCTTCTTGTAATCGAAAAAAGAGGAGAATGAGTGAAATGAAAAAGGAAAAAGCAGTTGTTGTTTTTAGTGGCGGTCAAGATAGTACAACATGTTTATTTTGGGCGCTTGAACAGTTTGAAGAAGTAGAAACAGTGACGTTTAATTATAATCAACGTCATAAGCTCGAAATTGACTGTGCAGCAGAAATCGCAAAAGAGTTAGGTGTGAAACATACTGTACTTGATATGAGCCTGTTAAATCAGCTTGCTCCTAATGCGTTAACGCGTACAGATATGGAAATAACACATGAAGATGGCGAGTTGCCGTCGACATTTGTGGATGGACGTAATTTATTGTTTTTATCGTTTGCGGCTGTATTAGCTAAACAAGTAGGGGCACGCCATATCGTAACAGGTGTGTGTGAAACAGACTTTAGCGGGTATCCAGATTGCCGTGATGTGTTTGTGAAATCGTTAAACGTTACATTAAATTTATCGATGGATTATCCATTCGTTATTCATACACCACTTATGTGGATTGATAAAGCGGAAACGTGGAAATTAGCAGACGAACTTGGGGCATTTGAATTTGTCCGTGAAAAAACGTTAACTTGTTATAACGGGATTATTGGTGATGGTTGCGGTGAATGTCCAGCGTGTCAGCTTCGTAAAGCAGGACTTGATAAATATGTACAAGAGCGTGAAGGAGCGAAAGCATAATGACACAAAACTTCTTTGGATTTCGCATTGTTGAAAATTTACAAAAAATAGGTCAAGACATTGAGTGTAAGCAACTGAAGTATCATAATAAGCGTGTTATGGTTAGTAAAGAATTTACGTTTGATGCTGCACATCATCTACACTGTTATGAAGGGAAATGTAAAAACCTTCATGGACATACGTATAAAGTAATTTTCGGAATTAGTGGTTATGTCAATGAAATTGGCCTAGCGATTGATTTTGGTGATATAAAAGAAATTTGGAAAAATGAAATTGAAATATATTTAGATCATCGTTACTTAAATGAAACACTTCCAGCAATGAATACAACTGCTGAAAATATGGTTGTATGGATTTTCGAGAAAATGGAAGAGGCACTAACAAAAGGTGATCGACAAAATGAATATAAAGGAGCGCGTGTTGAGTTTGTGCGCTTATTTGAAACACCAACAAGTTATGCAGAAGTAAGACGGGAGTGGATGATGGGTGAGTAACATTCCTGTATTAGAGATTTTTGGGCCGACAATTCAAGGAGAAGGAATGGTTGTTGGACAAAAAACAATGTTTGTTCGCACAGCAGGTTGCGATTATAGCTGTGCATGGTGTGATTCTGCATTTACATGGGACGGTTCTGCGAAAGAGCAAATTCGTCAAATGTCGTCAGAAGAAATTTTTTCTGAACTTGTGCAAATTGGTGGTGAAAATTTCTCACATGTAACGATTTCAGGTGGGAATCCAGCGTTGTTGAAACATTTAGGAGAATTGATTTCTTTATTAAAAAAGAAAGGGATTCGTACAGCAATTGAAACGCAAGGAAGTAAATGGCAAGATTGGTTACTTCATATAGATGAGGTGACAATCTCACCAAAGCCACCGAGTTCAAAGATGACAACGGATTTTGTTATATTGGATTCAATCATTGATAAGCTAGAAGGAAAGGAATTTAGTTTAAAAGTGGTTGTATTTGACGATCGAGATTTTGCATACGCAAAAGAGGTACATGAACGTTATCCGCACGTTCCGTTCTTCTTACAAGTTGGAAATGATGATACACAGACAACAGACGATACATCGTTAATTCAACGTCTACTTACAAAATATGAATGGCTCATTGACAAAGCAATGCAATGTAAGGAAATGAATGATGCGAAAGTATTACCGCAACTTCACGCTTTAGTATGGGGCAATAAACGCGGTGTATAAGTACTGTATGAATGAAGGGAGATTTTAAGATGACTGGAAGAAAAGATGAAGATTTGAAAGATGTAACATTACTAGGAAATCAAAATACAAAATATTTATTTGAATATAGCCCGGAAATTTTAGAGACGTTTGATAATAATCATCCAAATCGTGATTATTTTGTAAAATTTAATTGTCCGGAGTTTACAAGCTTATGCCCGAAAACAGGACAACCAGATTTTGCGACAATCTACATTAGCTACATTCCAGAGCAAAAAATGGTAGAGAGTAAATCGTTAAAGTTATATTTATTCAGTTTCCGTAATCATGGAGATTTTCACGAAGATTGCATGAATGTAATTATGAATGACTTAATCAAACTAATGGATCCACGCTACATCGAAGTATGGGGTAAATTTACACCACGTGGTGGTATTTCTATTGATCCATATTGTAACTATGGACGCCCTGGCACGAAATATGAAAAAATGGCTGAATATCGTTTAATGAATCATGATTTATATCCAGAAACAGTAGATAATCGCTAAAGGAAAAAGAGGCAGCTTTGTAGGCTGTCTCTTCTTTTCTAGTATTTTATACATGTTGTGTAATAATTGTATAGTTTTTATGATTGACAACAGTAAGCGGTTCCATATCTAACTCTCTAAAATTATCCATAATTGTTATATCTACAATAACAGAGTTTTTATTTACTTTTTGAACGCGCCCTTGTAAACCGTCTTTGAATTCAATGATATCTCCAGCTTCCGCGATTTTCATAAGCAACTCTCCTTGTTACATTTTTACGAAAAAGAGAACAAGATTCGTTCTTTTTGTATTTTTCTTTATTTTGAACGATATTTCATCTTTTGTAAATGTTTCCATGCTATTTTTTTGAAAAAAATACTAATTTTTCACAAGAATTTCATAGTAAGAAACTTATATTCATATTTGTAACATGAATGTAAGGAACTCATATTTATAATTGTAAGATGAATATATGGGAGTATAATGAAACGGGGGCGATAAAATGGAACTTGAGATTGTGGGGAGCTTGATAGCTATTATTTTATTTCTGTTTGCATATACGAAATTAAAAATGATTCGAGAACATGAAACATACATATACTATGAGGGAGTTGATGGTGTATCTTCTTTTTCTAGCCATGAAGATGGGAGTACTGAATGAGACATACATGGATTTGTAATAATATAATGTGAAACATGTTGAACGGAGAGTGAGAAAGATGCAAATTTCTTTCATAAATCATGGACGCTCTAGTGTTCACAAAAAAGCGATGACAGTACGAGAATTTCAAGAATGGCTGCAAAGATATAAGAATGAAGATATTATGAAAGACATAGACATTCCAAGTAAAACGCTCGAAGTCATTGAAGCTTCCAAGTTTATAGTGGCAAGTGATCAAAAAAGAGCTGTTCAATCAGCAACAATGTTGACTAATAATATTATTTTTATACAGAATCCACTTTTTCGTGAAGCTGCTGTTCCTTCTATTTTACCTGTGCCAAAATGGATAAAGTGTAAACCGAAAGTATGGATGTCTTTAGGGCGCGCATTTTGGATGATCGGTTATTCGAAGGATGTTGAATCATACTCAGAAGTACAAGAAAGAGCGAAGCAAGCAGCGGATGTATTAGTTGGATATGCAAACGTATATCAGCGAGTTTCCCTGATTGGACATAGTTATTTTAATACGATGATTGGTAAGGAGCTGCGTACTCGAGGATGGCATGGACCGCTGCTGTTTCAGACGGAACCGTGGGGGTGTACAATTTATACTTTTCGCGAAGTAATGGAAGGAAATATATTTGTAACGTATACATAAAATAAAATAGATGTAATGCTTCGTGTATAATAGAAAGGCACAATCATTATTTCATGATTGTGCCTTTCTATTATACACACTTAACTAAATGAGCATATGGTTCGCCTACAAGCATAATTGTATTATTTTGTTTATAACCAAGCTTTTTATAGAGAGAAAATGCAGGCTTATTTTCTAGATTTACTAACAATGAAACTTTTTCATGCCCTTTTTCTTTGGCGTGTGTTTCAGCAGCAAGAATTAAATTTGAACCGATACCTTGTCCGCCATATGCAGATGAAACAGACAAGGTATCGATATAATATTCATCTTCTTCGGCTTCTTTTTCTAATATAATAGAAGAATCTTGTTTCATTTTTCGTAATCGTTTTACAATTGGAGCATCTAGCTTTGTTGCTTCACTTCCATGGTAGGTTATAATAACACCAACTGCATCTCCATCACGCTCTGCAACGAAACAATTTTCATAGCTGAGTCGGTTTTGTTTTTGTGTAAACCAATACTCTAAACCTTCTAGAACTTCGGTTTCATTTGTACCACCTGTTAATTTTTCAGCAACTTCATGCAGTGCGTTGTACAATAAAGGAGATATTGCTTTAGTATCTGTTTGTTTTGCTTTCCGAATCATGTTATCCCTCCTGGTTGTCCATTTTATTGTATCATAAAATGGAACTTCTATCAGTGGTGGGGTCTTGCTGCACACGAATAGCGGGATAATTTGTTAACTGTATTAGAAAAGTGTATTGTCGATATTTGGGAAAAATCGTAAAATAAAAGTAATACAGAGAGGTGAACGGTATGGATAAACAACAAGTAAATGTGATTTTAGATCAACTTAAAAATAAAGAAATAGAAGAATATGTTGTAGCAAAAGAAGTGTTTTATGCATTTCGCCAAGTTTTAGTAGAACGGGAAGATTTTAAACATTTTCGAGGTAACGCACAGCACGGTGGAAAAATCATTTATACATATTTGGAAACACCGCGCTCGTAATTAAGAATTATCTATTAAAAAAGACGGATTAAAATTGCTCGTTAAGAGTCGGATAAAGAGAAAGGAGAGGAGTTTGCATGGGAGAGTTTAAGCAAGGAATACTTCCGCATTGGGATTATTTTTGGAAAGATGAGGAAGGAAGGAAATTTGTTGGGATGGTTATGTTTCCTGAAAAACGAAAGCGAACGAAGGAGATCATTCAACAACTAAAAACAGCGTATGAACAAGAACAAAATGTGCTTGTAGTAGCTAAATTTCAAAATTCTATTCAAAAAGTTAAAGGTACAATTGCGTATTTCGATGAAGAATCACCTATTTTTACGATGCAATGTAAAGATGAAAATTTCTATCATATATTTGTGAAGGACATTGTGCGCGTGGAAAATAGTTAATAGGAGTTGTCTTTTGCGCGTGCTTATGTCTAGGATACGCTGTGCATTTTTCTCCTTTTCGTTGTAAATGAAACAGCAATATTTTTAATAGTGTACCGAAAAAAGGATAGATTGTGAGTTTTTTAGTAACGAATATTGAAAAGAAAATCTCTTATTTGAATGTAGCTGTTTTTTAAGTAAGAGGGGTATAATATAGAAAATGTGTAACCGGTTTCGAACAGTTTCTAGTAAGGAAACTGTTCGTTTTTTTTTGACAAACGAAAAATAGATTTCGTAGGTATATTTCTTTTTTTGACAATTTTATAATGTTAACTTTTTTGAAAACATGGGTAAATCCGTTGACAACTTTTTTGAAATACACTTTATTGACATGCGTTTTAGAATGTTGTTTCATATTCTTTGTATTGTAAAAAGATCGGCTTTTTCTGTCGAAAAAATAAATTTTTAAAAAGAAAGAAATTATACATATATCTTGTGTCCTTTTTTAAAAAGTAATACAATATATAGAGAAATCATCGAGAACGAACATGATGTGAAAAGATGTAAGAGGAGGGTCGGAGATGTTAGTTGCATATGATTCTATGACAGGAAATGTGAAGCGTTTCATCCATAAATTAAATATGCCGGCCGTTCAAATTAATGAAAATCTCGTATTAGACGAAGAATTTATCCTTATTACGTACACAACAGGTTTTGGAAATGTGCCAGAACGTGTTTTAAAATTTTTAGAACGTAATCACGAACGCTTAAAGGGAGTATCTGCAAGCGGAAATCGCAATTGGGGAGATATGTTTGGGGCAAGTGCAGACAAGATTGCAACGAGATATGAAGTGCCGATTGTATCGAAATTTGAGTTATCTGGAACAAATAAAGATGTAGAATTTTTTAAAGAGAGGGTGCTGGAGATTGCGACACATTGAATTAAATAATGAGATCACGCAAATGCAGGACGGATTCTATCAGCTGCACAAAGATAAAGAGGCACTAGCAGTCTTTATGGAAGAGGCGCAAGAGAATACCGTTCATTTTGATAGCGTGGCAGAACGCATCAAGTATATGTTGGAGAACGATTACTACTATGATGTGTTAAGTGAGTATAAGATGGGCGAGATAGAAGCTGTATACGAAATCACATACGGCGAAAAGTTTGAGTTTCAATCTTATATGGCAGCATCTAAGTTTTATAAAGATTACGCGTTAAAAACGAATGATCAAAAACAATACTTAGAAAGTTATCCTGATCGCGTGGCAATTGTATCGTTATACTTAGGACGAGGAAATGTTGAGAAGGCGAAACAATTCGCAAGTATGATTGTAAAACAAAACTATCAACCAGCGACACCAACCTTTTTAAATGCGGGAAGAAGCAGAAGAGGAGAAATGGTGTCTTGTTTCTTGTTAGAGATGGATGATAGTTTAAACTCGATTGGATTTAACATTAATACGGCGATGCAGTTATCAAAAATCGGCGGCGGTGTAGCGCTTAACTTGAGCAAGCTGCGCGCGCGCGGTGAACAAATTAAAGGTATCGAGAACGCGGCAAGCGGTGTAGTGCCGGTTATGAAATTACTTGAAGATTCGTTTTCGTATGCGAATCAGTTGGGCCAACGAAAAGGTGCTGGAGCAGTATACTTAAATATTTTCCATTGGGATATTATTGAGTTCCTCGATACAAAAAAAATAAATGCCGACGAGAAGAGCCGTATTCAATCTCTTTCAATCGGAATTATCGTTCCAAGCAAGTTCTTTGAGCTTGCGGAGAAAAACGAACCATTTCATGTTTTCGCACCTTATACAGTGTATAAAGAGTACGGAAAACATTTAGATGATATCGATATTGATGAAATGTATGATGAACTGATGAGTAATCCGAATATCAAAAAGAAACCACTTGATATTAGCGCACGTGATATGCTTATTAAAATCGCAATGATTCAGCTTGAGTCTGGATATCCATACTTAATGTTTAAATCAAATGCGAATCAGCAGCATCCGTTAAAGGATATTGGAACTGTGAAGATGTCTAACTTGTGTTAACTATGTAGCACCTTCTAGTAGAAATACTAGTCGAAAACTCCGTTAAACGGGGAAAGCCTCAAAAATGAGGTAACCTACCGTGCTAAATTTTATCTTAGAATAAGTTAATTTATTCAGAGGGTATCTTATCATTTTGTATAAGTACAATTTAAAAAATACAGCATGAAATGATAAGAGACTTTCTGAAAGACTAAGGTAAATAAAAGCCTAACGACTATCCTATATGGGAGTAGAGCGCAAGTGATTGGCGTTCGAAAAGCGGAGCACCTAATCAGGTTATGCTGTAGGTGATGATATAGTCTGTCCTGTATGGTGACATACAGCAGTTGTGTAAGCAACGGGCTGAGAGTAGCGACCTCAGTTGAACATTAGAGACTGAGATCTTCCAGTTACAAGAAACATCAGAAATCAATGATTATGGTACAGATGACATTATCCGCCGTGATATTAACTGTAACTTAGGATCGTTAAACATCGTAAACGTGATGGAGAATAAAGAAATTCGTGAAGCGATCCATGCAGGTATGGAAGCTTTAACAGCTGTTTCTGATATGACAATTATTCCGAACGCACCGACTGTGAAAAAAGCAAATGATGAGCTTCATTCTGTTGGTCTTGGAGCAATGAACTTACACGGTTATTTAGCGAAAAATAAAATTGGTTATGAAAGCGCAGAAGCAAAAGAATTTGCTCGTACATTCTTTATGATGCTTAACTATTACTCCATCGAAAAGAGTATGGAGATTGCGAAAGAGAAGGGCGAAACATTTAAAGACTTCGATAAGTCGGATTATGCAAAAGGAACATACTTTGAGAAGTATGAAACAACAGATTACAGTCCAGTAACTGAGAAAGTACAACAGTTATTTGAAGGAATCCACATTCCAACAAAACAAGACTGGACAAACTTAAAAGAACAAGTGCAGAAGCATGGTTTATATAATTCATATCGCTTAGCTATTGCTCCGACACAATCGATTAGCTATGTTCAAAATGCAACTTCAAGTGTAATGCCAATCGTAAGTCAAATCGAGTCAAGAACGTATGCAAATGCAACGACATATTATCCAATGCCGTATTTATCAAAAGATACGTTCTGGTATTATAAATCTTCTTACGATATGAATCAGTTTAAATTGATTGATTTAATCGCAGAAATTCAAGAGCATATTGACCAAGGGATTAGTACAATTCTTTATGTAAATAGCGATATTTCTACACGTGAATTAGCACGTTACTATATTTATGCTCATAAAAAAGGACTGAAGAGCCTGTATTACACAAGAACACGTAAGTTAAGCGTTGAAGAGTGTGTAGCTTGTACGGTATGATGAGTTGCTTTTGAAAGAGAAGAAACAAATTGTACAAGTAGTATTAACTATAAAGTATCATCATGAGCAGGGGCAGAAACACCCTGCTCATGCTTAGTTATTAAATTTGCGTTCTAACGCACGGTTAGATTTTCATTATGAAATAGAAATTTTACCGTACGTTAGGACAATGTAACAATATAAAGAAGGGGCGATTCAATGCGCGCGGTAAACTGGAACAAGAAAGAAGACGATTTTAGTTTAATGTTTTGGAAGCAAAACATCGCTCAGTTTTGGACAGAAGAGGAGATCGCTGTTTCTTCTGACAAAAATACATGGGTGCAGTTATCAAAGGAAGAACAACAAGCGTATAAGCGCGTACTAGGTGGTTTAACGCTCCTTGATACGAAGCAAGGCGGCGAGGGAATGCCTCTTATTCTTGTACACCTTGAGAACTTACAAGCAAAAAGTGTATTAGCTTTCATGGGAGCAATGGAAGAAGTACATGCGAAGAGCTACAGTCACATTTTTACGACATTGGCAAGTGAAGAAGAAATTGATGAGATTTTTGAATGGGTAGATACTCATCCGATACTTGTGAAAAAAGCAGGGATTATTACAAATTACTACCGCCGTCTATTAAAACCTCAAGTAACGAAAAAAGAACTATACATGGCAATGGTAGCAAGTGTGTTCTTAGAAAGTTACTTGTTCTATAGTGGATTCTTCTATCCGCTGTATTTAGCAGGACAAGGAAAATTAACGGCGAGTGGTGAAATTATCAACTTGATAATCAGGGATGAGTCCATTCACGGCGTATTCGTCGGTATTCTAGCACAGCAAATCTTCGCGGAACTTTCTGCAGAAGAACAACAAGAAGTACAAAAAGAAACGATGGATTTATTAGTGGAACTGTATGAAATTGAAATAGCATACACAGAAGAAATTTATACATCTATTGGTCTTGTTGAAGATGTGAATCGTTTCGTTCGTTACAATGCAAATAAAGGGCTAATGAACTTAGGATTAGAACCACACTTTGAAGAAGAAGAAATTAACCCGATTGTATTAAACGGTTTACGTACAGATACGAAAAACCATGATTTCTTCTCTGTAAAAGGGAATGGTTATGTAAAAGCAACAAATGTTGAAAAATTATCAGATGATGATTTCGTATTTGATTTTTAATAGATAGGATTGAAAAAGCTGTCTTTCATATAAAGGCAGCTTTTTTTATGTGTAAATAGTTTACATAATGTTATTATTTCGTGATAAAGTGAAACTTCCATCAGTTATTCCCTACCTACCTTCTTCGCTTCTCTCTGAATGTTGGGGTGGGTCTTACTGCTCGTTAATGCAGGATAAATTTGTTATGTTTCGACTGATTAAAGTTTCACTTCACGTGTATGTAAGTGGTATGAGAGACTGAATAAGTTATGTCAAAATGAATAAAAAACCAACAAAAAATGCAAAGAAAATAATCTCACCTGCTCTATCTTTGAAGCGTGAAAATTGGCTTATCCTCTCTATTTTTTAAGCAAGAAATTTTTGGCTCGAAAATTGCATGAATATTTAAAAAATAGAAAAAGGAGGGTTTGGAATGCGATATAGCATATACACGGTTTATTGAAAGCGTTTTCTGTTTAATTATCAAACTTTACATGGAAATTAGATAGAGAAAGTAGGAGGAATGATAGGTGGGAAAAGAAGTTAGTTTAAAACGTTCATTAGGACTTTGGTCAATTGTCATGCTAGGTGTCGGGTATATGACACCGATGGTGGGGTTTGATACATTTGGAATCGTTTCTGACAAAACGGGCGGGCATGTTCCAGCAGCTTATCTTATTGCATTAGCAGGAATGTTATTTACAGCTGCAAGCTACGGCAAAATGGTAAAGGTTTTTCCGACTGCGGGATCTGCTTATACTTATACCCAGAAGACAATTAGTGCAAGGCTTGGATTTCTTGTTGGATGGTCAGCGTTATTGGATTATTTGTTTTTACCAATGGTAAATGCGCTATTAACGAGGATTTATATGTCCGCACTTTTTCCAAGTGTTCCTTCTTGGTTATGGGTTGTTGGATTTGTCCTACTGATTTCGCTGGTAAATATTATTAGTGTTAATGTTACTGCTAATTTCAATACATTCTTAGTAGTGTTTCAAATATTAGTAATGGTTGTGTTTGTATTTCTTGTTATAAAAGGATTGATAGCAGGAGAAGGAACTGGAGAAGTTTTTTCCATTCAGCCGTTTTTTCAATCAGATATACACATATCATCGTTAGTTGTGGGGGCCACAATTCTTTGCTTTTCATTTTTAGGTTTCGATGCGGTAACTACATTTTCGGAAGAAACACCAAACGCGAAGAAGACAATTCCTCGGGCTATTTTTCTTACCGCTTTAATTGGCGGAATTTTATTTATTGTTACTACGTACTTCACACAATCTTTTTTCCCAGATGCATCCCTATTTAAAGATCAAGAATCAGCAGCGCCAGAAATCGCGCTATACGTTGGCGGAAAATTATTTCAAACTTTCTTTTTAGTAGGAACATTTATGGGAACATTGGCATCAGGTTTAGCTTCTCATACAAGTGTGTCGCGATTATTATACGTAATGGGGCGAGATAATGTAATCCCGCAGAAGATATTCGGATACATTCATCCTCGCTGGCGAACTCCCGTATATAACATTATTATTGTAGGAATTATTTCACTTTCCGCTATATTTATCGATTTAGAAACAGCAGCATCTCTTATTAACTTCGGAGCGCTTATTGCATTTACATTTGTTAATCTATCTGTAATTGCCTACTATGTGATAAAGCAAAAAAGATATAAAACAGTAAAAGACTTTTTTAATTTCTTAGTTCTGCCTATTTTAGGAGCAGGTACAGTAGCTGTGTTATGGTTTAATCTCAATATTAATTCGCTTATTCTTGGACTTAGCTGGGCTGCTATTGGAATTGGTTACCTTTTATATGTTACGAACATGTTTCGATCGGCTCCGCCGCAAATGCATTTTGAAGAAGTACAGGAAATGTAAAATAACAAAAGACATCGGAATTTTTCCGATGTTTTTTATTTTGGAGATTTTAAAATCATGCAATATTGCATAAGCCATTCAACAATTCATAAAGAACGAGAGAAAATTTGTAAATCAGCGCCAGAGAGAGGGCTGAAAAGGGAATATAAACATTATATTTTTATTTGGCATGATTATTGCTTTATAAAACTAGTAAAAATATATAAATGAGGTGTTATCGTGGCAATTCAATCAGAAAAAAATACAACTCAATCTATACAGGGAAAAGTTGAGATTGAAAATCCTTTAGAGGAATTTCAGTCTATATTACAAGAGGCGCTCCAGATTTTACGTTATCCAGAGGAAGTATTTGAATTTCTGAAAAAGCCGATGCGCTTTTTAGAAGTAAGTATTCCTGTTCGAATGGATGATGGAAGAACAAAAGTATTTCAAGGGTATCGTGCCCAGCATAACGATGCAGCAGGGCCAACAAAAGGTGGTATTCGATTTCATCCAGATGTTACAGCTGAGGAAGTAAAAGCACTTGCTGGTTGGATGAGCTTGAAATGTGGAGTAACAGGTCTTCCATATGGAGGGGCAAAGGGCGGGATTATTTGTAATCCGCAGGAGATGAGTTCTAGGGAACTAGAGTTACTTAGTCGCGGTTATGTAAGAGCAGTGAGCCAAATTGTTGGGCCTACTAAAGATATTCCAGCTCCTGATATGTATACAAATGCTCAAATTATGGCTTGGATGCTAGATGAATATGATCATATTAGAGAATTTGATTCCCCAGGCTTTATAACTGGAAAACCATTGATGCTAGGAGGATCGCAAGGGCGGGAAACAGCTACTTCTAAAGGAGTATTCTATACACTTCAGTTGGTGAGTGAGATGAAACATATTCCACTCCAAAATATGCGAGTAATCATTCAAGGGTTTGGAAACGTTGGAAGTTATTTAGCAAAATATTTATATGATATTGGTGTGAAAGTGGTAGGAGTATCTGATGCTTTAGGTGGCATTTACAACCCAGATGGTTTGGATGTTCCTTATTTACTAGAAAATCGAGATTCGTTTGGAGTAGTATCAAACCTCTTTAGTAAAACGATCTCTAACCAAGAGTTGTTAGAAAAAGAATGTGATGTACTCATTCCAGCAGCAATTGGAGGAGTGATTACAAAACATAATGCAGAAAGGCTTGGATGTAAGATTGTAATTGAGGCCGCAAATGGTCCGACAACAAAAGAGGCAATCGCAATGTTAGAAGAGAAAGACATTTTGGTTGTTCCAGATATTCTGGCAAATGCTGGAGGTGTTATTGTTTCTTATTTTGAATGGTGTCAAAATAACCAAGGGTATTATTGGACAGAGCAATATGTCGATCAATGCTTAAAGGAGAAAATCACATCTAGTTTTTCTGATGTATTTAATACTTCAAAACATTTTGGAGTAAATATGAAAATTGCTGCTTATATAGAGGGAGTTCGTAAGATTGTAGAGGCATCGCGCCTAAGAGGTTGGTTGCATTTTTAACCTTTTAACAAAGGGAGGAATAAAATGAAGCTTGATATTTTATTAGAAGAAATTGAGAGACAACCGATTGGTTATTATTGTATCGTGTCGAATTGTCATCGATATGATATAGCCGTTACGTATTCACAGCAATTTTTGGGAAAAGCAATGGTTACTTCTATTCAGAATGGAAGAATGATTCTATTAAGTCAAGAAGATATTGAACAGGAACAATATTGGGCACCTAAGTTAGAGATTGAAGCAGAAGATGTAGAAGATTTTCAAAGTTTTTTCCGTATGATTCTTCAGCCACAAATGTTGGCAGAACAATATTAATAGAATAAAAGAAGGGAATGATTCATTTTGTTTTATGAGATCGTTACGAGCCCGTGCTATGGAACGGTTGAAAAAGTGGCTATTGATAAGGACTCCCGAATTTACGAATGGGAACCCCTGTTTGCTATTAAAAATATGAATGGTGAGCTGGAAGTAATTAAAATGGGATGTAGTGGGGAAGTACAATCTTTAGAAGTAGAAGCAGGAGATAAGGTAATTCCAGGGATGGTATTAGCTTATATTCAAGAAGATATTTTAATTGGTGGTAGTGATTAATTAGAGAACAAAAAGGAAGATGGAAGCATTCATCTTCCTTTTTTTAATAAATAAAGATTATTATCAGATTAATTAAAAAAATCTGTTTTTAGTGATACAATACAAGTTAAGTAGTTCAAAGGAGGGGTAGCGGAATGTTTTCCATTGCTCATAAAAAAATTAGACAGATTGTTTCTCTACCTATTGATCAACCTGAAAAGGAATGGAATATAGATGTTACAAATATAAAAGAACCTTTTCTGTTTTTAAAAAGGGATGATCAATTATTTGCATACGTCCATGTAAAGGATCTGCTATCAAGAAATGAGGAATTAACTGCCGGGGCATTACTTTCAAATGCTGTTTCACTAGATACAATCTGTCACCTTAGTAAAATTATTTCCTTAACAGCTCTCTTTCAAATTATTGGGGCGCCCATTGCGATTGTGAAAAATGAAATAGGAGAGTTAAAAGGATACATAAGAAGAGAGGATGTTTTTGCAGAATTATTTAAGCAAGAAAATAAAAGTGTAGATATACTAAAAATCATTTTAATGTCTATTCCTATGGGGATTTTTGTGGTAGACAGGGAAAAGAAAATTGTAAATTGTAATGAATCTGGTTTAAAGATGATTAAGTCTACTTCTGAAAAAGTACTGAATGTACCAGCAGAACAGATTTTTAATGGGGAACATATTAACAATGTATATGCAACGGGGAAAACGATTTTAAATCAGTTACAAATAACAAATGAGATGGGAGTATTAGTTGATTACAGCCCGATTCCTAGCCTCGATCAAAGTATTGAAGGAATGGTTATTATTGTACAGGATTTACCAATGGTTGAGGATATGGCCATGGAAATTGAACATATAAAGGATTTAAATAAAGATTTAAACGCAATCTTATCTAGTATTTATGATGAAATATTAGTAGTTAATCATAAAGGGGAATTAATTCGTTATAGTGAAACCATTATCAATGATTTTTGGGGAGGAGATTTAAAGGATCTTTTAGGGAAAAATCTTTTAGATTTAGAGCGAAAAGGTTTATTTAGTCCATCTGTTACTCGTTTAGTACTAGAACAAAAGAAAAAGGTATCGGTTGTACAAGAAACAAAAAGTGGTAGAAAAATATTAGCGGTTGGAAACCCTGTGTTTAATGAAACTGGAGAACTACATCGTATTATTATTGCATCAAGGGATATTACAGAGGCAACGAGATTAAAGACGGAATTGCATGAGATGAAAAAGATATCTGAACAATATAAGAAGGAATTGGACAACTTTAAAAATAAAGATCGTTTTCTTAAGAAACTTATTTATTGTAGTCCGAAAATGGAACAAATTATTAATCAAGCTAAAAAAATAGCTGATTTTTCTTCTAATGTTCTTATTTCTGGAGAATCGGGTGTTGGAAAAGAAGTAATTGCACAAGCCATTCATCAACTGGGAAATCGATCTTCAAAGCCGTTTTTAAAATTAAATTGCGGTGCAATTCCAGAATCATTATTGGAAAGTGAACTGTTTGGATATACGAAAGGTGCTTTTACCGGTGCTGATAAAAATGGAAAAGAAGGATATTTTAAGCGAGCGGATCAAGGAATTTTATTTTTGGATGAGATTGGAGAAATGCCTTTACATTTGCAAGTGAAATTACTTAGGGTGTTACAAGAGCAAGAAGTAATTCCAATCGGAAGCACGGTACCTACGAAAATAAACGTTCAAATTATTGCGGCCACAAATAAAAGTCTCGAAAAAATGGTCGAAGCTGGTACGTTCCGTGAAGATTTATTTTATCGCTTAAATGTAATTCCATTGCAAGTTCCCCCGTTAAGGGAACGAATGGAAGATGTTCCAGTACTCGCATTTCATTTCTTACAACAATTAAATGAAAAATATAATAAAAACTACCATTTAACTTCTGATGCACTGAATTTACTAGAATTTTATTCATGGCCGGGAAATGTACGAGAATTACAAAATATGATTGAACGTTTAGTAGTATCAGCAGATGAGCCAGTTATTGAAGCTGAATTTGTTAGCAAATTTTTAACCCCTGGTTATGACTTTAAAAAATCAAAGCCAGTTATTACAAGGGTCTTACCATTACAAGAAGCTTTACATTCTGTAGAAGAGCAATTAATCTTACTTGCGATGAAGCAGTATAAAACAACGACGAAGGCCGCAAAAGCTCTTGGAATTAGTCAATCTTCGGTTAGTCGTAAATATCAAAAAATCATGAACGAAAAGGAAATAGCAGTTGATACAATTTCATATTTCTAAAAGAGAAAGGAGAAGTTTGCATGGACTACTCCTTTTTCTTTGTTATCCCGCTATTCGCGGGCAGTAAGCTCCCTACCTCAAGATTGAGAGAAAGCATTGTCCAGTTCCAGTGGCTAGAATGTTCGGTGGCTTCACTTCTTCCTACGAGGTAAAAAACACCTCTACGTCAGAAGCTCCATCCCCCTCACATTCTGGACGAGCCACTTCCACATTTCTTTGTTGTCCAGCTCTAGCGGCTAGAATCTCCGGTCGTTTCGCCCCCTCGGACGAGGCAAAAAGCACCTCTCTGTCGGGTGCGCGGGCGTCCTGCGATTCTGGGCGAGCCGCTTCCGCTTTTCTACAGAAGATAGGTGGGGGATAACTGCTGGCATGCGCCCGATTGGTTCAACTAACCTTTTGGAGAAGAGCACTCCAAAAGGAAGTTTCACTTTATTTTTGTTGTAATTATGCAAAATGTAATAACCTATGCAAAAACGCATAGGTTCGTATGTTTTATTTGAAGAAATAGTCAGTTTTTGTATGATTACTTGGTATTTTAAATGTTGGCACAATTATTGCTTATATAATATATGAACGATCGACAAAGGGGGATTATATATAATGCTAGATTTAAAAATGTATCTAAATGGTGAATGGAGAGAGTCTAGTAATCAAGAGAAACGATCTATTATTAACCCTGCGAATGGCAAGGTTATCGCATATGCGCCTGAAGGAACGATCGAGGATGCAAAAGAAGCAATAGAAGTGGCAAGAGCGACTTTTGATAGCGGAATTTGGTCAGAAACATCCGCTGCTGAAAGAGCATTTTATTTATTTAAAATAGCAGATGAAATTGATAAAAATAAGGAAGAACTTACACGTCTTGAAACAATGGATAATGGAAAAACACATCGCGAGGCAGAGGGCGATATTGGAGATGCGGCAGCTTGCTTCCGTTATTATGCTGGGCTTATTACAAAACCAGATGGACAAACATATCATGTAGCTGATCCAATGCAAGCTATGGTAGTCAGAGAACCAGTTGGTGTTTGTGGATTAATTGTTCCTTGGAATTATCCGTTATTAATGAGTGTATGGAAAATTGCACCTGCTTTAGCGGCTGGAAATACGATTGTATTTAAACCGTCTGAGGTTACACCAATCACTGCAACCAAGTTATTTGAAATCTTTGAGAAAGTAGGATTGCCAAAAGGTGTCGCGAATATGGTGATGGGTGCTGGCCCAATAGTAGGAAATGAGATTGCAGCAAGCGGTAAAGTAGATATGGTTTCTTTCACAGGTGGAACGAAAACTGGAAAACACATTATGAGAACAGCGGCAGATAATATGAAAAAGATTTCGCTAGAACTTGGCGGGAAATCTCCAAATATTATTTTTGCAGATGCAGATTTTGAAACTGCTGTTGATTATGCTTTGTTTGGTATTTATGCAGGTACTGGACAAGTATGTTCAGCGGGATCAAGAATCCTTGTAGAAGAAAGCGTTTACGATAGATTTGTTAGTAGTTTCGTAGAACGTGCAAAGCAAATTAATGTTGGACCTGGTGATAACCCAGAATCAGAGATGGGCCCACTTGTTAGTCAAGAACATATGGAAAAAGTATTACGCTATATTGAGATTGGAAAAGACGAAGGAGCGGAAATTGCTTGCGGAGGAAAGCGTATTACAACGGGTGGAAAAGGTGATGGTTTCTTTATTGAACCAACAGTCTTTGTCAATGTAAAACCTGATATGCGTATTGTGCAGGAAGAAATTTTTGGTCCTGTTGTAGTTATCCAAAAGTTTAAGGATGAACAGGAAGCAATTGAGCTGGCAAACGGTACAGATTACGGTTTAGCTGGAGGCGTATTTACAGTTGATGGCGCAAAAGCGATGCGCGTAATCCGCAAGCTTCGCGCAGGGATTACGTGGATTAATAGTTATCATCCAACATACAACGAGGCGCCTTGGGGCGGATATAAGCAAAGTGGTATCGGTCGTAGTTTAGGAACGTTTGGTTTAGAAGAATTCCAAGAAATTAAGCAGATTAATATAAATCTAGAAGTAGAACCAATTGGTTGGTTTGCAAATAAAAAGACTATAGGAGTGAAATAAATGGTAACGAATGTAGAAAATAAATTCAATGAGCAGGATGTAAACAATTCAAATGTAAATGATTATATTACGAAAGTACTGCAATTAATTGAAAAAGAAAAGGTCTCCGAAGAAGAGGCTAACTGGATTCAAAAAGAAACAGTAGATGGGTTTAGAGAGCATGTCAATCCTGGTTTTCTTGCATATAGAAAAACAGTAACAAAAGATGGGCAATTTGCAGCAGTAGAATGGTCTGATGAAGGATCTTGCTTCATGGATATCAATGGTAAAAAATATATTGATTGTTTAGGTGGATTCGGGATTTATAATGTTGGACACCGTAATCCGAAAGTGGTAAAAGCTGTAACGGATCAATTAAAGCGTCAAGCATTGCATAGTCAGGATTTACTAGATCCACTCCGTGCGATCCTTGCGAAGATTCTAGCAGATATTACACCTGGTGATTTGAAATATGCTTTCTTTACAAATAGTGGGACAGAAAGTGTAGAGGCAGCATTAAAACTAGCAAAAATGTACAGCGAACGAACAACTTTCATTTCAACAACACGTGCCTTCCACGGTAAGAGTCTTGGATCTTTATCTGGAACAGCAAAAGGAATGTTCCGTAAGCCGTTCTTACCATTAATTCCAGGATTCCGTCACGTTCCATTTGGTGATATCGAGATGATGAGAAAAACATTTGAAACGTGTGCATTAGTAGGAGAAGATGTTGCAGCTGTTATTTTAGAACCAATTCAAGGAGAAGGCGGTATTATTTTACCTCCAGAAAATTATTTGAAACAAGTAAGAGAGCTTTGCGATGAATTTGGATCCTTGCTTATTTTTGATGAAGTGCAAACTGGAATGGGACGTACAGGAAAAATGTTTGCTGCAGAATTATATGACGTAGTACCAGATATTATTTGTCTTGCGAAGGCATTTGGCGGGGGCGTAATGCCAGCAGGTGCAATTGTTGCCAAAGAAAAAGTATTTAAAAGTTGGTTTGAGAACCCATTCATGCATACGACAACATTTGGTGGAAATCCACTTGCATGTGCTGCTGCAATTGCAACAATCCATGTATTATTGGAAGACAAATTACCTGAACGAGCTGCGGAAGTTGGAGAGTATTTCTTAAACGGGTTGAAAAAGGCTGCGGAAGGACACGAAGACAAAGTATTTGAAATTCGTGGTCAAGGTTTAATGATTGGTATCGAATTCCATAAAGATGAAATTGGTTATGAAGTATCGAAGGCAATGTTTGATCGAGGCATCCTTGTTGCAGGAACGTTAATTAATTCAAAAACAATTCGTATTGAACCGTCTCTTACAATTAGTTATGAAGAAGTAGATATGGTAATTAATACTTTCGAATCAGTGTTAGCACAAGTAAAAGTACAATAATCATTCTATACAATAACGTGTAAAAACAAACCAGTAAAACCACCATGCTTATGTTCACTCTAATTGGTTTTACTGGTTTTTACTATAGGAGGAGAAGGGGTTGGAGGGAGCATTACACGGAATCAAAATTATTGATTTATCTCGGGTTCTTGCCGGTCCTTTTTGTACGATGATTCTCGGTGATTTAGGAGCAGAGGTAATAAAAATTGAGAATACTGGAAATGGCGATGATACAAGAGGATGGGGGCCACCTTTCGCAGGAGGAGAAAGCGCTTACTTTCTTTGCGCGAATCGTAATAAAGAGTCGCTTACATTAAATTTAAAATCACAAATGGGAAAGGATGTTTTGAAAAAACTTGTTTCTCATGCTGATATCGTTGTACAAAATTTCAAACCTGGAACACTTGAGAGAATGGGACTTGGTTATGAAGTGTTACAAGAGGTAAAGGAAGATATTATTCTAGCTTCTATTAGCGGTTTTGGCCAAAATGGTCCTGCTTCACATCTTCCTGGATATGATTATATGATTCAAGCGATGAGTGGACTTATGAGCATAACAGGAGGAAAGGATGAAGAGCCTGCAAAAGTAGGAGTTGCGATTGCAGATGTGCTCACAGGTCTTTTTACGTGTATTGGGATTTTAGCCGCTTTGCAGCATCGAAATAGAACAGGAGAAGGGCAAGAAATTGATATTTCTTTATTTGATTCACAATTAGCGGCATTAGTAAATGTAGCAAGCAATTATTTGTGTACAGGAGAATTGCCAGAGAGACTTGGAAACCAGCATCCGAATATTGTTCCGTATCAAGTATTTCAGGCGGAGGATGGAGATCTAGTTGTTGCAGTTGGAAATGATGAACAGTTTCATAAGTTTTGTTTGTTACTTGGTAGACAAGATTTATCTCGTTTAGATCGCTATAGAACAAATGCAAATCGTCTTTTGCATAGGGAAGAACTTGTAGACATGATTGCAAAAGAAATGAAAAAGAAAAAGAAAGAGGACTGGAAACAACTTTTGGATGAAGCAGGGATTCCAAATGGACCAATTCTCAATGTGAAGGAAGCGTTAGAAACAGAGCAGGCGGTTTCGAGAGATATGACAATTCATATGGAACATCCAACCATTGAAAATCTTACACTTGTAGGTTCACCATTAAAACTTGCAAAGACACCAGTACGGATGCAGAAACATCCGCCACTCCACGGAGAACATACAGAACAGATTTTGAAAGAACTGGGGTATTCGCAGGAAAGCATTACGGAAATGAAAAAAAAACAATGGATCTAGGAGGCAGTACAAATGAATTTTTCTTTAACAGAAGAACAACAAAGTGTCAGAAAAGTAGTGAGATCATTTGTAGATAATGAAATTATTCCATACATTAAAGAATGGGATGAAAAAGGACATTTTGAAGAAAAGATCTTGAAGCGTTTAGCTGAGTTACAGTTTATGGGCGTTTGTATTCCAGAGCAATATGGCGGTGTTGGTATGGATTATAATACACTTGCTATTGTCTGTGAAGAATTAGAACGTGGTGACACAGCTTTCCGTACAGCTGTATCTGTACATACGGGATTAAATAGCATGACACTTCTTCAATGGGGAACAGAAGAACAAAAACAAAAGTACCTTGTTCCACAAGCGAAAGGTGAAAAAATTGGGGCGTTCGGTTTAACTGAACCAAATGCAGGATCAGATGTTGTTGCTATGCAAACAACAGCGGTAAAACAAGGTGATTACTACGTATTAAATGGATCTAAAACATGGATTTCTTTATGTGATGTTGCAGACCACTTCTTAATATTTGCAAAAACAAACCCAGAATTAAAGCATCGCGGTATTTCTTGTTTTATCGTAGAACGAACATTTCCTGGGGTATCAACAAAAGCCATAAAAGGAAAGCTTGGTATTAGAGCGGGCAATACAGGAGAAGTATTTCTAGATGATGTGAAAGTGCCGGTGGAAAATCTTCTTGGAGAAGAGGGAGAAGGATTTAAAATTGCAATGGCATCATTAGACAACGGCCGTTTCACAGTAGCGGCAGGGGCGTGCGGGCTTATTCAAGCAAGTTTAGAAGCGAGTGTAAAGTATTGTGAAGAGCGGAAAACATTTGGAAAAGAAATTGGAAAACATCAGCTTGTACAGCAAATGATTGCGAAAATGTCTGCGAATCTTGAAATATCACGTTTATTGGTCTATAAAGCAGGATGGTTAAAAAATGAAGGGAAACGTAATACACAGGAAACATCTTTAGCAAAATGGATTGCTTGTGATGCTGCATTTGAAGCGGCAAATGATGCAGTGCAGGTGCACGGTGCTTATGGATATTCGAATGAATTCCCAGTAGAACGATATTTACGAAATGCAAAAGCTCCAGTTATTTATGAAGGAACACGTGAAATTCATACGATTATGCAAGCGGAATACGCACTTGGATATCGTTCTGATAAGGAACTTCGTAACATGTTACCGAAGTGGCCTTTTGAAGAAACTGAGGCAGAAGTGGTAACGAAATGAAGTGAAACTTCCATCAGTGGGATTCTTTATCCTCAACTGATGGAAAGCCCACTTAATCGGGCGCATGCCAGCAGTTATCCACCATCTATCTTCTTCACTTTTCTTTGAATCTCAAGATAGGGGTCTTACTGCTGGCGAATAGCGGGACAAAGTTAAAAAGAAATTAATCCAATTGTGTTAAATGGTTTACGTACTCATACGAAAAAACATGATTTTTTCTCTGTAAGAGGGAACGGTTATGTAAAAGCAACGAATGTTTAGAAGTTATTGGATAAGGAGTTTATTTTTGATTTTTAATATAGCAAGATGAAGAAAAAGGCTATCTCCTTCTTGGAGACAGCCTTTTTCTTCATTTGGTAAGTAAGATTTATAGTTTACATAATATTTTGATCGAATTTCATTATTTGGGTTTCTTTTTTATCAATTTTTATATTTGTTATAATAACGCCGAATATAGTTATTATCCCTCCTAGTATTGAGAAAACAGTAGGAATTTCTCCAATCCATATCCAAGAAATAATAATTGCTAGAGCGGGTGTTAAGTATAAAGAAGTTGTTGCTTCGGATGTTCCTATACGTGATATGATATAAGCTAGAGCAAAATAAGGAATCATAGTAGGAAAGAGACCTAAATAGACAACGCTAAGTGTTGTTTCTATAGATGAATGCATAATTCTTTCTCCTAATCCTGGGAGAAAGAGAAGCATGAAAAATGTACCAGACCAAATTGTATAGGAAGTAAATGCAAGAAACCCGTATTTATTTAAATATCGATTTTGAAATACAAAGTATATGCTTTCTGAAAAGGATGCTAGAAGAATTAATAAAGCTTCAATGTTCAACGTAAAATGACCATCTTTTCCTAATGAAAGAATAGCGACACCACAAAAGCTAATAATAGATCCAATCCAGCCCCGAAGCCCAAATCGTTCATGCAGAAATAAAGAAGCTAATATGGATGAAAAAATGGGAGAGGTAGAAACGAGCAGGCTTGCAGCACCTGCATTAATAGTTGCTTCTCCGGCACTTAGGGCTACATGATAAACAGTAAACCCTAGCAAACCTAATACGAGAATAATAGGGATATCTCTCCATTCTGGTAGCTGCATGCGAGTCAATATAGCGAAGATGATAAGTGCTAGCGAAGCGATTAATAGGCGAAGCAAAACTAAATGCCCAGGATTATAGGATTCTAATCCGACTCGTATGGCTGGAAAAGCGGAAGCCCAAAGAAAAATTGTAGCCCCATAAGCAGTTATGATTCGAAAATCCAATTGTTTCTTCATATTTTCACATCCTTATCATGTTAATTGATTTTCATGTTAATAAGGATTTAGTAAAATGTCTTCAACCAATTGTGTTGTTTTAAAAACCAACCAAATGTAGGTGATTTTGATGGAGAAGGAAAATAGGAAGTTAAGTAAATCTTCACATCTCCCTTTGTATCAACAAGTTGTTGTATATATAAAAAATAAAATTATAAGCGGGGAATGGCCAATAGGAAGTAAACTTCCGACACAACGTGAGTTTGCTAAATTGTTTGGTGTAAATCGAAGTACAGTTGTTACAGCTTTAGAAGAATTAAAAGCGGAAGGGTTAATCGAAGGGAAAATGGGGGCTAGTACAAAAGTAGTCAATAATACATGGACATTACTAGCAAATATCGCCCCTCCTAATTGGAATAAGTTTGTTAAAACAGGGTTTTATAAGCCAAATCAATCGATCGTACAAGAAATTAATAAAGCAGAGTCAGATTTAAACATAATTCAATTAGGAAAAGGCGAGCTTTCTTCTGAGTTGTTTTCTGTAGAAAATTTACATACTGTTATGCACCGCTGTATAAACCGTATTGATTCTTTAGGATATGAAGTACCGAAAGGACTTTTACCATTACGCCAAGAATTAAGCAAATATTTAAGTACAATAGGGATCACTTGTTCACCCGACTCCATTTTAATTGTTTCAGGCGCTCTACAAGCGCTGCAACTCATTTCAGTTGGACTGTTACGCCAAGGATCAACTATTCTTCTTGAAGAACCATCTTATTTGTATTCTTTACATATTTTTCAATCAGCAGGAATGAAATTTTCCGGTCTTTCAGTAGATAATCAAGGGTTAATACCGAGTGATATTGCTACAAAAAAACAACGAAATCAGTCGATTATATATACAATTCCTTCTTTTCATAATCCGACAGGTATTGTTATGTCAGAGAAAAGACGACAAGACCTTTTGCAAGTATGTGAAAAAGAGAATCTTCCCATTATAGAAGATGATGTTTATCGAGAATTGTGGATTGATACTGCACCGCCTTTACCACTAAAAGCAAAAGATAGACATGGACAAGTTTTATATATTGGTAGTTTTTCTAAAACATTGAGCCCTGGATTAAGAGTAGGATGGCTTGTTGGTCCTGAACCTGTTATCGATCGTTTAGCCGATATTAAAATGCAAATTGATTATGGGTCCAGTTCATTATCACAATGGGCAGCTACTGAATGGTTATCAAGCGGTTTATATGCTAAGCATCTTAGAGCGGTTAGAGGAAATCTTACTATTCGTCTCCATACAATGTTAGAAGCATTAGAGAAGCATTTACAAGGAATTGCAACTTGGAATATTCCTAAAGGTGGCTTTTTTATTTGGGTGAAGATTCTTCCAGCTATATCAATGCAAAAACTTTTTGAAACAGCACTTGACGAGGGAGTATTGTTTTATCCAGGGAGTATATATAGCTCAGCATGCACTCAGTATTTGCGACTTTCCTACTCCTATGCATCTTTGTCTGATATAAAACAGGGAATTTACCGTATTTCTCAAATTGTTAAGAAGTTAATGTAATGTTGTACATTTGGAAGTTTCACTGTATTATTTTTTGTGGAGATTTTTACGCCGAATCTATATTAGTAAGTTATAGTCGGGCACAATTCTTTAGAAAATACATGTAAGATTACGTATTTTCCAGGGAATTGTGTACGACTTTCTTTGTTATGTTGAGCTTTCATTCCTTTTCCTCTAGCGCTGCATAAACTCTTATTGTAAAGCAGGATATAATAAAGTGAAACTTCCATCAGTGGTTTTTTTTCATCCCCCACTGATGGAAGCTCTCACCAATCGGGGTTTAACGGGCAGTTATCCCTCACCTATCTTCTGTAGAAAAGCGGAAGCGGCTCGCCCAGAATCTCCGGACGTTGGAGCACCCGACAGAGAGGTGCTCCAACGTCCGGAGATTCTAGCCGCTAGAGCTGGACAACGCTTCTCTCCTAATCTTGAGGTCGAGGTTTTACTGCCCGCGAATAGCGGGATAAATAATTCCACTTATAACGTTTATAAATTTAAATTTTTTAATTTACATTATTTACATAATAGTGTATTATTTGACTAGTACACTATAACATTAGGAGGAAGAAATGAAAATTGAATTTTCTCCCAACATCCCTATTTACATTCAGGTGATGGAATACATAAAAAAGGAAATTGTAACAGGTCATTTATCGCCTGGTAGTAAAATTCCCTCTGTACGTGAATTAGCTAGTGAGTTACAAGTGAATCCGAATACAATTCAACGTACATTTCAAGAGTTAGAACGCGAGGGTATCGTTGTGACACGTAGAGGAATGGGAAGATATGTAGTGACTGAAGGAGAGAAGATTATGGAGCTGCGAAAGGGTATGGCGAAAGAGTTGCTTCATGCCTTTATAAATGGAATGAACAACTTAGGGTTTTCAGAGGAGGAAATGTTGTCCATTCTTCATTCTTCATTAGAAGAGAAAAAGGGGAAGAACAGATGCGAGAATTAGTAAAAATAGAAAATCTATGGAAACGTTATGATTTAAAAGCTGTGATTAGAGATGTAAACGTAACGATAACAGAAGGGAAAATTATTGGTCTTGTTGGGGATAATGGGAGCGGGAAAACGACGTTGCTGAAAATGATTGTAGGTTTGCAGCATCCTTCTCAAGGAAATATTTTCATTGCTGGTAAGAAAGTAGGTCTAGAAACGAAAAAAATTGTTTCATTCATGTCTGACCGTCCTATATTTGAAGAGTGGATGACTGTAAAAGATGCTTTGTTTTTCTATCGCGATTTTCACGAAGATTTTGATATTCAAAAAGCGGTGGATACAATCGCGAAATTGAAAATTCCGTTAGAAGAAAAAATTAATGCTTTATCAAAGGGAATGGTAGAAAAACTACAGCTTATTTTAACATTTTCACGACATGCAAAATTATATGTATTAGATGAGCCGCTTGGCGGAATCGATCTTGTTTCACGGGAGCATGTACTAGAGTTAATTCTTCAATTCTATCGCGAAGACTGTACAATTTTAATTTCTACTCATTTAATTGGCGAAATTGAAAACTTATTTGATGAAATAATTTTTTTAAAGGATGGAGAAATTGTGCTATATGAAAATGTAGAAGATATTCGTTTTCAAAGAGGAAAAGCAATACATGAGTTGTTCAAGGAGGTTTTTGGACAATGAATCAACTTCTCCATTATTTATATAACTGTAATAAAAAGAAAATATGGATAATTTATACGGGATTTATTACGATTTCGCTTATTCTTTTATTTAATTTTATGGGTTCTTTTAAGCACATGACTCCAATAAAACAAAATATAATATTGGTTTTGTTTATATTATTATTTACTATAACGGTATTTTCAATTGGATTAATAGCAGTCTCATCTTTTCGGAGAATGTTAAAAAATTCTATGATTCGTTATACAGCTGTTCCATCTAAAAAGTACTTATATGCAAATCTATTATTTTTTACGCTAATGTTTATTCTACTGTCTTTGATAGGTTTGGGATTTGTTCATTTTTTTTCTTTGAATATTTACGAGAAAAACACAAATGGAGAGATTCAACGAGCAATGCACCACTTATATAATTATGGGATATTTCATCATTTCTTTTCTATCTTTTTATGGATTATAGATTTAACAAGTTTGTTAGTTTCTATATATTTCATAATTGCAGTTATAAAACTCTTTAATGTGAACTCTTTATTAAGTAAGGTTTTATTTATATTTTTCTTTTTGCTTTTTGGCGGAATTCAACTCTTTACAACTACTCTCCTAGAAAAAATAGATAGATATGTATTTTATACAAAAAATGTTGGATTTATAGATAAAAATGGTTTTTTCGAAACGTCATTTTATGTTAATGAAGGGGCAAGTATTTCGTATGTATGCTTTATATTGTTATCGACTTTCCTTTTCATATTCATAACATCCTACATCATTGACAAAAAATTAGAAATTTAAAGGAGGAACAGGCATTGGGAAATGTAGTAGTGAAATTAGAAAATGTTCATAAAAAAATAGGCAGTGCTGAAATTATTCACGGTCTTTCGTTTGAAGTGCAGGAAGGGGAAGTATACGGCTTTCTTGGACCAAATGGGAGCGGGAAGACGACGACGATTCGGATGATGACAGGTCTGATTTCAGTAACAGAAGGCGATATTACAATTTGTGGTCACAGTATACGTACTGAGCGTGAGAAAGCGTTAGAGTGCATTGGAGCAATTGTAGAGAATCCTGAACTATATGAATATATGACAGGGATGCAAAATTTAAAGCATTTTGCTAATATGGCTGTTACGCCAATTCGTAAAGAACGAATTGCAGAAATTGTAAAGCTTGTTGAACTAGAGCATGCGATTCATAAAGAGGTAAAAACATATTCTCTTGGTATGAAACAACGTTTAGGGATTGCACAAGCGCTTTTGCATAATCCGAAAATTTTAATTTTAGATGAGCCAACAAATGGTTTAGATCCGGCAGGAATTCGTGAAATTCGTGATTACTTACAGCGTTTAGCAAAAGAAGAAAACATTGCAGTCATTGTATCAAGTCACTTGCTAAGTGAAATTGAGCTGATGTGTGATCGTGTCGTTATTATTAAGAATGGACAATTTGTGCAAGAGTATAGTTTACGCGAACAAGTAAAAGATGACGATCAAATTGTAGTAGCATTTGAAGTGGATCAAGTAGAGGAAGCAAATGAACTGCTAAAAGGAACCGTACAAGAAAAGAAAATTATTGTGTCTGTCATGAAAGAGGAAATTCCACAACTTGTGAAAAATTTAGTGCATGCTGATGTTCTTGTGTACGGTGTAACAGTTCAAAATAAATCATTAGAGGATGAATTCTTAGCAGTTACAGGGGGAGGGAAAGCATAATGATAAAATTAATTCAAAACGAGTTTTTAAAGTTACATGCGAAAAAGAGTATGTATATTTTGTTAGTCGTACTAGCAGTATTAGAAATAGCAGGAGCAGTTATTTTCAAAAAGTGGGCTCCACCTGAATTGAAAATCGAAGGATTTATCATGTTCGCAGAGCAAAATATTGGAATGATTGCTACATTTGCAACAATCTTTGGTATTACACTAGCATCCCGCACAATTACAGAAGAATTTCAAAAAGGAACAATTAAACAATTGTTAATTCGTCCGAGAAAGCGAATTACGATATTATTTTCAAAGTATATTACAGTCCTCTTAGCTATATTATTTGTATGTATTGCTTCTTTACTTACAGCCATGTTAATTGGTCTCATTGCATTTGGCGGGAACACTGGAGCGGTAACTTTTGCAATTTTGTTAAAACGTTTTGTATATAATATTTTACCGATATTCTTTTATCCAACAGTTGCATTCTTACTAGCGAATATTTTTAGAAAATCAGTTTTACCATTAGTTATTACACTATTTTTCTTCTTCATAGAGGGAATGTTAAAAATGCTAGTATTCCAATTTGCCCAAGGTATAGCAAAATATATTGTAATGTTTCACTTAAATTTAAATATGTATGATAGTAATGTGTTGCTCAGTCAAGGGGCCAAACCAATATTTACAGAGTTTAGCTTTACAACTTCTTTGTTATTTGTATTAGCTCATTTTGCTATTTTACTTGTTGCTTCCAGTGCATTGTTCCAAAAGCGCGATGTTCTATAAGGAAATAAATCCCCGCTAAGCGGGGATTTATTTCCTTTAGTTATATCATAATAAAAGAAAAGATTGCAGTATATTGATAATATAATGTGAATATATCATGTTGGAGGTGTTTTCTATTAATCTTGCATTTTCACGTATTCGACTTCGAAGTTTTTTTGGATGGATGATTTTAGGTGCATTCATTGCATATCTTCTATTAGGGAGTATTAAAAGCAGTTCATTTGAGTTTGTTTCAGAAACATTGGTGTTCTTTGTTTTTCCGTTACTTTGGTTATTTTATAAGATGAAAAAACATAACGCAGTATTTACAAGTTTTTTTGATAAACCAGCATTAATTCCATGGGCGCTAATTTTGATTGCTACTGCTATGGGAATGATTTTTTCATTTGGTATATCTTTTATTCAATATTACATATTAGCTCAGCTAATTCCTGATTTTCTAGTTAATTTATTAAGTAATGGAAATGTTATTGATATGAGTACTACTTTTACAAAGATTTTTAGTGTGATTTCAGCTTGTATCTTTGCCCCAATTATGGAAGAAGTGATTTTTCGCGGCTTTTTCTTAAATCGAATGACGTATAAATGGGGTGTGAAACGTGCTATTATCGTTTCTT
The DNA here is from genome assembly GCF_050473785.1 of Bacillus sp. S14(2024). NCBI lineage: Bacteria > Bacillati > Bacillota > Bacilli > Caryophanales > Bacillaceae > Bacillus > Bacillus sp. S14(2024). The sequence goes on along the minus strand of NZ_JBFLUP010000006.1, from coordinate 3,409,865 downwards.
CACTTATTTTTGGATTCGGGCATATTGATGTGATTGGTGCGTTTTTATTTGGCGTCGTTATGTGTCTTTTATACATTAAGACAAAAAGCTTATGGACAAATATTATTGTGCATGCCTTAAACAATAGTGTTGTTAGCATCATTCAATTCAGTGATAGCAGCCGCGCACAAGAAGCAGTGAAAATCGCTGATCTGCAAGCACAGAGTAATTTATGGGTTGGTTTGGTTATTATTATTATTAGCTTATTATGGCTTGTTCCCTTTATTCGTAACAATTGGCGTACCGTAAAAGAAGTTGGACTGCCATCATTACGGATCATTCAAGAGGAAAAACAAGCTGACTTGATTGCACAGCAAGCCACATATAGTCAAGTTGTATTAACCGAACGCTATATGGCTGTCGAATTGCCTGATGAAGCTGTCAATCATTTGCGTTTAGAAGAACGTGATTATGTAAAAGTGGAACTAGTTGATGATACAATTGTGATTAAAAAAGCAGATGAAAGAGAAAGGCTCTCCTAAAGAAAAATGGAGAGCTTTTCTCTTTAGTAAATAAGTATTTCTACGTGGAAATTGTTTCCGTTTTTTATATATTTAATATCTGTTACAGTACGTACCTTCTTTAAAATTTCTACTTTTTCACCGATTCTCGGAATAGTTGGAACATTGTCCCAAATACCAAGCAAATCATCCATTGTCTTTGTCTTTTCGTAAAACCAAATTTTCACCGTGATGCCCCTCTCTTATTTTTTTGTATTTTAATACATAATAATACATTTTTATTCTTTTTGTAAGGGGTTTTAACGTATTTTTTGAATGAATTTAACAAAAAAATTTTCACTCATGAAAGACATGTTCAACATTAGGTATTAATGACATTTCTGAATCTTTGCGATGAATTTACAACACTTGTGACCGTAGAAGAAATTTTGAATTGCTTAGATAAAGATTGTAGTAAAAAAAGTTTCTTACTTTAATATTATAGTGAGAAAATAAAGAATAATTTTATAGAAAAAAATAAGAATATTTTGTATAATTACATTACAATAATTTTGAAAACAGAGGTGGCAGCGTATGGCACATATTCCAGTAAAAAAACTAGAAACATTATTAGCATTAGCTGATGATGATAAACAAAAACAAAAAGAATTTTACGAAACATTGTTAACAACATATGTTTATGTTGCAGGAACAGTTGATGTAAAAGAAGGAGATTCACAAGGAACAGTGCATTTACGTTATTTCCAAGGTGATGGAAGATGGATTTTACCATTTTTTACACAGCTTGAATTTTTACAAGCCGTACTGCCTGAAGATGTACCTGTGATTACGATTCGTGGAAAAGAATTATTTGAGAACATTGATGCGGAAGCAACAGCGGTCTTAAATATTGGTACAGATCTTGATAAAACATTTACACCTCCAGAAATTGCTGATATTGCTTCGGAAAGAATTTTTAATTATTATCTATAAAGTACCGTTACCATTTCTCCTATGCGTCATATAGTATTAGTAGCTTGACCAAGGGGGGATGGAGATAGATGGCTAACAATAACAATAATAACAACAACAAATACAGCAACTGCTGTTGGAATAACTGGAACTATTGGAATAATCGTAATAACAATAATAACAACAATAATAACAATAATAACAACAACAATAACAATAACAACAACAAGAATAACAATAACAACAACTGCTGTTGGAATAACTGGAACTATATGAATAATTTGAATTACTTGAATTATCGAAACAAGAATGATAACAATAAGAATAACTGAATACAAAAAAGGAGAAGTAAGACAAGCTTCTCCTTTTTTGTTTCCATATAAGTTGACAGTAACAGAGACCCTCACTTCAAGGTTTTGAGGAACTAAAGAAGATAGATGGGTGATGAAGAAACTCTTACTGATGGAAGCTTTAGTTTATACCAGAAGAGATAGAAAGCGTTTTTTGTTTTCCATTTATTGTAGCAGGAACGCCAAGAGGCACTCCTATGTTTGGCTGTATATGCCCAATTGGTAAACCGCTTAAAAGAGGGATATTATAAGAGATAATGTAATCATATAGAATTTCAGAAATAGATAAAGATGGTTTTGGAGATGTGCAGTTGTGACAACTTGCAAAGATTACACCGGCACACTGTTCAAATTTCTTTCCTAAGCGTAATTGATTTAACATACGATCAATGCGATACGGTTCTTCTGCAATTTCTTCTAATAAAAGTAGTTTCTTTCTTGTATCAATTTCGTAAGGTGTACCGAGTGTGCTTGTAATTACAGCTAAATTTCCCCCTATAAGAGGGGCGGTGATAGAACAAGCAAAAGAATGAATAAATTCTGCTCCTTCTAAAATAGTAGAGTACGGATGGAAGAGTTGTTTGAAGGAGGAAAAAGAAAGAGAATCAAGGCCTTTTCCCAATTCCTCCATCATAGGACCATGGAAAGTGACGAGTTGTGAAAATTGTCCAAAAGCAATATGTAGAGCTGTAATATCGCTATATCCCCAAAAGATTTTTGGGTTATCTCGAATTAGTGCGTAATTAATATAAGGCAGAAGGCGACCGGTACCATATCCGCCTCTTGCACAAAAAATAGCTTTTACATATGGATCTGCGAAGGCTTTGTGTAAGTCATGAACACGAATGGCATCATCGCCGGCTAAATAGCCTCGTTTTTCTTGTACGCTTTGTCCAATTATAACGAACAATCCTAGTTCTTCTAATTTTTGTTTTGCTTGAAGAATATGCTCTATAGATGGTGGACCTGCTGGAGCAATGATCATAACGGTATCTCCGTATTTTAACGGTTTAGGATACTGCATCAAAATTCCCTCCTTTTCTTTCACTATATTCACTTATATGATATTCGATCCTTGTGAAAAGAAGGAAATCATTTGGTATGACAAGAAAGTATAAGAGAAAGGGGAGAAGAAAAGATGTTCCATAGTCGAGTATGTGAGAAACTGCAAATTACATATCCTATTATTCAGGCGGGGATGGCGGGAACAATTGTAACCCCAGAGCTAGTAGCCGCTGTATCTAACAGTGGAGGATTGGGTACATTGGGTGCAGGATATATGAGCCCTGAACAAATCCGTTTAGCCATACGTACGATTCGTCAGTTAACAGATAAGCCGTTTGCGGTAAACTTATTTATTACAAAAGAAGTGAAAATTGACGAAAAACAAATAGAAGAGACACAAAGCCTGCTAAAGCCCATTCGAGAAAAATTACAATTGGGAATAGCGAAGCAAACGTTACATCTGCCGAAAAATTACAAAGAACAGCTGCAAGTTCTTATTGAGGAGAATGTTCCTGTTTTTAGTTTTACTTTTGATACACCAAAACAGGAGGAGATAGAATTATTAAAAAGAAAGGGTATAAAAGTAATTGGTACGGCAACGAATGTAGCAGAGGGGAAAATATTGGCTCATTTAGGAGTAGATATTATTGTTGGACAAGGGAGTGAAGCAGGGGGACATCGTGGAACATTTCTAGGAAAAGAACAAGATTCTATGATTGGAACGACTGCGCTTATTCCGCAGCTTGTTGATGCTGTTCCGCATATTCCAATTGTTGCTGCAGGTGGGATCATGGATGGACGGGGAGTAGTGGCAGCCTATGCACTTGGTGCAGAAGGGGTACAAATGGGTACAGCCTTTTTAACCTGTTATGAAAGTGTAGCTCATGAGGCACATAAAGAGGCAATTATAATGAGTACAGACCAAAGTACGACAATGACTCGTGCATTTTCGGGGAAATATGCGAGAGGGATTCGAAATACTTTTATTGAACAATTGGAAAGTAAAGAAGGGAAATTTCCTGTATATCCAATACAAAATGTATTAACAACAGAAATTCGCCAAGCAGCAGCGATACAAAATAATAGTCAATATATGTCACTTTGGGCAGGGCAAGCTTCTTCTTTAGCCAGAACAGAAGAGGCACAGAAAATTATAATGAGAGTGATTAAAGAGGCGAAAGAGACATTAGAAAGATTACAAAGCACAATCTATATATAAAAAAGAACGCTTGAAAATTCAAGCGCTCTTTTTAGTTACTCTTATAAAATTGCTGAAGTGCCTCGTCGACATATACCCAGCCTTTCCAACCTAAATGCATCGTATCTTTTAAGAAATACTTATCATATTCATGGCTTGAAAAATCTGCAACTGGGAATCCAGCTTTTTTAATTTGGTCATTTATTTTTTTATAGTACACATCACGTCGTTCTTTCGGGAATCCAGCATAATCATACCATGGACCATTAACTGGCACAGAAATGAATAATGGTTTTGCATGCTGTTGCTTTAAAATGTCTAAAACCAATTGGAAATCGTCATATTCTGGCGATTCATTGAATGATTCATTTGCTCGATATCCTTTTAGACGCTCTAATTTGTTTTTAATCCCTTTGTTATAGTAGGGATCTTCAATGCCGAATGGATTTGTTTGTGATTCCGCTTTACCAGTTTTTTCTGCACGGTTACGAATATCGTTCCATGCAAGGGATTTTAATTCAGGATCCGTATGTGTTTTTCGCGGTTTAATATCAAACATTGATGTAACTAAATCTTTACGATCCAAAATGTTACGATATACGTACGCAAATGGTTTTGCTGCTGCCGCTTTCACTTTATGTTTTGTATCGTCATATACGATTCCTTCTAAAGAAGTTTTTAGGAGTGTATCTTTACGAACAATTTCAAAACTTAATAAGCGGTTTGCAATTTGTTTTTTCATTTCAGGCTTTAATTCATTGTTAAAGATTAAATGATAAGCTTGCTGAGATGAAAAGTTTGGCGCAAAATGAACTTCGTCTAACCCTTGTTTTACAAACCATTGCGGTGAAAGGACAAAGACAATTTTGCGATCTTTTAACTGATCCATTGATGATGCTAGATTTAACACATGAGTAAGACTTTGTGTCCCACCGCGACCGATAAGAAACGGAGTAAATTCTTCATTTTTCACTTTAAAGTAGTTAGATGGATGATATACATCTAACCGAGAAAATTCCGATGAACCGTACATCGGAAGGTATTTTGGATCTTCTAGCGCCTTTTGTTGCAGTGCAATGCCTTGGAACATTTCTTTCTTTAAAGATGTTGAGGCATCGTTGACCTTTTGCTCCCCGATAAGTGGTAAAAGGAAGCGTGATGGGATAAATAACACCACGCAAAAAAGAGCAAATGCTAGAAGCATCGGGCCAAACGTTGGTTTTTTCATCGCATATCTTCCAGTTTCTTAATAATCATGTTTGGTGTTGCCCATTCGTCGCGATCAAAGTCAGAAATAGACACTTCAATACCTAAACGTTCTTGAAATTCTACTAATAAAGATACTGTACCGAAAGAATCAAGAATACCTTCTTCAAATAATTGTACATCTGTATTTTCTTTTACGATATCATTTTCACATACTTCTTCTAAAATATCTAATACTTGATCTTTAAATTCAGCCATTGTGTATTCTCCTTTATATCCATAATGTATTATGTGTAACTTCCTAAGAAGTTTTTAACTAAAAGTGTCTGCCTAGGTTACCAGAGAAGAGTAGGAGACCGAGACAAACGAAATGGAATGTAATGATAATTCCAAGGACATGTGTGAATTTATTATTTGGCCAAAACTTATGCTTTTTATTTTTACGTTCGAATATATCAAACGCAATAAACAAAATTGCATGATATAAGCCATACGTAATATAATACCACGTTAGTCCATGCCAAAGTCCCATAATTCCAAAGTTTAAAAATGCACCGATATAAGAAATTGTATAACGGTTTTTAATTAGTTTTTTCTTTGTCGCAAAAAAGACAAAGCGCATATAAATAAAGTCGCGGAACCAGAAAGATAATGTCATATGCCAGCGGTTCCAGAAGTCTTTAATATTACGACTTAAAAATGGCTTGTTAAAGTTTTCAGGCGTTTTAATACCCATCATATAACTTACACCAATTACGAATGCGCTATATCCTGCAAAGTCAAAGAATAGATAGAGACTGTACGAGTACATATCAGTCATAAATGAAACAAATGTAGCTTGTTTAGAAATTGCTGCATCCCAAATATGGTTTTTAATTAAGTACGCAATAATAAATTTGTAAAGAAAACCCTGGAAAATACGATTGATTCCTGTATAAAGCATTGCCTTATACTCATCAGCTGATGGTGGTTTCTCTACATCTTTTTGAAAGCGACGATACCGATCAATCGGGCCTGTTGAAATCGCTGGGAAGAACAGAAGAAACTCCCAAAACTTAAATAGGGTTATTTCTTTAATAAGCCCATCGCGAATTTCAAATATCATTTGTACCGCTCTAAAGGTTACGTATGATATACCAAGAAATACGACAAATTTTATAGCTGGTATATCAAAAAATACGGTTGATTTTAAAGCTGGTACAACAGGTGTGATTTTTACTAAGATAAGCGGTAAAATCGACAAAATCACAGCAGCGCAAAAGATGCTCGTTTTGTTATTACGCTGTCGCAGTGTTAAATATCCTTTAATCAAAATAAATTGCCAAATTGCAAATATTGCTAATGCAACAGCTTGTTTTGGTTTATCCGAAAAGATAATCGCCAGCATAATAAGTGTTACAACCGCATTATATTTGCGCAGCATTTTCCCTTGTAACCCAGCAATGATGGTAGGGATAAGCAAAATGCCCACAATCACGAAAAAATAAAATGATGCATATGGGGTCATGCTGTAACCTCACTCAATAATTTTTTACGATCTACTTTTCCATTTGGTGTCATTGGAATAGAAGATTGATACATGAATTTTCGTGGAATCATGTAATTCGGTAATCGTTCATTGAGTTCTTTTTTAATCGCGGATGTTAATTTGAATTCTTTTTCAAAAGAATGTTCACCCGGAACAACAACTGCTAATAAGTAGTCGTATTTTTCACCCTTTTTAATTGGAAGTACCACAGCAGCTTCCACATACGAACATGAACGAAGGTGATGTTCAATTTCTTCTAATTCCATACGATAACCGTGTAGTTTAATTTGGAAATCAAGACGACCATTATAGAAAAGAAGTCCATTTTCTAAATAACCAGCGTCACCTGTTTTGTAAGCACGTTCGCCGTCAATAACAGTGAATGCTTTTTCTGTTAATTCAGGGCTTCCTAAGTATCCAACACTTACACTCGGACCAACGATTACGATTTCACCTTTTTCACCATCAGGTGCAACAGTACCATCTTCTTTCATAATGATGATGCGGCAATCTGATTTACAGTAACCGACTGGAAGAGATTGATACTTGTCTACTACTTCATTTGTTACATGAATACCAGTTACAGCAACAGTTGCTTCTGTTGGTCCATATGTATTCATAATAGTAGCTTTTGGGAAGCGCTCTAATAGTTTTCTTGCAACATCATTAGATAATACTTCACCGCAGAATAAGAATGTTTTCATGTTTGGAAGCATACCTTCTGAGAAAGATGGTTCCATTAAACACATTTCTGCAAAGGATGGTGTAGACGTCCAAACTTGTACATCTGATTGTTCCAAAGAAGCAAATAAATCTTTTGGACGTGCAATCATATCTTTATCAATTGCCCATAGTGTACCGCCTGTTACTAATGACGGGTAAATGTCCATAACAGATAAGTCAAATGAGAATGGTGCTTGGTTTAAAAAGACTTGTCCGGTTTGTAAGTTGAAATCTTCAATTGCCCATTTTGTGAAGCTTACAAGACAATTATACGTAATTTGTACACCTTTTGGATTTCCAGTACTTCCTGATGTATAAATAATGTAGAAGTTGTCTTCACCCTGTACTGCATGTTCAGGATTTGCTCTTTTTCCTTTATGAGTAAGAAGAATATCTTCTAATTTAGTTCCATCAACAATCTGAACTGGTAAATCAGCTATTGTAACATCTGTTGGAGATACAAGTAGCTTTGCACCAGAACTTTCTGCAATACGTAGCACACGATCAACTGGAATGGATACATCTACTGGAATGTACGCATGCCCAGCTTTGACACACCCTAAGAAACAGACAATCATTTCTGGCTGCATATGTCCGTATACCATAATTGGCGAACGGTCATCTTCATATTGAGAAGAAATCCAAGATGCTAATGCATCAGAGTCTTCTTTTAATTGTCTGTACGTAATTTTCGCATCTCGCCAAACGAAAGCGGTTTGGTCAGGCGTTTCAACCGCCCACTTTTCGATTTGTTCTAATAACATCATAACGCTCCCACCCTAAAATTCATTGTAAATAAATGTACTTGTGTTTGTATCTTGGAATCCATACAACCATAGTAAAGCAAGTAAAATCGCAAGGTAATAACAAGTTTTTGCAACCCATTGCGTGAGTGGTTGAGACCATATTTCTTTTATTGTTTTCATGTCTGTCCCCCTCTATAAAATAGTATCCGTATGTAAGTATCATATCCTACATTACTTTGAAAAACACAGAGATTCCACATTTTAGGAAAGTGTAATATCAAAAGGCTCTTTTCTGATAGTAGCACTAAATATAAAAAAAGAAAATCCCTAACTTAACAATTATATTACATTCCAGATAGAATTGTAATTCCTTTGCAAATGAAAGAGGCATGATTATATTTCTTCTAACTAAAATAGTACATAAAATCTTGTTGTACAAAGGAATAAGGTCATGATGATAGAGTAAGATTCTTGAAAATAGAATAGGGGGTTAAACTGAATGAAATCATCTCAAGTAGATTGGTTATTATATCTTTCTGAAGAAAACATTCGAATGTGGCGACGTTATTTACATCAGCACCCTGAATTGTCATTTCAGGAGAAGCATACGGCACAGTTTATATATGATACATTGCACTCATTTTCTTATTTTGACCTAACAAGGCCAACAACATGTAGTGTAATGGCAAGAAGAAAAGGAAAAGGTTCAGGGAATGTTATTGCGATTCGAGCAGATATAGATGCACTTCCAATTCAGGAACAAACGGCGAAACCATATGCATCTATTGTACCAGGGGTTATGCATGCTTGCGGTCATGATGCACATACAGCAATTTTGCTGGGTGTGGCTGAGGCGTTAGCAAAATATAATGAAGACTGGGGTGGAGAAATTCGTCTTTTGTTTCAACATGCTGAGGAACAATACCCTGGCGGAGGAAAAGAGATGGTGGAAGCAGGAGTTATGGATGGCGTAGATTATGTCATTGGTCTTCATGTAATGTCAGGACTGGGGAGTGGACAAATAGGAATTTCCTATGGACCAATGATGGCAGCACCGGATGTATTTACAATTGAAGTTAAAGGAAGAGGAGGACATGCTGCTCATCCGAAACAAACAGTGGATCCTATTGCAATTGGTGCACAAATTATTACGAATTTGCAACATCTTGTGTCAAGACGGACGGATGCGTTTGAACAACGGGTGGTATCAGTCACGCAATTTCATGCAGGAACAGCTGATAATATCATTCCTGAGACAGCAACGATTCTAGGAACGGTGCGTTGTTTTGAGAACACATTACGACAAGAATCTAAAGAAATTATTGAACAAATTGTGAAGGGAATTACAGCAGCACATGATGCAACCTACTCATACACGTATCGTTACGGATACAATCCGGTAATAAATGACTCCTATGTAACAAAGATAGTAGAAGATAGTGCCATTGAATTGTTTGGAAAAGAAAGTATTATCTCACTTTCTCCTTCTATGGGAGGTGAGGACTTTTCTGCATACTTACAAAAGGCTCCAGGCTGTTTTATAAAGTTAGGAACGGGAAATAAACACAAAGATACTTGTTATCCACATCATCATCCGAAATTTGATGTGGATGAAACAGCATTAATTCGTGGTGCACAATTATTTTTGCAAGCGGCAATGAAGTTATTGAAAGAGTAAAGTAAATTAACAAACATTGGATAGTTAAATAGATGTTCTGTAACAAGCAATTTTTTTAGAAGAATCTCTTTGTTGATGGAAATTTCACTTTATCCAGCTACTTTCGGGCAGTAAGACCCCCACCTCAAGATTCAGAGAAAGCAAAGAAGGTAGATGGAAGATAAACTGGATTGGCGAGGGCTTTCCATTAGTGAGGGATGAAGAAACCCCCTACTGATGGAGCTTCACTTTATATTACGGGATAAAAAAAGGCAACTGCGAGTATCGCAGTTGCTTCTATTTCTTTCCGTTTGAGAGGGTTAAGAAAGAACTATGCTCATTTATAATATATGTATGTCTTCCGGACAAGCTTGTACCTTTTCATCAATTTTTTAAAAAAAGTTATGTTGTACTTAAAAGGATTAAAAGTAGAATCAACGCCAGAAGATGAAGATGCTGAAGAGTGCCTTCGTTTTGGTATAGAGTTTGCAAACTATCTTTCTTAAAGATGAGAGCGAGGCGGAGTAAGTACAGAGGAAACCTCGATTAAAATAATGGCGAATTATCATAAAAAAAGATGCGAAAAAGCATCTTTTTTTATTGTTGACATGAAAAGCGTTTCATGAATTAAGTTCATAGTGTAAGGGGATGAAAAATAAAGAGGAGGAATGTTGAATGGGGAATGAATTAGAAGTATTTCAATGGTTAGAAAAACAAAAGGCTCCTTTTTCGATACGACTACAAATTTTTCAAGCATTTCAACTGTATAAATTAGTAATAGAAATGGATAAGAAAATAATGGGATTTGAGGAAAAGAAATTAAGGGAAAGCGTTTAGCGCATTCCCTTTAAAACGTGTAACAATTTTTGTTGATATGCTTCAATTATCTTTGTATCATTTGTTTCAAAACCATATACAAGGTCATGCAGTATAGGACTATATTGATAAAAGGAAATGATTCGTTCAAAAAATGTTGCATCCTTGTTATTCGTTAAAGTTGCATATTCTTCGTATACTTCTAATGTAAAGGTATGGCCATAATCAGCGTATAATCCAGCAAAATCAAATGCAGGATCACCAATTTGTGCATCTCCTATATCAATGATACCAGCAATGTGCTTAAGAAGAGGATGAAATAGAATATGTTTGTGTGTTAAGTCAGCATGAATAACTGTTTGTAAGGATGAACTTGTATATAATTGCTCTAAAAATGTTTGGAATAGTTTATTCAATCGTTTCGTTTCTTCTATTGTAAATGTAGTAAACAGATAATGTTGTAGTTTCATATGTAGCTTTTTCCAATATTCAGCTGTTTGTTCAACTTGAAATCCCCACTCTTTTGCAAGTGTAATAGGAACTGTATGGAAAGCAGCAAGAAATGATGCAAGTTGGGTAACAATTTTTGTTTTTTCATTAATTGAGAGATTATGTAAGTAAGATGTTTTGAATGGTTTACCATGAATCATTTTATAGTAACTGCAAACAGGAGTTGTATCTATTTTATTTTCGTATAGAATATGATAGTTTGGTACTTCTATTTGTTGTGTTTGCAACATAGGAGACAGTACCTCATATAATTGTTTTTCACGAGGGATTTTTTTTGCGTATTCAACTTTTCTAGGAAATCGAAATAACCATTCATCGTTTATCAGAATAGCAACATTATCCCAACCGCTTTCATCTTGATGAAAGGAATGGATAGGCAAATTCGGGAGTGTTTTTCGAATGTATTGCATATAATATGTCATTTTTTCCCCTCTTTCTTTTATTATTCCACATGAACGGGCAGTAAGATCCTCACCCAAAGATTAAGAGAGAAGCGTTGTCCAGCTCTAGCGGCTAGAATCTGCCCCCTCGGACGAGGCAAAAAGCGCCTCTCTGCCTTGGGCGAGGGCGTCCTGCGATTTTGGGCGAGCCGCTTTTCTACAGAAGATAGGTGGAAGATAACTGCTGGCATGCGCCCAATTGGTGAGAGCTTTCCGCCAGTGGGGATGAAGATCCCTTCACTGGTGGAAGTTTAACTTTATAAATTCTCGTTTTGCTGCTGTATCTCCTTTTTACTCAAATCAAGATTCGCACTTTCGATAGCTCTATGTTTGTCTAAAGAATCTCCAGCGTATCCTTTTTGTGTTTTTATAACCCTTTTACTTGAATTTGCTGAGTTATTATTCATATGAATTCGTCCTTTCTTTTATCCAGCTATTTGCGGGCAGTAAGACCCCCACCTCAAGACTCGATGAAAGCATTGTCCAGCCTCAGTGGCTAGAATGTTCGGTGGCTTCGCTTCTTCCTACGAGGTAAAAAACACCTCTACGTCAGAAGCTCCATTCCCCTAGCATTCTGAACGAGCCACTTCCGCTTTTCTACAGAAGATAGGTGGGGGATAACTGCCTGTTAAAGCCCGATTGGTGAGAGCTTTCCATCAGTGGGGGATGAAGAAAATCCCTACTGATGGAAGTGTCACTTTACTTAAAATATACGAAAGTAATAAGTAATAGCAGTACAGCTCCAAAAATAACGATGCCGACTAAAAACGTCATGTTAGAATAACGAGGTGATTTATGTACATCTTGACGATAACCAGGTGAAATTTCTGGTGCAAACTCTTCTTGATAAGATTGTTGTTCTTCCTTTTGATCCACTGCTGCAACTCCTTTATGTTTTTTATATGTTACACGTTATAAGGAAGAAATATACTCTTAATATGTTAAGCACTGAGCGAGAACCCAGCCCATAGATATTGATAATAGCAGAATCATAAGTCCGACAGCACGATTATCTTCTTCAATTGCTTTCTTAATACTGAAACGAATTATAGCAAGTTCTATAATGTGAAAAGCAATAATTTGTATTACAATACCGATAGCACTCCAAAGAATCATATCGATGAGTGAAGCAGATTGGGCGATAGCTGCCCCAACTATAAATGTAAGGCCAAGTAACTTTCCTCCCATTGCCATAGCTGCAGATACATTTCCTTTTGCTATTAATTGAAGTTCCTTTCTTTTTGTTGTCAAATCAAATAGAAGAAAACCAACATATAGTAAAGTAAGTCCCGTTCCGGCGCATATGAAAAAATGTAGAAATAAATTCATATTTCCCTCCTTTCTTTTGTGGGAATCCAATCTTTTCCTTTTATTATACATGAAATAAAAAAAGTGCTTTTATAAAAATAATGGGAAAATTATTTTTTGGGGATATTATAAAAATAGTAGATATTATAAAAATAGTAGATATTAAATATATAGATATCTTATTATGTGGTATTTTTTATATATTTTGTAGGAAAAAAGGGTGTTCTTACTTAAAGAACCTTTTCTCCCAAAAAACATTATGTGAGTTTAAATCCATATGTAGCAGCAATTGCTTTATATGTTGTTTTTTGATTTGTGGTGATTACAGTTGTTTCGATAGGAACACGATCAAATAGCCAATGTACGTCACTATTATACATGCGAACGCAACCGAGTGTTGTCCATTTTCCGATGGCGCTTACATTATTAGTTCCGTGAATGGCATATGTTGTTCCTTTTGTTCCTTTGAAATTCAAACCGAGCCATCGATCCCCTAATGGGTTGCGTGAATCACCGCCAGGAATATGTTTGGCATAGTAGGGCCGATTTTTAATTTTGTTGACAATCTTATATTTTCCTAGGGGTGTTGGTGTGCTGCTTTTTCCAGTAGCAACTGTAAACTCTTTTACAAATTTACCTTTTTCATAATATGCCATCTTATTCGTTGCTACATTGACAATTAACAAATGTTCTTGCTGGTATGTCTCTGCGTTAGCTGTCTTAATAGGAAGCATAGAAGAAAAGAATAATAATAGTACAATCGCAATCTTCCTCATATGAAATTAGTCTCCTTTATGTAAATATCAAAATTTATTATAGCTTTCTTTTATAAGGAATCCTATTACTTTTTTATTTATATAAAAAATATTAAGGATATGTAAAAAAAAGCCGCTATTTAGCGGCTTTTTAATGTAATATATTTTTGCTGTACTTGAAATAGACGAGCGAGTAAAAAGATTGCACCGAAAGCTAATCCTAAAATTAGACCAATCCAATAACCTTTTGCAGCCAAAGTTGTATATGTTGCAAGTGTATAACCGAGCGGGAGACCTATTATCCAATATGCAACTAATGTCATAACAAGTGCTACATTTACATCTTTATAACCGCGAAGTGCACCTTGTACTGGTGTTGCAACGGCATCAGAAAATTGGAATAAAATCGCAAACACGAGAAATTGTTTCGTTAATTCGTGTACTGCAGAATCATTTGTATAAATAGAGGCAATATTGTTATCAAATAAAAATAGTAAGATAGAATATAACAGTGCGAAAGCTAGTGCTAATCCAATACCAATAAAGCTATAATGTTTAGCATCTTTATATCGGGAAGCACCGACTTCAAATCCGACAGAAATTGTCATTGCCATGGATAAACTGAGTGGTGTCATATATAAAAGAGATGCGAAATTCATCGCAGCTTGGTGAGCGGCAATGGTTGTTGTGTTAAAATTACTCATAAATAATGTAACAGCAGCAAAAATACTTGTTTCAAAAAAGATTGCAAATCCAATTGGTACACCAAGTTTTAATAATTCCTTCCAGCTTGATATAGAGAGACGATACAAACGTTGAAAGACACCATAAGAAGAGAAAGGCTCTTTCGTACGGATAATGACAGTAGTGATAAGTAAAATACACCAATATGTCGATGTTGAAGCAATGGCAGCTCCGACTCCGCCGAGTTTTGGAAAACCGAAATGACCAAAAATGAATATATAGTTCAAAATGATATTAATCGGTAAAGATAGTAAAGTAATAATCATTGTTGTGCGTGTTTTTCCTAAGGCATCAATAAAGCAGCGGAGTACTGTATACACAAATAGTGGAATGATACCAAATGCGATAATGCTTAAAAATTGAGCAGCAATTTGGGCTACTTGTTTCTCTAAATGCATGGCATGTAGAATTGGTGAAACCGCAAGGGATCCAATTATTATAACAATAATACTGACTAAGATTGCTAAGTATACGGCTTGTGTCACAACGTGAGATACATTTTCTTTTTGTTTGGAACCGATAAGGTGAGCGACAATAGGAGTTGTTGCCATTAAAATACCTGTTAATCCTGTACTAATTGGAAGCCATATACTTGTTCCAATTGCAACTCCAGCTAAATCAGTGGCACTTGCATGACCGGACATCGTCGTATCGAAAAAACTCATTGAAAATAATGACATTTGTGTGACAAATATGGGGAAAAATAACAAGACAAATTGTTTGATTTTTTGTGAAATAGATGTAGTTTCTTTCATATATACTCCTTTCTAAAATACGAACAAGCCGCTTCAATCATACTATTGAATAAGAATTTAGAAAAGTAATATGTATTTATAACAATATTGATGTATTTTGAATGAAGTTGAAAAAAACGATGCGTGTTTGGTAAAGATGAGGTATTATGATAAAGTATGGAAAAAGTATTATAAGGTATTAAGGAGGCGCAGTTGTGGCTGATTGGTTAATTGGATTAATCATGGGTGCTGTTGAAGGGTTGACGGAGTTTTTACCTGTATCATCAACAGGACATATGATTTTAACAGGGCATTTAATTGGATTCGAAGGAGATAAAGCAAAAACGTTTGAAGTTGTTGTTCAATTAGGATCCATTTTAGCGGTTGTTGTTGTATTTTGGAAGCGATTATGGTCGTTAGTTGGAATTGGTCGGGTAAAGCAAGGGCCATCATTAAACTTATTACATATTATTATCGGAATGATTCCAGCTGGCTTACTTGGGTTTTTATTCCATGATAAAATTAAAGAGATTTTATTTGGACCAGGTCCAGTTGTTATTAGTTTAATTGCTGGTGGTATCTTAATGATTATTGCTGAGAAATTCTCAAAGCCAAGCACAGCGAAAACACTTGATGACATTACGTATAAACAAGCGTTTACGATTGGTATGTTTCAATGTTTAGCATTATGGCCTGGTTTTTCTCGTTCAGGATCTACAATTAGTGGCGGTTTGTTAGCGCGTGTATCTCATACAGCAGCTGCTGAATATACATTTATTCTTGCGGTACCAATGATGGTAGCTGCAACAGGTCTTGATTTAATTAAGAGTTGGCATGAATTAAGTGCAGCAGATCTCCCGTTATTTGCAACTGGGTTTATTACTGCATTTGTGGTTGCAATGTTAGCGATTGTTTCATTCTTAAAATTATTAGCTCGTGTGAAATTAACACCATTTGCATATTATCGTTTTATTATTGCTGCGGTGTTTTACTTCTTTGTTTTATAATAAAAAACTGCCATTTGGCAGTTTTTTATTTTGCTATTTTTTCAATCATATTTTCCATTACGTGCTCCCAAATGGAAGTGTCGGAAGTTAATGTTTTACGAAACTCAGCATACATTTCTTTTTGCTTTTCTTCAAACAGTGGATCATCTTTTTCTGGTAATGTAGCACGCATAGAAGTAACGAATTCTTGAACTTTTGGAGCGCGTGGCCCCCAAACATATTTTTCATTTCCTGCTGCGTCAATAAAAATGAAAATTGGAATTGCACGTGCTGTACCATTTGTTAAGTATTGATCCATCAATTCTAAGTTATCATCACGAATAAGCAAACTCATCTCGATATTGGCAACTTCGCAAATGCGTTTCATAATTGGTACGCAAAGAAGGGCATCACCACACCAATCTGCTGTTAAAACAATAACGTTTAAACGATCGTTTTGATGTTGCTCTAAAACAGGAAGAAGTTCATTTGGAATTAAAAAATTATTATAAATATGTAGTAATTCGTGTTGATTCACTGTCATTTTATTTACATATGTATCAAAGGACATGCCTTTTTCAAACCATTGACGTAACGTCATGTACTACACCTCTTTCTCTATTTGTTCATATTGTATCAAATATTTTACGGGAAAGCTGGTAAAGTTACTTTTATCGGTAATCCTTATTTTGTCGAGTGTAAAAAGCTTGAACAATAAAGTGAAGCTTCCATTAGTGGAGGTTTTTTCATCTATCCTACTGATGTAAAGCTATCACCAATCGAGTTACTGCCCGTTAATGCGGGATAAAAAGAAAACAGGGTGCTTCTGCGCACCCCGTTTTCTTGCTGATAAAATTCACAGCATTTTATAAAAGCAACCTTTATCATCTATTGCCAAGTAACTAAAAAAAGATACATGAATTTCCAAATAAAATGGATGACAAATGCCAAAAAGTACGTTACTATAATTCATAATGTTTTTATTTAATCATATTAAATAAATAGAGGGGCTGTACAAAATGTCTAATAATCGCGAGTTGCTAATGGAAGATCTGTCTACAAATTTTTTTGCTATGTTTCGTACATTACGTAATGATATGAGCAAAATTTTCGGTGATTATATTCCATGGAATGAATTTATCGTGTTGCGTATTTTAAATCGTGTCCAAAAAGAAATGGTTTCCCATGTTGCGAATGAACTGAATGTATCGAATAGCCATATTACGGCTGTTGCAGAAAAATTAATTAAAAAAGAACTTGTAACGCGTTCGCGCTGTACATCAGACCGTCGGGTTGTGTACTTGGAGATCAGTGATAAAGGAAAAGAACTAGTAGCCGAAATGGAAAAACAAAAGAAGATATATCTGGAAGATAGATTTTCTACTCTGTCTGAAGAGGAAATGAAAGTCATGATTTCCATTACACAAAAGCTAATTTAGATAAGAAACGATATTGATATCTTATATTATTAGGTAAAGGTTAAAAAGATAGAAAATTATATGATATATTGAGAATAATGAATACCGCAGGAGCGGTCTTGCTATGCAAAAGCCTTCGTAATCAATGCGAAGGCTTTTCATGTGTATTTAGAATGGATTGGAGCATACTAACAATATCATTATAAAGAAGGGAAGAAAGAAGTATGTCAAGTCGTAATGGTAGTAAAGGAAGCGGGAATCAAGGGGCACCCAAAGTAGGACAATATCAACAGGAGTTCGGCACAGAATTTGTTACTGGTGATGATAATAAAGGAAAAGAGTATCGTTCGAAAAAAGGGAGTAAATCAAGGAAGGAGTGAAGCATATTCACTTCTTCTTTGCTATTAAATAAAATGAAGTTTTCATCATTGGGGTTTTTCTTTATCAAGGCCTTCATTAATTTGGTGTATGCAGCAGGTATTCCTCGTTTCTCTCTGAGTCTTGAGGTGGAGCGAATAGCCGGATAAAAAAAGGCCATCTTGTCATTGCAAGATGGCTTAGGAAGGGGACAATTTATGTCATTTAAGTTAGGGATAGAAAGCTGTTCGAGACATTAGGGATGATGTCTCATTATTAGGGAGGAACAGCTTTGATAGTTATACTATAAAAGACTAATGTGAATTCAATGTGAACTTGACGTGAAAGAATAAGGAATTTTCGCTTTTTTATACAAAAATAAAAGTTGAAATTCAAAAGAAAAAAGATTATGCTCAACTATGTATGGAGGATGGATTAAGGGAGTTAGTACTATGGAATTAATAGAAAAACGTGACTTGAATGATCGTTTTATACGATTAAGCCCACCGCAAATTTTAGCGATTGGCTTTTTTGCTTTAATTATTGTTGGCGGCATATTATTAAAATTACCGGTTGCGACGAAAACGTCTATTAGTTGGGTTGATGCTTTTTTCACAGCGACCTCAGCTGCGACTGTAACAGGCTTAGGTGTAGTGGATGTAAATAGTACATTTACAACATTTGGACAAGTTGTCATCATGCTTCTAATACAAACAGGCGGTTTAGGGTTAATGACAATTGCTATTTTAATAGTTTGGGTGCTAGGAAAAAAAATAGGATTACGTCAGCGACTTCTTATTGGGGAAGCATTAAATCAAACGAACATTGGCGGACTTGTAAAATTAGTAAAACGAGTGTTTTTCTTCTCGATTTGTATTGAATTAGTAGGAGTTGTATTTTTAGCTATCCGTTTTGTTCCTGAATACGGATTGGGAAAAGGGCTATATTACAGCCTGTTTCACGTCGTGGCTGCTTATAATAATGCAGGATTTGCTTTATGGCCAGATAATTTAACGAGATATGTTGGAGATCCTATCATTAATATTGGGATTTGTTCTTTGATTGTAATAGGTGGTTTAGGTTTTACAGTACTAATTGATATATGGTACAGTAGAAGTTTTCAAAAATTAACACTACATTCGAAAATTATGATTGTTGGTACAATTGCATTGAGTATTTTTGCGATGATTTTTATCTTTATATTAGAGTATAGTAATATTAAAACGTTGGGTTCTTTATCGTTAAATGAAAAATTGTGGGCATCATTTTTCCAAGGAATTACACCTCGTACAGCTGGGTTTAATACAATGGATTACGGAAGTATGAATGAATCAACGTTGTTCTTTACGATGATACTTATGTTTATTGGGGCCGGAAGTGTTTCAACTGGAGGCGGTATTAAGCTTACGACTTTTGTTATTTTAATTACATCTGTTATTTCATTTTTTAAGAAAAAGGAAGATGTTGTTTTATTTCATCGCACAATTAAAATGTCAACAGTGATGAGAGCGTTGTCGATTGTAATTGCAAGTCAATTTTTAATTTTTGTAGCAGTATTTGTACTTATGCTTACTGAAAACTTTGGCTTTATTGAATTGTTGTTTGAAACGGTTTCAGCCTTTGGAACAGTTGGATTATCAATGGGAATTACAGCTGATTTATCAGCTTTTGGGAAATGTGTGATTATGTTTGTTATGTTTTGTGGATTAATTGGACCATTAACGCTTGTGTTTTCACTTGCAAGGCCAGCAAAACAAAAAATTCGTTACCCATCTGAAGATGTGTTTACAGGATAAGGTATCTCGTGAGAAGCGAGATACCTTTTATTATGTTCCGTGATGAAAAATTGTCTGGAAGATCCTGATTGATGGGAGTTTCACTTTATCCCGCATTAACGGGCAGTAAGATCCCACCTCAATACCTAAAGAAAAGCAGAGAGGTGGGAACAACTGCTCATAAAAGCCCGATTAGGAGAATTTTCCATCAGTAGAAGATAAACCTTCTCCTAACTGATGGAAGTTTCACTTTATTACGTAAAAAGAGAGTACAGTAAGCTAATAATAGCTGCTCGAAATATTAGCGCAACAATCGCTACTACTCCGCCCATTACAGCTGCAATTCCACCTGTAACATTGGCGCCGCGATTATAGGCATATATGCCAAGTAGGACAGCAAGAAGTCCAAAGAGCGTTGGAAAAGTGAATAAAGATAGGACTGCAAGAGCAAGAGCGATAAATCCTGCTGTTGCACCTCCTGCTTTTGCTGTTACTTCGTCTCTTCCTTCTCTTCCATCGTAAGGCACACCATTGGGTGCAATTTCAGCTGCGTATTCTTCGTCAAAATGATCTTCACTTTCTCTATGACGTTCTTCATGTTTATCAGTCAATGTAATGTCTCCTTTCATAAAGAGCTTCATGTATAGTATGAGCTGCTTTTGCTTTTTTATCCGCCTCATCACGGTTGCGTTAAGATTTTGAGAAAATAAATAAGATAAATGTCCGTAAGCGTCCGAGATAAGAGCTTTCACGTAAGTGAGGGCGGAAAAAATCCCCTAATATAGGATTCACTTCATGAAAAAGTAAAATCACAAAAGTTGGTATGTCTTCCACGTTTTTGGAAACGATAAAAAGGAATTGATAGGAAAAAGAGGTGATTTATATGACGCAACATCCAATTGAAAACTTAATGAAAACAGCAATGGCAAACTTGAAAGAAATGGTGGATGTGAATACGATTGTTGGAAAACCAGTATCAACAGCTGATGGAAATGTTATTTTAACCGTTTCGAAAGTTGCTTTTGGTTTTGGTGCAGGTGGAAGTGATTTCGCAGGAAATGGACAATCACAAGAAGGGCAGAACTTACATCCATTTGGTGGTGGAAGTGGTGCGGGGGTTTCCATTAATCCTGTTGCGTTTTTAGTAGTTGGGGCAAAAGGAATTCAGGTTATGCACTTACATAGCGGTACACATCTTGTAGAAAAAGCATTGGAAACAGTACCTAATGCAGTGCAGCGATTGGTAAATAAGCACTAAAAGAACTTGCATTTTAAGGAAATTATGATATAGTAGATGAAGTGTGTTTAAAAATTATGCGAATATAAAGTAAATGACTATAGAGAGAATCAAGATTTAAGAAAGAACAAGGGAGAGGTATAAATGATTAACATCAGGAATTTTGTCGTCGGTTTATGTATGTTAGTGAGCGGATTTGTTGTGTACGTATTAAAAGAAAAAGTACAGTTTTAACAAACAGGCTTACTTGTTAGTCTGTTTTTATTTTCGATAAAAATGTTGACATTTTTATCGAAAAGAAGTATAATTTATTTCCGTGTCTCGGTTACAGCTAGTATATATTGGTAATTCCTTACTTGTACAAGTCACTGGTTTGCTAAAGATCGGGCAATGATGCCAACAACTTTAGTGATCGTGTATATGATGAATTGTATTTGTAAGATGTACACCTCTACTAGTGTATAAGGAGCGGTCGTTGGAACCGTAATGATGAAAGAGAGGCAGGGCTTTCGTCCAGTATATGTTACTTTCCCGTTAGTTAAATATAAAAAAAGAAGGTGCCTTTTTTGTAAAAGGCACCTTCTTTTTTTATGAAACGAAACGGACAGTATGTGTGGGAAATCTTGTAATATGAAACGGTCCGTAAGAGCCCGATTAACGCGGCTCTTGATCAGCAGGGATGAGGAGAATCCCTGCTGATTAAAATTTCACTTTATTGAATTCTACTTTCAACTTGTTGACAAATTTCTTCAGTTGTTAACCCGCTTGCATCGATAACAGATCCCTTTATCACAGCGTTGCTAATACCCGCTACGTTAGAATCCTGCCCGGTTACAACGCAGCAGTTACATCCTTGAACGTCACTTTCAGATTGCAATGAGACTACTTCATGCCCTTGTTGTTCTAGAGCTCGTTTTACGTTCGTTAAAGAATCTTCTACTCCAATTTTCGCCATGTCATTCACCTCCTGCTATCTAGTAATATGTTCCTTTTTTTGGAAGACTATTCACTAAATAACAAAGAGGTTTCATATGTTTGAAATGAGTAGAAAAGAGCTAGTCGTTATAAACTCCAGTTAACATGTCACTTACAAAACGCTCGTTTTGTACATCTTGCATCGTATAATCATTTGATTGTACATCAACTGAGGCAATGTACATAGGATTTTGCGTTGTTCTATTTTGCTCTGCATATGGAAGTAATTCTACATAATCTTCTAATTTACACATTCCTTTTGTATTCATTACATCAAATAATTGAAGCATTTCCATTACTTCTTGTCTTGTTCCTTTAATTTGTAAACATGCCATATTATTAGCCCCCTTAAATTCGTCAAAATGATTTTTGAAAATAGGATTATGAGTAATAAGAAAAAAATATGAGTGTTATCCTCAAATTTTATTTTTTATTTTTTCACCTCGCTTTATTACTACTCTTTTTCTAAAAACATGTAATAGATCGTCCGTTTATTGAATACAATAGATTCGCATCTTTTGACAAAAATCCTTCTCCTAAACAAATATTTTTTTGTGAGAAAAATGTCGAAAAAAATTTTTTGACATTTTGTAAACGTTAACAATGTTGATATATCAATATAAAGAGGGTTGTTCATAAATTTTAAAATTTAAAATTTTCAAAAAATTTCTTTGATTTATTTGAAAAGGGGGCGTAAACTAGGAACCAATAAAAAAATTCAAGGATATAGGGGGCGCTTTCAAGTGAACGAGCAATGGATTTTCTTAAATGGAGAATTTGTTCCAAAAAATGAAGCAAAGGTTTCTGTCTATGATCATGGATATTTATATGGTGATGGGGTATTCGAAGGCATTCGTGTCTATAGTGGAAATGTTTTCCGCTTAAAAGAGCATCTCATTCGTCTGTACGAATCTGCAAAATCCATTTTATTAGAAATTCCATATACGTTGGAAGAAGTGACCAATATTGTTGTTGAAACAATTCGACGTAATCAATTATCTAATGGATATATTCGTTTAGTTGTATCACGCGGAGTTGGAAATCTTGGTTTAGATCCTGATTCGTGTTTAAAGCCAAATGTTGTTGTAATCGCTGAACAATTAGCGTTATTCCCGGCAGAATATTACGAGAAAGGAATTCCGGTTGTAACGGTTGCAACAAGGCGGAATCGTCCAGATGTGTTAACACCACAAGTAAAGTCACTAAACTACCTAAATAATATTTTAGTGAGAATTGAAGCGAAACTTGCCGGTGTGCAGGAAGCGTTAATGCTAAATGAACAAGGGTATGTTGCAGAAGGTTCTGGTGATAACGTATTTATTGTAAAAGGTAATAAGTTAATTACACCGCCAAGTTCTGCTGGAGCACTAGAAGGAATTACGCGAAATGCGATTATGGAAATTGGTGAGAAGCTTGGCTATGAAGTAAGGGAAGAATTATTTACCCGTCATGATGTATATGTAGCAGATGAGGTGTTTTTAACAGGTACAGCAGCTGAAGTTATTGCGGTAACAATGGTTGATGGCAGAGAAATTGGAGCTGGGAAACCAGGAGCGCATACAAATCGTTTGTTAGAAGAATTTCGTAAGCTTGTTGTAGAAGATGGCGAAAAAATTTATGAAGAAAATAAAGTAAGTTGATGGGAGAGTAACCGATGCGAAGCAATATGATTAAACAAGGTATTGACCGAGCGCCGCATCGAAGTTTGCTTCATGCAGCAGGCGTTAAAGAAGAAGATTTTCATAAACCATTCATTGCAATTTGTAATTCATATATCGATATTGTTCCAGGGCATATTCATTTAAGAGATCTTGCTGATGTAGCGAAAGCTGCGATTCGTGAAGCAGGGGGCGTTCCTTTTGAATTTAATACAATCGGTGTTGATGATGGGATTGCAATGGGACATATCGGAATGCGATATTCACTCCCAAGCCGAGAAATCATTGCAGATGCAGCAGAAACAGTAATTCAAGCTCATTGGTTTGACGGAGTTATGTTTATGCCAAATTGTGACAAAATTACGCCGGGAATGCTAATGGCATCTGTTCGGACGAATGTTCCTTCTGTTTTTGTATCTGGAGGACCAATGGAAGCAGGGAAATCAAAAGATGGCACTCCGCTTTCATTAGCATCTGTATTTGAAGGAGTTGGCGCTCATAAGTCAGGGAAATTAACTTTAGAGCAGCTGATTGATATGGAAAAATCAGCATGCCCAACGTGCGGTTCCTGCTCAGGGATGTTTACAGCAAATTCTATGAATACCATAATGGAAATGCTAGGTGTTGCACTTCCTGGAAATGGAACGATTGTTGCAACAAGTGAAGAACGACATAACCTAATTCGTCAAGCTGCATTTCATTTAATGGATTTAATTGAGCGTGATATAAAGCCGCGCGACATTATTACAAAAGAAGCAATTGATGATGCTTTTGCGCTAGATATGGCGATGGGGGGATCGACAAATACAGTTTTACATATGTTAGCCATCGCGAATGAAGCCGGTATTGAATATGACTTGCAGCGTATTAATGATATTGCAAAGCGTGTTCCATATTTAGCGAAAATTAGCCCAGCTTCTCATTACTCCATGCATGATGTGCATGAAGCAGGTGGAGTAGCAGCTATTATTAAAGAGCTTTCACAAATCCCAGGTGCAATTCATCCAGAGCGTATTACAATTTCAGGGAAAAGCATCTATGAAACAGTAGAAGAAGGAAAAATCTTAGATGAAAAAGTAATTCGTCCAAAAGAACGACCGTATCGTAAAACAGGTGGTCTTTCCATTCTCTTTGGAAATTTAGCACCAGATGGCTCTGTACTAAAAGTTGGAGCTATCGATGAATCTGTTACATCATTTGTTGGTGAAGCGATTTGTTTTGATTCTCATGATGAAGCGGTCGCTGCGATTCATAGTGGTGTTGTGAAAGAAGGGCATGTTGTTGTCATCCGATATGAAGGTCCAAAAGGAGGACCTGGCATGCCGGAAATGTTAGCTCCAACATCAGCGATTGTTGGAAGAGGACTGGGGACAAAGGTTGCATTGATTACCGATGGACGCTTCTCAGGAGCAACAAGGGGGATTGCAATTGGTCATGTATCACCAGAAGCAGCTGAAGGAGGACCAATTGCATATGTGGCAGACGGTGATCCAATCATTATTAATTTAAAAGATGGTATTATTCATTGGGAAATTTCTAAAGAAGCATTAGAACAACGGAAAAAACAATTTATTTCTCCAGAGCCGAAAGTAAAAACTGGATATTTAGCACGATATGCAAAGTTAGTTACTTCGGCAAATACAGGAGGAATTATGAAAGTATAAAGTAAAACTTCCGTTCACGGGGGGATAAAGCGTTGATAGGGAGGAGTAGTTGATTGTGAAGCCTCACAGAGAGTCGGTGGTTGGTGGAAACCGATGGTTCACGTTGACGAACATCGCCCTTGAGTGCCAAACTGAAGCACTTGCTTAGGTTTGGACGGTAGCTCCGTTATTAGCTTGACTCTATTAGAGTCACTGAGGCAAGAATTTTTCTTGCAAAGAAGGGTGGTACCACGAAGTCTTTCGTCCCTTCAGCACATAGCTGGAGTGTGGGCGTAAGACTTTTTTATTTATTTGCGTATTTCATAAAGGAGGTTTGTAGAAACGATGTCTTCAAAAACGGAAGAGAAAATGGCAACCGGTGCACAGTTATTGTTAAATGCGCTTAGAAAGGAAAAGGTAGAAGTCATTTTTGGCTATCCAGGAGGAGCTGTTTTGCCGCTATATGATGCGCTTTACGATTGCGAGATTCCCCATATCTTAACAAGGCATGAACAAGGAGCAATTCATGCAGCAGAAGGATATGCAAGAATTACTGGAAAGCCAGGTGTTGTTATTGCTACAAGTGGGCCGGGGGCGACCAATGTGATAACTGGTTTAGCAGATGCAATGATGGATTCCTTACCGCTTGTCGTATTTACTGGCCAAGTTTCAACAACGCTGATAGGAAGCGATGCCTTTCAAGAAGCGGATGTCATCGGACTTACAATGCCTGTTACAAAGCATAATTATCAAGTACGAAATGTTTCGGATTTACCAAGGATTATAAAAGAAGCATTCCATATTGCGGCAACAGGTAGACCAGGTCCAGTCGTCATTGATCTTCCGAAAAATATGGTTGTAGAAACGGGAGAGCGATGTAGCAATGTAGAAATGGATTTACCTGGATACCAGCCGAATTATCATCCAAATCAATTGCAAATTACCAAGTTACTGCAAGCAATTGAAGCAGCAAAGAAACCTCTTATTTTAGCGGGTGCTGGTGTATTGCATGCAAAAGCGGCAAGTGAATTAACTGCATTTGCTCGTATGTATCAGCTTCCGGTCGTTCATACATTACTTGGTCTTGGAGGGTTTCCATCCGATGATACATTATTTTTGGGAATGGGTGGCATGCATGGTTCTTACGCAGCAAATATGGCTTTGTATGAATGTGATTTGTTAATAAATATAGGGGCCCGTTTTGATGATCGTCTGACTGGAAATTTAGCGTATTTTGCAAAGGGTGCAACAGTAGCGCATATTGATATTGATCCTGCGGAAATTGGAAAAAACGTTGTAACGGAAATTCCAATTGTAGCAAGCGCTAAACATGCTCTAGAAGCATTGTTAGTATGCAAAGGAGAGAAAAAAAATCATAAAGAATGGCTAGAGCTCCTGCAAAAAAGAAAGAATCGTTACCCACTTTGCTATAAAGACGATTCACAAATGTTAAAACCGCAAGCTGTAATTCAAATGCTTCATGAAGTTACAAATGGCAATGCCATTATAACGACAGATGTTGGACAGCATCAAATGTGGGCCGCGCAATATTATACATTGAAACAGCCAGATAAATGGGTTACATCAGGAGGGCTTGGAACGATGGGATTTGGTCTGCCAGCTGCGATTGGGGCACAAATTGCCGAGCCTGATGAACTCGTTGTAGCGATCGTAGGTGATGCCGGTTTTCAAATGACATTGCAAGAATTAAGTGTTTTAAAGGAGCATCATCTTCCTGTTAAAGTGCTGATTTTAAATAATGAAGCACTCGGCATGGTAAGACAATGGCAAGATGAGTTTTATAATCAGCGTTATTCTCATTCTATAGTCTCTTGTCAACCAGATTTCCCCATGTTAGCTCATGCTTATGGAATTAAAGGGATTCGTATTGAAAATCCGCTAACAGCAAAAGAGCAATTGCGAGAAGCGATGAATTTACAAGAGCCTGTGCTTATTGATTGCCGCGTTTTACAATCTGAGAAAGTTATGCCTATGGTTGCTCCGGGAAAAGGTGTTCACCAAATGGAGGGGGTGGAAGAGTGAAACGGATTGTTACAGCAACGGTTCGGAATCAAAGTGGGGTTTTAAACCGTATTACAGGTGTGATGACAAGAAGACATTTTAATATTGAAAGTATTTCAGTGGGTCATACAGAATCATCACATATTTCAAGAATGACATTTGTTGTTCACGTTGAAGATGTCCAGCAAGTAGAGCAGCTTATTAAACAGCTTCATAAACAAATTGATGTATTAAAAGTATCTGATATTACAGAAGAAGCAATGATTGCAAGAGAACTTGCGCTTATTAAAGTGTCTACGACAATTGCTTCTAGATCTGAATTATATAGTTTAATTGAACCATTTCGTGCAGCAGTTATAGATGTTGGGAAGGATTCCATCGTTGTTCAAGTAACAGGGACACAAGAAAAAGTAGAAGCGCTTATTGAATTATTGCGTCCATATGGTTTAAAAGAAATTGCAAGAACAGGAGTAACAGCCTTTACAAGAAGTATGAAAAAGCAAGACAAACAACAAGTAATGTTAATTAATTAATTTTTAAAATATAGGAGGAGAAAGAAAATGGCAAAAGTTTATTATGAAAAGGATGTAACAGTAAATGTATTAAAAGGAAAGAAAGTAGCGATTGTTGGATATGGATCTCAAGGTCATGCTCATGCGCAAAATTTACGTGATAACGGTTTTGATGTTGTTGTAGGTCTTCGTCAAGGGAAATCTTGGGAAAAGGCAAAAGAAGATGGATTTTCTGTATATAAGGTTGCTGAAGCTACAAAACTAGCAGATGTTGTAATGGTATTGCTTCCAGATGAACAACAGCCGGAAGTATATGAAACAGAAATTGCACCGAATTTGCAAGAAGGAAATGCACTTGTGTTTGCTCATGGGTTTAACGTTCATTTTGGTCAAATTACACCGCCGGAAGATGTAGATGTATTCCTTGTAGCGCCAAAAGGACCGGGGCATCTTGTACGCCGAACATTTGTAGAAGGAGGAGCGGTACCAGCACTATTTGCGATTTATCAAGATGCAACAGGAACAGCTTATGAAAAAGCACTATCGTATGCAGATGGAATCGGAGCAACTCGCGCTGGTGTACTCCAAACGACATTTAAAGAAGAAACAGAAACAGATTTATTTGGAGAACAAGCAGTACTTTGCGGAGGAGCGACTGCTCTTGTAAAAGCAGGTTTTGAAACATTAGTAGAAGCTGGATATCAACCGGAACTGGCATATTTTGAATGTTTACATGAACTAAAGCTTATTGTTGATCTTATGTATGAAGGCGGATTAGAAAATATGCGCTACTCAGTTTCGGATACAGCGCAGTGGGGGGATTTCGTATCAGGGCCGCGCGTCGTAACAGAGCATACGAAACAAGCAATGCAAGAAGTGTTAAAAGATATTCAAGATGGGACGTTTGCAAGAGGATGGATTGCTGAACATAAAGCAGGAAGACAAAAATTCCATGCAATTAATGCAGAGGAGAATGAGCATCAAATTGAAGTAGTAGGACGTAAATTACGTGAGATGATGCCATTTGTGAAGCCGAGAGTGAAAATGGAGGTTAAGTAATATGAAGCAAATTTTGTTCATGGACACGACGCTTCGCGATGGGGAGCAATCACCTGGAGTAAATTTAAATGAACAAGAAAAATTACAAATTGCACGGCAGTTAGAGAGGCTTGGAATCAATGTGATGGAGGCGGGCTTTGCGTCCGCTTCTGAAGGTGATTTTCGGTCGGTGAAACGTATTGCTGAAACAATTCAAAATGCTTCTGTTATGAGCTTGGCCCGTGCAAAGGAAAGTGATATTCGTACAGCATATGAAGCGTTAAAAGGAGGCGTATCTCCTCGGTTACATGTATTTCTAGCAACGAGCGATATTCATATGAAATATAAGCTCCGTATGTCAAAGGATGAAGTATTAGATACAATTCATCGTTCTGTAAAGCTTGGAAAGTCATTATTTCCAACGGTGCAGTTTTCTGCAGAAGATGCAACGCGAACAACACCTTCTTTTTTAGCGGAAGCTGCAGAGGTTGCAATTCGCGCTGGAGCTGATGTGATTAACATTCCTGATACAGTAGGATATACCAATCCAGAAGAATATTATTCTCTTTTTCGATATTTAAAAGAGCATGTTCTATCTTATGAGAAAGCTATTTTCTCCTGTCATTGTCACGATGATCTTGGCATGGCGGTAGCCAACTCATTAGCAGCAATTGAAGGCGGTGCACTTCAAGTAGAAGGAACGATTAATGGAATTGGAGAACGCGCTGGTAATGCTGCTCTCGAAGAAGTTGCAGTTGCCCTCCATATTCGAAATGATCACTACGGGGCGTCATCTTCCATGCAATTAAAAGAAATTAAAGCAACAAGTACACTTGTAAGCCGTTTAACAGGAATGATTGTTCCGAAAAATAAAGCAATTGTTGGTGCAAATGCGTTTGCACATGAATCTGGTATTCATCAAGATGGGGTGTTAAAGGAAGCATCTACTTATGAAATTATTTCACCTTCTCTTGTAGGGGAAGAACAAAATAAATTTGTACTTGGAAAACATTCTGGCCGCCATGCCTTTACAGAAAAAATGAAAGAGTTAGGCTATGAATTTACAGAAGAAGAGCGGGACTTAGCGTTCCATGCGTTTAAACGGTTAGCTGATCGAAAGAAAGAAATTACAGAAGAAGATTTACAGGCACTTGTATTGGGGGAAACTGCGTTTGCTAAACAGCAGTACGATATTAAACAATTGCAAGTTCATTTTGTATCAAGCAGCATTCAAAGTGCAACTATCTGTTTAGAAGATGCTGATGGGAATGTGCTGGAGGATGCTGCAACTGGCTCCGGTAGCATTGAGGCAATTTATAATGCGATTCAAAGAATTCTTCATTTACAGTGTGAACTTGCTGACTATCGTATTCAATCGATTACGCAAGGACAAGATGCGTTAGCTCATGTTCATGTTGAATTGAAAGAAGATGGACACCAAGTTTCAGGTTTTGGTGTAGCGCAAGATGTACTGGAGGCTTCAGCTCGTGCTTACGTATATGCAGCAGGGAAATTAAAAGCATTACGATCACTTACAAAATCGTAAAGGAGTGTCTGAAGATGGAAAAACGAATCGTTTGTTTAGCTGGTGATGGAGTTGGACCAGAAATTATGGCTAGCGCGAAGCAAGCATTAGAAATGGTAGAAAGGTTATACGGTCATCATTTTTATTTGCAGGATGAGTTGTTTGGGGGAGCAGCAATTGATGGATTTGGTCAGCCCCTTCCTCCTCGTACATTAACAGCTTGTTTAGCAAGTGATGCAGTATTACTGGGTGCGGTTGGAGGACCATATTGGGATCATGCAAAAGAGCGTCCTGAACAAGGACTTCTTACACTTCGAAAAGGCTTAGGGGTATTTGCAAATGTTCGACCAGTTTCCGTTGAAGAAGCAACGGCGCACTTATCACCATTAAAGGCAGCAGAAGAAGTTGATTTTGTTGTTGTTCGCGAGTTAACAGGCGGTATCTATTTCTCATTTCCGAAAGAGCGGACAGAAGAAGCAGCAACAGATACACTAACTTATCATCGCCGTGAAGTAGAACGAATTGTTTCATATGCATTTCAATTAGCGAAGAAACGTCGTAAAAAAGTAACTTCAATTGATAAAGCAAATGTTTTAGAATCTAGTAAACTATGGCGACAAGTAACAGAGGAAGTAGCAGCTCGCTATCCAGAGGTAGAGTTAGAGCATTTATTAGTAGATGCTGCTGCAATGGAATTGATTCGTAATCCAAGAAGATTCGATGTTATCGTTACAGAAAATTTATTTGGCGATATTTTAAGTGATGAAGCATCTGTACTAGCGGGTTCGTTAGGGATGTTGCCGTCTGCAAGTCATGCGGAGAATGGTCCATCTCTTTATGAACCAATTCATGGATCAGCTCCGGATATTGCGGGGAAAAACAAGGTGAATCCAATTGCAATGCTGCGCTCCGTTGCAATGATGCTTGGGCAATCATTTGGATTAAGAAAAGAAGGAGAAGCAATTGAAGAAGCTATTTCCACTGTTCTTCGTTCTGGAAAATGTACAGCGGATTTAGGCGGGAATGAAACGACAACTTCGTTTACAAAGTATGTATTACAAACAATGGAAGAACAGGCATTAGTAGGGAGAGGGCGCTAATGGGAAAAACACTATTAGATAAACTATGGGAACGACATGTTGTAGCAAAGAATGAAAATGGTCTCGATTTACTATATATTGATTTGCATCTTGTTCACGAGGTGACATCGCCGCAAGCGTTTGAAGGCTTGCGGCTTGCGAATCGAGCAGTTAGACGGCCTGATTTGACATTTGCGACGATGGACCATAACGTTCCAACAAAAGATGTTTGGAATATTACAGATAAAATTGCGAAACAGCAAATGGATACACTTCGCAAAAATTGTCAGGAATTTGGAGTACCGTTAGCTGATATGGGTAATGAAGAACAAGGAATTGTACATGTTATTGGCCCAGAGCTTGGACTTACACAACCAGGAAAAACAATTGTATGCGGTGATAGCCATACATCAACACATGGAGCATTTGGGGCATTAGCATTTGGAATTGGTACGAGTGAAGTAGAACACGTTTTAGCAACGCAAACATTATGGCAACGAAAACCAAAAGCGATGGGAATTGAATTGAAAGGATTATTGCCAAAAGGAGTATATGCAAAGGATATTATTTTACATGTGCTTGCTACATATGGAGTAGCCGTTGGTACAGGGCATGTCATAGAGTTTTACGGTGAAACCGTAAAAGAAATGACAATGGAAGAACGAATGACGCTTTGTAATATGGCGATTGAGGGCGGTGCAAAGGCTGGGATTATTGCACCAGATGAAGTGACATTTGATTATGTAAAAGGACGACAATATGCACCAAAAGAGTTTGAAGAGGCGATTGCAAAATGGCGTGAATTATACACGGATGCGGATGCGATGTACGACATGGTTATTACAGTTGATGTTGCAAGTTTGGCGCCGTATATCACGTGGGGAACAAATCCAGGAATGGGACTGCGCGTTGATGAAGTTCTTCCAGAGGCAAATGATATCAACGATGAAAGAGCGTATGCTTATATGGGGCTTCAACCAGGGCTAAGTACAGCGGATATTCCGATTCGCCACGTATTTATCGGTTCTTGTACAAACTCCCGCTTATCTGATTTAGAAATTGCCGCTGCGGTTGTGAAAGGAAAGAAGGTAAAAGAGGAAGTAAGGGCTCTTGTTGTACCTGGGTCAAAGCAAGTGAGAGATGCAGCAATGAAAAAAGGATTACATCTTATTTTTGAAGAGGCGGGATTTGAATGGAGGGAACCGGGATGTTCGATGTGCCTTGGTATGAATCCAGATCAAGTACCAGAAGGTGAGCATTGTGCTTCTACCTCAAACCGTAATTTTGAAGGAAGACAAGGCAAAGGAGCAAGAACACATCTCGTTAGTCCAGCTATGGCTGCAGCAGCTGCAATTTACGGTCATTTTGTTGATGTGAGAAAGGAGAACTACGATGGAGCCATTTCGTATTCATAAAGGTACGGCTGCAATATTGATGCATGATAATATTGATACAGATCAAATTATTCCGAAACAGTATTTAAAGCGAATTGAAAGAACGGGATTTGGAGAATTTTTGTTTGATGAATGGCGTTATTTAGATAATCGTCAGGAAAATCTTGAGTTCCCATTAAACGCTCCTGAGCGAAAAGGAGCTACAATTCTAATTACAGGAGAAAACTTTGGTTGCGGCTCTTCTAGAGAACATGCACCGTGGGCTCTTGCAGATTATGGATTTCGCGCTATTATTGCAGGAAGTTTTGCAGATATTTTTTATATGAATTGTACAAAAAATGGGATCCTTCCAATTGTGATGGGAAAGGAAATTCGTAAGCAGCTCGCATCTGTAGCACCACAGACGATGATAGAAATAGATTTAGAGAATGAAGTAATAAGAACTTCTGAGGATCGTTTTTCTTTCTCCATTGAACCCATGTGGAAAGAAAAGTTGCTAAGTGGTTTAGATGATATTGGAGTTACACTTCAGTATGAGAGTGCGATTACAGAATACGAGATGAAAATAAAGTGAAACTTCCATCGGTGGAGGGCTTCATTCCTCACTGATGGAAAGCCCGCTCAATTGGACTCTATCTTCTTCTCATTCTCTGGATCTTGAGGTGGGAGGGTACTGCCCGTTAGTGCGGGATAGGTCGTTAATGTATAAAAATTCACTTTGATTTTTCGGTATATAAGTTACTTCTATGCAGAAGAAAAAGTATCTTGCACTTGTTTTCTCACTTTATTTTAGTATTTAATAGGAAATATAAAGGGTTTGTCCGCTTATTTGCATGATTGGATGCTCTCTTCTATATAAAAAGAAAGATTTTACGTCAGTTTTTTAATTGTATTTATATGAGTATAAAGTGTATATTATTTCAAAAAAATAATAGAAAATTATTTACTTTTGATTTAATTGGTAGTATACTGACTTCAAACCAAGAGGAGAAAGGGAGTAATGACAATGTTCACTTTACAATCAGTCATTTCATTTACACAACATCATCATACGTAAACCCTTGAACCTAGCGTGAAAAAACGTGTAGGTACAAGGGTTATTTCCGTTGTACCTACATTCTCCAAAGAGCTATGTAGGTATTTTTATCTACATAGCTCTTTTTTCGTTTTCTTAGCGCTATGTTATGAATGTATGAGTATTTTCGAAGATAAACTCGTAGCAAATAATGTATCAAAATCCTGTCAGAAGATTCCCGCTTCTAGTGTATTGCAAGGGATAACTGAATGGTGAGTAGGAGCAGTTCAAGAAATTAATAATGGACATATAAGAGAAGCATATTAAATATGTTATCATTGTAGATTTTTTGTATATATGTGCCGAGAAAGTAGAGGTGTAATGATGAAAAAATGGAAACGAGCCAATCCGAATGGAACAAGAGATTTTTTGTTTCAAGAATGTACATTGATGGAAGAGGTTGAACAAAAATTAAGACGAACATTTATCGATAGGGGATATGAAGAAATACGGACACCTATGATTGAGTTTTATGATGTGTTTGCATTTCAAAATCGTCCTATGGATGAGGAGAAAATGTATAAGTTTTTTGATTCTGAAGGACGTATCCTCGTTCTCAGACCTGATATGACAATTCCGTTAGCACGTGTGATTGGAACAAAAAAGATGAAAACTCCTTTGAAATTAACATATAGTGGGAATGTTTTTAGAGCAAATGAATCTTTAACAGGTAAATATAATGAAATTACACAAACCGGCATTGAAATTATCGGTATTGATAATATACGTGCTGAAATCGAGTGTATAGTAAGCACGATTGCGGCCTTACAATCAGCTGGTATTCAATCATTTAAAATTGAAATTGGCCAAGTGGAACTCTATAAATCCATTGTGAAGAAATTGTCTTTGCGAGAAGAAGATGAATATGCATTGCGAGAATATATTGAGAGTAAAAATTTTGCCGCTTTGTCTCGTTTTTTACAAGAAAAGCAGTTGGATATGCAAGATGAAACAGTGCGATTATTACAAAAATTACCTCGTTTATTTGGTGGATTAGAAGTAGTTGAAGAAGCTGAAAAACTTGCAGTGAATACAGAAATGAAGAGAGCAATTGCGAGGATAAAAAATATATATGAAAACATTGATCGCCTTGGTTATGGTCAATATATATCTATTGATTTGGGGATGATCCAACATCTCAATTATTATACCGGTGTAATCTTTCGCGGATATATATGCGATGTTGGAGAGGAAATTGTTAGTGGTGGAAGATACGATGAATTGATTGGGAATTTTGGTGAATCTTTACCTGCAGTAGGTTTAGCAATACAAGTAAATCAAATTGTACGTACCTTACAAGAACGGATAGAAAATTCATACCAAAAACAAATAGATGCTCTCATATATTATTCGTTAGATATGATTTCCGAAGCAGAAAAATTACGTATTTTACTTGGAAAAGATGGTATAAAAGTAGAATTGTCAATGTTAGAAAATTTACAAGATACATTTCAATTTGCAAGAACACATGATGTGAAAACTGTAATTGATGTATCAGGAGATACTTTAGTCGAATATGTTTGGAAAGATAAATGGATCATGCAGAAAAAAGGAGAATCCTCATGCGTAACATTCAAATTGCGTTAACGAAGGGAAGATTAGAAAAACATGTGATTCCGTTATTTGAACGAATCGGCATTGATTGCTCAGAGCTAAAGGATAAAGGAAGGAAGCTTGTATTTCAAAGTAAAAACTCGCAAATTTCATTCATCCTTGTAAAAGCGGTTGATGTTGTAACGTATGTACAGCATGGTATAGCTGATATTGGTGTTGTTGGAAAAGATATCTTGCTTGAATCTGAAAACGATGTATATGAAATGATTGATTTAGGGGTAGGGCGTTGTAAATTTTGCGTTGCTTCCGTTTCATCGTATCGTCCAAACGGTTATAACAAAAAAAGGATTGCAACAAAGTATCCGAATATTACTTCTGCACATTTTCGCAAAAAGGGAGAAGATGTAGAGATTATTAAAATAGAAGGTTCTGTTGAGATTGCTCCTTTGTTAGGGTTAGCAGATGCAATTGTTGATATTGTAGAAACAGGACAAACATTGAAAGAAAATGGATTACTAGTATTTGAAGAAATTTGTGACATTTCAGCACGTTTAATTGTAAACAAAGCATCTTTAAAAATGAAAAAAGACGAAATATTCAATATTATAAATAAAATGGAAAGCGTCTTAATAGAAAAGGAATAAAGGAGGGTAAATATGGAAATTTTATACGAGGATTATTCTAGTATTTTATGTAAGGTGAAGAAGTTAAGGGAACAGGCAAATACAATAGAAGAAACGATTCAACAAGATGTAAGGAAAATTGTTGTAAGTGTCAAAGAAAAGAAAGATGAAGCGCTATTTTCATATACGAAGGCTTTTGACAAAGTAGAGTTAACCAAATTTCAAGTTTCGGAAGAAGAGATGGAGTTAGCTTATCAAAGTGTTGAACCAGCATTTTTAGCAGCATTGGAAGAAGCAAAGAAGAATATTATTTCCTATCATGAAAAGCAAAAGAGACAAGCTTTTATTGATATAGAAAAAGAGGGAATTATTCGTGGGCAGCTTGTTCGGCCGTTACAAACTGTTGGTGTATATGTACCCGGAGGAACGGCAGCGTATCCATCATCAGTTCTTATGAATGTCTTACCAGCAAAAATCGCGGGCGTCAATAAGATCGTCATGGTAACACCGCCGAATTGTGAAGGAGTCAATCCACATATTTTAGCTGCCGCAAAAGTTGCTGGAGTTGATGAGGTGTATACAGTAGGGGGAGCACAAGCAATTGCTGCGTTAGCATATGGAACAGAATCGATTCCGCGTGTTGATAAGATTGTAGGACCGGGAAATATATATGTGGCATTAGCGAAGCGAGAAGTATTTGGTGCAGTTCATATCGATATGATTGCTGGCCCGTCTGAGATTGTTGTTATTTCTGATGAAACGGGAAATGCAGCGTATATTGCTGCTGATTTATTATCACAAGCAGAGCACGATATACGTGCAACCGCTATTTGTATCACAACTTGTTTAGAATTAGCGCAGGAAGTGAATAGAGAAATAGAAAAACAATTGATGAGCCTTCCGAGAAGTGGAATAGCTCGTGAATCCATTAACAGAAACGGAGCGATTCTTGTCGTAGAATCGTTGGAGCAAGCGTTCCAGCTCTCAAATGAAATTGCACCGGAACACTTAGAACTGCACATAAAAGAACCGATGACAGCTCTTCCGTATATTCAACATGCAGGTTCTATCTTTTTAGGCCCGTATGCGCCGGAACCATTAGGTGATTATATGGCAGGTCCGAATCACGTGTTACCAACGAGTGGAACAGCAAGGTTTTTTTCTCCTTTATCTGTTGATGATTTTATGAAAAAATCGAGCTTTTTATTTTATACAAAAGAGGCTCTTGGACAAGTGCAACAGCATATTGTCAATCTAGCAGAAAAAGAAGGATTACAAGCTCATGCGAGAGCAATTGAGATTCGTTTTGAAGGAGGGGAAAAGTAATGCGCACTGCAAAACAAACGAGAATTACAACTGAAACAAAGATTTCCGTAGCACTGCAACTAGATGGGAATCAAGAAGTTTCAATTCAAACGGGAGTTGGTTTTTTTGATCATATGCTGACATTATTTGCAAGGCACGGCCGCTTTGGGTTGCAAATTGAAGCTGATGGTGATGTACATATCGATGCTCATCATACGGTAGAAGATGTTGGAATTGTTCTTGGGAATTGTTTGAAAGAAGCACTTGGTGATAAAGCAGGAATTAATCGTTATGGCACAGCTTATGTACCGATGGATGAAGCGTTAGGGTTTGTTACTGTTGATATAAGTGGAAGGTCTTATCTCGTATTTGATGGTGAATTTACAAATCCAAAACTTGGTGATTTTGACACAGAGCTAGCTGAAGAATTTTTTCGTGCGGTGGCTCATACAGCAAATATAACATTACATGCACGTGTTTTATATGGAAGCAACACGCACCACAAAATTGAAGCACTTTTTAAAGCGTTTGGACGTGCACTGCGTGATGCCGCCGAAAAAAATGAAAAAATTATAGGGGTAAATTCCACGAAAGGACTGTTGTAATATGATTGCGATTGTAGATTATGGAATGGGCAACATTCGAAGCGTAGAGCAAGCGTTAAGACATATTGGAGCAGAGTATATAGTAACAGATGAAGCAGAAGCATTTCTGAATAGCGACGGCGTTATTTTGCCGGGAGTTGGTGCGTTTCCAAGAGCGATGCGTTGTTTAGAAGAGAAAGGACTTATTTCTGTTTTGAAGCAAGTTGCGATTGCAGGGAAACCGTTGTTTGGAATTTGTTTAGGCATGCAGCTTTTATTTGAAGAAAGTGTAGAAATTGAAAGAACGAAAGGGTTAGGATTGCTTCCAGGAACGATAAAGAAACTAGACGTACCATATAAAATACCTCATATGGGATGGAATCAGTTACAAAAGAAAAAGGAGCATCCTTTATGGAATGAAATAGAGGATGGCGCATTCGTCTATTATGTTCATTCTTATTATGCGCAATGTCCAAATGACGTTGTAGTGGGCGATAGTGAATATGGCGTTCTCGTACCAGGAATTGTTTCAAGAGGAAATGTATTTGGGGCTCAGTTCCATCCTGAAAAAAGTGGTGAAATAGGAATTCAAATATTACGAAATTTTAAGGAGGTTATAGAAACATGGAAATCTTCCCAGCTATCGATTTAAAAAATGGTCGTTGCGTTCGTTTATATCAAGGGCAATTTCAGCAAGAAACGGTAATGAATGAAAACCCAGTTGCCCAGGCATTACTATTTGAACAACTTGGTGCACGTGTACTGCACATTGTCGATTTGGACGGAGCAGTTGCTGGTCGTTCAGAGAATCTTTCTGTCATTGAAGACATTTGTAAGGCAGTGCGAATTCCAGTGCAAGTCGGGGGTGGGATTCGCTCAGTTGCTGCAATTGAAACGCTTTTATCAGCTGGAGTAATGAAAGTAATTCTTGGGACAGCAGCATTATATGATCGTTCATTTGTAGAAGAGGCAGTTCGTTTATATGGAGATAAAATTATTGTTGGAATCGATGCGAAAAATGGTTATGTAGCAACGAGAGGATGGCTAGATGTGTCTGAAACGTCTTATGTACAACTAGCAAAGGAAATGGAGAAAGTGGGTGTGCAGACGCTTATTTTTACTGACAT
Source organism: Bacillus sp. S14(2024) (assembly GCF_050473785.1). Classification (NCBI taxonomy): domain Bacteria; kingdom Bacillati; phylum Bacillota; class Bacilli; order Caryophanales; family Bacillaceae; genus Bacillus; species Bacillus sp. S14(2024). The sequence goes on along the minus strand of NZ_JBFLUP010000006.1, from coordinate 3,370,807 downwards.
TTCTAGAGATGGAACACTTGCAGGTCCAAATTTTGAACAATTACAAAAATTGCAAGATGAGGTTTCGCTTCAAATTGTTGCTTCAGGCGGTGTGAGTTCGCTTGCTGATGTTGAGAAATTACAGGATATGAACTTATATGGCGTTATCATTGGAAAAGCATTATATGATAAAAAAGTTCTTTTAGAAGAAGCATTACAGGTGACAGGCATATGTTAACAAAGCGAATTATTCCATGTTTAGATGTGAAAAATGGCCGTGTTGTAAAAGGCATAAATTTTGTCGGGTTACAAGATGTTGGCGATCCTGTTGCAATTGCCGCTGCATACAATGAGGCAGGTGCGGATGAACTTGTGTTTTTGGACATTACGGCAACGTACGAAGAACGAAAAACAATGATTGATGTCGTAGAACGTACAGCATCTCAAGTATTTATTCCCCTAACAGTTGGAGGTGGAATCTCGTCTGTCCAAGATATGTATGCATTACTTCGAGCTGGTGCAGATAAAGTTTCATTAAATTCAGCTGCAGTGCAAAGACCGGAGTTAATACAAGAAGGAGCGGAGCAATTTGGCTCTCAATGTATAGTCGTTGCAATCGATGCAAGAAAGGTCGAAGAAAATAAATGGAATGTATATGTAAATGGAGGCCGCATTGATACAGGAATAGATGTAATCGAATGGGCAAAACGTGTGGAAAGTTTAGGTGCTGGGGAATTACTTTTAACGAGCATGGATGCCGATGGGACAAAAGATGGCTATGATTTACTTTTAACAGAAACAGTTTCAAAAGCCGTTGGTATTCCGGTAATTGCCTCGGGTGGATGTGGATCAATTGAACATATTGCCGAAGTTTTTCAGCGAACATCAGCAAATGCGGCGTTAGCGGCTTCTATTTTTCATTACGGCACCGCAACCGTTCAAGAAACGAAACAAAAGTTACAAGAAGCGCAAATTGAGGTGAGATTGTGAAACCGGATTTTTCAAAAGGATTATTGCCAGCTGTTGTAATAGAAGAGGGGACAAAAGAAGTTTTGATGCTAGCTTATATGAATGAAGAAGCGTATGAAAAAACATTAGATACAAAAACGACCTGGTTTTATTCTCGTTCACGAAGAGGTTTGTGGAATAAGGGAGAAACATCGGGACATGTCCAACATGTAAAATCATTGTATTTAGATTGCGATCAAGATTCTGTTATGGTAGTTGTTCAGCAAGTTGGTGTAGCGTGCCATACAGGAGAAAAGTCATGTTTTCATAATAAGATGTTATAGGGGGATAAGGAAATGAGCGATGTGTTGCAACAGTTATATGAAACAATTCAACAGCGAAAAGAGAATCCTATCTCTGAATCGTATACGAATTACTTATTTACAAAAGGAGAAGACAAAATATTAAAAAAACTAGGGGAAGAATGTACTGAAGTTGTGATTGCAGCGAAAAATAATGAGAAAGACGAGCTTATAAAAGAAGTTGTTGACTTTACGTATCATTGCTTAGTGTTACTAGTAGAAAAAAATGTATCATTACAAGAGGTAGTAGAAGAATTAAATAAACGCCAAGGACAATTATCGAGAGTGGGCGAACGAAAAGAAATTGATACACTGTAGGAGGGGAGAAAGATGAGAGTAGATTATCACCTTCACTTAGAAGAAGGGCCGTATTCAATGCGGTGGTTATCTCGCACCAATGAAGCGCTTGAGTATTTTGCACCGATTGAGGAAGAGAAACATTCAATGGGATGGATCTTGAAAGCTGGGGAACGTTTGCAAAAGCGTGTAAAAGAAGGCGCATTTTCACAGGAGTGGATTGATTTATATTTAGAGGAAGCAGTGCGCAAAGGAATACGGGAAGTTGGAATCGTTGACCACTTATATCGTTTTTACGAAGCTAAGGAATACTATGAGCGCTATGTCGATATTAGTGATACAGAACTTGGACATCTGCAAAAAGAATGGCTGGATCAGGTGAGAGTAGAGTCGATTGCAAACTTTACAAAAGCAATTGAAGATGCGAAAGAAAGATGGAGCAAACGAGGTGTGATATTACGGCTTGGAATAGAAGCTGATTACTTTATTGGCGGGGAAGAGGAACTAGCGAAACTATTAACGTTAGGAAATTGGGATTATGTCATTGGCTCTGTTCATTTTATTAATGGGTGGGGATTTGATAATCCAGATACAGATGCTTATTTTAGACAGCATGATTTACATGTATTATATCCCGAATTTTTTTGCACTTTAGAAAAAGCGATACGTTCTGAATTATTTGATATTGTTGCGCATTTAGACAATATTAAAGTGTTTAACTATCGCATAGATGAAAATCAGCAATTACCGTATTATGAGAAAATTGCCAAAGCTTTAATCGAAACAAATACAGCTACGGAAGTGAATGCTGGTTTATATTATCGATATCCTGTCAGAGAAATGTGCCCAAGCCCTTTGTTTTTACAACGCTTAGTGCATTATGGTGTTCCGATTACGATTTCTTCAGATGCGCATTTCCCGAATGATTTAGGTAGCTACGTAAAAGAAAATATAGAGACGCTTCGTAATCATGGTGTGACGCACATTGCAACATTTGAAAAACGAATCCGGAACATGAAACCGATCGAATATGTAGAAGAAAATGTTTTGCGATAAAGTGAAACTTCCATCAGTGGGGAGAGGCTTTATTCCCTACTGATTGTTAGTTGAACCAATCGGGCAGCCCCAAATTATTTTCTTCGCTTCTCTTTTCATCTTGAATGTATGGGGGCACTGCCCGTTAATACAGGATGAAAACCTCCTTTTTTGTTTACACTAATGTTGAACAAAAAAGGAGGATTCTATTATGGCAAAACAACAATATAAAGATACTGGGAAGTTAACGAATCAGAGCAATGTTGTAAAAAAAGACCAATCAGAGCAATCAATTACACACGAACAAGTTAGTGATACATTAGCTGAAGGAACGATTGATGTAAAGTTAGAACAAGGAAGCAATGAATAAAGTGAAACTTCCATAAATGAGGGATAACCCTCACTTATGTTTAGTCACACCAATCGAGTTTTTACTGCCTATTAGTGCGGAATTAAACTATAGTGAAAAAGAGGCTGAATGTGTTCAGCTTCTTTTTTCATGATTTTGTAAAGAAAGATTACAAGAACAATTAAATTCCTTGTCTTTTTTCAATAGAATTTCTTACAATAATATTGAAAGTGTTTATTTTACTATTAGTGGGTAATAAGACCTCTTACTTCAAGATTCAGAGAAGCCGAAGATGTAAAAGCTTTAACTAATAGAAGTTTCATTCTATGTTAAAAGGAAAGGATGCTTAATTATGGCGAAAATTTTAGTAGCAGGACAAATTCCAGAAATCGGACTACAGTTGTTACGAGGTCATGAAGTGGAAATGTATGATAAGGAAGAGTTAATTAGCACAGAAGAACTAGTGAAACGTGTACAAGATAAGGATGGATTATTAAGCTTACTTTCAACAAAAGTTTCGAAAGAAGTTATCGATGCAGCACCACATTTGAAAATTATTGCAAACTACGGTGCTGGATATGACAATATTGATTATAAATATGCAGTAGAAAAAGACATAGCGGTAACAAACACGCCAAAAGTTTCAACAGAGGCAACAGCAGAGCTAACGTTTGCAATTCTTTTAGCAGCAGCACGCCGTATTCCTGAAGGCGATACGCTATGTCGTACAGTTGGTTTTAATGGCTGGGCACCGCTCTTTTTCTTAGGACGTGAAGTATACGGTAAAACAATTGGTATTATCGGTCTTGGAGAAATTGGAAAAGCAGTGGCAAAACGAGCAAAAGCATTTGGTATGAATATTGTGTATACAGGGCCAAGTCGTAAGTATGAGGCAGAGCAAGAATTAGAGGCAACATATGTAACGCTAGAAGAACTATTACAAACAGCAGATTTTATTACGATTAACTGTGCGTATAATCCAAAGTTGCATCATATGATTGATGAAGAACAGTTTAGAATGATGAAAAAAACTGCTTATATTATTAATGCGGCACGTGGTCCAATTATGAATGAATCCGCGCTTTCTTATGCTTTAGAAACAAAGGAAATTGAAGGAGCGGCACTTGATGTGTTCGAGTTTGAACCGAAAATTACAGAAAAATTAAAGGGATTAACAAACGTTGTGTTAACACCTCATATTGGAAATGCAACGATTGAGACACGTGATGCAATGGCGGAAATGGCAGTGCGTAATATTTTAGCAGTGCTAGAAGGAAATGAGCCATTAACTCCAGTGTATAAAAAAGAACTTATAATGAAATAAAGTGAAACTTCCATCAGTGGAGGATTTTCTTCATACCCACTGATGGAAAGCTCGTGTGTAAAGAGAATACAGTTGTCAAATTTTATTCTTAGAAGTCAACAATCGGGCCAGATTGTTGAGGAACGTTTTCAATAAAATTGGATATTTATGTTGAAATATAGAGTAGAGATTGTGAAGATTTCACTCAAACTAACGGGCAGTTTAGTTGAAGAGAGAGGAGAAAATTCTCCCACTTTAAGTCATTTTTGACACAAAAAGCGAAGTAATTATTTATTATTCAAGTTTACTGTCTATTTCTTTTAACTTAATATCGCTTTTTAAAGAAATATATTTGGCAGAGACTATTTCAGTCTCTGTCATTTTTGTGGTCTGAAACCAGCTAAGTCTGAAGTCTGATATAAAAATCAAGCTCTAGCACAATTATGAAAGATTTAGAAAAAAAGTAATATGGAACCAAGATAAAACATATACCTTACAGGGGTATCACGAAATCTAGCGTGATACTCCGCAAAGTGTGCGGTTTTTACCAATTCAAATTCAGTACAATGTGAGGGTAGATAACAAGTAGCGCATTTTGGAGGTAGAATAAATGGTTTTTGTTCAGAATGTATCAAAAGTTTATTCATTGGAATCGGGGGATTAAGTTGCGTTAAAGAATAACAACATTCACATCCGGAAAGGCTAATTCGTTGCGATTATGGGTCCGAGCGGGAGCGGGATAGAGCACCTTGCTGCAACTACTAGGAGGGCTTGATTTGCCGAAGTCTGGCAAGATTTTGATTGATGGCGAATGGTATTGTATATAAAATTACGAGGAGGAAAAAAATGAAGAAGTTATTCTTACGTTTAGCTGTTTATGTATTCATTTTTATTGTGTTTATGGGGGGGATCTGGTTCTATGGCTTTAATCGCCATCAAAAAGATTTTTACTCAAATGTCCGCCATGAGCCAGTTCCTTCGTTACAAGGAGTGAAGGTCCCTGAGTATGACCCCCTTAAACCTACTGTGGCAGTTGTAATGGCCGATTCATCAATACCAACTGAAGATTTTGATTTTCTCATTCCATACACACTGTTTTCTATGACGGATGCCTACAATGTATACGCCGTTGCACCGGACAAAAGCGTGAAATCTTTATCAGGCGGACTGGATGTAATACCACATTACTCTTATAAAGAACTGGATAACCTATTAAATAAAAGTCTAGATATTATTGTGGTCCCTTATATGCCCGGTGTAGATGAACAGAAATATCAACCAACTCGCGAATGGATTCAACAACATTCCAGCAGTAAAACCACCACTTTTCTCAGCATTTGTGGTGGGTCAAAGAATCTTGCCGATGCAGGTTTATTAAAAGGGAAATCAGCCACCTCATTCTGGCAATTCCTACCCATATTAATGAAGCAATATCCTGATACACATTGGAAAGAGGATGTGAGGTATGTTCACGAAGGAAATACCTTAACTTCAGCCGGTCAAAGCGCAGGTATCGATGCAGTACTTCACCTAATATCTCAGAAACTAGGAGAACCCGTGGCTGCAAAAATATCTAAGGAAATTAGTTATCCTTCTTACCAATTCGTTCAAAATCCAAAGGTGGACCACCCTTTTTACGTGGATATAAAACTTGCAACATATTTGCTAAATCTTGGATTCCATTGGAATAAGAAACAAATGGGGGTACTTCTGTATAAAGATATGGATGAAATAGCTTTATCTTCTATATTTGATTCTTATGGAGACACCGGAACGACACAAGTCTTGACCGTTTCTAGTTCGGATGCACCAATTACTACGAAACATCATCTTAATATACTGACTAGGCATCAAATATCTAATGCTCCAAAATTAGACAAAATGATCATACCAGGTGGCGATGCAAAATCACTAGCGGCAGCAGATGTAAGACTTTGGGGTGAAAAGGGTAATGCTAAAGAGACCCTCTTTATTCATAGTGATTCACCAAACAGATATGTATTCGAAGCGCCATTGGAAGACTTAGCTAAACAAGAAGACCTTTTAACTGCCAAGCACGCTGTAAAACGATTTGAATATCGTGCAAATGGTATCCATCTTGAAGGCAAACCCCTTCCACTTGGAACATACAGCAATATGATGTTAACTGGTTTACTGGCTCTTTTGGTAGCTTTCTATATAGACAGACGATTCATTATGAAGAAGAGAACTTCTAAAGTAATTAATACCTCAATGGAATTTCATAAGCGCTAGATATTTATCCAGCTGCTGTTGATCATTCCCATTTGTACCGAACGTATGGTGAAAACTAATCGGCACATGCAAATCATGGCAAACCATATTTCATTTAGATCGAAATCCTGCAGTACACACTCCTAAAATGAATTTGAGAACGGATCACCTAGGGAAAAGTTTTAATTTCATTCTTCAACTATCGGGCGTGATTATGAAACAAAAAGTAAAAGGGATGATACATATTAGTCATGTATAATATGTATGCCCCTTATTTTTTTATGACTTTTTACGATTTAGGTCTTGATAATTTTTATAACAACTTTATTATTTGTGTACAGCCCGCCCATTCAAATCGAGCTCTTACAGCTGTTAATGCGGGATAAAAAAATCCTTCCCTATGATAGGAAGGATTTTTTTTACTATTTGTTTGCTCGTTTTTTTTGTGTTGGTCGTTGTCTCAGAAATTGTGACAGCATATACAAAATATAGAGTGGAATAGCAATGAATAAAAACACTGAAATATTACCGAAGCTCGTTTTATACATCGTATAAATGATTCCAACTAAAAAGAGTGTCACGATAATACTATATTTTGGAATCGGTACATCTTTCATACTTGGAATGCGAATGCGACTAACCATAAGAAAAGCGAATGTCACGAATACTGTAATAAGTACGATTTTTGGAATCGTATGTGAAAATAAAGTAAGGAAGGCAACAAGACCACCTGCAGCTGTAATTGGTACACCAGTAAAGTATTTCATGGATGTTGATGATGGTGTGACATTGAAGCGAGCTAGTCTGTATGCTCCAAATAGAGGGAAAAGTCCTGCTATGTATAATCCGATAATACCGTAATTAGAGAAGGATGTGTAATACATCAATACAGCGGGTGCAGCACCAAATGTAACTACGTCTGCTAATGAATCAAGTTCTTTTCCGAGTTGCGAATCGACGCGAAGTAGGCGTGCAATTCTTCCATCAAGGCTGTCTAGCATCATTCCGATTAAAACTAAAATTGCCGCTGATTTGTAGTATCCTAATGAAGCGTAGCCGATGGATAGAAATCCACTATATAAATTTCCGAGCGTAAATAAGTTTGGAATGGCTGCTCTGTACAAAATCTGATCCCTTGCTTTCTTTTATAGATTCTTGATTAGTTTATGAAAGTTTATCCTTTTTATCATAACATAAATTTCCTGTGCTCGTACGAAAAAATTCTTCGGTTTGAGAAAGATTTCATTGGATTTTCATTTGTTGTAAAACCGGAAGTATGAATTAAGGAAATCCATTATGTTATTGGAATGAATAATACAACCTGTTTTTTGAGAAATCTTTCATTAACGGACATATTACGTTAAAAATAAACCCCGAATCGTCACAATTCGAGGTTAGTTCGTTGTTCTGTATCAATAGGAAGTCATCAATATTTAGAGAAAATAAAGAAACTAGGTGAAGGATGGAAACCCTCTATCTGATTAAAATTTCACCTTATTCAAATTTCGTTATCATCGTACCAGTCTTATATTTATTATGCGGATCAAATCGTAACAAATCACCGTAAATGAGTTTATCAGAGTAATTCAATTCTGTTTTTGCCTTTTCGATATATGGTTGACAAATGTTAATATCGGTTGGCTCACCAGTTTTTTTGTTATAGCATACATTTTTTGTATACATATAATCATTTGTTACGAAACTACCGTCACGCATAACCACAAGCGGTTCATCGTTTGTTTCAAATAAATCTGTGCCAAATTCAATAGAATTGTTTGTTTTTATACCAAGTAAATGAAGAAGCGTCGGTTTCACATCAATTTGTCCAGAAACTTTTGAAATGATTTTTCCCTTTTGACCAGGAATGTGAATGATGAGCGGTACTCTTTGCAGCTGCATTGTATCAAAAGGAGTGAGCGTTTCTTTTCCTAAAAATTGTGCCATAGCAGCATTATGATTTTCAGAAATGCCATAATGATCTCCGTAGATAATAATAATAGAATTGTCGTATAATCCTTCTTCTTTTAATCTTGTAACAAAATGTTTCAGTGCTTCATCTGTATAACGTACAGTTGGAAAATAACGATTTACAACGCCGCTTTCCGAATTGTATTCATTAATGAATCGATCTTCCGGTTCTAGTAAAAAAGGAAAGTGATTTGTTAATGTAATGAATTTTGTATAGAAAGGCTGTGGTAAAGATTTTAATTTTGAGATAGATTGCTCAAAAAATTCTTTATCTTTCAATCCCCAACCAACAGACATCTGTTCTGCATTTGTATAGTCTTGTAAGTTAAAATAACGATCATATCCGAGTGCAGGATACATCAAATCACGATTCCAAAATGTTTTATCATTTGAATGAAATACAGCAGAGTAATATCCATATTTTTTGAGTTGCTCTGGTGTAGCTGTATATTCATTATTAGCATGTGTAAAGAAAACAGAGCCACGATCAAGTGGGTATAAAGAGTTTTCAATAATAAACTCAGCGTCCGATGTTTTCCCTTGTCCAGTTTGATGATAAAAGTTATCGAAATAATAGCTATCTTTAATGAAGTCATTTAAAAATGGTGTAATTTCTTTTCCGTTTATTTTTTGGTTGATGACAAAACTTTGTGTGGATTCCATTGAAATTAAAATAACATTCTTATCTTTTGCCACACCGAATAATTCTTTGTTTTTTTGTCTATCTTTTGTTTTTACGTAGTTATCAATTTCAGAAAATCTATCTCCGCTTGCAAAGACACGTTGAGCAGAAGATTTCGATTGCAGTGCAATATCATAAACATGATAAGTATACAAACCAAGATTTTTCACAACTGTTTGGCGATCAAATGAATGTGAAAAAAGTTGCGGCTTATAAATAACTGAAATAGCCATTTGTAAAGCTAATGCTGCTGTTACACCGCTAAAAAACGTTCGTTTCTCTTGCTGAGATAGAGGAGTAGTATCACAAAAATTAGGGAATTTACGAGATAAAATGGTTAAAATAATTACATCAGCAAATAAAAGAAGCGTTTTATACGTAAAGAGTTCTTTAATACTTGTCCCTAAATCAGCCATATTATTTGTTTGAAATAATACAGGAAATGTTACAAAATCATCATAAAATCCATAAAACATAGCATTGCCAAATAAAATAAAGGATAGCACGATACTAATACTGATAATGATGCGGTTTCGATGTTTTGTTGCTAATAAAGCGAAACCGAAAAATAATAGTAATGAAGCTAATGGATTAAAGAACAACATAATTTGTTCGAAAGCGTTATCAATTTTCATATCAAAAGCTAACTTGTATACAATATATGTTTTGATCCATAACAAGACGACAGCTATGAGAGCAAATCGTACTTTTGGAAACAAACGTTGTACCATAACGGGCTCCTCCTACTACCTACAAGTAACCGCCTTTTTTACGTATATGACCGGCTACAAATCTATATGTTTTTTTACTATGTGTACTATTATATAAAAACATAGCAAAATTGTGGATGATTTTCTAACAATTGGATAGAAAAAGAAGAGAAGGATAAAATAAAGGCATTGATTGAAAGATGGAGGAGTACTATGAAGAAAATATGTTGTTTTATATTAAGTTGTTTCATTTTACTTGGAAATCCAGCTTCTTTCTCTGCTGAGCATGAGCCGTTATTACTAGAAGATGCCATCTATTCCGTGCTGTTTCCGAGAATAAATGAAGCAATTCAAAAACATTATGGAAAACAAAAGCCGTATGACTGCCCTAAAATTGTTAGTATGAAAAAAATGTACAGCGGTACATATTTGTTTCGGACATCTATCGAAATAATTAAATATGAGCCAGGAACAGGGGGGAGAAAGCTTCCGCCCTTTGAAAAAGTAACGATTACATTTGATAATGATAGTGGCGAGTGGACTGTGAAAAATATAGATGTAAAGCGCTTACCAGATGATACGAAAATTAATTGTCGTAAACCGATTTGAAAAAAAGTGTTTGACAAATAAATTAGTCATTTGTTATTGTTAATAGCAACAAAAAGATGCTTGAAAATTAAATAGACTTACCTCATCTACACTCGAAGGTAGAGGCTGCGATAATCAAAAGTAAACTATGGGAAATAAAGTGGTATTCATGATCATAGGTTGAAAGGGGTTATCGCCGAAATATATGAATGACCACTTCATTCATATATTGGGACTGCATTGAATAAATGTAGTACTGTCATAAGTATTTTGCTTATGGAGAGCTATTAGGAGATGTTTGATGCGGTTTCTTATTTGAGAAAATAACAATACATTTATTTTTTCGTCATAGATTCTTCCGATAAGAAACGCGTGTGAACATTGTTCCGCGCGTTTTTTGTTTATATAAATTAGGAATAATAGTAAAAAATAAGAAATATAATAGAGGGTTTTGCGAAAATAAGGGAGGAATTCACATGTATTTACACGGCACAAGCCGCATTAATGAGCAAGGACACTTAGAAATTGGGGGCTGCGATGCTACTGAACTTACAAGAACATATGGGACACCACTTTATGTTTACGACGAGGCAGCAATTCGTGAGAAATGTCGTGCATTTCATCGTGCTTTTAGGGAAAGTGGGTTCTCTTATCAAGTAGCGTATGCAAGTAAAGCGTTCTTGTGCATGGAAATGTGCCGGTTAGCTGCCGAAGAAAATATGTCGCTAGATGTTGTGTCTAGCGGAGAACTATATACGGCGTTGCAAGCGGGATTTCCAGCAGAGCGCATCCATTTCCATGGTAATAATAAAACAGAAGAAGAAATAAGAATGGCATTAGAAGCTAATATCGGCTGCTTTGTTGTAGATAATTTTTTTGAACTAGAAGTATTGCATGATTTAGCGAAAGAATACGGGCAAGTTGTGAATATCTTGCTTCGTGTGACGCCAGGAGTAGAAGCGCATACACATGAATATATTACAACAGGTCAAGATGATTCTAAATTTGGTTTTGGTATTTCAACAGGGCATGCATCACAAGCGGTAAAAAGTGCATTAGAAAAATCAAACTATCGTGTATTAGGAATTCATTCTCATATCGGATCGCAAATATTTGAGACGGCAGGATTTGTTCGTGCAATTGAGGTGCTTCGTAATTTCTTGGAAACAGTAAGAAAAGAAATGAATTATGTAGCGCCAGTATTAAATGTAGGAGGCGGTTTTGGAATTCGCTATACGGAAGGGGATACGCCACTTGCTCTTGGTGAATATGTGAAAGCTGTGACGGATGCTGTACGCGAGCAGTTTACAGTATGCGAATACCCCCTTCCGGAAATTTGGGTAGAACCAGGCCGTAGTATTGTTGGAGATGCAGGAACAACACTGTATACAGTAGGAGCGATTAAAGATATTCCAGGCATCCGTAAATATGTATCAGTTGATGGAGGTATGACAGATAATCTTCGCCCAGCACTTTATGGGGCTCGTTATGAAGCATTGCTAGCAAATCGTGCGAATGACTCTGCCGAAGAAGTTGTTTCAATTGCGGGAAAATGTTGTGAAAGTGGGGATATGCTCATTTGGGATGTAAAGCTTCCAAAAGTTGTTTCTTGTGATCTCTTAGCTATCTCTTGTACAGGGGCATATGGTTATTCAATGGCAAATAATTATAATCGTATTCGTCGCCCGGCAGTGGTGTTTGCGAAAAATGGAAAATCGCAAGTTGTTGTAGAAAGGGAGTCGTATGAAAATATTATTGGAAACGATCGCATACGTGTGAAGGAACTTGTATGAATACACCCTCGTTTAGTTGAAGTGGGATTTGTTTAGGTGAACAGCTCTTTTTTATCCCGCTATTCGCGGACAGTAAGATCCCACCTCAAAATTCAGAGAAGAGCGTTGTCTAGCTCTAGCGGTTAGAATCTCCAGTCGTTTCGCCCCCTCGGACGAGGCAAAAAGCGCCTCTCTGTCGGGTGCGCGGGCGTCTTGCGATTCTGGGCGAGCCGCTTCCGCTTTTCTACAGAAGATAGATGGAGAATAACTGCTGGCATATGCCTGATTGGGCAGGCTTTCTATCAGTGGGGGATAAAGAAAACCTCCACTGATAGAAAGTTTCATTTTATAATAAATAAAATTTATCGGAAAACTAGGATTGAAAAAAATCAGAATTGTGATAAAATACAAATATAATTCTTATCAAGAGTGGCGGAGGGAACTGGCCCGAAGAAGCCCGGCAACCTACTTTATAGGAGTAAGGTGCTACTTCCAGCAAAATGGAGTCCATTTTGAAAGATAAGGTAGATACGTTACCGGAACAGTCTTTTCGAAATGGGAAAGATTTTTTTTATGAAAAAAGGGGGGGTTGTTCGTGGGAGTACGCGGACAATTTGAAGAAGTAGCCAGTAAGATTCAAACAATGCTTGCTGATATGAAATATGGTTCTATTACAATTGTTGTGCAAGATGGTAAAGTGATTCAACTTGAAAAAAGTGAAAAGGTACGTTTAAAATAAGCGCGCTGACTAGAAAAACTAGAGGCGGCCTTAATCTATTTCTATAGGTTAAGGCCGCCTTTTTGTATGGGCGTCGTGAAGGGAGAAAACGATGTTAACGTATGAAACTTGGCAAGATAATTTTGTTTCATTTCAGGAAGATGACGAAACGAAAGGTGCCTTGGCAGCAGTACGCTGGGCATATGAACATTATGAGCAAGATATTGTTTATGCATGCAGCTTTGGGGTAGAAGGAATGGTTTTATTGCATGTAATTAACCAAGTAAATCCATCTGCAAAGGTTGTATTTTTAGATACAAATGTTCATTTTCAAGAAACATATGACTTGATCAAAAAAGTCAGGGAGCGATTTCCTAATTTGAATATTATTGAAAAGCAACCGGCACTTACACTTGAGGAACAAGCAAAAGAGTATGGTGATAAATTATGGGAACATAATCCAAACCTTTGTTGTCAATTAAGGAAAATTAAGCCGTTAGAAGAAGTGCTGGCAGGTAGGAAAGCATGGATATCAGGTTTAAGAAGAGAACAGTCTGAAACGCGAAAACATACACAGTTTGTCAATCAAGATCATCGCTTTCAATCTGTTAAAATCTGTCCGCTTATTCATTGGACTTGGAAAGAAGTATGGCGCTACGTATATAAGTATAATTTGCCATATAATCCACTCCATGATATTGGGTATCCGAGCATCGGATGTGAGAAATGTACCGTGCAGGTGCAAGAGGGTGGAGATTCGAGAGATGGGCGCTGGGCAGGAAAGATGAAAACAGAATGTGGTCTTCATTATTAATAAAATGAAATTTCTGGTAGTGGGGGTTTTTCTATACCGCCCGCTGATGGAAAGCCCTCACTAAGCAAGGTCTTAAGGTGGGAAAGCTACTGTCTGCTAAAACTTTATAAAGAAGGAGAAAAGAAAATGAATGACATAAAAACATTAATAAATCGAATTGATACAACATATGAAACAGCACATATCGTAAAAGAAATTGAGTTAGATGGAATTGCATTAAGTGATTTAGAGCTTATTGCGATCGGTGGATATAGCCCGCTTACTGGCTTTTTAGGAAAGAATGATTACGTATCAGTAGTAGAAACGATGCGATTAGCAGATGGAGATGTATGGAGCATTCCAATTACATTGCCTATAACAGAAGAAAAAGCGGAGGAGTTAGAAGTAGGGGAAGAAGTTCGGCTTGTAAAAGAAGGTGTAACGTACGGCGTCATTCAAGTTCAAGAGATTTATACGCCTGATAAAGAGAAGGAGGCGTTACTTGTTTATAAAACGGTGGAGGAAGCGCATCCAGGTGTTAAGAAAATATATGATCGTCCTAATGTATACGTGGGAGGACCAATTACGCTTGTGAACCGGATTAAAAAAGAAAAATTTGCTGCTTATCATTTAGATCCAAGTGAAACACGAGCAGAGTTTGCAAGGCGTGGTTGGAAAACGATTGTTGGCTTTCAAACAAGAAATCCAGTTCATCGCGCGCATGAATATATTCAAAAAACAGCTCTTGAAATTGTTGATGGCTTGTTTTTAAATCCGCTTGTTGGAGAAACGAAGTCAGATGATATTCCAGCTGATGTTCGAATGGAAAGTTACGAAGTACTTCTAGAAAACTATTATCCAAAAGATCGTGTCTTTTTAGCAGTATTCCCAGCAGCGATGCGATATGCTGGGCCGCGTGAAGCGATTTTTCATGCACTTGTAAGAAAAAACTTTGGTTGTACGCATTTCATTGTAGGTCGTGATCACGCTGGTGTAGGGGATTATTACGGCACATATGAAGCGCAGGAAATTTTCGCTAACTTTACAATAGAAGAATTAGGAATTACACCTCTCTTTTTTGAACATAGTTTTTATTGTATGAAATGTGAGGGGATGGCATCAACGAAAACATGTCCGCATGGAAAAGAAGACCATGTCATTTTATCGGGTACAAAGGTAAGAGAGCTCTTACGAAATGGGGAACTACCGCCAAATACATTTAGCCGTAAGGAAGTTGTAGAAGTTTTAATTCGCGGTTTGCAAAAAGAAGTTGTGACAAAGTAAGGAGAGGAAAAGATGGGAACAAATATTACTTGGCATACGGCATCTGTTTCAAAGGAAGAACGCCGAAAGCAAAATAAAAATCATAGCTTTGTTCTTTGGTTTACAGGATTGTCGGCTTCTGGTAAATCAACCGTGGCAAACGCTGTAGCCCGCAAGTTATTTGATAAGAATATTGGTAATTATGTGTTAGATGGAGATAATATCCGTCACGGTTTAAATAAAGATTTAGGATTTTCGGAAGGGGATCGTACAGAAAATATTCGTCGCATCGGTGAGGTGGCAAAATTATTTGTTGATAATGGAACAATTGTATTAACAGCATTTATTTCACCGTTTCGCGAAGATCGTCAGCAAGTACGTGACATATTAGAACAAGGTGAATTTGTTGAAGTGTTCGTAAAGTGCCCGATTGAAGAATGTGAAAAACGTGATCCGAAAGGGCTTTATAAAAAAGCAAGAAGCGGGGAGATTAAGCAGTTTACAGGAATCGATTCTCCTTATGAAGAGCCAATTCAAGCTGAAGTTATTGTAGAAACGCATCGCCATTCTATTGAACAATGTGCAGATCAAATTATTGCTTATTTACAAGAAAGAGGCTTTATCTTGCATTAACGGGCAGTAAGACCCCACTGTTGGAAATTTCACTGTATATAGGAGGAGATACATGATGAGTTATGAAAAAATATGGGCAAACAATGAAAAGCTAAATACAACAGAAAAAAAGAAATTAGAAAAAGACGGTTTAGAAATTTTTAAAGATATTCCATATTATGCTGAACATGGATTTGCGTCTATTCCGAAAGAAGAATGGGATTCTTTTAAGTGGGCAGGTTTATATTTGCAGCGCCCAAAAGAGGCGGGGTATTTCATGATGCGTGTAAATATACCATCTGGAATTATAACAAATGAACAAGTGGAGGCTCTCGCTTCTATCGCCGAAGATTACGGTCGTGATGTACTTGATATTACAACACGCCAAGCGATTCAGTTTCATTGGCTGCAAATTGAGCAAATTCCAGATATTCTGCAGCGGCTAGAGAAAGTAGGGTTATCGACAGCAGGTGCATGCGGTGATATTACACGTAACATTACAGGGAATCCACTTGCTGGAATTGATGAAAATGAATTGTTTGATACGCAAGTAATTGTGCAGGAAGTATATGAATATTTTCAGCATAATGAAGAGTTTTCAAATTTACCTCGCAAATTTAAAATGTCGATTAGTTCGAATGTGTTCAATTCAGCAAATGCTGAGATTAACTGCGTGGCATTTACACCTGCAACGAAAGAAATTAACGGAGAAACAGTCATTGGTTTTCATCTAAAAGTAGGTGGCGGTTTATCAGCGCGTCCATATTTAGCAGAAGAACTAGATGTATTTATTTTACCAGAGCAAGTGAAAGATGTAGCAATTGCCGTCGCAACCATTTTCCGTGATTTTGGATATCGTGAAAAGCGTCATCTTGCTCGTCTAAAATTTCTTGTTGCAGATTGGGGACCAGAAAAATTTAAAGAACAGTTATTACAATACACAGGTTCTTTACATGATAGAGGTGAAAGTGCCCTAAAGGGTTGGAATGCTGGTTACTTTTACGGTGTTCATAAGCAAAAGCAAGATGATTTATACTATGTTGGTTTTAATGTACCGGTTGGTCGCCTGCATGCAGAAGAAATGTATGAGATTGCTAGAATTGCAAAACAGTATGGAAATGGTGAAATTCGTACATGTAATTCACAAAACTTTATTATTCCGAATGTGCCAAAAGAAAATATTGATGTATTATTGCAAGAACCGTTATTCGAAGCAATCTGTGCAAAACCAAAGTCATTTATCGGCTATGCAGTTTCTTGCACAGGTATTGAATATTGTAACTTGGCATTAGTGGAGACAAAAGAAAGATTACGCAATATTGCGGATTATTTAGATACACAGCTTATATTAGATGTACCAGTTCGTATTCATATGATCGGTTGTCCAAATTCTTGCGGACAAAGACAAATTGCTGATATCGGTTTGCAAGGTGTCAAAATGAAAACGAAAGAAAAAGGGATTGTTGAAGCTTTTGAAATTTATGTAGGTGGGACGTTACTGGACGGCGGTGCTTATAATGAAAAGCTAAAAGGGAAAATTGATGGTGAAGACTTGCCGCATGTTCTCGTTGCATTTTTAACTTACTTTAAAGAAAGTAAACTTCCTAGTGAAACATTTTATGAGTTTGTTGGCCGTGTTGGAATAACGGATTTACAAGCAGCATTAGATACGATTTTAGACGAAGTGATTGCATCGTAGGAGGGGAACAATATGGACTTATATCGTTTTGAAGCTGTTTTAGCAAATGGTGTAGTTCCTGTGGTCGTTGTTGCACAAAGTGAAGAGCAGGCATTTCGTCTTGTTGAAATAGAACTTGAAAAATATTTTTTGCCTTTACCAGAAGTGAAAGAGATTTCTTTATATGAGAAAAAGAAAATTCGTAAGGGTGCAGCTTTTGTTTTGCATGAACAGGAAACGATTTAATACGATGCTACCGGGCGGTAAGATGAAGATTTGTAAACTTCCATCAGTAGAAAAAATCTACTAATGGAAGTTTCACTTTATAGAAGAAATGGGGAGGAAATATGGGAAAAGTGTACATTGTTGGTGCAGGACCTGGTGATCCAGATTTAATTTCTGTTAAAGGAGTAAAATGTATTCAACAAGCAGATGTCATTTTATATGATCGTCTTGTGAATAAAGAGTTACTTTCTTATGCAAAGCCAGAAGCGGATTTAATTTACTGCGGAAAACTTCCGAACTACCACACAATGAAGCAAGAAACCATTCATGCTTTCTTAGTGAAATATGCAAAGAAAGGAAAGGTGGTAACACGTCTAAAAGGCGGGGATCCCTTTGTGTTTGGAAGAGGTGGAGAAGAAGCGGAAGCATTGGTGAAACATGGTATTCCATTTGAGGTTGTTCCAGGTATTACAGCTGGTATTGCAGCTTCTGCGTATGCAGGAATTCCTGTTACACACCGAGATGCTAGTACAAGTTTTGCGGTTGTAACAGGGCACCGAAAAGAAGGTGCAGAGGAAGAAGTGAAGTGGGAAAACTTAGCGAAAGGGGTGGATACGCTTGCTGTTTATATGGGCGTAAGCAACCTTTCTTATATATGTGAACAGCTTTTAAAACATGGGAAAAGTGAACATACACCGGTAGCCATGATCGAGTGGGGGACAACAGCATCTCAGCGTACAATTACAGGAACATTAGGAACAATTGTATCTGTAGCAGAAAATGAGCAAGTTCAAAATCCAAGTATGATTGTAATTGGTGAAGTCGTACGCTTCCGTGAGAAAATTCATTGGTTTGAACAAACGTTTGAACAGTCGTATCCACTGAGCGGAGCACTTTAATATGAAAGCAGTCTTATATATTTGTCATGGCAGTCGTTTACAGGAAGCATGTAAAGAAGCGACTGCTTTTGTTACATCTTGTATGGAACGTATCTCAGCTCCTATTCAAGAAGTATCCTTTTTAGAGTTAGCATCTCCTTCGATTGCCGAGGGATTTACGACTTGTGTGCAAAGGGGAGCAACTGAAATTGTGATTGTCCCTGTCTTTTTATTAGTGGCAGTTCATGTGAAAAAGGATATTCCCGAGGAGTTAGAACGGCTACAAAATCAGTATCCACACATTTCACTTTCATACGGAAATCCATTCGGCGTTTCTCATGAGCTCGTTAATGCGGTGCTAGAGGGGAGTAGAATTAAAACGATTGGCAAACGAGTTACCCTTTTACTTGTAGCAAGAGGGAGTAGTGATGAGGAAACGTTAAGAGATGTAAGGAACATTGCATCATTGTTTGAAACGGCAGATGAAGTAGCTAAGGTAGAAGTATGTTATTTAGCAGCAGCTAAGCCGCAATTCGAAGAGAAGCTGGAAGAACTTATTCAAACAACTAATGCTCCAATTGCTATTTTACCATATCTATTGTTCACAGGATTGTTAATGAAAAGAATTGAAAAAGCAGTTCGGAAAAACAACCATCCTCATGTTGTATTATGTCCGTATCTAGGCAAAAATCAAGCTTTTCAAGATATGTTAATTGAACGTACAGAGGAAATGATAAGGGAGGATATATATGTACCCATTAACAGTGCGAATAAAGAATAAACGTGTTGTTTTCATTGGCGGCGGACGAGTGGCGGCATTTAAGATTGCCCCTTTATTGCAAGAAGAAGCCAATATTACTGTGGTTAGTAGAAAACTTGATACAAGTTTAATTCAACTTGTAGAAGAAGAAAAAATTCGCTGGTTTCAAAAAGAATATGAATCAAGTGATCTTGCAGGTGCATTTTTAGTCGTTGCTGCAACGAGTGATTTACTGTTAAATGAGAGAATTGCAAATGAAGCAGCGCCGAATCAACTTGTAAATGTAATTACAAATCCTGAGAGCGGTAATGTTCATTTTCCGGCAGCTATTCATCGTGGGAAATTAAATATTGCTGTATCTACTAGCGGGGCAAGTCCAAAGCTTGCGAAAAAAATTCGTGATGAAATTGCAGGGAAATATGATGATAGTTATGAGGAATATGTGAATTTCTTATATGATGTACGTATGAAAGTGAAGCGGCTACAAGTAGATAAGAAGACGCAGAATGCTGTGTTACAGGAAGTACTTAAGTCTGTTTATGTACAAAATGCACAGCAACGAGAAAAATTTTTCTATTCGTTAGATGAAAAGCTAGTATTTTGATAGTTTGTAATATTTCCCTCTTTTGAATAAAATAAAGAATGCATTCCTGAAAAGGGGGAGAAGGGATATGAAAATCAGAAATTCAGTAAAAGCATTAATTGTACGGGATGATCATTTTTTGGCAATTAAAAAGCGTGATCAATATGGGGAATACTATACACTAGTTGGCGGTGGTCAAGAACCGGGCGAAACATTTACGGAAACGGTAAAACGAGAGTGTTTAGAAGAAATTGGTGCGGAAGTTAAACCGAATGAATTATTGTTTATTAGAGAATATATTGGTAAAAATCATGAATATGCCGCGTTTGATTTTGATATTCATCAAATTGAATATATGTTCTCATGTACACTTCTTAGTGAACCGAGCGTAGAACGAGCAACAGAGTTAGATACGGGTCAAATTGGAATAGAGTGGTTGCCGTTACGTAACATTACACAGTATCGCCTCTATCCCCAAATACTACGTGTACGATTGCAACAACATTTTATTCATCATGAAAAGACGGAAGTATATTTAGGAGATGTAAATTAATTTGTCCTTTACAAATACAGAAATCTCCTCTATAATCACAGTTATCTTCAATACATGAAATCAATGAGCAAGAAGAGTACGTATATTTGAAGCGTTCAGAGAGCTGGGAAAAGGTGTGAGCCCAGTACGATAAAATATACAGAATGGGCTTGCGAGAGGTATGTTGAACTAATAGTAGGCAACCCGGGTTCCGCCGTTACAAGGATAAGGTATCGGAAGCATTCCTGTACCTGAAAAGTGGGATAATTATATCCAACTGAGGTGGTACCACGGTATTATATTACATATATCGTCCTCTACATGCGTAATAGCGTGTAGGGGACTTTTTTTATTGTCTAAAGGAGGTGGGCGAGTATGAACTGAAAGTATATGAATGAAAAAACGGAAATATTCAGATCAGGAGAAGTGAAAATGAAAGAAACACAGCAATGGACGTCGAAAATTGGTTTTGTACTCGCAGCAGCCGGGGCAGCAGTTGGACTTGGGGCAATTTGGAAGTTTCCGTATGTTGCCGGAAATAGCGGAGGAGGAGCCTTTTTCCTTGTCTTTTTATTCATGACAGTATTTATCGGTCTGCCGCTTTTAGTGGCGGAATTTGTGATTGGACGCAGTACGCAAAAAGAAGCAGTGACAGCATATAAAGTATTAGTACCAAATAATAAATTATATCCATGGATTGGCCGCATGGGAGTTGTAACATGTTTTTGTGTTTTAGCATTTTATAGTGTTGTTGGAGGCTGGATTTTACTTTATTTATTTTATAGTGTAACAGGTGGATTATGGGGGAATGCTGTTGATTATGCAAAGTTGTTTGGAGAAACAATCTCAAATCCAGTAAGTGCGATTGGAGCACAATTTATTTTCATGCTTTGCACAATTTTTATAGTAAGTAAAGGTGTAGAAAAAGGAATTGAAAAAGCAAGTAAGTATATGATGCCGCTTTTATTTATTCTGTTTCTTGCAATTATTGTTCGTTCTCTTACATTAGATGGAGCGTGGGAAGGTGTCAAATTTTTCTTAAAGCCGGATTTCTCGAAATTAACAGCAAAAACAATTTTATATGCAATGGGGCAATCATTCTTTTCATTAACAGTTGGAGCGTCTGTTATGGTCACATACAGCTCCTATTTGAAAAAAGAAGAACATTTAGCAAAATCAGCAATATCGATTACAATCTTAACAGTTTTTATTACTGTACTTGCAGGGTTAGCGATTTTTCCAGCGATTTTTGCGTTAGGTGTTAGTCCAACAGAAGGACCGGGGTTACTATTTATCGTTCTTCCAGCTGTGTTTGGAAAAATTCCTTTTGGACACTTTTTCTTTATTTTATTCTTAATTCTGTTTTTCTTTGCAACGATTACATCAGCAATTTCTATGCTCGAAATTGTTGTTGCTTCCGTAGCCAAAGGGGACGGAAAGAAGCGTCCAGCAGCATCGCTCTTAATTGGATTACTTATTTTCGTAGTTGGAATCCCAGCAGCATTATCATTTGGAATCATGAGCGATGTAAAAGTATTTGGAAAGACAGTTTTTGATTTACTGGATTTTTCGGTGAGTAACGTATTACTTCCACTTGGTGTGTTAGCAATTTCGCTCTTTGTACCAAATAAGATAAAGAAAGAGCTGTTAGTGCAAGAATTAGAAGTCAAAGAAACAAGCGGAAAAATAGTATTTAACGTATGGTTTTTCTTGCTTCGTTACGTTATTCCGATTACGGTTCTTCTTGTCTTTTTAAATGTTATTGGTGTAGTTTAGTTCATAATAAAAAGCGGAGAATATTTCTCCGCTTTTTATTATGATGTAGAAGTTTGTAATAGACGAGTATATGTTTTATAAGCTACAGTGGCTGCGATAAAGGAGCCGATAAAAAACAAAACGGATCCGCCTAGTGTAAATAATCTGCCTATATATGTCTCTTCGGCCTCTTGTAATACAAGAGCTGCTTGCGATTCTTGATTCATGTGTAGACCTCCTCAAAAAAGCTTTTATGTTATTGTATGTGTAATGCCTAGAAGGTGTTAAAAATCGTAAAATAATATGCAAGAAGTACATATAAAAGATGGGCTTTGTTTCTTTTACATAAACGAAAAACTCGGCAATTGCCGAGTTTTTTATTTAATGTAAGGAGCTGGATCTACAGCATTTGATTTTTCAAGATTCCACTCGCCGATGTGCAGTTCGAAGTGCAAGTGTTGACCGTGTGAGTCACCTGTGTTACCCATAAAACCAAGTTGCTGGCCTTGTGTTACTTTTTGTCCAACTGAAACAGAGCGGCTGCTCATATGCGCATAAACAGTTGTATATGTTTGACCATTTATACGGTGCGATAAGTATACAACATTTCCGTAGCTGCTAGAGAAATCGGAGCGAATAACAACTCCATCGGCTGCAGCGAAAATTGGTACAGTTCCAGGAGCTGCAATATCAAGGCCCTTATGACGATCACGTGTTGGATCATTAAATCCAGAAGTAAAGGTACCAGCTGCTGGTTTAATAAAACCGCTAGTATTTTTCGCTTGAGATGTAGTTGAGTTTTGCGTTGAAGGAGCAGATTGCTGAGATTGTTTTTGTTCTTGAGCTTTTTTTGCTTCTGCTGCACGTTTTTCCTCTTCAACTGCATTTTGAACAGCTTGACGTTGATTTTCTAAAGTAGTCTTTGCTTCTTCTAAACTTTCCATCTCAGAATCTATTTTTGATGCTTTTTCGTGTAAATCAGTAATTAATGCTTGCTGTTGTTGCTGATTTGTTTGTAGTTCTTGCTGTTGTTTCTGTAATGTTTGTTCAGATTCCTTAAGTTGTGTTTCCTTTTTCTCAATCGCTTCTTTTTCTTTTTCAACAGCTTCTTGATCGCGTGTTTGCTGTTTCACGATATCTGTATCATTATTTAAAATTACACTTACAGAATACATATTTTCTATTAGTTCAGCGATATTGTTCGTGTTAATTAATACTTCTGTAATTAAATTTGTACGCGGTTTTTCTTGCATAGATTGTAATCTTTGCTTAATTAATTCTTGGCGTGTATCGATTTTTTTTTGCAGTTCTTCAATATTCTTTTTTTTCTCTGCGATTATGTTTTGTGTTTTTTCGATTTCAGCTTTTGTTGCTTTTAAATCTGCTTCATTTTTATTAATAGAAGTAGTTAATTCATCGATTTTTTTTTGTAAATCTTGTATCTCTTTTTCGATTTGTTGTTTTTCAGCTGATTTCGTATGTAATTCTTGTTGATTCCCCTCTAATTGTGATTGGATATTAGATAATTTATCTTGACTCGTCTCCGCATACACTGGTGAAAGCAATGGAGAAACGAAAATAGTACCGGCTGTCAGTAAACTAAACGCTGTTATTTTTTTGTTCATCTGTCTATCTCCTTTCCCTATTCTATATAATCACAAAAAGGAGAAAAATGTCTATTATTGTAATGATAATGTAAAAAAATATTTAAGTAATTGTTATTAAATGTCGAAAATTACAAAGAAATCACGTGTGAATTGTTCGTTTATACTATAACAATTCGTGTATATAGGCTCTAACATATATTGAGAATAAGAGAAGGAGGAATCGTTTTCATGTTAGGTTTTCTGACATGCGATTTGTTTTTGTCAAGAAAAATATTTGCGCAGAGGAAAATTTATTTAGTTGTCAGATTTCTATTTTTGTCTTATCATTTTAATAGGGGCGAAAGTATTGAATAGTCTTATAATATTTAATACTGTGATTTTTATATTTTATAGAAAAATAGAATATAAAAGATTTAAGAACATCATAAGAAGGGGGTTGCAGCAAGTATGAAAAGAATTGGACTTGCGTGGCAAATTTTAATTGGTCTTGTAGTTGGTATTGCTGTAGGGGCAATTTTTTATCACAATCCGATGGTTAGCACTATTTTAAAACCGATTGGTGATATTTTTATTCGTTTAATTAAAATGATTGTTGTGCCGATTGTAGTAGCAAGTATTGTTGTTGGTGTTGCCGGCGTTGGCGATGTGAAAAAGCTTGGACGTTTAGGCGGAAAAACAATTATTTATTTTGAAATTATTACAACAATTGCGATTGTTGTTGGTTTATTAGTAGCAAACGTATTCCAGCCAGGAAAAGGCGTGAATATGTCAGATTTACAAAAAACAGATATTTCTAAGTATACAGCTACAACAGAACAAGTACAGCACCATTCATTTGCTGATACGTTTGTAAATATTGTTCCAACGAATATTATGGATTCATTGGCAAAAGGTGATATGCTTGCAATTATTTTCTTCTCTGTATTATTTGGTTTAGGGGTAGCTGCCATTGGAGAAAGAGGGAAACCAGTTCTGAATTTCTTCCAAGGTGTAGCAGATGCAATGTTTTGGGTAACAAATCAAGTAATGAAATTTGCGCCGTTTGGTGTATTTGCGTTAATTGGCGTAACGGTTTCTACGTTTGGTGTAGCGTCATTAATTCCGTTAGGTAAGTTAGTTATAGTTGTTTATGGAGCGATGATTTTCTTCGTTGTTGTTGTATTAGGTCTTACGGCAAAGTTATTTGGAATTAATATTTTCCAATTCTTTAAGATTTTAAAAGACGAGCTTATTTTAGCTTATTCTACAGCAAGCTCAGAGACGGTTCTACCAAAGATTATGGAAAAGATGGAGCGTTTCGGCTGCCCGAAAGCAATTACGTCTTTCGTTATTCCAACAGGTTATTCATTTAACTTAGATGGTTCAACATTATATCAAGCAATTGCCGCTCTTTTCTTAGCGCAAATGTATGGTATTCACTTATCAATTACACAGCAAATTACATTGCTTCTTGTATTAATGGTTACTTCAAAAGGTATTGCAGGTGTACCGGGCGTATCGTTCGTTGTATTATTAGCAACGCTTCATACAGTAGGTATTCCATCTGAAGGTTTAGCGTTTATCGCTGGTATTGACCGTATCCTAGATATGGCACGTACAGCTGTAAACGTAGTTGGTAACTCATTAGCTGCAGTTGTTATGTCTAAATGGGAAGGGCAATATGACCAAGAAAAAGGACAAGCTTATTTGAAAGAGATTTCAGAGAAGCAAGCAGCTTAAATTCTAACAAAACCCTCACGTTATACGTGAGGGTTTTTTCTATATGAAAAGAGTGACTGTAAATGAAACGGAAATATGGAGATGGATCACCTTGGAAACGGGTGATTTATTTTTAATTTCGTATAAATATCAAAAAATACCAACTATTTGGATAGAAATAATATTTGACATTTTCTTTTGCAGCGAGTAAAGTAGTAAAGGATTGACTTACACAAAATATAATATGAAACCTTCTTATCAAGAGAGGCGGAGGGACTGGCCCTACGATGCCTCGGCAGCGGACTCATGTAGAGTGCTGTGCCAAATCCAGCAAGCGATATGCTTGATAGATGAGAAGAGTGTTTCTTATATGATATATAAGACCTCTTCTCTTCAGAAGAGGTCTTTTTCGCTCTTGTGAAGGAAGGGTTTAGAAATAGGAGAGGATATTACTTTGGAACAAACAAAAGGAAATGGATGGGCATTATTGCCGCTTGGTATATTTTTAGCACTATTTATTGGTTCTGGTGTGATTACAGGAGATTTTTATAAGTTACCAATCGTAGTAGCTATATTAATTGCAGTTTCTGTTGCGTTAGTAATGAACAGAAAAGAGAACTTTACGACAAAGGTTGAACGTTTTGCTAAAGGGGCTGGCAATCCAGATATCATGATTATGGTATTAATCTTTGTATTAGCAGGTGCATTTTCTGAAACGGCAAAAGGTATGGGCGCTGTTGAAGCGACAGTAAACTTAGCACTTACTATTTTTCCGCAAAGCTTGTTAGTTGCTGGACTGTTTATTATTGGTGCGTTTATTTCATTAGCGATGGGAACGTCAATGGGGACAATTGCAGCATTGGGGCCAATTGCAGTAGGAATTAGTGGGCAGACGGATATTTCTATGGCACTAGCTATGGCGACAGTTGTTGGCGGAGCGATGTTTGGTGACAATTTATCCTTTATTTCAGATACGACAATTGCTGCGGTGCGTACACAAGGAACGGAAATGAAAGATAAATTTAAAACAAACTTCTTGATTGTATTACCAGCTGCCATTATTACGAGTATACTTTTAATCGTTCTTACGTTAGGAACTCATACAAATATGACAGCACATGCGTTTAATTGGGTGAAAATTTTACCGTATGCAGGGGTGTTAATTACAGCGCTGCTCGGATGTAACGTACTAGTTGTATTAACTGGAGGAACAGTGTTAGCTGGTATCATTGGCATGTTAGATGGAAGTTACACATTAGCGAGTTTCTTTAAAAGTATTACAGTAGGAATTAATGGTATGATGGAGATGGTATTATTAGCGATTTTAATCGGTGGAATGGTTGAAATTATCCAATATAACGGCGGCATTCATTATTTAATGAATATACTAACGCGTAATATTCGTTCGAAAAAGGGTGCAGAATTTGGAATTGCTGGTCTTGTAAGTATGACAAATATGTGCACAGCAAATAATACGATTTCTATTATTTTCACAGGCCCACTGGCAAAAAATGTTGCAGATCAATACAATATTGATCCGAAAAAATCTGCGAGCTTGTTAGATTTATTTTCTTGTAGCGTGCAAGGGTTAATCCCGTACGGTGCGCAAATGTTAACAGCGGCAGGATTTGCTTCACTTTCACCAGTTGAGTTATTACCGTACTCATTTTATCCAATGTTAGTTGCGGTTTGCGGTATTATTTCAATTGTAATTAATTTCCCGCGTCTTTCACCTGTAGTTGAAAAAAAGGAATATCATAAAACAGCATAATGAAAAAGAGGATGTCTTGCAGAAGACATCTTTTTTTATTTATTCCCCTATTCGCCGGCAGTAAGCCCCCGCTGATGGAAGCTTCACTACATTTCATTACAGTAAGAGTCTGAAAGGAAATAGGACTTAAGTCTGAGAAGAAAACAGTTCTTAAGCTCGTTATAGAAAAATGAAGAAATAGTTAAGATAAGAGTATCAAAACGAAGGGAGGCAAGCACAAGATGAAACAATTTTTAGCGTTTATCGCAGCCGGTATTTTGGCTTTGATTGCTCTTGGTAGTCTTGCTGGTATTGTAGGGTTAGCAATTGGAGCAGGGATTGTGTACTGGAGCTATAAATCATTTGTGCGAGCACAATCATTTTTTGGAAAGTTAGCTTGGGGTATTGTCGGTTTAATCGGCTTGTCAATCGCCCTTTCTCATTCCCCAGCATTAATCGGTATCGTAGCACTAGTAGTTCTATACTACGGATACCGTGAGTGGAAAAAAGAAAAAGATGTAGTAGTAAATTCTGCTTCAGAAGGTTCTAAACCATATAGCAACTTTGAAGATGAGTGGAACAAATTAATGAAAAATAACTAATATTAAACAACTAAAATAATAAAGTAGAAGAGAGGAAGATTTAAAATGAAACAATCATTATTCGGACGTGTACGTGAGGCAATACTTGCAGATTTTCATAATGCTTTAGACGAAAAGGAAAGAAAAAATCCAATTGCGATGTTAAACCAATATTTACGTGATAGCGAGCGTGAAGTAACAAAAATTGAAAAGCTAATTCAGCGACATAAAACATTAAAAGCTAACTTTGCTCGTGAACTTGAGCAGGCTCGTTATTTCGTAAATAAGAGATCAAAGCAGGCAATAATTGCAAAAGAAGCAGGGGAATTACAGTTGCATGAACGTGCATTAGAAGAAGTAGCATACTATGAAGGGCAAGTAGCTCGCTTAGAAGAAATGTATGCAGGTGTAGTGGAACAAATTGATGAGTTAGAACGTCGTCTTTCTGAAATGAAAAACAAGCTAAGAGAAATGAATGCAAAACGTATGGAATTAATGGCACGCGAAAATATGGCACATGCTAATCGTCGTATGAATACGGCTCTTCATAAAATGGATGAGAATAATCCATTCTTACGATTTGAAGAAATTGAAGAGCATATTCGTGATTTAGAGCTTCGCATGAATGAAGATCATGAACGTGATACATTTGATATGAAAATTGCAAAGCTTGAGCGTGAATTAAAAGAAAAAAATGAAGTATCTTTAGCAAAAGAATCAGTAAAATAATTGTAGTACATTATAAAACAAGCTTATGATATAGTGATAGAAGAAAAGGTGTTGGAATGCAATACCTTTTTCTTCTGTTTATCCCGCTATTCGCGGGCGGTAAAAGCCCTACCTCAAGATTCAAAGAGAGACGAAGAAGATATATGGGAGATAACTGCTGGCATGCGCCCGAGTGGGCGGGCTTTCTATCAGTAGGGGATGAAAAAACACTGATGGAAATTTTATTTTATATATGAAAAAGAAAGGGGAGCTGAGATGAAGAAACAATTTTCAAAAACACAATTTGTAGGGATGCTCCTCATTATATTTGGATTTGGTCTTGTTCTTGATATGATTCTCGGACATTTTGAGCCGGGTGCCCTTGTTTTTGCGTTTATTATGATTATGTTTGGAAGGCATTATCGAAAAAAGAATCGGTATGTGAGAGGGAATGTGTTTTTATTTGTCGGAGGACTCATTTTCGTATTCTTCCTGTTTTCATCAGCAGCCTTCGTGCTTGTCCTATTTGCTTGTTTAGCTTTCGTTGGTTATCAACTTATGCAAGGTCAGCAGAAGTCAAAAATAGTACAGGTAGAAATTAAGGAAAAAGGATATATAAATGAAGAAAAACAAATCTATCGAACAGAACCGTATCTTAAGAATATAATGGTTGGTAACGTGCGAATAATGGATCATATTTATGAGTTAGAAGATATTAATGTCCAGTATGGAATTGGTGATGTTGAAATTGATTTAACAACAGCTATGATTCCAGAAGGAGAAACCGTCATTGTTATTCGTGGTGTTATTGGTAATATTCGTTTGTATGTTCCATATGATATTGAACTATCTTTAAATCATTCTGTTATTATTGGAAGAATTTTGCTTCCGAATCATGAAGAAACAGGTTTTAATCGCAATGTAACATTTAAAACAGAACACTATAAAGAAGCTCCTAGGCGTATTAAAATTATTTCTTCGCTTATCGTAGGCGATACGGAAGTGAGGAAAGTATAATGAAGAGACAAAAGAATATTTCATGGATGTATATTCGCTACTCTATGTTATCTGCTAGTAGTATTGCATTTATTTGCACCATTGTATATGTATGGAAAAGTGGGCAATCTGTATACGATTTATTATGGAAAGAATCTATTGCTTCTGTCCCAATTGGATTGTTTCTCATCTGTACGAGTCTTCTCATTGGTGGAGTTGTTGGGTATGCAATTGGTTATTATATGCAGCAGCGTATCCAAGGTTTAACAACTTTTTTATTTGAAGTAGAACGAGGAAATTTCCCAAAGGATGCTTCGTTTACTGCAGAAGATGAATTCCATGAAGTGGAGCGAAAGGTAATTGTACTTGCTAGGAGATTAGAGGAGCAAGCGGGATTATTTCAAAAAGTAACGAATGAACGTGCACATTGGAATGAAGAAATGAGACAAAAGGTTATTTCAGAAGAGAGGCATCGTTTAGCCAGGGAGCTTCATGATTCTGTAAGTCAACAACTCTTTGCTATGTCGATGATGATGGCGGCAATTAACGAGCAAACCTCTAATATATCAGAAGCTACTCAAAAACAATTACAACTTGTTGAAAATATGGTTGTAAATGCCCAATCGGAAATGAGAGCATTGCTTCTTCATTTACGTCCTGTTCAATTAGAAGGAAAAAAATTAACAGAAGGTATTGAAGAACTATTAACGGAGCTTTCAAGAAAACAACATATGAAGATTGAATGGTTGATTGAGCCAATCCAATTGAAAAAAGGTGTAGAAGATCACTTATTCCGTATTGTACAGGAAGCGTTGTCTAATACATTACGACATGCACAAGCAAAGAAAACAGAAGTAAGGCTACGTCAAATTGATGAATATGCAATTTTAAAGATTATTGATGACGGCGTAGGTTTTGAAGTAGGCGTCAATAAAGCTGGATCATACGGTCTTCGTTCCATGCAAGAACGTGTCCATGAAATTGGCGGAACTTTAAAGGTATTAAGCTTCCCGAATAAAGGAACGCAAATTGAGGTGAAAGTGCCGATTCTTATAGATAGAGAGGAGGAACAGCATGATTAAAGTATTGCTCGTTGATGATCATGAAATGGTTCGTATGGGTGTATCTGCTTATTTATCAACTCAGCCTGATATTGAAGTTGTAGGAGAAGCAGAAAACGGAAGAAAGGGTTCAGAATTAGCATTATCATTAAAACCAGATATTATTTTAATGGATCTTGTTATGGATGAAATGGATGGTGTCGAGGCAACGCGTGCGATTATTCAAGAATGGCCGGAAGCGAAAATTGTTGTTGTAACAAGTTTTTTAGACGATGAAAAACTATATCCAGTTATTGAAGCTGGTGCAACTAGTTACCTATTAAAAACATCAAGAGCAAGTGATATAGCAGATGCAGTGCGAGCAACGTACGATGGAGAAACAGTGCTTGAACCGAAAGTTACCGGGAAAATGATGTCACGTATGCGTCAAAAGAAAGAACAGTCACTACATGAAGATTTAACAGAGCGAGAGTTTGAAATTTTATTATTAATTGCACAAGGAAAGAGTAATCAAGAAATTGCAGATGAGCTATTCATTGCTTTAAAAACAGTAAAGACTCATGTAAGTAATATTTTAAATAAATTACATGTAAGTGATCGTACGCAAGCGGTTATTTATGCGTTTCGTCATCAGCTTACAAAATAAAAAAGGCCGGAGAAGAGCCTTTTTATTTTGCATTGCTTTATGTGATGTGATCGTAGTTCTGTAAACAAATATCCAACGACTGCATCAATAATAGCTTGTAAGAGCCATCCAATTCCTTTGTTATATAAAGGTAGGTAGTTTTAACACGTTTTTTATGATGTCAATCCATTTTTTGAATATGATTAGCTTGAATGTTTTCTAAAGATGGAGTAGAACGGATGAAATTTACAAATGCTTCTTGATCTGTCGGGCCTTCAACGCGATTCCGTCCCTTTTGAAAAATTGTAAATTTATCTCCTCCGTTTGCCAGAAAAGAATTTACTACGACAGAGTATGTTGCATCATCTTCGAGTAGTTCACCATTTTCTAGTGTAATTAATGTTAACTTATTTTCTTTCCATGTGTAATGAATTCCAGATACTTGTAACATACGTATTTCGTCATTCCATTGTTCATTCAGGGCATTTCGAATTTCTTTACCGGTTAAATCCATTTTAATGAGTTTATTTTCAAAAGGTTGAATGAGAAAGGTATTTTCCCATGTAATGAAACCAGCGGGTAAGTCATGGCGAATGCTGCCGGGATTGACAAATGCAATGTCAGCTTGCATAGCTTGACGCTGAGAGGCAGCAAGAAGAGCACCGAGATCTGCTTCTCCGTTTCTATTTTGATCTCGTGTCAGCTTGTGTACGCTTTTTCCAAGTATTTGCTCGGTTAATGGGGACATTTTTGTTTGATAGCTCTGTAGCCATGTTCGAATAATTGGATTAGGTTGTATTTGATTATGATAAGTAGGAAGGATCTTTGCGGTTTTTTTTGTAATATCTTTTGTTTTGCGATTGATTGTGAGCTGCACATCCGTGAGAGCCCTTCCGTAAGAATACGCTTCAACGAGTAGTTTTCCATTCACATATCCATTCATATAAGAATGATTATGTCCACCAAATAATATATCTACATCATCATCAAGTTTGCTTGCTAAATCAGCAAGTGGTCCGTAAGTAATTCCGCCTGTTGTCTTACCATCTAGATGAGCAAGAACGATAATTGCATGGATACCTTTTTGCTGTAATTCTTGTACACATGTTTGAATGGCAGTAGCTTCATCTAAAAAAGTGACCGCTGAAATATCATTGTGCATAGTAAGAAATGGTGTATCTTTTGTTACGATGCCAATAAAAGCAATGGGGATACCATCAATCCACTTAATCGCATATGGTGGAAATAGGGGTTCATTTGTGTCAGTAGCTACTACATTCGCACAAACATAAGGAAAAGAGCTACCCGGAAACATACCTGTTTTCGGATGAAAACCGCCATCAATGAGTCGCTTTAGTTCGTCTATACCTTTGTCAAATTCATGATTACCAACTGTTCCGACATCAAATTCCAGCATATTTAAAAATTCTATTGTTGGCTCATCTTGAAAGAGAGCGGAAATGGGAGGACTTCCACCGATCATATCACCGGCATGAACAAGTAAGGTATGGGGAAATTGTTCTTTATATGATTTAATATAGGAGGCTATATAATCGGCGCGGCCAGCAGGTTGTCCGTGTAGCATTGTAGTTGTATTGATTTGTCCGTGCAAATCATTTAATCCGATTATTTGCACTTGTATTTCGGAAGGTTCTGAAATAGGAAAAAATGAAGAAAGAGTTATAGAAATGAGAAAAGGAATACATAAAAGAAAGTTAATCATGTTGTCACTCCTTTACATATAATGGTATTTTCATTGTAATAGAAGGACAACATTTTATTTTATTAAAAAATCGTAAATTTTTTGTGGGAATTATAAGATTTTTTATCCTGCTATTCGCGGGCAGTAAGACTCCCACCTCAAGAAAGAGAAGCATTGTCCAGCTTCAGTGGCTAGAATGTTCGGTCGTTTCACCCCCCTCGGACGAGGCGAAAAGCGCCTCTCCGCCTTAAGCCCTAGCGTCCTGCGATTCTTAGCGAGCCGCTTCCGCTTTTCTAAAGAAGATAGGTGGGGGATAACTGCGGGGAGTTTTCATGAGAAAAAGAAGGAATTATCGTTCAATGTAGAGAATAATGTAATCATCCACTCGCTGGAAAGAACAGACAAAGCAGAGGTGACGAAGATGCTTGTAATGGGTGTATTGTTATGTATTACTGCAATTTGTGGTTTTATATGGTTATATTATTCTCGTTCGCTTAAACAAGCAGGAGTGTTACTTTTTGATAAAGGTAGTTTGTTTGCAAATCAATCCAGATTTTTAGTATGTTCGAAGTGTGGTAGAGCACAGGCAAGAAGCGGTGGATATCAAGAGTGTTGCCGAACAAGGTTATGAAAGAGTAGCAAGCCTCACAATATGTGAGGCTTGCTACTCTTTCACGGCTGTCCAAATAGTCCACCGATTCCGTTCTATAATAGGGGATTTATTATGAAATTTAGATTGAATGTACTCTAATAATTGAGAGAGCTCGTCGTCCGATAATTCATGTAAAATAGAGCGACCTGTCCGAGGGGATAAATCTTGAAGTAAATTTTCAATTGAAGGATGGACTTTACGAACTTCCCAAAGGGTTTCAATAGGATTTGTATGGAAACCGCTGTCGTGTAACCAATGCAGTATTTGATTTGTTTTAGGTCTTCGCTTTGCTTCTGTATGGATTAATTTTGGGTAGCAGGAAAAGAAATAGCCGCGAATATGTTCTGGACTTCCTGGAATTGTGCAATCTTCAATTGTTCGATCCTGGAGAATAAGTATACCGTTTCTCTTTAAAATTCGATATGCTTCTTGTAAAAATTGTGGAATATGCTCTAGATGATGAATAACAGCTCGTGATATAACAATGTCAAAAGTTGCATCTGCAAAAGGAAGGTTATGAGCGTCGCCTTGTACAAATGAAACATTTTGTATGTGAGCGCAATTTTCCTTGGCAGCTTCAAGCATCTCATTTGAAAAATCAAAACCAACTGCTTCAGCTGCCCCCATCATAGCGAGTTGTTTTGTATAAATACCACCACCGCATCCAATATCAATCACTCTCTTTTCTTTGACGTTCACAATATTTTGAATCATAAATGTCCATGAATCTGTTGCTTGACGATTTGTATACGTATATTTATTGTTTGGACTGTGAAAATTTATTGGCATGCTGTAAGCCCCCTTTCATGTATATTATATCCGATTTTGTTTGTTAGGTTGATTTTGTTTTCTTTTGAGAACAATAAGCTTTTCTTATTTTGAGAAATGAGGATGGGAGCAATGCGAAAAAAATGGTTATTCATGTTCGTTCTTTTCTTATTAGTTGCATGTAACCAAATGGGCAAGAAAATAGAACAAGGTGAGAAATCAGCAAAAGAAGCGGGGAATGTCATGGAAGAGAACATACAAATAATTGTATCCAGAACAGGACAAGAAGAAAAAGTATTGAAGGATGAGGAAGCGAAACTTATTGCAAATATTATAAATAAAGCGGAAAAACAAAACATAATAGGTGAATTAGGTGAACCAGAATATGTGATTACCATTAAGAAAAATGGACAAGAAGAAAGGTATAAAGCTTGGCTTCGTACAGAAGCGAGAACAGGTTGGTTACAAAAAGAAACAGATACAAAAAATTTCTATATTATATCAAAGGTGGATACAGAGAAGCTGCTTTCTTTATTTCCAACAGCACCTTCAACACAAAATGAGGCAGAACAACCATCAACTATAACTGAAATTACTAAAAAAGACTTACAAATTACGCGTTTTCACATTAAAACAAAGGAAAATACAGTTCATTATACAGTATATTACACAATTTCAGATGCATTATATAAAAAACTAGAAAAAGAAAAAAACTATTATTTCCAAATATATTTTCCACCGAAAGTACAAAAGATAATAAATAAAGAAAAAAGTGAACAAATTCAAGGTGAAATAGTAAAAGAAGGATATAAACAGTATGAAGTAAATTTTTTAATTCCTGTTAGCGACATATCATCGTCTCAGCTAAAAATGTTAGAAACGTACTATGACCAATATGATTTAAAAATGTTTAATTATAAAAAAGAGGAGATTGGTGCGTTTCAAAATATTATTCAAATAGTGAAAGAATATGGAGAGAAGATGGATTTACAAAGGTAAAGTTTTTTCTAGGAAATGAGAAAAAGAGTGATGAATAAAATCTCATCACTCTTTTATTTTGTTTTTGTTGACGGTTCATTCATAGATTTTCGCGTAATGAAATAAGCGATAATAAGTGCAGAAAGGATAATGGAGCTAATAAAAATATTGTTTGGCAGCCAATCCAATAGCAATACATGTCCAACAGTATAAAAAATAAGCATAGAAGCTAGAAAAGATAAGGCACCGATCATAACAGCTTGTAATGTCACTGTTTTCACCTCCTTGCATGTATAGTATTGGCTAAAAATGGATGAATTAAACAGTCGTTCCCAATAAAATTAAAATATATGGCATAATTAAGAAGAAAAAGACTATTGGTAAGGAGAGGAATATGAAACAAAATACAAAAGGATTATGGGGAATCGTTGCAGCAGTTGGTGTTTTTCTGTTATCTAAATTAAAATGGGTATTTGCTATTGTGAAACTAGCAAAGTTTTCGACTATATTTAGTATGTTGTTATCTCTTGGTGCTTATGCAGCGATATATGGATGGAAATTTGGGGTTGCGCTTGTATACTTATTACTTATTCATGAAATGGGTCATTTGTGGGCGGCGAGAAGAAAAGGGATTGCAACATCACCTGCTAT
Organism: Bacillus sp. S14(2024); assembly: GCF_050473785.1. Taxonomy (NCBI): domain Bacteria; kingdom Bacillati; phylum Bacillota; class Bacilli; order Caryophanales; family Bacillaceae; genus Bacillus; species Bacillus sp. S14(2024). The sequence continues at coordinate 3,335,008 of NZ_JBFLUP010000006.1, read as the reverse complement.
TTTTATCCCATTCATGGGAGCGGTTATAGGAATGAAAGAATTGCCTAAAAACGCAAAAGACGAGGCATACATTGCATATATGGGACCGTTATTTGGTTTGTTTTCTTTTTTGCCAGCAATTCCGCTATATATGATAACAAAAGAACCGTTCTGGGCACTTGTTATTGTGCTTGGTAGTATGATTAATTTCTTTAACTTAATTCCCGTATCACCACTCGATGGTGGACGAATTGTTTCTGTTGTAAGTACGAAAATTTGGGCGCTGGGCCTTGTTATATTACTTGGTTACGCAATTGTACAAAAAAGTATTTTTCTTGGATTTATTTTTGTATTTGGTTGTTTAGAATGGCACAGAGTATCAAAGCGAAATCAACCAATCCAAGAGCTTGGTTGGAAAATAGATACCATAAAAGAATATATTATACGTTTGAAAGACGAATTGAGAGAAACGGGTGCACTTCATCGCACCATCTATATGATGCATCATGAAGTGATGATGCTTAGTCAAAAAGAACGAGATAAAACATTAACAAAAGAAGAACGTCAAAGAAAAATAGCATTAGATTACTTGCATCCTAAATTTGAACCACTTGATTACGTACCGTATGAAGAGGAAAGAGAACAGCATCTTTTATTGATGCAAGATGCAGTAGCAGTGTCAGAGCGAAAATTACATAAGTGGGAAGAAGAAAAAGAACAGTATGAAAAGTACTATTCTGCAAATATGAAAACTCGTATTGGTATGTTCATTTTATATATACTTTTACTCGTATTACTCGGATATGCTACATACCAAGGAAATATTGTCTTACAAGATCAACTTCCGACACGTAATTTGTAGAAAAACGTTGTCGAAATGATAAGAACAGTTTATACAGGAATCCCTACTTCTTTATAGAAAATTACAAATATTATATTTTATAGAAATAAATGTAATATTTATATAAGGAAAAGGAGTATGGTGTATGAAAAAAATGTGGAATATACTTGGAATTCTTATTGTCATGGGAATCACTAGTTACGGTTTAACCAAATTTTTTGTACACTATGCGAGTAAGCCAGCTGGTGTAGCGGCAATGCCGAAAGTAGAAGAGGTTGATGAGACAAAAGAGGTATTACAATTTATTCGTACGACACACGAAAGTTATAACAACTTTTTAAATTATGGAAAAGCAGAAAAATATACAGATGGAGACTGGAGCCATTTCATTAAATGGTTTCAAGAACAGGAGCATTCTTTAAAAGATTTTGAGAAAAAAGTGAAAAATAAGCAAATAAAACGAGATGTGAAACGAAGTTATGAGATTTTGAAAAAAGGGGTAGCAGATCGTAATATTGAATATATCACTTATGCACATCGTGTATATCATGACTTAGATATTATTGTAAATAAATATACAGGTGAAACGAATATTTGGGGCTATACAGAGTTTGGAAATGGGAAAGATGTAAAAGTAATAGAACAGGCATTACAAGCGCAGTAAAAAAGGCATACTTAGTATGTCTTTTTATTATTGATATTACTTTCATATACAGTAACATTCTTCTCGATCTCACGAGGAATTTCTTAAAGAAGATAGATGGTGTCATTTATCCCGCTATTCGTGGGCAGTAAGACCTTATCTCAAGATGGAGAGACAAGTACAGTAGATAGGGGGACGCTGATTAAAGTTTCACTTTATGATGTTTTTCACAAAAACATCATGTTTATAGTGATTAAAATCACAACTTAGATTTTGGATATCGTATACAATGGCAGTAGATAAGGAAATAGAGGAGTGGATAGTATGTTAAGTCCAAAAACAATTGAAATTGTAAAATCAACTGTACCGTTATTACAAGAAAAAGGTGTAGAGATTACAACACGTTTTTATCAAATTATGTTTTCTGAGCATCCGGAACTATTAAATATTTTTAACCATGCAAATCAAAAACAAGGGAGACAGCAGCAAGCATTAGCAAATGCAGTATACGCAGCTGCTAATTATATTGATAACTTAGCGGTGATCATTCCAGTTGTGAAACAAATTGGACATAAACATCGTAGCTTAGGTATTAAAGCAGAACACTATCCAATTGTTGGTAAATGTTTACTACAAGCGATTAAAGAAGTAGCTGATGCTCCGCAAGAAGTATTAGATGCTTGGGGAGAAGCATATGGTGTGATCGCTGATGCATTTATTGGTATAGAAGCAGAGATGTATGAAGAAGCTGCAGGAAAAACAGGCGGTTGGAAAGATTTCCGTAATTTTATTGTTGTGAAAAAAGAAAAAGAGAGCGATGTGATTACATCCTTTTATTTAAAACCAGAAGATGGGGGAGCGCTATCTTCATTCTTACCAGGACAATATGTAAGTGTACAGTTAAATATTGAAGGAGAAACATATACACATAACCGTCAGTATAGTTTATCAGATGCACCTGGAAAGGATTACTATCGCATTAGTGTGAAACGTGAGAAAGGTGCAGAAGGTTTAGATGGAATGGTATCGAATTATTTGCATGATCATGTAAATGAAGGAGATATTTTACCACTAAGCGCACCAGCAGGGGATTTTGTGCTGAATATGGATTCACAGTTACCAGTTGTATTGATTAGTGGTGGCGTAGGAATTACACCAATGATGAGTATGTTAAATACATTAATTGAGCAATCGCCAAACCGTAATGTATACTTTATTCACGGCGCGTTAAACAGTGATGTACACGCAATGAAAGACTATGTTGCAAATGTAGCCAAAGAGCATGAACAAGTAAAAGTATATACTTGCTACTCTAATCCAACTGAGCAAGACAAGAAAGTAAAAAATTATGATAAAGAAGGCTACATTGATTTAGCGTGGTTACAAACTATTATTCCTTCCAGCGAAGCGGAGTTCTACTTCTGCGGACCGGTTCCATTTATGAAGCATATTCATACAGCTTTGATAGAATGGGGCGTGACACCAGAGAATATTCATTTTGAATTCTTTGGGCCAGCAGCTAGCTTACAATAATGAAAAAGAACGAGGTGTTAACTCACCTCGTTTTTTGTTTGTTCTCGAAGTAGACGATTTACAGTTTCACGGCGGATGCCAATGAGTTGACCAATTTCTGTTTGGGTTAAAATTTCATAGATTGGAATGTCTCCTAAATATGTTGTAAACCATTTTTGTAAACGAAGTAGCCGCTCTTTTGGAGAAACGGTTGTAAGCTGATCAATACGCTCTTGCATCATTCGTAATTTTGTTTGCAGCTGAAGGGCGATATCGGCATAAGATTCGGAATTTGCATGTAATTGCTCATACCATGCGTTGCATAAAATTGGCTCTACTTCAGTCTTAATTAAAGCGATTGCGGTTCCATGATATTCTTTTGGAGATATTAAAGAGTGGTGAGGGATTGTTTCACCTGGAACAATAATATTAAATAAAAAAGACGTGCCGTCCTCTTGGAAGCGAACTACTTTTAATAGACCGCTTTTTACAAAATATAGAGGGCCTTCCTCTCCTTGACGAAATAGTATTTCTCCTTTATGTAAAATCAATGTAAGCACCTCTTTATATATTGCTTTTCATTTTATTATAGAGGAATTGTTTGCATAAGACTATTTTTATGAAATGCAGAAGAAATGTTATAGCTTTATTTTGCAATTTAGTAAACTCCTGCTAATGGAAATGTCAATTTATCTAAAAGGGCATACACTTCACATAAAGCCCATCAATTTTATTGACGAAATATATCATATTACAGTAGTATACTGTTTAGTGTGTATGTGTAAGGACGGTACTAGAAAGGAATATTTTTTAGGGGGCATACCATGTTAGATGAAAAAATGACTGATGTGAAGATTTCAACAGATGCAGTGATACATGTGGAAGAAATGAAGGGTGGAGTTGTTCTATCGGTCGAAATAGATGGACAAATCATTTATACGATGGCTTATGATGAAGAAACAGATAGTTATGCAGAATTATATGATAGAAACGATAAACGGGCAAGAAAAGTCCATGAAGATTTTATGGGATGGTCGCTTGTACACTGACGGAAATGTAACAAGCCGAGAAATGCTTCTCTTTATTTAGGAGAGAAGCATTTCTCGGCTTGTTTTTTGTTTATCCCGCTAAGATCTCCACCTCAAGATTTGGTGAAGGCATTGTCCAGCTTCAGTGGCTAGAATGTTCGGTGGCTTCGCTTCTTCCTACGAGATAAAAAAACACCTCTACGTCAGAAGCTCCATCCCCCACCTATCTTCTGAACGAGCCGCTTCCGCTTTTCTACAGAAGATAGGTGGGGGATGGAAAAATCCCCACGGATGAAAGTTTCACCCTATAAGTGTAAAACAATGAAATTGTATATATAATGTAATAATTACATATGATTTGCAACATTCACTTCTATATTGTTAGGGCATTGTAAATGTATATGTTGTTTTTTTTCGGTATGATAAAGCAAATGGGATTCTCCATCGCCCGCTAATGGAAGTTTCGCTTTATTTTTATCTACTAAATTCAGGACAAGTCTTACTGTACGTTAGAGTAGGATAAAATACAAAAGATGTAACAAATATAGGAGTGATTATCTTGAGAAATTTCCGCATTTCTAATTTTATCTTACTTTGTGCCTGCTCATTATTATGTATTATGTTAGGAGTGTTTTTTTACACATGTATATAAAAGAAACGCATTCTAAAAGAATGCGTTACAAAATGGAACTAATAATCATACGTGCACCGAGAATGATTAAGGTAATGCGTAATAAATTGATAATAGCTTTACCGCTTAGTTTTGTATTAATATAAGCTCCAACTTTCCCGCCAATCCATGCTCCGGGGATTAAAACAAGGGCATAGAGCCAGCTTACATTACCAAGTGAAATATGAGTTGCTGAATTTACAATTGCAGATAAAAAAACAATAAACATTGATGTAGCGACAGCGATTTGGGCTGGAAAAGCAAAGAGAAGCATCATCGCTGGAACTAATAGGGCACCTCCACCAATTCCAAATAAACCAGAAATAAAACCTACACCAAATGAAATAATGGTAGCAAGAAAAGGTGGAAACTGATAAAATATGGTCTCTCCTTCAGAAGTTGTAAAGGAGCGTTTAATAACAGAACTGTTTGAAAGGGAAAGGGGCTTCATTTTATCTTTTAGCATCAGTAAAATGGATACGAAAATAAGAAAAATTCCAAAGTATAAAGAGAAGGAATTTTGATTTAAAAATTTATTTGCCCATGATCCGATAATTCCTCCAGGACCACTCCCTATAAATAAAATAAGGCCACTTTTGTAATCAACTCTCTTATGCTTCATGTATGTGAGGGTAGAAGCCAAACCTGTAAATACGACAGTAACAATTGAAGTACCAACAGCCAATTGGGGAGAAAGACTATGTAAGCCAATCAGTAGCGGAACGATAATGATTCCCCCACCAAGACCAACTAGACTTCCAATTGTACCTGCTAATAATCCAACAAGTAATAGCATAATATATTCCAACTGTAACATCTCCTCTTTTGTAACAAATACATCATTATTATACAATGTTTTGTATCAGAATGATGTGTGTTCACAAAAAAGTCGTCTTCTACATAAGAAGACGACTTTTTTTAGAAAATAAGGTTTAATACGTAATAGCATAAAGCAGCTAATGAAGCTGAAATAGGGAGTGTGATGACCCATGTAATTAACATGCGCTTTGCTGTTCCCCACTTTACACCTTTTACGCGATGTGAAGCACCAACACCTAAAATAGAAGATGAAATAACGTGTGTTGTACTTACCGGTAAATGAATGAAAGTTGCACCGAAAATAACAATTGATGAAGATAAATCAGCAGCTACACCATTTACAGGGCGGATTTTCATAATTTGTCCACCGACAGTTTTGATAATTTTCCATCCACCAATAGAAGTACCAAGACCCATTGCGGTTGCACACGCGAGTTGTACCCAAAAAGGGATATCTGTTGAAGTATGATAATTATTTGCGATAAGGGCCATTGTAATAATACCCATCGCTTTTTGAGCATCGTTTGTGCCATGTGTATAAGATTGCAATGCGGCTGTGAACACTTGGAATAAACGGAAATTTTTATTTGTTTTCGTCAGATTAAAATTTTTAAAGGAAACTTTAAAAATACTATATACGATAAAACCAATGACGAAAGCGATAATCGGTGAAATAACTAAAGCTTCAATAATTTTAATGAAGCCTTTATAATTTAATGAATGTATCCCAGCAGCAGCGATAGCTGCCCCAGCAATAGCACCGATAATTGCATGAGATGAACTACTTGGAATTCCATAGTACCAAGTAATTAAGTTCCATGCGATAGCAGCAATTAGCGCTGCTAAAATAACGACACTACCATTTGGTAATGTAAATGGATCGACAATATCTTTTGTAATAGTTTTTGCTACACCCGTAAATGTCATTGCACCTAAAAAGTTCATAATAGATGCCAAAAGAATGGCTTGTCTTGGCTTTAAAGCCTTTGTTGAAACAGCTGTTGCGATAGCATTTGCTGTATCATGGAATCCGTTAATAAAGTCGAAAGCTAAAGCACAAATGACAACTAAAACGGTTAAAATCAAGAGTGTATCCATGATCAAACTCCTTATGCGTTCTTCATAATAATTGTTTCTAAAACATTTGCTACGCTTTGACAGCTGTCAGCAACTTCTTCTAATTCTTCGTAAATTTCTTTGTATTGAATAATCTTAATTGGATCTTTCTCACGAGAGAATAGATGCTTAATAGCATGTCTACGAATATCATCACATTTTGATTCGTAATCTTTAATTTTGATCGCATTTGTACGAATATCGAGTAGCTTTTTATTGGACATCAACTCAATAGACGATGCAATTTCAATCGCACACTGATTAATTGCATCAACGAATTTAATCATGTATTCGTCTGCTTCTGTAATAGAATACATTTCAAATAGACCTGCACTATGATCTAATCCGTCTAATACATCATCCATACTCATTGCAAGTTGTAAAATGTCTTCACGTTCAATTGGAGTGATAAACGCTTTGTTTAATTCCATAATGATTTCGTGAATAAATGAGTCACCCTTTGACTCATACTCTTTCATGCGCATGGAGAATTCTTTTAAATCACTTGCGTTTTTAATTTTATACTCCACAAAAAATTGTGCGCCTTCTTTTAAATTTTCAGAGATATTCGTTAACATTTCTGAAAATTTGTCTTTTTTCGATTTGAAAACCATATTGTTACCCCCACCAAAAAATAGTTATGTAAAGCATATTGGCTAGTTCATTCTATCAAAAAGCTGTCGGTTTTTAAAACATTTTATCGAAAAGTTTACAAAAACTTAACATTAGACAAGTTGAAAAATTAGTAATGTTAACACTTTTTTAGTAATTCTTGTACTTATAGAATGTCCTTTTCAAACAAAAAGTATGAAAAGGATAGCTTAGACTTGACGAATTATAACGATATCAGAGAAAATTTGTAAAGATAAAGATGTTACTCATATATACATTTGAAAGTAAGATAGAGGAAGTGAATGAATGAAGTTGAACAGCACTCAATTACAAAGTATACGAGAGTGGTTCAAAACAAGAAAAAAATTGCGAATAGTATTGTTGATTTTAGGAAGTTTTGGCTTATCTTTGTTTATCTTTGTAAACATTATGATTACAATTCAAGATATATCGGCATTAAAACATGCAGTACCTCAGCCAACAGTGATTTACGATGCAAATAAGCGAGTAGCAGCAAAATTGTCTTCTTCGAAAATGGAGGGAATTAAACGTAAAGATATCCCAGACGTTATGACTCAAGCTGTTGTTGCCGTAGAAGACCAAAAATTTTATAAGCATCGGGGCATATCTTATAGCGGAATTTTTAACGCTATCATTAAAAATATAACAGCAGGAGAAGTTGTTGCTGGGGGCAGTACAATTACACAACAGCTTGCTAAAAACGTATTTTTAACACAAGATCGGACGTTTTCAAGAAAATTCAAAGAGTATTTTATTACAAAGAAAATTGAACGTACATATACAAAAGATGAAATTATCGAAATGTATTTGAATCAAATTTATTTTGGTGAAGGAGCTTGGGGAATTAAAAAGGCTGCGAAGACGTATTTTGATAAAGAAGTCAAAGATCTGACGATTCCTGAAGCTGCCACCTTAGCTGGATTAATTAAAGCGCCGTCTACGTATTCACCGTTTAAAGACTTTAATAAATCGATTACAAGAAGAAATGTTGTTCTTTCTTTAATGAAGGAACAAGGCTATATTACAGACAAACAATTTCAAGTAGCGAAGGAAGAAGGGCTTTCACTTCACCGTGGTGTCGAAAATCAATATAAGGGGAAATATCCTTACTATGTTGACTATGTTGTTCGTGAGGCAATGAACAAATACAACTTGACACAAAATGAAATTTTATCAGGTGGTTATCATATTTACACAGAATTAGATCCAAAGATGCAACAAGCGGCAGAAGATGTTGTGAATAATGATCATTATTTTCCAAAGACTACTTCTGATCAGATTATGCAAACAGGTGTCGTACTCATGAATCCCAAAACGGGCAGTGTTCCAGCGCTTGTAGGAGGACGAGGACCGTATCAATTTTTACAGTTTAATCATGCATCGCAATTAAAACGCCAGCCAGGTTCAACATTAAAACCATTAGCAGTGTACACACCAGCATTGGAACAAGGATACGAGGTTTATGATGTATTAAAAGATGAACCACTAGACATTAATGGATATTCACCGAAAAATAGCGGGAATGTATACCATGGTAATGTGACGATGTATGAAGCACTTGCTAACTCCTATAATGTACCCGCTGTTTGGCTATTAGAGCAAATTGGTCTGGAAAAGGGATTGAAGTCTTTAGAACGTTTTGGTATTCCGCTTCAAGGTAATGATCAATCTTATGCGTTAGCGCTAGGAGGGATGAGTGAAGGAACGTCTCCACTTGTCATGGCACAAGCGTATGCGACCTTTGCAAATGATGGTGTACAAATGGAAGCACATGCGATTCGTGAACTTCAAGATAGTGAAGGGAATATGGTAGGGAAATGGTATAAAAAAGAAACTCGTGTTACGGATGAAAAAACGGCACAAAAGATGACGTATTTATTACAAGGGGTTGTAGAGAAAGGAACGGGAGAAAAAGCAAAACTTAAATCTGTAGAGACTGCTGGGAAAACGGGTACAACACAACTTGTAGATGGCCCGAGCAGCGGTGCAAAAGATTCATGGTTTGTTGGTTATACACCAGAATTGGTTGCATCCATTTGGGTTGGCTACGATAAAACGGATAGCGAACATTTTGTTCCTGGTGGTAGTCAAATAACGACAACGATGTTTCAAGATATTATGAAAAAAGCAATTGGGCAGCCAAGTCAAAAAAACTTTGATTTGTCGCTTATACCAGAAGCTGAGTATACAAAACAGTTACAAACTATTGAAGAAGAAAAAAAGCGAAAAGAAGAAGAGGAAAAACGAAAAGAGCAAGAAAAACAGAGAAAAGAGCAACAGGAAAATTGGATAAATAAAATAAAAGAATGGATTCCATTCTTTTAAGGAATAAATCCCAGATTATAAAATGAATAATCTGGGATTTACTTATGGTTTGGTTTGCTAGTATACGAGCTGTTATTGTCTTAACGGCGTTTTTTGCAACGTTTGCATTTCTTTTTTTGATTGTTATCGCTATTGCTATTGCGTGTTTCATTATCATCATTTTTATTATCATTATTGTTATCATTGTTATTGTTATCATTATTATCATTGTTATCATTATTATTATTATAGTTCCAACGCATACTTTGAACATGGTACGTTGGTACATACGTAACCTGACCATCAACCTCAAGTAGAATATGATCTCTAGTACGTCCGACAACAGTTCCTTCTATTTTCTTCGGACCTTGGTTCAATTGAATTGTTTCTCCTTTTAGACGGTTAATAACACTTGCAAAACGTGTTCCGCTTACAATGATAGGGTCTTCATTTTGGTTATTTTGATTGTTGTTTTGATTGTTGTTTTGTTCATTATCATCTGATTCTTGAGAATCATCTTCATATTGCTCGGCAAAGCCATTAATATGATGTAACGGATAGTAAACAACACTATCGTCAGATTGTACGACACAAAAATCATTTTGAACTTTTAATAATGTTCCCTCTGCTTTTTCTGGGCCCCCTAAATTAACCTGAACGTTTGTGCCAATTAAATTTTTGAAATTTCTTCTAGCATTTTGAGCAGAATAATACGACTGATTGTATGGATACATCATACATAGTTCCTCCTTAATGTAAGTTATCTCTCTTTAAATCATTTGTCGATATATGATATTCATCTTTGCAGGACAAGACCTAGGATACTTGACTAATTTATAAAAAATGTGCGTATACATAGAAATAAGCACCCTTTTAGATTAAGGGTGCTTGTTGAGTTGAATACTTATATTTTTATTAATATTGTGCTCGGTTTCGGTTAACGGTGTATAGGAGATGACGATGTTTCCTTTAGCAGTTGGCTCAAAAGCAAGATCATCATAGTATTGACCATTATTTTTATTATGGATTGTAAGCTCAATTGAATCGAGTTTTGCTTGTGCATATCTTTCTTTGATTTGCTTCGCAATTATTTCTAATTGTTTATACGAAGTGGCATCGGTAACCACCATCCCCTTCATAACAACCTTTTCTTTTTGCGTATCATGCACTAGGGGTATATGATTTTGTTTTATACCTAGGATGTCATAGGGTACGGTACCTTCATTTGAGGCTGCTTTTGGTTTATTGTATTCTCCAATTAAAAAGAGTGCAAAACATAGCGTTATACATGACATAAAAATAATCCAAAAACGGATAGATGATAATACTTTCATCTGCATTCACCCTCGTTTCGTATAAGTTCTTACATATGTAGTATACAAAATGAGCGTTAAATTAACGTTAAGATGCGGTAAAGAAAAGTAAAGAAAGAGAGTTTTTTGTATAGAAAACCTTTTTTTCGATTTGTTATAGTAGATTAAGAAGCTGTAGAATCACAATAGAATAGGAATAATAAAGAATGTAACTGTGTGACGAATTATTTATCCTGCTATTTGCGGACAGTAAGACCTGCACCTCAAGATTCTGAGAAAAGTGAAGAAGGTAGGAGATAACTGCCCGTTAATGAGAGACAATTAAATGACTTTGAGATGTCATTTTTCCATATATCATAATGTGTTTTTGAGATTTAGAGGTGGACAGGAGATGGTGTTCGGATGATTTCTATTGGGTTAACAGGATGGGGAGATCATAACGCTTTATATAGGGATGCATATGAAATGAAGCATAAGCTACAAACATATAGTGAGTATTTTCCAATCGTAGAAGTAGATAGCTCTTTTTATGCGATGCAGCCTGCAAGAAATTATAAGAAATGGGTTTTAGAAACACCGCCAAATTTTTCATTTATTGTGAAAGCTTATCAAGGAATGACAGGGCATATGCGCGGAGAGACCCCCTTTGCAAATATTGAAGATATGTTTCATGCATTTAAAGAGTCAATAATTCCTCTTCAAAAAGCAAATAAGTTAAAAATGGTTTTATTCCAGTATCCACCTTGGTTCGATTGCCAAAAGAAAAATGTGGACTTATTACGCTATACGAAAGAAAAGATGGGGGATACACCATGTTCATTAGAGTTTCGTAATCAGACTTGGTTTTATCCAGAATTTCGTAATCGAACTTTGCAATTTATGAAACAAGAAGGTTGGATTCATACTATTTGTGATGAACCACAAGCAGGAATTGGTTCTATTCCAATTGTACTCGAAGCAACGCATGAACAGATGACCTTAGTTCGATTTCACGGGCGCAATGTACATGGGTGGCTGAATACAGGAGAGAATTGGAGAGCAGTTCGCTGTTTATATCGCTATAACAAACAGGAATTAGAAGAATGGATAGAGAGGTTACAAGAATTAAAAACAAAAACAAAGGAAATTTACCTTTTATTTAACAATAACTCTGGTGGAGATGCGGCAGATAATGCAAAACAAATGATGGATATGCTTGGAATTACGTATGGGGAACCTAGGCCTGAACAATTAAATTTATTCGATTGAAGTGAAAGAGTAGTAGGATAAAGTAGTATTTCTATTAAGTGTCTTCATCCTTCATTGATTGAAAGTCCTAATTAGGATAAAAAAGAAAAACACTGTACAAACAGGGGGAATGTACAGTGTTTTTCTTTATGAAAAAAAAGGGGTAACAATGTTACTGAGCGTTTGGTTGATTCATCAATTGTTGGCTTCGTAATAAATGATAATGGTTATCATTATCATTGTCAATGGTTTTTGTATCTTTTATCTTAAAAAATTTAAAGTTTACAAAAGATTAATTGAATAATAACAGCGTTTATATCAAAATGATTATCAGTATTATTGAAAAGGGGCGGGAGCAGATGAAAAATCTATGGAAAGTGATGACAACAGTTGCTGTTGTTTTTTCTGCTCTAACAATTAGTAAAACTCCCACCTAAATGAAAGAAGATAGGTGGGAGTTAACTGTCCATAAGAGTTTGATTGATTCAATTAATAATCAGTGAAAACAAGCATCGACTTATCAAAGTTTCACTTTATCCCGCATTAACGGGCAGTAAGCCCCCCATCTCAAGATTCAGAGAAAAACGAAGAAGAGAGGTGGGAGATAACTGCCCGTAAAAGCCCGATTGGTTCAACTAACCATCAATTGGGGATGAAGCCCCCCATTGATGGAAGTTTCACTTTATCGCTGCTCTTTTTGTTGTACATATTTCTGTAAATCAAATGGTGTAATTTCTTGAATAAATTCCCTTGATATAAGAGATTGAATGAGTGTACTTTCCGTAATGATAGCACCTGTTTTCTTTTCGTGAGCTTGTTGTAATAATTGTAGTTTTTCCAATGTTTCTTTAGGTAATTCAATTGTTAATGTGTTCATATTTCTCCCCCCTATTACTAGAGTATCACTAGAAGATAGGAGAAACAAGACAAGAGAAATATATATATGATGGTAAAGAAAGCGAAAGAGTTTCTCCCGCTATTTTAGGGCGGTAAGACTCCCGGCTCAAGATTCTGAAAAACAAGGAAGAGAGGTGGGAGATAATTGCTGGCATGCGTCTAATTGATGAGAACTTTCCATCTCAGTGGGGGGATGAAGAAAAAACCCCACTGATGGAAGTTTCACTTTATTGGATTAAAAAAAGGTAACTATCCACAAAATAGTTACCTTTTTTTATATATTTACAGTTAGTATGACTAAGCAATGCCGATGTATTTTAAAGTTTTGGATGGAGTACTATGATCAAAAAAGTGTTGTAAAAATGCAATATCTACACCAGATTTGTAAGCACAATATCCCCATGTCTTGCGAAGTGTATGTGAGCTAATCCCTTCTAAACCAACTTCTTTTGCTGCTTTGTTTAAAATGTACCAAGCATGTTGTCTTGTAATAGACTTTGTTCCTTTTTGAGATTTTAATAATGGTTCGTTTCGTTTCCATACTTTTCGCTCTTTCATGTATTGTTCGATAGTATGTTGTAATTCATCACTTACAGCGAACCATTTATGCTTTTTCATTTTGTCATTATAAAACAAAATAGAATGACGAACATGTTCGTTTTCATCAATAACATCGCCAACTTTTAATTGTAAAATCTCGCTTACTTTTAATCCTGAATTTACAGCTAATACGAATAATAAAGCATCACGCTTCGATGATTGTAATAGTATATCTTTGATTTTTTCTAATTGTTTTTCATTTTGAATTGGTTGTCCTACTTGTTTCATTTCACGCACTCTCCTCTTTTATATGTGTAAAGGAAAGGATTAACTAGTTATTACTATAAAGGGAGTATGTGAATTTCATGTGAACTCCTCGTGAAATTAGAACAAATTATTTGACTTCTGTTGCTTTTTGTAAGTCGAAATAAAAGACAACACCATTTTCTTTATTATACACGCCGTAATCGGCATGATGAAGTTCTAAAATATTTTTTACAATAGATAAGCCTAGACCTGTTCCGCCTGTATGACGGCTACGCGATGCGTCTAATCGATAGAAACGGTCCCATATTTTATCTAAGCTTTCTTCAGGAATCGGTGTACCGTTATTTTCAATTTCTATTTTTACCGTTTCTTCATATTCAATGATAGATAGCTTTACTTGTTCCCCAGTTGGTGCGTAACGAATTGCATTACTTAATAGATTGACGACAACTTGTTCAATGCGATTGCGATTTGCTTGCACATAAATAGTTGGATCTAATGCAAGCTCTACGTGTAAATTTTTTTCTTCGATACTAAATAATAGCTTTGTATAAACTTGTTTGATTAATTCACCAATTGAAAAAGCTTCAATTTCTAATTTATATGTGCCAGATTCAAGTTTTGCAAGTTCTAGCATTTCAACAATAAGGCGGTTCATATTATCGGTTTCTTCTAAAATAACGTCGGTATAATACGTAGTATCTTTACTTACACCATCTTTAATACCTTCAGCGAAACTACGGATTACACTTAGTGGTGTTTTTAATTCATGGGATACGCCAGAGATAAACTCTTTTCTCGTTTTCTCTAGCTGTCTTTCTTTTTCAATATCTTGCTGTAATTTTGTATTTGCTACATGTAATTTGTCAATTCGATCTTTTAAATTTACAGAAAGGCTGTTAATACTACTTGATAAGCTTCCAATTTCATCTTCTGTTGATATAGGAAGCTTTTCAGAAAAGTCAAAGTTAGCCATTTTCTTTGTAACACGATTCATTTTAATAAGTGGCTTTGCAATGATTTTTGAGTAATAGAATGACAATAAAATAATGACAAAAAAGACGATAATTAATGCATATACGTAATAATCTTTCAAAACAAGCATAGCTTCATCAACGGGCTGCAGTGATGTCATGGCAAATGCAAACTCTTTTATTTCACCATTTTTAATAACAGGTTTAACAAAAACCTGACTTTTTACTTCATTTTCTCCGCCCATTGTATACGTCGTCATTTCATTTGTATTTGTTTTTCCTAATGCAACAGAAAGTTCCCAGTGCTGAATGCCTTGTATTAATGTATCTTTATTTGTAAGACGAATATCAGTTGAGGAAGGAATGTGTAATTTTGAAATAGTACCCTCAAATTTGTTAACACCAACACCAAATTCCTTTGTATATAAAGTTCTTTTCACATCTTGAAGTTGTATACCAAATTGCTTCAAATCTGAAATGATATTATCATTTTGCCATATTCTGTTGTCGTTAGTAGTAATTGTGATAGGAATAATCATATCTTGTTTTAAGATACCTTGTACACTGACTTGATCATTAAGGTTTAATCCTAATTTTATAAACGAAGAATATTCATCGTTTGTGAAAATATTATTGAGTGGAATGAAAAATGTTTTATTAGACTTATCAACAATTTCAATATGGTAATTTTTATCATCTTTAATAATACCATTACGATCTAATAAGACGAGTTCAGCATTTGTTTTGTCATAAAACTCTTGTTTTAACTTTGAAAGTTCCTCAAATGACTGATCACTTTTTTCATATTTACTAACAAATTTTTCGAAAGATGTTTGGACGGTATTAATTTTTTTCTTTATATAAAATTTTTCTAAAAACAGTGATTGTCCAAGGAAAAAGAGTAAAAATGTAGCAGTAAACAATGCTGATGTTAATAGAAAAAGCTTAAACACAATGCTTCTTTTTTTCACTTCTTCACCTCATAAATTGTAAATTCCATAATCGTCTTCTTATTATAGCAAACGAATAAAGAGAGTAGGAGAGGAAATCTGTCGCTTGTTGGGACAGTTTTTTTCAAAAAGTCATATACAGTGAAACTTCCATCAGTAGTGGAGGTCTTGCTGCCCGCCAATAGTAGAATAAAAAAGAACTCGCCAGACGTATGACAAGTTCTTGTGAAAATTACGATTGAATTGCTGCATCTAATGCAATTTCAATCATTTCGTTAAATGTAGTTTGACGTTCTTCAGCCGTAGTTTCTTCACCAGTAAAGATATGGTCACTTACTGTTAAAACAGATAATGCGTTTACACCGTATTTCGCTGCTAATGTATATAGTGCAGTCGTTTCCATTTCAACAGCTAACACACCGTAATCGCCAAGCTTTTTCACCATGTCCATACTTTCACGGTAAAATACATCAGCTGTTAGTACGTTACCAACGCGAATGTGTAAATCTTTTTCTACACCAGCATCATATGCCTTCTTTAATAAATCAAAGTTTGCACACGGCGCAAAATCAAATCCAGGGAATGTTAAACGATTTATGTTAGAATCTGTACAAGCAGTCATTGCAATAATAACGTCACGAACTTTTACGTCTTTTTGAATTGCACCGCATGTTCCAACACGAATCAAGTTTTTTACATTATAACTTTGAATCAGTTCGTTTACATAAATGGAAATAGAAGGAACCCCCATACCTGTTCCTTGTACAGAGACACGTTTGCCTTTATATGTTCCTGTAAATCCTAGCATACCACGTACATTGTTGTAGCAGGTTACATCTTCTAAAAAATTTTCTGCAATATACTTTGCACGTAAAGGATCTCCAGGTAATAAAATAGATTCAGCAATTTCGCCTTCTTTGGCTCCGATATGAATGCTCATAAATATCCTCCTTGTTATGTAGCAATCGATATAAGCATTATATAGTGAATAATATCGATTAAGTAGTTTTCTCTTTGTAGTATACACGAAGTAGAGCGTTTTCAATAGTGCATTCCCGCTATTCGCCCTACCTTAAGATTGAGAGAGAATCGGAGAAGATAGGTGGAGAGAGTGTAAGATAAAATAATTGCACAAAAAAGAATATAGGTTAGATGTTTTTATACATAAAATAATCTGAATTATGTTACAATTTATAAAAAGTAGATAGGTGATTTCGTGAAAAATCTTATAATAGGGATTATTACTTTACTTCTTATTGTTCTTGGTGGATTTTATATGCAAAAATATAAAAATAGCGAAGAAACAACCGGACAAATACAACAAGTGAAGTGGCAGCTTGATGATATCGATGTAAATAAAACTGCACATATTACATTTCAATTGCAAGATAACAAAGGGAATGAGATTCGCGGCGTAAACGATCATATTCGGATATTTATTGTGGACAAGCAGTTAGCGCGGTCATATCAGGTGAGGCCAACGTTTGCTGGTAATGGTTCATATAAAACTACGTATCAATTTAAAAAAGAAGGGGAATATACAATTTTCCTATATGAAGAAACAGGAGATACAACAAAACAATTTGCTGAAAAAAATATTATAGTAGGTAAGAAAGAAGAAAAAAAACAAAGGCCAATCGCTGTAGATACTGTATTGACAAAAAACATTGGTACTTACAAAACATCGCTTTTATTTCGTGCGCTACATCCGAATGAAGAGGAAACATTAACGTTTCAATTTCAAATAGAAAAAGGCCAAAAACTAAAATTTCGCTCAAATACAGGAGAACGTGCTGCACTTCGCATAGTGGATGAAAAACAACAACATTTCTTGTACGTTGTTCCTGTTAATGATGAAGGCCAATTGCAATTTCGTGTTACGTTTCCAAGTGAAGGGATTTATAAAATATGGGGTACTTTTTATATAAACGGAAAGAAATATGAAGAGCAGTTTGTACTACAAGTTCAGGAACGAAAAAACAGCTAAGAAGTTAGCTGTCTTTTCGTTTTCCGATTAATTTTGTTACAGCGAGCATCGTAATTGGCAATGAATGATTCTTTCGAAATGCTAAATACTTCCCGCTCCACGCTGGTTTATATTTATCTTTGAAATGTCGCAGGCCGCTAAAGCTATATGTATAACGAACATTGTTGAAAATGGCTGCTGCGACGCGCTCTGACCAAAATGATTGTGCCGATAACCCAACGTTAGATAGAGGAGCCATTCCCATATTAAAGCAGTGGTAGCCATTTTCTTTTGCCCATTGGAATAAATGAATGAAAAGAGCATCCATAATTCCACCTGGTGCATCAGGGGAATAACGCATTAAATCAATAGATAGTTCACCATCTTGATATACAGGCATCAATGTTGTGAAGGCAATGATTTTACCATCGGCATCAGAAAGTGTTGCAACCGGCGCGCGGTTCACATAATCACGATCGAAATAGCCAAGAGAGAAGCCTTTCTCCTTTTTTCCTCCAAGCCATGCATCTGATACTTTTTTTAGTTCATCATACAACTCATCTGCAAATGGAGGGGTGTGAATCGAAAAAGTATAACCTTCTCGCTCGAAACGGTTAAAAGTTGCACGCAATCCAGCTCGTTTTTTACCGGAAATTGTAAATGTGCTTAAATCGACAACCGCTTCTTCCCCCAGCTTGAAGAAGTTGTAACCAAAATCATGATATAAACTCATCCATTTACTTTCGATTTGATAAAATACGCAAATATATCCGAAACGATCCGCTTCTGTTAGAAACTCTTCTAATACTTTACGAAAAGAAGATTGCTGTCCGATTGGATCCCCGAGTACAATAAGACGTTTACCTGTAGGAGAAAACTGAATCATTGCTTTTCCATCACTACTGAAAAAGAACTGCTTATCTCCTAAAAAACCGAGATGACTTAGCACATTCCCGCCATGTTCATCTAAAAAATGTTGCAGCCGCTTCGGATTGAAAGGTTGCCCGGGAAATTTATTTCGATAGCGATTTGCGATAATGGAACCAATTAGTAAAAAGCTTGGTACAAAAAAGGCCGCAGAAAAAGCACTTCGTTGTACTTGTTTAATATTACGAACAACAAAATCAGGTTTAAACACTTCCTTTGCTTCCGCAAATAGTGTTCCTAGGTTTTTGTAGAGATACAATGTAATAAGTAAAAAGAGTAATAATTTTACTACATCTGAGAATGAAACCTCCACTTTTTCACGAATAAATCGTTTTCGAATCATGTATAGTACAGCGAGTACAATGAGTAAAATGAAGGTTTCTTCTAAATCAATTCCTTTTAACGTATTAAAAATTGCGGCTCCGATTAGAGATACAGTTGTCATGTAGTAGGAGCGCTTCGTTCCATGATAAATACCGCTTGATAAAATAACGAGCAAAATACCAAATGTTAGTGATAAACTAAAAGAAATCTGTATTAGGTATTTAGGAACTAAAATATGAAGTGCATGGGCGCGTTCAATACTTGTTGGAAAAACAGTGGAGAAAATCACCATGATTCCTGCAAAACTTGTTAACGCAGCAGATGCCCAAGAACCTAGCTTTCCTAGAAAATCACGTTGTAATGTCCAAATGACTCCAGTTGTTTCAAGGGCAGGAGCAATAAACGGTTTATCTTCAAATTTCTTTAGAGCAGCTCCTGTCATTTCAACCGCTGCAAAAACCAATCCGAGTCCAAATGGTAAAACATAATATACAAGGCGATATAATAACATAGCAGGAAGCAATACGCTTGTATCGAATCCATACTGTTCCAGCCCTGTTAAGAAAACAAGATCAAAGGAGCCAAGTCCTCCTGGGACAAGGCTAATAACACCAGCCAAAGCTGCAATGACATATACACCAAGAAACTTCCGGAAGTCTACTTCAATTCCAAATAGAAGTAAGATGACATACATAACGATACCCGCTGATACCCATTCTACTAATGAAACAAGTGAATAGAGGACAGTTGGATTTTGTTCTGCTTTTTCTGCTTTTTGTTTGCGATTTTTTATTTTTGAAACACCTATGTATAATGGGACAAAAAGAGCAAAAAAGATGAGAACTGGCCATAACCAAGGTTTTTCTTGTAAAACAAATCTTGTATCTAATACGCCGATGAGGCCAAGAAAGGATAATAATGCTAACCCATTAATAAAAGCCGTTGTCATCCAAGCGATACTTCTAATAAGCTTACCGTTCTCCTGTATATAAGGACGATATAACATTGTACGTATACCAGCCCCAATAAGACCACCAAATCCTATAAATCCATTTAATGTATTAGCAATCCAAGAAATGCGGAAAATCTTTCTAACCGGTATATCTGCTTGCAAATGCCGCAGCAAAACATAGTCATAAAAGAACATTGTAGCAACAGCAAATACACCAATTGTAACGGCTAAGAAAAAACCACCAGGTGGAATATTTTTAATCGTTTCAACTGCTTCTCGAAATGAGATGCCCGATAGTTCTTTTCGTGCTTGAAAAAATACAATTGTTAGTACAATAAAAGGGAAAATAAATTTTCCGATTTGTAACATACGTTTCCATGAAAACGGCATAAAGACAACTCTCCTTGTATAAGAAAACTGAGGCAATATTTTTATTATGACAAACTTCAATAAAAATAAAAAGAAAAATTCAATGAAAATTTAGTTGTATCTCCTACATTTGTAAATACTTTCTATTAATAATTTGTAATTTTGATAAGTTGGATGAAACAGAGAAAGAAAAGGAGCTTTAGATTTTATCCCGTATTAACGGACAATAATGCTGCATTTTAAAGGAATTTTGTAAGAATTTCTTCCCTTTGAAGGAAATCCGCTTTTTAAAATCGAAAATCAAAACATATATTTCGCGTATATTTTGAAGAAGAAACAACAATAGTAGTGCGTTTTGTAAAGATGCTGCATCAAAAAAATAAATATCAGCAGAATCAACTTTCAAAAATTCTTTTAAATGGTAGGGGGAGAAACTAGTATGTCAAATTTAATGGTTGAAAATCAAACACAGCAAGTCACTGTTTTTTTAGGAGAAGTAATCGAGGTGATTACAAAATATGTAAATAATCATACATTACCTTTATTGTTAGAAGAAATGCCAGAAGGTGATGAAGAGTATTTTGCTGGATTATTAGCTTCAATTCGACGTTTACTCGTATTTTGTGAAGAAGGTTTAGATGCTTGCTGCGTATTAATAAATAATAAGCCGTTTCGAAAAAATGCCGCAGAAAGAACGTTATATAAAATCTATCATCAAGTGATTGCAGAGTTTTTTTCACCGAAAAATGATCATTGGTATGAAAACAGCCGTTCAGCTTATACAGGGAAGAATTCAATTGCATTTCAAAAACAACCTCCTTTTTCTATCGAACGAATGATTCAAGAGTTAGAAGGGAAATTTCAAATATTGCGTGAAGAGCTAGAATATTATGAGACAGACTATCAAACGAAAATGATACAAAAATATTAACTGTTGTAAGAAGCTAGGTGATTCCTAGCTTCTTTTGCTTTTTGAAACGTCATATATGCCTATACTTTCGAATACATTTAAAAAGGATAGCATTGATGGAGGTGTCATATGAGTCAGCAAGAAGTGTTTACTGATTACTTTCATGAAGTTGAAAGCTGGTGCGAAAGTGTTCTACACGTATTAGATAACCGGGCAACGGAAGTGTATGATGTCCATATGCTTGCATATAAAATTCAAATGTTATTAGATCGTATTAAAGAAAATGAATATGATTATGATGCGGAGTTTGTTTATGAAATTAGTGATGATGTTGAACATATTCAACATTATTTACAAGAGGCGTTAATGTCTGATTCAGAACAGTATATATTATATGAAAGAAATTATGCAGAAGCTTCTGTACCAATTGGCGGACATACACTTCCACCGCTGCCGTATCCGTATAATGCGCTAGAGCCTTATATCTCAAGGGAAATTATGATGCTTCACCACGATAAGCATCATCGTAGTTATGTGGAAGGATTGAATAAAGCAGAGAAGATGATGGCAGAAGCACGAAGAACAAATCAATTTGATTTAATAAAGCATTGGGAGAGAGAAGCTGCCTTCCATGGTTCTGGCCATTATTTACACACTATTTTTTGGAACAATATGAAAAAAGATGGTGGTGGTAGCCCACATGGGGACTTATCACGGCAAATTGAAAAAGATTTTGGAAGCTTTTTACGTTTTCAAAAACATTTTACAGAAGCAGCAGCAAAGGTGGAGGGCTCTGGCTGGTCGATTCTCGTTTGGGCACCTCGTTCCGGGCGATTAGAAATTTTACAAAGTACACTTCATCAATTATTTACGCAATGGGATACAATCCCTTTACTAGTACTTGATGTATGGGAGCATGCATATTATTTACAATATCAAAACCGAAAGGAAGAATATATTAAGAATTGGTGGAATATTGTCAACTGGGGTGATGTAGAAAAAAGGTTCCAAAGTGCAAAAGAACTCCAGTGGATACCATATTAGACGCATCGCGATGCGTCTTTTTTATTTATCCCGCTATTCGGGGGCAGTAAGATCTCCCACCTCAAGATTGAGAGAAGCGTTGTCCAGTTTCAGTGGCTAGAATGTTCGGTGGCTTCACTTCTTCCTACGAGGTAAAAAACACCTCTACGTCAGAAGCTCCATCCCCCTCACATTCTGGACGAGCCACTTCCACATTTCTTTGTTGTCCAGCTCTAGCGGCTAGAATCTCCGGTCGTTTCGCCCCCTCGGACGAGGCAAAAAGCACCTCTCTGTCGGGTGCGCGGGCGTCCTGCGATTCTGGGCGAGCCGCTTCCGCTTTTCTACAGAAGATAGGTGGGAGATAACTGCTGGCATGCGCCCGATTGGTGAGGGCTGACCTTTTGGAGAAGAGCGCTCCAAAAGGAAGTTTCACTTTATCTCGCTATTTGCAGGAAGTAAGTCCTATACTCCAACTTCCATTCATATTTTAAAAGTCCAAGCATACACTTGTACAAAAAGTGCCGAAAAGGACGTGAATATATGCGGGGAAGATCGATCATGATTGCACTTATTATATTATGTGCAAGTATGTTACCGAATGATACATATGCACAAATGAAGGATGTTAGTGCTCGTAATGCCGTGTTGATGGAGCAGCATTCGGGGCGTGTACTATATGGAAAGTTAGAGCATGAATCTGAAAAAATTGCAAGTATTACAAAAATTATGACCGCACTTTTGGCAGTTGAATCAGGGAAAATGAAAGAAAAGGTATCAATTAGCAATACGGCTGTTCGTGTGGAAGGATCGGCTATTTATTTAAAGCCAGGGCAGAAAGTAACGTTAGAAGATTTAGTATACGGTTTAATGTTACGTTCTGGAAATGATGCAGCTCAGGCAATTGCAGAATATGTTGGTGGCAGTACGGATGGGTTTGTCTATTTAATGAATGAAAAGGCCGCACAAATTGGAATGAAGGATACACATTTTTCTAACCCGCACGGTTTAGATGGGGATGGGACACATTATTCTTCAGCATATGATATGGCACAGTTAACACGGTACGCCATGAACAATGAGACATTTCGTAAAATTTTTGGAACGAAAACGTATCAGTCGCAAGCGTGGGATTATCCATGGAAAAATAAACATAAGCTTGTTACATCTATGTACGAGTATGCAACAGGAGGAAAAACTGGCTTTACAAAAAAGGCAGGACGAACACTTGTAACGACTGCATCCAAAGATGGACTAGATTTGATTGTTGTAACATTACAGGCTTCGAGTGATTGGGACGATCATATGTATTTATTTAATGAAGGTTTTAAACAGTATACATCAACTACAGTACTAAAAAAGGGAGTGCTTTCTGAAATTCAAGACAAAAAGTATAAAAATCATGTATATACGAAAAATGATTTGTTAGTGCCGCTAACAAAAGAGGAGTTAAAAAAGGTTACATTAAATATTGAATTTGATAAAACAGCCAAGGCAACAGATGGAGAGAAAGTAGGTCGCGCCATTGCTTATTTAAATGGAGAAGAAATTGGGGAGCGTAATTTATTTTATAGTAAACGAAAGCTTATTGCGACAACAGGTTTGTTTTGGAGAGATTTTAAAGAAGTATTTTCACATATGTTAGGTGTGAAAGCAGATGGTTAATATTGTATGGGTTGCGATGGCGTTAATCGGTATTGTGTATGCAATGTTTAATGGAACGATGGAAGAAGTGAATAAAGCGGTTTTTGAAGGTTCGAAAAGTGCTGTAACTATTTGTATTGGATTGATTAGTGTTCTTGTTTTTTGGCTTGGTTTAATGAAAATTGCAGAAGAAGCGGGACTACTAAAGAAGCTTGTTGCATTGTGTATGCCTCTTGTAAAAAGATTGTTTCCAGAAGTGCCGAAGGATCATCCAGCTATGGGTTTTATTTTATCCAATATGTGGGCAAATTTTTTTGGCTTAGGAAATGCAGCTACGCCACTTGGGATTAAAGCGATGGAGCATTTAAAAGAGTTAAATGGGGGGAAAGACTTTGCGAGTCGTTCTATGATAACATTTCTTGCCTTAAATACATCGGCTATCACGCTTATTCCCACTACAGTTATTTCGATTCGGATGACGTATCATTCTTCAAATCCTACTGAAATTGTAGGGGCAACGTTTATTGCTCAAGTACTATCTATGATTGGTGCGATTTGGATTGATCGTTATTTTTACCGAAGAAGAAGTAGAAAGGAGAAGAAAAAATGAGTATCGTCAATATGATTTCTCTATGGGTGATTCCATGTGTGATTGGATTTATTCTATTATATGGGACGGTAAAAAAAGTACCGACATATGAGTCGTTTGTAGAAGGTGGAAAAGAAGGGATTCAAATTGCTGTATCCATTTTACCATTTATGGTTGGTATGCTTGTTTCTATTTCCATTTTTCGAGCTTCAGGAGCGCTAGATGCAATGATTCATGTGATGAAACCAATGTTAGATATGATTCATGTGCCAGCAGAAATTGTTCCGCTTGCACTGATTCGTCCTATTTCTGGATCAGCAGGATTAAGTATTACAACGGATTTAATTGCCACATACGGACCAGATTCGTTTATTGGGAGACTGGCTTCTACAATGCAGGGAAGTACAGATACGACTTTTTATATTTTAACAGTTTATTTTGGGGCGGTTGGGATTCGGAAAATGGGCGATGCATTAAAAGTTGGTTTATTTGCTGATTTAATTGGCATTGTGTGTTCAATTATATTTGTTTCACTTATGTTTCAGTAATAATGATTCATTTTTCATTCAAATTGGACTATAATACGTATACAGCCACTATTAAGAATGCGCTTAATAGTGGCTTTTTTATGGATTGTTTTTGACAAAAACGTGAACATTTGCTGTAAGCAAATGGAAGGAAGTGGACCATAATAAAGAAGAGAATCATACCGCATTCCTTTATTAGCTTACAAAGTTGGCAATGTTGTTTATGGTAAGTAAGGGGCATTGTCTACTAGGCTAGACAGTTGCCAAGTCCTTCTAATGAAGGTAAGATGAATTTGAGGTGAAGAAACGAAATGGAACGACTACAAAAGGTAATAGCACAAGCAGGTATCGCATCAAGAAGAAAAGCAGAAGAACTTATTCAACAAGGGAAAGTTAAGGTTAACGGCAAAGTCGTGACTGAACTAGGAACAAAAGTGAGTGTGCAAGATAAAGTTGAAGTAAATAACATTCCTCTTGAAAAAGAAACACCTGCCTACTTTTTATTATATAAACCAACTGGTGTTATTTCGAGTGTATCTGATGATAAAGGAAGAAAAGTGGTCACAGATTTCTTTCCAGAAATTCCACAGCGCCTTTTTCCAATCGGTCGCTTAGATTATGATACATCTGGTTTAATATTGATGACAAATGACGGAGACTTTGCGAACATTTTAATGCATCCAAAGTATAAGGTTGAAAAAACATATGTGGCGAAGGTAAAAGGTCCGTTAACTGGTGAAAAAATCCGCATGTTAGAAAAAGGTGTTATGCTTGAAGAAGGGAAAACAGCGCCTGCGCGTGTGAAAGTCCTTTCTTGGGATAAACGTAAAGAGATTGCGATTGTACAATTGACAATTCATGAAGGAAGAAATCGCCAAGTGCGCAGAATGTTTGAAGCAATTGGCTGTAAAGTAATGAAATTAAAGCGCGAGCGATATGCCTTTTTAGAGCTAGGTAGCTTACGCCCGGGAGATGCAAGAGAACTATCTCCTCATGAAGTAAAGCAACTTCGTGCTCTTGCTTCAACGAAACCAAGATAGTACGGAGCAAGAGGAATAAAGTGAAACTTCCATCAGTGGGTTTTTTTATCCCCCACTTCTCGCTTTTCTCTCAATCTTGAGGTGGTGGGGGTCTTACTGCCGGCAAATAGCGGGATAAAGCTTCTATCAGTAAAGAAAGCTTTGCTGATAGAAGTGAAAATATAGAAAAGTTTAGTATGTGCTAAACTTCTTTATTCAGTTAGGGAAGGAGAGACACCGTGAAGAAAAATAGGTTATTCTTTCGTGTAATCATTTTACTCATATTAGGAGGCGCATTAGGTTTTACATTATATCAAAACTTTTTTGCTAATAAAGAGGAAGTGCAAGTAGGAAAAGAAGCGCCAAACTTTGTTGCTACTGATTTAGAAGGGAACAAGATTACATTAAAAGATTTAAAAGGAAAAGGTGTTTTCTTAAATTTCTGGGGGACATGGTGTGGACCTTGCGAAAAAGAAATGCCATATATGAATGAATTGTACCCTAAATATAAGGAAAAAGGCGTCGAAATAGTGGCGTTAGATGCAGACGAAACAGAACTTGCCGTGAAAAATTTTGTGAATCAATACGGACTGAAATTTCCGGTATCGATTGATAAAGGGCAAGAAATTTTAAATACATATGGTGTTGGACCGTTACCGACAACGTTTTTAATTGATAAGGACGGAAAGATTATCGAGAAAATTACAGGTACACAATCTAAAGAACAAATGGAAGAATATTTAAAGAAAATTACTCCATAAATGAGAAGGGTATAGAAGATATATTCGTGCTCTTGGTCAATCGAGGTACTGTGTTTAATTTCAGTACCTATCAATAAAATTCTGATTATTCAGTGAAAAAATGAGACATAGATACATAGAGAAAAGAAACGGCGGTGAGAGATTTGGAACAAATAAAGTGCGTTTGCGGTCATGTAAACCCAATCGGTACAATCTTTTGCGAAGCTTGCGGAAAACCTTTTGAAGATGAGAAAGATACAAAATTATTAGATATGCGATATGAAGGAAGTGCACGGCGGTCTCTTACGCATACAAGAACAGTTGTAGATAAAATTTGGAGTTTTTTCTCTTCTGTAAAAGTTGGAGTGTGGCTCATCGTTATTACACTTATCGCATCTGGAGTGGGGACGATTTTTCCACAACAAATGTATCTTCCACCAAATGTTACACCGGGAGAATATTATGAACAGCAATATGGTTTCCTTGGGAAGATGTATTACCAGTTAGGGTTTGACAATCTATATAGCTCTTGGTGGTATATGATTTTAGTAGCATCTATCGGGATTTCTCTCGTTATATGTAGTCTAGATCGTGTTGTTCCTTTATATAAAGCGCTGAAAAAACAAGGAGTAACAAGGCATCCGAGTTTTTTGAAGAGGCAGCGGTTATATGGAGTAGCACTAGCAACGAAAGAAGAAATTGAATGTGTTAAAGAAAACTTGAAAAAGAAAAAATACAATGTGCAAGTGGAAAATGAGAACATTCTAGCAGAAAAAGGACGCTTTTCTCGTTGGGGTCCATACATAAATCATATCGGTCTTATTATTTTCTTATTTGGAACGATGCTTCGTTTTGTCCCTGGTATGTATGTAGATGAAGCGCTTTGGCTTCGTGAAGGCGAACTGAAAGAAATCCCGGGAACAGATGGGAAGTATTATTTGAAGAACGAAAAGTTTATTAAAGAAGTTTATGATAAGAATAAAGAAAATCAAGTATTTAATGATGCAATTGATCGAGTAGGAAATAAAATGATTCCCAAAAACTATCAAACAAATGCTGTATTATATAAAACTGTTGGAAAAAATATTGCTGGCCAAAAACCAAAGCTTGAGAAAGTGAAAGAATACAGTATTCGAGTGAATGAACCTCTTAAATTTGATGATTATGCTCTTTATCAAGTTGATTTTAAAGAAGGAGAACTTAGTAAAATGTCTTTCAATTTACAAAAGAAAGACAGCGGACAAAAATGGGGTCCAATTACAGTTGACCTAACAAATCCAAAAGAAACATACGATTTAGGAAATGGATATTCGCTTCATTTGCTAAGTTATTTTCCAGATTTTTATTTTGATGAAAGTGGCAAACCGAATACAAAAACGAAGCTTCCTAATAATCCAGCTTTTGTCTTTAAAATGTTTACACCGGAAACGCCAAATGGAGAAGTGAGCTTTGTTGGCATTCGACAAAATATAGAGCCAGAAGGAAACAATTTATACAAAATGTCTTTTGCGGGTATAGAAACACGCAATGCTACAGCACTTACTGTACGAAAAGATTTGACAATTTGGATTATAGCTTTGGGAGGATTTATTTTCATGGTCGGTGTGATTCAAGGTATGTATTGGAATCATCGCCGTATTTGGATACAACGTGTTAACAATGAATGGTGGATTGCTGGGCATACAAATAAAAATTGGTATGGTTTGCGAAAAGAGATAGAAAAAGTACTAGAAGGGACAAGCATTCCACAGCCAAATGATAAAGCCAATGAGAAGAAAATTAGTTAAGGTGGGGAGAGAGTATGGTAGAAATAAGTAGTAGTTTCTTATTTGCTGCTTTCGTATTGTATTTAATTGCAACGTTGTTTTTTGGAGGTGCCATTAAAGAAAAAGGGCGGAAGTGGGCAAACATTGGGATAAGTATTACTATTTTAGGTTTTGCTGCGCAGTCGGTATACTTTGTTACGAGATGGATTGCATCAGGACATGCACCAGTTAGTAATTTTTTTGAATTTGGGACATTCTTTGGCATGATGATGGTTGGTGCATTTATTATTATGTATTTTATATATAAGACAAGCATCCTTGGCTTATTTGCACTTCCAGTTGCTATTTTACTCATTGCCTACGCAAGTATGTTTCCGAGGGAAATTACACCGCTTATCCCTTCATTAAAAAGTTACTGGCTACAAATTCATGTAACGACAGCAGCAGCTGGCCAAGCCATTTTAGCGATTAGTTTTATTGCGGGGCTTATATATTTACTGAAAAATGTGGATCAGTCAAAAAAAAGCAAGCAAACATTTTGGCTGGAAGCAGTTATTTTTTCGCTTGTTTGTGTAATGGGATTTATAGCGGTGACAACTGCGTTTTCAAGTGTAAAGTATGAAGCGAAATTCCAATGGATTGATAAAAATGAGCAGAAAGCAGAAATGGTGTACAATCTACCTGCTTTAGTCGGACCTCATGAAGGAAAATTAGTCACGGCTGACAAACTTGAGCCTGCTGTAGAAACACCTGCTATTATTAATGCGAAAAAATTAAATACAGTGATTTGGTCGATATTTATAGGAACAGGACTGTATATCTTATTAAGATTGATTTTACGTAAACGAGTGGCAGCGGCGATTCAACCAGTAGTACAAAAAGTGGATAGTGATTTGCTTGATGAAATTGGATATCGCTCTGTTGCAATTGGGTTTCCAGTCTTTACGTTAGGCGCATTAATTTTTGCGATGATTTGGGCACAAATTGCATGGACACGTTTTTGGGGATGGGATCCAAAAGAGGTTTGGGCCCTTATTACATGGCTCTTTTATGCGGCCTTTTTACATTTACGTTTGTCTAAAGGGTGGCACGGTGAAAAGTCAGCGTGGCTTGCAGTAATTGGATTTGCAATTATTATGTTTAACTTTGTAGTGGTAAACTTAGTGATTGCGGGTCTGCATTCATATGCATGACAATAACTGAAGTTCAACAAATCTTGTTGTACAGCTTACTATTGCGGTATAAAATAGGAAGGTGACTGTCACTTTCCTATTTTATTTTTGTTAATTTCTTTTCTTTTTTGAGAAAAACATGACAAAGTGTAGGCTGATTTTGTAAAATGATGTCGAGGAGAAATTATATTATTCAGGAAACATACATGTTTTTGGAAAAAATATGAACAAATTTTATTATTTATGTGAAACATAATGCAAAGGTGAACTTTCAATCACGAAGGGTTTTGTCAATGAAAATGAGATAAGAGTAAGTTTCGTACGCTATCCCAACGGTAATGAGAATTTCTAACTCATAAGATGATAAGTTGGGATAACGCTAGCATGCATCTGATTCGTTCAACTAATCCTCGGTAGAAACCACAAACTTTAGGGAGTTTCACTTTAGTGAAGAAAGGTAGGTGTGAACCGTTGTGACATTTCTATGTACAGCGGGTTGCAATGGAAAATGAATTGAAGATTTTAATTGTAGATGATGAAGATCGTATTCGTCGTTTGTTAAAAATGTATTTAGAGAGAGAGCAGTATATCATTGATGAGGCTGACAATGGTGAGACAGCGTTAGAAAAAGCGTTGCAAAATGATTATGATCTAATTCTTTTAGATATTATGATGCCTGGAAAAGATGGTATTGAAGTGTGTAAAGGGATTCGTGAGAAAAAAGCAACGCCGATTATTATGCTAACGGCAAAAGGAGAAGAAGTAAACCGCGTACAAGGGTTTGAAGTTGGTACAGATGACTATATTGTAAAGCCGTTTAGCCCGCGCGAGGTTGTCCTACGTGTGAAAGCGGTTTTACGTCGCTCAGTTACAACGACATTCTTTACGCAAGATACGACAACAAAAGATGTTATTGTATTTCCTCATCTCACAATTGATAACGATGCACATCGTGTTACAGCTGATGGTGAAGAAGTGAATTTAACACCAAAAGAATATGAATTATTACTGTTTTTAGCGAAGGCACCTGATAAAGTATTTGACCGTGAGCAGTTATTAAAAGAAGTATGGCAGTATGAATTTTTCGGTGATTTACGTACAGTTGATACACATGTAAAGCGTCTGCGTGAGAAGTTAAGTAAAAAGTCAGCAGATGCAGCGAAAATGATTGTAACTGTATGGGGTGTTGGTTACAAGTTTGAGGTTGTGAACGATTGATGCTTTGGAAAAGTGTAGTAGGTAAGTTATGGCTGACGATTCTCCTCCTTGTTTCCTTTGTACTTGGTTTCGTTGCTATTTTACTTTCACAGTTTTTTGATAATTATTACGTAACAACGGGAGAAACGAGGCTTTCAAAGGTTGCAACGAGTGTTTCTGAATTAATAGAAGAGGGGGCGGATGAGCAGACGATAGAACATATCGCATATAAATTTGCTGATCCCCTTTCACGTATTATTGTTGTTAAAGATAATAATGAAATATCTGCCTCCCCGGCTCAACAAGGATTAGCAACATTAAGACTAACAGATTTAAAAAATGACAAAGAGTTACAAGCGGTATTTACAGAACGTAAACATGTACAAAAAATTAAAAACGTCCCAGATGAAAAAAATAAGAAAAATCCTGAGAATGATATTATGATTGTCGGGGTTCCGTTAAAGTCGTCAAAAGACGGTGCGGTCTTCGTATATCAATCGTTACAAGTACCAAAACAAGGAATAGAAAAATCGACGGATTTTATCTTTTTATCTGCAGGGATTGCGATTATTTTAACAACGTTTTTTGCCTTTTTCTTATCAACACGGATTACAGCTCCGCTGCGTAAAATGCGCGAAGTAGCTTTTGAAGTAGCGCGCGGGAAATTTGATGCGAAGGTACCAGCGGTTTCGCAAGATGAGATTGGTGAACTTGCAACAGCTTTAAATCAAATGGGGAAACAATTGAAGTTTAATATTAATGCACTGCAACAAGAGAAAGAACAGCTTTCTAGTATTTTAAGTAGTATGGCTGATGGTGTTATTACGTTAAATCAAGAAGGAGAAGTCGTTGTAATTAATCCGCCAGCAGAGCGTTTCTTACAAGTATGGAATGAAGAAAAAGAGATAGAGTTAAGTGTGAGTTTGCCATCTGAGCTGGTTGAACTGTTTCATCTCGTTGTAGAAAGTGAACAGCAACAAGTGATAGAAATTAATTTAGAAAAAGGTAATTATGTTGTACTGATGACACCGCTGTACAATCAGACGAAGATTCGCGGTGCTGTTGCGGTACTTCGTGATATGACGGAAGAACGCCGTCTTGAAAAAATGCGTAAAGATTTTATAGCAAACGTATCGCATGAATTACGTACACCAATGGTTATGTTGCAAGGGTATAGTGAAGCAATTTTAGATGACATTGTTCAAACGAAAGAAGAAGTACATGAATTTGTGCAAATTATCTATGATGAATCTGTACGCTTAGGCCGTCTTGTAAATGAATTATTAGATTTAGCTCGAATGGAGAGCGGTCACGTAGAATTACATATATCGGAAGTAGATATTGTTCCATTTGTTGAAAAGATTGCACGGAAATTCCAAGGGATAGCAAAGGAAAAAGAAGTGCAGTTAGTAGTTGATTTTCGGACTTCTATAGAGAAGCATTCTTTTGATCCGGATCGGATGGAACAAGTGTTAACAAATTTAATTGATAATGCTTTAAGGCATACAAACGCAGGCGGTAAAGTATCGCTTATTATTGATGAGAAAAATAATGGAATTGTATTCGAAGTCGAAGATTCTGGAGTTGGTATTCCGGAAGATGATATTCCATTCTTATTTGAACGTTTTTATAAAGCGGATAAGGCTCGTACACGTGGAAAAACAGGTGGTACAGGGCTAGGACTTGCGATTGCAAAAAATATTGTGCGAGGGCATGATGGTAAGATTACAGTATCGAGTGTAGTAGATAAGGGGACAACATTCTCTGTATATTTGCCAACACAAGTATGATGAAATTATATGCGAATTTTTAAGCTTATCTTTTTGATAAGCTTTTTTTATGAACAAAAAAAGGAATGTTAATATAAATGAAGAACGCAAAAGAAAATAAGGAGGGAAAACATGAAACTGTATACAAAAACAGGTGATAAGGGGCAAACAAGTCTTATTGGAGGACGCGCAGATAAAGACAATTTGCGTGTAGAGGCATATGGAACAATTGATGAGGCGAATTCATTCATTGGACATGCGATGACATTGTTGCGCGATGGATTGTTTCAAGATATTTACCAAGAACTTGAAAAAATTCAGCATGAGTTGTTTGATTGTGGCGGGGATTTAGCAATTGTGAAGAGAAAAATTCCGTATAAAGTAACAGAAGATATCATTACTTTTCTAGAAGAAAGGATTGATATATATATTCAAGAAGCACCGCCACTTGAGCGTTTTATTTTACCAGGAGGAAGCCAAGGTGCAGCTCTTATTCATATCGCTCGTGCTGTTGTACGAAGAGCAGAGCGTTGTATTGTTTCATTAATGAAACAAGAGGAGATTAATGAATATGTGTTGCAATACGTAAATCGCTTATCGGATTATTTATTTGCAGTTGCGAGAGTTGTGAATGCTCGTTCTAATGTGAAAGATGTAGAATATGAAAGAAGTGCGATTGTATTTCGAGATAAGGAAGAGAAGAAAGAGAAATAGGCTCTTTCTTTTTTTTGTATACTTTTTGCTATAATCAACCACAATAGAAAAAGTGTGGTTGTTATTTAGAAAACGGAGGATTTACAATGAAAGCATTAAAAATCATTTTGCTTTTCTTTTGTGTCTTTTTTATAGCACAAACAGAAGGTGCTGCGGAAGAAAAGCGGTGGGAATGGCCAGTAGAGGGGAGAATTAGCGATTATTTTGGAACGAGAAACGGAAAGCATTTTGGTATTGATATTGCTGCACCGATTGGTACTTCAATAGCAGCTATGCAAGATGGTATTGTAACAAGATCTTATTTTTCTGATAGTTACGGACATGTGGTGTTTATTAAACATGAAGATTATGAAGCTGTATATGCTCATATGAATAAACGACTTGTGAGAGAGGGAGATACAGTTTCACAAGGGCAAAAAATTGGCCAGGTAGGAAATACAGGACAATCGAATGGTGCTCACTTGCATTTAGAAGTTCACAAAGGGGCTTGGACGATAGCAAAAACAAATGCAGTGGATCCACTGCAAATAATTCAGGAAAAGCCTAACACGGTAGCCTCTGCCTCTGTATATGTCGTACAAAAAGGTGACACATTGGTCAGTATTGCTAGGAAGTTCGGTACAACTGTTGAAGAATTGAGAGTGAAAAATCATTTGCAAAAAGATATGATTTATCCGTCGCAAAAATTACATATTAATTGAAAAAGAGCTAGGAAGACTAGCTCTTTCGCTTGTTACCAAAAAATAAAGATACATGCAAATCCAGTAATGATTAAATAGCTATAATAATAAAACACTTTCGCTCGTGTTTTTTCTTTTGTCCTAAATAGCACAAGAGTAGGTTCAATAAGACCGATAACGAAACAAAGAAGACCGAGCAGCATACAGCCGAGAGACAGCGAATACAAGGCAATTTGAATTTGAAATGGGAGGATAAATTTTAATAAAAATGCAATAAGTACAGTATAGCAAATGGTCCCAATATACATATTCAATGTTGTATTAGATCGATAACCAGGCAATTTTTTTAAAAATGGTCTGGAAACAATCTCTGTTTCTAAAGATGTATAAGTTTGAATAATTTTTTCTGCCTTTTTTCCTTGATGAAAAAGAGAAAGAATCCAATTTCGTTCTCCCTGAAAGACGAAATGAGTTTTTGTTAAATAATGATCAATTTTGACTTTTTTCCAGCTTTTCCATGGATGTCTTTCGCAAAGTCTTAGTTTACTGTCTAATTTTTTATCATATTGATATACACTAATGCCATCTTTATCAAAAGCAGCATAATATGTATCTCTTGAGAATTTACCTGAGTCAAGAGGACAATAGAACAGCAATTCCTTTTTTAAATAAAAGTATTCTTTGCGAAGATTTTTTTTCATAATTTCTCGAATAGGCTGTTTTTTTTCTTTACTCATGACATTTCCTCCACTGTAAGAAAATGCTGTTTTTCTTAACAATATCATATCTTATCACTTTCATGTATAAATGACTAGAGAATTGTGAGCAAAAAAGAACAAACACGAAAATTTGTTCTTTTTTGTCATATTATTTACTTATTGTTAGAATAGCATGCAATTATGAGGAGTAACTGGAAAAGAAGCATTTTCATTCACATTGTTTTAAATTTGTTGTATAATGATGTGGAAAATAGAATATCGGTCTATCTTCGGGGCAGGGTGAAAATCCCGACCGGCGGTGATGAATATGTATTTTTATTCTAAGCCCGCGAGCCGTTAAGGCAGGATTTGGTGCGATTCCAAAGCCGACAGTACAGTCTGGATGGGAGAAGATGGAGGTTCAAGCGTTCAAAAAAGATAAATATTTGAACGTCTGTTTAATGTGCCTAAAATTTCTCCCTTTGCGTTTCGAACGCGAAGGGTTTTTTCATGCTAGAATAAATTTAGGCATAGCAGAGCCTTTCCACTTTCCATGAGATGATCGATGGAAAAGGAGAGAGAAACATGAAACAACAGAAGAGTGTAGTACAAATGGTAAGTGTGGCGATGCTGAGTAGTATTGCGTATTTACTAATGATGTTAGAGTTTCCGTTTCCGGGAATCCCGCCGTTTTTAAAAATTGATTTTAGTGATGTTCCAGCTTTAATTGCAGCCATCATTTTTGGACCAATTTCAGGTGTAATTGTAGAAGGAATAAAAAATGTTCTTTATTATGGTATTCAAGGAAGTTTAACGGGCGTACCGGTAGGAGAAGTGGCGAATTTTATTGCTGGATGTCTCTTTGTACTTCCAGCATCTATTTTATTCCGTAAACATCGAACGGTTAAAAGTTTAACAACTGGACTGATGTTAGGAACAATTTGTATGGCACTTATTATGAGCGTACTTAATTATTTCATCATTTTTCCAGCTTACACTTGGTTTTTAAATTATCCTACTATGTCTAACAGTGCACTACGTCAAGTAATTGTAGCGGGAATTTTACCTTTTAATATAATTAAAGGAATTATAGTAACAATTATTTTTGTTCCTTTATTTTCTCGATTGAAAGTATGGGTATTTGCGAAAATGAAAAATGCATAAATAGAAAGTTTTGCATCAGTGGAAGTTTTTTCTGCTGATGTTTTTTTATTCCGCTATTCGTGGGCAGCAGGAACCTCATCTCAAGATTGAGAGAAGCGAGGAGTGGGGGATGAAAAAATCCCCGCTGATGGAAATTTGACTTTATCTCGCATAATGAGCTGTAAGAGTCTGTTTGATGGGGCTGATTTCTAAATTTAGGGTGAGTGACTAGTGAAAGATTGCTTAATAGAAGGAAATAAGGTGTAAAAAAATAACCCTCACATTTGAGGGTTATTTTTTTGAAGTCTACAATAAGACTATTCAAATTTTAATGCGTCACCGTCGAATGCTTCATCTGCCACTTTGATAGAATCAGTTGGGCAGCCTTCGAATGCATCCATCATATCATCGATTAATACATCTGGGATTTCAACGATACCTTGGTTATCGTCTAGTGTTACGAATGCAATACCTTCATCATCGTAATCATAAATGTCCGGTGCAGCTGCTCCGCAAGCTCCACATGCAATACAAGTGTCTTTGTCAACGATTGTGTATTTTGCCATTTTTGTATACCTCCTAAATAATATGTATATGTATATAAGAACACTGATGAAAAATTATAACCTTATTGTAAAACGGTTTTTGAAACTTTTCAATACAAAGTTATAATGATAATTCTTATCAATTGAGTATGTCAACTCATTTCTATAGTTGTACATAAAATTTTAAAAATATCTAAATAGGATGCATTTTGTTACAATGAAAGTAGAAGTAGACTGAAAGGGTGGAAGAAGCGTTGCAGCTACAATATACTGTATTATACTGTTTAAAACAATTAAAAGGTGAACGAACGGTTTCTTCAATTTATCACCTTTTAAAAGGGAAACGTTCTTCACAAACATTGCAAGATGGGAATATGTTTCATCTTTCCTTTTTGTTTAGTGTATATAAATCTTTAAGACGTCATGATTATGATAAACAGATTGAATCGTTATTAAACAAGCAATTTATTACATGTGTGCATGAAAATACTTACATTTTATCTGAAATGGGAAAGAAACAAGTAAACGAATGGGAAGAACTTTTTTCTTTCCCGAAATATTTACACGGTTTGCAATACGGTGAACTTGGAGAGAGTTTTTGGAAAAGGCTATCTTTGATTGTGCAAACCGTATCTAATTTGCAACAGAAATATGTAAAGTTTCTTCCAATTCAGCAAGATACAGAAATCACGATGTGGGTAAAACAATTTATTATGAACTCTTCTGTTTCAAGAGGACAACTAGCGGAACAGTTATATAAAGAAATAAATGAAATATTAATGTATGTAACCTCTCTAGAAGCAACCATTTTCGTATATCGTTTAACAGGATACCACCGTATTGGTTATACAACAGATCAACTTGGAGATATGATGAAGCAAGATGCGTTTCGAGTATATCTTTTATTTTGGGGAACGATTCATTTCATCATTCAATATGTACAAAATCAACAACAGAAGTTTCCGTTATTGGCACAAATTATTGCGTATCCGAATGAAAAAGCAGATTTATTTAGTATATCAACACAAAAAACATATCAACTATGGAAGCAAGGACGAACAATGGAGGAAATTTCTAGGATAAGAAAATTAAAACTTGCGACAATTGAGGATCATATTGTAGAAATTGCATTGCGCGAAAAAGAATTTCAGGTGGAGCAATTTATAGAAAAAGAAAAAATGAAACAAATCCAGAAAATGATTGAGGAGTTACAGACGCGGAAGCTGCGAGTTTTAAAGCAAACTGCTGGAGAGCATGTTTCCTATTTTGAAATTCGTCTTGTATTAGCGCGAGTAGGGGGATTACATGAAGCTTGAAGATATTTTATATCAGTGGTTTGGGTACAGGACATTTCGGCCGGGGCAAAAGGAAGTCATTACAGACTTATTAAATGGAAATTCTGTTGTAGCGATGCTGCCAACTGGAGGGGGGAAATCGCTCTGTTATCAACTTCCAGGGTTGATACAAAATGGAACGGTACTCATCGTTTCACCGCTATTGTCATTAATGGAAGATCAAGTTACACAGTTAAAATATATAGTGAAAAATCAAGTTATTGCCTTTAACAGCTTTCGAACAATGGCAGAGAAAAGAGAAGCTATGCGGCGATTACATTCCTATAAATTTGTATTCGTATCTCCTGAAATGCTGCAATCAGAAGTGTTTCTAAAAGAATTAAGAAAAATTCATATCTCTTTATTTGTGGTAGACGAAGCGCATTGTATTTCTCAATGGGGATATGATTTTCGAACAGATTATAAAAAGTTAGATCAAGTTATTGCATCGATGGGCTATCCTACGGTTCTTGCTTTAACAGCTACTGCTACGAAAGAAGTATTACAGGATATTATTGAAAGTTTAAACTTGAAAGATGTGAGGCAGCATTTATATTCGATTGATCGTCCTAATATTGCTATGAAAATAGAATTTGTACAAACCATTCAAGAGAAAAAAGAAGTACTGTTATCTCATGTGAACTATTTGCAAGGTCCTGGTATTATTTATTGTTCAAGTAGAGCTTGGACTGAACGTCTTGCAGCGTATCTACGCAGTGAAGGTATCGAAGATGTTGCGCATTATCATGGCGGAATGGAGCATGAAGAACGGATGTTAATTCAGCAACAGTTTATGAACGATCAACTTCAACTTGTTGTGTGTACAAGCGCATTTGGTATGGGAGTCAATAAGCAAAACACGCGTTATATTATTCATTTTCATTATCCGACAAATATAGAGTCTTATTTGCAAGAAATTGGACGGGCAGGTCGAGATGGAGAACCAAGCATTGCCATTTTGTTATGTAGTCCGCTTGATCATGAATTGCCAATCTCCATTATTGAAGAAGAATTACCAAATGAACAGCAAATTCGCTTCTTATTTTCTTTATTACGAGAAACAGTGGCTCAGGCCCAAGTATTACCGTTAGAAGGTGTAGAAGAAATTTGTTATAATACAGCGGGATTGAGTGAACAACATTGGCGATTTATTCGATATCATTTTGAAAAGATGGATATCATACAACATAGGCAATTGATGATTGAGTCTTTGTCAGATGAAGCGGAGCAGAAGTTAATTACAGAAGTGAAAGCTCGGCTTTATAATAAATATGGTCAACTAGAGACGATGAAAGAATGGATGCGGCGAACAGATTGTAAAAGAGAAGCGATTCTTTCTCAGTTTGGATATGTAAAGGAAACGCAGCCAAAAAATTGCTGTAATTATTGTGGAATTTATATAGAAGATTATAAAAAAAGGCAAGCAAGGCAATCTGTTTTCGACTATAATTGGGAAACAGAGTTACAATTGCTCTTCGGATTCAGAATGGAGGAATGATGGATATACGCAAGAAAAGTATTGAAGACATGAGTCTAAAAGAAATCCGACTTAATTTATATATTACGCAAGCGATTATTCTATGTATTGGAGCCTTGTTAGCTTATATATTATTTCCGAGTATAGATGCATTTCTAGATTTGTGGAAATGGGATTTTTTATCTATTCTTCTAATAGGTGGCGGAGTAGCTTGTGTGATTGTTTTACTTGATTATATTGCAATGAATCTTTTTCCCGAATCATGGTTCGATGATGGCGGGATTAATGACCGTATGTTTCAAGGAATGTCTGTTTTCCAGGTGTTTGCAGTTACCCTTTTAATTGGGACAGCAGAAGAGTTTCTATTTCGTGGTGTAATACAAACATATTTTGGCTTAATGTTTGCGAGTATAATATTTGCAGTTTTACATATTCGTTATATTACTAAGCCGTTTCTATTTTGTTTTGTATTGATGATTAGTAGTGTATTTGGTTATGTGTTTCAATGGACTGATAATTTACTAATTACGATTTTTGCGCATTTTTTAGTCGATTTCATAATGGGATTGCAATTAAGAAAGCAAATAGAAGGTGGTGGTGACCGATATGGCGAAGCAGACAACAGAGTTTGAAGAGAACATGAAAGAGTCAACGGAAAAAGAAGGAGAGGGTTTACCGCCACGTAGTGAAGTTCATAAAGATAAGAAAAAATCAAAATTTAAAATAAAGCACTTTTTCGTTCGGATTTTAACATTATTATTTATTCTTCTTCCGATTGGTATTTTGTGGTATACGGAGCGTTACATTGAGGGGAAGAAAGCAGACTCAAGTGCTAATTCTGAAAAAAGTGCATTTGAAGTTATTTTTTTTGATTCAAAAAAGAAAAATAATGAATCCAATTCATCAGCAAAGACCTTTCAATTTCATACGGTGAAAGAGGGAGAAACGCTCGAAAATATTGCAAAGAAATATTTTCCGAATGAAGATGGGATAGCGATTATAAAGAAATATAATGAAGTACCAGAAGAGTTAGAACCAGGACAAGTGTTAAAAATTCCGAAGAAGCCAGAACCAGAACAGAAAAAATAAAGTGAACCTTCCATCATTGATACAGCTTACTGCCCGCGAATAGCGGGAGCAAGAAAAACCTTCTACAGAAGTAGAGGGTTTTTCTTCACTTGCTGGCGTGAGGTAATATTATGTGGTTAGATTTTGTTAAGAGGAAAGATGGGGAAAGTGTATGACATGGGGATTATTAGGTTGTTTCATATTATGCATTGTGATTGGTTGCTTCGTTATGATGTATAGAGAAGCGATGCGTGATACATTGTTAGAACACACCGTATCATTTGCGGAGTTTCCAATGAGTTTTGGAGAAGTACGAATCTTTTTTATTTCCGATATTCACAGAAGAACAATTTCTAAATCCTTAATACAACAAGTGAAAGGGAAGGTAGATCTCGTTATTATAGGTGGAGATTTAGCTGAACAAGGGGTACCACTAGCACGAGTAGTTGATAATATTAAAAGGTTAAATGAAATAGGACAAGTGTATTTTGTTTGGGGGAATAATGACTACGAAATTGATTTTCACGAATTAGACGCATTGCTTCTTCAAAGTGGAGTGAAAATTTTAGACAATACAGGAATTTTATTTGAATCAGAGGCTGGAGAAAAAATATGGTTATTGGGTGTTGACGATGTAGGTTTGAAACGTGATCGTTTAGATTTAGCGTTAGCCGATTGTGAAGAAGAGGGATTTCGTATTCTTGTGAGTCATAATCCTGATATCGTATATAAATTAAATGGAACAGAAAATATTTCCTGTGTATTTAGTGGTCACACACACGGTGGACAAATTCGGTTATTTCATGCTACACGTTTTTTGAAAGGTGGAATTCATGAATATCCACAGACGACTTTATTTGTAAGTAATGGTTATGGAACAACATTTGTGCCAATGCGTTTTCGTGCTCCTGCACAAACTCATTTGATTACATTACAAAGAAAAGATTGATGTTGTTTTTTAAGGTGGGAAAAGATATGCCAAGTTCAATAGGTAAATATAACATTAAATTGGTTTCAAATATGCTCGGTATACACCCGGGCACATTGCGAGCTTGGGAAAGACGGTACCAAGTTATTGCACCGAAACGTAATAATGCTGGGCATCGATTATATACAGAAGAACATGTCCAAATATTAAAATGGCTTATTAACAAAGTGAATCAAGGATTTACCATTGGACAAGCGGTTAGTTTATTAGAAAATAACCAATTACAAAATCACAATTTATCAGAAATAGAATATAATAAAGTAGAACTTTTAGTAGACGATATCCTTTATTCTTTGTTAAAATTTGATGAAATACAAGCTCTTGAGTTACTGGATGAAGCTTTTAGTATTTTTTCTATAGATAAAGTGATTACAGATGTATTAGTAAAATTGCTTGTAAGGTTAAGAGAAATGCGCTTGAATGAAAAAATAACAAGTGCAGAGGAACGGTATGCGGCTTCATTTTTACGCTCGCGTATCGGAGTGATTTATCATAGTATGCCGATTCATACAGGACTACCAAAGGTACTTTCTATATGCGCTCCCGGGGAATTATGTGAACTTGGATTATTTATTTTTACAACATATTTGCGCCGAAAAGGTTATCCAGTAACCTATATTGGGACAGGCATAGAAGAAATTGATATTGATGATGTAATCAAAAAAGTAAATCCTAAAATCTTGTTTATTTCTTGTACAATAAAAGAAAATGTAACGGCAAGTGTTCAGCTTGCAAAGAGATTACATGAACAATATGCAAACCTTTGTATTGGGCTTAGTGGTTTTGTTTTTGAATTTTCTAATGAAGAAAACAAAGAGGCTCGTAACTGGTTTGTTGGGCATACGAAAGAAGAATGGGATGAATGGTTAAAAATGTGAGAATGGTTGTTCGGAAAGAACCATCTATTTTCTGTTTCATATAATAAAAATTAAATGCAACGGTTGCGTAAGGAGGTTACGGGATGAGGTTGGAACGTTTAAATTATAATAAAATTAAAATCTTTCTGACGTTCGACGATTTGTCAGAACGTGGACTTACAAAGGAAGATTTATGGAAAAATGCACCGAAAGTACAACAACTGTTTCGAGATATGATGCAAGAAGCGAATAAAGAGCTCGGCTTTGAGGCAGATGGTCCGATTGCGGTAGAGGTGTTTTCGTTACAAGCCCAAGGTATGGTTGTTATTGTTACGAAAGAGAATCAGGAGTCAGATACGGAAGAGGAATTTCAAGATGAATTCATTGAAATGCAAGTTACTCTTGATGAGAGCGAACATATACTATACGAATTTACTTCATTGGAGGATGTAATTGCATTAGCGGGTCGTTTATATAGTCTCGGAGTAACAGGTGGAAAGCTTTATACGTGGCAAAATCGTTTTTATTTATGGTTAGAAGAAGATTCTACTACGTTATTGAAAGAAGATATGATTGCCATTTTAGCAGAGTTTGGTAGCTCCTCCACAATTACAATTTACCGAATGATGGAATATGGAAAAGAGCTTATGGCAAATGAAGCAATTGAGCAAATATACAATTATTTTATCACAAAAGAAAACCTCAGCTAGGTGATGCAGTTGAGGTTTTTCCTTATGTAAAATATTTAATTATTATATGAAAAAATAATAGTTTTTTAAGTATTTCGCCTTGCTAAAAAGAATAAAAGGACTATAAT
The DNA here is from genome assembly GCF_050473785.1 of Bacillus sp. S14(2024). Lineage (NCBI taxonomy): Bacteria > Bacillati > Bacillota > Bacilli > Caryophanales > Bacillaceae > Bacillus > Bacillus sp. S14(2024). Next base: position 3,292,083 of record NZ_JBFLUP010000006.1, on the reverse strand, counting down.
GATATTGAAAACGTTTGCAAACGATAAAAAGGTTTGTATATATTTGTTAGCGTTTTCTCTTGCATTCCTATTTTAAGAGTGTATACTAGGCAATGAAGGTTTACTAAACAAGTGAAATTACAGGGGGTTTACTTACTATGGTAGCCGAAAAGGGAGCTCAAACACAAACACAACAAAGAGAACAACATTTTGAATTATTGAATTCGACGCAAATTGTTATTAAAGAAGCCTTAGAGAAATTGGGTTATCCAAACGAGGTATATGAATTACTTAAAGAACCAGTTCGTATGATGACAGTGAAGATCCCAGTTCGTATGGATGATGGAACTGTTAAAATATTTACAGGATATCGTGCTCAGCATAATGATGCTGTTGGTCCAACAAAAGGTGGTATCCGCTTTCATCCGAATGTAACGGAAAATGAAGTAAAGGCACTTTCGATTTGGATGAGCCTAAAATGTGGTATTGTTGATCTGCCGTATGGTGGTGGTAAAGGTGGTATCATTTGTGATCCACGTGAAATGTCTTTCCGTGAGCTAGAAAGATTAAGCCGTGGCTATGTAAGAGCAATTAGCCAAATCGTAGGTCCAACGAAAGATATTCCAGCTCCAGATGTATTTACAAATTCACAAATTATGGCATGGATGATGGATGAATATAGCCGTATTGACGAATTTAACTCACCTGGATTTATTACAGGAAAGCCGCTTGTATTAGGGGGATCTCATGGCCGTGAAACAGCGACTGCAAAGGGTGTAACAATTTGTATTCGCGAAGCAGCTAAAAAACGTGGTATTGATATTAAAGGCGCGCGAGTTGTTGTACAAGGGTTCGGAAATGCAGGTAGTTTCTTAGCGAAGTTTATGCACGATGCAGGAGCGAAGGTAATTGCAATTTCCGATGCTTACGGTGCACTTCATGATCCAAACGGCTTAGATATCGATTACTTATTAGACCGTCGTGATAGCTTCGGTACGGTAACAAAATTGTTTAATAATACAATTTCAAATAAAGAATTATTAGAACTAGATTGTGATATTTTAGTACCAGCTGCAATTGAAAATCAAATTACAGAAGAAAATGCAGCGGATATTAAAGCGAAAATTGTTGTAGAAGCAGCGAATGGCCCTACAACGTTAGAAGCAACAAAAATTTTAACAGAACGTGGCATTTTACTTGTTCCAGACGTATTAGCAAGTGCTGGTGGCGTAACAGTTTCTTACTTTGAATGGGTACAAAATAATCAAGGTTACTACTGGACTGAAGAAGAAGTAGAAGCTCGTTTAGAAAAAGTAATGGTAAGCTCATTTGATTCTATTTACGAAACAGCGCAAGTTCGCAAAGTGAATATGCGTTTAGCAGCTTATATGGTTGGTGTTCGTAAAATGGCAGAAGCAAGCCGCTTCAGAGGTTGGGTATAAACCGATTATTGATAAAGCAGACCGCAATTTCCTGTAAAGGAAGTTGCGGTTTTTTGTTGTAATTATATTGTAAGATAGAATGAAATTTCCATCAGGTTTCTTTCTCTTTAGCGGAAAGCTCTTACCACTCGGGCGCAGACTAGCTCATCTCCTTTGTTTTCGCTGGATTTTGAATGGAAGGTTTAGCCTGCACATGGCTGAGTAAGGTTGAAGAAAGGGGAATGGGAATAGAAGGTGTGAATTGACCCGGGTGCAGCGGGTGGATGAATTAGAACAGTGAATTGTTGATTTAGAAGAGAGATTGGAAGAAAAACAATCGGACAAGACAAGGCTTGTTCAGATACGATGGGAAGCATCTACCTAGGGTATAACGGACAGTGTGATATCCTCACCTTAAAATATAGTGAAAGCATAGAAGTTAGGTGAGGATAAATTGCCCGTAAAAGTCCGATTGATTATTAGTTGAGGACTGGTCATCGCAGTTGTGGGGTACTAGTTGTATTGCTTATGGGTTATGTGAGTTTGTAAAAAACATCAAAAGAACACTTGTTCTAACAGAACGTTTGTGCTATACTCTCCTTAGATGGAAAAAATGGAAACGAAATAAAGTGAACTTCTCATTAGTGGAGAGTTTCTTCATCCTTTATTGATGGGAAGCTCTCACCAATCAGATAAAGGAGAGATTATAATGAAGACGACTGCAGAACAACGTTTTATGATGCCAATACATGTAATGGAGCGAGTTGAAGTTTTACGTAAGAAGCATGTGAAACGCTCTTCTTTCTTACGTAAAGTGAATCGTTTTTTTGGTTTAGAAACGAAACAAGATGAAATTTGGTTTTATGGTTTTTATACGGTGGCAATAAGTATACTGTTATTTATGATATTTGTTTCAAATATGATGGATTTTCTGTTTTGATAATAATGTTTGCGATAGGGACGCATCATCTGAATACATATAAGATTAGAAAGATAATTTTATTAGAGCGGAGATGATGTGAATGGCGAAGTTTCCTATACAGCGAAATTATATTAAACATGGAGGCTCTCGGCCCGGTATTCGACTTTCAAAAGTTCGTTTTATTGTCAGTCATGATACAGGAAATCCAGGCAGTAATGCAATTGGAAATCGAGACTACTTTAATGATGTGCAACCAAAAGCTTCAGCTCATACATTTATTGATGATAAAACTATACTAGAGATTATTCCGATTAATGAGGTAGCCTATCATGTTCGGTACAATGTTCCGACAGATAATGATATATATGGTTACAATGCTAATAGTGCAGCAATTGGTGTTGAACTTTGCTACGGTGGAAATATAAATTTTTGGGATGCATATACGCGTTTTACTTGGTATCATGCATATTTGTGCCATAATTTTGGTTTAAATCCAAAGACAGATATTGTTTCGCATAAGAAGCTTGATCCTGCTCGTAAAATTGATCCGGAACATGTATTAAGTAATCAAGGTATACCTTTTCGACAATTTTTAGCGGACGTCTATCGTATGTACGTATCGTATAGATGACAAATATATGAAAAATGAATACAATAAAGATAGGTGCCTACTGCTAAAAGTAGGTTTTTTCTTGTTTTGTAATTTTTTATTTGAATAGATAGAGCAGAAGACTAGGAGTTGAGCCTTATATGCAAAAGGAAACAGCAATTATTATCGGAGGCGGACCATGTGGATTAGCAGCAGCAATTGCCCTGCAAAATGTTGGGATTAATCCACTTGTAATTGAAAAAGGAAATATTGTTAATGCAATCTATAATTATCCAACGCACCAAACGTTTTTTTCTTCTAGTGAAAAGCTAGAAATTGGTGGAGTTGCCTTTATTACAGAAAATCGTAAGCCTGTCCGGAATCAAGCATTAGCGTATTATCGTGAAGTAGTAAAACGGAAACATGTACGTGTGAACGCGTTTGAACGGGTGGAAGAGGTAAAGAAAGAAGAGGGTTTCTTTTTTGTTCAAACAATAAAAGGGGACGGAAAGCAAGAGGCGTATAAAGCAAAATATGTTATTATCGCAACTGGATATTATGACAATCCTAATTATATGAATGTTCCGGGAGAAGAGTTAGAAAAAGTAGCGCATTATTTCAAAGAAGGACATCCTTATTTTGATCGTGATGTTGTAGTAATTGGAGGAAAGAATTCAAGTGTAGATGCGGCGTTAGAACTTGTAAAATGTGGAGCACGTGTGACTGTTTTATATCGGGGTCAAGTTTATTCTCCAAGTATTAAACCGTGGATTTTACCAGAATTTGAAGCGTTAGTTCGTCAAGGTACGATAAAAATGGAGTTTGGAGCACATGTAAAAGAAATTACGGAATCTACAGTCATATATGCAGTAGAAGATGAAGAGTACACGATTTCAAATGATTATGTGTTTGCGATGACAGGCTATCATCCAGACCATAGTTTTTTAACAAAAATGGGGGTAGAAATTGATCCTGAAACAGGAAGACCCCTATATAAAGAGGAAACGATGGAAACGAATGTGAAAGGAATTTTTATTGCTGGTGTAATTGCTGCTGGTAATAATGCGAATGAAATTTTTATAGAAAATGGAAGATTTCATGGAGACGCGATTGCGAAAATTATTGCAGAACGTGAACAGTAAAAATTTATCCCGCTACTCGCGGGCAATAAGCCCCACCTCAAGATTGAGAGAAAAGTGAAGAAGATAGGCGGGGGATGAAGAAACCCCCTCACTGATGGAAGTTTTATTTTAGTAATGAATAATGAAAAATGAAAACCACCCTCGTCTAATTCGTAGTTTTAGGAATTAGACGAAGGTGGTTTTTGTTACAATCGTATTTTAATGTCTAAACATGGCTTGAATCTTTGCTTGTTCATTTGTTACTTCTAGTCCAACGAGCAACTTAATACGTGCTTTTTGAGCATTTAAACCATATGTGAAGATGATGCCCATGTTTTTCAAATGTTTGCCGCCACCCTCATAAGAATATACATCTTGAACAATTCCGTTGAAGCAGCGAGAAACAAGAACAACTGGAATACCTTTATTTATTAAACGTTGCAGTGCAGGAAGTGTGCGTGGCGGTAAGTTTCCTTGTCCAAGTGCTTCGATGATAATTCCATCAACGGGAAGCTGCTCAATTGCAGATAATAACGTATCATCCATACCTGCATATGCCTTTAATATAACAATGTTTTTTGTAATTTGTGTAACCGCATATTTTTCGTGATGTACTAATGCTTGGTGAAAGACAACACCACGCTTCGTTACCATGCCAATTGGACCATATTGCGGACTTTGGAACGTTGCCACGTTACTTGTATGTGTTTTTGTCACATTCGTTGCACAGTGAATTTCATCATTTAATACGACAAGGACACCTTTTCCTTTTGCTTCTTCACTACTAGCAACTTTAACAGCTGACAAAAAGTTATATAAACCATCAGCACCTAATTCATTACTTGAACGCATTGCCCCTGTCACGACAATTGGTACATCAGCTTGTACAGTTAAGTCAAGGAAATAAGCTGTTTCTTCCAATGTATCCGTTCCGTGTGTGATGACAACCCCTTGCATGTTATCGTTCTTAACCTTCTCGTCAATCATGACTTGCAATTGTAGCATTTCATTTGGTGTCATGTGAGGAGATGGAAGATGAAAGACATCTTCAACAATTAAATCGATATCTTCTCCTAAATTTGGAATGAATTTTAAAAGTGGATTTTGCGCACCTGGTTGAACAACTCCAGTTTCTTTATCTTCTTCCATCGCAATTGTTCCACCTGTGTGTAAAACAAGAATTTTTTTCAATGCCTTTACCCCTCTCCAATCAATGAAAATACATTAAGAACATAACATGATTTGACGGAGTTCGACAATGGAAAAGTATAAAACTTATAAGAGATTATCAAAATGAAAATAAAGTGAAATATCTAATAGTGGAAGCTTCATCTCTGGCGCTTGGTTAGTTGAACTAGTCGAGCTCATACAAGCAGCCATCTCCCATATATCCTCTGGTTTTTCATAATCTTCGGGTGCCCTTTAGTACGGGATAAAATGAAGTTTTTGTGAGTTGGAAGCGGTCTTCTTCACTAATGGAAAACTCTCGCCATTCGAACGTATGTCAGCAGTTATTTATGACCTATCTGCTTTATTTCCTCAAAATCTTGAAGTGAGAGTTACCGACGAAAAGTAGCGAGATAATAAGTAAAAGGAGATGTGAAATTTGAAGAAAATAGAGAAGATCTTAATTCGTATCCTTATTGTACAATGTCTTTGTTTATGTATTGTCCAATTACTTTTAACCCAAGACCATATAGCGAAATATTTATCAAAAGTTGTATATTATGAAGGTGTAACAAAAGGGGTTATGACAAAAATTTTAGAGGTGAATGAATAGGTTTTTCATTTGCTTCTAAGGAGGATTATGCTACAATGGTTGAGGACTTGAAACGGAATAAATTGAAACGATTATTTGTAGGAGAATTTTTCTCCACGTCGATCGTTCATTCAACCAATCAGGCTTTTACTGCCTGTTAATGTAAAGTGAAACGATTATGAGAGAAGCAGGGGGAGACGTACCTGCTTTTCCTTCTGTTTTTATAAGTGAAAAATGGGGTGTTACAATGGACAAACGAATTTCGATTGCAATTGATGGTCCTGCAGCTGCGGGTAAAAGTACGGTTGCCAAAATTGTTGCTAAAAAACTTTCTTATGTTTATATTGATACGGGTGCAATGTATCGCACAGTAACGTATGCAGCACTGCAGCAAGGTGTTGATATCGAGAATGAAGAAAAGTTAATGGAAGTCATAAAAAATATAGATATTAAATTTCAACATGGAGAAAATGTACAACTTGTCTTTTTAAATGGGCAAGATGTGTCAGAAGTGATTCGTACACCAGACGTAACAAATCGTGTATCAATTGTGGCAAGACATCGCCTCGTTCGTGAAGAAATGGTGCGTCGTCAACAAGCGCTAGCAGAAAAAGGCGGCGTTGTTATGGATGGACGTGATATTGGCACGCATGTATTGCCGGATGCGGAAGTGAAAATTTTTATGTTAGCTTCTGTTGAGGAACGAGCAGAGAGAAGACATTTAGAAAACACACAAAAAGGATTTCCTTCTAATTTAGAACAACTAAAAGAAGAAATTGCACGCCGTGATAAATTAGATTCTGAACGTGAAGTATCTCCATTAAAGAAAGCTGAGGATGCAACGGAATTAGATACAACGTCTTTGTCTATTGAAGAAGTAGTTCAAAAGATTATGGATATTGTATCGGAAACGTTCGCAAAATAAGGGAAGAGGTTATCCTCTTTCCTTATTTTTATTTTTAAAAATGTACGATTCTTCCGATTGATTAATGAGACAATTTTCTTGACAAATTCGTCAATTTGTTAGAAGTTAGTAAAAGAGGGTATTTTCTAAATATTTTACATACATGCAAATGGAAGCTATTGTTTCCATTTCGTATATACATAAAGATGCTTTGCCATTTCAGTAGGGAGGTATTTCCATGGTAGAAAAAATGAATGAAGAAGTTGTGAACACAAAGGCGTTACAAGTAGGTGATATTGTTACAGGTACAGTAACAAAAGTCGAAGACAAGCAAGTATTTGTGAATGTCGGGTACAAAACTGATGGTGTCATTCCAATTAGTGAATTGGCGAATGTCCATATTGAAAAAGCAGGCGATGTTGTAGAAGTAGAACAAACTCTTGAGTTAAAAGTAATTAAATTAGAAGATGATGACTTAGTGTTATCTAAGCGTGCTGTAGATGCAGAAAAAGCATGGGAAGTATTACAAGGGAAATTTACATCAGGTGAAGTGTTCGATGTAACAATCAAAGATATCGTGAACGGAGGTCTAGTTGTTGACCTTGGTGTGCGTGGTTTTATTCCAGCTTCACTTGTAGAAGTGCATTACGTTGAAGATTTTACTGATTATAAAGAGAAAACATTGGCAGTAAAAATTGTAGAATTAGATCGTGAGAAAAATCGTGTTATTCTTTCTCATAAGGCAGTGGTGGAACAAGAGTTAGAAATGAAGAAAAAAGCAGCGGTTTCTTCTTTAAAAGAAGGAGATATTGTAGAAGGAACGGTACAACGTTTAACTGATTTTGGAGCGTTTGTAAATGTTGGTGGTGTGGATGGTTTAGTTCATATTTCACAAATCTCTCATGATCGTGTAGAACAACCATCTGATGTATTAGCAGAGGGACAAACTGTAAAAGTAAAAGTTTTATCTGTTGATGCTGATACACAGCGTATTTCTCTATCTATTAAAGCAGCACAGCCAGGACCTTGGGGGAATGTTGCAAATCAAGTAAAAGCAGGCGATATATTAGATGGGAAAGTAAAACGTCTTGTTACTTTCGGGGCATTCGTTGAGATTCTTCCTGGTGTAGAAGGACTTGTACATGTCTCGCAAATTGCAAATCGTCATGTGAAAAATCCGAATGAAGTATTAGAAATCGGACAAGGCGTAAAAGTAAAGGTGTTAGAAGTTCATTCAGAAGAAAAACGTATTTCCTTAAGTATAAAAGAAGCACTTGAAGAAAATAATGTAACAGAAGATTACAGTAAATATGAACCATCTTCTGATTCTGCAACATTCCAATTAGGTGATATTATTGGAGAACAGCTAAAAAAATTAAAGAAATAATGAGGGATACGTGTGGTAAGAGCAAAGCGTAAATTAGAACATATTGAGTATGCTCTTTCTACCGGACAGTCTCGTACACATGGCTTTCATGACATTGCTTTTGTTCATCAAAGTTTACCAAATATAAGTTATGAAAGTATATCATTTCAAACAGGAATCGGCGAACTTTCTTTAAGTTCGCCGATTTTTATCAATGCGATGACTGGTGGTGGTGGAGAGCACACACTACATATTAACGAACAACTAGCCTGGGTAGCGCATCAGCATCAGCTTGCGATGGCTGTTGGTTCGCAAATGGCAGCTTTAAAAGATCCGAATGAAGCTGCATCTTATAAAATTGTGAGAAAAGTGAATCCGAATGGAATTGTTATCGCAAACTTAGGAAGCGAAGCAACAGTAGAACAAGCGCAGCGAGCTGTTGATATGCTTGAAGCAAATGCGTTGCAAATTCATTTGAACGTCATTCAAGAATTGACAATGCCAGAAGGCGATAGAGACTTTACAGGTGCATTAGAGAGAATCGAACAAATTGTAAAGTACTCTTCTGTTCCTGTTATAGTAAAAGAAGTTGGTTTTGGCATGAGTAAAGAAACAGTAGAGAATTTAGCTGGTGTTGGTGTTTCTACTATAGATATTGGTGGTTATGGCGGCACAAACTTTGCTGCGGTTGAAAATGAAAGAAGGCAGAGAGTGCTTTCTTATTTCAATGAGTGGGGCATTCCGACTGTTTCATCTTTAATTGAAGCATCCTCTACACAAAAAAACCTCTCTATTATTGCATCAGGTGGTATTCAAACAGCACTTGATGTAGCGAAATCTTTAGCATTAGGAGCATCGGCTGTGGCGTTTGCCGGCCATTTTTTACGAATACTGATGAATGAAGGTATTGAGAAATTAATAGAAGAAATAGAAGTATTACATACAGATTTAAAGTTTATCATGACAGCGCTGGGGGTGCGAACAATCGCTGAGCTTCAACGAGTGCCAATTGTTATTAATGGTGATACATACCATTGGCTTACCCAGCGTGGGATTGATACAACAATATATAGTAGGCGCTAATTGAAATACATCTTAGTTAAGATGAAGTGAATCCTAAACGCTGCATTTTATTTATTCGACATTGGTCACAATGTATTATTGCTTGTTAGGACAGGATAAAGTGAAATTTCCATCAGTGGGGGGCTTACTGTCTACGAATAGCGAGATAAAAATCAACCGAATGAATCAACCATTCGGTTGATTTTTTTTGTTTATAAAATCCATACAATGAGGAAGAAAATTTACAATTGGATGTTTTGTTTATAAATGAAATTGAAGACATGGATATAAGTGATGTAACCAAGGCGATTATTTATGTAGAATTATCATTTTTTCTGTGGTTTCAGGAGCGAATCAAGGATGCACTATATATGCTTGATAAAGCGTCTATGCTTGAGAAGAGAATGAAAAATCCATATGTCAAAATGGGCATTTTAAGTTCTTTATGTCAGATTAAAGAGGAATTAGGAGATTTAAAAGAGTGTGAGAGGTTATATAATCAGCTTTTTGAGGTGATTGAGCAACATTCATTTTTATCAGCTCTCACAGTAACTTGTCATATTGGAATTACGGGTATTTATTTAAAGCGTTTATAATTGGATAAGGCTGAAAAATCACTACAACATGTACAAGGTGACGAAGCTGCTTTAGGAAAAGCTTATTTATATAATGTAATGGAACTTCAATTTCTAAAAGGTGATAAGCGGCAAGCGAAAGAAACGATTCAAAAGTTACAAACATTTGATGCATATCAAAATGAGTTGTTTATATCCTCCTTACTAAAATATGCAATCCATGTTGATGAAGAATATGTGCAGCAACTAGATCAATTTGCTGTCATGTATCAACAAAAAAAGAAAAAAAGAAAAAAAGAAACTACGAAATGAAGATAAAATGTTATATGCTCAGATTTTATTGCAGAAAGGAAACATACAGGAATCGTTACAGTTACTTGATGAAATTGCAGAATTTACAAGGAAACATAAAATGAAAGTACTATTAATAGAAGCGTTATTATTAAAAGTTCTTATCCTAGGAAATGACATGCAAAAGCATAAGCGAGAGCTTTTAAATTTATTACGAGAAGCGGTTCATTATAGTTATGAAAATCACATTTTATTACCTTATACAAGGATGAATACTCCCCCACTTAGCAAAGCTTGAAGTGGGGGTTTCTAACGTTTCGACCTAACGGACGATTAACGTCAGTGGAGTTAACACACTAGCGAGCTGTTTCACGCCTAACCCCTCTATCCCGTTTGCCCATGCATTCGGGACTACTTTTCGTAAAATATTAGCCGCAGCATTTACGTCTGCGTTGATTTCGATTCCTTTTGCAGAACGATACATACCACGCTTCATTCGTTTTCCTGAAAACGTTGCACTTTGGTCATTTGTTCCATACGTTGGAATAAAGTCATGATCTAGAAAACTTGCTTTTGATGTGTAAGATTCCTCGGTCACAATAACTTGAATGCCTACTGCATTTGCTTTGTATGTAATCATTTGAATCAATACACTGTGCGAGATATGGCAAAACGTTTGGTTATTTTTCTTTCCCATATTCGTTTCTTGCTTCCAACTTTTGTTTTGACCAATAACGATTTTGCAAATTTCCTCTTCTTGAGCTAGTTTTACAATATGATGACTGGCTTTATGGAAGATGTCCTTTATTTTCAGGTAACGTTTTTGGTGAAGTTTTTCTATTCTTTTAGAAGTAAAAGGTCCTTCCTTTGTTTGTTTACCTTTCCTGAGAACACTTGTAAAATGGCGCTTCATTTTATTGTAATATTGATTTATGCTTTTGACATGTTTGCCCTTAACAAGTACAGGTTTCATACCTGTGTTTGTTACAATGGTTGCAAGATTATCAATACCTAAATCAATACTCATATAACGCCCATTCTCTTCAACGGATTGTTGTTCTGAAGGAATATCTACCACCAATTCCACTACATACTCATTGCATTTTGGAATGACACGAACTTGCTTCAATTTACCTTCAGTAAACCCTAATTTCCCAATGTTTAATTGCAATTTTGTCTTTGGAAACTTTAAAAACTTATCATTTTTAATGACACAATCTTGATTTGTATACAGAATCTCTTTTTCAGAAGAACGAATATATTTTGGAATTCTAGGTCTTCCAGTATATTTATTTGGATTCTTTTTATAATCTTTTAAACTAGCAAAAAAAGACTTCCAATTTTGGAATACATTTTTCATGATGGATTGACTAGATTGCGTAGGCAAAGCACGATAATCATTCTGAATCATCACTTTAAATAATGCATCCAGAAAATGATAATCTACATAAGTTTTTTCTGTAGTTGGTTCTGAAAACAAATTACATTTCACTTCTTTTTGTTTTTCTTTTGGTTTTGTTTTCTCTTTTTCCAATTTCTTTTGATAGGCAAGAAGTTGTGTATCATTCATCTTCTTAATATTTTTGAAAATTATATCCAAAACTTCTTTTTGTAAAGGTTGCAACTCCTTATCTTGTGTCAAATCTGTATATACTTGTCGTATATAAAAGTTTGTCGTGTTGTACATATTCTTAGCATTTTGGCAAGATTCTTGAAAATAAGAATACATACGATGCCCTTTTTTAATCCAAATCTGAAGAGTTTTATAATTTGTTTGATTTTCCATTGTCATTTTTCACCTCCTTGTTAAGGATATTATACCAAGACAAGAACATATGTTTCTATTGTTTTTTGAACATAAAATATTTTTTTCGATTCACCTCACCACCTTCACATATGTTTAGAGGTGGGAGTTCTCTCGAAAGGTATGATAGATAAACAAATTCAAACATTGTTGTTGTTATTAAAAGAAGAACGATTGCAAGATTTAAATGAGAGAGAGAGGGAGTTTTTAAACACGTTATTACAGTTAGGAAATCATGATAAGGAGAATTTTATTTTAAGTAATAGAGAATTAGAAGTACTGAAGGTTCTTGCAACTGGGGCGTCAAATAAGAAAATTGGTGAACGGTTGTGCATATCTATTTCGACAGTTAAGACGCACATTATTAATATTTATTCAAAGCTTCATGTATCAAATCGCGTTGAAGCAATAAAGAAAGCGACAGAAGAAGGAATTATAAAGTAAATGTAAATATACGGAAAAAGGTAACAGCCAACATCGCGTTGGCTGTTTTTGTTTTAATGTTGATTTTGTTTTCGCGCTTGCTCTGGTGTATCGAATCCTGTTGCGCCCGGATATTGTAGTGACTGACTGCGGTCAGATTCCACACGTCGCGATTGTTTTAATTTTTTTTCTTGACGATCTTTACCCATGGTGTCCCCACCTCCTTAGTACAAAGTGTTGCTGTTATTTTTAAAAATATGCAGCTGTAAAACAGGATTATTTTTCATGAAAAATTCCCATAATGGAAATAATAGGAGGTGATAACTTGGCAGGAAGTTATTTTTATTTTTTAGCGTGGATGGGATGGATTGTTGCAACATTTTTTTTGAAAAAAGATACGTTTAGACTTTATGTTAGTGCTGCCATTTTATTATTTATTAGTTGTTCGCAAACAATGATTTCAATTTCTTCTTTCACAATCTCAGCAAATGCTCTTTTGCTGGGCGGAATTTCATTTACTGGAATTGCAGTATATTCAGTATGGAAAAAAATCTATACTTTACTTTGTGCGCTTATAATCGCAATGCTATATACAAGTTTTTCCTTAATAGAATTATACGATCCGATTTGGATTGTTATAAATCGTACATGGATGTTAAGTGGTATTCTCGTTTATACATCTATTTTATTGCATCGAGACCGTCTGTTACGTATATGGGGATTATATGTAGGGGCTTTGCAAGGTGAAGTGTTTGTAGCTTTTGTTTTAAAGAACCTTAATTTTCCGTATCAGCTGGGGAGCTTGCAGTTTTTTAATATGATTGCTGTGTCCACAATGTTCTTTAGTCTTCTATATAGCGTTGGAAAAATAATGACATACACAGGGCAATTTAAGCAAAAACAAGTGAAGGAGGGGCAAGGGTAGTTTATGAACTCATATACATCGGCTATTTTACTTGGAGTAATTGTTGGAACAGTTACACGAATTTTAATGCTTCAAACTGATACAAGGCAGTATCCAACTCGCTTGCATGGCAAGATTATTCATATCGCTATGGGAATTACTGCATCTGCCCTTGGGGCAGTTGCAATCCCATCTATTTTGAAGAAAGATTTTTCCGCTATTACATTTCTGACATTAGCGGCATCGCAGTTTCGTGATGTGCGTAATATGGAGCGTAATACATTGCAGCAGCTAGACGGATATGAGCTTGTCCCGCGGGGTAATACATATATTGAAGGAATTGCACTTGTGTTTGAGAGCCGTAACTATTTAGCGATGTTAACGTCTTTTGTAAGCACCTTTGCTTATTTAGGTTTTAAATCGTGGTACGCTGGTATTTTAGCTGGAATAATAAGTTTCTTTGTTGTGAAAAAGTTAATGTCTGGTAAACGGCTGCGAGATCTCGTTGAAATTGAACATGTGCCACCGCATTTTGAAGGAGCTGGTCTTTATGTAGATAATATTTATATTATGAATATTGGTTTACCAGCGAGACAAAAAGAAATTATGAAGTATGGTATGGGATTTATTTTGAAACCAAAGTCTATTGATGCAAAAATAACATTAGCGAATTTAGGGCAAAGACAAGCGATTTTGCATGATATGTCTGTTGCGCTTGGTATTTATCGAGATTCTGGAACACCAGCACTTGTACCGCTTGCAAAACGGGATTTAAATGATGGGAGAATAGGTGTGTTTGTTTTGCCGCAAGATCAAGATGTGAATAAAGCTATCCAAATTATCGGAAATGTTCCGACGTTAGAGAGTGCCGTTCATATGCCTTCTGAGGCTCCTACAGGAAGGGGAGATAAAGGATGATATTAGAAAAATGTATTCTTGCTGTCATTACAACAATTCCAGAAAAATTCGGTGGCGGCGCTCCATTATTTGTATGTGAGACAGTAGAAGAAATGGAGTTTGTTGCTAATAATTTAGAGGCGATTATAGATGGAATTGCACACCGCTTACAAGAGAACCTATATATTATTGTGAAACATTCTTGAAATGTGCTATAATATGAGATGTTTTGATATGAAGAGAAATATTCTGGAATGCAAATCCCTTCTTGCACAAAGAAGGGTTTTTTACATAATAACAGAAGCAAATAGAAAGGATGAAAGTATATGCCAAAACCGGTAGTGGCAATAGTAGGACGCCCAAACGTTGGAAAATCAACTATTTTTAATAGAATTGTTGGAGAAAGAGTATCAATTGTAGAAGATATTCCTGGTGTAACACGAGATCGTATTTATAGTGCAGGAGAATGGTTAAATCATGAGTTTAACATTATTGATACAGGTGGAATTGATATTGGGGACGAGCCGTTTTTGACACAAATTCGTCAACAAGCAGAAGTTGCGATTGATGAAGCAGATGTTATCATTTTTATGACGAATGGTCGCGACGGTGTAACAGCAGCGGATGAAGAGGTTGCAAAGATTTTATATCGTTCTAAAAAGCCGGTTGTATTAGCTGTCAACAAAATAGATAATCCAGAGATGCGCAGCGATATTTATGATTTTTATGCGTTAGGATTTGGAGAGCCATTTCCAATATCTGGTACACACGGTTTAGGATTAGGTGATTTATTAGATGAAGCAGCAAAACATTTCCCGCAAATTGAAGAAGACGCATACGATGATGAAACAATTAAATTCTGTTTAATTGGTCGTCCGAATGTTGGAAAATCGTCAATGGTTAATGCATTGCTTGGTCAAGAGCGTGTAATCGTTAGTAATGTAGCGGGCACAACACGTGATGCAGTTGATACTCCGTACAGTAAAGATGGACAAGATTACGTTATCATTGATACTGCTGGAATGCGTAAAAAAGGAAAAGTATATGAAAGTACTGAAAAATATAGTGTACTTCGCGCGCTTCGAGCAATTGAACGCTCTGACGTTGTTTTAGTTGTTTTAGATGGTGAAGAAGGAATTATTGAACAAGATAAAAAAATCGCTGGATATGCGCATGATTCAGGTCGTGCTGTAATTATCGTTGTAAATAAATGGGATGCGGTTGAAAAAGATGAGAAAACGATGAAGGAATTCGAAGAGAATATTCGTGCTCACTTCCAATTTTTAGATTATGCACCAATTGTATTTTTATCTGCAAAAACGAGAAAACGTACACATACATTGCTTCCGGTTATTAATGAGGTAAATGCAAGTCATAGTATTCGTGTACAAACAAACGTATTAAACGACGTGATTATGGATGCTGTTGCAATGAATCCAACACCAACACATAATGGACAACGTTTGAAAATTTTCTATGCAACACAAGTCGCGGTGAAACCACCGACATTTGTTGTATTCGTAAATGATCCAGAGTTACTGCACTTCTCATATGAGCGCTTCTTGAAAAATCGTCTGCGTGATGCATTTGGCTTCGTAGGAACACCGATTAAAATTATTGCAAGAGCACGAGATTAATGGAGAGGATGTGATTTTATGAAAAAAATCACAGTAGTAGGAGCAGGTAGCTGGGGAACGGCGTTAGCAATGGTATTAGCTGACAACGGCCATGATGTACGTCTTTGGGGAAACCGAGTAGAACTCATGAATGAAATTAATGAAAAACATGAAAATAGTCGTTATCTTCCGGGGATTACACTGCCAGCCAGTATTGTTGCTTACTCTTCTTTAGAAGAAGCATTAGCAGGGGTGGATACAGTACTTCTCGTTGTACCTACAAAAGCATATAGAGAAGTATTGAAAGATATGAAAGAAATTGTTTCGCAGCCAATTACATGGATTCATGCGAGTAAAGGAATTGAACCAGGAACTTCAAAACGTATTTCGGAAGTGATTGAAGAAGAAATTCCGGCACATCTTATTCGAGATGTTGTTGTCTTATCGGGACCAAGTCATGCAGAAGAAGTTGGATTACGCCAAGCCACAACAGTTACATCAGCTGCAAAGCGTATGGAAGCAGCAGAAGAAGTTCAGGACTTATTTATGAATAGTTATTTCCGTGTATATACAAACCCAGATATTGTTGGGGTTGAGCTTGGCGGAGCGTTAAAAAATATTATTGCCCTTGCTGCTGGTATCACTGATGGACTTGGTTTAGGTGATAATGCAAAGGCGGCACTTATGACGCGTGGTTTAACGGAAATTGCTCGTTTAGGTCATAAAATGGGTGGGAATCCTTTAACGTTTGCTGGCTTGACAGGTATGGGAGATTTAATTGTAACGTGTACGAGTGTCCATAGCCGAAATTGGCGTGCTGGTAACCTGCTTGGTAAAGGTTGCTCGTTAGACGAAGTGTTAGATAATATGGGAATGGTTGTTGAAGGTGTGCGGACAACGAAAGCAGCACATGAGATGGCAAAGAAAATGAATGTAGACATGCCGATTACAGCTACCTTATATGATGTATTATTTAATGGAAAAAATGTAAAAGATGCTGTTGGAACGCTGATGGGGCGTGTGCGCAAACACGAAGTAGAAGAAATTCCAGATTTGTTGTAAGAAAAGCTGCACAAGTGTAAAAATACACTTGTGCAGCTTTTTCTTATTTTGGGTCTTTTCACCATTCTTTGTTTTCTGCATACCATGAAGTGTAGATTACAAGAGAGGGTGAACAAAGTGGATAATAATTTATTCAACAATATTGAAAAGGAATCGAAAGTAAAAAAAGATGATATTTTTAAATTAGCTTCTTCTGTCCAAAATGCAAATTTACGAGATGAGCAAGTATTACGTCAGTTAATTCATCAAGTTGCCGCAATGGCAGGAAGAGATGTATCAAAAGAGAAAGAAGATCAAATTGTAAATGCGATTATTAATAATAACATGCCAACCGATTTTAGCTCATTAAGTAAAATGTTTAAAAAATAAAGTACGAGAAACCATTGTTATATATATTGCATACGATATGATGAAGGAATGAATATGAGCTGTTTGTGGGAATATTTGGTCAGCCGAAGCGGAGAAGTCTCGTGCTTCGGTTTTTTAATGGTTTCATCATATGTGAATGCATAACGCCGGCCCTTCAGCAGCAGAGTTTCGTTTTGTTTTCAGTTTAAATAGAATAAATGAATTATTTATATTTTTTTAAAAGTTATAATTTGTTAAAATAGTAGAAAAATACATTAAAATAAAGGAGTGTATATATGTCTGTTGGACTTATAAAGATGTGGTTTTCTTTGGGGGCAATGGCTCTTATGTTTATTGCCGTTATTTTCATTTTGTTAAGTCGTCATAAAATAAAGAATTCGTTTTTGAAAGGTTTTACAGCTTTATTTGCATATACATGTATGATTATTTCTGGAGTTATTATTTTTCTTGTTGTATTTAGCGGGCCAATTGAACAATAGAAACTAAAGGACGGATTTTTGATGAAGAAAATACTAATGATTTTCGTATTATGTTGTACTAGTATGCTATCTGGGTGTCTATATCCGAAAGAAAAGGTACAACAAAATGTAGTACCATATGAAGATCAATTACAAGCAGTGCAAACAGCAGTTAATACATATAGAGAACAAAATGATCATATATTGCCTATTAAAACACGCGATATGAATACACCAATCTATCAAAAATATCCGATTGATTTTCAAAAGATCACACCTAGGTTTATGCAAGAACCACCTGGAAATGCTTTTGAAAGCGGAGGTATTTATCAGTATGTATTAGTTAATGTAGAAACAAATCCAACTGTGAAATTAATTGATGTTCGAATGGCTGAACAAATTCGAGATCTAAAGTTGAAACTACAAATCTATCGTGATGAGCATCAATATCCACCGTTTAAAAAAGTAATTACAGATGGTGTGTATGAGCTTGACTATAAAAAAATGGGATATAAAGAAATTCCCCAAGTGGAAAGTCCGTATTCTGGTAAAAACTTACCTTTTGTTATCGATGAGAAAGGTGAGGTGTATATTGATTATCGTATTGATTTATACGACATGTTACAAAAATATGGTGATGAAGTGAAAGAAGGAGAAGATATTCGCCAGTTGTTTGTGAAACATACCCCATTTGTCCCTGTGTATTCTTTGCCGTATACAGTAAAGAACAAAGAACCAATTTTTTTTAAGTGATAAGTCATGAACCTTTCTTCTAACGAATAAGTTCTAGAAGAAGGGTTTTTTACTTCTTGAAACATTCGCATCGCATACAAAAAGTTCTTTTTAAATAGTGATATGAAATTGGGACAAAATCATATGCTGTACAGTCCAAACTACAAGAATAATCATGATTTATTCCCAAAAATGTTGAGGGAGGGAATCACTTGGAAAAGGTTGATATTTTTAAAGATATCGCTGAGCGTACAGGCGGTGATATTTATCTAGGGGTTGTAGGAGCTGTTCGGACAGGAAAATCCACTTTTATTAAGAAATTTATGGAGCTAGTTGTTATTCCTAACATCGAAAACGATTCGGATCGTCAGCGTGCACAAGATGAACTGCCGCAAAGTGCGGCAGGGCGCACAATTATGACCACAGAGCCCAAGTTTGTTCCAAACCAAGCGGTTTCTATCCATGTTGATGACGGACTTGATGTGAATATCCGCTTAGTAGATTGTGTAGGTTATACTGTCCCAGGAGCGAAGGGATATGAAGATGAAAATGGACCACGTATGATTAATACACCGTGGTATGAAGAACCAATTCCATTTCATGAAGCAGCGGAAATTGGGACACGGAAAGTAATTCAAGAACATTCTACAATCGGTGTAGTTATTACAACCGATGGAACAATTGGAGAAATCCCGCGCCGCGACTACATTGAAGCGGAGGCACGGGTTGTAAATGAGTTAAAAGAAGTTGGAAAACCTTTCATTATGATTATTAATACAGTACAGCCATATCATCCTGATACAGAACAACTTCGTCAAAGTCTAGTAGAAGAATATGATATTCCAGTGTTAGCAATGAGCGTAGAAGGGTTAAGAGAAGGTGATGTATACAATGTACTGCGCGAGGCATTATATGAGTTCCCTGTTTTAGAAGTGAATGTAAATCTTCCAAGTTGGGTAATGGTATTAAATGACAACCACTGGCTTCGTCAAAGCTATCAAGAGGCTGTTCAAGAAACCGTAAAAGATATTAAGCGTCTTCGTGATGTTGACCGCGTTGTATGGCAATTTAGTCAATATGAATTTATTGATCGGGCAAGTCTTGCAGGAATTGATATGGGGCAAGGTGTTGCTGAGATAGACTTATATGCACCAGATGAATTATATGATCAAATTTTAAAAGAAGTGGTAGGCGTTGAAATTCGTGGTAGAGATCATTTGTTAAAATTAATGCTTGACCTTGCTCACGCGAAAACAGAATATGATCAAGTTGCAGATGCACTAAAAATGGTAAAACAAACAGGATACGGTGTTGCAGCACCAGCACTAGCAGATATGAGCTTAGATGAACCAGAAATCATTCGACATGGATCGCGCTTTGGGGTGAAATTAAAAGCTGTTGCCCCATCTATTCATATGATTAAAGTCGATGTGGAATCAACATTTGAACCAATTATTGGAACAGAAAAACAAAGTGAAGAGCTTGTTCGCTATTTAATGCAAGATTTCGAAGATGACCCACTTTCTATTTGGAATTCAGATATTTTTGGACGATCACTTAGCTCTATCGTTCGAGAAGGGATTCAGGCAAAATTATCATTAATGCCAGAAAATGCTCGTTATAAATTAAAAGAAACGTTAGAACGAATTATAAATGAAGGATCAGGCGGTTTAATAGCAATTATTTTATAATCGAAAGACTCCTTATTTGGGAGTCTTTTTTTGTTTTTCTCTGAAAAATAAAATGTCATTATCTAATACTTTATAGGTGATTGTCAAGTTTCATCAGTTTTTCGCATTTTCATGGCAACATTTTCTTTAAAAATATTGAATTATAAAGGAGAATCGTATAATATAGGCCTAGATAATGATTTATCTACATCATTGTAGTATAGAATTTGTAAAAATTGCCTACAAATGAAGGTAAGACTCATTTTATGATCATTATACAGTCGTATCTTTGGGAGGAGGTGAATGGCATGAACAAGACAGATTTAATCAATGCTGTTGCAGAAGCAAGTTCCCTTTCTAAAAAGGATGCAACAAAAGCAGTTGACGCTGTTTTTGATTCCATCTTAGAAGCTTTAAAGCAAGGTGATAAAGTACAACTTATCGGATTTGGTAACTTCGAAGTTCGTGAGCGTGCGGCTCGTAAAGGACGCAACCCACAAACTGGTGAGGAGATTGAAATCGCGGCAAGCAAAGTACCTGCATTCAAACCTGGTAAAGCGCTAAAAGATGCGGTTAAATAATCCTTACATATTTACAGGGAAGAAGAGTTTCCTTATTGGAAACTCTTCTTTTTGCATTTAAAAACATATATATGCTAGAATGTGTTCGTAGTATTTTTAGGTTTTATTCGGGAGGGTTAGCGGATGGCAAATGTAAACTTAGAGCAAATCGAACATGCAGTACGCCTTATTTTAGAAGCAATTGGGGACGACCCAAATCGTGAGGGAGTATTAGATACACCAAAACGTGTTGCAAAGATGTATGCAGAAGTATTTTCTGGTATGCATGAAGATCCAAAAGAACATTTACATAAAGTGTTTGGTGAAGAGCATGAAGAACTTGTATTGGTAAAAGACATTCCGTTCTTTTCTATGTGTGAGCATCATCTTGTTCCGTTTTATGGCGTTGCTCATGTTGCATATATTCCACGTGGTGGAAAAGTAACAGGGTTAAGTAAATTGGCACGTACAGTAGATACAGTTGCACGTCGACCACAATTACAAGAACGAATTACATCAACAGTAGCAGATTCTATTATGGAAGTGTTAGAGCCGCATGGTGTAATGGTTGTTGTAGAAGCAGAGCATATGTGCATGACAATGCGCGGTGTGAAAAAACCTGGTGCGAAAACTGTAACAACTGCAGTGCGTGGTGTGTTAGAAACAGACGCACCAGCACGTGCGGAGATTCTATCTTTTATTAAGACGAATTAGTAGGAAAGCAGGAGACTGCTTTTCTTTTTTTATCCCGCATGAACGGGAAGTAAGAACCCCACTGATGGAAGTTACACTTTATGCTAATTTAACAGCCAGGATATGGGGAAATAAAGAGCAATTTTTACTTTGTTTCGTTTCGTCAAGTTTTCTTTATAGAAAAATGAATGAATGTGTTATAATAGATTTTATGAATTAGAAAACAAGGGTGATTTTTGTGGGTAACATCTACGGAGGGTTTACGGATATAAAGGAGCAGCTATATAAGAAACTACGCCATCCTTATTTTATAAAATATATTGAAGAACCAGTTATTGATGAAAAAAAATTAGCGTTCTTATATTCCATTTTAAAAAGTGCAAACTTACATAGAGAGCAAATTGAACATTACGTAGTAACCATTATGCTTGTGCAAATTGCTTTAGATACACATGAGAAAGTATCAAATAAAGAGGAGACGGATGGGTTTCATAAGCGGCGCCAACTAACAGTATTAGCAGGGGATTATTACAGCGGACTATACTATTATTTACTTTCAATGAATCATGATATTACACTCATTCGTGCGTTGGCAGAAGGTATTAAACAGATTAATGAACATAAAATTATGTTATATCAGCAAACATATGAAACGATAGAAGAAATGTTAAGTAGTGTAGGGATGATTGAATCGGCTCTTTTACAAAAAACATGTGATCATTTTCAAGTGACACATGTAAAGTCAACAATTAACAATATGTTGGCAATCGCTCGTTTGCAAACTGAGTATCAAATATTCTTGAAGAAAGAATCGTCGCCAGTATTTACGATGTTTCAAAAGATTTTATCTTCTGACGATAAAACGAAAGTGGAAAACGTATACAACGAATCGATAAAAAAGATACGAAGTCAAATTGATACTTTGATGCAAGATGATACAGGAATTGAAACATTTTTTTCCACATTGAAAGAGGCGACCTGAGTATTTTGAATTTTACAGTTGGAAGAAGGGTAAAAGCATGCAACAATCAAAAGAAGAAAGAGTACATGACGTATTTGAGAAGATATACAATAAATACGATGTAATGAATTCAGTTATTAGCTTTCAAAGACATAAAACATGGCGCAAAGAAACGATGCAAATTATGGACGTTCAACCTGGCAGCACAGCGCTTGATGTATGTTGTGGAACGGCTGACTGGACGATTGCGCTTGCTGATGCGGTCGGTTCCAATGGAAAAGTATATGGATTAGATTTTAGTAAAAATATGCTTTCGGTTGGAAAAGAGAAAGTGGAAGCTTTACAATTGGATCAAGTAGAATTAATTCATGGTAATGCAATGGAATTACCCTTTGAGGATGACATGTTTGATTATGTCACAATTGGATTTGGACTCCGAAATGTGCCGGATTATATGCAGGTATTAAAAGAGATGACTCGTGTTGTAAAACCGGGCGGGAAGGTTATTTGCTTAGAAACATCGCAGCCGACAATGATTGGAATTCGACAAGGTTATTTTTTATATTTTAAATACATTATGCCTTTATTCGGAAAGCTATTTGCTAAAAGTTATAAAGAATATTCGTGGTTACAAGAATCAGCAAGCACATTTCCAGGAATGAAAGAATTGGCTCGTATGTTTGAAGAAGCTGGACTTGAACAAGTAAGAGTAAAGCCGTTTACTTTTGGAGTTGCCGCAATGCACCTAGGTTATAAGCCGAAGTAAAGTGAAATTATCATCAGTAGGAACTTTATTTCCTGTCGATGGAAAGGTATCACCAATCGGGCTCTAATGGGCGGTTCTCTCCCGTCTATCTTTATTTTTTGTTTCCTCACAATCCTTGAGGTGGGAGTTTTACTTCCCGTTAAAGCGGGATAAAAAAAGAAAAGAAGTTTTAGGTTAAGGTGAACGATATGAAGTTACAACTTATGTATTCTTTTTTACGATCGGATATTGATAAAATTGAGAAAGAGTTAAAAGTGGTTGTTGCTTCTGAGCAACAACTGCTTGAAGAAGCTGCGTTGCAACTGATTGAGGCCGGTGGAAAACGAATCCGACCTGTTTTCGTTCTGCTTGCGGGGAAATTTGGAAATTATAAACTCGATGTAATTAAACATGTTGCGGTTGCATTAGAGCTTATTCATATGGCTTCTCTTGTGCACGACGATGTAATTGATGCTGCTCTTTTAAGAAGAGGAAGTGCGACTGTAAATGCAAACTGGGGCGATCGCATTGCAATGTATACAGGTGATTATTTGTTTGCAAAGTCTCTAGAGTGCATTACAAATTTAGAGAGTCCAGAAGTGCATAAAGCATTATCGCATACGATTCTTGAAGTGTGTAAAGGAGAAATTGAGCAAATTAAAGATAAGTATGACTTTGGACAAAATTTACGAACGTATTTACGTCGTATTAAACGAAAAACAGCGCTTTTAATTGCCGCGAGTTGCCAATTAGGAGCGATTGCATCTGGTGCATGCCGTGATACAGTGAATCGTTTATTTTGGTATGGTTACTTTGTTGGCATGTCTTATCAAATTATTGATGATATTTTAGATTTTGTGTCGACAGAAGAAAAGCTTGGAAAACCGGCGGGCGGAGATTTATTGCAAGGTAATATTACACTTCCTGCTTTATATGCGATGGAAGATCCTAAACTTCGCGAGAGAATTGTTAGAGTTAATGAAAATACGCCTACAAATGAAATGAAAGAAATTATTGAAGCGGTCAAAAATAGTAATGCAATTGATCAAGCTTTTGCATTTAGTGAAAGATATTTACATAAAGCATTAGAAGTTATTAAGCCGTTGCCTCGTAGCCAGGCGAAATTGGCATTGCAAAATGTTGCAAAGTATATAGGGAAACGTAAATTTTAAATGTTTTTCGAGGAAAATAATAATCTCTCCATTTCAAAACTGTTGCACAATTTTGATAACGGTGATACTATGTGTTTGGGGATGTACAATTACATACATAATAGGAAGTGGAGAGATTTATTATGGAAAAAACATTTTTAATGGTAAAACCAGATGGTGTACAGCGTGCAGTCATTGGGGAGATTGTTGCTAGATTTGAAAGAAAGGGCTTTCAACTAGTTGGTGCTAAGCTTATGCAAGTAACACCAGAGATTGCTGGACAACATTATGCTGAACATAAAGAGAGACCTTTCTTCGGTGAATTAGTAGATTTCATCACATCTGGACCTGTTTTTGCAATGGTATGGCAAGGTGAAGGTGTTGTTGAGACAGCTCGTAACATGATGGGCAAAACAAGACCAAATGAAGCTGCACCTGGTACAATTCGCGGTGACTTTGGAGTAACTGTTGCGAAAAACATTATTCATGGCTCAGATTCTCTTGAAAGTGCAGAGCGTGAAATTGGTATTTTCTTTAACAAAGAAGAGCTAGTTGAGTATTCTAGATCAATGAATGAGTGGATTTACTAATTATTTCGAAATAATTTGTAAACGCTTTAAAATATAGTGGGAAAGCGCAAGAAAGGATGGTTACATTCCTTCTTGCGCTTTTTTTGTTTCGTATTTATGTAAATCCAGTTTGATTTTTTAATACATAAGTCATTGCTATGCAGAATAAAAAGTGATCTGCACTTGTTTTCTTTGTTTTCGTATTGCAAGTGGCAGGAAAAGGGACTGACCGGTTCTATACGTGGTCAAATGCTCTCACCCACCTAAAAAAATGGTTTTTTATGTCGTTTTTTCAATTTGTACTTATTTAGTTACGAATCAATAGAGGTTATGATATAGTGTTACATAAATACTGAAATAAAGGGGAGTAACCGATGCGATATATAACAGCTGGTGAATCTCACGGACCACAACTAACAACAATATTAGAGGGGATTCCGGCAGGTTTATCTTTAGTAGCGGATGATATTAATACAGAGTTAGCAAGAAGACAAAAAGGGCATGGTCGCGGACGCCGCATGCAAATTGAAAAAGATCAAGTTCAAATTTTAAGTGGTGTTCGTCATGGATATACAATTGGTGCTCCGATTACGCTCGTTGTCGAAAATCGTGATTTTACACATTGGACAAAAATTATGGGAGCAGAGCCGTTAACAGAAGAAGAATCAAAAGAGATGAAACGACAAATTACACGACCTCGTCCAGGACATGCAGATTTAAATGGTGCGATTAAATATGGTCATCGTGATATGCGCAACGTATTAGAGCGTTCTTCAGCTAGAGAAACGACGGTTCGTGTAGCTGCTGGAGCTGTTGCAAAGCGCATTTTAGAAGAACTGGGTATAAAAGTAGCAGGGCATGTAATTGAAATTGGAGGAGTGAAAGCGGAGAAGCAGTCGTATGACTCTATTGAAGAGTTACAAACGATTACAGAGGCATCTCCTGTTCGTTGTCTAGATGAAGAAGCAGCGCAGAAAATGATGCAAGCAATTGATGATGCAAAAACAAACGGAGATTCTATCGGAGGGATCGTCGAAGTTGTTGTAGAAGGTATGCCAGTTGGTGTTGGAAGTTATGTGCATTATGATCGTAAATTAGATGCAAAACTTGCAGCTGCAATCATGAGTATTAATGCATTTAAAGGTGTGGAGATTGGGATTGGCTTTGAGGCAGCTCATAAGCCGGGAAGTCTTGTCCATGACGAGATTTTATGGGATAAAGATAATGGATATACGAGACGTACAAACAATGCAGGTGGATTAGAGGGCGGTATGACGACAGGTATGCCAGTTGTTGTTCGCGGAGTCATGAAACCAATTCCAACTTTATATAAACCGCTGCAAAGTATTGATATTGATACGAAAGAAGCGTTTCAAGCAAGTATTGAGCGTTCTGATAGCTGTGCTGTACCGGCAGCAAGTGTTGTAGCGGAAGCTGTTGTAGCTTGGGAGCTGGCTGCAGCTGTGATTGAACAATTCGGGATGGATCGCATTGATTTAATTCGTGAAAATATTGAGAAACATAACGAATATGCGAGGGAATTTTGATGAAGACAATACAGATTCAAACAGGTTCCAAACAATATAATGTGTATGTTGGAAATCACGCATTGTTACAATTATCAAAGATTATAGAAAATATGAAACCAGCTGTTTCAAGTATTCTACTGATTTCTGATGAAACGGTAGCTTCATTCCATCTAGATGAAGTGAAAAATATTTTGCAATTAGAAAAAGATGTGTTTTCATTTGTGATTCCGAGCGGTGAAAAAGAAAAATCGTTTGAAAATTACTATGCGGTTCAAACGTTTGCGCTTGAAAAAGGTCTAGATCGTCATTCGCTTATTATTGCACTTGGCGGCGGAATGATTGGAGATTTAGCGGGATTTGTTGCGGCGACGTTTATGAGAGGTATTCGATTTGTACAGGTACCAACAACGTTACTTGCGCATGATAGTGCAGTTGGAGGTAAGGTTGCAATCAATCATCCGCTTGGGAAAAATATGATTGGTGCATTTCATCAGCCAGAAGCGGTGATTTACCATACTCCGTTTTTAAATTCTCTTCCAGAAAAAGAATGGCGCTCTGGTTTTGCAGAAGTAATTAAACATTCGTTTATCGGAGATGTAGAATTATATCATTGGCTGCGCGAAGAAGTGAAAACATTAACTGATTTAAGAGATGATAAGTTAATTTATACACTGCAGCGTGCGATTCCAGTAAAAGCAAAAATTGTTGCAGAGGATGAAACTGAAAAAGGTGTTCGCGCTTACTTAAATTTTGGGCATACACTTGGACATGCTCTAGAAAAAGAGATGGGATATGGAAACATCACACATGGTGATGGTGTTGCCATCGGCATGTTATTTGCCATCTTTTTAAGTGAACAAATATATGAAAAAGATCTTCAATACAAGGAAATCAAACGGTGGTTTACTGCATATGGCTATCCGAGCATGCCAAGTAAACTTGATGTGAATCGCCTCGTTCAATTGATGAAACAAGATAAAAAAGCGAATGGTGGAACAATTCGTATGGTCCTTATGCAGGAAATTGGGGTAGTGGATGTCGTATCTATTTCAGATGAGACCGTCCGAACCGCTTTAGAAGCATTTCAAAGAGAGGAGGAGTCTATTTGATTCGCGCAATTCGCGGCGCAACTACAGTCGATTGCAATGAAATAGAGGAAATATTGACTGCAACCGAGCGTTTAGTGAAAGAAATGGCAAGTACTAATGGGGTTTCTCCTGCTGATATTGTATCTGTATTAATTTCCACAACAACAGATATAAATGCATGTTTTCCAGCAGCTGCATTAAGACGTATTGAGGATTGGTCCTATGTACCGGTCATGTGCATGCAAGAAATAGAAGTTCCAAATGCTCTTGAGAAATGTATTCGCGTTATGATGACGGTTATGATAAATAAACAACAGCATGAAATTTACCATGTCTATTTAGAGAAAGCGGTGCAGCTAAGGCCCGATTTACAAAAATGATAGGGGGAATTTGAATGAAGGTAAAAGAGCAATTATTGTCGTTAAAAGCGTATGTGCCTGGGAGAAATATTGAAGAAGTAAAGAGACAATATGGGTTATCTAAAATTGTGAAACTAGCATCAAATGAAAATCCATTCGGATGTTCAAAACGTGTTTCTGAAGCTTTGGTATCATTAGATGGACAATATGCGCTCTATCCAGACGGTGCAGCGTATGCTCTTCGTGAAAAACTAGCAGATCATCTTCATGTAAAAAGAGAACAAATTTTATTTGGCAGCGGCTTAGATGAAGTGATTCAAATGATTAGTCGTACTCTGTTACAAGAAGGAACAAATGTTGTCATGGCAAAGCCGACATTTTCACAATACCGTCATCATGCAGTAATTGAAAAAGCTGAAGTACGTGAAGTGCCTTTAAAAGAGGGGACACATGATTTAGAGGCAATGCTTGCGCAAGTTGATGAGCATACACGTATCATATGGATTTGTAACCCTAATAATCCGACGGGAACGTACGTTTCGATGGAACGGTTACGTTCATTCTTAGAAGCAGTTCCGAAAACAGCACTTGTTATTATGGATGAAGCATACTATGAGTATGCTGGGGCTGAAGATTATCCGCAAACAGTACCGCTTCTAGAGAAGTATGAAAACCTTATGGTGTTACGTACGTTTTCAAAAGCATACGGATTAGCATCATTTCGTATTGGTTATGCAATCGGAAATGAAAACTTAATGCGTTCGTTAGAGGTAGCAAGATTACCATTTAATACGTCATCAATTGCACAGGTAGTTGCGCAAGCCGCGATAGAAGATCAAGCGTTTTTGCAAGAGTGTGTGAAAGTGAATAATAAAGGATTACAGCAATATTACGATTTTTGTGAGAAGTATCAAGTGTTTTATTATCCATCACAGGCGAATTTTATCTTTTTAGAACTTGGTCTCCCAGGGGATGAAGTATTTGAAAGATTACTACAAAAAGGATATATCGTTCGTTCTGGTGGCCCGCTTGGTTTACCAAATGGTATTCGTATTACGGTTGGAACGAAAGAAGAGAATGCAGAGATTATTGCAGTTCTTACTGAACTTGTAAAAGAGAATTTGGAAAAAGAAGAGACATACTCATAAGAAAAGAAACGGCTCCATTATTAGGAGTCGTTTTTTTCATTCTATTTGCGTAAAGAAGAAGGAAAGAAGTACAATAAAGTGAACCTTCCATCTGTGTGGAAGATTCTTCATCCCACACAGATGGAAAGCTCTCACCAATCGGGCTCTTCCTGCCCAAAAGCATTAAGATAAAAAAAGAATACATATGTGAACATTAATAGAGGTGATAGAGGTGAAACGATTAACAAAGCTTAGGAACGGATTAAATGGAACGATTTTTGTTCCTGGGGATAAATCCATTTCGCATCGCGCTGTTATGTTTGGGGCAATTGCAGAAGGAACAACGAAGATTACAAATTTTCTTCAGGGTGAAGATTGTTTAAGTACGATTGCGTGCTTTCAAAAGTTAGGAATTAGGATTGAGCAAAATAGTAACGATGTCACTGTATATGGAAAAGGGTTACAAAGACTAGTAGAACCGACAGAAGTATTAGATGTTGGAAATTCAGGAACGACAATTCGGTTGATGCTTGGTATACTAGCAAATGCATTGTTTCATTGTACAGTTATCGGAGATTCTTCAATTGGAAAGCGTCCGATGAAACGTGTTACAGAACCCCTTCGTCAAATGGGCGCTAAAATTGATGGAAGAGAAGATGGACAATATACGCCTCTTTCTATTCGGGGAGGAAATATAAAAGGCATACATTATCGTTCACCCGTGGCAAGTGCACAGGTGAAATCAGCTGTTTTACTTGCAGGGCTACAAGGAGAAGGCGTGACAGCTGTGACAGAACCATTACAATCTCGTGATCATACAGAGCGTATGTTACGTACATTTGGTTGCGATGTTACTGTTGATGGATTAACTGTCTCATTAGAAGGTGGACAAAAGCTTTCTGCGGCGAATATTGAGGTGCCAGGAGATATCTCTTCAGCTGCCTTTTTCTTAGTTGCAGGTGCAATTGTACCAAATAGTAAAGTTGTATTAAAAAACGTTGGGTTAAATCCGACAAGAACTGGAATTCTTGATGTGTTATCACAAATGGGGGCGAATTTGTCAATAGATAATATTCGTAATGAAGAGTTTGAGCCATGCGGTGATATTACAATTGAAACCTCAAAATTAAGAGGAATAGAAGTTAGCGGTGCGCTTATTCCTAAATTAATTGATGAAATTCCAATTTTGGCACTGTTAGCAACCCAAGCAGAAGGGACAACTGTGATTAAAGATGCGGAAGAATTAAAAGTAAAAGAAACGAATCGTATTGATACAGTTGTAAATGAATTAAAAAAACTAGGAGCGCATATTGAAGCAACAGAAGATGGTATGATTGTGCATGGTAAAACGCAATTACATGGAAACGTAGTAAATAGCCACGGTGATCATCGTATCGGTATGATGCTAGGCATTGCATCGTGTATAGCAGACGGAGAAGTTATAATTGAAAATAGCGAGGCAGTAGCTGTGTCATATCCGAACTTCTTTGAACAGTTACATATGCTGCAAAACTAAAAAGAATCTTTTCTTTTTGAGAAGGTTCTTTTCTTTTTCACACTGTTGCTTACATAGAGACAGTTGTTTATTATGGAATTTACATAAGTATTTATATAAAGGAGAAAGTTATGCAAAAGTTTGAACAAGCTGTTACATATATTGAAAACGGTGAAGTAGAGAAAGGATTACAACTATTAGCAGAGCAAGTAAAACAAGGTACGGATGAAGAAAAGTATGATATTGCACGTTATTACTATACACTAGGGTTTGTAGATCAAGCGCTAGAAATAGTAGAAGATTTACGTTTGCTATATCCGGAAGAGAGTGAATTCACGCTATTTTTAGCAGAGTTATATATTGATTTAGACAAAGAAGATGAAGCAATTGAAGTCCTTCACGGTATTCAAGAGAATGATGAATTATATGTTCAATCTCTCCTCCTTGCGTCTGATTTATATCAAATGCAAGGTTTTGATGAAGTAGCAGAACAAAAATTATTAAAAGCGAAAGCGATGATGCCAGATGAGCCGGTAATTGCTTTTGGACTTGGGGAATTGTATAGCAGTAAAGGAGAAGATAGTAAAGCAATTCCATATTATGAATCATTACTCCCAGAACATAAAGTGATGGGCGGGGTTGTTGTTCCGCTTCGATTGGCTGAGAATTTAAGTGCACTTGGACAATGGGCTGAAGCAATTTCTTATTACGAGGAAGGTTTAGAGGAGCAGAAGGATATTCATTCTTTATTTGGATTTGCATTTACTTTGTATCAAGGAGAACAGTATCAAAGAGCAATTAGTGTATGGGAAGAATTAAAAGAGTTAGATCCAGAATATGCATCTTTATATATATATTTGGCGAAATGTTACGAAAAAGAAGGAATGCTTCAAGAAAGTTATGAAACACTTCAAGAAGGAATAAAAATTGACGAATTATCGATACCATTTTATGTAGAGTTTGCTAACGTTGCAGCGAAGCTAGGGAAAAGATATGAAGCGGAAGATGCACTTAAGAAAGCATTAGCGATTGATCCTTCGCATTTAGGGGCTACATTAAAGTATTCATACATCTTAAAGGAAGAAGAAAGGTATGAAGAGGTGATTGCTGTTGTAGAAAAAGCCATCGATAACGGGGAAACGGACACGCAATTACTTTGGGATATTGCACATGCAAAAAAACAATTAGAATTGTATTCGGATGCATTAAAACATTACCAAAGTGCATATACTTCTTTTAAGAATCATCCAGATTTCTTGGAGGAGTACGGTTACTTCTTGTTAGAAGAAGGATTGCGAAAAGAGGCGAAAGAAGTATTTACACGTTTATTGCAGCTAGATCCGACACAAACTCATATAGAAGAATTATTATATAATTTAGAGGATTTTTCATAAGTTGGAAGGAAACTGAATGCTGCTTCTTGAATGTAAAAAGAAAAAGAAGGACAGAGGAGGGATTAAGCGCTATGAATACCCCTGTTTCTGTGAATGAAAAGAAAGATTTTGTAAAATGGTTTTTAAATAATTATCAACTGAAACAGCGAGAATGTGTTTGGATTTTAAATTATTTAATGAGTCACGATCAATTAATGGATAAGGTACATTTTGTGGAGCATGCGAAATATTGTCCGCGTGGGTTGGTAATGTCAGCAAAT
This sequence comes from Bacillus sp. S14(2024), assembly GCF_050473785.1. Classification (NCBI taxonomy): domain Bacteria; kingdom Bacillati; phylum Bacillota; class Bacilli; order Caryophanales; family Bacillaceae; genus Bacillus; species Bacillus sp. S14(2024). The sequence continues at coordinate 3,260,228 of NZ_JBFLUP010000006.1, read as the reverse complement.
TGCGTGAAAGATTTACCGTTTCATTTTTATAAACAAAATGTAATGACGACTGATGCGGAAAAATCATTTCATGATATTCGCTTAAACAGAGATGAAGATATTTATATTCAGCTCAACTTTAAATCATCTTTCCAAAATGCGAATTATGTGGCAGTACTAGAAGAAAATCCATATTTACCGAAGAATATCGAAGTAAATGAAAAAGATCGTTTATTAGCAGAGCGATTTTTAGAAGAAAGCGTATATTCGTTTCGGAAAGAACGACTTTTGAAATTAATTGACGAAGCGCTTGATACCCATGATGAAGAAGCATTCCGCAAATTCACAGATGAGTTAAAACGCTTATAAACTTCTCTGTGAAAAGAAATTTTGAAAATTTTTAGACTATTAAAAAGAAAAACCGTCTTTTATAGATGGTTTTTCTTTTTTTACCTTTATCTGTATGGTTTAATAGAAATAGAGTGAACTTTCTGTATCATTAGTTGAACCGCTCAGGCTCTTATGGGTAATTATTGCTTGTTTTCTCAATAGGATTATACTGGCCGTTAGAGTGGGAGTAAGGGGAAAAAAGGGGGCTATTAAGTGTGAAGTGGGCTGTGGCAGATGTAGTAGAATACGAACAGGCAAGAGAATATATTGATACGGGAATTATACCGCTTCTTTCAATTTCCTTTGAAAAGGGGATGAAGGAAACAGTCGTAGAAGGAGAATTTATTTCTGTTTTAACGAGAGAGTTAGAGAGGGAGTATAAAGGGAGAGTATTTTTATTACCAGCATTTACGTATGTAGAAGGATGTGTAAGTGAACAGCAGCGTTTGCAAGAATGGACGAATTACCTGAAAGATAAAGGTTTGCAGCATATTGCGCTGATTACGAGTGATTTTTCTTGGAAAGAAATGGAGCATGAATTAACAGAACCGCTATTTTGTTTACAAGCACTGCCGTTAGAGCAGCTTAGTGATCAAACAAAAAGGGAACTAATTCATGCGCAAATAAAAAAAATTATGGAAATATTTACTGAAAAGTGGGAAAATAAATAATAAATTGATAGTTTAGATAATTGTGAGTAGTATGATATTGACCAATGTAGTAGGGTATTATATCATGATAGTGTCCTAGTTTTTATCTTTTATATTAGTTTTTCACGGGGGACAATTTCTGATAGAGGGGGGAAATTTTCGTGAGTGAGAAAGAACACAGGGTGTCAAGAAGACAGTTTTTAAACTACACTCTTACAGGTGTAGGAGGATTTATGGCAGCAGGTATTTTAATGCCAATGACGCGCTTTGCGCTTGATCCAGTTTTAAGGAAAGAAGCAGGGGGCGAGATGGTTGCAGTTGCACAGGTAAAGGATATTACGTCTGAACCGAAGCGCTTCGACTTTAAAGTAAAACAAGTTGACGGTTGGTATAAATCAGAAGAACCAAAGTCAGCTTGGATTCACAAAGATGAAAGCGGAGACATTGTAGCATTTTCTCCAATTTGTAAACATTTAGGGTGTACGGTGAACTGGAATTCGGACAAGTCACATCCAAATCAATTCTACTGTCCGTGCCACGGAGGGCGTTATACAAAAGATGGTATAAATATAAAAGGAACACCACCTCTTGCTCCGCTTGATGTGTATCAATCACAGGTGAAAGATGGAACGCTTTATTTAGGTAAAGCGAAGCCAAGAGGGGGGGCGAAATAGATGTTAAATAAAATTTACGATTGGGTAGATGAACGGCTAGATATTACCCCTTTATGGCGTGACATTGCGGATCATGAAGTGCCGGAACATGTAAATCCAGCGCATCACTTTTCAGCTTTCGTTTACTGTTTTGGAGGACTTACGTTTTTTGTTACGGTTATCCAAATTTTATCAGGAATGTTTTTAACAATGTACTATGTACCAGATATTAAAAATGCGTGGGAATCTGTCTACTATTTACAAAATGAAGTGGCATATGGACAAATTGTTCGCGGTATGCATCACTGGGGCGCAAGTCTTGTTATCGTTATGATGTTTTTACATACACTTCGAGTTTTCTTCCAAGGTGCGTATAAAAAGCCTCGTGAATTAAACTGGATTGTTGGGGTACTTATCTTCTTTGTTATGTTAGGATTAGGTTTTACAGGGTATTTATTACCATGGGATATGAAGGCATTATTTGCAACAAAAGTAGGGCTTCAAATCGCAGAGCAAACACCGCTTATTGGCTCTTATGTAAAAACATTGCTTGCCGGCCACTCCGAAATTGTCGGTGCTCAAACATTAACTCGCTTCTTTGCTATTCACGTATTCTTCTTGCCAGCCGCACTTCTCGGATTAATGGCAGTTCACTTCATCATGATTCGCAAACAAGGTATTTCCGGTCCGCTATAAGATTTTATTAGTTTATAAGGAAAAAACATAATTAAAGGAGGGAGACTATGCATCGCGGCAAAGGGATGAAGTTTGTCGGAGATTCGCGAGTACCTGCTGTTAGAAAACCGAATATTCCGAAAGATTATTCTGAATATCCAGGGAAAACAGAGGCATTTTGGCCAAACTTTTTATTAAAAGAGTGGATGGTTGGTGCAGTCTTTTTAATTGGTTATCTTTGTTTGACAGTAGCACATCCATCACCGCTTGAAAGAATTGCAGATCCTACCGATACAGGGTATATCCCACTTCCAGACTGGTACTTCTTATTTCTGTATCAATTGTTAAAGTATTCTTATGCATCCGGTCCATATACTGTCATTGGTGCATTTATTATGCCAGGTATCGCATTTGGCTCGTTATTACTTGCCCCGTTTCTTGATCGAGGACCGGAACGTCGTCCATTTAAACGCCCGGTTGCAACAGGATTTATGCTTTTAGCATTAGCATCTATCGTTTTCTTAACGTGGCAATCGGTCGCAACACATGACTGGGCAGCTGCGAAAAGACAAGGTGCGATTGTAAAAACGGTACAAGTTGATAAAAATGATGACGGCTATAAAATTATGCAAAAAAATACATGTTTAACATGTCACGGTGATAACTTACAAGGGGGAGCAGCTGCACCATCACTGCAAAACTTGACGTTAAAACCGGAGGAGATTGCAAAAATCGCAAAAGAGGGAAAAGGTGCAATGCCAAAAGGTGTCTTTAAGGGCACAGATGAAGAGTTGAAGAAGGTAACAGAATTTATCGAGAAATATAATAAAAAGTAAATGAGTGCCGACTGCAATTTTGCAGTCGGTTTTTATTTTTTTAGAAGAGAATTTGCTATAATAATAATGTAACTCCATTGCCTTATCATGCTGACTTATGGGAAATGGTGTTTATTTTGAGAAAGTTGAGGTAGTTACATTTTGGTATTTATCTATTTGTTATTAAAACAACGCTCTTTTCTATGGTTATTGCTCATTATTAATATTCTAGGGACAATTTATGGTTATATTTGGTATGGAAATCAATTAAATGAAACCCCTATCATTTTTTTGCCGTTTGTTCCAGATAGTCCGACAGCGAGCTTGTTTTTTGTTTTTGTATTAATTGCATTTTTACAAAAGAAAAATTGGGGTCTAATGGAAGCGTTAGCAGTTGTAACGTTAGTCAAATATGGGATTTGGGCTGTTGTGGTGAATGTATTAACTCTTATTGTGACCGGATACATTGGAATAGAAGGGTATATACTTATTGTTTTTCATCTTGCAATGGCTGTCCAAGGACTTTTATACGCACCATTTTATAGAATGAAATATTGGCATTTTATCATTGCAATTATTTGGACACTGCATAATGATATTATTGATTATTTGTTTGGTCAAATGCCGAAATATAGTGTTATGTTTATGTATGATCGACAAATTGGTTATTTCACATTTTGGCTTAGTATGGTTGTTATAGCTATTACATATTATTTTTGTCTAAGAGAGAAAAGACTAAAGTTTTCTTTATAAATAAAAAATAGGGAATGGGGAAGATGGATGAATTCACATAGTATATATTCAAAAATTTGGAATGGATTCTTATTATGTCTTGTTCCTTTTTGTATCGCTTTTTGTATTTTTTCAATCGCAGTTTTATGTGTTGTATACGGGAAAGAGATTTATTATATAGAAATTGACATGTTAAATATTCCTCAAATGGCAAATATGACAAAAGAGGCAATTATTCAAAACTATGATGCACTTATTACCTATCTTTCCCCTTTTTATGATAAGCCATTACATTTTCCAACATTAGACATGTCTGAGAGAGGACGAATTCATTTTGTTGATGTAAAAAATATCATTGTTTTTATTCAATATGCGATGTATATAAGTATGGGTATATCATTTATCGGGGGAGTCTATCTTTTACGAAAACAAAAGGAAAAGTTTTTGTTGTATGCAGCGATTTTTACAATTGTATTTCCAATTGCATTAATACTCCCGATAGCAATCAATTTTGAAAAGAGTTTCGTATTCTTTCATAAACTTCTTTTTCAAAATGATTATTGGTTGTTTGATCCAGATACTGATCCTATTATCCTTATGTTGCCGGAACAATTCTTTATGCATGCTGCTTGTATAATTTTATTACTTATTTTGTTTGGGAGTGCTTGTTGTTATTTTCTCTATCGTTTTTTTATGAAAAAGAGAGGGATGCATGTAGTAAGTCGTAACGCTTCATCAGAAAAGTAACTTGATAGGTTCAAGGTCTATTCTTGTCCACCAATTCATATAGTGTATTAGAAGCTATAGGGGGGACAAGAATGAAAAGAGTATTAGCTGGAATCATAACGTTTATGTTTATATTGTTTCCTGTTCGCATATATGCAGCTAATTGGAATGAGTTAAATGGATTATTGGATGACTCGTTGCAATTTGTAAAACAAGAGGAATACGATAAAGCAGCGCAAATATTAACGGATTTTTCACAACAATTTTTAACGGTCAATCAAACAAAGAAAGTAGCGCCTGAGCATATTCGTGTTATTTCGCTTGCTTATGATAAAGCATTGCAGTCACTAGAGGAAAAAGGAACGAGTAAACAAATAAAGATAGATGATGTGCTAGCACTTCGTCTCGCATTAGATGCAGAAGTATCGAAATATCAGCCGCTTTGGATGGAACGAGAAGAAAATGTGATGAGTGCATTTAAGCAGGTCGAAAACACAATGCAAAAAGAAGAACATGAACATTTTCAACAGTCGTTAAATGTATTTTTGCATGAATTTGATATTATTTATCCAAGTTTAATGATTGCCTTGCCGGAAGAACAATTACAGCGCATGAATTCTCATTTGTCGTACTTAGATGAATTTCGTTATATGATGATCCAAAATAAGAGTGGTCAAACACAAGTGAAAATTATAAAAGATGATTTAAATAAAATTTTTCGCATGGCGAAAAGGGATGAGGTAGATTCTTCGCTTATATGGTTTATGACTGTAACAGGAGGCATTATTATTTTTACATTAACGTATGTTGGTTGGAGAAAGTATAAAGGGGAAAAAGAAAAACAAAAAAATACAATGCATTCGAAAAATAGATAAGATTGTTTTTAAATGAAGTGAAATAAAGAAGCTATGTTGTAAGGTTTCTTTATTGACAATGTTACAGGAAGAAAATAGAATGGTTATTACTATATGACATAACTTTATTGGAGGTTCATGATGGGTTTTTACTTAATTTACTTCGCTATCATCATGATCATACCGTTGTATGCACAGTCTCGAGTACGAAGCGCATATAGTAAATACTCTCAAGTGTATTCAACTTCTGGTATGACAGGTGCGGAAGTGGCTCGTAGAATTTTAGATGAGAATGGCTTGTACAATGTTGCGGTAGAAGAAACACCAGGGCATTTATCTGACCACTATGATCCAACATCGAAAACAGTTCGCTTATCCACAGACAATTACTATGGGCATTCTGTTGCTGGGACAGCGGTAGCCGCGCACGAAGTTGGGCATGCGATTCAAGATGCAAAAGATTATGGCTTTATGCGTTTCCGTCATTCGCTTGTTCCTGTTGCAAATTTTGGTTCAAATATGTCGTGGATTTTTATTATGATTGGTATGTTTGCACGTATGTCAAATTTATTGTTATTAGGAATTATCTTAATGGCAGCGGGTGTGTTATTCCAACTTATTACACTTCCGGTTGAATTTGATGCATCAAAACGTGCAATGAAGCAAATTGAAGCGCTAAGAATTGTATCAACGGACGAATATGGCCAAGCTCGTAAAGTATTAAATGCAGCAGCGCTTACGTATGTTGCAGCAGCGGCAGTTGCAGTATTTGAACTGCTTCGTCTTTTATTAATTTATACAGGTATGCAACGGAATGATGATTAAAGACTATCAGTTTTGATAGTCTTTTTTATTGTCATAATTATCGAAGTGCCTGTTATGTCTTTTATAAACGTATGTAATGTGAGAAGTTTGTGTAAGAATAAATGAAGAGTTAGCTGTTTATTATTGAGCAGCAGCTCTTTTTATCCCCCACTGATGGAAAGCTCTCACCAATCGGGCGCATGCCAGCAGTTATCTCCCACCTATCTTCTTTGTTTTCTCAGAATCTTGATGTGGGAGTCTTACTGCCCTAAAGTAACGGGATAAAAGTGTAACAAGCAGAGGTGATAAATATGGAATTTCCAGAGTTATTAGTGAAGCAAGCGAAAGAGAGAATGGCCCCTTATCCTGTTGAAGGTTTTGTATATGGACAAGGACCACAAAATCCAAAAATGATGCTTGTAGGAGAAGCGCCGGGCGAAACAGAAATTCATAATGGGATACCTTTTAGCGGAAGAGCTGGTAATCAGCTCATGGATTTTCTAAAGAGGGTTGATGTGACAAGAGAAGAAGTATACATTACTAGTGCGGTACGTAGTCGGCCGTATAAATGGGGAGAGAAACGAGAGCGAAGTGGAGAAATAGTGAAGCGCAAATATAATCGTACGCCGAATCAGCAGGAGATACTTGCACACGCTCCAATTTTGGATTATGAAATTGAGCATATTCATGCACCTATTATTGTTACACTAGGAAACATTGCGCTCAAACGTTTAGCTGGTTCAGACAAAAAAGTATCAGAGATGCACGGTCAAGTGTTTACGCAACCTGTTCGGCGACTAGCAGATCCTAATGACGCAACTTATACTTGGACAGAAAAAGCTTATACAATTTTCCCAACTTTTCATCCTGCATCAATTTTTTATAATCGGAGTTTATTGGATTTGATCCATGAGGATTTAGAAAAGTTGAGGAAGTATATATAATAGCTTTTTTTCTACAGGTAATCATAAAAAAACTAGAAAAGTTATTGGATTCGATAACTTTTCTAGTTTTGTGTTTAGAAAGAAAGTTCGTTATTTTTGAAGAACCTGTATAGTTAATTATGCAGGGGATTTTTATTTTCATCGAGCGTAAATCCTTCGCCAACAACATCATGCACATCACTTACAGCAACGAAAGCGTGTGGATCAACAGATGTGATAATACTTTTAAGTTTTACAATTTCATTTTTAGCAACAACGCAATATAAAACATTTCGTTCAATTTTTGTGTATGTACCCATTCCTTTTAAGAAAGTTGCTCCACGATCCATTTCTGATAAAATTTGTGCAGCAATTTCATCATTTTTCTCAGATATAATTGTTGCTCCTTTAGCAGCGTATGCTCCTTCTTGCATAAAATCAATGACCTTTGCTCCGATAAAAACGGCAACTAATGTATACATTCCTTGTTGGTAAGATAAATATGTAAGGATTGATAAGGTAATGACGACGGCATCAAACATAAACATAGTTTTCCCCATGCTCCAGCCGATATATTTATGAGCTAGCCGTGCAATAATATCGACTCCACCTGTTGTGCCGCCATACTTGAAAATAATTCCTAACCCAACACCAATAAATAAGCCAGCAAACAAAGCGGCTAACATCATATCATTTTGTAAGTTTAAATGTAAATTAAATACATCATAACGCTGAAAAATCCAGAGAAATAACGAAACACTAAATGTCCCTATTAATGTATATAAAAATGTCGTACGACCAAGCATTTTCCAACCGATAAAAAAGATTGGTATATTTAAGATTAAGTTTGTATAGGATGGGTCTAGTGAAAATAGGAAATAAAGAAGTAGTGTAATTCCAGTAAAACCACCTTCTGCTAAATGGTTTTCAATATTAATATTAACGATGCCAAATGAGAAAATAGCAGAACCAATCAGAATAAAAAGAATATTTTTGATTTTTAAGTTTAATTTCATGCAAATCCCCCTAGTATGTAGTCATGACCTTACCTTGTTCTTAAGGATAGTATACGTAATTTATTGAAAAATTGGCAAGAAAACTTCACGCGTGTTAAGCATCTAGTAAAAGTGACACATAGGAAACTACCACTTCAAGATCCGAAGTAGAACGGGAGTTTTCATAGTGTATCGTCAAAAACGTGGCAAATAAGCGATGACATGCGATAATATTTGTCAAATCGTCATGAATTGGCTAACATGATAAATGAAGGATTAGAGGTGAATAACATGGAACAAAAAACAATGAAAGATATGCAAAAGGAAGTAGATGCATATATTAGTCAATTTAAAGAAGGATATTTTAGTCCGCTTGCTATGCTGGCTCGTTTAACAGAAGAGATGGGAGAGCTTGCGAGGGAAATTAATCATTATTATGGTGAAAAGCCTAAGAAAAGCACAGAAAAAGAACGTACAGTTGAAGAAGAGCTTGGGGATGTGTTATTTGTTATGATTTGCATGGCAAATAGCTTAAACATTGATTTAGAAACAGCTCATAATATAGTTATGGAAAAATTTAATACACGTGATAAAGATCGCTGGACACGTATTGAAGAGGGAGAGAAGAAGGAATGAATGAGATTAAAGTAATTATTGCAGGGCCACGAGGACGTATGGGGCAAGAAGCAGTACTTCTTATGGAGAGAACACCACATTTCAAATTAGTTGCTGCTATTGATTACAAACATGGTGGTAAGAAAGTTTCTGAAATTGCTGGATTACCTAATATAGATGCTCCAATTTATGCGGATTTACATACTTGTTTAGATGAAGTGGAAGCAGATGTTTTGCTTGATTTAACAACACCAGAAATCGGAAAGAAACACGTAACACTTGCGGTAGAGCGAGGCATTTGTTCTGTTATCGGAACAACAGGTTTTACAGAAGAAGAGCTGCAAAAATTAACAGAAACAGCGAAAGAGAAACAAGTTGGTACAATTATTGCACCAAACTTTGCAGTTGGAGCTGTTTTAATGATGAAGTTCTCTCAAATGGCAGCGAAATATTTCCAAGATGTTGAAGTCATTGAATTGCATCATGATCAAAAATTAGATGCTCCTTCTGGTACGGCTGTGAAGACCGTAGATTTAATTCGTCAAAATCGTGAACCGAAACAACAAGGGCATCCAAATGAAACAGAACAACTAGAAGGTGCACGCGGTGCAAATGTTGATGGTATTCATATTCATAGCGTACGGTTACCAGGATTGATTGCACATCAGGAAGTACTATTTGGCGGGGATGGACAAATGTTAACGATTCGTCACGATTCTTTTAACCGTGCATCATTTATGTCAGGAGTAAAACTTTCTATTGAAACAGTCATGCAATTAGATCATCTCGTATATGGTTTAGAAAATATTATTGACTAAAGGGGAAAATAAAGATGAAGATTGCCTTAATTGCCCATGATAAAAAGAAAAATGATATGGTCTCGTTTGTGTATGCATACCAACCTATTTTAGAGAAACATATGTTATTTGCAACAGGAACAACAGGTCTTCGAATTATGGAGGCGACAGGTATGTCTGTGACAAGATATCAATCTGGTCCGCTTGGGGGCGATCAAGAAATTGGTGCAATGATTGCAAAAAATGACTTGGATATGGTGATCTTCTTCCGTGATCCATTAACGTCGCAGCCACATGAACCGGATGTGAATGCGCTTCTTCGCTTATGTGATGTATACTCAATTCCACTTGCAACGAATATGGCAAGTGCGGAGCTTTTAATGCATGCATTAGAGCGGGGCGATTTAGATTATCGAAAGCTACGAAAATGAGGGGAACGATATGAACGGATTACATATATTAGCTTTTGGTGCCCATGCCGATGACGTTGAAATTGGTATGGCGGGTACAATCGCGAAATATACGAAACAAGGGTATGAAGTTGGAATTTGTGATTTAACAGAGGCAGATCTTTCTTCTAATGGAACGGTAGAGCTGAGAAAGCAGGAAGCGATAGAGGCAGCTAGAAGGCTTGGCGTACAGAAGCGCATGAATCTAGCGATGCCAGACCGCGGCTTATATATGAAAGAAGAGTATATCCAAGAGATTGTGAAAATTATTCGTACGCATAAACCGAAGCTTGTCTTCGTACCATTTTATGAGGATCGTCATCCAGATCATGCAAATTGTGCAAAACTTGTAGAAGAAGCCATCTTTTCAGCGGGAATTCGTAAATATATGCCGGAAATTCCGCCTCATCGCGTACAATCACTCTATTTTTACATGATTAATGGCTTTCATAAACCGGATTTTTGTATTGATATTAGTTCATATATTTCTGATAAGATTGCTGCGTTAGAAGCATATGAAAGTCAATTTACAAAAGGAGAAAACGGTGTAATAACTCCGTTGACAGAAGGGTATGTAGAAACGGTTGTAGCGCGTGAAAAAATGTTTGGAAAAGAAGTTGGCGTGACATATGCAGAAGGATTTATGAGCAAAAGGCCACTTCTATTAGATGAAGATTTAATAGGAGGAGTAAAATGAAATTAAAAATAGGGATTACTTGTTATCCTTCTGTTGGCGGTTCTGGAGTGGTTGGAACGGAATTAGGAAAGTTGTTAGCAGAACGCGGGCATGAAATTCATTTTATTACGTCAGGATTGCCGTTTCGTTTAAATAAAGTATATCCGAACATTTATTTTCATGAAGTAACAGTTAATCAATATTCTGTCTTTCAATACCCGCCGTATGACTTGGCGCTAGCGAGTAAAATGGCAGAAGTAGCGCAAAGAGAAAAGTTAGATATACTGCATGTACATTATGCAATTCCGCATGCGATTTGCGCATATTTGGCAAAGCAAATGATTGGCGAAAACATTAAAATTGTAACAACATTACATGGAACAGACATTACTGTATTAGGATCGGATCCTTCCTTAAATAATCTAATTCGGTTTGGAATTGAACAATCAGATGTTGTGACGGCTGTATCTCATTCACTTATTGAAGAAACATATGAATTAGTAAACACGCAAAAAGAAATTAAAACGGTTTATAATTTTATTGATGAACGCGTGTACTTTCAAAGGGATATGTCCCAGTTAAGAAAAGAATACGGTATACAAAAAGAAGAAAAAGTATTAATTCATATTTCGAACTTTCGAAAAGTAAAGCGTGTTCAGGATGTGGTACAATCATTCGCTCTCATTGTAAAACAAGCAAAAGTAAAACTATTGCTTGTTGGCGATGGTCCTGAATTTTGTACGATTGTGCAGCTCGTGAAACATTTAGGAATTGAAGATCATGTTTTATTTTTAGGAAAGCAAGATAATGTAGCTGAGCTTCTGGCAATGAGTGATGTGATGATGCTGTTATCAGAGAAAGAAAGTTTTGGACTTGTATTGCTTGAAGCAATGGCGTGTGGTGTCCCTTGTATTGGTACGCGTATTGGTGGCATTCCTGAAGTTATTGAACACGGAGAAACGGGATATATATGTGAACTAGGAGATGTAGAGGGAGCTGCACAGCAAGCAATCCAGCTTCTTCAAGATGATACATTACATGCTAAAATGGCCAAGCGTTCCATGCAAGTGGCGTATGAACAATTTGGCTCAGAAAAGATTGTTTCACAATATGAAGCGATTTATTATGACATATTAAGGGATGACAAATATGAAACGATTTAAACGAGCGGTTCCAATTATTAATACGTTAACGCAAAATGGCTTTGAAGCGTATTTTGTAGGTGGGAGCGTGCGCGATTATATAATTGGAAGACCAATTGGTGATATCGATATTGCAACATCTGCTTTGCCAGAAGAGGTAATGCGTCTATTCCCGCGCCACGTACCTGTTGGAATTGAACACGGTACGGTCATTGTTGTACAAGAAGATATTCCGTATGAAGTAACGACATTTCGAACAGAGGGAGACTACGAAGATTTTCGTCATCCGGGCAGTGTACAATTTGTTCGTTCGCTAGACGAAGATTTGCAACGTCGTGATTTTACAATGAATGCAATTGCTATGACGGAAACCGGAGAAATCGTTGATTTATTTGGTGGACAAGAAGCCATTGCTAAAAAGGAAATTGCAACTGTAGGGAATGCAGCAGATCGTTTTCAAGAAGATGCTCTTCGTATGATGCGCGGTATTCGCTTTGTTAGTACACTTGGATTTACTTTAGAAGAAGAAACAAAACAAGCTATTATAAAGTATGGACATTTACTTGAACATATCGCAATTGAAAGAATTACAGTTGAATTTGAAAAGCTACTTACCGGTGCATATTGCGCAAAAGCACTTCAGCTGCTAGTAGAAACGAAATTATATGAGCACTTGCCTTATTTACAAATGTGCGGAGATTTTATTTCAAACGCAGCAGAGTATGATTGGAGTTTTTTCAAAAATGATACTGAGGCGTGGGCGTTCTTTTTATATTGTATGAGGGAAGAACACCCATCTGTTTTTTTAAGACAATGGAAATTTTCAAATAAAAAAATAAAAGATATTGTATCCGTTTTATTATATGTGAGGGCACGAGAAAAACACGGTTGGAATGAGTTTTTATTATATAAAGCTGGGAAAGATATTGCTCTTACGGCAGAGCGTGTATACGAAGCTATCATGAATACATATTTAAATTCGAATGTTGAGAGTGTAGAAAAGGTATATGAAGATTTACCAATTCATAATCGGCAGCAATTGCAAGTAAGTGGCAACGATTTATTATCATGGTCAAAGGAACAGGCAGGACCGTGGGTTGCGAATGCACTGCAAAAAATTGAAGAAGAAGTCGTATACGGACGATTAAAAAATGAGAAAGAGTGTATAAAGGAGTGGATGCATAGATGCAATCTACTATAAGAAAACAGTTATTGCAAATCTTTTCTGAAGCTAATGGTGAATTTCTATCGGGACAAACGATTAGCGAGAAACTAGGATGCTCAAGAACAGCTGTGTGGAAACATATGGAATTCCTTAGGGAAGAAGGATATGAGCTAGAGGCTGTACGACGCCTAGGTTATCGCATTGCAAGTAAACCAGACAAAGTAACAGCAAATGAAATTCAGCTCGGTTTACAAACAGAGTTTTTAGGCAGAACGGTATACTTTGAAGAGTCGGTAACATCTACACAGCAAATCGCAGCTCGTCTTGCTTATGAAGGAGCAGCTGAAGGAACCGTTGTTGTTGCAGAGGAGCAAACAGCAGGTCGTGGCCGATTAAGCAGAAAGTGGTACTCACCAAAAGGGACAGGAATTTGGATGAGCATTATTTTACGCCCAACAGTTCCGATTCATCAAGCACCGCAATTAACATTGTTAGCTGCTGTTAGCGTAGCGCAGGCAATTGAAAAATGCACAAATCTTTCCGTTGGCATTAAATGGCCGAATGATATTTTAATTAATGGGAAGAAAGTAGTTGGCATTTTAACAGAAATGCAAGCAGATCCTGATAAAATTAATGCTGTTATTATTGGAATTGGCATTAATGTTAATCAAAAACAAGAGCATTTTGCGGAAGATATCCAGCATACTGCTACTTCCTTAGCACTCGAAGCCGAAAAAACGATTGTACGAGCTGAACTTATGCAGCAAATTTTCTTACAAATGGAAAAGCTATATAAAGAGTATTTAGATCGTGGTTTTTCAGTTATTAAGCTTTTGTGGGAAAGTTACGCTGTGAGTATTGGAAAAGAAATTACAGCGCGTACAATGACAAATACAATTACGGGAATTGCAAAAGGAATTACGGCTGATGGTGTCCTTATACTTGAAGATCATGAAGGAATCGTACATCATATTCATTCCGCTGATATTGAAGTGAAATAAAGTGAAACTTCCGTCAGTGAGGCATAACTGCCCGTTAATGCGGGATAAGGTTTCTATAATTTCTGTCTCATTTGAGGAAATTCCTTTTTCATTCCTTTGGCTTACGCCAACTAAAATTCATCCCTTCCCTACTCATTGGGCTTGACCCTTCTCATTCCTTGAGGAAGGGGAATTCTTTTGGAAGTATGTTAAAAAGAAGCAAAGGGCTATTGTATGTGAAAAATGATTTTCTTTTTTAGAAAAGTATAGCAATTATGTTTTGCTATTTGTTATAATAAGGTCGAATATGGGCAGTATCAATGTGAACTGCACCGCTGTTTAGGAAAATCAAAATAAAAATGTGGATTCTGCCTTGATCCAAAATAGGACTGGGACAGAGGGATGAATTTTGCCGAATGATACTACCCTTCTGCCTTTTTATGGCCAGAAGGGTTTTTTATATGTTTTTTCATCCGGCCATCTCCTCTCTCCAGGTAAAGGAGGAGAAGTTTTTGAAAACTGTAACGGATTTTTTGAAAATGAAAGAACAAAGTGAGCCGATTGCGATGGTAACTGCATATGACTATCCCTCAGCAAAGTTTGCTGAGGAAGCAGAAGTTGACATGATTTTAGTTGGTGACTCGCTTGGCATGGTTGTGCTCGGCTACGACTCAACAATTCCAGTAACAGTTGATGATATGATTCATCATACGAAAGCAGTGCGCCGCGGCGCGAAAAATACATTTGTTGTAACAGATATGCCATTTATGTCTTATCATGTTTCACTGCAAGAAACTATGCATAACGCACGTCGTATTGTGCAAGAAAGCGGTGCGCATGCAGTAAAAGTTGAAGGAGCAGATGAAGTTGTATCAATCATTCGTTTCCTTACGAATGCAGGCATTCCAGTTGTAGCCCATCTTGGCTTAACACCGCAATCTGTCGGTGTGCTAGGTGGCTATAAAGTGCAAGGAAAAGATGCGGAAAGTGCAAAGAAATTGTTAGAAGACGCCAAAAAATGCGAAGAGGCGGGAGCAATTGCGCTTGTATTAGAGTGTGTACCGATGCAATTAGCGGAACTTGTAACAAAACAATTGTCGATTCCAACTATCGGTATTGGCGCTGGTAATGGAACGGATGGTCAAGTTCTTGTCTATCACGATCTTATTACGTATGGTGTAAACCGCGTTCCGAAATTTGTGAAGCAGTACACATCTGTGCAAGAAGAAATAGTAAGAGGTATTGGGCAATATGTTCATGAAGTAAAGGAAAGACAATTTCCAGAGAAAGAACATTCGTTTACGATGAAAGAAGAAGAATGCTTAGCGTTATACGGAGGAAAACAATAATGCATATTATTACGACAGTGCAAGAGATGCAGCAAATCGCAGGAGAGCTTCGTGCAAGCGGGAAAAAAGTTGGGTTCGTTCCAACGATGGGCTATTTGCATGAAGGACATTTAACGTTACTGAGACAAGCGAAAAAAGAAAATGATATTGTTATGTTAAGTATATTTGTAAATCCATTGCAGTTTGGACCGAATGAAGATTTAGATCGCTACCCGCGTGATATTGAACGTGATGAGCGATTAGCGCGTGAAGTAGAAGTGGATTATTTATTTTATCCAAGTGTCGAAGAAATGTATCCAACGGATCGGACAACGAATGTTGAAGTTGTGAAGCGTACGGATGTTTTGTGCGGAAAGCAGCGACCAGGTCATTTTGCTGGAGTTGTAACAGTATTGATGAAGCTTTTCAATATTACAATGCCAAATCGTGCGTATTTTGGTATGAAAGATGCACAGCAAGTAGCAGTTATCGAAGGATTTGTGGGTGACTATAATATTCCTGTGACAATTGTGCCGGTTGAGATTGTACGTGAAGAAGATGGCTTAGCACGTAGTTCTCGCAACATTTATTTATCAGAGAGAGAACGCCAAGAAGCACCGCATTTATATAAAAGCTTATACATGGCGAAAGAACGAGTTGCTGAAGGGGAGCGTAATCCAAAAAATATTACGAACTTCATTAAAGAATATATTGAAACGAACACACATGGTATTGTCGACTATGCTGATCTATATACGTATCCGAATTTAACTGAGGTTGAGAAAATAAGCGGACGTATGATTATTGCGATAGCTGTAAAGTTTGAAAATGCACGATTAATTGATAATATTACATTTACGGTTGAATAAGGAGGAGCAACTATGTTTCGCACAATGATGAGAGCGAAGTTACACCGAGGTACGGTAACGGAAGCAAATTTAAATTATGTAGGAAGTATTACAATTGATGAGGATTTAATGGATGCAGTTGGTATTGTTGAAAATGAAAAAGTGCAAATTGTAAACAATAATAACGGTGCTCGTTTAGAAACATATGTTATAAAAGGAGAACGCGGCACAGGGGTAATTTGTTTAAACGGTGCAGCTGCTCGACTCGTTCAGCCCGGCGATAAAGTCATTATCATTTGCTACGGATTAGTTTCAGAAGAAAAAGTACTAACACATGTTCCGAAAATTGCTGTTTTAGATGACAATAATCAAATTGTGGAAATGCTTGGAGCGGAAAAAGCAGGCACAATTTTATAATGTATAAGAAAAGCTATCTCTGTGTGAAAGGGATAGCTTTTCTTATGCGAAAGCAAAATCATTTCATTTTTCGTATCTTTCCATTAAGATGAGTAAAAACGTGGTATAGTAACACTATAGAAATTTTGTTGTTTGAAAGGTAAGAAATTGAGGTGTCATAGATGAGTAAGCGTTATGTCGTAGTCGATTTAGAAACGACAGGGAATGCCTGGAAAGATGGGAAAGATAAAATTACTCAAATTGCAGCAGTTGTTGTAGAAGATGGAGAAATTCTTGAAATTTTCTCTTCTTTTGTAAACCCTGAACGGGACATTCCCCCATTTATTACAGAATTAACGGGAATTGATGAAACACTTGTGAAGAAAGCTCCGTTATTCAGAGATGTAGCGCCGATGATTATTGAACTATTACAAGGTGCGTACTTTGTTGCACATAATGTTCATTTTGATTGGAACTTTTTACAAGAAGAACTACGGCAAGCGGGATTCCTAGAAGTAACATGCCCGAAAATTGATACAGTTGAACTGGCACATATTTTATTGCCGACAGCTGATAGTTATAAATTACGTGATTTAGCAAAAAGATATGGCTTTGATCATGATCAGCCTCATCGTGCTGATAGTGATGCAATGGTAACAGCAGAGATATTTTTACAATTGCTTGCTAAAATGGAAAGTTTACCACTCGTTACATTGCAATCGTTATATGAATTAAGCGATATGTTCCAAAGTAACATTGGAGACATTATGTCTGCATGTATTTTGAATAAGATGATACATGGAACAGACGATGCGGAAAAATATGATATATATCGAAATTTTGCTCTCTGCAAACGCAATTATGCATTGCAAATTGGCGTGGAGAAAATTACTGATTTTTCTTCTTTTTTAACGGAAGCGATGCAGCGTTTAGCTGAAGTAATACCGTTTTTTGAAAAAAGAGACGGGCAGCAGATGATGATAAATGAAGTTTACGAAGCGCTTAGAGACTCTCGATTTTCGTTAATTGAAGCGGGAACAGGTACAGGGAAAACATTAGCGTATTTACTGCCTAGTATTTTTTATGCGAAAGAAAAAGAACAGCCGGTAGTCATTAGTACACAAACTGTGCAGTTGCAACAACAAATTTTAGCAAAAGAAATCCCATTGTTGAAAAAAATACTTCCGTTCCCGTTTGAAGTAGCGATGTTAAAAGGAAGGAAGCATTATTTGTGTTTACATAAATTTGAGCATGCATTGGGCGAAGTGGACAATCATTACGATGATGCATTAACGAAAGCGAAAATTTTAGTATGGCTTCTTGATACAGAATCAGGAGATCGAGATGAGTTAAATATTCCAGCTGGAGGAAAGTTATTATGGGAGCGTATTTGTAGTGATGCTCATAGTCCAAATGGCATGAAAAGTGTGTGGTTTAGCCGTTGTTTTTATCAGCGTGCAAAAAATAAAGCATTATTTGCTGATGTTGTAATCACAAATCATACTTTATTGTTCCAAGATTTCGTGAGTGAAGAATCATTACTTGCATCATGTGAACATATTATTTTTGATGAAGCTCATCATTTGGAAGAAACGGCAAGTAGAGCGTTAGGAGAGCAATTTTCTTGTATGTATTTTCAACTTATTTTATCGCGTTTTGGTACGTTAGAAACATCTGATGTGTTAGCTAAAGTGTACGATATGATGAAGCAGTCGAAAATTGCTGTTCGTTCTACATTTCAAATGATTAATCGTACGCTGAAAGAAATTAAGTTTGACGCAGATGAGCTATTCCAAATGCTCCGTACATTTATATTTCAAAAAACAAAGCAAGAAGACGCGCCTGGAAATATGCCGCTTATGTACCGTTATAATGTAAATAAAGAAAGAGGAAAGCTTTGGCGCAGTATTGTTGAATTAACGGACCGTTTTGTGCATCAGCTAGGCATATTGCTGATGTTATTAGAAAAACAAGGTGAGATGCTGCAGAAGCAAAGTGAATGGGAAACGCATATGATTACGGGGGAGTTTGTACATCTTATAGAGGTACTTTCTAAGATGACCCATTCTTTACGGAAACTTATTTTAGAAGATACGAGTTATGTGACATGGATGGAAGCAGAAACGAAAGGAACAATTCATTCGACTATCCTGTATGCACAGCCAGTTGATATAAGTGATTTATTTGCAGATCAATTTTTAACACGTAAACGAAGCGTTATTTTTACTTCAGCTACTTTAACTGTAGATGATACGTTTGATTATATAGAAGAAGAGCTTGGATTAGTGGATTTTACACCGAATACATTAACAATTCCATCACCATTTCATTATGAAGAGCAAGTAAAATTAATGGTTTCAACAGATGTTCCGCATATTAAACATGTAACTGAAGAAGAGTATGTAAGAGCAGTGTCTGAACATATTATGAAGATTGCTAAAGCTACAAATGGTCGGATGCTTGTTTTATTTACATCATATGAAATGTTAAAGCAGACATTTGAAGTATTAAAAAAGGAAGAGGCACTGGAAGAATTTCTTTTATTAACACAAAGTGTTCATAATCGCAGCCGTACCCGAATGATTCGAAAGTTTCAGGAGTTTGAAAAATCCATTTTATTAGGAACAAGCAGTTTTTGGGAAGGAATTGACATACCAGGAGATGCGTTAAGCTGTCTTGTAATTGTTCGTCTCCCGTTCACATCACCGCATCAGCCAATGATGCAAGCGAAAAGTGAACGGCTCAAAGAAAAAGGAGAAGATTCATTTACAAAGCTTGCTTTGCCACAAGCAATCCTTCGTTTTAAACAAGGTTTTGGACGCCTTATTCGTACAACGACGGATACAGGAACAGTATTTGTGTTAGATCGTCGTCTCACTGCATCTTTTTATGGGAAACGATTTATTCAATCTATTCCGAGCATTCCATTGTACGAAGGACCATTAGAGGATTTAATCGAAAGAATGGAATAGTAAAGTGAGACTTCCATCATGAAAGGGATTCTTCATTCCTTACTAATGGAAAACTATTACTAGTTGGGCGCATGTTAGCTGTTATCCCTTATCTCTCTTGTTTTGTTTCTCGAAATTTTGAGGAAGGGCCTTACTGCCCGTTAATACGGGATAAAAACTAACGCCTGAAGCAAATTTGCTTCAGGCGTTACATGTGGGTAGGAGGAAATTTTATTTTTTCTTACATTAAGTATCGAAATACGATGGTTTTCGACTTCAAACCTTTTTTTGAAGAACATGTCCTGCTATAATAGATGGGTGATGAAGCAGGGTTTATAAAGAATGTACTCTTATTGTAACCGCAATGCGTTCTTCTATGATTAGAAATTTTGTGTAACGGAGGAGTTTTTATGGAGAAGAAAATTGAAGTACTATCAACGACGCGTCTTGAATACACGTCTGATTTATACAAGATTGTTGATAGCTTAAATCGAACATTAAAAGAAAAAGATCTGATGTTCGGATTAGCATTAGATGAAAAAGAAAAAGAGACAGCAATATTTACGATTTACAGAACGTAGTGATACAATGAAAAAGTGGATTTTAACAATTTTTATTGTAATCGTTGCTGTTGTTTTATATGGGGTACACATTTATAATACAACGATGGAGAAAAAAGTTCCGAAAGAATCGAAAACAGTTGAGGTTGCAAAAGAAAAAGCAAAACTTACAAAAGTAACAAAAGTCGATTATTATAACGGTCAAGCTCCATATGAAGTTGTACAAGGTGTGAATGAAAAAGGAGAACAATATATCGTTTGGGTGCCTGAGAAAAAAGGAGATATTCTGATGCGAAAAGCAAGTGAAGGTATTTCTGAAAAAGATGCATTGCAAATTGTTGCTAAGGAGCGAAAGCCAAAGCAATTTGTAAAAGCAAAATTAGGCGCCGAAAACAATGTTCCATTATGGGAAATTACATATATTGATGATGAAAATCGTTATACTTACTACTATCTCGCATTCGAAGATGGTAAGTTTTTAAAACGATACAGCATTGAAAAATAAGTGCAGGGGGAACTCAGGATGAAATTAGCAAAGCGAGTAGCTGCTCTAACACCATCTACAACGTTAGAAATTACAGCAAAGGCACAAGCGTTAAAAGCAGAAGGACATGATGTGATAGCATTAGGAGCAGGAGAGCCTGACTTTAATACGCCAGAGCATATTATGGATGCTGCTCATAAAGCAATGTTAGAAGGTTATACAAAATATACACCAACAGGTGGATTAGCTACGCTGAAACAAGAAATTATCAAAAAGTTTGAGCGTGACCAAGGCATATCTTATGAACCATCTCAAGTTATTGTATGTAACGGTGCAAAGCATGCTTTATATACGCTGTTTCAAGTATTACTTGATGAAGGTGATGAAGTTATTATTCCAACTCCGTATTGGGTAAGTTATCCAGAGCAAGTAAAGCTTGCGGGTGGTGAACCAGTATATGTAGAGGGGTTAGAAGAAAATAATTATAAAATCACACCAGAGCAATTGCGTCAAGTGATTACAGAAAAAACGAAAGCCGTAATTATTAACTCGCCTAGCAACCCAACAGGGATGATTTATAGCAAAGAAGAGTTGCAGCAGCTTGGACAAGTATGCTTAGAGCATGACATTTTAATTGTTTCTGATGAAATTTATGAGAAATTAATTTATGGCGATGCGGTGTATACATCAATTGCTGAGATTTCTGATGAATTAAAAGAACAGACTCTTATTATTAACGGTGTATCAAAATCGCATTCAATGACAGGATGGCGCATTGGCTACGCAGCAGGTAATAAAGAACTTATTAAAGCGATGACGAACTTAGCGAGTCATAGTACATCAAACCCTACTTCAATTGCGCAGTATGGAGCGATTGCTGCTTATGCTGGAGATCAACAACCTGTAGAAATGATGCGCAGCGCATTTGAAGAGCGATTAAATATCGTTTATGAGAAACTGATTCAAATTCCTGGGTTCACTTGCATTAAACCGCAAGGAGCGTTCTATCTGTTCCCGAATGTGAAAGAAGCAGTAGCCTTAGCTGGTTTTGAAACAGTTGATGAATGGGCAAAAGGATTATTAGAAGAAGAAAAAGTTGCCCTCATTCCAGGAACAGGATTCGGAGCACCAAATAACGTTCGTTTATCATACGCAACTTCACTTGAACAATTAGAGAAAGCGTTAGAACGTATTGATACATTTATGAAAAACAAAATGAAATAAGAGTAGCTCTTTTATTTCTATCTTTGCAATTGCCTTAGACAGTTCAAATCGTACCTCCCTTTCATATAGGGAGGTTTTTTTGACGAATTGTGCCAAAAAGAAATGTGAAGAGGTGTGTTATACTAGAAAGCGAGGTGTTTGATTATGAAGAAGAAAATCATGTTAGAGTGGTTTGAACAAGGCAGCATTGCGATTCCAAAATTATTAATGATGCACTATAAAAAACTCGGTTTGAATGAAGTAGAGTTTATGGTACTATTGCATGTCCATACATTTTTAGAATCGGGAAATTCTTTCCCAACACCAGGAGAAATTGCAGAGCGAATGACCATTACACAAACAAAGTGTATGGAGATTATTCAAGCATTAATTCATAAAGGTTTTTTAGCGTTAGAAGGAAGCCGTAAATCTGCAGCGATGATTTGCGAAAGCTACTCATTACAGCCTCTTTGGGAAAAGATATTACACTTTTTAATGAGTGAGAATATTGAAGAAGAAGAGCGGGAACAAAAACAATTACAAATAAATTTATATACGGTGTTTGAGCATGAATTTGGAAGACCATTATCTCCATTTGAGTGCGAGACGTTAGCAATGTGGCAAGATCAGGATCAACATGATTCACTTTTAATTCAAGCTGCTCTTCGCGAGGCTGTTATGAGCGGAAAGTTGAACTTTCGTTATATCGATCGCATATTGTTTGAGTGGAAGAAGAACGGAATTAAAACACTTGATCAAGCGCAGAACCAAGGACGTAAATTTAGAGAAAATCAGCAACGAAATCAGCAAGTATCACGTCAAGAAACGAAGTATACAGGAAAAGTACCGTTTTATAATTGGCTAGAGCAATAATGGTAGGAGGAAAAAATGCTAAACAAAACACAAATTAGACATTGCCTTGATGTAATGGGAGAAATGTATCCAGAAGCACATTGTGAACTTAATCATGACAACGCATTTGAACTTGTTATTGCAGTAGCACTATCTGCGCAGTGTACAGATGTTCTTGTAAATAAAGTAACAAAAAATTTATTTCAAAAATATAAAACACCAGAAGATTATTTAAGCGTGCCTTTAGAAGAATTACAACAAGATATTCGCTCTATTGGTTTGTATCGAAATAAAGCGAAAAATATTCAAAAACTATGCCGTATGCTTATTGATGAATATAATGGAGAGGTGCCGCAAGATAGAGACGAGTTAACGAAGCTACCAGGTGTAGGGCGAAAAACTGCAAATGTTGTTGTCTCTGTTGCATTTGGTATTCCGGCTATTGCTGTTGATACGCATGTAGAGCGCGTTAGTAAACGACTTGCCTTTTGCAAATGGAAAGATTCTGTATTAGAAGTAGAGAAGACTTTAATGAAGAAGGTACCGATGGAAGAGTGGGGTGTAACACACCATCGTATGATTTTCTTTGGACGTTATCATTGCAAGGCGCAGCGTCCTCAGTGCGAAGAATGCAGGTTGTTAGAGCTATGTCGTGAAGGTAAGAAACGTATGAGAGAGAAGGAGAAGGAATGAAGCAAGTACTTGAAATACCAAATGATTTTCGGCGTAGTCCTTTCTTTGAAGAAGAGACTGTTATTAAATACAATGCAGAGAAATCGTTTGGGGAGCTTTTAAAAGAGACATGCTTTTTCTTTGATATCGATCAGCGATATAAGCCGTGGAATGAGATAGAAAAGAGTGTTTCTACTGTATTAAGCTTATGGAAAGAACAAAAAGAGGAGATTTCTATACTATTTCGAAATCGAAACAAAAAAGAAGCAAAAGATCCCATGGTCCGTTTTGCAGGACATCTTTTATCCAGTTTACACTGGATGAACGGAACGTCTGTTGTCAGTTTACAGGATATGAATGAACAAATAGAAAGGCTAGAAAATAAGCCAGTTAACTTTATGGAGCGTTTTTTATTTATTATGAAACAGCCGGATCATTATCATTCTTTTATTCAACTGACACAGTTATATGAAGAAATGGAAAAGTTATATGTTAGAGTACTTATTATGCAAAAGAAGCCATCTTCTCTGTAGAGAAGATGGCTTCTTTTTTATTCGTTTGTAACTTGTTATCATTATTAATGAGTCGGTTTATTTGGATTTCCACCGTCTGCTGGTGGATTCGGGTGATTTCCTTCACCCGGTGTGGTTCCTCCACTTGGTGGGGTAGTTCCTCCACTTGGTGGGGTCGTTCCTCCGCCTGGTGGTGGGGTAGTTCCTCCACCTGGTGGGGTCGTTCCGTTATTTTGGTTTTGGTCTTGATTTTGATTTTGATTTTGTTTATCTTGTTCAGCCTTCTTAGCAGCATCTTCTTCGGCTTTTTTCTTAGCGTCATCCTCAGCCTTTTTCTTAGCAGCTTCTTCATCAGCTTTTTTCTGAGAATCATCACCACCAGGCACTGTTACCGTCGCAATTGCTGCATCACTCGAGCTGCCACCTTTTTTCGCAACAAGAGAGATGGTATACGTAACACCAGGTTTTACACCGCTAATGGTTGCACTTGTGCCGCTTACTTTTGCACTACCGCTAGAACCGTCACTACCTTTATAGCTTACAGCATAGGATACGTCTGAATCAGATGAAGCAGCCCAGCTTAATGATATAGTTTGGGTAGCAGCATCATATGACGGATTCATTCCAGTTGGTGCATCTACGTTAATTTTTGGAACATCATCCTTTTTAGCACCTTTAACGTAAAGTTCATTACCTACTCGTTCTACACTGCTTGGCATTTCAAAACGAGATTTATCACTTCCAAATTCACTCATCATCGCTTTAAACATACGTTGTGCGATAGTAGCTGATGGTGAGTGATTAGCAATAAAATTGTCTGGACCATCTTTATCGTACCCAGTCCATACAGCCATTGTATATTGTGGTGTATAGCCAGCGAACCAACTATCACGGTTTGCTGTGGATGGAATGCCATATTTTCGTAATACTTTGTCATCAAAGTTTGTTGTTCCTGTTTTACCAGCAACGTCTAATGATGGAACATTTGCTGCTTTACCAGTACCAGAATCTACAACACTACGAAGCATATCTGTAATCATATATGCTGTGTAATCTTTCATTACTCGTTTTCCTTTTGGTGTAAAGTTCACTTCTTTTCCATCAGGATATACAACTTTTGTTACGAAGTGTGGTTTATGATATACACCGCCACTTCCGAATGATGCATACGCACCAGCAAGATCAAGAGGAGATGAAGAGTTACTTCCGATTGCTGTTGATTCATGTACACCATCTTGTCCAAATGTCATACCAAGTCCTTCAGCAAAAGATTGTGCTTTATTTAAACCAACTTCTTTAGCAGTTTTTACAGCAGGTACGTTGCGTGATTGTGCTAATGCATCACGCATTGACATTGGACCTTTGTGGTCGTTATCAAAATTTCGAACCTCTTGGCCTGTTGAATATTTAAACGGTGAATCGTCAATTTGATGATATGTCGACCATTGGTTGTATTCAACAGCAGGACCGTAATCAAAAATTGGCTTCATTGTAGAACCCACTTGGCGCTGTAAGTCAACAGCCATGTTATGTCCTTTAAATGTTGCTTTATCTTCGCCGCGTCCGCTACCGATTGCACGAACTTCACCTGATTCTGTATCCATAAATACAAATGCACCTTGGAATTTGTCATTTGGATAGTTAATAACGTCTTCTGTATTCATTATTTTATCTGCATAGTTCTGTGCTTTTGGATCTAATGTTGTGTAAATAGAAAGACCATCAGAACCAATGTTGACATCTTTAATTTGTGATTCGATTTCTTTTACTGCAGCATCTAAGAATCCTTGATATGGCATTTGTGTTGCTTCTTGAGACGGCTGAAGACCTTCCGTTACTGGAACTTTCTTCGCATCTTCCATTTGTTGCTTCGTAATATAGCCATGTCTGTTCATTAAATATAATACTGTGTCGCGTCGTTCTGTTGCAGCCTTCACGTTTTCTGGCTTTGTCGGATCATAAATACTAGGACCTTGTGGTAATCCTGCAAGCATCGCTGCCTCAGGTAATGTTAAATCTTTTAATTCTTTTCCATAATAATTTTTTGCAGCTGTTGCAATACCATAAGAACGGTTACCTAAGTTAATTTTGTTTAGGTACATTTCTAGAATTTCATGTTTTGAATATTGCTGTTCTAACTTGTAAGCTAAATACCATTCTTGTACTTTACGTTTTGTAGTTTTTTGCATTGTCAGGAAATAGTTTTTAACAACTTGTTGTGTAATTGTACTACCACCTTGAGAACCGAAATCCCCAGTTACATTTAAGAAAATCGCTTTTGCAGTACGTCTATAATCAATTCCATGGTGCTCATAAAAACGTGAATCTTCTGTAGCTAGGAAGGCATTTTCTACTACTTTTGGAACTTGATCATATGTGATTTTCGTTCGCTTTTCAGCGCCATATTCATATATGAAATTGCCGTCTTTATCATAAAATTTTGTTGATAATGGAATTTCAAGTTTTGCTTTATCTAATTTTGGAGCATCCTTTACCATAATAAAGAAAGCAGAAACCCCAGCTACTAGTGTCACGATGCCTACTAATAAGCAAGTGATTAAAAATTTACGTAGAAAAGAACCTTTTTTCTTTGGTTTCTCTTTTTTAGGATGTTCTGGCTTCTGTTTTTTAGCTTGTTTTCGTTCTTCACGAGAACGATAATTTTCTGACATTATACTTTCTCCTACCTTTCATTTCCTCCCCAAAAGTCGAAAAATGAGCCTTATTGTTGACTCTATCACGAAAAATAAAGTGTGTCTAGTGTATGAATATAATCAATGCGGGGGTGATAACCGCACGGTAATAAGTATCCATACTCTTCCACTTCTTGTTTTGTAATTGATTTACGTCCACCAGCTTCTTGTCGATTCCAAAATGTAATGACATGTTTTGCTTCTAATAAATAAAATTCATCATAAAGTGTAAATTTAATAATAACAAATGCAATCCCATTATGAGCTAATACTTGCTTCATATGTTTAATTTGATGAAGGTGGAAGTTTTGTAATGGAAAGCTTGTTTTATTTTTAGTTTCTTTCGCTTCAAAGTCAATGTATTTGCCTTTGTATACACCGTTGTAATCGGTTGTAGAAGGTTGTTTAAAGTACGCTTCTTTAATTACAGCAGCGCTTCGTTTTGGATAATCGACTTTTACAATTTGAAGAGGGGTGGGTTTTTTATGAACACAAGCAATATTGTGCGTTAAATAGTACTGATTTGTTTCGTTTAGTTCCTCTTCAAGTGACATACCTCTATTACTATAAGTATGTTTTCTTGTAGGAGCATTATGAGTTTGCTGCGTTTCATTATACTTTCTTCCGTTTGGGTAACGAATGGTCATAGATTGTACACTCCAACTTGCATAGAATCACTTACAAAGGTGATTATATCAAAAAAAATGAAAAATAGGCGATTTTTTTGAATATAGAGAAGGGGTGAAAGTATTGTGTTTGCACAAAGTGAATATGAAAAAATAAGACAAAAAAGGCAAGTTACTTCCTATACAAAAGAAGAGAAAGAACTCGTGCATCGTATTGAGCAACAAACTATTCTTGCTAATGTTGATAACATTTCGCGCACGCATGCTTATAAAGAATATTATGAACACAATAAAGAAATTCGTTGGTCATTTTTAGCCAGTATGATATCTCGTAATGCAGGCTGGAATATGACAGATTTAGAAGGAAAATATTATCCAAAAGTTTTATCCAAGGAGATACGTAAACAGTTATATCTTACATATGAACGTGCAAATTGGCTTATTTTTTTAGATGCATATCCCCAGCTGTTATTGTATGAATATAGTAAACAAATGCAAAAACCGTTGTTTCATTTGTTACAAATATTTTCTGTTTCCATATTTATGGAAGTGGAATGGAATTATTTTTGGAATCAAAAAAATGAGGATCGACTTATGACAGCGCTCATAATTAATGAACAACATATCATTCAAAAGCCGGTAATCGAACATCCTTTTTATCAAAAGCATGTATTTCAAACATTATTATTCAAATTTCAAGAATTATTTCATTTTAGTGCAGTGATATTTCCAACAGTTAATGGGAATTTATATGGTTTCTCTGTACGTCAGTTTGAAACTCTAATAAAGAGAATTGAGCTAGGGAAACGATTAGCATGGTTATTGTTTCATCCAACTTATAAGGATTCGTTTTATACATTTTCCTCTCAAACAGTTCATACAGGGTCGAGGTTAGATTATGAACAATACTTCTCTACTTTTAAGGAGCAAGATACTCCTCAGCTTCGTGATGTATTTTCTGTCATCTCACATCATCGTGATGCAGAGAAAGATTGGTTTCATTCAGGAGTGAATATAGAGGAATTGTTTTTGTTTGAAGAACCGAAAATAAACATTGATATTACAGAATGGTTTTTACACAAACAGAAGCAATTACACTTGTTTGCTTCACTCAACATCCTTTTTTAACAGAATTCAGTATTCATGATATAATAAAAAAATCCCGCTTCATGAAAGCGGGAAGAAGATTAAACTAGCTGTAAAAACCCGATTGGCACAACTAACTTTTCATGGAAGAAAACCGTTTCCATGAAAAGAAGTTTCACTTTACCCCGCTCAAACGGTTGGTAAGAAGTGAGAGCGGGAAGGGAATCAAACCAACCGTAAGAGCCCGATTGGTTCAACTAACTTTTCATGGAAGAAAACCGTTTCCATGAAAAGAAGTTTCACTTTATGTAGCAGGGAAATTTGGTCCATCCAATTTTGGATTTCCTGTTTCTGGTTTGTTTTGTCTACTTTGAGTTTGGTTTTTCTTGCTTTCATTTTTGCCTTCATTTTTGTTTTTAGCCATTGTCAACACCTCCCTTTCGTATTGTTGCCACTTTCATAAACTTCATACAAAAAATCACTTTCTTTGCCGAATTAAAACTAGTTTTGTCAAGCATGCAGGAGCGAAAAAGGAGCTGTCGAATTAACATGACAAAAGGAAGGCAAAGAGGGAGGCGTTTTGAAGATGAAAATGGTTCAGAAAGAGGATGTAATGAAAAAAATGGATCAGATGTTAAATACTCTTGATTTGCTTGAAATGAACGTGTCGCTTAGAGTTAATCATGCGCTTAAGGATAAAAGAGAACTTGTCGCTAATAAAGTAGAGATAATGGAAATGCATATAAAACATATGGAAACGAAATTATTGCATCATGAAGAGAAAGGTAATTGGGTACAAACGTTTCAAGTAGTAGCAGTTAGCATATAAGTAGGTGGAAATAGTGGAATATATAATATTGATTGAAGTGACAAAAAAATTAATTAAATATAATGATGAAACAATTATAAAAAAAAGAGAAAGTGAAGAACTTGAGTTTGACTTTTATCATGACATAAAGCCATTCGTGTCTTTAGTAGATGAAGGATTAGAAGAATGGAAACAGCTCGCGATTGATTGGTTGTATCGAGCAAAGCCTAAATATATACATGTACAGCAAATCGAACAAGTATGTACAAATTTACAAAGTAATTCTTTACAGTGTTTTGCACAGAAAATGAATGGAAAGCGTTTTTATGAAACACATCAGGCGATTCATTATACATTACAAAATATTTTAGAACAGTGTAAATGATAAGAGGGGAGCCCCCTCTTATTTTTATCCCGCTGTTTTAGGGCAGTAAGCCCGATTGGGCGAGCTTACCATCAGTGAGAGACGAAGAAAACCCCCACTGATGGAAATTTCACTTTATATTTCTGTCACGATATCTTTTCCTGTTTCGTAAGCTGGTTTTGTAGCCCCGATTGTTTCTAGTTCACGTGTTACACTTCTATACTGTGATAAGCAAATTTTTCCTTGTAAATAAGAATGTCTTGCAAAATCAAGTAACTCATTTAAATCCTCAGGTTCATATCCCTTTTTTTCGAAAAAATCTTGTTTTAAATCCCCTAATACCATGCTGATTCCTCCCCCATAAGAATCTTTTCTATTTAATGGTAGCATACAAACGCTTACTTTTTTATTTTTTTGAAAATTTAAATTTTGCGTAAGATATAATTTGTATTACTTTATCAACTATCGGTTGTCTTTTACCTTTTATGGTAATGATTTGAAAAATGGGAATCGACTAGTAATGGCCAATGAAAAAACTAGTCAACGCAGGAATTTTCAACTTATAGGATGATTACACATTTTTTTTATGATTTCATATTCTAACTATATAGAAAACTGTTAGAGGAGGGAGAATGTATGTTTCAACATTCCAGCATGTATCAGATTGAACAGGATCCATACTTACGTTATAATATGTATCCTTTTATGCCTTACTATATGAATCAAACAAATTATTTTCAACCTTTTCAACTTCCGCCAATGAATCAGCCAATGAATCAACCAATGAATCAACCAATGAATCAACCAATGTTTTATCCACCGAAACAACCTATTCAATCTTCTTTTCATCCACATACGCCATATCCGATGATGAATAAACAAAACTATACAAAACAACAACCAAGTCAATTTTCCAGTTTTATATCGCAGTTTAAAACAGCTGATGGAAATTATGACATTAATAAAATGATGGGTACTGCAGGTCAAATGATGAATGCAATGAATCAAATTACCGGCATTGTCAAACAAGTAGGGGGCTTTTTTATAAAGTGAAGCTTCCTTTCGTGGGTGTCTTTCCCATGAAAGGTTAGCTGAACTAATCGGGCTCATACGGGCTGTTTTTTAATCTTTTACATAGGAAAATATGTGTAAAGGATTGAAGAAGAATTTCCTAAAATGTGTATGATACGTGCAGGTTAATGAAAATCCAAATTTTGCATGTGAAATGTCATAAAAAGGAGTTGTTCGGACTTTCCATCCATTTTACAATGACAGTAGCTTTAAAATATGATGTATGGAGAGAACGAATGTGAAAAAGGTTATTTTACTTTTGTTTTTTGTCATGATTACATTAACTGTTTTTATTTTTACAAAATTTAAACATTTCTTATAGACAAATTTCCAATATAGAAATAGGTGTTTGTAACAAACGGCTTTTACTCTTTTCTCATATTGTAAAGTGTAAGCTCATTTTCAAACTGTGAGAGGAGAGAGAACTATGCATCATTGTCATCCTTGCTTCGGGGGAGCAGCACCTTTCGGGGGAGCAGTTGCACCTTTCGGAGGAGCAGTTGCACCTTTCGGGGGGGCAGCGCCTTTCGGGGGAGCAGTTGCACCTTTCGGAGGAGCAGTTGCACCAATTACAACAACACCTCCTATTGTGCATCCGACAAAATGTTGTGAAACACACACATTTTCAAAAACGGTGGTCCCTCATATTCACCCAACGCATACGAAACACGTTCATCATCAGCTAGTGCAATCTCAGCATTATTTCCCACAAACACACTCTGCTGCAAATGTTATAGACCCTGTTGATCCAGCGTTTGGTGGAGGGTTTGGTGGAGGATTTGGTGGACATCATGGACATCATTGCCCATGTGGCCCTCAAGTATCGCCATTTGGTCCAAATGTTGGACCAAGTGTAAGTCCAGCAATGTTACCGCCAGGCCCAAATGTTGGACCAAGTGTAAGTCCAGCAATGTTACCACCAGGCCCAAATGTTGGTGGCATGTTTAAAAAGTAAGTGTTATGCTAGAACTAGCAAATTGCTAGTTCTTTTTTTTAGAGAAGGGGCGTTTCATATGAAAGTTGTAGCTGTTACAGGATATAAGCCATTTGAACTAGGCATTTTTTCAAATGACCATCCTGGAATTTCTTACATAAAAAAAGCGATACATCAAAGGCTGCTTTCTTTGCTAGAAGAAGGATTAGAATGGGTTATGATTAGCGGACAATTAGGGATTGAGCTATGGGCAGCTGAAGTTGTATTTGATTTGCAATTGGAATATCCAGATTTGAAATTAGCTGTATTTACCCCTTTTTTAGAGCAAGAAGAAAATTGGAAAGAAAACAATCGGGAGTATTATGAATTTATTCTTTCACAAGCTGATCACGTTGATAGCATAACGAAGCGGAAATATGAAAGCCCAGAGCAATTCCGGCTAAAAAATCAGTTTTTCATTGAAAAAAGTGATGCACTACTTGCTATGTATGATGAAGAGAAACCAGGAAGTCCTAAATATATAGTAGAGGCAGCGAAAAAAAAGGAAGAAGCACAAAATTATCAATGTTATTTTATACTTTTTTCTGATTTACAAGATATAATAGAAGAAGAACAGTGGAATAAGGAAATATGATTGACAAAACGGACTGTTTCTGAAAAAATTTACTTAATGAAAGTTTTGGTAAAGACTTGAGGTGGAATAAATGATTTCTGATAAAATTAAGTTAACAGCGAAAGATATTTTAGAAAAAGAGTTTAAAACAGGAATGCGAGGCTATCAACAAGAAGAAGTAGACAAATTTTTAGACATGATTATTAAGGATTATGAAGCATTCCATAAAGAAATTGAACAATTACAGCAACAAAATTCACGTCTAAAGCAAGAATTGGAGCAGCAAAAAGCAATGGCGCAACAAGTGCAATCTCAACCGGCGCCAACTCCAGCTCCAGCTCCAGCTCCTGTTCCTACTCCGCAACCAGTTTATAACAATACGAATACAGATATTTTAAAACGTCTGTCGAATTTGGAAAAAGCTGTGTTTGGAAGTAAATTGTACGAATAATGGAAGCATCTAAATAAACTTGTAGCAATTTACATGCAAAAAACGTTGCAAAATGTTTATGTTTCCACTATACTAATTCATGTCATAACGTTTGGGTAATCGCTGCAACGCTTAGTTGTAGAGGAAAGTCCATGCTCGCACGACCTGAGATGGTCGTAGTGTTCGTGCCTAGCGAAGTCATAAGCTAGGGTATTCTGGCGTAAAGCTGGATTAACGGCAGGGAAAAAACCTAAGTCCATTGGATATGGTTTGACTACCTTTAAAGTGCCACAGTGACGAAGTCCCAGAAGAAATGATGGGAGTGGAACGAGGTAAACCCCACGAGCGAGAAACCCAAATATTGGTAGGGGAACTTTTCCTAAGGAAATGAACGATGGGAAAAGACAGATGCAATTGCTCTGTAGATAGATGATTGCCACCGGAGTACGAGGCGTGGGCCGTTTGCAGTACAAAGGTACAGAACATGGCTTACAGAACGTTATGAACCAATCATGAGTTAGTTCAGCTCTCCTTTGTAAGAGGAGGGCTTTTTATTTGTATGAACTTTTGGAATGTGAGTTAAAATGGTAAAGAAAGTTTTGCAAACTTAATACAATTGAAGTGAAATAAGTTGTTATGATTTTAACTGATTAGCAGAGAACAATATACTGCTAATGAGTGTTTGATTATATATTATGAGGAGAATGGAAATGGGAAAAGTTACTTTAATTGCAACTGCTGCAATGGGAATTGAAGCGCTTGTTGCAAGAGAAGTTCGCAATCTCGGTTATGAATGCCAGGTAGATAATGGGAAAGTAACGTTTGAAGCGGACGAAAAAGCTATTTGTCGCAGTAATTTATGGCTCCGTACAGCGGATCGTGTGAAAATTAAAGTTGGTGAATTTAAGGCAACAACATTTGATGAATTATTTGAAAAAACAAAGGCACTAAATTGGGGAGATTATATTCCGGAAAATGGAGAATTCCCTGTTATTGGTAAATCGATCAAATCTACATTATTTAGTGTACCTGATTGTCAAAGTATCGTAAAAAAAGCAGTCGTTGAAAAATTGAAAAGTACATATAGACGTACAACATGGTTTGAGGAGAATGGCCCGCTATTTCGTATCGAAGTTGCACTATTAAAAGATGTAGCGACGTTGACAATTGATGCAAGTGGTGTTGGGCTTCATAAACGTGGATACCGCGTAGGGCAAGGGGAAGCACCGTTAAAAGAAACGTTGGCAGCTTCGTTAATTATGCTGACAAACTGGAGGCCGGATCGTCCATTTGTAGATCCATTTTGCGGCTCTGGAACAATTCCACTTGAAGCTGCATTAATTGGCCAAAATATTGCCCCAGGTTTTAACCGTGATTTTGCTTCTGATGGATGGGATTGGGTTGGTAAAGACAACTGGCGCATGGCTCGTGAAGAAGTAGAGGATTTAGCAAACTACGATCAACCACTTCAGATTATCGGATCAGACATTGATCATCGTATGGTGCAAGTTGCGCAGGATAATGCTGATGAAGTGGGACTTGGTGATCTTATTACATTTAAGCAAATGCAAGTAAAAGATTTTACAACAAAAGAGGAATATGGTTATGTTGTGACGAATCCTCCATACGGAGAGCGTTTAAGTGAAAAGCCTCTTGTTGAAAAAATGTATGCGGATATGGGACAAGCATTTAGGCCGCTGGATACTTGGTCTTTATATGTATTAACAAGTCATCCAGAGTTTGAGAAATGGTACGGCAAAGATGCATCAAAGAAACGAAAATTATTTAATGGATTTATTCGCACTGATTATTATCAGTATTTCGGCAAACGTCCGCCGCGTGATTAGTATAAAACTTCTTTAGAACGCATATACTTGCTATTATGCGATTATCTAAAGGAGGAAGCGCTAATGGATGGTTTGCAATTTTCTATGATTCAAAAGGCTATTCATCATACATATGATGAATTAGAAAAAGAAGTAAACCTTCACGGCGTAGCTGATCATGAATTACAAAGAGCACGTGAAGAATATTTATCAGCTTTATCACATGAAACATTGATTGATAAACGGTATTTAAAGTCATTGATAGAGTAAAAAAGTTTTCCTGCATCTAGGAAAACTTTTTTCGCTCATTTTTGGTATCCCGCATTAACGGGCAGTAAGCCTCCACCTCAAGATTGAGAGAAAAGCGAAGAAGATAGGTGGGGGATAACTGCCCGTAAAAGCCCGATTGGTTCAACTAACCATCAGTGGGAATGAAGAACCCCCACTGATGGAAGTTTCACTTTATGTAAGCAACAAGAAAACAGCAACTGCTCTTTTTATGAGTAGTTGCTCTGTCTTTTTATATAGAAATTATGTAGTTGGAGGAATAACATGTTTACGAAGCAAAAGCTGCCATTTGAAGTGGGGAAACAAGATAATTTTTTCGACAAGTTAAATGAGTGGATTGGAGACGTATTTTACGACATTTTACCGGAAAAGGGATTTGAAGAGCGGGACGAACAAATTTTCATGGCGTTCCAATTAGAACGAGCATTTCAAGAGAAGAAAGTAATGTTTGCTGAAGCGGGTGTTGGAACAGGGAAAACAATTGTATATCTTCTTTATGCGATTTGTTATGCACGTTATACAGGGAAGCCGGCGATTATTGCTTGTGCGGACGAAACGTTGATTGAGCAGCTTGTGAAAGAAGAAGGAGACATTGCTAAATTATCAGAAGCATTAGGATTATCTGTCGATGTACGTTTGGCAAAATCAATGGAGAATTATCTATGTTTACGTAAACTCGAAGATGTAATGAGTGGACGAGCTCCGGAAGTGATTGAAGATTTGTATTATGAATTGCCTCAATTCGTATTTGATCATGGAACAATGCAAAACTTTACTCATTACGGCGATCGAAAAGAATTTCCGTTATTAAACGATGAAGAATGGTCTAAAGTATCTTGGGACTATTTCCAGGACTGTTTTACATGTGAGTCTCGCCATCGCTGCGGACAAACATTATCTCGTGAACATTATCGTAAAGCTGCAGATTTAATTATTTGTTCGCAAGATTTTTATATGGATCATATTTGGACGTATGATGCACGTAAACGTGAAGGACAAATGCCATTGTTACCGGAAAGTAGCTGCGTTGTTTTTGATGAAGGGCATCTTGTAGAATATGCAGCGCAAAAAGCACTTACGTATCGTTTAAAACAAACAATGATGGAACAACTTTTAACAAGATTACTGCAAAATGATATTCGCGAAGAGTTCGCTCATTTAGTAGAAGAAACAATTTGGCAAACGGAACAGTTCTTTGAAGCGCTAAAAGAAAGTAAGAAAGAAATTGCTGGTTCTGACCGTTTAGAAATTCAATTAACAGAAAAAGTAACGACAGAGGCAAAGCGTTTATATGCAAAAATCTCTGAAGTTGGCGACGCGCTTGTTTTTGAAAGTGAAATGTACACAGTGAACACATATGATTTAAATATTGTTGACGAACATTTAGATGTATTAGAGCATTCATTACGCTTGTTTATGCATGAGAAAAATGTAATTACGTGGGGAGAAGAAGGCGATGGTGCCTTTACGCTTGTTATTATGCCGCGTGCGGTGGAAGAAGTGCTGCAAGAAAAAGTATTCTCCAAAAAAATTCCGTACATCTTCTCATCTGCGACATTATCAGAAAATAATTCTTTTGCATTTACTGCAAATAGCTTAGGGGTAAAAGATTACTTGTCATTCTCAGTTGCTTCTCCATTCGAATATGAAGAGCAAATGAAAGTTTATTTACCAACATATACAAAAGAGAATGAATGGGAAAGAAAATGTCAGTATGCATTAGAAGAAATCCAAAAAACAAATGGACGTACATTGATTCTGTTCCGTACGAAACAAGAGCTATTAGCATTTAAAGAATATGTAGGGAAAGAACAAATGTCAGTACCGTTTTTATATGAAGGAGATCAAGAAATTAGTCAGCTTGTTTCTCGTTTCCAAAATGAAGAGGACACGGTATTATGTGCGGTTCATTTATGGGAAGGTTTAGATATTCCAGGTTCTTCGCTAACTCATGTTATTATTTGGTCACTTCCATTTCCTCCGAATGACCCTGTGTTTGAAGCGAAGCGTAAGCACGTAAATGATTCGTTTTGGGATGTTGACGTTCCATATATGATTTTACGTCTTCGTCAAGGGATTGGGCGTTTAATTCGTACGAGTGAAGATAAAGGATATATTTCGCTATTCTTATCAGAAGGTGAGAATGAAAAAGTAGTAGAAGCTGTCAAACAAGTTCTCCCAGTAGAAGGGGAAATGTTACAATAAGCTTGGCATATGCCAAGCTTATTTATATATAAGAGGAATTTGCACATTTGCGTTGAATTAAAGTGGAGTAGGAAAAGGAGGGCTTTGAATATGACGGCAGTTACATATGAAATTGAAAAAGAGTTTCTAGCTTTTATAAAGAAAATGATGAATTATGAGGAAGCACTGAACCTTATATTTTGGGATTTACGCACAGGTGCGCCCAAAAACGGTGTAGATCAACGTTCTGAAGTAATTGGTATGCTTTCAGCAGAAGTGTTCGATATGTCAACATCTAAAGAGATGGAGGCTTATTTAATAGGATTAGAAGAGTTAATTGCAGAAGGAAAACTCTCAGATGTGACAAGAAAAACTGTAGAAGAGTGCCGAAAAGAATATGATCGAAATAAAAAAATTCCAAAGAATGAGTACGAAGAATTCGTCAAATTACAAGCAAAAGCAGAGAGTGTGTGGGAAGAAGCACGCGAAAAATCTGATTTTGAAATGTTCCGTCCATACTTAGAAAAGATTGTTGAATTTAAAAAGAAGTTTATTACATATTGGGGTTATGAAACATACAAGTATAATACATTATTAGATATGTACGAGCCTGGTGTAACAGTAGAAGTATTAGACCGTGTATTTGGTCAGTTACGTGAACGTATTGTTCCGCTTGTTGGACAAATTGCTAGTGCAAATAAAATGTTGCAAACGGAAGCATTAAGTAAACATTTTTCCAAAGAGCAGCAAAAACAATTTAGTTTACAACTATTAAAGCAATTGGATTATAATTTTGATGCAGGACGCTTAGACGAAACAGTGCACCCATTTGCAATTACATTAAATCGTGGTGATGTCCGCATTACAACACGCTATGATGAAAATGATTTCCGCATGGCGGTATTTGGCACAGTTCATGAATGTGGTCATGCAGTGTATGAGCAAAATATTTCAAAAGAATTAGAAGGTACACCGCTTTGTGATGGCACATCTATGGGTATTCATGAATCACAATCTTTATTCTTTGAAAACTTTATTGGTCGCAATAAGTCGTTCTGGAAAAAGAACTATGATTTATTAAAACAATTTACAGATGGCCAATTTAATAATCTGTCTATGGATGATTTTTACGATGCAATTAATGAATCGAAACCGTCTTTCATTCGTATCGAAGCGGATGAATTAACGTATCCACTTCATGTGATGGTTCGTTATGAAATTGAAAAAGAATTATTTGATGGAACATTAGAAGTAAAAGACTTACCATCTGTTTGGAACGAAAAAATGGAGAACTACCTAGGAATTCGTCCAGAAAATGACGCACAAGGCGTACTGCAAGATGTACACTGGGCTGGTGGAGATTTCGGATACTTCCCATCGTATGCGCTTGGTTACATGTATGCAGCTCAGTTCAAGCATAAGATGCTAGAAGATATTCCAAATTTTGATGAATTATTAGAAGAAGGAAATGTTACACCGATTCGTGAATGGTTAACAGAAAATATTCACCGATACGGAAAAATGAAACAACCGTTAGAAATTTTACAAGATGTAACGGGTGAAGGATTAAACGCGAACTATTTAGCGGATTATTTAGAGGGAAAATACAAGGGGATTTACGAGCTATAATAGAGAAAACGAGCTATTTATTTAGCTCGTTTTCATTTTAGAGTTGATTGGAATTGGAAATGTTATTTTTAATGCAATCGTTAGCCGTAGATTTTAAAGAAAATAGAGTTTCCTCGATATTATGAGGGAAATCTTTAAGGTTGCCCTCTATTTCAACCGTATCTTTGCTTAAATCCATAGAGATTGTCAGTATAATTCTTTCATTTTTCACATCAATAATGTCTATAGTAAATAGTTTATTTGCTAGGTCGATATTGATAAATTTGTATTGATATGTAAGTTTCAATTTGGCATAACTTGTATACTTATTTTTCATTGAATTTCCTCCATACACGCATATTATAGAGTACATTCACAGCAAGTCATGAGAATTCCTTCACCATGTACTATTATTGAATTAAAAAGCAGAGGAGCCAAAAAGCACCTCTGCTTGCTATATTACCACATTTTAAACCCTTTCGAACCTGGCGGCGCATTTTGAATCATATCTATAAATGGAATGGTATATGCGAATAAAATAAGCAACGCTGTAATTCCGAGCCATAGTTTCCAATTATCAAAGACAATCGGTGGTTGATCAGATGCATCAGATACTTCTCCAACCGGAAATTCAGTGTGCCCTTTCGGTGCAAAGAAAGCAAGATCTAAGAAGATAATAATTGCTAGTATAATGCCGACAAATAAGATTGTTCCTCCGACTGCTTGTGCAATTTGATATGGTATCCATTCAATTGCTTGAGGTGCATTTCCATATGTGGAAAAAGAAGAGCGGCGCGGAGCCCCTAGTAATCCAGCAAAGTGCATCCCAGCAGACATGAAGCACATTCCAAGTGCCCATACACAAGTTTGAATCATTGCAAGGCGATTCATTTCTTTTGTCATAACACGTCCTGTTAAGTGGGGGATAAGCCAATAGCCAATGCCGAAAAATGTTAATACAACAGATGTGGCTAATGTTAAGTGAAAGTGCCCTGTTATCCAAATTGTATTATGAACTACTTGGTTTAATTGATGGCTTGCATTCACAAGTCCTCCTGCTCCGGCTGGAATGAACATAAGCATTCCGACGAACGGTGCAAAGAATCTAGCATCCGACCATGGGAGCATACGAAGCCAGCCAAATAGTCCAGTTGCTCCTTTTGAGCGGCCGTATTGCTCAAATGATGCAAATAGAGAGAATGCTGTCATTAATGATGGGATGATAACCATGAATGTTAAGGTAACTTGTAAAAATTTCCACCCAGGATCAATACCTGGTTCTGTTAATTGATGGTGAAATCCAACCGGAACGGAAAATAATAAGAATAAAATAAATGATAAACGAGCGAGAGAATCACTAAAAATTTTTCCGCCAATAATTTTTGGAATAATCACATACCATGCCATGTAGGCAGGGAGAAGCCAAAAATATACAAGTGGATGGCCGAAGTACCAAAATAATGTTCGGCTAACGAGAACATCAATTTTATCAACAACGCCTAAACTCCAAGGAATAAATTGTACGAGGGCTGTTGCAGCAACGCCAAGAGTGGCAACGAGCCAAAGCAGCATTGTAATAACAGCCATGAAGCTAAGTAATGGACCGGTTTTTCCTTTGTTTTGTTTTTTCCATGTGCGATAATGAGCAAACATTGCAAAGCCGCTAAACCAACTGCCGACAACAACGAGGGTAAGACCGATGTAAAATCCAGGATGAGCTTTTAACGGAGCATAAAATGTATAGAGAACAGTAGCTTTATTTAATAGTATAAAAACTGCAGTAATCGTTGTTCCAATCGTCATAAGCCAAAAACCAATCCAGCCTGTTGTTCGTACCCCTTTTGAAAGAATCCCAGCAGTTTTGCTCATACAAGCAAACAAAAAGCCAATAATAAAAAATGTTGTTAATACGAGGCCGAGTAACACACCATGTGTTGTTAGTACTTGGTAATAACCAATTCCAGCTGGAAGATTAAACTTTCCAGATCGGACAAGTACTTGCAGTAATCCGCATATCCCTCCTAGAAATAGAGCGATAAATGCAACATGTATATGAGCCATCGCAAGTTTGGCATCTTTTTTGTATATTTTATCTTGAACATGCATCATTTGTCAGTCACCTCTACTTTCGCACTCATCATATGATGGCCTGTACCACAATATTCATTGCATACGATTAAATATTCACCGGGCTTGTGGAATACTTGAGAAGCTGTACTAACATAGCCAGGTTCAACCATCATATTCACATTTGTTCCAGCAATTTCAAAACCATGCACAACATCTTTCGTTGCGACAACAAAGTCAACTTTGGCACCTTTTGGCACTTTAATCACATTTGGTGTAAAGGAAAAGGCTTGTGAGACAATTGTTACTTGATAATGATCTTTACCAATTTGTTTTACACCAGGATGATCAAACGGAGCAGTCGCATTTACTTTTTCTGGATCAATTGTTGTTAAACAGCTGGGCGGCTGGTTTCCCATATAAAAGGCGCTTATTCCAATTACAGCTAAAAATACAAATAATGAACCAATACCGAAAATGAGCCAAATTTTTTCGTATTTATGCAGGTGCATATCCCATCTCCCCTTTGTTTACCAATAACATTACAATCGATTTAAAAAAATTTGATATACACTAAACCATGTAAAGATTAAAAAGAAGCCGAGTAAAAAAACAGAAATTAATGTTCCTTTTAGTGAACTTTTCTTTTGTTGTTTCTTCTCGACTGGCTGTAATTTGCGCTCCCCCATTTTTTCTCCTCCTCAAGAAAGTGAATTTTACACTTTTATCATACAAAATATTTTGACAATTACCACATAGTGGGTAGCGCTTTCAAAAAGTGTTCATTGATACAATTAAAACTATGCTTATGATGAAAAGTTGATAGGTCGTGATTTATTACAGATTTTGTAATGAGGAATTGTGAAAGAAATGTGAAATGGGTGATTCATTCACAATGCAGCAAGTTAAGTGGTTTTGAATTTCTTAAAAAATATGTGTATCATTTCAAAATGAAAGAGGTTTCAAAAGTCGAACGAAAAGTGTATATTTTCGAAATTTGTACGTGTTTTTTTCGATAAACGCTTTTCAAAGTAAAGAAAGTGAGTTATAATTCTTCTATAAATAAATAGGTTAGCAACACTCATATAATCGCAGGGATATGGCCTGCAAGTTTCTACCGAAGTACCGTAAATGCTTCGACTATGAGTGAGGACGAATATATTGCTATAGTGGCATTCTTTTTTTTTCAAAGCTCCAAAAGCACATCCCTCACTTGTATTGGGTGAAGGCTGCTTTTGGAGTTTTTTATTTGCATAAGAGGAGGAATTAACTATGAAATTATTACAAGAGAAAATTATGCGAGAAGGAAAAGTATTGTCAGATGATGTGTTAAAAGTGGATGCATTTTTAAATCATCAAATTGATCCAGTGCTTATGCAAGAAATCGGAAAAGAATTTGCAAAGCGTTTTAAAGACGAGAAGATTACAAAAATCGTGACGATTGAATCTTCAGGAATTGCTCCAGCTGTGATGGCTGCATTAGAATTTGGTGTAACAGTTGTTTTTGCAAGAAAACGTAAATCGTTAACGTTACAAGATAATATGTATATTGCAAAAGTATATTCCTATACAAAGCAAGAAACGAACGAGATCTCCATATCAAAACAATATATACATGAAGACGATCGTGTTCTTATTATTGATGACTTTTTAGCAAATGGTCAGGCAGCACTTGGTTTAATGAACTTAGTACAACAAGCAGGAGCAACAGTAGCGGGTATTGGAATCGTGATTGAAAAAGCATTTCAAGATGGAGGAAGTAAATTACGTGAGAGCGGCGTTCGTGTAGAATCATTGGCAGAAATCGCATCGCTTGATAATGGGACAGTTCGTTTTGTTGAACATGCGGTAGCGGAGGTGAAGTAAGGTGAAGCAACACCCTTTTAAGATTGCATCTCTTGGTATTCAACATATGTTGGCAATGTATGCTGGGGCAGTTATCGTTCCGCTCATTGTTGGAGGCGGACTTGGATTAAATCAGCGTGAACTTACGTATTTAGTGTCAATTGATTTATTAATGTGCGGTATTGCAACAATTTTACAAGCATTAACGAATCGCTTTTTTGGTATTGGGCTTCCGGTTGTGCTTGGTTGTACTTTTACAGCAGTCGGACCGATGATTGCTATTGGTAAGCAATATGGAGTATCCGCTGTGTATGGTTCTATTATTGCAGCAGGACTATTCGTTGTTTTGTTTTCTAGTGTGTTTGGGAAGCTTGTAAAACTATTTCCACCAGTTGTTACGGGTTCAGTTGTAACAGTTATTGGAGTTACATTAGTTCCAGTCGCGATTAACGATATGGCTGGCGGCGTAGGAAGCAAAGATTTTGGTAGTTTATCCAATTTAGCATTAGCATTTGGAGTATTGTTATTTATCATCATTATGTACCGTTTTTTTGATGGTTTCATTCGCTCTATTTCTATTTTATTAGGATTATTATTTGGTACAACAATTGCTGCGTTAATGGGAAAGGTAAGTTTACAAGCTGTAGCGGAAGCAGATTGGTTTCATGGTGTGCAGCCATTTTACTTCGGTACACCAACATTCGAATTAACACCTATTATTACAATGATTCTCGTTGCTTGTGTGGGAATTGTCGAAGCAACAGGAGTTTATTTTGCACTATCAGATATTTGTAACAAAAAAATTGGTGAAAAAGAATTAGCAAAAGGATACCGTGCAGAAGGAATTGCAATGATGTTAGGCGGTATTTTTAACTCATTTCCGTATACGACATATTCACAAAATGTAGGTCTTGTTCAACTGACAGGTGTGCGCAATCGTGTTGTCATTTACACATGCGGCGGTATGTTAATTGTACTAGGGTTTATTCCAAAGATTGCAGCATTAACAACAATTATTCCAACGCCAGTACTTGGTGGCGCCATGCTTGCGATGTTCGGAATGGTTATGGCATATGGAATTAAAATGTTAAGCGCTGTTAACTTTGCAAAACAGGAAAACTTATTAATTGTTGCATGCTCTGTTGGGATTGGTCTTGGTGTAACAGTTGTGCCAACATTATTCTCACAGCTGCCAGAGAGCGTTCGTATTTTAACAGATAACGGAATTGTATTAGGAAGTGCATCAGCAGTACTTTTAAATATTGTGTTTAATATGGTTCCGCAAAAACAAACGAAAGTAAAAGAAGAGCAAGTTGCTAAGGAAGAAAACAACGTAGCAAATTTTGCAGGTTAAACGGAATTTTAATACACCTTTATTCAACATATTACCGTCTAAAATATGTTAAAACGCCACCTCTAAATTCTTTCCTTTTGGAATGAATTTAGAGGTGGCGTTTTTTTATGAAAAGAAAAAGAATTAGTGTTCGAAAAGTGTCTGAGAATAGTGAAAAGAATTTGTATGATTTCGATTTTCAACAAGCAATGATATAAAAATGAAGAAATACAATGATTCAGGAATTTTCATAAAACTTCTGTTTTTGTATGGTATAATTTTCATATTTTGTAAATTCATGAGGAAATTCACGGATTTTTGAACAAACTCTGAAAGACTGAACAGAAAAAGATAGAAAGGATTTAAGCGATGGGACAATTTCAAAGTAA
Organism: Bacillus sp. S14(2024); assembly: GCF_050473785.1. Taxonomy (NCBI): domain Bacteria; kingdom Bacillati; phylum Bacillota; class Bacilli; order Caryophanales; family Bacillaceae; genus Bacillus; species Bacillus sp. S14(2024). The sequence goes on along the minus strand of NZ_JBFLUP010000006.1, from coordinate 3,216,237 downwards.
TTTTCAAACGGCAGAACAAATCGCAACGCAAATGGGGACAGCTGCCGATACGATTCAAAGTGCCGCAAATAGATCCATAACCAAGTCGGAACGTACAACGTTAACCGTTAACTCCAAAGCACAAGAAGCAAATCAACAAGCTTTACATTTAACTAAACAATTTTATGACGCCTTTCAACAGGGAATCAATAACATTCATTCTGTAGTGAAAGAATTTGAGCGAATGGATAACGAACTCTACAAAAATTTTAATCAATCTTCTTTCATGAAAAATCCTTTCGCTGATACGGTAACCTATGCAAACGCAAAAAAGTAGGAGGAAAAGATGAGTCAAGCAATTGAACAAAAAATCAATGAATTGAATCGTAATTTAATAACTATCTCCGAAAAACAATCTCAAAATCAACGCGCTATTCAAAAACAAGAACAAACGGAAGCAGATTTTTATGAATGGAAAGGTCGAAGCTATCGTTTGTTTAACCGCATATTAGAAACTTGGCATAACGATAGAGAACTAGGACAATTCTTTCATCATCTGCGTCAAGATGCCGGGCAAATCGAGCGAAAGCTTACCCACGAATTGGAAGATCAAAAAGAAGCGTTGCTAAAGGAGAAACAACACCTAAGTAATCTAGAAAATGACCTTCACCATCAACGTCAAAAATTAGCACAGGAGGTGAAGTCATGAGTTTAAACATGTATCTAGGAGAAGTACGAGCTCAATCGCAAAGTATGAATGCCATGTGTGTTGCAACGATTCAAGGCATGGAACAAGCCATCAATTCGATTGACGCTTTTGTCTTCGATTCTGTTTTACAAGGACAAACTTACGACAGTGCAAAAACATTCTTTGCACAAACCTTTCGTACTTTAGCGCAAGGGATTATTTACTTATGTGAAGAACTAATTCGTCAAAATGATGCCTTTCCGAATGACTTTCAATCACAAGTAGCCTCAACAGATGTCATCGAGCAAGAAATACGTGATCAAATTCGAGAGCTTGAGCAAGCAATAGCAGCGCTGGAAGCAATGAGCGAAGACATGCCGGGCGCGCAGGCGATTCTACAGATTTATTATACGATGCTACGAAAGCTTCAAGAAAAGTTGGAACATTTGTATGCATTCAATTATACTTCTAGTAGTAACTACGATACAGCACTCCAACTAGCTGCCAGTGTCGCGCAAGGTCTTGCGGAAGTTCAAGGCGGGAAAGGTTTCAGTGCCGCTAGCGGTACATTTAGTATACAAGAATTGAATATGGGATGGACGGCATCTATTCAAAAGATTACAGAGGATAAGGCTCGTGAAGCCCAAATCAAAAAAGTAATGGCTTTACAAGAACAAGAAGCTAATAGACCATGGTATGAAAAAACAGCTATCAGTACTTGGGAATCTATTAAAGAATTTTTTAAAGGTGCTGGCAGTGCAGCTTTAGAAAACGTTATTGGACTAGAACCACGTGATAATGATGAATTAGAAAGCAAGTTAACCTACCAAGCTGGAAGGCTTTTTGGAAATGTTGTAGCAGGAGCGGCATCCATTGTAGAAATTCTAGAAGGTCTTACCATCATAGGAGGCGCTAATTTTTTAACTCTAGTAGCGGAAGCAGGAACTGGTGGGTTAGCATCGCCAATTGCTATTCCATTGGACGCAGCTGCTACAACGGCTGGATTTGGTCTTATTTCACATGGTATCTATGTTGGAGGGAAGACATTCCAAAATAGTGTTGATACCCTTCAAAAGATCCAGTCTTCTTCGTCTTCTGGTGGGCGTGTTAATAAAGTTAAAGAGACTGATAGGCTTGATAAAGAAGGAAATGTTACTAAGGGTACGGGTAACACTCCTAAGATAACGGAAATAAAAGAGGGAGATCTTGGGAAGCATATTATTAAAGGGAAAAATGGAAGGAAAGAACTTGCGCCAAATGTACGCTATATTACTGAGGATGGTTATAAATATACAACAGATGAGCTTGGTAGAATAGTAGATGTTGAGGCAGAAGAATTAATACTTCAAAAAGGAAAACGAAATACAGGAATGCAGGTAGCAGCAGGACGAGAAGATAGGTTGCCTGATGATGATGGTGGTCACTTGATAGGAACACAATTTCATGGATCCGGTGACATTGATAATTTAGTCGCTCAAAATAAACAAATTAATCGTTCCGGTGGAGAATGGTATAGCATGGAGAAAGAATGGGCTAATGCTTTGAGTGAAATTCCACCGAAAAAAGTATATGTAAAGATTGAACCAGTTTATCAAGGAACTTCACTAAGACCAAATTATTTTGAGATAGTTTATGAAATAGAAGGAAAAGGGATATTTGAGAAGACGATTAGAAATCGCGCAGGAGGTTGATTAAAGTGGAAAAAGAAATGAATAAGTTGTATAGAGAAATAGCTGAAACAGTTAACGAAATGATTCCAGAAGAATGGGAGAAATTTTATTTTTATGCTCAGATATCGGAAACTGGGGGGGGAACTTACTTTTTTTATAATACACCTGAAAATAGACAATGCTTTAATTATAGTGTAAAAATTCCATTTAACTATGCTATTGATAAAGAAGAATTTAAAAAAAATAAAAGAAAGCTGTTTGAGTTGAGCGATGAATTAAGAAATGTTTTTAAAGATAATCAGCAAGAACTTTGGTACTCCTTTACAATGACTCTTGAGAGTAGTGGGAAATTTAAGATGCATTACGATTATACAAATTGGTTCGATACAGAATATAGTTTTAGTGACCAAATGATTATTTGGAAAAATAAATACTTAGGCGAAGTACCAAATGATGAAAATTATAAAGCGTTGATTGATAAGTATTATAGTGAATTTCCGAATAATCCTATTTAACTAAATAAAAGACAGAAAAATAATAGGCTGTTAAAAAGTATATACTTCATGATGGTTGTACCATCATGGAGTACTGTGTGCAATGATAGAATAGAAAACGAAGTACGAGCTTAGGCGAGATGATATTTTACGGGGCGACGAATATAAACACATGGATTGTATATTAAATTAACGAACTCGTACAAACTCGTAAGTTTTAACGTAGTAGTTGTCATGACATGTAAAAGGTGTCATACTGTTACTACAAAACTTACAAATTTATGCTACTTAAAAACATATGAACTTAAAGCACTTGATTGTCAATTAAAGGCAACAAGTGCTTTTTTGCGTTTTAGCGTAGAAATTTAACAGAGCAATATAATTTTATAAGTGCATTAAGTGTTAAATTTTTATTGTTGTTTTATAGGCTGTAGTGGCTATGTACAGTATACGACGATAGTAGAGGAAAAAATAAAAGGTTGTGTTATTTTTTGAAGTCATCGTAAAGTACGTTTTAACGGATGGACGTTATGCACACGTTATCCGCAAAAAACGGGTAAACGTTACAGGGACTCAAATTACTGTAACGGGAGGGGATTTATGATGGGAAAGAAAGTTTTTGGTTACATACGAGTTTCAACGGAAGGGCAAGTACGTGATGGGTATAGTTTAGCGTATCAAGTAGAAGAGATTGAACGTTACTGTAACGAAAATAATTTAGAACTACTTCGTGTGTATGAAGATAGAGGATTAAGCGGAGCGACTGTTGATGAAGATGGATTAACAGTTGAACGTGATGGATTACAAGAGTTATTGTCGGATATGGCGTATAAACAAGTAAGCTATGTTGTTGTGTTGAATACATCACGATTGTGGCGCTCTGATATGGCGAAAGTATTGATACAACGAGAACTAAAGAAACATGAAGTAGATGTGAAGGCAATTGAACAATCAAGCTATAGTATTTACACATATGATCCAAATGACTTTTTGGTGAATGGCATGTTAGAACTATTAGACCAATATCAACGACTTGAAATTGCATTGAAGTTAAGTAGAGGTAGAAAGAAGAAGGCTGAACGAGGTGGATATGCAGGTGGTGGCGTACTTTTTGGCTACAAGGCCAAAAAAGGACAAAAGGTGTTAGAAGTAGATGCTGGGAAAGCGGTAGTTGTACGTAGACTATTTGAGTTAAGACACGTTTTTAAAAATTGGTCACTTACCCAATTGGCAGAACAATTGAATGTAGAAGGCTACTGCACAGCGAAAGGTAAACAATTTACGAAAGTACAAGTAAAACGCATGTTAGATAGAGAGAATTTTTATCGTGGCATGTATAAATACGGGAAAATACAAACAAAAGGACAACATGCAGCAATTATTTTATAAATTCACTTAAAAAATTAGCTCATTTTACTATACATACTACTAGAGTGATGAAAAATGGATAGGCTTGCGTACCTATGCGCATCGGAAGATGAACGCTCGAACTAAGGTTGCCGACATTTTTATATATGACTAAATCATTGAATAGAGGGATGAGTTTATGCATAATAGACAGAACTATTTGTATGTAGGAGTAGATTTACATAAGGAGCATCATACGGCTGTTATGATTAATTGTTGGCAAGAGAAACTAGGAGAAATACAATTTGAGAATAAACCATCTGCATTTTCGAAGTTTTTATTAGAAGTAGAGACATATGTGAGTGATGGGGTATTAGTGGTATTTGGTTTAGAGGATGTTGGTGGTTACGGAAGAGCGTTAGCGAAATATTTAGTAGATCATGAACAAGTAGTGAAAGAAGTAAATCCAGCTTTATCATTTTTAGAGCGAAAAAGCCAAGTGATGATACAAAAAAATGATAGTTGGGATGCGGAATGTGTAGCACGCATATTGGTAAACAAATTTAATCAATTACCAGATGCAAAGCCAAACGATTTATTTTGGTCGATACAACAATTGGTTTCAAGAAGGAATGCATTAGTAAAAGCACAAAGTGCATTAAAGAACCAATTACATATTCAATTAAACCACCATTATCCAAGTTATAAAAAGTTTTTCTCAGAGTTAGATGGAAAAACAGCATTAGCGTTTTGGGAGCAATATCCGTCACCCTCTTGTTTAGAGGGTGTTAGTGTAAAACAATTAACGGCTTTTTTATTAGATGTTAGTCACAATACATGTTCGGTAAAGAAGGCAAGTGACATATTAAAGCTTGTAAAAGAAGATGGACAAACAATGAAAGAGTATCAAGAAACACGAGACTTTTTAGTAAGAAGTATTGTGAGGGACATTGTATTTAAAAAACAGGAAATGAAATACATCGAGAGAGAACTAAAACAGTTAATGAATGTATTAGATTATCAACTAGACACGATGCCGGGAATAGAACTTGTGACGGCATCAGCATTAATAGCTGAGATAGGAGATATAAGACGATTTCTAAATGCCAATAAATTAGCACGATTTGCAGGGATTGCGCCGGTTTACTTTGGTTCTGGTGGGAAAGGTAAGACACACAAAAGCAAACAAGGAAACAGGGCGCTACACGCTTTATTTTATAACTTAGCAGTACAGCAAGTGCAAGTAGCGAAAGGAAGTAAGTTACCTAGAAACCCAGTGTTTCATGCATACTATCAAAAGAAACTTAAAGAGGGAAAAACAAAAGGACAAGCATTGGTATGTATTATGAGAAGACTTGTAAACATTGTATATGGCATGATGAAATATAAAACAGCTTATGAGTTGCCGGAAGTACAAGAGAAGGAAGTAGTTTAATAAGGTTTTACAGGGTTTGTTTTTTTATTGTGAGGGTTTAAGATTACAACATAGGGTACGGGAGAAGGTAGTAAGATAGAGGATATATCTAAATTAACTACAGAAGATATCCCGACTGCAAAAAGTGGCAAATTTAATGATTTCTTTAATTCTCTTTCTAGTACAGAATTGGATGAATTATGGAAAGATAAAAAGATTAGAAAGAAAATTGAACGTCAGCTTAGAGAACCTGGTGGTTTACATGAATGGCATTTAGTATCAAGGGCTCCACAATTCAAGTTTTGGGATATAAGTGCTGAAAAAATTAAAGATTTAAGAACAGCAATATCTGATGTTAAATTTGTAAATCCTAAAGGCGTTCATGGAGGATTAGGTTCTACAAAAGCACATAATGAATTATTGGCAATTATTGATACATCAAATGACTATAACACATTTATTAGAAGACTTAATAATTGGGCTTACTATAGATTAGAGGGTGGAATTTCATCATTGCCAGAAGGATTAAGATTAAAATAGGAGTGTGTTATTTATGGAAAAGCAAGGAATGGTTTCAATATGGTTAGGTAATATTAAAACACAAAACCAGTTAGAGAAATACGTCAATTTAACATACGATGAAGACGGAGAGTCTGTACCTTCTAAATTTTTTGTAGATTTTAATATTGATATGGATGAAACAGATGAGGATTTTATTGAAAAAGCGGTATTAGAAGAAAAGAGTGATAATATCTCTGCTTTATTAGAGGGTTGTTCATATGAGGAGATTATACTACCTAAAATTAGAGGATATGTTAACTTAAATAAGTTATATAACGCTGTTATTTTAATTTACAATTTTGAGTACGAGAACCTAGTTAATTCTTTTGAGGATTTTGATTATATTACTTCTACTAGTTACTTACAATAGTAATCTCTAGATTGAAATTTGAATAAACCGTTGAATAGTGAAGAGCGTTAATCTTATATTAATTTGAAACCTTGATGGGCTATATGCCTCTCAAGGTTTTTATAATTTTATATTGAAATTAAAAGCTTATAGTAAAAAGAAAAGCGCACGGGATTGGTTACAATGACTTTATAAGTATTGTAACTACACTTACTACTCGATGTATACTTTACACAAGAAAATGAAAAAGCTCGTGGTGTTAAAGTTTAAATATACATTAGCACATATACGAATGGAAAATAAAGTATATGTGAAGCAGATAGAAAAAAATAAAAGGGTGTTTGAAAATATATACTCCATGATGGTTGTACCATCATGGAGTACTGTGTGCAATGATAGAATAGAAAACGAAGTACGAGCTTAGGCGAGATGACTTTTTACATGGCGATGAATATAAACACATGGAATGTATATTAAACTAACGAACTCGTACAAACTAGTAAGTTTTAACGTAGTAGTTGTCACGACATATAAAAGGTGTCATACTGTTACAATAAAACTTACAAATTTAATGTTACTTAAAAATATATGAACTTAAAGCGCTTGATTGTCTACGAAAGGCAACAAGTGCTTTTTTGCGTTTTAGGATAGAAATGATTAGACACATTATAATTTTATAAGTGCGCTAAGTATTAAATTTTTATAGATTGTAATGGTTGTGAACAGTGTATGACGATAGTAGAGGGAAAAATAAAGGGTTGTGTTATTTTTTGAAGTCATCGTAAAGTACGTTTTAACGGATTTACGTTACGAACACGTTATCCGCAAAAAACGGGTAAATGTTACAGGGATTGTAATTGCTGTAACGGGAAGGACTCAATATGAAAGAGAAAGTAGTTGGTTATGTACGTGTTTCAACAGAAGGACAAGTGCGTGAAGGGTACAGCCTAACGTATCAAGTAGAAGAAATTGAACGGTACTGTAACGAAAATGAACTACAACTGCTTCACATATACGAAGATAAAGGAACTAGCGGAGCAACAGTAGATGAAGATGGATTAACAGTTGAACGTGAAGGTCTACAAGAGCTATTGTCGGATATGGCATATCATCAAGTGGGCAAAGTTATTGTACTCAATACATCTCGCTTATGGCGCTCAGACATGGCAAAAGTGTTAATACAACGAGAACTAAAGAAACATGGGGTAGATGTAAAAGCAATTGAACAACCAAATTATAGTATATACACACATGACCCAAATGATTTTTTAGTGAATGGAATGTTAGAACTATTAGACCAATACCAACGTCTCGAGATTGCGTTAAAACTGAGTAGAGGTAGAAAGAAAAAAGCGGAACAAGGTGGATATGCAGGTGGTGGTGTATTGTTTGGCTACAAGGCAACAAAAGGACAAAAGGTGTTAGAAGTAGATGGTGAGAAAGCAGTAGTTGTACGTAGACTATTTGAATTACGACACTTTTTTAAACATTGGTCACTTACGCAATTGGCAGAACAATTGAATGTGGAAGGCTACTGCACAGCGAAAGGTAAACAATTTACGAAAGTACAAGTGAAACGCATGTTAGATAGAGAGAATTTTTATCGTGGCATGTATAAATACGGGGAAATACAAACAAATGGAAAACATGCAGCAATTATTTCATAAACTCACTTAAAAAATTAGCTCATTTTACTATACATACTACTAGAGTGATGAAAAATGGATAGGCTTGCGTACCTATGCGCATCGGAAGATGAACGCTCGAACTAAGGTTGCCGACATTTTTATATGACTAAATAATTGAATAGAGGGATGAGTTATGCATAATAGGCAGAACTATTTGTATGTAGGAGTAGATTTACATAAGCAGCATCATACGGCTGTTATTATTAATTGTTGGCAAGAGAAACTAGGAGAAATACAATTTGAGAATAAACCATCTGCATTTTCGAAGTTTTTATTAGAAGTAGAGACATATGTGTGTGATGGGATAACTGTTGTATTTGGTTTAGAAGATGTTGGTGGTTACGGAAGAGCATTAGCGAAATATTTAGTAGAACATGAGAGAGTTGTAAAAGAAGTAAATCCAGCTTTATCATTTTTAGAACGAAAAAGTGAGGTAATGATTAAAAAGAACGATAGCTGGGATGCGGAATGTGTAGCACGCATATTGGTAAACAAATTTAATCAATTACCAGATGCAAAGCCAAACGATTTATTTTGGTCGATACAACAACTGGTTTCAAGAAGAAATGCATTAGTAAAAGCACAAGCTGCTTTGAAAAATCAACTACATATTCAATTAAATCACCATTATCCAAGCTATAAAAAGTTTTTCTCAGAGTTAGATGGAAAAACAGCATTAGCGTTTTGGAAGCAATATCCGTCACCGTCTTGTTTAGAGGGTGTTAGTGTAAAACAATTAACGGCTTTTTTATTAGATGTTAGTCACAATACATGTTCGGTAAAGAAAGCAAGTGACATATTAAAGCTTGTAAAAGAAGATGGACAAACAATGAAAGAGTATCAAGAGACACGAGACTTTTTAGTAAGAAGTATTGTGAGGGACATTGTATTTAAAAAACAGGAAATGAAATACATTGAGAGAGAACTAAAACAGTTAATGAATGTATTAGATTATCAACTAGACACGATGCCGGGAATAGAACTTGTGACGGCATCAGCATTAATAGCTGAGATAGGAGATATAAGGCGATTTCTAAATGCCAATAAATTAGCACGATTTGCGGGGATTGCGCCTGTTTACTTTGGTTCTGGTGGGAAAGGTAAGACACATAAAAGTAAACAAGGAAACAGGGCGCTACACGCTTTATTTTATAATTTAGCTGTACAGCAAGTGCAAGTAGCAAAAGGAAGTAAGATGCCAAGAAACCCAGTGTTTCATGCATACTATCAAAAGAAACTAAAAGAAGGAAAAACAAAAGGACAGGCTTTGGTGTGTATTATGAGAAGGCTTGTGAACATTATATATGGGATGATGAAATATAAAACAGCTTATGAATTGCCGGTAGTAGAAGAAAAAGAAGTAGTTTAATAAGGTTTTGCATGGTTTGTTTTTTATTGTGAGGGTTTAAGATTACAACATAGGGTACGGGTGAAATACAGACAGGATATGTTAAGTTTATGGGGAATAACAAAAATGGTAAAGCAAAGTTTGAATTTGTAGGTACTAATAATAATGGTCACATTACTATTTATCATAATCAAAGTGGAAAAAAGATTTGGAAAACCCTTAACGGCGAAAATATTCCAGTAATTAATCCGGCAGAGTAGGAAGAGGGGTGTTAAATGTGATATATATGGCTCTTGTGAAAGGATTAGACTCACAAATTGAGGAAGAAGTGACCCTTGAAATAGAAGGTGTTGAATTTACAGGATTTTCTTTTATTTGTCCCTATAAAATTGAATTAGGGAAAAGTTATCCTGTATCATTAGGATTTACTATTTTAGATGAGTTAATGATCCGTGAAATTCAAGAAGACAAGAAAGAATTAGAGCGTATTGGTTTGGGGTATGAATATTATATTAGGGGTTTTTTACAGGAGGATTCAATTGATGCAGGGTTAGTTCTAACTGATGAGGATGAGTATTTTTCAGATTATCCTGAATTGATGGAGAAAAATGTTGAGATGAGAGTTGACAGAATTAGCATAGAATTTTTAAGGAGAACAACCATGAAAATTTGGCAGTTAAGAAGTTTATTTGATAACTATAAATCTTTTCAGCTATTAAATTTGGAAGAAGACCGCAAAAAATATTTTGATGGGAAAATTGATTTGGCAATAAGATTATCGGATTTTTGGGGAGATATATTGGTTGAATGTGTAGAAGGAGATAATCAAAGTGATTGCCCTATGTTTTGGGGAGAACTCGGGACACCGATGGTTAGTAAGAAAGCAAAACAAGTATTAGAGCCCCTAATTTATAATAAGGTCGAATTTCTCCCGCTAATCCATGATGTTACGGGGGAAGTATATTACTTAATAAATGTTTTAAATACAATTGATGCAATTGACTATAATAAAGCAGTTTTTGAAAAACTAAGTACAGGATTAATAATAGGTTTCGAAAAATATGCATTTTTACCTAATATAGTTGAGAGCCAAATGATATTTAAAACCTATTTAAATCAAACACTACACTCTTCTACTGTTTTAGTATCTGATGAATTTAGAAATATAGTATTAGAAAGTGATTTAAAAGGTTTTGAATTTGTTGAGGTGTGGGATTCAGAATTGAATATGTAGGGTATAGGAAAGAAAGTTGATTTAGAAATAGAAACATTATAAGAGGAGAGAGTGCTTGTATTTATGACATGCACTCTTTTTGTGTGCGTTGCATGTGTACATTCTCTAGGGTTCAAGCTCTGAAAACAGCAATTAGCTCAAGGCAAGAGTGTCCGTGGTGATGTATAATCCAGGTTACGATACAGCACTCCAACTAGCTGCCAGTGTCGCGCAAGGTCTTGCGGAAGTTCAAGGCGGGAAAGGTTTCAGTGCCGCTAGCGGTACATTTAGTATACAAGAATTGAATATGGGATGGACGGCATCTATTCAAAAGATTACAGAGGATAAGGCTCGTGAAGTTGATAAATTAGCTTTCATGTCATCTTCTGCGAAATATGTGAAACCCTTTGAAGGAGGATACAAAATTTTTGTAGGTTCAGCAGAATGGAAAACAGATGGGCGTCTTGGAGGAAAAGCAGAAGGAAATTTAATCGAAGGAAAATACGCTATTTCAAAAGGTAATGAGTTTTCATTTAAAGCTGGTCATGGGGAAGTTGATTTAAACGCCCCTTATAATTTTAATACAATAAAAGAAGATTTTTTTACAGGAAACATCATTGGAGGTAAGGTAGGGATTACAGGCTTAGAAAACTCCATTTCAACTAATATTATATATAATACTGAGATGCAGGTAACGCAGAAATTCCTAGATGGTTCTTTAGCTTACGGAATCGAGGATTACACATTTAAAGATGATGCAGAGTTAACGATTCATAAATACGAATTAGCCTTAAAGAAGATTGATATTCCTGATTTTATTCCTTTTATCGGTGAATATGATATTGAAATACGAGGCGAATTTGGAATAGGGACATTCGGTTACAAATTACGTGCGGGTCGAGAAACTGGTGTATATGTTGGCGGTGGAAAAGTTGGTGGTGGGATATTTGCTAAATTTACTAAACCGGGGGAAGAATAAACATGTTTAAACATGCAAGAATTATTAAAATTGTTGGGTTTTCAGTTTTACTAATATTTAGCCTTTTTGCTCCTTATGGATGGGGGGAAAAGTTAGCTCTTATTGCTTTTGTGCTTATACTAGCCTTCTTATCTTTTGGCACTACAAATTTACTAGAATATATAACTAGTAAATTAAAAAGGAATGGAGATAACTAGTTTGCTAAAACAAGGAAGAATTTTAATTGTTCTAGGTGTATTACCACCAATTGTTATAATATTACTTTCTACGAGTACTATTATAGAGAAATTATTAGCAATCCTAATTATCCTTTGCATAGGAGCATTCACTTTTTGTGCTTCAATACTAGTGGAACGGTTTTATAAAAAGAGAAAGGAGAATAAATAAATGAAACTATTACCTATCGGCTCAGTTGTTAAACTTGAAGGCATAGAACCAATCATTATGATTATTGTAAGAATGATTGGTTCAGCAGATAAACGTGATTTTGATTATGTAGGTGTACCTTATCTTGTTGGTTATTTAGGTGATGAAAAAGTATTGTGCTTTAATCATGATAAAATTATAGAGGAATTACATAGAGGTTATATGACTGAAAGTGAATTGACACTACGTGAGAAATTAGTAGAAATGTAAAAATAAAGAACCGTATTGAACACCTTGGATGAATTCTGAGGTGTTTTTGTGTTATGTCATAATATAAGAGAACGTTTATTAAATGGAGACTTAAAATTAAATAAACCAAAATAATCAAATGGTTTTTAAGGAGAATAAAATGAAAATATGGGAATTAAGAGGTTTTGTCGATAACTATGAAGCTTTCAATTATTAAATTTCGATCAAAATCATGAAAAATATTTTGATGGGAAATTTGATTTGGCAGAAAAATTATCTAATTCATGGGGAGAAATACTTATTGAATGTGTGGAAGAAGGTAATCGAAGTGACTGTCCGCATTTTTGGGAAAGAAATGGTGTATTGCTTGTTAGTGAAAAAGCAAAAAGTGTTTTAGAACCTTTAATAGGAAATAATATTGAATTTCTTCCTTTGGTTCATAACGTTACAAACGAATGCTATTATGCAATTAATGTTTTAAAACAGTTAGATGCAATAGATAACACCAAAACTGTTTTTAAAAAACTAAGAAGCGGTCTAATAGTTGGTTGCGAAAAATATTCATTCATCCCCCATATTGTAGAAAATGAGAATATTTTCAAAGTATTTTTAAATAAACATGTTTATTCAATTTCAGTGTTTGTAATAGATGATACTTTCTTTATCACCTTTCTTCTTCAACTAACGGGTTGGGTTCGGTGAAGAAGAATCTGTAAAATATTGTGTATTAATAAATGTATGAGAATTAACCTATTCAAAAAAGTAAACCTTTACGGATGAAAAAATCTAATAGCACTCCGTTCCCTGCATGTTCAACAATCGGGCGCTTTAATGGAATAAAAGGAGAGCATATATTAGTCATGTATAATATGTGCTTTCCTTTATTTTTAGGGATTTTTATAATTTAGGTCTTGATAATCAATAAAACAATTTTATTGTCACATACATTACCATCGATGCCACACCTCGTTGAGCCACATTATTACAGATCTATTGATTTAGTTGAGATGGACTCACTTTTTGAATTTGAACAAGTATGTCAAACGATTTACCTAATGATATATCAACAGTTTTCGGTATGTCAGGGCCTTCGGAAGTTATTCCAGAAAAAAATGGATGTGGCTCGTTTAACCAAGCTTTTGTCATTCCGTTTGCCTTACGTAAATCAATCAAAAATTGGTCGTTTTTGACTTGTCCCAAGGTGTAGTTATAACTGTTTGGGTCATCTGATTTTACTGTTCCATATGGGCCGAATTCACGGTTACTATTATAAACATTATATCGTCCTTCACAAACGGATGTTCCAATAGATACATACTGTTTTCCATAATGTTCTGCTAAATGTTGTCCAGCTGCTTTAGGATATATAAAAGGTAACATATTTGTTTTCGAAACGTGTCCATTATGTGCCCATACAATTGTTTTTCCTAAATGTTCTTCTGTCCACTTCGCATTTTCATACATTGCAATATCATGCTTCAAAAAAAGGTCTGACGGGTTATCAGGCAATGCTGCTGCCATTGTAGTAAACTGCTCGATAATACGGGCATTTTGTTTTATCCATGCGAACTCTTTGGAGCTTTCATTTAGATTACTTTTATTTTGTTCTAATAAAGCACTGATTTGTTTAGCATCTGAAATATATTTTTCTTTATCTTCTTCCGTAAGGCTGCCAATGATAGAAATATCCTTTGTTACAGGAATAAGGCCTTTTATCTTCTCTTCTAAACTAGGCACAAGATTTGGATTATTTTTTTTTACATATTCTATTATATTATCATAAACATTTCTGTTTACTGATTGTATATCCATCCCAATGACACGCACTTTGGATTTATGTTTTGGATTAGCATTATATTGACGTATCCAATTGACGAGATTTAATATTTCTTTCGTGTTAAATACAGATGATAGATGTTGGCTAGGATCCCCTTTTCCGGTAAGAACATAACGATCTAGTTCTAAAGCTTTGTCCCATCCCTCTTCTAAAACTAAGTTGGTAAAGCTTTTTTCAGATACTAAATAATTAACAATGCGATGTTTCATTGTAAAAACTTCATGAGCCCCATGCGTAGCTTCACCTAAGCCTACGATTGAAGCTGATCCTACCATCTCCTTAAGGGGTTTTAAATCATTAAGAGATGCAGTTGGATTAGTTGTTTTTAAAGGCTTTGCATGCTCTTTTAACCATTTGGCTATTGGATTAGTGTTGTAGGGCATTGTAACAGAAACCTCTGTATTTGAAGTTGCATAAGTATTTTCTGTAAAATTAGTCAGTGATATAGTAGCAGCGGGAATTATAGTAGTCATTTTTTTCATAAAAACCTCCTAAAATGCTTATTTATTAGTTTTTTGACATGTTCTAAGAGCATCCGTTTGAATCATTAATTTTCTTCTCACAAATTTATTCTATTTCCTAAAACTCACTTATTTCTTAATAGATTCTTAAAAAATCCTTAATTTACTCATGCCAATACAAAAAACCAAAATAACTTGCCACCCAAAAATACAGGAAGCAGGTTATTTTGGTTTTCATTTTTATATAAAGGACAAGAAAGTTATAAAGATCTTGATTTTTAATAAATTACGACGATATACTGTTTTGTTTTTTCAGCGGCATGTTTTTTCCATAGGTACCAAGACGCCAAATATATTCAAGTGGCCCATACTGATAACGAGATAGCCACCAGCGGCTGATAAAGATTTGAATCATATAGAAGCCAATACAGAATAGTGTGCCGCCCCATAGTGGGAATGTGATATTTGCTTGAAATAATAAGCCAAATACTAATAAGGTTACAATAGTTTGCGAAATATAGTTTGTTAATGCCATGCGGCCAACATATTGAAAGGGCCGGAATACTTTTTGCCATTTTGCATGCTGCAATAGACGCATAAGTGTGAGAATGTAAAAGATGAATAATGTTTTTCCGCTTAACGTAATAAAGGCAATCATCTTCAACGGTACGTATGAATCGTTCATATTAAAATAGACAACCATAATCCCCCATGTTGGCAAGGTGGCGATGAAGGTAATGATTTGCCATTTCTTTAGCTTTGTATCAATTTCTTTTCCGCGGTGGAAAATTTCTTTTTTGCCGGCATATAGACCGAGTAAAAAGAGACCAACTGTTTCCGGTAGCGTCATAAGAGAAATAGCTTCAGAGTAAAAAGAAGTAAAGCGTTCTTGAATTTGCAAGGTCCAATCTTGTAATGGAACAACTGGAGCGGAAAAATCCCCAAGCTGTTCAGATGGAACGACTAGCATCGTTAAACTAGCAAGCAACATAATGAATTCCCATATACTTAACAAAATAATCGACCAAATCAGTAAAGTTTTTGGTTGTCTTTTATAAAATAAAAGGAGAATGAATCCGCTAATCGCATAATTATGTAAAATATCGCCATCCCAAAGTAACACATAATGTAAAAATCCAAACAATAATAAAATGAATAGTCTACGTATAAATAATATTTTTGGACGATGTACTTTCTCTTCGGCTCGTGTCATAAAAATATAAAAACCAAGGCCAAACAAAAAGGAGAAAATTGTGTAAAATTTTGTTTGGACAAACATATCATAAAATAGTCGAATATAACGATCCAACCCTTCGTAAACACCTGTTAAATCTCTTGATTCAATGCCAGCTAATACTGGCCAGTTTACAAGGAAAATACCAAAAATTGCAACCCCTCGTATCATATCAATAGAATGAATCCTTTCATTTTGTGAGATACTTTGTGTCATACTTCATCTCCTTTTCTTTTTATCCCGCTATTCGCGGGCAGTAAGACCTCACCTCAAGATTCAGAGAAAAGCGAAGAAGATAGGTGGGGGAGAACTGCCCGTAAAAGCCCGATCAGCGAGAGCTTTCCATCAGTGGGGGATGAAGCCCCCCACTGATGGAAGTTTTCTTTATCACTTTTAGTATATACGGTGTGAAAAGAAGGGGATATATATTTCCAGTTTTTTTAACTGTTAACATTTCTTCTGTGAGTTATAATAAGAGGGCACAACAATCTTACACTCCTTTAAAACAGGCAGTATAAAAGCTCTCCGAAAGAGAGCTTTTATTTTTAAATGTATATTGATAATCATTCTCCTTAGTGATAAAATATGTTTAAAAGTGATAATCATTATCAAGAAAGTTAGGTGTGATTATATGGTATACGCATTTTTAGCAGGAACAGTTGTTTTATATGCAGTTGTAACAAAGCATGTGTTAAATCGAGTAGGAGCAACTAAATAATGAACTATATTACATAGAAATCCCTTTCATTTTTGCAGAAAATGAAAGGGATTTTTTATTTTTTTACTGTGAAGATGCTGAAAATTTAGTAATATAGAAGATATATACATCTTGGAACAAAGGGGCACGAGGGGATGACAAAAACAGTGCAAACAAACAGTCTACAAAAGCTTGTTTGTTTTTATGAAGAGTGGCAGAAAAAAAGTGATACAGAACATAGTGAAAAGCTGCTTGAAGTTATACAGAAATATAAAGAAGAGCAGCTTATGATTGCCTTTTGCGGGCATTTCTCTGCTGGAAAATCAACAATGATGAACTATTTATATAAAGATCAATTGTTGCCAACAAGTCCGATTCCAACGAGTGCGAATGTGGTAAAGATAGAAAAAGGACACGCACGCGTTATTGTTACATTAAAATCAGGACAGAAATACGAGTATGCTGGTATGTATACAGCAGAAGAATTAAAACAGCTTTGTAAAAATGGCGATGAAGTGATTGGAGTTCATATTTACCGGAGCGATGCACCGCTCCCAAAAGGCGTTGTTCTTGTTGATACGCCTGGTATTGATTCAACTGATGATGCACACCAACTCGCGACTGAATCTACGCTACATCTTGCTGACATTATTTTTTACATGATGGATTATAATCATGTGCAATCGGAAGTAAATTTACAATTTGTTAAAGAATTAAAGCAGCGTAACAAAACAGTTTATCTTGTTGTGAACCAGATTGATAAGCATAAAGAACAAGAATTGTCTTTTTCTGCTTATCAGCAAAGTGTAATGCAGTCATTTGCAAATTGGAATGTTGACGTTGATGGTATATTCTATACGTCTTTACGATTACCAGGGCATTCGTACAATGAATTGGAAAAGCTAGAGGATCTGCTTGTTTCTATTATGAAAGAACGCAGTTCTTATGTAGAAGGTGGAATGGAGAAGGAAGTTTCTTATTTACTACAAGAACATCTTTCCCATTTGTTAACTCAGTATGAGAAACAACTGGAGCCGTTTCGTGAAGAATTAGCATCGGTATTATCATATGAAGAAGTTACGGCCATTTTAGAAGAACTTGCTAAAAAAGAAAGAGAATTTTACGCAAAAGAAGATGAGGTAAAAAATAGATTTATCATAGGGTTGCAAAATATATTAGATAATGCATATTTAATGCCATTTGAAATGCGTGATTTAGCAAATCAATACTTAGAAACAAAATTGACGAAATTTAAAGTTGGTTTATTATTTGCAAAAGCGAAGACTGATCAAGAAAAACAGCGTCGTTTACAAGTGTTTTATGAGTCCCTGCAAAAGACGGTAGAAGCACAATTAGACTTTCATGTAAAAGAATATATTGTTTCTTTTGCAAAGCAAGAAGCGATATTTACAGAAGAATTAGGAAAAGCAGTATACGATTTGAATATTTTCTTTGAACCGTCGCTTTTAGAAGAAGTAATTAAGCAAGGAGCAGGATTTACAGGAGATTATTTATTGCATTATACAGCAGATGTTGCAAATGAATTAAAGAAACGATATTACAATGCGGCACAATCTATATTTGCGAAAGCTTTACCGATAATACAAGAAAGAGGAAAAGCTGAGCTGTTAAGCATTGATAGAGAACGGAAGCAATACGAAGCGGTACGACATGCGAATGATATGAAACATCAATATATGGAACAATACGATCAGTATGCAACATATTTGCATGATGTATGGAACGATTGTATTTCTGTGCCTGAAACGATGAAAATAGAAGAAATTTTACAACAAACACAACAAGTGACAAATGCTAAATTTCAATTACAAGAACAAGAAGCTGTATCTACGTATACGGAAGATCAAGTTGCAAGTACAGGCAATGTTAATATTCAGAGCGTATTAGAACATGTGAAGGAAACAGAATTTGTTCTAAAACAGCTTCCAGCTTTGACGCACGTATACGATGAAATCGTTGAAAAGAGAAAACGCATTGAAACAAAACAATTTACTGTAGCGTTATTTGGAGCATTTAGTGCAGGGAAATCGTCCTTTGCCAATGCCTTATTAGGAGAGAAAGTACTACCAGTATCACCGAATCCTACAACAGCAACGATTAATCAAATTTTACCGGTAACAGATGAGAAGCCTCATGGTACGGTAGTTGTACAGTTCAAATCGGAAACGGCGCTCTTTGAAGACTTAAAGGCTGTTTATAAGTTATTTCATCGTGATGTTACAACGTTAGAAGAAGCTCTCTTACAAATTGATGATGTACTGCAATATCCAGAGCCAAGTGGCAGACAAAAAACGACATTTAGTTTTTTACGAGCGGTCCAGCATGGATATGCTGAAGTAGGGCATCGCTTGGGAGAACAATCGAACGTAACGTTAGCTGAATTTGCTGATTATGTTGCCAATGAAGAAAAATCATGCTTTGTAGAATATATGGAGCTTTATTATGATTGTGAATTAACAAGACAAGGCATTGCACTTGTTGATACACCGGGAGCAGACTCTGTTAACGCGCGCCATACAGACGTAGCGTTCCAATATATAAAAAATGCAGATGCAATTTTATTTGTAACATATTATAATCACGTATTTTCACGAGCGGATCGAGAATTTTTAATTCAGCTTGGACGCGTAAAAGATACATTTGCACTTGATAAAATGTTCTTCTTAATTAATGCTGCGGATTTAGCGCAGTCAGAAGAGGAATTACACACAGTAAAAGGATATATTAGCGATCAATTGTTGCAGTACGGGATTCGTAATCCACGTCTGTTTGCGATTTCTAGCTTATTTGCATTAGAAGAAAAACAAGGTAAAGATATTTCGCCAGAAACGTATGGTATTTTAAAACATTCTGGTCTTGCACCGTTTGAACAAGCTTTCACTTCGTTTATCATGAGAGATTTAATGCTTGTATCGATTCATTCTTTATATGGGGCACTTCAAAACGGCTATAAACTTCTCACAAATATGATTGAAAGTGCAACGCAAGGAAATGAAGAAAAAGAACAAAAACGAAAAAAATATGAAGCGGAACGTGAAGAACTGCTTCATATGATCACTTCGCATAGTGTTGTAACAGAAGAAATGGCGCTAGAAAATGAAGTGAAAGAGCTTCTATATTATGTAAAGCAGCGCTTATTTTTACGCTACAATGATGTGTTTACAGAATTTATTAATCCAGCTTCTTTACGAACACAAGGGAATGTGAAAGAAAAATTACAAGAGTGCATGATGGAGTTAATTGCTTTCTTACAACATGACTTATTGCAAGAAATGCGTGCAACGTCGCTGCGTCTTGAAAAATGGATGAATGAAACGATGAAACATGTGCAAGAAGAAGTAGCAGTGCAATGTGCTACAAAGAATGAACAGCTCGTCATCCATACAGATATAACATATGACTATCGCGTTCTAATGCATGAAAATCCATTTCCAAATATGGAAGCAAAACAATTTAAAAAAGCATTATCTCATTTTAAAAGTGAGAAAAGCTTCTTTGAAAAAAATGATAAAGCATTGATGCAAGAAGAAATGAAGCAAACATTAGAACCGTTTGTAGCAGATTACGTAATGGAAGAACAGCATCTATTTATTGATCATTATAAACAAGAATGGCTTCATAGATGGAAACTTGTGAAAACAGTCATGATGCAAGACGCAGCGCAATACTATGAAAGTTTATTATTTGCGTTATTGGAAACAATTGATGTTTCTGCATACGAACAGAGAAAAGAAGAACTGGCAAAACAATTAATGAAAATAGAACATGAAGTAGAAGTTCTATAAGTATTAAGAAAAAAAGATACGTTCAATGCGTTTTTGTAGTACAGTATCTAATGATTTTACAAATCCTGCAAATTCATCTGAGGAAACCATATGAGTTAAGACGAGTCGTTTTCCATCTGGCGTTTCGCCGCATAAGACGAAGGATGCGAATTCATATGGTTTCCCTTCTATTACTAACTTTGGATAAGAATACGTGCCATTTTTCTTTTTCTTCTCATCAATGGAGATTATATTGCACTTCTTTTCATTGTTGTCCATAGTGATGACCTCCTTTGTATTACTTATGGAAGACAAGGGGTATTTAGAACAGGAGGGGATGAGAGAATTTTTATGGAACGATTCATTGTTGAGCGCATTTCTGAAGATAAGGCACCGATATCGTTATTATTACTCGCTGATCCGAGCGAAAGGCAGTTACAGTCGTATCTTCAACGAGGAATGATTTACGTTGCGAAACGCGATGAACATGTAATAGGGACATATATAGTATTGGAAACACGTCCTCATACGATGGAGATTATGAACATTGCAGTTTGTGAACAAGAACAGGGTAAAGGCATTGGGAAGCAGTTATTGCAGCATGCAATTACAACTGCAAAAGAACATGGCATGCGGAGGCTTGAAATTGGGACAGGTAATTCGAGCGTCTCGCAGCTTGCTTTGTATCAAAAATGTGCATTTCGTATTTTTTCTATTGATTTTGATTACTTTTCAAAGCATTATGAAGAAGAGATTATTGAAAATGGCATTGTATGCCGGGATATGATTCGGCTTATGATGGACTTACACTAGGGGGAAGAGAACATGGAAGTACATGCAGCAATTACAGAGCATTCTCGTAAACAAAATGAGGTTGTGAAAGCATTTCTACAATTAGAGGCGCAGCGTGAAGCGGCAATAGAAGCGGCTGTATCACTTGCGTTAAATGGAAAACCTTTCTCTGTTGATGTAATTAATATGGTAACAAAACAAATTAATGAACTTGCAAAAAACGGTATTGCACAGCAACGTAAGATTGTGACAAAAGAAATGGTGATGGAGTACGTAGGACGTTTACAAGAGAAAGAAGGTCGTTAAGTATGATCGTTACAGTCGAGTGGTTACATGAACATATACAAGATGAGCATGTTCGTATTATCGATTGTCGTTTTGACTTAGCAAACCCGAACTGGGGCAGAGAGCAATATAATGAGGCACATATTTTAGGTGCGCTCTATTTTGATTTAGATAAAGATTTATCAAGTCCGGTTACACAACATGGAGGACGTCACCCGCTTCCAAATATAGAAGCGTTTGCACAAAAACTTTCACAAGCTGGAATTGATGAACGTACAACGGTTGTAGCATATGATAGCCAAGGAGGAGCGAATGCCTCTCGTCTTTGGTGGCTCTTAACGTACCTTGGACATGACAAAGTATATGTATTAAATGGTGGTTTCCCGGCATGGAAGGAGCGGAAATTCGAAGTAACGAATGATATTCCGGTTTTTGCATCTAAGACGTTTGTTCCATCTATGCAGCATGATATTGTCGTAACAATGGCAGAATTACAAGAGAAAATCAACAAACAGGCAGATATAACACTTATTGATTCGCGAGAACCAAGGCGTTACGAAGGATTAGAAGAACCAGTGGATAAAGTAGCAGGTCATATTCCAACTGCGCAAAACTACTTTTGGAAAGACGGCGTAACTGATTCTGGTGCTTTTAAAGGACAAAGCGAACAAGAAGAGCGCTTTATTCATCTTGATAAAAAGAAAGAAACGATTGTATATTGCGGATCAGGTGTAACGGCATGTCCGAACGTATTAGCGTTAAAAATGGCTGGTTTTACAAATGTAAAATTGTATGCAGGCAGCTGGAGTGATTGGATTTCGTATCCTGAAAATTCAATTGTGAAAGAAAATCAGTAACCTATTGCATGGTGAAAAAATTTGTATTACAATAGGAACACAAACAAGAAATACTTAAGAAACAATCTATTTTACACGATGTGAACAATGTGATAAGATAGCGACAAATAAATAAAACATCCTGCGGTGTGCGTAACTTATTTATGTCTAAAACCGATGTTAGTTTTACGGAAGTTCGATATTTAGAGGCCAACATCAAGCCTTTCTTTGAGAAGGAAGATGAAAGGTAACTGTGAGAACATCCACCTGCGAGTAGCGGGTTTTTGGACATTTACGAGGGACGGCACGTGCGGGGTTCTATTTATCCTTATGATTAATAATAAATGCCTACGATGTACGTAGCTTGTGTATGTCTTAAACCAATGAGAGTAATACGGAAGTTCAATATTTAAATGTGGCCATCATACCATCTTTTTAAGAAGGAAGATGAAAGCGTTTTTGAGAGCATCCACCTGCGAGAGCGGGTTTATGGACATCTAGAGAGAACGGCATATGTGGGTCCTTTATAAAAACTTTATGTTGTATAACATAAGGTTTTTTTATTTTTTTTCAGTATCATAGAAGAAATATGAGAATGTTACATAAAAAACATTGACACCAACTAGAAACGAGAGTAACATTTTTCTTATAATTAAATATGTCTCTGTTAGGTGAGGCTCCTGTATAGAGAGATGCTACTGCCCAAAAATGTCGAGAGACGCCAATGGGTCAACAGGAATGATCGAATTAAGGTCCTTTTTAACGTAGCTGGTGAAGAACCTATGCTATACAGTGCTAAAGCTCGGCGAGGGAGAGGTGCGATTGTTTTTAATATAAGCTACTATGAAATGTAGTTTCATTAAGCTTCGCTTGTTTGCGTATGTTCAGACCTTTACTCGTTTCCGGGAAAGGTCTTTTTTAGTAAGGGTGTATTTTGTACAAAGATACATAACGAAAAATAAGTTTATGAGGAGGTGAGGAGCAATGTCAGCTTCGGACTCGGTTCCGTTACCCATATATTTCAAAAAGAGAATATGTCATGTAGGAAGGAAGCGAATTGTTCCTCCCTTTATATCTGTGAACAGATAAGTCGAGAAACAGTGAGTTTCTTCCTGCGTGCGTCAAGGAGGAGACGGACGATGTTATATGTAAATAAACGAGATGGAATTATAGATAACATAAATCATAAAGGGCGAGAAATTTTACAGAAAAATAATGAAATGCTTGTAGAAGTTGCGATTCGAGATGTGAAATCTGTATATGCTTATTTTAAAACAACAAGAAATGGTCTTTCTGTTAAAGAAGCAAAAAAACGTATCACGCAATACGGGAAAAATGAACGATATGCGAATAAAAAAATCATGCTGGCTTATATCATGATGAAGTTGATTGAAAAAGTAAGTCTGTTTGAAAAGGAAGCGAATCAAACGAGTGCACCAACATCAAAAACAGTTGCTGTTTTAAGAGTAGTAAATGAAAAGGAAAATGGAGTAGATCCAGATTCTGAAATGATGAATATTCCTGTAGAAGAATTGGTTCCAGGTGATGTAATTTGTCTTTCCGCAGGTGATACTGTACCAGCTGATGCCCGCATTATTTACGCAAAAGATTTATTAGTAGATGAATCCCCTTTAACAGGAAAAGAAACGCTTGTAGAAAAATATGAAAGTTGTTATCATATCGAGAAAAAGAGATTTATGCCGTTAAAACGCATAAAAGATTATAATCCACTTTATCTTGAAAATTTATGCTACAAAGGTACCCATATTGTGAATGGAACAGCAAAAGCAGTTGTTGTTTCCACTGGAAATAATACATATGTGGAACTGCTACATCAATATTGTAAGTAATCTTTATGGATGCTAAATGGGGTAAATCATTGTATAATAAAAAGTACAATCATCATTGATTATTTATAACCTTGCGTCATGACGTGAGGTTTTTATTTTTGCTATTAGGAGAGGAATTATGAAGAAAGTATTATTAGTAGATGGCATGGCACTATTATTTCGTGCTTTTTATGCAACAAGTGTATACGGACAATTTATGAAAAGACAAGATGGTACCCCGACAAATGGGATTCATGGTTATATGAAGCATTTATTAACAGCATCTGGGGCAATTGAACCGACTCATATTGTCACGTGCTGGGATATGGGGAGTACAACGTTTCGAACAGAAACATTTTCAAACTATAAGGCGAATCGCGGTGCACCGCCAGAAGAATTAATTCCACAATTCGATTTAGTACAAGAAATGACTGCACATTTATCTGTTCCAGTTATTGGTATGAAAGGATATGAAGCTGATGACTGTATTGGAACATTAGCAAAAGCGTATCAAAATGAAGCAGAAGTGTTTATTTTAACGGGTGATACAGATTTGCTGCAGCTTGTTGATACAAATATTACGGTCATGCTTCTTAGAAAAGGAATTGGAAACTATGAATATTACACACCTGAAAAAATTATCGAAGAAAAAGGTGTACAACCGTGGCAAATTGTTCATGCAAAGGCATTTATGGGTGACTCAAGCGATAACTATCCAGGTGTAAAAGGAATTGGTGAAAAAACAGCATATAAGCTTATTCAAGAGTATGGAACCGTTGCAGCTGTCTTAGAAAACATTGCATCATTAACGAAAGCACAACGCACAAAAATTGAAAGCGACTTAGACAATTTGCATATGTCATTACAACTTGCACAAATTCATTGTGAAGTGCCAATTTCTTGTGAATTAGAAGAAGCCCTTCACACAATTAATATAGAAAAAATGCGATTCGTTTGTGAGCAAATGAACTGGAGCAGACCCGAAATGTTTGTAAATATGTTATAAAGAGAAACTTCTAATAGTAGGAGCTTCTCTGCATACCACATTGATGGAAAGCCTGCCCAAAAGTAGCGGGATAAAAAGCAGTTCTTGAAAAAGATTTATTTTAGACTATAGATAACGCCCAATCAAACTATACATTTGATTGGGCGTTATTATTTATATTTAACGTATTTCCGAAAGAAGTCCCCATCTTCAAACGTGTTAGCGTTTAAGTGGTGGGTAGTTGACAACATATCTGGTTTCTTTAGATTGATAGTAAAAGTAGTAAGCAATCTACTGGGGAAGCTACATTACAATCGCAAAGCTATGCACATATTGACTTATGAAAAAATATACATAGTTTTCATTTAAAATTCAAATGGATTTCACACAATTCTTTTATTATTACACAATACAGATAATTACTTATCTTTTATATAAATAAAATTTCTCATAACAGTTAAGGAGGAAGTTAAGTATGCGAAAAAAAATAAGAAAATCCTTTAAACAATTATTAATAGAAAATAAACAATTATTATTGAATAATAAGGAGAACATAAGAGAAATTGAAGAAAAAATTGAAAAAAGACATGTATCATATGGAGCAGCAAGTAACTGAGTAACGGAAATTTTTTGATTAGGAAAATAATCTATAAATCTTGGATATACATTCAAATACAAACAGTGCCACTTAAGCTGCTATAAATTCGAAAGTCCTTTCAGTGATAATCTGAAAGGACTTTGTTTATCTAGCTCAAGGGATGTTAAAAAACTTTATTTATATTCGATTTCTTGTAAATGAGTGAGTAAACGACTATGAATACGTAACAAAGTTTGAATATCTTCATGTGGCATTTTTTCTAATGCAATCATCATTGCGCGATAAGAGGATGAATTTTCGATAGATTTTTTTGCGAGTTCTTTTCCTTTAGAAGTAACGTTTAATTTGAGCTCTCTTCGATCTTCTTGAGATTGTGCTCTTTCTACCAACCCGAGCTGAAAAAGTCCCTCTACACTTACGCTTACTGTACTTTTAGGTAAAGAAAGCATTTCTGTTACTGCTTTTAAAGTAAGGTCTGGTTTTGTATAAATAGTGTTTAAAATCCCCATTTGAGATACTGTCAATCCTAAGCTAGCAGCATTTTGTTGGGTGAATGAAGCAATTGTTTTTTGAATTTCTAAAAATGATTGCATGATTTTTGTGATTGTATGTAAATCGTTATTCGCCATTGCTAATCCTTCTTCCTATGCATTTAGTTTATTTTTGAACAGTTCAATATTAAACTAAAATAAATAAACAATCAACGAATTTGTTCTTTTTATCCCGCTATTCGTGGTCAGTAAGACTCCCGCCTCAAGATTATGAGGAATGAGAAGGAAGATAAGGGGGGAAATCACTGATAGAAGTTTCACTTTATTTTTCAGAAAACAAGAGATTCTACAGCAGTTTTCAAAGAAAATTCATTCTCATAATGCTTGAAAACATGTATGATAGAGGGTGGAGAATTTTTCAAATTAGGTGGGGACATCATGCAAACAGTTCAAGATTACCTTTCATTCTTACATACAAAAGGATTTAAATTATCAGAGGAAGCACAAGGATTTATTATGTTTGGTCAAGGATATACAGGTTCATCTGATGGAATTGTGAATGCGGCGATTGAAGCGACGATTAAGCATCAATTACAGTTTGATGGTAGTTACTTTATTGCTTTGTTAGAACGATTAAAGGAAGAGAAAATTACCGATAAAAAAAGCGCGCTGGCTTTTATGCGGAAGTTACAAACATAACTTCATGCAGCCTGCGCTTCTTTTTTTTGTTTATTTGGGAGTTCCACAAAGATCATTCCTAAGAAAATACAAATGCACCCAATGATAGCTGATACCGACAATTGCTCATTCGCAACAAGAACACCCGTGATTGCTGCAAATACGGGCTCCATTGCAAAAATAATGGCAACGCGAGTAGGTGACGTGTACTTTTGTGCTGTTGTCTGAATAAAGAATGCTAGAGAAGTGGCAAATAGCGATGTTAGCAATAGTGCAAACAAAAATGAACGATTCGTCCATAATGATAACGAAAATAATTTCTCCCAATCTTCAAACAAAAATGCACAAATAGAAGAGAAGATTCCAACTGCTAATATTTGTGTTGTACTTAATAATAGCGGAGATACCTTTTTTGAAAAGAACCCATTTACAAGTATGTGAGCAGCAAATGCTACAGCACAGCCTAAGATAAGAAGGTCTCCTATATTCAATTGAAAAGAACTTCCAGCTGTTAATAAAAACAATCCAATTGTAGCTACTGTAATTCCGAGTACAATAAATATATTCACTTTTTGCCTTAAAAAGATAAAAGATAAAACAGGTACCATGACAATACTAAGTCCTGTTAAAAATCCTGCTTTAGAAGAAGTTGTATATAATAAGCCGAATGTTTGCAGCAAGTAACCAATACATAAAAAGAATCCTACTATGATACCAGCGACGCTACTATACCCTGCCCGTTTAATAGGTGTTTTTTTCATAGAAATGAGCTGAATAACGAATAAAATAAGTCCGGCAAATAAAAAACGTACAGCATTAAAAGAGAATGGTCCGACAAATGACATAGCATTTTGAACGACAACAAACGTAGCTCCCCAAATAAAGGCAACGAACAACAATGCAAGAGGAGCAATCCACTCTTTTTTCAATACACTACCCCCGTTCATTTTTTGAAATTGCTTTTCTAGCTAATTCATCTGCTACTTTATTTTGACTGCTTGGAATCCACTTCATAAAAAAGAGATCAAATTGCTGGGTCATCTGCAATGCTTCTTCTAAAAGTGGTGCATATAAGGGATTCTTCGCATATTGTTTTTCAACAGCTTGTTCTACAAGCTGGGAATCTGTTCGAAACGATACAATTTTATAATTATGTTGGGTGCAATATTTTAATGCAGCAAGTAATGCATGATACTCAGCTTCATGGTTGCTCATGACGCCAAGTGGAACAGAAAGCTGCACAGGCGGTTGAATACCTTTAATAAAAACACCGGCGCCAGAAGGACCAGGGTTTCCTTTTGATGCACCATCAATGTACACTTCAATCAAATTGAAAACCTCCGATTAACCGATTGTAATGCTATAGCAGCATGTAAATGTTTCATTCGCTTTTAACATTTGAATTCCTTTTTTCTCTTTAAAATCTTTTGCAGGTTCTACTTCATCAGCAATGCCATACCAAGGTTCAATACATAGAAATGGTGCGCTGTTTTCAGGTGTCCACACACCTACAAATGGAAATCCTTCAAATGCTACTTTAATAAATTTATTATGTTTATGAGAACGGATAGCAATTTCGTTTTTGTTCATATTTTCAAAAATAAGCGCATCGTTTTTAAATAAATCGTATGTAAGCGGAAGTTCGGTTGTTCCTTCTCCTACTAGGAGTTTATTTTTAGAAAGAAATGGTCCTTCTAATACGCTTGTTTCTAAATATTCTGGAGTGCTGAAAGATAAGTAGTAATCTGTAAAAGATTCATTTGGTAGTAAAGGACAATTAAAGCCAGGATGTCCTCCAATTGAAAAATACATTTCTTTCGCATCTGAATTGATTACTTCGTATGTTATGTACACAGATGTTTCATGTAATTCATAAGAAACGAGTAATTCAAATGCAAATGGATAGTTTTGAAATGTTTCTTCATTACTCGTTACTACGTATGTAATTTTTGATTCACTTTGTTCTTTTATTGTAAATGTTAGATCGCGAGCAAATCCATGCTGTGTTAACGAATAAGATTTTCCATCGACATAATATGTATTATTTACTAATCTTCCGACGATTGGGAATAAAATGGGAGCGCGTCGTCCCCAATACTTTGAATCCCCTTGCCACATATATTCTGTATGATCTTCTTTTAAACGAATGCTTTGCAATTCTGCACCTTTTTCAGAAATAGAAACGATCACTTTTTCGTTTTGAATTGTTGCTGTCATGAACAATCCCTCCTAAACCTTTCATGTTTTTTATAACTGCCCGTAAAAGCCCGATTGGTGAGAGCTTTCCATCAGTTAGAGATGAAAAAACTTTCCACTGATGGAAGTTTCACTTTATTATACGTCCTATAAAAAGAAAAGGGTAGTTTATGACTGTCCGTTTGTAATTCAGTGCAATTGATACATCTTCTGCTATATTGACTTAAATTCAAATTATAAATATAATGTATTTTTGTTCATTTACATATTCACGTGGTTCGTAACCATCCCACGTAAAAAAACTAAGGAGATTATACAATGAAAATTAAGACACTTGTTGGTAACGGGATTTTAGCAGCTTTATATATTGCCGTTTCCATGCTTATTCAACCTTTTGGTTTTACGAATATTCAATTTCGTATTTCGGAAATGTTCAATCATCTTGTTGTGTTCAATAAAAAATATATTTATGGGATTGTGTTAGGCGTATTTTTAACAAATCTCTTTTTCTCACCAATGATTGCATATGATCTTGTATTTGGGGTGGGGCAATCTATAGTTGCCTTGCTTTGTACAATTGTTTCTATGCGTTTCATAAAAGGGATATGGACGCGTATGATTTTTAATACAGTTGTCTTTACCTTTACAATGTTCCTTATTGCCACTGAACTACACCTCGCATTCGATTTACCATTTTTGCTTACATGGCTAACATGTGCAATTGGCGAATTTGTTGTAATGGCTATTGGAGCACCTGTTATGTATTTTATTAATAAACGAGTGCAGTTTGAAAAATTTGTATAAGATGGCTAAGAGAGTTGTTTACTTAATCGTGACAACTCTTATTTCTTTTCTGCAATTCATCGTTCGGAGATGTGATGTATTCAGAATAGAATACTGTACTCATAGACAAAATATTATAAAATGAACATGTAATATTTGGTAGTGTATTGATTTTATACGTACAAGGGGGAGCGAAATGAAATATAAAATAACTTGGTTATACCGAACAAAGAATGGTTTAGAGACTAAGCTTGAAACAGATTACCTTCGTTTAGAAGAGGCGATGCAGCTTGCTGTGGACTTTGAAAAAACAGGGAGAGCGAAAGAACTGTTGTTTTACGATGAAATGGGGGGAGAATGGACGGTAAAAGAAGTTAAGAAACTGAGTAAACAAGTCGAAGAAGAGCCGCAAGATCTCCTATTGTATTTCGATGGAGGGTACGATATTGAGACGAAAGAAGCGGGCGTGGGAGTGAGCATTTATTATAAGAAGCAGGGAAAAACGTATCGAATTCGTCGCAATGCTTACATAGAAGGTATTGATGATAATAATGAAGCGGAATATGCTGCACTATTATATGGAATGAACGTGCTAGAAGAGCTAGGAGTTAAGTATGAATCCGTTATTCTTCGCGGTGATTCTCAAGTGGTGCTTCAGCAATTAGAGGGTGAATGGCCATGTTATGAGGAACATTTAATCCATTATTTAGATCAAATCGAACAAAAAGCAAAACAGATGAGAATAAAACTAATATGTGAACCCGTTTCTAGAAAACAGAATAAAGAAGCTCATCAATTGGCAACGCAAGCACTTGAGGGAACGAACATTGATAGTCATAAAGAAATAACAGAGTAGGGGTGTGAAGGAGTGGATCGTAAGCAGTTGATTACGGAAGTGAATGATTTATTAGAAACATATTGCGATGGCTGCTTTTTACAGCAGCATTTTCGAAAAGAACATAGTAAACGTTATGCCCACTCCTTTTGCATTCGGCAATGCACAATAGGAGCAAAGCTAAAAGAGTATGGAACTCGATTGTCTTGAATGATTTCCTATTCACTTTGTTGAGACAGGGGATTTTATACAATTATATGCAGAAAATTTACAGCTGTTTTTATCCTGCTATTTAGGGGTAGTAAGACCACCGCATCAAGATTTAGGGAGAAGCGAGGAAGCTAGGTGGAGGATGAAAAACACTGACGGTGGTTCCATTTTTAGCCCGTTACGTACATAATAAAAACATCCAGAGAAAATCCCCTGGATGTTTTTTAATGCTTTGCTTCTTGTAATTGATGCTCGCATTTCTCTAATTTTGCTTCTTGATCTAATAAAAATGGTGCATCTAAATCTGTTGCTACTTCTTTCATTGTTTCGAGCTGAAGGCGAGCTGATTCAACCGCATTTGTAGCATGCTGCAATGATTCAGGATCCATTGTGATCGTCGCGGAACCAACCATCTTTTGAGCAGTTTCTACACGAAATTTTACTTCTTCAAAATCGTTTACAGGTAAACCCATTGTTTTCTCCTCCTTTATTTTCTCATTTCACATAGTTTTCGCCCTGTGAAAAAGAAATATACAGAGGAAACAACAAAGGAGGCTACCGATAGGCAACCTCCTGTGATATGTGGAATTAAAGTTTTACTACGTTAGCAGCTTGAGGTCCGCGGTTTCCTTCAACGATTTCGAAAGAAACTTCTTGACCTTCTTCTAAAGATTTGTAGCCTTCTCCTTGAATTGCAGTGAAATGTACGAATACATCGTCTCCGCCTTCAACTTCGATAAATCCAAAACCTTTTTCGCTATTAAACCATTTTACTTTACCTTGCATGTTATAATGCCTCCTAAATATAATTACTTTCTCATTTAGTGAATGAAAACATTTACAAATTCATAAAATTGAAATTGTTATATTCTCGAATATTCTGCTAAATGATAATTTAAATATACATGGAATGGGAGATTTTAGTCAAGTAAGCGGTTTTATCTTTTTGTATTTTTAAATAATTTTTCACACTAGCTTTATGTGTAGGTATAGAACAACTGTTATTTTTATATCTTTAAATAAAGGCTGTACATAAAGAGCTGAGAGAATGCAGCGGTCTTATTTATCCCGCAATTCGCGGGCAGTAAGACCCCCACCTCAAGATTCAAAGAAAAGCAAAGAAGATAAGTGGGGAATAACTGCCCGTAAAAGCCCAATTGGTTCAACTAACCATCAGTGGGGGATGAATAAAAGGAAGATATATCAACTTGGATATTTATGGTAATTTGAGAGCTTTTCTAATGTTGTATTAAATCCAGCGTTACTTTGTAATTTTGGATTATGTTTTGTGTTCATATATACATATTGTACAAGCATTCATATGCTATATAGGATTTTTTTATTGTTTTATCTTGGATTTTGAAGTGTAAAACAAGGAATTTTACAATAAAATATGGAATATAAACAGAAAGAGGCAGGAGAATTTCTTTCAGAAATATATTAAATATCGCTGTTTCTGTTCATTTTGAAAGAACGTTGTTTCGACCTAAAGCATTTGGGTATATTACAGTAAAGCAGGAATTATATTAGTGGGCTATTCCATTCGTTTTGTGTATCAAGCTTTATAATTGTTCATATAAATTAAAGGGGAGATTTTTATGTATCGAACCATGATCAATGAAAAAGAAATTATTATTACATTAGCACCGAAAATTCGTAAAGAAGTAACAGACAGAAATCCATTGTACGAGGCTGTTCTTCAAACTGTTGAACGATTACTTCAAACAAAACAACCAACATTTGCTGTAAATCATGAAATATTAGGGCTAATTATTGGAGAAGTACAAAGAGGAGAAGTAACAGTTTTTGCAGTGGAACATATTATTCCGAAACAGAATATATTTGGCTCAAGTAATTTTTTATATCGAAATGGAGAAGCAAGTAAGTTTATAATGGGAATAGAATAGAGATAAAATAGAGATAAAAGAAAGCGGCCATAACAATATGTTACGGCCGCTTTCTAAGGAGAGGAACATAGGGATGAAGCGAGTTATAAAAGAGTTTTTCTTCCAGCATGATATTGTCATTATGATTGGAATTTTAATTGGTTTTATCGTTTTTTTGAACATGCAATTGTTTACATGGATTGCAGCTATTGCAGTTATTGCGGGGATTATCTTTTATACAATCAATGAATATGTAACACATCGTTTTTTATTTCATTTAAAGCCGCCAAAGAATCCATTTTTATTAAAAATATTAAAACGTCTTCATTATGATCATCACGTATATCCGAATGATTTAAAGTTATTATTTTTACCTGTTTGGTATAGTCTTCCTGGATTTACGATATATTTATTCATCGTATATGGTATTACTTCTAGCATCACGGTAACATTATCATTTGGAATTGGAATGATCTTTATGCTTTTAGTATATGAATGGAAACATTACATTGCCCATCGGCCAATTCGTCCAATGACTCCATATGGAAGGTGGCTAAAGAAGCAGCATATACTCCATCATTATAAAAATGAGAACTACTGGTTTGGAGTATCGAATCTGTTTTACGATTTTTTGTTCAAGACATATAAAGAAGGAAAAGATGTCGAAACAAGTGAAACAGCTCGTAATTTGGAAGGTGAGAAAGCAGTGCAATAAGCACTGTTTTTTTATGGCAATAACTGCTGTGTTAAAAATGGAAAAATATGACGGAATTTGTCTATCGAAAAATCTTTGCTTATAAAAATAGATTGTCTACAATGAGATTAAGTTTCTGAATATTTGTAAAATTTAGTAATTAATGTATTTATGGGAGGGGATTTTCTACTATTCGTATGGAAAAGAAAGGGGACGATATGAAGTGAAGCAAGAATCATCTGCTCGTAAATTAAATAGCGAAATCAATTACACAGAAGTGGTACAATCTGCTGCATTTCAAAATTTATTACAAGCAAAGAAAAAATTTATTGTACCGATGAGTATTTTCTTTTTCAGTTTTTTTATTGCCTTGCCTATTTTAACATCGTATTCAAAAGTGCTCAATACACCAGCGTTTGGTGATATTACATGGGCGTGGGTGTTTGCATTTGCTCAGTTCGTTATGACGTGGGCATTGTGTATGATCTATAGTAAAAAAGCGGAATCATTTGATCGGTTATCGAATCAGATTCTTGAAAATGTGGATAAAGAGAGGGGATAAAGATTGAATACAACAGCTTTTACGTTGTTTTTAGTAATTGTTCTTGGGACGCTCGTCATTACGTACTATGCATCGAAAAAAACAAAAAATGCAAGCGACTTTTATACAGCAGGCGGTGGGTTAACAGGGTGGCAAAATGGTATGGCGATTGCGGGTGATTACATGTCCGCTGCTTCTTTTCTTGGAATTGCTGGAGCTATAGCATTAACTGGTTTTGATGGGTTCTTTTATAGTATTGGTTTTCTTGTTGCTTATTTAGTTGTGTTATATCTTGTTGCAGAGCCGCTTCGAAACCTTGGGAAATTTACGTTAGCAGATATGATTGCAGCGCGCTTTGATGCAAGAAAAGTACGCGGGGTAGCGGCGCTTAATACGATGACAATTTCGATTTTTTATATGATTGCACAGTTAGTTGGGGCAGGAGCACTTATTAAATTATTATTAGGAATCGAATACACAACATCTGTACTGATTGTCGGGACATTAATGACTGTATATGTTATTTTTGGCGGAATGACAGCAACGAGCTGGGTCCAAATCGTTAAAGCAGTATTATTAATGGCAGGCACATTTATTATTTCAGTTATCGTGTTTGCCAAGTTTAATTTTAGTATTACAGAAATGTTTGCACAAATGAAGACAGCAACACCGCTGAAAGAAGCATTTTTAAATCCAGGTGTGAAGTATAAAATTGGTTTAGATACCATTTCTCTGAATCTAGGACTTGTTCTTGGTACAGCGGGATTGCCTCATATTCTTGTTCGTTTCTTTACGGTTCGTGACGCCAAAACAGCTCGTCAATCTGTTGTATATGCAACATGGTTAATCGGGGCCTTTTACATTATGACAATCTTCTTAGGTTTTGGAGCAGCGGCATTTGTTGGGAATAGCGCGATTGTAAAAGCGAATGCTGCTGGTAATATGGCAGCTCCAATGTTAGCAAAAGCGTTAGGTGGAAATCTTTTGTTTGCTTTCGTTTCGGCAGTAGCATTTGCAACAATTTTAGCTGTAGTAGCAGGGCTCGTTTTAACAGCGGCATCAGCGTTTGCTCATGATTTCTATAATGAAATTTTACGCCGAGGAAAGGCAACGGAAAAAGAACAAGTAAAAATGGCACGCTATGCTTCAGTTGGAGTTGCAGTATTTTCTATTATTTTAGCGTTATTTGCACAAACATTAAATGTAGCGTTCCTTGTATCGCTTGCGTTTGCTGTTGCGGCGAGTGCGAACCTACCAGTTATTTTATTTACGATATATTGGAAGCGTTTTAATACGACCGGTGCAATTTGCGGTATGCTTGTTGGGTTAACGTCTGCAATTGTCCTCGTTGCGATGAGTCCGAATGTATGGAATCCAGTGGCTGGAAAAGCAATTTTTGTTGGGGAGCCGTTATTTCCATATACTACACCAGGCATAATCTCCATTCCACTTGGATTTTTAGCTGCTTATTTAGGGACGATTTTGTCTAGTAAGAAAGAAGATGCCGCAAAATTTGATGAAATATTAGTAAAGTCGAATACAGGACATGGCATTAGTGACGTATCAGCACATTAAGAAACAGAGTGCTTTCTGGCTAAAGGAAAGCACTCTGTTTTTTTTACTAATTTTCCTTTTTTGAATTTTTTAATTATTCGGTAGGATTTACCTCGTTTTTGTGGAATGAAAGTTTAGGAAGAGAAAAATTAAAATCATCACGAGACACCGAACGGCTTTAAATATAAAAAGTTATCATGAGAGGTGGAATGTATGGTGAAAACGAAGCAATCTGGAGAATTATTAGCAAAAGATGAAAAATACGTATGGCATGGAATGCGTCCGTATAGTCCGAATAGTACAATGATTGGAATGAAGGCAGAGGGCTGTTGGGTAGAAGATAGTGAAGGAAACCGCTATTTAGACGGAATGAGCGGTCTTTGGTGTGTGAATAGTGGTTATGGAAGGAAAGAACTAGCTGATGCTGCGCATGAACAGCTACAAAAACTTTCTTATTTTCCTATGTCGCAATCACATGAACCAGCAATTCAATTAGCAGAAAAATTAAATGAGTGGCTTGGCGGGGAATACGTTATTTTTTTCTCGAATAGTGGATCAGAGGCAAATGAGACGGCATTTAAAATCGCTCGCCAATATTATGCATATAAAGGAGAACCGCATCGTTTTAAAATTATGGCACGCTACCGCGGTTATCATGGAAATACGATGGCTGCAATGGCAGCAACAGGACAAGCACAGCGGAAATATCAATATGAGCCGTTAGCTGCAGGTTTCTTACATGTTA
Source organism: Bacillus sp. S14(2024) (assembly GCF_050473785.1). Taxonomy (NCBI): domain Bacteria; kingdom Bacillati; phylum Bacillota; class Bacilli; order Caryophanales; family Bacillaceae; genus Bacillus; species Bacillus sp. S14(2024). The sequence continues at coordinate 3,179,940 of NZ_JBFLUP010000006.1, read as the reverse complement.
CACCGCCAGACTGTTATCGTATGCCTGGAATTGATGCAGAGGATATATATGATGTGGAATGTGTAAAAGAAATTGATCGCGTGATGACGTGGGAATTGAGCGAAACGATAGCAGCATTTATTATGGAACCAATTATTACAGGCGGAGGTATTTTAATGCCGCCGCAAAATTATATGAAGGCTGTTCATGAAACGTGTAAAAAGCATGGGGCACTTCTTATTAGTGATGAGGTCATTTGTGGCTTCGGACGTACAGGAAAACCATTTGGATTCATGCATTATGATGTAAAGCCAGATATTATTACGACGGCAAAGGGAATTACAAGTGGATATTTACCATTGTCCGTAACGGCAGTGAAAAAAGAAATTTATGAGGCGTTTCAAGGGGCGGGAGAATACGAGTTTTTCCGCCATATTAATACATTTGGCGGAAATCCAGCCGCTTGTGCATTAGCCCTTAAAAATTTAGAAATTATGGAGAAAGAAGGCTTGATTGATCGTTCTGCTCAGATGGGATCTCTTCTATTAGAACAATTAAAAAACGCGGTTGGCGACCATCCATATGTAGGAGATATTCGCGGAAAGGGATTACTCGTTGGAATTGAACTTGTAAACGATAAAGCGACAAAAGAGCCAATTGATGGGGACAAAATTGCAAGTGTTGTGAATGCTTGTAAAGAAAAAGGATTACTTATTGGCCGCAACGGTATGACGACAGCGGGTTATAATAACATTTTAACGTTAGCACCGCCGCTTGTAATTTCTAGCGAAGAAATTACGTTTGTTGTAGAAACGGTGAGGGCGGCGATGGAACGTATTTGATAAAGTGAAACTTCCATCAGTGGTTTTTTTCATGCCCCACTGATGGTTAGTTGAACCAATCGGGCGCATGCCAGCAGTTGTCCCCCACCTATCTTCCTTGTTTCTCTTTGAATCTTGAGGTGGTGGGGGGACGGCCCGCGAATAGCGGGAGTGAAAAGCGAGCCAGAAGGATGCGGCTCGCTTTTCAGTTTGTTATTTATTACAAGTAGCGGGTACATATATAATATACTTGCTGCTTTATTGGGAGCGAGAATAAAGTGAAACTGTTATTAGCAGTGTAAAGAGAAAATATAAAAAGTGTGATTAAGCTAATGAATTCGAAATGAACGGAGAAAGAAATATGTTATTAAATCAACGTTTTACAATCGGCGAAATGGCAAAAATGCATAATATTCCTGAATCGACATTACGGTATTATGATGAAAAAGGTATCTTTCATCCAGCCATTGTTGATTCACAAACGAATTATCGGTATTACACGATTGATCAATTTTCAATGTTAGATACGATTAAATTTTTACGACAGTTAAATATACCGTTAAAAGAAATTAAACAATATATTGACGAAAGAACACCATCATTTGCAATGAATTTATTGGAAAAGCAAGAAGAGATGTTACTAAAAAAACAAAGGGAAATTGAATATACGTTAGCAAAAATAAAACATAAAATTCGTTTAATGAAAGAAGCTGTGCAAACAGATGCTCACAATGTGTTTTTTACAGAATTACCAAAACGTAAAATTAAGTCTTTACCTATTACCCCAAGCCCAAACATAACGGATGATATGTTTGAGTATTATATTCATTCACTTCAAAAAAATATGAAACAAGTAGATAATAGTTTGTTTTCGGGTGATATAGGCGTTACTGTAGCGAAAGATGCATTATTACAACATGACTTTCAAGCATACAATAGCGTATTTATTCTTCTCGATTATATGCCATTTCAAATTGCTGCTTCTCATGTAATTGAAGAGGGAATATATGCGTGTGCGTATCATCATGGACCATACGAAGAAACGGATAGGACCTATAAAAGGTTGTTACGAGCTATTGAAAAAGATGATTATGAAATATGCGGTGATGCAATTGAATTAGCGTTAATTGATTGGTCTGTAACAAGTAACCCAAAGGAGCAAGTGACGGAAATTCAAATCCCTGTGATGAAAAAAAAGATAAAGTGAAACTTCCAGCAGTGGGCGGCTTACTGTCCGCAAATAGCAGGATAAAATAAGTAGAGCATTATGAATAACAAAATATATTTTTTACTTCTCTCTTGACTTTAAAGTAACTTGAAGGTTTAAAATGTGAGCAGAGAGTCGTAAAGGAGAGTTTTGTTATGGAAGCAACTGAGACTTTAAGAGAAAAACCGATTAAAAGTTTATTTATTTCGTATTTAATTCCGGCTGTACTTGGAATGGTATTGATGTCGGTGAATATTATGATTGATGCAGTTATGGTTAGCCGAGGTGTGGGTGCGAATGGTTTGGCAGGAGTGAATGTTGCCGTTCCCGCATTTTCCATCTTTTTCTCAATCTCATTATGGATTGGAATGGGCGGAGCAACAATGTATTCTATCGCTTTAGGAGAAAATAAAGTAGAGCGAGCACGTTCTATTTTCACGCAATCTATGACGGTAGCTGTTGCTATTGTTAGTATGTTAATGATTGTTTGTTTATGGAAAATAGAAGATATCGCTTATTTATTTGGAGCAAATGATGTAATTTTACCGTATTCATTAGATTATCTACATGTATTGTTCACATTTGGAATGATATATGTATTAGAGAATATTTTAAGTACATTTATACGAAATGATGGAAATCCGAATTTAGCTATGGCAGGTCTTATTGTCACAGCGGTGTTAAATATTGTGTTTAATTATATTTTTATTTTCATTCTTGGCTGGGGTGTGACAGGATCGGCATCTGCTACTATTTTATCTGCAGCGATTGGCTTTCTTGTACTACTGAGTCATTTCTTTAGAAAAAACAGTATTTTAAAATGGACAAAATTACATTTAGAATGGGCGACTGTAAAACAAATTATGATCATTGGTTTTCCAAGTTTCACGACAGAGGTTACGGTAGCAATTGTAACGATTGGTTTTAACATTACTTTTATTCAGTATGCTGGTGAGCAAGGCGTTGCATCATATGCTATGGTAAACAGTATTCATGCTATAACGTTACTTTTATTCTTTGGAGTTGGAGCAGCACTACAGCCTATCGCGAGCTTCCATTATGGTGCAAACTTATCGGAAAGGTTGAAAGAAGGGTTACAGCTTGCGGTAAAAACAGCTGTTGTACTCGGTGCTATCGCAACTATTATCGGTTTATTCTTTGGGAAATATCTTATCGGTTTATTTGACGTTCAATCTGAAGAGTTATTAAATATGACGATAATAGGAATCAGTCTATTCTTCACGCAATACGCATTTTTAGGATATAACATTGTATATGGAGAGTATTTTCAATCTGTAAGACAAACAACAAAATCTGTTTTTATTATATTGAGCCGCGGATTGCTGCTTATTATACCTCTTCTGTGGATTATGCCGAAATTGTTTGGTGTAAATGGAATATGGCTTGTAATGCCTGTGGCGGAACTATTAACAGCGTGTGCGGTATTTGCAATGAATCGTTTTTCACATCCAGTTTCTATACAAGTGTTGGCAGAGAAACATATATAATGATGAGATCCCCTTAATGTGTTTAAACATACTATAATTAAAAGAGGATATTATGTTTAATATAGAGCATAAATCCTCTTTTTTTATACATAATAGAATGAATAATCAGATATTCCGAATATTGTCTATTATGTATAAAATGTTATTGATGAAAATTTTTTGTTAGTTAGGGGGACAAAGCCCACAGCGGGAGGCGTAGTGAGGTCTATAGACCGAACGTAAAAAAGAAGTGATTTTAGGTGGTGAATGTCTATGAGGGTCCAAGAAGTGCTTTTAGAGAATAATAGTAAGAGATACATATTAGTAGATAATGAAGGCATTCCTGTGATTCCTGTGATGAAATACCTGAAGTATTTAGATGTTACAGGGAAAAGCAACAACACACAGAAAACGTACTGTTATGCACTAAAACAGTATTTCTTGTACTTACAGGAGATAGAGAAAAATTACAGGGATATAAGATTAGAGGACTTGGTGGAGTTTGTAGGATGGCTTCGGAATCCGTATGAGAGCAGCAAGGTAATGTCTCTTCGACCTGTGAAGGCAAAGAAAACAGAAAGGACAGTGAACCTTACGGTCACCGCTGTTACAAACTTCTATGACTATTTGTACCGAAATGAAGAGTTACCGCGTGATATGGAAGAGAAATTGATACGCCAGGTCTTTACAGGCGGGAGAACACGGTATAAGAGTTTCCTTCATCATGTCAACAAGGACAAGCTATCTATGCGGAATGTATTGAAGGTAAAAGAACCTCGCAAGAGGGTGCAGACGCTCTCAAAAGAACAGGTGAAACAGGTCTTGGCAGCAACAACGAATATACGGGACACCTTTCTCATCCAGCTCCTGTTTGAGACGGGGTTAAGAATTGGAGAGACGCTTTCTTTATTTTTAGAGGATTTCAAGTTTAGTCATCAAAAAGGGCATCGCATTCGTCTGACGGATCGCGGGGAATTAGAGAACGGTGCGAAACTGAAAACAGGGGAACGGGAAATCTTTGTTTCACAGGACCTCATGGACTTATATGATGACTACATGTACGATGTCATTGACGAATTGGACGTCGAAACCAACTTTGTGTTCGTCAAATTGCGCGGTAAGAACATGGGGAGACCGATGACCTACGGGGATGTAGAAGCTCTATTCAAACGGCTGCGTCAGAAAACAGGAATCGATGTCCACCCTCACCTGTTTCGTCATACGCACGCGACGATGTACTATCAGGAGACGAAGGATATTAAACAGGTACAAGAGCGCCTTGGTCATTCACAAATCCAAACGACCATGAATCTGTACCTTCATCCTTCGGACGAAGACATCCGCAAGGATTGGGAAAAGGCACAGGGCGCATTTCAAATCAAAGAACCGAACGGTGGGAGAGAATGAAACAAATTTATCAGGTTAATACAGAACAACTTGGATTTCATGAGCGATTGCAGCGTGAGCTGTCAGGTTATCCCATGAAGACCATAGAGAAAGATGACTCAGTTACCATCCATCACGTGAAGGATCCCTACTTCTTGGTCAAAGACATTTGGAATGTTGACTTTTTGGAAAACATTCCTCAATTTCAGGAAATAGTTGAGAAATATAAAGGTACACATCGCAATGTGCGTTTTCAAATCAATAACGCGACTGTTAATCTGGAAATAAAATATGTGTGGTATCAGAAATTATTTAAGGATCAATGGTCATTAAGCAACGTATTTGGAGAGTCAGCAAGGCTCTTACGAAGGTTAACAATATTTCTCAACGAAAAATACCCTAACCTTTTCTCCCTTCTTGATCTGGACATCGACCAAACAGAACGGGAATGGTGGTTTTGGTTAGAACGGCAAGGGATTTCAACACAAACTAAAAAAAAAAGACATGACATGTGGCGTTTATATACATAAAGCACCCATCGCAAACTTTTTACGATTTATTCATTCCAATTTTTTTGTCCTGACTGATACGCGTGAAGAATGGGAGAAAGATCGATGGGATGTGCGAATGTTACATAACAAATATGGAATTAACTATAACAAGAGCAATTCTGACTATTACCTTGATTTCACCAAAATTGAACAAGTGGAAATGCGTCAACATATTAAAAGGTATTTCAAACAACGCTTACTTAGTAAGAATCATTTCTCATGGTGTTCAGCTAAAGGTTATCTAACTCATTTATCAAGGTTCTGGTCACTTATATTTTCCTTAGAACCTTCATGGACGAATTTAAAAGGGTTGAAACGATCGCATATGGAACGGTACATCCAATGGTTACATGAATATACAAGAAGTAATTTGACTCAAAAAAATGCGCACCCTGAAAGTCATATACAACTTGCACTGACCTACATAGGAAAGTTCTTGAGAGACACCCAACGATATGAATACGATATCGCTCCTGACACCCGTATACAATTGTTACTCTTTCCAGAAGACAAGCCGAAGTTAAAAAAGAAATCGATTGATCAAATTGATTACATTCCTGACTATGTATTAGAACAGCTCTTTATGCACATCGATGATTTACACAAAGATGTCGTTCCTGTGGTATGGGTTGCTTACAAAACAGGGCTTCGCATTTCGGATGTATTAGGTTTAACCTCGAATTGTTTGGAGCGGATTAACGGTAAATACTCCATTGTCACGGATATTGAGAAAACCTATGTACAAGGACACCGAATTCCAATTGACGAAGAATTGGCAAACATCCTTGCGATTCTCATTCACAAATCCAAAGAGAACAGCAACCAAGGAAATAACCCCGAAGGGTTCATTTTCGTTCGTTATCGTGGCTCTCGAAAAGGCAATCCTTATTTTCAAAAATGGATTCAACGAGAATTAAACAAACTAGCAAAACAAAAGAACATTGTAGATGAGAATGGAAAACTGTTCCACTTTAAACTTCATCAATTTCGACATACCTACGCTGTCAAAATGTTAAATAGCGGTGCAGATATTCTAACTGTACAGGAATTGTTGGCACATGCCTCGCCCGAAATGACCTTACGGTATGCCAAACTGTTGGATGACACGAAGCGAAAGGCATTTGAAGCGGTCTTTAGCAAAGGGCTATGTTTCGACAGAAATGGTAAGGTGCAAGAAATTAAAGCGGGTGAAGATATCCCAAAGGACATCCTGCAGGTCCTTTGGCAAGATCATAAATTAAATGCGATGGAAAATAACTATGGAACGTGTCACGCTCGTTTAAGTGGCGGTTGTGCTTATTTGGAGGAAGCGCCTTGTTTAACGTGTGGTAAGGGAGGCACTCCTTGTAAGGACCTAGCAATTGGCTTTTCCGATTTCGATATCGGAAAATATGAGGATCATATCAAAAGAACCTCCAGAAATATGGAATTGGCAAAACAGTATGGACGTGAAGACATTGTGGAAAAGGGTTCTAGAAATTTGAAGCGTTATGAAGAGATTTTAAGCAAGCTCCAGGAAGGGAACGTTATCTTCGGCAGAATGGAACGAATGAAGCGAAAGCAAGGTGTAGAAAATGGCTAACTATGACCGTAAAGAACATTTAAAAGCAATTCATGCATCAAGAAAAGCGACTACTTCGCAAAAGGTGGATAAAGCCATCCAAAGGCTCGTGCGAGCCAATGATCCTATCAATTTTAATAGTGTGGCAAGCGAGGCTGGCGTAGCAAAAGCGACGCTATACAACAACCGTGAACTGCGTGAACGGATTGAGAGCCTGCGCCAGCAACAAGCGGAAGCTCCTACGCCGAAACAAATCAAGCGTGAGATAGATGAAAACAATAAAGATGCAATTATCGCCTCTTTGAAACGTAAGATTAAGAAATTAGAAGAAGAGAAAAAACAATTGCGTGAGCAATTGAAGGTTGCTTATGCAGATGTATATGAACAGATTTAAGAGCTTTAGATTTTAATAATTAATAAAAAGATACAATTTTATCATAAGCCTTTTTAGAAAAGAAAACAAAGCAAGACCATTAATATTTGGAGCATTCAATCTAATATATTGGGGTTCAGCCGAGATACGTGTAAAAATGGGTCATAGCTTGGATTTTATTTCCATAATATGACTCGTATATTTTTTATACAGGTATATTCTCTTCTATTGGCTGTGGAATGTTTTTTAAATCAATCACATAATCGCCAAAACGTTTTAGATGTTTCGTCATATATGGGCTTAACATCACTAGATGGGGCGGTACCCCAAATACAAAAAATCATATTGAGAAATTAATTAGTAAATTGAATTTTCTGTCTAATTAATTTAAAATAGAGTATGAGTTTTCTGTCATCGAAACCCTTGTACGAAAGAGAGATAGGATTATTCCTATCTCTCTTTCGTATTATTATTGAAATCTCATTCCAGATTGTTATAACATAAAAAAGGGAATTGAGTGGTGAGAGACTCAATTCCTTAGGTGAAGTACAATAAAATTACAGCTGTAGAAGCGATAAAAAAATAGGAATGAAGAGTAATACGTTTTCTTATTCCCCCTTTTCGTGGTGGGGATGGGCAAAAACCCCCAATAACCGAACTGGAAATTGAAAAATGACTTATCCTATCGATAAGTCATTTTTATATCCCAATTATCAACAATATAATTTAATAAAGCCAAAAAATAAAAAATCCGATTTCAAATCATATTGGAAATAAAAGGAATGATGTGGCCTGTTTTTACACATATCTTCTCCTTAGCATATTTCACCAATTGAATTTAAAACACATCTGTATACTATTTGGTGAAATTTACTATTCGAGACGTAATTATTGCAGTAATTAATATAATAATAGCGGTTATCAAGCCAGATTCTCCAATCCAAATCTCAGTTTGATACCCTGTACTTGCACGTGTGAAAGGTCCTTGAATAATGGCATTCCAAGTAGCGTGGATGATAACCGAAGGCCAAATGCTACCTGTGATAAGTCGTAAATAAGCTGTAATATAACCGAATGGCACAATACAAAGATAGATACCAAGTACTGAAAGAACGACAGATGGTCCCGCTACATATAGGCCAGCAATAACAATTGGAACATGCCACGTTGCCCAAATCAATCCACTAATAAGGATGGGCCGTGAAAACTCTGCATCGACTAGCCTTGTGAGCATATAACCTCGCCACCCCATTTCTTCTCCCAAAGCTGGGATTAAGCCAAGCAAACTTCCGAAAATGCCGCTCAATACTACTAGATAAATGAAACTGAATGGTGCCGTTACATACTGAAGTCCAAGCATATTGTAGATTGGTTCTAACATACCACCTTCGGGATGCTGAAACCCCGCAATTCCGCTCAACCAGGCGATAGAATAAGTAATTCCGCAAATAATCATAGGGATTAGCAGAGCAAAACCAATCCCCTTCCATATTTTTAAGTTACCGAGACTAAAAGATACATCTTTAAACCCTTCTTTCAGTATTATGCGAGTCAAAATAGAAGATAATGCTGGGGTAAACATATATACCACAATAAGCGGCATACTTTTCGTAATTATTACTACTACATTTAGGATAATAGAAGTAATGATTAAGATACTCAGAAAGAGTTGAAGTCCTATTTTAGCACGTTGGATTTTATCTTTATTGTGGAACGATTTTGCGTGTAATCTCATTGTAATCCGCCCTTCCCTTTTCATTCACTTGTTTATCGAATTTACTTCTTGTCATTTCTACAGACACAACTTAGAATAAAAATATTTTTGTATACAGATTCATTCATCTTTAAAATCCCTCCCAAATTCATAATCTAGTTTTACTTGCGACTCATCCATGCAATTATTATTTATAAGTTGTCATAACCGATAGTACAAAAGTGTAATGATTAGCATATGACCTGTGTCAATTAACCTTATGACAATATGTAACTAGAAAATATGATATGGAATAAATAACAATTGAATTAAGGCAATTGATTCGTGCAAGTACAATGAATCAATCTTGCTTTTACAAATAATTCAATTGAGGTGGAAAAAATGAATAAGAAAAGCATAATTGCAATGGTTAGTACAGCTTTATTAGTCACAGGATGTGTAGAAGTAGGAAAGGCTGAAACAGTAGCAGTCGAAAACTCAGGTCAATTAATCCAAAAAAATATAGTTAAATCCATACAATCACAGGCTAACCCATTAAAAACGATAGAGCCGTCAAAACCATTTGAGGATTTAAAACCACTTAAGAAAATGATTGGGAGTGCACAATATGTAGGATTAGGAGAGAATACTCATGGAAGCTCTGAAATTTTCACTATGAAGTTTCGACTTGTGAAATATTTGGTTACTGAGATGGGTTTTACAAATTTCGCAATGGAAGAAGATTGGGGAAACGGCTTAAAGCTAAATGAATATATCCAAACGGGAAAAGGAAACCCTAGGGAATTTTTAAAATTGTTATATCCTACTGATGAAATTATAGCCATGATTGAGTGGATGAAAGATTATAATGCTGATCCATCAAATAAAAAAAAGATCCAATTTATTGGGCTCGACTTAAAAGCGTTGGACCAAGGTAGCTTTAATAAAGTAATTGATTATGTAAGGGTGCATCGACCAGATTCGCTGGCAGAAGTAGAAGAAAATTATAAAGAATTATCGTCTTTTACTGGAAGTATACAGGAATATATGAAACTTACTCCTGAATTGAAAGAGAAGTTCAAAGCAAACGCTGAGAGAGTAGCCCGATTACTAAATGATGAGAATGAGCAAGCCAACACAGAAATAGTTTCACCTGAGTACATCTGGGTGAAAGCAACGGCAAGTGCAATAGAGAAATTTACCACAATGCTACTTCCTAACGACTATCCAAGTATGATAAAGCTACATGAGCAATACTTGGCCGATCATGCAATGTGGGCACAAGAGACATTTGGTGGTAAAACGATGGTATGGGCACACAATATTCATATAGCTAAAGGGATTATCGATGAGGAATTATACCCTGATGTTGCTGGGCAGTTTTTAAAGGAACGTTTAGACAATAATTATGTCACAATTGGTAGTACAACTACGGAGGGGAATTTTACCTTATATAGCGAATATAATCCTTCCACCGGAGGTAAGGTTACAACAGACACTATTCCACAAGATGTAAAAAGTTTCAATTATACTCTCGGAAAAGTGCCATATAAAATGTTTTTATTGGATAACCGTCACCTTAAAGGACAAGCAGAGAAATGGGTTAAAGCAAAAAGACCATTACTAAGTATAGGGGGACAAATCCTCCCGAACAGTTCGTTATACTTTGATACTTCATTGCTTGAGCAATTTGATATTATTTTTCATATTCGAAAAACAAGTCCATCTCATATTAAATAAAATTACAAAACAATCCCGTTCTTGCAGATGCAAAAACGGGATTGTTTGTGGAGGATTAATAAAAGCATCTTTTTTAACTAGAAGTAGGCTGCTCTTCCCTTTTTAACATCATTTAGAACTGTCATATGACACTTTTACACTGGTGAGAATGACAAAAAAAGCAGTATGATTCGGTTATTACATAGATAGGAGCGATGAACTTTATGAAGTCAAGATTCATCCATAATGGTTATTTTTTATTGCTAACTTTCGTTACAGGATTGTTTTATTTTTGTTTTTATCTAATAGCTCTGCTATTCAGCTTCACCCTTTCATTCACGGTAATTGGGATTCCACTAGTTATACGCGTACTACAGACTACTACACCTTTTATCCAATTCGAGCGCATACAGACGAAAATTTATACAAATATTTCAACAGACTCTTATGATAGAAGTATAACAATAGATACATCGAACTGGGCTCAGGTGAAATTAGTGCTTACAGATCGTCGCACTTGGTCTGCTGTCTATTGGTTAATGCAGAAATTTGCGATTGGCATTTTTAGTCTCATTAGCGCAACCATTTTTTATGTAATGCCACTTATGTTGCTGTTGGCACCACTACTGTATCGCCACATCGAAATGAATATTATATTCATACAGATAGATACTTTTGCCAAGTCACTCTTTGTAATGTCTATGGGTATAGTATTTATCGCCATAAGTATTAGAATAGTAGATGGTTTGACAAAGAAAATTGGGGGCTATACACGTAGCATGATTCGGCAACTAAATCGATAGAAGTTCGCCTTCTGTGAGAGAATTGCAGTGTAAAATTAAAAAGTATAACAATGTATGAGGGATTAATTTATAATATAGGAAGTAAAAAGGTAGGCTACTTAGGGGGTAAATAACTTGTTAGATATGGTTAAGCATTGGTTTTGGTATGATTGGATTATGTTAGGGATACGTCTACTTACTAGTGTGTCTATCATCCTAGCTACATTAAGTTTCCAGGATGGGTTAACATTGCCACTTTGGATCATTATTCTTTGGGAGGTTGTTGCCTTCTCAATTCCATGGGTAGCCTTACTGTTCAATTACAAATATTATTTGTTCGCAGAAATACTGCTATATGGCGGACAATGTATATATTTAACCTCATTATTTCCGGAAGCTTACAACATATTTCTTATATCGGTGTTTCTAATTGCTACAAATAGTAAGCATTTGTCCTATTATTGGACAGCTCCAACAACAGTTTTTATAACAACTGGAATTTTCTATGCGGTTGCGCCAAGTAATAGCTATTGGGTTATGGTCACCTATTATGGATTCGCTTATGTAATGGGATTCGCTTTTCATTTATTAATCGCCAATCATAAGCAAAATGAAGCAATTCGTAAACAAAACGCGGTACTTGAGCAATATATGTCTCAGATTGAACGCATTACACTGGCAGAGGAACGAAACAGGCTGTCGAGTGAGCTTCATGATACAGTTGGTCACGCTTATACTTCTATTATTATGGGAATGGAAACGTTGCGCACCGAGCTTGCTACTGAAATGGGTATACAGAGGCTAGATTCTCTGCTTGAAATGGGACGTAAAAGCATCGAGGACGTGAGAGGTTACCTACATCAAATGGAGTCTCCGTGTCAATCAACCTCCTTAATTCAATCTCTACAAAATCTTGGAGCCGAATTTCAGGAGCACGCTCAGGTAAATGTAAGTTTTAGGACATTCGGAGAGGAATATCAACTGTCTCGGCAAGCGAAGATCGCGTTCATTCGTTGCTTACAAGAATCTCTTACGAATGCAGTACGTCATGGTCAGGGGACTGAAATTATAGTTTCATTGCAGTTTGAACAACAATATACGAGATTGGAAGTTCAAGATAATGGAAAAGGAAATGTAGAATGGCAAGAAGGCTTCGGTATGAATGCGATGAAAGAACGGACAATGAATTTGCAAGGGCAATTGTCTGTATATACAAAGCCAGAGGAAGGTATGCTTGTTACTTGTACCATACCACGACAAACTGAAATAAAAGATGGACTTATTCGCTTGTTGATTGTAGACGACCAGCCGTATGTTCGAGAAAGTTTGAGTATATTGCTCGATAGATATGAAGATTTAAATGTAGTCGGTTTGGCTGAGGATGGCAATCAAGCCATCGATTTGTGTGGGCGCCTTCAACCCCACGTTATACTTATGGATTTAGATATGCAGCACATGGATGGAATCGAAGCAACCAAAAAGATTAAGCAACAATGGCCACATATCCGCGTATTGATTTTTACAACGTTTCAGGATACCGAACAGGCGTTGGAATCGCTTCGCAACGGTGCGGATGGTTTTTTACTCAAATCTATTGAAACGTTGGAGCTAGCTAATACAATCCGACTTATTCACAAAGGTGGGACACTGATTGATCAGGGGATGTCTCACAAAATATTTGAGAAGTTTGATGAGCAAAAAGAGACACCACAATCAAAAGCAACCGCTTATGAGCTAACAGCTAGGGAGATAGAAATATTGCAGCTAGTAGCAAAGGGATTTCGATACACTACCATAGCATCAAGGTTATATTTATCGAATGGTACGGTCAGAAATTATGCTTCCACAGCTTATACAAAGCTAGGAGTCCGTAACAAAGAGGAAGCTGTTCAAAAGGCTCTAGAAATTGGAATTATTGGACCTCTTCGATAATTAAAGCTTTTATGATAAATTAGTGTAAAAAAAGAAAAAGAGGTTGTTATGAATATCTATGAAAAAAGTCACAAACTATCCGATGGAGAGTTCAAGTGTCTTATGGGGGTGCAAAGAGAAACCTTTAAAGAAATATTATAAAAGAAAGAGGTAATTATATATACAAACCCATTTTGTATGCCGTGTATTTGGGTTAAGAATTGGCTCGATTCTAAAAAATCAATTACGCTGAGAAAGTAATAGTTGACAATGAAGAAAATTTCAACGAATTTAAAACCCTTAATAGGCGTCACACGACCAAAAAAAGAAAATTGTACGTTAAGGAATATTTTTACATAAAAAGGATGATTCTTTTCTATATTAAAGAATCATCCTTTTTTAATTCTCTTAATTTCCGATATAAAGCTGCTTGGCTTACACCTGTGATGGCGCAAATTTCTTTAATTGTTTTCTTTGTTTGTTGGCGTAATTCAATTGCATGGTTCATCCCTGCATGTTGTTCCGTGTATTTTTTTATTCTCCCTCGATACACTCCTTTTTGTTTTGCAAGTTTAATTCCAGCAATTTGTTTTTCCTTAATCATTTCTCGATCAAATTCACTAAAGGCCGACATAACTGTTAAAAAGGATTTTCCTGTTGGAGTTCGTGTGTCAATTCCTAAATTGGGTTTCTTTGCCCATCCCCCGAAAAGGGGGGATAATACAAAAAATACCAATTAGATACTGAATAGAATGTTATGTAATTTTAATTATTCTTCATTGAAAGAAATTATAGAGAATGAATTGGAATATTTATTTGATTCATTTTTTTGATGTGTAAATGGATAATGGAAATAATCCTTGTCACAAAAACGACCGTTTATGGTGCTTTATTTACTTCTATTCAAATAGAGAAAAATACTATGCAAATTCAGTTTCAAAAATCAGTACCAAAAATAAAAGGTTCTAACATATTAGTCATATATAATATGTTGGAACCCTTATATTTTAAGTTTTTTTGAATTTAGGTCTTGATAAACACATTAAGGGGATCTTTGGCTATTTATAAACAGAATTTCTACTTCAAAATTCGAAGCATCACTTTAATTTCAATATGCCTTTGTAAAAAATTGTACTGTATACATTATTCTATATTTCTATTTAAAGTGAAAATATTACTTTTAAAGGATGAAATAGGTTGAATTGGAAAAAGGAACTACACAAATAATCAGAAGAATATTATGATGAAAAAAATAGAGAGATGGGAGTATTTGTAGAAATGCTAAAAAGAAAAAAGTGGATAACGTATGGCGTGATTCTTTTGATGATTGTAGTTGGTTATATGAGTATTTTACAATATATTATTTACAAGCATGGACATATGGAAGCACCGAATGATGCAGATTATATGATTGTACTTGGCGCCCGTGTGAATGGAACAGAACCATCTTATTCTCTGCAATATCGTATTGATAAAGCCGCTGAATATTTAAAAACACATCCAGAAACAACTGCAATTGTGTCTGGTGGTAAAGGAAAAGGGGAGAAAATCTCCGAAGCTTTAGCTATGAAACAAGGATTAATGGAACAGGGAATTCAAGAAGAACGGATTACAATGGAAGATCGTTCTACAAATACAAATGAAAACATACAATTCTCAAAATCTCTTATTCCAACAAATAAGAAAAAAGGAATGATCGTAACGAGCGATTTTCATATGTATCGTGCAAAAAAGATTGCTGAAAAACAAGGATTGCAGTTAGAGGGATTGTCTGCAAGAACACCCAAACCTGTTATCATTCAATCTAATGTTCGAGAATACTTGGCAATTACAAAGTATTGGCTCATGGATCAAATATAACGAGAAATCTTACAAAACTGTAATTTGGCTGAAAGGTAAAACGATAGTTTCTAAAGTTTTAGAATGGCATAATAAAAGTAACAAAAACAACAAAACTTTAGAGGTGAATCGTATGAAAAGCAATAATATTTTATCTTCATTATGTTATTTTAGTATTTTCTTTGCACCGTTCTTATTTCCAATTATCGTCTACTTTATTGCCGAAGGTGACGTGAAATATCATGCAAAAAAAGCATTATGGACGCACATCATTCCATTTATTATCTTATTTGGAGGCCTTGCTCTTTCAGGGGCAGTTGGTATTGGTATGGGAGACGCTGCAAGTATTGGTGTTGGTGTGATTGTAACGTATGTCATTTGTGCAGTTGTGGGAATTTATTATTTTGTTTGGAATATTGTAAAAGGTGTAAAGGTGTTGAAAGTAGCTTAATTACGTATGGAAGGATCAATCAAATAAGATTGGTCCTTTTTTATATGTCATTTTGTCATAAACATATCATTTGTCTATAAGTGAAAAATATGTTAATTATTGAGTATTCAGATTACAGGAGGCAGGATATGATGAATGAAGTTATACATAAAATGGAGCAACACGTATCAGTTCGTAAATATAAAAAGGAACCGATTCCAAAGAATATAATTGAAAGAATGATTGAAGCAGCACAGCATGCGGCATCATCACATTTTGTGCAAGCTTATTCTGTTGTATATGTAACAGATGAAGCATTAAAAGAACAATTAGCGGAGCTATCTGGAAATCGTCATGTGAAAAGTTGCGCGGCATTCTTTGTTTGCTGTGCAGATTTAAAGCGATTGGAAATAGCATGTGAGAAGCATGGAACAGAAATTAAATCTGATACAACAGAAAATTTCATTGTAGCAACGGTAGATGCCTCTCTGTTTGCTCAAAATTTAGCACTTGCTGCTGAATCTCTTGGATATGGCATTTGTTATATTGGCGGCATTCGTAATAATCCAGAGCAAGTAAGCGAATTATTACATTTGCCGGATAAAGTATATCCAGTCTTCGGAATAACAATTGGTGTACCGGATGAAAATCATGGGGTGAAACCTCGATTATCAGTTGGAGCTATTTTACATGAAAATGTATATGATGAGAAAAAATATAATGAATTATTGGATGAATACGATCATACGACAAACCAGTATTATAAAGAAAGATTAACAAATCAAAAGGATGTGACATGGACTGGTTCAATGAGTGCGTTTATGTCACAGGAAAAGCGATTGCATATGAAAGAATTTTTGGTTAAAAAGGGATTTAATAAAAAATAATGTAGAAAAAGCGGCTATTACATAGGCCGCTTTCTTTCATGTATTTTGGAATTGTTCTACTGTTTACACGTCTCTACATCAATCCCAGCAGCAATTAATTTTTTTTCTCCTTCTTGTTCAATAATCTTTTGTAGTTTTGATAAGAACGAATCAAAATCTGTATGCTGTGCAACTTGGAATGTCATTTTATGTTCAATTGGAAGCCATGTATCAATGTCTGCTTCATTATGTTGGATTTTTACTTCTAGCTTATCTAGAGCGTTCGCTACTTTTGCTTCATATGTTTCTTTTTCTTCAAATTCCATCCATAGGTCATATAATTCTTCTCCAAGTGGACCTGACAGTGTATGTTTAATATTCAGGATTGCTTGCTGTTCGTTTTCTTGTTTTTTTCGCTTTAATTCTTCACTATTCATTATATCAAACGCAGGGATATCACCCGCTTCAGCTTCAACTAAATCGTGAATAATTACCATTTTAAGTAACTTTTCTATATTCACTTCTTTATCTAAATAAGGCTGAACGAGGATAGCCATGAGTGACATACGCCATGTATGCTCTGCTACACTCTCTTGACGGCCGTTAGAAAGCCAACTGTGCCGCATTTCGTATTTTAGTTTTTCTGCTAGTGCAATTACTTTTAAAATATTATATTCCATATAAATCTCCCCTTTATATATGTTAATCTTAATACGAAAATGAAATGTGTCAATAACATGAATTTATTGCTATAAATAGATGATGAACATATAATAGGAGGGTATGAAGGCGGATTATTTAAAAGAAAAATGGCACTTTTATCCCGTATTAACGGCTCACGTCAAGAGTGAGAGAAGCCAAGATGCTAGGTGGGGGACAACTGTCCGTAAAAGCCCGATTGGTGAGAGCTTTCCATTAGTGTGGAATGAGAAGTTTCCTTCTAACAGGGAGTTATCGTCTGCACGTGCAGCAAATATGATTTACTTGTTAATAGAAGACTATGGAATTTCAGCATCACGTTTAGCTGCAGTTGGATATGTAGATACAAAAACGGTTGCTGTAAATGATTCTCCAGAAAACTGGCAAAAAACCAGTCGTGTTGTCATTTATATTAAAGAGCTTTAAATTTCACTTGATAAAAATGTAATATTTTTCCGTTTTATTTATCTAATTTAAAAAAATAACAAAAATACAAGTATTCTTTTAAAAAAATATTTAAATTTTATCATTTTATTTTGTATAATGAAGGAGAATGCTAACATTAAATATTAAGATATCTCTATACATAGAAAGGGAGAATTATTAGAATGGCACATAAAATTTTAGTTGTAGATGATGCAATGTTTATGAGAACGATGATTAAAAATTTATTAAAAAGCAGTACTGAGTTTGAAGTAATTGGTGAAGCAGAAAATGGAATTGAAGCAATTCAAAAATATAAAGAGTTGCAGCCAGATATTGTAACACTTGATATTACAATGCCAGAAATGGATGGATTAGAAGCGTTAAAGGAAATTATAAAGATTGATGCAAGCGCAAAAGTTGTCATTTGCTCTGCTATGGGGCAACAAGGTATGGTACTGGATGCAATTAAAACCGGAGCAAAAGATTTTATTGTAAAACCGTTCCAAGCGGATCGTGTAATTGAAGCATTAACAAAAGTAGCAACAAACTAACATACAAAATAACTGGAGGCGCCAACTTGAACATAAGCTATTGTATATGTAATGAAAAAAGGGTGCCTCCTTTTTATATCCTTTCTATTAGTTTGCGAAACATTAAATTAATATACATAAATTATAGGTTTTCAGAACGGACAGGTAGGGGATTGATATGCAAACAGACTTATTAAGTATTTTTTTCGAAGAGTCAGAAGAGCATTTACAAGCGTTAAATGAAAATGTGCTCATATTGGAACAAAAACCAGGAGACATGGAAGTTGTTGGGGAAATTTTCCGA
Source organism: Bacillus sp. S14(2024) (assembly GCF_050473785.1). Taxonomy (NCBI): domain Bacteria; kingdom Bacillati; phylum Bacillota; class Bacilli; order Caryophanales; family Bacillaceae; genus Bacillus; species Bacillus sp. S14(2024). Next base: position 3,161,376 of record NZ_JBFLUP010000006.1, on the reverse strand, counting down.
TCTGCACATACATTTAAAGGGATGTCTGCTAGTATGGGCTTCACAGAGATGGCAGATTTAACTCATAAAATGGAGAATGTATTAGATGAAATTCGTCACGGCAATATGGTTGTAAATGCTAACATTATTGATGTGATTTTTGAATGTATCGATAATTTAGAGAAAATGGTGGCGGATGTGCAGCAAGGTGGTATGGGGAATATTCATGTTGCTAGTACAAAACAAAAATTGGAAGCATTGCTTCATGGTGAGCAACCTGTGGAACAAGCTGAAAACGAGATAGAGCAAAACCAAGATGATAAAGCATCTCTTGTAGTACATATTTCTATTCAGCAGCAGGCAATGTTAAAAGCGGTGCGCGCGATTATGTGTATTGAGGCGTTGCAAGGCCTTGGAGAAATTGAAAAAACGGTGCCGACTATAGAGGAAATTGAAGCGGATACGTTTGATTTTGACTTTACCGTTTATTTAAAAACAGAGCGAAGTGAAGAAGAAATTCAGCAAGCTGTACTTCACGTATCTGAAATTGAAAAAGCAGAAGTAAAGAAATTAGAAGAATTGTCGTCTGTAAAAATAGAGGAAAAGCAATCTGTTCAAGAGAAAGAGCTTCCGCAGCAAACATCAGTAAAAGAACCTGCGAAGGCAAAAGGTAAAAGTGCAAAGGTTGAAAACCGTTCGATTCGTGTACAACTTGATAAAATTGAGCGCTTAATGAATATGTTTGAAGAAAGTGTCATTGAACGCGGCAGAATTGATGAATTAGCAGAGTCCATTCAAAACAAAGAATTGATTGAGCATTTGAACCGATTAGGAGACATTTCAAAGGATATTCAAAATGTTCTACTGAATATGCGCATGGTTCCAATTGAAACGGTTTTTAATCGTTTTCCACGTATGGTACGTATGCTTGCAAAAGAGCTTGGAAAGAAAATTGATTTGCAAATTACTGGTGAGGATACAGAAGTCGATAAGATTGTTATTGATGAGATTGGGGATCCACTTGTACATATTATTCGTAATGCAATCGACCATGGTATTGAAACTGTTGATGCAAGGCGCAATGCTGGAAAAAGCGAAACAGGAACAATTAAACTCGAGGCATTTCATAGTGGTAATCATGTTGTCATTCAAATTTCTGATGATGGTAGCGGTATTCATAAAGGAAGAGTATTGAAAAAAGCGATTCAAAATGGCGTTGTGACAGAAGCAGAAGCGAATAAACTAACGGACCGTGAAGTGTACGAGCTTATTCTTGCACCGGGATTTAGTACAGCGGAAGTTGTTTCTGATTTATCCGGCCGCGGTGTAGGGCTAGATGTTGTGAAACATACAATTAATAGTTTAGGTGGACATGTAATTATTGATTCAGAAGAAGGGAAAGGAAGTACGTTCCGCATCGAGCTGCCGTTAACACTTTCCATCATTCAATCGATGCTTGTTCAAACAAATGAAACACGCTATGCCCTGCCGCTTGGAAATATCGTTGAAGCGGTTCGTATTAGAAAAGAAGATATTCAAACACTGCAAGGAAAAGATATTTTAAATTATCGTGATCAAGTTATTGAAGTAAAACATTTAAGTGTTATTTTCGGTGAAAAGACACTAGAAGAAGCATTGGCAGCATATGAGGGACAAATGGTTCCAGTATTAATTGTGCGTAACTCACGTCGCAGTTACGGATTAGTTGTAAACACGATTATTGGTCAAAGAGAAATTGTATTAAAATCACTTGGAGACTTTTTTGCTGATAGTGTAACATATTTTTCTGGTGCAACGATTCTTGGTGACGGACGGGTAGTTCTCATTTTGAATCCGGAAGGTTTATAAGATGAATAAACTCCTCAACGTATATGGTTGGGGAGTTTTAGATTATCTTGCTACTTGCGGATAACAACCTCTCTACCGTAGGCTTCAGAAGAAGCAAAGATATGCTGCTGGCATGTGCCCGATTGGACGGGCTTTTCATCAGTGGGTGATGAAGAAAACGCACACTGATGGAAGTTTCACTCTATATATTAGCTGTTTTTTGTAATAAATTTGTTAAAATGTATAGAATATAGTTGTTTTCTTCAGCAATTTTGTATTTAATTTTATATGGACATTAAATTATTAAAATGTAAAAATGCCATGATGATATAGAGAAAGAGCGATATGAGGGGGTTTAGCAAATGGCTGAACAACATAGACATGGAGACGGTGATACACTTGTACTTGAGAAAGATCATTCACATTTATTAACACAACAAGAATGTGATATTCTCGGAGAAATTGCAAATATATCATTTGGCTCAGCTTCAACGGTATTGTCCACGTTATTAAATCGACAAGTTAGTATAACTACTCCTAGTGTAGAAGTAGTAGATTTATATGATACGAGAGAAGTTGAAATTCCACATGTTGTATTAAATATTCATTTTACAAAAGGTCTTGAGATGGAGAACTTGCTTGTGATCAAGCAAGATGTTGCATTAGCAATTGCTGATTTAATGATGATGGGAACGGGCGAAGTTGAAGACGGAAGAGAACTATCCGAATTAGAACTGAGTGCTGTTAAAGAAGCGATGAATCAAATGATGGGATTTGCAGCAACTTCTATGTCAGAATTTTTTCAAGATGTTGTAGATATGTCTCCTCCAACAATCCAAGTTGTTACTCTAACAGAAGAGATGGAGAAAATTTCCAAAGTAGATAGTAGTGGTAGCGGTGCAATTATTAAAATATCATTTGATTTGAAAATTGATGATTTGGTAAGTTCAAAGCTTGTACAAATTGTTTCAATAGAAAGCGCAAAAAAAATGGTAAACAAGCTTCTGCAATTATCAGGAGATGTAGAAGAGAAAGAAAATCCTTCAGTAGCATTGTTGACACAAGAAGAAAAAGATGTTCTTGGGGAGATTGCAAATATATCAATCGGCTCGGCTTCTACTGTTTTATCAACATTACTGAATCAACCTGTAAGCATCAGTATACCGCAAGTTGAAACGATTAATGTCCGCGATTATAATGGTGTGCCTGTGCCGTTTGTTATCTTAAATGTAGATTTCATTGAAGGATTACAACATGAAAATATATTTGTATTTTCAAAAGATGTTGCTTTAACGATGGTAGATTTAATGATGATGGGAACGGGCGAAATTGATCCGGAACAAGAGCTAACTGAATTGGAATTAAGCGGTGTAAAAGAGGTTATGAACCAAATGATGGGGCATGCAGCAACAGCAATGTCTGAAATGTTCTCAGAGAAAATGGATATTTCACCGCCAACAGTTAAATTTGTCACTCTTCAAGAAGAAATGGAGAGTATGAGTGGAACTAGTATGATGGATGAACTCGTCCAAATTACATTTCAACTGGAGATTGGCAATTTAATTCATTCGAAAATGTATCAAATTTTGCCAATACCAGAAGCAAAGGCAATGGTAAGGCGTCTACTTCCACAAGTAGAAGAGGAGGAAAACATAGAGAAGCAAGAGGAACATGTAGAAGCTCCTCCAGTAGAAGAATCTACAGCGCAGCCTGTGAAGCTTCAAGAAATTTCTCCTAGTACAAAGGCTGAAATTAATACATATGTGCAAACGGATATATTACAAAATGTAGAAGTGAATTTGAAATTTGTATTTGGAAGTACGATGAAAACAATTGAAGATATTTTAAGTTTACATGAAAATGAAACAGTGCTACTGGATGAAAGTACTGAGGAGCCGATTCAAATTTATGTAAATGATGTGTTAGTGGCTTACGGAGAACTTGTAAATGTCGATGGATTTTTCGGTGTGAAAGTAATGAAATCGCTGTAATTCATCATGCTAGGAGTTAGAAATGAAAAATATAAGGTATTTTCTCAGTAGCTGTATGGTTTTGCAACTGTTCATGCTGTTTCCTATATATAGTAGGGCAGAAGCAATTGAGAATCCTCCTGCTGCAAAACAAGAAAATAATGAACTAGTAGAAGAACAAAATATAAACACGGAAATAGGACATATTACCGTAAGTAAGACAAAAGCTATTGTCGGTGAAACAATTCATATTGCGATTGAACCAAAAGAATTACGTGTTCAAAAATTGCTGGGGCGGCTTCGTTTATCCAATAACGAACAGCAATATGAACAAGAACGCCAGTTATCTTTTACATACGATGAAGAGATGAAACGATGGACTGCAAACTATACAGTTACCCCGTACGATTTAGAGGGGAATTGGCAGCTTGATGTTCTTATGTATGGTGACGGGGAACCGATAGAGCAAAAAGTAGATCTTGTGCAAATTGAAAATAAAGAACCTCTTCCTGATAAGGAAGGTCCAAAGTTGGAGGAATTTCTGATTTTGGATCATCCAGAGAGTACACTGGAAATGAAAAAAGGTGAATTACTGACTATTCATGCTAAGGGAAAAGATGAGGCATCAACTGTGAAACAAATTACAGTTCGATTAGAAGGGAAAGAAACAAATTTCTCCTTCCCGCTTCAATATGATAAAAAAGAAGATAGCTGGATAGGGACGTATAAAATGACCGAGGCAATGCCAATTGGTGTATACAAACTTATGATTGAATTAGTTGATGCAGCGGGGAATACAAGTGTGATGGAAAGTCAGTACGTTGTTTCGGTTGTAGAAGAGAAAAAGACAGCAGATTCAACGAAAGAACAATCGGAAGAACAAAAACAGCAGGAAGAAACAAAAGTTGTAACTCCTTCGAAAGAGGCAATTATTACAATAACAGAACCAGCAAAACAAAAGCAGCATGATATTAGTCATACACAAGATGTAAAAGTAAAAGAGACACAAAAAGCACCACATAATAAAGGCGTAGTGCAACCAAAAAAAGAAAACAAAAAAGAAGACAAGAAAGAAGATAAGAAAGAAAATAAGAAACAACAGACTGGGGTACAGTCTTCTGATTTATTTGCCATCATATCTGGAGGTTTTTTAATATTTTTCATACTAAAAAGTAATAAAGACTGGGGTTCATAGAGTAAAACTTTCGTCGATGATGGCTTTGTTGATTGGATAAAAATAAAGCGCTGCAGTGAATCACTGCAGCGTGTATAAGAAGGAGGGCTGTGTATGGAAATTAATCGAGTGACACCAGGAAAAACAACATTTGAACCATTACAACAGCCTTCAAGTTTGAATAAAGGGGAAGTAACTACACAGCAAAAACAGAATACGATATCGTTTGCAATTGACCATCATATCGTTACAAAAGGAGAGCAAATTGGCATTATAGTATCAAATGTTCAAGAGGGGCAAGTTGCTGTGCGCATCATTTTAAACGAACTAAAGTCGGTCTTACAATTGTTTCAGCAGCTACAATCGTTGTCGGAGCAGCCAAAGGGACAAAATGAGCAAATGTATCAAAGTATTTTACAAAACGTGCAGGAGCTTGTAAAACATGTACATGTTCGGCAAATCCCATTATTAGATGGAACATACGATTTTATTGAATTGCCGGTCTCTTTTCAGCAATATGGGAAACAAGTGACGATACCTTTGCTAGATGTCCTTGCTTTTACTCATATGCTAGAGCACGATCCTTCTAAAGTAGAGATGGTCGTTCAAACGATAACAGCTTATATGATGAAACTATCAAACGAAAGTACAGGTATTGATGCAACAACTATTGTTTCACAAGAACGTGATGTCGGTATGTGGAGAGCGTTAGCTGAAATGAGTATGACACAGTTTTCGCAGCAGATGAAACAATGGACAATGCAACATAAATGGTCAATTACAATCTTTTTTCTACTCATTTGGATGATTTGTATATTTGTTATATAGGGGTAACAATAAAATCTTTTTATTTTTATATAAAGATTTAAAGGGAGAAAATGCAATGAGTTTAGTAAAAAAGATTACAATCGTGAATTCAATTTTTATTATATTACTCGTATTGTTGTCTGTTTGTAGTAGTTTTGTTGTATATACGTATGATCAAAAAAGACAACTTACAATGATGGAAGCGAATGAAACGATGCAGTTATATGATTCTATTCGCTTTCAATTTATGTCTGCTACAGCTTCAGTTCAAAGTGCCTTTATACAAGAGCCAAATGATGATCGTAGTGAAGAGGAACGAATAGAGGAATCAGTTGCAAAGTTTAACGATGCAAAGAAGGCATATGGGCATATTCAACAGGATGTGGAGAAACTCGGAAAGAGTAGCTATACGACAAATTTTTATAAGCAATTGCAATTGCAAGTTACTGAGGGAAATAAACAAATTGGTGAGTTGCAAAATGTAATAAAGCAAGATCGTCTGCAAGCGTATATTCAAGCAAAACAGGCGCTTCGAGTAATTGATTCTGGTGTGAATTTAGCGAATACACAAAAGAATTCGATTCAAGAAACATTAAGAAATCGCGTGGATAAGATTGAAGGGACGATACAGCTTATTCGAACTAGTATTACTGCGATGATGGTTATTGTAAGTATCGTTCTGATTATTGTTAATTTCTTTATGATTAAGCGTTCTTTAAAACCATTAAGTCAAGTAGCTCATAAACTAGAAGCTTTTTCAGGTGAGGAAGCAGATTTATCGTTTCGTCTTCATTATAAAAAACGTGATGAAATTGGCCGCCTTGTAATCGGATTTAATAGCTGTATGGATGAATTGCAGCGAATGATGCTTCATGTTAAAGAAGTAACAAAAGCGGTAACGGAACAATCGAATCACGTTATGATTACGTCGAGTGAAGTGGCAGCATCGGTTTCAGGACAGACAGGGACACTTACAAATATGTCCACACATATGGCTGAACAAGCAACCGTGATGAACAATAGTTTGCAAGCCGTTGAAGACATGTCTAATCGTGTGCAGCGTGTAGCGGAAGCGGCGTCTTATGTTGCTGAAACGACGGGACATGCAACGCATCAAGCAGAGGATGGGCGTACACAAATTCGTCAATCTGTAGAGCAAGTCGATACGATTCATCAGTCAGTAAATCATACAGCAAATGTGATTGGAAGTTTAGCATCAAGTTCAAAGCAAATTGAAAGATTAATTGAAGCAATCCGTGATATTGCTGAACAGACAAATTTATTAGCGCTTAATGCTTCTATCGAAGCAGCGCGTGCTGGAGAACATGGACGCGGATTTGCTGTTGTTGCCGAGGAAGTGCGTAAATTAGCAGAACAGTCTAAAGGAGAAACAGCAGAAATCCAAGGCTTTATTATGCAAATTTATAATGATATTCAACGAGCAACCGCAGCGATTTCGCAAGGTGTCATGGAATCAAAAAAAGGACAAACGATGATGTATGAAGCAGGTGCGGCTGTGGATGGTATCGTACAAGAAATTGCAAAAATTGCAAATGAAATGCAAGAAGTATCTGTACAAACAGAGGAAATGACAACGTATGTGGAAGATATGCAACAAACGTTAGAAACAGTTGCAAATCAATCAATGCAGTATGCAGAGCAAACAGAACAAATTTCAGTGCAGGCTCGTGAACAGGCTGCAGCAGTTGATATGATGAAACAAGAAGCAGAATCGTCTAAATCTATGTCTAATGAGCTTTCAAGTGTGATTGGTCGCTATAAATTATCCTAGTTTGTTTCAATATAAAAAGGTCGCTATTCAATGATGAAAGCGGCCTTTTTATATTGATTTTATCCCGCATTAACGGGCAGTAAGACCCCAAAAGACTGAGAGAGAAGCGAGGAATATAGTTGGGGATGAAAAAACCCTCCACTGATAGGAGGGTTCACTTTATATTTTTTCATAGAAAAATGTATCAAAGCGCTGTAAGTTATAGCGCTCTGGAGTTAAAATTTGCTCGGTGCTGCCAACAAATAATACTCCGCCTTTCTTGAGGGAACGGCTGAATTTTTCGTATATTTGCGTTCGTGCTTCCTCTGTAAAATAAATCATGACGTTTCGGCAAATAATTAAATCGAAATTTGTATCGAATGACTGCAATAATAAATCGTGTTGTTTAAATGTAACGAGTTGTTTTATATCAGGGTGAATGCTATATTCTTCATTTTCTTTTATAAAATATGTTTGTTTCACAGCACTTGGTACTTCTTTTAAAGAACGATCAGAATATGTGCCGCGTTTTGCTTTTTCTAAAATATTTAAATCGAGATCAGTCGCATGAATTTCAAAACGATATTTTGATAGAATTTGCGAAAGAATGATAGATAACGTATATGGTTCTTCCCCAGCTGCACAAGCAGCGCTCCACATTTTTAATTTTCCGTTATTTTGCCCGATGAGCTTAGGTAATACTTTCGTTTCAAGAGCATCCCATCTTTCGCGATTGCGGTAAAATTCAGACACATTAATTGTTAAATGATCAATAAATGCGGTGAATAGATGGGAATTACTCTGTAGTTCACGAAGAAAGAGCATATAATTCTCATGACCCTTTCGCGTAATAAAAGAATCAATTCTCCTTCTCATCCTATCTTGTTTATATAATGAAATATCGATATTGAAATGTTGTTTAAACTGTGAAATGAAATAGGTATAGTCTTGTTCTAGCATTAGTATGACATAGGCACAATATGTATATATTGTGCCCCCTCCTTTTTACATGGTGTACTACATTATGCGAATTTTGTGTTCAAAATTTGTTCTATTTGGGTGGTCTTGTAGACCTGGTAAATCAAAAATAACGGCATTTGTGCCTGTTTCCTTGGCAACGTCCACTGGAATGACAGCCGTATGTTTGTCACCGTTATAAAAACAAAGTACTAAGTCTGTATCTTCAATGATTTGTTTTACAAAAAACATATATTCCGAACGATAAACAGCTTCATTTGGATGATTAAAAGAAAAAAATTGTGCCCCTTGTGCTTTTAAATACACTACGATGTCTTGAAATTCATCGGATAATACATGTAATGGCTGTAATGTGTATATGTATAAATTAGGAGCAAGACGCTCATTCTCAACAAAAAAACGAAGTACCTCATTTTCAATCGATTTATAGCATAGTACATAGATACGATGTTTATAAGCATATTCAGATAAAAAACTTTTAATTTCTGTTTGATCTAATGTTGTTAGTTGATTGGAACCACAAAGAAAGATATTCATAGATTCATGCCACCTCATCGTAAATTGTAACATATCTCCTGCAAAAAATAACTGCAAATTATCGTTTGACAGGGTATAATTATTAATAAATAGATTTTACGATAAACTAGTCAGGCGCTTATGGATATCTCATTGCCCATAAGTAGCGGAATAAAAACTTAAATAGGTGATACATATATGTTACGTTTTGTACCCAGCAATCCAGTTTTATCGCACATGCCGCCTCAGTTACCAACACAACAGGGAGCTAAGGAAACGCTGCGACCTGCTTTTTCGGATAAATTACATGTTGATCCGAAAAAAGAAAAATTACTCGAACAAATGGAGGCTCTTGTCGGTAATATCGGGGAAATAAAAGAAAAAATTGAACAAGAATTAACACTTGATAACATTATGGAATATAAAAGTACAGTGAAATCATTTTTGAATTTCTATGTAGATAATTTGATGCAGTATAAAGATGTATTAACGCGTCATCCACGTTATGGTTATTCGCAAAAATTGACGGTTGTCAAACAAGTCGAAAATGAACTGAATGACTTAGAAGACATTATGAATCTAGTCAATACGAAAACAGGACATTTAGAAATATTAGATCAAATTGGAGAAATTCACGGTTTAATTGTTAATTTAGTATTGTAAAAGGAGGGAAACAGCATGTATAACAACTTATATGAACAACTTGTGAAAATGAAAGATACATATGAAACAATCGGCGCGTTCGGAGAGCAAATTTATGAATGTTTACAGCAAAAGAAAGTAGCAGATGTACAATCTTTGCATGTGAAACAGCTTCAGTATATTGAACAGGCCAAACAGTTGGTCCTTCGCTTTCAAGAAATGGTAGAGAATGATTGTAAAGAAAAAGGGATGAATCCAATTAGAGTCCGTTCTTTATTTTCTTATTTTTCGAAAGAAGAAATTGAAAAAATGGAAGAAATACAAAAAACATTACTGTATTTAGAGGGAAATACAAAAACGATACTTTTGAAAAATCAATATTACTTAAACGTATTATTAAAAACTACGGAGAGTATTGTGGATTCAGTTTCTGAATTCAATCTCGAAAGAAATCATAACTCACAAATTTTTATGAACGAGCTATTGTAGATAAGGGAGAAGTGAAGAAAAATGAGACTAACCGATTATAATACGTCGTTATCTGGGATGTTGGCGGCACAATTAGGACTTCAAACGACAAAGCAAAATCTTTCAAACATACATACACCAGGATATGTTCGTCAAGTCGTGAATTACGGATCTGTTGGAGGAAGAAATGGAAATACACCGGAGCAGCAAATTGGTTACGGTGTACAGACTGTAAGTGTGGATCGTGTAACAGATGCAGTGAAGACACGTCAATACAATGAACAGTTATCGCAAGTTGCTTATTATTCATATAGAAATTCGACCTTATCGCAAGTTGAATCAATGGTAGGTTCTACAGGTGAAAATTCGTTATCGAGTTTAATGGATCAATTTTTTAATGCATTCCGTGAAGTGGCGAAAAATCCAGAACAACCTAATTACTATCATACGTTAATTGCCCAAACAAATAAGTTTACGAATCAACTGAATCGTCTTGCGCAAAACTTCGAGCAAGCAGAATTGCAAACAGGGACAGATGCAACGCAGCATGTAAACGAATTTAATCGGTTGGCACGCAACTTAGCAGAGGCAAATCGAAAAATTGGTCAAGCCGGAGAACATGTACCAAACCAATTGCTTGATGAACGTGATCAAATTATTACGGAGATGTCGCAATATGCGAATATTGATGTGTCATACGAATCAATGAATCCGAATATCGCAAGTGTTAGAATTAATGGAGTGTTAGCTGTTAGCGGTCAAAATATAACTGGAGAAGGCGGAAGCCAAGATTCGTATCCATTGCAACTTATTTCAAATAATGGTGCATTATCTGTTCAAATCTCTGGGACAGAAATTCCGCTACAAGGCGGCGCAATTCAGGCTGCTATTGATACGAAAAAAACAATTGCAGGATATAAAGGTCAGTTGAACGACTTAATGGTGTCTTTAAAAGACAAAGTAAATGGCATAACACAGCAAGATTTCTTTGTGGGAGATAGTGCAAAGAACATGAAGCTCAATCCCGATTTTGAACAAGATGTTACGAAAATGAAAATGTCTGTTGATACGGCGAATCAGTTAGCAGGACTAGGAGATCAGATGTATGCTGGGGGGCTTACATATAAGCAGTCATTAGATAAACAAATTGTTCAAGTTGCAACAGATACGAATGCGTCCGGGGCATATCAAACAATTCATGAAGATTTATTAAATGGAATTCAGCAAGAAAAAGCGAGTTTAGAAGGCGTTAATATGGATGAAGAAATGGTTAATTTGATGACATATCAAAAATACTTCGTTGCGAATTCAAAGGCAATTACCACAATAAATGAAGTGTTTGATAGTTTGTTTGCCATTATTAGATAGATAAAGTAAAACTTTCATCAGTGGAGGTCTTACTGCCCGCAAATAGCGGGAAGGAATTTTGATAACGATAAGGAAATGTCTTTTTCTTATCGTTATCGGAACTGATGGGGATTATATAGAAAAATAAAAATCCTGCTAAACGTTTGAGCGAAAGAGAGAGGGAGATTTTATGAGAGTATCAACATTTCAAAATGCCAATTGGGCAAAAAGTGAATTAATGCGTCTTAATTCCCAGCAAATGTATCATCGTAATCAAGTGGCATCGGGTAAAAAAAATATTCGCATGAGTGAAGATCCGCTTGCTGCAAGTAAATCCTTTGCTATTGAACATTCTTTAGCGAATATTGGGCAAATGCAAAAAGATTTAGGAGACGCTAGAAATGTCTTAAAGCAAACAGAAAGCACATTGAAAGGTATGTATAGCTCATTATCACGAGTGAACGAACTTACAATTCAAGCATTAAACGGAACAAATGGACCGAATGAATTGAAAGCAATTGGAACAGAGGTAGATCAAATATTAAAACAAGTTGTGTATTTAGCAAATACAAAAGAACAAGGGCGTTATATCTTTGGCGGTGAGGGTACAACACAGCCGCCATTTGCTGATGATGGTACATATCAAGGCGGAGCCAAAGACGTTACATGGAATTTGAATGATGGGTATGGAGTGAAGGTATTTCGAAATGGAGAAGACATGTTAACACCAACGATTCAAACGTTAGTAAAAATGAAAGATGCAATGTTAAGCGGTGATCAGAACGCATTACAACCGTTAATGCAGCAAAATAAAGATAACTTAGATAAAGTTTTAAATCGTACGACAGAAGTCGGTTCAACGATGAATACACTGGATTCATTTGACACAATATTAAATGAGCAAAACATGGCACTGCAAGAAAATAGAAAAGACATTGAAGATGTCGATTTAGCAGCAGCTATTTCCGATTTATCATATATTAACGCAACGTATGAAGCGACGTTAAAAGCAGTAAGTACAATGAGTAAGATTAGTATTTTAGATTATATGTAAAAAATGAGGAGTGAGAGAGAATGGCAGGAACAATAACAGGTATTGGCGGAGGCCAACAAATTTGGAACCTTGGCAATAATATGATCGATACATCACAGCTCGTACAGCTTGAATTGCAAACATTGGAAATGAGAAAATCGCCGTACAACACGCAAAAAAAATCATTAACAGATGAAAAGGCTGTGTATAGCAGCTTAAAAACACAATTTAGCCCATTTGCTCAAACGTTTAAAGATTTAGCTGCCTTTAAAGGGGGAGACAAAAAAGTTACTCTATCACAAGATGGGTACGTGAATATTCAGGCAGACGGGTCAGCAATTGGGGGAACGTTTAACATTGAAGTGACGGAATTAGCACAACGTCATCAAATTTCAAGCGGGTCAATTGCAGATATAAATGCGAAAATTGGCGTAGATGATACAATTAAAATTAATGGTACAGATCTAAAAATCACGGCCGATATGACATATAAAGATCTTATTAACAAGGTGAATAACGGAAGTTACGGTGTATCAGCTTATACGTTAGGAGATAAAATTTTCATTTCCTCTACAAAAGAGGGGACATCTAGTGCAATTAAACTAACAGATGGAACTACGAACTTCTTAAAAAATAGTGGATTTTTAGGTGCGGACGGTGCAATTTTAAATGAAATAACTGTTCCTAAAAATGCTCAATACACGATTAATGGAATAACAGATACGAGCGAGTCTAACACAATAAGTAAACTTCCAGGTGTAACAATCCAGTTAGAGAAAGCGACACCGGTAAATACACAGATTACATTTACAGTAGCAGATTCTAACATAAAAGATTCTGTCGATATCATTAAAAAAATGGTTGCAGACTATAATAAAGGTGTTTCTGCAATGGACTTGTTCTCTGGGGACGGCGGCGCACTTCAAGGACAAACGGTTATGCAATCAATTCGAAAAGCGATGAATGATGCTGTGACATTTACGCAAAATGGAAAGTATTTATTCTCATTTGGTATTCAAGTGAATAAAGATGGAACGTTACAAGTAGATGAAACGAAGCTAACGAATGCGTTAAAAGAAGATCCAGCAGCAGCAAAACAGTTTTTCTTTGGAGTAGATGGCCTAGGAAAACAAATCGATCAAAAGCTTGATAAAATTTTTGGCGAGACAGGTACAATTGGAGAGCATGTACAAAGCATCGATAAACGAGTAACAGATTTAGACCGTAAAATTGCAGATATTGATAAGATAAATAAACAAAAACAAGACGCTATTGTTAAAAAATACTCGGATTTAGAAAAGCAATTATCTATGCTAGATATGCAATTGAAATCTATTCAAGCAATGACAAAGCAAAAGAGTAATGATGAGTAAGAAAGAAAGATAGATAGAGGGAGTTAATCGTATGCAAGCGTGGCAAAGATATATGCAAAATGACATTATGACGAGCAATCCAATTAAAAATACAATTTTTGTTTATGAAAGATGTATTGTTGAGTTTCGTAAGTCGGAAGAATTATTAAAAAACTTCAAGTTTCAGGAAGCTGATGAAGTATTAGATAAATTAGAGCGCATCTTTGATGAATTAAAGATGCAATTAAATCCGGACATTAGTAAAGACCTATATGACAATTTATATTCGTTATATGATTGGATTAGCAATCAAGTTCAAATGATGAAAATGACACGTGCATCGGCAAATATGGATGCGATCGTTCAAGTGTTACAGGATTTGATAGAAGGATACCGCGGAGTACTAGAAAATGAACAGTAAGGTATATGAAGAATTTACGAGCTGTTTTAATCAGGCAAATGATGTAATTGTATCAGAAGAGAAATTGGAGACGAGAATGAGAGAGTTTCATACATGGTTGTTAACAATAGATGAAACAATGCGTCTTCAAATAGCAAATGAAGTGATTCCGCTTCTTACAAAAGCCACAGAGCAAATTCGCTTTAAGCAGAGTATTCTAGAAGAAATGATTGAAGTGAATGATGGCAGAATGAAAGCAAACTCATATTATGGCAAGTATTAACGATTTTCGCATCTAAAAGAAGAGCGATCGTATTCGAAAGGATCATCGCTTTTCTTTTGTGTTGCTTGCAAGAATGTAATTAGCATACGAAACTATATGTAGAAATGCAGAAGAAAGATTCATTTTTTAAAATTTTTAAAGAAAATATTGTGAAAATAAAAGAAAATGTTGAAAGATACATAATAAAATATTATTTTAATAAATGGATACATATAAAAAGAGAATCAAAATATAAAAATGAAATGATAGAAGAGAGTGGGAGTATGCTAGATTTTGTAAGTAATGTCAATCGTTATATGGATTATTTAGTGACAAAGCGAAATACTGTTTCGAATAATATTTCAAATGCAAATACACCCGGATTTAAAGCACAAGATGTTGATTTTTCTGAGCAACTTGCAAATAGTAATGGACTGTATAAAAAAAATGAATTAGATTTACAAAAAAGTAGTCCACTCTATCAAACGAATCCAGTGCATTTACCTTTATCAAATGAAACAAATACATATGCAAAAATTCGAACAAACACTTTGTCTAATAAAGAAGATGGGAATAGTGTTGATGTGACAAAGGAAATGGTTGATCTCGTGAAAACGAATCAGTTATATGGCATATCTATTAATGCAATTAACACGCAATATACAATTGATCAAGCAGCTAGAGGACGTTAAGAAAAGAGGGAAAATACATGTTTCAGGCAATTAATGCCAGTGGTTCTGGATTAACAGCAGCAAAAAAATGGATGGAAGTTACTTCTGATAATATTGTCAATGCGAATACAACAAGTGGACCTGACGGAGGACCGTATCATCGCCGCAGTGTTGTGTTAGAACAAAATAATAGTTTTGCAAGTATGTTGCAAGGAGAGCCGAATACAGGGGTAAGAATAGCCTCTATTGAAACGGATCCGAATGAAAATCTTATTTATGATCCTTCGCATCCACAAGCAAATGCACAAGGATATGTACGCTATCCAAATATTGATATGACAGCTGAAATGACAAATGTAATGGTTGCACAAAAAATGTATGAAGCAAATACAAGTGTATTTAATGCCAATAAAAAAATGCTCGATAAAGATTTAGAAATCGGACGAGGTTAAGAGGGCGAAAGGAAGAGAATGTATGCGAATTCAACCACTTAGTAATACACAACCATTTGGCGGTATTCAACCGCTCACAGCACAAAAAACTTCTTCAACTCCAGTGGAAGGCAAACAGTTTATCGATTTATTAGAAGAGATGAATCAAACGCAAAACAACGCACAGACAGCAGTCTATGATTTGCTTACAAAAGGTGTAGGCAACACAAATGATGTACTTATTCAACAAAAAAAAGCAGAATCACAAATGAAAACAGCAGCTGTTGTGAGAGAGAACCTGATTGAAAATTATAAACAGCTTATGAATATGCAAATTTAGAAATATGGACGGATGTGTGTGAAATGGAAAAAATAAAAGGCGTTTTCCAATCGTTAAAAATGTGGCATAAGATGGTGATTGGGGCTGCTGTTTTAGCCATTGTTACAGCTGGATTGCTATATTACACTTTGCCTGATAAGTATGTCGTTGTTTATCAAAATTTAAGTGATAAAGATAAACAAGATATTACAGTTGAATTATCGAAGCTAGGAGTGGACTATAAGCTTAATCAAGATGGATCGATTGGCGTATTAAAGAAAGATGCTGCTTGGGTTCGTAATGATATGACAGGAAAGGGTTTACCATTCAACTCTAAAAGCGGGGAAGATATATTGCTTGACAGTTCTCTTGGTTCTAGTGAGCAAGATAAACAAATGAAGCAGCTCGTTGGAACGAAGAAGCAATTGGAACAAGATATTGTAAGAAATTTTGCAACAATTGAAAGTGCAAATGTACAAATTACATTGCCGGAAAAAGAGACAATTTTTGATGCAGAGAAAGCAAAAGGAACAGCAGCTGTAACAGTTGGCGTGAAAAGAGGACAAACGTTAACAGAAGATCAAATCTTGGGAATCCAATCCATGATTAGCGCAGCTGTCTCTGGTGTAAAAGCAGAAGAAGTAAGCATTATTGATAGTCAGAAAGGTATTATTTCAAAAGGCGCAAATGAATCTCATAACGCAGGTTCATCTTCTTACGAAAAAGAACTAGAACTGCAGAATAAAATAGAAGACAAATTAAAGCAAGACATCGATTCTACATTAATAACAATGTTTAAGCCCGATGAGTTTAAAGTAAATACAAAAGTAACAGTGAATTATGATGAAGTGACAAGACAGTCAGAGAAGTATGGCGATAAAGGTGTGCTGCGCAGTAAACAAGAGCAACAAGATAAATCGACAGCACAAGATGGCACAGCGGGTCAGCAAAGTGCTGGGATTACTGCAAACGGTCAAGTTCCAAATTACGGAAATGGCAATAACCAAAATGGAAAAGTGATATACAATCAAGATAATAGCAATAAAATTGAAAACTATGAAATTGACAAAACAGTTGAAACGGTGAAAAAACATCCTGAATTAACAAAAACGAATATCGTTGTTTGGGTAGATAAT
The DNA here is from genome assembly GCF_050473785.1 of Bacillus sp. S14(2024). Taxonomy (NCBI): domain Bacteria; kingdom Bacillati; phylum Bacillota; class Bacilli; order Caryophanales; family Bacillaceae; genus Bacillus; species Bacillus sp. S14(2024). The sequence continues at coordinate 3,144,293 of NZ_JBFLUP010000006.1, read as the reverse complement.
TCAACATTAGCAAAACGAAATGTTGACATAAATGCCTTTAAACAAGCGATTGCAACAGCTGCAGGACTACAGGTAGATCAAAATGGTAATTTTACGAACGGCCAAGTGAATATTGTTACCGTTCAATTTGATCAACCGAAGAAAGCAGAAACGAAAGCTGCACCAGCAAGCAACTTCAATTGGTGGATTATTGGAGGTGCCCTAGCAGGCTTATTAGTACTAGGCGGTGCTCTATGGTATTTCTTAGCGAAGCGAAAGAAGAAAGAGAATGAAGAGTTTATTTCAGATTTTGATTCGGAAGCGGGAGAAGAAATAGCAGCAGCGGAAGAAGATATGATCGTGCAGTCAGAGAAGGTAGAGGAACCAGAATCGAAAGAGCCTACATTAGATGAACAAGTACATCAAATGACAAGAGAATATACAGAAGGTACTGCAAGAGTAATTAAAAAATGGTTAAACGGACAGTGAGGGACATAAGTGATGATAGAAGGAATCTCTTCAAAAGAAAAAGCTGCCATACTTGTTCGGATGTTAGAAGAAGATGTGGCAACAAAAGTCATTGAATATATGAATGAAGAGGAAAAAGAAGTATTATTACGGGAAATTGCCAAGTTTCGTATATATAAACCTGAAACGTTGGAAAATGTATTAGGAGAATTTTTGTATGAGTTAAATGTCAAAGAACTAAATTTAGTTATGCCAGATAAAGAATATATTCGTCGTATTTTCAAAAATATGCCGGAAGAAGAGCTTGAGAAACTGTTAGAAGATTTATGGTATAACAAAGACAATCCGTTTGAGTTCCTTAACTCGCTTACGGATTTAGAGCCGTTGCTAACGGTTCTAAACGATGAATCACCACAGACAATTGCGATTATTGCATCGTATATTAAGCCGCAGCTTGCTTCAAGATTAATTGAAAGATTACCAGATCATAAACGAGTTGAAACGGTTATGGGGATTGCAAAGCTTGAGCAAGTTGATAGTGAACTTATTAATCAAGTAGGTGATTTATTAAAATCGAAGCTAAACAATATAGCATTTAGTGCGATTAATAAAACAGACGGCCTAAAAACGATTGTTAACATCTTAAATAATGTTTCTCGCGGTGTAGAGAAAACGGTATTTGAAAAACTTGATCAAATAGACTATGAACTATCTGAAAAAATTAAAGAAAATATGTTTGTCTTTGAAGACCTACTTCGTCTTGACGATTTAGCACTGCGCCGTGTCCTAGAAGAAATTGCTGATAATGGTCTCATTGCAAAAGCGTTGAAAATTGCGAAAGAAGAAATTAAAGAGAAGCTGTTTACCTGTATGTCTAGTAACCGTAAAGATATGATTTTAGAAGAATTAGATGGTCTTGGTCCATTGAAAATGACAGACGCTGAAAAAGCACAACAAACGATTACAAGTACTGTGAAAAAATTAGAAAAAGAAGGTCGCATTGTTGTTCAAAGAGGTGAAGAAGATGTCCTTATTTAAAAACAGAATTCCGAAGAATTCTGTTTCTTTTTCACATGAAGCGTATGAGTTACAATTTCCGCAGCAAATAATTTTGTCAGAGGAAAATTCGGAAGAAGTAACGGAAATCAATGCGGCTAAGGCGGAATTATTTGCAAGGCAGAAAGAGCTGCAATTACAAATGATGAAGCTCCAGCAAATAGAAGAAGAATTAAAGCAGGAGAAACTGAGACTTCAGCAAGAACGAGAACAATTTAGTTTGTTACAAGAAGAGCATCGAAAGCAAATAGAAGCAGATCGCAGTGCTCTTTTTGAAGAACAAAAGGAGATGGCAGTTGAATGGTCAGAATTACTTTGGGATCAATCATTGCAATTAGCCGAAAAGATTGTGAATCAAGCTATTGATTTGCGACAACTTGAGTTATTACCAATTTTAAAGGGGATTGTTCAAACACTGCCAACATCGTTTGAAAAGCTTACGATTACGGTTCACCCGGAAACGTTTGAAAGAATTGAACAAGAAAAAGCTGCAACGAAAGAATATTGGCTTCTTGAACTTGTTGAGTGGAAATACGATTTCTCTTTACAATTTGGTGAGTTTGTTTTAGAAGAAGAAAAGGAGTTTTTTGAATTTAAATTTAAGCCGATTTTTGAGAAGCTTCGTGAGCAATGGGAAGAACAGCAATTATTTGAGGGGCAAACAGTATGAAAGAGCGGCTTGTAAAAGAACATGAAAAATGGAATGCCTTTATGGAAACACCATTTTATATAAAAAAAGGAAAAGTACATAGTGTGCAAGAACAATTTTTCGTTGCAAAAGGACCGAAAGCAAAGATTGGCGATGTATGTCTCGTTGGAGAACATAATGTATTATGTGAAGTCATTGCGATTGAAAAAGAAAACAATATGCTTCTTCCGTTCGAGCAAACAGAAAAGGTATGTTACGGTGACGCTGTTACGCTCATTAGTGAGGACGCTCTCGTACCGCGCGGTGAACACTTGCTTGGTAAAGTGTTAAGCGCAAATGGTAAAATCTTAAATGAACAGGAAGCGAATGTACCGCTTCAAAAAATAAAGCTTGATGCACCGCCAATTCATGCTTTTGAACGTGAAGAGATTACGGAAGTATTTGAGACTGGCATTAAATCCATTGATGGGATGCTGACAATTGGTATTGGACAAAAAATTGGGATTTTTGCAGGGTCAGGTGTCGGGAAATCAACACTTCTCGGTATGATTGCGAAAAATGCAAACGCAGATATTAATGTCATTAGTTTAGTCGGTGAACGCGGACGTGAAGTAAAAGATTTTATTCGAAAAGAATTAGGTGAAGAAGGCATGAAGAAAAGCGTTGTCGTAGTGGCAACGTCTGACGAAAGCCATCTTATGCAACTTCGTGCTGCAAAATTAGCAACCTCGATTGCAGAATACTTTCGTGATCAAGGGAACAATGTCCTTTTAATGATGGACTCTGTCACTCGTTTTGCTGATGCAAGAAGAAGTGTTGATATTGCCGTAAAGGAATTACCGATTGGCGGGAAAACATTGTTAATGGAAAGTTATATGAAGAAATTACTTGAGCGTTCTGGAAAAACAAAAAAGGGCTCTATTACTGGTATTTATACGGTTCTTGTCGACGGCGATGATTTAAACGGTCCGATACCAGACTTAGCACGTGGTATTTTGGATGGGCATATTGTATTAAAGCGTGATTTAGCTACGTTAAATCATTATCCAGCTATTTCTGTATTAGATTCTGTAAGTCGGATTATGGAAGAGATTGTTACGCCGGAACATTGGCAGCTTGCGAATGAAATAAGAAAGACGTTATCCATTTATAAAGAAAATGAATTGTACTTTAAACTGGGCACAATTCAAGAAAATGAAGAGAATGCGTATATTTTTGCATGTAAAAATAAAATAGACGATATTCATACATTTTTAAAACAAGGTCGGACGGACAGCTATCGGTTTGCCGATATCATTCAGCATATGTATAGCGTTGTGTAAAGGCCTCAATATAGAGGCCTTTTAATTATGTATTATAATTATATATTAGAATATTTCACAGATTTTTTTGTAAAAAAACTATATAATAGAAAAAAGGAAAGGTATAATAGAGAGGGGGTTACAAAAGCAGGTGAATGCAAAACAGTATAAAATAATCAAACTACAAATGAATCAAGAAAAAGAACAAATTTTAAAAGAAGTATACGAATTAACAACAGAAAAACGAAAAATAGAAGAAAAAAAAGTGCACGATTTGTATGTATTCCAATCGCGTAGTAAAGTTATGAAAATAAACGAACGCATCCATATTGGTATGTTATCCTCTCATACGTTTTCGCCTGAAAGAATAGAGGAATGGGATCGAAAAATAAAAAAAATTGAAGAATTTATTCAAAAAAATGAAAGTCTTTTAGAGCAAATAAAAGAGAAAGAACGCGTGATTGATGAAATGTTTCAGAAAGATTGTCAGAAGCTAGCAAAAGCACAAGAGAAACGCGAAGAAAAAATGTTGCTCGATTTAAGAATGTGTATGAATGGGTGAGGAGGATTCGATGATAGGAAATGTGCTGCCGGTGCAGCTGAATGTGCCTCAGCGAAAAGACAAGCAGCTTGAGTTACAATCGAAGGAAGAACAGACTTCTTTTTCAGAGAAAATGAATGAGAAAGCGGTGAAGGAGCAAAAACCGCAAAAGATAGAAAAAAATGAAGTGCCGAAAGAAATACAGCAAAGCGCTCAGCAAAGAAATAAAATGAATAAAAAAGAATCGTTTGTTCCAAAGGAAGAAACGGAAGAAAAAAAAGAGATAGAAGAATTATTAGTAGCGATTTCAGGACAAATGTTTTCGATTGCGCAATTACATGCACAACCAGAATTGTTATATCAATACATACAAAAAATACAAGAACTATATAAAACATACGGAAATATGAAATTAAATGAATTGCCGCCAACGGAATTGCAACAACTTGTTGCTTTTTTAAAAGACTTCAATATTGAAAATACAATATGTTTAGAAGATACAATGCAAGTAACGTTAGAAAAATTAGCAGCTCCTGAAAAAATGATGGAACTTGCAAAAGCTGTTCAAAGCGAAACTTTTGATTTAAGTAAGAAAGATATATTGGAAGAAGCAACAATAGCACAGAAGAAAGCTATATCTCAAGAGGTAACCATAGCAGGGGAGAAAAATATATCCCAAGAAGCGACAATAGCAATAAAGAAAAATGTACCTGAAGAAACAATAACAGCAATAAAGAAAGAGAATCAAGGGAAACTGATAGAATTAGGGGATACGGACGTCCAGCTTACGACTGGAGAGCAGCATGTAAAACCTATTCTTCTAGGAAATGATCAAGTGGTGAAGGAAAATATACCAACACAAAAAGTAGCACTTCCTGATTTAGGAAAGAACATGGAGGCACAAGTTGCAGAGTTGCAAAAATTTGTTGTGAAACAAGAGCGTGTTCTCTTTCAGTTAAATCCAGAAAAGCTTGGTACATTAACGGTTTATATGAAGAAGCAAGGGGATCAAATTCAGGTTCATGTTGAAATGGATAAACATGAGGTGAAGAAGAAAGTAGAAATCATCTTTGATGAATTAAAAAATAAATTAAGGGATAAAGAGATTCATATTGAATTAAGTTATACAGATAAAGAACAAAAACGTGAGCAGCATGAAAGAGAGCAGCCACATAAGCAAAAACAAATGGCTGCAAAGGAAGAACAGAAAGCAGAGAAAGACTTTGCGGGGTTATTGGAGGAATAAAAAGTGCCAAACGTTGGATTAAATACAACAAATACAAATCATATCCCGGTAGGACAAACACAGCAGGTGCAGACTCAAAATGGAACCACGGGAGCGAGTCAGCAAAAAACGCCTGGAGTTATGGGGAAAGATGACTTTTTAAAGCTCTTTTTGACAAGTTTACAATACCAAGATCCAATGAATGCAATGGATATGAATCAAATGATGAGTCAAATGTCGCAAATGTCACTTATGGAGCAAGTACAAAATATGACAAAAGCGGTGGATTCATTGCGAGACACGATGTATACAACAGCACTAGATGGCGGTATGAAATTTTTAGGTAAATATGTAAGAGGAGTAGACAGCGATGGGAAAGCAGTTGAAGGCACTGTTGATGTCGTCCGTCTTGCAGCAAATAATGATGTCCAGCTTGTAATAGATGATAAAGTCGTGTCACTTCGCTTTGTTGAAAGTGTATCAGATAAAAAAATAGATAAACCAGAAGATAAACCAGAAGTTAAACCGAATACAGAAGAACCAAAAACAACGGTATAAGGAGCGTATAAAGAATATGATTAAAGCATTATATACAAGTATTACAGGAATGAATGCGACACAAAATGCATTAAGTGTTACATCAAATAATATTGCCAATGCACAAACAGTTGGATATAAAAAACAAAAAGCTGTTTTTGATGATTTATTATACAATAATACAATTGGTTCAAGAGGCGATGCAAACTATGCTGGTACTAATCCAAAAAGTATTGGTAATGGTGTGAAATTAAGTGGTACATATACGGATTATAGTGATGGATCAATTACATTAACAGGTGGAAAAACACAAACAGCAATTGAAGGAAACGGATTTTTTGTCTTAGGTGATTCGCGAGGCGGTAATGTACAATATACTCGTAAAGGTACATTTGGAATATCTGATGATTACTATATTACAAATTCCGAAGGGCAATATGTACTTGCATACCCTACAAAAGCTGGTACAGATGAAATTGATTTTTCTGGTTCACCGCAACCAATTCGAATTCCGATGGGAACAGCAGTTGGAGGAGTACGTTCCGATAAGGCGACAATGGGGGGGAATATTCCGAGAAATCAACAACAAATCACGGAAGAGTTTCCAGTTTCTGATGCGGAAGGAAATTCATTGACGATGCGTGTAGAGCTCACACAAGACAAAGATGCTGTAACAGGAAATCCGATAGACGGATCATATACATATAGAGTATTAGTGCGAAATGAGTCGAAAAAAGAACAAAACTTTACGGAGTTAGTTAAAAATAAAACACTTACATTTGATAAATTAGGTGAATTGACAAATATAGATGGTGCAGCAGTACAGCGCGATCCAGTTACTAATAAAATTACAAATGGCAAAGTGAATATTCCGTTTGGTGCTGGCTTAGACTTAGACTTAAGTGGTCTTACAAATTATCCAACTGACAAAACATTGGCTACAACAAATATTTCAGGACGTCCTGCAACAACAGTGAAAGATTGTATGATCTCTGACGGCGGTTATGTTATGGTGAAATATGCGGACGGAAGTTCGAGAGCTGCAGGGCAACTTGCGGTAGCGATGTTCCCAAATGAAGGGGGACTTATGAAAACAGGAAATGGAAATTATGAAGCTACAACATCCGCTGGTAACCCTTCTTTAGGTGTGTCTGGACAAAATGGATCTGGTAAAGTTCGCGGAGGTGCACAAGAAGGGTCTAACGTTGATTTATCTGTAGAATTTGTTGATTTAATGCTTTACCAACGTGGGTTCCAAGGAAATGCAAAAGTAATTAAAGTGGCAGATGATGTGTTAAACGAGATTGTTAACTTAATTCGATGATAGATAAGAAAGGTGTAGTTTCTTTATAAGGGGCTGCATCTTCTTCTAATGAATAGAAAGGGTCTCTATTAGTATGACGAGAGAAGAAAAAATTTTCCAGTTGTCATTTTTTCAAGATAAGCGAGAGCTTGCAAAGCAAATTATTAACATTGAACAACAAGAACATCGCTATTTACCAAATCAATTTGCGATTAAACAAGTCCCGCCATACACATTTGGGGACAAGCAAGTAGTAATCGGCCGTATTCATGAATTTTATTTTATCGGTATTTACAATAGCAATGGCTGGAAGTATCAAGCATTTGCTGATGTTATGAAGTGTCGTTCGTTTTTTATTGGATTGTCTGGTATTACAGAGCAGCAGCTAGCATTTTGGTTTAATAACTTGGAGTTACTAGCAGTTTCATAATAAGGAGAGAATTGATTATGGCGCAAAATAAATACCGTGTAACGTTCAGTTCGCCAAATGAAATGGAGCAGCGGACGATTATGTCAGCAAATAACTTACCGAATTTAATTCGTAAAGTTGAAAGTGTGATGGCAGACCCAAATGGTTATTTTATAAATGACAAAAAAAACAACTGTTATTTTCAAGTTATAAAACAAAATGTCACGTTTATCCAATATGAACTTCTATTTTCTGATAAAGCGGTTCATATTGAAAAAGTGAAATATGTTGCACCGGGTGTTATGCAGAAACTATTTCAAACGATGCGTAGTCCAGAAATATATGCGCTTGCCTTACTTGATATTGATGAGGAAACGAAAGCCTTTCTTTTAACAGAAATGGATGATCACCTTCGCGTACAAGTTGAGAAAGAGCTTACGCAAAAGTGGGAAGTTACACCAGCAGAAATATCAGAAGCACAAGAAGTGCTACTTAATACGTTGGAGTCACTTATAAATGAATAAAAAACCATTCTTTTTAGGTGGGTGAGAGGATCTGGCCATGCATAGAAGCGGTCAGCCCCCTTTACTGCCACGTGCGGCGTTAAAACAAAGAGAGAAAACGAGTGGAGATTCCATTTTTCTGCATAGCAGTGACTTAGATGTTGCAAAATCAAAACGGATTTATATATATAGTAAAAAATAATAGAATCATTAGAGAGGGGACTCATTTGCTTATGTCACAAGCACAAAGTATTTTACTAGAGAGTGGAACAAATGAATTAGAAATTGTTACATATACAATTGGAGAAAATTTATTTAGTATTAACGTTATGAAAGTTCGTGAAATCATTAATCCATTTCCTGTTACGACGGTTCCAGAAGCGCATGCAGCGGTAGAAGGTGTCGTACAAGTACGCGGTGAGATTTTACCAGTTATTAATTTAGCACAAGCGTTAAACTTAAAATCGAATAAGCCATTAGATCAAACAAAGTTCATCATTGCAGAATTGAACCAAATGAAAGTTATTTTCCGAGTGGATGAAGTGCACCGCATTCAACGCATTTCATGGGAACAGATTGATGAACCATCTTCATTATCGATGGGCTTAGAAGAAACAACATCAGGAATCGTCAAACTTGATGGGAAAATCATTTTACTATTAGATTATGAAAAAATCGTATGTGAAATTAGCAATACCGGTTATGAAACGCAAAAATTATCTGGATTAGCAGAAAAAACAGATCGTGCTGAAAAAGTGATTTACATTGCTGAAGATTCAGCGATGCTTCGTCAAGTATTAGAAGAAACGTTAACGACAGCGGGATATACGAAAATCAACTTCTTTAGCAACGGTGCAGAAGCGTTAGCACAAATTGAAAAATTAGCAGCTGAACAAGGGGAAAAGATGTTCCAGCATATTCACTTGCTCATTACTGATATCGAAATGCCGAAAATGGATGGTCATCATTTAACGAAAGTGGTTAAAGATCACGGTGTTATGAAGCATCTACCGGTTATTATTTTCTCTTCATTAATTACAAATGAGCTATATCATAAAGGGGAATCTGTTGGTGCTAATGCACAAGTAAGTAAACCAGATATTCAAGAGTTAATTGGACTTGTAGATAAACTTGTGTTATAAAAAGTCTGAAAAGCACTTATTTTAAGGAATTGAACAGCACATTCACATCTAAAGAATAAAAAAGAAGGTAATTGTCCATATATGTGGATGATTACCTTTTTTTTGTAGTGAAAGCGATGAATGTATTTTCTATTCTTATCTTTTTATACTTTTATATATTTTTTTATATCAATTATTTGACAGAGAATTTAGAAATATTATAAGATTAATATGTAAAATTTTCTATTTTTACAAGTAAAAAGGGGATTATGATGAAAGGTGTGGGAGAGGGAGATGACAAAGCAAACAGCAATTCATGTATTAGCGTGTTTACAAAAACGATTACAAAAAACAAATACAGAGAAAAATTTGGAAGTAGAATTTCGGAAAATAGAAAAGAAATTTCAAATAGATTACGAAGAAGTAATTGGTTTATATAATAAAATGTTTATGTTTGAAATGGATGTTAAGAAGTTAGGCGGTCTTGAAGCATACGAACTATCGGATATAGCATGGTTAAAATCTGAATTAGAATTGCTGCTGGAAGTCTATCAATTTTGTCAGCAACACGGTATGAATATTTTAAGTATCTCTAAATCTATAAGTCAAGAAAAATTACAATTATTCTTAAAAACGCCAAGTCAATTACAAAACACATATTATAAATTACGAAAACAAGAAATACCGATGGAAAATATAATGAAACAAAAACCAGGACGAAAACGAAATAATACTACAATAAAACAACCAATTATAAAAAATGAAGAGAAAGAAACAGAAGAAAAAAGTAGAAAAATAGAAAAAAGTCTCGTTACTTTACTATCAGGAATTGCAAACAACTTTCAAATGATAGATGCAAAGGATGAGCAGCAGGAAAATGAACTGCATCACTTTATGGAGGGGATTTATAAGCTATCTAGCATGGCGGCAGAGCGAATGAGAGATGAACAAGATATAGATGAGTTAAAGAAGGAAATAATTGCTTTGCGAGCTGAAACAGAGCAGTTGCGTAGAGAAAAGGAAGAACTTGTTGCAGATATGAAAGGAATGACAAACAACATCATCCACTTCATTACAAGTTCTGACATTGAACAAATTCGTACCTTGCCGTATTTTGTGCATATGTGCAAACAAGAACTACATAAACTTGGATTATATAATGGTACAACAGAAGGTCAATTAAAAGTTGTCATTGATCGAAGCGGACAAGTAGTGTCAGTCATGAAATAAGAGAAGTCATCTATAAGCGGATGGCTTTTTTGTATTTATTATAGTAATCGTAGAGATTATATGATAAAGAAATTATTTTATTAAAAATCGGAATGTCATATGTAAAAATGTATGAAGTTAAGAGACTATGCTATGAAATTCTTTAACTAGAAAAAGCTATCCAGAGCGGATAGCTTCCTACATTATTTATCCCGCTATTCGCGGGCAGTAAGACTCCCACCTCAAGATTCAGAGAGAAGCCAAGAAGATAGGTGGAGAATAACTGCTGGCATGTGCCCGATTGGTGAGAGCTTTCCGTCAGTGGGAGATGAAGAAAACCCCACTGACGGAAGTTTCACTTTATTGATAAAGCAGTTTGATTATCATTTGTGGAATTTGATTTGTTTGTGAAACCATACCAAATGCAACTTCTGCTAACAGTTTGTCTTTTACAAAACCGCTCATTTCTTGTGCTATATTGGTATTTTTAATACGAGATGAACTTTCTTCTGTATGTATAGCTTGACTATTTAAGTGATCAATATGAAGTTGTAAGCGATTTATTAGCGCACCGAGATCAGTGCGGTGCAATGCAATATTTTGTAAAGCACTATCAATATTTGCAATAGCAGTATGTGCATCCTGTTTAGTTGAAATCTTGATGTTGTTTGGTGTAGGGGAAGGGGAATTCTTTTTCTGCTGGTCTAATTTGAATTCTTTTACTGATAAAAACGAAAAATCTATTGTATGACCAAGATGATCCATTGTAATGTTATGCTTTTGATTCTCTCCCAATATTGGAACAGTATTACATGCTGTCACATCTTGCATATAACTGATTTGTTCTGCAAGCTGCTGGAATTCCTTATCTAAAGTAATTTGAGTGTCACTTGAATTTTTATCGTGTGCTGCTTGAACCGCAAGATTACGCATTCGAAGTAAAATATTTGTGATACTCTGCAGGGAAGAATCTGCTGAACGAAGCATTACAAGTGTATTCTCATTATTTTGAGTGACAGCGTCTATTCCTTTTTTAGCGTCTACACGAGATACAATAGCAATATCAGCTGTATTATCAGCACCACCGTGGACATGCTTTTCATTTGTTAAACGTTCTGTTTCTGTATTTATATGTTTTTCATTTTTATATAAAGATTGCATTGTTTTCGTATCTGCAAAATTTGTTTCGATTCGCATCTTAACATACCCCTTTATTTCCATATAGAAAAATACACCCCTCCGCACGCAGAGAGGTGTATTTTCGTTATATTATCAAATGGATTATTGTAATAATTTACTTACCATTTGTGGTGTTTGGTTTGCTTGAGAAAGCATGCTGATACCAGCATCGTTTAAGATTTTGAACTTAGTCATTTCAGACATTTCTTTCGCCATGTCAGCGTCTTCAATTTGAGAAGCTGCCGCAGCCATGTTTGTAGATTGGCTAGTTACGTTGTTTAAGTTATGGTCTAAACGGTTTAATTGAGAACCGTAAGTTGCTCTAGCGTCAGCAATTTCTTGAATAGCTTTGTCAAGATTTGTGATTTCAGCTGCTGCAGTTGTAGCATCTAATTTCTTAGCTCCTCCTACTTGTAAAGTACCAGTTGTCTTTGCTGATGTATCGAAAGCGTTGATGGTCATTGTATCACCTGAAACATCAGAAAGTTGAACAGTGATATCTTGACCAGCGGCACCATTTAAGAATGTGTTACCGTTGAAATTTGTTTTTGAAGCAATATGATCAATTTCAGCTCCTAATGCTTGATACTCTTTGTCCATAGATGTGATATCTTGAGCGTTGTTAGTACTGCTTGATGCTTGTGTTGCAAGGTCACGCATACGAAGTAAGATGTTTGAAACTGAACCTAATGCTGCATCGCCAGTACGTAATGCAGACATAGCGTCTTGTGTGTTACGAGCACCAACGTCTAAGCCGCCTTCTTTTGCACGCATACGAGTAGCGATTGCTAAACCAGCTGCATCGTCAGCTGCGCTGTTAATACGTTTACCGCTTGATAAACGGTTCATAGCTGTGTTCATTTTGTCTTGGTTTTGGCGCATGTACTCTTGTGTACGCATGCTGTTTACGTTTGTGTTAATTCTCATAGTATAAGAACCCCCATTTTTTTTTGGTTTTTTTCATATTGATTTTTTTGTAAATTGTTAAAGTCGGATATACAAAAAAATCAATTTCGAGTTAATTGTAATCCCTGCTCTATATTGTGTCAACTAATAATTGTAATGAATGAATATAAAAAAATATAATTTTAACAATTTATGAATAAATACTGCTTATTTTTCTTCGGAATTATTGCAAAGTGTTATAAAAAACTCTAATATTAGGTTATCTTTGATTCTTTAAAAGGTGATATTATGATAATAGGAAATATAGTAAAAGAAGTTCTCTCTTATAAAAGGGAACAGATTCAGCAAAAATTAAGTAGTCCGGAGGCGTTTGTAAATAGTACATTTGGACAATCGCTTCAAAATGAAACAATAAGGGATACGAAAGCAGTTGCTGAGCTTTCAAAAGTAGAAGAGAGTCAAAAAGTAGCAGGAGAGACAAGTGTGAAGAATGCCGAGCCGCTGCAAGCCGCTCAGCAGGAGTTTACGCGCCGTTTTGCTGATGCAAATAGCGCGGGTAAGGATTCGTGGGGATTAACGAAAAAATATAGTATTCAAAGTATACGTCCTAGTAATGAAGGGAAGTATGCGGATAGTATTCAAAGAGTAAGTGATACATATGGAATTCCAAAAACGTTAATTCAAAAAATGATTGAAGTCGAATCTGATTTTAATCCAAATACTGTTTCTTCAGCAGGAGCGATTGGCTTAATGCAGCTTATGCCAGCAAATGTGAAGGAGCAAGGGATAACGAATCCATATTCGCCTGCTGAAAGTATTGAAGGCGGTGTGAAGGAGTTAGCCGGATATTTGAAACAATATAACGGTGATCTCGTCTTGGCGCTTGCAGCTTATAATGCAGGGCCAGGAAATGTGAAAAAGTACGGAGGGGTGCCGCCGTTTCAAGAAACAGAAAATTATATAAAAAAGATATTAAACATCGATGTTTCTAAATAAAAATTTCTTATAATACTTAAATATATAAAAAATGAGATTTTTATGAACACGATATGGGAGTTGCTAGAAATGAAATTACATGAGGATATTCCATTAACAATTCATTTTGAAATTGGCAAGACGAAAAAGAAAATTGATGATCTGCTTCATATTACAAAAGGAACATTATACCGCCTTGAACATTCAACGAAAAATACAGTGCGTATTATGTTAGAAAATGAAGAAATTGGCATCGGTAAAATTTTAACGAAAAATGGGAAAATGTACGTTGAAATTGTCGAGCTGAAGGGATAGGAAAGGGGATTTTCATGAGCGGTGATAAGTTAAGTCAAGAGCAAATTGATGCGCTGCTAAAGGCGATGAATGATGGGGAAGAAATGCCTGATTTTGCACAAGAAGCAGAGAAGCAAGAGAAGTTTCAAGAGTATGATTTTAATAGGCCGGAGAAATTCGGTGTGGAACATTTGCGGAGTTTACAAACGATTGCGACAAATTTCGGGAAACAGACGTCGCAATCGCTTGCGGCGCGGATGCGTATTCCAATTGAGCTAGAGCCATCACCAGTAGAGCAAGTTCCATTTACGAGTGAGTATGTGGAGAAGATGCCAAAAGATTATTATTTATATTCTGTTATTGATTTAGGTTTGCCGAATCTTGGTGAGATTGTTATTGAAATGGATTTAGCTTTTATTATTTATATTCATGAATGCTGGCTTGGCGGAGATGCGAAGCGTGATTTTACACTTCGTAGACCGCTGACGTCATTTGAGTTTTTAACGCTTGATAACCTGTTTTCTGTTATTTGTGACAATCTGAAGAGAGCGTTTGAAAGTGTGATTGAGATACAGCCGCAACTTGTGGCAACAGAGACAGATCCGAATGCACTTAAAATTACAACTGCAAGTGATATTATTTCGCTCTTAAATGTAAACCTGAAAACGGAGTATTGGAATACAACAATTCGACTAGGCATTCCGTTTTTATCTGTTGAAGAGATTATGGATAAGTTAACGTCAGAAAATATTGTTGAACATTCTTCTGATAAGCGAAAAACATATTTTGCAGAAGTGGAAGCAGAAGTGCAGAAAGTTCGTAAATCTATACATGTAGCGATTGGCGAACAGAAGATGACAATTGGTAGTCTGGAGCAGTTTGAAGAAGGAGATATTATCCCGCTGCAAACGAAAGTAACAGATCAGCTTCGTGGATACGTTGACGGCAAGCATAAGTTTAATTGCTTTGTTGGAAAAGACGGAACACGTAAAGCATTTTTATTTAAAAGCTTTGTAGAGTAAGAGAGGGAGAAAAGGATATGAAGCATGAAGTATCGTCTGTTGCGCTAGTAGATTTAGAGGAATATACAAAAGATTATAGCGAACCATCAAAAGCGCATATTGAAATGGTTTCAGATATTTCAGTGGAACTTGGTGTACGACTTGGAAAAACAAGGTTGACACTTGGAGATGTGAATAAACTGAAAGTTGGCGACATTTTAGAAGTGGAAAAAAATTTAGGACATAAAGTTGATGTATATTTAAGTAGTGAAAAAGTAGGGATTGGCGAAGCAATCGTGATGGATGAAAATTTTGGAGTTATTATTTCTGAAATTCAAGCCGATAAGAAAAAAGCGGTATTAGCGGCTATGAAGCATGAATTGAGTGAGAATGAATAGGGGAGGTGTCATATGAGTTATATGACGACCTTGTTGCAAGTTGTATTGTTATTTGGTGCCCTTGGATATGGTGCGTACTATATGATGAAAAAGACGAGAAAGCATCAATTTTATAAGCAAGGAGAAAATGGTTTCATTCAAGTGAAAGATGGTATGTATGTAAATCATCAAACGAGTGCATTTTTATTTGAAGTAGATGGTAAACAAGTGTTTACGATTGTAGGTAATAATGGCATTCATTCCATTCAATTATCAGGAAATCAGTTTCATAAAGTGCTAGAAGATGCGATGAAAGAAGAACAAATTCAGCAGAAAAAAGTAGAGGATCCATCATGAAAATAAAGAAACATATATCTTCTATTGGTTTTATTTTTGCATTTTCTATTGTTTTTTGCATTATTTTTGCAAATACAGCGTATGCAGAGACAAATGGTTTTATTAATTTAGAAAGTGGAAAAGAACTTACGAATAATTCCAGTGTACAACTTTTCTTACTCGTCACGCTGTTATCATTGTCTTCGTCAATTGTATTACTGTTTACACACTTTACTTATTTTATGATAGTTCTTGGAATTACACGTCAAGGGCTTGGTGTGATGAACTTACCCCCAAACCAAGTGCTTGTTGGCTTAGCGCTGTTTTTATCATTATTTACGATGCAGCCTGTTCTTGGGCAGCTGAAGAGTGATGTATGGGATCCAATGACGAAAGATAAAATTACGGTCAGTCAAGCAGCTGAGAAGTCGGAACCCATTATGAAAGAGTATATGACAAAGCATACATATAGTCATGATTTGAAAATGATGTTAAAAGTTCGAAATGAAAAGCTGCCAAAAGATACGAAGGATATTTCGTTTTTTACACTCGTTCCGTCATTTACATTGACCCAAATTCAAAAAGGGTTAATAACAGGCATGTTTATTTATTTAGCGTTTGTTTTTATTGATTTAATCATTAGTACACTACTCATGTATCTCGGTATGATGATGGTACCGCCGATGATTTTAAGTTTACCATTTAAAATACTCGTTTTTGTATATTTAGGTGGATATACGAAAATCGTTGATATTATGTTTAAAACAGTTGCTTAGAGGCTGTTAGCAGCCTTCTACTATACGTGATAGGAGTCACATTTGCATGAATATATCACCAATTACAGAAATCTTTCAAACTTTTTTTTACAAAGGGTTTGAAATTTTACTTCCAGTTGCGGGAGTAAGTATGATCGTTGTTATTATTCTTGCGGTATTAATGGCAATGATGCAAATTCAAGAGCAGACACTGACGTTTTTACCGAAGATGGCGAGTATTGTTCTTGTTATTATCATACTGGGTCCATGGATGTTTAACGAAATTACAACATTAATTTTAGACTTGTTTGATAAAATTCCGACGTTGCTGCGCTCGTCCTGAAAAAGGGTGACTGAAGATGAATATGGATTTATGGGTTGCAACGTTTTTTGCATTTTGCCGTATTGCTTCATTTTTGTATTTTTTACCGTTTTTTTCAGGGCGATCGATGCCAGCAATGACGAAAATTACATTTGGACTCGGGCTATCACTAGCAGTTGCTGATAAAGTCCATATTTCTCACATTGAGACGATATGGGATGTTGCCGGTTATGCTGGCACACAAATTGTAATTGGATTAACACTTTCAAAAATCGTAGAGTTTTTGTGGGATATTCCAAAGATGGCCGGGCACATTTTAGATTTTGATATTGGTTTGTCGCAGGCAAGTTTATTTGATGTAAATGCTGGTTCGCAATCAACGCTAATCGCAACAATGTTTGATATTTTCTTTATGATTATTTTCGTTGCGCTTGGCGGAATTGATTATTTTGTCTCGACAATTTTAAAGTCGTTTCAATATACAGAAGCAATTTCACAGCTATTGACGAAAAACTTTTTAGATAGTTTATTAGCGACGTTGTTATTTGCGCTTACGTCTGCAGTGGAAATTGCACTTCCGCTTATGGGCAGTTTGTTTATTATTAACTTCGTATTAATTTTAATTGCAAAAAATGCACCGCAGCTCAATATTTTTGCGAATGCGTTTGTCCTAAAAATTACGTGCGGTATTTTATTTATCGCAATGAGTGTACCGATGTTTAGTTATGTATTTAAAAACTTAACGAATGTATTACTTGATGAATATACGAAACTATTTAACTTTTTCTTAACGAAATAGGGGGACGGTTATGGCAAAAGATAATAAAACAGAAAAAGCCACCCCGCAAAAGATAAAAAAAGCACGTGAAGAAGGAAATGTTGCAAGAAGTAAAGATTTAAATAATTTATTTTCTGTTCTTGTTTTAGCAGCGGTTATTTACTTTTTCGGCGATCGTGTTGGGTATGATATTGCCAACTCTGTTGCGGAATTGTTGGACAAAATTAGTAAAAATACGGATATGGCCGAGTATTTTTATTCAATGGGTATACTTCTTTTGAAAATATCAGCACCGGTTCTTGTGCTCGTCTATGCGTTTCATATACTGAATTATATGGCGCAAGTTGGTTTTTTATTTTCAGCTAAAATCATTAAACCGAAAGCATCGCGTATTAATCCGAAAAGTTATTTTACGAGACTGTTTAGCAGAAGAAGTATTGTTGATATTTTGAAGTCATTGTTTTATATGATTCTTCTTGGCTATGTGGCGTATATCATTTTTAAGCGCAATTTAGAGAAAATTGTAAGTATGATTGGATTTAATTGGAGTGCGTCACTTGCTGAAATTATACGGGAAATGAAATATGTCTTTTTAGCCATTTTAATCATTCTTGTTGTTGTTTCTATTATTGATTTTATTTATCAAAAATGGGAGCATGCACAAGATTTGAAAATGAAAAAAGAAGAAGTAAAACAAGAGCATAAAGATAACGAAGGGGACCCTGAAGTAAAAGGAAAGCGAAAAAGCTTTATGCATGCGATTTTGCAGGGGGCGATTACGAAAAAGATGGACGGTGCGACCTTTATTGTAAATAATCCGACCCACATTTCTGTTGCACTTCGTTATGATAAGTTAGTTGATGCAGCACCAATTGTTGTTGCAAAAGGTGAAGACGAGCTGGCGCTTTATATGCGAACACTCGCACGTGAACAAGATATACCGATGGTGGAAAACCGCCCATTGGCGCGTTCTTTATATTATCAAGTTGAGGAAGACGAGGCGATTCCAGAAGATTTATATGTTGCTGTTATTGAAGTTATGCGCTATTTAATTCAAACAAAACAAATTGAAGTGTAGGGCGCGTTTGGAGGAGATTCTGTTTGTTTAAGATAGATTCTGCAAGAACTTATTTTTCTATCTTTTTAGCAGTGTCATTCATTGTGGCACTTTTAATTCCATTGCCACCATTTATACTAGATGTCATTATTGTCTTTTTACTTGGAATGGCAGTGCTCGTATATATGCGGGCAACGAGCATTAAAGAGTGGGATGAGTTAAAGTCATTTCCAACATTACTATTATTAATTGCAATTTTCCGTGTTTCGATTAACGTTTCTACAACACGGGCCATCTTAACAAACGGGAATGCTGGTCATGTTATTGAGGAGTTTGGTCAGTTTGTTATTGGCGGAAATATATTAATTGGAATTGTAATTTTTATCGTACTTATCGTATTCCAATTTATTGTCGCAAATGGTGCTTCTCGTACGGCTGAAGTTGCGGCACGGTTTACACTTGATTCTTTGCCAGGGAAACAGATGTCAATTGATGCGGATTTAAATCAGCGCATTATTACAGATGAAGAAGCAAAGAACAAACGGAAGAAATTAAATATGGAAACAGATTTTTACGGCGCGATGGACGGTGCTGGAAAATTTGTAAAAGGTGATGTTATTTTTAGTATCGTCATCTTATTCGTCAATATTGTTTTCGGATTAATTGTGGGAATGATGCAGCAAGGAATGGGATTTCAAGAAGCTGCCTATCATTATACGAAATTAACGATTGGCGATGGAATTGTGAATCAAATCGGTTCATTATTATTAGCTATTTCGACAGGGATTATCGTTACACGCGTATTTGACGGATCATCTGATACAGTAAACGAAGGTATTTATAAAGAGTTAATGGCGCATGATGTCGTTGTTTATGCACTCGGTGGATTATTTATTGCCATGGGGATATTTTCACCTCTTCCACTCATACCATTTCTAATTGTTGGCGGAGGAGTTATTTTCTTAGGATACAGGAATAAACAACGCTTGAAGAAAGAAGAAGAAGCAGAGCTGCAAAAAGAATTAGAAATGATTCAAAGTGATGACGATCAAATGAAGAAAGTGGAAGATTCATTTGGTGTCTTTACTGATAAATACCCAATTATCGTTGAACTGGGGCTTGATTTAGCGGCTCTTGTGAAACAAAAAATTAACGGAGAAACAGCTCGTGATAAAGTTGTATTAATGCGAAAATCGATTATTACAGATTTAGGAATTAACGTTCCTGGCATTAACTTTAAAGATAATACGAGTTTTAGACCACGTGGACGTTATGTGATTCGAATTAAAGGAGCGAAGGTAGCGGAAGGTGTCTTAAAATCAGGGTATTTATTAGCACTCAAAACACCAAACGTTATGGCAGATTTAGATGCTGAGCCTGCTAAAGACCCAATCTTTGGTGAAGATGGCTACTGGATTTTAGAGCATGTTGTACAAGATGCACAAATGAAAGGGTATCAAGTGTTAGAACCGCTTAGTATTTTAATTACGCATTTAGATGTTATTATTCGTCGTAATGTACATGAACTATTACAACGTCAACATGTGAAAGATTTAATTCAATCTTTAGAGCATGATCACGGCGTATTATTAGAAGAAATTAAGAAAAAAGAAATTGACTTATCTCTTATTCAAAATGTCGTGAAACAATTGTTAAAAGAAGGAATCTCGATTCGGGATTTACCGACAATTATGGAAGGCATTATTGATGGAAAAGAAATATATCAAAATCATGCGGATGGTGTCACTTCTTTCGTACGTGAATGTATTTCAAAGGTGATTTGTGAGCATGCGAAAAATTATGATGGAAAAATTTATGCAGCGCTATTCTCGGATTCAATTGAACTTGATGCTGACGTAGTAAATAATTCGTATCAAGGATATCTATTAAACTGGGATTTAGAACAAGAAACACGTGTCATCGATCAAGTTCAACACATTTTCAAACAATCCCGCTTAATGGGGAGAGACCCCGTTTTATTAACGCGCCGTAAAGATTTTCGATTCGGTATTGTAAGGCTGCTTGATCGTTATCAAATAGAAGCCAAGGTACTGTGCATAAGTGAATTGGCACCTGAAGTAGTCGTAGATCAAATTGCATATATTGAGTAGGGCGGAGGTGAGAGAAAATGGAAAGCACAGCAAAGAAGGAAAGCATAAAGCGAATTCAGGCCCATTCTAAAAGCGAACTATATCATCAACTTTTTGAGGAATTCGGAAATGATTATTACTATGTTGTGGATGAGACAGTAAAACGAAAGATTCCGTTCTTTTGGAAAAAGCAATATGAAATGATTGTAAAAATTCCTCAAAAAAGTGAAGAAGAGCAAGAATCATTTGTAACAGAAATAGTAGAAGAGCAACCAGAGGAAATGATTCGAGCCGAGAAGATACAATCGATTTTACATGACCTGGAGAATAAAACGCATAACATTCCATATACACCAAAGCCATTTGCTCAAAGTGAAGAGTGGATGCAGAAAAAACAAAGATTACTTCAAGTGTTCGATAAGGGACTTGTTGTAATGAAAACTGTGGAAAAACAAGACGCAAAATCAGAAATCGATGAACAGAAGGCAGATGTTTCTCTTGTAAAGGAAATATCAGAAGAGCAAGGAGCATCAGTACCATTTATTATTAAAAAGGTGCTTCGTACACTCGAGAAAAATGATGTAGAGGAACATTTCTTAACAGTATATGAAAAGAAATTACGAGCGAAGTTCGAACATACTTCTCTTATTACTGAAGAAGAAGTATTGCAGTTTATTCTTGAAGATATGAGTACACATTTTCATACAGAAAATGTGTTTGATAAGGGAATACAAACGATTGCCTTAATCGGACCGACAGGTGTTGGGAAGACTACGACACTTGCAAAAATCGCTTGGCAGTTATATGAACAAAATAAAACAGTTGGATTTATTACAACTGATCAGTCCCGGGTTGGGACAGCGCAGCAATTGCAGGAGCACGTGAAAATAATCGGAGCAGAAGTCCTTGCAGTACGTGATGAAGATGGAATGTCTAGGGCACTTTCTTACTTTAAGCAGGAGGTACCAGTTGACTATATATTAATTGATACAGCCGGAAAGAATTATCGTACAATAGAATCTGTACAAGGTACGATTGAAATGATAGAGCAAATTCAACCGGATTATATTTGCTTAACATTATCTGCTTCAATGAAAAGTAAAGATATGGTTGAGATTATTACAAATTTCAAAGATATACATATTAATGGTTTTATATTTACAAAGTTTGATGAAACAGCTAGCATTGGGGAACTATTAAAAATTCCAGCTGTTTCAACTGCACCAATTGTATTTACAACAGATGGCCAAGATGTTACGCAGCACTTGCATATTGCAACAGCTGAACATTTAGCAAGTCAAATGTTACACACATCATAATAAGAGAGCGAGGGAAGAATAAGGTTTTCGCCTTATTCATTATAGTATGAACGGTCTATATATCGGTTCTATGGGAATGATGAACTACATGCAGCATATAAACATGCATGCAAATAACATTGCTAATGCTCAAACAACAGGATTTAAAGTAGATCAAATGACGTCAAAAGTTTTTGATACACATAAAACATACCGTCAAGTAAATGGAAGAGAAACTGCAATTGGAACGGTCGATTATGCCGTTGTACCAAATGCAACACATGTGAATTTGACGCAAGGTACGATGCAAATTACAAATAGTGGTACTGATTTTTACTTAGAAGATGGAAATACAGGTGCAGCTTCTTTCTTTGTAGTTTCAAGAAATAATCAAACATATATGACGAAAGATGGACATTTTACTTTAAATGCAGATCGTTACTTACAAACAACAGCTGGTGCGTATGTACTTGATAGTAATAATGAGCGTATTCGTATTCCTGAAGGTGCGAAACTTTCTGTAAAGGCTGATGGTACTATTTATAATGAAGCGACCAAGCAAAATATTGCGCGGTTACAAACGAAGTCAGTTGATGCAAACATGAAAGCACATCTTGTAAAGCATGAAGACAAAACCTTTACACTAGATGGAACGAACATCGCTAATTTACCGAATGGAACAGCTGCTGTTCATAATTATATGTTAGAAAACTCAAATGTTGATATGACGAAAGAAATGACCGATCTTATGACGAACCAAAAGATGGTCCAAGCATCGCAGCGTGTGATGACAACATTTGATAAAGTGTATGATAAAGAATCGAATGAACTGTTAAGATAAAGGAATGCCTGAGGGGGCATTTCTTTTTTTATTTTAAAATAAGGAAGAGAGGAGAGGGAGAAATGAAATTAAATATTGAGAGAGCTGTCTTTATTGGTCGTACGTTTGAAGAATATTGTGATATGTTCCAATTACATGATGAGGACATACAAAATAAGAAAATATTAGATTGTCCATCGGGCGCTTGTTCATTCACAGCAGTCGCCACATTTCTTCCGAGAGTAGTACCGCTGCTTGTATTAAGTAAAATAGAAATTCCAGAATGGGGGTTGAGATGGCTAAATCATATTCCAATTGCAATATTAGCTGCATTGTTAGCATAAACATTATTTATGAATGAAACGGTGCAAGTGGATTATTTATTAGCGGCCATCCCCACGTTCCTTGTTGTGATTTTCACGCGGAGTTTGCTTCGTGCAGCGCTCAGGGGAATTCACTCCTCCGACTCATTTCATATTGTTTTCATATAAATTTATTATTTTAGAATTTATATGGGTTGTCCTTTATCTAACATTTTTTATGGGAGTGAACCAGTAAACTGTCGTATTTTTGAATAACATATATTCGAAAAAGGGATAAATCAACAAAAAATGATACAACTCGAACAATAGACAGAATTTTTTCGAAAAAAACATTGTAAATCCTGTAAATTAAGTATAGTATTTACATATGTATATATTCATTATAAAGAACGGATAACGATAATAATTAGGAATTAAGTTTCTATTAAAATGCAATTAAGTTCTTAAAAAAGAACGAATTAATTAATAGTACAGAAACTTATGGAAAAGAATCAACTATCTATGTACCATACCGTTCAGAACAAATTTTTAAAAATAACATTAAGTACCTTTTGGTACGAACATGGTGATGTCTCCTAACCACTATCAATGGAGGCACTCGGTTGTGTTGTGGGTAGAATGGCTACCTTAGACGCGTGTCGTCGAAAGCATGGTGTGAGGTCGGGTTAGATGCCCAATATGATGTATGAAAACTTTGGCTATGGTTCTATCTAAGGACAAGCGCCATCCTAAGTTACAGATACCTAGCTTGACAGATATCTGTAACTTAGGATGGCTATTACTCTAGTCTCTGGCTGAGAAAAATGATTCTTGCAAGCGTCTAAAGGAGATAGTCGTAATTATAGATTAATTAACGATTCTGTATACCATAGAAGAAACTATTGAAAAAGTGCTACAACATGAAGAGTTACATAGGGAATTAATCGGATTTACAAAATCAATTACGGAAATAGACATTTTGGGCATACATTTGTAATTTCTGTAGGAGGGAGATAAATTGATCTATAGAGGGAGATTATATTTACTCATACTGATTGATTCGCTAATTGTATTGGCTTCAGCGTATGTAAGTTATTGGCTTATACAGCCTAATGTATTAATGCAAGTACCTATACATTTCATAAGTAGTTCAGCGATATTGCTTTGTTGTCATTATATTTTTGCTAGTTATTACAAGCTGTATAAAAAAGCATGGGAATATGCAAGCATTGGGGAAATGTTACAAATTATTAAGACTGCAACATTTTCTATTCTTATTACAGCGGTAGTACAGCAAGTGTTAAATAGTGATATGTCTATACGAATTTTAATAATAACTTGGATGCTACACATGTTCTTAATAGGTGGTTCACGTTTTATATGGCGTATGTTTCGCGATACTTATATTACAAAAAACACTGATAAAACCCATACATTAATTGTAGGTGCTGGGTCAGCTGGAACAATGGTTGCACGGCAATTGTTAAAAAATAGAGCAACTGATCTATATCCGGTGGTATTTGTTGATGATGATCAATATAAACAAAATCTTGAAATTTTCAATATTCCTGTAGTTGGAAAAACACGAGATATTCAACAAGTTGTAGAACGTTATAACATCAAGCAAATCATTATTGCAATCCCATCTTTAAGTAGAAAAGGAGCACAGGGGATTTTTGAAGAATGTACAAAAACAAAAGCGAGAACACAGATGGTCCCAATGTTAGAGGATATTTTAGATGGGAAAATTTCTGTAAATGAATTTCGAGATGTACAGGTCGAAGATTTATTAGGAAGAGAACCAGTGCAATTAGATGATGCAGGAATCGGTGAAAAGATTACAGGTAGGACAATTTTAGTGACTGGTGCCGGAGGATCGATTGGTTCTGAAATTTGTCGTCAAGTTATGAAATATAAGCCGACTAAAATTGTGCTACTTGGGCATGGTGAAAATAGTATTTATACAATTGAAATGGAATTAAGATCGTTATATAAAGATGAGATTGAAATTATAACAGAAATTGCAGATGTACAAGACCTTCATAAAATGTTTCAAATTATGGACAGGTATAAACCATATATCGTATATCATGCCGCAGCACATAAACATGTTCCTTTAATGGAACGGAATCCAGAAGAAGCTGTGAAAAATAATGTTATTGGCACAAAGAATGTTGCAGAAGCGGCGGATATGTTTAAGGTCAATACGTTTGTAATGGTCTCTACTGATAAAGCGGTAAATCCAACAAGTGTAATGGGGGCGGCAAAGCGTGTTGCAGAAATGATTGTACAACATATGGACACTGTAAGTGAAACGAGATTTGTTGCAGTTCGTTTTGGCAATGTGTTAGGAAGTAGAGGGAGTGTTATTCCACTATTTAAGAAGCAAATTCAAAAAGGTGGTCCTGTTACTGTTACACATCCTGATATGGTTCGTTATTTTATGACAATTCCAGAAGCTTCACGTTTAGTTATTCAAGCGGGTGCGTTAGCTAAAGGTGGCGAGGTATTTGTGCTTGATATGGGGGAACCAGTTAAAATTATTGATTTGGCAAAAAATTTAATAAAACTATCTGGCTATACAGTTGAAGAGATTGGAATTGAATTTACTGGTCTTCGTCCTGGTGAAAAAATGTACGAGGAACTTTTAAATGAAAATGAGGTATATCCTAAACAGATATTCCCTAAGATTCATATTGGCAAAGCGATGTTAGTTGATCAGGTAATGTTGCAAAAGTTTTTACATGGGTTCCAGTTGATGAATCAGCAAGACATAAGGGAAACCTTGCTTTCTATAGCAAACGATTCAAAGAGAAAAGCCATCAGTTCTTAGTAGTTTGCTACATGTATCTTAATGTAAAAGGACTGTATAAAAAAAGTATTTGAATAGGTGATATAAATGTCAAAAAAAGTATTGTTTTGTGCAACAGTAGATTATCATTTTAAGGCATTTCATTTACCTTATATGAAATGGTTTCAAGATAAAGGATGGGAAGTTCATGTGGCAGCAAGGGGGGATATAGAACTTCCTTTCGTGGATGAAAAATACAATATTCCAATTAAACGGTCGCCTTTTCACATGAATAATGTGAATGCTTATAAAGAACTAAAAAAGATTATAGAGAAGCATAATTATGAAATCATTCATTGTCATACACCTATGGGGGGAGTACTTGCACGCTTAGCTGCACGTAAAGCTAGAAAGAAAGGAACTAAAGTCATATATACGGTACATGGTTTTCATTTTTTTAAAGGAGCACCATTTATAAATTGGCTCGTGTATTATCCAATAGAACAAAGTTTGAGTCGTTATACAGATTGCTTAATAACAATAAATGAAGAAGATTATCAATTGGCGCTCAAAAAGTTTAATCAAAACATATGTATAAAAAAAATTCACGGTGTGGGAGTAGATTTAGAAAAATTTAAAACTGTTAATGATCAAGAAAAAATGAAACTTCGTAAAAAATATGGTTTTCGTATGGAAGATTTTATTTTAATTTATCCAGCAGAACTTAACCTTAATAAGAATCAAAAAGTCCTTCTGGAGAGTATTGTGTTATTAAAAAATCATATTCCAAATATTAGACTTCTTCTACCCGGAGAAGGAAGTATGGAAGAAGAATATAAAAAATTCTTAAAAGATAATTATATTGAAGAAAATGTCTTTCTTTATGGATTTTGTGAACATATTCATGAATTAATTCAGCTTTCCGATCTTTCTGTTTCTTCTAGTTTACGAGAAGGATTAGGGATGAACCTTGTTGAAGGTATGGCATGTGGAAAGCCTGTTATAGCGATGGATAATAGAGGTCATAGAGAATTAATTAAACAAGGTACGAATGGATTTATATTTCACAAGGGTGATGAACTTGTAGAAAGAGTTTTGGAGATATATACATCATCTGTTAAAAGAGAAGAAATGGGGAAAATGGGGATTTATATTTCTAAAATATATTCCCAAACTAATACATTAAAAGAAATGGATGAAATTTACGGAATGTATATGAGGTTAACTTCTCCTAGCTTAAGTACTAACGCATTTAAAAGTAGAAAATTGTAAAAATCTTTGTTTGTTTCGTTTTAATATTTTATAAGATGTGTAGCATACCCAGAAATATAAATTTAATTCGCTCTTTGGAAGAATCGTTAATTAGTGAAGAGGAATAGATTGGGGGGGTGAGGGCAGTGTTAGTCACTATAGGGTTACCTTTTTATAATTGTGAGAAGACCTTACAAACTACTATACAGTCCATTTTTGCTCAGACATATTCAGAATGGGAACTTGTGTTAATAGATGATGGATCTTCAGATAGATCATTGGAACTAGCTCAATCAATTAAAGATCCTAGAGTAAAAGTATATCATGATGGAGAAAATAGGGGATTAGTATATAGATTGAATCAAATTACTTCTTTAGCAAAAGGTGAGTATATTGCTAGAATGGATGCAGATGACATTATGCACCCAGAACGAATCAAAAAACAATTGGAATTTCTTCAAAGCAATCCCGATATTGATTTGATTGGCACACGTGCTTATATCATTAATGAGAATGATGATATAGTTGGAAAACGAAAAGTGATAGGCGATAATATTGAACCGCATATAGTACTTGCCAAAGGGTTATTTATTCATCCTACTGTAATGGGAAAAGCAGAATGGTTTCGTTCAAATCTATATTCTGAAGAATACGTTAGAGCTGAAGATCATGAGATATGGGTTAGAACGCTTGAAACTTCAAATTTTTTCATTTTGGAAGAACCTCTTTTGTTTTATAGAGAAAATAGCTGCATTAACTTAAAGAATTATAGATTAAGTTGTAAAACCGATAGAAAAATATTTAGGAATTATGGACCAAATTCAGTTGGAAGGATTGAAACTGTAAAGCTAGTTGTTAAGTCATGTCTAAAAGAGTATATTTATATTCTTTTTAGTATGTTAAAAGCAGAGCAATTTCTAATTAACAAAAGAAATAATCATATAGTTGACGCCGAGTTAGTAGAAACTGGGATGTTGATAGAGAGAATTCAAAAGTGCAAATTACCTATATAAATCTACCTTAATTTTTCGTTTTTAAATATTGACATAGAGGAATATCCCTTATGTTGTATTTCGTGTTGAAGATGGGGTCTTTTTAAAATGAGGTGAAATTTTTTGAAGAATAATCCTATAAGAGTGTTACAAGTAGCTGGAGAAATGCGCTGTGGTGGTGCAGAAACTATGATTATGAATATTTATCGCAATATGGATCGTAATCATATACAATTTGATTTTGTTTCTTTTAGTAGAGTAAAAGGCCATTTTGATGATGAAATAAAAAGGTTGGGAGGTAGAATATTTTATATACCTTCCCCAAAGGAAACTGGAGTTGTTCAATTTTGTTACAACTTAATGAAGGTGATAAAAAAACAAGGTCCATTTCATGTAGTGCATGCTCATACCCTTTATAATATTGGATTGGTGTTATTAGCTACACGAATAGCGGGAGTAAAATGTAGAATTGCACATTCGCATAGTACGAAAGCTACTATTAACTCTAATCTACTTCGGAACATATACAATATAGTAATGAAAAAGTTAATTCATTTGAACGCTACACATTATCTTGCTTGTGGGGTAGATGCAGGATGTTTTCTTTATGGAGAATCGTTATTTAATAAAAAAGGTGTTGTATTATCTAACGCAATCGATGTGGCAGAATACAGGAATGATCATAATTCAAATATATTAGCTATTAGAAATGAATTGAAGTTAAGACCAGAAACACTTGTTATAGGACAAGTAGGTACTTTAAATACTATTAAAAATCACAAATTTTCGATTTCGGTTGGTCGCAGATTACAAGAAAAAGGTGTAGATTTCAAAATGATATTTGTCGGAGATGGAGAATTACGTGATGAACTTAGAAAAAATGCGAAATCAGCAGGGATAGATAAGAATATCATTTTTTTAGGTATAAGATCAGATATTCCAAGATTAATGGGGGTATTCGATCTTCTAATTATGCCATCTATTTTTGAAGGACTGCCTGTAACACTTATAGAAGCTCAAGCAGCAGGTATACCATGTGTAGTTTCAGACGTAATTACTATAGAAGCAGACTTAGGTTTAGGATTATTAAAATATATAAGCTTAAACGATGACATAGACAAGTGGATTCATGCAATTCACAGTCAGAGGAAATTGAAAACTGTTGATATGGAACAAATTGCGGCTGTTTTTAAACAGAAAGGTTATGATATTAATCGCAGTATTGAAAGATTAATGCTAATGTATAGAGTTTAGGGATGAGGGTATATATGCGAAAAAAGAGTTCCTTAGTATGTAAGAGAGAAGTTATTATTGTATCTCACAGCTTATTTATATTTTGTATGACTTTAATAGGTATAGTAATGCTTACGTATGAAAAAAATACAATATCAAATTTTGATGTTGTATTTTTTGGTTGGATAGGGAATATTCTATTTGTATGGTGTGTTTTATCCTGGAAGTATATGAAGGGGTATTTGTTTCACCCATATATACTATTTCTACTTTCTTTTTTTGTATATTTATATGGGCAAGCATTCTTAAAATCATTGGGAATATCTTTAGAGAACTTTGATTTATATGTAGAATTTACTCATGCAGAAATGTTAGCAGCACAGGTTTATACCTGCCTTTGTATGGCTTTTTTACATCTGGGAGCAATATTGTCTATAAGGGATTATAAAGATAGAAAAAGTAATGTAATGAATAAGATGGAAAATATTGGTTCTTCTAAAACAGTAAAGATAGTTGCGTGGATTTTTGTTATAGTTTCTGTGTATCCATACTTTCATAATGTTTTGGATGATGTGAAAAATTCACTGAATAATGGTTATTTATCTTTGTATGAAAATGAGAATATAAGTGGATCAGCTAGTAATATGATTCAATCACTTAGCATGTTTTTTATACCTGGGTTGTTTTTTCTTTTAATATGTTATAAAGAAAACAAACTGATTCTCCGTTTAATAAGCGGAGTTATTTTATTTTCTGTTCTAATAGGCTATATGACTGGAGGAAGAGGTACTGCTACATCTTTAATTATAGCTTTTATCTGGCTGTGGCATGTACAAATTAAACCTTTTAAAGGGTATAAAGTTTTTATTTTAATAACAATTGGTTTTATTCTGTTTTCTACATTACCTGTTATTTCTGAGTTTAGATTATATTCTAATCGAGATATAGGTACTTTTTTTGATTTATATCAGAAAAAGATGATAGAAGATAATTTAATTGTTTCAGGAATTGGTGAACTAGGTGGATCCATGTTTCCTTTAGTGAAAGTAATGAATATTATGCCTGATATATATAGTTTTAAACTTGGAGAGTCTTATTTTTCTTCCATTATGGCTATAATCCCTAGTTCGTTTTTTGGTGGATATAGCTTTGCTGACCTTGCAGATTTACCAAATTGGTTAATGAGAGTTTTAAAAATGGATTATGGGCCTGGATTTTCCATAGTTGCGGAAGCATATTATAATTTCGGATGGTTTGGTCCGCTGTTCATGTCTATATTAGGGTATGCTTTTGGAAAATTATTTGATTTTAATTTTAACGGAGCAAAGCGTATTCTAATTAGGAATGCATTAGCAGCTATTACTCTTTATATACTTATTAATAATGTCCGTGCTTCATTATTATTAACAGTAAGACTTGAGGTATATATGGTTATTTTACCTTATTTTCTACTGATTTTATTTTGCAGGCCATCAAAAAAACAAATAAGTAAAGAATTTTATACAGCATTACCCAGCAAAAGTATTTCCCCTCAAAGTTTCGCAATGAGTAAAGAAATTAGGTGGGAATCGATCGCCAGTAAAAGATCGATTGATGAAGGTTAATTATCAGTGGAGGGATAAAAACCCTCCACTGATATAAAATTTGTATTATTCAGAAAAACTAAAAAGGTATGGGGTAATCATGAAAAAAAAGTTGTTGTTTGTTACAAATGATCTTAATTGTGATGGTGCATCTAAAAGCCTTTTAAGTTTACTAGAGCAAATAGATTATAAAAATTATGATGTGGATCTCTTATTGTTTGCTCATAGAGGAATGTTTATGAATATGATTCCGAAAGAGGTTAATGTACTGCCCCCTATAACCCCATTAAAAGAAATCACTTTGCCCTTTACACAATCTATAGGAAAGCTATTAAGTTGTGGGAAATGGGGATTAGCATATAGACGAACAAGATATTTAATGAATTATTATTGTGGTATGTCAGTAGCTAAAGCTATGCAGCAGGTATGGCCATTTTACGCTCAATATGTTGGGGTACTAAAGAAAGAGTATGATGTTGCCATTAGCTATCAGGATTATTGGTCAAAGTATTTTATAGCTGAAAAAACGGTAGCTAGTAAAAAACTTGCATGGAATCACTGCAATCTATCGAAAGTAGGAATGGATATTCAATTTGAAGAAAAATATAATAAGCTTATTGATTATTGGATAACTATTTCTGATGAATGTAAGGACGTATTAAATTCAATGTTTCCTGATATGCTTGCAAAAACTTATGTTATAGAAAATATTATTTCTCCATCAGTTGTTCGTCGAATGGCCATAGAAGATGTTCCTGTTATGAAAGAAAATTTTAGTGGTTGTTGTATTGTTACTGTAGGAAGATTATCACATGAAAAAGGTATAGATTTAGCTTTAGATGCGTGTTTAAAATTGGTTCAATGTGGATATGATATTCGCTGGTATATTATTGGAGAAGGTAAACAGAAATCTGAATTAGAAAAGAAAATTAGAAAAAATAATCTACAAGACAGGTTTATTCTATTAGGTGTACATTCTAATCCATATCCTTTCATGAAACATGCTGAAATATATGTTCAACCTTCTCGTACTGAAGGGAAATCTATTGCTATTGAGGAGGCCAAGTCTTTGGGAAAAAGCATAGTAGTTACTAACTATCAGACTGTAGCTTCTCAAATTGTAGATATGGAAACGGGTTTGATATCTTCTATAAGTGGTGAAGGTCTATTTATTAGAGTTAGAGAGTTATTAGATAAACCTGAATTACATAATCTTTTCTCTATTAATTTGGATGATTATAAAGGGAATGAAAGTGAGATAGATAAATTTTATGAGTTAATAGGGAGGGAATATTATGTTACCAATAGTGAGTATAATAGTACCTGTCTATAATGTTGAAAAATACTTGGATAAGTGTATTGAATCTTTATTAAACCAAACACTTAGGGAAATAGAAATTATACTTGTTGATGATGGCTCACCTGATAGGTGTGGTCAGATCTGTGATGAATATGCTCAAAAAGATAAACGAATAAGGGTCATTCATAAGAACAATGGTGGGATCTCTTCAGCGAGAAATGCAGGATTAGAGTATGTAAAAGGTACGTATATTGGATTTGTTGATTCAGATGATTCGGTTGACAGACATATGTTTGAATTTTTAGTAAAATCGGCAGAAAAATCAAATGCAGATATAACTATTTGTGGATATCAAAATGTTTTGGAAGATGGAAGTTTTATCTCTATATTAAGTCCGCAAGAACAAGTAATTAATATGAATGATTTAGGAATTTCTAAATATATTATTAATCATTATCTAACATTTGAACATGCGTTTTGTAATTGGAACAGATTGTACAAAAAAGATTTTGTTAATAAGTATAACTTAAGATTTGAAGAGGAACATAGCTATGCAGAGGATATGCTTTTTAATTTATATTCGATTTGTCATGCAAATAGAATTAGTATCATTCCCAATCCGCTTTATAATTATGTTCGTAAATCTGAATCTCTTAGTCAAGTACTGCCAGATGATATTTTAATCAGATTGGTAAATTTAGTAGAAACATTTGAAATATACGTAAAAAAATATAATGTAAAAAATATAACTTCAGGTATGATTGCTGTTGTTTTTTGGTATGAGATTATTTCTGCGTTAACATCTTTGGCAAGGTCCATGGATGAAAATGAATTAACGAAAAAATTAAAGATAGTCGGTGAAAACCCCTCGTTTAAAAGGTACATGCGAACGTGTTTTAGTTGTAAAGAATACGCTAGTTATATAGAACGAGCTGGTTATACAAGAAAAGGAAAATATTACATGAAATTTATTATGTTTTTATATATTAATCGATGTTATTCACTTGCGACAAAAATAATAAAAAGTTTTAATAAATAAAAATTTAAAGGAATAACATAATCATATTTCGGAGAGAGTTTTATGCGAACAAAAAAAGCTTTTTATAATTTTTGTGTAGCTATTATGCTTCAATTGATTACTATTATATTGGGATTCTTGATCATTCCAATAAGGATACAAACATACGGTTCTGAAATGAATGGATTACTTGCATCAATAGGACAATTTTTAGTATATTTCAAACTCGTTGAAGCGGGAATAAGTATTGCATCCATGCAAGCGCTTTACAAGCCGCTAGCAAATAACGATACGTCTCAAGTAAATGCAATTTTATCTGCCACTAAGCAGTTTTACAATCGTGCAGGTATTATATTCACTATAATCGTCGTAATATTCTCTATTTTATTTCCGATCGTAACTAAGGGGGAAGTTTCTGGCTTTACAGTTACAGCGCTTGTAATTGTAATGGCAGGAAGTGGAATATTAGAGTTTCTTATTTTTAATAAGTATGGGGTATTATTAGCGGCTGATCAAAAAGATTATATTGTGAATTTTATTCAAGTCATCATTTCAGTATTGAACGCTACAATTTCTATAGTACTAATGTATTTAAATAAAAGTATATTATTGGTAACAATATGGTCTACAAGTGCTTCGGTGTTAAAAGTAATGATTATAGTTTTGTATTTTAAGAAATATTATCCTGAAATTAAATTTAATACAATTCCCAACTATGAAGCTATAAGTAAGAGGTGGGATGCATTTATTCATCAACTGGCATCTTTAGTTGTTTTTAATAGTCCTATCATTATTATTACATTTTTTTGTAGTCTTAAAGTAGTAAGTATTTATTCTGTTTATAATGTAATTTTTGCAGCGATTGGCAGCATAATTGGAGTATTTTCTAGTGGATTGTTAGCAGGATTTGGTCAAGCTATGACAATCAACAATCAAGAGAGTGTTCGTAAGTCATATAGTAGTTTTGAATGTCTATATTACATGGTTTTAACATGGGCATATACGTGCTGTTTAATTTTAATTCTTCCGTTTGTAAGAATATATACAAAGGGAATTCATGATGCTAATTATATTGACCCTGTATTGGCAATTTTATTTGTTTGGGTAGGAATGTCTAATCAAATTAGAATCCCGCAGAATATGCTTGTATCTGCTGCGGGACATTTTAAAGAAACGAGAAAGCGTGCAATTATAGAGGCGTGTATTAATATTATTGCATCTTTAGTATTTGTTCAGTATTTTGGAGTGTACGGTGTACTGATGGGTTCTATTTGTTCGTTTACTTATCGAACAATTGATTTTGTCATTTATGGAAATAGGCACATATTAAATCAATCACCTTTAAAATCTTTTCAACGTATTATTATTAATATCGTATTAGGAGTAACTAGTTTATTCTTTTTTTATCGTTTTTCTCATGTAAATTCTTCTGGTTGGATAGATTGGGGGCTGCAGGCAATAATAATATCAATCATTATTATGCTTGTAATTGTTTCGGGAAATATGATTTTTGAGAGAGTTGTAATGATAGATATTGTGAAGAGAATAAAGGTGATTATGAAAAGATAGTAAAACAATTGGAAAGGAGAAAAACTGTACTTCACTCCTTTTCATATAGTGAGGAAGGATATTCTCAATGATATGATGTTATATACGAAACATGTGAATTAAAAGATTTGGAGAGGATAAACATGCTTAAAGTTGTATCTACTAAGTCTGAATGGGATGAAGTTATTTCTTGTTTTGATAATCTAGATATATATTATTCGAAAGAGTATATTGATTTGTTTGCCGTACAAGAGAATGGAAGAGTAGAGGCATTATTTTACCAGGATGACGAATGTAAGATTTTTTATCCGTATATAGTGAGAAAGATTCCTTTTGAAAATTATAATTATCAAGATATTGTAACTGCATATGGATATGGTGGGCCACATCTAATTGGAAATCAAGAAAAGATAAAAAAATTTTACGAGCTGTTTGAAGAATATTGTAGAGAAAGAAACATTGTAACTGAGACTATACGATGCCATCCACTATTATGCAATCACCAGTATTTAGAAGAAGTAATGGATACGAATTATATCCGAAAAACAACTGCTGTTAATTTAGAAAATAGCTATGAAGATATATTTAATCACTATACATCCAGTAATAAGAGGAATATAAAAAAGGCTTTGAAGAATGGAATTGTAGTTGAAAAGGTAGATATATCAAAAGAGAATATTGATATATTTGTAAACTTATATAAAGAGACGATGGATCGAAATTATGCGAAAGAAATGTATTATTTTGATGCTGATTATTTTTATAATCAAGCGAACGAAACATCTCTTTATAAATGTTATTTGCTGTTTGCTAAGTATGAGAATCAAATTATTGCAGGCGTGATGGTTCTTTTAGGAAAGAAATCGCAATTTTCACACTATCATTTAGGGGCATCTAAAACGGATTTTTTGCATGTAAGACCAAATAATATTTTGTTTGATTATATGATAAAGTTTTGTTTAAAAAAGGGTGCTAAGTTTCTTCATTTAGGAGGAGGCTATAGCGAAGATGACGGTTTATTTAAATTTAAAAGCTCATTTACAGCTAATAATCATTATGGATATTACATAGGTAGTAAAATTTATGATGAAGCTGTATATGATAATTTATGTGAAGTGGCAGCGAAGAAAAGTTCTTTACGCGAGGGATACTTCCCGTTATATAGAAGTATATTGTGATATGGCCCTTTTGAAAGAGAAAGGGTTTTTTTAGATCTTTCTGTTCTTCTCACCTATGAGTTAAATTGAACAATAATTTAGTAATTCACTTCATCTTTTGGAGGAAGAAAGGGTGTTTCATAATTAGAACATGAATTTTTATAGAAGAAATTAAGTGAAAACTGCATACATGTGGCAGTTTTAAAAAAATAAATATGAATATGGGGATCTATATCAGTAGGGAGCGTGATGATTCATGAAGCGTTTGTTTGATGTCTTAATTTCTTCATGTTTATTACTGTTATTTTCTGGAATTTTATTAACCGTATTTATTTTAATAAGAATAAAGTTAGGATCACCTGTAATATTTAAACAGAAGCGTCCTGGATTACAAGGTAAACTGTTTTATATATACAAATTTCGAACAATGACAAATGAGAAAGATCAACAAGGAAATCTTTTGCCAGATGATGCAAGGCTAACATCATTTGGAAGGTTACTACGAAAATTAAGTTTAGATGAATTACCACAGTTAATTAATGTTATAAAAGGAGATATTAGTTTGGTAGGGCCTCGTCCATTATTGATAGAATATTTGCCTCTATATACTGCTGAGCAAGCAAGACGCCATGAAGTTCGGCCGGGTATTACAGGATGGGCACAAGTAAACGGCCGGAACGCAATCTCCTGGGAAGATAAGTTTACATTAGATGTTTGGTATATTGATAATCTATCCTTTTGGTTAGATATAAAGATTCTCTTTTTAACAGTAGTGAAGGTATTTAAAACAGAGGGAATTAGTCAGCAAGGGCATGCCACGATGGAGAAGTTTAACGGCTCCAAATTATATAAAGAAGGTGCGAAATAAAGTGAAACTTTGATTAATAGGGAGCTTCATTTCTAGCTATCTTTTTTGTTTTCTCTGAATCTTGGGGCGAAAGTTTTACTGTACGCGAATAGCAGAATAAAACATTACTTCGTACAGCGGTTGATTCTTTAGGGATAATTATACAATCAGTTTGCTATAAGGAGTGTATTACCATAATGGAAAATCAACGAATCTTCCTATCTCCACCACACATGAGTGGAAATGAACAAAAATATATAAATGAAGCTTTTATACAGAATTGGGTGGCTCCATTAGGACCTAACGTAGATGCATTTGAACAGCAAATGGCTAGATATGTAGGAGTAAAAGCCGCAGCTGCTGTTAGCTCTGGTACTGCTGCTATACATTTAGCGTTACAATTGTTGGGGGTTACAAGGGGGGATATTGTATTTTGTTCGTCTCTAACTTTTATAGCAAGCGCGAATCCAATTGTATATCAAGGTGCGGAGCCTGTTTTCATAGATTCAGAGCCAGATACATGGAATATGTCACCTGTCGCTCTTGAAAAAGCATTTGAAGACGCACAAAAATCTGGGAAATTACCTAAAGCAGTTATTGTTGTGCATTTGTTCGGACAAAGTGCAAAGATGGACGAAATTATGGACATTTGTGAGAAGTATGGTGTATCAGTTATAGAAGATGCAGCAGAATCGTTAGGGACAGTATATAAAGGAAAGCCAACAGGTTCATTTGGAAAGTTTGGTATTTTTTCTTTCAATGGTAATAAAATTATTACTACTTCTGGTGGCGGAATGCTTGTTTCGAATGATGAAGTGGCAATTCAAAAAGCGCGTTTTCTTTCTACCCAGGCTCGTAATGCGGCAGTTCATTATGAACACAGTCAAGTTGGCTATAATTACAGGATGAGTAATATTCTTGCGGGTGTCGGCCGGGCGCAATTAGATGTGTTAGATGAGCGTGTACAAGCTCGTCGTAATATTTTTAATCGATATAAATTAGCTTTAGGTGATGTATCAGGTATTACATTTATGCCAGAGTTTATCGATGCGATTCCAAATCGTTGGTTATCCGTATTACTCGTTGATGAGAAGATAACAGGCATAACGCATTTAGATATTATGAAGGCTTTAGCTGCAAAAAACATTGAAGCGCGCCCTATCTGGAAACCGCTTCATAAACAGCCTGTGTTTGAAGGAGTCACTTATTATGCGCATAGTGAAACAGAAAGTGTTTCGGATAATCTATTTCATCAAGGATTATGTCTTCCTTCTGGATCAAGTATGACAATTGCAGAACAAGAGAGAGTGATTGAAACCATTGAAGTACTATTAAAAGTAGGTAACACTCTTACTTATTGAGTGTGGGGAGATACTTAATGTAAGAGAGAAGGTAATAGAGATGAAAAAGTATGTTCTATTTTCGATCTTAGGAGTTTTAGGTGTAATAGTAATTGCTACTGGGGTTTATACATATAGAGTCTATTCTTCTGTTTCCAAAACATTAAGTGAAGTTCATAAACCATTAGAGCGTGATAAGAACGGGAATCTTTCAGAAACGAAGAAAATTGATAAATCTGAACCAATATCTATTTTATTATTAGGAGTGGATGAAGGAGAGGATGATAAAGGCCGTTCCGACTCTTTAATAGTGATTACATTAAATCCTGAGATGAAATCGATGAAAACATTAAGTATTCCGCGTGATACGTATACTGAAATTGTTGGAAAAGATAAAAAGGATAAAATTAATCATGCGTATGCATTTGGTGGAGTAGACATGTCGGTTGCCACGGTAGAGAATTTCTTGAATATTCCTATTAATTATTATATTGAAGTGAATATGGAAGGTTTTAAAGATATTGTCGATGCGGTTGGTGGAGTAGATGTAAATAATGATTTAGAGTTTAGTTTAGATGGCAGTTACTTTACAAAAGGAAACATTCATTTATCAGGAAATGAAGCTTTAGCATATACACGTATGCGTAAGGAAGATCTTCGCGGCGATTTTGGTCGTCAAATGCGTCAACGGCAAGTGATGAAAGCTGTAATTTTGAAAGGGGCCAATTTCTCGTCTCTTGCAAGCTATGGTGATGTATTAGAAGCAATTCAAAAGAATGTAAAAACAAATTTAACGCAAAATCAAATGTTTAATATACAAAAGGATTATAAGGAGTGTCTGCAAAATACAGAAGAAATTCAAATTTCTGGGGATGGTCATCTACAGGATCAAATTTGGTATTATTTCGTGCCAGAACAAGAGCGTCAAAATGTATCTAATAAATTGAAAGAACATTTGACACTTTCTAAGAAGTAATATTTGAAATCCAACTGCTTAGAGAGCAGTTGGATTTATTTTGACATGCTTATTTAATTATTTCACATGTTCTTGATAATATCTTTATTAGTATTACTGCTCATAAAAATAGCAGCCCATATCTGTTTGAAGGATGATTGTGTATACCTACTTCAAATTCCCTTCCGAAACCTCTATAAATATATTTATTATAATTCCCCTCTAAGATTAAATCATTTTTCTAATCCTATACACTAAACTCTATAACTAGGATTTAAAGGTATTTAAGGTTACTGAAAATATTTAAATAGCCCGCTTATGATACGTAAAGGACGTTACATAATTTGTTTTTTCAATCAGAAGATGATACTACAAGTATTTTATAACGAGTATGATGGACGTGATGTATGGTTGTTTTGTTAAAAGTGGCTAAATTCAAATGATTGGAACGGATATTTGGCTAGAATAACAGGATATTATGTTTTTTAACAAGAAAAAACAAACAGTGTTCGTGTGTCGATTTTATGAAACTTTGAATAATATAACAAAACAGGAGATTCTATTTAAGAGGTGTTAATAATATGTTTTTTGATTTAGTAAAAAAATTAAAACAAAATTTTGAGAGGTGGTTGAAAAAAGAACATAATGATAAGTTAAAGGATACAAAAAAAGATATGAATGGTCAGGATGAAAGTGCTAGTGAAAATTCTTTAGTTCAAGATACACCGCTCGACACGGAACTTGCCAATGCTTCAGATGAAGGTAATGAAAATAATGTAAGTGATTCTTTACATGCAGGATTAGCCAAAGAACAAAAAAATATCAACAATGCTCAAACAAATAGAATAGGGAATAAAATTTCTGCTACTAGTGATCGAGTAGTAGCACTAGATACAACGTTAGAAGATGGGGGGATTGATGTTACGCTTTTGGGAGCGAGAGGCGACGGTCTATCTGATGATCGGAAATTTATTCAGGATGCAATTGATTACGCAGCATCTTTACCTAACGGTGGAACAATTATAATTCCTGAAGGCAAAATTTTTTTATTAAATAGTTTTACAGACTATGAAAATAAGGTGATTATTAAATTAAAGGACAAAGTTTCTATGGTAGGAAAAGGTATATTAAAAATAGCTGACAATTTTGGTGATTATCATAGTGTTTTAGCTCAAGATACAACCTTAAATGATGTAGTATTTAAAGATTTTACAATAGATGATAATACAAGGAATAATGCTATGGTGAATGTACCTTCTTCTTCCAATAATAATTATAGGATTGCTATGTTTTTATGGGGACAACCTTCCCAAAATATAACTATTGATAATGTTACGGTAACAGATTGTTGTGGAGCTTGGCAATTTACTACGGGTAGAATTGAGGATTTATTTATTGTGAATTGCAAAGTCTATTATACTGCTGTTGTTCCGCAAATAGATTACGATAGAACATCTATATACTATAGTGGTATTAGGGGGATAATAGCAAACAATACTTTAAATGGAGCACCTTTTGCAAATACGGCAATCGAAATACATGGTAATAACACTATATGTACAGGAAATGTAATTACTGATTATAATTCAGGAATGTTCATTGTGAATGATTTAGAAATTCTACAAGGTGAAGATTTAGAAGGTGTTATAGTGGCAAATAACACGCTGCATCATGTTAGAACAGGAATTATGCCATGGTTTTCTGAAAAAAGTCCTGTGAAGAATTTAAAAATAGTTAATAATGTTATGAACTTGAGTCCTACACGAAAAGGCCTGTCATCAATACTCGAAGGAAACGGAATTGCATTTCATCCAGAATGGGGAACAACTATTGTATCAAATGTTGAAATTACCAATAATATAGTTAGTTATGATTATGAAGGTGATATAGGAAGCGCAGATCCATCAGGTACAAAATATAAAGGGATTTTTGTACCTATGTATACTTCAAATCTAGTG
This sequence comes from Bacillus sp. S14(2024), assembly GCF_050473785.1. Classification (NCBI taxonomy): domain Bacteria; kingdom Bacillati; phylum Bacillota; class Bacilli; order Caryophanales; family Bacillaceae; genus Bacillus; species Bacillus sp. S14(2024). Next base: position 3,103,529 of record NZ_JBFLUP010000006.1, on the reverse strand, counting down.
TTTAATTTAGAAAATTTAATGATTAAAGACAATATTATTATAAACTCAATAAATAGTGGAATATGTATTGAATTAGGTAATTCTAGTACGAATTCATTTGTGAAGGGTTTAGTTTTATCAAATAATGTAATAAAAAATGTAGGACAAGTAGAAAAGAGTAATGGAATTGAATTGATAGGTATACCAAAATATTTCGCTTGCATAATTAAGAACAATACAATAGTTGATGATAGAGTATCTTCATTAATGAATTATGGGATTGTATATTATTCTAGGGATGATGTAAATGATGATGCAGTAAATCAGCTGCAAATTATTGATAATTCTATTTTTATGACAGATACAAATTTTAATTCGGATGCAATAAATAGAAGTTTATTTCTTGAAGCTCCTTGTTATATCTATATGGGTGTTTATGGTAATTCAACACAACGCATTCTAACAACAAATGCGAAGTATAATTCTATTATTGAAGATTTAGAGGCAGGTAGAATTTATAGACAGGTAGATTCCCCTAGTGGTTATAGATGGATTAGTGAATCATATGGAAAATCCCTCCCAAGTTTAGGGTTTTATTCCATTAATGATGTAATAAAATCACTATTGCCTCCAACGAGTGGAGGGGCAATGGGATGGATATGTTATCAATCAGGCGTTGCAAATAATAATAACTGGAAAAGTTTGTCGGTATATAAAGTTGGAGATATTGTGAATAAAGCTGGAGCAGTTTATGAATGTACAATTTCCGGTAAAAGCGGGAAAAACGGCCCGTCTGGTACATCCACAGATATTGTAGATGGATCAGTTCATTGGAAGTTCGTTGATTGGCTTGCTTTATTTAAGACATATGGCTCCATTTCATAGAGTCGTATAAACAAGTTAGCAGCAAAAAGAGTGAAAAAGTTTTTTCTATAAAAAGAATTTTATTTGATGTTCGGTAGCTTTTTTGAGAAATCAAAATTAAAAAGGTTTGATGTTTAATAAAATGAAAAGAGACGGATAGAAGAGGAGGACGGAAAGTTACAAACTATTCTCTTTTTGTAGAGTGATATTCTTTTTATGTAACGGTTCTCGCCCTCTTTTTCTGGCGATGTGGTATGGGCTATATGTTCTATTATTTGTCCTTATGATAGTCGCAAACTGATGGTCGTTTATTGAGAATCGGCAAAACATTAATGAAAATTTCCCATGCATTGATTTAAAAGGTGAACGATATTAATTTTTAGATGAGATCATAGAATATTTACGAAATAAAGGATGCGAAGTAGCAGAAGTACAAGCTCCTTATGAGTTTTAGAAAAATGGGAATACGATGCTGCAAATTAAAAAGGGTTGTTAATAAATAATAAAAAAGATGACTTTTAAAGCCATCTTTTTTTATTAAAAATTCAGAATATTATTGACTCTATAAAAATCTTTTTTTATAGTAGTAGGTATAACTATAACGACTAAAGGGGCAGAGTTATGACAGAAGCATTGTTGTTACAGAATATTTATGAGAAAAGCTATCGTATAGAAATGACGAAAGTCGATGGGTTTACTATTACTCTTCTTGAAGTGGTTACTGTTTATTAGATTCATAATAAGTGCGGGACGATGAACAGGTGAAATTGTGAACGAGTTGCAAAAACTTAGCTTTTCTTACATAAGGGTAAAGGAGGAGTTAGAGTGGAACGAGCAGCAGTATTACAGTCGAAAGATGCAACGTTTATGCAAGGTGTGAAAGATTGCTTACCGACAGTTCTCGGTTATTTAAGCATTGGCGTTGCGTCAGGCGTAATTGAGAAAACAGCGGGATTTTCAATAACAGAAATTGCACTTATTTCATTACTGATTTATGCTGGCTCAGCACAGTTTATTATGGCTGGAATGTTTGTAGCAGGTGCGCCAGCTTCTACTATTATTTTTACCGTCTTCTTTGTAAATCTAAGACATTTTTTAATGAGCGCAGCATTAGCTCCGTACTTAAAAAAGGTATCAGTTTGGAAAAACATAGTGATTGGTTCGCAACTTACCGATGAAACATTTGGCGTTGCAGCCCAGCATGTAACAGGCAAACAATATGTAAGTGAAAAATGGATGTTAGGTTTAAATGTGACGGGGTATGTAAATTGGATAGTAGCAAATATTATTGGAGGCGTTTTAGGAGAGTGGATACCAGATCCACATACATATGGGATGGATTATGCACTTCCAGCGATGTTTATTGGCTTATTTGTTTTGCAGCTTGTGAGCAGCCGTCCAAAGTTATTTGTTCATCTTTGCGTTGCCATTGCCTCAATTATGATTGCATTTCTTGCTCATTTCTTTGTATCAAATAGTGTTGCTGTGATTATTGCAACACTTGCAGCAGCGACAATAGGGACGGTGATTGAAAAATGGAAGTAAGATGGGATGTATTACTTATTGTACTCGGATCCGCAATCGTCACATTTCTTCCGAGAGTAGTACCGCTGCTTGTATTAAGTAAAGTAGAAATTCCAGAATGGGGGCTGAGATGGCTAAATCATATTCCAATTGCAATATTAGCTGCATTGTTAGCACAAACATTATTTATGAATGAAACGGTGCAAGTGGATTATTTATTAGCAGCGATTCCGACGTTCCTTGTTGCGATTTTTACACGAAGTTTATTAGGAGCAGTACTGACGGGAGTCATTGTAATCGTTTTGTTACGTTTATTTATGTCAGTTTAATGTGAGGTAAGAAAACGATTGGTAGGACTTGATTAGAGAAAACCATTACTGATGAAAGTTTGATTTTTTGTAACAAGGATTATCCCATATTGCATCGAACTTTGTAATATAACGATTACAAAAGGAGTGATGCCATGTTCATTTTAACAATTGGTGTTGTTATGTTTACGATGTTTTTATTTTTTATTATTGGGCTTACAACTTATAAAATGTTTGTTCAAAAAGTGACGCCTCAAATTTACTACACACCGTTTGAATCAATTACTGCACAATCACCTGTAGAGTTTCATGAGGAGAAGGAAGATAGGGAAGAAAGTGCGGATAAGGGTAAAGATAGATAAAAAGTAATTTTGGGTGAAGGGGAAAAGAAATGAAGAAGTCGAAGGTAGCTAATATTACTGCTATTGTAACAATTATTATCGTACTAGGAATCTCTATTTTTTCACCTTACAATTATCTAAAACAGGTTCATGCAGAAGAAATTATGCATGAACAAGGATTAAAAGACGAATTTAAGGGTAAAAACGTACAGAGTGTTACATATAAAGGTGATAATACGTATATTGTCAAAACAGATACGAAGGAATATGTTGTCATTCAAGAATATTACACACTTATGAATTATAAATGGAAGATATACGTGCTTGAGAAAACATGGGGATAAAGTGAAACTTCCATCAGTGGGGGGGTCTTCATTCCCCACCTAGCTTGTTCGGGAATCTTACTGCCCGTTAGTGCGGAATAAAAAAGCTAAGCCCAAATTCTACTAAAGTTGAATTTGGGCTTAGCTTTTTTTTGTGAGGAATAATATGTTTTTATTTACAAATAAAGTAAATTTATATAAACTAAAGTTAGTTATTTAACTAACTTATATAGAGGTGAATGAAATGGCGAAACCAAATGTTATTAGTAAACAACAGCTCCTGCAATCAGCAAAGGAAATTATTGCTATGCAAGGAATGGAGAAATTAACATTAAAAGCTGTTGCTGAAGGAGCACATGTCACACAAGGAACAGTTTATTATCACTTTAAAACGAAAGAACAACTTTTGTTAGCTGTTGTCGAGGAGTTTTGTTCTTCTTCATGGTCAGAGCTTGAAAAAGATTTTCACATTCAAACTGCATTAGCTTCTGCAAAAAGTAGGTGCACGTCAGATTCCCTTTACCATCATTTGTTCTTTCAACTAGTTGCAAATGGTCTTCAAAATGAACAAATAAAAGAAAAGTTAGGAGAAATGCTAGTCTATGAGAATAATGAATTACAAAAAGGGTTAGAAATGTTGTGGGAAAAATCTCCCGTTGATGGGATTACTTTCAAAGGCTGGAGTATTATATGTAACGCCTTGATCGATGGTTTAGCATTACAAGCATTATTTTCACCCTCATTTTCAGTAGATCAAGTATATGAACAGTTATTTAGACTCATTCAAAACCTTATAGAAGGGAAGAAAGCAGATTGAATGAAAAGTTATCTTTAACAGTATTGTTTTCTGTTGGCATTTGGATGGGAGCAACGGCATTTTTTTTCTTATTTGGTAAGTTTGTATTAGTAAGTATTACATCTTCAATGTTTATCACAAGATTAATTATTTTAGAAATTGCAACAGCAGCTGCTTTATATGGCATTATGTTGCTGTACAAAAGATTAGATCCATCACAGTATTCAACAATCAAATTAGGGATTTTTGGAACTGCAATCGGATTATTTCTAGATACATTTATTATTTATTATTCCTCTCATATCTTTTCAGCATTGTCATCACAGCAAATCCTATCATTTGTAGCTTGGATGCTTCTCGCATATATTCTTTATTTATTGCTTCCCATTTGGATAGAACGAACAAGTATAAAAGAAAAATAAATATAGCAGAGAAGTAGGATCTACTTCTCTGCTATGTTTTGAAGAAAAGAATGGATCATCTGATATCCTTGCTCTGCAGCTGCCTCGTTGTATTTTGGAGAAAATGGATCAAGAAACCCGTGTTCTCCGTTAAACTGTTTTATAGTTAGAAGCGGCTGGCTTTTATTTTGTAAACTATCAATTAAAGCAGAAACTGAAAAACTAGTTTCATTTGAAGGGAATAATAATAACGTAGGACATGTCGGTACAATGTTTGTGTAATCACGAATACGTGAACCGTAGCATCCGATAACAAAATCAATTCCACGATCTTGACTACATAACCAGGCAATCGTTGCCCCGACGCTGAACCCGAGAATCCCCACATGCGTATACTTATTTCGTAGTTCAGTGAGCATACCTTCAATGTGTTGTATTCCTTGTTGAAATCCAACGTTCTTGAGAAAATATGAATATGCCTCTGTTTCCTCATCGTAATGAAAAGGAGAGGAGCGATGTAATAAATTTGGACAAATAACGTCTATAGTTGAAGAGGAGAATGTATGGATGACATGCTCCATATGTTGATTGATTCCGTATATTTCATGCAGAAGTAGAAGGGCCGTTTTCTGTTTCATAATCTATGATTCTCCTTTTGTAGCACGATACTCTCTTTCAACAAGACAAATTCTAGTATGAAATTGTTCATACCATTGTTCTCGGCCTCTTTTTCTAGCAATCGTATGAGCAGCATGTTCTTTCCACTGCTGGATTGCTTCAAGTGATTTCCAGTACGAAATGGTAATCCCAAAGCCAGTTTCATCACGGACGCTTTCAACATCGACAAATCCAGGTTGTTGCTTTGCTAACTTTACCATTTCATCTGCAACGATTTCGTAATCATCAGTTTCAGTTGAGAGCTGAGAAGTGAAAATAACCGCGTAGTATGGAACGTTGTTCATTTTGTTTTCTCCTTGCTATGAATTTTTTCTTTTTAGTTTAACATGAAATCTGAATAGTGTGTCATTTGATTTGTTTGTTAATTTCATTTACCGTAATGAGTATAATATTAAATAATCAATGATAGAATAAGCTGAGACATAAACTAACTATGTAAAGGCTGTAAAAAGATATGTAAAATAAATATGTAAATCATTATTTTTATAAGGAGTAATACTATGAAAGATAAAAAGCATTATGTTTTAAAGTCATTTTCGTCAAGACCAACTTTTCAACAGGATATGACAGCAGAAGAAAGAACGGTCATGCAACAGCACATAGTTTATTGGGAAGACAAGGCTGAAAAGGGAATCGCCATTGTGTTCGGACCCGTTTTTGACCCCAAAGGCGGGTATGGGTTGGGGATTATTGAAGTAGAGGAAGAAGACCAAGTTCATGCTCTTATCAAAGACGACCCTGCTGTTAAATCAGGGTTACTAAAGACGGAATTCTATTCAATGCGTGCGGTGCTTCCTAAATGGTGGCAGACGATTCAGAAATAATACATAACATTCTAAAAATGTGAATGAAGGGAACTTTTTAAATGAGTTCCCTTCATTCATGGTATATTATCAACACTGTTCTGTAACAGAGCCTTTGTTTTAAATGAATAAATAAGCAGTAAGGCATTTATATAAAGAATTAACTTCCTATAAGAGTACAATGATTTCATTGGGGAATTGATTGGGTGGACTTCCGTGAGTATGGGATGAAGAAAACCCCCACTGACAGAAGTTTCACTTTATCTGTTCACTGTTCGTTAGTGCAGAAAATATAAGAAATCCCACTTCAAAATAAAATGAAGTGGGATTTCTTATATTTCCTCTAAGCTGTTGACTGGAACAGTAAGTTCACGATTTGGGTTTGTTGCTTCGTATATGTGGGCTGTTTCATTTTTTTCGTCGACATGTTGAATTGTAACAGGCATACCTTGAAAAGTTACATTTGTTTGTTCCGTTGATTTTGAAATTTCTTTTGCTCTTTGAATGTTCATTTTAAACTCCTCTCTGTGTCCGATTGGTTAACCAGCAAGAGAGCTTCCACTGATGGAAGTTACGCTGTATTACTATTTTGGCTCATAGTAAGGAATAATATACCAATTGATAGAGGGTTTAAAGTTTTTGAATCATTTGTAATGTTTCTTCAGTGAACGAAGAAAATATAGGAGCGTGATATTCTTGAATAGCGTTGTGCGCTTGCTTTGCTTCATACAGAGCTTGTTCTTTATCCTGCAGGTGCATATAGCATAAAGCACGAAAAGAGCCAGCTGTAGTCAGTAATGCTTTGTCTATTGGATGATGCGAATAATCAGGGATTGTTACTTGTTGAAGCGATTCTAACGCTTCATGATAACGCTCGAGACCATATAATGCTTTTCCTTTTTCGAGATAATAATAGCCATCTTTTTCGGGTCCGAGTATCTTTATAGACTGCTCCCCGTATGCTTCAACGTGCGTAAGTGCAATTTCATATTGTTTTGTTAGCATATTATAAAAATAAGCTTTTAATATATGAAGAAGAGTTATTGAGATGGCGTTTTCTGTAAAAGTCGCGAATTGTTCTGCTTTCTTTAAATAGTGTAAGTAACCTTCTGTATCGTTAGCAAATGTGGCTTGATAGGACAAAATACGATAAAATTCATCTGTCCTATAGTACACTTGATTTTTTTTAGAAAAGGCAAGTGCTTGTAAAATAATATTTTTGCAGCCGTCGTAATTTCCGATGGCTAGTAAAATGATTGCCTCATCTAAAAAAAGTTCAATTTGCATAATTAAATCCATCTCTAAATGTTTTTCTCTATATTCATCGCGAATAGAAGTAATCAATTGTAAACACTCATTATATTTTTTGTTGAGAAACAATAATTTAAAGGAGATGAGCTTTGTTTCTGTACTTTCGCGATATAAAGCATATTTTTCGAAAATTTGCGTCGCTTGTTCAATATATGCATGGACATGATAGTCTTTCATTTGAAGTGCTGCTCTAGCGTATTGTTTATATAAGCGTGCAACATCTAGTGTAGATGGTAGTACATCATGGACAATAGGATGAAGAGTTTCATACACATCTTTAAAACGCATATCTTGTATATGTTGCTCCATTTCCTGCACAAGAGTAGCAAATTCATTCGCTTCTTCTTCTAATAAAAAGCTTGCATCACAGCCGAGTTTATCAGCAAGATAATGTAAAGTCTTCATGGAAGGAGTCGCCTTGCCATTTTCAATTTGACTGAGCATACTTTTCGTTAGTTCTGTACCAGCAAGTTCGGATTGGGTTAGTCGTTTTTCTTTACGTAAAGTACGGATTTTTTCTCCAAGAGTAGCCATTTTACGTCTCCTTTTATATAAAAGTTAAATTTAATTAAACTTTTTGTTGTCAAATTCAGAAAATTAATTATATAATAAGTTTAACACAATTTAACTTTTAAAGGGAGAGTGATGATGTGGAAGGTGTATTAGAAAATCAAAATGATCCCCGTTTAAAAATTGCAACGCGAAATATTATTTTGATGATGATTGGGAAATTATCATCAATGCTTGGAGCAAATATTTATACGTTTGCAATGGGGCTGTACGTTTTAAAAACGACAGGATCTGGCATGGGGTTTGCAATTACACTTGTTTGTGGTTCTGTACCACGTATGATCTGCGGGCCAATCGCCGGAGCAGCAGCAGATCGAATGAACCGGAAGTGGCTCGCTGTTGGAGCGGATATATTAAGCGCTCTTATTATGCTCACCATGTTTTTACTTTCAACTTCATTTGGACTTTCATTGATCTTCATCTATGTATCCGCAGCACTGTTATCCATATGTGCAAGTTTTTTCTCTATTGCTTTAACATCTTCTATTCCATCTTTAGTTGATACGACACGTATTCAAAAAGCGAATTCATTAAATCAAACAGCTACATCGCTTGCAACAATTTTAGGACCGATTATTGGTGGTCTTGTATACGGTTTGTTTTCTATGAAATTCTTTTTTTTACTGAATGGTATGACATTTGCTTTTGCAGCGATAATAGAAATCTTTATGATATTTGATTTATATAAAGTAGACAAAAAAGAAGATAATGATCATTTTTTAACGAGCATAAAAGAAGGTTTTGTATATGTGAAAGAGCAAAGTGACATATTTTCAATGGTCAAACTTTCGCTTTGGATTAATTTCTTTTTTTGTGCAATTACCGTTTCGTTGCCATATATTATCGTTCAAAAATTATCACTTTCCTCTCAGCAATTTGGCGTAATTGAAGGAATGTTTGCGGTTGGGATGCTAATTGCTTCTGTTATTTTATCCGTCCGAGCAGAGGCAACAAATAAGTTCCAAACCATTCGCAGGAACCTTTTCATGCTATCGGGCTTATTGCTTTGCATTGTATTACCGATATTTCTTCCGTTAACTAAAACAATGATTTTTATATATTACATTACACTTATGATTCTTTTTGGGGTGAATATCATTACGATTAACGTTCCATTGCAAGTATTCGTTCAAAAAACGACAGCACCAGAATATTTAGGACGCGTATTTGGATTAATTGAAACAATTGCAACAGCAATTGTCCCTCTTGGAACGCTCTTATATGGTGTACTTTTAGACTATATACCAGCATCTACTGTTATGTTGATATCCGCGTTTGGACTGTTTATTGTTGTTTTCTTGGGAACGAAGCAATGGAAGAATGTGCAAAAACAAGAGGGGGTATCTATACCTTAAAGAATAAGCCCTCATTGTTACAAAAAGATGAACTTCCTACATTTGGAGAAGAAAAGGAGTATACTAATATTATAATTCAATCACAAGGAAGTGTCATGATGAGTACTGTTGGTGTTGTATATGGAGTTATTCTTTCTTCTATTTTTGTTTCTTTCACTATAGGGGTAGCGCGTTACATTCATAAGTGGAAAGAAGGGATTGCAAAGTTAAATCATATTGAAGAAGAAGCAAGTGATTTCATGTTACATCACGGGAAATAAAGTTCAATTAATTATCAGTAGGGGCCTTTTTCTACCGATGGAAAGCTCTCACCAATCGGGCTTTTACGGACAATTATCCTTTGCTTATCTTCTTAGCTGTATGGGTCTTACTGCCCGTTAATGCTGGATAAAATAGTATCTTTAATCTACTGATAATGGAATGTTTTTTAGAATAATTAAAAGTTTATAATTTTATTATGTAAACAAGAAGTGTGGTGTTAGAAATATGAACATCACACTTCTTGTTATATAATGTATTTTATTGATACATTACCAAAATTATACATTAGTATATAATTCCCTCCATCATAATTGAAGAAGTTATTATATACTAATGAAAAATGCAAAGGGGATAGGGGAATGACGAATATTTATTTTGTACGTCACGCACATTCTACATATACACCGGATGAGAGAGAAAGGCCGCTATCTGAAAAAGGTTGGCAAGCGGCAGAAAGAGTGACAAAGATATTACAAAATGAATCCATAGATGTTGTGATTGCTAGTCCATATAAGAGAGCCATTCAAACGGTAGAAGGAATTGCAAATCATTTTCGATTATCAATTGAGTTAGAGGAAGATTTAAGAGAGCGTTTATTAAGTTCACAGCCTGTCGAAAATTTTGAGCAATCCATTACGAAAGTATGGGAGGATCCTACTTTTCATTTTGAAGGTGGAGAGTCTAACATTACCGCTCAGCGGCGCGGCGTTGCCTGCATGATGAAAATCTTGCAGAAATATGAAGGAGAAAATATTGTAATAGGAACACATGGGAACATTATGGTCCTTATTATGAATTATTTTGATTCCCAATATGATTTTTCGTTTTGGAAGGAGCTTCATATGCCTGACATATATAAGCTGACATTTGTAGAAAATCAGTTTGTTCAAGCGAATCGATTTTGGAAAGAGGATATTGTAAAAAATGTGTGAAGATTGACGAAAAGAGCAGGAGATTATGTAATAGTTATAGAAATCAATGGCGGAAGTGAAAAAGTTTTTTAATAAAAGGAGGCTGTTCATATGTTCGAGAAAAACAATCGATTTTCATCCATGCCAGGAGAAGTTGTAGAAGTTCATAATGTATATGAGATTTTACCACCTGATGGAACAATTATTGGTATGGCGACACCAGAGGAAATGGAAATCGCTGCAGAACTAGAACTAAAGCATTACGCTTTTTCACGTTTAATGGAAGCTAATATTCAATTAGATGGTGCCTCCTACAAAGGGATGTTAGAAGAATTCGAAGATTACGAAAGAAGATCGATGGCTTTCTGGCGGGCATTGCATGAGCGTTTATCTGTGCCATGGGCATGGGTGTTACGTGTTGATGTTGCAAACGGCCCTATTCATGTAAGCAATGGAAACTTGTTTTATGATGTAGAAGAGTTAGAAGAAGACTTTGAATAAGAAGAAAAGGAAAGCAGTATAGACACTGCTTTCCTTTTTCTATAAGTGTTGTATACTATCCAATTGTAAAGGGAACAAAACATACCGGTTTGAATCACAACAGTTTGTGTGCCTTGTCCTGTTATCAGTACTTCAACTTTTTTCCCGAAAACATCTACATGTGTAATCAAAATAAAGCCCCCTTAAGTTTGAAAAAACCTTTGACATACCAATAATATCCCCCAAACTCCTACACCAAATAGAATAGAAGTGCTAAGTGAAAATGAGTTGTGAAGGCCCAAATATACAATGAATAATAGCAAGGCCGATGCAGGAAATCCATATAATACTCCTAGTGCAAAACTACTTAATTCTTCTCGAGATCCCCCTTCGACAGAAATCCAAAATAGACTGAGCAAACTGATTAATGGAAGGGCGGCAATGAAGCCACCAAGTGTACTATAGTGCTTAGCGATTTCTGTAACTCCTCCAATAATAAGTGCAGAAACAATCACTTTAATGAGAAAAGACATCGTGAGCCTCCTTCGCTAATAATTCAAATGCGGATTGAATTAGCTCTTTTTCTTCTTTAGATAACTTCTCTCCTATTTGTTTTAGTTTCGCCTCATCGAGCAGCGTATGTGCAGCTAATGCTTGTTGTCCTATTTTTGTTAGTTTTACAATTACAACTCGTTCATCTTGCTTACTGCGTTCTTTTACTACAAATTCTTTCTGAATTAACCGTTTAATATGTTCAGAAGCTGTGTTATGAGAGAGATGTAGTTTTGCGGCGATATTACTAATGGTTTGCGCTTCTTTTCGAGAAATCATTTGTAAAATACGAATGGCTTGATGAGATAAATTTTCTTCGTATTCATGACGGAGGTAAAAATATATCGTTTCCCAATGTTTATTTAATGTTAGCATGATAACAACTCCTTTTTTATATCGTACAATACGATATAATCGCTTGTGAAGATACAAATGGTTAAATTTATTCAATTTTTCTGTAAAAAAGTATCTTTTTTTTAGTAGATAATATAAGCTTATCTTAAAATCACAATGAAACGAGGGATGAGGATGGAAGCTGTACATACCTTTAAATGGACTGGTGATGAAAAAGCGTATTTAAATAAGATTCATTTAGAAAAGCTAGGTCCTCTTTCTATCGGATTATATGGTGGAAATACAGAAGCTGGTGCAAGCAAAAATGAAGATGCTGTGCTTGCTTGGTGTGATCCACATGGAACATGGGAATTCGTTATGATTTTTGATGCAAAATGTACGATCGAACGAGCAAAGTTTATTATAGATATAATTTGTAAAAGAAAAGAGAAGTTACTACAGCTTTTCACTTATCCATCTCATCTCGTTTTTCATCATACGCATATGTATTTATTATCGCTCTTTACAGATGAAAAAATTATTGAAGAAAGTGAACGAATACAAGAACAAACAGCATGCCTTATTTGTCTTCGGAAAGGGAAGTTTCTGTATTGGTTGTCAGTAGGGGAATGTTTTGTCTACTTATTTCATCCAAGACTATTCCAATGTGACCAGGGGCGCTTGAATAAACAGCGATGTTATGAACGGATTGGCAGAAAGAATATTTTTTCCGCAGCAACCCCTTGTTTTACTTCTGGGGTTCGTGAATTACAAGAGGGAACCAATCATATTGTGATGACAACAGATGGGATCATTGAATGTGGTGAACGGATATTTGAAGATGATTATGTATTATATCAATCGTTGTATTCAGATGATACCCTTCATGTTGGACATGTACTGGAAAAGATAGAGGTTTGGAAAGGAACAGATAGTGCTACAATTATAGGTTGGTCTGTTGATATAGGACATATGGATTGTATCTGTGAGCAGGATTAAAGCAGATATCATAAAAAATAGAAGTGACATGTAAAACATACAGTGCAGAAGGAAATAAATTCTTTTGTGCTGTATGTTTTATTTCATTACTTAAATAATATTGTTAATTTGAGCTATAAAACAAGGAAACACTTATTTATGGAGTTCCCTTATTCCATTAAAGCTCACTTTAGTTGAATTAAATTAGTTCTTTTAACCGTTTTATTGCAGAGTGAACTGTTAGTCTATGAAATGAAACTAAGTTATTCTTGTAGATGACTCCATAGATACCATAAGGAGTAGGTGAAAGTCTCAATAATTCTTCTCTGTTTTTTATGTCAATAATTTCTGCATTAATACCCAATTTGTTTGCTGCCTTAACAACATTATTGGTTGATACATCTACAAATGGACACTGCTGGGTACGGAGAATTGTTAAATCTTTAAAAAGTTTAAGTCGCTCATCCCAATCTTTTGGAAAATATGGGTCAGGTGAATGGCCAAATTTGTTAACAAGTAACTCAAAACCATAAGGTGCATGATCTAGTTCTCTAAAATTGTTCTTTATAAAAACGTCCTTACTGGGCGTCCAAGAAGTGTTTGGATTTGTAATCACAATAACTCCATCTTTATTTTGTTCCTTAGCATCTTGAATACTTTTATGAATCAATTTTGAGGCATACCCTTTTCCCGTAATGTTTACCCATAAGCAATGGATAACTAAGTAATTTTCGCCATATACAACTCTTGAAGAATATTCAATAGGTGTATATTCAATAAACCCTGCTAGTTTGTTATTCTCCATTATTTTTATATACTTTAACCCTTCATTGAACCTTCTCATAAGCCATTTGTTTTTATTTATGTAACCTGCTGAAGATGGCTTGCTACGAAGGCAATAACACCCCTCATCATCTATATTCTCTTCGTCTAACTCTACCAGCTCAATTTGTTCCAATATATTTCTCCCCCCACAATTTTTCAATATTCGTATTTACCTATTCTATTTTTTAAGGAAATGATAGATATTTACTATTTGGTAAATTGTTACAATTTGAGTTTATCATAGGTTGCTTCCGTTGAAAACAGAAAGCTTTCACAAAGTTAATGGAGGGCTTCATCTCTCACCTATCTTCTTCGCTTCTCTCTGAATCTTGAGGTGGAAGTCTTATTGCCCGCGAATAGCGAGATAAAAAAATCTTAAAAGTTGTCATGAGATCTTTTTTTGCGCATATATATGTATAATGTGGCCACAAAGCGGGAGTATACTCTCACTTCCTAAAAATCTATTTTAAAACATATAAAGGTTATTATAGGGAAATTGCCGAAAGGAGTTTTGAAAAAAGAATGAGTTATGGTCTCCGTTATGCTGTAGAAAAAAGGAAAAAACAATTGATTGAGAAGCTAATTGATGTAGGTGTATATAAAGTATTAAATAAACAGTTGTATGAATTATCACTAGATGAATTAGAAAAAGAATATAATGACATCTTAAAATATGAAAATGTGCGTGCGTAGGTTATTACCTTAAGATTCAGAGGAATTGAGGAATATGGTTAACCACTAGTGGGAGACGAAGAAAATTTCCGTTTATCCCCCACCGATTGGTTCAACTAACCATCGGTAGGGGATGGAGAAACCCTCCACTGATGGAAGTTTCACTTTATAAAAATCCCCTTTCACAGTACTTACTGAGAAAGGGGATTTTGTTTAAGATGCAGTCGTAAATGAAGGGATAGGGTCATGGAACATATCCCAGTCTTCATACATTTCTTTTTCAGTTAATAAACAGTGGTCTAAAGATTGTTCTATTTCTTCTTTATTCATATCAATACCGATAAAGACTAATTCGGTGATTCGGTCTCCGTATGTGTCATCCCAACGGTTTAAAATGTCTGGGTCTTCTGAAATAATTTGTTGCTGTTCCTCTTTTGAAGTAGATGCAACCCACTCGCCAGCTCCTTGAATCGTAATAGATGAACCTGCTTGAGAGAGAAGTCCGATGATATTGTTGCGAGAAGAAAGCCAGAAGAAGCCCTTCGCTCTCACGACGTCAAGTGGCCAGTTTTCAAGCCATTTCATCAATCTCTCAGGCTGGAATGGGCGCTTACGGCGGTATACAAATGATGAAATGTTATACTCGTCTGTCTCAGGTGTGTGTTCGCTATTTAATTCTTTGATCCATCCAGCTGCTTGACTTGCTTTTTCATAGTCAAATAGATTCGTATTTAAGATTGAGTATAACGGCACTTGCGAATAAACTGCTTCAATAATACGAGCTTCTGGATTTAACCTTTGTAATAGTTTGTGAAGTTCTGTAATATCATCCTGCTCTAGCATATCTGTTTTGTTTAAAATAATTACATTTGCAAATTCAATTTGATCAATGAGTAAATCTATCACTTCGCGTGTATCTGTCTCATCAATTGCTTCTTGGCGATCTAATAAACTTTCACCGGAAGCATAATCATCCCAGAAGCGATTCGCATCTACGACAGTAACCATTGTATCTAAACGACATGTATTTGATAAGTTGATTGCTAATTCTTCGTCCATATATGTGAATGTTTGTGCAACTGGAATAGGCTCACTAATACCTGAAGATTCGATGACAATATAATCAATATCTCCAGATTCAACGAGACGATTCACTTCTATAATTAAATCTTCACGTAATGTACAACAAATACATCCATTTTGAATTTCAACGAGTTTTTCCTCTGTTCTAGAAAAACCACCTTGTTTGACAAGTGCAGCATCAATGTTAATTTCGCTCATGTCATTAACAATGACAGCTACTTTCATTCCATCACGATTTGTAAGTATATGATTTAGTAATGTTGTTTTTCCAGATCCTAAGTAACCGCTTAATACTGTAACAGGAATTTTTTTCATAAAAAGACTCTCCTTTTTAAATCGTAATAATTACGTTTTATTTCTTGTTATATCTTAAAAGATGAAAAAGGAAATTGCAATAGTAAATCATAATGATTACGATTTAAGAATAAAATATAGTAAGTGTGTTGTGGATGAAACATGTCATAGAAAAAGAGGACAAGCATATGTTTACAATAAAGAGGAGCTTCTATCGGAAAGTATTTTATCCCGCTCTAACGGGCAGTAAAATCTTAATTTCAAGATTCTGAGAAAGCAAAGAAGCTAGATGGAGGTTAACGGCCCATAAGAGCCCGATTGGTGAGAGCTTTCCATCAGTGGGGGATGAAGAAAGCCCCACTGATGGAAGTTTCACTTTATTGCTAGTTGAACATGAGCTAAAAATATAAAGGAGGAGATTGTGATGACACTTGCACGGATTTCTAGAGAAATTATGGGTACAATGTTAATCGCACTATTTGTGTTCTTATTATTTTTTGTTGATTTTACAAATGTATCATCGTTGCAAGCACTGATCCCTAAAACGTGGATGAATGTAAATACAATTTTTTTAAGTATTTTTTTTGAAGCTGTTCCATTCATATTAATTGGTGTATTCATTTCAGCGGTTATTCAAGTATTCGTGACAGAAGACGTGATAAAGAAAGTGTTGCCTAAACATCCTATTGTTGCCATGTTTCCAGCAGCATTTGTTGGTGTATTATTTCCGATGTGTGAATGTGTAATTATTCCAATTATAAGAAGACTGATTCAAAAAGGATTACCTCTTCATGTAGGAATGGTAATTCTTGTTACCGCCCCTATATTAAATCCGGTTGTATTTTTTTCAACATTCTATGCGTTTCGCATGAACCCTACAATTGTATACGCTCGTTTTGGACTCGCTTTTCTTGTCGCTATATGTATTGGAGGTATTGTTTATTACTTATATCGTGACAAGAATGTATTGAAAGAAAGCGGTGTGATAAGTGAACATAAACATTCGAAGAGAAGCTGGCAGGAGGTTGCTTCGCATGCAGCAGATGAGTTTTTTAGTACAGGAAAATATTTGTTAATTGGTGCATTTTTAGCTAGTTTATTTCAAACATTTTTAGATCGTCATCTTCTTGCCGAATTAGCGAACAGTAATCTCATTTCTCCACTTGTTATGATGGCCCTTGGTTATGTTTTATCTCTTTGTTCTGCAGCAGATGCATTTATTGCAGCATCATTTGGTCACATTTTTTCAACAAAAGCTCTTCTCGCTTTTTTAGTGTTCGGACCAATGGTAGATTTGAAAAATACTGTTATGCTATTTGCATATTTTCAAAAGAAGTTTGTGTTTCTGTTTATGGGGATTGTGACGATTAGTGTATATGTTATCGTTCAACTTACCATGAAATAGGGGGCGGAGAAGGTGGAAGAGCAGGAGAAAAAAGGATTTCATATTTATATTCGCGGCATTATATTGATTGGATTTGCGATGCTATTATTCAAACTGCTTATTACGGGGCATATTGATAACTTTATTGCACCGCGTATGGTGAAACTTACCTATATAGCAACAATTGCGTCTTTACTACTTGGTTGTTTACAAGTGTGGCGAAGTGGAAATGAAAAGTCAAAGGCATGTCATTGCTGTGAGGGACATGTGCTCCCCAAAACGAAAATAGGAACTTGCTTCTTTTATGGATTATTTCTTATACCTATTATCAGTGCCTTTTTATTTTCGAGTGTATCACTTGACGGAAGTGTTGCCGCCAAGCGTGGAATGAATCAAAGTACACAAACGAAGCCACAAAAAGAAAATGACGATTGGAAGAGATTATTAGTAGATGGAGAGGAACCGCAAACTGCTAATGTACCAAGTTCTCAAGTAAGTTCTCAAGTAAGTTCTCAAGTAAGTTCTCAAGTAAGTTCTCAAGCACCATCCGAAGACCTAGAAAAGAACTTGTTAGAAAAGAAAAGCATACAAATAAATGATAAAAACTATATGGATGCTATGGATATTATTAGTCGTGATGTTATTGGATTTAAAGGGAAAGAAATTAATTTTTCTGGGTTTGTATACCGTGATACAGACGTGAAAGGAGCGCAAGTTGTAGTTGCACGTTACGGTATTACGTGTTGCATAGCAGATGCTACCGTTTATGGAATGATTGTTTCCGGTGAAGGAGTTACAAAATTACAAAATGAAACGTGGGTTACGATTACTGGAACATTAGATGAGACAACCTATAGAGGAGCTTTATTTCCACTTGTAAAAGCAAATAAAGTAGAAAAAATAGAAGCTCCGAAGCAACCGTATGTATACGAGAATTTAATACCGTAAACAAAAAGATGAGCCCGTAACTGAGCTCATCTTAATTTGTATATCAGATTAAAAGTTCTTCACAATTAACTTCACAGTTTATCCCGTTACTTTAAGGGCAGTAAGACCCCCACCCCAAGGCTCTGAGAAACAAAAAAGATAGGTGGGAGATAACTGCTGGCATGTGCCCGATTGGTAAGAGCTTTCCATCAGTGGGGGATGAAGAAAGCCCCATTGATGGAAGTTTCACTTTCATTCAATCACATAATGGATTTTTAACTTTCACATAAAAATAGGCATGTGCTTCTCCCATCATACGCATAAGAGTTAAGGCCTTATAATCTACTTTATCTGCAAAAAAGACAGCATAGTCAGATATTGCATGCTCTTTATTGCTAGAATCTCTTTGTAAATCCATAAAAATATTGTGCAAGACTCGTTTTACAATATTCCATAGCAATTGTTCATTTAGCTGATAGAATTGGCTAATATGTAAAAATAATTCTCCAAAGTGATTTTGCATGACAGAATAAAACACTTTATTACGCATACTTTTTTCATTATCCACCAAAATTCTTGATTTATGATGAAACATGTTTATATCAAATCCTGCATTTTGTAAACGACCACGATGAACTCGAATACCTTCCCAATCGCGTACAAGTAGTCGGTCTGGTGTGCCATCTTTTTTAAATACAGGTACTGTGTTTTGTAGATGGCCTTCTAAACCAATACCGTATTTAACCATGAGCGGAATAAAGCCGGTAAGAGCGTTTGTTACATATTTTTCAATAAACAGAACAATTGCATCGTGTAATGGTAGGTCATGACTATCTTTATACAATTCAATTAGTTCTGCTATAACTGGTCTATTTGCGCCGTTTACAGAAGCGACAAGGGCAGAACCAACAATGGCCCATTCATCATGTTTTACATAAGTATGAATATTGTCGCGAATGACACAAGCGAGATTTTCACTTCGCAATGTTTGTGTTTCTTCGTCTATGTCATTTGGATGAAGAAAATGAGCGCCGGCTCGCTCCATAATTGGAACAAAGCGAGTTTCGTCAATCATCGTCTCCGTAGTAACAATTTGTTTTAAAATATTGCTCATAAGTGGTCCATTATGAATGGTTTGTTCAGATAACGTCCGCACTTCTCCTGTTAAATGAATATTTGTTGTTAGTTTATAATGCGGTCTAATCGTTTCATATTGTGCAGGGAAGATTGTACGAAATGACATGCCCGCTAAATAATTCGCTTCATAATCGAATAAAATGATGATTTGTTTTTCGAGTTCATCATTGAAAATTTCACGTAACGTATGGGTAGCTTGCCATGGATGAATTGGTAATAGAATGTAGTCATCTATTTTATCGCCAAGTTTTATTTCTGCTTCTACTTGGAGTACAGGTTCAAAAGAAAACAATAATGCATTCCAATTTTGTTCTTCCATAAAAGCAGCACTTATATAATCTTGATGTACGGCTACAAATCGTAATGGAATTGTATTTTTAAACTCTGCTGAATACGCAATGGTTTCTTCTGGACTTAAACCTTTTCGCATTTTGGCACCAGGGTGACAAGGATGACCTTCTATAACAAGCTGTTCAAAAAAGGTATAGGAATCTTGTGCGTGGGAAGCAGCTTGTAGTGTTGAAGAATTTTCAGTTTGTTCATGAAAAGTATAAGCAAGAGCTAAATTGGCAGCGCTATTAGTGACATCATCTTCAAACATATGAAAATAGGAATGTGATCCTTGCCAATCTTCATGTAGTAGTAATGTCAATACCTCATTCGGATGTATAATTTCTTTTGCGCTAGATGGTGATACGAAAATATACGGCCCGCATATAACCGGTCGTTCAAAAGCATATATGTGTTGAATTGGTATAAGTAGATATGCATTTTGCCCCTTGAAATATAGTCCCTGTATCATTGTAATTTCATCAAATAGATGAATATGAGTGTTTATATAGTCTAGTAAATAGTCTGGACAACGATGTTCTGAAAATGCCGCGAATACCCCTTCGTGTTTCCGAAGTTCGATTCCAGTTTCTGTCATGTTACATATGTTTTCACGTATGAAGGACGATAGTAATCGTTCAAGTATACCAGCTCGTCCTTTTCGAATCATTTGTTGATAGTTTTTATGTAGTGGTGCGTGATGTTGTTGTAAAAAAGAAAGCAAGCTTTGTTCCTCTAATTCTAACGTTTGAATTTTATTGAGATGCATAGAAACCACCTTTCTCAAGTTTTTAATCTTTACAAAAAAATAAGAATATTTTATATTGTTAACGTGATGACATTGATAATCAATCTCAATTATAAAAGATGCATTTAAAAATGCAACAAAAAAAATTCGAGGTGGTTCGTATTCGTAAACTCTTTTTTAGTAGTTCATTTTTCTTATTTATGGGCAATTGGCTTGGAATGACTGCAATCAATTGGTACGTCTATGATTTGTATCATAGTGCTACATATTTAGGATGGATAAACTTTGTACGGCTCATTCCAATTGCATTGTTTAGTGTATATGCAGGGAAGCTTTGTGATCTGTATCCGCGTATTAAGTTAATGAAGTCATATTCATTCTGGGGGCTAGTAGTTACAACGTTACTTGCTATTTATGTTGTGTTTGTTACTCCTTCGTTTTTTATTTTTATTCTTTTTTCATTTGTAAGAGGAGTCATTAGTGCATTAGAAACACCAAATCGAAATACGCTTCTTTCGGATATTGATACGAATAATCAAATTAGTAAATTGATATCTATGAATTCGTTTGTGATGAATGCTTGTCGTTCGACAGGTCCTGCAGTAGCTGGATTTTTAATTGCAGGAGGACATATTGAACTTACATTTATGATGCAGGCAGCTTGTTCACTTATTGCATTCATCCTCGTATTACCAATGAAAGATAAAACGATGAAAAAACGAAAAGAAAAGAAAAAAGCAAGCTGGGAACAAATTGTTCAATATTTCTCCCATGATCATAGGGGAAGAAATATTTTTATGACATCAATGATTACAATGGCTTTTGGCTTTTCGTATACATCCGTATTACCTGTACTTGTTTCTCATCAATTTACTGGAAAAGCAGAAGTATTTGGTATTGCGATGTCTTCGGCGGCAATTGGGGCCATTATAGCAACTATTATTCTTCCTAGAATATTAGAGTATATTTCAGAAATTAAGATTTATTACATGAGTTTAGTTTTGTTTTCTATTAGTATAGTGCTCCTCATTATTAGTAATACAT
Source organism: Bacillus sp. S14(2024) (assembly GCF_050473785.1). Lineage (NCBI taxonomy): Bacteria > Bacillati > Bacillota > Bacilli > Caryophanales > Bacillaceae > Bacillus > Bacillus sp. S14(2024). The sequence continues at coordinate 3,082,317 of NZ_JBFLUP010000006.1, read as the reverse complement.
TTGTGTTTTTTATACTATTATTCTCTATCGGCCTTTTTGGACAGTTGTTACGTTCTAGTAACCGTGTGTATTTTCAAAACAATGTTCGTGAAGAGGAACGAGGACTCATGCTTAGTGTTGTATTAATGGATCGAGGTATGATTCCACTCGGTTCAATTGTAGTAAGTTATGCCATTGAATACGTGGGGATTTCTGAAACATTTGTGATGATGGGTATTTTATGTATGATCCCATTGGCATTTCAGTATATAAAAGTGAAACAACGAAAAGGGAAGGTGAAGAATTTTGTCCATTCAAAGTAAACAGGCTAATCGAGTACAAGCAGAATATCGTATTTTAAATCGTTTTTGTAATGCGCTAATTCGTGAAAAAAATTTATTAGAAAGCTGTGCGGTGCTAAAACATGATGATGGTATTGAAATTATAGATTGTATGAATGAAGCAGAATTATTATTAGAAGTGCAACAAGAAGGGGCATTTGAACGGTACGAATTTGCTTTTCCACTTCGGTTTAAAGTAAGAGGGCATGTGAGATGGATTGAGTCATTACAAATGTTTTTTGAAGAAGTAGCACCATTCTTTCAGCTTCATGTTTCAGATTCCTTGCAGAAAGAGTTACAGAACAGTGTAGAGAACTTAGAATTAGCTTATGAAGTATGGGAACAAAAACAAGAATGGGCAAAACAGCAGCTTGAAACAAATTTGATGTTTTTTGCAAAATACAAACCAAATAATCTATGCCAATTCCTTGAAGAACTAAAAAAATGTATGTCGTTTGACGAATTATTATATACAGAGTCATTCGTAATCGAAGGGCATCCACTGCATCCTTCCACAAAAACAAAACTTGGTTTATCAAAAGAAGAAGTAAAGCGTTATGCTCCTGAATTTGAGCAAGTTGTTCCGTTATATGTAGTGCTTGTTCATAAAGATGTAACAGTAGTTACAGGAGATAGCTTTGAAAAACCTTTATTATATAAAAATTTACCAGGTTTATATGAAACAGTTTCTGGCCTATTAGTAAACAGAAGAAATAGAATAGAAGACTATTATCCATTTCTTGTTCATCCATGGCAATATGAGCACGTACTAATAGAGGAGTATGGGAAAGATTTAGAGGAAGGGCGTATTATTCCGATTCCATATCAGCTTTCGTCCAGAGCAACGCTTTCATTTCGAACAATGAATCTATTAGAGCTACCATATCATGTGAAGCTTCCAGTACGGGTACAAGCAACAAGTGCAGTTAGGACGGTATCACCAGAAATAACTGTAAATGGGCCAATTCTTTCTACGCTATTTGATAAGATTTATGCAAAAGAGAACGAGCTATCACAATCAGTAATTGTCGTTCGTGAACGAGTTGGAGCTACTTTTACAAAAAATAATGACTTTCATTTAGGAAGAAATCTAGCATTTATTTTACGAGAGAGTCCAAATGTATATAGGCAAGAGGGAGAGTTACTATGGGTTGGAGCTAGTCTAACAGCAAGCAATCCATTAAAAGAAGGAGAGCCTATTATTGTTGATATGATGCGTACATATTTCAGGATGGAAACTATCGGTAAAAAAGAGGTGTTTCACTATGTCGCTCATTACACTGAGAAAGTCATGGTTCCTTTACTGCAGCTAGTTTTACAATATGGAATTGCTTTAGAAGGACATATGCAAAACTCTATTATTGTTACAAAAGGCGGTGAGGTCCAACGTATTTTTGTACGTGATTTAGGAGGAGTGAGAATTCATAAGAAAACATTAGCGGAGGTAGTTGATATTGCTGAGGTTAAAGAAGCAGTCGTATTTACAGATGATATGAATGAGGTTTATAACAAGTTTATTCATTCGGTACTCCAAAACCATTTTGGGGATGTATTATTTACGTTAGCTCAATCGATAGATGACGTACAGGAAAAAGAGTTATGGAGAATTGTTGCTGCTATTGTTGCAGATTACATGGTAGATGCAACCGAAGAACAAAAGGCAGCTATATTTGCAAGGCAAATTGAAACGAAAGCATTGTTCTCAATGAGAATACAAGATCAAGCAAAATCTTATTTATATACAAGTTTTCAAAATCCACTTTGTATGTAATAGGAGGAACGAACATGCTGCCTATCATGAAAGTAAACCTTTCAAAATTGAAGTATAATGCCATGATAATGAAACGATTATGCGAGCGTTCAAATATTATATGTTTTCCTGTAACAAAAGGAGTCGGCGCTGCAGAAGAAGTGATTGAAACGCTTCAAGAGGCAGGGTATACAAAATTTGCTGATTCCAGATTACAGCATCTTTATAAACTTCGTTCTATTGTTGGAAAAGAAGCTGAGCTCTTATTAATTCGTGCACCAGCTTTGTCAGAAGTAGAAGAAACGGTTCTTTGGACAGATATTAGCTTGAATTCTGAACTATGTATCATAGAAGCATTAGGAAGAGCAGCGAGAAGATACGGAACAACGCACCGCGTGATTCTAATGGTTGATTTAGGTGATCTTCGAGAAGGAATGATGCCATATGAAGTGGTGGAAGCAGCGCAGAGAGTATCGAATATACCAGGAATTATACTCGATGGTATTGGAGCAAACTTTACTTGTTTTAGCGGTGTTATTCCAACTGAACATTCTTTACAAGAATTAACGCAATTAGCAAAAGTAGTAGAGAAGGAAATTGGAAAACAGCTTCGGCTTATCTCAGGTGGTAACTCAAGTTCGTTACCACTTATCATGCAAAGAAAACAGATTGGACGTGTTAACTCTTTACGGATCGGAGAAGCTATTTTTCTTGGGAAAGAAACAGCGTATGGAAAAAATATTTCTTTTATGTACCAAGATGTATTTTCAATTGAAGCAGAAATCATTGAAATAAAAAGAAAGCCGTCTATGCCAAAAGGCGTTATTGGAAAAGATGCATTTGGTCAAGTTCCGTATTTTGAAGATAAAGGGGAGCGACTACGAGCGATTGTTGCAGTAGGAAGGCAGGATCTTGATATTAGTGGTTTACGGCCTTTCGATAGGAATATTGAAATTCTTGGTGGAAGTAGTGACCATTTAATTGTTGATATAACTGATAGTACACCGCACCGCATAGGGGATAAAATGACATTTGTTCCGGCGTACAGTGCATTGCAAAGCGGTATGGTTTCTTCACTTGTACGAAAAGAATATGTATATGATGATGTACTGCAAAAAGCGCTTATCTTATAAAGTAAAGAAAATCAGTGGAGGTTTCGTCCTTCACTGATTTTTTTTCGCTTTTCACTGACTCTTGAGGTGAAGGGCTTATTGCCAATTGTCTTTAAATTTCGAGATGAAAATGGTTAGAACGGGAGAATGTGTGAATCATTGTTACGAATATTTTTTCAATAAATGGTAGACAATTTTTAAAATTATGCTATTATTTTAAATGATAATGATTATCAATATTATTTAAGTGGGGGATTACATAATGAAAGGAAAAAAACTTAGTACTGTACTTATAGCTATGTCAATAACGGTGGGAGCACTTGCCGGCTGCAGTGGGGAAGCAAAAGAAACAGTTAAGAAAGAAGAGAAAGCGGAAGCAAAAAATCAAACAGGGTCAGTGAAAATTAAACATGAATGGGGAGAAACAGAGTTAAAAGAAACACGGAAAAATATAGTAACTCTTGACTTTTCATTTATTGATACATTAACGGATCTAGGTGTTACACCAGTTGGGAATGCGGGAGTAGGAAAAACGAAAATTCCAGAATATTTGCAAGATAAAGTATCAAAAGTAACAGATGTTGGGGAGCGAAAGGCTCCGAATTTGGAAGTCATTTCATCTGTGAAACCGGACTTAATTATTGCAAGTAAGGATCGCCACAATATGATTCAAAAAGAATTACAAGATATAGCACCAACAATTGCGTTCGATGATAACAGTTATGAAGAAATAATAAAAAATATGGATACGATTGCAAAAGCAGTTGGAAAAGAAGAAGAAGCGAAAAAAATTAAAACAGAATTACAAGATAAAATTTCAAAAGCAAAAGAGAAAGTAAAAGGAAATCCAAACGTACTTGTAATCGGAGCTTTTGATGATGAGTTTTCTGTATGGATTAAAGATTCCTTTATTGGTTCTTTAATGACAGACATTGGCGCTACATATGCATATGAAGGAGAAAAAGCAAAAACAGAGGGCAAGGCAGAAATTGCAAAAATTACGATGGAACGTCTAAATGAAATTAACCCGGATTATATTTTCTTATATGGTGAGAATGTAGAGAAGTTTAAAAATAATCCACTATACAATAACTTAAAAGCAGTGAAAGAAAAGCATGTAGTTGATGTTGATCGTAATCTCTGGGCACGCGGGCGTGGTCCGATTGCGGCAGATAAAATTTTAGATGAGGCGATTCCGGCATTAACAGGTCAGTCTTCTAAATAAGGAGTTGGAGACTTTGTATCATATACAAATTAGAAGCAGACGGGCACCAAGTCCGTATGCTTCTTCTACTTTGCAATTTATCTTCTTTTTTCTACTATTAGTAATGTTTGGAGCCCTCTCCGCATTATTTCGCGTAAAAGGATTATCATTTCATAACATATCAGAAGTATTTGCAATAGATACAAAAAATTTAATTTACTATACTGTTTGGCAAGTACGTGTGCCGCGTGTACTATTAGGAGCTCTACTTGGAGCAGCGTTAGCCGTAGCGGGATGTCTATTACAAGGGATTACACGGAATCCTTTATCAGATCCTGAAATTATGGGAGTAAATCAAGGGGCTTCTTGTTTTGTTGTGATTGCCCTTTTAGTGTTTGGAGAGAAGGATGCGACTTTCGTTATTTTACTAGCAGCTTTTCTTGGGGCCGCAGTAGGCGGCAGCGTTATTTATTCATTAGCGTTTCGCGGTGAATATACACCTTCACGTCTTGTGCTTGCGGGCATTGCAGTTAGTCTATTTCTTGGATCATTAACAACTGGAGCAATTTTATTATATGAAACGCAACTAACAGAAATTTTATATTGGATGGCTGGGAAGTTATCAGGAGCAAATTGGCTAGATATAAAAATGATGTTAGTATCGGCAGTTCCTGTTACAATCATTATTTTTTTTCTAGCAAATCAATTGAACATTTTATCTCTTGGTGAAGAGACTGCACGTGGACTTGGTATAAACGTTCTTCGTATTCGGCGAATATTTGCGTTTTTAATTGTTCTTCTTGTTGGTAGTGCGGTTGCGGTAGCGGGACCAATTGGGTTTATTGGACTCATCGTTCCGCATGTTGCGAGAAAACTGGTCGGTCAAGATTATCGAATTATTTTACCATTTTCAGCATTGCTCGGTGCAAACCTTCTTGTCATAGCAGATTTTGCAGCGCAGTGGGTTTCTTATCCAGCTGATACACCAGTTGGCGTTATAACTGCACTCTTAGGCACACCGTTCTTCATCTATTTAATGAGAAGAAAGCGAGGTGCTGTCAAATGAAGAAGTTTGGCCGATTTACGATTATTATGATAGTAGGGATTATATTGTTAATTGCAGTTGCTCTACTTAGTTTACGTCTTGGGGCTGTGCCAACACCAATTGCTGACATTATAGAAGGAATGATAACAGGGAAAGGTGTTGTAATAAAATATCGTTTACCACGTCTTGTCATAGCGATTTTAGTTGGAATTAACATGGCATTATCAGGGTCCATTTTACAAAGTGTTACACGTAATCCACTTGCTGCACCTGACATTATTGGGATTTCTGCTGGCGGAGGATTAGCAGCTGTTATGATGTTGCTTATGTTTCCAAATGTACCGCCAATTATGCTCCCTATTGCTGCATTTGTCGGGGCAATGCTTGCGAGTTTACTAGTATATGCTTTATCGTATCAAAAAGGAGGAGTGAGGCCGGAGCGTCTTGCACTATGCGGCGTTGCAATTTCTGCGGGTTTACATGCGCTCATTACGTTTATTATTGTGAAATTTGCACTTGATTCCTCACAAGCTCTCGTATGGTTAAAAGGAAGTTTATATGCAAGGTCTTGGCAACATGTTGAAATGCTATGGCCATGGACCTTGATTGGTGCGGTAATTATATTTATGAGTTATAAACAAATTAATCTTTTATTATTAAATGAAGAAATTGTTAAGGGTTTAGGAATGCGTATTGATGTTGTTCGTCTTGTGCTTATCGGTGTAGCAGTTGGTTTAGCGGCAAGCTCAGTAGCGGTAGCAGGTACAATTGGTTTTGTAGGACTTGTTATTTCGCATGCAGCACGGCTGCTTGTTGGCTCAGACAGTAGGTTGTTTTTGCCAGTGTCTGCATTGCTCGGGGCATTGCTTGTTACCGGTGCAGATATGGTAGGGAGAATTATTATTCCGCCAATTGAAATACCAGCTGGAATTATAACAGCACTTATTGGAGCACCGTATTTTATATATTTACTGGTAATTAGAAAAACAGCATAAATAAAAAATAAGGAGTGAACAAGATGACAAGTTTACATACAAAACAATTGGAGCTTACGTACGGAGATCAAACAATTATTAATCATCTTGATTTACATATTCCAGAAGGAAAAATTACAGCACTTGTTGGTCGAAATGGATGTGGAAAGTCAACGATTTTAAAATCATTAGCGCGGTTGCTGCAGCCAACAAAGGGGCATGTATACTTAGATGGAAAAACAATTCATACGATGCCAACAAAAGAAGTAGCAAAGAAATTAGCCATTTTACCACAATCTCCGACAGCACCGGAAGGGTTAACAGTAGAAGGACTTGTTTGGCATGGCCGTTATCCGCATCAACGATTACTTGGAAAACGAACAGAGAAAGATTATGAAATGGTTACTTGGGCGCTTGAAGTAACTGGAATGAATCAATTTATAGAACGTACACTAGATGAATTGTCAGGCGGACAGCGTCAACGTGTTTGGATTGCGATGGCGCTTGCGCAAAATACAGAGTTATTGCTATTAGATGAACCGACAACATATTTAGATATGGCCCATCAGTTAGAAATACTAGAGCTATTGAAAAAATTAAATGAAGAAGAAAATCGAACTGTCGTAATGGTTGTACATGATTTAAATCACGCGGCCAAATATGCACATCACCTTGTTGCGATTAAAGATGGAAATAAAGCAATGGAAGGCGCACCAAAAGATGTATTAAATGATGAGCTGTTTGAAACAGTGTTTGGTGTGAGAGCGCGTGTTATATATGATCCAGTTGCCATGACGTATATGTGTACACCGTATGCTTTACTCTCTGAGGAAAAAGAAAAACAAGAAGAAAGAATTGTTGGATAAAAAACTGTTGAGAATTGTTTCTCAACAGTTTTTTATCGGAAAATTGGCAAGGAAATTCCATTTCCAAAACGTGCAGGGCATAGCCTGGTTTAAGATAGAAGCTATAGAAAACAATCAATGACTTTCATCTTTAATGGTAATATTTATTATTTATTGATATTTTTAGTAAAATAAAAAAGAAGGTATTATATTCTAAGGGGATGAAAAAATGAAGTACAGAATGGAAAGAGATACATTAGGAGAAATGAAAGTTCCAGCTGATAAATTATGGGCAGCGCAAACGCAGCGAAGTAAGGAAAACTTTCCGATTGGTATAGAACGTATGCCTCTTGAGATTGTGCGGGCATTTGCAATTTTAAAGAAAGGTGCAGCGATTAGTAATCAAAAATTAGGAAAGTTATCAGAAGAAAAAGCAACTGCAATTGTAGCGGCGGCGGATGAAATTTTAGCAGGAAAATGGGATACACATTTTCCACTTGTTGTTTGGCAAACAGGAAGTGGTACACAGTCTAACATGAATGTGAATGAAGTAATCGCAAACCGCGGGAATCAAATTTTAAAAGAAAAAGGACTTGAGGGGCATATTCATCCAAATGATGATGTGAACATGTCCCAAAGTTCAAATGATACGTTTCCAACAGCACTTCACGTTGCTTGTGTTATTGCAGTAGAAGAACAAGTATTACCGGCAGTAGAAAAATTAAAAGAAACCCTAAAAGAAAAAATAAACGCATTTTCACATATTATTAAAATTGGTCGTACTCATTTACAGGATGCGACGCCGTTAACGTTAGGACAAGAAGTAAGCGGCTGGCATCGTATGCTTGAAAAAACAGAACGGATGATTATTGAAAGCAGTACATATATGAAAGAACTCGCAATTGGTGGTACTGCGGTTGGAACAGGGATTAATGCTCATCCGAAATTTGGTGATATGGTTGCAGGAGAAATTAGTAATTTTACAGGCAAACAATTTGTATCAGCGCCAAATAAATTTCATGCGTTAACAAGTCATGATGAAGTTGTCTATACGCACGGTGCCTTAAAAGCGTTAGCTGCTGACTTAATGAAGATTGCAAACGATGTACGTTGGCTTGCAAGTGGTCCGCGCAGTGGTCTTGGTGAAATTACGATTCCAGCAAACGAGCCAGGGAGCTCTATTATGCCAGGGAAAGTAAATCCAACACAAAGTGAAGCTTTAACGATGGTTGCAGCGCAAATAATGGGAAATGATGCAACAATTGGCTTTGCGGCAAGTCAAGGAAACTTCGAATTAAACGTCTTTAAACCGGTTATTGCGTATAACTTTTTGCAATCAGCTAGATTATTAGCAGATGCAATTGTTTCATTTAACGATCATTGTGCAGTAGGTATTGAAGCAAATGAAGAAATTATTGGGCAGCACTTAAATAACTCGTTAATGCTTGTAACAGCCTTAAACCCACATATCGGTTATGAAAATGCAGCGAAAATTGCGAAGCATGCACATAAAGAAGGATTAACATTGAAAGAGGCAGCAATGCAATCAGGATTATTAACAGAGGAACAATTTGATGAAATTGTAGATCCGAGGAAAATGATTGAGCCGAAGGAATGAATGAAATGCTCTATAAAGGATAGGATTCTCGCGAGGGGATCCTATTATTTTTTGTTTATCATGAGATCGAATAAGTACAAAAGTTCTCTTTTTTGTTAAAAAATACAAAATTACTTCATAAATTCCACACAATTGTTTGTTATCCTTCATGTAGGTCGACTTAATTAATAAGAAAAAGGGATTGCTATATGAAAATAACTCGAGTTTTTTTTCTCTTTTGTATACTGTTTTTGAGTTTGTCATTACATACTCACGCACAAGATACGCTACAATCTCAAATTAACGCTGCTCCTGAATATGGAATCGTAAAAATCCCAAATGGTATTTATAATGAAACAATCGTTCTTTCAAGGCCAATTACCTTGGAAGGAACGGGGGAGGTTACCGTTCGTTCTTGTAGTAAAGATCCTGCTATTACGATAAGAGGACAATCTGTCACATTGAAGCATATAAAGGTAGAACAATGCAGCAATGTGAAAGACACGGAAGCGATTCGTGTCACTGGTAAGAATCATAGGTTGCACAATCTGCGAATCTACACGAAGCAGTTTGGAATTAAATGTAACGAGGCCAGTGATACGGTTGTAGAAGATAGTTTTATTAGAGGAGATTCTAAAGGAAACGGAATCGATTTATGGGAATCAAATAATAATATGATTCAAGGAGTCGAGATTGATAGAGTAAGAGATGGCATTTATATAGAAAATAGTCATTTTAACCGAGTAACTCAAAATGTTATCAGAAATTCTCGTTATGGCGTACATATTATGTTTTCTAATCACATTACCGTACAGAATAACAAGTCTCATCACAATATTACAGGGGCTATGGTGATGGGAACAAAAGAAACAACAATTAAAAAGAATGACTTCAGTTTTAATAACCGTAATGTCAATGCACAGGGATTATTGCTGTACGATACAGAGAAAACAGAAGCGATTGATAATCGAATTTCTTATAATCGTGTTGGAATGTATGTGGAAAATGCGAATAACAACCGTATTTCAGATAATGAAGTAAACGGGAATTTTATTGGCATGCAATTTAAAAATGCGAATGAAAATAATGTGTCTGACAATGTCTTTATCGGAAATGTAAATGAGTCTCAAGCGATAAACAGCAATGGAAACAAAATTATACATAATTATTGGGACGCATCCTTGAAACTGGATACAAAGGGAAATGGTATGAGCAGCATACCATACAGAGCAGATCCATTTTTTCTAACACTAACAAATGAAGTCCCTGAATATCAGTTGTTTTTCCAAGCACCTGGTATGCTTGTACTCCAAACATTATTGAAAAGTCCTGAAAATCAAGTTTTAACTGATTATGAACCTGCGATGACAATTAGAGGTAAGAAGGTAGAAAACAATTCTTCATTTAAGATGCAAATCGGAATGATTAGTGTGAGTATGTTAGCAATAAGTATCACTTTATTTAAAATTGGGAGGAAAAAAAGATGAAATGGAAAGGTTTACTTATTACAATAGTTGCAGCTCTTTTATTGACAGTAGTTGGCTGCGGGAAAAAGGAAGTTAAGCCAGTAGCAATTGACGAGAAAACTGATAAATGTGCCAATTGTAATATGGCTGTGACGAAGGATCAATTCGGAACAGAAGTAATTCTTGAAAACGGTAAATCATTAAAATTTGATGATATTGGCTGTATGTACAAATGGATGGATAAAAACAAGAATGAAGAGTTGCAAGCAAAATTTGTACGTGATTACAATACAAAAGAGTGGGTTGAAGTAGAGAAAGCGACTTATGTTTATGACAAAGATATTAAAACACCGATGGCTTATAATGTGATTTCTTTTAAAGATAAAAAAGATGCGGAAAGCTTTATATCTAAAAATAAAGGTGAAGTGTTAGCTGCAAAAGATTTGGAAAAGCATGAATGGAAAAAGAACATGGATATGATGATGAAAATAAAAGAAGAGAATGGAAAGAAAAAGGATATGAATCATTCACATTAATAAAAAGGACAACCGTTCCGGTTGTCTTTTTTTACGGAAAGAGGGATTGTATGTGGCACATTTGGCAATCTGAGTGGCGGATCACGATAAGACAACGTTCATCTTATACATTTGTAATCCTATGGACGAGTGTTTTGTCTTTATTATTTTTACTAGAGCGAAATACACCTACAATAACAGGATACACAAATATGACAGGTACAATGGCGAATTTAGTGCTGTATATTATACCGTTATTTATGCTGATTATCAGTTCTTTTTCTGTTGCGAATGAAATGGAAAACGGACAGTGGCCGTTATTAAGTACGTATCCCGTTTCTAGTGTTGCTTACGTAATGGGAAAAGCATTCGGACAACTTACAGCGCAGCTCATTATTTTCACACTTAGTTATGGTATAAGTCTCATAATTGGCCTAATTAATGGAAGTGCGTTATCTATCAAATGGGTGCTGGCTCTTTATGTATTCTCAATAGTATTAATGCTTTTCTTCCTAATAATCGGTTTCGTGATAGGTTCTTTTGTCGTAACAAGATGGCAGGCACTAACGATATCTGTAGGGGTGTGGTTTTTCTTCATTATGATTTGGCCAACTGCGCTTATCGCTGTTCTTAGCTTTGTTCCGTATCCGATGATTGCTGTGCTTCTAAAAATAGCTTTGTTTATCAATCCAGCTGAATTGCTTCGCATCGTATTTGTTGTTCAATTAGGCGGTGGTGCAATATTTGGAGAAGCATACGATGCCCTAATCACTTTCTTACAATCCGGGGCGGCATGGGGAGTGCTCATTTTGTATACATTGCTGTACATGATTTTAGGATTTGCTCTCTCCGCATGGAAGCTAGAAAGGAGAAAAATGCAATGACACTTTTGCAAGTTTCAAAGGTTTCAAAGCAATATAAGACAAAACAAGCACTTTCTCACTTTTCAATTCAAGTAGATGGAGGAACATGCATCGTACTATGCGGCGGGAATGGTGCAGGAAAAAGTACACTTCTTCATATCTTGGCAGGTATTTCAATGCCGACAGAAGGGACAATTGTATTGAATGGTGTTACTCTTCATGAAAAGAGAAATGCCTACGTGTCGCAAATTGGATATATGCCGGATGACTTCCATGCACAGGAAATGATGACAGTGCAGGAGTTTCTTTCTTTTTATGGTGTGTTACGAAAGGCAAGTCAAAAACAAATAAAAGAGATTTTAGAAAAGATAGGTCTGGTTGAAAAAAGGAATGAACTTGTAAAACATTTATCGAAGGGCATGCGGCAACGCTTAGTATTTGGACAAGCGTTGTTAGGGAAACCGAAACTATTATTATTAGATGAACCAACAAATGGTTTGGATCCATTTTGGGTCAATGCATTCGTCGAGGTTTTACAGGACATCAAGAAGGAGGGGACAATTGTTATTTTTTCAACACATATGATGGATGTGGCAGCGGAGATAGGGGATTGTATTTTGTTTATGAAAGATGGGATTGTGACAAAGCGCATTGAACATAAAGGAAGTAAAGAGGAGAAAACACTGCACTTGTTACAATTGCACCGACAGGGATGAAACCGAAATAATTTTATACCACAGAAAAAAATAAAATCTTTTTGGTAAAATAAGGACATTTGAAGTAAGGTAAACATATTTATTTACAGAGTTGTGTATGTCCAATAAGTCGGAGTGGATGAGCGTTGTAGCGTTAGTTTTAGACAACTCCAACCAATCATTTCATTTAGACTATCTTCAATTATTCTTCGTCTTCCTATCTACAGTAGTTGTTTTCATTATGCTCAAGTTAATTGAGAAAAAAAGAAAAGTTTAATAACGATAATGAGAAATAGGACTAGCATGATAGCTAGTCCTATTTGTTGTTTTTTCGTGTGCAAATGTAAACAAAAATTGTATTTGTTTATCCAGCTACTCGAGGGTAGTAAGACTACATTGATAGAAATGTTGTTTTATAAATATCAAAAGGCATGAAATTTCCTTTTGATATTTATAAAACATAAACGTTATTTATTTTTGTTTGAAAATAGGCAAACGATACGTTGAAATGTTTGTTTTTGTTGTGATATTATAAATGAAAATAAACTAAATCATAATTTGTTTGTTTTTAAAATAAACTTTTTAGGGGATTGTTTAGCATGAATGATATTTCGGAATGGTTTTGGAATGCTTCAGTAGAAGAATTGAAAAAAGGATATGTATTTGAGAAGGAAACTGAAGAATACATTTGTTTAGCGTGCGGAGCTAGATTTGTGAAAGGTATTATTTATCAAGAGCAAAATGTTTTTTATGAAGCAGAGAAGTTTGCGCAGCTTCATATCGCAAATGAACATACTTCTATGTTCGACTATTTATTAGCATTAGATAAGAAGTTAACAGGTTTAACAGACTTGCAGAAGAAGATGATACAGTTCTTTCATATGGGTCTAAATGATAAAGAAATTGTGAAGGAAATGGACGGTGGAAGCACATCAACAATTCGGAATCATCGTTTTACATTAAGAGAGAAGATGAAGCAAGCAAAGGTGTTTCTTGCGCTTATGGAGTTGTCAGAAGAAAAGGCGACGAATCAATCTAAATTTCTCCCTATTCACCGTACAGCTACGATGGTTGATCAACGGTATAACATTACAGAAGCAGAGAATGAAGAAGTTTTAAAATCACATTTTACAGAAGGATTAGACGGACCGCTTTCTACATTTCCGAAGAAACAAAAGCGAAAATTAATTATTTTGAAACATTTAGTGAAAAAGTTTGATAGTAATCAAAAATATACAGAAAAAGAAGTTAATGAGATTTTAGAAAATGTATATCCTGATTATGTCACGTTAAGAAGATACTTAATTGAATATGGTTTCCTTGATAGAACATCAGATGGAAGTCAGTACTGGGTGAAATTATAGAGAATAATGTAGATCAATACAAATTAAAAAATCGACATGAAAACCTTCTTTCTTTTTAGATGGGCGAGAGCATCTGGCCATGCATAGAAGCGGTCAGGGCCTTTTTCTACTACATGCCAGGTTTTAAACAAAAGGAGCGAGCAAGTAGCCAAGTAGCGGTCCTGTTGAATTCAACATACCAGTGACTTAGATGGCGAAAAGATATATATAGATAAAGTGAAAGGAGAAAGGAAATTGAATAGAAGAGAAGAATTAAAACAACTGTATAAAGAAACAGAAATAGAATCTGGAATTTACTGTATTAAGAATATGAAAAACGGAAAAGTGTATGTAGAGAGTACGGGGAACTTAAAAACTATGAGTGGAAGACGACTTTTACTTAATATGGGTTCTCATACGAATAAGGCATTGCAAGATGATTGGAAGGAATACGGGGCAGATGCTTTTGAGTTTGAAGTATTAGAAGTGTTGAAAAAGAAAGATACTGGATATTTTAACGAAAAAGAAGAATTGAAGAAACTAGAAGAGAAATGGTTAGAGAGTTTAAAGCCATATGGAGAGCGTGGATATAACCGCGAAGCATCTCGATAAAAGGGGAGATGAAATTTGAAAATAAATGAAGAAGGAACAGAAAGTAAACCAATATGGCGTTCTATGTCTATGTTTCTCATTCCTTTACTTTTAAGTAATGTATTGCAGTCGCTTGGACAGTTGTTTGGTATGGTAGTAGTGGGACGTTGGCTTGGTATTAATGATTTAGCTGCTATTTCGGCTTTCTTTCCGTTGTTTTTTCTACTCATTTCATTTGTAATTGGGATTGGTTCTGGTAGCTCGATTTTAATTGGTCAGGCTTTTGGGGCCCGGAATGAAGAGCGTTTAAAGGCCATTGTCGGTACAACGTTAACATTTACGTTTGTACTTGGAGCGATTTTAGCGGTAGTGGGTAGTATGTTCGCAATGGATATTATGCGCTTGGTTGGTACGCCAGAAAATATTATTAATATAAGTGTTCACTATGCACGAGTTTTGTTTATTTCCATGCCAGTACTATTTTTGTACTTTGCCTATACAACATTTATGCGCGGGACAGGGGACTCTAAAACACCATTTTATTTTTTAATTGTTAGTACAGGACTAAATATGGCATTATTACCTATTCTTATTTTTGGCTGGTTAGGCCTGCCGAAACTTGGTGTATACGGTGCAGCATATGCTTCTGTTATATCAACAATTGTTACATTTACTATTCTGTTAGTTTATTTAAGAAAAACGAAACATCCATTGCAATTTGATGCAACAGTTCGAAAGTATCTTCGCATGGATTGGGACTTGTTAAAATTGTTATTACGTCTTGGTATCCCAGCAAGTATTAATATGATACTCGTTTCATTATCAGAGATTGCCGTTATTTCCTTTGTAAATCGCTTCGGATCAGACGCAACTGCGGCGTACGGAGTAGTAAACCAAGTAGCAAGTTATGTACAGATGCCAGCGGTTAGTCTTGGGATCACTGTTTCCATATTTGCAGCGCAGTCCATTGGAGCAAATCAATTTGATCGCCTGCAAAAAGTAATCCGAGCGGGACTTATTATGAACTATGTAATTGGAGGAATATTAATCTCTTTTATTTATTTGTTCTCAAAAGAAATTTTAGCACTCTTTTTAACGAGTCAGAGTACAATTGATATTGCACATAGTCTCATTATGATTACGTTATGGAGTTACTTAATTTTCGGTCATGCGCAAATTATTGGTGCGACAATGCGTGCGAGTGGAACTGTATTGTGGCCCACTATTTTTGCGGTTATATCGATTTGGGGTGTGGAAGTTCCAGTGGCCTATTTCCTGTCGTATCATACGAGCCTTGGGATAAAAGGAATATGGATTGGATATCCAGCTGCATTTATTGTGAGCTTACTTTTACAATATGGATATTATCGATTGTCGTGGAAGAAGAAGCGAATTACACGTCTTATCAGCTAAAAGTTTGGTATCAATGGGTGCTAATAGAAATAAGATACAAAAATAATGATGTGAACAAAAGACCCCTTCTAGATTGCTTATCTGGAGGGGATTTTTCATCCCGCTGTTTTGAGCAATAAAATTCTATCTTGAGATTGAGAAAAGATCGAAGAAGAGAGGTGGGAGATAACTGCTGGTATATGTTCGATTGGGTAGGCTTTCTATTAGTGATGGATGAAGGAATCCCTTATTTATGGAAGTTTTACTTTATATGTTTTTGGTTAAAGTGTAGTGATTTAGTCCGAATAAATATCCATAAAAAGGAATACTTGTTTTTTATGATTGGTAGCATATTAAAAATATAGGAGGTGATACAACATGACAAATAATAATAGTAGAAGTCGTAATCAAATAGTAATTCAAGGAGCAGAAAATGCAATTGATCAAATGAAATATGAAATTGCACAAGAGTTTGGTGTGCAGCTTGGTGCAGACACAACAGCTCGTGCAAATGGATCTGTTGGTGGTGAAATTACAAAACGTTTAGTAACATTAGCAGAACAACACCTTAGTGGTGGATTTACCCGTTAATTTTAGTTAAAAACATAATAAAATACAGTAAGCTAAAGCATGTATATCCTATATATTTTCTTTATGTATATGTATCTTAGTAAGGAAAATCCTCATAATAATCACATACTTACTCAAAGATCGTTAATAATCTTTAATCAACTTCGAATATTATATTGGAAAACTCTAGTGTAAGCAACAAAACGTATTAATTATGGGTAAGGTGTTTCCCATGAATTACAAGAACTCTTTTGCCAGAACAAACATACTTAAAAGTTTATTTTTAATACTTAAAAGAATTTTTATTATAATATTTTCTATAGGAGGGTATCGTAAAATGGGTGTATTAAGTGGTAATCCTCAGAATGAGCCTTTGCATTATGGAGAAGTATTTGATATTTGGAGTTATCTTCTTACGACGCAGGGAGCGATTGCTGGACATCAAGTATATATGAATCATACAGGCGATGAAGATTTGAAGAAATTTTTAGAGAATCTAATTGAAAACGATATGATTTCTGAAACAGAAGAATTAAAGTCTCTTTTGAAGGTAAATGGAGTGGCTTTACCGCCAGCGCCTCCAGAAAGACCTGTTGCATCTATTGAGGATATTCCGCCTGGTGCTCGCATTAATGATGCAGAAATTGCAGCGGCTGTTTCTGCAGGTCTTGCTGCAGGACTAGTAACTTGTAGCCAAATTATGGGGAAATGCCTTCGAGAAGATGTAGGCATGCTATTTGGACAATTTCATATGAAAAAAGCACAAGCTGGGGCAGCATTGCTGCGTTTAAGTAAAAAGAAAGGCTGGGTAATTCCTCCGCCGTTACACGTTCGAAATTCTGAACAAGCTTAACAAAATAAAAAAGTGGCTCAAAGCCACTTTTTTTATTCCAATTCATCATCTATATCTTTTCTTTTTTCAGATAAATTGACTTTTGGCATTGTGGAATGGTCTATATACTCATCTGAAAACTCAGTAGCATACATATCACGGCGTACAGATGATTGCTGTGAATTATCATCTGTATATAAAACTAATTTTTTCATATAGATATGAAAAAATATTTCTGCCGCACCAATAAGAAAAGCTGTCCAAAATGAAGCTGCGGTAATGTTTCGAATTGGAGAGATACTTGTAAGAAGATAGGTTAATACCCAGATTCCAAAAAAGCTTAAACCAAAATCGGCAATTGTAGCAACGGTATTTCCATACTTAGGTAAGATGAATAGATCTCCTATTAAATAGGCTGCCCCTGTAATTATTAATGAAATAAATAATATTCTAGGAGTCGAAATGCCTTGAAATACACCTAATATTATGAGTAATATAGCACTAATAGCGGTATATTTAATTAATAAAGCAACAATATGTTTCATTAGTATCCCCCACTTTCATGTAGCAATAAAAAATTTTTTTCATTTCCAGAACTCTATGTTAGAGTGTGTTGATAATTTTAAAAAAATACTGGAATTTATAAGCGTAAAATCAATGTATAAGTTAAATAAAAAACTGATTGTGCCTTTATAAAGCACAATCAGTTTTACTTTAAATATATTTTCCGTAGTCAGGAATGGCGATTTTGTCAAATTTCATTACTAGACGCTGTAAACTATCCTCCAACTCTTTTCCAAACATAGGAAGGCCGTGCCCTGTAATTACAGCTTTAGGTTTTAATTCCTGAAGTTTTTTTACTGAGTCCCAAGCTTTTTGCCAATCGGTAGTAAGATATCTAGGTGGCCCACTCATTTCTTTTTCTTGAGTTAAAACTTTATATAATGAGTCTTGTTTTACAGTAACAAATGCATCTCCGGCAATTAGGAAGTTATCTGTATTTCGGAATAGGGAAATGTGTCCAGGGGTATGCCCAGGCGTATGTATCCAACGCCATTCAGGTATATCGGGAATGCTTCCATCTAAAGGTAATTCATGTATATACTCACCTAAATTAATTCCTTCGTTTGGAAACAAAGGGGAGATTTTGGCTACAAATCCTCCTTCTACGGATCCATCTGGTTCTGGATAATCTTTTTTACCAGTTAAAAAGGGGATTTCTAACGTATGTGCATAAACGGGTACATTCCACTTTTTTACTAACTCAACTACAGAACCAACATGATCAAAATGACCATGTGTTAATATTATTGCTTTTGGTTTTGTGTCCTTCCCGAATTTTTCCTCTGCAAATTCCGTAATTAGATTTGCTGATTTTGGCATTCCTGTATCAATT
Organism: Bacillus sp. S14(2024); assembly: GCF_050473785.1. Taxonomy (NCBI): domain Bacteria; kingdom Bacillati; phylum Bacillota; class Bacilli; order Caryophanales; family Bacillaceae; genus Bacillus; species Bacillus sp. S14(2024). Next base: position 3,063,807 of record NZ_JBFLUP010000006.1, on the reverse strand, counting down.
AATATCCATTCATTTGTTTTTGAAGGATTTCCTACAAAACATACATTTACAATTTTTATACATAAACAATAGATATGAGGTGCAACTTCTATACTCTTTCCGCTAGTAAGAGAAGTTAAAGGCAATATTGTATTGTCAAAACTACTTTTTAATTCTTGATTTAATTTTTCTTCCATAAGAGATCCCCCCTTTGTACATTTTCTCTTTATTATGTGGACTTACTAAAAAAGTATAACTTTCCAAATGATTTTAACAATTTACTTTATATATTCGTGCAATATAAACATAGGCGTTGGGAATAGTAACGTTAGTATTAAAAATTAAAATTATATTGTTGAAATGCAGCCTTTAAGGAGTGAAGATATTACACATATGGACAAAAAAGAAAAATGGAGCTTGTGGGCCCTTTCATCTGTTCCTTTAGTTATGACACTTGGAAACTCCATGTTAATCCCTATACTTCCATTAATTGAAAAGAAATTAGATATTAATGATTTTCAAGTTTCTCTTATCATTACCGTTTATTCTATTGTTGCTATTATTTTAATTCCTATAGCGGGTTATTTATCTGATAAGTGGGGAAGAAAGAAAGTAATTATACCTAGTTTATTGATAGCAGCTATAGGGGGAGCTATTACAGGTTGGGTATCATGGAAGCTTGAAAATCCTTATACGTGGATTTTAATAGGGAGGATCATTCAAGGAATTGGCTCAGCTGGAGCGATGCCTGTTGTTATTCCTTGTGTAGGTGATATGTTTCAAGATGAAAAACAAGTGAGCAGCGGCCTAGGTCTAGTCGAAACATCGAATACATTAGGTAAGGTTTTAAGTCCAATTTTAGGATCCTTACTAGCTTCGTTTGTTTGGTTTCTTCCTTTTTGGTTCATCCCGATTTTATGTATAATATCCATCATTTTAATTTTCTTTTTTGTGAAGCCGCCTAAACAAAAACAAGAAGCTCCTCCATTACGTATCTTTCTTCAAAATGTAAAATTGATTTTATGCGAGAAAGGACGTTGGCTTTTTCCGATTTTTTCACTTGGAGGCATTATTATGTTCATTCTGTTTGGTGTCCTTTTTTATTTATCTTCCATTTTAGAAAAGCGATATCACTTAGAAGGCGTTTGGAAAGGCTTCGTATTAGCTATTCCGTTAGCGTCACTTTCTCTTACTTCTTATATAACAGGAAAAAAGATTGGCGATAAGAAAATAATGATGAAGTGGTGTATATGTATTGGTTTTTTCTTATTAGGAATAACATTAATTACTCCAATATTCTTTAAAAATATTTACATCATTATAATAAGTCTTGTAATTAGTGGAATTGGGATTGGTGCTGTTCTTCCTAGCTTAGATGCTCTAATAACAGAAGGAATCGAGAAGGAACAGAGAGGATCGATTACATCTCTTTATAGCTCAATGCGATTTGTAGGAGTAGCCGCAGGCCCTCCGGTATTTGCTGTATTAATGAAAGGGCCGGATAATTATATATTTTACTTGTCAATTTTTTTAGCATTTGTAGGAGCTTTATTATCTTTAATATGTATTAAACCAAAAAATGCCCAATAAAAATACAAATTTTAAAGAGTACATTTCATAATAAAGAAGGAAGCATAATTTTACGTAAAGTTATGTTTCCTTTTTTGGTGCATACGCTGCTGATTAAAGGGGATAAATATAAAGTAAAACTTCCATCAGTGGGGGCTATTCATCCCACACTAGTGAAAAGCTCTCACCAATCGGGCTCTTACTGCCCAAAAGTAGCGAGATAAATTTTACACTTGTACTTATTAAACAAAAAAAATAGAAGGTAAGTTACTAAAAGTTAGAGAAATTATGGAGGAGAAAGAATGATGCAAGTAGGGGGGAAATATAATGACATCATTTTTAATCATTGTATGTGCTGGTATCCTTGTATTCATTAGCCTTATTCATATGTACTGGGGATGTGGTGGAGCTTGGGGAAGTAAGGTTGTTCTTCCGATGAAAAAAGATAGCGGAGAATATGCTTTTGTTCCGCGGAAAATAGGGACTTTTGTAGTGGCACTTGCCATTCTATGTTTTGCTATGATTCTATTAGCTCAAAGTAGATATTTGTCTTTTTGGAATGCGAGTCATTATACAAAATGGGGATGTATGATTCTAGCCGGAATTTTCTTTTTGCGTGCAGTTGGTGATATGAAGTATGTTGGGATCTTTAAAAAGGTAAAGGGAACAAAATTTTCAGTGTATGATACGTGGTTATACAGTCCGCTTTGTTTGTATATTGCACTTTCTTTTGTAGTGGCGGTTTATAGTCGCTAGTATACGGAAGGAAACCTTTCATCAATAAGGGGTTTCTTTCTTTTTTTTGAATTTATTTAATAATTTGTTTTTTTGTGTTTTCTCTCTTTACAATGAGAATGTAGAGGAGTATATTATCAAACAAATAGCAAATTTTACAGCCGAATATCGCTTAATCCATTTAGGAGCGGGGGAACCAATTTTGTGCTTTGTCACTTGGGGTGAATCCTTTTTAGGTAGGGCTACTCTCAAGGCCCGAATCCGACAGCTAACCTCGTCAGCGTTTTGAGAGGGGGGACTTGTGTGTAAAAAACACTAGGTGCAACCTAGTGTTTTCTTTCATTCTATAAATGGTAAAATTTTACAAAATATAATAATGCGTATGATTAAAAATAATTGTAGGAGAAACAGAGGGGAGAAAAAGGATGAATGGGCTTACAAGTCTAATTACAATTTGTCTATTTGTATTAGTAGCAAAACCAATGGGAGATCACATATATAATGTTTTTCAGCAAAATGGACCATTCCAAAAGGTATTCGGTCCATTGGAAAAATTTTTGTGTAAAGTCGCAGGAATTAAAGGACATCGTCAAAGCTGGAAGCACTATTTGTATTGCTTAATCATAACAAATTTGTTTTGCGTACTTGTTGTGTATTCCATATTTCGATTACAGGGAATGTTGCCGTTAAATCCAAACCATGTTTCAGGAATGGAGCCGACATTAGCATTTCATACAGCTATCACGTTTATGACAAATGCTAATCTACAACACTATGGGGGCGAAAGTAATTTATCTTATTTCTCTCAAATGGCTGGGGTAACGTTTATGATGTTTGCAGCACCTGCAACTTCAATGGCAATTGGTATTACGTTTATTCGCGTCTTAGCAGGTAAAAAAATTGGTAACTTCTTTGTTGATTTTGTTCAATCTATTACAAGGGTATTATTACCAATTTCGTTTGTAACATCGCTAATTTTTCTAGCGCTAGGAACACCGCAAACACTAGATTCCACGATTATTGCAAAAACGTTGGAAGGGGCAGAGCAGGCAATTCCTCGTGGACCAGTAGCGTCTTTACTTTCTATTAAAGAACTTGGAGATAATGGCGGAGGTTTTTTTGGAACAGTTTCAGCACATCCTTTTGAAAATCCAAATATGATTAGTAATGTGCTCCAGATGATGCTGCAAATGTTAATTCCAATGGCATTTCCTTTTGTATACGGAAGAATGGTTGGTAATAGGAAACAAGGCCGGATGCTTTTTGTATCGATGTTGATTTTGTTTATCATTGGATTTTCTATACTTGCCATATCTGAATTGAAAGGGAATCCACTGTTAAATCAAATTGGTATAGATAGTTCTCAAGGAAATATGGAAGGAAAAGAAATGCGTCTTGGCGTGATATCTTCTGCTTTATATGCAACTGTTACAAGCGCTTCAGGGACAGGGGGCGTAAATACAACACATGATACGTTAACACCAATTGGGGGAATGATTCCGCTTGTAAATATGCTTCTAGGAACTGTATTTGGCGGGATTGGAGTTGGATTTATGAATGTAATCATGTATGCGATGATAGCAGTATTTTTAGCTGGATTAATGGTAGGACGTACACCGGAGTTTCTTAATAAAAAACTAGAAGGAAGAGAGATGAAATTAATTGCTATTACGATTATATCCCAGCCACTACTCATTCTTGGAGCCGCAGCAATTGCCTTTTCAACACATTTCGGAACAGATGCAATTTCGAATCCCGGTTTTCACGGTATAACACAAGTTATATATGAATATACATCGTCTGCTGTAAATAATGGCTCTGGATTTGAGGGATTAAATGATAATACACCATTTTGGAATATTTCAACAGGTATTGTCATGTATATTGGTCGTTATTTCAGTATCATTACGATGCTTGCCGTTGCAGTTGGAATGAAAAAGAAAAAAATTGTACCTGAAACTGTTAGTACGTTCCGAGCTGATAATCGCTTGTTTGGAGGAATCTTACTTGGAACGATATTTGTAGTAGGTGCTTTAACATTTTTACCAGTACTTGTACTTGGGCCAATTGCTGAATTTTTAACAATATTATAAAGTTGTAAAACGAGAGAGGCATATAAGTCTCTCGTTTTTGTTATGAATTTCTTTGTTATTTTTAATGTGGTTTATTATAGTATATATATATGCTTTTGTTGAAGGAAATTTGGAATCTATACACAAAGGTCTAAATGATTCAATGAATTTACAAATTGAAAAGTTTACTTTACATAATAAGAGGATGTGGAAATACAATGTCATTACAGTCAAAATATTTAGCAGGAATTTCACTTGGAATAATGGGAGTTGGTTTTGCTGTTACAATCCCGTTTCAAGGAACGATAGCAGGGAATATTATACAAGGTGGATTTGAAGCTGGTTTAGTAGGGGGACTCGCGGATTGGTTTGCAGTTACAGCACTGTTTCGCCATCCCATGGGGATACCAATCCCGCATACAGCTCTATTACCCAAAAATCGGAAACGGGTTACGAAAGGACTTGTTTCCACGCTGGAAAATGATTGGCTTACGAAAGAAAGTATTACCGATAAAATAAAAGAAATGAAGTTGGCTGCAACGGTATTACATATTGCGGAAAGGGAGCTGCATTCCGATACATTGAAGAAAGGGATTGTTACAGTTGCTGAAAAGGCGATTCTGCAAGTGAATACAAAACAGCTAGCTATTGTTTTGGAAAAAGAATTAAAAAGGTATTTACATACAATTAACGTAGGTAATATTCTTCAAGCACTTGTCGATCAAATCGTTACGCACCAATTTGATGAAAAGGCGTTAGATTATCTGTTGGTCAAAGCGAAAGAATGGACAGCGCAAGATGCAGCGCGATATCAACTTGGTAGTTTAGGTATGAAGGCGCTAGAAAATATAAAAGTAGATGGTTTCTTACAGTTTGCGCTTAAATCCTTTATGAGTATTGCCGATGAAGAAAAGGTTGGTAGCATTCTGCAAAAGTTTATTATTAATAATGTTAGTAGTTTGCAAAACGTTGATAATAGCACGAGACAAGCTCTATTGATGAAAATTCGCCACGAAATCCTACATATGAAGGAGAATGAAGCGGTATTAAAAGAACTAGAGAATTGGAAAGAAAATTGGATTGCGAATTGGGAGGCAGCTGAGAAAATAACAGATTTTCTTGAGCAAGTAAAGCAAAAATCTGTAGAGTTTATTCAAAAAGATGAATTTGCGTACAAATATCTTCTGCCGTTTCTGACAACACAAATGAATAAAATAAAAGAAGATGCAGCAACAGTTGAGCATATGGAAGATTGGCTACAAAAACAAATTGTAAACGTCGTTGAAAGCAATCATTCTAAAATCGGAAAACTCGTACAGGAAAATTTAGATAAATTAGATGATGAAACACTTATTGAGATGATTGAAAATAACGTAGGAAAAGATTTGCAGTGGATTCGTGTAAATGGCGCTGTTTGCGGATTTATGATTGGGTTAGTTTTGGAAAGCTTAAAAGCGGTTATATAAAAAACAATTGGAATAGTGATAAGGAAAAATATATATCATATTCCTACATGTGAAAAATAGGAATTAAAACCTTTCACAGCTTGAAATTGTAGCAGTGAAAGGTTTTTTTATGGCGTTTTGTCTTCAATGTTTGATTGAGTGCAATTTTTTTATAGTTTTTTCTTCTAAGTAATGAAGGTATATGAATTATATTCACGGAAATATTTACAATATTTGTTTTCATATGATAAGTACATGCATCAACAAAAAGGAGGTTTTCGTACAATGCAAGTAAGTTTTATTGAACATCGTCTTCCTATGACTGAATCAGCTCCATATGGAATTACAGTAGGGGATGATAGAGCCCTTTGGTTTACAGAACATAAGGGAAATAGAATAAGAAGAATGACTGTAACCGGTGAAATACAGGAATTCTTCGTTCCTACATCAGATGCTGGGCTTTCATGTATCGTATCTGGGACGAATGGGGATCTGTGGTTTACAGAATACAAGACCGATAAGATTGGAAAGATTACAACGCAAGGTGAGGTTACTGAATATAAGCTACCTACTACAAAATCAGCCCCTTATGGAATAACAGAAGGACCTGATGGAGCAATTTGGTTTACTGAACTAACAGGTAATAAGATAGGAAGAATTTCATTGTTAGGTGAGATTACCGAGTATACATTACCTAATTCGGAATCTTATCCGTCATTTATCGTATCGGGACCAGATGGGGCACTTTGGTTCACGGAGAATCAAGGCAATAAAATAGGGAGAATTACTACATCTGGTCAAATTAATGAGTACTCTATACCTACAATAAATTCTGCTCCAGTAGGCATTACAAATGGACCTGATGGAGCGCTATGGTTTGTAGAAATAAACGGGAATAAAATAGGGAGAATTACTACATCGGGAAAAATTAGCGAGTATCCTATCCCAACTGTAAATGCTAGGCCACATGCTATTGTTGCAGGGAGGGATGGAGTACTTTGGTTTACTGAGTGGGGAAGCAATCAGATTGGACGAATTACCGTAAATGGAGAAATTACAGAATATCAAATTCCTACGGAAAACTCTGAACCGCATGGGATTGTACTAGGGCCAGACGGAGCAATATGGTTTGCACAAGAATGTAATCAGATTGGCCAGTTAATTTGTTTATAGCACATTATCATTCTAAATAAGAAATTATAATGAAACAGTGGGGTTTGTTAAATATATCTAAAGTCTGTTTTGAAAATACGTTTTCAAAACAGACTCTTTTATAACTTTAGAGTGTTAGCTGAGGAATATATTTAATTCAAATGGTAATCTGTTAATATTTTCATAGTAAGGGTATCGCAAAGGGAAAATTTAAATAGAATAAGAAAGAAATTTTTTTTATAACTGAAGAGTAGGATATAAAATGAAAGGTATCGCCTATAAAGAAACATATAAAATGGTAAAATTGTATGTATATTGAAAGGATGTGAATGTTAGTAAGGTGACACCTACTAACAACTATGAAAATAAAAGTGATAATAGCTGATGATAATTCCTTTATTAGAGAAGGCATGAAGATTATTTTAAGTACATACGCGGAATTTGAAGTGTTAGTAACGGTAAATGATGGTCAAGAAGCTCTAGAGTATTGCAAAAAATATGATGTTGATATTGCTCTTTTAGATGTACGTATGCCAAATATGAATGGCGTGGAAGCAACGAAATTAATTTGTGAACAAACAAAAACAAAGCCGCTCATATTAACGACATTTGATGATGACGAATACATTTTAGAGGCAGTGAAAAATGGAGCAAAAGGATATTTATTAAAAAATAATGATCCAGAGCGAATCAGAGATGCGATAAAAAGTGTTTATCACGGACATACTGTGATGCAAGATGTAGTCCTCGATAAAATTAAATTAAATTTACAAGAAAATAAAGAAGAAGAGTTGAAAATAGATAAGAGCCTTTTCACAGAAAGAGAACTTAGTATTATTGCTCTTATCGCTAAAGGTTTTTCGAATAAAGAGATTTCAAAACAGCTTTTTATATCAGAAGGGACGATTGCGAACTATATTACCTCTATCCTTAGTAAAACGGGGCTTGAGCATCGTACGCAAATCGCAATTTACTATTTAACGGGAACAGTGGATTAGAACTATGGAGTTTTGGATCATTATTGGTAAGCTTATAGTTTTCTTATATATTGTGTTTAGTTATGTTCATTCCAACGTTACGAATCTACCATGGATTGTATTTGCTTTACTTTTGTATCTTTGTATAAATGTTACGATTTATATTTTGAAAAAAGAAGCAGCGAAGAAAGTGATTATATTTGTATCAATTGTCAGTACAGTTGTTTCATATGGACAGATTCATCCGTTATTACTTTTATTTTTACCTCTGAACTTATATGAATTTACTTCTTATTACATATATGAAAAATGGCTGATGTTTTTTATTATGTTCCTTCCGGTTGTGTTTGTTGAGGAAAATATGCGTATGACATACGGTTTAATCGCTGTATTTAGTTTTGTTATTTTCACAATGGCAAAGCTATATACGGAAAGGCTATTAAAATTTGAAACACAAAATGACATGATGCGAAAAGATATGCAAAGGCTCACAAAAAATCTGAATGAAAATAAAGCATACATCAGACAATCTGAATACACATTTAAACTAGAAGAACGAAATCGATTATCCCAAGAAATTCATGATAAAATTGGTCATTCTATGACAGGTGCTTTAATTCAAATGGAAGCGGCAAAAAGGTTGATGGATACCGACAAGGAGAGAGCAGTAGAGTTGCTTCAAAATGCCATTTATATTTCCAAAGATGGAATTGAAAGCATTAGAATTACGTTAAAGAACATGAAACCACCAACTGAACAAATTGGCATTCATCGTATGAAATTATTCATAGATGAATTTGCGGCGAAACATGATATGAAAATTTCATTTTTATACAAAGGGAATTTGGATATTATTACTCCAATTCAATGGAAAATCATTGGAGAAAATGTAACGGAAGCGTTAACGAACGCTATGAAATATGCGGAGGCAACTGTTATTTCAATCGATATACATGTTCTCAATACGGTTGTGAAGGTGCAAGTGAAAGATAATGGAAAAGGTGTAGCTCAAGTAAAAAAAGGACTTGGCATTATCGGCATGGAAGAACGTACTGCATCTATTAACGGAACGATTATTGTAGATGGTACAAATGGTTTTTCAGTCACAATGTTATTACCGATACAGTAAGGAATAGATAAGATGAATGATTTCACGGGAAAAAGTGAATATTCTCATGTGAAAAGAATGAACTTCTGCACTGAGCAGGTTCATTCTTTTTGTTTATAATAACAGCAGAGAAACCGAAATAGGGGTGAAATGATGAACGCATTAGAGATAAAAAACTTAACGAAAAAATTTGGTGATTTCATCGCAGTAGATAATATGTCTTTAGTTATTAAACAAGGAGAAATATTTGGATTTTTAGGTTCAAATGGTGCTGGTAAAAGCACAACAATTAATATGATTGCTGGATTGTTAAGAAGTAATGAAGGTGAGATTAGCATACTAGGAAAAAATATAAAGAAACATAATCGATTTGCAAAAATGAATATTGGAATTATACCGCAAGATATAGCAATTTACGAGGAGTTAACCGCATATGAAAATGTAAAATTCTTTGCAGGATTATATGGATTACGAGGAGCTGAATTGAAAGCGAGAGTAGAAGAAGCGCTCCAGTTTGTAGGGCTCAGTGATAAACATAAAAGCTATCCGAAAAATTTCTCTGGTGGAATGAAGCGAAGACTTAACATTGCTTGTGCGATTGCGCATCGTCCGAAGTTAATTATTATGGATGAGCCAACAGTAGGGATTGATCCGCAGTCAAGAAACTATATTCTTCAGTCTGTACGGAAATTAAATGAAATGGGTAGCACAATTATTTATACGAGTCACTACATGGAAGAAGTAGAAGAGATTTGTACGAAAATCGCAATTGTTGATCACGGGAAAATTATTGCAGAAGGTACAAAAGAACAATTGAAAGCTATTATTACAGATACAAAAGATATTTGGATTGAAGTAAAATCACTTGAAAATATAGATGTGAACAAATTAAAAGAAATTAGTGGTGTTAAGGCTGTTCAAATAGAAGAAAACGTAATTAAAGTGAATTCTGATACAGGGGTCAACAATTTAAACAAAATCGTTCAGCATTTTATCAATAATGATATAGAAATACGTTCACTTGAAGAGCAAGCACCCAACTTAGAAACAGTATTCTTGACATTGACAGGAAGAAATCTACGAGATAAATAAAATTTACTAGCAAAAAAAGGGAGGTTCATCGATTGAACATCTTCAATATAGCCATAAAGGAAATCAAAAGTGACTTTCGAGATGTAAGAACGTTAGTGTTTATGCTAGCATTCCCAGTTGTGCTTATGCTCATTTTGGGCATCGCTTTAACGAATGCATTTAATAGTGACAATCTTTCTGTTAAAAATATCCAGGTGTTATACAAAGATGAAGCAGGTGGTAAGTTCTCTCAGGCCTTTGAAGCATTGATAAAGGAAACAGATAAATCGGGCATTCACTTTAAAAAAGTAGTAAAGGATGTAGATGGGAAAGAAGAAGTGAAACAAAATAAGTATGCCGGCTATGTAGAAATGAATCAAGATGGTGTGAAGTTATATGAAAGTGATCGAAATAGTATTGAAGGAAGTATCGTTGAGGGAATGCTTACTACATTTGTGGATAAGTACAACGTAGCAGTAGAAGTTGCGAAAGTAGATCCAGAGAAAGTGAGTACAGTTATTTCAAGTGGAAATCATGATGATTATTTAAAAGAGACATCTTTACAAGCTGCTAAAAAACCAAGTTCTATGGACTATTATGCGATTGCAATGACGACAATGATTGCCTTGTATGGAGCGATGGGAGCAAGCTATTTGATTCGCGGAGAGCGATTACGAAAAACGGGAGATCGTTTAATCGCCGCGCCTGTTAGTAAAGCGGAAATCTTCGTTGGGAAAATACTTGGTAGTCTTGTAGTAAATGCACTTTGTCTTCTTCTTGTCGTTGTCTTTAGTAAATTTGTTTATGGGGCAAATTGGGGTGAACATCTTGGTGTAGTGTTTCTTATATTACTGACAGAAGTATTACTTGCGATTAGCTTTGGGTTAGGAATGGCATATATTATGAAAACAGGTGAGGCAGCTAGAGCGGTTATTATGATTGTTGTACAGTTAGCTTCTTTTTTTGGCGGAGCATATTTTGTAGTCGAAGAAAATATGGTTACAAATATGTCGCCATTAACATGGGCAAATACAGCGATTATGAAAATTATTTATGCGAATGATTTAGGAGCAGCATTTCCGGTAATTTCATTAAATCTTGGAATTTCAGCATTGTTTTTATTGATTGCGATTATCGCATTACGCAGACGGGAGGGGCTATAATATGAAAGACATTTTATGGCTCATGCAAAAAACATTATCTGTACTTTTGAAAAATAAAAAAGGGTTACTTATTATTATTGGATTGCCAATAGTAGGAGCATTAATTTCATTTCTGATTTATGGAAATGTAGGGCAAGGTACCCTGCGTATCGGGGTTGTAAATAATGAAACTCATTATATAGCAAGTGATACGGTTAAATTTATAGAAGGATTAGACCATGTAAAAGTAAGTAAGATTCAAGCATCAGAAGTAGAAGAGAAGCTTACCTCGAAAAAACTTGATGCAGTAATTATGTTAGATTCAGGTTTTTCACAAAGTATTCGAGATGGAAAGCCGGGTCATATTGAAATCTCCTCAATTAAAGGTGCGCAAATCACAGGTTTTATAAAATCATATTTGTATAATTATATTGATAATATAACGGCAATAAGTAAGGTAGCACAAGATGATCAAAGTAAGTTTGACAAGATGTATGCAAGTTATCAAAAAAATTCATTCAAGCTAACAGCTCATACGCTTAAGGATACTTCGAAAAATAAAGATATGACGAATCAAACAGTTGGTTATCTCATGATGTTTATGCTGTTTTCGGCGGTGAACTTTTCAGAACTAATTTTGAAAGAAAAAGAGAATAGAACGTATTTTAGATTATTGTCAGCACCAATAGATGGAAGGAAGTATATATTATCTAATGTTGCTGTTAATATGGTTATCATGATGGTGCAAATCATTGTAATGGTACTGTTTATGACCAATGTATTTCATATTGATCCAAATATGCCTTTGCTTGTTATGATTGGAGTATTGATGCTATTTGGCATAATCGCAATTGGCTTATCGTTAGCGATTGTATCTTTTGCGAAAAATTCAACTTCAGCGAATGCAATGCAAAATATCATTATTACACCAACATGTTTGCTTGCTGGATGCTTCTTTCCATTTGAAATTATGCCAGCATCTGTACAAAAAATTGCTGAATTTCTTCCGCAGCGTTGGCTTTTAGATACAATGGCAAAATTACAGCAAGGAACGCAGTTCGCAGATTTATATTTAAACATTTTAATCTTATTCGCCTTTGCCATTTCCTTCTTCTTAATTGCTATTTATAAATTTGGTCGAAATAATGATACGAGAAATTTTATTTAATTCAAGATACAAAAGGGATACAGTTTGATGCTGTATCCCTTTTGTACATAGGCTAGCTAAAGTATCTTTTGTAATATGGGCATACTTTTATATAAAACTTCATTGTGAGTTCCTTGCACAATGTATTTGTCTCCCTCTAAAAGAAAAACGCTATTCGTAGTAGCATTTCCATCCCCGCGTTTTGTAGTTATGTCTCCTACTACTTTGCCATCTATCCATTTCACCTTGGAATGAGAGGGGATTACCTGTAAATCTTTAATTGTTTCTTCTCCATCCCCTGAGATTAGTGTGATATGAATATTTCTTCTATTTATTATATCTCTGTGTTGATTTAATTCATCGAGAAAGTGGTTTTGTGTTTTCATTTTTTTGTAAGGTATGAATTTGATAGAAGATCCGTTTTTCATAAATAAATAATTTCCATAATATTTACAAGGGATGATATCTTGTAACCCTTTAAAGTGGGTATGAATTGCTTCGACTCTATTCATTTTATAGAGATGACATAAGTAGTTAATGTACTGATCCATATATAAATGAACGATATTTATTTTGGACGAAACATGTACAGGAAGTATTCCGCCGGTCCAGTAACTATAATTTGAGGGGGATCCGGCGTTTGGTGTACATAATATGATTAATTGATCAACATCATTATGATACATATTACTTTGAACATAAGCACGTGCAACAAGGCCCCCCATACTATGACAAATTAAGTTCACTTTATTAGATCCTGTTATTTGTTTAGCTAAAGTAATGGTTTTTGTTAAATAATTTTGAGCAGATTCTTTAATTTTCTGTCGCCAATCATAAAAAGCAATAAATAGATTTTTATTTCTTTGATACCCCATACTTTCTAGCATCATAATGAAAGGTTCATATACAAATGCGGAGATTCCAAAATTCCAATCGCCTGTACCAGGAATAATGATATTACTCATAGAACCAAAAAGTCCTGGCACAAAGACTATAGGTGTTTGTATTTTAAGATTTTTCATATTTCCTCCTCGTATGTATAAATAATAGTAAAAAAATATAAAACTGCATGTAAACGAGCATTAAAAATAATTTCTATTGAAATACTACATAGAGACAATTATTTTGTGCGGAAGGAAAACGAAATGGTGAAAAAAATACTTCGAATTATTTCTATTATTATTGCTATATTGGTTTTTCTTCTTATTTGGATGCATTTTGATGTAACACTAGGAAGAAAAATCGAAGCAAAAAAAAATCAATCTAAAGAATATGAACTTCACTATAGTGATTTCCAATTATATGATGAGGGGAAATCCTTATATGAGCAGCTATTTTCGGATATAAAAGAGGCGAAACATTCCATTTTCACTTATTTTTACATTATTTCAAATGATACAAGCAGTCATTCTTTTTTTAATTTGTTAAAAGAAAAAGCAGAAGAAGGTGTACAAGTATACCTATCAGTCGATTGGATTAATGATTTATCTTTCGAAAGAAAAATGAAAAATGAATTACAAGCAAGTGGTGTTCATTTTACATATAGTAGAAAACCTGAATTTCCATTCTTTTTTTATTCATTACATCATCGGAATCACCGCCGGATTACAACAATTGATGGGAAAATAGGATATAGCGGTGGTTTCAATATAGGTGATGAGTACTTAGGAAAAGACAAGCGTTTTGGATATTGGCGAGATTATCATATACGAATACAAGGAGAAGGAGTGAAAGATTTAGAAGAACAGTTTGTATCAGATTGGAAACGAGATACTTCTGAAGGAATAATAAGCACATCTCAGCAGACTGTTCCAGGTAAAACGTTACATACACTGTCTTGTTATAATGGTCATGATGTGATAGAAAAGTACATCGAATTAATAAAGCAGGCAAAGCAATCTATCGTTATTGCCACACCGTATTTTATACCAAAAGATGAAAAGCTTATGAATGCTTTAATTCAAGCGAGACAGCGTGGTGTTTCTGTTAAAGTACTTTGGTCTTTCAAGCCAGATATTCCTCTTATAAAAGAGGCTGCATATCCTTATATTCGTAAAGCTATCGAGAATGGCATTTCTGTATACGGATATAAAAAAGGAATGTTTCATGGTAAAGCTATGGTGTTTGATAATGAAACAACAGTTATAGGAACAACAAATTTTACGTCGCGTAGCTTTCATATTAATGACGAGATGAATTTCTATATAAAGGGTGGTCCTATTCTTCAACAAGTAAATAAGGCATTAGCACAAGATGTTCAAGATTCAAAAGAAATGACGATATCATTCTTTAATAAGTTATCTTTTTGGGATCGGTGTAAAGAAAAGGTAGCAGGGCTGTTTAATTATTATTTATAGGAGCAGAAATATGAATGAGAAAAAGTGCGGCGTAATGCGGCATTTTTTCTTATTCATAATAACTCCTCGAGAAACGAAAACATATTTTTACAACATATATTTTGGGTGATAAACTGAAGTGGAAAGAAGGGATTATTTTCCTTTAATACGGAGAAATATGTGATTAGATTCTATGAGGAGGAATTAAAGTGAAACGTCAAACTGCTATTCGTGAGATTGCAGAGCACTTATGTATGCTTGAACTCAACCATCCTGTAAGAGTAGGTGTTAGTGGTGTTACTGCTTCAGGGAAAACAACATTTGCAAATGAATTGGCAAAAGAAATTCAAAATCAAGGAAGAAAAGTAATTCGAACAAGTATAGATCATTTCCATCATCCGAGGGCAATTAGATATTCGCAAGGTAAGGAATCAGCGAAAGGATATTATGAAGATGCTCATGATTATAAAGCAATGTCTGAACGATTATTAATGCCATTAGGGCCAAATGGTACGATGCGCTATGAAATACAATCACATGATTTAGAGACGGATATGTATATTCATTCAGAACCAACATTGGCTTCAAAAGATACGATATTTATAATAGATGGAACATTTTTATTTAAGCAAGAGCTGAAGCAGTTGTTTGATTATAAAATATTTGTAGAAACAGATTTTCAGATTGCTAGAGAACGTGGTTCCAAGCGAGAGGCGCAAGCTTTTGGAAGTGAAAAGAAGGCTGAGGAAATGTTTTTAAAGCGATACCATGCGGCTTGTCACATGTACATAGAAGAGCACGCACCAAAGGAATGTGCGGATGCAATTGTGATCAATAATAATATAGAAGAACCGGTAGTTGTATTTAACAATTTGTGATTGTAGTGTTATAAAATGAAACTTCAATTTCAAAATCGACAATAGATAAAATTTCAGTTGCGATATGCTCTAAATGTTTAGAACAAAAACTGTTTCCATCTTGATCGGCAAGAGCACCTCCACTTAGTTTTAGCAGTACTCGCTTATATGGCTTCATCATTTTTCCTCCCTTTAAAAATAACGATAAAAAAGGAGCGAAGGCGAATGCCTTTACTCCTTTAAGAGAAAATGAAGCGGAAAAGAAAGGTTTATATTGAAAGTCATTGTATGTCTATTCATAACATCTCCTCCTTTTTGTATCAGTTTTTAACAAATGTACTTTTTAGATTACACAAAATAATCTGACATTTTATCAATCCAATTTTTTAATAGTATACTGAAAACGACATCAATGAACATTTTAAGAAAAATTTTCGAAAGTTTTGTGACGGATTTGTAGGTTTTTGTCTGATTTTGTAGGTTCGCCTATATCATGTGAGTAAGCTTTTATACATTCAAATTGAAAGCGTTCGCATGGAAGGGATGAAATACATGAAAAAATTCGGATTAGCTACACAAATTTTGGTGGCACTTATTTTAGGGGTTGTAGTAGGGGCAATCTTTTCTGGTAATAAAACTGCTATCTCTTATATTCAACCGCTTGGAGATATTTTTATTCATTTAATTAAGATGATTGTTGTTCCAATTGTTATTTCTGCACTTGTTGTAGCAGTAGCTGGTGTAGGCGATATGAAAAAGCTCGGCAAATTAGGTGGAAAGACAATACTTTATTTTGAAATTGTTACAACGATTGCAATTTTAATGGGCTTAATCGCAGCAAACGTGTTCCATCCAGGAACGGGCGTTGATATGAGCCATTTGCAGCATAGTGATATTTCATCATACCAAGCATCGGCTGAGGCAACGGAGAAAAAAGGCTTTGCAGATACAATTACTCATATTGTACCAACAAACGTGTTTGATTCGCTTGCGAAAGGGGATTTATTGCCGATTATTTTCTTCTCAGTTTTATTCGGCTTAGGGGTTGCTGCAATTGGGGAAAAAGGCAAACCAGTTTTTAACTTCTTTGAAGGTGTATTAGAAGCGATGTTTTGGGTGACAAACCAAGTTATGAAACTTGCTCCGGTTGGCGTATTTGCACTTATTGCTGTAACGGTTGCGAAATTTGGAGTAGGTACGCTGCTTCCGCTAGGGAAATTAGTGCTTGCCGTTTATGCAACAGTTATCTTATTTGTTATTATTGTTTTAGGAATAAATGCAAAAATGGTGGGAGTAAATATCTTCACCTTAATGAAAATTTTAAAAGAAGAATTGATTCTTTCCTTTACAACAGCAAGTTCAGAAGCAGTTTTACCAAATCTTATGCGAAAAATGGAAGAGTTCGGCTGTCCGAAGGCGATTGCTTCTTTCGTTATACCAACTGGTTATACATTTAACTTAACTGGATCAGCTATTTATCAAGCGTTGGCAGCACTATTTGTAGCACAAATGTATAATGTACACATGTCATTGACGGAGCAAATTACATTGTTATTTGTTCTCATGTTAACATCTAAAGGAATGGCTGGTGTTCCTGGTGCTTCCTTTGTTGTTGTATTGGCAACATTAGGTTCTATGGGACTTCCAGTAGAAGGAATTGCTTTAATTGCTGGTATTGACCGCA
The DNA here is from genome assembly GCF_050473785.1 of Bacillus sp. S14(2024). Lineage (NCBI taxonomy): Bacteria > Bacillati > Bacillota > Bacilli > Caryophanales > Bacillaceae > Bacillus > Bacillus sp. S14(2024). Next base: position 3,046,533 of record NZ_JBFLUP010000006.1, on the reverse strand, counting down.
TTTTAGATATGATTCGCACGACTGTCAATGTATTAGGGAATGCATTAGCAGCGATTGTCATGTCGAAATGGGAAGGTGAATTCGATCAAGAGAAAGCAAAGAATTATCTAGAAACTGTAAACACAACAGAAGCAGCGTAAAAAGCAAAATTTTAATCAGTGAGGGATTTTTATCTCTTGCTGATTATTCGTTGAACGAATCGGATCTTTACGAGTAGTATATCTCCTGCCAAACTTTTTATTTCTTGCACAACTTGTGAGGTAGGGGAATGATTATTTGTTAATGAGGGACAAAATAGATTGAGGAGTGAACAAACATGGCAACAATAAATGAAGCTACAAAAAATGTACGAATTGAAAAAGACTTTTTAGGTGAGAAAGAAGTACCGATGCATGCGTATTACGGTGTTCAAACGATGCGTGCGGTTGAAAACTTTCCGATTACAGGTTATAAAATCCATGAAGGATTAATTAAAGCATTTGCAATCGTGAAAAAAGCGGCTGCCCTTGCGAATACAGAAGTTGGACGATTAGAGTTTAAGAAAGGTTCAGCAATTGCACAAGCAGCACAAGAGATTTTAGAAGGAAAATGGCATGAGCATTTCATCGTTGACCCGATTCAAGGAGGAGCAGGGACTTCTATGAATATGAACGCAAATGAAGTTATTGCCAATCGTGCCCTTGAATTATTAGAAATGGAAAAGGGAGACTATCATTATATTAGCCCAAATAGTCATGTGAATATGGCGCAATCAACAAATGACGCATTCCCAACAGCAATTCATATTGCAACGTTAAATTCGTTAGAAGAATTATTGCAAACAATGGGATATATGCACGATATATTTGAATTAAAAGCAAAACAATTTGATCATGTAATTAAAATGGGACGCACACATTTACAAGATGCTGTACCAATTCGTCTTGGACAAGAATTTAAAGCATATGCTCGTGTACTTGGACGTGACATGAAGCGTATCGAACAATCTCGTCAACATTTATATGAAGTAAACATGGGAGCGACAGCTGTTGGTACAGGGTTAAATGCAGATCCACAATATATTGAGGCTGTAGTAAAACATTTAGCTGCTATTAGCGAACTTCCTCTTGTTGGAGCGGAAGATTTAGTAGATGCAACGCAAAATACAGACGCTTATACAGAAGTATCAGCTGCGTTAAAAGTATGTATGATGAATATGTCTAAAATTGCAAATGACTTGCGCTTAATGGCATCTGGTCCACGCGTTGGATTAGGTGAAATTATGCTTCCAGCTCGTCAACCGGGTTCTTCCATTATGCCAGGGAAAGTAAATCCTGTAATGCCAGAAGTAATTAACCAAATTGCGTTCCAAGTAATTGGGAATGATCATACGATTTGCCTTGCTTCAGAAGCGGGCCAATTAGAGCTAAACGTAATGGAACCTGTACTTGTCTTTAACTTACTTCAATCCATCAGCATTATGAATAATGGATTCCGTGCTTTTACAGATAACTGTCTAAAAGGAATTGAAGCAAATGAAGGACGCTTAAAAGAGTATGTTGAAAAAAGCGTTGGTATTATTACAGCTGTAAATCCACATATTGGATATGAAGCAGCAGCTCGTCTAGCAAAAGAAGCAATTGCAACTGGTGAATCTGTTCGAGAGCTTTGCTTGAAAAACGGTGTATTAACACAAGAAGAATTAGATTTAATTTTAGATCCATATGAAATGACGCACCCAGGAATTGCGGGAGCAGCTCTTTTAAAGAAAAATTAAAAGAGGGGGGGACTTTCCCCCTTTTTTTGTTTAAAATATAGAAATGTTATCTATAAATAAAGGTAGGGATTGTATGAGTAAATTTATGGTTTCCTCAGATGGAACGTTAAAAACGACATTACGAGGAGTAGAAGTATTAGCAACACCACTTTTAAATAAAGGTGTCGCATTTACAGAAGAAGAAAGAGCAGAACTAGGATTAAAAGGATTGTTACCACCAGCAGTGTTAACGTTAGATGAACAAGCGCGTCGTGCGTATGAGCAATTTTGTTCACAGCCTGATGACTTGTTAAAGAACGTATATTTAACAGCATTGCATGATCGTAATGAAGTATTATTTTATCGTTTGCTTACAGATCATTTGCGAGAAATGCTCCCAATTGTATACACGCCAACTGTTGGTGTAGCGATTCAAAGGTATAGTCATGAGTATCGTAAACCACGTGGTGTATATTTATCAATTGACGATCCAAGCGGCATTGAAGAAGCGTTTTCTAACATTGGTGCAACCGCAGAAGACATCGATTTAGTCGTTGTAACAGACGGTGAAGGTATTTTAGGAATTGGTGACTGGGGCGTAGGTGGTATTAATATTGCCATTGGTAAGCTAGCTGTTTACACAGCAGCAGTTGGTATTGATCCAAGTCGTGTATTACCAGTTATTTTAGATGTTGGTACAAATAATGAAGAATTATTAAATAATCCGTTTTATATTGGAAATCGTCATCCGCGTGTAACGGGAGAAGCGTATGATACATTTATTGATTTGTTTGTAAAAGCTGTATGTAACAAGTTTCCGAATGCATTATTACATTGGGAAGATTTTAGTTCGCGTAATGCACGAAGAATTTTAGATAAATATCGCGATAATGTATGTACATTTAATGATGATATACAAGGAACAGGTGCTGTTTCACTTGCAGGAGTGTTATCAGCCGTGAAAGCTTCAGGTATTCCACTTTGTGAACATCGCGTTGTTGTTTTCGGTGCGGGTACTGCTGGAATTGGAATTGCAGATCAAGTACGTGATGCGATGGTTCGCTTAGGTTTATCAGAGGAAGAAGCAAGTCGCCGTTTTTGGTGTATTGACCGTTATGGTTTACTTACAAATAACATGGAGGATCTTCTTGATTTCCAACGTCCGTATGCACGTGAAGAATCAGAAGTGAAAGAATGGAAAACAACTGAAGTGATTGGTCTTGCTGAAGTTGTGAAACATGTACAACCGACTATTTTAATCGGTACATCAACAGTTGCTGGGGCATTTACAGAAGAAATCGTAAAAGAGATGGCAGCTCATGTGGAACGACCAATTATTTTACCAATGTCTAATCCAACGCCTCTTGCGGAAGCGAAACCAGTAGATTTAATTTCTTGGACAGAAGGGCGAGCGCTTGTGGCAACGGGTAGTCCATTTGATCCAGTTACATATAATGGGGTTACATATGTAATTGGACAATCTAACAATGCACTTATCTTCCCAGGTCTTGGTCTTGGTACAAATGTTGTTCGTGCTCGTGTAATGACAGATGGTATGTTTGCGGCGGCAGCAGAAGCGGTAGCGAGCATGGTAGATACAAGTCAGCCTGGTGCACCGATTCTTCCAGAAGTAGAAGAACTGCGGAATATTTCAGAGATAGTTGCAATTGCAGTGGCAAAAGCGGCAGTATCTGAAGGTGTTGCTCGTGAGGAATTAAATGATAACGATATCAGGAAGGCTGTTCAAGCTGCAATGTGGCAACCTGTTTATCGTCAAATAAAAGCAGTTGAAAAGGTAACACTATAGAAATAAAGCCCGTTTATATAATAAGCGGGCTTTCCTTATTATATTTCAATATTACCAGTCAAGATAAGAATACTAAATAATAGGAAGTGGGATATTTGAACTGGCGTCAATTATGGAAGAAAGATATTTCAATTTTAATGCTTGCAATTTTGATTGTTCCGATCGCCGGAGAACTGAATTTTCATCCATTTAATGATACGTTTCGTGTTAGCTTTGGAACACCGCTTTTTTTCTTTTTATTATTATTTTTAAGGAAAATTCCAGCTGCTTTAGCAGGTATAATTGTTGGTGCAGCTGTTGTAACATTTCGTATTGTTCTTGACTGGATGTTACAAGGTTCTTTTCATTTTTCAGACTCCTTTTCTATGCGTTATCCAGTCTTTTTTTATTATTCCGTTTATGGAAGTCTTTTTTCATTATGTAAAGTAAACAGATTTCATCAAAAACCATTTCTCATTGGATGTTTTGGGATAACGATTGAAATTATTTCGAGTATGTCAGAACTTGCTTTGTATCACGTTTTTGTGCTTGGTACAATGATTACAGTTTCAGAATTTAATAAAATTATTATTATTGCTATTTTTCGAAGCTTTTTTGCCCTCGGCTTTTTAAATATGATGAATTTATATGAAACAAAATTGAAAGAAGCTCAGGTTCGGAAAGAAAATGAAAAGATGTTTGTGCATCTTTCTAATTTATATGTGGAATCTGTTCATTTGAAGAAAACGCTGCAAAATGCGGAAATGATTACACAAGAAGCGTATCAATTATATCGGGATTTACAACAGAAAAAAGTAGGAAATACTGAAAATGGCATAGAAGCGTATAGTAAAAAGGCGCTGAAAATTGCAGGAGAAGTACACGAAATAAAAAAAGATAATCAAAGAATTTTTGCGGGATTATCCAAACTTCTTTTAGATAAAAATCTTTCAGAATATATAAGTGGAAATGAACTAGCAGAAATGATTATAAGAATTAACGAGAAGTATGCGCAGCTATTAGAGAAAGAAATATTGTTTTCTAAGCATTTAGAAGGAGAGCATGCGCAGTATCATGTATACACGGTTTTGTCGATTTTAAATAATTTAGTTGCCAATGCTGTAGAAGCAATTGATAGCAATGGTGCTATTACGATTCATGTAAAGAAGAGAGAGGCATTCGTCATATTTGAAGTGATAGATAATGGTCCGGGGATTCCAATGAAGTATAAGGAGCTAGTGTTTAAGCCTAGTTTTACCTCGAAGTATGATCAAACAGGAACGCCATCAACAGGAATTGGACTATCTTATATAAAAGAAATGGTGACTGAACTCGGGGGAGAGGTTATACTACAAGACGGAGACAATGAAAGAGGCTGCAAGTTTATCGTGAGACTGCCGGAGTCTAGTTTGACTAAGGAAGGGTGAGGGGATGTTTTATTACATCGTAGATGATGACGAAGTATTTCGTTCTATGCTATCACAAATCATTGAAGATGAAGACCTTGGAGAAATAGTAGGAGAAGCAGAAGATGGTGCTTTCGTAGAAGGAGATCAGTTAAACTTTAAAAAAGTAGATATATTATTTATTGACTTATTAATGCCCCTTCGAGATGGGATTGAAACTGTTCGGAACATTATTCCGTCGTTTACAGGGAAAGTGATTATGATCTCTCAAGTAGAATCGAAGCAATTAATTGGTGAAGCCTATTCTCTTGGGGTTGAATATTATATTACAAAACCTCTGAATAAACTTGAGGTTTTGTCAGTTGTACGAAAAGTGATAGAGCGTATTCGTTTAGAACGATCGATTCAAGATATTCAAAAGTCACTGAATAATGTATTTCAGTGGGAGAAGCCTGGATTACGAAGTGAACCACAGTTAGAAGAGAAAAAAATTATCGATTCGGGTCAATATTTACTATCAGAACTCGGAATTGCCGGAGAAAACGGAAGTAAAGACTTACTGAGTATGCTGGAATATTTATTTAGGCAAGACAAGAAAGAAACCTTTGAGTATGGATTCCCGGCATTAAAAGATATTTTTCACCATATTACTGTTAAAAAGTTAGGAGAAACGGCTGCAGAAGCGGACATTGATAAAGAAAGAAAAGCTTCTGAACAACGGGTACGGCGAGCGATTTATCAGTCACTAAATCACTTAGCTTCTCTCGGTTTAACAGATTTTTCAAATCCGAAGTTTGAAAGCTATGCTCCAAAATTTTTCGATTTTACGATTGTACGAAAACGGATGACAGAATTGACGAAGGATGAACTTGCCTCATCTGGACAGACGAGAATTAATACGAAGAAATTTATTCAAGTATTATATTTTGAAGCGAAGCGGTTGACCGAAGCTGGCTAAAATGAATACTGTTCTGAGAAAAAAGATGTTAGCTCGTTTGTAGCAAATATCTTTGTGTATACACAATAATTATATAGAGATAATAAATTCGTTTGATTCTCAGCTGAAAAAGTAAGAGCCTTGCTACAATTTTTATGTAGCAAGGCTCTTTTGGTTTTCTTCAAGAAGGATTAACAGATGAAATTGATAGTTTAATGAACTAGTTACTTGTCATTTTATTTAAAATAATTTCTTTAAGTTGTGTTGGATTGTCAGAACGAATAGCTATTTGTGAATATTCTTTTTGAATTCCCATAAATAGTGTTGCTCTTACAGGCTTTTGCATTTTTAAAATCATTTCTGGATAAACTTTTTCAAAATCTCGCGCAATAAAATCAATTGTATCTTTCGATAACTTTCTTTCTAGAATTGTTGGATCTTCGATCATACACTCAATATTTTCAAATTGAATTTCTGTACGCTTTAATAATCCAAGAGAGAGAAACATAGATTCGTTGTTTATATAAATTGGATTTAATCGAATAGCTTGAATATCCGCTAAGAAAAAAATTACAGAATAGATATTAAGAACTAATAGAATGATCGAAATAACCATCGATTTATCATGAAGCCACCAATGGAAACCTAATGTTTCAATAACAATTGCATGAATCATCATAATTTGAAATGCTATATGGCTGGAATTTTTATACAGTGTTATACTCGTAGGTGGATTCTTTTTCCAACTAAAGAAAGCGTAATAAAACATCATCGTCTCTGAACAAATCACATGGATAATTGGATTTTTCTTTACATATTCATCAACTGCATGTGGGAACGAAAAAATCACTGGTAATGTGCTCATTTTCACTTTTCTGATGATTTTTGGCATATAACGAACAAATGTAACAATTAATATAACTTCAAAGATGATTAACGCAGCCTCTACTACAATTCCAGCCCAAGTAATAGCTATAAAGGGTTCTAAAAATTGATTTGGAATTAGAAACCTAGCTAATATACATCCTGTCGCTGATAAAATAATCGCTGTTTTTACAGAAAACTTCTTGCTATACAACATAAAGAATAAAGGCAACATAATAATTAAGTCTAATAATGATCCTAATACTACTATATTTGTTTCTGGTGGGAGCAGATTATTTCCGATGTGCGTGTGATAGAGCATATAATTACTACATAAAATAGCGAAAAGCAATAATAACCAAATATACTTTCCTCTTTTAATCACATACATAGATTATACCCCTTTTACAATCGTATTTAATTTTTCAAGTATACGGACCAAATGTTTCAAGTCTTCTAAGGGCAACTGTCCATAAATATTTTGATTGATTTCATCTTCGAGCAGTTGCAATTCTTCGAAATACCGCTCGCTCTTCGTCGCTAATTTTAATATGATTTCACGACGATTTTCTTTATTAATACTGCGGGTAATGTATTCTTTTGTTTCTAATTTATTAAGCAGTTGACTAACTGCACTCGTTGAAGTATGCAATTGGGTAGCTAAATCCTTCGTTGAAGTGACACCTGTCCGGATTAGTTCTAATAATAAAACTTGCTTAGCTGTCAGTTGATTATCAATTTTCTGCTCAAATCTACTTGCTACTTGAACGTTTAAATGATTTTGTAAACTGTTAATTTGTTGAATAAGATTATTTTTCACACTTAAATCACCTCGCTTAATAATTAAGTTAACTTAACTATAAAATAAACTAAACTAAAAGTACATGGAATAAATATTAATAATCAGAATATTGTTGCGTTTATTGTATAATAAAAGGAAGCTCTTATTGAATCGCTTAAACGTAAGAATAAGAAGTTAGAGGAAGAAAATAAAAAATTACGTGAGCAATTGAAAATTGCATACGCAGAGGTTTATAAAAAGGTCTATTTTGATAGAGTAAATCTTATTTAGTGGAATGAAAAATCTCTTGTTTTTCAACAATTGGGCCAGATTGTGGAGGAACGTTTGAATATAAAATATTTGTTAGTTCAATCAGTCTACTCGAAAGTAATGCATCATGTGAGGGGGATAAAAGTGTTTTCATATGAGGTAATTTGCTGTAGTTGTAGAAAGAAATTTAGGGTTTATGAAGGAACTAGGCAATATAAACAGTTTAAGGAAAATAAGAATCGTTTATTTTATTGTGAAGATTGTCATCATAATATACGTCTTGATGCCATTAAAAACTTTTTTAGATATAGAGGATGAAGCGCTAATTGCGCCCGATTGTTGAACAAGAAGTAAAAGGGTGATACATATTATATATGACTAATATGTATCACCTTTTATTTTTTATGACTTTTTATGAATTGGGTCTTGATAATATTTTTTAAACAACTTTATTATCTAGTTACAAAGTAATACCCTTTACTATTTAATATACGCCCATTTATAACTATACACTCCAGCAAAAGGTCGAATACAAACATCTTTTACATATGGTCGTTCCAGATACACAAGTCCAGCCTGATAAATAGGAGCAATAGCTGTATCATCTTCTATGAGAATTTTTTCAGCATCTTGGAAGGCCTTCCGCCGAGCAGGTAAATCTGTTAGTAAGGTAGAACCAGCATTATGGATAAGCTCGTCGTATTTTGGGTTGGAATAGTTCATTCGATTAAATGAGCTACCTGTTATAAACATATCTAAGAATGTCATTGGATCAGGATAATCAGCTCCCCATCCAGAAAGGGAAATCTCGTAATCCCCTTTAGATTCACGCTCTAAATATACTTTAACAGGAAGTTGCGTTAATGTAATGTTTAGTCCTGGTAAATTCTTTTCGAGTTCGCCTTTTAAAAACTCGGTAATCTTTTTATCATTCGAATCATCAGTGCTTACAATTTCTAATGTTATAGTTTGGGTATCTAATTCCTTTTTAGCAACTTCCCATAATTTTTTTGCTTCTGCAACATTTGTCTCTAATTTTACATGACTTGTACTTCGAAAGTCCTTGTTATCAGGCCCTTTTACAAATCCCTGTGGAATGAGTGCGTCGGCTGGGAGAGAACCATTGTTTAAAATTGTATTAGCAACGCCTTTTTTATCAAAAGCTAAGCTAATGGCTTTTCGCGCATTTTTATTTGCAAGAACTTGATTTTTTTGATTGTAACGTAAGAAAACTGTTGTTGGTCGTGCTAATTTTTTTAAGCTATCACTATCTTTATATTTATCTACGAATTCAGCGTTAATAGTTACTCGGTCTACTTGTTTAGCTTCAAATAGATTAACAGCTGTTGAAGTATCTTTGACGACATGAGCATTAATTTCTTCTAATTTTACGTTTTTGTTATCCCAGTAATTTGGATTTTTCGTCATTTTATATCCTTGTTCATGTTTCCATTCACCTAGTACGAATGGCCCATTATAGATTGCATTTTTTGCTTCTAATCCGAAATTTTTTCCTTGTGATTCTACGAATTTTTGATTTAAAGGATAAAATGTAGCAAATCCTAGTAATCCAAGGAAGTACGGTACAGGATGCTCAAGCTGAACTTCTAATGTTTTGTTGTCGAGTGCTTTTACACCTAACTCATCTAAAGGAAGTTCTTTTTTGTTTATTTTTTTCGCATTTTTAATATCAAATAGAATTTGCGCATACTCTGAAGCCGTTTCAGGGTTTACAGCGCGTTTCCATGCATATACAAAATCATGAGCTGTTACAGGATCGCCGTTTGACCATTTCGTATCACGCAGTTTAAATGTATAGGTTAAGCCATCCTTACTCACAGTATGAGATTCGGCAGCTCCGGGTACCGGTTTTCCCACAAGGCCAGGCATGTATAAGCCTTCCATGACGTTATTAAGGGCACCAAAGGATAAGCCGTCAGATGCGATAGAAGAATCTAAAGTTGAAATCTCGCCTGATTCTACAATATTTAAAATGGGTTTTCGTTTTTCTTGTGTGTTAGTAGTGGCTGTTTCTGATTTGTTTTGATTGCATGCTGATAAGATAATAGAAAGTACAAGAATAAAAACAATGGAAAGCTTTAGTTTTGATTTTGCTTGCATTTTTTCCCCTCCTTTTTATTTGTCCATAAGTATAAATATATATTTCTGAAAATTCAATAAAATAAACTTGGAATTAATAAAAACTTATAGGGATTATACAATATGGTTCGTGCAGGTCAAAAGAAATGAACATGAAATATAGAAACGATTAAAATAAAGGATTACGATATTGTGCTTTAAATTTAACTTGAAAATTTCTATAAGTGGTTCTGTCATATAGTCATCGAGTAAATAGAAAATTGTATCCACATCATAAAAAAGCTATTCTTTTGTATAAGTACTTACTAAAAGAATAGCTTTTTTCATAATATAGATTATCGTATTAATGAATTTTAAAAGTTGTTTTTTTACAATGAGTAACAACTTGTTTTGTTGTTTTAAATCTTTGCTTTTCTCCGCAAAATAAACCCACACAACATCTATCTTACACTTACACGAAACATACCAAGCGTAAATAGCAGTCCCTATCTTTCGGATTTGTCACCTGTATTACTGTTTGTCTTTGCGCCACCCGCTTTTTTAACACCTTTGCTTGTATAAGGTTTGGCACTCTTTTTTTTGTTGGCACTGGCTTTCCATCGGTTCCAGCCCTTGCTGCCTGTTCCTCTACCTGTTCCACCTTTACCTTTAGCTTTACTCATATAAATTTAATCACTCCGTTATTATTGTATAGCAAATCTATTTCCACCATAGTCAATAAATCTTTAAAATAAAATTTGGGTTTATGACTTTTTCCTTTCCGACAGTTGCTCATAAAAATGAACAGCAGGATATAATAGTATATCACAACATGGACAGTAATGCGTAAAATCCTCAGGTTTATCCCGCTAATAGAAATCTTTTTAAAGTAGAAAAAAGAGTCCTTCACAGTTAGGACTCTTTTAATTTTTGCTGATAGTAATGTGTTATGTAAAAGGTGTTTAATCTTGAATTTATTAATATTATACAATGTTTTTCAGAAAATAGATTTTTGGTAATATTTCAAAAAAATCTTCTGCAAGAATAAAAGAATAGTTATAAAGTTAACTATATAAGGATTATTATATGCATTTGTGTGTGACACATTGTATTTATCGAACTGCGTTCAAATATTTTCTTATCACACACTATTGAAAAACCGTAAAATAAAGAATTGAAAAATATTTTAAACTTTTTGTTGACTTTCTTGTTTTTTTGTATAGAATAAACATTAATAAAATGTTTCAGAGATGTGACAGTAAAACGACTGTGAAAGGAAGAGTAGTAATAGGACGTAGTCCAAGCGAGTCAGGGGTGGTGTGAGCCTGATACGAAGCCTGTTATGAAGAACCTCCTGGAGTCGCTAACCGAAATCCTTTTTAGGAAAGTAGACTTAGCCGGGAACTTCGCCGTTACAAGAAGAACAGTATCGAGATATCTCTACTCTCCGTACTGATAAGTGAGCAACCTCTGTTGCTAATTTGGGTGGTACCGCGGAACCAAAGCCTTTCGTCCCAGTTTTTTGGGAAAGAAGGGCTTTTTTTATTGGTTTCTTTCCTCATTACATCAAAACATTTTAGGAGGAAAACAACATGTACCAAACATTAATGACAGTAAGAGAAACACAAATCGCGATTAAGGAAGTTAAAACATTTTTTGAAGAGCAATTATCAAAACGTCTTGGATTATTCCGCGTATCTGCACCATTATTTGTAACGAAAAAGTCAGGGTTAAACGATCATTTAAACGGTGTAGAGCGTCCAATTGAATTTGATATGCTGCATTCAGGAGAAGAATTAGAAATTGTACATTCACTAGCGAAATGGAAACGATTTGCTCTGCATGAATATGGATATGAAGCTGGTGAAGGTTTATATACAAACATGAACGCAATTCGCCGCGATGAAGAGCTCGATGCAACGCATTCCATTTACGTTGATCAATGGGATTGGGAAAAAATTATTAAAGAAGAATGGCGTACAGTAGATTACTTACAAGAAACAGTACGAACAATTTATGGAATATTCAAAGATTTAGAGGGGCATTTATTTGAAAAATACCCGTTCCTTGGTAAGTACTTACCGGAAGATATCGTATTTATCACATCCCAAGAGCTTGAAGATAAATATCCAGAATTAACACCGAAAGATCGTGAGCATGCGATTGCGAAAGAATACGGTGCAGTCTTTATTAGCGAAATCGGAGGGGCGCTGCGCTCTGGCGAAAAACATGATGGACGTGCATCTGACTACGATGATTGGAAATTAAACGGAGATATCTTATTCTGGAATCCAGTACTCCAGTCTTCATTTGAATTATCATCCATGGGCATTCGTGTTGACAGCAAATCTCTTGATGAACAATTAACAATAAAAGGGGAAGACTTCAAACGTGAATATGATTTCCATAAAGGTATTTTAGAGGACGTACTTCCACTTACACTTGGCGGTGGCATTGGACAATCAAGAATGTGCATGTACTTCTTACGCAAAGCACATATTGGCGAAGTTCAAACTTCTGTATGGCCAGATGAAATGCGTGAAGAGTGCAAAAAGCAAAACATTCACTTATTCTAAAAAGAAAACAAGGGGTGCATGTGCATCCCTTGTTTCATTTAATTTACTGATACGAGAGGCTCAATTTTTGCCATAAATGATTCATGAAGTGCTTCCACACCTTTTACTAAGTTAAGACGATCAATAACTACAGAGACTTTAATTTCAGATGTACTTACCATTTTAATATGAATATTCTCTTCTTGTAATGTTGAGAACATTTGAGCAGCTACACCTGGATTGGATACCATACCTGATCCAACAATTGATACTTTCGCCAAATGATTTTCATATTCTACAGATTCATAGTGCATAGCCTCACGATTTTCTTCCAGTACCGCTAGTGTTTCTTTTAAGTCATTCGAATGAATAGAGAAGGATAAATGTACAGTTCCTTCATTTGTAATACTTTGAATGATAATATCTACATTAATATGAGCACTCGCTAATGTAGAGAAGATTGTAGAAAGTTTTCCTTGTTGTAATCCTTTAATAGTTACGCGCATAATATTGTCTTCAAATGCAATGCCTTTTACGATTGATTGTTGCTCCATGTTACATTCTCCCCTTACGATTGTTCCGTTTTCTTGTTTCATACTTGAGCGAACTTCTAATATAACATTATGATTTTTCGCAAACTCTACCGCTCTTGGATGAAGTACACCAGCACCAAGGTTGGCAAGTTCTAGCATTTCATCATAGGAAATTTCATCTAATTTGTAAGCATCTTTTACAACTCGTGGATCAGTTGTATAAACACCTGTTACATCCGTGTAAATATCACATTTTTTTGCTTTTAATGCTGCAGCTAATGCGACTGCAGTTGTATCAGAACCGCCTCGGCCAAGCGTTGTAATTTCTTGCTCTGCACTTAATCCTTGGAAACCGGCTACAACGACAATGGTTCCTTTTTGTAAATAAGATTGAATACGCTCCGTATTAATATCAGTAATTCTTGCGCTGCCGTGTACAGATTCTGTTGTAATACCTGCTTGCCAGCCTGTTAGTGAAATTGCAGCATAACCTTTCGCTTGCAGAGCCATTGTTAATAAAGAAATTGAAATTTGTTCACCTGTTGTAAGTAGCATGTCCATTTCTCGTTTACTAGGTTGATCAGTAATACCAGCAGCTAAAGATACTAATTCATCTGTATTATGTCCCATCGCAGAAACGACCGCTACAATTCCGTGTCCTCTTTCATATTCTTCAATGACTAAATTCGCAACATGCTGAATACGTTCAATACTTCCAACAGATGTACCACCAAATTTTTGAACAATAAATTCCATCATGAGAGCCCACTTTCAATTTGATATTGGTTAATAGAGTAGGAAAAATGTTGTTAAACATAAGATGGGAAATATAGATCCCTTTCATTCCTGTAAGTTACCGAAAGCAAATAAAAAACACCATCTCAAATAGGTGAGGATGGTGCTGTTACAGGAAAAAGGAAACAGAAAACGGAGCTAATAAAAAACCGCCAAAAAAGAAGACGATCATAAAGAAACATGATCCCTCTTTTTTGTAGATAGCTCTTCATATATACACCGCTGTATATATGACAGTTCTGTTTCTATTCGAAAACAGCCCCAATTTATGTGTTCAGAGAAACATATAAATTTCGGCAACTTTTCCTTTCTTCTAAACTCACTGACAATCTCTGTGTCTCCTTTAGAATACTCATAAAAGTTGCAACCTCTATCTCACGTCGTTCGGCGAGAGTGAATGGTTGTATGAAGTTGTTGGTAACATTTGTTCCATAATAATCAAAATGTTGGAAGAAATCAAGTAGGATAAAATAATTCAGAAAATTAAATTTATTATAAAGTAAAATGAAAATGATATAAAATATGTTTAAAAGAAGAATTTATAACAATATTTTGCAAATAAATTCGTTATATAGATTATAAGGATGGGGCGGTGTGAATGGGGAAGCAAAAACCTATTTATGTGCAAACTGAAATAGAAACAACAATGAATGAACTTTGGAAATATACACAAGATCCAAAGATACATACAGAATGGGATGCAAGGTTTACAGAAATATCGTATTTAGATAGGAAAGAAGGCGAACCGCAGCGTTTTTTATATAAAACAAAAATTGGTTTTGGACTTAAAATTGCTGGAGAAGGAGAATCAATAGGAGAACTACAAAAAGAAGGTGGGGAACGCATCTCTTCACTAAAATTTTGGACAGATAGTAAACTTTCGTTGATTACAGTAGGAAGAGGCTATTGGAAGTATACACCGAATGTGAACAAAATGCGCTTTGAAACGCAGTATGATTATGAAACAAGGTTTGGAAATATAGGAAGGTTAATAGATTCATACATATTTCGTCCGTTATTAGGTTGGGCAACTGTATGGAGAGATTGTTTCCATAAAAGATGAAAAAGACGGTAGAAATGATGTCAGAGCATGGATTAGGAAAAATGAACAGAATGAAACAATCTTTGTAGCGCTTTACTCTCAGCATGAACATAATGGGGAAACATACATGAATATTGCGTTGCCATTACCATATGCGAATATGACTGGAATGTTAAAGCTGCGTAATGATAAGAAAAATCTTATCATTACGAGTCGGTTACGGAACAGTACAAAAGGGGATGAGGGGATTTATTTACATAGCCGCTTCTTTACAATTCGCTTACCGTTAGCTGAAACGTTTGTGATAAGTGAGAAGGATAAAATCACGTTAACAGCACATCATCAAATGTGGATGTTTGGTGTGAAGTTTCTAGAGATTTATTATGAAATTAAAAGAAAAGAGAATATTTCATAATAAAAAATGAGTTTGGTATGATACCAAGCTCGTTTTTTATATGTAAATGTTTTTATTAGAAATTTAGTGAACCTTAAGAATCACTAAGAAATTGTCTACAAGAAACTTAAAAACTTTCCGAGAAGATACTAACAGATGCTAAGAGATAGGGGGTAAAGGAATGTGAAGTGCTGTAGTAGAGGTAAATCAAGTAGAGAAAGTATATGGAAAGAAAAATGAAAATCAATCGAGGGTATTAAAAGGGGATTGCTTGAAAAAAGCAAATGTTTTTTATTGCTAATAATCCAATATACAAGTGTCAATGGAATTTGAATTTTTAGAAAATAATTACATTTAAATGTTATAATGAAATGCAGTATTGTTTTATTTTAGGTAAGGAGGGGACATATGCAAGGAGAGATACAAAAACAAAGAAGTTCAAGTTATATAAGTAATTTATTATTACCTATTACAAAGTCACGTCATTTTACTTTTTTATGGATTGGACAACTCTTTTCAGTTCTTGGAAGTTCAATCACAATGGTCATTCTTCCAGTGGTTGTATATAAGTTAACAGGCTCGACAGTTGTTATGGGGATAACAATGGCGATGTATATGCTTCCAAATGTACTTATTTTACCATTTTCAGGATTAATTGTAGATCGTTTTAACCGTGTTAAATTGATGTTACTTACTGATATTGTTCGGGGGATAGTAATGACAACGTTAGCAACTCTCATGTTTACTGACACTTTAACAATCCATATTTTATATGTATTAGTAGCGATGTATGGTCTTATGGAGGGGTTATTTCAACCAGCCTATTCAGCAATTCGAGCAAGGGTGTTTGTGCCGGAAATTCGGAATGCAGCTAATGCATTAACGCAGATGAGTAGCCAAGGTGTGCGTTTAATTGGTCCAGCGCTTGGAGGTATCATTGTTTCTATTGCATCAGCAGGTATAGGTTTTGGCTTAGATGCATTGACATACTTGCTCTCTTTTGCATGCTTACTATTTTTGAGAGATTTGACAGCAAAAAAAGTGCAGGAATCAGCAGATAATAAAGTGAATCTAAAAAAAGATTTCACAGAAGGAATTGTAGTATTAAAAAGTCATCCGTGGCTATGGATTACAATTTTAGCATTCTCGTTTATTAATATTTGTCACGCGGGTATTGTAGTCGTCTTAATTCCTTGGCTATTTAATATTCATCATCACTTCGAACCTTTTGTCTACGGTCTTGGAATGGCATTTTCTGGTGGAGGTGCTGTAGTTGCTGCCCTCATTTTTGGCGGGAGGCAGAGATGGTATAAACGCGGGTTATTGGCTTATGGTGGTGTTTTAATTAGTGGATTGGCGCTCTTAATAATGCCTTTTGTCTCATGGGCACCAGCATTAATTGGATTAATGGCTATTGAAGGATTTGGCATTATGATTTTCGGTTTAATTTGGGAAACGAGTTTGCAAGAACTTGTGCCGGAAGAAGCGTTTGGTAGAGTTGTTAGTCTCGATATGCTTGGATCCTTTGCACTGTTGCCATTAGGGTATTTGATAGTTGGATGGTTGGCCAATATAATTGGTGGTATTTTGACTATCATCATTTTAGCGATTGCGGCTATTGTAGTGGTTCTGGCCGCTTTATCTGTTTCGAGTATTCGTCAATTTGATTGATTCAATATATGTATCATGTAGTGCCTTCGATTGGAAGTGTGTAAAAAGGTTATTTTCATAAGTTAAATGAATTCAATTGAAGAATGATAATTTAATATTTTTATCAGGTAATGAATATATAGTATTAACTGTTTTTATTTTTATCCCGATATTTGTGAGCAGTAGGACTTCCACTATGGGAAGGTTCAAGGAGGTTCTTATGCAAAAATATATACTTCTTGCAAAGTTTACTCGTGAAGGAAATGTAAATATAAAAAATATTAGTGAACGTTTTTCTAACTTACATAAGAATTATGAACGATTCGGTGGACGTATTTTAACGGCTTATTCCATCGTAGGTGAATATGATATGGTTATCACCTTTGAAGCACCTGATACAGTAGCAGTAAAGAAAATTGATTTAGCAGGGAAATTACCAGGAATGGTAGAAACAAAGATTTTTCCACTATTGGATATGGACGAATTTCAGCAACTAGTAATTGAAATCTAATTCATAAGATATGGTGTTTTCTATTCAGGATTGATTTCATAACTTTTTACAAATTTATTCTAGCTATCCTTGATATCGAAGGCTAGCTTTTTTCATTTTTTTCATGTGAATGAAATGTCTCTTTTTCTAGTTGTATTTGTTTTTGTAGGAGGAGTTCTAGCATGATGTCAGCAGCGGCAAGGGCATTGAATACAGATGAAAGGTATCTGTCTCTATTCATATGTATTATTGTTAATCATTGTTATTATTGCAGGGTATTTGAGTATATACTTAATTGGATAACAATCATTATTACATGATAATAGAGCTTTTTAAAGGAAGATGCCATTTTAAATGGTTAGTTAAATAAAAACGATCTTATTTCTATAGAAATTCGTTATATAAGCAATCAATAATCGTATAAGTATTGAGTGTAAGAAAGCGCAATTATAGGATAACATTGGAAACAACTTTCGAGTCAAATAACTATAAATATATGATAGTAATATTCAAAATAAAAAAGAGTAAATTTCATTTTTACGATATAATTACATTATATAGAAAAATTGTATACATCATAAAGGAGGAATAGCTTTTTATGAAGATGGAACATAAAAAGTTTGTAAAAATCGCTGCCAGCTTAGGGATTTCGACTTTTTTGTTAGCAGGATGTGCTAGTGATGATGAAGAACAAGATGTTTCAGTTACAGATACTAATCAAAATCAAGATGTCAAAGATAGCAAGCAATGTCCATCTGAATCTGAAAATCAAGATAAGGAATGCTTTGAGAACCTTCCGCAAGAAGGACCTGTAAATAAAACTTCTTCTAATTATAATAATCAAACATATACAGACAATGGTATGAGTTGGGGAGGTATTATTTTACCATTTGCAGCAGGTTACATGCTCGCGAACATGGGGAATCGTGGTAATGGATTCATGAATGGGAAAATGCTAGATAGACAGGGAGGGAATAATTTTACTCCTCTCATGAAGAATCAAAGCCCTTGGAATCCAGCTCTAAACTATGACAAGGAACGAAAAGATAAGGGTACCTCTTCAGGAGGAGGAGGAGTGGGAACCTCTTCTAATGGAAATAAAGTAGATTTGAATAAATCTACACAATCATCTTCAAACGGTACAGAGACAACTACTAAAGGGGGGCAATCATCAACACCTGGGGCGACTACACCGAATGGTTCGAGTGGTATAGGGAATTCGAAAGCACCAGCTGGTTCTTAAGTTAAGGAGGAAAACAGATGTTGTCTGAATATGAAGAAAAACAATATATGAAAAAGTGGTTTTCGCTTTCTGAAAAAGCAGCTGAAGGTGGATTTACATGGCCGAGTTTACGAGAAAATGATGAATGGTGCCAATACATGTCTACGGGTATATACCGAATGCCAGCTAAGCAATTTGAAGCTATCCAAATTGCTACAGTTCATGTAAGGGATATTTTCCAAAGGACATACGAATATTTACGTGAGTATAGAGAAGGTTTTTTAAAGCTAAAGTTCCCAATTGAAACATGGGAAGTGGCTAGAATGGAACATAAAAATATATTTTCATATTTTACTCGTTTCGATTTTATTGTTAATGATTATGATATTAAACTAATTGAAATAAATTCGGATACTCCTACAGGTTATTTAGAACCATCTGTTGCAAATAAAGTACTATGTGATTATCATGGAGTATCACATCCGAACACAATTGAGGTAAAACTGAAACAAACGTGGGAACAAATCGTTGAGGATTACAATATTCAGTCCTATGAAAAAGTTCATTTTACCAGCTACGATTGGCATGAAGAAGATTATCAAACGGTACAATTTATACGTAAGCATTGTCCTGTGCAGAGTGACTTCGTTGGAATTCAAAGTATTATTGTGGCGAAAGAGGGGTTATATACACCAGACGGTACTAAAATTAACTATTTGTATCGATTATATCCATTAGAATATTTGGTAGATGATACGGATGAAGGTGGAAAGAAAATAGGATTACAATTTTTAGATCACATTGCACAAGGAAGGGTTAAAATTATTAATCCACCATCTGCATTTTTGATGCAAAATAAAGCGATACTTGCATTGATTTGGGAATTGTATGAAAAGAATGAATGGTTTACAACAAAAGAACAGCAAGTAATTGAAAAATATTTTTTACCTACATATTTTTCGAACGAACCTCTCAAAAATGGGGATTATGTATCTAAAGCATATTTTGGACGTGAAGGCGGCGGTGTTTCTATTATTAATGATGGAACAATTATTGAAGAAGATATAACGGAATATTACTATAACCAAAATAAAGTTTATCAAAAATATATAGAAATGCCAGATTGCACAATTGATACTTGGGACGGAGATTATACAGGGAAATTGTTAATTGGTTCTCACTTAATTGGCGGAGAAGCAGCAGGTGTATTTTTACGAGTAGGGGAAAAAATCACAGGTAATCTTTCCATGTTTATTGGTGTAACGACTGATTAATCATGTTATGTATACCCTTTGCAAAGAAAATGTGTAATACATAATTAAGAAAAGACAGGAGGCGTTACTGTAACTAAGTAACGCCTCCTGTCTTCTGATAAATCATCCGTATTTATCCTTCTATTCGCGGGCAGTACGACCCCCATCTCAAGATGCAGAGAGAAGCGAGGAGGATAGGTGGGGGATAACTGCTGGCATGTGCCCGATTGATTCAACTAACCATCAGTGGAAGGTGGGAAAATTATCCACTGATGGAAGTTTCACTTTATTTAAAGGGGAGTGCAAATTATGTTGATAATAAATTACGTAAAAATTAATGAGAATGTGACTATTAATAAGCTATTAGCTTTGAAACAATTTATTTCATCTGAGAAAGTTAATCATATAAAAAAGTTTAAATTTGAGGAAGATAAAATACGCTCAATTTTAGGGGAGTTACTAGTTAGATATACAATTTGTAAGAATTCAGATGTTGAAAATTATGATATTTCTTTTAAAAAAAATGAATTTGGAAAACCATATATTGATTGCGATTATGGCATATATTTTAACTTGTCTCATTCTGGATCTTATCTCATATGTGCTATTAGTAATCAAAATATCGGAATAGATATAGAGAAAATTCAGGATATAGATATAACTATAGCACGCAATTTTTTCTGCGATAGTGAATATGATGAAATTGCTTCCGCACCTGAGTCAAAAAAATATGAGTATTTTTATTCATACTGGTGTTTGAAAGAAAGTTATATAAAATATATTGGAAAAGGATTAACAATTCCTCTTAATTCATTTTGCTTTGAAATAGTAGATAAAAATATAAAAGTGATTCAATCAAATGAAGAAAAAAAAGAAAAATTCGCATTGCTTTCTATCAGCGATGATTATAAAGCTGCAGTATGTTATTTAGCAGCAGAAATAGAAACAGTTAGTGAAATAGCTTTGGATGATATTATTACTTATTTTATCCCCCATTAACGAGCAATAAGACCTCACCTTAAGATTCAGAGAGAAGCGAGGAATAAAGGTGGGGGGCTTACTGCTAGCATCGCCCGATTGGTGAGAGTTTTTCATCAGTATGAGATGAAAAAGCTCTCCACTGATGGAAGTTTCACTTTATCAATCAAAAATGAAGTTATAATTCTTTAAACTGATATAGAAAACATTTTATATAGTTTGAGGGCAGCTAATTCTATTTTGAGAATTAGCTGTTTGCTTTTATATATTTCTATAGTGAAGAAAGTAAATAGTGTATGAAGAGAGATGTAATTCTAAAAAGAGTGATGCTATCAACCTGATTATTTTATACGAGAAATGAATTTCTGTTGTACGAAACATCAAAAAACATCATATTTCAATATGATGTTTTTTGATAAGTATGAATTGGATTATTTAATATAAGTTTACATATCAATTCAGGATATTCATTAATAAAAAAATGTCCTCCTTCAAAGTGTGTGATATTCTCAATATTTTCTAAATAATTCCCCCATTTTTTTTCATGAAATATAACTGAGCTGTCATTGATTCCATTTATCAAAGTAGTAGGGCACTTCAATTTGTAATCATTATTAATATCGTTAAAAGTTTCTAAAACAAGAAAATCAGCTCTAATTGAAGGTAATAAGTAGTCAATTAATTCTTGGCAATTCAGGATTTCTTCATCCATTCCACCTAATTCAGTAAGTTTCGAAATAAATTCCTTATTTGGAAGTGAAGAGATAGAATAAGAATCCTCCAAAATAACGTTTGGCGGCCTAGTACCCGACAAGTATAGATGCTTAATTTTGTATTTAGAAAACGTATTTTTTTCAACGTATTTTGCTATTGAATAGGCTAACAGTCCGCCCATACTATGTCCAAACAATTGGATTTCTTCACCATACTTAGTATTCGCATCAATAAAATCTAATAAGTCATTAATAAGTAAATCGTAATTTTCAATTAGTGGTTCATTACTTCTTTTTCCCCTACCAGGAAGTTCAATAGGGGTGAGTTCGAGTTTAGGATATAGATTTTTTTTCCAATGATAAAAAATGGATGAACTTCCACCTGCATAAGGTAAACAAAATAACTTCATAATTATATCCTTTCAATTATGTTATTTTTGTTGTTTTATACCCAATTTTCTGACTAATTAGTTACTAAAACTTTTTCAGGAATAGTATCTAATTGGTTATTATAGAAGTTGTAGAAAGAACCTTGTTTAATTGTTAAATCACTGAATGAACCATGTTCAATGATGGAACCTTTTTCAATATAAATAATCTCATCATATTGATTTAGGATACTTTCATCAATTTTGTGTGTGATTGAAATTACAGTAGTATCCTTAAGTGCTAAGAGTTTTGATTCTAACTCTCTAGATGTCTTAATATCTAATGAAGATGTACCTTCATCTAAGATTAATAGTTGAGGATTTTTTATAATGGATCTTGCAAATGCAGTACGTTGTTTTTGACCACCTGACAAATTGGCGCCATTTTCTCCAACCAAAAAGTGAACATCTGAGTTTTTTTCTTCAATAAGTCCATCTAAACCACTGAATAGAATAGCTTCTCTAAATTTTTCCATATTGTAATTATTGTGAAGACAAATGTTAAAATGAAAAGAAGAATCAAAAAGATAAACGTTTTGATGTAAAACTGATAATAGATTATTTAAACTTGTTTTGTTTAAATCTTTTAAACTAGTTTCATCATAAAAAATGTCACCAGAATAATTTTGATAATTTCCCGTTAAGAGTTTTATTAAAGTAGTTTTCCCACATCCACTTGGGCCAACAATTGCGTATTTTTTTCCCTTCTCAAAACGTAAAGATATATTGTTCAAAATATTTTTCTCACTATCACTGTCATATGAAAAGGATACATTATTAAAAATGATTTCATTTTCATATGTTGCAGGAGCTCCTGAGATATTGTCATTTTGAATACAAGCATTACTTTCAATTCTTTCTAAAATAGGCTTAGTACTTTTTATTTTAGGTACACTTTGCATAATAATCATAATTGGGTTTACAAAAAAGCTGCTTAATTGAATAAGCGCAACTAATGTTCCAACAGTAATATTATCGATTAATACTAAATAAGCACCAATGAATATTACTGATAGCATAGAAACAGTAGCAAGAACGTCTGATACTGTTGCATTTAATGTTAGAAGTTTATCAGCATTATATTTTACTTGCGCTAACTCTTTATTTTCATCCAAAAATTTATTTTTAATGAATTTATTCATATTATAGGACTTAATTACTTCAAACCCTGAAAAATAATCCTTTATTGATTTTGTAAATAAAGCATATTGTGCAGCTAATTCGTTTTGTTTAGTTTGCATATTTTTTCCAATCAGACTTGGAACTATAAACATAACAAACAGAGCAACAAATAAATATGCAGCGACAATAGGACTGAATTTTAGGATGAGCACTAAAGTACCTACAAAGACAGCTATATTAGATAAAATTTCTAACATAGGAAGCAGATAATTCTCTTCAACTATTTTAATATCATTACTTAATAAAGAGATATAATCAGCAGAATTAACTTTGGCAAACTCGTTTGTATTTTTGTTCATGATGCCTAAAAAAATGTCTGTTCTCATAGACTGTGTAATAATTTGAATCATTTTCTTTCCAAATAGTGTACTAAGGTATTTTAATACTCCAAGCAAAATGAAATAGATTAGCGCCACAATGATTGTCGTTCCAAATTGATTAAAATCTTTTTTTGTAGCTAGATCAATAACTTCTTGTAAGAGTAAAGCGACATATACAGTAGCCAAAGAACTAATAATAGTTAACAGAATAGTCAATAGAGAGATAATAGGTTTCTTTAAAATGTATTTTTTCATTTTTTCACCTTTCGAAGGATCGTACTTTTAAAGTACAATCCTTATTAGATTAAATACGCCTATGGCAAGTCCAATGACAATAAGGGTAGAACCAAATGTAGCCTTTTTTCTACTTTTAATTAATACCATTCCAATAATGATTAAAATAATACTAAACATAATATTTGCACCTAATAGTGTAGAATTACCTCCTCCAAAAAAGTCATCTAATTTCTTATCAATAAAGTTTTCCATACCCTATACCTCCATTTTTTTTACATTATTAGTTAGGAAGAAAGTTGATACTACAGCTCCAATTAATATTAGAATCAAAAAGAGATTAAATAAATTTGCTACATTGGCACTACTAGTTAGATTAAATACAATGTTGCAAAATATTGAACCTAAGATCACAGAAGAAAGAATTGTTGTTGGCACACTTTTTTTAATAAAACCAATACCTACTGAAATGACACCAATACTACTTGCTAACAACGAAAATTGAATCAAACTATTTAAAAGATAGGATAATACGAATGAATCGGACATAAAATGAAGTATAGAATTTATAAGAATAAGACAAGGAAAGATAAATAATGAGCTTAATAGGTAAGCGCAGAATACAAAAATATAAACACTTACTAATTTAGCAATCATCATTTTTCTTCTGCTTATTGGATACATAAAGAGTAGTGTGGCTTGTTTTGCATTGTAAGCTTCAACAATTATTTTGGAATACATAACTGAACTTAGTACACCAAAAGCAACTAGAATCATTGATTGACCAAGCGGAATTAAGGATTTGTAAAAGGTGAAATTTTGCATTTCAACATCACCTTCATTATGGGAAACATAGCCCAACAGGGTAATTAGCCCAAGCAAAACAGCAGTTATAGCAACAGTAGCAATTAAATATGTTTTTAAGTCTACTTTTTTCAGTTCAAGCTTAATTAGTTCGCGCATTTTAATGCTCCTCCTGTTACGATATTTAAGAAAAGTTCCTCTAATCCTTCAGGGTGCTCATCTCTTACATCATTCATAGTTACTTCTGTTTTTAATTCGCCTTTTACAATAATTCCTATTTTGTCAGCAATATGTTCAATCTCACTTAAAATATGGCTTGAAATAATGAGAGTCATATTTTTATGTTGAACTAGGTCCAAGAAAAGTTGTCTCATTTCTCGAATTCCCATTGGATCAAGCCCATTAATAGGTTCATCTAAAATGAGTAGTTTTGGATTATGAACAATTGCTCTAGCAATTGCTAATCTTTGTCGCATTCCAAGAGAATAATTAGAGACCGGTTGATTGTTTGTAGGTTCAAGACCTACATCTTCAAGTGTTTTAGCAATATCACCGTTAGAGCAATTCATATATTTAAGATGAATTTCAAGATTTTCAGTAGCTGAAAGATGTTCAATAAAAATAGGAACTTCGATAATACTACCAATGTTTTTTAATATTTCCTTTTTTTGCGTTGCAATATTTCTGTTAAATACCTCAATTTTTCCGTTAGTTACTTGTTGCAGCCCTGTAATGAGTTTAAATAAGGTAGTTTTTCCTGCACCGTTAGGTCCTAACAACCCATATATACTGCCTTCTTCAATAGTTAAATTAATTTTTTTAATTACATCATGACCATTGAACGTTTTAATAACATTCGATATTTTTAGTGGAGCATTATTTTGTTTTTTCATTTTAATCTCCTTTAATTAATATAATTTGTGATAACGAACAAGTAATATTAATAATATGAAATCCAAGAGTGTCTGATATGTTATAAAAAAATAAATCTAGTATAAAATTTAGTATGATTCATTTTATAAATTGATAAGTTATACCAGAGATCTATTAGTAAAGCAAATGATTGTGAGAATTTATCAATATATTCTAGTTGTTCTTCAGAGAAATTGAATTCTTCTTTTAACTATTTTTTATCATCTCGAGTTAGTATCGTCATATAGACACAACTAAGTTAATTCAGCAAAATGTACTTACAAAGGAGTGTCCATAGTACAACAAATTTCAAACAATGATCGTCGAATTCTATTGTCCTGGAAGAACAGTAAATAAGTATTGAATATGTCGTATCAGAGGTGACCGTCTATAAATGGATCACAAATATTCTCCCATTGTATAGTAGACGAAAAGGAACTAACATCAAATGATGTAAAACAAATGCAAAAAGAGATGTTTCGTCTCAAAGAGGAGAATGAGATTAAAAAAAAGGCTATGACCATATGTGCCAGAAAATAAGCGATACGCAATGAATTGAGTTCATTGATGTTGAAAAGGCAGCCCTTATGACAATGCTTGCATCGAATCTTTTCACGCCTCTTTAAAGAAAGAAGAAGTGTACCAAACAAGGTATGTGACATTTGATGAGGCAAAACCAGCACTCCTTTAATATATTGAAGGTTGGTACAACAGAAGACGAATTTACAGTGGCATTGGCTATCATACACCTCAAACGATGGAAGCGGCAGCACGTAAGATTGCCTAAAGACTTAACTTTTTAGCATCCAGGATATTGACGTAGATCCATCGGAAAAGTAGGCATCAGTTACAGTGAATTAAAGAACTGAAAATTCGGAATTGAAAAGCCAGTTATTGATTGTTAAATAAAGTTCTAGGTCTTCATTTATTATCACTAGTAACATTTTTAAATCCTTTTTCTAAAAAAAGATTAGATGCAACTTCAAGAATCAATTTGTAAGTATGTTTGAGGGGTTTTATTACTGCCATTTGCTTTCCTCCTTAGTTTAGATGCATGTTGTATGTCATGTTGTATGTATTTATACCATGCGGTTAAAAGCTCAGTCAATAACATTAGAATATGTAAATTTTAAAGGACAAAAACATACATTTAAGGGACAAAAATATTGAAAACATAAAAAAATATGCATACTTACATATATAGGTAGAATAGGGAATTTATTATACAAAAATCATTATTTGGTTTTAAATTTAATTATTTTTGAAGAGGGGAAAAGAATGAAAACTTTAATGTCAGAAGTACAAAAAAGGTTATTTGTTATCGATCAATCACAAAATGAAAATATTACTTACAATGTGCCGATGATTTTAAAATCTGATGGGAAAATAGATATCATTAAATTGAAAAGGTCGTTAAATGATTTAATTCAAAGACACGAAATTTTGAGAACATCATTTGAATTTGAAAATGGTCAGTACTATCAAGTTATTGATAATCCCTATGAAATTTCTATTGAAGAAAGTTCTATTTGTTCCAAATTAGATTTTGAAATTGAATCATTTATTAGACCTTTTAATTTATCTAGCAGTAAATTGTTTAGAGTCAAAGTACTTCATATGAATGAATGTGACTACCTACTATTGGATTTTCATCATATTATTTTTGATGGTGGTTCAATGAGACCTTTCTTCAATGAATTATCACAACTATATAAAGGTGAAACATTAAAAAAACAAACAATACAGTACCGAAATTATACGCTGTGGAAAAACAGTCAAAATGAATTAAGGCATGAAAAGTTTTGGACTGATAAATTTTCAGATGGAGCACCGGTATTAAATTTATATACAGATTATACTAGGGGACAGAATAAATCATATAAAGGGAAAGAGTTAAAAACCATTTTAGATACTAAAATCTATTCTTCGATAAAGAGATTTTGCAAAGAAAACAAAATTAGTGAGTATTCTTTCTTTTTAGGTGCTTACTATATTCTCTTGAACAAAAATTCTTTACAAAAGGAAATAGTAGTTGGTACTCCAACAGCAGGAAGAAATCATCCTGAAACTCAAAATATGATTGGTATGTTTGTAAATACATTGGCTTTAAAAATGGAGATTGAAGAGGGCGTATCTCTTATTGATTTTTTAAAACAAGTTCATAAGAATTGCTTAGAGAGTTTTGAACATCAAGAATATCCATTTGAAAAATTATATGAAAAAATTCCATTTGAGTCTGATAGTTCAAGAAACCCAATTTTCGATACTATGCTTGTGCTGCAAAATAATGAAATGCCTGAATATATTTTGGGTGATTTAAAATTAGAAATGCTCGATATTAAAAATACAGTTTCAAAATTTGATTTAACCTTATCTATAGAAGATTTAACCGAAGAATATAAATTATCGTGGGAATACTGCGTTGAATTATTTAAAAATTCTACTATTTCGAGGTATTCAGAACAATACATTCAAATTATTAAAGAATTAATTCTATATCCTTCTAAAAAATTAAACGACATTAATGTAACGAATACAAAAGAATTGGAGTTATTAGAGAAAGTCTTTAATAATCCA
Source organism: Bacillus sp. S14(2024) (assembly GCF_050473785.1). NCBI lineage: Bacteria > Bacillati > Bacillota > Bacilli > Caryophanales > Bacillaceae > Bacillus > Bacillus sp. S14(2024). Next base: position 3,018,593 of record NZ_JBFLUP010000006.1, on the reverse strand, counting down.
AAAAATTCTTTAGACAGTAAAGAAACAATAATCGATGTATTTTCAAAAATTGTTGAGAAGTATCCAAATAAAGTAGCAGTGAAATATTGTGAAGAAGAGATTACTTATCAAGAACTAGACATGAAATCAAGTATTGTTCGTAATAAATTGCATGATATTGGAACGAAAAAAGAGGAAATAATTGGATTGGTTACAGATAAATCAATTGAAATGATTATTGGGATGCTAGGGATTCTAAAAGCGGGAGCAGCTTATCTGCCTATTGATCCAACCCATGCAACAAAAAGAGTAAATTATATGTTAAAGGATAGTTCTGTTAAGACTCTAATTCTAGGACCTATTCATTCATCAAATGTAAAAGTGGAAGAACTTGAAATGATACAAGAAATAATTAATTTAAAAAATTTAAGAGACGAAGGAGTAGAAGAGAATCAAAAGATAAAATGTAATCAAAATAATCTTGCTTATGTAATTTATACTTCCGGAACGACTGGAAATCCTAAAGGAGTAATGATTGAACATAAGGGAGTTGTTAACTTAGCTAAGGCACAAGCTGAAATTGGCGGATATAATCCTGAAGACGTTGTTTTACAATATTTTAATTATATATTTGATGGCTCTGTTTCAGAAATATTTTCAGCTTTACTAAATGGATGTACATTAGAGGTAATTTCTGAATCAATACGATTAGAACCAAGAGAGCTTATTAAAGTTTTAGTTAATAAACATTTTCAAGTTATCCCCTCTATGTTTAGGACAATGATTGATTTTGCAGTTGATAATAATATGGTAGAAGAACTATTTAAGTTTAAGAAACTCTATTTAGCAGGCGAAGTGTTATCGCTAGATTTGGTGGGAAAAATAAAAAGTTTAAGTAAAGAAAAAATAAAAGATATCTATAATTTATATGGGCCGACAGAAAATACAGTATGTGCAACGGGTTATAATCTTGGCTCACTTAAAAATGAAAATAGTATCCCAATTGGAAAACCGGTTACTGGAACGAAAGTTTTAATAATTCAAAATAATCAAAGGTGCGGAGTCGGTTTAGTAGGTGAAATCTGTTTATCTGGTATCGGGATTGCTCGTGGATACTTGAATCTAGGTACTATGACAAATGAAAAATTTATTCTAAATCCGTTTGATTCTAAAGAAATTTTATATAAAACTGGTGATTTGGGAAGATGGAATGAGAATGGAGATATTGAATACCTTGGAAGAATTGATGATCAAGTAAAATTTAGGGGTTTTAGAATTGAATTAGGTGAAATAGAACAAAAATTAAGGAAAATAGAACATATTTTAGATGCTATTGTTATGATTAACAATGATACTGGTAATGAATATTTGGCAGCTTATTTATTGCTAAAGGAAGAAATATTAATAGATCAGATAAACGATGTTTTATCAGAAAGTTTACCAGACTATATGATTCCTAGTTTCTATTTAGTAGTAGATAACTATCCGCTAACAGGGAGTGGGAAAATTGATAAAAAAGCTTTATCAATGCTGGGTAATTTATCAACAGTTCGAGATGATGCAGTGGAAGAAAAATATGATTTGACTCAAATATTAGTTAAAGAAATTTATACAAATGTTTTACGTGTAGAACGAATCAGATTAGATGATAATTTCTTTAATTTGGGAGGAAATTCATTAAAAGCTATTCAAGTAGTAAATTCAATAGAAACAAGTTTCAATATTAAATTCAACATAAAAGATGTTTTAGAACTGAAAACTATTAGAAAAATTAGTGAAAAAATTGAAGATGTATTAAAAGGAAATGTTGATACTTCATATGAAATGGAAAATATGTTAATTGGTGAAGCGGAGGAGCTATAGAAATGGTAAAAAAATATAGGATGAGCTCTGCTCAAAAAAGATTATTTGCAATTGATCAATCGCAAGATGTCGGAACTTCATATAATATGCCTGTAATGATGAGCTTTGAGGGGAAAATAGAAAAAGATAAGTTACAACATGCAATTAAAGGCCTTTCCGAAAAATATGAACTATTGAGAACCAATTTTGCTATCCATAATAATGAGTTTGTTCAGATTGTTAGTGACTCACAATTAGTTACATTAGATTACTGTAGCATTAAAAAAATAGAAGATATAGAAAGCTATTATGCAGATTTTATTCGACCGTTTGATTTAACAAGCGGTCCTTTGATGAGAATTCAGTTGATTGAAGAATTCGATGGAATGACTTATTTAATGATTGATATTCATCATATAATCGCTGATGGTGAATCAATTGGACTAATTTGGAGGGACTTATCGAAAGCATATGCAGGTGAAGAATTAGAAAGACCTAAAATTCAATATAAAGATTTTAGCGCCTGGGAAAATAAGCTTGATTTAACAAAACAAAAGGAATTTTGGATAAATGAATTTATGGAAGAAGTTCCAACAGTTGAATTAGTTACTGATTTCCCGAGAAAAAATAAACAAAGTTACAATGGAAAAGTAAAAATCAAATATCTTAATAAGGTATTAAATCCTAAAATCGCTAAGTTTTGTTCAGAGAATAGTTCAACTGAGTTTATCTTTTTTTTAGCAGTGTTCAATATCCTTTTGAGCAAATATGCTAGACAGAAAGATATTATTATTGGATCACCATTTTCAGGAAGAATTAATGCTCAGTTACAGAATATGCTAGGAATGTTCGTCAATACTCTTCCTATTAAGACAGTAGTTGAGAGCAACGAAAATTTCTTGAATTATTTAGAACAAGTAAAAGAAAAGTGCTTTTCTATCTATGAAAATCAAAATTACCCTTTTGAAAATTTATTATCAGACCTTGATTTAACTAGGGATTCTTCTAGAAATCCGATATTTGATATTATGTTTGCTCAAGAGAGTGCTTCTGAAACGATTTACCTCGATGAATTTGAGGCAAAAATAATGAATCCAGAAATAGTTACTGCAAAATTTGATTTATCTTTAACTATGATATCAAAAAATGATGGGTATACAGTGGGATGGGAATATTGTACAGATCTATTTAAAGAAGAAACAATTGAGATTATGGCTGAGCACTATGAAACATTGTTAGAGAACGTTTTGAATAATCCTGGTTCGTTAATTAGTGAACTAAGCATGATTAACAGGGTTGAAGAAAAATTAATTTTAGAAGAATTTAATAAAACAGAAGCTTATTATCCTAAAGAGAAAACAATAATACAATTATTTGAAGAACAAGCGATGCAAAACCCTAATGGTGTAGCTGTAGTTTTTGAAGGGGAAAATTATTCTTATAAGGATATTAATGGTCAAGCTAATGCTATTGGTGCAAAATTGAGGAATTTAGGTATAAAACCGGATGACATAGTAGGTTTAATAAGTGAAAGCTCAGTGGAAATGATTGTCGGAATATTAGGGATATTAAAATCTGGAGCTGCTTATATGCCAATTGATCCGAAGCATCCTATAGATAGGGTTAGCTATATGGTTCAAAATAGTGAGGCAAAGGTAATTTTATTTGGCCAAGGAGGAAACAGAACGCTAAATAAATTACTTGTTGAGTTTAATGAGTTAGAAACAATTGATTTATGTAGTGATAAAACTGAAATTAGTATTAATTTACCTCTTTTATCAAGGCCAAATAATTTAGCTTATATCATTTTTACTTCAGGCTCTACTGGTACCCCTAAGGGAGTAATGGTAGAGAACCAGGGTGTGGTGAATGTTAGTTATTGGCAAATTTTAAATGGAGAGATTGATAATAAAACTAGAGTTATACAAAATTATAATTATATATTTGATGCTTCTGTTTCTGAAATTTTTCCTACCTTAATAGCAGGGGGAACTTTATTAATGTTATCGGAAGAGGATAAAAAGAACCCTGGTAAGTATTTGGAATTATTGGTTAATTCGCAACTTTGTTGTGTCCCTTCAATGTTTAGAGAAATTTTAGAGTATGCAAAAGCACATAATTTAATTGATAAATTAATACAATTTGACAAATTGTATTTAGCTGCAGAAGCATTACCAATAGAATTACTAAAAGACTATATGAATAGTACTGGTAGGAATTTAGATCAGGTCTACAATATTTATGGACCAACTGAAACAACAGATTCTGCTATTTGTTATGATTTTTCAGGCATGAATAACGTAGAGAAAGTATTGATTGGTAAACCAATATCCAATTTAAAATTATATGTTTTAAATGAGAATCAGCTATGCGGAATTGGGGTTCCTGGAGAGTTGTGTATTAGTGGTGATGGGATGACTCGGGGGTATTTAAATAGACCGGATTTGACAGAAGAAAAATTTGTAGAAAATCCATATCTTCCTGGACGAAAGATGTATCGAACAGGTGATTTAGCGAGATGGACGCCAGATGGAAATATTGATTATCTTGGTCGAATAGATGAACAAGTAAAAATTAGAGGTTTCCGTATTGAATTGGGTGAAATTGAAAGTAAACTAAGAGCACTACCTGAAGTGTCAGACGCTGTAGTGTTGGTGAAAGAAAATAATGGATCGAAGATCATTTGCGGGTACATTATTACAGAGTCTTCTGTAGAGCCTGCTTATTTAAAAGAAGAACTAAGTCAAAACTTACCAGAATATATGATACCTGCATGCTTTGTTCAGTTGGAAGAATTTCCACGAACTCGAACAGGTAAATTAGATCGTAAAGCTTTGCCAGACCCTAGTTTTACAGACCTAGAAGAATATATTGAACCTAGAAATGAGAGAGAAGAAGCTATTGTACAAGTTTTTCAAGATGTGTTAAATATTGATGGATTAATCGGAATCGATGCGAATTTCTTTTCATTAGGTGGAGACTCTATTAAGGCCATCCGAATTATTTCGAAGTTAAGAGAAAAAGGATATAGCTTAAAAGTTCCAGATATTATGGACAAAAAAACACCTCGAAGAATCGCACAAAGCGTTCAAGTGAAAGAGGAAGTGCTAGAGATTGACCAATCGGAAGTTATAGGAGAAGTTCCACTGATTCCAATTCAAAAAGCGTTTATGGCTCACAAAGGAATGGACAAGCATCATTTTAACCAATCCGTTTTCTTACAAATCCCTACGGGATTAGCGCTTCTACCTTTGAAGCAAGCGTTAAGATCGCTGACCATTCATCATGATATGTTAAGAGCTACTTATAGAGATGGGAAACAAATCATTCTATCTGTAGCGGATAGTGAATTTGTAGCGGTAGAAAGCTATGATTACACCGCATTCCCATTGGAAAAAGCGTATGCCATGGTTGATGAACAGTCTACTAAAATTCAAGCTAGTATGGATTTGGAAAACGGTCCGCTTTTAAGAGCTGGAGTCTTTCAGCTACAAGATGGTGATTATCTTCTATTAAGTATTCATCATTTAGTGGTAGATGGAGTTTCTTGGAGAATCTTGATAGAGGATCTTAAAGTAGCCTATGAAGCTGCTAAAAATGGAAAGGAGATTCAGTTACCTCCTAAAACTCACTCCTTCAAGGAGTGGGGCTTGGCACTGCAATCTTATCGCGAAAGCTCTCAATTACAGTCTGAAGTGAATTATTGGAAGACTGTTGAGTCTAAGGTGAATATAGGAAAATTGTTATTACCTGTAAAAGAAGAGGGATTATACTTAGAGCCTCAAAAAGTAACAATGTCCTTATCTAAAAAAGAGACTGAGAACCTACTACAAAAAGCCGGCACAGCTTATTCAACTGAAATTAATGATTTATTATTAACGGCAGTTGGTCGTGCGGTGAACAAGATCACAGGTCAAACTTCTTTAGCCATTCATATGGAAGGGCATGGGCGTGAAGCAATTATGGATTCTATGGTCATTGATCGTACTGTCGGTTGGTTTACTAGTACGTATCCAGTTGTCTTAGAGGAACTTGGCGATTCTATTGGAATGGATATTAGTAAGACGAAAGAAACTTTACGGAGAATTCCTCATCATGGAATCGGTTATGGCATTCTTAATGAATTGGGAGAGACTGTTCTTGAAGGAGTGGAACCTGATTTAACTTTTAATTATCTTGGAGAGTTTCAATTTAGTCAATCTGGAGAAGATTTTTCAGAGAGCAGTCTTTCACATGGAAGAGATGTTTCAGAAAAGGATACTTTCCATACCAAATTATCTTTAGATGGTGCAATCTCAGATAAAAAATTAAGTGTAGTTTTAAGCTTCAATGGTTCAGAGTACGTAAAGGAGGAGATGGATGTTTTCATCCAAGCAATTAAAGATGAATTATTAGAAGTAATTCAACATTGTTTGGAACAAAAAGAAACGATCCGAACACCTTTTGACCTTGGGGAAGAAAATTGGTCACTTGAAGAATATAACAATGTTGTTCAAAAATACGCGGAAAAGGGATATGAGGTTGATCGCATTATCCCGATGACAGGGATGCAAGAGGGAATGTTGTATCACAAATTGTTAAATGAAGAGTCAAGTGAGTATGTTGTTCAAAGTGTGTATTCTGTTAGTGGCTTACATTCTGTCGAGCATTTGAAAATGAGTTTGGATTTATTAAAAGAAAAGCACGGCGTGCTTGAAACGAGTATTGCTTATCAGAATGTAAGTGAGCCAAGACAAGTGATGTTAAAGGGAAGAGATATTGAATTTAATGAAATAGATCTTTCACAGTCAAAAAATCAAGAAAAGGAAAGAGAAGCCTTCTTAAAAGAGGATGTTCGAAGAGGTTTTGATTTAGAAAACGATAGTTTAATTCGTGTAGCTTTCATTCACTTAGAAAATGAATCGCCTCAATTAGTAATTAGCTTCCATCATATTATAATGGATGGCTGGTGTACTTCAATTTTGATGAATGATCTGATCCAGTTCTATTCTCAATTGGAGTCAGAGGTACAAAAAAATACAATTCATGAGAATTTATCATCTAGATATGATTATGAGAGTTATATTCGATTAACGCAAAAAAATGACAAAATAGCCGCGCGAAACTATTGGACAGAATTATTAGAGAACTATGACAATGAGTCTATAATCAAAGGATCTATAGAAAACAATTCAATTGATGGAGAAATTCAAGTACATGAAGTGCATTTAAGTATAGAAGACACCCAAAAAATTGAAGAATTATGTCAATTTGAAAGTTTAACATTAAATACTTTTGTAGAAGCTGCATGGGGAATATTATTGCAACATTACACAAATCAAAATGATGTTGTATATGGGAAAATTGTATCAGGTAGAAATATTGATATACCTGGTATCGAAGATATGGTTGGGTTGTTTATTAATACAATTCCAATTAGAGTTGAAACAAAAAACAAAGAGACCTTTTTAAGTATGCTATCAAGGCTACAAAAACAAGCCATTAAAAGTAGTGAATTTGATTATTGTTCGTTAGCAGAAATACAATCGCAATGTACAAATTTAGAGAATGATTTAGTTCACACAGTAATTGCTTTCGAAAATTATTACACTCAAGAAAGTTCACAAGAAACATCGCTTAAATTGGAATTATTAAGCGGTAGAGAAGAGACTAATTATCCTTTAACTGTAGCAGCTTATAAAGATGAAGCTTTAAAGTTTGGTTTCATGTACCAAACAGATAAGTTCACAGAAAATGATATTATTTCAATTTCTAATCATTTCGTAACAATTATCAAAGAAGCAATCACTAAAAATGACATTTTAATTGATGAAATTGATTTTATTGATGAAGAAGAAAAGAATCTGGTGATTAATAGCTTTAATAATACTACGATGAATTTTGCTAATTCTAAATTAATTGTAGAATTATTTGAAGATGTAGTGAAGAATAATCCCGATAAAGTAGCTTTAAAATTTAAAAACGAACTCGTTACTTATAAAGAGTTGAATAATTGGGCTAATTGTATTGGCTATAGTTTAAGAAATTCCGGGGTAGGTAAAAATGATGTAGTGGCATTTGTGACAGAAAAATGTAATGCAATGGTGGCTGGTATATTAGGAATATTGAAATCGGGGGCAACATATTTACCTATTGATGCATCTCATCCAAATGAACGTGTGAATTATATGCTTGATAATGCGTCAGTTAATGTAATATTGCAAGGTTCCGGAAAAACATTGAGTTCAGAAGTTTTAAATAAATATAAATCGATTACTATAGATGATATTAGTGTTGAAAGTATCCCAAACTTACCACATATAAATGATATAGAAGATTTAGCTTATATCATTTATACTTCCGGGACAACTGGGAATCCTAAAGGTGTAAAAATTAATAATAGGAATGTACTAAATTTAGTAGAATGGCAGAAAAATAATGCGGAGTTTAATAATAAAACGGTTGTCTTACAGTATTTTAACTATATATTTGACGGATCTGTTTGGGAAATATTCCCGGCCTTATTATCAGGTGTTACCTTAGAAATTGTGCCCGAAGAGTACAGAAATGAACCTTCATCTTTAATTAATATGTTCAAAGATCGCCAATTGACAATAGTACCGTCTCTTTTTATAGCATTAATGGATTATGCAATTGAAAATAATATGATAGAACAATTTAATTCATTCGATAAATTATTTCTAGCAGGCGAAAGTCTTCCTTTAGATGTGATAAGAAAATATCAAAATATTTCTAATGGAAAGATTGATGATGTATTTAACGTATACGGTCCAACAGAAACAACAGTTTGTTCAACTTACTATAGATTTAATTCAAAAGAAAAAATCAAAGAAGTATTAATTGGTAAGCCTATCGGTAACACAAAGTTATATATTTTGAAAGGGAATAAACTATGTGGTGTTGGGATTGAAGGAGAGCTTTGTATTGCAGGTGAAGGTGTTAGTGAAGGATATGTCAATCAACCTGAACTTACAGAAGAAAAGTTTGTTGAGAATCCGTATAACCCTGAAGAACGTATTTATAGAACCGGAGATTTAGCGAGATGGACTTCAGATGGGAATATTGAGTATCTCGGTCGAATTGATGAGCAAGTAAAAATTCGGGGTTATCGAATTGAGCTTAGTGAAATTGAAGGAAATCTCAGATTAATTAATGGTGTGAAAGATGCAATCGTGATACCTAAGATGATTAATAACAATCATGAATTATGTGCATATATTTTAAGTGAACAAACAATTGATTTTGATTACATTCGTAAAAGTTTAGAGAGAGATTTACCTGACTATATGGTCCCGCACTATATGATGACAGTAACAGAATTCACGAAAACCAAGTCAGGGAAGGTTGATAAAAAAGCATTGCCAGTTCCTAAATTGATCGTACAGAACAAGTATGAAGAACCTAGAAATAGTATCGAACAGGTAGTGGTTGATATATTCAAAGAAGTTCTAGAGGTTTCTGAAAGAATAAGCGTTACTGATAGTTTCTTTGATTATGGTGGTGACTCACTAAAAGCTATTAAAGTTATTTCAATGCTTAGGAAAAAAGGTTATGACTGCAACATTAGAGAGATAATGGATAGAAAATCAGCGCGAAAAATCAGTGAATTCTTTGGAAATGAAAAATTATTACTTACAAAAGAAACAAAAGTAAATGTAAATTTCAATTTAGATGAATATATCTCACAAAATTATGGAACATATATTCATAGTAAAGAAAAAGTCGTTTTGGTTGATAAAGTTAAATACCGTATTCTGTTTGTGGAAAATATTACCTTAAATTTAAAGAACAGAGTTTTAGAGGTGATAAACTTGAATATGGAGCCGGAAGTTTTTCCTAATTATATTCTAGATATGAAAGACTATGAAAAAATTAAGGACAATATGTCAAGGTCGGAATTTAAAATGACTCTTTCTGATAATGAGATTAGCGAAAATATTATTAGGCATAAGAAATTTGATAGAGACAGCTTACAAAAACTAATTGACATGGATAAAATTGATTTTTATTCGCCATCTCCAATACAGGAGTATCTTTTAACATTTCCTTATTCAATTATTCAAGATGAATTTACTATTCGAGGAGCCTATCATGCTGAAGATTTCATTGAAGCTACAAAGTATTTGATCAAAGAGCATGGTTCATTAAGAAGTGTATTGCTAAAAACTAATGGATTAAATCTAATAGGTGAAATTTCAAGTGATGAAATTCAAGGTATTGAATATGTTGATTTGAGATACAGTTCTTTAGAAACGTATGATCAAACAATGAAAAAAATTAAGTCTATTGATCATTATAAAAATATGAATGAATGGGATGTATTAAGTAATATTTTTATTGTTCATGAAGATGAAGTTACATTTAGTATCCATATTTCATCACATCATAGTGTTTGGGACAAGGCAAGTTCATTGATCTTAAAAAATGAACTTATCGAAATACTTGAGAATGGAATAAAACCTAATATTTCTAGAAGTAGGTATGCTGATTATGCACAACTTTCTAATCAATTAGTAGAAAATGAGGATCAAGAACTAACTAAATTTATTTCAGAGTATGAGAATTCATTGATAACTTATTCTCGTTTAAATTATCAAAATAAAATTGTTCGTGCAGAACTTGCTGTTGTAAAAATTCCAGAAGAGATATTAACTAATTTTGATGAAGAAATATGGGGTCTAATAGAAAGGATATTAGATGTAATAGTCTTTGAAAATAAACTTACTAATGGAAGTGATGTAGTTCCATTGCAATTCGTGCAAGAAGAACGAAGCAGTATTGACCATAAGTTTATGAATCAAACTGGACCTATAATTGATATGCTTCCATTAATGAAAAAGTCAAATTTCTCAATACTAGACCAAATTAATCAAGTTAAGGTAATGAAAAAAGTTTTTGGTTTAAATTGGCTCAATATCTTTAGAGAAAACTTTAAATTGATGGACGGAGTTTTGTTAATTAATTATTTAGGTCTCTATGAAATGAATTACAAAGAATATATTGAAGACATAAGTTCTGATAATTATGAAGCAGCAAGAGAGATAACTTTCAGTAAATATGAAGATAAATTAATAGTTCGTTACCCAGTATTTGAGAACTGTAATAAAAATATCAAAGATCTTTTACAGGAAAAAGTTAACCCATATTTACAAATTAACTAAACTGAAGGTAGTGAAAAAAATGTCCGAGAAAACATTAAATATACAAAATCCTGAAGTATTTGATAGCCAAGAAAATTCTTCTATTTTCCAAAATAATTTAATAACTTTATTCGAAAGAGAAGTAAAAAAGCATCCAGGAAAAATTGCTGTTTCTGATAAAAACACTGAGATTTCTTATCAAGAATTAGATATGAAATCAGAAATAGTTGCCAATAAAATCAGAAATGAAATTATTGGGAATGGAAAATACATTGGAATTGTAGCTGAAAGAACAGCAGAAACTATCATTGGAATATTAGGCATTATTAAAGCTGGTTTTGCCTATATGCCGATAGATGAATCATACCCAGACAATAGAATTAAGTATTTGTTGAAAGATAGTGGAACCAATTATATTTTGACGCAGCATGAGGAGAGTTTGAAGCATTTAATGCTTCAAACTCCAATATTAAACTTGAACAAAATTGATTATTCTGATTATTTTATTAATGAGAATAATTCTACTCTTGTGAAACCAGAAGATTTGGCATATCTAATTTATACATCTGGAACAACAGGAACCCCAAAAGGAGTAATGGTAGAGCATAGGAATATTATTAGATTAGTAAAAGAGACTAATTATTGTAATTTTGAGGATGTTTCTATTTTACAAACAGGATCCTTATCTTTTGATGCATCTACTTTTGAAATCTGGGGTGCTTTACTAAATGGCGGCCATGTTCATATAGCTGAAAAAGAGTTGTTAGGTGATATAAATTTATTCAAAGATGTAATTAGAAACTTAAAAATAAATACTATGTTTATTACAACGGCCCTATTTAATCAGTTTGTCAGTTTAGATGCAGCAGCATTCAATTTATTAAAACAATTATACGTTGGTGGGGAAGCTGCGTCAGAAGAACATGTGAAGCTATTTTTAAAATACAAAAGTGATGATTTGGCTTTTTACAATATATACGGACCGACTGAAGCAACTACCTTTTCATTATTTCATCCAATAAAAAAATTGGAGAAAACTAGTAATAAAACTCCTATTGGACAACCAATTAGCCATACAACTGCATATATCTTTCAAGAAGGAGTTGAATGTGAAGTCGGTGAAATTGGTGAATTGTATCTAGGTGGGATAGGAATTTCTAGAGGTTATTTAAATCAAGACGTTTTAACTCAAGAAAAATTTGTTTGTCATCCCCAAAATTATTTAGAGCGCTTATATCGTACTGGAGATTTAGTCAAAAAATTACCTGATGGCAATATTGAATATGTAGGTAGAATTGATGATCAAGTAAAACTTAGAGGATTTAGAATTGAACTCGGGGAAATTGAAAGTCGATTAAAAGAGATTGCACAGGTGAAAAATGCAATTGTAATTTTGACCGAGGATGCAGGGGAAAAATATCTATGTGCATACATTATTGAAGATTCAGAGATTGCTATTACTGATTTGAAAGATAAATTAGATAATAATTTACCGGATTATATGATTCCTGCACATTTTATAAAACTAGATGAATTCCCTCTTACATTAAATGGTAAAATAGATAAAAAATCATTACCGAAACCAATATTTGAATATGGTGAAGAGTATATTCAACCAGACTCTGTTGAAAGTATATGTGTAGCAAATGCTTTTTCAGAAGTTCTTGGGGTTGAAAAAGTGGGCTTAAATTCAAATTTCTTTGATTACGGTGGTGATTCAATAAAAGCGATTCGTATGGTATCCAGCCTAAGGGAAAAAGGTTTTAACTTATCCATGGAATCAGTAATTAAAGAAAAAACTGTTGGGAATATTGCTAAAACTATCGAAAAGATTCAAAAATATACAATTAATCAATCTGAAATTAAGGGGAATGTTAAACTGACTCCTATTCAAAGTCAATTTTTTGAATCCGACATGGAAGAGCCAAATCACTTTAATCAGTCTGTCTTATTTGAGAGCGAAGAACAAGTTGATTCAGATATTTTAAGTCAAACTATTTTTTGCTTAGTTCAACATCACGATATGTTAAGAGCAAAGTATAGTAAAGACGGTAATCAGATTATAAAGCCTATTTCTGATTATGATGAAAATGACTTTAATTTTCTTTTGTTTGACCTTATGCATTTAAATGAACAAAATAAAATAAATGAAATGATATTAAGCGAAGGGAATAATATTCAAAAGTTATTAAATCTAGAAGAAGGGCCGATATTAAAAGGGGCTATTTTTAGAACTAAAGATAAAGACTATGTACTTATCTGTGTTCATCATTTAGTAATAGACGGTATTTCCTGGAGAATTATTGCTGAGGATTTAAACTATGGTTATCAAAAAACTAGAAATGGTGAAAAAATTGAATTTCCTAATAAGACTGTTTCTTTTCAAGAGTGGAGTGAAGAATTACATAAATACAGAAATTCAGATAAATTATCTTCAGAAATTCCTTATTGGTTAGAAGTGGAAAAGAACATTCCAAACAGTCATTTTGATAATAAAGCAGTTACCGAAAAAGTTGGAACTGAGTATGAAGTATTTCAAATATCTGAAGAGACTACAAATAATCTTTTGTACAATTCACATAAAGCATATAATACAGAAATCAATGATTTATTGTTAACTGCTCTTTTCCGTACAATTAACAAATTGACAGGGCAAACAGATATCTCTATCTTGATGGAGGGCCATGGAAGGGAGTCGATTGGAAAATACGTACCAATTGATAGAACTGTTGGTTGGTTCACTACAATTTATCCTGTTTCTATAAAAGATATAGGTAAGAGCATATCAGATGATCTTTGCAATACGAAAGAAAATTTCAGGAAAATCCCAAATCATGGATTTGGTTATTCGGTACTTAAATATTGTGGCGATAAAGTATTAAAAGATGAAATTCCAGATATTACGTTTAATTATTTGGGGAATTTTTCTCAAGAAAATAATGGGCTAGTTCTTAAAATTAAAGATACTGACCACGGTGAGCAAGTTTCAAAGTTTAATCGATTTGGAAGCCCTATAGTAGTAGATTGTGTAGTCATCGAAAAGGAATTGAATGTTACATTAATATATGATTCTGGACTATTTGAAGAGAGCTTCATTCATAAGTTAAAAGATTATTATAGGAATGAATTAGATGAAGTTGTTTCTCATTGTATGTCCTCTGATGTACATTCTACACCTTCAGATAAAGGTGAATTATCTTGGTCACTATCTGAGTATAAAAATGTTGAAAGAAAATTGAAAAGCAAAAATCAAGGATTAAATCGTATTTATCCACTCACTTCTTTACAAGAAGGAATGCTTTTCCATAAATTAGAGAATCCTGATTCATCTGTTTATTTTGTTCAAAATATATTTAGACTAGAAGGAAAAGTAAATAAAGAATACCTAAGTAGAAGTTTAAATTTATTGCAAGAAAAATATCCTGCACTATCAGTTAGTATTATTCATAAAGAAGTAAGTGAGTATAGACAGGCAGTAATTACAGGAAGATCTGTAGAATTAAATGAAATTGATTTAAGTACATCTGTCAATATAAATAGTGATTTTGATATGGTTTGCCGTTTTGATATGGAAAAAGGATTTGATTTAGAAGATGATAATTTAATTAGAGCTATTTTGGTGAAATATAGTGAGGAAGAGTACCGTTTGATTCTTAGTTTCCATCATATAATAATGGATGGATGGTGCACATCAATTGTTATTAATGATTTGCTTAATTTCTATACTGAAATTAGTGCAGGGAAAGAAATTTGCCAAATCAATAATTTAGAGAAAATTAGTTCAACTTATGAAGATTTTGTGTATCTAATGCGAGAAAAAAATATTCGCAAAGGAATTGAGTATTGGAAAGAGTTATTAGAGGATTATGATAACCAAGCAATGATTTTACCGTGTGGGGAAGTTGAACAAAATAATAATGAAACTGGATTGGCCAGTATCCGTCTTAGAAAAGATGAAAAAGAAAAATTAGAAGAATTGAGTCGTAAACATGGAGTTACTTTAAATACGATTATTGAAGCTGTCTGGGGAATCTTATTGCAACGATATACCAATCAAGATGATATTGTCTTTGGAAAAGTCGTATCCGGTAGGAATGTAGAGCTAAAAGATATTGATAAAATGGTCGGTTTATTTATCAATACAATACCAGTAAGGGTAAAAGCAGGTCGTAATGACACTTTCCTTGAATTATTGACAAGCCTACAAAATCAAGCACTTGAAAGTGGGAATTTTGATTACTGTCCTTTAAATGAAATTCAAAGCCAATGTACTGATAATGATAGCTTAATCACTACCATAGTTGGTTTCGAGAATTATTATGAGACTAATATTGAGCAGACTAAGGATTTCTCCCTTTATTTTGAGAAACTAAGAGAGCAAACAAACTATCCACTTAGTCTAGATGTATTGAATGAAGAGAATCTTACATTGAAGTTAATGTATGACGCTCAAATATATAATAATACTTTCTCAGCTAGGTTGTTAGAAAATTTACATTCGATAATTTTGAGTATTATAGAGAAACCAGATATACAGATAAAAAATATTGAAATGATTGGGGAACAAGAAAAACAGATTGTACTTTTAGAATTTAATAATACTCAGATGACATATTTGAATGATCGAAATATTATTGAAGTATTTGAAGCGACAGTTGCTAATTACCCTAACTTAATTGCACTAAGATACAAGGAAGAAACATTAACCTATAAGGAACTTAATCATTGGGCAAATTCAATTGGAGAAGAAATTAGAAATAGAGGAATAAGTAAGAACGATTTTGTAGGGATTATTTCTGAAAAATCATTCGAAATGTTTGCTGGAATTTTGGGTATCTTAAAATCTGGTGCTGGCTATTTACCTTTAGATCCAGGGTATCCAATGGATAGAATTAACTTCATGCTAAGTGATAGTAATACAAAACTAGTTATAACAAGTTCTCATATTAAAGATTTAAAAGAAAAATTTGAAAATATAAGTTTCTTAGATATAGAGGAGTGCTATTCAAGTAATAAAAATAACTTATCTATTATATCAAGCGCAGATGACGCTGCTTATATGATTTATACGTCAGGAACTACAGGAACGCCAAAAGGAGTTATTGTAGAACATAAAAATGTTATAAATTTAGTTGAATGGCAAAAGAATACAGGTAAATATACGGAAACTACGGAGGTCTTGCAATTCTTTAATTACATTTTTGATGGATCTGTTATGGAAATCTTTCCTACCTTATTAACTGGCGCAACATTGGTTATAGTTCCAGAAGAAGATAGAAATAATCCGGAAAAATTATTAGAATTGATGAGAAATAGACAAGTTATAATGGTTCAGTCAATGTTTAAAATTATAGTAGATTATACAAAATCAAGTAAAAAAGAACTCTTATTTGAAAAGGTTTATCTTGGAGGAGAATGTGTGCCAATCGATTTGGTACGTCAACTCAAAGAACTGATTGGAGAAAAAATAGAGGATGTATATAATTTGTATGGTCCTACTGAATGCACAGTTTGTTCTACTGGTTATAACTTTAATAGTGAAGAGGATCTTTCAATTGTTTTAATTGGTAAGCCAATTGCAAATACGCAACTATTCATTTTAAATGAGAATCAGATTTGCGGAATTGGGGTTCCTGGAGAGTTGTGTATTAGTGGTGATGGAGTAGCTCGGGGATATTTAAATAGACCGGATTTAACAGAAGAAAAGTTTGTAGAAAATCCATATCTTCCTGGACAAAAGGTGTATCGAACAGGTGATTTAGCGAGATGGACGCCAGATGGAAATATTGATTATCTTGGTCGAATAGATGAACAAGTAAAAATTAGAGGTTTCCGTATTGAATTGGGTGAAATTGAAAGTAAACTAAGAGCACTACCTGAAGTGTCAGACGCTGTAGTGTTGGTGAAAGAAAATAATGGATCGAAGATCATTTGCGGGTACATTATTACAGAGTCTTCTGTAGAGCCTGCTTATTTAAAAGAAGAACTAAGTCAAAACTTACCAGAATATATGATACCTGCATGCTTTGTTCAGTTGGAAGAATTTCCACGAACTCGAACAGGTAAATTAGATCGTAAAGCTTTGCCAGACCCTAGTTTTACAGACCTAGAAGAATATATTGAACCTAGAAATGAGAGAGAAGAAGCTATTGTACAAGTTTTTCAAGATGTGTTAAATATTGATGGATTAATCGGAATCGATGCGAATTTCTTTTCATTAGGTGGAGACTCTATTAAGGCCATCCGAATTATTTCGAAGTTAAGAGAAAAAGGATATAGCTTAAAAGTTCCAGATATTATGGACAAAAAAACACCTCGAAGAATCGCACAAAGCGTTCAAGTGAAAGAGGAAGTGCTAGAGATTGACCAATCGGAAGTTATAGGAGAAGTTCCACTGATTCCAATTCAAAAAGCGTTTATGGCTCACAAAGGAATGGACAAGCATCATTTTAACCAATCCGTTTTCTTACAAATCCCTACGGGATTAGCGCTTCTACCTTTGAAGCAAGCGTTAAGATCGCTGACCATTCATCATGATATGTTAAGAGCTACTTATAGAGATGGGAAACAAATCATTCTATCTGTAGCGGATAGTGAATTTGTAGCGGTAGAAAGCTATGATTACACCGCATTCCCATTGGAAAAAGCGTATGCCATGGTTGATGAACAGTCTACTAAAATTCAAGCTAGTATGGATTTGGAAAACGGTCCGCTTTTAAGAGCTGGAGTCTTTCAGCTACAAGATGGTGATTATCTTCTATTAAGTATTCATCATTTAGTGGTAGATGGAGTTTCTTGGAGAATCTTGATAGAGGATCTTAAAGTAGCCTATGAAGCTGCTAAAAATGGAAAGGAGATTCAGTTACCTCCTAAAACTCACTCCTTCAAGGAGTGGGGCTTGGCACTGCAATCTTATCGCGAAAGCTCTCAATTACAGTCTGAAGTGAATTATTGGAAGACTGTTGAGTCTAAGGTGAATATAGGAAAATTGTTATTACCTGTAAAAGAAGAGGGATTATACTTAGAGCCTCAAAAAGTAACAATGTCCTTATCTAAAAAAGAGACTGAGAACCTACTACAAAAAGCCGGCACAGCTTATTCAACTGAAATTAATGATTTATTATTAACGGCAGTTGGTCGTGCGGTGAACAAGATCACAGGTCAAACTTCTTTAGCCATTCATATGGAAGGGCATGGACGTGAAGCAATTGTGGATTCTATGGTCATTGATCGTACTGTCGGTTGGTTTACTAGTACGTATCCAGTTGTCTTAGAGGAACTTGGCGATTCTATTGGAATGGATATTAGTAAGACGAAAGAAACTTTACGGAGAATTCCTCATCATGGAATCGGTTATGGCATTCTTAATGAATTGGGAGAGACTGTTCTTGAAGGAGTGGAACCTGATTTAACTTTTAATTATCTTGGAGAGTTTCAATTTAGTCAATCTGGAGAAGATTTTTCAGAGAGCAGTCTTTCACATGGAAGAGATGTTTCAGAAAAGGATACTTTCCATACCAAATTATCTTTAGATGGTGCAATCTCAGATAAAAAATTAAGTGTAGTTTTAAGCTTCAATGGTTCAGAGTACGTAAAGGAGGAGATGGATGTTTTCATCCAAGCAATTAAAGATGAATTATTAGAAGTAATTCAACATTGTTTGGAACAAAAAGAAACGATCCGAACACCTTTTGACCTTGGGGAAGAAAATTGGTCACTTGAAGAATATAACAATGTTGTTCAAAAATACGCGGACAAGGGATATGAGGTTGATCGCATTATCCCGATGACAGGGATGCAAGAGGGAATGTTGTATCACAAATTGTTAAATGAAGAGTCAAGTGAGTATGTTGTTCAAAGTGTGTATTCTGTTAGTGGCTTACATTCTGTCGAGCATTTGAAAATGAGTTTGGATTTATTAAAAGAAAAGCACGGCGTGCTTGAAACGAGTATTGCTTATCAGAATGTAAGTGAGCCAAGGCAAGTGATGTTAAAGGGAAGAGATATTGAATTTAATGAAATAGATCTTTCACAGTCAAAAAATCAAGAAAAGGAAAGAGAAGCCTTCTTAAAAGAGGATGTTCGAAGAGGTTTTGATTTAGAAAACGATAGTTTAATTCGTGTAGCTTTCATTCACTTGGAAAATGAATTGCCTCAATTAGTAATTAGCTTCCATCATATTATAATGGACGGCTGGTGTATGTCGATTTTAATGAATGACTTAAGTCAATTCTATTCTAAGTTAGAATCTGGTATTTCAAAGCATGAAATCAGTAAAGAACTTCATAGTCGTTATGACTATGAAGAATATATTCGAACTATTAAGTTCATTGAGAAAGAAGAAGGGATTAAATATTGGTCAGAATTATTAAATGGATATGATACAAATGCTCAAATTGAAATAAATTCTAATTGCGAGTTAGAATCAGAAGAAATTATTATTTCTGAAACATCACTTAGCATCGAAACAACAACACAACTAGAAAAACTTTGCCGTACTACTGGCGTTACAATGAATACATTCCTTGAAACAATCTGGGGAGTATTACTTCAAAAACATATAGGACAAAGAGACGTAGTTTTTGGAAAAGTTGTTTCAGGAAGAGATGTTGAAATAAATAATATCGAATCTACAATTGGGCTTTTCATAAATACTATTCCTGTTCGAGTAGTTACCGAGCAGAAGAGCCAATTTAATGATTTGCTTAAGGAAATGCAAAAACAAGCCCTTTCAAGTAATGAATATGATCACTATTCATTAGCTGAAATTCAAACAGAATGTACGAACTTAGGGAAAGATTTAGTTAAATCTGCAGTTGTTTTCGAAAATTATTATAAAACGGAGCAGGATAAAGATAATAAATTGAAATTTGAATTAAAAGATAATAGAGAGCAAACTAATTATGATATGACTTTAGTAGGTTATCAGAGTGAACAATTACAATTAAAACTAATGACTAATGCTAATTGTTATGATGAAAATATATCAAAAAAATTACTCTCTCAATTATTAAACATTGTAGAACAAGTACTTCAAGATCCATCTATTCCAGTATCAAATATTCAAATTTCATCCAAAGATGAAATCAAACAAATTATAGACTCGTTTAGTAAATGTAATGAAATTTCTAACGTTCAACATACTATTCTTGAATTATTTGAACAACAAGTTAGAATAGCGCCTTATAAAATTGCATTAAGTGATGATAATAATGAAATGACATATTTAGAACTAGAGCAATTAGCCAATCGGTTAGCCAGCAAGCTACTAAATGATTCAGAAAAAGGTAATGATTATATTGGATTGGTTGTTGAAAGAAATATATATACAGTGGTTTCAATGGTAGCTATTTTAAAAGCCGGTTATGCATATTTACCAATAGATCCAGATTATCCGCCAAATAGAATTAATTATCTTATCGGTGATAGTGGATTAAAGATTGTTTTAGTTCAGGATGATAGATTAGCTAACTTTATTGATGATTCAGTTTTAATGATTAATACAAATAAACTAGACTATACAACAATTGAGGAGAACGTATACCAATCAGTAGATATGAATCCGAATGATATAGCCTGTGTAATTTACACTTCTGGGACAACAGGTCATCCTAAAGGAACTATGATCGAACATAAAAGTATAATTAGGTTAGTAAAAGATACTAATTATGCTGATTTTTCCGGTGTTTCAATACTCCAGACAGGCTCATTATCATTTGATGCATCTCATTTCGAAATTTGGGGTTCACTATTAAATGGTGGATATGTGCATATTGCTGATAAAGAGGTTTTATCTAATATTGAATTGCTTAAAGAAAATATATTGTCAAAACAAATAAATACAATGTTTATCACAACCGCGTTATTTAATCAATATGTAGAAATTGATCCAACAGTATTTAATTCATTGAAGCAACTTTATTTTGGTGGAGAAGCTACTTCTAATAAACATGTAAAGCGATTAATGGAAAACAAAAAGGAATCCTTAAAACTATACAATGTATATGGTCCGACCGAAGCAACAACATTTTCCTTATTCTATCCAATTGATAATAGTATTGATTTCAATAAAAAAATACCGATTGGTAAACCTATTACTAATACATCTGCAGTAGTTAAATCGGATAATATGATTTGTGGAATAGACATTCCAGGAGAGCTATATATCGGAGGACCAGGATTAGCTCGGGGATATTTAAATAACAATAAACTGAATGAAGATAAATTTTTAATTGATAAAGATATCAATGGTGAAAGATTTTATAAAACTGGTGATTTAGTAAAATGGGATAATGAAGGTAATTTAATTTATCTAGGAAGGATTGACAAACAAGTTAAGTTAAATGGGTTTAGAATAGAGCTTGAGGAAATTGAAAATCGATTGAAAAAATTAAACAGTATACAGAATGCAACAATTTTACTAAGAAATGATAATGGTTTTGATTATTTATGTGCTTATTTAATTCAAGATGAAGACATAAATGAGGAAGAAATTAAGAGCTTTCTTCGAGAGGAATTACCGGAATACATGATTCCACAATATTTCATCCGTCTTAAAGAATTACCAGTAACTATTAATGGGAAGATTGATTCTAAAGCTTTACCAGTACCGGAATTCAAAGGAAAAGAACAACAGGTACTACCTAAAGATGAATGGGAACAAATTACACTTGATATTTTCCAAGATGTATTAAACATTTGTCATCTTAGCGTGAAAGATAGCTTTATTGATATGGGTGGAAATTCTCTTAAAGCAATTCGATTAGTTAATATGATAGAGATGAAAACTAAAATTCGTATCACATTGCAGGAGCTCTTTCAATTAGAAACTATTGAAAAAGTAGCTGAAAGATTAAGTGTTGGAGAGGAAAATGAGGAAGAATATTATGTTCCATTATCTTCTTTTACTGATGAACTATAAAATTATTTTTGATGAATGGGAAATTTAATCGCAAAATATTTTATTTTTAAATTGATAATAATAGTTTTAGGGATTCTATATTGATTACTATTTATGCTACTCAACATAAGTAATTATAGTATCTAAACTATTATAAAGGGGCTGTCCCATAAATCGGTGAAACCGACTTATAGGCAGCCCTCTTTTTACGTACAAAAAAACGCCTCGTTCTATATAATTGTAAGTAACCATACAAACAAAAATAAGAAACTGGAGACAATTTTTTTATGAGTAACAATTCAGCTACTTTCATTTAATATTTAATTTAGCTTATCAATATCTGACAAAGATATTACTACATTAAAAGATTTATTTGTATATTCATACCTAATATATCCTTCATACTTATTTACTATAGATGTTACACTTTTTAAACCCCATCCATGAAATTTTTTATCTTTCTTAGTAGTTAAAAAGTGATTATTTAAAAGCTTTGGTTCAATTGAAATACTGTTTTCTATTTTCAAAAAAATCATTTCATTAATTTTTTTTATTGTAATCTTTATCCAACGTTCATCAAACTGTTCAATATGTTGACATGCTTCGATCGCATTATCAATAAGATTAGAAAGTATAGCTACAATGTCATTATCAGCTAGTTTCAATTTTTGGGGAATTTCTACCTCAATAGTATTTTGAATTTTTTCTTCCTTAATTATTTCCAGCTTATTGTTGATTACAAAATCTACAATGGTATTGTTAGTAAAAACATTTTGTCCATAATTACTCAATATGGGTTTCGATATATTATTGATGTAATCCAACGCTTGTTCACTTTTACCGCCTTTAATTAATTTATACAAAATTGTCATATGATTATTTAAATCATGATAAGTTTTAGCGTTATTCTCATAAAGTTCACGCATTTTAACAAAATCTTCTTGTAACATCTTATTTTTGAACTCAATTATTTTCTTTTCTTCTTCTTTTTCATAATTAGTGAAAAATAATATGATTAAAAACAGTGTTAATATTCCTAAAATAATGAATGCAATCCAACTTGATACAATCCCTTGATTCACATAAATAAATGATTTTTTTGTAGCAAAATAAGCTGTAACTAAGCCTAAAATAGCAATCGATAAGAAGTATTTGTACTTTGTTAAAATAGCATCTATATCATATTTTCTTAAAAAAATTTTATAAAAGAGATATAAAATTATTATTTCTGCAATCCTGATTATGTAAATAATAAATATGTAACTCGTTGAGTGATTATATGTATTCCAACCATTATAATTATTTATTGCATTCGTAATAACAAATGCAACGCTATTACACAATAAAATCGTAGAAAAATAAAAAGATACGAAAGAAAATATAAATTTCATTTTAGTACTATATAAAAATATTGAAGTAACTGTAAAAAAAATAATACAAAACAAAAGTGTTAGTAAAACCGGTAATTCCACAATATTCAGAATGCAAATAATCAATGATAGAAGAATAGAGAAACAAATTTCATATCCAATTGTTTGTTTATTGTTAAATCGAATTGGTAATAATAAATTTAATACCCTGTAACCAATTATAATTGAAAAAATTGAAGTTAAATAATCTAACTCCCAAAATATCATAGCAAATTCTCTTCCCAAAACATATGAATTTTAGACTTTAATTCATTAATATGATTTCTACTTACTGATAAAATTTCATTATTTTTTAAAACAGCCATATTATCTTTGATCTTTATTATATGTAATAAATTAACAATAACTCCCTTGTCGATGTAAAAAAATTCTTTACAATTAATTTCTGAAAAAACTGCAGCCAAGGGCTTCCTCACTTTAATTGAATCATCTTCAGTGACAAAGACTGAATTTTTCCCATCTTTATATATGTATAAGATGCTATTCAAAGGTATTTTTTGAAACCTTGTTTTAGTTTGAATAGTATAACAGTTTTTATTTTGTAAGTTTATTATTTTAATAGCATCTTTAAGAGCGAGAGGCAACTTCTCCTCCATTCTACTTTTTGGAATATACCGAAAAATATTTAATTCATAAGAATCAATAGCGAATTCTAAATGTGATGTTATAAAAATAATTAATGAATTTTTATTTTTCTTTCTTATAATTTTTGCTATGTCTATTCCAGTTATATCTGGCATTTCTATATCTAGAAGTATTAAATCAAACATCTTGTCTTCTAAAGCAAACAAGAAAGAATCTCCCGAAGTAAAAGTGGTTATTTCAGAAATGATACCTTCTTTACTAAGTATGGATTTTAATAAATTAAGTTCTTGATCTAGAATATTTTTGTTATCATCTACAATACTAATATTCATACTATCTCCTCTTTTGAATGTATTAAATATAACAAGTTTATAAAATGTAATTATATATATTACATTTTAAATTATACCAAACATCCGTAATTGCCGGAAGAGCGTGTGTACGACAATCCGTGGCCAGAGTTTTCGTTTACATTTACAGTAGAGGAGTATGCGTATGAGGAAGCGAAGGCGAAGTTTGGTGAAGACCCGCGCGTATATTGCATTCAAACGAAGAAACTGGTAGGAGATGAACAAGCCTGTTTAAAAGAAGTCCATACGATTCAAATGGAAAATTGTAAGGGTGAAAACGGCACAATTACTTTCAGAGAGATTCCGAGAATTGAAAAAGTCTATTAAAAGAAAAAGGCAGATAACTGCCTACTTTATATTAGATGATTATCTGCTTTTCATTTTCTGTATATGGATAAAAAATTGTAATAGAAGCCTTAACACATATCCAGCATTTTTTATCCAGGGGATAAAGTGAATCTTCCATTAGTGGGGGGCTTCATCTCCCACCTATCTTCCTTGTTTTTTAAACCTTGAGGTGGGAGTCTTACTGCCCTAAAGTAGTGGGATAAACTACATTCTTTGGGAATTCATAAGAATTTTTTCTGAAAAAACTCTTACGACCCCCTTAAAAATAAGGTTCCTTGCGAAATAAGTATAGATGGATGGAAGGAAGCAATAAGGAAGCTTGTTTCTTGTATGAAGCCTATGAAAAACAAAATTGAGCGATAACTAAGTGTGTATGTTGTATATGAATTTTACGCATATAATGGTCTGCATAAATAGAGATTCACTTCTACTTAAAACAATGGAAACCGTACTAGAAAGGGAGATTTAACTTGAAGGAATTTACTGTTTGCTATACTTTGGATAATGATATTAAAAAAGAAAAAATAATAAAAGGATTAGATGCTAAAAAGGAAGAGGTTATACAAGAAGTCTTAGAAAAGGTGAAACATGACAAGTTTTTTGTTGCGAAAAGTGACGAAGGAGATTATATAATAAATTCCTATTTAGTACGTTACATACGCGTTATAGATGAGAAAGTGTTAGGTCAAATATAATACTCATAATTTAGTAGACGGTAAGCTAACAAAGGGGCTTACTTAACATAGTCTACAATTTTCATACGTAAACGAAACGCAGGAGAGAAGAATAATGACAGAAACGTATCGTTCTCGTGAGGAACGAAAACAAATAAAGAAAAAACAAACAGAAAGTGGAGAGTCCTCCAAAAAAGGATTATTTTTGAAAAAGGTCTTACTTGCCTGTTTGCTGATTGGCCTCAGTATAGTAGGAGCAGGAGTTGTTATGTTTTTTTCTATGATTAAAGACGCTCCAAAAATAGAGGCCTCAAAATTGGAGGATCCACTATCGACGAAGTTTTATGATAAAGACGGAAAATTTATCTATGAATATGGAAAGGAAAAACGAACAAAAATTACTTATGATCAGGTTCCAAAGGTGTTGGAACAAGCATTTATTGCTACAGAAGATTCTCATTTTTATGAACATCATGGCATAGACATAAAGCGAACTGGTAAAGCAATTTTGGAAAACTTGACTGGGAACTTTGGATCTCAGGGTGGAAGTACCATTACACAGCAAGTTATTAAAAACTCATTTTTGTCTCCAGAAAAAACGTTAAAACGAAAAATACAGGAATGGTACTTGGCGTATAAGCTGGAGCAAAAATATTCCAAACAAGATATTTTAACAATGTACTTGAACAAAATTAATCTTGGAAACCGCTCTTACGGCGTTGCTGCTGCAGCGAAAAATTACTACGGTATTGAAGCGAATGATTTGAAAAAATTGACGCTTCCCCAGGCTGCCATGTTAGCTGGGCTGCCACAAAGCCCGAATAACTACGATCCGTCTAAACCGGAAAACGAGGAAGCAGCGACAAAGCGTCGTAACCTTGTCTTAAGCTCTATGCATAGACAAGGTTATATCACAGAGCAACAAATGCAGGATGCAATGAAGGTTCCGGTAACGAAAGGTATTGTTCCGAAAACCAATCAAGAAGGTATGCCTTATGAAGCGTTTTTGGATGCTGCAACAAAAGAAGTTGAAGACAAGTTGAAAGACGTCAATATCGGTACGGATGGTCTTCAAATTTATATGACACTTGACCCGAAAGCACAGCAGTATGCCGATAAAATCATGAATACACAAGATATTGTGAGTTATCCGAACGATCGTTTCCAGGCCGCTTTTACGTTTATGGATTCGAAAACGGGTGAAGTGCGTGCTATTGGAAGTGGCCGTAATGAATACAAGGCAACATTTCGAGGAAATAATTTCGCTATTGATATAAACCGTCAACCAGGTTCGACGTTTAAACCAATCTTTGATTATGGTCCAGCGATTGAAAATTTAAAATGGTCAACGTACCACCAACTTGTGGACGAACAGTATCATTACTCAAATGGAAAACCTATACGGAACGCTTATACGGATTATAAAGGTCCTATGTCTATACGAAACGCTTTAGTAGAGTCACGTAATATTCCAGCTTTGAAGACATTACAGGAAGTTGGTTTGAATAAAGCAAAAGAGTTTGCACAATCACTCGGAATTACGTTTTCCGGTAATCAGGTTTATGAGTCTTACGCAATTGGAAGTAACCTTGTGTCTCCTCTTGAAATGGCAGGAGCATACGGTGCATTTGCAAACGATGGTGTGTATACAAAACCGCATTTCGTTACAAAGGTTGTTTTCCCAGACGGTAAAGAAATAAGTTTTCAGTCGAAAGGTAAACGCGTTATGCATGACTATACGGCTTATATGATTACCGATATGCTTCGTGGGGTAGTGAATGCATCTAACGGAACAGGTACAGCAGCTAATGTACCAGGTCTTGATATTGCAGGGAAAACGGGAACAACAAACTTTGATGACAAGACACTTAGTCAGTTCGGCTATCCATCTAAAGCGACAAATGATAGTTGGTTTGTCGGTTATACACCACAATATACGATGGCTGTTTGGACTGGCTATGCGAAAAATGGCTCAGGTAATTATATGCTCGGAGATACAACAAAAATCTCACACCTTATTTTTAAAGCAATGATGCAAACATTTGGAACAGGCACAGCTAGATTCCAACAGCCGAGCAGCGTATATCAAATGAATAATGAGCTATACATTAATGGAGTTAGTCCTGACGCTGTTCCGCCAGCAGCAGCTCCGTCCATGGCGCCATCCGCAGTTGTTTCACCGGAAGCTCAAAATCCGGAACAGGGCGATAGTAAAGAAAATGAGAGTGAAAACTCAGGTCATGATGGAGATAAAGAAAAAAAAGAAAAAGATAAAAAAGATAAAAAAGATAAACATAAACATAAGCATGACTAAGGCAAATAGAGAAAAAGGATAGCTTCGTCATGAAGTTCATAGATTTCTAAATTTGTAATGATGAGGACTATATCAAATAGGGAAATAACTTTATAGTATATCGTACACATCAATGTTAATAAAACTATGAAAAAAGGAATCAATGTTATGATTCCTTTTTTTATATGCTATATATAATATTCCATTCCTTCAGTTATATTTTATTAATTCCAGTATATTCATTTTTATCTACATTTGGTTTCTATTATGGATTAACGAATCGTTTTAATATCTTGAATAATCTCTTCATACGGTGTATTGGTAAGGGCTGAGTAGCTCTTTACGACAGTTCCGTTCTTATCTACAAGATAGAGATTTGTTCCGTGAATGACTTGTGTTGTACTTGCTGGTTTATCTACAAATGCTTGAAAGCTACTTTTGGCAAAAGCGGTGATTTCTTCTTGTGTATAGTTTGTTAGAAAGTGCCAATTAGACATATCGGTATCATAGTGTCTCATAAACTCTTTCATTTTTTCTGGCTTGTCCACAGTAGGGTCTACACTGAATGAAACAAATTCTACATCTTTGATTCCTTCTTTTTTCAACATGTTTTTAAGTTTTGTCATATTGGCTGTCATAGGCGGGCAAACCGTTTCACAACTTGTAAAAATAAAGTCTGCTATCCATACTTTTCCTTTTAAGTCCGAAAGACCAAAAGGTTTTCCGTTTTGATCAGTATACGAAAACTTCTCTACTTTCCAGTCCAATGAGTTTTCCAATTTTTTCTCTCCACATGCACTTAAAAATACGATTATGCTGACAATCATCAGTAGTGTGATGTTACGAATCTTTTTCATATGTATCCCCTTTCATTTCTTCCTTATAGATTACTTGTTTCGTATTTATCACATGATGCTACCTCGTTTTATCAGTAAAGCTACGAATAAATTTGGCTTTTATATCTAAATCATTTGCATTGCACAATTGTATTCACTCCATTCATATTAGTCATTACTAACATGTTTGTCAAAATATTCTTGAAAATGAATAGGAAATGTTTTGTTAAACCTATTTTTGGATTTGAATTGAAACGTTTAATTCGCGAGGGGAAAGTAGAAATCCAGCTAAGAGTAATACAAATACATGGAAGAGAAGTAACTTTTGACAATCACAGCAGAGTAAGAGAAATGTAAAAAATATTATATGGTTAACAAGTTTTGTTCCTGACTACAAATGGCTAGACATAGATGGGGTTTTAAACCAAAAAGGTTTTTCTATTTATAAAAAGGGGGGGACGATGTGCAGTAATTTCTTTAATTTGTTGAGTATTGAACTTGAGTCTCTCTATATCATAACCAGATAGTTTAGTTATTTAATTTCCATAATTTTTATGTTTGAATATTGACAAATTTAATACTTGGTACTAATATCTGATTATAAATACAGGTGTAAAAACAGTAAGGGGGATAAATGAATGCAATCAAAAGCAAGAATTACAGCTATTGGTACCTATGTACCTGAAAAAAAACTGACCAATGATGATTTAGAAAAAATAGTGGATACAAATGATGCATGGATTATACAAAGAACTGGTATGAAGGAAAGAAGAATTGCTGGTGATAACGAATATGCCTCTACATTAGCTTTTAAAGCCATTGAAAATTTAGTGGAACGTTATCATAAAAATCTTGTCGATGTGGATTGTATTCTTGTTTCAACAACTACGCCTGACTACGCTTTTCCAAGTGTAGCTTGTCAAATACAAGAGTATTTTAATATTCAACATACAGGTGCTGTTGATCTCAATGCAACTTGTGCTGGTTTTACTTATGGATTACATCTGGCGAATGGTTTGATTACATCTGGTCTTCATCGCAAGATTTTAGTTATAACGACAGAAACCTTATCTAAAGTTACAGATTATACAGATCGAACTACATGTATCTTATTTGGAGATGCAGCTGCAGCTGTCTTAGTCGAGAAAGATGAAGAATTGTCTAGTTTCATAGCTACCCATATTGGGACAAATGGGGAAGGGGGCATGCATGTATATCGTACGAATTTATCTACTACCATGTTTGGGCACCATTTGAGAACACATGGAAAGATGGTTCAAAACGGAAGAGAAGTATATAAGTGGGCAGCACGCACGCTACCAATTGGTATTAAAGAATTGTTATGTCAAGCAGAATTACAACTGGATGAAGTGAACTGGTTTGTTCCACATAGTGCTAATTTACGGATGATTGAATCTATATGTGAAAGATCAGGTTTCCCACTGGATAAAACACTAACAAGTGTAGAATATATGGGGAATACTTCCTCTGTCTCCATTCCATTAGCATTAGACATAGGTATGAACGAAGGAAAGCTGAAAAATGGGGATACTCTTTTACTCTATGGGTTTGGGGGAGGTCTTACACATGCTGGACATATCATTAAGTGGCATTTAGCAAAGGAATAGGAGATAATGTATCCAATAGTAACATAAACGTATTTTGTTGCATGAAAAGCCCTTAGATTTGTAAAAGATAAGGGCTTTTTATTTTTGATAAATAGGAGAAAGTCTTTATCAGAAAAGAGGTACCTCTCAAATGGTACCTCTTTTCCGATATGATTTCATTGAAATGATTACAATTAAGGAAATGGCAATAAGAATATAAGCAATACCTCCGATCAAACCTAAGGAACGTGGAGTGAGGTATTGCAGCGTGGATCCTGAAATTAACATAGATATTCCTAATACGGTATTTAGGGTTGTTGTTAATATTCCGAAAATGGTCCCTTGGTGCTGCTCAGGTATTTCCTTCATAAGTATGGTATCAAAGCATGCATTACAAATCCCAGACATAAATGCAGCTCCACAAAACATGAGAAATGCAAAAAATACGAGATGTGTTTGACTTAATAGTAATTGAAATATCCCTTCAAGCAATAGACATGCTAAACCTGTAACAAGGAAATTTTTTTGTAATTGATTTGCAACAGAAAAACTTAACATTAAACCAATCCCTAATGCACCATAAAAAAGGCCTACACCTACATCTCCAAGATGGTACTCGTTAATCGCATACACGCTGATTAAAACATTATCGATTCCATTCATAGAAGCTATTAATATCTCACAGAAAAAAAGAATTTGAACCGAAACGGACATTAAGATTACCTTTTTGAAGGTGGAGATTAGATTTTCGGCTTTTTCTATTTTTTTAGCATTTTCATTTTCAGGAAATTTAATTGTATAGTTAATGGGTGCAGCTCCTAAAAATGATACTGCATTTAACCAATATGTTACATCAGGTCCAAAAATAGACGAAACTATTCCACCTGAAAGTGCTCCGATGATTAAAACAAACCCGATCATTACTTGTTCCAAACTATTCACTTTTACAAGATGCCTTTTATTAACGAGTCGAGGTATTGCTGATTTTCTTGCTGGTCCATATATAGCTTCACCAGCGGCTAAAATAAATGAACTAACATAAACAATCCAAATATCTTCTTTACTTTGAACGAATATGAAGGACAAGGCAAATACAATCCTTATGAGGTC
This sequence comes from Bacillus sp. S14(2024), assembly GCF_050473785.1. Taxonomy (NCBI): domain Bacteria; kingdom Bacillati; phylum Bacillota; class Bacilli; order Caryophanales; family Bacillaceae; genus Bacillus; species Bacillus sp. S14(2024). The sequence continues at coordinate 2,987,499 of NZ_JBFLUP010000006.1, read as the reverse complement.
TGTTCCAACTAATATTGTTTTTCTTGAAAGTCGATCAGCCAGCACTCCCCCGATTGGTCCAAAGAATAAAGAGGGTATCAACCGGATTGCTAAAGTCATTCCTACCGCCAAGCCTGAACCTGTTAAATGCAGTAGCATCGCTAACACAGCTACAGAACTAAAGCGATCTCCAATGCCATTAACAATCCCAGCTAGAAATAACTTCCGATATTGTTTTTCTTCATTTATAAATGAAATATTCATATCTATCCTCCTTATTTTATATTTATCTAATTTTATGATTATCTAATTAGTTGGGCAAAAAATAAGGGCGTCGGGTGACACCCTTTACTTTAACCACCATAGCTCAACGGGGTTTAACTCATATTGATTATTTTCTCGGTACATATATTGACACATAATAAGCTCACGTCTTAACGTTGCATAATCCTCATGAAACTGCTTTAAATATTCATTGATTTCTTTCTCTTGATAAACTTTACCGAATTCTAACCCTTTGATCATATGCGAAAGTACGACAAGCTTTTTCTTTCGTTGTGCAGGATAATTTTTCAGCTTTCCATCTTTTGTGAAGAAATTATTGATAATAGCTGAACGTTCCTTTTCAGTAACCGACATTTCCATGTTTGAATCACCTCCTGTTCCTACAGTAAAAATAGCCTTAGCACTCATTTCTAATATTTTTGTATTAAGGGAAAAATAGATAGTATTTTTATCACGGCGTTCTTTTATAAGTCCAACCTCTCGCAGCTTCGTGATATGGTGTGTAATCGTTGGTGGCTTGAGCCCTAACTTCCCAGCAATCTCTTGTCCGCTCAAAGAACCTTGTTGGAGCAGGGCAATAATACGAACCCGTGTAAGATCACCTAACGCCTTATGAAAATCAACAATTTTGTTTAATTGCATTTAGAATTCACCTACTTTGATATATATCTAATTAGAATATAATCGAATTACTTTCAATATTCAAGTAGTTAAGTGAATTTTCAAAAAAAGGGCGCTTTATTTGTGTGAAATGTTTCTATTTTAAATAGAGGAAGGGGATATCTAATTGGTGGTAGATGTAAATTTCTTTTGGAATTTGTAGGGTTATTTTGAGAGTCAAATAATGCATGAGTTTCAAGAAAACTACCCCCACAAAATGTTTCGTTGGTTCGAATGTTATATAAGAGGAATTGAGAAACAGTTTAATGCATGATATATGATATTTATCCTCAGTCTATCTAATCCTTATTAGCGGTTGTTCTAGAAGTGAAAGAGAAAGTATACATGTTTGCAACGTACAATGAGCAAGAACATTCTAGTTTGTTTTTTTGCATCATAATTACTTGCAACAATCAATTAAGCTGGAAGTCACCAACTAGTAAAATATTTTATGTTTGTACTAGGAGGAAAGAAAAGGAGTATATTAAAAGAATGATAGAGAAAAAAACGCAACAAGAGAAAGCTCAGCCTAAAGTTATTTTTTATGATGCTAAAGGAAGAAGAAAAATATTTTTCAATTGGTTTCTATGCCTCGCAATAATTATTATGATTATTGTTTTCTATTTTTTCTTTCGCAGTATTTTATCAACTGTGAATTTCCCGTATATGAAATTTTTTGGAAATCAAAATGAAAAAATCGTGTCTATTAATGAAAAACTCAGTGATCAGCAGTTACAGGAAGAATTAAAAAATGAAGAATCTAAGTACTCTAATGCCCAAATAGATGGCACGAAATACTCTCAAAGTTCAGGAGCTAATAGTAAGCAGTCTAAAGAAGTTTATGGCTTTTATGTAAACTGGGATGAAAATAGTACGACCTCTTTAAAGGATAATATCCGTTCATTAACCATGTTAGTACCGGAATGGTATCACTTAAATGCAGATTTAACAATTAGTAGTGAGATTAAACCTGATATTGTGCAGTTAGCGAAAGCGAATCATGTAAAAATTATGCCTTTAATCAACAACTTTACTCAAAAAACTTCTGGTCCTGATGGCGCAGTGATTGATAAGTTGTTGCATGCTCCTGCTAATGTACAGACAAAGTTTATTAATGATTTAGAAAAACAAATCGAAGCTAATCAATTTGCAGGTGTTAATATCGACTTTGAGTCAATACCTGAGGAAGATCGAAATGAATTAACGAATTTTATGAAAGAACTTACTACTGTGTTTCACCAACATCATTTGCTTGTAACAGAAGATGTTCCTACTGATGATAATGCCTTTGATTATGGAGTATTAGCTAAAGAAATAGATCGCATGATTGTCATGATGTATGATGAACACTATGAAGCGGGGAATCCTGGACCAATTGCTTCAAATAAATGGTTTGAGGATACACTTAATCATTTAGATATTCCCTCAGAAAAACTTATAGTCGCTTTCGGGAACTATGGATATGATTGGGCAGTGGATAGCAAAAATTTCGCTGAGTCTTTAACTTTCTCAGACGTCATGAAGATGGTTCATGATTCAAATTTAAAAATTCAATGGGATAAGACAAGTGGAAACCCATATTTTCGATATAAAGAAGGAGTACACGAACATGTTGTTTGGTTTTTAGATGGTGTTACTCTCTACAATCAAATGGAAATTGCATCGAAAAATAATGCAAAAGGATTTGCATTCTGGAGATTAGGAGCAGAAGACCCTACTGTATGGAAATCATTAAAAGATCCTATAGGGATACAAAATGACCCGAGCTCATTACGTAAAATCACTAGTATAGATCAAGTAGATTATTCTGGACAAGGAGAAATCTTAAGGGTTACGAGTGCAGGGCAAAATGGATCCAGGGATTTCCAAGTTGGCAAAGATAATTATCTTACAGATGAAGTGTATCAGTCGCTTCCTGCTTCATATCAAGTGCAGCGCTATGGACAACCGAAAGGAAAACAAGTAGTACTAACATTTGATGATGGACCTGATCCTCATTACACGCCGGAAATCTTAGATATACTGAACAAGTATAAAATAAAAGCTGACTTCTTTGTCGTTGGTGAAAATGCTCAATTAAATACCAGTATTATTAAAAGGATATATGACGAAGGACATGAAATTGGCAATCATACCTTTACACATCCTAACATAGCAGATACTTCTCCACTACGTACAAAAGTGGAGTTGAATACAACTCAGCGACTCATTCAAGAAATAACTGGTCACTCTACGTCTTTATTTAGACCGCCATATGAAGCAGATGCTGAGCCATATTTACCAAATGAGATACTACCTATTTTGCGTGCTCAAAATATGAACTATACAATGGTCGGGGAAAAAGTTGATCCTGAAGATTGGACGCAACCATCGACGAATGAATTGGTAAAACGTGTTCTTAAACCTATTTATAATGGTGAGGGACATGTTATTCTCCTTCATGATGCAGGTGGGAATCGTACCCATACGGTAGAGGCGTTGCCAATTATTATTGAAGATCTAAAAAAACACGGATATAGTTTTGTGACGATTTCAGATTTGATGGGTAAAAAACGGGATGATGTTATGCCTTCTGTTTCCTCTAATGATAAGTCGTACTTACCTTTTGATCGAGCTGTTTTTTCAGGAGCGGGATATTTTAATCACACATTAACGACTATTTTTTATATTGCTATTGGATTAGGTATTTTCCGGTTTCTATTTTTAATTTATTTTGCGTTTAAGCAAAAAAGGAGAACTACATCTCGTTCTTTTACTAACTCTGCTTATCAACCCTTCGTTAGTGTTGTGATAGCAGCATATAATGAAGAAAAGGTTATTGCTAAGACGATTCGTTCTATTTTGGATAGTGATTATCATGATTTTGAAATCATTATTGTTGATGACGGATCAAAAGATGGTACTTCAAAAGCAATCCAAGAAGCATTTCATAAACATCCTAAAGTTTGTTTAATTCAAAAAGAAAATGGTGGTAAATCCTCCGCGATGAATTTAGGGTTCCAAAAATCACGGGGAGAAATTGTTATTTCTTTAGACGCTGATACCATTATTGCTCAAGATGCTATTTCTTTAATGGTTAGACATTTTGAAGATCATAACGTAGCGGCAGTTTCAGGTAATGTTAAAGTGGGAAATAGACGAAATCTGTTGACTACATGGCAACATGTTGAATACATTACAGGTTTTAATTTAGAGCGAAGAGCCTTTGATGAGTTAAATTGTATCACTGTAGTTCCTGGGGCTATCGGAGCATGGCATAAGAAACGTGTGAAAAAAGCGGGATATTTAAGTGAAGATACACTTGCGGAAGATACGGATCTTACTCTAACTCTTTTGCGTCAAGGATATCGAGTTGTGTATGAAGAAAAAGCATATGCCTATACGGAGTCGCCTGAAGATGTGAAAAGTCTCATTAAACAGCGTTATCGTTGGACGTATGGAACACTACAGTGTCTTTGGAAGCATCGAAAAGCCTTATTTAATGTAAAGCATAAAACATTAGGATTTGTTGCGCTACCAAATATATGGATATTCCAATTTATTTTGCAGTCGATTTCTCCATTAGCAGATCTATTAATGATTATGGGTATATTTAGTAGTCATCCCCTAAAAGTTTTGGGATTTTACCTTTTATTCTTTGGAATTGACCTTTTTGCTTCACTCTTTGCCTTTAAATTAGAAAAGGAAAATCCTAAACCACTAGTTTGGTTAATTTTACAACGCCTTATTTATCGTCAATTTATGACTTACGTTGTAATTAAATCCATACTTTCTTCTATTCGAGGAATAGCGGTAGGGTGGAATAAACTTAGACGAATGGGAAGTGTTGAGCAATCCCCTCGGCATAATGAGGCATCATAAGAGAGTAGATAACCTGCTCTCTTTTTTTAGTCGTGTTACAGTTCACCGTAACGGTGGTAACAACCCATATTTTACTTGTATGATTGAACGATATAAACCCGCTGTGCATAATAAAACGTAGTTTTTAGTTTGGTATATAAAGATTTCTTGCTTCTGATAATCTAGGGCATGTAACTGAAAGTTCCTTTAGTTATCTGGAGAGGTTTTTTATGGATTTCTAGATATATTGATTACTGATAATTAGAGGTTATGTTAACCACACATGAATTTGATATATGATTATCCAAAGGGACATAGCCAATATTTCTTAGAAAATAGATTAGAAGTATAACTTTCAAAAGAAGGTTTGTACGTAGTCGTATACATAATGTAGTGTATAGGATTTGTGAATTAACATAAGAGTCCTATATAAAAGGGGATGTGTTAGTCAATGGACTACCATGTTTTTACATTTATATCTGTTGATGAAAGAATTGAACAAAAATGTTCAATTATGATAAAATAATTAAAATTCTAATTAGTTTATTTTGTTTTTAGACATCATAGTAGGGGGACATGAAGTGAATGCATTTATTAGAAAAAAGTCTATAGACCACTTACAAGAAGAAGGTCGAAAAAGTAATGGATTGAATCGAGTTCTAGGGTTGTGGCAACTTACTGCAATTGGTTTAGGTGGTATTATTGGAGTAGGTATTTTTGTGTTAACGGGGGTAGCAGCTTCTAAACACGCTGGACCTGCAGTTATTTTATCTTTTATCATTGCAGGATTAGCTAGTGCAGCGGCTGCATTATGTTATGCGGAATTTGCTGGACTCATCCCTGTTGCTGGAAGTGCATATACCTACAGCTATGCTGTACTGGGGGAAGGGGTAGCTTGGTTAATTGGATGGGATCTTTTACTTGAGTATATTTTAGTAGTTGGAGTAGTTGCTATTGGATGGTCTGGTTATATGCAAGAACTACTTCAACAAATTGGAATTCATATTCCTGTTTGGGCTCAAGGAGCTCCAGGTACAGGTGCGGGGCATAGAGTAGATTTAATTGCAATGATAATAAGTCTTGCGATTGCCGGTTTATTGACATTAGGCATGGAATGGGGATCTAAATTCAATACCCTTATGGTTATCATTAAGTTAAGTATTATTTTAGTAGTAATTGCTGTAGGGAGTTTCTATATTGATTCTACTAATTGGCATCCTTTTATGCCTTTTGGATTCAAGGGTGTAATGAGTGGTGCTGCTCTTGTATTTTTTGCTGTATTTGGTTATGACACATTAACTACAGCAGCAGAAGAAGCAAAAAATCCACAACGTGATTTACCAAGAGCTGTAGTTATATCGTTAATTATTGCATTATGTCTGTATATTGGAATGTCTTTAGTGATTACAGGGATGGCACCATATTATACATTGAATAATGCTGCACCAGTAGCTAAGATTTTTAGTGATGCAGGATTAAAATGGATTACTTTATTTATTTCTGCTGCAGCTATTACAGGCATACTTTCTGTTTTATTTTCGTTCACACTTGCAGGTTCACGAATTTGGTTTGCAATGAGTCGAGATGGATTATTACCAAAATGGTTTACAAAAGTGCATCCTAGATACAAAACACCTCATCGTCCGACTGTGATAATTGGGGTTATTACAGCGATTATATCGGGTTTTACTCCTATAAGCGAAGTGGCTGAATTGGTTAATATTGGTACGTTATCGGCGTTTGTTCTAATTTGTTCATCTATCATTGTGTTAAGAAAAAAACGACCGGACTTAGAAAGGAAATTTAAGACGCCTTTAGTTCCTTTTATCCCATTAATCGGAATTTGTTTTTCATTGTATCTTATTGTTAGTCTTCCTGAAATTACTTGGATTCGTTTTGTAGTTTGGATGTTGATTGGACTAGTTATTTATACGTTATACGGAAAAAATAAAAGTAATTTGGCTAGAGATAAAAAATAATTGTAAGTCTTTGTTAATATGAGTAGTTTGAATCAATTTTTACTTTTAATTGTTTTGTTTAAATGTTGATTGATAGCAATTCACTAAATAGAATAATTTTGAATATTCAAGAGGGTATTAGATATTCAATTATTAGAAGGGGATTGAGAATATTTAATTTGTTTTATAGGAGATATTATTATATTCAAACTCAAGAACAAGAAAACCGTTCTTAATCAACCATTTCCTAATATCTTTTTATGATGCAAAAAGTTGAATTGTTAGAATCTGTAAGAAATGATCGATGGACATACTATCAGAGCAACGAAGACATAATTCAAAAAATCATAGAGTTTCTTAAATGTAAGTTGTGATGAATATGAATTACGTCAAATATAGATATCTGAGGTTTTTCTAGAGATGTAGATCAAATTTCAGGTAACAACTTTGATATGGGAAAAAAGCAAGGAAAGCGCTATTTGAAAAATAAAATGGTGCTTACCTTGTTTTTTTCTTATTATGGTTTAAATCACTAATTTACAGTGTAAATTGTATTTAGATAGTTTGATGTTAACTTCTTATATACGGATTGCGCAATTAGTATCTATTATTGTTTGTATCATTGAAAGATCGTTTATTGTATGGTACAGACGTAAAAAGATATGTTGTCTGTTCATAAAACTCTGATTGATTGGGGAAACCTTTGATGAAGCAGTCTAATACAAAAGTAAAGTTATCGGAAACCATAGATTCTAAATATATTCAACAACATTTAGCAAATGAAAGAACATATTTAGCTTGGATACGTACCGCTATTGCAATTTGTGGTCTAGGTTTTCTCGTGGCGAATCTACATCATGCCATTCGTGGAGAACTTACACCATTATATAATGAATTTGCTACTGGAATTGGATTAGGTTCAATTTTGTTGGGAGTGATAATTATTATTTTTGCAACAATCAATTATCTTGATAAACGAAAAGGGATTAATTCTCAAACATTTCGAGCCCCTAGAGCATTGATTATATGGGTATCTGTATTAGTTATGGTAACTATTATAATTATTGCATTTTATTTTATGTTGCTGGTATAAACAAAATCAAAATATAAAGTTTTACTACTGATAATGGTAGGTTATGTAAACTTCAAATGTATAGAATATACAAAAGGAAATTTATCATTCGAATGAGAATGTAATAAGCTATAAAAAGGAATTATATGAATACCTTGTCAATATTTATCCATTTTAAGTATAAAGGAGAGTAAATAATGAACGAAGGTAATATTCCACTTAAAGAACAAAATCAGGCAGATTTTACAGGAGATCAACAATATAAAGAAAAAGTGCCTTGGAAATTAGGGAAACATCTCAACCATAATCATGTAGAAAAGTTAAATAGTCTAATAACAGATCACCATCAACGTATGTTTCATTTACTAAATAACAAGGTAACTTAAAAAAAGCATGATGGAAATGAATGATTTAGGGTATATTCATAAACTGTTGTTTATATGGATGTTCCTTATGTGAAAATGTAAGATAATTAAAATATAGTTTACAATAAACGCATAGTCAGAAGAGACGAGATAGCATATAATGAGAAAGGATTTTAAAAAAAGGTGAGGTGGAACTGTTTTATGAGTAATCCTAGCATAGGAGAGCCAGATATAAGATCGACATCAGAGGCAGTCATACAACTGAATATCCGAAGCGGATTACTGCGTAAGAATAGTTTCTGCTTCATGTGAATTTCAGAAAGATGACTCCTCAATAAGTGAGGAGGTTTGTACAATGGTACAAAAAATCTGGAATCAAATTAAAGGACAAAAAGAAGAAGCTTCGAAAATCCAAGGTTTTGATATTGACTTAAACCAAGAAAGCTTAACACGTATTGACCGACTTGTAGATCGATATGAATCAGAAATCCTTCATCAACTTGATAGTGCATATACACAACGAACAAAGTGGGCAGACCGACTAGCTGATAAAATTGCACAGTTTGGAGGTAGCTGGCGATTCATTATCTGGTTTGCATGTTTTCTTGGTGTCTGGATTATTTGGAATAGCTTGTCTATCACAAAAGGAGCACACTTCGATGCTCCGCCATTCATTTTGTTGAACTTATGTTTATCGTTTATAGCAGCATTTCAAGCCCCTGTTATTATGATGAGCCAAAACCGTCAAGCTGCACGTGACAAACATGAATCTGTTATTGACTTTGCGATTAATTATAAAGCAGAGCAAGAAATTGATGATATGCAAAGTCATCTTCACCGTATAGAAGGTGAATTAAATGAAATTAAAGATTTATTGAAACAATTAAAGACAAAATAAATATATTGCTTTTATAAATCAAAAGCTAATCATCTATTTACAGAATATAAATAGATGATTAGCTTTTTTTATATTATTTGATGGAAGGTTCACTTTATATTGTTTAGTATACAATGCATATGTTACGCTATAACAAACATTTTAGGGAGATTACATATTGACTTGGAAAGGGGATATCAAAATGACAAAGAAAGTGTTTTGGGACAATCCTTATCTGACTGAGTTACAAACTCGAATTACGAGTGTAGACGGGGCTGATTTAACTGTTGAACAAACTATATTCTATGCCTTTTCAGGAGGACAAGAAAGTGATACAGGAACAATTGGAGCATATCATGTCTTACAAGCAAGAAAGCAAGATAAGGATATCATTTACACAGTAGAAGAGGGACATGCGGTGTGTGTGAACGATATCATTACAATGAAAATAGATTGGGATAGAAGATACAGATTGATGCGACTACATTTTGCAGCAGAAATCATTTTAGAACTCGTATATAAACGGATTGGAGACGTATATAAGATTGGTGCACATATTGCACAGGATAAATCACGCATCGACTTTGAAATGGATGAAAATATATCTACATACTTTCCACTTTTACAAAAAGAAGCAAATAGGTTGGTGCAAGCAAACTATGATATCATTAGTAGCTTTAGCGATGAAGAAAATGAGCGTCGGACATGGGAAATCAGTGGATTTGCCAAAGTTGCCTGCGGCGGAACTCATTTAAAGAAAACGGGAGAAATTGGAGAGATCACCTTAAAAAGAAAAAATATTGGAAAAGGAAAAGAACGAATTGAAATTTATGTTGCTTAGTCTTTTGTAAATGAATATAAGTCCCGATATAGTATGTAGTGATGAACCTACTATATCGGGACTTATGTAACCAAGGTGTTTCTGGTATTGTAAAAAAGTTGTTATAAAACCTTCTGGTCAAACAGGAAGTTTTTAATTATGGTAGTTGGTTTTTCGTTTCATTTTAATAAAGAAGATTGAAAATAGAAGAAGTCCCTTATTTTCGAAGGGACTTCTTCTATTTCAGTAGTGTAGATTACTCTTATCCTGAAAATGTAGTATAGAGTAGATAAGCATTTAAAACAGCGATAATAATGGCAATGAACCAAGCGATCACTTTGGTCCAAAGTGAGTTTGTAAATTCACCCATTTTCTTTTTGTCACTAGTAAACATAACAAGTGGAATAACGGCAAATGAAAGTTGAAGAGATAGGATAACCTGGCTTAATACTAAAAGATCCGTGGTTCCTTTTTCTCCATATATCAAGGTCACAATTACCGCAGGTATAATTGCAATTAAACGCGTAATTAAGCGGCGAATCCATGGTCGTAAACGAATATTTAAAAAACCTTCCATTACAATTTGCCCAGCTAAAGTTCCTGTTAACGTAGAATTTTGTCCTGAGGCTAATAAAGCAACTGCAAATAATACGCTCGCAATCCCGCTTCCAAGAATCGGATTTAACAATTGATAAGCATCTTGGATTTCTGCTACTTCGGTATGTCCTGTTTTATGAAAAGCAGACGCTGCTAATATTAAAATTGATGCATTAACAAATAAAGCCAACATTAATGCGATAGTAGAGTCAATCACTGAAAACTTAATCGCTTCTCGTTTTCCTTTAGGCGTTTCTTCATAATTTCTCGTTTGTACGATAGAAGAATGTAAATACAAATTATGTGGCATAACCGTAGCTCCTAAAATTCCAAGTGCAATAAACAGCATTTGTGGATTTTGAATAATCTCTTTACTTGGAACAAAGCCTTTTGCAATCTCACTCATTTGTGGTTGCGACATAAAAAGTTCCACACCAAAACAAACGGAAATTGTTACAATTAAACTAATGACAATAACTTCAATATAGCGAAATCCTTTATTTTGCAATAATAGTACAAGTAAGATATCAAATGAAGTAATGCATACACCCCATACAAGAGGAATGTGAAATAAAAGATTTAATGCGATAGCGGAACCTATTACTTCCGCTAAATCACAAGCTGCAATAGCCAATTCACATAACACCCATAAAGCAAACGATACAGGCTTACTATAATGATCCCGACATGCTTGCGCTAAGTCCCTTCCTGTTACAATCCCCAACTTTGCAGATAGTGCCTGCAAAATAATAGCCATAAAGTTAGAAATTAAAATGACAGATAATAACGTATAGTTATAAGCAGATCCTCCAGCTATCGATGTAGCCCAGTTTCCAGGATCCATGTACCCTACTGCAACAAGATAACCTGGCCCCATAAATGCAAGGAGCTTTCGAAGGGCATTCCCTTTCTTCGGTATCCTCATACTTTTGTGCACTTCTCGTAAACTAGGATCGCTGTTTTGTTGGCGCCACCCTTCCTGGTGCGACACAGCAACCGCATTTTGCACTTTGACTGTTTCTAATTCATCCATAACATATCCTCCCCCTTTTAACTTGTTTTAGTTTGTGAAATACAATATGGTATTTTTTTATTTGAAAACCTAAAATATGGTTTGATTGTTTCCTGTAGTCAAAAAAAATGGTGTTCTACTTTCAATTTTTACCTAGACCAACTTTTTTAGTCTAGTGTAAAATATGATATGTGATTCAATTTTATGCAAAAGGGAGAAGATAGGTGAATATAAATATGTTTACTTTTGTTATGAAACATATGTACTTATTAACAGACAACATAGGAAGTTTGAGAGGGGCTCAATTAGTATATGCTGTTGAGGTATATCTATCTCGTATGACTCAAAAGTTGAAACACGAATTCTCCTTGATTTGATGAGGAGGTGGTAGTACATCCATCCCTGTTAAATTAAGAGACAAATACAAAAAACGGGTTCCTAATGGGAACCCATTTAATGAATTTCCTTTTAATAATCACAATCCATTTAAAATAACGAGAATTGTGCTTTCCTCATGACCGATAATACAAAACTTCTATATAAGTTAAAATTGAGTGAAAAATTCATTCCTTCAATTCGTGATAGGTGACTGAAATATATATCAAATTTAAATTTTGCGAAAAGTATTGATTCTTATTTTTAGAAGGCGTATGATTGTAAATGGAAATTGAATATGTCTCTGTTAGGTGAGGCTCCTGTATAGAGAGACGCTACTGCCCAAAAATGTCGAGAGACGCCAATGGGTCAACAGGAAAGGTCGGAATGAAGGTCTTTTTTAATGTAGCTGGTTTGAACCTATGCTATACAGTGCTAAAGCTCAACGAGGGAGAGGTACGATTATGACTGATAAAAACTGCTTAAAATAAGTAGTTTTATTAGGCTGTGTTTAATGATGTATTGAAACCTTTACTCGTTGAGGAGTAAAGGTTTTTTTATTGTAATGATGCACCTTTCTTTTACACTTTACATAGTATATTCAAGATAATTGATTCGGATAAGGAGGTGGGGAACGATGTCATTTGGAGACCCAAGCCCGATACCCATATGTTTTACATTTATATTTCATCATGTAGGTAGGAAACGACTTGTTCCTCCCTCTCTAAAAAAGTAGATAGTCGAGAAACAACGAATTTCCTCCTACACATATAAAGGAGGAAACTACCAATGTTACGTGCAAAAAAACAAATTGAAGATGTCAAAGTGGACATGCATCAAACAAATAAAGGTACATCAAAACGAAACAAACAAACTTCTCATAATCAAGAAGTGATGAAGCAAAACAATGAAATATTAGTGGAAGTCGCTGCAAGAGATGTTCAATCAGCATTAGCTTTTTTAGACACAACTCCAAACGGAATTTCTGAAAAAGAAGCTGAAAGACGCATTGATACACACGGAAGAAATGAAGTGGTACATGAAAAGCCACCAGCATGGTATGTTCAATTACTTCTTTCGTTTAAAAACCCATTTATTTTCGTATTATTGGCTTTAGGAGTCTTATCCTTCTTGACTGATGATATGAAGGGGACAATTGTTGTAACTGTAATGGTTATCTTAAGTGCTACGATCCGTTTTTTACAAGAATTCCGTTCTCAGCAGGCAGCAGAAAAATTAAAAGCGATGGTGCGTACGACGGCTACGGTTTCGAGAACAAAAGAATTCACAAATAACACGGATAAAGAAGTTGATATAAATAACAACCAAACACTGGAGCTTCCTATTGAAGATCTTGTACCTGGTGACATTATCAAACTTTCTGCTGGTGATATTGTTCCAGCTGATGTTCGCATTCTTTCTGCTAAAGATTTGTTTGTAAACCAATCTGCTCTAACTGGGGAAGCCTTGCCTGTTGAAAAACATGAAAATTATCAAAATTCCAACATTAATACCAAAAGAAATGGTGACCCACTTGAAATGGAAAATTTATGTTTTATGGGAACAAATATCGTAAGTGGTACTGCAACTGCTGTGGTTGTATCAACAGGTGCAAATAGTTACTTTGGTTCATTAGCAAAGAGTGTAGTTGGAAAGCGTCCAGAAACAAGCTTTGATAAGGGAGTTAATAAAGTAAGTTGGCTTTTAATTAAATTTATGCTTATCATGACTCCTATTGTGTTTTTCATTAACGGGATTTCAAAAGGTAATTGGAATGAAGCGTTCTTCTTTGCAATTGCAGTTGCTGTAGGACTGACACCAGAAATGCTTCCGATGATTGTAACGGCAAACTTAGCTAGAGGTGCCGTGAAGATGTCTAAAAAGAAAGTAATTGTGAAACAGTTAAATTCGATTCAAAATCTTGGAGCAATGGATGTTCTTTGTACAGACAAAACAGGAACATTGACTGAAGATAAAGTCGTATTAGTCCGTCATCTTGATCCAACAGGAAACCAATGTAAAAGTGTATTACAACTTGCCTATCTAAATAGTTTTTATCAAACAGGATTAAAGAACCTTATCGATAAGGCAGTTATTAACCATACAGAAGAAAAATATCAATTAGATACAACAGAATTTCATAAAGTAGATGAGATTCCATTTGATTTTGCTCGACGTCGTATGTCTGTCGTTGTTAAAGATGCAAGCAATATGAACTTAATGGTTTGTAAGGGGGCAGTAGAAGAAATTTTATCTATTTGTACACAAACAGATATTAATGATGAAATACTTCCTCTTACGAAAGAAGCAATGAGCAAAATTAAGTATTTGAGTGAACAATTAAATGAAGACGGCATGCGCGTAATTGCAGTGGCTTATAAGTTTGAAGCACCTAATAACGAGAAAGCTTATTCTATTCAGGATGAATCAGATATGATTCTTGCAGGATATATTGGATTTTTAGATCCTCCAAAACCATCCGCAGCATCTGCAATTCAAACATTACAAAAACAAGGTGTACAAGTTAAGATTTTAACTGGTGACAATGAAATTGTAACGCGTAAAGTATGTAAAGAAGTAGGATTGGATATAGGAGAGCCTGTACTTGGTTATGAGATTGATGATTTACCTGAAAAGGCATTAGCACAATTAGCAGAAAGAACAACTGTATTTGCGAAATTAAATCCAATGCAAAAGTCGCGTGTCATTAAAGCATTACAAGCAAATGGTCATACTGTAGGTTACATGGGTGACGGTATTAATGATGCGGTTGCACTGCGCGATGCCGATGTAGGTATATCTGTTGATACAGCAACAGATATTGCGAAAGAATCATCGGATATTATCTTACTTGAAAAAAGCTTAGATGTACTGGAAAAAGGGATTATTGAAGGGCGTACAACATTCGGGAATATTTTAAAATATATTAAAATGACAGCAAGTTCTAACTTTGGAAATGTATTTAGCGTGTTAGTAGCGAGTGCGTTTATTCCATTTCTTCCGATGTTGGCTATTCACTTATTAATTCAAAACTTGTTATATGACTTATCTCAACTTTCTATTCCATGGGATAAGATGGACAAGGAATTCTTAGAGAAGCCTAGAAAATGGGACACTTCAAATTTGCGTAATTTTATTATCTGTATTGGTCCTATTAGTTCAATCTTTGATATTACAACATTTATTGTGATGTGGAATGTGTTTGGTGCCAATACAATTGCAAAACAATCCTTGTTCCAATCCGGTTGGTTTGTAGTAGGACTACTTACGCAAACATTGATTGTGCATATGATTCGTACACAAAAGATTCCGTTCATTCAAAGTACGGCTTCAATTCCAGTTCTATTATTAACAGTACTCATTATGGGGATTGGTATTTACGTTCCATTTTCTCCGCTGGGAGCTGCTGTAGGTTTACAACCACTTCCACTTAGCTATTTCCCATGGCTGGTAGGAATTTTAGCAGGATATGCCGTATTGACTCAATTTCTTAAGCAGTTATATATCAAGAAATTTCATAGTTGGTTATAACATCTTCTTTTCTGAACATGTAAATCTGATTGATTTAACGTGAATTTATCAGAAAGAAGGTGAGAAATATGCACTTTGAACATGCCCTCTTATTGCATATTTGTATCATTAATGGCGAAACGAAGCTCCCATTATCAAAGAAAGAACTCTTTACTTACCTCAATCAAAAAGGTCAAATAAAGAGAGAGCATTTTGATTATGCATGTGAATTATACGAGAAATATAAACGTTTTTCATCTGAATTAAAGCGAAAAGTAGCCCAAAATATAAAAGAATTTGAAGCAAATGCATATTGGATTCAGACTCGAAAAGAACCAGAAGAAGACAAAACAAAACGTTTTTTCATTAACGCAAAAAGATATGAAGAAGTAATGAATGAAATATTTGAAGAAACGACCTATCTTTCTAACAATATATCTCTAATCTTGTTAGAAATAAAAACATGGTTACAACAAAAAAATAAATAATAATCATTCTTGTAAAATAATACTTGTTACAAAGTTCATATGAGATAAAAGGAGGAGGCTTACTTCTATAATCCTCCTTTCCCTATGCATGGAAATTGGAGGTGGAAAATATGATTGCTGAATTACAAGTACGATAAGAAAAAAAGAAGGAGCAGCTTAGCTGTTCCTTCTTTTTTTGCTTGCAGCAAGATAAGAAGACGATAGCAAAGATATAATAAGTTTTCTAATGTGGTAAATATTTTGTGATTACTACACACATCTCGAGAGCGATGTGATGTGTAGTGTTTGCGAAGAAAAGGGGATTTAATATAAAAAAGAAGCTTAAAACTATTGAAAGGATCCTGTCGAAATTTTGTACGCTAATCGACTTTTTACATAGGAAAAGTCTTTTTTCTTTTCTTCAAGTCTAGCAGTTAATTCGTTAAAATTTTGAACCACATCTGGCATCGATAATTGCTTTGCTAATGAACGCCCTTTTTGAATGGATTTAGAGGCTTCTTCCAATACATTTGCTTTTATTTGAGCATCCGCAAGACAATACCAATAAAACCAGGCATCCATTTCTGAAATTTTATCGTTATAAAATTTTTCAATGGCCGGGTAGTATTGGGAATATAATTCTTCATTATAAGCCAAATTTTTACCGTTCCATTTTAATACATCTACAAGGTAGCTATCAGCAATATACCACTGCCAAACTACTAAACCTATCTGTTGATTTCCGTACAAAATATCCATCTTATGATAAGGAACATCTGCAATCTTTTTGAATGAGTTATTATTCCATTGGAAAACTTCAAGTTTATTTCCTGCTGCTGCACCAATCGTAACACCAAATAAATATTCTTTTATACCATCACCAGTAATATCAGCTAAGCCTGAAAACTCCAAACCCACACCTTGAGTTTTTGTATCCCAAATTTTTTGCCAATTATTATTTTCTCTCTTCAAAATCATTACTCCAAACTGAGAAGGTTGTTCTTTTGCTTTAATTTGAAAAGTAACGATTATTTCTTTCTGCCCATCCTGGTTGAAGTCGTAGAGTTGAATTGGCTTTGCAGAAAAAGGATTTTCAGGGCTTACAAGTAGCGAATTTGACGGTATAAACTCCGTAACAATTTTCATTAGATTTTCCTTCTGATTCTCGTTAGCGAAAACAAGTGTAGAAGAATTTAAAAATCCTAATGAGAGTAAGATTATTAGCGGTATTTTCATTTCAAAATATCCTCTTTAGAATGTTGTCAAAGATTATTATTCCCTAACATTGATTTGGGTATTATGGATGAATCTAGAAATCAATTATTCAACTAACTTGGCTCAGTCGTTAAAGAATAAGGGCAATTTCATTCTTTAACATAGCCTTAGTAAGAAATACGTAAATTTATCTTTTTCTCATAATACTTATAAAGTGACGTGTGATAGAGCGAGCAACGGAAGAAAAAATATGTAAATATTCGTAAGAAAGTGAACTTTTTTCAGATTTGATGGTAATAAGTATATAGAATGAAAAATAAGGAGGGGAGACTTTGGATGAGCAACAGTTAATTCAACAAGTAAAACAAGGAGATAATGAGGCATTTAATCAATTGTTGCAGCCCTATATACAAAGAGCATATCAAACATCTTATCTCATATTAGATGATAAGGGGTTAGCGGAGGATGCAGTACAAGAATCGCTGATACAAACATATAAATCTATTCATCGTTTTAATGAAGAGGTTGCCTCGTTTAAAACGTGGTTTCATCAAGTTTTAATTCATACAACATTAAAACAAAAACGGAAAAAACGTTTTTCTCTTTTACAACCTGAAACATGGTTTCGTATAAAAGATGGCAAAACACCAGAACATAATTGTCTCATAAAAGAAGAATCACAGATGATTCTAGATGCTGTGCAACAATTGTCTATTAAACATCAAATCGTTATTATTCTTTTTTATTATCAAGATTTATCCATCTTGGAAATTTCGGAAGTATTGGATGTGAAAGAAGGAACGATAAAATCTCGTCTTTATAAAGCAAAAGAAAAGCTGAAAGATCATTTAGCTCATAACATTTTTTTAGACCGTGATACGGAGGTGAGTGTATGGATCGAGAAATAAAGAAGGCATTTCGTGAAAAAGTAAATGGAACTTCATTTCCTCAATATGTGAATATCGAGAATCTTTTACATAGTAAGAAGAAAAAAATGAAAAAATGGAAACAAAATGTAGCAATAGCCTCCATCATAGTTGGTTTAATAGCTACAACGCTTGGATTAACGTTCCCAGCTTCTGCTGGAAGTATTCCTGTAATAGGAGATATCTTTAGATTTTTGGATAAGGGAGGAACTGAACTTCATGATGAAGTTAAAACGAATAAGGAGGAAGGAACTGGGGTTCATCGAGATTATAAGCAATACTCGAATGAAATCAATCTTATTCAAGAAAGTAATGGGGTCAAATTCACGATACATGATGCAATTTATGATGGAAAGACAGTATCTCTAACCTATTCTATTGAAAGTAATCAAGATTTAGGTGAAAACCCGTTTACTTCTGATTCTCTAAAAATAAAAGGGGGCACAGCCTTAGGCGGAACCAATGGAATTAAGAAAGTAGACGAACATAAATATGTAGGGTTATTAACTGCTAGTAACCTGGAAGCGAATGAAGAAGATATTGTAAACATAAAATGGGAAATAAACAGTATTAAGATTCCAGATAAGCAAAAAGAAATAAAAGGGAATTGGAACTTTGAAATTACTCAAAAGGCAACAGAAAGCAAATCGAAATTGATTCATAGTAGTGTAGAAAAAGATGGAGTAAAAGTGTCTATTGAGAAATTATCTATATCACCAATGTCATTTACTATTTATTACAACCACGAAATTTCCGAGAAAGTAAGAAATACATGGGATGAAGTATACGTTGATTTAACAATTAAAGATGACTTAGGGAATAGTTATTCAGGTGCAGGAAATGGAGGAAAAGGGGAAGGGGCTTATATGAGTTTGAGTAAAACGTTTCAAAAAATTAATCAGAATGCCACAAAACTCATTATAACTCCGCGTGTTATTTTAAGAGGTGAAGAGAATATGGTATTAAAAGACATTATTATTGAATTAGAGAAGTAACATAATCATTTGAAAGGACTGCCTTTTGTACAGAGGCAGTCCCTTGTGTTTTAGCAACAATTAGCCAATTCTACTTATTTAATTTCCTGTACATTTGTACCTATAGGAATAGAATCACTAGTTAATCTCTGACCGAATATCAATTTCCATTGATTTGATTCCTTAAACATAGGAATCGTTTCTGAAATCTTATAGTTACCAAAGTCTTGTTCTAGTTTAACTAAAGCTAAACTCTTTCCAACAACTGTTAACTGCTTAAGCTCTGTTTTTAACTAATCTCTAAGCTAGTTTGAGGAAAGGGATATAACTTTATGTATCATATAGGAATTTACACATAGCTATTTGTAATCAGTGTTATTGATATGCAAAGTTAAAATCTCTTGTCTTATAAAATATACACTTATTTGCCTGTACATTTTTGTTTCTACATAAGTATGTAAGAATAATTACCTGTCTCGTTGGACCAGTTTTGCAAATGGTTGCATATAAAATCTTTTCAATTGAAACGTTTAACCACAATACCTCTTTAATTTCTCACACAAGTACTGTTTGTAGACTTTCTTCAAATTTTATTTTATTTTTAGCACATCTCCGAGTTCCAGTGCCAACTTCATCATTATTAGCTCGTTGTGTAATGAATACCTTGCTTAATTTTATTGATAATATTTAAATGCTCCTGTAAAATTATACTAGTTTCCATTTATGCAAACGTTTTCGTAAAAAGAGGATGTTAGTTTATAATCTACAATAAATCTTTATTTTATAGGAGGCAGGTGTAGTAGGATGAAGGAATTTATTTGATTGCTATAATACTTTAGCTGTATAACGGCTGATATTTGTAAAAGGGGAAGTGGGGATTTATAAATGATTGAAGTAAAGAATGTTACGAAGAGCTATAAGATTTTAGAGCGAAAGCCAGGTTTAATGGGTGCAATAAAAGCTTTAATAAAACGTAAATATTATGATAAGCAAGCCGTAAAACCAATTTCTTTTTCTGTTGAAAAAGGAGAAATGGTCGGATATATCGGATTCAATGGTGCTGGGAAGTCAACTACTATTAAGATGTTGTGTGGAATCTTAACTCCAGATACTGGCGAAATTAAGGTGAATGGAATTATTCCATACAAAAACCGACAGGAAAATGCCAAAAATATTGGAGCCGTTTTTGGCCAACGTACACAACTTGCTTGGGATATACCGGTGCGAGAGTCTTTTGAACTATTAAAACATGTTTATGAGATTCCAGAAACAAAATATCAGGAAATGATGCATTTATTTGAGGATGTATTGGATTTAGGGACTTTAATGCCATTACCTGTTCGACAGTTATCACTCGGACAAAAAATGCGTTGTGAGTTGGCTGCTGCCTTTCTTCATCAACCTTCTGTTGTGTTCCTAGATGAACCTACAATTGGTCTAGATATTGATGTAAAGGTGAAAATACGTAGTTTTATTAAGGAAATGAATAAGAAACTGGGTGCAACAGTTGTATTAACTACACATGATATGCAGGATATAGAAGAGCTTTGCCAGCGGATTATTATTATTGATAAAGGGTCTATTATGTATGATGGGGACTTACAAGATCTTAAAGATCGTTTTTCTTATAACCGCATCCTATCTTTAGAATTAGAAGAGCACACAATGTTTGAAATTCCTGTATCATTACAAAATGATATCGTGATACATAAGAGTGAAGCAGAAAATTCATCTCACGTAGAGCTAAGTTTTCACACAAAGACTGTTTCATCTGAGTTTGTGCTTTCAGAACTCGCAAGACACAATAAAATATCAGACTTGACTATTTCAAATCCTAAATTAGAGACGATTATTAAAGATCTTTATCAGCATGGAGGTGAGGAATCCCTTGAGGAAATATTGGGAAATGCTTAAAGTGCAGATAAAGCTAGATACTTCTTATGCAGCATGGTATTGGGCAGGTACATTTGCGATTATTGTTAAATTATGTACGTTGTATTATTTTTGGACTGCTGTTTACGAGAATAAACAGACTGTTGGAGCACTTTCACTAACTAATATGCTAACTTATATGGTGATTGCTTTATTATTGGAACAATATGTATCAGGGGTTGGAGACAATTTAGCTAGAATGATTAAACAAGGTGACATAGCACTGGAACTTATGAAGCCGTACCATTTGTTAGACAAACTGGTAGCTATGGATATAGGACAAAAAGTTTCTAATTCTATTCGGACAACGTTTCCCATGTTACTGTTTTCCATTTGGTTTATAGGGATAGAACTACCACAATCATTAGAGTCTTTTGGATTATTTATCATCAGTGTAATATTAGGTGTTTTAATCGGGACGCAATTAGACCTTATTATTGGTATATTAGCATTCTGGACCGTTAACGTATGGGGGCTGCGCCTTCTGCGAGACTCTATTATTCAGTTCTGTTCTGGTGCACTCGTCCCATTATCGCTTTATCCACACTGGTTTCAAGAGATTAGTATATTCTTACCATTTCAGTCTATGGTCTATATACCAGTTTCTATTTATACAGGTGCTATTTCAGGTTCTGCGGCTTACATAGCCATTGCGACACAATTTATATGGTTCATTCTCATTGCAGTTCTTGCCCGATTCTTATGGGCTCTCGCAATTCGGAAAATCACAATATTTGGGGGGTGAGTAACGTGTTACACACTTTTAAACGGTACGCATTTTTGTACACTGTCTATTTTAAACAGCATTTAAAAGTTATGATGGAGTATAAAGTAGACTTTCTTATAGGGATTTCGTCTGTTTTCATTCAACAATTTGCATCTATTTTTTTCATAAAAGTGGTATTTGATCATATTGAAACTTTAAAGGGGTGGAATTTCTATCAAATCCTTTTAATCTATGGCATTGCCTTTGCGGGAAGGGCAATTCATCATATTTTCTTTGATAACTTGTGGACGATTGGATGGCAATACATTCGGACAGGAAATTTAGACCGTTTGCTTATTCGTCCTATTAACCCACTGTTCCAAATTGTAGCAGAGCGCGTTCAACAGGATGGATTTGGCCAACTTATAATAGGGGGAGTTGTTCTTTATTATTCCATTAGTCATCTAGATATCGCTATGACAGTAGGAAATGTATTAATGCTGCTTGTCATGATTATATCCAGTGGGTTTATTTTTGTTGCATTAAATCTGTTTTTTATTACGTTTTCCTTTTGGATGACAGATAGTATTCCTGTTGTATCAGCAGTATTCAGTTTAAGTGATTTTTCGCGGTATCCGATTACGATTTATAATAAAGTTATAGCATTTATTTTAACATTTATTATTCCTTACAGTTTTACATCTTTTTATCCAGCTGCATTTTTCTTTGATAAGGGGTATAAATGGATTTCTGTGTGCACACCATTCGTTGCCATAATACTATGTTTCATTGCATATCGTTTCTGGAAATATGGATTAAGTGTATTTACGAGTACAGGAAGTTAATTTTAATAGAATTTGAATGTGTTAGAAGAGAGAATATAAATTTATATGAAATAGATAATGCAGTATTTGAAATGAAAGGACCAAATGATATTTACTATAGTGCAGAAGAAATTTACTGGCTAACTTGCATGAGGAATTTGCTGCCATTCTTACGAGGAAAGAGATGCTGGCAGTTATGGAAATAGGTCTTTTAAAATAAATTCTTATAGGGGTGTATTACATTGTTATCATATTAATAATATGATGTGTAGTGTTTGCAAACATATGATTATAAAAAAACATAGGATATTTTGCTTATTTTAAATTTTATTCTTTGGATAAGTTTCTTCTATTTTATGTACAAGTTATTAGTTCTTCAGAAAAAGCGTTACATATCATTGATAGGTAGTTGACGAAATACACCTTTTTTCTTTAGGTACAAGTACAAAAAGTGCGTTTTACATGATTGTAAAACGCACTACCATTGCTATTGCATAACAGATTGTTTTAGTGCATCCAAATTCTTTTTCATATAGCTAATATAGTCAATTCCCTTGTCTTGTTCTTCTTTCGTAATTCCTTCAATTGGGCTTAATACAACTGTTTTTGCCCCTGTTTCATCCGCAAGGGTTTTTGCTATTTTTGGAGAAGCAATTTCCTCAAAATAAATGACCTTAATATTGTTGTCCTTCACATACTTTTGAAGTTCCGCCAACTTCGCTGGACTTGGTTCTTGGTCAGGAGCAAGTCCAGCAATTGGAATTTGAGTAAGACCGTATTCTTTTGCTAAGTATCCAAATGCCGCATGTTGCGTCACGAATTCTTTACGTTTTGCATTACCAAGAGTTGTTCTAAATTCATTATCTAAATCTTTTAGCTTTGCAGTAAATTGATCTGTATTTTTTTCATAGTCTTGTTTATGAGTTTGATCTGCTTCTATAACTGCTTGCTTAATATTTTCTACTTCTTTTTGGGCTAACACTGGATCTAACCATACATGAGGATCCATCGGGTGTTTTTGTTCCGTATCTTCTTCAGCAGTTCCTTCCATAAGTGAAATACCCTTACTTGCATCTACTACTTTTATGTTTTTATTATCAAGGCTTTTTAGTACTTTAGGTACCCATGTTTCCATGGAGTCACTGTTGTATACAAACACATCGGCACTTTCAATTTTAGCAATATCTTTTGGAGTGGGTTCAAAATCGTGTGGTTCTGTCCCCGCAGGAATTAACACATCTACTGTTCCATTGGAGCCAACCACATTTTTAGTAAAGTCGTACATAGGGTAAAATGTTGTTACGACCTTAAGAGACTTGTCTTGTTTTGTATTGCTTTTTGCCTCATTTTGTTTAGAACAGCCTGCAATAGCGGTCGAAAGGGCCAAAGCGGTTATTAATGCACCATATTTCCATTTTTTCATGATGTACTCATTCTCCTTTTGAAATTTAATATAAATAATAACTATTACGATTTATAAAAAGGGTAATATCACCTTTTATTCTTCAATTATCCATACTCATATGATTCTTTCCAATCAAAGGGTAGGGGAGCGCTTTTTTCATTTTCTATCAATCTCAAAATTCACTTATTGTAAAGAAAATTGAGACGTATAGGTGTTTTGAACGTCAGTAATATCTACATCTCGTCCAATTAAAACTATGCAAGGTTTCATAGTTTGCTCTTGAGGGAATTTACTAATGTACAATTGGTTGGAACTATATTGAAATGGATAAACACCTTCTCTTTCTTTTAATGCTATATATCCTTTGCCTCTCACTATACCTGCTGGTAAAGAAGTGAACCATTTTTTAAATTGCCCTTTAGATATTGGAGGTACATCCTGGATTGTAATAGTTTTAATTCCATTGTGATGTTCATTATGATGTGTATGATCATGGTCACAGGTGTGATAATCTTGCTCAGGATGATTGTGACTACATGTAGAAAGATGCGATGAATATACAATAGTATTTGCTCGCTTTTGTAATAATTCTTCTACATCTACACTTCCATAAGAAGCTTCCATCACCTGTGTATTTGCATCTATAACCTTCGCAAGTTTCATTTGAACTTTCTGTAATTGCTTTTGATTTACTAAGTCTACTTTATTTAGCACGACCACAGTGGCGCCTGTAATCTGATTCTTAAGTAACTCACGAATAGATTTAAATGAAAAAATACTTTGCTCATCTAAATAACTACTTGCATTAACAACACTAATAATAGATTGAACATCAAACAAATGAACAAGAGGTGGGCTAGCTATAGCTTCTACAATTTCTAATGGATTAGCAACACCTGTTCCCTCAATGAATAGAACATCTATAGGGCTTTTAACATGTGAATCTAAAAGGGAAGTCAATGTTGTCTTTAAGTCTTCTTGAATCGTACAACAAATACATCCATTTAATAGCTCGAATACGTGACTATCTCCAAATAAATGTGTCTCAACGTTAACTTTCCCTAGTTCGTTTAGTACAATGGCAGGTTTCATGTTCTTGGTTTTACAGTACTCTAGAATATGAGTTAATAGTGTTGTTTTTCCGCTTCCCAAAAAACCTGAGATGATATAAACGGGTATATTTTTCATATTTCTCCTCCTAATATCGGGGTTAAAACGTAATGATTACGATTTAAAGTATAACAAATATATAGCCATAAATATATACTATATACTGACAATATTTTATGAAAACATGGTACTACTTGTAAGAAAGAATTCTCGTATTATAGGGAATAGCTTATCTAGTAAGAAAAGTGAGTGTCTTTGAAATATATAAGTGTTCATAAGGTGGTTTCCTATTTATAGGAATAAGAAATCCCTTCAGCTCTCATGTCTGAAGGGATTTCTTCTATTCCAAATTGTTAACTTGATAGCGATGTGGTGTGACCACAACATCAAAAGGAACTTATCTACAAACGGTTCGAGTTAGATTTTTCCTCCTCGAATGCGAAAGAAACGAATGGCCCTGTGTTTCTAATAAATATTTTGCACTAGAGCCTTATTTTCAATCTTGATAACATAGCTTAACTTAAAACTTTTGATACACATATTGTGTTTTCGGAGGAGTAATTTTTTTTATTGCACTAATTTTTATAAGGGGTGATGAAGTATCCTTCTCGGTTGTTTGATCTAAAACACCTGTGGCCGTAACCCATTCTCCATTCTTTAGAGAGGATACTTCTTTACCTGTTGCTAACATCCCCCATACTGTGGCATCTGCCACGCAGCAGGTGATTTCATATCTTGCAATAAAAATTTCATTTTGACTATAATCTTTTCCTCTGAAAACAAATCCAGTAAGCGTAATGTTCTTTCCTTTAAAACCTGCGACATTTCCCAAAATTAGTTGCATTACGGGCAGATAATTATCATCATCTATCTGAATTGTATTCGTGCTCATCAACTTTTTTTGTAATGTATTATAATACTCTCCCGGAGATTGCTCTCCTCCGTCTGTGGACGATTGTGTTGTAGTGGAATCACCTGAATCCTGCCCTAATTGCTCTCCTGTATTTTGTCCTGATTGTCCATTTGAATCCAGTTTTGGTTGTCCCTGTGCTAAATTCACTCCGCGTTTCGCAGCGATGCTTGCATCAATTGTATGATCTGAAAACAGGAACGCTGTAATAATTGGAGTAAGAAAGAGAGAATAGAACAACAGGGCTCCTTTTTTAGTACGAGGGAGAGAATGATCATGATCACAGCACCCACACCCAGATTTATCCTTTTGACCACTTCTCCAGATTTGGACAATACCTAACAATGTCACAACAGAGAATGTAAAATAAATAAACTTTACCATTTTAGGAGCAATAAAGTTCTCAATGTTTCCCGTTATAAGTAACTTAAGCAGCAGCAATCCAAAACCGATTAAAATAATTCCACGAACGTACATATGAAACGATTGTGTTTCTCTGTGGCCCATACTTTTCTCTCCTCTCTCACTGTATTCCTATGAAAAGAATAGGAACATACAAAACGGCAATATATACAACTGCTGCAACAATACATATAAATTCTATAACAAACCCTTTTTTAAAATAAGCAAATAACATAAGGGTGTTTTTGAAATCAATCATTGGTCCAAACACTAAAAATGCCAGCAAAGAAGAGGTTGAAAATGTATGACTTAAAGAGGCGGCTATGAAAGCATCAGCCTCTGAACAAACAGAAAGTACGAATCCAAACCCCATCATGACAAGAGGGGACAGATGTATATTTGAAGCAAGTCCCATCAGAAAACTACGATCAAAAAACGTTTGAAAGAGACTAGCGGCAAAAGCACCTATAAGAAGAAACTTTCCTGTATCAAAAAATTCATCGCTGGCATGATACAATGTTTCTTGCCAACGGCTTCTATGAACATGATGAGTTCCATGATGATGTTTTTCTGGTTTCTTGCTTTCGCGTAATACATCTCTGTTTCCGTATAGAAAATAAACGATAAGTCCAATAATTACGGATACAAAACCTGCAAGTCCCAAACGATAATAAGTCATGTTGGGAAATGTTGAGAATGCATAGTACGTTGAGGCAAATACAATAGGATTAATAATAGGTGTACTTACTAAGACGACCATCCCAACATGAAGAGGCATTCCCTTCTTAATAAGCCTTCTTACAATAGGTACAATGGCGCACTCGCAAACGGGAAAAATAAGTCCTATGAATGCTGCAGGAATAATGGCAAGAAGATAATTCTTAGGAAGCACTTTTTTTAATGTATCCTCTGAAATAAATGTTTGGATAAAAGCTGAAATAAACACACCGATTAACACAAACGGAATGGCTTCAAAAAAAATACTTAAAAAAATCGTATTTACATTTAACCAACTTGTCGGAATGACGCTTTTTAAATAAGCAAGATTTGTATAATCAATAAAGAAAAAAAGAAATATAAAAAGTGCTATCAATAAAATTCCAATTATCATCTTATAATTTTTTAATAAAGGCAATGTAATTCCTCCTTGTTGTACTATCCAATTGTAAACTAAACCACGTTTAATACTCTTAGCTCTAAAAGGGAAGTTAATGTTGTTCTTAAATCTTTTTGGATTGTACAACAAACACACCCATTTAACAGTTCAAAAAACGTAATCATTTCGATTTGAATTATAGCAAGGATATAGTTATAGATACATACTCTATACTGACACTGTCTTCTGAAAATATTGTACTAATTGTAAGAATGGATTCTTGTACTACTAGGAAACAGCTTATCTAATGAGACAAATAGAGTGAACTGACTAATGGATAAATGAAATATCTTTTGTGTCAGTTTTTATAGTGTATTAGACACACTAAATTTCAATAATGAGATGTGTAGAATATACAGTTTATCTCGCATTAACGGGCAGTAAGACCCTCACCTCAAAATTGAGAGAAAAGCGAAGAAGATAGGTGAGTATAAAAATGTTCACTTTTTAATAGATAACACAGGGAGCGTGAGAGGGTCTCAATTGGTATATGTCTTTGAGGCTACTTTTAGTTGTATTTTGGTTGAATCGCAAGAATGTATTTCAAAATAAGGTGTGAAATTTTTTTATAATGTTTCGGATACAATGTGGTAAGGGATAGAAGAACAGAATTGATGGGTGAGCAAGGCTTACGAACAGATATCATTTATTACATACAAAATTTAAAAAGATTGAGATTAAAAATAAAAGGAAATTCAATGAAATATGTAAATGTAGAGTAGTCCATCAAACTTTTCTGCATATGGTGGGGATGAGGTGATGTCTCGTGACAAAAAAAGTATCCCCACTTAAACTTGGAAATGAACCATACGGCACAATAAAAGTTGAAGAAGCGTTTCTTCGAGCTTTAGAAGTGTATTTTATAAAGAAGAAAGATAGTAAATCTCCTAGTTGAGCAGGAGATCTTTTTTGGGGAATTTATGCCTTTTTTCGACAGGTAGCTATTTTTTTGTTATCAAATTTCAAATGTGATGTGTAGGGATTGCAAAAAAAAAGGTGAAAATCAGAGGGGATTTTTATAGGTTTCTAGATAGATTGATTTCTGATAGCGGGACTTACGTTAATTAAACAAACAAAGAGGTCTTAATAAACCTCTTTATTTTATTCATCACTCAATCGTATTTGCAATTTGGACTAAGACTTTTGATGAAGCTTTATCTAACCCTCTACTATCAATAATCAGCATATATTGCCAACCATTCCTTTCAAATGTAAGAGTATCAAGATTTGAACTTTCCCTTATACGAAATAATATTGCTTTCGATTTATCTTTCAGTGTATATACACCCTTAGTCAGTTCTTGTTTAATTGGAATTTTATACTTTAAAGGGCGGACTCTTATCATATAATGTTTCTTGCCCGTATGCTCATTTATATACTCAATTTCAAAACTGTCATTTACATTATATTCACTGTTATTACAACGTCCAAATTGATGAGTAAATTCTACTGATGGCACCATTGTCGGCAATGTAATACCTCGTTGAAATAATTTTTCGCATTCAGTTATTGCTTCTCCGATAGATTTATAACCAATCTTATACCAAAACTTTTCAAAAGACTGCTGTTCTTGAGCCCTAGCAGGAGTATTAATAACACTAATAATTAAAGCAAAAAGTATTGATATCAATATTTTATGTCTTTTACTCATTAATGGGTTCTCCTTAAAAATATTTGCAATATACTGTATTGTTTATCATGCCCTTTAATCTCAATATTATTTTTCACTTCCGATAACACTGATTATGTGAAAAAAAAGTAGTCTGTAATGTTTTCTTATATATAGTAGGGGTGAGGTAGTGTTTATGGGGAAAAAACATCCCATGTAAACTTTGAAGCGAAACATGGGGAATACCTAAAATTAAAGAAATGTTCCTACAAACTTTAGAATTGTATGTTATAAGATTGGCAGCCTTCTGAATTAATTAAGAGGATTTTTAGGCGTGGATCAAAACTATACATATAACTTACATCAATAAAAAATAATTGTTAATATAAAATTCCTAATATTTACGCTATGTCTATCTAAAAGGTGGGACAGCAGATGGATTATTTAATAACAAGGTTCTGTTAAAGTATGTTGTTGGTTTTCTTATTGAACCAAAGAAGCAGGTTAGTTAAATAAAAGATTCGTTTCTTTTTTATTTGCTAAATTACCAACATTATTCTTTAACAGAGCCAATAGCTAAAAGGCTTGTCCGTAATCATATTAGCAATGTGTAGTGTCGCAAAGAAAAGAAGAGAAAAGTGATTTGCACCCTAATAGTTAGACCAAAAATCTAACGATCGGGGTGTTTATTTTGGTTAAATATGATTTTGAATTAAAATTGCGTATTGTGAAGAATATCTTGAATGAGTTAGACAATGGATTAACCTATATAAAAAGTTTGGTGCTGAGGGACTAAAAAGAAAAATTCCTCTTACTCTATTCGATTTATTCTGAATGTTATAAACTGGAATAAAAAATGATATAGGAGAAAGATGATGACAATAAAATTAGTGAAACCAACACACCAGCATAGGAAACAAATTATGGCTTATCGGCAGGCATTTCTAAATTCAAGAGAACAGCTGCATGGTAGTTGTTCCTTACAACATTTTGATTCCATTGACGAATGGATTGAAAAAGTCAAAATTCAAGAAAAAGGAGAAAAATTACCGCTAAATCGAGTTCCATCCACTCAGTTTTTGAGTATTGAAAATGGGGAATTAGTCGGTTTAATCAATATCCGCCATCGATTAACGCCAGAACTACTGATGGAGAGCGGACATATCGGTTATAGCGTGCACCCCGCCGAACGTCGAAAGGGTTACGCCACTGAGCAACTTCGGCTTTCCTTATTTGAAGCGAAAAAATTAGGATTGGAGAAAGTGTTGATAACTTGTGACAAAGCAAATATTGGCTCTGCCAAAACCATTCAAAAAGTTGGAGGTCTCTTAGAAAATGAAGTAATTTCCCCTAATACTGGCGAAATTGTTCAGCGTTACTGGATAGAACTATGATTTAGTAAATTTTCAAAAAGCATACTTGAAATGGTATCGAAACTGGATAATAACGAAAAGAAAAATCGGAGTGAGGAATCACTCCAAAAAAAGTCCAACTTTTGGGGTTCAGTACACTTTATTAAGGAGAGCTTTTTATCATTTACTTTTGATCGAACACAAATATTTCTTTATATTTTCTTGCTTGTATCGTTTTACCATTAGACAATGTCTTAGGTAGCTCTTCCTGCCATGTAATGATAACAGTAATACCCCTTGCTTTTACTGACACAGGAAAGTTAGAAAAATGGCACTCATTATTTGGAACTGTTCTCTCAGTTTCTGGTGCGTCCATGTTTGCCCGCAAAATTTTAGAATCGTTAAAATTACTGTATATATCTACATCTAAATTATAAGCATTTTTTCCGAGATTCTTCACATCTAGACTATATGTATTAACTGTGCCTGATTTTGGTTTTGAAAGCCTTGGCTCATTGTCAGCTTTATTAACTTTTATATACCAACGGTCAGAGGACTTTGATATAGGAAGATTACTAAACGAGGAAGCTTTCGCTAATATATTGCTACCGAATATAAAACATATCATACCCAAAAGAACAACTGTTATCTTTCGCATATTCCAACCTCCAAAGTACAGGATTTTATCTTATTTACTATTTCCTGAAATAAAAGGTGATATGTACTAAATGATTAGCGAAAAAGTATGGGGGAATTGATATCTGATTCTGATAACACTGATTATGTGAAAGGAGAGTAGTCCGTAATGCTTTCTTGCATATAGTAGGGAGAAGATGAATTATTTAATAATAAGAAGGCTTGTCCGTAACTATATTAACAATGTGATGTGTAGTATTTGCAAAGAAAAGAAGTGCGTTTCGCGCTTCTTTTTGAGGTCTCGCCAACAAAACGTGGATTTTATACGCTAAGGATATGCAGGATTTCATGCAGGCTACGAGAACGGTTTGAACTGCCAAATGCTGTTGTGACAGGGATGTATGAAATCTTGCATACAGCGGAAGGAACGGAAGGCTGACAAACTATTGGTATGAATGGCTTTCTAGGATTTGGTTACTGCTGATAATGATGTGTTATGTAAACTTCACATGAATACGGTATGCATTGTTTCTTGTTCAACTAACGGGGCAGAATAGTTGAACAACTTCGCCGTTTATTAAAAGGAACTGCACTACATTAAACAATTACCATATAAAAGAGGTTTATAGCCCAACAAGGATAGATCTGTCTCATTACCTCATACGCACTAATATTGCTCAACTAAAGGAATTTGTTGTGGAATGATGCCATTGGTCCTTTCTTACGTGTTTATAGGAAGTGTGAAGAAATTCAATTAGAAGGAAAGAGATATGTATTAGTGGAAATAGCATTTATCAATGTAAATAATTGGAGGGGTAAATATGCCATATATTAATCTTCAAATAACGAAGGGTGCAACTCGTGAACAAAAAGCCCAAATAGTAAAAGAATTTACAACGACTCTTGTTAACGTACTCGGTAAAAAGCCAGAACATACTCATATCGTTATCCAAGAAATTGAGGATGAAAACTGGGGGTTTTCTGGAATATTGACGGATGATTTTCGAAAGATGTCGTAAATATTTTGCTATAGGGTCTCGAATGTTCAATAAGGCATTACAATGCTTTTCAACAATCGGGCGCCATTCTGTAGCAAGAATTGTGTTCGTTCTTTATGTATTGGGCCAGATAATTGAACTGGACGTAGATATTTATTTTAATAAATAAGGTTGTGAAGAAATGTACTTAAAGTAACGGGTGCTTTAAGTGAGCAAGAAACTAAAAACTTTTAACTTCTGAGAACGATAATTATGTAAATAAGCTGTCCATATGGGCAGCTTATTGTATTTTTTTGCTTAGCGTGTTTTTTTTCCAAAATGCTGGCGGTACCCTGTTAAGGAATTCACTAAAGGTCAAGATCGACTACAAGAGATTTTTAAATATAATCGTTATGCTGATGAAAGAGGGGATTAATGTGGCATTGATAGTTCCGAAATGCATCTACTGTAAGGAAGATATTAAAAAGGACGAACAAGCATTAGTAATCGTACCCTATCCTAAGAGAAAAGGATTTACAGAAATTAAAGCCTATTTAAATTTAGAGGGGAAATTTATTTGCGAGAACTGTAAAGACAAACTTAATATATAATCAAGGCTGTTTTTAATGATTTTCTTATTTCATTTCGGGACACTATCCCTAAATGAAATAAAAGATATACGGAAGAGTCAAAAGGGAAAATATCTCATATTATAAATACGGGAGAGGGTTTTGAAACCAGGAGATCCGTACTGGTAAAAATCACACTCTCGCAGGGGTTTTAGGAGTCAAAATGGGCATATCTCTAGATGATTAGGAAAGTAGAAGTTTACAAATCTGAATAATCCAGTATACAACTTGCGCGCCTGTCAGCAACAACGCAGCAATTGTTTGTGGATTGCTTTGTTTCTTCTTAGGAGGCGTCTGTTTTGTCTCTTTTTTTGATTAAGAGATTCGTTTCTTTTTTATTTGCTAAATTATCAACATTATTCTTTAACAGAGCCAATAGCAAAAAGGCTTGTCCGTAATCATATTAACAATGTGATGTGAAAACTAAGAGATAAGAGATGCATGTTCAAAAATTTCTCCG
The DNA here is from genome assembly GCF_050473785.1 of Bacillus sp. S14(2024). NCBI lineage: Bacteria > Bacillati > Bacillota > Bacilli > Caryophanales > Bacillaceae > Bacillus > Bacillus sp. S14(2024). The sequence goes on along the minus strand of NZ_JBFLUP010000006.1, from coordinate 2,954,459 downwards.
CATGCAAAATAGATACAGTGGGAAGAAGTATTAAAGACTGACTAGCAAAAACAAGAACCCTAACTTATTTATAGTTAGGGTTTTTGTTTTTGTAAAAGTATATAAAAAATTTAATAGTTTACTAGCTATTTCTTAAATCGAAACGGAACAGTTGAAACGATAACATTCTTTTTATATAAAAGGTATATTCTTAATAAAACACTTGATTGGTTGTGTAAGATGTTATGCCAACTTTTTTTGGTTATAAATTGCGGAATGAGCACAGTAACTGATTGATGATCTTCCTGTGCTTTATCTTGAATCATAGCTACTAATTTTGTAATAGGTCTCATTAAGCTTCTGTAAGAAGAAACCACTGTAATAAGACGAACATCTGGTTTCCATTCTTTCCATTTTTGTTGCATTTTTATTTCACTTTCTTTGTCGAAGGCTACATATACTGCGATGACAGTATCACCAATAGCTTCGGCATAATTAATGGATTGTTCGACTACTTTTGTGATTCCTGCAACGGGTACGATGACAATATTTCCTTCAAATTTGTGAGAAACTGCATTTGGATCGATACGTAGTTGTTCTCCAACAGCATCGTAATGTTTATAAATACGATGACAGGTGTACACAATAATTGGCAGGAATATAACGACAGACCATACTTGTGTAAACTTTGTGATAAAGAAAATCAATAATACAGATAGTGAAATAAGCGCCCCTACTAAATTTGTTAGTAATTTAGGTAACCATCCTTGTGGTTTTTCGCGTAACCATTTTACAATCATTCCTGTTTGCGACAAGGTGAAAGGAAGGAATACACCAACTGCGTATAGCGGGATTAGTTGTTCTGTTTTTCCTTGAAACGCAATTATTAAAATAATAGAAGCGATTCCTAGTGTCATAATTCCATTTGAGTATCCTAAGCGATCACCGCGCATTAAAAACATGCGAGGCATGTATTTATCTGATGCTAGGTTGTAAGCTAATAATGGGAATGCAGAGAATCCCGTATTAGCAGCTAATACTAAAATAAGTGCTGTTGTTCCTTGTATAAAGTAGTAAACATAACTTCTTCCGAATACATCTGATGCAATTTGAGATACAACAGTTTCAGTAGGCTTCGGAGCAATACCGTACCAAAATGCCAAAACCGTGATTCCAGTAAATAAGACTGCTAGAATTGTTCCCATCAAAACTAATGTTTTGGCCGCATTTTTAGCAGCGGGTTCTTTAAAATTAGGAATAGCATTTGAAATAGCCTCTACACCTGTTAATGCAGAACATCCAGATGAGAATGCTTTTAATAAAAAGAATAATGTAACTCCCGGTACTATAGTACCAATAGGTGTATGTAAGGTTGCTGGCGCTTGTCCAGTTACGATTTTAAACACTCCAACAGTAATTAATAAAATGAGTGCTAATACGAAGAGATAGACAGGATAAGCTAGAATAGAAGCGGATTCTGTTACTCCTCTAAGATTCAGGATTGTAATGAAAATAACAAGTATGACCGCGATTGGAACGGTATATTGATGTAAAACCGGAAACGCAGATGTAATCGCATCTGTTCCCGCTGATACACTTACAGCTACGGTAAGGATATAATCTACCAGTAAGGAGCCGCCAGCAACGAGTCCGGCATTTATACCTAAATTTGTCTTAGAAACAACGTAAGCTCCTCCCCCATGCGGATAGGCAAAAATAATCTGTCTGTACGATAAAATCAGTGCGGTTAATAAAATAAGAACCCCAATTGCAATTGGAATAGAGTACCAAAAGGCAATCGATCCAAGTGCTGCAAGAACAATTAAAATCTGTTCCGTTCCATAAGCAACAGAAGAAAGAGCATCAGATGAAAGAATAGCTAATGCCTTTAGCTTATTTAATTTTTGTTCGCCTAAGGCATTTGATTTAAGGGGTCTACCAATTAAAAACCTTTTGAACGATGAAAACATGGATGCACCACCAATATATAAATTTTCCAATGAACAGAATATCACAATTGATAGCGAGTGAATAGATATTTTTATTATGAATTCTTTATCATTTAATAATAAATTGACAAAACAGTGACAGAATAACCTCTTTACTACATAAAAAGAATGGATATAGAGGAGATAGAAGGGGAGAGATTAAGTCACTTTTCTTTGTATTGGGAAGCCGATGAATGATTGTATATATAGTAATTAGAAATAAAGTTCAACAAAACTCCTTTTCTATCATTTCGTATCATTCATTCTTGCATTGTATTATAAATAAGCAAAGTATCAAAGGTATACTACCTAAAGTAAATGGTATAGCTTGTGATACGTGTTGGTATTCTTTAGTGGGATATGTATACACAAAATACTGAAAATTATGTTAAAATAATGTTAATTGTTTAAAAAGGGGGATTCTATTATGAAAAAAGATCGTCTTGCAAAAGTAGATTTAACCAAAAAAATTGAATCGAAACAAAAATATAATAAGAAGCTTGAAAAGTATCAAATGCGTTTACTAGCGTTGCAGCAGATTTTACGAGAAGAAAAAATAGCCGTTATTTTGGCTATGGAAGGTTGGGATGCTGCTGGAAAGGGGGGAGCAATTAAACGAATTACCGAGCACCTTGATCCGCGCGGCTTGCAAGTAAATCCAATTGGTGCGCCTGCTCCTCATGAAAAACGTTATCATTATTTGCAACGATTCTGGCGCAAAATCCCGCAATATGGCCAAATCACTATTTTCGATCGCTCTTGGTACGGTCGTGTATTGGTTGAACGTGTAGAGGGTTTTGCTACAAAGGAAGAGTGGACTAGAGCATACGATGAAATCAATGATTTTGAAAAACTATTAACAGATGATCATTACATAGTAGCGAAATTTTTCTATCATATTAGCAAAGATGAACAGTTAGCGCGATTTAAAGAGCGAGAGCAAAATCCTCTTAAGAAATGGAAAATTACAGATGAAGATTGGCGCAATCGTGAAAAGTGGGATGAATATGTCGAGGCAATGGAAGAGATGTTTGAAAAAACAGATAAACCGAATGCAAGGTGGAATATTATACCTGGCAATGATAAATTGTATGCACGTGTAAAAACATTGAAAGTGATAATTTCATTAATTGAGGACTATTTCTTAGAACATGGTATAGAACTGCCATCATACTATCATGAAATGAAAGAAGCAAAGCAAGAGGAAACTGAACAAGCTTAAGATATAAGTTGCTAAATTTGTACGGAGTGAATCTTGTTAACTGATTATAGTGTTACCTTTATGTGTTAATATATATAGTGGGGCTAAGTGCTCATCGTATCTAAGTCGTTCTCTTTCGTTTGTTTTAGGAGTACTCATAATACGACGCATGCGCAAAAAATGATGAATAAAATAGAAAAATAACGATTTTCTTTGTGGAAGTAAATGGAGTTTATTCTTGTGTCAGCTATATAACTGTGCTAAAATTTATGTAACTTTTAATGAACGGAGGGGTCTCCTTTGATCTTAATCAGATTACGTCTCAATACTTTGTGCCAATAATTGAATAGCGCTCAAAGGCTCTGTCTGTGTGCAGAGTGAACGGGATTGGTCTGTCTCTTTAAAGGAACCCCATTAAACTTATATGTGAAAAGAGGGAGGGACGAATACGCCCTCTTTTTGTTTTGCCTTTAAAAACAGAATGATACGATGCATGTATACAAACAATTTTTAGAATTGGTGTATTATGCTGGGTTTGACGACCATTGAACAAGCTAGAGGCGATGTTTTTATGCTTATTTGTCGTACTCTCATCCGTTTATGAAAAACACAGGCAGTAGCTTGTGTTTTTTATTTTGCGCGTAATCGAAATGGAGGAATAAATATATGGAAAAATTAGTACAAAAAGCAATATTAGTCGGAGTGAATTTAAATAGTCAAAGTGATTTCGAATATTCGATGGAGGAGTTAGCGAATTTAGCGGAAGCGTGTGATGTGGAAGTGATAGGGCAAGTTACACAAAATTTACATCGTGTGAATCCATCCCATTATATTGGAACGGGTAAAATTGAAGAAGTGTCAGCGTTTGTGAAAGAAGTAGATGGAAATTTGGTAATTTTCAACGATGAGTTATCTCCTTCACAAATCCGAAATTTGGAAGCGGATATAGATTGTAAAGTGATTGATCGTACAATTTTAATTTTAGATATTTTTGCGCAGCGTGCCAAAACGAAAGAGGCGCAATTACAGGTTGAAGTTGCACATTTACAATATATGATGCCTCGTTTAATTGGCCTTCGTGAATCACTTGGAAGACAAAGCGGCGGTGTTGGTACGAGAAACAAAGGTGTCGGGGAAAAGAAACTAGAGCTTGATCGCCGTAAGATTGAAGAGCAAATTGCAGCGCTAAATAAAGAGTTAGAAGCACTTACCCTGCATCGTCAAACGCAGCGTAAACAGCGTAAGAAAAATGAAGTACCTGTTGTTTCGTTAGTAGGATATACAAACGCTGGTAAATCAACAACGATGAATGCGATGCTTGAAATGTTTAATGGATCTGCAGAGAAACAAGTATTTGAGAAAGATATGTTATTTGCGACGCTCGAAACAGCTGTGCGAAATATTCAATTGCCAGATAACAAATCATTTTTATTAACGGATACAGTTGGGTTCGTTAGTAAATTGCCGCATCATCTTGTGAAAGCATTCCGTTCGACGTTAGAAGAAGTGGCAGAGGCAGATTTACTCATTCATGTTGTGGATTATACAAATCCAAACTATGAGCATCTCATCGATATTACTAATCAAACGTTAAAACAAATCGGTGTTGAAAATATCCCAACGATTTATGCTTATAATAAAGCGGATGTTATGGATATTGAAATTCCAAAGGTTCAAGATAATCGTGTGTATTTGTCGGCTAAACAAAAAGTAGGTATGGATGAACTAGTACAAATGATTTGTACGCAAATTTATCAAGATTATACAAAGTGTGAAATGTTAATTCCTTATGATCAAGGACAATTAATTTCTTATTTTAACGAACATGCTAATGTTTTATCGACGGACTACGAAAATGAAGGTACGAAAATTACCGTGGAATGTAAAACGAGTGATTTTGAAAAATATAAAAAGTATGTAATATGTTAAAGAATTCGTATGAAATATGAAGAGAAGAGTTGCTGTATTGCAACTCTTTTTTTCGTTATTTTTTCTTTGCATATACACATGTATCTCGTAATTCAGCACCATCTACAGATACATTGTTATTCTCTAAAATCCCCTCCAACTTAAAACCTAACTTTTCTGGTATAGCACGGCTTTTTACATTTCTTGAGTCACAGCGAATTTCTACTCGATTAGCACTTAATTCTTTAAAGGCAAAATCTACAATTCCTGTAACGGCTTCTGTCATGTATCCTTGTCCGCTAAAACGGGAATGAATCCAATAACCAATCTCAAATTTCGGAATATCCCAGTTAATACGATGTAATCCTGAAGAGGCAACAAATTCACCTGTTTCTTTCAGAAAAACGAGTAAACGTAAATCTTCGCGTGCCAAGAATTTTACATGAGAATCTCTAATGTTTGCTTCTACTTCTTGTTCCGTTTGTTCTTTTTGAGCAAAAGGCATCCAAGGTTTTAATTCTTCAATAGACTCATTGATCGCTTCATATACTTCTTTTCCGTCTCCAGGTCTTGGTATTCGTATGAGAAGTCTCTCGGTATAAAATTCAGAAGGAAAGTTTAATAATAATGGATTCATATTAGATACTCCTTACTTGTTCTTTTATATTATGATACTTGAATGGATGTATATGGTAAATGACTTTCTGAATTTTAAAAACTAATAAAAAGGGTATTTACTAAATTTCAACTTTTATGTGTTTTTCATACGACAGTAAGCAGAGAAGTGGAAAAAGGTGAAAAAGAGGTATAAAATAGGTTTTGTTTAAAAAGTCAGAAAAATAAGCGGTGTATGAAATATATGCACAGGCTATTTTCAGCACAGAAGGAGAGGAGCGTGTAACATGCAGATAGCACAAAAGCCGAATGCGAGGACTGCACCAACGATTTACCGTATTTTATTTGCGATTAGCTTCGGTCATTTTCTTAATGACTCGATGCAGGCAGTTGTGCCAGCGCTATTTCCAATTTTGGAAAAGTCGATGAATTTATCTTATATGCAGGTCGGGTGGATTGCCTTTGCTTTGAATATGACATCATCCATTATGCAGCCGATGTTTGGAATGTATTCAGATAAGAAGCCTTCCCCGTATTTATTGCCACTTGGAATGCTCTCAAGCATGCTTGGGATGATTGGACTTGCGTTTGCACCGAACTTTTTTATTGTTATTTTATCCGTTTTATTTATTGGGCTTGGCTCAGCTGTGTTTCATCCAGAAGGTGCTCGAGTTGCTTATATGGCAGCAGGAGCAAAGCGTGGTTTAGCACAATCAATTTATCAAGTAGGGGGAAATACCGGGAATTCACTTGCGCCAATTTTTACGGCACTCGTGTTTGTTCCACTTGGTCAAATCGGTACTGTTTGGTTTACGGGCTTTGCGGTAGTTGGCATTGTTTTATTATACTTTGTTTCTACATGGTATAAAGGGGAGTTAGCAAGCGGGGCTGTAAGAAGGAAGAAACGAGCTGCACTAGAAGCTGAAAATCTAGTAATAAGCAGCCGTGTTAAGTTTGTTATTGTTTTACTTGTATTTTTAACGTTTGTTCGTTCGTGGTATGGAGCAGGGATAGGAAACTTTTATCAATTTTATTTAATTGAGCATTACGGACTATCTATTAAAAATGCACAGTTTTATGTATTTGCTTTCATGATTGCCGGCGTACTTGGAACGTTTTTTGGAGGACCGTTAGCTGATCGCTTTGGAAAGCGAAATATTATTGTCTTTTCCATGCTCGGTTCAGCGCCTCTAGCACTGTTATTGCCACATGTTTCGCTTGTTTGGGTTGTCCCGTTATTTCTTTGTATTGGATTTATTAGTTCTAGTAGTTTCAGTGTTATTGTTGTGTACGCGCAGGAGCTTGTTCCTGGAAAAGTTGGCATGGTATCTGGTTTAATTGTCGGACTCGCATTTGGACTTGGAGCACTAGGAGCAGTTGTACTTGGGAAATTGGCAGATATATATAGCCTTAACTTCATTATGTTGCTATGTAGCATGTTGCCGTTAATTGGTTTATCATCATGGTTACTGCCAAATGATCGTAAAACGATGTAGAAATGGATGGAATAGGAGCCTCGAATATGAAAATATATCATAACGTTACAGAGTTAATTGGAAATACACCTGTTGTGCGTTTATCGCGTATTGTTCCGGAAGATGCGGCTGATATATATGTGAAATTAGAGATGTTTAACCCGTCACGTAGTGTGAAGGACCGTGCGGCTTATAATTTAATTCATATGGCAGAAGAGAATGGATTTATACGACCTGGAGATACAATTATTGAACCGACAAGTGGTAATACAGGAATAGGGTTGGCAATGAATGCGGCTGCGAAAGGATATAAAGCAATTCTTATTATGCCAGACAATATGTCTAAAGAGCGCATTAACTTGCTGAAGGCATACGGAGCTGAGGTAGTACTGACACCAGCTGCTGAACGGATGCCGGGGGCAATTGCAAAAGCATTGGAATTGCAGCAGCAAATTCCAGGCAGCTTTATTCCACAGCAGTTTGAGAACAAAGCAAATCCTGATATTCATCGCACTACAACAGCAGTTGAAATTTATAAACAAATGAACGGTGAATTAGATGCATTTGTTGCAACTGCTGGAACAGGTGGAACCATTACGGGGACAGGAGAAACATTACGAGAAAGGCTTCCTGATTTATATATTGCAGTTGTGGAACCGAAAGGATCTCCCGTTTTATCAGGTGGTACTCCGGGCCCGCATAAATTAGTGGGAACAAGTCCAGGATTTATTCCAAAAAACTTGAATACAGAGATTTATAATGAAATTATTCAAATTGCTGATGAAGATGCAATTGAGACAATGAGAAAGCTTGCGAAAGAAGAGGGGATTTTAGTAGGACCATCATCAGGAGCTTCTGTGTTTGCAGCGATTATACTAGCGAAAAGACTAGGTGTTGGGAAAAAGGTATTATGTATTGCGCCAGATACAGGAGAACGGTATTTGAGTATGGGGCTATTTGAATGATTGCTATGAAGGAGGATGTATGTGAAACATACATCCTCTTTTTCTGTTTGTTACATATTTTCAGTATGTAACATCTTGGATTTTTTTAATTTGTCTTATTTGTTTTTTTACTCAGCACAGACCAGTGTGTTGGACGAGAAAGTAAGTGAGGCAATTTTGTGTGTGAATCGCCCTTCGCTGAGTTAATCTGAACTTGGGTGAGAAAGATACTCTCTGTGAGATTTGCTCCGCTAAGGTCGGCGTCTCGTAAATCAGCACCGATAAGGTCAGCCGCTCTCAAATCGGCGCCTCGGAGGTCGGCAGCAATAAGGTATGCTCCTCTTAAATTTGCTCCTCTGAGATCTGCTCCTTTAAGTTTTGCACCCATGAGATCTGCTCCCCAATGGTTAATTCTCTTGCTTTTTTTTGAATTCTTATGTTGGCGACATGCCTCCGTCCATACTAGTTCGCTTGTCTTTAAAAGCAGAGCGTTGACATTTGCTCGGTGTAATGGAACGTCTAGCTCTATGAGTGAATCGGGACTTAGTTGTGAAAGTCGTTCTGTCTCATCAAAAGCGAGGCTAAGCTCTCGGTGAATCGGACGAGTTACTTTCAATGTTAAGGCTTCAGTTAAATACCAGAGCATTTCATGGAGTTGTTGCATAATTGGAAACACATTGTACATTTTCTGCGCCTTTTTTGGATCTTTAAGCCAGTCTACTCCTTCGAAAGTGACTTGGGAAACCTTTTGTCCTGCGCCGAAGCATTCAAAAACGGTACATCCTTTAAACCCTTGCTGTCTGAGATCTTTATGAATACCGCAGCGAAAGTCCGATTGCAGATTAGGGCAAGGTTTGCCACCATCTTTATTAATTGCAAAATCTGCCGAAGCTGCGAAAGGTAGTGCAACACAACATAAGCCGAAACAGTTTTCACAGTCAGCGCGCAAATCGTTATGATTCAAGTCGTGTTTTGGATAATTATGATTCTCGATCAATATGTGGACCTCCTTAGTTTCCGTATTAATTTTATAAATTAATAGATAAGATTAATAGTTTGGTTGTTGCTTCATTTATGTTAAAAAGCGCCTTCCATTTTAAATGCTATTACTCAATAATTTCACAGTCAATTATTGGTTACATTTAGAGAGAGTTTTAGAAAAGATGTCTTTTAGATAAGTATTTACTATAACCAATCTACTACGTTAGTGCGATGTGAAAAAAATAAGTTGTTCAACTGTATTTTAAATAAATATTGTACATATTATATCACCTTCTAAAATGGTAGTTACTTTATTTTGATAAAAAAAGGTGTAACTTCAAATGTAAGTTACACCTTTTTAATGCTTATCGTTTTAATTTCTTCAGCAACGGCAGGCGATTGATACGATCACCAAGAATGTCAGAAGCAAGCCCGCTTGTAAATACAAAAGCGAAATAAACAAGTCCGCCAAGGGCACCGCATACGACTACAATTATTAAAGACTCTATATATGTTTGTCCTGGAATTAACCATTTCAATAACGTTTTTGCCCCAACTACTACAGCAGACATTGCTGCAGAGTATATTGTAATAAGTAATACGGTTTTACCAGTCTCTATAATGTTAAACTTTGTATATTTCACAATGCAGTATAACATGATTACATCAGAAACGAGGTAACCAAGTATAGTTCCTAATACAGCACCGTGTCCACCTAGTGCATATAGAAGTGGTGTATTGACAAGAACTTTTACAATGATCCCTGCAGTGAAAGCAATCATCGTTTTACGCTGATAATCAATACCCTGTAAGATAGCTGCTGATACGGTGAAAATGGCGCTCATTACAGCAGATGGTGCAAATGAGATCAAATATTGTGATCCGTCTAATGCTGTATTGTGATCAAAATAAACCATGCGAAATGCATCGTAAGCGATGCTAGCAAGTCCAAATGATGCTGGAATTGTGAAAAATAATAATATTGTAAATATCTTTTCAATTTGATTTTGCAATTCATCTAATTTTCCACCCGTAAATGACTGTGTAATTGCCGGGATGATTGAGAGCGAAAATCCTGTTGCCAGTGATGCTGGTATCATAATAAGTTTTTGAGCATAGTTCGTAATGTAAGCAAAAACAGCATTTGCTTTAGTTAGTGGTGTGCCTATTGCTTGCAGTGCATCGGCAACCGTATATTGATCCACTAATGTATAAAGTGGAATGGCAATACCGACAAAAACAATTGGAATCGCATAGCGAAGTAGTTCCATATACATCTTTGTTAAGGGAATCGAAGAAGAGCGCACTTTTCGTTCACCTTCTGGCGCGCGTAGTCCATTGTACTTTTTCCAATACATAACGAGCATGGAAACACTGGCAATTGCTCCAATAACAGCGCCAAATGTTGCGACTGCTACAGAAGATGCAACCGATCCGCCTAATAGTTTAGAAACAACAAAGCTTCCAACTAAAATAAATATAACGCGAGCAATTTGTTCTACAACTTGTGAAACAGCACTTGGTTTCATATGCTGAAAACCTTGGAAATAACCGCGTGTCACGCTCATTGCTGGCACGATAATAAGTGCAAAACTTAGCGCCCGCATTGTTAGTGTTACATCCGCAACGAATCCAGGATCTGGTGTTTTAGAGCGAATAATTAATTCGGATACATAAGGTGCCCCGAAAAATAAAATTAAGAAACCAAGGAATCCCATAACCAGCATTACTTTTAAGCTTGAATTATATAATTTTTTACTTGTGTTGTAATCTCCTAAAGCGTTATATTTGGCAACAAATTTTGAAACGGCGATAGGGATACCTGCTGTTGAAAAGCTTAATAAAATTCCATACCAGGAGTATGCATAAGAATATAAAGCAACTCCATCACTCCCAACTAAAGCTTGAAATGGGAAGAAATAAATAAAACCTAAAATACGTGAAATCATTGTGGCGCCGCTTAGTAAGGCAGTGCCTTTTAATACTTTTGAAGTAGACAAAATACTTCCTCCTACTCATGTTGCTTAAGAATCATCTTTTTCTACTATAAACTTGTCTTGGTATTTTATAAAGTAAAATACTAAAATAATTATTACAGTATTTTTACAAAGTGTGTTTGTTTGTGGGATTTTAGTAGGAAGTTCCAATTTTATAAAAAGTAGGATCATCTTTTTTGATTGTGGCTTAAACGCTTCTTAATAATACAATTTTTAAAAAAGCATGAAGATGCAAGTAGGGAGAATTTGTCATATAATAGGATTGAATCGAAAGGAATATTAGGAGGTGTTGATATGGCGATTACAATAAAATTGCCAGATACTGCAGCGTCTCATGCAAAGCCAATTATGGAAAAGGCGATACTTTGCATGAGGTAGACAAATAATCTAACATACAATCGCCTAAATGGAATTGTATCATTTCTCCTATAGTTGGCTTTGCACCTTATTTAGATGAAACATAAAAAATAAGGGGCGAGCGGAAATGAAATATGTAAAAGCAGCGACTGTTTTACCTGAAAAGTTGATTATAGAAATTCAAAAGTATGTGCAAGGAGAAACAATTTATATTCCAAAACTAGAAAATGCTCATCATAAGTGGGGCACGCGCTCTGGCGGAAGAAAGCAACTTGATGATCGAAATCAGGCAATTAAACATGCTTTTAAAGATGGAGTATCCATTCATCAATTAGCAGAAGAATATTTTCTTGCTGTTGAAACGATAAAAAAAATAGTGTATTCAAAATAGAAATTGTAAGCACTAATTATTGTATAAATAATAATTAGTGCTTTTTTGTGTAAAGTTTGTTTCTAAATTATACAATGCATTTTATAAAGAACATGCATTGTATAAAATATAAAATAGATAAACAATTTGTATGGAGTGATAAAAATGGAAGCTTTTATTAGAAGTGATCAATATAATTTTATAAAATCACAAGCTCATATTCTAGTGAATGGACATGCAACAGCAAACGATAGAGGCGTTATTGCCGCTCTAAAGTCTCTTGCGATAGAAAAAGTGTTAGATGTTTTTGAAAATCTTACTGATGACCAAAAAGAATTAATTGATATGATTTTGACGGTTAGAAATAGGGAGGACGCAGAAGCGTTTTTATTCAAGTTAAATCCGTATGTCATTCCGTTTCAGGAAGTTACGCCGCAAACGTTAAAAAAATTATTTCCTAAAGCTAAAAAATTGAAGCTTCCTGAAATGGAAGGAATAAATATGAAAGAGATGTCTTATCTAGGTTGGATTGATAAAGGCACAAGTAGAAAGTTTATTATAGCAAAGAATAATAATAAGTTTGTTGGTTTACAAGGCACATTCCAAAGTATAAACAAAAAAGGTATTTGTGCATTGTGCCATGGCCATGAAGAAGTAGGTATGTTTCTAGTTGAAATAAAAGGGGATGTACCAGGTACTTTTGTTCAAAAAGGAAACTATATTTGCCAAGATAGCGTAGTGTGTAATCAGAATATGACTTCACTAGATAAATTATATGATTTTATTGAGAGATTGAGAAAATAACTTATAGTAAAAAAATAAGTACAGAAAAGGGTGATCTTTTATCATCCTTTTCATGCTATATGGCATAATTTATTCAATTTTGCATAGATGAAAAAAGGTGGACAGTGGGGAAAGGATCATTTTTTGCATGGCATGATTTTTGCATTTTAATAAAAAAGATTCAGGAAAGTTTTTTGAATGTGAAAATTATGTTGATAAAGGGGAAATGACGTATGAAATATCCACTAACGCCAGATGTAAAACCAGAGTTTTGTACGACAGGTTCATTTATGAGATTACCATCAAGTAATGAACAAGCAAAGATTGCAATTCTAGGAATGCCGTTTGATACGGCTGCTTCTTTTCGCGTTGGTGCGCGTTTTGCCCCGCAAGCAATTCGTCAAGCGTCTATGACTTTGTTCCCATATCATCCGATTCACCATGTTTATCCGTTTGATGATACAAATGCAATTGATATTGGTGATGTGTCTGTAATCCCGCACAATATTCATCGTAGCTATGATGTAATTGAAGAAACTGTTTTTGGATTAATGCAACAAGGAATTATTCCGATAGGTCTTGGAGGGGATCATTCAGTTACATTAGCAAGTCTTCGTGCAGCAGCGAAAGTTCATGGACCTGTCGCAATGATTCATTTCGACTCCCACACAGACACATGGGATACATACTATGAAGAGAAATATTGGCACGGTTCCCCATTTATTCGTGCACATGAAGAAGGGTTACTACAACCTGAAAAAGTATTCCAAATTGGTATCCGTGGAACATTAAATCATCCTGGTGATATAGAAGCTAGTAATGATTTAGGGTATAACGTCATTACAACAGCTGAATTATGTGATCGTGGTTTTGAAAGCGTTCTTGAGCAAATGCGAGCAACGATTGGTGATACACCATGTTTCTTAACATTTGATATTGATTTTGTAGATCCATCTTGTGCACCTGGTACAGGTACGTTAGAAGTGGGGGGATTTAACAGTCGCGAGACTTTAAACATGGTGCGTTCATTAAGTGGATTTAATTATATCGGTTTCGACTTAGTTGAAGTATTGCCGCCATATGATCAAGCTCAAATTACTTCTCTTTTAGCAGCAACACTTGTGCATGATTTTGCTAGCTTAATTGCTTTACAGCTGAAAAATGAAGATAAGTAAGAGGATAATTATTACATTGAAATATAAAAAGACTGATGAAACAACTTTTCATCAGTCTTAAAAAATGTCCATTAATTATTTTTTCTGCCAATTTTCCTTGATAAAGTCTTCACGACCAGACTCTTTTCGTTCCAGGGCATATTTCTCTGGATTCTTTTTATAAAAATGTTGATGGTATTCTTCTGCTTCGTAAAATGGAACAGCTGGGCGAATTTCTGTTACAATGGGATCTTTAAACATACCGCTTTCTGTTAATGCTTGTTTTGATTTTTCAGCAAGCTCTTTTTGTGTTTCGGTGTGATAAAAAATTGCTGTACGATAAGATGGACCACGGTCAAAAAACTGTCCGCCATCATCAGTTGGATCAATTTGCGGCCAATATAAATCTAATAACTTTTGATAAGGAAATATAGTAGGATCAAATGTAATTTGAACAACTTCTAAATGTCCAGATTCCCCAGATTTTACATCTTCATATGTTGGATTTTCAACATGTCCTCCTGCATAACCTGAAATAACTTTATGTATACCGGGCAGTTCATCAAATGGCTTTACCATACACCAAAAGCAACCACCAGCAAAAGTTGCAAGTTCATATTGTTTTTCTTCCATCGCGTGTAATCCCCCTAAATTGATATGTTTTATATAGTATCGTATATGTTGTTTATCATAGCAAGAGAAAAGTCTAGAAGAAAAGCAAAAAATTCATTGACTTTTATATTATGTTCCTATTATCATTTCTTAAATAGGAATGATTACGATTTATAGTAGAGAGGAGAAAAACTTCTTGTTAGATTGGATTATTATTGGTGGCGGTATACAAGGTTGTACAGTAGCCACTTTCTTATTGAAAAGCAATAAGACAACAAAAAAACAGATATGTATTATTGATCCGCATTTTAAACCACTCCATAATTGGAGTTGTATGACAAATAGAATTGGAATGGAATTTCTTCGTTCACCATCTGTACATCATATTGATCCTGAACCGTTTCATTTACAAAAATTTGTCGGAAGTCGTGGGGAGTATAATCATTTTTATGGATCATATAAACGACCTTCTTTACAATTATTTAACGCGCATTGTCAAAGTATATTCAATGAAATTGAATTGAATGATTGTTGGAATCAAGGAAGAGTAAATCATATTATGAAAACAAGTAATGGATGGACTGTAACAACAGAAGATGGGACTGCTAGAACTGCAAAGCATGTAGTCATTGCAATTGGTGTCAATGAACAGCCATTTCTGCCAGAATGGGCAAAGCATATTCAAGATGTTTATCCAAATCATGCAGCTCATATTTATGATAAAAATTCACAAGAGTTGGATTTATTCGAACCACCATTTCTTATCATCGGTGGAGGAATAACTGCTGCTCATTTATCAATTACATTAAGTAGGCGTTTTCCTGGGAAGGTAATCTTATTAAAGAGGCATCCTTTTCGTATCTATGATTTCGATAGTGATCCTGGTTGGTTAGGACCTAAAAATATAAACGCTTTTCATAAGATAGAAGACTTTAACAAACGCAGGAAAGAAATTCAGCAAGCTCGTCATAAAGGATCTATACCAAACAATCTGTATCAGACGTTACGACAGCTTCAAAAAAAGGAAAAGCTCTGCATTATGGATGGTGAGGTAGATTCATTTTCCATAAATTTAAATGAAAATCACATATGTTTAGATTTAAAACAATCAGACGACAAATTGAATGTAAAAAGTATACTACTTGCAACTGGATTTCAAAATACTTTACCAGGTCAAGAGTGGCTATCTTCTTTAATTGAGCAAGAAGATTTAAGTTGTGCTGCATGTGGATATCCAATTATCACGAAATCTTTAGAATGGGCACCAGGTTTATATGTTGCAGGAGCTTTAGCAGAATTAGAAGTTGGGCCTGTGTCGAGAAATATTGCCGGTGCTAGAAAAGCTGCAGAAAAAATTATTAGTAGTATAAAGAATAAATCGTAATGATTACTATTATTGAAGAGGTGCTTATATGAACAAAAAGATACCAGTAACTGTACTTAGTGGCTATTTAGGAGCAGGTAAAACAACGATTTTAAATCATATATTGCAAAATAAAGAAGGTTTAAGAGTTGCTGTCATAGTAAATGACATGAGTGAGATTAATATTGATGCAGAGTTAGTACAACAAAGCGGCGGATTATCAAGGGTAGAAGAAAAGCTCGTTGAAATGTCTAATGGATGTATATGCTGTACGCTACGTGAAGATTTATTATGGGAAGTAGAAAGAATTTCAAAGGAAGGGAATATTGATTATATTGTGATTGAATCTACTGGTATTAGTGAACCAATTCCAGTAGCACAAACGTTTTCTTATATAGATGAAGAATTAGGGATAGATTTAACACGTTTTTGTCAATTGGATACGATGGTAACAGTTGTTGATGCAAATCGATTTTGGCAGGATTTTCATTCAGGAGAAAGCTTATTAGATCGGAAAGAAGCAGTAAGTGACCTAGATACAAGGGAGATAGCAGATTTATTAATTGATCAAATTGAATTTTGTGATGTGTTAATACTAAATAAGTGTGATTTAGTAGCAGAAGAAGAGTTAGACAAGTTAGAAAGGGTTCTTAAAAAACTACAACCAGATGCAAAATTGATTCGCACAATAAAAGGGAATTTTAATCCTAAGGAAGTGTTACATACAAATTTATTTGATTTTGAAAAGGCACAAGCTTCAGCAGGATGGATTAAAGAACTCACATCCGGACACCAGCATCATACACCTGAAACAGAAGAATATAATATTTCTTCTTTTGTATATAAAAGAAAGTTGCCATTTCATTCAGAACGCTTCTATCGATGGATACATGCAATGCCAAACCATATTGTACGAGCAAAAGGAATTGCATGGTGTGCAACAAGAAATAATATGGCCTTGCTTATGTCACAAGCTGGACCGTCTGTTTCAATTGAACCCGTATCATACTGGGTAGCCTCTTTACCTGAAATACAGAGGAAACAAATTTTAATAGAAAACCCGCACTTATTAGATGAGTGGGATGTTGAATATGGAGACCGGATTACAAAACTTGTTTTTATTGGAACAGATTTAAACCCACAGCAAATTACAGCGGAATTAGATAAATGTTTATTAACAATAGAAGAATTTGAATCTGATTGGAGTACCTTAACAGATCCATTTCAATGGGAGATGTAAATTGAAAAAATGGTAATGGAATAAGCGTATGAAAATCTTCGTTTTGTTGAAGGTATGGTACGATTTGTTGCAGCTGATTTCTCCCGGGCAGTATGACTCCCATCTCAAGATTCAGAGGAAAGCGAAGAAGATAGGTGGGGGATAAAGAAAACCCCCACTGATTATCAAATAATCTTTTTATAAATGTTTATATGCAAAATAAAGAGGAAGCCTTAAAAGGTTTCCTCTTTATTTTGTAGCATGTTATTCTGCCCTATTATTGTGTCTGTTTATTAATAATGTTTCCATCTTTATCGATTTGTACATTATTGGAAATAGACTGTAAATATTGCAGCATGTTTTGTTTTTCGGTATCTTGAAGCGGTGTAATTTGGTTATTACGAATCATATAAGGATTAAATGACATTTGTACGTTTTTTCCATTAAACTTAATTGTTAGTACACCAGTTTCTGCACTATGTCCTGTTACATAATCAGGGAAGAGGAAGTTTCCAAGTGAGTATGCAACAGGAACTTTGTTGTAATATTCAAAGCCTTGTAACCAGTGCGGATGGCTTCCGACAATTGCATTTGCACCTGCTTCTACCATTTTTTGTACATATTCTTTTTGATAGTCAGCTGGACGATTTGTTTTTTCGACACCCCAATGCATATACACAATCATATAATCGGCATCTTTCTTTTGTTCTTGAATTGTTTTTGTGACTAGGTTTAAATCGTAACCATTTGCAATACCAGGTTTATCATTTGTAGCTACCCATGCAGAATCAGGCATAAAACGAACAAATGAGATAAACTTGAATTTTTTACCTTTAATTGTAACTTCCCTTGCTGTATACGCATCTGATGCATTTTTGCCTGCACCGATATAGGGAAGGCCTATTTTTTCTACATGGGAAATTGTATCCAATAAGCCGTCTTGGTAATAATCGAGTGTATGGTTATTTCCGATATTAACAATATCATAGCCTGTATTTTTAATAGCTTGTAATGTGGAGGGATCACTTTTAATCCAAAATAGTTGGCCAGGATATTTTTTCTCGCGAGTTGTAAACGCAGATTCTAGATTTACAAATGAGTAGTCTGCTTTTTCTATTTCCGGTTTTACATGCTGAAATGGATAATCAGCACCTTTACTTTGAATAACAGGGCGTAGTTGCCAATCAAACATTGTATCACCCGAGAATGTAAGGGTAATTTCAGGATCTTCTTTCGGTTTTTTTGTTGGTTCTTTTCCTTTTGCTTTTTCTGTTTGCTTATTTTTTACTTTTGTGTTTTGTTCATTTTTCGTTTCTGAATTTAGCGCATAGTTGATCAATAAGATTATAGGGGTAAAAAGTATGGCTAACAGTAAGGTGCGTTTTAGTAATGTTCTTTGTCGGATTTTCATAAAAAACCTTCCTTATAGGTTAATAAAATAAATATATATCAGAATTATATTCTTATATATATTTATAATGATTTTCAATAATAAGGTAACATGAGTAGATTGATTAGGACAACGTGCAAAATGAAAATATTAAATTTTCGAAAAATAGTCTATAATTTTACTTATAATTTTATATATGGAAAGAATGGGTGGGAGAGAATGGTTTTACTTGGCGCTTTAGTAAATGGACTATGTATTATCGTAGGGACATTATTAGGTAGAATTTTTAGTGGTATTTCGGAAAATGTGAAGTCGACTGTTATGCATGCAATTGGTTTAGCAGTAACTGTGCTTGGTTTGCAAATGGGGTTAAAAAGTGAAAACTTTTTAATTGTCATTTTAAGTCTTGTCGTTGGAGCGGTAATCGGAGAATTGCTTATGTTAGAAGAAAAATTAAAAAATTTAGGAGATTGGCTAGAGAAAAAGGTAGGTTCAGGTGGAAAAGGGAGTATATCGCTTGGATTTGTAACTGCAACGTTAATATTTGTAATGGGAGCAATGGGAATTATTGGTTCTTTAGATAGTGGTATTCGTGGAAATCACAATGTTTTATATACGAAAGCAATTATAGATGGTTTTATTTCACTTATTTTAACGACTACGTTAGGAATAGGGGTATTATTTTCGGCTGTTCCCGTTATTTTATATGAAGGATTGATTGCTATTTTTGCTACGCAAATTGATCGTTTTGTACCAGAAACTTTAATGAATAATTTTATTGTAGAAATGACGGCAACAGGTGGAATCATGATTTTTGCTATTGGATTAAACTTACTTGAGATTATTAAAATTAAGGTAGCAAATTTATTGCCTGGTATACTTGTAACGGCTGTTCTTGTTTCTATCA
Source organism: Bacillus sp. S14(2024) (assembly GCF_050473785.1). NCBI lineage: Bacteria > Bacillati > Bacillota > Bacilli > Caryophanales > Bacillaceae > Bacillus > Bacillus sp. S14(2024). The sequence continues at coordinate 2,935,216 of NZ_JBFLUP010000006.1, read as the reverse complement.
TGTATGGGTATACACATTATTTTTAATAAAAAGCAGGAAGATGCCTTGGTGTGGTAATAGTTATTTAAGGAAGGGAGTTGGGATGAAATGTATGAAATAAAATCGTTAGGCACATTATCATTCGAAGAAGCTACAAATTTGTGGAACGCTGGGTTCGAAGGGTATTTTATCGAAATTAAAATGACAATGGATGCTTTTTTAGCAAGAATGGCGCAGGAGGAATTGTCACCATCTTTTTCACTTGTAGCGTATTATAACAGTGAGCCGGTTGGCATTATCTTAAATGGAATTAGAATGATGCATGGTAAAAAAATTGCGTGGAATGGTGGAACAGGAGTTGTTTCTCAATTTCGTAATCGAGGAGTAGGCAAAGAATTAGTAAGAGCTTCCCTAGAGCTGTATAAAAAAGAGGAAGTAGATATCGCGACGCTGGAGGCAATTAGTAAAAATGATGCGGCTATTCATCTTTATAAAAAGATGGGGTATGAAGTAGTTGATCAACTTTTGATGTTACAGCATACAGAAAAACTTGAAGATGATGCTTTTCAGTCGCAACAGAGTAATACATACCATGTGAAAAGAGGTACAGCACAGGATATACATACTGTTCAAGTATCAAATAAAGAAATAAAACCTTGGCAGACGGAATGGATGAGTGTTAGAAAAGATGGGGAATTATTAACTGTGTATGATAATAAAAATGAGGAATTAGCGTATTTCCTTTATAAAAAAGTACTTGATCAGACAGGAAAACAACAGGCCACTGTATTGTATCAAAGCTATGTAGATACAAAGCGTCTAGATCAAGCGGAAATTGTTCGATTCGGATTAAGTGAAATATTTTCCCCTTTACAAGATCAAATAAAAAGAATGACAATGAATTTACCTGCTTCCAATGAGATGGTTGTTCGTATTTTAAAAGAAGCGGGATTCACAGTTGCAAATGAGCAAGTGTTTATGGTTCAATATTTATCCCGCATTAACGAGTGATAAATAGATGTGAAAATAGCTTCAATGAAAGTATAGAGTAAGTTTGTTTTGATAAAGGGGAACAAAGAAAAGTCCAGCGTTGAATTACTGGACTTTTTCCCCATTAATATCTCTATAATGTTAAGAATTAAAATTGTAAACAAAGATAGCTTAAAGTTCCATATTCATAGCTACGATGAACTACTTTTGGTTCTGCAGTGCCGCTTCCCATTGCAATGAAAAGAGGAACAAAGTGTTCTGCTCTCGGAACAGCTAAACGTGCATGAGGAGCTTCAGTTTCCCAGTTGAATAGGGCGTCGATATTGTTATTCTGAATTTGATCAATGAGCCATTCGTCAAATTCAACAGCCCATGGTTCAGGCGTAGTTTGTTCCCATTTCAACATTCGTAAATTGTGCACTGTAACACCACTGCCAATGACTAAAATATCTTCTTTTCCAAGTTCCTGAATGGCTTTTCCGATTTCATATTGCTCTTTTGCAGGAAGGAAAGGATTTACTGAAATTTGAACGACAGGTACATCAGCTTGCGGATACATACGGTGTAGAAGTGTCCAAGAGCCATGATCTAATCCGCGCGTTGTATCTTTTTGAACGGCAATACCTCGGTTTTTAAATTTCTCTTCTAGCATTGTTGCAAGGACGGATGACCCTTTTGCAGTATATTTTATTTCGTATAATTCAGGAGGAAAGCCACCAAAATCATAAATCGTTTCATATGCATTGTCTGAAGAAGAAATAGTTAAAATTTCACTTTCCCAATGAGCTGTAAAAATGACAATTGCTTTTGGTTTATATGTGTTACCAAGTGTTTTTAAAAATTTTGTATAGTCGGTATCTTCAATGGCTAACATAGGAGAACCATGTGCTAAAAATAATGATGGCATCATAATTATTTTACCTCCAATAATTAAATTACTTTATGTAAGTAACTATACAACTTTAAATTAATTTCGTCAAGAATGAAGTGGCAGGAATTAAAATATCATAATTTGTAAAAAGGAAAGCTTTTACATATAATTTATAGTAAGAAAAATGAATAGTGGTTCATTTTATAGGGGTATAGATTCATATTGCTGTGAAATAGATTATAGGGTTGGGGGAGTCAAATATGAATAGACAAGAAGGCTTCGTTATGACGTCGGATGGGTCGGAAATTTATTTACGTCAATGGTTACCAGAAAGTGAGCCTCGTGGGATTGTTCAAATTGCGCATGGTATGGCGGAACATGTTGGTGCATACACAGAATGTATTGAAGCGTTATTGGAAGCTGGATACGGGGTATATGCTCATGATCATCGCGGGCATGGAAAAACAGTAAAGCAGGAAGAAGATTATGGTCATTTTGAGCCGAATATAGGCTGGAATCAAGCTATCTCTGACGTAATCTTCGTTTCAGAGCTTATTCGTAAGGAACACATCTGTCCACTTTTCTTATTAGGGCATAGTATGGGATCTTTCATATCAAGACGTGCTGTGCAGCTCCGCGGTGAGTTATATAATGGATTTCTTATTTCAGGAACAGGTGGGAATCCAGGATTATTAGGAGTGGTTGGTCATAAAGTCGCAACAATTGAAATGAAACTTCGCGGTGCAAAAAAGAAAAGTCCAATGCTGAACTTCTTGTCATTTGGTAATTTTAACTCACACTTTAAGCCAAACCGTACGAAGTTTGATTGGCTGTCTTCGGATACGAATCAAGTTGATAGATACATAGAAGATTCACAATGTGGATTTATTTGTACAACGAGCTTTTATCGTGAATTATTTAACGGTGTACTGTTGGTAAATAAACTTGAAGAATATAAGAAAACACCAAAAGAGCTTCCCATTTATATTTTTTCTGGAGACCGTGACCCGGTTGGAAACATGGGAAAGGGTGTACAAGAAGTATATGATATGTATAAAAAATGCGGTGTTAAAGATGTAACAATTCGTTTATATGAGAATGGAAGGCATGAAATGTTCCACGAAGTGAACAGACAGGAAGTATTTCAAGATGTGATTTCATGGTTAAACGAGTATATTGTGTAAGGTGAAAGCCTCTCTTTTTATATAGACGTATCTTTAAAATAAAGTTTAACCGGTTTGAATTTATCAATAGCAACTAAATTTAACATTTTAAAGTAAGAGCATTTCTTTGTAATGAGAAATGCTTTTTATTTTTGTCAAAATTAAAAGGTTATTTCAATAACAATAATAACATAACGAAAAACAATACGAATTTATTGTAAAACGATAAATCGTATGCTAAAATCATGTTGTTATTAAATAAGTGAGGTGTTTATTTTGAGAGAAGTCACAACATTGTTTTTAAAAATAGCTGTTTTTATTATAGGACTACCGGTTCTTGCTTTATGTATATTTTTAGTGCCCCATATGGCGAATTTCGCAGCAAAATTGTATCCAAATATTGCCCCAATGAAATATCTCGTTTTCATCGTGATGTATGGAGCGGCTGTGCCTTTTTACTTTGCTCTCTATCAGGCTTTCAATCTTTTACGGTACATTGACGAGAACACAGCGTTCTCGGAATTATCTGTAAAGGCGTTAAAGAACATAAAGTGCTGTGCGATTACAATCAGTGGTTTGTATGTATTAGGTTTGCCACTCTTTCATTTTATAGCGAAGAAAGTTGACCCTCCTATTGCATTAATGGGACTCATCATCATTTTTGCTTCGTTGGTTATCGCCGTTTTTGCTGCTATCCTCCAACGGCTTCTACAAGAAGCGATTAACATAAAATCAGAAAATGATTTGACGGTCTGAGGTGGAGGATATGACAATTATTATTAATATTGATGTGATGTTAGCAAAACGAAAAATGAGCGTAACGGAGCTTTCGGAGAGGGTTGGAATTACTATGGCGAATCTTTCCATTCTGAAAAATGGGAAAGCAAAAGCGGTTCGTTTTTCAACATTAGAAGCGATATGTAAGACTTTGAATTGTCAGCCGGGTGATATTTTGGAGTACAAAAGCGACGAAGATACTCTATAAAAACAGACAACAAAACTACCGGGAGTCGACAGAGAAATTAAGGGATAGCTTAATGGCTATCCCTTCTTTGCGTTTATTGATGTTATTTACTCAGAGAATTCCATTGAGAATTGCATTGATATTAGTGACAAAAAATGTGATGTGATTTGCAATGCTTACACCTCAAAAGGGAACCCGTTAGCTTCATTTGCAGTATCTCCTTTTAAATATCCGCCATTTCATAATAAGATGAGGTTTCTTTTTTCAGGATAAAAAACAATTGTTATAATAAATATTCAGAAATAAAAGAATTTTATATTCTGTGTGCATAAAAGAGAAAAGGGAGAAAAATTAATGATTGTTAGAGAAGCGTTATTAAAAGAAGCAAACGAGCTAAGTAACCTCGCATTATCCTCAAAAGCAACTTGGAATTATAGCGAAGAATTTGTATTAGCGTGTAAGGAAGACTTAACAATTACGGAACAATATATTAAGAATAACTATGTTTATATTTTAGAAGAAAAACAAGAAACTGTCGGCTTTTTTTCTTTCCAAAGAAAAGAAATAGACAGTCTTGATTTTCTATACTTACACCCAAATTACAAAGGGAAAGGCTATGGCAGAATTCTTTGGGAAAGTGTTGTTCAGAAAGCATTGGAATTAGAAATTAAGAGTTTTACGATTGATAGTGATCCGAACGCAAAAGGGTATTACGTAAAAATGGGGGCGAAACAAATAGGGGAAATACCTTCTACTGTTTTTAAAAATCGCATGCTGCCGCTTTTACGGTATGATTTGTAAATGAATTCTCATTGGATATTTTGAATTTAGTTAGGAGATGCTAAATACGGTGTATACGAAAATAGAAAAAATGAGAGATATTTTATTTCAATCTTGGTCAATAGAGACGAGTTCAAAATGGACCTCGGATAATCCAGCGAAAGGGCAATGTGGTGTAACAGCATTAGTAATCCATGATTTATTTGAAGGGGAAATCATGAAGACGAAAGTTTCAGAAGGTTGGCACTTTTATAACATTATTAATGGTAAAAGATATGATTTCACAGCATCGCAATTTTTAGAAGAGATAATATATATGGACGTTCCTTCTAATAGAGAGGAAGCATTTGCAGATACAAATAAGACACAATATAATGCTTTAAAACAAAATGTTTATATCCATATAAAGGAAGTTATTTCGTAATAATTATCTTTTGACTCTTGTTGACCAATAAGTTACTATAGTCGTAGTAACTTATTGAGAAGGAATGTTTATATCAAAAAGAGTCGAGAGGGGAAATATTTTTGAAAACAGCATATGTAAGCGCCACAATCGTGACTTTAAATGAAAAGAATGAAGTATTGAAAAACGGATATATCATTGTAGAAGATGGTCAAATTATAGAAGTGCAATCAGGAGAATTACCTAGTGAGAAACAAGTGGATGAAGTTATTGATCTTCATGGAAAGTGGGTCTTACCTGGTCTGGTGAATACGCATACGCATGTCTTAATGAGTATTTTACGTGGAATTGGTGACGATATGCTCCTAAAGCCATGGCTTGAAACGAGAATTTGGCCACTTGAAAGCCAATTTACGCCAGATCTTGCTGTTGCGAGTACAGAGCTTGGTTTGTTAGAAATGGTGAAAAGTGGAACTACATCATTTTCTGATATGTTTAATCCAATCGGAGTAGATCAGGATTCTATTATGGAAGCTGTTCGTAAAAGCGGAATGCGTGCTGCTGTTTCGCGAACATTATTTAGCTTCGGAACGAAAGAAGATGAAAAGAAAGCAATTCATGAAGCGGAGAAGTATGTGAAACGTTATTACAATGAAGATGGTATGTTAACGACGATGGTCGCTCCACATAGTCCATATGCATGTTCTACGGAAATGTTAGAAGAGTGTGCACGAATTGCAGTGGAAAATAAGACGATGGTTCATATTCATCTTTCCGAAACAGATCGTGAAGTTCAGGATATTGAAGCGCAATATGGAAAACGTCCGGTAGAGTATGTAGCAGATTGTGGGTTGTTCAAGAGACCGACTGTAATTGCTCACGGTGTTGTGCTGAATGATAATGAGCGCGCTTTTTTAGCGGAAAACGATGTTCGCGTTGCTCATAATCCGATTAGTAATTTAAAATTAGGATCGGGTATAGCAGATATTCGAGCAATGTTAGAGAGCGGCATAAAAGTCGGAATTGCAACAGATAGTGTTGCTTCTAATAACAATTTAGATATGTTTGAAGAAATGCGTATTGCCACTTTATTACAAAAAGGTGTTCATAAAGACGCAACAACATTACCTGTTGAAACACTTCTCACATTAGCAACAAAAGTAGGTGCAGAGGTAATTGGGATGAACCAAACAGGTTCATTAGAAGTAGGAAAGTGTGCTGACTTTATTACAATTGATCCATCTAAAAAGCCGCATTTACAACCGGCAGAAGAAGTATTGTCACACCTTGTATACGCAGCGAGCGGAAAAGACGTTTCAGATGTTGTTATTAATGGAAAACAAATTGTTTGGAACGGTGAGTGTAAAACGTTAGATGAAGAACGTATTATTTTTGAAGCAAGCCGTTATAAACAAGGATTGAATATGTAAGTAATAAGAAAACGCTATCCTTTCATCAAATGAAAGGATAGCGTTTTTGTTTATATTTGAAAGAATAAAAATTCAGTGAAATGTAACACTTTTGAGATAATTATTCTGTTATAATATATAACGTTTTGTAATTTAATTAAAGGAGCCGATTTATGAAAGAAAAACTAATGATGGGAGTTATACTTGCCGCCTCTTTATTGATTTCAGCTTGTAGTAATAACTCGAGTAAACCGAAGGAAGTAAGTGAAAAACAAGTATTACATGTAACGATATCAGAAGAAATTCCGTCCTTAGATACTGCAAAATCCATGAACGGTACATCATCGCATGTAATGCAAAATATATTTGAAGGATTATATGTACTTGATGAGAAAGATAATCCAGTGCCTGGTGTTGCAAAATCTTTTGAAAAAAGTACAGATGGAAAAACATATATCTTTCATTTACGTAAAGATGCAAAATGGTCGAATGGGGATGCTGTAACAGCAAATGATTTTGTTTATTCATGGCAGCGTACAGTGAACCCGCAAACAGCATCGCAATATGCATACATGTTATTTTATATAAAAAATGCAGAAGCAATAAATAAAGGAGCATTAGCTGTAGATCAACTAGGTGTAAAAGCCATTGACGATGTTACATTAGAGGTACAGTTAGAGACACCGATTCCTTACTTCCTAAATTTACTGACACTTCCTATTTATTTACCACAGCACAAATCGTTTGTTGAGGAAAAAGGAAGTAAGTATGGATTAGAACCAGAAGACATGATTTATAATGGTCCATTTGTATTATCGGAATGGAAACATGAACAAGAATTTAAGTTGAAGAGAAATGATACATATTGGGATAAAAATACCGTGAAATTAGAAGAAATTAATTTTCATATTGTAAAAGATACAGCAACAGCTGTTAATTTATATGGAACTGGTAGTATCGATCGTACTCCAATTAATTCTTCGTTTGTTGATAAATATAAAGGGAAAAGTGATTTTTATACAACGAAAGATCCTGCTATAGCTATGTTACGTTTTAATCAAAAGAATTCTGCACTAGCAAATACAAAATTACGACAATCAATTTCTATGGCTTTAAATAAAGAAGCAGTAGTAAATCATTTTCTAAACAACGGTGCAACAGCAGCTCAAGGATTAATACCAGAAGGATACAAAAATGAAAAAGATGGAAAAGATTTCAGAAAAGAGAACGGTGACCTTGCCGTATATAATGTTGAAAAGGCAAAGAATTTTTGGGAAGATGCGAAGAAAGAGCTTGGTGTAGAACAGATAACACTTGAATTTTTAACGTACGAACAGGATCAAGCGAAGCAGACAGCGGAATATATAAAAGGAGAACTTGAAAAGAATTTACAAGGATTAACAATAAAAATAAAACCACAACCATTTAAACAAAAATTACAACTTGAACAAACAGGACAGTATGATATATCGATGGTTGTATGGGGACCGGATTACAAAGATCCGATTAGTTATTTAGAATTATTTACGACAGATAATCCAAATAATAAAATGAACTATTCTAATCAGCATTATGATGAACTGATAAATAGTGCGAAAAATGATCTTGTATTGGAAGAGCAAAAACGTTGGAAAGCTATGCAAGAAGCAGAGAGAATATTATTAGAAGACGCTGCTGTTGTACCGCTTTATCATACTGGTTCAGCATACCTTCAAAAGGAATATGTAAAAGGAATTGAAAAGCATGAATTTGGTGGTGTTTATACGTATAAACATGCTTATATAAGTCGAAAAGAGAAATAGGTAGGATATAAAAGGGCTAAGAGCTTTTGGGAAATCTTAGCTCTTTTTTAGTTTATTTCACAAATAGCGAAATAAAAAGAGAATGTCTTACAAATCCAACGCATTCAGATTTGTAGAAGACATCCTCTTTTCTATTAACCAACAAATGTTTGATACAACAAAAATATATTTAAAGCGATAATTAATACGGCAATCAACCATGCAAGTGTTGTTGTAACACGATGATTGACAAGACCACCCATAATGCTCTTTTTACTTGTGAAAACAATGAGCGGAACTAATGCAAATGCAATCCCAAATGATAAAATGACTTGACTCATTACGAGGGCGTGAGTTGGATTCACACCTAATGCAATAATAACAAGCGGCGGAACCATTGTAATAAATCGTCGCAAATATAAAGGGATATGCATACGGACGAATCCTTGCATAATAATATCACCGGACAGGGTACCCACGGAAGAACTAGATAAGCCGGCAGCTAGTAAACCAACCCCGAAAAGAGTTGCTGATGCAGATCCGACTAAGTGTTCAAATCCGTGAAAGGCAACATCTAAGTCTTCAATATGCATGCCATGTTTGAAGAACAGAGCAGCTGCTACAATTAACATACTTGCATTAATTACTCCGGCAATGACCATCGCAATTACAATATCGATAAATTCAAAGCGGAAAATCTTTTTTCGTTGTTCATCTGTCGTTCCTACAACGCGGCGCTGTGTTAAAGCAGAATGTAAATAAATCGCGTGTGGCATAACCGTTGCCCCTAAAATTCCTGCGGCAAGTAAAATACTATCTACACCTTGAAATTTAGGAACGAAAAGTCCCGATAGAAGAGGACTTAATTCTGGCTTTGCATAAAATACTTGTACGCCAAAAGCAATAACGACAATAAAGACCATACCAGTAATGACTGCTTCTAACGGACGAACCCCTCTGCGTTGAAACTCTAGAATAATGAATGAACCTACTGCCGTAATTAATGCTGAGGGCAATAGTGGAATGCCAAATAGTAAATTTAATCCTAAGGCAGCACCGATAAATTCAGCGAGATCAGTCGCCATAATTACTAATTCACCTTGTATCCATAAACCAATAGAAACAGGCTTTGGAAAATGCTCCCGAGCAACTTCCGGAAGGTTTTTTCCAGTTGCAATTCCTAATTTAGCTGACAAGGATTGGATTAATACAGCCATTAAATTTGAAACAAGGATGACCCAAAGTAGTAAATAACCGTACTGAGATCCAGCTGCAATATTTGTAGCGAAGTTACCTGGATCAATATAAGCTACAGATGCAATAAAAGCGGGTCCCAAAAATGGTAATAATCGTTTCAGTCCTTTTGTTTCACCGCTTAAAGCTAATTGTGCTGATTGCATCGTCTTATTTTCTGGTGGAAGGTGTTCGCGTTCTTTTATGTTTTCTGTCATGTTTTGTTTCCCCTTTTGTTATCTAGGTGCAATTTGTTTTATTTATGCTAGTTATTTATTTTATTAAATCAAAATACATAAATTATATTTCTTTTATTTGAACATAAATTTTTCCTTTGTGCAAATTATATTACATTAGGAAACAATTGTGCTAGTTTATTTATACATACAGTGGATTTGTAAGTTAAGTATTTATCCCGCTATTCGCGGTCAGTAAGCCTCTATTGATGGGGATTTCACTTTATGAAACATTAAATAAATAGGGTGTTTTGAAATGAGTATTTGTGTATAGTAAAAATGACAACTTTGATAAGAAGAGTTAGATAGAAAAGTGTATATTTTGAAAATGTAAAATACTTTACATTTCTAATGTGATTTTAATCTTGTTTTCATCTAGTATTTAGTTTTCATTGTTAGAATGTCCAAAGGCAGTAATTTTTTGGAGGTTTTGATAATGCACGCAGCAATTCATGCAATTTCTTTGTTTTTGGCTAAGCTTGGTTATGGTGGTGTCATGCTAGCGCTTATGATTGAGGTGATTCCGAGTGAAGTTGTTCTATCGTACGCAGGATTTCTTGTATCACAAGGACAGATGACATTTTGGGGGGCTGTTCTTGCGGGAACGATTGGAGGCACAATCGCTCAATTATTCCTATACTGGTTAGGATATTATGCTGGCCGGCCTTTTTTATTAAAATACGGAAAATATTTGTTAATTCGTCCTAAGCATTTAGAAATGGCTGAAAGATGGTTCCAACAATATGGATCAGGTGTGATTTTTTCTGCAAGATTCGTTCCAGTAGTAAGACATGCTATTTCTATTCCAGCAGGAATCGCAAAAATGTCTGCAACAAAGTTCACGCTTTACACAGTGGTTGCAATTGTTCCGTGGAGTATGCTTTTTATTTATTTAGGTAATGTATTAGGAAGCCGATGGGAACAAGCTAATCAAGTGTCTGGTCCGTATGTGAAGTATATTATGATCGGCGCGATTGTCATACTAGCCGTCTATATAATTAGAAAGGTTATGAAGAAGAACGTGTCAAAAGCATAATCGTACTTTTATGATATAAAGGGGCTGTCCCATAAGTTAGTTACACTGACTTATGGGACAGCCCTTTTTAATAGGTACACAAAAAAATCGACCCTCACTATAGTTGTAAGTAACCACACAAACTATTGATTTAAAACAGAGATGAACTATTTATAAAAAAGATAAACCGGAATTATCTAAAATTCAGTTCTCTTATTGAACTATCGCAGCAGGTTAGTTGTAGAAAAAGTAGAATATATTAAAGGGAAAATAGGGGAGTGAATAATATGGAGATTACATTGAGTAATGGAGAGACACTTTTTTATAGAAAAAGGGATGGCGGAGAAAATACTCTTCTTTTACTTCATGGAAATTTAGCATCTTCAGATCAGTGGGATTTACTAATGGAGCACTTACCTCTTAATTATACAATATATGCACCTGATTTACGTGGTTACGGAAAATCTACTTATAATAAACCTATAAAAACTTTTAATGATTTTGCCATGGATATAAAGTTGTTCTGTGATAAATTAAATTTAAAAACGTTTCATTTAATAGGTTGGTCAAATGGCGGTGGAGTGGCAATGCAATTTGCAGCTAGTTTCCCTTCCAAAGTAAAAAAACTAATTTTACTGGCTTCTATGTCAACACGCGGGTATCCGGCTTATAATTCTAATGGTGAAAGACTTCATTCTAGAGCAGAAATTGCTTCCGATCCTATTATTAATAGCATGTTAAATGCACAAATTAATGGGGAAAAAACATTCTTTAAAGAAGCTATGAATCAACTAGTATATTCTGTTAATAAACCAGAAAAAGCAAGATTTGAGAAATATTTAGAGGGGGCACTACGTCAACAAAATATAATTGATGTAGCTGATGCAGCCAATAGATTTAATATTAGTTCGGTTTCAAATGGGATTATTGAAGGTACAGGAGAAGTAAATCATATTATTGCCCCAGTACTTGTATTATGGGGAAAAAGTGATCTTATGACATCAGAATCGATGACATTAGAAATTATTAATGACATGAAGGAACATGACATTGATTTGACTTATAAAGTCCTAAATACGGGCCATTCTCCTTTAGTAGATGACATACAGAGGATAGTGTTAGATATAGATGACTTTTTATTAAATTAATACACTTTTTATCATATCTGGCGATTTATCCCCACGTCAAGCGTGAAGCGATAGTTGGGGGATAACTGCCCGTAAAAGCCCGATTGGTTCAACTGTACTTCAATGCTACACAAACAAAAAATAGGAGACGTTTTTTTATGAGTTACAATTCAGCTACTTTCATTTGTTTATGAGAAATTTTACATATAAAAAAGCCCATTTCATAAGGGCTTTTTTATATTACATAATAGTTAATTGAAAAAGAAACTATTTATTTTCTTTTAATTTTGCTAATGCTTGTTGTACTTCTTCTTGTAGATTTTGGTCTAAAATTTGTGCTTGATTAGGAGCATTTAGCTGATAAAAATAGTTACTTGCAGCTGCTTCTGCTTCTAGTTTCTGCACGTAAGTTTCGACACGTGCAAAGCCTTTCACTGCATTTTCTGTATGGAAAGAAGCAAGTGCTGTGTTACTATTTTTTATGGCTTGTGCAGCATTTAATCGAGAAACAAGAACAAGTTCTTTATATTCTAATTCTTGATATTTCTCTTGCAGTTTGTCAATTTGGTCATATAATGCAGCGGTTTGTTGCTTTGTTATTTCGTACTGTTCACGATATAATGCAGCTTTCTTTTCATTTGTGATTTTATCTTGTAAAGCTAGCTGTGCCATGTTATCTTCCTCGCGAGATACCGCAAGTTCAGCTTGACGAGTTCTTTTTGCGATAAGAGCATCAGCTTCCAAAATTAATGCTTCATATTTCTTTTCTAAATATAATTGGTGAGCCAGTGCTTTTTGCGCTTTTGTAATTTGTTCTTCTGTCTCTCTCAAGTATTGTTTCAGCATGCTAATAGGGCTTTCTAGCTTATCCAACGTTTGGTGTACATCTGCCATTACAATATTTTTAATGCGTTTTAGGATACCCATTGTTTAGTTCTCCTCCTTACGAATATTACGTTCCCATTGATCTAAAATGTCTATTTGTTTTTGCATTGTTGAAAAATTATATGTGTGAATATCGATCTGCTCACTTGCCATCGTTCTTTTCTGTTTGATTTTTCTATATGCCCAAGTAATAGCTGCGGCAAGCGCAAGTATTGGAATGAGCGGGAATAAACCGATAAAAAGAAGTAGCACTCCTGTCCACTTTTTAGCCATATTTCCTTCAGATTTGCGAAGAATTAACCAACCGAAAAGAACAAAGCCAAGTTCTAATAGGAATGGTGCAAAGAATACATCACCAAACTCTTTTTCATGATGAGTATGTCTTTCAGAGTCAGCAAAGCGCCCTTTCTCCGTAAAGAAAGCTTGTCCTTCTTTATGGGAGGCAACGGCATATTCAGCTTTTCTATGCTTCTCATGATCCCATCTTTCGTGCTTCATACTATGTAGTCCGAAGAATAGTAAAGTAAGAAGCAGTGGAAGGATTAAAATCCATTTTAGCCAGCGCAACTTTTTGCATTTGTTCTTTTTCTTTTTCATGTGTTCACCTCCATCTATGATTCATGATGTTTCAAGAAAAAATGAATCTAGAACTACTTTTGATAGAGTCAAAATCTGAATGTTTTTGTTTGAATATATCACCTCGTTATATCTTTAGTGATTCCCAGTGTAAACCCTAGATGTGAGAAGGGAATGAAAGGGGAATGATGAAAATATGAGAAATATATAAGAAAATTCTCATTATAATTAAAAACTCGCCAAATAATTGACGAGTTACTTTTTAAATAACATATTTCATTTTTTTAGATAGATAGTAAAAATAGTTCCATAACCTAATTCACTCTCTACAGAAATATTGCCTCCGTGTAATTCAATAATTTCTTTTACAATTGCAAGACCTAAACCGCTTCCGCCTGTTGCGCGAGTTCGGGATTTATCGACTCTATAAAACCGCTCGAAAATATGAGATAGATCTTGTTCAGGGATGCCTTCTCCTTCATCTTTTACTCTAATCTTAACGATTTCCTTGTTCTCTGTAACTGTAACAAATACTTTAGAATTTATGTCAGAGTGAGAATATGCATTGTTTAACAGATTGAGAATAACTTGTTCAAAACGCTGTTCGTCGAGTAGAAGAACAACGTCTTCTGGACACGAGGAAATAATACGAATATTTTTATCGGTATAAGCTGGTTGGATTTTTGTTAATATGTTTTTTAATAAATCATATAGATTAGTTTGCTTTGTATGAATAATAAAATTGTGTTTTTCCATTTTAGCTAATTCAAATAAATCTTGAACAAGCCGTGTTACATGATCAGCTTCTTCTTTAATAATAGATAAATAATGATTCTGGTCTTGTACAGAAATCTGATTTTTAATAAGAATATCAGCGTATCCTCTAACATATGTTAATGGTGTTCGAAGTTCGTGTGCAACGCTAGCTAGAAATTCTCCTCGTTCTTTTTTCAAATAATTTAAATCATCTGCAAGTTTTTGGATAGACTGCGCTAGTTCTCCTACTTCATCATTTCTATTAATATTTAAAGATACGGATAAATCTCCTTTACTCATTTTTTCTGTTGCTTTTTTCATTTTAATTAAAGGATTAGTGAGAAGTTTTGATAATAAGAACATGGTAATAACAGTAAGGATAAAGGTAATGGCACCAATAACTATGAATTGGTATGTTAAACGCTGAATCATTTGTTTAATAGAGTCAGTACCTAGAAACATGTATACATATCCTTTCGTATCACTGCCAACTTGAATGGGACTAATTGTACAAATATAATTAGATGTTTTCCAATGATCTTCCACCACTGTGCCATTTTTATTAACAGGGGACATTTTTGTATGTAAATGTTTTTCCATAGAATGATCTACATTACTTGATTTTGCAAGAATTTCTCCATTTTTCGAAGTAATGACAACTTTAGTTTCTGCTTCCGATTCCATGAGAGCCACGTGAGATATAGTTTGATCATCGAAGTATTTCTCCAGTACATCACGATGATTATTTCCTCTAGTAAGGAGAGATTTTACTTCTTCCTGAACTCTCGTATTGACCAAGCTGTAATACAGTAGAAGAAACAATATACTTTCAATTAGAAAAGTACAAATAAAAAAATAAAATCCAAATTTTAC
Organism: Bacillus sp. S14(2024); assembly: GCF_050473785.1. Classification (NCBI taxonomy): domain Bacteria; kingdom Bacillati; phylum Bacillota; class Bacilli; order Caryophanales; family Bacillaceae; genus Bacillus; species Bacillus sp. S14(2024). The sequence continues at coordinate 2,920,175 of NZ_JBFLUP010000006.1, read as the reverse complement.
TGAGATACGTTTCATAAACCTTCACGATCCTTGTTGTTTAGTAATATCATATATCTTTCTCTTCACTTGCCCAGCGATATCCGATTCCATATATCGTCTTAAGGTGATCATGAATTGGAAATGAAGATTTTCGTAATTTTTCGCGCAAGTTACGAATATGCGAATCTACAGTTCGATCCTCTGTTTCTGATGTATGTCCCCAAATACGTTCAATAAGTTGCTCACGACTAAATACGTAATTTACATTATTTAAAAATAAACCGAGTAGCGAAAATTCAATTGGAGTTAATAACAGTTCATTTCCATGCACAGAAGCAGTATGTTTTGCTTCATCCCACACCAATCCTTTATATTCTATTTTATGATGCTGCTTTGTTCTGCGTAGCACGGCCTCTATGCGAGCTAATAATTCTTCTTCATGAAACGGTTTCGTAATATAATCGTCAGCTCCTTTTTTTAATCCTTGTACAACATCTTGTGTATCATCACGAGCAGTTAGCATGATAACTGGTACACTATTGAACTCACGAATTCTCATGCAAGTTTCCCAACCATCCATTTCGGGCATCATAATGTCTAGTAAAATTAATCGAAATTCTTTTTCTTCTAATAAAGAAATCGCTTCTTTACCAGAAGTTGCTTTTGTACAGCGATACCCCCTAGGGGCTAAATATAATGAAAGTAAATCTAGCATACGTGGTTCATCATCTACTAATAGAATGTTAATCATATAGGCCCCCCTTAATTAAATGATACCTAAATATAAGATATTTTACTAAAAGATATTGAAGAAATTGTGCAGGCCGTTATGTGTTTTCTTGTCTTTGTCTCTCCATAATTTCTTGATAATTGTTCTATATAATAATTACGAACAAACTGGGGAGGGATTTTTTATGAAGAGAACGGTATTAACAGGGATTTCAATCGTAGCAATTTCTTTAATTGCTGGATGTTCTGCAACTACAAATACAGCAAGTGATCATAAAAATATGAACGAAAAAAAGACCACACAGACTGAAACAGCAACAAAACCATTACAAGTGATAAAGGGTCCTGAAGTTACGCTAGTGGCGAAAGAAGGGAAGCAAAGGCTAAGTAACGGTGTTGTTGTTCCAGTATGGACATTTAATGGTTCTTCTCCTGGACCAGAAATTCGTGTAAAAAAAGGTGAAAAGGTTAAGGTCACACTAAAAAATGAACTATCTGCACCGGTATCGATCCACTGGCACGGATATCCTGTTCCAAATAATATGGATGGAATTCCAGGCGTTACGCAAGATGCGATTGAGCCAGGGAAAAGTTTTACGTATGAATTTGAAGCAAATGTACCGGGAACATATTGGTATCATTCGCATCAAGACTCCGTTAATCAACTAGATCGAGGACTGTATGGTGCTCTTGTTGTAGAAGATACAAATGAAAAATATGATAAAGATTACACGTTAATGTTAGACGAATGGGTAACTGATAAAAAAGAAATTGACAAACAAATTAAGGAAATGACAAAAAAGAAAACCGAAAAATCAGATGGGGATAAGTCTAGTATGAATCATGGAAATATGGAAAAGCATGATGATATGAACGGTATGGATCATTCTAGTATGGATATGGGAAGTAATAAAAAAGAATCAGGTAATATGGAAGGAATGGATCATGGAAATATGAATATGGAAGGTCATAATATGAGTATGTATGATCTATTCACAATCAATGGGAAAAGCGGGGATTTAATAGAGCCGTTGAAAGTAAAAAAAGGAGATAAAGTTCGACTCCGATTTATCAATGCTGGTTACTTATCACACAACATCCATGTTCATGGTCATGATATAAAAATAATTGCAACAGATGGACAGCCAATAAATGATCCAAAGGTTGTAAAAGACGAAGTGATTTCAATTGCACCGGGGGAACGTTATGATGTTGAGTTTACGGCGAATAACCCTGGGAAATGGTATGTTGAGGACCATGGAGAAGGAAAGGGTGTAAAAGGAATGAAAGCTGTTATTGAGTATGATGGCAGCAAAGATATGAAAGATAAAGCGAATGAAAAAGAAAAACTTCCAAAATTAGATATGACGAAATATGGTTCTAAGAAATTAGGAAGCTTCACATTAGATCAGCAATATAATGCCACATATACAATGGATTTGAACACAGAAATGAATGGCAATGGAATGGTATATACAATTAACGGGAAAACATTCCCTAATATTGATCCAATTCAAGTGAAAAAAGGCGATCTAGTAAAAGTAAAATTAGTAAATCGTTCTAAAATGGATGATCATCCGATGCATTTGCACGGGCACTTCTTCCAAGTATTAAGTAAAAATGGAAAACCAATAGAAGGTTCTCCGATTGTAAAGGATACATTAAACTTGAAACCAGGAGAAGAATACGAGGTAGCATTTGTAGCGAATAATCCAGGTGAATGGATGTTCCATTGCCATGATTTGCATCATGCATCTGCAGGGATGGTAACAGAAGTGAAATATAAAGATTATAAATCTGATTATGTTCCAAATCCTAATATTCCTAATATGCCAGAGTGATGTAAAATTTGTGTAATTTATTATAGATAATATAAAGCAGCTTTCCAATTGGAGAGCTGCTTTATTGATATGTTGTATGAAGTGTTTAATCGATCCAGCATAAACAGGTAGTAAGCCCCCACTGATGGAAGTTTCACTTTATACTATTTTTTGAAATCTTGATTCAGTTAATGTATGTGTTGATTGTGTTGAGAAGAAGGTGAATTATGATCTGGAAATGTTATAAAAACAGTGAGAAGAATTATAATGCTAACTGAAAGTAAAAATAGAAACCAGCGGTGAATGTAAGAAGAGAAAATTTTTGACAAGAATTGAATGATACATGACGTAGTAATGGCAATTGTGAACAAAATACTAATAAGAAGTATACTGTGTGCTTGCTGAGCATTCAACATTTCCGTCACCATAGCTCCCATCATACCTGCCATCAATCCAGAAAACATACCTTCTAAAGCAGAGTAGAGATGAAAGGATAGCCCAACTAAAAGTCCAACTATGCCACTAATCAACATAGAAAGTAAAGTAGAATGCAACAAGTCTCCTTTCAAAATAATACCAAGATAGAATCCTATGCTTAATCCGGTGCTCATACTAAAAGACATAATAAATACCATATACTCCATTAGGGTACCTTTAGATTTAGTAATAAATGCTGTAACAATAACTAAGATAAAACAAAGCGTTAGGGTAGTTAACGTATAAGTGGATATAGTGATACCTCCCTGTCCTTTTGTTCATTTCATCATATGTGCAAATGTAGAGCACTTATGCCTATGTATGTCTGCAAAATATCTGCATAATTTAAGGGAGAGAATGAAAATAGTTGTTCTGATAAAATACATACAAGTGTGCTTGTATGTATTTTCTTTGAAAAAATTTCAAAAAATAGGTATATAAACAGTTGTAATTTATACCCCCTACCCGTATAATGTATATAAAGATTGGTAATTACAATACATGAGGTGATATAAATGGATCATTGTAAAGATAATGAAATAAATCAAAAAATGGTTCCTCGAACAGAAGAGGAAATTCAAAGTGTTATAAAACGTTTAAAGCGTATTGAAGGGCAAGTACGTGGTGTTCAAAAGATGGTAGAAGATAACCGTTACTGTGTTGATATTTTAATTCAAATTTCAGCGATTAATGCAGCCTTAAATAAAGTAGGTTTTTCTTTATTGGAGCGTCATACAAAGCATTGCGTTGCAAAGGCGATTCATGAGGGAAACGGGGACGAATCGATTCAAGAATTGATGAACGTAATTAAGCAATTTTCAAAATAGGAGGGGTATAAGATGGAGAAACAAAAACATGTTACGCTTGGAGTTACAGGAATGACATGTGCAGCCTGTGCCAACCGGATTGAAAAAGTGCTAAATAAAATGGATGGGGTAGAAGCTAACGTAAACTTAGCAATGGAAAAAGCAAGTATCAAATATGATTCTTCTCAGCAAGAAATTTCAAATATAAAAGAGAAAATTGAGAAGTTAGGGTATGGCGTATCAGCAGAAAAAGTTACTTTTGATATTGAAGGAATGACATGTGCAGCTTGTGCAAACCGAATTGAAAAAGTACTAAATAAAATGGAAGGCGTTTCACATGCAACTGTTAATTTAGCTACAAATAGCGCCGTTGTAGAGTACAATGAAGATTTAGTTTCTACAGAAAATATTTTAGAAAAAATAAAGAAAATTGGATATAAGGGGCAAATCCGTAACGAAAATGCAGAGCGTTCGGAAAGAAAAGAAGAGGTTATTAAGGAGAAAAAGCGTCAACTTATTATTTCGATTATTTTGTCCTTACCTTTACTTTATACAATGCTTGGACATATGCCATTTGATACAGGAGTACCAGTACCGCATATTCTTATGAAGCCGTGGTTTCAGCTTTTATTGGCAACACCAGTTCAGTTTTATATTGGAGGACACTTCTATGTAGGTGCTTATCGGGCTCTTCGAAATAAAAGTGCGAATATGGATGTTTTAGTTGTCTTAGGAACATCAGCAGCTTATTTTTATAGTTTATATGAAACTTTGAAAACGTTAGGAAATCCTGCATACACTCCTGATTTATATTTTGAAACAAGCGCGGTTTTAATTACGTTAATTTTGGTCGGAAAGTACTTTGAAACAATGGCAAAAGGACGTACAACAGAAGCAATTTCTAAATTATTAAGTTTACAGGCGAAAGATGCACTTGTTGTTCGTAATGATCAAGAGGTACGAGTGCCGTTAGAAGAAGTTGTGATTGGAGATATCATGATTGTAAAACCCGGTGAAAAAATACCGGTGGATGGTATCGTGATTTCAGGGGCATCTTCTGTTGATGAATCTATGATTACTGGAGAATCTATTCCGGTGGATAAAAAAGAAGGAGATTCTGTTATTGGTGCAACGATTAATGCAAATGGGATGCTGACCATTCAAGCTGAAAAAGTTGGAAAAGACACAGCATTAGCAGGCATTATTAAAATTGTTGAAGAAGCGCAAGGATCTAAAGCACCGATTCAGAGATTAGCAGATATCATTTCGGGTATTTTTGTTCCTATTGTTGTAGCGGTTGCTTTAGTTGCCTTTATTGTATGGTATTTCTTTATAACACCAGGGGATTTACCAAAAGCATTGGAAGTAGGAATTGCGATTCTTGTCATTGCATGTCCATGTGCACTAGGTCTGGCTACACCAACTTCGATTATGGTTGGTACGGGAAAAGGAGCAGAAAAGGGTATTCTCTTTAAAGGAGGTGAATATCTAGAGGGGACGCATAAAATCAATGCAGTGTTGCTAGATAAAACAGGAACCGTAACAAAAGGGAAACCAGAAGTTACCGATGTATTAGAATTTCAGGAAGGTATGCTGGATTATGCGATTTCAGCGGAAAGTGCTTCTGAACATCCGTTAGCCCATGCGATTGTTGAATATGGAAAACGGCATGAGATAAAATTGAAAGAGTTACAGCACTTTGCAGCAATTCCAGGTCATGGTCTTGAAGTGGATATTGAAAACAAAAAGGTTCTTGTTGGAACGCGTAAATTAATGAATGAGCAATCTGTAGAAATTTCACAGCATGAAGAGGTTATGAAAGAACTAGAGTATCAAGGTAAAACAGCGATGCTTGTCGCAATTGATGGGAAACTTGCTGGAATAATGGCTGTTGCTGATACTGTAAAGGAAAGTTCGAAGGATGCAATTCAAACACTCAAGCAAATGGAAATTGAAATATACATGGTAACGGGTGATAATAAACGTACAGCTGAGGCGATTGCAAAGCAAGTTCATATTGACCATGTATTTGCAGAAGTATTGCCAGAGGATAAAGCTAAGATTGTAGAGGATTTACAAAAACAAGGAAAGAGAGTCGCAATGGTAGGTGATGGTATTAATGATGCACCAGCTCTTGCGAAATCTGATATTGGTATGGCGATTGGAACAGGTGCAGATGTAGCAATTGAAACTGCAGATGTTACGTTAGTTGGCGGTGACTTATCACATATACCAAAAGCGATTGAGTTAAGTCGTAAGACGATGAAAAATATTCGTCAAAACTTGTTTTGGGCTTTATTTTATAACGCAATCGGTATTCCCGTGGCGGCATTTGGATTATTAGAGCCTTGGGTAGCCGGAGCGGCGATGGCATTTAGCTCTGTATCTGTTGTGACTAACGCACTTCGTTTGAAACGCGTTAAAATATAAATGAATAAAATGGAGGAATATATGATGACTATCACATTAAACGTACAAGGAATGACGTGTAATCATTGCAAAATGGCAGTAACAAATGCACTTACAGAGTTAGCGGGAGTACAAAATGTAGAAGTTAACCTGCAAGAGGGAACTGTAAATGTCAAATATGATGAAGCAAAAGTAGATGTAGAAAAAATGAAAGAAGTTATTGAAGATCAAGGATACGATGTGCAGTAAATAGGGAAATTCAATAATTCTTAGTAAAAAGGCCGTTTGATTAAAAGCGGCCTATCACATTTAATGATAAATAATTTGTATCGTTAAATGTGATAGGCTTCGAATGGGCATAATCTGTTACCCAAATAATCGTGTTTTGTTTACAAATAAAATTGAATTTACTAGAATAATGAATATAAATCGTAATAATTACGTTTTATAACAGCGCTGTAAAAGTAGCTGCAAGTGTAGTCAGAAACAAAGAAATGGATGGTTGATAATATGAACAAAGTAGAAATTCATATTTTAGGTGGTTTTTTAGGGAGCGGGAAATCAACGCTGCTTCAAAATTTATTATTAGCTGAAAAGAAGAAAAATCGAAAAGTTGCAGTGCTAATGAATGAAATAGGCGAATACTCAGTAGATACAGATATTGTAGGACGAGAAAATATTTTAAGAGAACTTTTAAAAGGCTGTATTTGCTGTACGATGAAAGATGAATTAGAAATTCAGCTACATTCCTTATATCAGGAGGAGAGACCTGATGTAGTTTATATAGAAACGACGGGAGTTGCGCATCCGATTGAAGTATTAGACGCTTGTCTCTCACCTATTTTAGCTCCTTATATTGAAGTGAAGTCCATTATTGTTGTATTAGATGCAATCAGGTGGCTAAATCGGGAAACATTAAGTAAAAGTGTGCAACAGCTTTTAAACGAACAAATGAAGTATGGAAGTCATATCCTTATCAATAAATCAGATTTGCTGAGAGACGAAGAAAAGAAACAGGTTATTGAGGAAGTGGCGTTAATAAATAGACATGCAAAATTATACGAAACACAGTATTGTAATATATCTTTAGAGGATTTCGAAGAGGTAACGCTAGCGAATAATCAAAATCATGAAAAATTACATGTGAAACAGCATTTACATATTCAAACTATGACCTATCCATTTACAAAATCAATTGATCAGGGCAATTTGTACGAGTGGCTTTCTAATTTACCTGAGGGAATTTATCGTGTAAAAGGGTTTGTGAAATTCCATGGTGATAAATACCCAACGTTGCTGCAATACTCATTTGGTGTGCCATCTTTATTAGAGCAGGATTTTGGGTTCCCTACAAACCTTGTAATTATTGGAGATAATTTAGATAAAGCGAAACTGAAGAAGGAGCTAGAGAGTTTGGAACAAGTTGAGTTGTAAGGTTTGTGTACGGTTGTTTTCAGATGAATATATTAATTTTATTAGAGAAGGAAGGACTAGTTTTTTAGTCATTCCTTTTTTTAGTTAAGAAACGAACATGTTATTAGTAAATATTTACAAATAAACTGGAAGGGATTTGGGAAAAGTTAGAGAAATTAGAGGTACTTCAAGAAATTTTATATCATAGTAGCGATTGATATTGAGAAATGTCATTATTACGGATAGTTCACCTCAGTGTATTCGATTCTCTAAGAAGGTAAATGATAGGGGAGGAATCATGATGTCAGTGAAAAAACGTAAGTGGCTAAAAATGGTGTGCACCAGTTGTATACTTGGTTCATTGTTCGTATCAGTTGGGTGCTCTGGAAAAAAAGCAAGTACAGGTAATGAGGAAACAAAAACAGTTAAGGTAGGTGTTCTTGCTTCGTTAACTGGACCACTTGAATCGTATGGAAAACAAACAGTAAATGGATTTGAGCTCGGTCTGGATTATGCAACAGGTGGAACAGGAAAAGTGGAAGGGAAAAAGATTAAGTTTGTTGTAGAAGATACGGAAACAAAAGCGGATGTAGCCGTTAAAAAAGCTACGAAACTATTAGAAGAAGATAAAGTAGACTTTTTGGTTGGTTCATCTAGTTCAAGTGATACGTTAGCAATTTTACCATTGGCTGAAGAGTATGAAAAAATAATGGTTGTTGAGCCAGCTGTAGCAGATAGTATTACGGGGAAGAACTGGAATAAATATATTTTTAGAACAGGGCGGAATTCATCTCAAGATGCAATTGCTGGTGCAGCATCAATTGCTAAGAAAGATGTGAAGATTGCTACACTAGCTCAAGACAATGCATTCGGAAGAGAAGGGATTGCGGCATTTAAAGATGCAGCAAAGAAGTTAGGTGCAAACATTGTAAATGAGCAATATGCTGATGCGAATTCTACTGATTTTACGGCAAATATACAAAATATTATAAGCTCAAAACCAGATTATTTATTTATTGTTTGGGCAGGTGCAAATTCGCCATGGAAGCAATTAAAAGATATGAATGTGGAGCAGCAAGGTATTAAAATTTCAACGGGTGCACCTGATATTCCAGCATTAAAAACAATGGATGCGTTAGTTGGCATGCAAGGATTTTCAGTGTATTATCATACGCTTCCAAAAAATAAAGTGAATGATTGGTTAGTAGAACAGCATAAAAAGCGATTTAACGGTGCTGTTCCAGACTTGTTTACAGCTGGAGGGATGTCAGCTGCTATTTCAATCGTCGAGGCCTTAAAGAAAACGAAAGGCGATACTGATGCTGATACGCTCATTAAAAAGATGGAAGGAATGGAGTTTGAAACACCAAAAGGAACAATGAAATTCCGTGCGGAAGATCATCAAGCTTTGCAAACGCTTTATTCAATTACATTGAAAAAACAAGATGGAATTGATTATCCTGTTCCAGTTTTAGAGAGGGAATTAAAAATGACAGAGACAGAACCGCCAATTCGCAATAAATAATCTGAATAATAAAAAAATAAGTCTTATTGTAACGAACAGTGAAAGTTTTCCATTCCTATCATAAAGGGATGGAAAACTTTTCACTTTAAAACTCCGCCTCAGGGTTCAGAGAAAACGAAGAAGATAGGTGGAGACTAGTAATCAGTAGGGAATTAAGGAATCCTTTGAGAGGAGGACATAGTGTGGGGAAATTGTTAGAGACTCGCGAACTTTCTGTCTCATTTGGGGAACATCATGTTATTAAAGATGTAAATTTGATGATACCGAAAGGAAAACTTATTTCCATTATTGGACCGAACGGAGCAGGAAAAACCACCCTTTTTAATTTGTTAAGCGGTCAACTTTCTCCGACAAAAGGGGAGATTTATTTTAAGGAACGTGACATTACAAAGTTATCGATTCCAGATCGAACGCGTCTTGGTATGGGACGTTCTTTTCAGCTTACAAACATTTTTCCAGAATTAACGGTTCTTGAAAATGTTCGGCTTGGTGTACAGTCTTATGCGAAAGATTATTATAGCTTCTTCCCGCGCCCGTCTCAGTATAAGCAGCAACAAGAAGAAGCACGCCATTTACTCGAGGTTGTGTTGCTGAATGAAAAGGAAGAAGTACTTGCAAAAGATTTAGCTCATGGAGAAAAGCGAAAATTGGAACTTGCAATGCTTTTAGCACTTCAAACAGATATGTTGTTGTTAGATGAACCGACAGCGGGTATTTCTCTTGAAGAAGTTCCTGCTATTTTACAAGTAATTGAAAATATAAAAAATAATCGTGAAAATACGATTGTACTAATTGAGCACAAAATGGATATGGTCCTTCATTTATCTGATCATCTTATTGTGTTATTTCAGGGTGAGTTATTAGCTGAAGGGTTACCAGAGGAGATCATGAAGGATGAGCGTGTGCAAACTGCATATTTAGGAGGATTATACAGTGACACTATTAAAAGTGGATAATATAGAAACGTATTTAGATCAGTTTCATATTTTGCAAGGTGTTTCTTTTGGGGTGGAGGAAGGAACCATTACAGTCTTATTTGGAAGAAACGGAGCAGGGAAAACGACAACGCTGCGTTCTATTATGGGGTTTCATACCATTTCTAACGGAGCAGTTTATTTTGGAGACGAGAAAGTAAATGGGCTATCAACACATATGATTTCTCGAAAAGGTATAGGGTATGTGCCAGAAAATCAAGGGATATTTTACGACTTAACGGTTGAAGAAACGTTTGCACTTGCTCAAACGAAAAAGAATGAAGAAACAGATGAAAAAGTAGAGTGGATGCTGAATCTCTTTCCAGACTTAAAACAATTTTGGTATAAAAAGAGTGGCTTATTAAGTGGAGGCCAAAAGCAAATGCTCGCTATCTCAAGAGCTTATATTAACAGTGAAGGCCTGCTGCTTATTGATGAGCCTAGTAAAGGATTGTCACCAATCATGATTGAGAAGTTGATGATCTCAATTTTAAAAATGAAGGAGAAAACAACTGTTTTACTTGTCGAACAAAATTTTATGATGGCCAGTCAAATTGGCGATTACTTTTACATTATGGATAATGGGAAAATTGTGCATAATGGTCCGATGAGTGAACTGAAGGAAGATAAGGAAACATGTCATAAATATTTAGGGATTTCTTAACCTTGATATGGATGAGGTGAAAAACGTGGATGTGTTGATTAATTTATTTGTAAATGGTGTTTCGACAGGTGTGCTTATTTTCTTATTAGCATCTGGCCTAACACTCATTTTCGGTTTAATGAGTGTTCTTAATTTTGCTCATGGTGGACTATTTGCATGGGGTGCTTTCACTGGGGTGTGGTTGTTTCATGTAACAGGCAGTTATATGTTTGCATTATTTGGTGCTATTGTGATGGGGATGTTTCTTGGTTGGATATTAGAAAGATTCCTCATCCGTCCTGTTTATGGAAATCATGTTCGTCAGCTTCTGGTTACACTTGGTGGTATGCTCGTGCTTAGTGAATGTATCAAAGTATTTTGGGGGCCGAATCCGATAGGAGCTAAGTTACCGAATTGGTTACAAGGAAGTTTTACATTTGATGGAATCATATTAATCAAGTATCGCTTATTTGTTATTTTAATCGGTTTATTCGTTTACATCGGATTTGTATTGTTACTTCGAAAAACGAAAATTGGGCTTATGATTCGTGCTGGTGTAATGGATAAAGAGATGGTTCAAGCGCTTGGGATTAATGTGAAAGCTATCTTTTCTTTCGTATTTTTATTAGGAGCTGGGATGGCGGCGTTAGGTGGCTTTCTCCTCGCGCCTTATTCGGGTATTATTTTTGCTGAAATGGGGATGCAGTATGCTATTTTAGCTTTTATCGTTGTAATAATTGGTGGATTAGGCAGTGTACAAGGTTCTGTAATTGCATCCTTAATTGTTGGTTTGGCAGGAGCTTTTACAGCATACTATATTCCAGATTTATCGCTTGCGATAAACATGTTGATGCTGTTATTCGTCTTATTAGTTAAGCCAACAGGACTTGTTGGTGAAAAGGGGTGAGATTGTTATGGCTACATCATCTAATCGGGCTAGCTTATATTTTTGGGGTGTAATTCTTTTTTGTTTCATCATATTTCCTTTTATAAACGATTCAAGGAGCATGTTAATCTTGTTTACACAAATTTTCATTTTCGCAATCTTTGCAATGAGCTTTGATATTCTATTAGGTTATACGGGAATTGTGTCGTTTGGGCATTGTATGTTCTTTGGAATCGGTGCTTATTGCGTTGCACTCCTATTAGACCGACAAGAGACAACGATATCGAGTTTTTTTATTGGGATTCTATTAGCAGTCACTTTATCAGCGGTCATTAGCTATATAGTCGGTATGCTTTCCTTACGATTAAAAAGTCATTTTTATGCGATGCTAACACTAGCTATTTCTCAATTATTCTTTGTGCTAGCTGAAAAATGGCGAACTGTCACGCATGGGGGAGATGGTTTTACGTTTCGTGTACCTGATATATTTCGAGATCGTTTCACATTTTACTATATTACATTAATAAGTCTAGTAATCATTTTTTTATTACTACAACTGTTTACGAAATCTTCAATCGGAAACGTATTAAAAGCGATTTCGCAAAATGAACAACGTGTAGAAGCACTTGGTTATAAAATTCTTCACTATAAAGTAATTGCGAGTGTTGTAGCTGGAGTTGTAGCATCTATGAGCGGTGGATTATTTGTTATTACACTTCGCTTTGTAAATACGACTGTTTTTTCAATTGACATGACGCTGAATGCTTTATTAATGACGACAATCGGTGGCATTGGGACATTAGTAGGGGCGATAATAGGAGCAGGAATGATTGAATCTTTGAAATACTATTTGTCAGAGCTTGCTGCGCAGTATCCAATTTTTGAACGATGGACAATTTTTCTTGGTTTATTGTATATCATCGTCTTATTAGGTCTTCCAACAGGTATGTTAGGAACAGTTAGGAAGTTGGTGAGCTGGAAACGACATAAGAGAAAAGGGAAGAGGGAGCAAATTGAGCATAGTGCTTAATACACTAGAAAATAGCTTTTACCTTATAGTTACTTATAGGTAACCTACGCACATTAAAGTGCAGTATTGTATTTTAAATAATATATAGATAAAATTTATGCTATGAAAAAATTAGCAATTTAGAATGAATAAGGAGTGTTAGATTTGGCAGAATTATTACAAGGAAAAAATGCATTAATTACAGGAGCTGGCAGAGGGATTGGCCGTGCTGTCGCAATCGCTTTAGCAAAAGAAGGCGTGAATGTAGGACTTTTAGCACGTTCAGAAGAAAATTTAAAGGCTGTTGCAAAAGAGGTAGAGGCAGAAGGTGTGAAAGCTGTAATTGCTATTGCTGATGTATCTTCATATGAAGAAGTAAGTGAAGCAATTGAAACATTGAAAAATGGTTTAGGTTCTATTGACATTTTAATTAACAATGCCGGAATTTCTAAATTTGGCAATTTCCTAGAACTAGAAGTTGCAGAATGGGAAAAAATCATTCAAGTGAACTTAATGGGCGTCTATTATGTAACTCGTGCTGCGTTACCAGGAATGATTGAACAGCAGTCCGGTGATATTATTAATATTTCATCGACAGCTGGACAAAAGGGAGCACCAGTAACAAGCGCGTACAGTGCTTCTAAATTTGGTGTTCTTGGTTTAACTGAATCGTTAGCAATGGAAGTACGTAAACATAATATTCGTGTTACAGCATTAACACCAAGTACAGTTGCAACAGATATGGCAGTAGAATTAGGTTTGACAGATGGTAATCCAGATAGAGTTATGCAAGCTGAAGATATTGCCGAATTTATTGTAGCACAGCTGAAATTAAATAAACGTACATTCATTAAATCTGCTGGATTATGGTCTACAAATCCGTAAGAGAATAGATGATTAGAATTATTAAACCGGATAGCTGTTCTTTTTAGGACAGCTATCCGGTTTTGTATAAAGTGTAATTATCCTTGTCTTGTAGTTTTTTAATTACTTGATAAAGGCAGGTTCACTTTATTGCATTTCATTCCAAAATGTCACGTCACCAACAGACAAACGTGTTGTTGGATGCCCAGGTATTGCCGCTTTACCCACGGCAATTAACATAACAGGTACGTATTGTTTTGGAATTTCAAAAGCTTCTTGGAATTTCTCTTCATCATAACCGCCCATTGGTACTGTATCATACCCTCTTGCTTTTGCAACAAGCATAAGCTGCATGGATACAAGCCCTGCATCGACTAATAAAATCTCTTTAATCAGTTGTGCTTCTCGGTTTGAATACCTGTTTGTAATATTATTCACAAGTGTTTGTTTTACTTCGTTCGTCATATAGCCAGCGTCAACTGCTGATTGATAAATTTTCTCTGTTTGCTTATAGCCTTCCATATCTCCAAGAACAGCAATAACGGCAGATGCATCTACAATCTGTTGTTGATTAAATGCGATAGGAAGCAGCTTTTCTTTCAAATTTTGGTCGTCAATCACAAGGAAACGCCACGGCTGGAGATTGGAGCTAGATGGTGCCAAGATTGCTTCTCCCAACATTTCTTTTAATTCCTTCCGTGAAATCTTCACTGTTGGATCATAATGACGTACTGAATGACGTTCTTTTATTGTAGTAAAAAAATCAGATGTAGTTTTTGATCCTTTTTGCACATTTCATCGCCCCTTATACTTTGAATGTTCTATAAACTCAGATTATTATAACGTACATTTTATTTCACCGGCAATTTTATTGCTTTACAAGTGTCTCATATGTTGTTGAATTAGATGTAAAAGAGTATTTGCAATCTCAGCTAAACTATTATCCTTAGATTGAACAGGCCATAGAGAAAGTGGTGACTAAGCCCAATTATCATCTTTTATAGGAAGAATTTTAAGGTCATTCAAAAATTCGGTAAAATCATTCAAAATTGAAAACTGCGGTGCAATCGTAATTGCTAAATTATTTGTTAGAAATAAAGTCTTTTGCTGTTTGTCTGTTTTCATTTTCATGTTGTGAACATAATTAAAAATGTAATCATCTTGATAGAGTGCAAGGAGATGTTTCATGATCGTTTTGTAATTTATTTCATCTCTTAAAATTTAATTTGTGAAATGAAATACGTTTATCTCCAATTTACATAGTCGAATTTTACAACATGAAATGTTATGATGCCATTAAGATACAATAAGTTTGGAAGGGGTATAGAAATAACGAATATGGATAAAGAAAAACAACAATTGAGCGTTGAAGTTGCAAGGTTATATTACCAATCTGATTATAGTCAACAAGAGATTGCAAATAAATTGAATATCTCAAGGCCGACTATCTCGAGATTGTTGAAATATGCAAAAGAAAAAGGGTTTGTTCAAATTAAAATAGCTGATCCATTTGCTGATTTAGATAATGTAGGAAACCTACTTAAAGAAAAATATAATTTATTAGAGGTACATGTCGTATTTGCTTCAGTACCAGAGTATACAGTCATTACGGAGTATATTAGCAAGTATGCTGCTGAATATATGGAGAAGACTGTTACAAATGGTGATATTGTTGGTGTGAGCTGGGGAACGACGATGTATGAAATCGCTAGAAAAATTGTCCCGCAGCATGTAAAAGGGGTAGAAGTTGTCCAATTAAAAGGAGGAATTAGTCATTCAAGTGTAAATACATACGCGAGTGAAACGATCGCCTTGTTTGCGGATGCTTTTCAAACAACACCACGAAATTTACCGCTTCCAGTTATATTTGATAATGCAGTTACAAAAGAATTAGTAGAGCAGGATAGGCATATTCATCATATTGTTGAGATGGGAAAACAAGCTAATATTGCCATTTTCACAGTTGGAACGGTTAGAGATGAGGCTTTATTATTTCGATTAGGTTATTTGAATGAACAAGAAATGAACCTATTGAAAGAACAAGCTGTTGGGGACATTTGTTCACGTTTCTTCGATGGAGACGGTAATATTTGCAGTGAGGAAATTAATCAGCGAACAATTGGTATTGATTTAGAAGAGTTGCGCTTAAAGAAGCGATCTGTTCTTGTTGCAGGAGGCTCTAGAAAAGTAAAAGCAATTGATGGGGCGTTAAGAGGCGGATATGCGAATGTGTTGATTATCGATCAGCATACTGCAAAAGAGTTGTTACATTACGAAAAAGGTTGAAAAAGAAGGTTTCTCAAAAATAAAAATTTGAGAAACCTTCTTTTAGCATGTGGCTGTGCAACATATGTGTTTTTCGATAAAAATTTCATGATGAAGTAATGGTTTGCATAAGAAATTTGTGAAATAGATTTTTTTATGAATGAATAAATGGTGTGTTTTATGAGGGAGCTGTTAATGTGGCAGCGCCCTTTTTGTGTCAATTTTAAAAACTTATTTCACTATCTCAAAAAAGTGTTGAACAAAATTTCAAAAGTATGTTTACATTTGTTCAAGGTGGAGTTAGAATGAAGTTGTTAAAAGATGTGAGGAGTGAAGAAAATGAACATTGCAAAGTTAATTGATCATACAGTTTTGAAACCGGATACTACAAAAGCAGACGTTATGAAAGTTTTAGAAGAGGCAAAGAAATATAATTTCGCTTCTGTTTGTATTAATCCTACATGGGTAAAATTAGCTGCTGAAGAATTAGCAGGACATGATGTGGATGTTTGTACAGTAATCGGATTCCCTTTAGGTGCAAATACAACTGAGACAAAAGTATTTGAAACAAAAGATGTAATTGCAAAGGGCGCAACTGAAGTAGACATGGTAATCAATGTTGGTGCTTTAAAAGATGGGGATCATGAATTCGTTGAAAACGATATTCGTGAAGTTGTACAAGCTGCGAAAGGAAAAGCACTTGTAAAAGTTATCATTGAAACTTGTTTATTAACAGATGAAGAAAAAGTTCGTGCTTGTGAATTGTCTGTAAAAGCTGGTGCTGATTTTGTAAAAACTTCAACTGGATTCTCAACTGGTGGTGCAACTGTGGAAGATATCGCATTAATGCGCAAAACTGTTGGGGAAAACGTTGGTGTGAAAGCGTCTGGCGGCGTTCGTACACGTGAAGATGCAGAGAAAATGATTGAAGCTGGTGCTTCTAGAATCGGTGCAAGTGCTAGTGTTGCAATTGTATTAAATGATACAAACGACGCTTCAGATAACTATTAATTCATAAAAAGTTGTAAGCAATAGATATACGAATTGTTGTAAAAGCATGGTGTATCTATTGCTTTAACATTTTAAAAATATGTAAGCGGATACGGAAAAGAAGGGGATTTTTATGAAATATGTAATCGGTATCATAGGCTTGATAATTGTGCTAGGTATCGCATGGCTTGCAAGTAATAATAGAAGAAAAGTGAAATGTCGCCCTATTATAACGATGATTGTACTTCAGTTTATTTTAGGTTTCTTACTATTAAATACAAGTATCGGGAACGTACTAATTACTGGAATCGCAGATGGCTTTGGACAATTGTTAAAGTATGCTGGTGATGGTGTTAATTTTGTATTTGGTGGTTTGTTAAACCAAAAAGAATTTTCATTCTTTTTAGGAGTATTAATGCCAATTGTGTTTATATCAGCTTTAATTGGTATTTTGCAGCACATTAAGGTATTACCGTTCATTGTGAGATATATTGGTTTAGCTTTAAGCAAAGTGAATGGAATGGGAAAACTTGAATCATATAACGCTGTAGCTTCAGCGATTTTAGGACAATCAGAAGTATTTATTTCTGTTAAGAAACAATTAGGTTTATTAAGTGAAAAAAGATTATATACACTGTGTGCTTCTGCAATGTCAACGGTTTCTATGTCTATAGTGGGATCCTATATGGTGTTATTAAAACCGCAATATGTTGTAACCGCTTTAGTGCTGAACTTGTTTGGCGGGTTTATTATTGCTTCTATTATTAATCCTTATGAGGTTACGGAAGAAGAAGATATTTTAGAAGTACAAGAGGAAGAGAAAAAGACCTTTTTTGAAGTATTAGGAGAATATATAGTAGATGGCTTTAAAGTTGCTATTACAGTAGCTGCTATGCTAATTGGATTTGTTGCTTTAATTGCTTTTATTAATGCCATTTTTAAAGGAATAATTGGTATCTCATTCCAAGAGATTCTTGGTTATGTATTTGCACCATTTGCATTTATTATGGGGGTTCCTTGGCATGAAGCTGTTAATGCCGGTAATATTATGGCGACGAAACTTGTATCAAATGAGTTTGTAGCTATGACAAATTTAGCACAAGGGAACTTTAATTTTTCAGGAAGAACGACTGCTATCATTTCAGTGTTCCTTGTTTCATTCGCAAATTTCTCTTCAATCGGAATTATCGCTGGTGCTGTTAAGAGTTTGAACGAAAAACAAGGGAATGTGGTAGCGAGATTTGGTTTAAAACTGCTTTTCGGAGCAACTTTAGTAAGCTTTTTATCCGCAACAATAGTTGGATTAATATATTGAGAGTTTACTAAGTTGACCTTTTACAAATTAAAATAAAAAGGATCGGTGATTAAGATGAGAATGGTAGATATAATTGCGAAAAAACGTGATGGTAAAGAATTAACAACAGAGGAGATTCAATTTTTTATTAAAGGATATACAGATGGATCAATTCCTGATTATCAAGTAAGTGCACTAGCAATGGCTATCTTTTTCCAAGACATGTCTGATCGTGAACGTGCTGATTTAACAATGGCTATGGTGAATTCTGGAGAGACAATTGATTTATCAGAGATTGAAGGGGTTAAAGTAGATAAACATTCAACTGGCGGTGTTGGTGATACAACAACATTAGTTTTAGGACCATTAGTAGCTGCTTTAGATGTACCAGTTGCAAAAATGTCTGGACGTGGTCTAGGGCATACAGGTGGTACGATTGATAAATTAGAAGCAGTTGAAGGATTCCATGTTGAAATTACGAAAGAGCAATTTATTGATTTAGTGAATCGTGATAAGGTTGCAGTTATTGGACAAACAGGTAATTTAACACCTGCCGATAAAAAGATATATGCACTACGTGATGTTACGGGAACTGTGAATTCGATCCCATTAATCGCAAGTTCGATTATGAGTAAAAAAATTGCAGCTGGAGCTGATGCAATTGTTCTTGATGTTAAAACAGGAGCAGGAGCGTTTATGAAAACAGAAGAGGATGCGAAAAAATTAGCACATGCAATGGTACGAATTGGAAATAATGTTGGTCGTCAAACAATGGCTGTTATTTCCGATATGTCACAGCCACTTGGCTTTGCGATTGGTAACGCTCTTGAAGTGAAGGAAGCAATTGATACGCTAAAAGGAGAAGGGCCAGAAGACTTAACGGAATTAGTGCTTGTATTAGGAAGTCAAATGGTTGTACTTGGTAAAAAAGCAAATACATTAGAAGAAGCACGTGAAATGTTGAAAGAAGTTATGAAGAATGGAAAAGCGATTGAGAAATTCAAAGAATTCTTACGTAATCAGGGCGGCGATAGCTCGGTTGTAGATCATCCAGAAAAGTTACCACAAGCGAAATATGTAATTGATGTACCAGCTAAAACTTCAGGTGTTGTGTCTCACATTGTTGCAGACGAAATCGGTATTGCTGCGATGCTTCTAGGGGCAGGCCGTGCGACAAAAGAGGATGAAATTGATTTAGCGGTTGGTTTAATGTTACGCAAAAAAGTTGGCGAAGCTGTAAAAGAAGGCGAATCGTTAGTTACAATCTATGCAAATCGCGAAGATGTTGAAGATGTAAAAGCTAAAATTCATGAAAATATTTCTATATCAGAAAAGGCCGAAGCTCCAACATTAATTCATACTATTATTACTGATTAATGGTTAGTAGAATTGAATGTACTTTAAGGAGGAAATAATATGGATAAACAAAAATATATTGAGGAAGCAACAAAGATGTTGTCGAAAGCTTATATTCCGTATTCGAAATTCCCTGTTGGAGCAGCACTCGTTACGAAAGATGGTAAAATCTATACAGGCTGTAACATAGAAAATGCATCTTACGGTTTATGTAATTGTGCTGAAAGAACAGCGATATTTAAAGCAGTGTCAGAAGGAGAACGCGATTTCAGCTATTTAGTAGTAACAGGTAATACGGATGGTCCTATTTCACCATGCGGAGCTTGTCGACAAGTAATTGCAGAATTTTGTGATCCACAAATGCCAGTATTATTGACAAATCAAAAAGGCGATGAAAAAGAAGTAACAGTTGAACAATTGCTGCCAGGTGCATTTACGATAGATGATTTAATCTAACAGAAGGTAAGCATTGTATGATTTGAAAACGATAAATAAAAATAAAGAAGCTATTCTAATTGAACTATACCCGAATTGTGAACACTTAAAAAAGTGCATGATTCGGGCTTTTTGTGTATTTTTATACTTACTCTCACGTTACTGGGTTTATATATTTATTTCTTTCAAAATAATAATATAAAAAGTTATTTTGCGAAAAAAATGTTAAAAATAAGATCTTGTTACAACGTAATTTGCTCTCATTCTTTATGTAATTTTACATATCCAAATATAGGGAGGTAGTATATAAAATAGTATTTTATTATATCGAAAACATTTCCTTGGAAATAAATACCTATATAAATTATATTTTACATAGAAATATCAAATTTAAATTAATATATTACATAAAAATAGGTTTACTAATTTTTTATTAATATAATTATTTTTCCATCTTATAATTTGAATATATGGTAATTGATGTATGGTTAACGGAATTTTGTGATTTACTTAGTAAAAACATAATGTTTTAATAGGGGCATAAGCTCGTTAGTTACATTTTATGAGATACAAAATCAAGTTTATCTTCGTGCGTGTCTTTTATGTAACCGCTTAGGGAATAGGTTTATAGTAGGGCATTATGTACAAATATTTATAATCTATAATCAGATTCTCAAAATTAGAATCATTAAAACGTTCTATAAGGATAAACAGTTATAGGGCTAGTTTTCCTAGAAATATAAACATTTAAAATTTAGTCTAACTGTTTAATCAAGAAATACTAATTAATAGGAGGAATTAACATGAAAAAAACGTTAGTCGCAGGGTTATTAGTTACAGCGGTATCTACAAGTTGCTTCGTACCTGTAAATGCTTTTGCAGAAAGTAAGCAACCTCAATTACAACAAGCAAATATTCAAAATGCATTTATTATGAATACGCTATCAAATTCGATTAGAACATTAGGATCACAAACTCCTTTAATTCAAGGATACGGGTTAGTTATATTAAAACAGCCAGACATTAAAGTAAATGCTATGAGTAGTTTGACAACTGATCAACGCATTGCAAGAGAACATGTTAAAGAATGGATGGATGAATATAATCCGAAATTATTCGATTTAAATCAAGAGATGAAGGGATTTAATACAAGATTTACAAACTATTATGATCGATTAGTTGAATTAGCTGGAAAAATGAATGAAGATCCGCAAGCAAAAGCCGACTTTATAAGTGCTTTTAATAGATTGCAAAATCAAGTGCAAACGGTTCAGACGAATATGGAAAGAACTTCAGTAGACTTAAATGGGTATAAAGATCAATTGATTGAAGATAGTGATAGCCTTTCTAAGAGAGTTAACACAGCGGTTCAAACTTTAAATGGCGCAAACGGAGATGTTGTAAAACTTAGAGCAGAAATTAAACAAACTCAAGAAGAAATTCAAAATGAATTTACAAAAATTTTAAATCGATCGAAAGAAATTCTTAATGGTTCTATAAAGGTTGGAAAGCAGAGTGTTGATATCGCTAAAACAGGGGCGGAAACGAAAACGATAGATTTTACTTCTATTCAAGAACTTGGTAACGGTATTTTAGATGCTGCTGATAGTGAAACACAACAAGCTAATAATACGATTAAGCAGAAACGACAACAATTAATCCTATTGTTGCAAAAATTATCGCAATATGAAATTCAAACGACTCAAATGACTCTTATTGACGATCAAGTAGGTAGCTTTACAAACTTAATTAAGAAACAACTTAAGGCTTATGATGGTTTAGTAAACGATTGGAAAGCATTAAATGAAACAATGGTTCAAATGAAGACAGGTCTTGATACTGATACGAATATAGATTCTAAGGCACTACAAACACAATTAACTCAACTTAAAACGTTTACAGATGAAATGAATAAACAAATAAAACAATATGAAGATTTTGCTACAAAAATAGAAGTAAACTAAGGCTAATTATTGAATGAAAAATAACAATTTTAAATCATATAAGGAGAGAGGAAAATGACAAAAAAACCTTATAAAGTAATGGCTTTATCTACATTAATAGCCACAATGGCAGCAGGGAGTATCATGCCATCATATGCATCTGCAGCGGAAAATATAACAAAACCAGCTCCTATTTATGCTAAAGATGTAGCAGATAAATATGCTGAGTATTCATTAGGACCAGAAGGGCTTAAAGATGCAGTAGCAAAAACAGGATCAAATGTTTTAGCAATGGATCTGTATGCTTTAACAATTCTTAAGCAAGCAAATGCTAATTTTAATGATATAACTGCAGTTAAAGATGATTTGAAATCAAGGATTATACAACATCAAGGTGTTGCTAGAGGAAATGCGAACCACTGGTTAGATGATCTGAAACCGCAACTGATTGGTATGAACCAAAATATTATTAATTATAATGCGAAATTTCAAAATTATTATGATAGTTTAGTAGCGGCTGTAGATAATAAAGACAAAGTGACATTAGCAAATGGACTTACAAGATTAAGTAATAGTATTTCAGTGAATAAAGCAGAAGTGGACAAGCTAGTGAAAGATTTGAAAGATTTTCGTGCTAAATTAACATCTGATACGCAAGGCTTTAAAACAGATGCCAACGAAATTACGTCTATTCTAGCGAGCCAAGATTCAGGAATCCCTCTTCTAGAAAAACAAATCTCAACAAACCTAGAGAGCATTAATAAAAATAACGCAATTCTTATTAGCGCATCTGTTGCAACAGCCTTAGGCCCAATTGCTATTATAGGTGGTGCAGCTTTAGTTGCTACCGGTGCAGCAGCTGGAGTTGGTACTACACTTATTATAGTCGGTGTAGGTGGACTAGCAGCGGGTATAACAGGAGTTGTTTTAGCAAAGCAAGAAATTGATAGAGCACAGGGAGAGATTCAAAAGTTAACAGGAGAAATTTCAAGTGCAAAAGCACAAGTCGTCGGATTAACAAATCTTAAAAAGCAAACTGAAAGTTTAACAGAAACAGTTGATCTAGCTATTAATGCACTGCAAAATATTTCAAATAAATGGGAGACGATGGGAGCGAAATATAAGAATCTACTTAGAGATGTTAATAATGTTACTCCAGAAGATCTTGCTTTTGTAAAAGAAGACCTCAAGACAGCTAAAGATAGCTGGAGCGATGTTAAAAAGTATGCTGAAGATTTTCAAGCCAGTGAAATTAAAGTAGTAGAGGACAAAATGTAATATAGCTCTAGAAATTGTCAACAAGATGGAAAGAATAGACTGATTTTCTTCTTATAAAGGGCCTATAATGAGAATCTCCTGCTCAAGTTTGAGTAGGAGATTTCCTATATAGTTATTAAGTTAGATAAGGATTATAGAATTGAGAGAGTATTATAGCCCTCTATTTATATGTATATAAGTTTTAAATGGTGTTTCATTTACAACGCTCGAAAGGCATTTGAAGTAAGGTATTGAAGTTTATGAATATCATAAAATATGTAATGTATCTGAAAGAATAGGTGAAAGAAGATGAATAAGAAATTGTATAAGAAAATTATTTTGTCAACGCTCATTACCGGAATGGCAGCGAGTAATGTAGTGCCACTTCATACTTTTGCGGCAGAACAAACTGTGCAAAGAAGCATTTCTCAACAGCAAGAAAGTAATAAGAACTATTCTCTTGGTCCTGATGAATTTAAAGAAGTAATGGAGAAAATGGGAGCAAGCATCCTTACAATGGATTCATATGCCCAAACAATCCGTAATCAACAGCAGACAGATTTAAGTAAAATAAGTTCTATAAATAGTAATTTACAAGCAAACATGATTAAGCATCAAAAGGATGCGCAAACGAATGCAACATATTGGTTAGATGATCTAAAGCCTCATATTATGAAAACGAATCAGAATAGCGTGAGTTATAATGATACGTTTCAAGCGAGTTATAATCAATTACTAACTGCTTTAGATCAAAAAGATACAGGGAAATTTAAAAATGAACTGGAGAAATTATATAATAGTATTTTGAAAAATAGTCAAGAAGTGGATGGGCTACTAGAAAAGTTGAAAACATTCCGAAATAAAATGGCTGAAGATACAAGAAGTTTTAAAGAAGATGCTAATCAATTGAAGTCTATTTTAGAAAGTACGAACGCCGGTATTCCGCTTCTACAACAACAAATAAACAATTGTAATAATACAATTAAACAAAACTATGACAGGCGTGGTGGCTATATAGCTTTAGCTGTATTTATACCTCCGGTTGGTATACCATTGATTGTCACTGCTGACAAGAATATCGCATCTGCACAACAAGAAATAGAACAATTAAAGTCCAGAATCTCTGGAGCAGAGGCAGAATTAGTTATTTTGACAGATGCCAAAAATAAAACTGAACATATGACTGAAACAATTGATACAGCTATTACTGCTCTTCAAAATATATCGAATCAGTGGCATACAATAGGATCAAAATATGATTCTTTACTAAAAAATGTTGAATCAATTAGTCCAGATCAGCTTGCGTTTGTAAAAGAAGATCTTAAGACAGCGAAAGATAGTTGGCAAGATCTTAAAAATTATGCAGATAAATTATATGAAGGTGCTAAGATTGTACAAAAAGGACTGTAATGTTTGTAAATACATATAAATAATAGATAAGAAACATATAACCTTGTTTTTGCTGGTATGGTTGTATGTTTTTTTGTATTGGGATTTACTTATACATAAAACCTTGTTTGTTTATAAATACACAAATGTATTTTAATTTTTCACATATAAGGTACATTTATGCAGAATAAAACATGATTTGCTTTCTCCTTCTTTTGATAGAAAGGGTATAATAAAATGGCAGAAGTAGACATTAAAAGGGATTACTTTGTATTGGTGTAGAAATACATAATTACCATCCCATTTAAATTTTGTCTGATATATAAAAGATAAGTGACGGTGATAAGTAAGATGACGAAAAAAGAAAGAATAGAAACAGGATGGAACTTTGATAATAGTTATGCCCGTCTACCGAATTTATTTTTCACCAGCATCAATCCAACTCCTGTTCGCTCACCGAAATTGATCATTCTCAATGATTCGTTGGCAACATCTCTAGGATTGAACATCCAGGAACTAGAAAGTGACGATGGGGTAGCGGAGCTTGCAGGAAATCGGATTCCCGAAGGCGCTTTTCCTCTTGCTCAAGCTTACGGGGGGCATCAATTCGGACATTTTAACCGGTTAGGAGACGGCCGAGCTCTGCTACTTGGCGAGCAAATCACTCCCTTAGGTGAGAGGGTTGATATTCACCTGAAAGGTTCTGGTAGAACACCATACTCTCGCCGGGGGGATGGTCGAGCGGCACTTGGACCGATGTTACGCGAATATATCATCAGCGAAGCAATGTATGCGCTTGGTATTCCTACTACTCGTAGCCTAGCGGTGGTAACAACCGGTGAATCAATCATTCGTGAAACCGAGCAGCCTGGTGCAATTCTAACTCGTTTGGCTGCAAGTCATTTGCGCGTTGGCACCTTTCAGTACGTTTCTAAATGGGGGACTGTTGAAGAGCTCCAAAGCCTAGCTGACTATACATTACAGCGACATTATTCAGACGGTGATACTGCTGAAAATCGCTATCTTTTCCTACTTGAGGAAGTGATTAAGCGTCAAGCTTCGTTGATTGCAAAATGGCAACTTGTTGGTTTTATTCACGGGGTGATGAACACTGACAATATGACCATTAGTGGAGAGACCATTGATTATGGTCCTTGCGCCTTCATGGATACTTATGATCCGGAAACAGTATTCAGTTCCATTGATATTCAAGGTCGCTATGCTTATGGCAATCAGCCATATATTGGTGGATGGAATCTTGCAAGGTTTGCTGAAACTTTATTACCACTGCTGCATAGTGATTATGCAAAGTCTATGGAAATGGCTCAAGATGCAATTTTGAATTATAACGAGGTATATCATACTAACTGGCTTGCGGGAATGAGAGCTAAATTGGGGATATTTAACGAAGAAGTGCAGGATAAATCCCTTATTGAAGACCTCCTTACTATCATGGAGAAGAATCGTGCAGACTATACGAATACCTTCCGTGCTTTAACTTTTAATAAGATAGAGGATATGGATTTGTTTGAAACTCCAGAATTTGATCAGTGGCATGAGCGGTGGCAGGAAAGACTAGGTAGACAGGAAGAATCAAAAGATTCTTCACATTTATTGATGCGGAAAAACAATCCTGCGATAATCCCTCGGAATCACAGGGTAGAAGAAGCGCTAGAAGCTGCTGTAGAACATGGGGATTACAGCGTGATGGAGCGTCTTCTAAAAGTCCTTTCAAACCCTTACGCGCATTCCCCTGAACAAGATGAGTACGCGACACTACCTGCGCCATCATCATGTCCTTACCGAACTTTTTGCGGTACGTGATATAGAAAAAGGGATGGTTCTTTTCGTTTTTCTACAATCATGTTGACGTTTTATTATGACTTAAGGTTCGTATAAGATAATGCTACTTCTTTATTTGAGGTAGCATTATCTTAGTTTATCATTTCTTCCTTTTTAGTAGGAATCACACCTCATGTCAAGCAAGTTAATATTTTGAAATACCCAATGTCTAGCTTGTTTACTAGGCCATAGCGATTATAAAAAATGACTAATATCCTTACATTCAAGTAGTTAGTCATGATGGATTTACAGGTTTCCGTCAAGGAATTTCAAATGTTAACTTTTCTTTTCCCTTTATAAAATGTGTAACGCTATTTAAAATCTACAGCTACAAAAGAATTTGGGATTGAGGGGCTCCAAGGCTTATTTATCTAAATCTAAACTTCTTTCGTTATATCATACTTTAGCAATTGTCGTTGGTCATAAAACTTCTCATAAACAATACCCATTACATAGAAAAAGAATAGACCGAAACAAATGTGAATGAGTGTAAATTTAGCTCCAAATGAAGCAAATTCATACACCATAACCGGTAATTTTGCAGTTGTCCAAACTCCTAGAAAAAATACAACGTATCGTATGCTCGCTCCTTTTTTTAATAAAAGTGCCGCGATTGGAAAAGCAACATAGAGGGGACCAGCTGCAATTCCTCCTAATAATAGGGAGAACAAGATGCCATAGATGCCAGATTTTTTTCCCATATATTTAATTAATGTTTCTTTCTTCATCCACTGGTCAAGCAATCCTACGAATAGTAAGACAGGGGGAAGTAGAAACAGCATATCTAAAATACTTTTTCCTGTTAATTGAAATGCGTTCCATCCCAACGATTGGTTTATAAAAGTCAATATAATGAGTCCCAATAGTAAAATGAAAAAGAAACGATATCTTCTTAATTCATTCATACCATCACCACCCAAATAATATACGAGAATATGAGAGACATTAACAATGCAGATGCATTACGAGAATAAGCAAAACTTCTCCCGAATATCTTTTGTTCCATCGGTAAAGTTGTGATTCCTACTGACATTAATGTAGACATTAATGCCGCAACTTGAGGGAGGCCCGCACCATTTTGGACTAATGTATTTCCAAGAGGAAACACAACAAAGCTTGGAATGAGTGCAACAGAGCCAATTATTGCTGAATAAACAATACCGATGAATCCAGATTTTGCCCCAATGATGGAAGAAATGAAGGAAGGCGTTAATATAGACAGTGATAGTCCGACGAACAGCATAATTGATAGCATGGAAGGTATAAGATTACGAAACATTTTCCATGACTTTGATAGAGCATCTTTTGTTTTATTCCGATTCTTTATAAAAGAAATACTGGTAAGAATAATGGCTATAGCGTAAAGGATAGCACCATTAATCATGATTAGACTCCTTCCATTTGTTATATTTGTTTAAAAAAAATGATAAATTCTTAATTTTTTCTTCAATATCTATTTGAAAATCTTCTAATTGTCTTTTTCCAGCTGTAGTAATTTTGTACATCTTTATCGGCTTATCTTGATCAGATGTATCCAAATAAGACTCAACAGCACCTTCTTTCTCTAATTTTTTTAGTGTGCGATATATGATGGCACTGTCAATTGGATTGATGGGAAGCTCCTCTTCACATTTCTGTAGAAGTTTCCCTCCATAGCTATCCCCCTCTGTTAAAAACAGCAAAAGAAATGCACCTGTATGTCTTCCTGTATGTTTCATGAAATATATAACCTCCTAATTTAAATGTAAAAAATTTTTTTCGTTAACATAACATTAAAATTAACACTGTTAATAACATTATACTGTCATTAACAGTAATATGTTACTGACAGTATAAATTTAATATAACGTCGCGTCAACTCTAAAAAATACAATATGTTTTTTATCTTTGTGATAACATGAATTCGATTGCAAATATTACCGAAGAATTGATAAATTCAACATCTATGAATGCAATGTCATCCATAGATGTTGTCGAGGAGAAAAAATGTCAAGAAAAGCAAGAGTGTTTTTAAAGTGAAGCAGTTGAAAATGACAGATATTTTTTAACAAATAATAAAAAATGATTTAACTTTTTATAAAAAATGAATACCCAATCACTATTGTGGAGGTATTTCGATTAAGCGTATAATATTAGAAGTCTATAACATATAAAATGGAATTTGAACTATCGTGGGTTATACTCATCTGAAAAGTAAATAGATATAATTGAAGTGATACAGCAATTTAGATAGGGAGTTATAAAATGAAATTAATTATTGCCGAGAAACCAGATCAAGGTTTAGCGCTTGTTTCTCAATTTAAATATCGACGAAAAGACGGTTATTTGGAAGTGGAAGCAAATGAGTTGTTTCCGAACGGTGCTTATTGTACGTGGGCCATTGGTCATTTGACGCAATTATGTAATCCAGAACATTATCATGCAGAGTGGAAAAAATGGTCATTAGATACGTTGCCAATGATTCCAGAGCGTTTTCAATTTGAAGTAACAAAGTCAAAGTATAAGCAATTTAATGTTGTGAAACAGTTGTTACATAATCCGCAAGTAACAGAAATTATTCATGCGGGAGATGCCGGGCGAGAAGGGGAATTAATTGTACGGAATATCGTTAATCTTTGTAATGTACAAAAACCAATGAAACGTCTTTGGATTTCTTCTTTAACGAAGCAAGCAATCTATCAAGGATTTAAAAACTTACTTGATGAAGCAGATACGGTGAATACATATTATGAAGCATATACACGATCATGTGCGGATTGGGTCGTGGGGATGAATGCTTCCCGTGTTTTTAGTATTTTACTAAAGAAAAAAGGAATGAATGATGTTTTTTCAGCGGGACGCGTACAAACACCAACACTTGCATTAATTGTGAAACGTGAGAAAGAGATTGAAAACTTTAAATCAGAGCCTTTTTGGGAAGTATTTGCAACCTTTAATATAGAAGGAAAGAAATATGAAGGTAAGTGGGAACAAGATAATGAATCTCGCTTAAAAGATCCGAATATGGCAAATAAAATCGCTGCATTTTGTCAAAATAAACCGGCTGAAGTGAAAGAAATGAAAACAGAGAGAAAAGAGTTTCAGCCACCATTTTTATTTAACTTATCATCGTTACAAGCAACGGCGAATAAAGCATTTAAATTTTCACCGAAAAAGACACTTGATATCACACAAGCGTTATATCAAAAAGGCATTGTATCGTACCCGCGTTCGGATTCTAACTACGTAACAGAAGGAGAAGCTGCAACGTTTCCTGATATTTTGCAGAAATTAAGCCAGTTTGAAGAATATAAAGATGTATTGCCAGCGCCAATTCATTCTATTATGAATAATAAGCGTTATGTGAATGAAAAAAAGGTTACAGATCACTATGCCATTATTCCAACAGAACAAGTAACAAATCCAAGTAGATTATCTGGTGATGAAAGAAAAATTTACGATATGATTGTGAGAAGATTGATTGCAGCGCATTATGAAGCTGCGATTTTTGACTATACTACAATTACAACGCTCGTTGATGGACGTGCTGAATTTATCTCAAAAGGAAAACAGCAAATTCAGGAAGGTTGGCGTAAAGTCATTTTCCAAGACGAGAAGGATGAAGAAACAATTCTTCCTATTGTACAAGAGGGCGAACAAGGAAAAGTTGTAAAAGTGAAAGTCAAAGAAGGTAAGACACAGCCTCCGAAGCGTTATACAGAAGGTCAGCTTATTACGTTAATGAAAACAGCTGGGAAGTATTTAGAGAACGAAGAACTGGAAAAGGTGTTAAAAAAGACAGAAGGCTTAGGAACTGAAGCGACGCGCGCTGGTATTATTACGATGCTAAAAGACCGTAAGTACATTGATGTGAAGAAGAACCAAGTGTATGCGACGGATAAAGGAAAAGTATTAATTACTGCAATTGGCGATAAAATATTAGCTTCTCCAGAAATGACAGCAAAGTGGGAGCAGCGCCTTGCTGAAATAGGAGAAGGTACAGCTTCACCAGCAACGTTTATGGAACAAACGAAAAAGCTGTCAGCGAAAATTATTGAAGATGCAATTGAAATGTCTGAGAAATGGGATTTTACGGGATTACATGTAGAATCTATTGAGCGATCCAATTCTAAATTTACAGTCGGTAAAAAGGTCGGACAATGTAAAAAGTGTGATGGAGATGTCATTGATAAATCTACTTTTTATGGGTGTTCGAACTATAATACAACGAAATGTGATTTCACAATCTCTAAAAAGATATTAGGAAAAACAATTTCGCAAAAGAATATGAAAAAGCTATTAAAAGGTGAACAGACGGAACTAATGAAAGGTTTCAAGAAGAACGATAAAACGTTTGATGCGAAATTAGAGTGGAAAGATAATAAGATTAATTTTGTGTTTGAGAAGTGAGATAGAATAAAAAGACTTTTATTTAAGATAGCTTTTAAGTGGAATTTTGCCGCTTGTTAGTAAAGAACCTGTTTATGTAACGACAGGGACTATTTAGAACTTAGGAACAAAGCATGAAAAACCAGTATTCATGCTTTGTTCTTTTTTTATTTGAAATGAAAATATAAGAAGGATAAGGAGATTAAATAAACTAAAGATGGAATACTTCAGATGAAAAGAAGACTAAGGATTTAAAGCGGCTTTTGTAGAAATTTGTCCTTTTAGTTCATAAGTGTATACAGTTCATACTCTGTCCGCATATCTTAAATTAGTTATATAATCCAATCTTGTCAGGAGAGATAGTATGAAAGTTATAATTTTTTGTGGGGGGAAAGGACTAAGGATGCAGGGGATTCTAGAAGATGTTCCTAAACCATTAGTCAGGGTACAGGGAAAACCTCTCATTTGGCATATTATGAACTGGTATAGTAAATTTGGACATCAAGAATTTATATTGCCATTAGGATATAAAGGGGAAAAAATCAAAGAATATTTCGTGGATTATAACTGGAAAGAGTATGATTTTATGTTAGATCTCCAAAAAAATCAGTATCACTTGCTTGAGGAACCGAAATCGTGGAATATAAAATTTATTGATACAGGAATAGAAACAATGACTGGAGCAAGATTGAAAAAGCTTGAAAATCATCTGCAGGATGACCTATTTTTAGTAACTTATGGTGATGGGTTAGCACACGTAGATATTAATGAGCTTATAAAATTTCATAAAGAAAAAGGAAAAATTGCAACACTGACTGGAATTAGGAAGAATAGTCAGTATGGTTTATTACAGGTTGAAAACGGAATTGCTACAGGATTTAAGGAAAAACCCCTAATTGATACTTTAATAAATGGAGGTTTTTTTGTATTTAATAAAGCGATATTTAGTTACTTAAGTGATGAAGATACGTGTATCCTCGAGGAAGAACCATTGCGTAATTTAATAAAAAATAAGGAACTAGCGGTTTTTGAATATGATGGTTTTTGGATTGGTGTTGATACACCGAAAGATCTGAAAGATGCAAATGAAAATTGGGATCCTAATAAAGGATAGTTAAAAGGAGTGAAAAATATTGAACTCTAACAATAGAAAAGAGAATTTGCCTCGCCCATATATTCCCTCTAAAGAAAAAATAAATTTTCAACTATCGCAAAATCATTTTGTCAAAAATCGTTCCACACATTCTATAGTCAATAAGAATTCTCAATTAGAATATGATAAGAACTTTAGACACGAGAATCATCTTTGCGTCATAGCAGGAACAGAATATGTCATAAAAGTAATTGCATTACAGCACTCTTTAATGCAAAACACAAAAGAGTGCACGTTATGGATTTGTTGTATAGATTCATTTGCTTATTATATATTGAAGGAAATGAATTTGAATCAAGTAATGCTTATACGAGTAGAAGAGATGGAGGATGAACAATTAAAAAGTATTAAGAAAAATAGAAAAGTTAATGAATATTGTTGGACGTTGAAACCTGTTTTCATAGAATATTTGCTTGTAAACTATAAATTACCATCCGTACTTTATTGTGATGGAGATCTATGTTTTTTCTCTAACCCCGCTGTTATATTTGATGAATGGGGAGAGAATTCTGTTTTTCTTTGTCCTCAGAGGGACCGTGATTGGGTAGAAAAAACATATGGTAAATATCAAGCAGGATTAATCGGCTTTAAAAATGATTCATATGGATTAAAAAGTGTTGGATGGTGGAAAGATAAGTGTTTGGATTGGTGTGGTTCTAATCCTGATATTGGAAGGTTTGGAGATCAAAAATATTTGGACTATTTTCCTATGTATTTTCCGATGGTTAAGATATCAAAAAATCTAGGAGTAAACGCAGCACCATGGAATTGTATTTATAATAATAATTTTAATATATCAAAAAATCTAAATGAGGTGTATATTGAGACGGATAAATTAGTTGTCTATCATTTTGCATGTATTACAATTTTTAGTGAAGATCAATTTGATCTTTGGTCTTTAGGAGAAATTGAAATACCTAATAATATACTAGAATGTATTTACACTCCATATTTAAGTCGAATTCAATTCATTCTTAGAGAATTAAAATTAAAAATTGGTAAAGTGACAAATAAACTCTTAAGTAGTAAAGATATTAAAGAAGCAACAACGCCATATAAGGATTCAAAATTAAGAAGAAAAATGAATCAGTGGAATAGTTTCTTAAACTTCTCATTAATTATAAGTCAAAAATATATTATTCAAGGGCTAACCTGTTATTATTCACTAGCAAATCAGGGAGAAAACTTTAATGTATGGATTTGTTGTATGGATGATTTTACCTATCAAACTTTAATAAAATTGCAGTTGAAACATGCTATACTCATTCACGTTAAAGAAGTCGAAAATCAAGAACTCCTAAATGTAAAGAATAAAAGAAGCTTGAAGGAGTATTGCTGGACATTAAAAGCTCCATTATGTCTTCATATATTGAAACATTATCCCGAAGTTGATCATATTATATACTGCGATGCAGATATGTACTTTTTTTCTGATCCTAACATAATTTTAAGTGAATGGTGGAAATATTCTATTTTTCTTTGCACGCAAAGAGGTACAACAGAACTTGAAAACATACATGGTATGTATCAAGCTGGATTAATTGGATTTAAAAATGATAAAAATAGTATAGGAATTTTAGAATGGTGGAGAGATAAGTGTCTCGAGTACTGTGAAGATAAGTATGATATTGAATATAATAGATGGGGAGATCAAAAATATTTAAACCATATTCCTAATTTATTTTCTAATATTAAAATTATAAATCAAAAAGGGATTAATGCTGCACCGTGGAATTTAATTTTAAATAATCAAGATACTATAAGAATTGAAAACAAAAAGATTTTTGTGAATAACGATGAATTAGTTTCTTTTCATTTTGGCAGTATGCAAATTTTTAATATGAATGAGTTTGATTTATGGAAACATGAAACTCTTAACATTGACCAACTCATTTTAAAGGGAATTTATGTTCCTTACATCGAAAGTATAAGAAAGACATGCCATATCCTCTATAGGAGCCTTATGAAGCAGCTCACCCCTTTATATGTAGAAACATCGAATAAATCTTCAGCCAAAAACTATTTTCAGTATTCTTCCCTACCAAATTTAAACTCCAATTTAGATTTTCATTTAAAAATGTGACTTTTATATTTTTGTGAAAATTATACAAATGCAACAATTATTTTACACTTTTGCTTATATAAAAAACTATAAAAAGGGATGTAAGAAAATAATAATGAATAGCCTTTTTAAAGATTGCAGAGTACTTGTTACTGGTGGATATGGATTTATTGGTTCCCATTTCATACAGAGGTTATTAAAACTTCAAGCAAAAGTAGGTATTTTGACAAGAGAATCATCAAATTCATGGCGGCTTAATAA
The DNA here is from genome assembly GCF_050473785.1 of Bacillus sp. S14(2024). NCBI lineage: Bacteria > Bacillati > Bacillota > Bacilli > Caryophanales > Bacillaceae > Bacillus > Bacillus sp. S14(2024). The sequence continues at coordinate 2,886,026 of NZ_JBFLUP010000006.1, read as the reverse complement.
TGTATTAAGTAGTATTGAAGTGTATGAAGCAGATATACGAAATAAAACTCAAGTTCAAAATACAGTAAAAAAATTTCATCCGGATTATATTTGTCATTTTGCTGCATATGGTGTGAATCCAACTCATAAAGACTATATGAGTGCTGTTGAAACGAATGTTATAGGAACTATAAATATTATTCAAGCTGCAAGGTTAGTAGATTGTAAAAAAATTATTAATCTGGGAAGTAGTTCGGAATATGGAAATAAGACTGAATTGATTGATGAAAATATGGTATTAAATCCTGTAGATATATACGGAAGCAGCAAAGCGGCGGCTACAATAATAGCTCATCAAATCGCTCGTGAAAACAATATTAACATAATAACCCTCAGACCCTTTGGCGTATTTGGCGAAATGGAAGCACCACATAAACTTTTTGCTCACATCATTTTACAAACATTGCAAAGTAGGAACGTGGATTTAACTTTATGTAATCAATTGAGAGATTATTGTTATATAGATAATATTGTGGACGCTTGTATTTTAGCGATTGAGAATGATTCTGTACAGAATGATATTTTTAATATTGGAAGTGGTGAGGTGCATCAATTAAAGTATTATGTAGAGTTACTCTTTGGACATTTACAGACAGATAAAAAACCAAATTATGGTGCGCTTCCATATAGAGAAAATGAGAGATGGGTCCCTAAGCCGAATATTAATAAAGTTAAAAAGATGCTTGCCTGGGAACCGAAAATAGATGTTGAAGAAGGCATAGTAAGAACAATTAATTGGTATAAACATAATAAACATTTGTATCCAAATTTATAAGGAATTTTATCATTTAAAGGTGTGAATCACTTGTTAAATCATAACTTTAATAATGTATTTCAAGGAAAAAGGGTTCTTATTACAGGACATACAGGCTTCAAGGGTTCTTGGTTATCGATATGGTTGAGGGAACTGGGTGCGACCGTTATAGGATATTCTTTGGACCCTAAAAATAAAAAGGACAATTTTGTTGTAACAAATCTCCAAAGTGACATAATTGATCTACGAGGAGATATTAGAGACTTTAATAAATTAAATAATGTTTTTAGTAAATATAAACCCGAAATTGTATTTCATATGGCTGCACAATCACTTGTTAACTATTCATATCATCATCCAAAATATACGTACGACGTAAATGTTATGGGAACGCTAAATATATTAGAAGCAGTTAGATCACATGAATCGGTTAAAGTATGTATTATAGTTACTAGTGATAAATGCTATGAAAATAAAGAATGGGTTTGGGGATATCGAGAAAATGATTCTATGGGTGGGCATGATCCCTATAGTTCTAGTAAAGGGTGCTGTGAACTTTTAATTTCTTCTTATCGAAATTCTTACTTCCCAGAGAAAAAATATGAGCATCATCAGAAAGTTATTGCTAGTGTTAGAGCTGGCAATGTAATTGGTGGAGGCGATTGGTCTGTAGATAGGATCATTCCTGATTGTATACGTGCATTGGAAACGAATCAAAAAATTATAATTAGAAACCCTCATGCAGTGCGCCCTTGGCAACATGTTTTGGAACCGTTAAGTGGTTATTTACTTTTAACGGAAAAAATTTTAACAGAAGGAGTTCGTTTTTCGGGAGCATGGAACTTTGGGCCAACTCCAAGTAGCATTGTCCCAGTAGAAGAAGTAGTTACTCGTATAGTAAAGAGTTGGGGATCGGGGAGTTGGGGGATATTAGATGTACAGAGAGAATTTCACGAAGCAACATTATTGAATCTCGATATTAGTAAAGCAAAATTCAAACTTAATTGGAGCCCAAAGTGGTCTCTTCAACAGGCATTAGACAGTACGGTTGAATGGTATAAAAATTATAATATGAATACCAGCATGAGAGGAATATGTATAAAGCAAATTCAACAATATTGTCAATCATAAGTAAAGTCAATAGCAACTTTCATATGTTAGAAAGTTAATGATAAGGACGTCAACGAAAATAAACCTCGAATTACGTAAGCTTGTAAAGAGTCGATAATTCGAGGTTTTGTTTATTTTTAGTGAATTGAAGTATACTTCTGCTGTTTGAGAGCATTCATTTTAGGGAATAGATAAGGAACATACTATTTATTTTACATGTAGGCGGAAACTTATCATATTTGCTGAAAATGAGTATAATTCATAAATTAAAAGGACGTGCAGCATGAACAAAGAGAAAAAATACACTGTTGTTGGCACTGATATTGAAGAAGTGAAAGAGCTGAATAAGAAATCTGGTTTAACATATAACGAGGTAAAACAATTATTAGTGAAACGAATGAAACAAAAATGAGTATACATGAAGCCACAAACAATACGTTTGTGGCTTCATGTATACTGTTATAATTGATTACATACTAGAAAAGCATGTATGATAGGAGTTTTTTCTTTAAAAGCAAGGCTAATTTGACGATATTTTTTTTGTTTTAATTTCTTTATTTCAATATTTTTATGAGATTTAAAAAATAGTTCAGGGCCCATGCTAATCCCGATATTTTGTGAAACCATATTAACAATCGTTTCGCAATTCAATACTTCTAAAATAATGTTTGGGCGTACATTATGAGCAGATAAATTTTCTAAGACTAATGATTGATAGGGACCTTTTGGCATAATAAAGTCCATATTAGAAATTGTCTTTATATCAATTGTTTTTTCATTAACCAGTGGATGATCTTTCGGTAATCCTAAGACAATTTCATCTTTTGTAATAGGTACTGATTGAAACTGTTTTTTTATATCTTCTTCTATAATGAATCCTATATCTACAGTGCCGTTATTAATCCACTCTACAATCTCTATATAAGTACCTTCAAATAGTATTACTTTAATTTCTGAATAGTTCTTTTTAAACTGCGATAGCATTTTTGGCAATATTTGAGCTGCAGCACTTGTAAATGCACCTATTTTTAAAGTGCCCTCTAGTTGATTGTTTTGAAGAGATATTTCTTGTTTAATAATAGCTTCACTGTTTAAAATTTGTCGGATATGCGGGAGAATTCGATCTGCAAACGAAGTTTTACTAATCTTTGCTTGCTTATTACGATGTAGTAAGGGATAGCCAAACTCTTTTTCAAGACTAGAAATAGCATGACTTACTGCTGATTGTGTCATGTTAAGTTGTTCAGCTGCTCTTGTGAAATTCCCTAGTTCAACCACTTTTTGGAATACTTCATATCTTGCTATTGTCATGAGTTAAATTCATACCTCCTATGCTAAATATTAATTTCACTAATTTCATTATACCCTTTATGATAAAAAATGGAATAATTAACAAAAGGGTGATGAACATTGAACAAGATCTTCTTATTAGCGATAGGTATGTTTGCGTTAGGTGTAGACGCTTATGTAATGGCAGGGATTTTACCTAGTATTGCAGATGAGTTTCGTGTATCTATAGGTAAAGCGGGACAGACAGTAAGTATATTTACTTTGTGCTATGCAATTGCAGCACCTTTGTTTGCTGCAATTATGAGTAAAACGAATGCAAAAAATACATTATTAATAGCATTATCCATTTTCGTATCAGCCAATGTAGTAAGTGCAGTTACGAACAATTTTATCATTTTATTACTTTCTAGAGGAATAGCAGGTATAGGAGCTGGTCTGTATTCACCATTCGCTTCATCGGCAGCTGTTACATTTGTTCATGAAAACAAAAGAGGTAGAGCGTTAGGAATGATATTACTTGGAATGAGTGCAGGAACTGTAATAGGTGTTCCTTTCGGTATATATATTTCCGATATGTATGGGTGGCGAATGACAATGTTGTTTATTGTCGTAATCGGTGTACTGGGAATATTGTCCCTATTGTTTAGGTTCCCTTTGATAAAATCTACTCATTTACCAACACTAAAAGAACGACTAACGATGTTCCAAAATAAAGGTATTTCACTTGTAATGATCATAACGATGATATTGAGTTTTTGTAGTTTAGGTTTATACACATACTTAGATCTCATAATAGCTTCCTATGGATTTGAAAAATCCGTAATCTTTATATGGATGTGGGGAATAGGTGGCATAGGAGGAAGCTTTATAATAGGATATATTATCGATTTCTATAAGAAACCTAAAATCATATTAATATATTTAATGGTTATCATGTTTTCATCTTTAATATTTATGGGGATTTCTCATCAAATAGCGATTTTGGTAGCTATCTGTTTAATTCTTTGGGGAGCTACTGGCTGGGCAGCGTTAGCAACACAACAAAAAACATTAGTCGAAATGAGCCCAGAACATGCTGCTATTTCGATTGCCTTGCTTAGTTCTATTAATTATCTTGCTGGTTCCATGGGAACACTGGCAAATGGTATATTTTTAGAAAAAGGAATAAATCCTTTCGATTTGCCATACTTTACAGCTGGTATATTAGTAGTTGCAATTGGAATGCAATTTATTTTAATAATAAGAAAGCAGTAGAGTGAAATGAATTGGTAAATTTTAGTTTACAAAATATATAAAAATAGTCTAAGTCAAAATATATAATATGACTTAGACTATTTTTATATATTGGGGACTATTTAAAGGATTTAATAAAATCATCTGTTTATTGTAATGTATCCTTATTGGGAAATCGAAATGTTGTAATGAATTTTATTTGTATTAACAGTTTTATAATAACGGATGACATGATAGAATTTTATGTACTGTGTACATTACTATAAAAAACAAGTATGTTTGTTAATGTATTTTGTACTATTTTTGTAAACCTTTTATTTTTTATTTAGTTTATACTGGTTAAGTATAAATTGATAGAATTTCATAGTGTAATTATTTACACAGTTTTTAGAAAAAGATGGGGGGTGACTGTAAATGCCCACACCATTAAAGAAAAATAGTCGTTATATGGTTGGATTAGACAGTCTAAGAGGCCTAGCCATACTAGGTGTTATTTTGTATCATCTCAATTTTAAGTGGATGCCTGGAGGATTCCTAGGCGTTACTGTATTTTTTGTACTTTCTGGTTATTTAATTACGGATCTTCTTGTTATTGAATGGAAGGAAAATAAGAGGATTGATTTGAAGAATTTCTGGTTACGTAGGGCAAGGAGATTGCTTCCAGGAATGCTTATCATGCTTGTTATAATCTTAGCATGGATTACAATTTTTCATAGTTCTTTACTTGGAAAAATGTGGGGAGATTCGTTAGCAGCATTATTCTATGTTAGTAACTGGTGGTATATATTTCACAAATTGTCATATTTCGATAGTTTTGGCCAACTTTCTCCACTGAATCATTTTTGGTCATTAGCTGTGGAGGAACAGTTCTATGTAGTTTGGCCGCTCATAATTAGTTTAGGATTTTCCTATATAAAAAAACAGTCACGTATGACTCTATTTATTTTTCTCGGAGCAATTGCTTCAGCTGTTGCAATGGCAATGATATATGTACCAGGCGCTGATCCAAGTAGGGTTTATTATGGTACCGATACAAGAGCGTTTTCCTTACTGATTGGTGCAGCACTCGCTTTCATTTGGCCGAGCAGTAGGCTTGCTAATAACATTATCCCGTCAGCTCGTCTTGTTCTTGATGTAATTGGAGGAATTGCTCTTATTGTGATTCTCGTTATGTTTTGGAAGACGAATCAATATGATCCATTCCTATACCGGGGAGGAATGTTCCTGTTCTCGGTTGTTACGGCATTATTAGTAGCGAATCTTGCTCATCCAACTAGCCGAATTAGTGCATTTTTAAGGTTTAGACCTTTACGATGGCTTGGTGTCCGATCCTATGGGATATATCTTTGGCATTATCCGATTATCACATTGACAAGTCCACAAGTAAGTACTGGAGGATTTCAGTTTACGAGGGCTATTTTTCAATTTTTTCTTATTCTGTTTATGGCACAGCTTTCGTGGAAATTTATCGAAAATCCAATTCGTCAAGGTGCATTGAAGAATATTCATTTACATAACTTAAAAATAAGAAAATTGGCGTTAGGTAGTAAGCTAGCTTTAACATTTGCATTATTGGTTTCTGTGACAGCTGGTTTCGGTTTAGTAACAGGAAGCCAAGCAAAAGCGAATTCTAAAAAAGCTAGTATAGAAGCAGTACAAACAGAACAAAAAGAGCAAAAAGTACAAACGGAACAAACAGAACAGGCTGATAAACCAGCTCAAAATAAAGAAGAAAAAGGAACTGTTTCTAATAAGCCTAAAGAACCTCCAACAGTTACAGCCATTGGAGATTCCATTATGATTGACATATCTCCATATTTGAAAAACGCCTTTCCTAATATTAAGATCGACGCGAAGATTGGAAGACAAATGTCAGAAGCAACCGTCACGGTGGATAAAATGAAAAAAGAGGGTAGTTTAGGAGATTACGTTATTATTGGATTAGGTACAAATGGAGCATTTACTACTGAGCAAATAACATCATTGATTCAATCAATAGGTAATGAACGTAAAATTATATTGATTAATACAAGAGTACCGCGTCCATGGGAATCATTAGTTAATGAAAGATTAAAAGAAGCCGCGAAGAATTTCTCAAATATCACACTAGTTGATTGGCATTCAGCAAGCGTTGGAAAGCAAGCATATTTTGAACCAGATGGGGTCCATTTGACGAAGACGGGGGCAGAGGCATATGCTTCTCTTGTAGTGAAGCACATTAAATAAGTAGGAATACAATATGAGATCAGGTTGGAAATCTTTCCACGTGAGCTCACTTAGACATGATGAATCCCATCCTTTTAATTTGATAGTATCAGTATGTTTAAGTTTAAAAGGTTTTTTACTTAAAATCGTTTAAAAAGGTACACTTTTTGAAGTGCTTCTAAAAAAGCTAGTTTCGTATTAGACTAGTAGGGAGAAAGATTTTTAGGGATATATAGAAAAACCGAGATTGCATTTAAAATATGTCTTGTATATGAGAAGAGAGTCGCAATGGAATGCGACTCTCTTTATTTAATAAAAATAATTGACTTTAGGATCATGTTTCTTGTAAAAATTGAGAGTAAAGATCATAAAAATAATTTGGTCGAAATATATTTGCAGCATGACCAGCTAATGGGATTTCTTTATATGAAACATTTGGAAGAATGGATTTTAAATCAAATAAACAAGATTTATAGAGATGATCATGTTCTCCCATTACCCATAAAATTGGTTGTGTAAGTTCTCGTAATCGGGATTTTAAATCGAATTCTAGACGATGGCGTAGTGATTCTCGAATAATAGATTTGTGTAATTGTAATCCAAATCGATAGTAAATATTTTTAGAAACGATCGCAAATGGATTTGCTTTTAGAATGCCACTTGGAAATATAGTACTTGCATACTGATGAAGCCAAGAAGAGTACTCATTATTTCGTTTGTCCCAAAACTTTTGAAAGACATTAAATAACTTAGAGGGGTTATTGTAATGACCTCCAATATGGCAAAGACTTAATACTTTTTCTGGGTACTGATGAGCAAATATAGTAGCAATATAACATCCATAGCTCAGGGCACAAATATGAGCTTGCTGGATTCCTTCTTTTTCATAAAGATCTGCTAATTGCTGTACTAATTGATCTAAAGAAAAATCAATTGCTTCTCCTTTATCCTCACCATGACCGAGTAAATCATACGTTATGATGTTGTAAGATGAGGAAAATAGTTTGCATTCTTTTTTAAATGCACGACGATTCCCAACTAATCCATGGATAAATATGATAGTTTTTTTACTAAGATCCTGTTGTGTTTGCAAAAAGTATGCCCCTTTCAAATCTATGTTGGAAAAAAGAAAATACGTTCTACTAGAATGTCATCATTATCAATGAACTGAGGTAATTTATGTGGTGTTAATTACCATTTTTGTAATATCAAGTTTAGCAATGCAGTGTGTATAAAATATATTGTAAATCAGTATATAGGCACTACTTTGCTATTCATAATGATAGAAAACATGAAATAAGAATTGCTCATCTGCGTTGAGGATATATACGAGAACGATTTTTAATATAATGAAAAATAAAATTTATTTATGAATTTAAAATAAGTTTTGGTAAGTTAATTTGTTTTCATTTTGAATGTTTAATAGATTGAGTATTGGTGTTTGTTATTATTTTTAAGTACTAGGTAATAATACTAGATGGTTATATAGTTTGTAAAGATAACTTGTCGATATGGTCTTAGTAGTGATAAGTGGGCTTTAATTTATCCCGCTATCCGTGGGCGTCCTGCGATTCTGGGCGAGCCGCTTCCGCTTTTCTACAGAAGATAGGTGGGGGATGAAGAAAATCCCTACCGATGGAAGTTTCACTTTATAATTTGGAGAGTATTTTTTAGAAAATTGTATAATATATAATGTAGAGAAGCATGCCAATTTAATGGCATGTTTTATATTTTAATTAATCTATCATTTTTTTAAATGATTTCTATTAAAATAATTCATTTTATTTATTCTCATTCTAAATATATAATAGCGATTAGGTGAGTGTGAAGAGGAAATGTTATGTAGTTTCTTTATATGCTGTATACATCATTTGAGTATGGACATTTATATAAACTAGCAGCTTAAGTTTGGAATCAATCGTTTTCGATTCGAGTATACATGGTTAAAAGTATATAAGGTTGTCCATGAAGCTAACTATTTCTAAGAAAATAGTTAGCTTCATGGGTGTTTCGGGATAAATTTTACTGTATGTATTTTACATATAACAGAGAAAAGTCATTTATAAAAATTCACATGAATACAACACATGTTTATTCTTGGTATTGTATATCTTGTAACACCAATTTTTGTTCTTATGGAAATATAGGAATAACAATAATTTGATGTTAGAAAAGTATATGTAACCTTTCTATATAATGTAAACCGTAATTTATGCTATTAAAGATGAAATAACGATTGTACAACAGGAGGTGGCATTATGGAGTTACGTCATTTAAAAACTTTTATTATTGTAGCGGAAAGCGGTGGATTTACACGGGCTGGAGAATGGCTCGGATATACACAATCAACAATCACTAATCATATTCAATCCTTAGAAGAAGAAATTGGAAGCCCCTTGTTTGATCGGCTTGGTAAAAAGGTGATTTTAACTGAAGTAGGAGAGCATATGCTTTCTTATGCGCAAAAAATATTAGAATTATCAAATGAGGCGCTGGAGTCATCTCAAATGAACGGTAAACCATCGGGGACGATACGTATTGGGGCAAACGAGTCTTTAATGATATATCGATTGCCTGTGATATTATATGAATTTAAAAAGAAATATCCGCAAGTTCATATCATTTTACAGCCATCAGAGAGTCAAGAGTTACATAATGAGTTAAAGTCAGGTAAATTTGATTTTGCTTTATTTACAAATCCGGAAAAGCTTGGTTTAGATATTGTCACTCATTCCCTTGTTCGAGAAACAGTTGTGCTTGTTGCTCCGCCAGGGCATCCGCTAACAAAACAAAAAATCGTTACTCCTGCTGATTTAGAAGGAGAAATGTTATTGCTTACAGAGCCGGGAAGTTATCGAGACTTATTAGAAAAGTGGATAAAAAAGGAAGGTGTTAATTGCTCAAGTATTCACTTTTGGAGTATTGAGGCAATTAAACAAACCGTCATGTGTGGACTAGGATTATCGTATTTACCGCTTATTACGGTTAAGGAGGAAATTGAGCGTGGCAAGTTAATCGCGCTTCCATGGATATACAGTGAGGATTTTGTTACAACGGAACTGGCATACCATAAAAATAAATGGTTGACTCCGGCGATGAAAAAATTAATTGAAATGATAGAGAAACATGCAGAGAAATGGAGAGAGACAACTTAGTTTCCTAAGATGTTGAATTATAACATACATGTAAAGGCATAGATGGGAGGAAAATGTAATGAATGAACGTACGAAAGAGATTTTACTTGTTATAGTTGGATCATTGTTATTTGCGATTGGGATTAACTTTTTTGCTATTCCAAATCGATTATCCGAAGGGGGAATTATTGGTCTTACTGTTATTACTTACTATTTATTTGATTGGTCTCCTGGTGTTGTAAACTTTATAATGAATGCCATTTTACTTGCAATCGGTTATAAATTTTTTGATAAAAAAACCATGGTGTATACAGTTCTGGGGATACTATCTACATCTTTCTTTTTATATATCACAGAAGGCGTTGCAACTCCAGTAAATAATGATACATTATTAGCAGCTCTTTTTGCAGGGAGTTTTGTAGGGGTTGGTTTAGGATTTATGTTTCGAGCAGGTGGCACATCAGGTGGTTCAGCTATCATAGCTAGGTTAGCAAATCAATATTTAGGCTGGAGTGTCGGGAAAGGCGTATTAATTATTGATATTGTTGTTATTGCTGGTTCAGTGTTTATTATCGGACAGGAGAAAGCGATGTATACACTTGTAGCGGTCTTTATTGGCGCGAAGGTCATTGATTTTATTGTAGAAGGAATGGATACAAGAACAGCTGTGACAATTATTTCAAACTATCCAGATGTTATTCGAGAGTCCATTATGAAGCACATGACGCGCGGTGTAACAGTGTTAGAAGGACGAGGCGGTTATACAGGAAATAATAAGGAAGTACTATATGTTGTTATTAATAAGCAAGAGCTCGTTCAATTAAAACAAGTCGTGAGTAGAAAAGATGAAAATGCATTTGTTGTTATTCATGATGTACGTGATGTATTAGGCGGTGGCTTTAAAGCGAGTTAAAAAATCTGGCCTTCAAATGTTTGAGGGTCAGATTTTTTTATAAATATTAAAAATATAATAATATTTAAACTTAATAATATGGAAGTGGAGATAGTTCGAAGGTTTATAATTATGTAAAAGATGCAGTTTTTTCTATATTGTGTATAAGAAATTGCTGTAGTTCTAAGATTGAAATGATTCTATAAAGATTGTTGGAAATAGTGCAAAATAAGAAAAAAATATTTGAAAATCCCCAAAAATATTCGTTTTTAGATTAAATTCTTATTAGGTTATAACAAGTGGATGTTACTTTTTATGTTGTAAAGAGGTATTATTAGTGCTTAAAAATCCTTACAAAAATGTAAGGATAATGAAATGTAATTCGATACAAAGAATGTTACATTTCAATTAAACTAGTAAGGGAGAGTGTTTTGAAAGGAGATTCGAAATGACAGAAGATATAGAAGCACCGAGTAGAAGTGAAAAGAAAAACATGCGCTCCAAAAAAAGAAGCTTTTTATGGTTTCTGATAATTCCCTTTGTACTTCTTATTATTGGCGGGATAAGTTACAGTTCATTTATATATAGTAAGGCGAAAGCGGTTGTAAGTAATTCTTATGCAGAAATAAATAAGTCTAGTAAACGTGATAAAGAAGTGGCACCTTTAAAAGATAATATTTCTATTTTAATTATGGGAGTAGATGAAAGCGAACAAAGAAAAAGCCAATACGGTAAAGCTGTTCGCACTGATGCTTTGTTATTGGCAACCATTAACAAAGATAATAAATCAGTAAAATTAGTAAGTATCCCTCGCGATTCGCGTGTATATATTCCATCACGAAAAAAATTAGATAAAATTACACATGCGCACGTATTTGGTGGGGTGGAAAGTACACGTGATACGGTTGAACGTTTTTTAAATGTACCTGTTGATTATTATGTGAAATTTAATTTTGAATCTTTTATTAAAATAGTAGATTCACTTGGCGGGATTGATATTGATGTGCCAGTTACTTTTACTGAACAAGACAGCAAAGACCAAGCTGGTGCAATCCATCTTGAAAAAGGTTATCAACATTTAAATGGAGAACAAGCGCTTGCGTTAGCGAGAACACGTAAAATCGATAGCGATGCAATGCGTGGTCAAAGACAGCAACTTGTAATCGAAGCAATTGCAAAAAAAGCATTATCAGTTAAATCAATCACAAAGCTGAGCTCATTATTAGATGCAGTTGATAAAAACTTAAAAACAAACTTAACATTTGATGACATGCTAGCGATTGCGAAAAATATGGCAGGGACAGACTTAAACATTGAAAAAATGCAAGTACAGGGCACAGACAAACGTATTAATGGAATTTATTATTATCAACCAAATGAACAGAATGTAAAGGAAATATCAAAACAATTGAATGAACATCTTGGTATTACAGAGAAATCAGTATCTAAATAAATAGAGAAAAGGTTGGCGAAAAGCCAACCTTTTTCTATTTGAATCAGCCACCTTTTAAAGTTCGATATATTTATTTTTGAAAAAATGGATAAGGATATTTTAATGAAACGTTTGCTTGATAGTTAACTATAAAATGGGAGGAAGTAGCGGAGTCTACGAATAAAATTGAGGAATAATTTAAAAAGGAAAAGAAAGGACTAATATTGAAAGTATAAAACAGTTATAGTTACTATTTCACCATGAATACTCCCCTACTTAACTTCGTTTGAAGTAGGGGTTTCTAACGTATCAAACACTGCGGAACGCTTAACGTTAGTGGAGTTGACACAATGGTGTGCTATAGACACCCAACCCCTCTATCCCATCAGTCTAGCTTTTGGGACTGCTTATGAGCCTACTGCAAGATTCCTAAGAATCATCAATGCGTCTTCGGCTACTTCTTAGGCTTGAACATTTTACATAGCAGAGCCAATAAGTACCTGCTACAACCTCATACGTTCAGTTTTCAAAGTACAACTTGTACATGGAAAATTATAACATATGAGTATATGTTTTGCTACGCAAAAAAGCCAATTCATCTCCCACCTATTTGTTGGTGCTACGCACCTTCACACAAATTGAGGAAGGAGTCTTCTTGGCTAAAATGATAAAAAAGAGTTTAAAACAGTAAAATTTCATACTAAGTGAATAAGGAGAAATGAATATGACATTTGAATTTTTACTCAAACTAGGTCTGGCACTCTTTCTTGGACTGTTAATTGGAATTGATAGACAGCTGAAGAATAAACCGCTTGGTGTGAAAACGAGTATGGTGATTTCGGTAGCAAGTTGTTTAATTACGATTGTGTCTATTGAATCAGTAAATGTATATTCATCACCAGGGCATACGAATATGGATCCTATGCGCCTTGCAGCACAAATTGTTAGTGGAGTTGGTTTCCTCGGTGCAGGTGTTATTTTACGGAGAAATAATGATGTGATTTCTGGATTAACAACTGCTTCTATGGTTTGGGCGGCATCAGGCTTAGGGATTGCGATTGGCGCAGGTTTTTATTTAGAAGCAGCTGTGGCAATGGTCTTAATTATTTTGGCAATTAATGTATTTCCATATCTTATTAAATTAGCAGGACCTTATTCTTTAAGGCAAAGGGATTTATCAGTAAAAATAGTTGTTAATAAGCATCAAGAGCTAAATCAAATTTTTACACAAATTAAGCATTTAAATTTGCAAGTGAAACGTGTGAAAATTAAAGATATAGATAGCGGTTATCAACAATTAGAAATGATGGTATCAGCTCCTGAAAAGGTATATACAACTGATTTATATACCTCTTTAAAAGAGATGGAACAAAGCGTTTCAGTGGAGGTCGAAAGTAGATAAGTTTGTAGTAATATGAAATCTCAAGAATTTGGACATCAAATTCTGTATAAACAACAGATGTATATAAGTAATTTGGAACATTTTTAAAATGAAAAATAAAGCCATGACAACATCCGATGAGGTAATGTTATCATGGCCTTTTACATGGAGATTGTAAGTTTTAAGCGCTAATTTCCTGATTATGAGTAACTTTTCTTTTTTGTGAAATATAGCTGTGTAAAATCATACCAAGCATGATAAGAAACATACTAAACCATGATAAGGCAGAAGGGAATGGAGATGCTAATAAAACTAATTCTCCAACTACTGTAAATAATACCTCCATAGACTGCGTTGCTTCGACAGCAGCTAATTTTTGCATATTGCCTCTAACCAGATCAGTTGCATGGAAGAATAGTACAGTTGCGATTACTCCAGAGCAAATGGCAACCAAACTAGATTGAATCGTCTGTTCTTTGCTGGGTATACCAACAGTAATGAAACCATATATTGATAGCAAAATCCAAAATGGTAAACTAGCTAATGTCATACCTAATACACGTTGATATGCATCTAGACGCCCTGTACATACTTCCATCATTTTACGATTGCCAAGTGGATAAGCAAATGAAGCAACGAGTACAGGAAGTACACCTAATAATACATGTTTTAAAGAAATGTGATTAGCTTGTTCTAATAGCATAAGAGTAATACCAAAAAGAATAATGAGTGACATTGCGAGACCTTTAAATGGTATGGTACCTCTAACTTTTATTGGACCATCTGCCGTTTCAATCGTTTCTGAAAATAATGGCGCGAGTAATGAACCTGAAATAATTGTAATTTGCCATGTCCCAGCAGTTAGCCAACCTGGTGCATATGTTGCTGCGAAGCAAAGAGGGGCATAAAATAATCCAAATCCTACAATGCTCCATAATATCCATGTTTTTGGTTGTTCTTTCATAACTTTTAGAAGAGGACGTAAATTTTTTCTACTCATAACAATAAGCAAAAGCAACGGAACCATAAAGAAATATCGAAGTGACGCACTCCAAATCCAACTTCCGCCGGATAATTCCATAGCGCGGTTTAGAACAAATGTAAAAGCAAAAAAGAATGCTGCACAAACACCTAAAAAAATGGGACGCAATCCGTTCACCTCAATTCATCTGAGAATCCAGTAATTCTTCTATAATAAACTGATTTTTCTGATGATACAAGTGGCTGTTTTACTTTATGACAAGCTTTGCTAACATATAAAACGCAACTCCCCAAATAATAACACCGGAAATTTTATTTAATAGTTTGATTTTATTTCCGGATGAGTCTACTTTTCCTAGCATTCGTCCAGCAATGGCTAATCCTATAAACCATATCCAAGAAACAAAAATTGTTGCTAAGGAAAATGCCCATTTTTCAGCACCTATGTATTGAATAGAATTTGTTCCAATTACTCCAATCGTATCTAAGATGGCATGTGGATTTAATAAAGAGACAGAAGCTGCGAATACAATTTGTTTTTGGATTGTCATCGTTTGTACTTCATTTTGGGAAACAGTAGGTTCACTTTTCCATATCACCCAGCCCATGTAAAGAAGAAAGAAAAACCCTATTATATAGAGTGTAGTTGTTAACCATGAAAATGTTAACAGCATAAGAGATACGCCCTGCACAGCAATTAAGATTAAAATAGTGTCGCAGATTGCCGCTGTTATAACAACTGGGACAGCTTTCAATAAGGTAGATTGACTAGCACCTTGATTAAAAACAAATACATTTTGCACCCCTAAAGGTATAATAAGTCCAAATGCAAGAACAATTCCGTGAAGTATGGCTTCGCCCATTTTATCTCCTCCTATGTAGAATTATAATTTTATCCTGCTATTTGCGGGCAGTAAGACCCCCACCTCAAGAGTGAGAGAGAGGCGAAGAAGATAGGTGGGGGATAACTGCTGGCATGTGCCCGATTGGTTTAACTAGCCATCAGTGAAAAAATCGCTCACTGATGGAAGTTTTGTTTTATTATATAAATGAAAATATCAATTGTATCCATCCATATGGTTGGATGATGAACCAACCAAAGTATATACTACAAGTATAAAAAGTTAGTTGGAGTGATTTAATGGAATGGTTTGAGTGGAAACCAGATGTATCTTCTTCTATTCCTTTATATAAGCAAATTGAAGGGTATATAAAAATGAAAATTGTCAATGGGGAGTGGACAATAGGAACGAAATTACCGTCTCAGCGAGTGTTTGCTGATGCATTTAGAGTAAATCGAAGTACAATTGTAACAGCATTGGATGAGTTAGCTGCTCAAGGATTAATTGAAGGAAATGGGAGACGAGGAACGAGAGTTATAAGTAATACATGGGACTTGCTAGTTTCTTCATCGCTGCCTGATTGGAATTCGTATGTTGAGACAGGGCTTCATTATCCTAATTTACCAACGATTCAAGAGATTAACCGAGCAGAATTTGATTCAAACATGATTCGATTAGGAACAGGTGAACTTTCATTAGAACTTTTGCCACAAGAGAAAACACAACGTATTATGAGTACACTTTCACAACAAAGTATCCCTTTAGGCTATGAAGAACCGAAAGGAGATATTTTACTGCGTGAACAACTAGCAAAGTATTTAAAAACGTTAGGCATACAGACATCTTCTTCATCTATTTTAGTTGTATCAGGTGGCATACAGGCTTTGCAGTTAATTTCTATGGGATTATTACAGAAAGGGGCAACGATTCTAGTAGAAAAGCCTTCTTATTTATTTTCTCTTAATATTTTTCAGTCTGCAGGGATGCGGTTAATTGGGGTTCCAATGGATCAAAACGGAGTACAACCAACGCTTGTTTCAAAATATAAAAAACAATTCCATGGTTCGCTTCTTTATACGATTCCTTCTTTTCATAATCCAACTGGTATTTTAATGAATGAAGCGCGAAGACAAGTTCTTATGGAAACTTGCAATGAGATTGGGTTGCCTATAATAGAAGATGGGGTGTATCAAGATTTGTGGATGGACTCTATGACTTCGAAACCATTAAAAGCATATGATCGACATGGGAACGTTCTTTATGTAGGAAGTATGTCTAAAACAATTAGTCCTGGGCTGAGAATTGGCTGGATTGTAGGACCAGAGCCGGTGATTGGACGATTAGCAGATATAAAAATGCAGACAGATTATGGATCTAGTTCTTTGTCACAACAAGTTGCTGCCCATTGGTTTTTAAGTGGATTGTATGAAGAACATTTAGGCTATATTCGAAAAGAGTTGCAAACACGCAGAGACGTTGCGTTACAAGCGTTGGAAAGGCATTTTGCACATATTGCGACGTGGGATATACCAAAAGGAGGCTTTTACATATGGCTGCATATAATCCCCGCATTTTCTATCCAGGAGTTGTTTCATAAAGCTTTAAAAGCAGGGATTTTGCTTAATCCAGGAAATTTGTATGATCGAAATTCTAATCAGTATTTACGAATTTCATACTCATATGCATCCTTATACGATATTGAAAGAGGAATTGAGAAACTTGCACGAATTATACAAGAAATAAAACAATGAATACGAAAGAATAATCTAGAAGGAGAATGAAGATGGAACGTTATGTAATTTGCCAAGTGATAAATGGAATAAAATATTTAGCTGCTTATGCAGAAACGAAACAAGAGGCAATTGAGAAAGCAGAACTGTTAGGATTAAGGACTGGAGAACGCTATATCGTTATTACAGAGGAAGAAGCAGAGGGATTGCAGTATCCGTAAAAAGATGGTAGCTGAGATGGTTACCATCTTTTTACACTTACACAATAAATTATTTAGTTGTTGTGCAAGTAACAAGACCGCTATTTCAACATTTGTAGAGAATAAAAAAGATAGGTGGGGGATAACTACCCGTAAGAGCCCGATTGGAGAGAGCTTTTCATCAGTGGAGGATGAAAAAAACACTGATGGAAGTTTCACTTTATTGTTTGTCGATAGTATTGGTTCGGCTACTTGTAGTACTAGATGGAGATCCAGTACGATATTGGTTTATATATTGTTTAAAGTTCCAAGAGTGTAGAAATTTTTCAGCTGCTTGATAACCGGAGCGATAAAGCCAGTCTTTCTCTTCATCACTTAAATGGAAGTTGGTACTAGTAATATTTCCAGTAGGGATTTTAATAGTACGTGCTCTTGCTTCTGTATTGAGATGGCGTAAATCATGGGCTTGCATCATTGTTTTAAATAGCCCTTTAAACATCGAAATAGGTTCTTCGTAATGAACAGGTTCAGCTTGAATTTCGTCTTTTACAAAATGAAATCCAAAGGTAGGCCAGCGTGGAATATTTGGCGAGTCGAAAATCCATATCGGATAATTACTGAGAATGCCTCCGTCGACTATATAGCAAGGCTGCTTCCATTTAGGAGTTTTCCATTTAACAGGCTGAAAAAAGAAAGGGATTGTAGCGCTCATTCTCACTGCTTTTGCAATAGAAAATTTTTTATTAGGAAATCCATAATGTAGTAAGTCGTCGGGAAAAACAACCATTTTACCATTACTAATATCGGAAGCAATAATTTTTAAGCCTTCAGGGTTAGGTAAGTCACTAAAACAATGCACACTTTTTTTTGATAATAAATCTTCTAACCATTGTTCTATAAAATCATTTTTATATATCCCCATTTTAACCCATACATTTATTCCTTTTCCGATAATAGGGATTTTATCTATACATGTTTTTGTAATGAAATTTGTATAATCAGCACCATTTATAAGTGTTTTTAATTCTTTTCCTGTATATCCACAGGCAAGAAGTGCTGCGATAATAGCACCAGCTGATGTACCAGCGACTCGCTCCCATTCATAATTATGCTCTTCTAATGCACAGATTGCTCCGACATGTGCAATTCCTCGAACTCCGCCTCCTTCAAAGACACCATCTATTTTCATGAAAATAATTCCTTTCGATTCATTATTTATTTTTGTATATGAAATAAACAGCAAAAAAGCACGGCAAGTGCGTGCTTTTTTACAATAGTTGTTAAAGTTTACTTAGCAGACAAAGCCGCCAAAGCAGCTAGCTCCAATGATGATGAGAAGGATAAATAAAACGATTAATAAAGCAAAACCGCCGAATCCGCATCCTCCGCCACCGTATCCGAATCCTCCGCAACCGGGGCCATATCCATATCCGTAACCCATATTTATTTCCTCCTTAATATGAAAAATTTTGGGGTGAACAAAGTGAAGTTTATGAGGGTGTATTACAAGGGATGATGAGATTGCATGTTTGTAGGAACACTGTATATTATGTAATAAAGAAGCGTTTCGATTATGACGAACAAGCCTTTTTTCATAATGGGTATAGATATGAATAAAGAAAAACGCGAAAGAAACACGATTACATTTTGTGATATGATGTAGGAAATCATGTTGAATAAGGAGTTTTTATGACGAAACATATTGAAGAATTAATTGAAAAATATCAATTGACTCATATAAAAGATGAGTTGTTGGCTACAGCATTTGAATGTATAAAAGTAGTACCAAAACAAGAAGAGGTATTACCAGTAGGATGTTCAAAAATGGGAGGATATCCCGATTTACCAACAACGTTAGACTATCCTACATATAAAGGACATCCTCTTCATTTTGTTGCACAGTTTAATTTAGCTGAACTTCAAGCTGTAGGTATGAAGAATGATTTGCCTCAAAGTGGCATGTTATATTTTTTCTATTTTGCTGATGATAAACAGGAAGCCTTTTGCGAAGTATATGGAAATTTGAATGTAAAAGAAGGCTGGCGTGTTTTATATTATGAAGGAGAAATAGATGATGTACAAAAAACGAATCAAGTGAATGAACAATATACTCAATGTAGGGTTACATTTGAGATAGCACAAAAACTTCCAGATTTGTTTATTGAGGATGAAGATGATTCGGATCGTTTCTTACAATTGTTAGAGGAATTAATACCTGATTACTATGACAATCATCAAATTTTCGGTACACCATTTTCAGTTCAAACAGAAGTGTTTGAAGAAGTACAGGAATATTTAGGTGTACATCATAGCGAGATAACATTATTATTTCAAGTAGATTCAGATGAGGAACATTTGAACATGATGTGGGGTGATATGGGAATGTTATATTTCTGTATTGCAGATGAAGATGTAAAACAGCGACGTTTTGAGAAAGCTTGTTGTATTTTGCAAAGTTTATAAAGTAAAAAGAAGCAGTTTCACGTGTATAACGGAAGCTGCTTTTATAATTGAATTGAGTTATTCGGGCATTATTCATTTGGATAAGAATGAATAGATAGCTAATTCATCGTCGTCTGAATTACGTTATGTGTAAGTCATTTTTTTAACTTTAATGCGATTTGTAATTGTAAAAAATCGGATTTTCTTTTTTGTGAAAATTCGTATATAGTTGAAATATGTAAGAAAGCTAGTTTAAGATTATTTTATGTTACGAGGATGTGATGAAATGAAAAAATCTATAAAATATGTATCTACTGTGGCACTTTGTTCAGCTATTATAACTGGAGCGCTTCATATTCCTTCAGTCTCATATGCTGCTACAAAACAAGTAGGAGAGACGGCTAATTCTGTAAATGATTCGAAATTGATTACAGAATTTCAACAAGATTTACAAAAACATCTAAATAATCATGAAACAAATATTACAATTAAATATAAGACGAAGCATACTAATGCACAAGAGGTTTTGGATACATTGGTGCAGGCTTATAATCAAACGTTAGAAAAAGATGAATATTTAAAATACAATGTAAGCAACGCTAAGTTTTCGCTTCGTGGTTTACCAGGGAATTACTCATTTACACTAAATATTTCATATCGCGAAACGAAAGAGCAATCACAGTATGTAATGAAACAAGCGAAATCAATTGTAAATTCAATTATTACAACTGGAATGGATGAGAATGAAAAAGTAAAAGCCATTCATGACTATGTAGTGAAGCATGTTTCATATGACACATCGCTTCGTTCTTACACCGCATATGACGCATTAGTCAATCGTTCGGCGGTTTGTCAAGGGTATGCATTATTAACTTATCAGCTATTAAAAGAAGCAGGAATTCAATCTCATATTGTAATAGGAACTGGAAATGGTCAGTCTCATGCATGGAATCTTGTAAGTATTGATGGTAAATGGTACCATCTCGATACGACATTTGATGATCCAGTTCCAGATAAACAGGGACGTGTTATGTATTCTTACTTTAATTTGTCTGATGAGCAAATGAGTAAAGATCATCAATGGGATCGTAGTAAATATCCAGTTGCAAATACAAACTATTATAATGAGTTAACGACTAAAATTAAAGCAGGTAGTAAGAAGTCCTCTAGTTATCAACAAATATTAACAGATACAAATCTAGTTTATTTAGCACCGGAATTTGGAGCTGAAGATTACAACCAGTTAAAGCAAAAATTACAGAAAAAATTTACATCTAAACAAGAAAAGGTAGAACTTCGTTATCATCAAACAGTGGATCACACCATGCAAGATGTTAAGAAGGTATTGAATGAAATTTCTTGGCCAAAAGGAGCAAAGAGAGTATCATACCAGGTAGCTCCTTATCAAGGGCAAGATGGATATTCATTATTAACAATTACATTTGCTTATTAAATTGTGTGGAAGGGCATCTAATTAAAGATGCTCTTCTTTTTTGTGCAAATATATTTTGAATGTTGGAGTGTTATTGACTGCTATAAAAGTGATAACTTGTTAAAGATTTAGTAGAGGAAGTGAGAATTAGTGTTCGTAAAAATGATTATCATTATATAATGATAATCATTTTTTTTGATAGATTAAGTGAATTTCATCATTATTCGTCATATGAAATGTCAGTTTTTCTTGGAATATGACGTAATTATTGGTAATATTGTTAATGTTATTATATATTTTTGCTGAAAATTTTTTACTTTAAAATATATCACTTTACATATTTTTATATAATAGATTATAAATTTGGAAGAGGGAAATGGTATCGATGAATTTAAAAAAAATAAAAAATACATTTTTAGCTGTGGGTGTTCTATGTATGAGCGCACCACTAACAGCGTTTGCTAATGGTGAAGACAAACTGCAACCGGTAAAAGAGGCTGCAAATCAATTAGGGTGGGTTCAACTAGAGAATGGGGCTTGGGTCTATTATATAGACAATAATCAGGGGCGCGTAATGGATGCTTGGAAATATATTGATGGTGGATGGTATCAATTTGATGGAAACGGTTATTTAGTCAATAAAACAGGTTGGGAAAAGTTGAACGGACAATGGATATATTATGAAGGACAAAAAGGTATTGTAACGAATAATTGGAAAAATGTTGACGGAAGATGGTATCAATTTGATGGAAACGGTTATTTAGTCAATAAAACAGGTTGGGAAAAATTGAACGGACAATGGATGTATTATGAAGGAACTAATGGAGTTATAACAAATGCTTGGAAATATATTGATGGTGGATGGTATCAATTTGATGGGAATGGTTATTTAGTCAATAAAACAGGCTGGGAAAAGTTAAACGGACAATGGGTTTATTATCAAGGCGATAAGGGCATTGTTGTGAATAGTTGGAAAAAAATTGATGGAAGATGGTATCAATTTGATGAGAATGGATATTTAGAAGTACAAGAAGGTTGGCAAAAGTTGAATGGAAAATGGGTATATTATGTTCCAGGAAATTACGGACTAGCCACAAATGAAAAACTTACAATTGAAGGTGTATCTTATTCATTTGATGGAAATGGTTATTGGGTGAACACTGCCAATGGTATTGTAGAACTTGCGAAGCGGCAACTTGGCACTCCATATCAATGGGGAGGATCTGCTCCTGGAGGATTTGATTGCAGTGGATTTATTTATTATGTATTTAGTCGAAATGGCTATTCAATAAGTAGAATGGATGTTGCTTCATATTGGGATAGAGCTAGGGAAGTGAGTACACCACAACCTGGAGATTTAGTATTCTTACAAAATACATATAAAGCAGGTCCTTCCCATATGGGAATTTACATAGGAAATGGAAAATATATTCATGCTGATAATGATGGGGTTAGAACTGCTAGTGTAAATGATTCGTATACGAGTAATCACTTTTTAGGGTATGGAAGATTTTAAAATAATATATTCATATAATTATATGAATTTATGTGATTATATGAATTGAGAGCCTGTTAGTAATATGAACTAATAGGCTTTTTTGTGTTATTAATAAGGTTCTGTCGCTTGTGAAATAGTGTCTAATAATCCAGGAAATCTCTTGTTTAAATCTTCTGTCCTAATAGAGATGAAACGTTGTGTCCCTTCGATTCTTGTATACATAACACCAGACTCTCGTAATACTTTAAAGTGATGAGATAGTGTGGATTTAGCAATCGGAATGTTTACAGCTAGCTTGTATGTATTTTCGCTATTTACATTTAAAAGAAGCGGGAATATAAGAAGCATAGAATCTGAAACAAAGCAAAAAGTAGTTTCAGATTCTATAATAAACAATAAAAATGTTATGTAAACTTAAATATTAAAGCACTGTTTTCATGTATATACTAAAACAGTGCTTTTCGTTTTGATTGAATTGTTGCAGCATTTTCATCTTTCATACCAGCTTCTTTAATAATGCGTTGTTTTGCTTTATCTAACAAATTGTTTACTGCTTCACCAAAATAGTTTGCTTCTTGTTTTGTGCGGGCTTCTCGTAAACATTTGTAGTTTTCTATCAGCTCCTCTTTTTCAGGGTCTGTTAAGAAATCTTCTATCTTTTTGTTTGTCATACGAAACACCCTCTCTTCTGACAGACACTTCAATTCAGAATTTTATTTTTCATTATATCAATAATTCCTTAGTTATAGTACATATTAACGTTTTAATAATTTGTCAATTTCTTGAATTTTTTCATTTGCTTTATTCATTTGCATATTCTTTGCTTGTTCTCCTCCAAGTGCTTGATGGAGTAAAAATGTTTGACCAGAAATTGCAGTAACGATTGCAACTTTAATAATTTCTTTCATTGTTGTCGCATCAAATAAAACAAGACCTAATAGTGCAGCTAGACTACCAGTAATAATATCAGCAAAAAAACCAAGATGGAAAAAGGTTTTTAATCGGCGTGGAAGCAACAATTTGCCTTGATGATTGATAAGATGGGCAACAAAACCGGTAATTCCACCAACGAGAAGAGCCGTTAGCCACGAATACATATCCATCAAATCCACTCCTTTTAGTAAATACAATTCTGTTTATATTACAGATACTCCTTTTAGAACTTGATATACCATATATTGAGAAAATTAGTTTAGGGTGGGTACCTTTATTATACTGAAAATTCTGCCATAAATGGTAGATATTTAAATTGAAATTTCATATAATAAAATTAAATCTAACGAGAACGGAGTGATGTATTATGACGATTGTTTATATGATTCATACGATGAGTGCAAATACGGAAGGAATGGGCGGAGCTTTGTAAAGAATCGCTATATCCTTCCGCAGTATACATTTTAGGGAGGATACGAATTTGAATCGTAATCATTTAGTAGCATTTGGATGGGATCTATATTTTGAAGACCAATTATTGGAGCAATATGAAGTAGGTCGTGTTTTATTAGAACATAAACATATGTATCGGGTTATATGTGAAGATGGTGAATATGTAGCCGAGCTAGCAGGGAAATTTCGATATGAAGTAATTGAGAAAGGTGATTACCCTGCAGTGGGTGATTGGGTAAGTATAACAAAACTGCCACAAGAAAAGAAAGCGATTATTCATGGTGTGCTTACAAGAAAAAGTTCTTTTTCAAGAAAAGTAGCTGGGGAGAAAACGGAGGAACAAATTGTCGCAGCAAATGTGGATTATCTTTTTTTAGTTAATGCTTTAAATGCTGATTTTAATGTGAGACGAATTGAACGTTATTTACTGTTAGCATACGAGAGCGGAGCAACACCTGTTGTTATTTTGACAAAGAGTGATTTATGTGCAGATGTACAGCAAAAGGTGATGGAAACAGAGGCTGTTGCAATTGGTGCATCTATTTTTGCGGTTGATAGCCTGCATCAAACAGGAATAGAGACGTTACAACGGTTTTTACAACCAGGAAAAACGATTGCGCTTATTGGTTCTTCTGGAGCAGGGAAGTCTACGTTATTGAATGCTTTAATGGGAAATGAAGTGGCAAAAACAGGTGAAATTCGTGAGAGTGATAGTAAAGGAAAGCATACGACAACGCACCGAGAATTGTTCCAATTACCAACTGGTGCACTTGTTATTGATACACCAGGAATGAGGGAATTGCAGCTTTGGGAAGGAAGCGGAGCGATGCACGCAACCTTTTCTGACATTGAAGAAGCTGCAAAAAAATGTCGTTTTCGTGATTGCCAACATGAAAATGAACCAGGTTGTGCAATTCGTATTGCACTTGATGAGGGCACATTAGAAGAAGCACGATTTTTCAATTATAAAAAATTGCAAAAAGAAATTGCTTACGCGATGAGAAAACAAGATGCACTTTTGGCTCGTACAGAGCGTGAAAAGTGGAAAAAGATTGCGAAGCAAATGAAACAGAAAAAATAAAAAGAAAACTCCAAAAGGCATGTGCTTTTGGAGTTTTCTTTTTATCCCGCATTAACGGACAGTAGGGCGCCTCTCTTAAGATTTTAAGGAGTCAAAGAAGATAAGCGTGAAATCATCGTTGAAGATTGTACTATATACAACGTTTTATTTTAATGTATTTATATTTTAAATTAATATTATCTTTATATATGGACAAAACGAAATTAATTATATAAAATTTACAAATAATGAATCGGAAAATGTCGTATAGTTTATTGATTCGTATTATATTTTCTGTTTTTTCATTTTATATAATTTTAAATTATCACCTTGGATAGAACGTAAAGGGGGAGCTGTATGTCAAAGTTGTTTAAACCATTTCAGAATATGGGTGTAGGAAAAAAACTTCTACTTTCATTTTTGGTCATTTTGATTTCGACTGTTTCTATAATTGGTAGTATGTCATATGAAAGTGCAAAGAAGAATTTTGAAAATCAAATTATGAGTAGTGCCAGTGACAATGTTAAAATATTAGATAATTTAATTAATCAAATGATTGACGCAGAATCTAATGATGTTACGCATTTTTCCAAAGTAATTCAGCGTAATATGCATGAAACAGAAAATGGAGAGAGCATTAGGA
The DNA here is from genome assembly GCF_050473785.1 of Bacillus sp. S14(2024). NCBI lineage: Bacteria > Bacillati > Bacillota > Bacilli > Caryophanales > Bacillaceae > Bacillus > Bacillus sp. S14(2024). Next base: position 2,860,342 of record NZ_JBFLUP010000006.1, on the reverse strand, counting down.
AAATGCTTGCCCAGTATGTAAGCTTACATCCTCAGATAATACAACTTTATGTAGGAACTGATAGCGGAGCATTTATCCAAGAACCAAATGTACAAATGCCTGCGGGTTATAATCCGAAAGAGCGTCCTTGGTATATAGATGCAATGGAAAAAAATGGTGGTATTGTTGTAACACAGCCTTATAAAGATAAAACGACTGGAAATATAGTTGTTACAATTGCTAAAAAATTGGATGATGGCAGCGGTGTTATCGGTATTGATTTGAAACTTGAAAATTTATTAAACACAGCAAAAATGATTAATATCGGTAAAAAGGGATATGCATTTATTCTAGATCAAAGTCAAAATGTTATTGCCCACCCAGAAGAGAAGCCGGGTACAAAAGCACCTGATGCTTGGGCGAAACCAATGTATAAAACAAATCATGGAACGTTCACATATTCATATGGGGATAAAGAAAAGAAAATGGTATTTGCAACAAATGCGAAAACCGGATGGAAAATCGGTGGTACGATGTATACAGATGAAGTTATTAAAGCTGCAGAACCTATTTTTTATAATACGTTACTAATTGCGGCAATTTCCCTCATATTAGGAGGAGCGATTATTTACTTCATCACACGTTCTATTACGAAGCCTTTAAAACAATTAGTGATTTCTTCTCATAGGATTAGTGAAGGTGATTTAACAGAAACGATTGAAGTGCGCTCGAATGATGAAATTGGACAGCTTGGAAAAGGCTTCAATGAAATGGCTCAGTCGTTACGTGATTTGATTTCAAGAATTAATTCTTCAGCAGGACATGTAGCTGCTGCTTCCGAAGAATTAACGGCAAGTGTGAGACAAGCGAATGAAGCGACTGAACAAATTACAGCGGCAATGGACCAAGTTTCAAGTAGCGCAGCAACACAAACAAAAGGTGTTGAACAGGGAGCGATATTGCTTCAAGAAGTAACAGAAGGAATTCAGCTTGTTGCGGATAATTCCTCTGCTATTTCCAATTCCTCTGCCTATACACGTGAAAAAGCAGAAGCTGGGGACAAACTTGTTGAACAAACAGTAAATCAAATGCAATCCATTCGTGAGTCAGTTTCAGAATCTGATGCAGTCATTCAATTGTTAGCTGATAAATCGAAACAAATTGGTGATATATTAGAAGTGATTCAAAATATTGCTGATCAAACGAATTTATTGGCATTGAATGCCGCAATTGAAGCAGCACGAGCAGGAGAACATGGAAGAGGTTTTGCGATTGTTGCGGACGAAGTTCGTAAATTGGCAGAACAATCTAGCACATCTTCAAACGAGATTGGAAAATTAATTACAGAAATTCAAGAAGATATGAGCAAGACAGTTAGCTCTATGAATCATGTAAATACAGAAGTGCAGTCTGGTATTCTCATCGCGAATGAAACAAAGAAAAGTTTCACAGAGATTCTACAGTCTACAAATGAAATTGCAAAACAAATTGGTAGTATGGTTGAGGTAGCACAAAAAATGTCCAAAGGGGCAGATGAAGTGTCAGTGTCAGTCGGCGAAATTGCGGTAACAGCACAAAATAATGCATCTAGTACACAAAGTGTAGCGGCATCGGCTGAAGAGCAATTAGCGTCTATCGAAGAGATTAGTTCAGCAGCTGGAACATTATCACAAATGGCTGAAGAGTTACAAGTGTTAATTGAACGATTTAAAGTGTAATGAAAAAGTGCGTGGAAAAAGTAATCCACGCACTTTTCGTTTTAGTTATGATGAAAATAGCTTATTAATGAGTGAACAAGATGATGTATGTCATCTTTTTTATTTTATGAGTATTAATACTATATAGTTTCGGACGGGAAAATACAGCTGTTACAGTCATTTGTGGTACAATAAATGTACTATATAGAATAGGGTATAATGAGTAAGAGGTATGAGAGGGGTTATGTTATGCTACATGAGAAGATTGCATCATTTTTTCAAGTTCTTCCGCAAGAAGTTGGAAATAATCGAGGCTGGAAATATTACATTCAAGAGGAAAATGGTGCGTATTCTATAACAGAAGAAATATTATCGAAAGGTACAATTATAGAATTATTTTTTAATGAAGATAATGAGATTCGTCTCGTTTTATATAAAGATGGTCAGCCGATTACAACGATTCAACGTATTACTGTCCAAAAGGTGGATATTATAAAAGAAGAGGAAACCCTTCAATTTGTATTAGATCGTATGCCAAGCCGTATGATTCGACTACAGTTAAAACCATTTCTTGCAATTGAAATGGGATTGTACTGGGAAGTATGTGAAGATTGTGAGTAAAAAAACATCCGTTACTAATTAATTTAACGGGTTCGGTTATTGAGGGGAAAACAATAAATAACAACTTAATTAGGGACAACAATTTACATATGAATTGTTGTCCCTGTTTTTGTTGTTATATCAATGTTTTAGTCAATTTAGCATAATAATTAGCACATCAATATGCATACAAATTGAAACTACCACATAAATTTATGTGGTGTTGTTAAAACTAGTGCTAAAACTGTTTTGAATATAAATCAAACGGAGTAAAGGATAGTAAAATATTTCGTCAAAAAACGCTTAGAAATTTGAGCGTTTTTTGCTTGTTATTAGTATTTTTCTCCCCAAGATTTTTAAAAATTGATAGAAGATAGGTAAGGATAACTTCTGGCATGCGACTGATTCGTTCAACTATGTATAAGTGTGGGAAAGAAAATAGTACGGGGGGAAGTTTTGTTAGAAGTAAATCTCTATATTTTATATTTTAAATTAATATATACCTATATATAGACAAAAGGAAATTAATTATATAGAATTTACAAAGTATGAGTCGAAAAATGTCATATATTCCACTCATTCATATTTTTTCTTCATTTCATATACTTTTAAATTATCATCTTGGAGAGAACATAAAGGGGGATCTGTATGTCAAAGCTGTTTCAACCATTTCAGAATATGAATGTAGGAAAAAAACTCCTACTTTCATTTTTTGTCATTTTAATTTCTACTGTTTCTATAATTGGTACCATGTCTTATCAAAGTGCAAAGAAGAATTTTGAAAATCAAATTACGAGTAGTGCTAATGATAATATTAAAATATTAGATCATATAATTAATGACATGATTGACGCAAGATATAATGATGTTACACAGTTTTCTAAAATAATTCAGCGTAATATGTATGAAACGGAAAATGGAGAAAATATTAGGAAACTATTTGCCCAGTATGTAAATTTACACCCTGAAGTAATGCAAATTTATGTAGGAACTGATAATGGGGTGTTTATAGAAGAGCCTTATGTGCAAATGCCTGCAGGGTATAATCCGAAAGAGCGCCCTTGGTACATAGATGCAATGAAAAAAAATGGAGGTATTATTCTAACACAACCTTACAAAGCTAAATCAAACGGGCAGATTGTTGTTACAATCGCCAAAAAATTAGATGATGGCAGTGGCGTTATCGGTATTGATTTGAAGCTTGAAAATTTATTAAAAACAACAAAAACGATTAACATTGGTAAAAAGGGATATGCATTTATTTTAGATCAAAGCCAAAATGTTATCGCCCACCCAGAAGAGAAGCCGGCTACAAAAGCACCTGATGCTTGGGCGAAACCAATGTATAAAACAAATCATGGAACGTTTTCATATTCATATGGGGATAAAGAAAAGAAAATGGTATATGCAACAAATATAAAAACCGGTTGGAAAATCGGTGGTACGATGTATACAGATGAAGTTATTAAAGCGGCAGAACCTATTTTTTATAATACGTTACTAATTGCGGCAATTTCTCTTATATTAGGAGGAGCCATTATTTACTTCATCACACGTTCTATTACGAAGCCTTTAAAACAATTGGTGATTTCTTCTCATAGGATTAGTGAAGGTGATTTAACAGAAACGATTGAAGTGCGCTCGAATGATGAAATTGGACAGCTTGGAAAAGGCTTCAATGAAATGGCTCAGTCGTTACGGGAGTTGATTTCAAGAATTAATTCTTCAGCAGGACATGTAGCTGCTGCTTCCGAAGAATTAACGGCAAGCGTGAGACAAGCGAGTGAAGCGACTGAGCAAATTACAGCGGCAATGGACCAAGTTTCAAGCAGCGCAGCAACACAAACAAAAGGTGTTGAACAAGGAGCAATGCTGCTTCAAGAAGTAACAGAAGGGATTCAGCTTGTTGCGGATAATTCCTCTGCTATTTCCAATTCCTCTGCCTATACACGTGAAAAAGCAGAAGCTGGGGACAAACTTGTTGAACAAACAGTAAATCAAATGCAATCCATTCGTGAGTCAGTTTCAGAATCTGATGCAGTCATTCAATTGTTAGCTGATAAATCGAAACAAATTGGTGATATATTAGAAGTGATTCAAAATATTGCTGATCAAACGAATTTATTAGCATTGAATGCCGCAATTGAAGCAGCACGAGCAGGAGAACATGGAAGAGGTTTTGCGATTGTTGCGGACGAAGTTCGTAAATTAGCAGAACAATCTAGTACATCTTCAAATGAGATTGGAAAGTTAATTACAGAAATTCAAGAAGATATGAGCAAGACAGTTAGCTCTATGAATCATGTAAATACAGAAGTACAGTCTGGTATTCTCATTGCGAATGAAACAAAGAAAAGTTTTACAGAGATTCTACAGTCTACAAATGAAATTGCAAAACAAATCGGTAGTATGGTTGAGGTAGCACAAAAAATGTCCAAAGGGGCAGATGAAGTGTCAGTGTCAGTCGGTGAAATTGCGGTAACAGCACAAAATAATGCATCTAGTACACAAAGTGTAGCGGCATCGGCTGAAGAGCAATTAGCGTCTATCGAAGAGATTAGTTCAGCAGCTGGAACATTATCACAAATGGCTGAAGAGTTACAAGTGTTAATTGAACGATTTAAAGTGTAATGAAATAGTGCGTGAATAAAAAAACATCCGTTACTAACGGATGTTTTTTTATGTTTTTTGCTGTTGTTTGAAAGCGATAATTGGAAGAAGGATTAAGCTAATCCAGCCAATTACAGGATATAGCATATGAAGTAATTCGCTATAACCGATATAACTAAAGCAATAACTAATTAGTAAGATGAAATAAATAATGATGTTACTTTTCCAACCAGTGATAGACTGAAGCTGTTTTGTCATACCAAATACATTACCAACAAGTGTTGTAAATACTTCCCCAAAAATAATTAACACAAAAAAGAAATGAAAAGTAGCATTGAAGCGGCGTACAACTTCAGCCATTGGAATATTGTATTGATAAAATTGTTCAACAGATAAAATAGCAAAGTGACTACATAACAAAATTAAACAAAGACCCGCTCCCCCCAATATCCCCCCCCATTTAATAGCTTGCTGATCTTTCACTTCACTTGCTAATGGTACAAGTACACTTTGGGAGAGAGAGAGATTGAGTGCAACATATGTGACTGGACTTGTAATCCATTTGACATTCCAATTTTCAGAAGGTGTTATGTTGAAAAGAGAAGTTGCATCATGAAAGAAGGTTGTAATAGATAGTCCTACAATAAAAATCATCATAATTGGTACGACGAGCGAGTTGACTTCAAAAACCCCTTGTAATCCTCTGCTACCAATTACAATACAAGCAAGTATCGTTATAAAGATACCAAGCTGTCTTGGTAGGCGAAGTTGTTCTTCAAACACCGCTCCAGCTCCGGAAAGCATGACGCTTGTTACACCAAATAATACGAGAAGCAATAAAATATTTACAACGTTACCAAAGATATCTCCAAATAAATATTTGTTAAATTCTTGAGTAGAAAATGCTCCGATTTGTGAAGAAAGCATCATCATTTTTGTACCTAACCAAATGAAGAAAACACCGCTTACTAAAATACCAATTGTTCCGTATGTACCATGGATTGTAAAGAACTCAACGATTTCTCTTCCTGTTGCAAATCCAGCTCCAACAACAGTACCTATATAAGTAGCAGCAATTTTCTTTGCTACTTTCCATTGTTGATTATCCATTTAATCCCTCTTTCTTGTATGATGCGTTTGATTTATCTTGCACCCTCACCCTAACATTCAGAGTAAATAGGGATAAAGTGAAGCTTCCATCAGTAAAAATTTCCTTCATTTCTACTGATGGAAAGCACGACTAATTGGATTCTTATGGGCAGTTATTCCCTACCTGTCTTCTTTATTTTTTCTGAATCTCGAGGTGAGGGTCCATCCACAAGGGTTGGTTCAACTAATGAGCAATGAGGGGGAAAGCCCATACTGCTGAAATATTCACTTTATTACATACATATGAAGGAGTTTGGACAAACATACGATAAAATGTGATTTTTTGTATTATTCATATTTATCTTGTAATTTATGGTATAATGAAGCAAAAAAGGGGGCAAAGAAGATGTTTCGCTTTTTTAAAAAAGGAAAGGAAGAAAGGGAAATTACACAAGATGAGCTAGAACTTGCTATGGCAAAATTTCTTGAAACGAATGCGAACGTGGTATATACGGTATTAGTAAATGATGATTATACGGTTAATTATGATTTATTAAAACCATATTTACCGGCTTTTCCTATAAATGCGTTTATTATTACGAAGGAAACACTTGAAGTATTTGAGAATACACAAGAAAATCTTGCTCTTGTTAAAGAAATTGATGATGTACAGCGTGCTGTCGATCAATATGTAACAGAAAAAGAATCCTTTCCAATCGTTGAAGGCAATGCGAATCGGCTTATATGTTCGATAAAATTAGGACCATACTTAAAAAGGACGCTAGAACGTGACTTATATATATCAGAGAAACATTATTTAGTGACAAGCAAGCCTGATAAAATGAATAAAAGTATTGTACAATAAAGAAACAACAATGAAGAATTGTTGTCTTTTTTTGTAAATATTATGCGCAAGGGTATAGAGATGAGGGGACATCATGATTTTGAGAGAATGGGATTTAAATTTAAAGATTCGTCTAGTAGGAGAATGGCTCTTTGGATTGTTTTTTTGGATGCTTCTTCCGTTTATGGCGATATATTTTGCGGAAGAACTAGGAAAAACGATGGCTGGAATATTACTTGTGTTATCGCAAGTTTTATCTGTTTTTGCTAATTTAGTAGGTGGCTATTTAGCAGATACATATGGTCGTAAGCGTATGATGGTATTTGCTGCATTTGTACAAAGTGCTGCATTTGTACTATTTGCCTTTGCCAATTCGCCGTGGTTACAATCGCCTATCTTAACATTTATAGCTTTTTCTATTATTGGCATTATGGGTTCTTTATATTATCCAGCAAGTGCAGCAATGGTTGCTGATTTAGTATCCGAAGAACAGCAAAGTAAAGTATTTGCTGTTTTTTATACAATGATTAATATTAATGTTGTGCTGGGGCCGATTTTAGGAGCGTATTTCTTTTTTTCTCATCGCTTTGAATTGTTAATAGCAAGTATTGTAATTAATTTTATAGTTGCATTTGTATTACTTAAGTTTATAAAAGAGACGTTACCAGAGAAGAGGGAAGAAGTAGAAAAGCAAACAGGATGGCTTACTGTTGTGAATGAGCAGATTAAGAATTATCGAATTATTTTTCAAGATCGTGTCTTTCTATTATTCATTATTGCAGGTATTCTTGTTGCTCAAACTTTCACTCAGCTTGACTTATTGTTAGCCGTATACATAAAAGAAAATGTTCCTACACAAGAGTTTTTTCATTTAATTTTAAATGGAGAAACATTGTTTAGCTGGATTATTGCAGAAAATGGATTTTTGGTTGCTCTATTTACTGTATATGTAACAAGGCTAGCAAATTATTTTTCTGAGCGGACTATCTTTCTTTTATCTTCTTTTGCATATGGGATAGCAATGATTATTTTTCCTCACACTATATCAGTCTGGGGTCTTATTATTGCTATGCTCATTTTCACGTTTGGAGAGCTATTCGTTGTTGGAATCCAAAATAGTTTCGTTTCTAAGCTGGCGCCTGAACATATGCGAGGACAATATTTTGCGGCAGCAACACTTCGTTGGTCTGTCGGCCGAACAATTGCACCAATTGCGATCCCCTTAACAGCATGGATAGGTTATCAATACACATTTTACATCATTGCAGTACTTGCGTTTTTGAGTGCATTTTTATATTCTGTGATGTTCGGTTTGTTACAAGAACGAAAAATTCAGGTGAAAAAGGTGCTGAATGAATAAGTAAAATAAAACGCTCTCTTTTTGAAAGGGCGTTTTATTTTATACATAGATTTTATTTTTCGTTCTAGTATTAGTTTCATTTCGAATTTTATAAGTGCAGTGTCTGTAATACTTTAATGTACGAACAAAATGAATGGAGGCCTCACTTTACAATTGAAAAGTCTCTGCTAATAAACGGTAGGAGTTTAATTTATCTTCAAAATCATGCGTGATTGTTACAATCATGAATTCATCTGTATTATAAGCCGTGCTTAAAATAGAGATTTGTTTTTTTACTTGATTTGGATTGCCAACAATCATTCGTTTTCGATTTTCTTTTATACGTAAATAATCAAATGCGCTATATGGATAATTCAGGGCTTTTTCGATAGATGGTGTGCCGGTCGAACGTACACCTTGTTCAATTAATAAAAGGGCTAGATCTAAGCTAGATGCAATTTTTTGTGCTTTTTCTTCAGTTTCAGCACAAATGACAAAAATAGCTACGATAGATTGCGGTTGTTCCCCTAAGAAAGAAGGTTGGAATTGATTTTGGTAATTTTTTATGATTTCTGGACCGCCATAACTATTAATAAATTGTGCAAATGTAAAAGCTGTACCTTGTTTAGCGGCAATCATCGCACTTTCTCCGCTAGAACCAAGTAACCAAAGATTTGGTGCAGTTGGAATAGTTGGAGAAGCATGTAAATGTGCAAAGCGATGATTATCTGGTAAACGGTCGTGTAAATACAGGGATAAATCTTGAATTTGTTCAGGGTATTGATCGATTGAAACCATTTTACCTTCTTGGAGAGCCCGTGTGGCAATAGGCATTCCGCCTGGAGCCCGTCCAACTCCAAGGTCAATACGATTTGGGTATAGTGCTTCTAACACGCGGAAATTTTCGGCTACTTTATAAGGGCTATAGTGAGGGAGCATAACACCACCGGAACCTACTCGAATATGATTCGTTTTAGCAGCTATGTGAGAAATTAAGATTTCTGGACTTGAACCTGCTAAGCTAGTAGAGTCATGATGTTCTGATACCCAAAAACGAGTATAGCCAAGTTGTTCAACTTCTTGTGCAAGTCGAACTGTATTTGAGAACGCTTCTATTGCCGTACTTCCTTCTGCAATAGGAGATTGGTCAAGAACGCTTAATTTTATCATATATAATACCTCTCATTTATTATTTACGTGGTATTATATATCTACTTACTAAAAATGTATAATAAAATGCTTACTTTATCTATCAGCAACGGGATAGCTACTTAAGACTGAAAAAGAATTTGCCATTTTTTTTGCAAAGTTTAATGGTGGCTCTACTGATTGGACATGAATATACATGATTACTGGATTCGTATATAACCAATGATTATGTAGAGCACTAACAATAATTCCCTGTTGTACAATGGATTGCATAAATGAAGGGATTTCTTCTTGCAAAATAGCAATTTCCCCTAAATTCAACGCATTACCATTTTGATCCAAAGATTCAAAGCCAACTCCTGCGGGTATTACAGACATACTTGGTTTCCCTTGAACAAGCACCCTAAAATTGCGATGGAAAGATACCGAACAAGCACCTTGATCTATTTTGCTTTTTCCTTTAAGGATTGTAGCAAATTGTTCGCAAAGAAAATTAAAGTTGTTCATAAATTTAATCCCCCTTTATTACACAAAATGATGTATGTAGAGATTTAATATAAAAAAGGATTTAGTTCAAATTCCATTTATAAATTGGCTTATTTAAGTTCGGCAAACTAATTGAGCATCCTTTACCATCAAAAGATAAAGGTGATTTTCTTGTAGATTGTAAAATAGATTTAAGCATCATATGATGCTGAGTATATTGCAGATATGGTTTTATAAGTAAGCGATAGAACAACAAACAACTTTATGCAACAAATGAAAAGAAAGTTATCAATATTAGAAAGACCGCTTGTTACAGCCAGAGGCGATAGCAAGAGTTCCATTTATACAAACTTCAATCCAAAATATGCTCAAATGGCTGTAACTATTCTAAGAACTTTTAACAATTTTTAACAACTTTTGTACTAAAAAATAGTGTATTATTTTACGTTTTACACCTCACAAGTAACCTTATCAAGAAAATCTGAAGGGGTTTTATTTTTACATAATCAGTGTTATCGGAAGTTCGACTGTTGGAAAAGATATAGCTATATGGTTAATGAGGGGATAAAAAGTATAGAACAGGGCAGGGGAAATAATTATATCCATGAGATATCCGTTTTTGTAACCATTTTTACAGTAAATGTAGGAATGCAAGAGCTGTAACATATCAAAAATGTATGTAAGATTATTCTTTGAACAAGGGAGTTTTTATGCAAAAAAAAACGGGTAAACAAAAAACTGGACTACGAAAAGGATTAATACTGATAACAAAAATAGCTTTAGCTTCTGGTCTATCATGGGAATTAGCAAAAATGTTAGGATCAAAACACCCTTATTTGGCACCATTAACTGTTATTCTTTCTATGCAAGAAACTGTCCAGCATTCTGCCACGTATGCTTTTTACAGAATTATCGGCACTATTTTTGGAATTTCTATTACTGTTTTTATTATCAGCCATTTAGAAGTGAATGGATGGACGATAGGATTATTACTGTTAGGAGGGATGTTGATTCCAGTTATATTGAGGCTACATAAAACCATCATACATCAAATGGCTTTAACCATTTTATTAGTCTTTGTCTTTGTGCATAAAACGAGCTATTATGTCTCCGATCGAATTAGAGATACTATCGTAGGAGCGCTTATCGCCATTATTGTTCATATGCTGATTTTTCCACCCAATTATGTGAAAGAAGCTCGTTGGACGTTAAATCAATTTGGATGCCATCTTGTACAGCTGTTTGAAAAGACAGCCCATTGGGTAAATACTAACTGCGATCCTGTTAAAGGACAAGATTTAAGAAAGAATATAACAAATCTACTTCAGGAACTACATCAAGTACAAGAAGATTTTAAGTTGGCAGAAAAAAGTTTGAAATTAAATCCATTTATTAAGAATAAAAAACAAATATTAAAACAAAACGAACAATTTCTCTTGCAGTTAAAGACAGGGTATAACTATATTTCCAATATTCTAAACACATTCAATGACTGGTCCAAAACAGATGTTATTTCAAAAGTTGATCAACAACAATGGGCTATTCAATTACAAATGTTGGGGAGATACATAGAAAAGCAACTTAACGTAAGTCCAGAAAAACATCAAAACTCTAAGAGTTTTAAATTTACCTTAGACTTACTGGATTTATCTTCGATTTCTGTACAAATCAATATCTCACCAGAATTAGAGCCCTATAGATATCAATTAAGCTTGTATAATGATACGCTCAAACTAATTCAGGAGTTAAGAAAAGAACAATAATAACTACTGGCTTTTCCTCTAATCTATGGTGCCGTTTGTATTGAACAAAAAATAAGAGGTAAGTATATATTAAACATAACTAATATATACTTACCTCTTATTTTTAATTTTTAAGTCTGTATAATTTGCATATCTATTTTTTATGAGAAATTCCTCTTTCAAAATGATTCATTTCAACTAAAGTAAGAATATATTCGTAATTATCAATCGTTCTCTTGATTTCATTGCGCTCACTTTCTGTTAATTTTACATCTGTTAATCGTTTACATAGTTGAGATTTTTGATTTTCTAATTGTTTCTTAATTTCATGATAGTTGTAAGAGCGTTTCATGTTTCCATCCCCTTCCTTACATTTCCTATCTACATTTTCATTATACGGTTAAATAAAAGAAATGGGTGCATAACCTTTTAAAATTTTATGAAAATTCAAAAGACTAAGAATAGTACATTCCTTCCGTGAATACAATGCATTGAACTATGATTTTGTACTGATGAGTAGGGGTGTGGGATGATGCAAATAAATATGCAATCCCGTCTTACAACAAACGAGATGCTTTTTATTATTGACAATGGATTACCGAAAACGACAGTACCGAAGAACATTATTATTATTGGAGCAGGCATGGCAGGGTTAGTAGCTGGATCGTTATTGAAGGCCGCCGGTCATCGCGTGAAAATATTAGAGGCAAATGATCGAATTGGCGGGCGCATTTATACAGTTAGGATGCCGGAAACAGGCTTATATCTAGATGTTGGGGCAATGCGGATTCCTTATACACATGAACTAACACTTGCATACAATAAGAAGTTTGGATTAAAGTTAAACCCATTTATTAATCGAAATGACACGGATATTATATATGCAAATGGTCGCAAGACAACATTGAAACAATATGAGAAAAATCCGAGTATTTTACGTTATCCAGTTGCAGTGAATGAAGAAGGAAAATCATCGGAAGAGTTGTTGATGTTAGCAATACAACCCATTCTTGATTTCATTAAAAGAGACCCAGAAAAAAATTGGAGTATAGTAGAGAAAGATTTTGGTAGGTATTCTACAGCAGAGTTTTTAAAAGATTATCCTCACCAATATAAAGTATCTTTTTCACCAGCTGCAGTAGAAATGATAGGGGTACTTCTTGATTTAGAAGGATTTTTAGAAAGAGCATTTGTAGAAACATTGCGCTTTATTTATATTTTACAGCAATCTACAGGGTTTTATGAAATTGAAGGTGGCAACGACGCATTGCCCAAAGCTTTTTTACCGCAATTACAAGATGATATTGTCTTTCAGCAAAAATTAATGAAACTAGCGCAGCACGAAAAAGGAATTACAGCATATTTGCGTAATGAAAAAACGTTTGAATACAGCAGTATTACAGGTGATGTTGTCATTGTTACCATTCCGTTTACAACAATGAGATTTGTTGAAATTGATCCGTATGATTCTGTTTCTCATGGAAAATGGAGAGCCATTCGAGAACTACATTATATGGCTGCTACGAAAATAGGAATTCAGTTTAAAAGTCGCTTTTGGGAAGAACAGGGTCAACTTGGTGGCCGCATTATTACTGATTTGCCTATTCGTTATGCATATTATCCAAGTCATGGTATTGGTACAAAAGGTCCTGGAATGGTACTTGGAAGTTATACATGGTCGTATGATGCATTGTTGTGGGATGGCTTATCTGAAAGTGATCGTATTTATTATACTTTGCAAAATTTAGGGACAATACTTGGACATCAAGTGTATGATGAATTTATTTCTGGGATATCGAAAAGTTGGACATTAGACCCGTACGCATTAGGAGGGTTTGCAGTCTTTCAGGCAAATCAACAATCAGAATTACAGGATGATATTGTGAAACCAGAAGGAAGAATATATTTTGCAGGTGATCATACTACGTTATATCATGGCTGGATACAAGGCGCAATTGAATCAGGAATTCGTAGCGCAGCAGCAATAAATCAATTACAGATGTAAAAAGAACACGAGAATAAATCTCCTGTTCTTTTTGTGTACTTATGGAACTGGATGACCGTTTGAACTTTCAAAGATTGTAAACCATTGCTGACGGTCTAATGTTAGTTTTGTTGCTTCAACAGCTGTTTTGACACGTTCTAGTTTACCAGAGCCAACAATCGGCAGCATATTGGCTGGATGAGCAAGTAGCCATGCATACATGATAGAATCGATTCCAGTAATGCCAAAATCAGTGGAAATTTTCTCCAATGTACGGCGTAAGCGAATTGCACGTTCACTTTCCCCTTTGAAAATTTCACCGCCAGCAAGAGGAGACCAAATCATAGGAGAAATTCTGTTTTCTTGGCAATGTTCAATTGTACCTTTTTCAAAATGTTCAAGTTGCATAGCAGATACTTCAATTTGATTTGTAACAAGCGGGAAATCTAAATATGAACTTAACATGTTGAACTGAGAAGGAAGAAAGTTGGATACACCAAAGTGTCGTACTTTTCCATCTTGTTTTAAACGAGAAAAAGCTTCTGCAACTTCTGCTGGATTCATGAATGGATCCGGACGATGAATAAGTAATACATCGATATAGTCTGTATTCAGATTTCGAAGTGATTGCTCTGCGCTTTTTATAATATGCTCAGTACTTGTATTATAGTGAACGACATAGCGTTCTGGAAATTTAGGTGATGTGAGAGCGATTCCGCATTTTGTAACAATTTGCATATTGTCACGTAAACTTGGTTTTAATTGAAGCGCTTTGCCGAATAAAGCTTCGCATGTATAGTCGCCGTAAATATCGGCATGGTCAAACGTAGTAATGCCCATCTCCATACAAGATTCAATGAAGGAAAGTAATTCTTGATCTGTCATATTCCATTCTGCTAAGCGCCAAAACCCTTGGATAATTCGAGAAAATTCTAGGTTTTGAGCCATTTGAATACGTTCCATTTATGAATGTCCCCCTTGCTGATATGTATGAACCTAATCAATATGAAAAGGTTTTCTTATTTACCATTATTATATATTCGTGTAGACATGCTTACAACTAATATGTTTTGTATTTAGAAAATAAGAAGACAACCTATGATATAATACGTAATCATATATGTAACAAGGAGATGTAGAACAGTGATTCCAGTAACGATATTAACCGGGTTTCTCGGATCAGGGAAAACAACTTTATTAAATCGTATTTTATCTGAAGAGCATGGAAAAAAACTTGCGGTTATTGTAAATGAAATCGGACAAATTGGTATCGATAATCAATTAATAATGAATGTAGAAGAAGAAATTATGGAAATGACAAATGGCTGTCTATGTTGTACTGTACGTGAAGATTTGCTTGTCGCACTAAAGCATTTACTAGAAGTAAAAGCGACAGGTCAAATGGATTTTGAAGGTTTAGTGATTGAGACAACAGGGCTTGCAAATCCGGGCCCAATTATTCAAACATTCTTTTTAGACCCTATTATTCAGTCTGCATACCAAATTAATGGTGTAGTAACTGTAGTAGATAGCTATCATATACATAAACACTTTGAAAAAGGTTTAGAAGCAAAAGAACAGATTGCTTTTGCTGATATGGTTTTAGTAAATAAATTGGATCTAATAGAACCAGTAGAAAAAGAAAATTTGCTTATTGAAATACAAGGGATTAATCCAACTGCAAAATTAATCCCAACAACAAATTGTGAAGTAGATATTCCCTCATTACTAGATATACAAACATTTAAAACGTGTGATAAGTTAGAAATTTATCCGCATAAAGAACAACATCATTTAGAAGGTGTAAAGTCATTTGTGCTAAGGGAAGAGCGTCCTCTTGATTTACAAAAGATAAATGAATGGATGTCAGCTGTTGTACAAGAATTAGGAGAGTATTTATACCGTTATAAAGGAATATTATCTGTTGAAGGGGTAAATCGCCGCATAGTTTTCCAAGGTGTACACACGTTATTCGCTGCTTCATATGACAGGGAGTGGCAAGAAGGAGAAGAACGTGTCAGTGAGATTGTTTTCATTGGTAAAGACTTAAATAAAGAATGGTTTCAAGAGCATTTTCAGGAATGTATAAAATAAGCCTGCGTTTTGAACTGCAGGCTTGTTTTTAGTGTGCAATTAATCTTTTCCAGCTTCAACTAGCTTTTTTGAACCAATAACTGTTTTAACATGAATTTTGGTTATTTAAATTTTATCTCGTTATTCGCGGGCAGTAAAAGCCCGATTGGTAAGAGATTTCCATCAGTGGGGGATGAAAAAAACATTGATGGAAGTTTCATTTTATTTTTTGAAGAAATTGGTTACTATTTTAGAATTTTCGGTGCTTATTATTAAACCTCGAACGTAGTTTTGATCTGTACTTTCTGCTATTGTATTTAAGTCAAACTGTAGCCTATGAAAAAGACAGCTGAAAAAATTTCAGCTGTCTGAAAGGGAAGGTGCATTTAGTTTGTAGCTTCTTTTAAAGTGTTGATGTTTTCTTCCATCAATGTAAAGTAATCTTTATTTTTTTTCGCATCATCCTCGGAAATGGTTGCAAGGTGATTTAAACGTAAGATTTTTGTTCCTGTTTCTTGTTGAATGACTTCTGCTACTTTTGGTGTAGAGAATGTTTCAAATAAAATATATTTTAATCCATGCTCTTTGGCTGTTGCTGCGATAGAAGCTAAGTCTTTTTGGGAGGGTTCATCAGAAGCAGAAATACCTGCAATTGGAATTTGTTTTAAACCATAACGTTGCTCCCAATATCCATATGCAGCATGAGAAACTAAAATTTCTTTTGTTTTTGCATGATCAACGACATCTTTAAATTGACTATCTAAATTTGTGAATTTTGTTTGCAATGCAGCGAAATTTTTCTCAAATACTTCTTTATGTTCAGGTTGTAATTCAACAAGAGCATTTTTAATTGTTTCAGCTTGTTTCATGGCAAGTGTTGGGTCTAACCAAACATGAGGGTCTTTATCATGATGATGTTCTTCTTTATGGCCTTCTTCATGTTCCTCTTCAGTTGAAGAGCGCAGTTCTATACCTTTTGATGCATTTACAATTTTGACATTTTCATTTTTTAATGTTTTTTCCATTTTTTCAGCAAATGGTTCTAATCCAGCTCCGTTATATACAAATAAATCTGCTTTTGCAACTTGTACAGTTTGTTTTTGAGTTGGTTCATACGTATGAGAGTCTGCACCTGGTGGATAAATGGCTGTTACGTCTACATAATCACCACCGATTTTTTTAGCAAAGTCAGCTAAGGGGAAAATAGTTGTATAAATGGAAAGTTTGCCGTCTTTTTTATTTGATGTGTTATTTTGTTTCGAACATCCAGCAAATATAAGGGTAAATATTAGTACGAATGAAAATATAAGTGATTTTTTCTTCATTTTATGCTCCTCATCTCTTTACTTTCTAGCATTCATTTTCTCTAACAAAAAGAAAGAATATCTTTCTTTTAAATAAAACGGAATAATTACGTTTTGATTCACCGATTTAGTATAATACATCTTTGGAAATGTTGCAATAAATAATAATGATTACGATTTATAATTTGTTCTAAATTTGTCACAATGCTATGGTTTATTTTTTATGTTTTTGCATATATCTTTTCATTTCTTTCATATAGTGTGATAGAGGGTGCAGAAAAGGGGATGAGTGAGTGGAATATGGGATCGAAGCGATTTTATTGATATTGGCTGTTGTGTGTCCGTTATCATGTGTGCTTCTTTTTTTAAAAGCACTTATTCGGAATTTAGGAGATCCAAATACAATTACTGAGATGCCAAAAAGAGAAAAAGAATAAACAAAGCGCTTGCATATTGTATTACGCTGTGCTTATGATAGAGAAAGATATTAGAAAATAAAGAGGTATAGAAACGGATGAAAACAAGAACCGCATTAGTACTTGGAGCTAGTGGCCTAGTCGGGCAAGAAGTTACACAGTTACTGATTGATTCGGACTATTACGATTCAGTTACGATTTTTGTAAGAAAACCGCTGGAATGGGAACATGAAAAATTGCAGCAAAAGCAAGTGGATTTTTCGATTTTAGAACAATATAAAGAATTTTTTGCTGTAGATGATGTGTTTAATTGCCTTGGTACGACAATTAAAAAAGCAAAAACGAAAGAAAACTTTAAAAAAGTTGATTATGATTATACAATACGTGCTGCTCGTTTAGCAGAAGAACAAGGAGTACAAAATTTTCTTGTTATTTCTTCTATGGGTGCGAATCCGAGGTCACTATTTTTTTATTCACAGGTAAAAGGACAGATGGAGGAAGATATTAAGAAGCTAGTCATAGGAGGCATTCATATTTTCAGACCATCTCTTTTACTTGGAGAACGAGAAGAGTTTCGTTTTGGAGAAAGACTGGGAGAAAAGATTTCAGGTATTATGCCGTTTTTATTTAAAGGGTCTTTTACAAAATATAGGCCGATTTCAGCAGAGCAAGTGGCAAGAGGAATGTATGTAACAGCGCTGCGTGAAAAGTCAGGGGTTCATATACATGAATCTTCGGAAATTGCTAAGATGAAATAAAAGGAGAGAGAAGGTGCCTTCTCTCTCCTTTTATTTGGTAGTGTTTTTAATTTTTCCCGGAGCCCGGCTATACTGAAACGGCTCAGTTAATTCAAAACCAAGTTCATTCGCGGCTGTTCTAGGAAAATATGGGTTTCGTAATAACTCCCGGCCGATAAAAATTAAGTCAGCAGAACCTTGTTGTAAAATTTCTTCTGCCTGTATGCCACTTGTAATAAGTCCAACAGCCCCTGTAGCGATAGAAGCATGTTCCTTTATATGTTTTGCATAGGATACTTGATAACCAGGATATACATCAATATGTGCTGGTACAACAGCCCCGGAACTACAATCAATAAGGTCAACGCCTTGCTCTTTCATCCACTTCGCAAATGTTACATAGTCTTTTATAGTTAAACCTTCTGGATGATAATCATGAGCGGAGATACGAACGAATAACGGACCATTCCATACTTTTTTCATTTCATCAATAATTTCCCGTAAAAAACGATAGCGGTTTTCATGGGATCCCCCATATTCATCTGTACGGTGATTTGTTAATGGAGATAAGAATTCATTAATTAAATAACCGTGTGCTCCATGTAACTCGATGATATCAAATCCAGCTTCTTTTGCGCGCGCCGCCCCATTTCGAAAGGCTGTGATCGTTTCGTGTATTTGTTCTTTGCTCATCTGTACAGGAATTTTCATAGAAGAATCAAAAGGAATAGCTGATGGCGCAATAGGATCTGTATGGAGAACAGCTTTTCTACCTGCATGTGCAATTTGGATAGCTGCTTTTGCTCCATATTCATGAGTTATATCGACAATTTGACGTAGACCCGTTATGTGTTCATTATCCCAAATTCCTAAATCTTTGTGGGAAATGCGTCCTTCAGGTGTTACTGCTGTAGCTTCTAACATAACAAGCCCTACTTGACCAGCTGCACGCGATGCATAGTGAACAAGATGGAAGTTTGTTGCTTTTCCATCTTCGTTGTTAGAGGAGTACATACACATAGGTGACATAACAATTCGATTTTTTAGTGTAACATCTTTAATTGTATATGGTGAAAATAACTGGCTGTTCACAATAATGATCCTCCTTTATTCCGTCTAAATGGGAATGATTCAATCTTAATTTGTTTATAAATCCAGAATGGTTGAATGAATCGTTTTGATAATATTGTAGCACTGCGTTCTTTTTTTCCATAACGAAATGCTTAAAGAAATCTTATGTTATGATTAGTCTACGTTTAGTGAATCACTATAATTTCATTGTTTTAGAATGGAAGATTTAAGTCATGATACAATAGCAAATAAATGAAGAACTAGGAGGTTTTTATGTATCAAGCATATTATAAAAGTGAACTTGGATGGATTGAAGTAAAAGGGGATGAGAACGGGATTTCTTCAGTATTATTTGTAGAACAAAAACAAGAAGATGTTCTTCATCCGATCGTTGAGCAGTGTGTAATGGAGCTAGATGAATATTTTCATAAGAAACGAACAGTATTTACTGTACCGCTCCAAGCAACAGGAACTCCATTCCAGAAGCAAGTATGGAATGCGCTTTGCAGTGTTACGTATGGGAAAAGTGCCTCTTACCTTGATATTGCTGATAAAATTGGAAATCCAAAAGCTGTACGTGCTATTGGCGGAGCAAACAGTAGAAATCCGATTTCTATTATTGTGCCTTGTCACCGGATTATTGGGAAGAACGGGAAATTAGTAGGTTATGAAGGTGGACTTTGGCGAAAAGAATGGTTATTAAAGCATGAAGGGTTTTTAAGATAATAGAACAAATCTTTCAATTGTTAAGATTTGTTTTCATGAGATGATAAGAGTATTTTACAAAGTAAAACTGATACTAACAGAATTATATTTTCGTTAATTGTGAGATAAAAGTGACATGTGTCACTTTTTCTTTTTTTACAGATAGTATTTGAAATTATCAGAAAATTATGTATAATACTATTCAAGAGTACTTGGTCTTATTTTTAATTGTTATATACAGAAAGAGGGGAAAAGGTTTATGAAGAAGAAAGCATCACTTATTACAGCAATTGCACTCTCTACAAGTGTGTTAGTTGCCGGATGTGGAAATGGAGAAAAAGCATCAACAACAGAAAAGAGCGGCAATGAAGCGCTTGCTGATAAACAAGTGCTAAATTTACTCGAAACAGCAGAAATTCCTTCTATGGATACATCGAAATCGACTGATACTGTATCGTTTCGTGTATTTGTAAACGCAATGGAAGGATTATATCGGTTGGATAAAGATAATAAGCCAACGCCTGGTATGGCTAAAGATGTAAAAATTAGCGCTGATAAGAAAACGTATACATTTCATTTACGTGATGCAAAATGGTCAAACGGAGAGCCTGTAAAAGCACAAGATTTTGTATTTGCTTGGCGTCGTGCTGTTGATAAAGCAACAGCATCAGAATACGCTTTTATTTTGTTTGATGTAAAAAATGCCGAGAAAATTAATAAGGGGGAACTCCCGCTTGAACAGCTCGGTGTAAAAGCAGAAGATGATAAAACATTAGTGGTGGAATTAGAGAAACCTACACCTTATTTCTTAGAGCTTACGACGTTCCCAACATTTTTCCCGCTAAATGAAAAGTATGTGAAAGAACAAGGTGACAAATACGCATTAGAGGCAGATAAGTTATTGTATAATGGACCATTTGTGATGAATCAGTGGAAGCATGAACAAAGTTATCAATTAAAGAAAAATCCAAACTATTGGGATAAAGATAATGTGAAATTAGAGGAAATTAATGTAAGTGTTGTAAAGGAAACATCAACAGCTGTAAATTTATATGACACTAACGAAGTAGATCGAGTAATTTTAAGTTCAGAATTTGTTGATAAGTATAGAAACAGCAAAGAATTTAAATCAGAGTTAGACCCACGTATGTATTTTATTCGTTTTAATGAGAAGAATCCGATTTTTGCGAATAAAAAAGTGCGTGAAGCTATTGACCTAGCGTATGATAAAAAAGGAATTGCAAATACGATCTTAAACGATGGCTCGTTACCTGCATATTACTTAGTACCACAAAAATTTACAAAAGGACCGGATGGAAAAGACTTCCGTGAAACAAATAAAAACTTCCATGATGGTAAAGATAATGCAGCAAAAGCGAAAAAGCTATGGGAAGAAGCGAAAAAAGAGTTAGGTCAAGATACGATTACAGTTGAAATGTTAAACTATGATAAAGATAATTTGAAAAAAGTAGGAGAATACATTAAATCAGAACTGGAGAAAAACTTACCTGGTTTAAAAGTTAATATTAAACAGCAGCCATTTAAACAAAAGTTAGATTTAGAGAAGAAGTTACAATATGATTTCTCCTTATCAGCGTGGAGCCCGGATTATCCAGATCCAATGACATATATTGATATGTTTACTTCAGATAGCGCATTTAATGAAATGGCATATGCTAACCCAAAATATGATGAACTAGTTGCAAAATCAAAAGGCGAGTTGCTAACAGATGAGAAAGCAAGATGGAAGGCACTTTCTGAAGCGGAAAAAATCTTATTTGATGATGCTGCAATTTCTCCAGTTTACCAGCAGAGCGTTGCTTTCCTTGAAAAATCTAAGGTAAAAGGAACTGTTAAGCATACATTTGGCGGAGATTTTAGCTATAAATGGACATATATTACAAAAAAATAGTACGATAAAGATGCGCGAATATTGCGCATCTTTTTTTTGTCCCGCACTAACGGGCAGTAAACCCCCAACTTGAGATTTAGGGAAGAACGTTGTCTAGCTCTAGCGGCTAGAATCTCCGGTCGTTTCACCCCCTCGGATGAGGCAAAAAGCGTCTTTCTACCTTGGGTGCGGGCGTCCTGCGATTCTGGGCGATTTTCTACAGAAGATAGGTGAGGGATAACTGCTGGCATGCGCCCGATTGGTGAGAGCTAATCATCAGTGGGGGATGAGGAACCCTCCACTGATGGAGGCTTCACTTTATTGAGAGGAGATAACGACAGTGATAAAAGGAATGAATCATCTTTGCTTCTCTGTGTCTAATTTAGAGAAATCAATCCAGTTTTATGAACACGTGTTGGAAGGAAAGTTACTTGTAAAAGGTAGAAAGCTCGCTTATTTTGACGTATGTGGAATATGGTTTGCGTTAAATGAAGAAAAGGATATTCCAAGAAATGAAATTAATCAGTCGTATACACATATTGCTTTTTCGGTAGAAAAAGAGGATTTCGCAGCCTTATTACATCGTCTTGAATCTAATAAGGTACATATTTTACAAGGACGAGAACGTGATGTGCGAGATTGCGATTCTATTTATTTTACTGATCCAGATGGTCATAAATTTGAATTTCATACAGGGACACTTCAAGAGAGAGTGCAATATTACAAAGAAGCAAAACCACATATGGTATTTTACTAAATATCGGAGGGAGAGGAGAAGGCATGCATGTGCTTGTCGTTGGTGGAACGGGAATGTTACAGGAAGTGTCAAAGTGGTTTGTTGAACAAGGTTTTCATACCTCTGTAATCGGTCGGAATGTAAAGCGTTTAGAGGAAATAAAAAAAATATGTAAGGCTTCTGAAAGAGTTACGTGTTTAGCTGTTGATTATCATGATAGTGATGAATTGCGTGCTAAAATTAAAAACTCAATAAAAAACAATGGCCCAATTACTCTTGTTGTTGCTTGGATTCATTCCACAGCTGTAGATGCATTGCAAATGATTAGTGAGGAGATTGAAGTGTTTTCGAAAAAATGGGAGTTATTTCATATACTTGGAAGCAATGCTTATAAATCTGATAAAAAAGTAAGATACTCTTCTTTATGCAGTTATTATCGAATTATATTAGGTTTTGTGGTAGAAGAAAAAAGTTCTAGATGGCTAACACATAGTGAAATTGCAAGCGGTGTTATAGTAGGATTACAAAATAAACAACAGGAATGGATTGTGGGAACATTAGAACCGTGGGATGTTAGACCGAGTTTGTAAAGGAGAAAATCATTATGAAAACGATGTTATACATTACGCGTCACGGGGAAACAGAATGGAATGTAGAAAAAAGAATGCAAGGCAGAAAAAATTCTAATTTAACCGAAACTGGAATGCTGCAAGCGAAACAATTAGGAAACCGCATGAAAAATATGCCGCTTGATATTATTTACAGTAGTCCAAGCGGACGAACGATGCACACAGCTCAGTTAATTAGGGGTGATAGAGATATTCCGATTGTAGCAGATGAACATTTATATGAGATTGATATGGGAGTTTGGGAAGGATATACACAAGTTGAATTGCAAGAAAAATACCCGAAAGAGTTTGATTTATTTTGGAATGCACCGCATCAATATGAATCAAATTTAGGGGAGAATTTTTATGACGCAAAAGCGCGTGTATTAAAGGGGCTTGAATACATACTTAAAAAGCATGAGGGAGAGAGTGTTTTAATTGTTTCTCATGCTGTTACATCATTGCTTATGATGGGACACTTTGATCAACGCTCTATCGAAAAAACATGGGACGGTCCTTTCATGCATAGTGCAAGTTTAAGTATGATTGAAGTTGAAGAAGGACAAGGTACAATTCACATGTTTGCTGATATTGCACATTTTGAAGAGGTATAAAGAGTTTATAGTTTTATAAAATTAATAGACAAATAGACCGCTTAAAGCGGTCTATTTGTGTTTTAAAAAAAGTGAAGGCCACTTTGGATTTTTTAGAGTAATGAAAGAATTCGTATATGTTTTGAGCATATATGATATTAGCTACGAGAGCGACAAGAACGAGAGCGGCAAGAACGAGAGCGTCCAGAACGAGAACGTTTGGAACGAGAACGGCAAGAGCGAGAACGTTTGGAACGAGAACGGCAAGAGCGAGTACGTTTGGAACGGGAACGGCAAGAGCGAGAACGTTTGGAACGAGAGCGGCAAGAGCGAGAACGTTTGGAGCGAGAGCGGGAACGGCAAGAGCGAGAACGTTTGGAGCGAGAGCGAGTACGTTTGGAACGAGAACGAGAACGGGAGCGAGAACGGGAGCGAGAATGGGAACGGGAACGGGAACGAGAACGGGAACGAGAGCGAGAACGGCAAGAGCGAGAACGTTTGGAACGGGAACGAGAACGAGAACGAGAGCGGGAACGGCAAGAGCGAGAACGGGAGCGAGAACGGGAGCGAGAACGGGAACGACAAGAGCGAGAACGTTTGGAACGGGAACGACAAGAGCGAGAACGGGAACGACAAGAGCGAGAACGTTTAGAACGAGAACGGCAAGAGCGAGAACGTTCGGAGCGGGAACGGCAAGAACGAGAACGTTTAGAACGGCAAGAACGAGAACGTTTAGAGTAGGACTCAGGCTCTTGGCTCAAGAAGTCCTCCATGCCAGCGCTCTTCACTTCTTCGACTGCTTTTTGAATATCATCTTTGTTATACATCTATCAAAATCCCCCTTAGAAAGAAATAAGATTTCCATCTATTTTTAAATAATGTGTTTTCTGTTAATAAAGTATGTTAAGCGGATGGATTGTGTTTGTTTTTTTTTTGAAAATGGTGGTTTATCCTAAGGGATAGTCTGCGGTAGGTAGTCTACTCTGTTTAGTGAAAAAACGCTAAAATGTAATAAAAAACATATAGCGGATGTGGCAAGAGGAAAAGGAAAAGCATACATTGATTGTAGATGAAAGAGAAGGGAAGGGAGAATATGTTACCTTCTTATGAATTTTATATTCATCCAATGAATATTGTAGCGCTGCGAAAAGATGTTTGGTCTGATGATCCTGTTCCAGCTAAGTTAACATATGGAAAAAGAAAGTATGATATTGATATCGTATATCGCGGCTCTCACATTCGAGAATTTGAGAAAAAATCATATCATGTGATGTTTTACAAGCCAAAATTTTTTCAAGGTGTACATGAAATGCATTTGAATTCCGAATTTAATGATTCGTCTTTAATTAGAAATAAGTTATCACTGGATTTTTTTTCTGACATAGGTACGTTATCTCCAAAGTCGCAATATGTTCTTGTGAAGATTAATAATCGATTTGAGGGCGTTTATTTACAGTTAGAATCTGTAGATGAAAATTTTTTACGCAATCGTAATTTGCCAAGTGGCTCAATTTATTATGCAGTCGATGATGATGCCAATTTTTCTTTAATGAGTGAACTAGATAAGTGTATAAAAACGAGATTATCAGCCGGGTATGAGCTCAAATGTAGAGATGAACATAGTGAAGAATATATAAGTGAATTTGTCTATCAGTTAAATACAATTTCGCGAGCGGCGTATGAGAAAGAGATTGTAAAATATATTGATGTTGATAAATATTTACGATGGTTAGCGGGTGTTGTATTCACACAAAACTATGATGGATTTGTTCACAATTATGCACTCTACCGTAATGAAGAAACAAAGTTGTTTGAAATGATTCCATGGGATTATGATGCAACGTGGGGGCGAGATGTACGAGGTCGAAAGATGAGATATGATTACTCTCGCATTCAAGGATTTAATACATTAAGTGCTAGATTACTTGATGTTGATGTATTTAGGAAGCGGTATCGAAAAATTTTGGAGGAAATTCTCTCAAACCAATTTACAGTAGATTATATAAAATCGAAAGTAGAAGGAATGCATGGAGAAATTCGGCCATATGTTTTGCAAGATCCGTACATGAAAAAGAAAATAGATGTATTTGATGATGAACCAAATTTGATTTTTCAATATGTTGAAAAGCGTCGTGGATTTATAATAGAACATTTAGATGAATTATGAAGGCGAACAAAAAAGAGATTGAGAGACCAATCTCTTTTTTGTTATACAATAAATGTAATCTAAGTGGAGGAAGGTGAAATGATGGAGATAAAGTGGATCGAATGGGTAAAACAAATACAAGCAATTGCGCAGGCAGGATTAGCATATTCCAAAGATGTGTATGATATAGAACGTTTTCAAGAGCTTCGGAAATTATCAATTGAAATGATGTCGCATTATACAAAAATGGATTGGGAAGTGGTTGAGCATTTATTTGCAAATGAAACAGGCTATCAAACTCCAAAAGTAGACATACGAGCGGTCGTATTTCAAGAAGGGAAGTTACTTTTTGTAAAAGAAAAAAGTGATGGGAAATGGGCAGTTCCAGGTGGATGGGCTGATATTGGTTATACACCTACGGAAGTTGCACAAAAAGAAGTGTTAGAAGAAACAGGTTACAAAGTAGAAAATTTCCGATTACTATCTATCTTTGATAAGCAGAAACATCAATCATCACCTTCTGCAATTGATGTATACAAAATATTTATTAGCTGTGAAATAGTAGGTGGTGAAAGACAAATCGGTATTGAAACAGAAGATGTTCAGTTTTTTGGAGAAGACGAATTGCCGGAGTTATCGATAGGAAGAAATACGGAATGGCAAATCCGGCAAATGTTTGCTTATATGAAAAATCCGAATAAAGAAAGATTAATAGATTGAAAAAATAACAAAGATTATATGTAAAGTTACTTTGATAACTACAATGTTTTTTCTAATATGATTTTTGTTTCACCTTTTTCATCGGTATATGTACCGATAATATTAAATTCATGTTTAATATTTAACATAAGCATGTTTCTCCATTTATTTTTTGTTTTTGTTTGGATTGTCTTATAGCAATTCTCTTTGCACCACTTATGCTGCATACGCATCAGTTTTGAAGAAATGCCCTGTTTTCTATAGTTTGGATGTACACCGCCAATCCAACTATAGAAATGCTTTTCTTTTCTTTCATAGCCAATTTTAAAGCCAATTACAGTTTCATGATCGAATGCAAGTATTAAAAGTAAATGTTTCTTTTCATTTATTTCTCTTAGTAGATTTGTATTGGAGACTTGAAAAATTTCTTCGTATAAGGTCAATAAATCTTTTATTATTTTCCTATTTTTGGAATAGTTTCTAGTAATTTATATTCCATCGAGCACTTTCTCCCTTCTGATTCGAAATATTTTAGTATATACTTTTAATTATTACATAGTTTTATACGAATAGGTAACGACATATTGGCAAGGACATGGTTTTATGAAATAATAGGAAAGTATGTGAAGTAAAAAAAGGAGATAAGTGAAAAATGCTAGCAAATTTGATTGATCAGTTACTACAATTTTTTATAAGCCTAGGGTATTTTGGGATTGCGCTAGGACTCATGATTGAAATCATTCCAAGTGAAATTGTACTGTCTTATGCGGGCTTTTTAGTTGCAAAGGGAGAACTTAATTTCGTTGGGGCAGTCATTGCCGGAACGATTGGTGGAACTTTAGCACAAATTTTCCTTTATTGGCTTGGATATTATGGTGGGCGCCCAGTTGTTGAAAAATATGGTAAATATATATTGATTAAAAAGAAACATTTAGATGTGGCAGAAGCATGGTTTAATCGATATGGTGTAGGTGTTATTTTCTCTGCGCGTTTTATTCCAGTTGTACGTCATGCGATATCGATTCCAGCAGGGTTAGCTAAAATGTCATTACAACGATTTACAATATATACGGTACTAGCAATTATTCCGTGGTCTATTTTGTTTATTTATTTCGGTGAACAACTTGGTGGAAATTGGCGTCATATTAAAGAATACGCTGCTGACTATACGCATTATTTCGCAATAGCTGCCATTCTTTTTATTGTTGTATACATAGGCATGAAAATATTAAAAAAAAGAAAAACAGGTCGTTAAAGTCAATGGATTTTCATTGGCTTTTTCTTTATTTATCGCTACTATTAGCGAGTAGTAAGATCCCCACCTCAAGATTCAGAGAAAAGCATTGTCCAGCTCTAGCGGCTAGAATCTCCGGTCGTTTCGCACCTTCGGACGATGCAAAAAGCGCCTCTCTGCCTTGAACGCGGGCGTCCTACGATTCTGAGCAAGCCGCTTCCGTTTTTCTTAAGAAGATAGGTGGGGGATAACTGCTGACATGCGCCCGATTGGTGGGAGCTTAGTTTATCAAAGTTTCACTTTGTATAAGTTCTAAAAGTAGAAAGTTGTCCATATGGTGTAGTAAAACAGTATAGCGGAGGAATTTCATGAAAGGATCACCGTTTTTACGCGGAACATTCTTTTTAACAATGGCAACGATGATTTCGAAAATGCTTGGGTTTATATACGTTATTCCTTTTACTGCGATGGTTGGAACGGGTGGATATGTATTGTATACATATGCTTATCGTCCTTATACAATTATGCTTAGTATTGCAACAATGGGTCTTCCATTAGCAGTGTCAAAAATGGTGTCTAAATATAATGAATTAGACGATTATTACACGGTGAAGCGAGTATTGAAAAGCGGGCTTATTTTTATGATTTTTATGGGAGTTATATCATTTTTATTATTATATAGTTTAGCTCCTCAGTTGGCGAAAATTGTTATTGATACCGGAGATCAAACGGGCAATAGTGTGACGGCTGTTACATATAATATTCGAATCGTGAGTTTTGCTTTATTAATTGTACCATCGATGAGCTTATTACGTGGATTTTTTCAAGGGTTTCAATCGATGGGGCCATCTGCTTCAAGCGTTGTGGTCGAGCAATTTTTTCGAGTGCTAACAATTTTAATCGGAAGTTTTGCGGTGCTCCATATATATAAAGGATCAACAGCGTTGGCGGTTGGAGTTGCTACGTTTGGTGCTTTTGTAGGGGCAGTAGCAGGGCTGGGAATCTTAATTGGATATTACATAAAGAGAAGAAGACATTTAAAGAAAAAAGAAAGTATGAGTGTTCCGCAAACGACAAAGTCATTTTTTACACTTTATAAAGAATTATTTGCATACTCCATTCCATTTGTTGTTGTAGGTCTTGCAATTCCTTTGTACCAAACAATTGATACATTTACAATTAATAAGTTATTAATGCAGATGGGATATTTACAGCGGGAAGCAGAAAAAATGAATGCAGTTATTGGGCTTGTACAAATGATTGTATTAATTCCAGTTTCTGTTGCTACAGCTTTTAGCATGTCGCTCGTTCCTGAAATGACAAAGGCGTATGTAGCAAGAAATGAACAGTTATTATATAAACATTTTACAAGGACAAATTTGCTTGTGGTATTTATTACGATTCCAGCATCGTTAGGAATGATGCTTTTAGCTGAACCGGTATATACATTACTATTTGGGACGGGGAATGATCCAGCAATAGGAAGTGTGATTTTACGCTATTACGCCCCGGCTTGTATACTCTTTTCACTTTTTTCTGTAACAGCGGCCATGCTACAAGGAATTAATCAACAGCGAAAAACGGTGCTTGGTTTGCTTATAGGAGTAGGTGTAAAAATTGTGCTAAATATTGTATTACTTCAGCAATTTGACTATATTAGTTTTATTATTGCAACGTATGCTGGTTATACTGTTTCAGTTTCATTTAACTTGTGGATACTTTCCAAATATGTTATAAAGGCATCATAATGTAAATAAAAGACAGAGAGTGCTCTGTCTTTTTCTATTTTAATAATTTGTGAGGGGAAGCGTTTTCAAAGGAATTTTCTATTGAAATCTTCTCGTTTGTTTCATATGCTGAAAATGGCGGTTTAAAATAGACTGTTATTTCAAAGTGAGGTTGATTCCTACATGTAAAAAGAATCGGGGTGATAGTATGTTAAATATTTATTTAACAGACCGAAACGGAAAACTACAAGAAATCGAGGAAATTCAAAAAGGCTGTTGGATTAATGTGCTTCATCCAACAGAGGAAGAAATTCAATTTTTAGTTCAAACATTAAACGTAGAATTGGACTTCATTAAAGACCCTTTGGATGATGAAGAACGTTCACGTATTGAAAAAGAAGATGATAATGCTTTAATTATCGTCGATATTCCAACAGTTAGACATGACGAAGAAGGAAATTCAATGTATGATACGATTCCGATTGGTATGATTGTCATGCCGGAATGTTTTGTTACAATTTGTTTGGAAGAAAATCCGATTTTTGAACGTTTTATTAATCAACGTATTAAAGAATTTTATACTTTTAAAAAGACACGTTTTGCACTGCAGCTCTTATATACGATTTCTACTTATTATTTACGTTATTTAAAACAGATTAATCGAAAAACAACGGATTTAGAGCATGAGCTCAATAAATCGATGAAAAATAAAGAGATTTTTACTTTATTAGGACTTGAAAAAAGCTTAGTGTACTTTACGACATCTTTAAAGGCAAATAAGATTGTGATTCAAAAATTGATGCGAAATAATACATTTTTGAAAATGTATGAAGATGATCAAGATTTACTTGAAGATGTATTAATTGAAAATAAGCAGGCAATTGAGATGGCCGAAATATATAGCCATATTTTAAGTGGTATGATGAATACATTTAGTTCTGTCATTTCCAATAATTTGAACAGTGTTATGAAGTTTTTAACTTCTATGACAATCATATTATCAGTGCCAACAATGGTTTCCAGTTTTTTTGGAATGAACGTTCCGGTTCCTTTAAGTGGAAACCCTCATGGTTTTTTAATGGCTATGATTATATCTGCAATATTATCTTGCGTAATGGCCTTTGTTTTTTGGAAGAAACGTTATTTTTAATATGAAACTCAGCTGTTTTGGAACATTTCCAAAACAGTTTTTTTGCTATAAAGTATTGAGAAATTAGCATTTTTGCACACTGCTGTTCATTAATCTACGAAATGAAATATGTATAATATGCCATTTAGGTTAATTTTTATAACTACTTGTTCAATTTATGGATTCCAGTTACAATTACTTATTGTTACTGAAAAGATGGGGGATATGCATCATGGAAATGTTTCATTTACCAAAAGCGTTCCTGCAAATGAATACGATTTTTATTTCAATTTTAATTGAAGCATTGCCATTTGTATTAATTGGTGTATTCATTTCAGGATTCATTCAAATGTTTGTGACAGAAGATATGGTAGCAAAATGGATGCCGAAAAATCGTTTTCTGGCTGTATTATTAGCTGTTTTTCTAGGGATGATGTTCCCTGGTTGTGAATGTGGAATAGTTCCAATCGTTCGACGCCTAATCGGAAAGGGAGTACCGCCCTACGCTGGTATTGCCTTCATGCTGACTGGACCGATTATAAATCCTGTCGTTTTATTTGCGACATATGTAGCGTTCGGTAGCAGTATGCATATGGTTTGGTATCGTGCTATTGTAGCTATTATTGTAGCTGTTATTGTTGGTCTTGTATTATCGTTTATGTTTAAAGATCATCAACTACGAAATACTAATTTTCCAGTGGTAGATCATAATCGTCCATTTCGTCAAAAATTTTGGGACGTATGTACACATGCGGTGGAAGAGTTTTTCTCAATGGGAAAATTTTTAATTATCGGTGCACTGATTGCGGCAAGCGTACAAACTTTTGTGAAGACTTCTACGCTGCTTGCAATTGGACAAGGACCGTATTCTTCACCAATTGTTATGATGGGACTTGCTTTTATTTTGTCGCTATGTTCAGAAGCTGATGCGTTTATTGCATCTTCATTCCAAAGTACATTTGCAACACCGGCTCTAGTCGCCTTTCTTGTATATGGACCGATGGTAGATATTAAAAATATGATTATGATGCTTGCGAATTTTAAAACACGTTTTGTTATTGTAGTTATTGTTTTAATTACAGTTGTTGTTTATGCAAGCTCACTACTCATTTATGCGATGGGGTGGTAATCGATGTTTCGAGCTTATATTTTACTTGGATTTACAATTTTGTTAGCACAACTTCATATTTCGGGTGATATCACGAAATATATCAATATGAAATATGCGTATTTATCAAAAACAGCAGCGATTATTTTAGGTTTTTTAACTGTGATTCAAATGATTATCGCATTTCAAAAAGAGCATGGTAAACATGACCATGATCATGATTGCAATACAAGTCATTGTGGTCATGATCATTCAAAAGACGAAAACACACGGTGGAAACGTATTGTCACGTATACAATATTTTGTTTTCCAATTATTACGGGGCTCTTTTTCCCAATTGCAACATTAGATTCTGATATCGTAAAAGCAAAAGGGTTTCATTTCCCTGTTGCGGAGCCAGGAAATACAGACCCGTTTATGAATCGACAGTTTTTAAAACCTGACACGAGCATTTACTATGGACAAGAAGGTTATCGGGAACTTATGGAAAAAGAGAAGAAGCAATTCGTAACAAAAGATAAAATTGCTTTAAACGATACAGACTTTTTGAAAGGGATGGAAGTAGTATATAACTATCCTGGCCAATTCACGGGTAAAACCATTTCTTTTAAGGGGTTTGTATTCCGTGATGATTCTTCTAAAAAAGAACAATACTTTGTATTCCGCTTTGGAATTATTCACTGTGTTGCTGATTCAGGTGTGTATGGGATGCTGGTCAAGAAACCAGAAGATGCTCAGTGGAAGAATGATGATTGGATTCAAGTTGAAGGAACAATTTCAACAGAGTTTTATCAACCGTTTCACGCAAATATACCTGTATTAGAAGTTACAAAATGGAGTACAGTAGAATCTCCAAAAGATCCATATGTATACCGAGGAGCCGATTCATAAAATCGGCTTCTTTTTTATAAATGAAAACTTTATAAAATTTTCCCCGCTATTCGTGAACAGTAATATCCTTACCTCAAGGTTATGCTAAAAGCAAAGATTAGGTGGGGGATACAGAAAAATTCCACTGATGAAAGGTTCATATTATCATTATAAACAGAAAAAGAACATCTAATCACTAGATGTTCTTTTTCATAGTTTTTTGGTCTACATAAAAGTTGTATGAAGTGGATAGCTAGTTAGCAAAAACAAGCAGCACCCACAATAATTAAGAGGATAAATAATACAACAACTAACGCAAACCCGCCGCCGTGAACTCCAAAGCCCATTGTTCTTTTCCTCCTTTTGTTTTAGGTTACAGAATACAATATGCACTTTCGGAATGATTTGACAGGGATATATGCCATGTAAATGATGTTTTTTATTGAATAGGGATATAGTGAGGGGGAAACCTATAAAAATGATGATTTGAAAGGAAAGGATTTTTGATGAGACAACTTCTGGTCCTCCTTTTATGTATAGGAATTTTGGTGATATGGATGAACGTAGATGTAGAAATAGGCAGAAACAGTTTAAAAGAAAATCAGATATCACAGATTCGTTATGGTGATTTTAAGCTTTATGTAGATGGAAATGATTTATATCGAGATCTTTTTGCTGATATTGATCAGGCGAAACAGTATATTTATATTCATTTTTATATTGTAGGTAAAGATAAGGTAAGTAAAAATTTTTTACAATTATTAAAGCAAAAAGCAGCTTCAGGTGTTGATGTGGAATTGTCTGTGGATCGGGTTGGAGGATATAAAATAAATAAAAAAACGATACAAGAATTAGAGCAGAGTGGTGTGCAATTTACGTTTAGTAAAAAGCCTCGTTTCAAAAATTTCTTTTATACACTTCATAATCGTAATCATCGCCGCATTGCGGTAGTAGATGGGAATATATCATATGTAGGGGGATTCAATATAGGGAATGAATACCTTGGGGAGGATCTTCGTTTTGGAAAATGGCGTGATTATCATGTTCGTATTACTGGTTCAGGTGCACAGGATATGAAAATCCAGTTTGCAAAAGACTGGGAATTGGATACTGGGAAAGAGTTATCCCCACATGAGATAACGCCTATACAAGGAAGTAACAAGTATCGATATGTATTTACAGATGGAAAAGGTTTATGGACGACATATTACAAAGAGATGATACAAAGTGCGAAAACATCAATTGTTATTGCAACTCCTTACTTTGTGCCCAGTAAAGAAATGATGACGGGATTACAAAATGCATTGCAGAGGGGAGTAAGATTACAAATTCTTGTCCCTTTCAAAAGTGATGCTTTGCTATTAAAGCAGGCAGCTTACTCTTATCTGGAAAAATTACTGCGTTCTGGAGCAGAAATATATCAATATCGAAACGGTTTCTTTCATGGGAAAGTGACTCTTATTGATGATAAGTTTGCAGATATCGGAACTGCGAATTTTGATAATCGTAGTTTTTATATAAATGCAGAATCAGATTGTTTTATTTATGAAGGAAAAATCATTGGTGAAATACAACGTAGTTTGCAAAGGGATTTCCAGGAAGCAAAACAATTTTCAGAGAAAGACTTTGAAAAAATGAATATGTGGGATAAGTTTCTTGCAAGAGTATCAAAAGTTCTGTCGTTCTATTTATAGCATACATATCAGTAGAGAGGAGGAAATATTGAATGGATTATATTGACGAACTCATGAGTTATAGCTATGAAGTAATATGTGTAATTGGTGAGTATATGAAAGAAGTATGTGATAATGAATTAAAAGAATTGTTACAGCAACATTTACCATACTTATTACAAGCGTATAATGAACAGATTAACTTTCAAGAAGGTGAAAATGTACAGCATGTTATTGGTAAGTATCCAGTTTCATCCTCAATTGAAACGGTGCATAAGAACTATAGTGGACAAAAAGATGATATAGAAATTGCCTTTTCGTATATTTCACATTTGAAGCGATTGGCACTTGGGTATGCACAGGTGGCGATCCAAGTGGCAAATCCAGAATTTCGTTCTTTTTTAGAAAGTTGTTTTTTGAAAATGAATCGAAACGCATACAGCGTGTGGCAATATGTTATGAAAAAAGAGTATAGCATACAAGCAATGATGGATGAAGAAAAATATGGATGAAAAAGACAGCGATACCGCTGTCTTTTTGTTATTTTCCACTCAATGTGTAACAAAAAGTAAATTTTTGATATTCAAATTCGTTATAATCCTTTTACCATGCCACCATCTACTAAAAAGGATTGACCCGTCATATAGGTGTTTGCATCGGATACAAGGAATGTGGCAAATGTCGCAAACTCGGAAGGTTGCCCGTACCTTCCGAGTGGAATAGTTGCTTTAGATTCTTTTTGCACTTCCTCTACTGAAATACTACGTTTCTGAGCAGCCATATTATCAAGAGAGGCAACGCGTTCAGTAGCAATTCGTCCTGGTGCAATCGTATTAATTAAAATGTTATACGGTGCAAATTCAGAAGCGAGCGTTTTTGTTAAGCCTGTAATACCTACACGAAATGTGTTAGATAGAAGTAGACCAGGAATTGGCTCTTTGATAGAAGAAGAAGCGATATTAATAATTTTCCCGCCGTTCTTTTTCATGTGTGGAAGTACTTCTCGAATCATCCGAACGTAGCTTAATAAATTTAATTCAAATGAATGATACCAATTTTCGTCTGATAATTGTTCAAAAGTACCTGGTGTTGGGCCTCCGGCATTGTTTATTAAGATATCAATTGTTCCGTATGTTTGGATGGTTTGTTCTACGGCTTGTTTAATATCTTCAGTATTTGTTATGTCACATACAGTATAAGCAACGTTTCCAGTATTTAATTGAGTGAGTTCTTTTTGAATTTTTTGTAATTTCTCTTCATTACGACTCAACAACATTACATTTGCGCCTTCTGTAACAAGTTGAGTAGCAATTGCTTTTCCTAGTCCTTGACTCGATGCGACAACAAGCGCTGTTCTTCCTTGTAATCCAAGTTCCATTTCAATCAGCCTTTCTTCCTGAATTTTTTTTAGTATAAACGAAATGAGGAAGAAATTAAAATAGATCACCCTAAATTTTCGAAAAATTTACACTTTTTAACCAATCCTTTACTAATCTCTAATATTTCCTTTAAAAAAGAAAAGTAATATAACAATGTACATATTCTATCAAAAGGGGGATAAGCAAATGAATAAATGGATTAAATCGTTAACTGCCGTTGCACTTGCTAGCTCTTTATTTATGGTAGGTTGTAGTAAAGATAAGGAGAAGAAAGAGGAAGAGACGACGCAACAAGAAGGAACGAGCAAGGATAAAGAAACGAGCGGAGAAGTAAAAGATAAAGATTCAAAAGATAGTTCCTCTAGCTCTAGTGAAAAGAAATAAGTGTTATATGATGATAGAAGCTTTCTCAATCAATGAGAAAGCTTTTTTGTTGCGTATTTTTGCTTTTTCAGAAACAATAGAGAGAGTGAAAGGGTGTGAGTTAGTATGAATATATGTTTATTTGGAGCAACAGGTCGAGTTGGATTCAAAATTTTAAAATTTGCATTACAGGATAATCATAAGGTGACAGCGCTTGTGAGAAATAAAGAGAGGCTACAAATACAACATGAGAATTTTCGTGTAATAGAAGGAAATGTATGGAATGAAGAAGATGTGAAAGAGTGTGTAAAGGGAGCAGATGTTGTAATTAGTGCACTTGGTACCGATGGAAACGGAACGTTATCAAAAAGTTTGCCAAATATTATAGACGCTATGAACGAGGAAGGGATTATAAGAGTTATAACAATTGGAACGGCTGGGATTTTACAGGCACGTGTGAATCCACAATTATATCGCTTTCAATCCAGTGAATCACGTCGAAAGACAACGGCAGCAGCAGAAGACCATGTAGCAGCTTATTTGGCTTTAGAGAATAGCAAATTACAATGGACGATTGTCTGTCCAACACACTTAATAGATGGAGAAGAAACAGCTATTTATCGAACTGAAGAAGATGTGTTACCGCTAGATGGAATGAGGATCACAGTTGGAGACACAGCCCATTTTGCTTATCAATTACTTTACCATGATATTCATTATAAAAAACGCGTTGGCATTGCCTATTAAAAAGCCATCCTTATCATAAGGATGGCTAAAAAATAATATAGCATACAAATATAATAATCATAATGATTTGTAAAATCGCTTTAGCTATTGTGCTGCTTAAAAATCCGATAACTGTTGCAACCCCAACCATAAGGGCTTCTTGTGGTGCTTTTTTATGCATTAATTCTGTTACGAAAACGGAAAGGAATGGGATAATAATTAGCCCAAATGGCGGGAAAAAGAACGATCCAACAATAATAGAAACCATGCCGATACGTTCGCTCCATTTTGTACTTCCGTACTTTTTTAAGAAATAGCTATTCGTAATAAAATCAGTAGTGAAAATAATAATTGTAAATACAATTTGAATAAACCAAAATGAGCTTGTTAATTCTAAGTCGTTAATACCAAATTGATAAATACAAAATCCAGCCCATAAAGCAAGTATACCTGGAATAATCGGATAAATAAACGCTATGAACGATATAATGAAACAAGCGATAATACATATAGTTAATAAGACGTTCACAGTGTAGCTCCTTTTTGTGTATCTATTTTACTAACGGCAATTTTTTTTATTTGATGGCCATCTAATTCTAATGCTTTAAACTGATAATTTTCATATTGAATAATATGGCCTGGCTCAATATTTACGTCAATTGTTTGTGACAAGAACCAGCCTCCGATTGTATCTAAATCCCTATCATCGATATGAAGGCCAAACATATCGTTTACATCAGAAATAAGTACTTTTCCGTCAAGTAATGTTAATGTTGGATTCCGTTTCTCGATCATTGGTGTTTCATCTATATCAAATTCATCTTGAATTTCACCAATAATTTCTTCAATAATATCTTCCATTGTAAGAAGACCTGCAGTTCCACCATATTCATCCATAATAATTGCTAGTTGGACACGATTTTTTTGTAGATGAATGAGTGCCTTTTTAATTGGTACAGTTTCGAATACAGTTAAAACGGGATGTATGTATGACTCTAGCGGCTTACTGGCCCCTCTTGTTTGATCATGAAAGATTTCTTTTGTATTAATCATTCCGACAACATCATCTTTATCTTTTCCGATAATGGGATAACGTGTATATTTTTCGGTAGCGATAATTTCCATATTTTCCGCTAATGAATTTTCAGTTGATAAACAGATCATTTCAGTACGTGGAACCATAATCTCTTTTGCAATTCGATCATCAAATTCAAAAATATTATTTACATATTTATATTCAGATTGATTAATTTCCCCGCTCTTATAGCTTTCACTTAAAATAAGGCGTAACTCTTCTTCAGAGTGAGAAAGTTCATTTTCTTTTACCGGTTGTAATCCAAATAGTTTTGTGAAAAAGAGTGCTGTGCTATTTAATAACCAGATAAAAGGATACATTATTTTATCGAATAGAATTAAAGGTCTTGCGAACTTCAATGTAATTTGTTCGGCCTTTTGAATAGCAAATGATTTTGGAACGAGTTCACCTAGTACCACATGAAAGAATGTAATTATGCTAAAAGCTATAATAAATGATAACGTATGTTTCATCGAACCTGTTATATTCATTTTTTCAAAAAGCGGTTCCAATAAGT
Organism: Bacillus sp. S14(2024); assembly: GCF_050473785.1. Lineage (NCBI taxonomy): Bacteria > Bacillati > Bacillota > Bacilli > Caryophanales > Bacillaceae > Bacillus > Bacillus sp. S14(2024). Next base: position 2,822,043 of record NZ_JBFLUP010000006.1, on the reverse strand, counting down.
GCTCCACAGTAGGTTCACCAAGCCAACCGAGTCCTAATGAAGTAATGGTAATACCGAGCTGACAAGCAGATAAGTATACATCTAAATTGGAAATAACTTTTCTTGCTAGGATTGCTTGTTTACTACCTTCATTGGCAAGTTGGTCAATCCGACTTTTGCGTACTTTCACAACAGCAAACTCTGATGCAACGAAAAAGCCGGAAATAAGAATGAGTAAAGCGATGAGAAAAAGTTTTAGTATGTCCAAGGATATTCTTTATTCTAAACTTAGAATAAAGATGTCACCTCCTGAATAAAAGTTTTACTTTAATAATATATGGAAAAGGAAAGAATAGTCAAAGAAAGGAGGGAGAAATGTGAAATTTTACAAAAAGATGGTCGTAAGAATATGATTAGTGGGGGATGAAAACCCCTCCACTGATGGAAGTTCCACTTTATCCCGCTATTCGCCGGCAGTAAGCCCCCCACCTCAAGATTCAAAGACAAGCGAAGAAGAGAGGTAGGGGATAACTGCCCCTAAAAGCCCGATTGGTAAGAGCTTTCCATCAGAGGAGGATAAAGCCCCCCTCTGATGGAAGTTTCACTTTATTGTTGTGCGTGATAGTGCATGAATATGCGCAATATGGCGATTTCTTTTCCATAATATTTGTAAGAGAGAAATCAGCATGTATGGGATATACAGCAATAAAAGCCCTATTGTAACAAGTATTGGTGAGCTAACGCAATACTGTACAATCAATTGAAATAATCCATTTACATGAAAAATGCATTCCATATATATAAAGGAAATCAATATGGAACTAACGATAGATTTATGGCTTGCAAGCAGCGAAGTAAAAAGTGTATTACTAAAAAAAGCTGAATCATGCACATGAGTTGTTTCTTGTACTGTATATAAGAAAGGAATCCATGTTTTGATGGCTTGTATAATAATAATCATGGACGTACTACAAATGATTAAAAGGGAAGAAAAGTATGGAAAAGATATGTACGATGCTGTGAATAGAAAAAGCGTCATGATGATACATTGTAGTAGGACAGTACCAAATGAAAATGGAATCCAGCGTAAAAATGAAAAACGTTTTCTATTTTTAGGAGATAATTTAATAAAAAATCGACCAATTTTAAGGCTGATGAGAAAACCGATAGTAAGTGAAAGTAAGAATCGCATCATAGATAAAAAATATAATTTCCATATGTACGGGAACAACGGGGGTGAATTTTCATGTAAATTAAATGATTTTGATATATCATGTGGTTGATAAGAAGAAAAAAAGAATGATTCATGAATCCAATCTGTCATCGGAATAGAGATAGAACGAAAATGTACCAAATGATTGATGATGGTATATAGTACTTCAAAATAGGATTGTTTGTTGTTTAGAAGAACAGCAGGAATTGGACTAATAAGAATAATAGCTATAAAGCCCAAAAGAAAACGATACACATAAGAGATAATAGAAGACACTATATATTTCACCTACTTTTATAAAATTCAGAAAATTATTACTATTATTTTAACGTTTCTTTTTGGAAGATACAATCTCTTTTCGATAGGAAAGAAAATTTCCATATAATATTTCCTTCCATATTTGTTGAAAAAATGAAATATTTATGAAGAAATGGTGACAGATAATAAATGAAGTCAGAAAAGTTAAATAAATTATTTATTTTTTTCTGAAAATATTATATATTTATGACACAGAATATATTTTAACATAAGGGGGATTTTTATGAGGGTAAAGGGAAACTATGTTTTAAAAAAAGAAGTGTTATTTTGTAAGGATACATATACGTTACAAGAAGCGCTAGATCATTTAAATAGAACAGGATATCGCTGTGTTCCAGTTCTAGATAAAAATGAAGAAACATTCTTAGGGAATATTTATAAAGTAGATATTTTAGAATATAAAGGTTCTTTAAATGATAATGTGAAAGAGTTATTGCGCAATAAAGATGGATATGTCAAAGAAGATTCTTCATTCTTTAAAGTGTTCTTTACAATTAAAGAGTTACCATATATTGCTGTTGTAAATGATAGCGGATTTTTTCTTGGTATTTTAACACATAAAAAAGTATTTGAGTTATTAGAAGATGCATGGGGCCTTCACTCTAGTGTGTATTCAGTTATGATCGGGACGCAAGATTATAATGGTGCTATTCAAAAGCTATCAACTGTACTGAAAAAGTATAGTGGAATTCAAAGTCTAATGACATTTGATAACAACGCACTATATGTACGTAGAATTATGTTTACATTAGGAGAAGGATTTGCGGCAGAAGAATTACAACCACTTTTAAAAGATTTAGAAGATCACGGGTTCCGTGTTATACATGTGGAAGAAATGAAAAATTCACGAGAAGTGGAAATTGTAGAGTAAGAGGGAAATCCATCTCTGGAAATAGGAGATGGATTTTTTTATCTAGTTTGAAAGAATTGTAGGGAGTAAAAAAGAAAGGTGCATAGGCATCTTTCTTTTTGAAGGGAAATAAAAGTAACTGTCTAATATAAATGGTAAGGAGGAGTATTGAAATGGCTACTTTTGAAGATTTTTTGAAATTAGATATTCGTATTGGAACGATTTATCGAGCAGAAGTATTTCCTGAAGCTCGAGTACCCGCTATTAAGTTGGAGATTGATTTTGGTGAACTTGGAATGAAACAGTCAAGTGCGCAAATCACGCGACGATATACACCGGAAGAACTCATTGGAAAGCAAATTGTTGCGGTTGTTAATTTTCCGCCAAAACGAGTGGCTGGATTCAAATCTGAAGTACTTGTGCTTGGTGGTGTTCCTGAAAAAGGCGACGTTATTTTATTGGAACCAGGTATGGAAGTGCCGAATGGGACAGCGATTAGCTAAAAAGTCGGAGGGGACATAGAAAAACATATTTAAAGTGTGCAGCAGAAAATTTTCAAGTAGTGAAAAAGCAACTGTAAGGAGATCACGTTTACGATAAATACATTTTCTACATTATATATTAGCATATGAACGTTTTCATCAAATCACCTTCCCTTAATTTCTTACGTTTGAAATGAGTTTATGCAGTATCAAATATAAAACGTATATACCGATATACGCACCAGTAAGCAGAAACAGGGGATTTAAAAATATACGATGTATTGTTGTCATAAAAACAGTATGTTGAAGTAATACATCGTATACAACTAATGAAACAATAATGCCAAATCCATATAAACAAACGTATGCAAATAGATCTAACAAAATGCGAATGCGTGGATGTACCGCAAGTAAGACAAAAAAACAAGATAATATAATAGGAAATAATCCAATTATCAGCTTCAATTCTTTTCACCTCATTGCCAATATTGCCAAAATTTCTTTGGTCTATTCTCTATAGCTTGTACATATGTTCATAGAGAGAGGGTGATCTAATGAATCGAAGCTATTTTTATGTAAAACGGACAAGTCTTCCAAAATTTATTTTTCTATTTTTAATAGGACTGATGGCTGCTTTTTTGTTTGTTAGTATGATTGTAACATCATTAAAAGAAACAAAGTCAACGTATTTATATAAATGGTTAAATGACCTTTCTATGAATGGATATATGTATGTGCTTGGTTCAGAAAATCGTTACTTTACACAAGAATATCGTCATTTAAACGCAGATTTTTCTATCTCTTCGTTTCTTTTATCTGCAACGACAAATATCCGCTTTGATGACGTCCGTAGTTTAATTGGGACAGAACTCCCAGGGTTTTCGAAATATGATACGGAAATTGTGATTGCTGGAGAAGGAACAAATTATACGAATTTGCCAATTGAATCGAGTGTACCTCTAGAAGAGCTTGTAAAAGAGCGGACAGGAGAGAAAGGGCAACCTCAAAATACAGAATCGAATAAAGAGAAACCGAAGCCAGCACAAACGACAGGAAATAGGCAAGTCGTATTTATTTATCATACACATAGCTGGGAGTCATATTTGCCATTATTAAATTTAACGAATAACCCGGATCCTAATAAAGCAACGAGTTCAACAACAAATATTTCTTTGTTTGGAAACAGATTTCGTGAACAGCTTGAAAGTCACGGAATTGGAGCAGTAAATGATACAACGGATGTAGGTAGGAAATTAATTAGTAAAGGATTAAACAGTAATAGCTCTTATAAAATGTCTCGTGAGATTGTGCAAGAAGCAATGGCGAGCAATAGACAGCTTCAATATTTTATTGATATGCATAGAGACAGTGCAAGGAAAGATGTAACGACGAAACAGATTGGTGATAAATCATATGCAAAATTGGCATTTGTTATAGGGAAGGGAAACAAAAATTATGCAAAAAACTTGCAATTGGCAACAGCGCTGCATGAGTCAATAAAGGAAAAGTATCCTGGGTTGAGCCGAGGAGTAGTTCAAAAAGATTTTAGTTCAGGAAATGGGGTCTACAATCAAGATTTATCTGGTCAAGCGATTTTAATTGAAGTAGGCGGTGTTGATAATACAGAAGAGGAACTTAATCGTAGTATAGACATACTTGCGGAAGCATTTAGTGAGTACTATTGGCAAGCGGAGAAAGTGAATGGTTAAGCGTAAGCAAATGTTGCTTACGCTATTTGTTTTGCATCGAAATTTGTCTCTTTATCTTATGGAAAAGGGAAAGGAATTAGAAAAAAAGTAGCGAATGTTCATTTATAAAGTGATTCTTGCAAATAATTTTATTATGTAAACAACGTAATCGTAATGAATAGGTAAATCGCAGTATAAGAAGCAAAAGTATACTTGAAATTTGGAAATAAGTTGAAGCGAATTGTTTAAAAGGATGAGAGAATGGGAAAAAATATGTGGTATGTGATGTTTAGAATTAACTGTTATGGAGCGTAACAGAAATTGATGAGTATTGTGTGGAAAAATTATTAGAATAAAAGGATGTTATATGAAGAAAAAATGGATGTTGTTTAGTATAGCGATTGTCATTGGAACGATTACGATTGCAATGCTGCAATATAAAGAGTATAAGGAAAAACAAGCGATAGAAGCGCAAGGAAACGTTGTTTTTCCGAAGGTACAAGAAACAATTGCAAAAGTAGAGGGAGGACTTGCGGTTGTTAACAATCCAGACTCAACTCTTGTCCTAGTGAATAAGAAAAGGCGTTTACCAGATTTGTATGAACCGCACGATTTAGTTATACCAAAAGTACGTTTTTTATATGAAGGCGATAATGAAAAAAAGAAAATGCGTAAAGAAGCTGCTGCAGAATTAGAGCGCATGTTTCAACAAGCAAATAGTGAAAAAATCTTTTTATATGCTGTTTCCGCATTTCGTTCATTTGAACGGCAAAAAGCATTAAATACGATGTATAAAAAACAAGATGGGGAAGCAAAAACAGCGATGTCTAGTGCAGTTCCCGGTACAAGTGAACATCAAACAGGATTAGCAATCGACATTACATCACAATCTGCAAATTTTCAATTAGAGCCTTTATTTGGAGATACGAAGGAAGGAAAGTGGCTTGCTGAAAATGCTCATAAATTTGGTTTTATTATCCGTTATGAGAAAGAAAAAGAAGCCATAACAGGATATACGTATGAGCCGTGGCATGTTCGTTATGTTGGGAATCCATATGCGACGTATTTATATGAGAATCAGTTCACTTTAGAAGAAGTTATAAAGTGAAACTTCCATCAGTGGGGAGCCTCATCCCCCACTGATGGTTAGTTGAACCAATCGGGCTTTTACGGGCAGTTATCCCCAACTTATCTTCTTCGCTTTTCTCTAAGGGATCTTACTGCCCGTTAATGCGGGATAAAGTGAAACTTCCATCAGTGGGGGCTCCATCTTCTCCTCTTTGTTTCCCCTAAATTTTGAGGGGGAAATGGCGGAATGACGATGTTTTATAAAAGAAAAGTATATACGTAAACAAGAAAGCGATATTTCTATTTAAGAGATATCGCTTTTTGGCTGTTAAGTATCGATAAGTGATAAACAGTATAGTGTAAACAACAGTAAGACGTATATATGATCGAATTAGCTGATATGTAGGAAATGTACATTTAAATAATGTAATTTTGTCTTATCTAGGTTATTTATTTTATGGTTTCATTTTTGAAAAAATATTTTTTTGTCATTTTTTGAAAGGATTTATCATGCGCAATAAAGAATATATTAATATAACATTTTAATGTGTTCTTCATCTATTAATCGATGGGATACGGTATGCTTTTTAATAATAGTAAAATTCTATTATTTGTGGATGGATACCTTAGCTTTTTAGCGGTTATTTAATACGACGTGATAAAGTGAAACTTCCATCAGTGGGGGGCTTACTGTCCGTTCATGCGGGATAAAGTTTTCTTTCTCTCATATACATATAAAAAATAGAATGGAAGCGAGGGTTGCACATGGCAGGATGGGTGATTTGGTTTGTCATTGCCGGGCTTTTATTTATCGCAGAGATGTTGACTGTTACGTTTTACTTATTATGGATTGGAATAGGTGCAGTGGTCGGAGGTCTAATTGCACTATTTGTACCAAATTCTTTGCTTCTTCAAGTGGTTATAGCATCTATTGTCAGTCTTATTTTGACAATCTTTACAAAACGTATTTCCAAGAATTTTCGGGAGGCAAAAGGGTATACAGATGCAGTTGATCAACTTGTTGGTAAAAAAGGTATAATAGTGCAAACGATTACAAATGAAGCAAATGGCATTGTGAAAATAGATGGAGATATGTGGACTGCTGTTTCAGATGAACCAATTTTAGATGGAGAAAGCGTTATTGTTGTAAAAAGGAGCAGTACAGTTGTACATGTGAAAAGGGAGTGTGAACAATAATGATTGGTTTAACATTATCGATTATTTTAGCATTAATTGTCATTGTATTTATTGTGTTAACAATTAAAATTATTCCGCAGCAAAAAGTAGGTGTTATAGAGCGTCTAGGTAAATTTCAGCGCATTATGCATCCAGGTTTAAATATGATAATCCCAGTTATTGATCGCGTACGTATTTATCATGATTTGCGCGTTCAACAAACGAATGTACCACCGCAAAAAGTAATTACAAAAGATAATGTACAAGTTGAGATTGATACGATTATTTTCTTCCAAATTGTTGATCCAGAGCTTGCGACATATGGAATTTCAAATTATGAATTTGGGGTTCGCAATATTACATCTGCAACAATGCGACAAATCATCGGGAAAATGGAGCTTGATGAAACGTTATCTGGTCGTGAGAAAATTTCAACAGAAATTCGTTTAGCGCTTGATGAAGCAACAGAAAAATGGGGCGTTCGTATTGAACGCGTTGAAGTTGTTGATATTAATCCTCCAAAAGACATACAAGTAGCGATGGAAAAACAAATGAAAGCAGAACGTAATAAACGTGCAATTATCCTTGAAGCAGAAGCTGCAAAACAAGATAAAGTACTTCGTGCGGAAGGGGAAAAACAAAGTAAAATTTTAATGGCTGAAGGTGACAAAGAAGCGCGCATTCGGGAGGCAGAAGGCTTACGACAAGCGAAAGAATTAGAAGCACAAGGGGAAGCAAAAGCAATTGAAGAAATTGCGAAAGCTGAACAAAACCGTATTCAAATGCTGCGTCAAGCAGGACTGGATGAGCGTGTTCTTGCGTACAAGTCGTTTGAATCACTAACTGAAATTGCAAAAGGACCAGCAAACAAAGTATTCCTTCCATCAAATGCCGTTGAAACATTAGGAAGCTTAGGAGCAATTGGAGAGCTGTTTAAAGAGAAAAAGCAACCTTCTATAGATACGACAACAGAACAATAGAAACGAAGAAGAGAAATGGTTGCCATTTCTCTTCTTTTTTTGGAGTAGATGTTTGTAATTCCTTATTTCTCGATAAGATCAAGCTGAAAATATATATATGAATTAGATAGTATATATTTAAATTTCAAAACGTGCAGGACATAGTAGTGTAAATCAGAATGTATATCGCATAAAGCTTGTACATACCCATGTATAGAAAGGGTGGTACGATGAAAAAGTATTCTATACATTCTCAAACACATAGTAAGAAGATAATAATTTTATTGTGTTCTTATGCATTTTTCATTTTAGTGGCTGCATCGTTAGTTACAACGATGTTACATACAATGAAATCATATTATGTGAATCAATGGTTTGGAAAAATTTCCTCACAAGGATTTATGCAAATGATTGAAATGGAAAATCATTATTTTTCTTTTGAATATTTTCAAACAAAGAAACGAGAATCAGTAGGAGCTTTATTGTTTTCATTAACAACAGATATGCGTTTGCAAGATATTCGAACATTTATGGGGAAAGAAATACCAGGAATGGCAAACTATTATTCTGACATTCTTGTAGCTGGAGAAGGAACGGATTATACAAATATACCAAATGAATCGAGTGTACCGATAGAAGAAATTACGAAAGAGCGTGAAGTGGCTAAAGAAAAAGTTAAGGATGCAGAAAAGAATAATCCTATTCAAAAGAAAGGAAATGCTATAGAGGGAAAAAATGCAGTATTTATTTATCATACGCATAGTTGGGAATCGTTTTTACCGTTATTACCTGGAGCAAAAATTCCAGATGAAGCATCGAGTCCGGATGTAAATGTTTCACTCCTTGGTACGAGATTAAAACAGCAATTAGAAGGACAAGGAATTCCAGCTTTACATGATAAGACAAACATGGGAGATTTATTAGCGCAGAAAAAGATGAAATGGTATCAGGCTTATAAAGCATCGCATGGATATGTAAAAGAAGCGCTAGCTCAAAATAAGCAAATCGTATTTCCCATTGATATTCACCGAGATGATCAGCGTAAGAATGTTACAACAAAAGTGATTAATGGAAAGTCATACGCAAGACTTTATTTCATTATTGGGATGGAAAATGAAGGGCGAGAAGAAAATATGAGAATTGCAAACGCAATTAACTCATATTTAGATAACCATTATTATGGACTCAGCCGAGGCATTTTTAAAAAAGACAAAAATAAGGGGGATGGTACATATAATCAAGATTTATCTCCCAACGCTCTACTTGTAGAAGTTGGTGGTGTTGATAATACGCTAGAAGAATTGTATAGCTCTATTGATGTACTAGCAGAAGCATTTAGCAAGTATTATTGGGATGCGGAGAAAGTGAGCTATTAATGAAAAATAAGAGAAATAGAAAGGGACGGAAAACCAAAAAGCGGCGTGGAAAAATACTAATTCAACAAAAAAATAACAGCCACTTGTATGAATAGGAGTGGCTGTTGTTTTTTGTTGAAATGCATATGCAGTTTATTTTCATTCGAATAAAGGGATTAATGGTTCTTTCACATGTTCTGTCAATAAAGTATGTAGCTGTCCGCGATGATGATAAAAATGAGCAACAATTTCAAGTAACCATTCAAAACGAGAATAAGAAACGCCCCAGTAGGAATGTGTGATTTCTTCAAGCTCTGCTAAGGAGTATGCTTGAAATGTTTTAGCAAGAAGATGGTAACCCTTTCATTGTCTGCTGAACTTCTGCAAGCGTATAGGGCACATGTTGTGAGTAAAATGTATGTAGTTCTTTTTTTGATGCCCCGTTTAAAATAAGAAGATCGGCATAACAAATAAGAGATAAGTGTGTATAAATTTCAAAGAGGGATCGCTTGTTTGTGATAGGGAGATGTTGTAATTCATCGTAAGTAACGTGTTCTAACATCTGTATTGTAGAATCGATTCCGAATGTTAATTGGTGCAGTGCGGCTTGAACAAACATTGAATTTCTCCTCACATCCGTTTATAATATTATCTTAAGAGTATTATATCATACTAAAAATTTCGAAAATTCGTGTAGTTTGACGAAAAAAATGAAAAGTATTATATTGTTAAATGTCCTATTGAATGATAAATAGAATGGAATTATTGAGTTAGGAGTTAGAATAATGATTTCAAGATACGGAAGAAATACAATTATTGAAATAAATTTAGATGCTGTAAAACATAATGTAAGAGAATTTAAAAAACGTGTAAGCGATGAAAACATTGCAATGATGGCAGCAGTAAAAGCGAATGGATATGGTCATGGGGCTATTGAAATTGCAAAAGCAGCGATTAAAGCTGGAATAAGTCATCTTGCTGTTGCTTTTATAGATGAAGGAATTGAACTGCGTGAAGCAGGAATTACTGTACCAATTTTAATTTTAGGCTATACGCCAGAAGAAGCTGTAGAAGATGCAATTGAATACGATATTATGATGACGGTATATCGGACTGAGGATTTAAGAAATATTGACCGCATAGCGGAACGTCTGCAAAAGAAGGCGCGTATTCAAATTAAAATTGATACAGGTATGAGTAGAATTGGCTTACAAGAAGAAGAAGTGACACCGTTTCTTCAAGAATTGAAAGAAATGAAACATGTAGAAGTAGAAGGAATGTTTACACATTACTCAACTGCTGATGAAGTAGATAAAGCATATACTTTTATGCAAAAAGGTTTATTTGAGAAGGCTGTAAATACTGCGAAAGATATGGGGATTCATTTGCCGCTCATTCATAGCTCCAATAGTGCAGGAACAATGGAGCTAGATAACGAATTTCAAAACATGGTTCGAGTTGGAATAGGGGTATATGGAATGTATCCATCAAAAGAAGTGGACCATAAAACAGTTTCACTTCAACCAGCTTTAACATTAAAGTCAAAAGTAGCTCATGTGAAACATGCGAAAAAGGGGCGTGGTGTAAGTTATGGTAATACTTACGTTGCGACAGGTGATGAATGGATTGCTACAATTCCAATTGGATATGCAGATGGATTTAGCCGTCAATTATCAAATAAAGGATATGCGCTAGTTAATGGTGTAAAAGTACCTATTATTGGGCGGGTTTGTATGGATCAACTCATGCTTGATGTGACGAAAGCTATGCCTTTACATGTTGGAGCTGAGGTTGTCTTTTATGGTCAGCAAGGTAATGAAGAGATTACAGTAGAAGAGATTGCTGATACGTTAGGGACAATTAACTATGAGATAACGTGTATGTTAGACCGAAGAATTCCACGTGTATACAAAGAAGATGGTAAAATCGTTGAAGTTGTAAATCCATTAAGAAGAAAGTAAAAAGAACAATTACTCTGTAAAATTTATAACATAAAATAGATAATTATTATTATAGAATCAAGACAATTTATATAATGTTACACATTATATAAATATGGGTACACCACTTAAAGAAAGTGGTGTACTTTTTTTATCATATCTGGTGAGAAGACCTCCACCTCAAGCGCAAAGCGGTAGGTGGGGGTAGTTCAATTTACAGACCTATGCATAACCTCATTTACAACAACATCCCGAACGAAAAGTCTATTTATAGCAACAATTACTTTAGCTATAACGATCATGTATTCTGTATTTCTAATCTATTTAGGGTGATTAGATGAAAGTATATACAGTGAAAGAATGGGCATCTACTTTAGGAAAACTCGAAGAGACCATAAAGAGATGGTTACATTCTGGAAAATTTTCTACAGCATTCCGTAATAGCGATAAAGAAGGTTGGAGAATTCCAGAGAGCGACCTATATGAAACTATCAAAGAAATACCTTGTACTGCAATTACTTTTAGTAGAGAAATATATTGAAAAAAACAATCTTTTCCATACTGGTCATGTCCCTTTTTTAGAGTCATAGTATCAGTATGAAAAAGATTTATAGATTACTTGAACCATACTTAAAAAGTTGTTGAATAATTCTTTATTTTCAGTATAATTAACAAGTAACTATAATAACATTTTTAGTTACAAGGGTTATACCGCTTGTTTTTAATAGAAGATTCCCCGTAAATCAAGTAGTAGAAAAAATTTGTACACCTTTGCATTCGGTATCCCTCGCTAAAATGTTTCTTTCAAATAAACAGGAAGAAGGAAGTGATAAGATGAATCAAATGAATACACTCTCTCTATGGAAAGCGACTGCAAATAGCTATGAGAAAGGAACAACTCTAGAGGGAAATGAAGAGGCTGATGTTGTCATTATTGGAGCTGGTTTCACAGGTCTTTCCTCTGCTTATCATTTGCAAAAGTTAGGAAAGAATGTCATTGTCTTAGAGCAAGAAACGATTGGATACGGCGCCAGCGGTCGTAACGGTGGGATGGTATTGCCAGGCTATAAGCCAACGATGCAGCAGCTTGCCAAAAAGTATGGTCCCGACGAGGCTAGACAGCTAAACGATCTCTCCTTGTTTGGCATTGAACTGGTAAAAAAAATTATTGACGAACATCAAATCAACTGCGACTTTAGAAAGACGGGTCACATTGTAGTGGCTTACAAAGCCAAGCATTTTGAAGAATTGAAACTTGAAAGTGCATACTTAAACAAAAATTTCGGGTACGAATCAAGAGTGCTTGATCGAGGTCAATTGCATCAAGAGATCGATTCTCCAGTTTATCATGGTTGCTTAGTCGACGACGCGAGTTACTCGTTCCAGCCACTGAATTATGCAATTGGTTTGGGAGAAGCAGCTAAATCGATTGGTGCAAGAATCTTTGAGCATTCTAAAGCAATATCCATCGAGTACGGTCAACATAGTGTGAAAGTTGAAACAGAAAAAGGTTCTGTTATTGCGAAAGACATTATTGTGGCGACGGATGGTTACTCTGGAAAAATCATAAATGAACTGAACAAAGGCGTACTGCCAATTTCGGCACGTATTATTGCCACTGAACCGCTTCCGGAGTCATTGTTGAATATTGTCATTCCTAAAGATCGTATGGTTTTTGATACGAGTAGTTTCCTTTACTATTTCCGTCGTACACCAGATAATCGAATCGTATTTGGCGGTGGCGATATCCGTCCAAACTTAGATGATGGCGTGTATCAAAAAGTTTACGATGCGATGGTAAACTTGATGCCGAAACTGGCAGGAAGCAAAATTGAATACCGTTGGGGTGGATTTATCGGGGTTACAATTGATACATTCCCGGTTATCGGCAGGTCCAAAGAAGGCGCATATTTCGCAACAGGTTATACGGGCCACGGCGCTTCTCTCTCGACATTGTTTGGTAAGTTATTGGCCCAATGGATTGTTACGGGGAGTGCAGGCGGATATCGATTTGAAAAGGAACGCCTAAAAGCATTCCCGTTCCATAATCAGAAAACTATGCTTGTAAATCTAGCGCATATTGGTTTCAAACTGCATGATATTTTTGCGTAAAGGAGAGGTAATTGTGAAAATTAACATGTTCATTGATGGGAAATGGGTAAAAGCGTTATCCGGTGCTAGAAGAAACGTTATGAATCCTGCAACTGGAGAGGTGATCGCAACGTCTGCTGATGGATCAGAAGATGATGCAAAGGTGGCAATCAAGGCGGCCCGCAAAGCGTTTGATAGCGGGATTTGGTCGGATTTATCGGCTGATGAAAGAGCTGAATATCTTTATAAGATTGCAGACCGTCTTGAAGAGAAGGCGGCTGAAATTGCACGTTTGGAAACTGCAAATAACGGTAAGGTGATACGTGCAACAACTTATGTGGATATTCCGGTGTCGATTCAATGCTTCCGCTATTATGCTGACTTAATCAAAGGCATGAAAAAAGAATCTTACACGCGTGCTGATTCTTCGGAAACAATTATTATTCATGAGCCGATTGGTGTTTGTGGGCTTATTGTCCCTTGGAACTTCCCGCTTATGTTAGCTGTTTGGCAAATTGCTCCTGCACTCGCTGCTGGAAATACAATTGTAATTAAGCCTGCGGAGGTCACTCCTGTAAGCGTATTCAAATTATTTGAAATTATTGAGGAAGTCGGGCTTCCGGCCGGAGTGGCAAACTTGGTATTGGGACCTGGATCAAAAGTTGGGAATGAGCTTGCCGAGAGCCATGATGTTGATAAGATTGCCTTTACTGGCGGAACAAAAACAGGCCAAAGCATTATGCGCGCAGCTGCGGGAAATATGAAAAAAATTACACTTGAACTGGGAGGTAAATCTCCACTTATTGTGTTCGACGATGTGGATTTTGAAACTGCAGTCGAGAATGCGATGTTCGGTATTTTTCACAATGCTGGGCAAGTTTGTTCAGCTGCATCCCGTCTGCTTGTACAAGAGACAATTTACGATAAGTTTGTTGAAAGATTGGCCGAGCGTGCAAGCAAAATTGTAGTTGGAAACGGAGAAAGCGAGAACATTGAAATGGGAGCGCTTACAAATGAGGCTCATATGAATGACGTTTTACATTACATCAAGAATGGAATCGAAGAAGGTGCAAAATTAGTTTGTGGTGGTAAGCGCTTAACAGAAAATGGGCTTGATCGAGGTTTTTTTATTGCACCAACGATCTTTGCTGATGTAAACACGAATATGCGTATTGTTAAGGAAGAGATTTTTGGCCCAGTCCTTGTTGTACAGAAATTTAAAGATGAGGAAGATGCAATTCAAAAAGCGAATGATTCCATTTATGGATTAGCTGGTGCTGTATTTACTGAAGACATGGATCGAGCGAAACGTGTCATTAGTAAATTGCGCGCTGGCATCACTTGGATTAATAGTTATCACCTTGCTTATGTTGAAGGGCCTTGGGGGGGATATAAGCAAAGTGGAATCGGCAGAGCGTTAGGTGCTGTTGGGCTGGAGCATTTTATGGAAATGAAGCAAATCAATATCCACCAACATGCTAAGCCTGTAGGGTGGTATGCGAATTAATTTGGCTTAACTTGCTGTATAAACTATTTTTAGGAGGGCATGAGCATGGAAATAGCAGGAAACCGTCCCTCACCGAAGAAAGAAACAGCAGAAATTATAAATAAGTCAGTAAATGCTTCAGCACTGGGAACCAAAAGTATTCCTTTACTATATTTACGGTTTGCTTTGGCAGGAATTATGGCGAATGCGATTCTTGGAGTGGTATCGATTGTCGATGGCTATTTCGTCAGCGGCTTTCAGGAGCTGGAAGTGGAAGGAATCGGAATTGGATTTACAATCATGGTTATTACCCGTATGCTTGGCGTTCTTTTTGGTATAGGAGCCGGAGCGGTCATTTCGCTTCGGCTTGGAAAAGGGAAAATCGAAGAAGCTAGGAGTATTATGGGACAAACTTTATGGTTTACTCTTTTCATCTCCACTTTGCTAGCTGTACTTGGATTGGTCTTTGAAAATCAAATCATGACTTTATTCGGAGCAAGTCAGGATGCACTTCCATATGCGGTGAAATATAGCCGACTATTGTGGATTTCGTTGCCAATAACGATATTGGCGGTTGTACTAAGTATTTTTACCAATATCGATGAAAAACCTGTATTATCAATGAACAGTTGGTTAGTTGCAGCGGTTGTTGCCGGAATTACAGAATGGATTATGGTAGTGAAATATGACATGGGCATGATGGGTTCCTCGTGGGCGAATACAATTTCACAATCAATCCCTGCTTTACTAATCTTTTATTTTTGGTTCGGTAAAACAAAGCTTAAGCCAAAAATAAAAGATATGATGATTGATTTCAAGACAATTGGTGAGGTGGCTTGGACAGGATTTGCATCTTTTTCGAGTCAGCTCATGATGTTTTTTTCCATTATTTTCTTTAATAATTTACTGCAAAGCTACGGTGGTGGGTTGCACGTTGCCGCTTTCACAGTTCAAAATGGTTACATTACAAATTTGCTCGCCTTAGCAGCGCTCGGTGGGATGACGGGACTTCAACCGATCATTAGTTATAATTACGGTGCGGGCAATCTTGATCGTGTTAAACAAGCAATTAAGATTGGACTCATGTTTACGGTTGCCTTCTTTTTGGTTGCAACAGCTTTACTAATTATTTTTGCAGATCCAATTATGTCATTTTTCTCTGGAGGTAATCCGGATTTACAGAAACTAGGAATCTGGACGACAGTTGTATTTAATTGCATGTTTACATTAAATGCCGTTAGCTTGCTTATCGCCGGTTATTTCGAATCACAAGAGAAAAACTGGTCCGCAACGTTTATTAATGTTAGCAAAATGTTGTTTTTTTCATTCCCGTTCATGTTTATTTTCCCAAAATACTGGGGAGTTGATGGTATTTGGTATTCCGCTCCAGCTGCTGAAATTCCAGGTGTTTTGATTGCGATTTATTTCCTTCAAAAAGAGTTGAAACGTTTAAAGAAAACAAAAGTAACGTAAGCATACTGATATCAATTAATCTTTCAAAATTATTTACAAGAAAGAGGGACGATGATAATGTTTTTTGCAAAAAAACTTACAGCTGAAGAAGCACAAAGGTTAAGTGTGGACACTTGGGAGCCATGGATAGGCGAACCTAATAAAGGAACTTGGCACGTAGAAGAGCAGGAAGTTTTTTATGTGACAGACGGTGAGGTGTTTATTACTGTTGATGGTGAGAAGTATCATATTACAAAGGGCTGGGTTGTTTCTTTGGCTAAAGATCTTGTTTGTGAATGGGATTGCCGAGAATTTTTGAAAAAGAATTTTAAAATGAACCATGAGATCAATTTGAAATAATGTGAAATTAGGAGCGCATCTGATTATCACAGCCGTATACTTTGCCTGGTTTATGATAAATAGCGCCGTATCTAATCTTGCATCATATGCGATTGTAGCTTACTTTACGCGGATAAAGTTCAGAATATTAGAACAATTATAAGGTGTTTTCTAATGAATATAAATCAAAAGCCGACATTGTTATCCCGAGTAATGCTGTTTTTTACAGGCATTGCATATAAGCTCATCCCAGCTTATATCGCTATTACAAGAAAAAGAATGGTAAGCGAGACGCAAGAAGACCACTTTATAAAGAAAAAACGAAAAAAAGAACAAACGTTCTTTTTTTTCGTTTTTTAATTAGTCCACTATTATGATTTATTTTTGACTAAGCCGAACAATAATACGTCTACGATAGATGAGAGGGCTTCTGGTAAGGTAATATTATTTTCCATATAAAAATTTCGATCAAAGACAGAATTTGTAGCATCTATGATCAGCTTCACAGCGAGTGTTGGATTGATGTCAATGAGTTCACCCTGCTGTATACCTTCTTCGAGTAACAAGCGCAGGGCTTCCCACTCGCTCAAAGCGTCATTCACTTTTGTCCATTGCTCCGGGTAATAGCGCTTCATTTGTTCCAACACTTTGAAGTCGTAAAACTCAAAATTGGGCAACACAGTACAAATTTGTCTGATTTTTTCAATGAGGCTTAAAGATGTATTATTCATAATTTGTTCTGTTTTTTCATCGAATTCCGATAACGATTGATCAATGATTAATTCTAAAATTTCAACTTTCGAAGAAAAATGTTGATAAAGGTATCGTTTGTTTACACCAATGCGTTTCGCTAAATCATCCATTGTGAACTTCATGCCTTTATCATGAATCTCTTCAATAAAAGCTTTTATAATGCGTTCTCTCATTCCCGGTACTCCTTAAATTAGAAATTTGCTGAAAAGGTTATCTAAACTAAGTTACTCAACTTTCGTACCTTGAAAATTATTTTTAGCCCTTGTCTGTGTCGGTGCCATATTCTCTGTTGGGACATTTCCCTTATTGACACATAACACCTTTCTTTTTAGCAGGGGGGAAGGAAACAAACTCCCAATTAAAAACGGAAAGGTACATATCTTCCATGATACAGCACAACTCCCTGTCCGAAAAGGCACTAAACCTGACTATTTCAAGTATTTTCAATCTATAACACAGCCTATATGCTCTGCATTTTTAAAGAGTTTCATTGTATTATATTTTTCACAACTTTATTATTCGCGAACATCAATAAAAATGTTGTAGGAAATGAAAATATTTGTGGTACAAAAAAAGGATAGAATATACAGAATTTTTCTGCTTGTATCTATCCTCTTTTTTCTTTATATAATGTGTAACATTATTATATATTTATGGTGAAACAAAGATAGATTCAAATTTTTTGAATCTAAATAAAAGTTATGCATTCTTCTTTTTTATGTAACTGAAAATAGTTACTTCTGAACTATTTGTTAATCAAATCATAGTAATGATAGCTTGCAGTAATTTCAAAACCACAGTGCTTATAGAGTTGCAAAGCATTCTCATTTTTTGTTTCTACTTCTAGTGTAATGTTTCTTTTTCCTTCTTCTAATAATCGCTGTACAGTAGTTTGTAACATGTTTGTTCCAATTCCTCTACCTTGATAAGAAGGATCTACAGCAAAGCCGGAGATAGATGTGACCTCTTCTTTATGAGAAACGGTTATCGTTCCTACTACTTCCTGATTGAAAAGAGCCATATAAAGTTGACGGTTAGGTGCTGATATTGTCTTATGTAACCATGTTATATTATCTTGCAAGGAATCGTTAAAAGCTTTACTTGCAATTTTAGCAATATTCGGCAATTCCTCAGTAGTAGCTGGTACAAGGTGAATTGTATTTTTTCTATTTATAAAAGAAGTTGAATTTCTTTTGAATTGCATAGAGTATTCACTAAACAAAATTTGTAATCCAAAAGATTTAGCAAAGGCGTTTCCACTTGTAGAAACGGCATTTACTATGAATAATAGGTCATTGATGTTGCGATTTTTTATTTCGTCAAAAGCTGCATTTAGAAGGTTACTACATACTTTTTGCCTTCGAAATGAAGGATGGACCATTCCTATTAATTCAAGTTTAGTAGGTCTTTCAAATTCATACATACTTATAAAACCAACTAATTTGTCGTCTTGGTAATAAAGAAAATCATTCACCTGATTTTTATTTCTTGTTTGGAGTACATCTACATATAAAGAGGGCTTATACTCCAGCCCATCGTTACGTTCACAGTATGTTGCTAAATCAATGATTTGTTGTATGTCTTCTGAGGTTAATATACTCTTTTTTTTAATCGTCAAAGAATCACTCTCCATTTCATACTATTAATCTTTTCTGTAAGTAATAGTGTGTATGTCCTTTTGGGAAGTCTTCTACAACACCATATACTTCATAGCCATGTTTTTTGTAAAATGCCGGTGCTTGAAAGCTAAATGTATCAAGTTTAATAAGGTTACAATGGTTTTCTTTCGCTGTTCGTTCAGCTTCTAATAGAAGTTTACTACCATACCCTTTATGGCGCAGACTATCACTGACCCATAAAATATTGACGTGTAAGCATTGCCAAAATATATTCCCTATTAAACCAGCTACTATTTCTTCATTATCATTTTTTACTGTTAAACAGACATCTTTAACAAGTGATTTCTCACTACCTGAAACTTGTGAATGATTGAATGCGATTAATTGTTTTCTAATATAATCGCTGTCTTCTTGACTCCATTTGTTTTGAATTTGCATAAAGTATTCTCCTCCTTATATTGTGTTATTTAATAATTAAAAGAAAGATGGGTGTTCCATCCACTCGTCTAGGTCCACATTTCCTTGAACAGAAAGTAAACGATATAAATATCGATATGGTTCTCTGCATTGTGTCAGGCTTGGAAGAGGGGAGATAGTCTCATAGCCTTTTCGAAATGCTGCAGCTTCTGTTTTTGTAAATAAATATTCTAATCCAATCAAATCAAATTCTCGCGGTCCAATAGCGTAAGCTTCTGTATCTACAAGTCCGGTAACTTTTTGCCCATCTGTTAAAAATTGTGTTGGATCCATATCGATAAGAATGAATGATGCTTCTTCTGGGGTAGGAAGAGACGCAGTTTGAGAAATAAATTTTTTTAACCTGTTACGAATTTTTTGATTATGTGAGTGAAATCGCTCTATAAGTTCTGTGCCAGTTTGTATCATATGTTGATGAAAGCTATGTAATGGAATTTGATGTGTTCTAGATGGATTACCGACATAGTTTGTTTTGTATTGATGAATTTCAGCTAATTCTTTTCCAAAGTTATATAGTAAAGAGTCAGGCTGATTGAAGAAGGATTGCAGCATTTGTCCTTCTAGTTTTTCAACGACAATGTACTCACGATCTAGTACATACTTGCGTAACACTTTAGGAATAGGAAGAGCTGTATATTGCCCGAGTGTATGATTGACAATTTCTAGATTATGAACAGATCGTGGGTCAATTCCGAATAATTGTTTACATCCCCACCAAAAATCATTATTTGGTTCTTTTTCTAATTTAGAAGAACGAACGATGACTTCTTCATCTTTTGTTTTTTACAAGCCATACATCGCTTGCATGGTCTTCGTAGCCAGGATGTAATTCTTCTATATATAAAATAGGGGAAGAAAACATCGTTTGTAGCATCATATCGTATATAGACTCCTTTTTCGGAAAATTCATTCAAAGTTATTATATAATATTTTTAGGGAAAATAGGGATATTTTAGGTGAATGAGTGATGGGTCAGAATCAAAAAGGTGTTGTAAACAGATGGAATATATCGTTTACAGCACTTTTTTTGATTTTTTATTAACGTTTCAAGATTTGTATTGAAAATTGTAAACTCTAGAAGTATCATATACATATTCAAACATTTGAAGATGTATATGATACTTCTAGGGTATGTAAAATTAATAATAAGTAATGGAGGTGTTTGAATGGGTGGGGAAATGCAACAATTTAAGGCTGATTTTTTTAAAGCCTTATCACATCCCTTGCGAATTCGTATTCTCGAATTGCTGTCAGAGGGGGAAAAAAGTGTAAATGAAATTCAAAGTATTCTTAACAAGGAAGGTTCCGCGGTTTCTCAACAGTTAAGTGTATTACGTGCAAAAAATATTGTTGTTGGTACCAAAGATGGAAAACGAGTTTTATATTCTCTTCGTGATCCAATGATTATGAATTTATTAGAAGTTGCAAGGAAAATTTTTAATAACCATTTGATTGATACGATTTCAATGTTAGAAGAACTGGATGAAACTGACGGTGAAACGATAGACAAGGATAGACAAGGAGACACAGGTTGAGTATTGAGGTTAAGAAAGAAGTTGTTATCCAACACGGAATTGAAATATTTCGTTCAATAGGAGCTCATCACGTTTGTGATGTTTGTATTAAAAGTGGGAATTCTTGTTGTTTTTCGTGCCAACATTTACAAGATGGGGTTGGATGTCAAAAAAGGAATACAGCCTGTACAGCTTGGTTATGCGGATTTCAAAGTTTTTTATTTGATCAAATAGGATTACTGGATGAATGGAATCGTTTTTGGAGCGAAATTCCAGGGCAGATGTTTCGTAGAGATATGACGCCAGAGAAGGTATCGATTACAGCACTTATAAATACACAGAAGCTAGATAGCCGAGATGGAGAACTTCTAGCAGAAAGGTTGAAAATCTACGTGCAAGAAGGCGGAGATATAGGTAAGTTAGAACGTCATTTGAACAGAACGTATAGTAAATATTAAGTTGATGTTCTCTAAAAAAAGATAAAGTTTGCAATTCAAATTTATTAAAAATAGAAAAGAAGGGTTTGTATGAAAGGGTTATTTACGGGAAGATTTGAAGGATACTCATTGGGACATTTCCAAAAGGATCTTCTTTCAGGAACGATTGTCGGGGTTGTTGCGATTCCACTTGCTATGTCTTTTGCTATCGCTTCTGGGGTGAAACCAGAGTATGGGATTTATACAACATGTATTGCTGGGATTCTCACTTCGCTATTTGGTGGTTCGAAGTATCAAATTGGAGGACCGACAGGTGCTTTTGTTCCGATTCTATTAGGCATTGTAATTACTTATGGGTATGAAAATTTACTACTGGCGGGTTTATTAGCTGGAATACTCTTATGCCTTATGGGGATTTTTAAACTAGGATCTTTAATTAAGTTTATTCCACGTCCTGTAACAGTTGGTTTTACATCAGGTATTGCTGTTACTATTTTTACGGGACAAATTGCTGGCTTTTTGGGGCTGACAGGTATAAAAAAGCATGAGGCATTTATAGCAAATTTGAAGGAAATCTTTATCCATATTGATACCATCAATTTTTATAGTATTATAACTGCTTTGATTTGCCTTTTTGTGATATTGATAACACCAAAAATTTTGCCCAAAGTTCCTGGCTCATTAGTAGGTATTGTTATTTCAACTGTAATTGCAACGGTATTTTTCTCGGGTCATGTACCTACGATCGGTACAGCATATGGTGCGATTCCGAATACACTTCCTCAGTTCCATATTCCAGAAATTACATTGGATCGTATAAAACAGTTAATTGGTCCTGCATTTGTTATTGCAATGTTGGGTAGTATTGAATCTCTTTTATCTGCTGTCGTGGCAGATGGTATGACAAATAGTAAGCATAACAGCAACAAAGAGCTTATCGGTCAAGGAATTGCTAATATTGTTACACCGTTATTTGGAGGAATTCCGGCAACTGGAGCGATTGCCCGAACAGCAACTAACATTAGAAGTGGGGCTACTTCTCCTATGTCAGGTATTATTCATGGGGTACTTGTTTTACTAACGCTTTTACTGTTAGCTCCATCTGCTTCACATATTCCACTGGCTAGTATGGCGCCCATTTTAATGGTAGTAGCTTGGAATATGAGTGAACAAAAACATTTTGCTCACATCCTTAAAATGAAAACAGGAGATTCTCTTGTACTACTTGTAACATTTTTGTTTACTGTGTTTACAAGTTTGACAACAGCTGTAGAAATCGGTCTTATTTTAGCTATTATTTTATTTACAAAACGTATGAGTAACATGCTTGTTATATCTAAAGTGCTTCCTGATCATACAAGAAAGAACGAAAAGTTGCTGCCACATGTGGTGAATAAAACGCATGACTGCCCGCAAATTAGTATTTATACAATAGAAGGTCCGTTATTCTTTGGAGCTGCTCAAACGTTTGAACAAAACATTTTAGCAACTATTCATTATAAACCAAAAGTATTAATTTTACGTATGGGAAAGGTTCCTTTTATTGATACAACAGGAGAATCCTATTTTAGGAATATTGTTCATCATTTTAAAAAACAAGGTGGAGTACTTCTTGTTTCGGGAATTAAATCTGAGTTAAAAGCAACTTTAGATAAAAACGGATTGTATGCTGAAATTGGAGAAAAGAACTTTTTTGAACATACAGGGGAAGCTATTACTTATGCTTTAGAACAGTTGGATACAAAAAAATGTATAGGTTGTAAACATTTTGCTTTTCATGAATGTGCTCAACTTTCTCATCAATCTCAGCCAGTCAGTGTGTTAGATTATTAAAAAGTAAACATTTATTTTAAAATAATAAGAAATAAAAAAGTGCTGTAAACAGGAAAATATATTGTTTACAGCACTTTTTGTATATGTTACCTAAAACCAAGCTTTCTTCAATAATTGGATGGCAAAGGTAATATCGTTTGTTGATAATCCACCAAATCCCATCAATACGTAAGATTCCTTCTGTAAATCATTTACTGCATCATATAGAGAAAGAGGATATACTTTGACGCCTTTTTCAGCTGCCATATCAATAAGCTCATGTTCATTCATTCCGTTATGAACATGTAATACAATATGAAGTCCCGACTGGGAACCTATGATATCGACGAGAGGGCTCATTTCTTGTTGAATTGTATGTACTAATAATTGATGTTTTTTTTTATATACAGTGCGAATTCGGTTCAAGTGTCGATTCCAATAACCTTCTCTCATAAATGTTGCAAACGTGAGTTGTTGTATTTTTGAGACAGTTTGTTTGAAGATGGTGCCATGGTGTTGATAAGCTTTTAGCAAAGATTGTGGAAGGACCATATAACTCATTCGGAGTGAAGGCAAAAATGACTTCGAAAATGTTCCCATGTAAATGACACGTCCATTTGTATCTAATCCTTGTAAGGAAGGGATAGGTTTTCCTGTGTAACGAAATTCACCGTCATAATCATCTTCTATAATATAGCTATTAGTTTCACTAGCCCATTTTAGCAGCTCCATTCGACGGGAAAGTGGCATAATCATTCCGTATGGAAATTGATGAGAAGGTGTTACATATACAACATCAGCACCACTTTTAGATAAAGAGGAAATATGAATGCCTTTTTCATCTAAAGAAATGGGCTGTATATGTAATCCGCAGCTTTGCATGACAGCTCTTACTCTGTGAAAACCTGGATTTTCCATTGCATATGTGTACTCGCTCCCAAGCAATTGCAAAAGTAACCAAAGAAGAGATTGTGTACCTGCTCCAATGATAATTTGTTCTGGAGTAGAATGCACACCACGGGCTTGATAGAGATAACGAGAGATTTCAGAGCGAAGCTGCCATTCACCTTGAGGATCTTCTTTTGTAAATAAATCATTCTCATATTCTAGGAGGCAATTACTAGTTATCTTTTTCCAAGTTGACGATGGAAAAGAGGGTATATCAATGCTTCCATGACTGAAATCATAACGTAAATTCTCTTGAACAGGGTGCTCTTCATATGTAATATTTTTATTGTTTGTTGTTTGGATCATATCGTAATCTGCGTCAGCAACAAATAAACCTCGTTTTTGTTTGCTTTCTACATACCCTTCAGCTATTAATTGCTGATATGCATATTCCACTGTATTACGGCTTACACCAAGCTGCAAAGATAAATTACGGTGAGATGGAAGACGACTACCAATCTCAATATTTCCTTGTAAGATTTTTTGTTTGATATGGTTATAAATTTGTATGTAAAGCGGTATTTTATTTTCTGAATCTAATGGGATGATCAATTCCATTGGCATCTTCCTTTCAAACTGCCCCTGTAAAAAAGAATAAAACTGTCACTTACAAAAGGGGCATGAGCTTTTTATAATAACAATCATAAAACATTTTGAATTTTTTATAAATAATTGGAGGGAAAGAATATGAATACACGTGTACAAGAGGTAAAAACAGAACAAGAATTTTGTGAGGTGTTACCGGTATTACAGCAGTTGAGGCTCACACTTTCTCAAGAAGAAGCATTTTCTCTTTTAGGAAGAATGAGAGAAGAAAATTATCGTTTATTTGCTTTATATAATAGTGAGGGAGAAGTAGTGAGTTTAGCAGGAACGGCAATTTGTACAAATTTTTATAATAACAAACATGTCTTTGTATATGATCTTGTTACAGCGGAAGCACATCGTTCAAAAGGACATGGAGAAAAAATACTATCGTATATTGAGGAGTGGGGGAAAGAGAATGATTGTACTTGTGTCGTATTAACTTCAGCATTTCCAAGAATAGATGCGCACCGTTTTTATGAAAGAGAAGGATATGAAAAGGTGAGTTATGTATTTCATAAGGAAATAAAATAAGGCAGAGGATAATCTTCTGCTTTATTTTATACAAAGAGTATGTTTTACTTTAAAGTCTTCTTTTTTCATTTGTACTACATAAGCATCACCAGTTGTTGCTATATGACGGAATCCAAAATTTTGTAAAACTTGTTGGCCAGAAATGTTGTTTTTTGCAATAAGATCTATCATAATCTCTCCGTTAAACTCTTTAAAGTAATATTCTAAAAATAAACACATTCCTTCTTTTGCATACCTAATTCCACGATGTTTGTACTAAATTTTGATATTAAATTCTGCAGTTTTTGTATTTAAATCATATCTACCAAAGCTAACTTTTCCTATAGGGACATCAATATTTGTGTAGATTAAAGTGTAAAGGTGTTTTCTATCAGTCGGTTCAACATTTTTCTCAAACCAACTTTGGTGGCGGTGGTCTTCTAAAAAATGAGTTCCGCCAACAGCTTCCATTGTTTTCTCATCCAGCTAGAGCTTTTTAATATATATATTTGGGCTATTTCGTTTGAACATGAAATTTCCCCCTCACAATTTTCCTTAACATAGAAAACCTCCAAAAAATATTTTTACAATATTATACAAAAATATATCTATTTGTTTTGATTTTTCAGAAAAAATATTATAATAGATAGAACTAGTAAAGAAATATAGTATCTTTTTAGTTCCTTTCATGATAGACAAGGGTGTCTCGTACTATCTTTGATAGTTCAGATTACACAGTATATTGCTACATGGTAATTGAAGGATGAGAAAGCAAGCATAGGAGGCAGTTATGAAACAATTTTATGTAAAAGGGGAAAAAATAGCTATTAGAATGATAGAAGAAGAGGATTTATTTCCGCTTTGGCAAGAAATATATAAAGAGGAAAAACCAGAATGGAAAAGGTGGGACGCACCGTATTTTCCTTTTGTAAGACAAGAATTTTCGGTATTTCAGGAAAGAATACATTCTAAGCTTGAGAAAGACCCGTATTCACAGCTCATCATCGAAAAAGATAGTGAAATCATAGGGATCGTAACGTATTACTGGGAGCATGAGCCTTCACGTTGGTTAGAAATGGGCATTACTATTTATAATCCAACATATTGGAATGGAGGTTATGGTACAGAAGCTTTACGTATGTACATTGACTTGCTATTCCAACATATGACGATTGGAAGAATAGGTTTGACAACATGGTCAGGAAATAGCCGCATGATGAAAGTTGCTGAGAAGCTTGGCATGCAATTAGAAGGAAGAATGAGAAAATGCCGTTATTATAATGGAGAGTATTACGATTCGATTCGGATGGGGATGATCCGTGAGGAATGGGAAGAAATGAAAGCAACGAGGAGATGAGCAGTTTGTACGCAGTTATTGTAACGTTTGATGAAATATTTACAACACATATATATAAGAAGTGGAGTGAATTAAGTGATTTGTCACCTTATATAAACAATATTGAAGGAATGGAACCGCATATTACATTAGCAGATTATAAGCAGCTTGATGTTCAGACATTTAAGCAAGAGCTGCATCACTTTTCAAAGCGTATGAAAGCTATTGAAATTGAATTTTCTCATATAGGGAGTTTCCCGGCAAATGGAACGGTGTTTTATGCACCGACGACGACAACAAACCTGAAACAGTTTCATACAAACTATCATGAATATTTTAGTTGTTTTCAAGATAATACAGATTCCTATTATATACCAGATAAATGGGTTCCGCATTGTACAGTAGCAAGTAGACTAACGGAAATACAATTAGGAAAAGCTTTTCAACATGTATGCGAGAACTTTGAAGCGATGAGAGCGGTAGTAGAGTGTATTAAATTAATTCAAGTCGTATATGAAGACGGAATGTGTGTGAAGTGTAACATATTAGCAGAGTATAGATTGGGGGAGTCTTTATGAATTTTGTCATTCGTGAAATGAAAGAAGAAGATATTCCATCTGTACAACATGTGGCCAAGACTTCTTGGAATGATACATATAAAGACATTATTCCGGTACCGGTGCAAGAAAAGTTTTTACAGCATGCTTATTCTCATGATATGATGAGCCACCGTTTACAACATTCACACTTATTTGTAGGAGAAGTGGACGGGAAAGTTGTTGGATTTGCAAATTTTTCACCGATAAAGCATCAATATGAAACGGAGTTAGGGGCAATTTATTTATTGCCTGAATATCAAGGTAGTGGTATGGGAACAGCGTTGTTGCGTAAAGGAATTACAACATTAGAAGGTATTAAGAAGATATATATTAACGTAGAAACAGAGAATAAAAAAGGGAAAGCATTTTATAATGCAAAGGGGTTTGCAGTGGTAGATGCGTTCGTGGAAGACTTTGATGGTTATATGTTAAAAACACTCAGAATGGTATTGCATGTTTAACAGGGGAGAGATTCATATGATCCAAAGAGCAACTGAAAGCGATACGGAAAAAATTTTAGTTCATGCGGCGGAGTCTTTATATGAAGGGACTATGAAGACGAGTAAATGTAGCCAAGAGAAAGTACTAGAAATTACGGTACCGCTTTTAGAAAACGGAGCATTTTATCTTGTTATAAAACAAGATGATATTTTGAATGGATGGATATTGATTGGAAGTAATAAGGACTATTTTTCTGGAGAAGTAATAGGTTTCATTTATGAATTGTATGTGTTGCCTTCTTATCGTGGACAAGGTCTTTCCCGCCGGCTTATGAGAGTAGCAGTTGATGAACTTTATAAACTAGGATACTCAGAAATTCGTTTGAACGTGTTTGCAGGGAATTTTGCAAAAGAATTGTATAAAGAGATGGGATTTGTTGAGCGGCAAATTGTTATGAGCTTGAAACGTGAGGGGATGTAATTTTGATAGAAACATGAAATCAAACTTTTAAATCTAAAAATAATGATAAGAAAGCATTTGAATGGGGATAAAGGATTATATTTGAGGAGGATATATGTATTGAAGGGTAATTTAGTAGAATTACGAGCTATTACAAAAGAAAACATGAACTCTCTTTATAAATGGCGCAATGATGATGAAGTGAGTTACTGGGCGACAGGAAATTCACCATTTTTTACAAATGTTTCAATGGAACATTTAGACCATTTTTTTGAACAAGTATCGAATTTAAATAAAAAAGATGAATGTGTGTTTGCTGTTTACACGTTAGAGGGGAAATATATCGGAATAGCAGACTATAGAGATGTAGATGCGGTGACACATAAGGCGGTAATTGGCTTGACGATAGGGGATAAAGAATATTGGGGAAAAGGGTTTGGAACAGACGCCATACAAACACTTGTAAAACATTTATTTTTAAACTTAAATATGAGAAAAATTCAGCTTGATACATGGAGCGGGAATAAAAGGGCAATTCGTTCCTATGAAAAGTGCGGATTTCAAGTGGAGGGTGTTCTTCGTGAAGATGTGTATGTAAATGGAGAATACTACGATACTGTGATAATGGGTTTATTCCGAAAAGAATGGAATCGAGATGTAATAAAGTGAAACTTCCATCAGTGAGGGTTTTACTGCCCACGAATAGCAAGATATAAAGTTAGGAGATGAGATGATGATATTAGAAGCAGCGATGCTCCAAGTGAAGCGCGGGTTGGAAAATGAATTTGAAAATGCTTTTCAAGAGGCGTCTAGCATTATTTCTTCTATGAAAGGTTACCGAGGTCATACGCTTCATAAATGTATAGAAACGACAGGGAAATATCTTTTATTAGTGAACTGGGAGACGTTAGAAGATCATACGGAAGGGTTTCGGAAATCGAGTGAATATGAAGAATGGAAAAAGAGATTGCATCATTTTTATGAGCCGTTTCCAGTTGTTGAGCATTTTCAACATGTGGAGTCGTGAGAGAAGAAAGTATAATTGTAATAAAATGAAGCTGCCATCAGTGGGAAATGAAGATATTTTACGCTGATGGCAGTTTCACTTTAGCGATACATTGTCCAAGTTCCAATATCCTTAAAGCCTAATCGTTTATAAATCCGTCCAGCGGCAGGGTTACTGTAAAATAAACAAAGTGTTCTTCCTTCGGCGATAAAATCTTGAATCATTTTACTTATGATTTGAGAAGCATATCCTTTTCCGCGATGATTTGAGTGTGTACATACACCTACAACCATCGCAGATAATGAATTTTCAGCAGATGTGGACGCGCACGCGATAATTTCTCCGTTTTCTTCTATGTAATATGTCCGTCCAGTGTTTGTTTCAATTGCTTGGCGAAGGAGTTTACCTGCATTGTTTGCCATCTTAAATTCAGCAATTTGTTTTCGTAAATGCATAATACGATCTACGTCTGCAACAGTTGCTATTTTTATGTCTTCTTTATTTATATCTGTTACTAACTGTTTATCGGTTGTACATTCACAAAAGTATGAATGAAGTTTTTTACCAAGGTTTAGATTATCAAGATTTTCAAACTGTTCTACAACCTCTGATTTTCCAGATAGTTTAATGTAGTCATGGTTAGTAAATTGATCAATGAAAGATTCTGGCTGAAATGAAGTTTCCGCATAGGCAATAAAGGAATCGTGGAATCTCAATAGAACAGCTTGTAATTTATTTTCTATCGTAAACTGCCCCCATAATTCTTGGAAATCTTGATCATATCCAAACGCCTCAATATCACCAATTAAGAATAAATTGAATGCTGCTTCTTTCTTTAAAAAAGAAAGTACTTGTTGGTGCTCCTGTTTTGTTAATTTTCGAATCATATTTGCCGCAATCTCCTTTTGTTTGTATTTTCTAAATATTAGTACGTATTATTTTAAAAATCAACGAAAAATTTATGTTTAGTTCACAATGTTTAGGAAAAACTAGGAAAGATATGAAAAAGGAGGTTAGAACGATGGATCATCCAATTCAAGGGCTAATGAAAGCTGCTATGGAAAATTTAAAAGAAATGGTTGATGTAAATACAATTGTTGGTGAACCTGTTCAAACAGCAGATGGCGGTGTTGTTTTAACTGTTTCAAAAGTAGCATTTGGTTTTGGGGCAGGTGGGTCAGATTTTTCCACAAATGACGTGCAAAAGGCACAAAGTCATCCTGCATTTGGTGGTGGTAGTGCAGGGGGAGTTTCTATTACACCGGTGGCCTTTCTCGTTGTGAATAAGGATGGTGTAAATATTCTTCATTTGCAAAATGCAACGCACTTGGCAGAGAAAGTAATTGAACTTGCACCGCAAACAATTGATAAGATTCAGTCGATCTTTCAAAATAATAAAAAACAGGATAGTTCGCATTATCCACAAAATCCAGATGAAATTGCATGAAAAATGCCTGTTTATAAGCAGGCATTTTTTCTTGTAATGGTGATGTAATAAAACTCATAAAAATGTAAATAGTTTTTATAGTTTTTTCTATGTTTCTAAAAATTTTCGTGATAAAATATCCTATAGTATTGAAACATATAAAACGAAGGTGGCTAGGTGCTTTGTCTGGAGGATCTGACCAAATCAAAAATATGATTTATATTAATGGTAATCGTCGCAATCATTGTTTTATCACATCTGGAATTACTTTTGAGGAGTTTGCAAGCAATATTCCTTCACCGCTTCATCAAGTCCTGCTTTTAAAGCATAGTTTTGAATGGACTGATTTAAATTATCACACCTTATTTGAATATGCAGAAGAAGAGAACATACATAAATTAATTGCAGCAGATGTTGAAGAGTTTGAAGAATTTTGCTGGGTTGATTTTGATGATGTAAATGACTTGGATGAATTAGAGCCAAAAGAAATTGCAGAATTGCTATATTTGGCGCACAAAAAGGAACCGCTTGGGAAGGCTTTTTTTCCACTTTTGAAAAATAGGTTCGTTTATCTTTCTCATGATGATGGCTGGTATAATAAAGTATATTATCGAAGAATGCAAGACTTTGTTGGAATGCTTACTAAGGTAATTCCTTATAAAATTGGCTCATTTGGAAAAAAACGATTCGCATTCTTTCAAAAATCGAAAATCTATCCAGCAATTTCAAAAGAGGTTATTCTCGAACTTCTGCCATTTATGGAAGATGGTTTATACTTGGACTTAGCAGGAAAAATAGAATCAAGACGTGGTTTAGAGATTCCTGTTTATGTCATCGGCTCGTATGAAAGTACAAATGAAGTTCTAGATGGTTTAGAAGATTTGAAAAGTGAAGCTTCTAAAACGGGATGGCTTATCTTTGATAAGAAAGAACAAGAGTGGCAGTGGATAATGAATTAAGGGAACTTGGCGATATACGTCAAGTTTTCTTTCTTTTGGGAAAGGAGACAAAATGGAGAAGACTTTCACAATAGTAGGTATTAGTAGTATTATATTTGTAGCAATTTTATTATTAACTTGTCCGAAAGAAGTGGATTTTCAAAAACATTTAGAAGATGAATATTCAATTGTATGTAATGAAGTGAGTTTTAATTGTACACAGAAAAAAGATAATAAAGAAGAGAAACTGGAGTTTGTTAGTAGTGATGTTCAAAACCGAGTATTCTTTATGAAAATAGAACAAACCTTTCAAACAGAAACAGGAAAAAAGAAGGCGTATAGTGCCATTGGAATATTGGGAATGTTCCTCTTTTCCTCTGAAAAGACTTTCTAATGTTTAGAAGGTCTTTTTTTTATACTCTTCTTCATATAGTTATGGTAAGACAGGCTTTGGGGAGGAGATTATTTTGCAAAAGACTTGTATGGTTTGTGGAGGAGAAGATTTTTTTTCGTCCACTTTATATGCCCGTACAAAACAAGATTGGGCATATGCTCCGAATATGTATCGCTTTGAAAAAGTATTTATTGAACAGCGAGATGAGGAGAACTATCCTGTGTTTCAAGAAATTACCGCTTATCATTGCAGTGGTTGCGGTTATGTGATGTTATTTCGTTAATAAGCAAAGGGATACAACAAATGCATCCATCTGTTGTATCCCCATACGTAAAAGGTAGTAAGCTTTCATCTCAGTCTTCTAAGTGAAGAAGATAGGTGAAGGCTTTTTATCAGTGAGAATGAGTATATTATTCTTTAAGAAATGAAAAGTTTAGGTCCACCATAAGAAGGTTGTTGTTTTGAGTTGAAACCTTTGGAAGATGCTTCTATTTGGCCACTATTCATTCCTTTGTTTAATCCTATAGTATCTTTTGAGTCACCAACTGAAAATTGTTGTTTCGTATTGGAATTTTCAATTGCCGAATTTGTACCACCGCCGCTTGCTACTTGAGTAGCGGATGAATTAGAATCGTTCTCTCCTGCACAATTAATCTGATTATTAAGAATGATGATGATTTCTTCTTCTTCACAGCATGTTTTATGGTTTTCATGTGGTTCGTACTGGGTGCCTTCCATGCCTTCATTTTTGGCGTTTCCTTCAGCACTGCTTCGACCTGCGCCACTTGCTAGTTGTGTAGTATTTGATGTATTAGTGAACTGGTTGTTAATAACAATTACAACTTTTAGCTTCTCATGTATAGACTGTTCAACGATCGTTTTCTGTCCGTCTTGCTTAACAGAGGCATCTACTTGTTTATTTTCCAAACTGCTATAACAACTCCTTTTTAATAAATTATATGTAACCTGATGGCATCTGAAATGGACAATCCTCTAAGTTTAGAATGAATAATTTACTCAATTATAAAACGCAATAATAAAGGTGATAGATTTGCAAGCTAAAAAAGAAGTGAAGGTTCACTCCTTTTTTAGCTTGCAAATATTTTTTGTTTTAGTTCTTTATCCCGCTATTCGTGGGCAGTAAGATTCCTCACCTCAAGATTGAAAGAAGCAAAGAAGATAGGTGGGGAATAACTGCTGGCATGTGCCCGATTGGTGAGAGCTTTCTATCAGTGGGGGATGAAGCCCCCCCACTGATAAAAGTTTCACTTTATAAGAAAGCGCCTTTTAAAAGGCTGATAAGAAGAGAGGATATAATAAACTGAAAAGCAGAGAAAATCCTCCAAAGCCAATAGCTGTATATCCAAGTGTTTTTGCTTCATAACGAACAGCGAGAAGTCCAATTAAGATGGAAAGAGATCCAAATGTAATAGGATAGAAAGCAATTGAAAATAAAGAGAGAAATAATGCAATGTACCCAACAATTGTACCAACGTCCGTTCTGTCTTCTTCTTTATGGATTTCTTTACGACGACGTCTAATTGGAAGGCGCTGAGGGGTAATTTCTACCGCATATTCTTCCTGTTTTTCTCCGCTTTTTAAATGATGCGTTCGTTTCTTTTGCAATGAATAGCCCTCTCTTTCGATTTAGGGTATGTTTAGTATTTTTTATAAAGAAAAAAACATGCTTGTTATTTATATCCAAACAAATAAAAAAATCGAGAAAGTAATTGTCCGTTGCTATGTTATCCATCTCTCCTTAAGAATAAACAGGAATAATGTAAAATGATGTAGAATGACTTTTAAGTAGAGGTAAAATGTAAAGGTGGGACAATAATGACAAAATTTAATTGGCATGAAGCAGCACAGCAGAAATGGGATAATAATGCTGATTTTTGGAATCAAAATAGTCAAGAAATGTGGGATAGTGGTAGCCGTAGTGCAATTATTCCATTTTTTCAAAAATACATACGAAACGGGGCAACTGTTCTTGATGTAGGGTGTGGAGATGGATATGGTACATACAAACTAAATAAAGCTGGTTACAAGGCTTGTGGTATTGATTTATCAGAGCAAATGATTGAAAAAGGAAAAGAACGCGGTGAAGGTCCTAATTTATCGTTTGTAGTAGGAGATCTTGCTGCATTACCATTTCAAGATGAGGAGTTTGCATCAGTTTTAGCAGTAAATTCATTAGAATGGGCGGAAGCACCTCTTCGAGCATTGCAAGAAATAAAACGGGTATTAGCACCAGAAGGTTTTGCATGTATTGCCATTTTAGGACCAACAGCAAAGCCGCGTGAAAATAGCTATCCACGTCTATATGGAAAAGATGTCATTTGTAATACGATGATGCCGTGGGAATTTCAAAAACTTGCACAGGAGCAAGGATTGCAAATGATAGATGGAATAGGGGTATATAAGCGAGGGGTAGATGAAAAGATGGTTGGACAACTTCCGCTTGAATTGCAGCAAGCTTTAACATTTATGTGGGTATTTATGTTTCAAAAGAAGTAACTTATAGGAGGATTATAAGTGCAGAAAATACAAAAAACTGATACAATATTTTCAGAATCAATTAAAGGGGGACTAGGGAATATGACAGCAACTACTACAGTAAAATCTGATATTGAAATTGCACAAGAAGCAAGCATGAAGAGAATCCAAGAGATTGCATCAGAATTAAACATTTTAGAAGAAGAATTAGAGCCGTACGGTCATTATAAAGGGAAGTTATCTCTTGAAATTTTTAAGCGCTTACAAGGAAAAGAAGATGGGAAAATTGTTTTAGTTACAGCGATTAACCCTACTCCAGCAGGGGAAGGGAAATCAACTGTAACAGTTGGTTTAGGGCAAGCTTTTAATAAAATTGGTAAAAAGGCAGTTATTGCACTTCGTGAACCATCTCTTGGACCAACTATGGGATTAAAAGGCGGTGCAGCGGGCGGTGGCTATTCGCAAGTCGTACCGATGGAAGACATTAATCTTCACTTTACAGGCGATATTCATGCGATTACAACTGCAAATAATGCACTTGCAGCATTTATCGATAACCATATTCAACAAGGAAATGATCTTCGCATCGATACACGTAAAATTGTATGGAAGCGCTGTGTAGATTTAAATGACCGTGCGCTTCGCAATGTTGTAATAGGTCTAGGTGGACCAGTACAAGGTGTACCACGTGAAGATGGTTTTGATATTACGGTTGCATCTGAAATTATGGCTGTATTTTGCCTAGCGACAGATGTACAAGATTTAAAAGTCCGTCTAGCTCGTATTGTAGTAGCTTACAATATGGATAATGAGCCTGTAACAGTAAAAGATTTAGGAGTAGAAGGTGCATTAACACTTCTTTTAAAAGATGCGTTAAAACCAAACTTAGTACAAACGTTAGAAAATACACCAGCAATTATTCATGGTGGACCATTTGCCAACATTGCACACGGTTGTAACAGTGTAATCGCAACAACAATGGCAGCTAAACTTGGTGATTATGTGATTACGGAATCTGGTTTTGGTGCAGATTTAGGTGCTGAAAAATTCTTAGATATTAAGGCGCGAGCAGCAGGTATTAAGCCGGAAGCTGTTGTCATTGTTGCGACAATTCGTGCTCTTAAAATGCATGGCGGCGTAGCGAAAGATGGGTTAAAAGAAGAAAATGTTGATGCGTTAGCAAAAGGTATGGAAAATTTACAAAAACACGTTGAAACGATTCAAGAATTTGGTGTTCCATTTGTTATTGCGATTAACAAATTTATTACAGATACAGATGCTGAAGTAGAGTACTTACAAACTTGGTGCGGTGAGCGCGGTTACGAAGTATCATTAACAGAAGTATGGGAAAAAGGTGGTCAAGGCGGTGTTGACCTAGCAGAGAAAGTATTAAAAGTAATTGAAAATGGTGAAAATAAATACGCACCTTTATATGATTTAGAACTTTCATTAGAAGAAAAAATTCGTACAATTGCTCAAAAAGTATATGGTGCAAAAGATATTGAATTTGCACCAAAAGCTCGCAAGCAATTAACGCAATTTTCGGGAGAAGGATGGGGCAACCTGCCAATTTGTATGGCGAAAACACAGTATTCTCTTTCTGATGATGCAACAAAATTAGGGCGCCCAACTGACTTTGTTGTAACAATTCGTGAGTTAAAACCATCAATTGGTGCTGGATTTATTGTAGCATTAACAGGAACAATGTTAACAATGCCGGGTCTTCCGAAGAAACCAGCAGCTCTTCAAATGGACGTAAATGAAGATGGAAAAGCAGTAGGTTTATTCTAAAAGGTTGTATTTCTTCTCTTTTATCGGTAAACTATACGTACATCACGCAGCGCCTTTCGATGGAAAGGCGCTTGTTTTTTGGAGGAATATATGTTTGATCCAACTGCTTTTGAAAATTTAAAAGTTGTCGTTGAAGGAGCAGTATATGATTTTGATTTGCATGCTGACATCATTGTAACTGACAGAAAAGATATAATGGATCTCGCATCGCTTAGTCGTACATATACCATTTCGTTTCAATTGAGAGAATATATAGGGTCATTAGTAGAAGCGACATTTTTATTATCAGTCGATGCAGAAAACTTATCAGGTGAGATATTAGAGGTGCAAAATTTTGTGCCAGGCTGTGAAATGAAGCTGTTCTTTACATTTTCTTTAAAGCACCCAGAAAAAGATTGTCAAGAAATCGAAGCGTTGCTACAATCCATATGGGGAAAAGAACGAATGATTACGCAGCAAATTTCATACGAATATAATAAGCAAGCGATTTCATATCATAACAAGGTAGGAATCTTATTTCAAAAAGCGATTACAGAAGACCATGTTGATGACTTAATAGCTGTTATTTCTCATATGATAGAAACGATGCGAACAATACAACAATTTCTTCAAAAATAGAGATAAAGGAGAAAAAGAAATGATAAAAGAGATGCAACCATTTTTGCTACAAGCTTGGGAGAAGGCTGGTTTTAAAGAGTTTACTGAAATCCAAAAGCAAGCTATTCCAACTATTCTAGAAGGACAAGATGTTATTGCGGAATCTCCAACTGGGACAGGTAAAACATTAGCGTATTTATTGCCACTTTTACATAAAATTAATCCTGAAGTGAAACAACCTCAAGTTGTAATTTTAGCACCGACGCGTGAACTTGTAATGCAAATTCATGAAGAAGTGCAAAAGTTTACCGCAGGTACTGAAATTTCGGGTGCTTCTTTAATAGGTGGTGCGGATATTAAGCGTCAAGTAGAGAAGTTAAAGAAACATCCGCGAGTAATCGTTGGATCACCTGGACGTATTTTAGAACTAATCCGCATGAAGAAATTGAAAATGCATGAAGTGCAAACAATTGTATTTGATGAGTTTGATCAAATCGTAAAACAAAAGATGATAGATGCTGTGTCTGATGTAATTAAATCGACAATGCGCGATCGTCAAGTAGTATTCTTCTCTGCAACAATGACAAAAGATGCAGAAGAAGTAGCGCGTGATTTTGCCGTTGAACCTCAAATGATTCGCGTAAAACGCACGGAAACAAAGAGCCTTGTTGAGCATATGTATATCATTTGTGAACGTCGTGAAAAGAATGAGTATATTAGAAGAATTATGCATACTGGCGATGTGAAAGCAGTTGCCTTTTTAAATGATCCATTCCGTTTAGATGAAATTGCGGAAAAACTGAAATTCCGTAAGATGAAAGCAGCAGCTCTTCATGCAGAAGCAAACAAACAAGAACGTGAAGCAACGATGCGCGCATTCCGTCAAGGAAAAGTAGAAATTTTATTAGCGACAGATATTGCAGCACGCGGATTAGATATTGATGATTTAACACATGTAATTCATTTAGAATTACCAGATACACTCGATCAATATATTCATCGTTCAGGACGTACAGGACGTATGGGTAAAGAAGGCACAGTCGTTTCGCTTGTAACACCGCAAGAAGAGAAGAAGTTACTTCAATTTGCGAAGAAGTTAGGTATTCAGTTCAATAAGCAAGAAATGTTTAAAGGATCGTTTGTTGAATCGAAACCGAAAACTCCAAAGAAAAAGAAACCTGCATTTAATGGGAAGAAGAAACCTAGATAAATTGAAAAGCCGTGACTACGAATATTATGTAGTCACGGCTTTTCTTTATCAGGTCATACACAGTTGTTCTAAACAGAAAACACTTTTATGAAGAGAAGTTTCTATGTAACCAATGATTTGATTCAATGTAAATACTTGTAGAGGTTCATATAAATCTTGTTGTGGGTACAACATATCCTCGAAAACTAATGCTTTAAAAGAATGAATGTTTTCTTCGGGTACTTCTTCGATACCTACCAAATTCGCGTTCATACTTAAGATATGAAATAAACTCTTATCTTTATCATAAGAATGTAG
Organism: Bacillus sp. S14(2024); assembly: GCF_050473785.1. Taxonomy (NCBI): domain Bacteria; kingdom Bacillati; phylum Bacillota; class Bacilli; order Caryophanales; family Bacillaceae; genus Bacillus; species Bacillus sp. S14(2024). Next base: position 2,783,999 of record NZ_JBFLUP010000006.1, on the reverse strand, counting down.
CAACTTTCCGTTTAAAAGCTTAAAGTCATGATGATAGAGAGAAAGGAGGTTAGGGTCATAATCTATTCGACTTTTAAGCCATGGAAGATAAAAACCTTGTAGCCACATATCATCGGCAATGAGATGTGTATAGTACCCTAATATAAAAGGGGAATCTTTATATGCTTTATATTTATGAAGAAATGCTTCGTAATCAATCCTTCTTGTGTAGTTCTTTACTGTACCAGTATAAAAGTGCGATATTTCTTTTTCATTTCTAGAATGAACTGCATCAGCAGCAACTCCTCCGAGTAGGAAGGAAGTTTTGTCCTGAATAGCCAATTTCTCTGCAATACAATTCGCGATAATTACATGCATAATTCTTGAGCCCATATAAGACACCTCTAACGAAGATTTTATGGTGTTCTCTGAACATTTAATATAACTTTCCCAGTACTTTGTCTACTTTCAACCCATTCATGTGCTTTTCCTGCATCTTGAAGAAAAAAATGTTTTCCTACTTTTATTTGTAAGTTACCGTTACTTAAATGACGAAATACTTGCTTGGCAGTATGCTGAAGTAAATGGGGGTGTTTTTTTCGAGTTGTTCCAAAGCTAAAGCCGAGAATAGATCGACAGCTTGCATGTAAATCTTTTGTTTGAAATGTTCCGATATCACCGCTTGCGTTTCCGAAATGGACAAGGCGGCCATAGAACGCAAGACATTGTAAGCTTCTCTCTGATACAGTACCAGAAATAGAATCCAATATAACGTCTGCACCTACTCCATTTGTGAGTTCGTTTACTTTATGTACAAAATCTTCTTCCTTATAACAAATCACATGATCTGCCCCAGCTTCTAAAGCAATTTTCTTTTTTGCTTCATTTCCAACCATTCCAATGACTTTTCCAGCACCCAAAATTTTAGCGAGTTGGATGGCAGTTGTACCAACTCCTCCTGCAGCGGCATGGATAAGAACTGTTTCACCTTGTTGTAGTCTTGCGACATCTGCTAGAAGCTTATAGCTTGTAAAGGAAACAATCGGACAGGCTGCAGCAGTTTCAAAATCAATTTCATCTGGTAATGCAAAAGTAAGCTCTTCATCTGCTGCAACATATTCAGCATAAGATCCGTTAAGTGGAAAAGCAATAACGCGTTGTCCCACTTTAATATTCGTTACTTTAGAACCAACTTGTTCTATGATTCCAGCAGCATCTATGCCAGGTATAAAAGGCAGATTTCCTGTTCCTTTCTTTCCGTATCGAGATTTTATATCAGCAAAGTTAACACTTGTTGCGACAACACGAATTAGAACTTGATTGGCGTTGATAGACGGTATAGCTATGTCTGTATACCTCATTACTTCAGGACCTCCAAATGCAGTTACAACAATGGCTTTCATGAATTACCCTCCTAAAATAAATTCTATAATTTATTTTAAACGGCCATTATAAATTGGAAAATTATATAATAATTATCAAGAATTATAAGAATGCATTATGAAACAGGTGCTATTAATAAATTTCCTATTAAAAATTTGTTTCAAAAAAATCGAACGAAATTTTCTTTTCTTGCCAATATATAGTGTAAGACATAAGGAAGGAGGCGTTGAGAATGGAGAAAGAAGCTGAATATGTTTATCTTATCAAGCAGACTTTATCAGGAAATCAAGAAGCGTACAGTGAACTATACGATAAAACGATTGAAGATGTGTATAAGACAGCTCATTTTTTAATAGAAGAAAAATCGGATATAGATGATGTCGTCCAAGAAATATATATGCAATTATATCAATCACTTAGTCAATTTGATCGGGAACGGCCTTTTCGCCCATGGTTAATAGGTCTTGCTGTAAGACAAATTCATTCTTATAGGAGAAAGAGATGGATGCGTCTACGTATTGTGAAAAAAGCGGAAGAGCAGAAAAAACCAATTGAATTTGATTTTTCTAATGAAATCGTCAATAAGCTGTCAAATCAAGAACTTGTTACATTGATACATAAGTTACCTTATAAACTGAAACAAGTTATTATACTTCGGTATTTACATGATTATTCTCAAGAAGAAGTAGCAAGTATTTTACATTTACCAATTGGAACGGTTAAATCTAGAATCCATGCAGCCTTAAAGAAATTACGGCAAAAAGAGCGAGAGGGAAATATCTCATTAAAAGAAGTGGGGGAACTATAATGAATCTCGATCACCGAGTAAGAGCGTCTTTGCAAGAAGAAGCAAAAGGAATTGTACCAGCACTTGAATTGAAAGAGAAAGTGATGAGTCAAATCAAAGTAAAGCGGGGAGGAAAAACAATGAAAAAGCGTCTTATGACAGGTGTGTTAGCAGCGGCTTTACTTATTCCAACGAGCGCTTTTGCGTATCAATCTCTTTTGGCAGATGGTATTTATGGATCATTTGATAATGTAAAGAAACACTTTGCAAGTGCAACACTACAAGGTTATATGCGTCTAGATGCTAAGTTATCCCAAGCAAAGGGTGAAATCGGAGAAAAAGAGTATAAAGAGTTTACAACATTATTAAAAGTAATAACGAATGCAAAAATCGAATATGGAGACAAGAACGGTAATATTGATTACGATCAACTTTCTCAAGAGAAACAAGAGGAAATGACGAAGACTTTAATGGAAATTCAGCCGTATTTTGATAAGTTAAATGGAGAGAAATCGAGTAAAGAAGTGTTAACATCTGATGAGTATAAACAATATATACATGCACTGATGACATATGAGAAAATATTAGTGAAGAGTAAATCATCAGGCTCAGAAAAGATACAACAAGTTCCAGAGGAATATAAAGCGGAATTTCAACGAGCACAAAGTTTCATGGATTATGTAAATGAAAAAGTACAAAAATAAAATAAGAATATTTCTATCGAATTATTTCCTATAAAAAAAGAGTCCATGTAAAGAAATGGACTCTTTTGTCCTATTACGACAAATACCTTCTTGTGAGCAGTAAGATTGTTTCTTCAAGGTAGTAAAATCTAAAAGAATCAAACCGGTTGTAACGATTAGGTCAGTGGGAGATGAAAAAACGTTGGTGGAAGTTTCATTTTATAGTCATCTTTGTTTGTTCAAGCTTTGTAAAATAATCAATAATTCCCAACGCACTAATTTCCATATCAAGTTTCAACAAATCATAAATAGAATGTGTTGTTGGAACACCTTTTTTCGTAAGGTGCGATGACACTTTTTCTAACAGTAGAGTAGACAGTTGATAGCTTGCTTTTTCAAAGTTTTGTTCTTTTTTAAATACTTGCCTGCCGGTTTCAACAAATATATGGAGCCAATGTTCTAGCTCTGTGCAGACGTCAGAGACATGAGAAGAAGCACCATAATGACCGAAATAAATGTAATCGACATTCATATTTTGGATGAGGTCTTTTGAAGCTAACATAGCTTCAGGTTGAAACTGCGTAGGGGATGTTGTTGGTAAATAAAGTTCAACACCTAGCTCAGCTAATTGACGGTAGTAAATACCAATCGTATCGCCTGTAAATATACCATTTGTTAAGGAATCGTGAATACTAATATGATGTTTCGCATGGCCAGGTGTATCATAGAAGGTAAGTGTTCGATTTTCTGCGATTTGCAGTGTTTCACCATCTTGTACGATATGAACGCGTTCTTCTGGGATAGGCAAAATCGGATGAAAGAGTTTTTCAAATGAATCTCTGTACACAGCTTTTGCGCCTTGAATGAGTTTTGTCGGATTAACCATGTGACGAGCGCCTCGAGAGTGAACGAATAGCGTTGCATTAGGACATTTTTCTATCATAATGCCAGCAGCACCAGCATGGTCAAGATGAACGTGCGTGACAATAATATTTTTAACATCGACAAGCTGTATATTTAATTGTTGTAATCCATCTAATAGATAAGGAAGAGAAGGTGCAGCGCACGTTTCAATTACAGTGATTTCATCACCGAGTAAGACGTATGTACCTGTACGTTGTTCATGTTGTAAGTCGTGATCGTCGATGATATATAACTGTGAAGATATTTTCTCTACTTTGTTCAAACTTATCACTCCTTGTAATTTACTATTCTTTTATTATAAAAGAATAGGCAGAAAACGAAACATCGTTTTCTGCCTTTATGTAATGCGTTTAGTTATTTTGTTGTTTGCTAAGAGACATAATAAAGTAGCCAACAAGACCACCAATTGCTGGAACAGTGATCATTCCCGCTAGTCTAAAGTATTTGCTTAAGAAAATACCATTAACATCCATAAACCATCCTACGACAAGTAACATCATCATGTATAGTACGAAATAAAATTCGCGATTAGAAAGTTTTTCACGTTGTGCAGTTTTCATTGTCAACACCATCCCTATTTTTAATAATAGAATTGAAAATATCACAATTTAGAAGATAAACCGTCACATTTTGTTCACATTTTTATTGTAAAACTTTCCAAGTAAAATGTCTAGTGAATTGTGACGACTTTTTGAACGAAAGTAAAGCGTTCTCATTAGACAATATGTATATTGCATTTTATGATAGACATAAGCGGTTGTATGAGATTAAGGAGGTAATACATATGACAATTTATGACTTTTCTACTAAAACAATAACAGGAGAAGAGAAATCGTTACGTGAGTATGAAGGAAAAGTAGTATTAATTGTGAATGTTGCCAGCAAATGCGGTTTTACACCGCAATATAAAGGATTGCAAGCTTTATATGAAAAATATAAAGAACAAGGTTTTGAAATACTGGGATTCCCATGTAATCAATTTGGAGGCCAAGAGCCAGGAACAGCAGAAGAAATTACGAGTTTTTGTGAACTAAATTATGGTGTGACGTTCCCGATGTTTGCAAAGATAGATGTAAAAGGGGATAACATGCACCCGTTATTTCACTATTTAACGGAGCAGGCGCCAGGACTATTAGGAATGAAAGCGGTAAAGTGGAATTTCACAAAATTTTTAGTGGGACGTGATGGCAAGGTAAGGAAGCGTTTTGCACCGAAGACGAAACCAGAACAGCTAGAAAAGGAGATCGAAAAGGAAGTATAGAGAAAAGAGGCCGATATTGAAGGGCCTCTTTTTTGTTAGCTACCTACCTCCTTATTAAAATATAGATAACAGAAGAGAGTTTTTATTGATAGGTGCATTCAAAAATAATATAGTAGTATAAGGATGCGGGAGGAGAATAGCTTGAGAAAATTTATTTTTACTATAGGATGTTTATTTATTATGTTAGCAGGTTGCAGCACCAGTAATTATGATGCACATGTTGATGCGGGCATGAAAGCATTAAAAGATGAGAAGTATAGTGATGCAATTATGTGGTTTGAAAAAGCGAATCAAGAAAAGTCTACGGATGAAACGAAAAATTATATGAAGGTTGCAAAATGGATGGAATCCGGAGCTTCTGCATTAAAAGATGGCGATTATAAACAAACAATTGAAAAGGTAAATCAGGTAATAGATATGAAAAAAGATGCGTCACTTGAAAAAGCTGTAGAGTCAAATGCTGAAGAAATGTTGCAGAAGGCGAAAGAAATAGAGAAAAAAGAAGAAGTAAGAGATGAAAAGAGAAAGAAAATAGAGGAGGATGGTATTGATAAAGCAATTAAAGTGGTAGATAGTGTTGACAAAGTAAGAGAAAAACAGAAGGAGATTGGAGAATCTTTAGATAAAGCTGAAAAAGCAAAGGAAAAAATAGAAGAAAAGAAAAACTGATATGTAGAAACATTGAAGACGCAAGAAACAAAGAATAAACCAAATGATTAATCATTCGTTTTATATGTTCATTGCGATTTTCCATAAGGACGCTAACAGTTAGAAAGAAAAATTGAAGGAATTGTAGTGAAATAAAGGCTCAAATAGAAGAACTCCTATTATGCATATTAATTTTATAAAAAAAAAGAAAAAGTTCACACGAAATACAAAAGTATTCGATACAATGACTCGGTGAGAAAGAAGCCATAAATACATGAAAAAATATTCTATGTGTTCATTCAACAAATGTTCTAGTCAGAAAGGGAGAGAGAGATGAAGGAAGCGTTAAAAAATCAGTTTCAAAATATGCGTTTTATTTTGTTAACCGCTATTTTGATATGGTTGAAAACATATATTGTTACGCGATTTAGTTTTGATTTGAAATTGGAATCTACGACGCAGGAATGGATTCTTTTTATTAGTCCGTTAGCATCTTCTTTAGTGTTAATTGGGCTTGCATTATTTGCGAAGGGACCAAAAAGAAATTATATAGCTATCATTATTAACCTTATTATGACCATTATCCTCATTGGTAATGTAATGTTTTATGGTTTTTATAATGATTTTGTTACCCTTCCAGTGTTAACGCAAACGTCGAATATGGACGGATTAGGAACTAGTGTAAAAGCTTTGTTCAGCATTAAGTTTTTATTAATGTTTGCGGATATTATCATTTTATTTTACCTTGCTAAAAAGAAGCCTAATTTTGCAAAAACAGAGCGTATTTCTGGCTCTATGAAGGCACTATACTTTTTAATCAGTATAGCTATTTTCATGGTAAACCTTGGTTTTGCAGAAAAGGAACGTCCTGAATTATTAACTCGTTCATTTGACCGCGTTATGCTTGTGAAAAATCTTGGATTATATGTTCATCAGTTTTACGATTTGGGATTGCAAGCAAAGTCAAGCTCACAAAAAGTATTTGCTGATGGAAGTAAAATTCAAGAAGCAGAGAATTATATGAAAACAGTGGAGACAAAACCTGATCCAAATATGTTTGGTATGGCAAAAGGAAAGAACGTTATTGTTGTTTCTTTAGAATCAACGCAGTCCTTTTTAATTGATTCGAAAGTAAATGGACAAGAAGTTACACCTTTCTTAAACCAATTTAAAAAAGAAAGTTATTATTTCGAAAACTTTTATCATCAGACAGGACAAGGGAAAACATCGGATGCAGAGTTTATGATTGATAACTCATTATATCCGTTAGATCGCGGTTCTGTATTCTTTACGAATGCTGGAAATGAGTATATGGCAACTCCGGAAATTTTACATGAACAAGGCTACTATACATCTGTATTCCATGCGAATAATGCTACGTTCTGGAATCGTAATATGATGTATCCGTCCTTAGGATATGATCGTTTCTATAATGAATTGGATTATAAAATTACACCAGAGAATAAAATAGGATGGGGATTGAAAGATAAAGACTTCTTTGATCAATCTGTGGATAAGTTACAACAAATTAAACAGCCGTTCTATAGTCGTTTTATCACGTTAACGAACCATTTTCCATTTACGTATGATAACAGTATAAAAATGATTGAACCATTTAATTCAGGTGACGAAACATTAGATAATTATTTTGTCACAGCGCGCTATGAAGATGAAGCTTTAAAAGAATTTATTCAACGTTTAAAAGACACTGGCTTATATGATAACTCAGTTATCGTCTTTTACGGTGACCATTATGGTATTTCAGACGCCCATAATCGTGCGATGGCACAATACCTAGGGAAAAATGAAATTACTTCATATGATCACATGCAGTTACAACGTACACCATTATTTATTCATGTTCCAGGTCAAACAGAAGGAAAAACAATGACTGCTCCTGCTGGTGAAGTAGACGTGAAACCAACGATTCTTCACTTATTAGGAGTTGATACTTCTAATGATATTGAGTTTGGTCATGATTTATTTTCACCAGATCGAAAACCGTTCGTTGTAGAACGTGATGGAAGCTTTATTACAGACAAATATATTTATTACAATAACACATTCTACGATCGTCTAAATGGTCAAGTCGTTCAAGTGCCACAACAAGAGGCGAAATCACTTATTGATCGAGCACAGTCAGAATTGAAAATGTCCGATAATATTATTCAAGGTGACTTGTTACGTTTCTCAGATGCGGCGACTAAAGTGAAATCAGGAACAATCAAAACAGCGATTAAAGATGATCAGAATAAAAAATAATGAAAAACCCGATGTCTGAAAGAGACATCGGGTTTTTTCTATATCTGATACGAAATGAACAAGCTTAAAATAGTGCATTCTTTTCCCGTGAGTGAATGAGATGTTTTTAATGGTTCAATAATAAAGGTTGAAATACTGATGCTTCGATGGATGATTTAGTCTTCAGAGAATTTACTGCCAATCGTTGCTCGTTTTAGCTTATGCCTTTGTAATACATACACATTTGATTGTAAACTTAAGATTGTTGTTTCTTGTAATCAAAATAAGACATTCGATTAAATCGAGGTCTTAGATAGTTATGGACGCTTTTTCGTATGGTGATATAATCTTCGTCTCAATTTCTAAGCTCAAACAATAACCAAAATAAACGTACAAATAATTGTTACTTGTGAGTGAAAAAATAATATTTTAATAAAATAAAACCAAAAACTATAAAAACGCCAAATCCCTTTATTTATCAAGGTTTTTGGCGTTTTATAGTTTTTAGGACTTACAAAATGAATTATTTTAAAACTGCTCATTCTTTTCCCAAGATTCTACAATATGATGAGCAACTGTCGGGTTCATACCGCGACCGATTAAGTATGTGATGGCAGCCACTTCAGTCATCGCATGTGGTACGGAAGTATATTTTGCTTCCTTTACACCGTAGTCTACCCAAGGTTTTACGAGGTTTAATACAGGTTGTTTTAAGTGGTGATATTGTAAAGCATATTGTTGGATTTGTTGTTGTGTTGGTTCTGTTGGCATTGTAGGATCGGATTGAGGGACACGTGGATCATAGTAATACGGTTGATATGGTTGTTGCTCATAGTTTGATGGATAGTATGGTTGTTGTGTTGGTTCTGTTGGCATTGTAGGGGCGGATTGAGGGGTACGTGGATCGTAGTAATACGGTTGATATGGCTGTTGTTCATAGTTTGGTTGATAGGATGGTTGCTGTGGATAGGGCTGTTGCGAGTTATAAAACATTTTTTTTCCTCCTTCATGATACTAAGTACAACATATACTATGGGCGGACAAGAAAATATGTGATGAAAAAATGAGGGCGTGTTACAATAATGAATTGGGTGAAGATATTATGAAAAAACAAGAACAAATTGAAAAAACGATTACATTTGTAAAAGGCATATTAGAAAAAGATGCAAGCGGACACGACTGGTATCATATTGAACGTGTACATAAATTAGCGATTGCATTGTTTGAAAAGGAAGGCGGAAATCGCTTTGTTATTGAAATGGCAGCTTTGCTTCATGACGTCGCAGACGAGAAGCTAAATGAAAGCGAAGAAGCTGGTATGAAAAAAGTAACAGATTGGCTTGAACAATTAGAGATTCTACAAGAGGATGTAGATCATATTGTTCATATTATCACCAACATGTCTTATAAAGGTGGACATGGTGGAACGGTAGCGACGTTAGAAGGGAAGATTGTTCAAGATGCAGACCGTCTTGATGCACTTGGAGCAATTGGGATTGCCCGGACATTTGCTTATGGAGGGGCAAAGGGGCGTTTAATGTATGATCCAAAAGTTCCGCCGCGTGAAGCGATGACGAAGGAAGAATATCGAAAAAGTGATGAACCATCGTTAAATCATTTTTATGAAAAACTACTAAAGTTAAAAGATTTAATGAATACAGCTGCAGCGAAAGAAGAAGCAGAAGAGCGTCATCGCTATATGGAGCAATTTATTAATCAATTTATGAAAGAGTGGAATACGCAAATATGAGAATGTTAACAGTCGAAAATGTATCGAAATCATATGGAGATAAACCATTATTTAATGGTCTATCTTTTAGTATTGCAGAGGGGCAGCGCGCTGGTATTATCGGTGTAAATGGAACTGGTAAATCAACGTTATTAAAGATTATTGCAGGTGTAGAAATTCCAGATACAGGAGAAATGACACATACGCGTGGTTATACGATTAGCTATTTATCACAGCAACCAGATTTTAAAGAAAATTTAACTGTACTTGAGCAAGTGTTCCATGGCGATACACCGTTAATTCGTCTCCTTCGTGAGTATGAACAGACATTATTGAATTTAGAAAAAAATCCAACAAACGAAAAAGCGCAAGAAGCATTATTTGCAGTGCAGCAGCGTATGGATGCAATGAATGCTTGGGAAGCAAATGCAAATGCAAAATCGTTGTTAACGAAGCTTGGTATTACTGATTTTTCTGCGGCAGTAGGAAATTTATCAGGCGGACAGAAAAAACGTGTTGCGATGGCGCAATGTTTTATTCAAACACCAGATTTATTAATTTTAGATGAGCCGACGAATCATCTCGATCATGAAACAGTAGAATGGCTAGAAGAATATTTATCACGATATACAGGTTCTGTTTTACTTGTTACACACGATCGTTATTTCTTAGATCGTGTAACGAACCGTATTTTTGAATTAGATAATGGTAAGTTGTATAGCTATGAAGGAAATTACGGTGCCTTTTTAGAAGCGAAAGCACTTCGAGAAGAACAAGAAATGGCACAGGAAGCAAAGCGTCAAAACTTATATCGTCGTGAACTTGCATGGATTCGCCGCGGTGCGAAGGCGCGATCTACGAAGCAAAAGGCACGTATTCAGCGCTTTGATGAATTGCAAAAGCAAGAAGGGCCAACAGCAAAACAAAACGTTGATATTGCGCTTGGAGGCAGCCGATTAGGAAAGAAAGTACTTGAATTAAAAGATGTGACAAAAACATTTGGAGATAAAACGGTCCTTCATAATTTCCAATATATTGTGAAACCAGGGGATCGTATCGGTATTATTGGTGCAAATGGCAGCGGTAAATCTTCTCTATTAAACATGCTAGCTGGTAAAATCACACCAGACAGCGGTGAGATTGAAGTTGGACAAACGGTAAAAATTGCATATTATACGCAAGGAAATGAAGATATGAACTTAAACCAGCGTATGATAGAGTATATTAAGGAAGCAGCTGAAGTCGTTCATACGACTGATGGAAAAACAATTAGTGCTTCGCAAATGCTAGAACGTTTCTTATTTGAGCCGCATACACATGGTACACCGCTTAATAAATTATCAGGCGGTGAAAGAAGAAGGTTGTATTTATTACGCATTTTAATGGGAGAACCAAACGTTTTACTTCTAGATGAGCCGACAAACGATTTAGATACGCAAACGTTAACAGTGCTTGAAGATTATTTAGAAGAGTTTCCTGGCGTTGTGATTACTGTATCGCATGATCGATACTTCCTTGATAAAATCGCAGAAGAACTGTTTGTTTTTGAAGGTAACGGTCATGTTCGCGTCTTCTTTGGTAGTTATAGCGATTATTTAGATGAGAAAAAAGAACAAGAAGCACTGTTAAAAGCAGAAGTACAGAAAGAGAAGAAGGTAGAAGAGGCTCCAAAACAGCAAAGAAAACGTAAACTTTCCTATAATGAACAGCGCGAATGGGAAACGATTGAAGATAAGATTGCAGAACTAGAAGCGAAAATTGAAAGTATTGCAGAAGAATTAGAGAAAGTTGGTGCTGATTATACGAAAGCACAGCAGCTTTCTGAAGAGCAGCAACAAACAGAAGAAGAATTAGAACAAACAATGGAGCGTTGGAGTGAACTATCGGACATTGTAGAAGGTTTAAAATAAGAACAAGCTGCATATCTTGAAATATAAAGGGAAAATATTTACACTATTGGTAGAACCTATTTTAGGAGGGAAATCATGCGAACATCCAATCCAATGTTAAAGAAAGAGGCGTTTCGAAAAGAGGGTGTAAGTACTTCAGCGATGACCATCGGTGGCACAATTGGTAAAACGTTTATTATGCTCATATTATTATTAGGAACGTCCGTGTACGCATATATGCAGATGATAGAAAATAAGATGCAATTACCAGTATTAATTGGTGCTTTAATTATAGCGGCAATTGTAGCGTTTGCTTCGGCATTTGTACCGCGTATTTCACCAATTACAGCACCGATTTATGCAGCGGTGGAAGGAATTGTATTAGGAAGTATTTCTGCTGTATATACAATGCGCTTTGGTGATTATATTATTTTACACGCTGTGTTATTAACTATTTCTATTTTACTAGCAATGTTAGTGTTATATGCAACACGTGTTGTGAAAGTGACAGATAAGTTCCGTACAGGTGTTATGGCAGCAACGTTTGGGATTGCGATTATGTATTTAATTGTTTTAGTGCTACAACTATTTGGTGTGCCAGTGCCATTCTTACATCAAGGTGGAACAATTGGCATAATTGTTAGTGCAGTTGTAATCGTCGTTGCTGCATTAAACTTAATGTTAGACTTTGATTTCATTGAAGGTGGTGCGCGCGGCGGTGCCCCGAAGTATATGGAGTGGTACGGCGCATTAGGATTAATGATGACATTAGTTTGGTTATACCTAGAAATTTTACGCTTCGTTTCTTACTTTGTAAAAAATGATTAAAATGTGAAATCCTGCATGTTTGTATCATGCAGGATTTCTTTTTGTTTTTTTATAGAGACAAAAATGAGTTTTTTATAAAAAAAAATATCTTTTTACGTTTTTTACGGTACTCTTCTTTTTTTCTACAATAAAGAAAAAAAGAAGAGGTGAAATGAATCGTATGATGAATCGAGTTGTATTAATCGGTTATGAGAAGCTAATAACTTGTACATAGATACAGGAAAGTATTGTTAATTTTTTTCTATAATATATACTTATGATAAGTCGAAGAACTGGCTAACATTCTAAAGCTACATAATGATAATAGTAGGGTTTTAAACAAAATATTGGTTAGAGATAAAAACTGGATATTCAAGAAATATAAGGTTAATAGTATTAATGCTTTTAGAGGGGGATGTAGTCCCGTAGCGGGTAGCGGTATCCGCAGAACAATAGTTCGAGGACCTTTAACTTAGGAGGGATCTATATGGGTGTTATTAGGGAAAAACAAACATCATTAGGAACTGTGTATGAACGTTATGATAGCAATAATGAACTGATTCAGAGGTTTGGAGCAATTGGTTTTATAAAGGAATCCACAGAAAGAAAAATGACATATTTTATTGTTACTGACATTAATGGGAACTTAATAGTGGATGCAAATAAATATTTAAACAAAGAGATTGGTGATGCAAAGTATAAAAAAAGAGAAAGAGCTTTCTCTGCTTTAAAGGTTTTTTTCTCCTTTCTGGAACTGGTACATATTAATAATCCTACAGATTTAACAAACGATGATATCAAAGACCTTCGATTGTTTTTGGAAGGGGGAAAAAAAGAAGGTCAAACATGGGGTATGGACTTTCAAGTTAGACGAGATAATCAAACATTTAACCACTATTTAAATGTGTACAGGGATTTTTTATCTAAAATGTATGGTTTCTCAAACACAACGCTATTTGACACTATAAAAACAGGAGTATCAATTGGTAAAGGTTTTTTTGCACACGCAAAGAAAGAGACAAGCGAACGGTACACGGCAAATAAAAATATAGGTGACCCAGCAAAATCTGTCCCTAGATATATAAAACCTAACGAGTACAAAAAAATTATGGAAATCGTTGAGGAAAATTACGGTTTGCGTGAAAAGGTTATTATCAACTTGATGTATGATTATGGACTGCGTTTAGGAGAGGTTTTAGGGGCTACTTTTGAAGATATTGAGCCAACCAATAGTGGAAGTCATTATAGGCTTATCATTCGAAATAGAGTCTCTGACGAGCCTACAAAGAGGGCTAAGGGAGTAATGGTTCCTAAAACCGTAGATGATTATAAAAGTCGCAGCTATAATACCGAAGGTAATGGTCTTGGATACCAAGTAGTTTTTATTTATGAAGATATGGCGGAACTTATCCAAGAATATATTGATGAATCGAGAGATGACATCGTATTAAGCCGAAGTTCTAAAAAAAGGGAAAACTTAAATAGGAAGGCAATTGCGGATAGGGTTGGCACCACCCCCCTTTTGAATGAGGAGAATCAATATATTTTTTTAAACTATCAACACTATACCCCATTATCTCAGGCAGGATGGAATTATATTCTTCGGAAAATTTTCGATGAAGCTGGGATTTCAATGGATAAAAACAAAAAAGAAACTAATTTAAGCCATAGATTCCGCCACGCTTTTGCCATGAAACTTGCAAAACAGGGTGCACATGAATACGAACTTCAAAAAGCACTTCGTCATAAAAGTCCAGAAAGCTGTAAAGCATATTATAATCCAGATGACGATGATAAGGTGGAACTATTAATGAAAAACAAAGAAAGGTCTTATTATAATGATTAGTACAAACAACTTTTATGATGAAAAAGAAATTAAGATTATTACAGGGTATATAGAGAAATATCAATTTGAAAATATACTAAAAATTCTTTTGTGGGAATGGCTACAAACAAGTGGAATGCAGAACATCCTGCTAGAAAGACCTTCTATAATGCATCCATCAAACAAAAAGGAAAATATAAAAGTTGCGATTATAAAGCGTTTTATAGAAATTTTGGGGAAGTTCATCCTTAAACAAGAGGACTTTACTTGGGGAAATTACTGTAGGATTATGCATGAAATACCACTTGGGAAAAGAAAAGGATTTCATTCACCTTCTAGGCAAATGACATGTAGTTTTTATCTACATGCACTTGCTTCTGATACAATCACAAATCCACAAGTTAAATCTTTTATTTCAAGGAATAGTAACCTTCTTTTAACTGAAGAATTTAAAAGAGTTAAGGGCAAACAAAATTACACTCCTTATATAAACAATTGTATTCGTACTAATTTTCCAATTGATTCTACTGCAGAACAAATTATTCAAGTGGAATATGTTCATAATGATGGTAGTGTACACCTTGCAAATTTTTATTTACCAACCCGTAGTCAATTCTTACTAAATACCATAAAAACCTTCCTGGATCTTTTATCAAAAAGGAAACTAAATAAAGTCGATAATAGAATGATGGTTACTTTGTTTGAGAAAAGTTTAGGTGGTCAAAAAGTTAATAGATTCGAAGACTTTAATGAACAAACGTTTAAGCAACAATTACTTTATTTTAATTCGTTCGTGGAATCCAATCATGTTCCTGTGCATGTATATTCCCATCAATTTTTGGTCAAATTTTACAGATATATTGACGACATTTATTTAGAAGAAAATGGAGTAAAGTTATTCAATTCATTCTCATTCAATAGAGACCTTATTATTCATAAGCATTACTTAACCAGTATAGAGCAGGATTATAAAATTGTTAATCTTAATTCACTGGGGACCTATCCAAAATCGGATAAATGGTTTGTTGTTGCAGATGCGAATAAGCATGGTACTCATGTTGCAAACTCAAAAAATTCTCTAATGAATTTTGAATTAGTTCATAATATTGAGTTTAGAAATGTTTTAAAAGATTATATTTGGAAATCGGATTTGTCTTATATTAATACGTCTAGTCATTTTGGTATAATGGTAGATTTTCTGAACGAAGCTGACACTTACTATCAACAGGAGCTACAAGTTCTACAATTAAATAATGCATTATCAACTGATTTGAAGCCATTTTCAAGTAGATTTTTAATTTTCTACCATGCAAGTCTCGTGTCGAATAAGGAATATACAGGCTTTACCATTAATCATAATATCAAGGCTATTAGAAGCTTTATGAGGCATATTCAACAGCGATATAGTATTCCTAATATTACTATAAATCAATTTTCTACAATTGATGTGGATGATAAAGGTGGAACTCCAATTCCTCTTGAAGATTTCAAAGAAATAAAAAAGGAATTTGAGAGGAAATTTAATAATGAAAATGAAATAATGTTAATTATTTTACAGTTGGCTATAGAAACAAAACTTCGTCCTGGTGAAATTTTCGCACTAGAAAGAGATTGTATTCTTTCGGTTGATAATGGTAGGAAATTTGGAACTATTGAATACTACGCAAAGACATCAGGCAGAAAAAAGACAAGAGAAGTTCTTATGATGGAACATATTAGATTATTACAAAAAGCTATAAAAATAACTCAACCATTAAATGAAAGGGCAGAAAACTCTTTAAAGAGATATATTTTTCTTTGTAAACACTATCGCTATAAAAAACAAATAATAGCAGCAATACACTCATTTAATAAAGCATTCACAACAATATCCAAGAACCTTTTTGACCAAGGAAAAATTAAATTGAAATATACACCTTATAATTTGAGACACACTTATATTGAAAAGGCTTGGCAAATGGTAGAGGATGGTCTTGTATCAACGTTAGAGGTTGGAGTTATTACAGGAAACTCAGCAGCTGTTGCTGCAAAGCATTATCGAAATAGGGAAAACACTAAACGATATGTAGAAGCACTTTATGGGATTTCTATTTTGGATGATGAATTACCAGGATCTATCGTTGATAGCGAAACTGTTGAAAACCTCTCTCCTGTTCAAAGTGGTGCTGGTAACTGTGCAAGTGAATCATGTGTAAAGATTGATACAGACGAGGACAGCTTTTATAAATGCTTGACCTGTAAAAAGTTCGTAACAACAGTAGAACGAAATTCTATTTTTGAGCAACGAATGAAGATATACACGAACAAGAAAGAGAATTCTTCATCTGCTGCTGAAAGAAATTTTTATACTGGATTAATTGAGCTATATGGTAGCTACCTTGCTGAAATGTATGCCATTATGGAGGAAAAAGTATGACTATAACCACACCTACTGTAAAAAAAGAGATTGATTGGAACATCAATAATGCGAGTTTGTTAGTAGGAGAAGAATACTATCTAAAAGGTGATTATATTGATGAGTCTCCTCTCTTTATTACAACAAGTATAAGATTCTCTGATAACAAATGGGATTTTTCCGATGAGGAACATAGAAATGTGGTAATAAATTTCTCATCTATTAAGTCAAAAATTTTCCGAGTGTTATCAAAAAAAGTCGCCCTTAGACAAATGTTCTTTGTAGGTAATAGGAGCATTACAGTCAGTCGAAAATGCTTACAAATAAATAGCTTTATTCGGTTTCTAGAGGAAGAAAAATATATATATGATTTAAGATATTTAACACCTGAAATTATTAAGGAGTATATTGAAGGTTTTGAGAAAAAAGGTAGAACGAAGTTCACTTTGTTAAATAAACTGTCTCCAATAGGAGAGTTTCTTAAAGAGGTCGAAATAGCAGGGTATGGTATAGAATTATCGCAATATCAAAATATTATTCGTAGCATTCCCTGGGAAGAAATAAAGGCTGAAATAGTTGCAAATAAAACACCAAACATTCCTATGAGAATTTTTAAGAAAGTTGTGCAGACTGCCCTAAAGGATATGGATGATGATAGCCTTACAATTGAAGACAGAATGATGGCTTGCTTGATTGTGATTTTATCCCATACAGGAATGAGAAAAGGAGAACTTCAGTTATTAGAAGTAAACAAATTACAAGATATTAGAGTATTGAATAAAAAGGAAAAAGCCTATATTCTTGAATTTTTCACTTACAAAACAACTGGTAAGAAAAAAGGTCGTTGGACTAAAACGATTGCTTTTCCTAATACAATAAAAGCTTATCAAACTCTTGAAGAATTATCGGAAGAAAGAAGAATAAAAGGAAAAAACAATTACTTATTTCTTACTAAGAAGGGGAAAAAGTATAGTGATGTAACCTTTGAATATATGTTTGATTTCTTTTTTTATAGACATCAAGAATTATTCAATGGTTTAACGGATTTTGAACGAACCCAAGTTCATTGTCAGAAAGTAAGCTTATACTTAATGGGCTACATAGAAAGAAGAAGACTTCCAAACAGCATAGGTGAAAATTTTTTCACTTTGAATTCTCATCAATTTCGGGTCGCGATTGCAAATATTTTAAAGGACAAAGTGAGTTTACAATGGATACGGGAACACATGAATCACCTTGATGAAGAAATGACTAAACACTATTTTCGAGATGATGAAATTGTAAAAGAAACATTATATAAGCGGGCATCATCTGATGGAAACTCGTTAGAGTTGGATTCTGATAGTCAAAATAATTTTATAAAAAATGAACTATCGGAACCAGAATTAATAAAAGCATATGAGGAAATAAATAAATTTCTTAAAAAGAAAAAATTCAACATTTTTAAGGATATTGATCAAATTATAAACACCTTAAAATATAATCCATTGCGAGAAAATATTGTTGGTGTTTGCACAAAACATTTGGGGATATTATGTGAGCGTCAATACCGTCTTGCGATCTTTGAAAAATGGTATTACCTTAGCCCGACTATTCCTAATATTGAATCCTTTGATTTTACCTATAAACGGTTTTTAGACAAAGCTAAAATAGTTCAACATAATAAACAGTTAGTTCAACAAGATTCAAAATATCAAAGAGATTATGAAAATGAATATATTGCTTTAAATAAATTTTATCAGAACCGTCTTTTACCTGAATATGAGTTAGTCCTTTTTAAGTTGAAAGATGAAGGGAAAGAATCCCTCCTATCTGCTTTTCCACAATTAGAAGGCATTATTTCCAATATAGATGAAATTGGTAAGGAGATTTCAAAATGGACATTGGCATTAACATTAAAGAATGTGTAAACGAAAACACTATTAAATTTGGGATTGGTAAATTAGAGGGAATTGGAAGTTTAATAATTCAAAGACAGTTAGTTCAGATAGAAGAATTTCTACAAGACTTCTGTATGAATCAAAAGCGGTTGAACGAACAGATAAAACAATTCAGCAAACTCTCTATACTATCAGTTTCAGCAGGAGCAAAGGTTCCGAGAAGCCAGATAAATTTAAATACCAATACTTTAAAGTTATACATAGAGAACCGGATTATGGAAATTGAAAAGGAAGATATCTTCAACATAAAAAAACATGCAAGGCTTAAAAATGAAAAGCGTGAAATTGGAATACATTTAGATGGTTTACAACAACAAATAGTGGATTCTTTTGAATTGAAGTTACGCATTGAAATGTTAGAGGCTGTAAATAAACGACTTATTCTTCAAGTGGAATCAAGGCAACAGGATGTTCAGAAACTTGAAGAAGAAAACTGCAAGCTACGCAAGGCTTTAAACGAACAGAACCAGAAAAAAATTGTGCCATTTAATTAAATAAATTAAAAAAGATTTGGAGTGTGATTTTAGATTACTAGTAGGTCGTCGATTCCCTTTATTTAAGAATCTGATTATTTCTATAGTCACTGAGGTAGATATGAATGAAAAGTTTAATATGAATCAGTGTAAGAATAGGTTTTCCCAGAACGGTATGATTTTTTACAATTAATACAGATCAAAAAGGTGAAAATCATATACGTATCCGTATCATAGAAATATAATAGGAGAACGATTAGAAATAGAGCAGTGAATTGAATGAGTTATTTTATTGGCAACATTGTATTTGTAATTATAATGAAATGGGGTAATTTAATTGATAATATCAAGAGCACGAGTTTATGGTTATCGAAATTTAAAAGATATAGAAATTGAGTTAAATAGACTAGTTATTTTTATCGGTGAAAATAATAGTGGTAAAAGTAATTTATTAAGAGCAATTACATTACCCTTCCTAAATGATGAAATGGGTAGTGTGAGTAAAATTTTAGGATGGCATGATATAAATAATGATTTGAAGAAAGAATACTTTGAATTTATAATAGAGAACTTTGAAAGGATAAAGGAATCAGGAGTAGAAGTTGAAGAATTTAAAAATTTTATACCATTCGTAACGGTAAATGTTACATTTAAACCAAATGGAGCCGATGAATACTATGTTCGTAAGTGGAATAATTCTATTGATGAGGAAGAGCCTCAATATCAAATTGAATACAGATATTATGTAGAAAATCCTAATCAATTATTAGAGCATGTGATGAAGATTCTATCGGATAAAAGTAAAGATGCTATAGAAAATATTAAAATGAATTTATTACCCATAGAAATGTACAAATACTCAGTTGTTATTCCATCAACAAATGAACAAGTAACATTTAATGATTTAATAAGTTTTAAATATAATTCTTTGGCTGCTGAAAGGGATGATTTTTCAAACAAAAATACACAATTAGGTTCTAAAGCATTAGTTAACTTACTTCATAATAAATTAGATGATGAACAAAAAGTTAGAGTTGAAGAATCCTATGGAACATTTTTTAAGGATTTAAAAGAAATTAGTAATGTAGAAGGTGTATTCAATTGGCAAGAGACATCGTATCTGGAAAATGCTAAAGATTTTTTTAATAAAATAACATTATTACCTAATATGCCTAGTATTAGTTCTTTGTTAAATAATGTTCGTTTAGGTATAGGAGAAGAGTATCTTCATAGCCAAGGATTAGGATATAGGAATCTAGTATACCTACTTGTTATGATGAATTCAATAGAAATTAATCAAGACATAGCATTGAATATCTTGACGATTGAAGAACCAGAAGCACATCTTTGTGTAAGCAATGAAATACTACTTGCGAGCTTTATTAATGCAAGTATAAGCTCGAGCAAAAAAACGCAACTATTTATTTCGACACATAGTTCGGAATTTCTAAATAAGCTGGAATTGAAGAATGTCACAGTTGTGACAGAAGGAAAAGCTTTTGCATTAAAATCTGTTACAGAATCTAAGGATTTAGATTATTTGGCTAAAAAACCAAACCTAGACTTCTTAAAATTTTTATTCTCTAGAAGATGTATTTTGGTTGAAGGTCCTAGTGAAGAGATGCTTATCAAGTCTTATTTAAGCATACAGAAGAATACACTAAATGACATTGAGGTTATTTCATTACATAAAGGATTTGCGACTATGTTAGATATTTGGTTAAAAGTAAATGATGGAACATCACATAGAATAGGTATTATAAGGGACTTTGATAATCAGCCCAATGCCCAGCGAAACCATGAAACATATAATCTATATGATAATATTCTTGTTACAACTACCTCAGAATATACTTTGGAACCGGAGTTTGTTAAAACAGATCAAAATTACGAGAAGTTAAAAAATTATTTTAAAGAAGAACATGGATGGGACGATGAGGATATAAATACATCAGAGGCTCTAGCTGATAAATGGAGAAATGCTAAAGCTGATACGATGCTGAAGTTTTGCCAAGACTTCGGTTCGGACTATCTTGAAGATGTAGCTTTGCCAAAACATATTGAAAAAGTATTGAAATTTTTACAGAGCGGTGTCAAGGAATGAAGATAATTGTGGCTGGTGCTGGAGCAGGAAAGACTACTTCAATGGCAGAAGAAGTTCTTGCAAGATATAGAGAAATAGAAGGTAGAAAAATAATATATGTCATAACCTATACTAATGCTGCTAGAGATCACATAAGAAATAAAATTCTTGAGATACAAGGGAATATTCCAAAACAAATCAAAGTAGAAACATCACATGTATTTTTATTGCAGGAAACTATCCTACCATTTTATCATTTACTTTATGAACAACAATATACTTCGGTTTCAGCAATAACTTTACCAGATAATTATGGTTTTAGAGCAAAAAAACTAAAAGAATTAAAAATGGAAAATATGGTACATATTCAAGAAGTAACGAATATTGCAAAACATGTGATATATGGTAAAAGTAATGATAAAAAGTTAGTGAAAGAAAAAAGAAAGAAGATAATAGCTATTATTAAGAAGTACTTAGATTCTATTTTTATTGATGAAGCTCAAGATATAGATGAACATTTATCGAAAATTATTGAAGTATTTCATAGTAATGAATTTAATTTACATCTA
Source organism: Bacillus sp. S14(2024) (assembly GCF_050473785.1). Taxonomy (NCBI): domain Bacteria; kingdom Bacillati; phylum Bacillota; class Bacilli; order Caryophanales; family Bacillaceae; genus Bacillus; species Bacillus sp. S14(2024). Next base: position 2,762,383 of record NZ_JBFLUP010000006.1, on the reverse strand, counting down.
GTTGGAGATCCTAAGCAAGATTTAAGAGGCAGAAATGAATTAAGAAAATTAATTGAGAAGTACCCTCAGAATATACATTATAAAAGGGAAAACTACAGATGCCCTATTTCACATGTGAATTTTTCTAATCTTTATGTCCTAGAAGAGGAAAAACAAGAATATCAAACAAAAGAGGTTGGCGGTTTAAGTTATATTTATGAAAAGGACATTAATATTATAGATTATTTAAATGGAACATCTTGGAGTTATATCTATATCTATCAGAAGAATGAGAGATTTATTACTAATCCTAAGGATTTAAATTCTCCAAAAGATACGTTAAGTTATGAATTAAAAGTTCTAGTAAAAAAAGCAAAGGTTGAAGAAAATAAAATTGATCAAGTAGTTTTTGTTTTACATAAATTGGTAATTAGTAGTATAGAAACTAAAAATAATTGGGGAATTGTAAATAAGGTTGGCGAATTATTGGCTGTAGAATTAACAAAACAAGATAAGGCGAGATTGTATGAAGCATTGGATTTAAATAGAAATAATAACCAAACTGAAGGTATATTGGTTAACTCGATTGATAAAGTAAAGGGACTAGAAGGGGATAATTGCTTGTTTATTTTAACAACTGAGTTGTCTGACTATCTTTTTTTAAATAAAAATGAACAAAACAAAATGCTTAATTATTTGTATGTTGCTTTAACTAGAGCAAAACAAGAATTAGTGATTTTAGTAACTAAGGAAGTAGAAGACAAGTATAGCCGTGAATGGATTAATGATAGGTTTAAGCAGCTATTGAAAACAGACTTAGTTTTAAAATAAAGAATGATTATATAAAAAGTGATACTTAGAGATGTAGTATTTGAATAAAAAGGATATTTATAGAAAATCATACTACTCAAGAAATATATCGAGCGTTCCCCATATTTAATTTCGATGAAGAATATGTTGGAAATTATAATCACTTTATTCATTTAAATCAATATTTCCTGGAAGAGGCGGGAGCTAGATTTATTATTAGTTGATCTAGCCGCTGAAAGCGGAGGACTTTCCTAAAGTCAGATGTAGATGCTAGAATTTTGTTATAGTGTCTAAAAAGCTAAAAGCATTAGAAATTTATACAGAGAGGATTTAATAGAGATGACGGAATTAAAAATCGGAAGAAATGATCCTTGTCCCTGCAAATCGGGTAAAAAGTACAAGAAGTGTCACGGATCCATGGAAGAAAAAATCGATAATACAGATCCAAATATACCCGTACAGTCAATAATTGAGCGTAGAGTAAATGCAGGTCATATAAAACAGTGCATACATCCTGATCAATCTACATGTTCTGGAAATATTATTAAAGCACATTCCATTCAAAATAATAGAATCTTAAATAAAATAGGGCGCAATGGCGAAGTTTACATGGTTAAATCTGCTATGACCAGGCATTCCTTTCGAATGAGATTTAAGCTTATCGGGCGAAAAGTCGCGACTACTTTTACTGGATTTTGTGGATTTCACGATAAGATGTTGTTTCAGCCGGTCGAAGATACAGACTATGTAGGTAGTGAACAACAAAACTTCTTATTTGCATATCGTGTTTTTTCTTTTGAATATCACAAAAAGATGGAAGCTCAGAATATCTCTAAAAAGAGGCTGGATGATAAACCGAGCTTGGTAAAAAATGAACGGTACATGGCTCATTTAGAGGGCTATGACCTTGCCATGAGGGATAACATTCGCCATAAAAAAATATTTGATCAAGCTCTTCTTAATCAAGATTACAGCATAGTTGAAACCGTTTCGTTTAATCTCGAGGGTGCTGCTAGATTTGCTGTTTGCTCAGGTTTCTTTCTAGAATACAATCTTAAAGGGAAAAGAGTAAACCAGTTAGCTGACCCAGAAAATGGAATGAAGCTTTTGATGGTTAATGTTTTTCCCCAGAACGATCGAACAATCGTATTATTTAGCTGGTTGAAAGAGGATTCAGATACTTATAGCGAATTCCGAGAACAGTTGTTAAGCTTAAATTCTGAAGAGAAAATCCAGTTATTGAACAACCTTATTCCTGCGTATTGCGAGAATGTAGCTTATAACCCAGACTATATTGATAGCTGGAATGAACATGAAAAGAAAAGCTATCTCCAAGTATTCCAACAATCCACCCACAACCCTGTAGAAAAGAGTAAGAGAAACCTTTTAGGGCCAACACCCTATAATTTATTCCGACCTATTACCAATGACTAAAATAAGCTCTGCTAGTAGTTGTTCCGGATTTTCATGCTGTTATGTGGGTGAACATAATTGAATATTATTTGGTGAGAACATATTTTAATAATAAATAAAGTGTCGTGAATATCACGCGCTTTTTTATTATTAGCAAAATATAATTTCACATACCTTAATAATAGAGATAAATAACATTTTTATTAATTATTGACACTCTATTCCTAAGAATGCTAACATTTTTAATAGTGAAAGAAATAAGAGATTTATTGTTTTGGTGCGATGTCTTTAATGGTAAAAGGTATTTGAGTACGCTTAAAGGAAGAGAATCCCTTTTCTTCTGTAGGTGATATAATTTAAAATGTGAATAATCAGATGTTGAGAAAGATATATTTAGGGAGGAAAAACGGTGAAGAAAAAAATTTACGCCCGTTGTTGCTTCTGTTTTAAGGGTAGTTCTGTTAGGTTGATGGGTATGTGACGGTAACTCTATAAGGATATGTCCCAAAATAGACTTTTACTAGATTAGTGGGGAGAGCTTATTAATGAATTGCTATGTTTGTGACGTAGAACTTATAAATGAAAATGAAACAGAAGAACATATTATTTTAAATGCAATTGGTGGAAAGTTAAAATCAAAAAAATTAATATGTAAAGTCTGTAATTCGAACTTTGGTGGTAGAATTGATGATTCACTTGCTAAGCAATTAAACCTCATAGCAAATCTATTGAATATAAAAAGAGAAAGAGGAAAACCACAAAACGAAACAGTAAAATATGGCGAGAGAGAGATTTCGCTTATGCCAGGTGGAAAGTTAAAACTTTTAAAACCTGAGATTAGTGAAGGCGAGAGTTTTATCCATATTGAAGCTTCCTCTGAGAAACAACTAAGACAAGCACTTAAGGGACAAAAACGGAAGTACGCGAGTATTAATGTAGAGCGAGAAATTAATACAGCAAAAATGATTAAAAGTTATTTACCCTCAATGACAATTGAGATGAAATTTGGAGGAGAAGATACAAAACGAGCGTTGTGTAAAATGGCCATAAATTACTATGTATATAACGGGGGAATGACAGAGGATGTTAAGCATCTTCTTCCATATATACAAGGTGATGAAAAGGAAGCAGAATTCTATTTCATGTATCCTAAATCAGAGCTGTTTTATAAAGGTAAAGATGACGTGTTGCACACATTAATATTAATTGGGGATCCGAAAACAAAACAGCTTTATGTTTACATTGAACTTTTCAATGAGTTTAAAGCGGTAGTTTATATAAACAAGGAATATAATGGAGAGGAAATATATGAGAGTTATCATTACAATGTAGTTACTAATCAAGTAATTACTTATGAAGAGAAAGTAAAAATTCCACCTCAACAATTAAAACGTTATACATCCAAAAATATTGATTTAAAAAGGTTTCATGAAAGAATGAAATATCTTGTTCAGCGAATAGATAATATTGTAGTTGATAGACGAATAAGCGAAATTATTTCTGATGGAATTAAAGCGATGCAGGAAAAGTACCCTCAAGAAGAATATCCAATATTTACTGAAGAAATGATAAATTTCTTAGCAAATAAAATTGGTAAAGAGTTTGTATTAGCATTTCAAAATAGATGGTTAAAACAAGAAGTTTAATATATTTATACAAAAGGGCTTTATCAAAATATTGGTTGAGTCTTTTTGGTATGCGAATTTTATAACGAAAGAAAATTTAATAGAAATTAGAGCAATATTAAATATAGTATGAAGTTTTGGTTATACATAGTAAAGTATATTCTATAAATAAAAGGTTAAGGAAAAGGAAAGGGGGAGCTAATTTGTGTAATTGTTGCGTTTGTGAGGAAAAAAATAAAGAATTCCACTGTAATATAACAGGTGATGCTGTCTGTAAAACCTGTTGCAATAACTTTCAGTTAAAAAAACTTAGAGGTAACTGGAGCAACTTTGTGAATATAGGTAATGATGAGATGAAATTTTATTATATTAGTGAATCATGCCTAAAATGTGAGGGATTAATAAGAAATCAAAAGGTTGAATTAATTGGGCCTGGTGCAATAATGAATTATGGGTACAACGGTAAATATGTTTTTAATGGTTTTAGTGATTCCTATGCATTCAATTTTTTTCATAAGAAAAAAATCGTATTACTAGAGTCCATGAATTCACTGGATATTCAGAGAGTATATGATTTAGCGGAAGCATATTACATCTCAGGAGAATATGAAAAAGCGAGAAAATTGTTAGAAGCTTCGGAAGATAAGGATGCTTATAGTGAAGTGTTGTTACTTCTAGGGAAGATATATTTTCACACAGATAACTTAGAAGCTGCTAAGGAGTGTTTATTAAAGTCTTTAAAAATAAATGAGGATCATGCGGAAACTTATCGTATATTGGGAGAAGTACATCAAGCTGACAATAATCTTATAAATAGCGCATATTACTTTAATCAAGCCATTGAGCATTTTGGTATAGATGAATATGGTGAACCAAATGATAATTTTCTACAATATTCATATCTTGAATTAGCAATAGTATATTCTAAGTTAAATCAGCATGATGAAGTAATAAAATCAGCAGAAAAGTTTTTAGAATTTCAATATAGTTGGGATGATTTGGTAGAAATGGTCCGTGAGCAAAGAGCGGGTGAAAAAAACTATATAGGTTTTGATAGTTTTTTTGCATGCGCTACTATATATGAATTAATGGCATTAAGTTTCTTAGAAAAGGAAAATTTAATGTTAGCTGAATTATATATTGATAGGGCTCAAGAATTGGATCTTAAAAGTACAAGTATTGCAATGACTAAAGGGATAATTATTGGTAGAAAACAAAATGAGGGGAAAGTAAGTGAGTATAAGGAGAAAATTAGCTTATTAAAGCAGAGTGTAGAGCTGAGAGCTAGTAGTATTAACAAGCTTAAAACGCTAAGACCAGAAGAACAAGTCAAACTGTATACTGAAAATGAAGAAGAAAGTGTATGGGGTTTCCTGGTAGGAAAGATATTTGATATTTTGAAGATAATTGAGAATTTATCACCAATTGTTACGCCATCTGAGAATAAAGCTGCTGAAGAAGATAGATATACCGATTTATTTAAATCACATATGGATTCCAATCTAGTAGATACCTTTGGTTGGATTACTCATACTCAAAGCAGAGGAGGTTACACACGTGAAAAGATGGGAGATAGAGGAGGAATAGGAGAAAGGGATATAGTTATTCGCTCTCATCAAAATAAAGACTTATTAATGGGTGAAGCTCTAGTATTGAGAGGAAAAGATACTGCGAGCATAGAAACTCATACGCAGAAAATTTTTGGGTATGATACAGGAAATTGTAACTTCCACTTAATTATTAATTGGGGTTTTAGTGAAAAGCCTGATTCAGTATGGAATGAGTATAAAAAACTTGTAATTTCTCGGCAAGATGGTATTTATGCAGTAATTGAACATGGAGAAACAGAGAATTTATATCCAGGGATTAATAAACAAGGAATAAGAACATTTTACACTAAACATTCTACAGATGTTGAGCAAGAGGTGGCTACTGCGATTCATGTGTACGTTGATGTATTAAAACAAATGAAGCGAGAAGGTGCTGAATTAGCAAGAAATAATTAGAGCGATGTTTAATCTAATAAAAGCTAAATTTTGGTGTTACACATTCATTAATATCTGCTTTTTATGCCTATTTAAGTTTTCATATCAATTCGCCATAATTAATAAAGTTAATTATCATGGATTATGATATATATTTAATGCTGGATGAATCTTAGTAAATAAAAAAGAGTCTTATAAATGAACTGCGCCCCAATTGTTAGACACAGCCAACAATTGGAGGTGCATTTTTTTATGACGAAATACTCTTTAGAAGTAAGCGTCAAATATTCCCCCTTTTACCGAAAGTTTAAATGTCATAATTTCCTTTATGCAATAACAAAAGGACAAACCTTATATATCATATGGTCTCGTCTCACTTTTTATAAAAAATTACTCGGTATTAAGCTAGTAATGGTATAAAAAAGAAAGAAATTTGTGATAGCATGAAAATATAAAAATAATGAAAAAGGTGATATGGCTATGGATTATTTTGAAAAAAACGGAAAGAGAGTATACGTTACAAAAGAAAACAGACAAGCCATTCAAGATGAATTGAATAAATGTGTAGGAGGAATGTCCATCACACTAGAAGGGTGCAAGCCTCCTGAGGGAACATTCGGAAATCAGGAAGATCGACAAGAGACCAAAAAAGAAAAATCATATGTGTTTATCGGTGGTGAAAAAGTTTATTTTTCTGGCTCGGATAATAGGGATGAACAAGAAGAATATACATTTAATGGATATACGTATCCTAGTAAACAAGCACGAGATGATGCGGAAGAAGAATATTGGGAAGAAAAAAAGAAAAAAGACGAAGAATACTATGGATAAAAAAGAGATTCGACTAACGAATCTCTTTTTTATTTTTTCGATATGCTTATATTTATGATTTGTCTTAATACAAGCAAAATTCAATATTTTTTAGGGAAACTAAAAAGTCTGTTTTTTGCGAATTAATTTTACTCCATTGATTTATTATCTAATCTATAAAAAATAATTTTGTCATCAAAAGATAACCAAAATTCCATGGATATACCTCTTTTTTTATCTACATAACCAATAATATTAGTTCCTTGTTCCGTACGAAAATAATAGTTATTTCCATAAGCTTGTATAATCTCTTTCTTTTTATCACCAATTTTTATTCCTTTTGCCGTTTTCAATTAAAACGCCCAATTGTTGAAAATCGTCGTTTAAATCTTATTCAAGATAAGCCCCCGATTAGTGCAATAATATTTTTTGTTACTGCTTCAGCTGGAGTAAATGCTTCGGTTATAGTTTGTCACTATTTGGGTTATAAATCAGTCCTTTTATCTTTATCTTTATCTGGATTCTCCCCTAAATTAATGACCTTTTCTCCTTTTCCATAGTTTCGAATTAGGTCGGGATCTCTAAAGATCGCGTACGTTCCAAACAATCTCACCGCGCTCGTCCCACGTACTGTGATGCCGCTCAAATCCTATCTTTTCTAGCACCCGGAAGGACGCAACATTCCAAGCGCGTACAGTCGACCAAAGTCTGTGGCGCCCGGTAGCAATCGCAGCGTCCAGCACAACGGATGCTGCCTCAGTCGCATAGCCTTTACGATGAACACTGCGGAACAACTCGTATGCGATCTCCGGCTCTTCAAGTGTGGAACGACCGATAATCAAGCCACAGTATCCGATGAAATCGCCTTCGTCTCGTCGGCGAATAGTGAGAAGGGAGATGCCATTTTCGACTGCTCTCTTGCGCATCTCGATAAGCTGGCTACGAACGGCGTCAAGGGTTGGCATGTCCACACCACGTTCGCCAATTAATTTTCTCATCCAGACTGAATCGGATTCCTCCCACATACTCAGGTCAAGTCGTTCAGTTTTCAGCTGGAACGCCATAGCTTTAAATAAAGCTGTCATAGTGGAAACCTCCTAGTTATGTCACTGCACTCATAATAGCTTCGCACCTCATCACCTACATCAGGTTGGAAACCCGGTTGATTTGTGAATCTATTTTCCAACTCTCGCGAGAGTTTATAGCAACAGTATACAAAAAATTAGTGTTATTTTATGCATAAGCAATTACCCTACAAAATAGACTTTTTTATCAAACTTTTTTACTAATTATCAATCTTTATTATAAATTATCAAACTTTATTTTAAATCTACACCTGCTTTACATTACAAAGGTTTCTTTAATGAGGTACCTTAAGTGTAAAATTACTCTTAACAGGTATCCAAATCCATTAGAGACTAAATAGTAAGGAAAAAGGATGGGTTATATCTCCTATATGATGGGAAACCTATCGACAATACTAGTGTAGGAGGATGTCATGTATTCGAGATTGCTGGGAATTATTGTCGAGATAGCAAAGAAAAAAGAGAACAAAACAAAGTGTTCTGCAAAGGATGTAGAAAAGGCGTTACAGAATTGTTTTTATAATCGACAAGAATATATAAATGCCGGGGGATACAATGCTTTTTGTCAAGCCATGATGAAACTTGAAGAAGAAGGCTGGCTTCAACCTATTAAAGCTTCTCCTATGAATCACTTGGTTCCTCCCTTGTATGAATATTATTGGATAGCGGGCACAAAAGAAAAGGAAAGTTATTTTTGGGAAGACTCCATCATCTTGATGTTGAAGGATGAATTGGATATACATCATTATCTGTCTCTTCCACACCTTCAAACAAAAGAAAATTTGGAAAAAGTAATGGCAGTTTATCGTTTCATGAAAACAAAAGATGAACATAACTGGCTAAAAAGGGAAGAGCGTTCCTTAATGTTGTTTGGGGATGAAAAGTTTCTTGGTTCTAATAATGGAAAGTCCTTCTTGAGTCGGTTGAATCTTAATCCACATGATTTGAAGATTGAGCCCAAAAAAGAGAAATTCAGGTATGCGATGAGGGCGGATTTTGCTATGAAATCTAATGTTAATGTGTTGATTATTGAAGGAGAAGCTACATTTGAAACCTTTGAGCATCTTCTAAATGTTAATCCTTCTAAATGGTTTTTTGGTACATGCCCGGACTTATTAATTTATGGTCAAGGGAGTGGGATACTTTCTAGATTTTCATTCATTAAAAGCTTTATTTCCGATAAAATAGCAACCATTCGGTACTCTGGGGACATTGATCCGTCTGGATTGAACATCTTCTATACATTGGTCACCCGATTTCCACAATACGAGATCCAATTGGCAGAAGAGCTATATGACTTTATGTTGTCGCAAGAGAAAACGTATCCTATAAGAACCCAACAAGTCATAAGCGAATCGACACAATTGCACTTTCAATCCTATTTCCCATGTCTATATAAGAGGATTGAAACTTTGTTTGTTAATAAACAACGAATACCGCAAGAAATTGTGAATTTTGACACTATTGCTTTGGGAGGTTGAATGATGATGGATTACCATGACATCGGAAGCCGTGTGAAACGGCTCAATCCTATATGGGCATTGGGGACAGGAATGGATGTCGGGGAATTATCCCCCTACATTCGGACCGTTTGTTTAAATATCTTGCTGGAAATCTTTCAACGTGAAGTAAGAGATGATACCAGAAGGACCATTTCGGACATGGAATCTATTACGGATGCGGTCATTCGAAATTTGAAACTCAAAACCACCAAAGAACGAAACGAACGAATTGTTGAAGGACTCATATGGAGTGGTGACCCTCGGTATCTCAGCTCCTTTAAAGCTCCTTTCTTCAATGAAGAGACGGGACAATGGGAAGAACACATTTTTCGGTATCTCGAAGAGGAAGAAGGAAGTTCTATCCCGGAAGAACAAATCTATGTCTATAAATTAACCGAAGATTCCTATGAAATGATTTTTATGAGCCATGAGATTTTGGATGAGTTGGATATCGACATTCAATCCTGGGTTGCTTTGCAGCTCATCAAAAGCGGTAACTACCGTGATGCTCTTGATAGGTTACAGAGACTGATTATCCGAGTTCGAAAGCTTACGAAAAAAGAAGAAAGACTAGGGATTGAGATTAAAAGAAATCCAAAAAATATCAATAAATATAATCAAATTATCGGAAAAGATCATAGAAGGAACGTGGATAACCAGTTTGCTGAGGAGAAAGAGCGATACATGGAGATGGAGAAAATTTTGAGTAAGATTATCGATGCCCCTGAGCTGGAGGATGAAATTTCAACACTTCTTGATAGAATCAATGAAACTAGAGAATTGCATGATACGCTTGCTCAATTGGTTATTGAAAATGTAAAAACCATCATCGTTATCCGAAAGAATTACTATCATCATTTATGGAAAAAACCTCGAACTTCCTTTAAAGAAAGCATATGGGAGGATTTAATTCTACAAAAAGGATTTGTGAACCCGGATGATATGTTTCAAGTGCTTATAAAATTATTCTCTCCTAAAAAGCCTCTAATTTATCCATTAGATTGGTCATTGGAGCAAGTGGTGACGAAACCCATGGTGGATATAGATGCAGAGGATGACAGAAACGATGGTAGCGAAGAACTGTTGACGATTCCTTCTATTGATTGGAAGCCAACAGCGGAATTGTGGAGGCCGGTCTTTCTGCAACTTTTGAATGAAGGGATGGTGAATGCGGAGTCGATTTTTTCGGATGAGGAAACAAGATTGCAATGGCTACAAAACAAACATGCGGTTGAATTGTGGAATCAATTTGTCAATAGCACTTTGCTCGTATCGAAACAGGATTTATTGAATTCAAGCGACCAAAGGATACGGTTGCTTAAAGAGTTGATTCATATAGATAAACGATTTGAAGAATTGCTGAATATCCCAATTTTCACGGAATTCATAGAAGGGGACTATGTTCAATTTAAATTAAAGGATACAAGAGGATTGATAATGACTAATTATCGTATCCTCTTAAAGGGAGGAGTGCCGAATCATGCTTGATATGGATAGTGTTGAATCTGCAAACAGAATTTACCGGGCTTTACTGGAAAAACGAGCACTTAAAGATGAAGATACCTTGGTAGCAATGTACAAAAACGATGAATCCACTCGTCAAATGCTAAAGAATCGTTGCAAAGTTGAAGGTACCGAGATTTTACTGGGGAAAATGTACCTTCATTTAGTTGTAAAAGGTAATTCTTTGTATTCTTCCAATTTTTCTCAGTTTAGAGAAAAATATTACGTTTTGGAGAACCGCCGTTACTTATATTTGGTTGGATTGTTGCATTTGTTGTTTTTTTCAGAAGCGAACACTGATGCTCCAAATCCAGAATGGCTTCAAAATGGGATTTCTTATTACAAATTGATCGATGAAGCAGATAAGGTATTTAGCCAATTGTATGAGCGTCAATTATCGAGTAAGGGTGAATTCTCGAAAAAATTCTCCATTGCGATTGATGATGTTTACCAATTGTGGAAGAATCTTAACATTGATTATCCTAATCGGCAGAGGGTTACTTCAAATAAAAAAACTAAATTTGGTCTGGTTCATACGGCAATGAAGATTTTAGAAGAAGAAGGGCTCGTATTCATCAAGATTGTTAAGAGCAGTGCAGAAGCTGTACCTACCTGGATTCTATTAGAACGATTGGATCTGCAATATGGTACTAATGTGAAATTTCAGGAAATTAAGAATCTCATCAATAACATTAAGGACGACAGGAAGGAGGAATAAGGCATGGATACTTTAATCAGACGAGGAAGAATCGTTGGTTTGAAATATGCCAAAATGAAAAAACAATATCGGAACACGGTGTTTCCTTTTCATCAGGAGGGAATCCCGGTTCATGTTTTAATTACGTTAGTCAATATGGGAGGGAAAGGGGTTTTGTTGCAAGCTTTTTTTCAATTGATTGAACCCTTGATAAGGTGGGGGAAGGAAGAAAAGATGGTGGACAGCTTCTTCTTTAAAGAAAAGAAGATGTTTTCTCCCTATACCTTTCACGTCCTCATTGAATGGGCAGTAGGAAAGGAACCTCATACAAAAATCACCACCGGCATTGCAATCACAGCCAATCCAAAAAGAAGCCATAAAGTAGGCAGTGAATCTCCCATTGACCCAGAGTATCTCCTATATATAGTAGAACAGACGGAAGATGCCCCGTTTGACATTGCTAGTATTCCATTGTGGAATGAAGAGACACAAACTTCCCTTTCTATGGAGGATTTAAAAAAATACTTAAAGCGACACGAAGCTTATGTTTCAACTTATACAAAAAACCAAAGAAGAGAGTATTTTAACGAACTGAAGAAGTACGGTATCGATCCTCATGAATGGCGGGTATTAAAAAGTATCAATAAAGATGAAGGAGATGTCTCTGCTTATTTTGGAAGGGCAGATGATAACCACACACTGTCCTCCAAAGTCATCATACCAGGTCTAGATAAACAAATCGAACCGGAATACAAGAAAAGTTACCGAGAATCGAAGAGCCTGTCAGAAACCTTTAAAGAAGTTGCCATTACCAATCAGGAGATGCCCAATCTTATAGAAAGGGAGTATACCTACAAAATTTTGATAGATGAATTGAGTCCAGTGATTACATTCTTAAAGAATTGTGCTGTGTTGGAACAAGAACTCTTAGAGCATCGTAAAAAAGGATACATCATAAAAGAATACATGAAAGCCAAGCTGAATAGTAAGATTGTAGAGGACAAAGATATAACTAAGAAATTAGCGGATATTGTCCAAAAACTTGAGCGTTTGAAATGGGAGTCAAGCAATCTACAATACGCAAAAGCCTTTCGTAATGTGACGGGTTTAAATGACCAGATTGATTCATTGAGGGAGAAACAATCTACCTTTAAGGAGATGCTTGAGAAAGAAGTGAAATTGGCAAAAGTAAATCGTGTTAATCTAAGGCTTGTAGAACGAGCTAAGCTTAGGAATGAATCGGAGCAAAAAATAAAGCAATACAATAGGTTGAAGGAAATGTTGAAACTGGATGACTTGGAAGGCGAAATGAAAAAGCTCAAAGAAAAATTAAAGAACGTGTGGGATGAAATATATGTCAGTTGGAAGGGGATACGCAAGCAACATTCTCTGTTCATTGGTCAATGTGAAAAGAACCTTTCTATTAATCGTGAAAAGTTGTGCGAACACAATGAAATTATTGCTCAAATAGGAGATAACATTATTGGTCTTAGAATTCGTTTATCTATACACCAAACACAAAAAGCAAAACTTCAGGCGGCATATGGAGAAATAATAACAGATGATCCCGAGAATTTTAATAATATTTACGAGTTTAAGTTGAAGTCAATTGAAGAAGAAGCGAAAAAAATTAAAGAAGAACAGCTTCAAATAAGGAAAGAGCAAGAAAGTCTATTGACCCAAAAAGTAGAAAAACTTTCTCAAATCTGTTCCTTTGAAGAGAAAAAGGCAGAAATAAAAGAAAAACTAGATATTAGGTTATGTGAAGAGTCGAAAATGATGGATAAGATTTCAAATACCATTAAAGAGAGAATCGATACTTATTCAAAAGAGGCTATTTTATCAGCGATTAAAAAGTTGGAAAAGGAATTTTCTTTAATACAGATTTCCATTGATTCTAAAATAAAAGAGCGTTGGATACTTGAATCTCAATACGACATATTGAAAAACTCAAATTATTGGATTCCGAATAAAGATGTCCTAGAAGTTAAAAATGAGATTGCTTCACAAGGAATTGCTTGTGAGCTGGGTATGGAAATTCTCTATCAAATGATAGAAAATGTCGGTGAAGATGTTGCGAGGAAAGAGATAGAGAAAAGCCCTTTGTTTCCTTACGGAGTCGTTGTATCCTCAGAGGATGTAGAGGACATTGATCTATCATTTTTGGAAAGAAAATTTCAACAGTCGCCTGTACCAATCTTTATTCGTGAACATATGCAAAAAAGCCACACTTCTAAACAAGATAATGAACGTCTTTATCCTACGCAAAATGGTATGTTTATCACTATAGATGCTTGGCTTCACCAGGCTTTAGATTTATATGCATTTGAACAGAAAAAGAAAGAAATGGATAGGAAGGGAGACGACTTTGAATTTCTAATTGACCAAGAAAAGGGTCATCTTCAAAAAATACAGAAACTGCTTCATTTCTGCGAATCCTTCGTGGAAGAACCCGATTCCTCAGCACTTTGTCATAAAAAAGCTGAGATTGAGAAGGATTTACATACATTTCATGAGTTGATGTCGGCCATTGAAGAACAACTCTCAGTCATAGCTATTCAATCAAAGGTATACGAAGATCGTTTATCCGAAATTGACCTTGAAACGCATGAGTACAAGAGAAAGATTGAAGAGGTCAAACAGTGGATGTCGGAGGAGGAGGAGCACAAGCGGATATCTCTTGAGTTAGAAGGATTTATTAAGGACCGCGATAAAGAAATAGAGAAAAAAGAAGTGCTGGAACGCATTATTAAGAATAAAGAAAAGGAGCTAAAATCTTATCGTGAAACGTACCAAGATTGGAAGCGAGATGCAAAAGAACAGTATAAAAGGCTGACGACCATTTTTGATTGGGTGAGAGATCCTTTGGAGCAACCACTGCAATATTCACAAGTATCGGACAAGGTAGAGGCACCTGTTTACTCTGCAGAAGGAATTGATCAGCTTAAGAACTATCTCTTTGAACACAGTAGCCAGAAAAATTCGATTGAGGTCAAAAATTTAGAATTGACAAAGCTCTCTTTTGAAATAGATTCTCTATCAGAAAAGATTACAGACGTTCAAACCGAATTATTTGAATTGAATCCGAATTGGGAGTCTCTTCAGGTTCCGAGTAGTTCTAAGAATATCATTGTTCAGTATATCCAGACTCATGAGGATAACGCAGAAGATTACCAAAAGAAAATCAACATTTTGAACGAGGAGACATTAAGACTTAGTGGTTCCCTAGATAGGGATAAAGTGATGCTAGAAGCTGAAAAGAAACGAGTAGAGAAACTGGAACTCGGAGAGCCTGATTCATGGATGAATGTGGATTTAGTAGAAAAAGAGAAGGAAATTAAAAGGAATCGCCAACAATTGAATGCCCAAAAACAGGAAGTGGATTTACATCATGAAAAAATTTTAAATGTCATTCAGTCCCTGACTAACAACATTGCACAATTAGATAGTTCGGACATATTGGAGACAAAATTTGGAGATTTTGCCGATATTGACTGGCTTCAGGGTATCAAGGGGAATTTTGAACAAAAGACAGCTTCGTGGACAGGAGAATACTTCTCATATATGAACAAACTGAAGGAATCGGGTGCTCATTTTAAGGCCCTTTACGAGGGATATCGAAGCTCTGTTGGGAAATCAAAGGATCTCGATAAGGATGTTGTGGCAAGTGTAGAAGCTTACTTTGAGGATATTATTACCCAAGAATATAGTCTCATGTATGAAGGAGTCCGAAGTGTTCTTGTTTCTTTCGAAGAGGAACTTCAGAGAATCAGCGAAGACAAGATTCAGGGATTAAAAGTTATAAAACAATGGACAGACCGAGCTACCTACAGGGTAAATCTCATTGTAAAAAAGATGAAGCAGATGGTCTCAAGGATGAAGATTAAGAACCACAATGACTACATATTCCCGCTAGTAAAGTATGCCAACAATTATCAGTTCAATGAAAACCTCGATTATTACAATACTGTCTTGACCGAGTTTTTTATCAAGATTCTTGCGCAATTAAAACAAGAAGAGAAAGACATTCAAGATATCCCACTTTATGAAATCGACAAGATGATTGATATCAGCATCTTAGTATTGAAAGTATTAGGTAATCAGTATCCTACGCTTGAGATATATAATCCCGGAGGTGATAACCATCTCCTTTACGGAAAACCAAACGATTCTCTTTATTCAGATTGGGAGACCATCATGAAAGGGGATTATGCGGAAGCTTCGGGTAGTGGGGGACAAAAACTGATGACCCAAATGATAATTATGGCGATGCTTATGAAGAGCAATAAAAAAGGATGGTCGGTCTTAATTTCGGATAATCCATTTAGTAAGATGGTCTCAGAGCACGTCATTGCACCTATATTTGCTCTTTGTGAACTGTTAAAGATACAATGGGTGGTCGTCTCCCCTCCAGAATTGACATCAACAGTAGAATTGACGAAGAGATTCCCAATTATTCATCGTCTCTCTTTCACAAAGGAGAAGGGAAAAGACATTATAGACCATGCTATCCAAATGAACTCTCGTATTTACATCGATAAGGAGAATATCCTAAATGAACAGAAAGTATCTTCTGAATAACATAGAAGTTAGAATTTTTGAAATTGATTAAAGAAGGGAGGGGGAAAGGAAACATTCTAATTCGTTGTTTTTATATTATCAGTATCTATAAAAAAAATTAATAAAAAACAGTGCTATTTAAAATTAGCACTGTTTTTTATAAGATATATCCTATTGTTTCTAATGAATATTACTATAGTGAATATTGCACGTTAAATAATATTGCTACATTATTAAAAATTAAAGTAGCGTGTTTATTTTGAAACATGTGATTTGATACATATATCATTAAAAATGTACTTTGTTTTTTGTATCTTTTTTGCTTTTGTAATTAATTTGTTGGTTTGAAGAACGGCTACATATAGCTGGTAACTTTTTTTATTAATCGTTAGGGTATCGTAGGGAAAGGGTAACTTTTGCCTTCGATAGATAATTTAATTACAGCATAGTATAATTTAAATATATACAATGTATGATATGGAGGATACTAGAATGTTAGTACCTAACGAAAATCAATACGATGCTCTTAAATTTGCTGCTGTTCTTTTAGAGACACAATTAGAAAACAATGAAATTAAGTTAGGAAACTTTGTATTAACTGGAAAGAAAGGAATTAAGAGTACAGTTCAATATAATAAACAAGATTTCCAGATATTAAGGAGAAGTCACGAATATACATTTCCTTTATTAGATGGAGAACTAGAGTTATCATTGCAACTTTATGAGAATACGAGTTCTCATTATAGATTATTTTGTTACAGCAAGTGTAATAATATTTCGGGTATGCTTTTTTCAATTAATTTAACTACAGAAAAGGACGCTAAAGGTTCTATATTCTTAACACAAAAAATTAAATTCTCAGATCGGCTATCAGGAAATGAAGAATATAAAAAACAGTTCCGACGAATGAAGCAAAGGGTATTTGTTAACATGTTACGTAAATTAAACTTCGAAGTAACCGATACGAACGATTTATTGCTTGGTATTTTTGATACAAAGCGTTGTTGTTTTTTGAATACTACAAGTGCTAAATTCTTAGAGGACTTTATATTGGTATCAATGTTAAAGGGGCATTTCATGGGGAATAAGGGGTATGAATTAGAAATTATGCCTTCTTATAATAATGTTACTGACATGTTTAACTCATACGATAAAAAGATAGAGGTTAATCTTCTTCCTCATAAAGTCAGTGCAGCACAAAAAAGTCGCAATATTAGCTTAAGTTTAAGATATAAAGTGTTGGACAGGGATAATGGCAAGTGTAAATTATGTGGTAGAACTCCTAGTGATGGAGTGAAATTACATGTTGACCATATCATTCCATATTCTTTAGGAGGACTGACGATTTTAGATAACTTACAAACTTTATGTGATGACTGCAATATTGGGAAAAGTAATAAATCTACTAAAAAATTTTAAACTTATTGGGGTCCCGACTCGCGCCCAGCAAGCTAAGCTTATATTAGTTTAATTTCACGTGAGATTTTTTCATTTCCCTAAAGAACTATTGTAATTCATAAACTAATTTAATAATATGTAGGTGAAAAAAGATGACCGAACAAAAAGAGGAATTAGAGCGATTTTTAATGGACATTGAAGTATTGGATCAATTAGAGTCTAGATTCAATAAATTTAATGTTTTTGAAATGTTAGGCATTGTAAATACAGAAATTCGTCACAGTAATGTATTAGCATGGCTTTTAAATCCAAATGAAACGCATGGATTAGGTGATGTATATATAAAAAAGTTTATACAATCTATATTTCATACATATAAAGAGGCATTGCTACATTTAAACATTTCATTAATAGATATATCTTTGATGGATTATCATGATTTTGTAGTACGTCGTGAGTGGCGGAATATTGATGTATTGGCAGTTTCATCCCTTCATAACTTTGTCTTGGTAATTGAAAACAAAATTTGGAGTAAGGAATCGAAACATCAGCTCAATAAGTATTTGGAAATCGTCAACGAAGAATATCCTAATCACGAAAAGTTACTTTTATTTTTAACTCCAAATGGTGATACGCCTAGTGATGAATTGAATTGGTTAAGTATAAGTTATGAGATAGTTCTCAATACCTTAGAAAAGTCAGTTAGTTTAAAAAATGATGTTTTATCGGTTGAAACTAAACACTTTTTACAACAATATAAAGAAATATTACGGAGGTATATTGTGGGGGATAAAGAATTAGAAAAAATATGTAGAGAAATCTATTTTAAGCATCAGAAAGCGTTAGATTTAATTTTTGAGTACAAACCGGACATATATTCCGATTTATCGGAGTATATCCAAGAAATCTTAATGAATCATGCTGATGTAATAATGGATGTATCAAGTAAGCAGTATATACGTTTCACAACTAAAGGTTTGGATCATGTAATTCCTATTGAAGGAAATGGTTGGACAAACACAAAAAGAATTTTATTATTTGAATTTCAATTAAAAAACGATAAGTTAGTACTTAAATTGATTATTGGTCCAGGAGAACAGGAAATTAGACGAGCAATTTTTGAGGCTTGTAATCAAAAAAAAGAGATTTTTAAGAAGCAGCTGAATAACTTAACAGGACAGTATACCCAAGTATATGTTAAAGAAATTCTTCCTAAAAGTTTTACTGAAGATCAAGATTTAGATGATATCAAGAACAAAATTCAAACTCAAGTAAATAAATTCTTGAATGGAGATTTAACTGAAATAGAAAAACATATAAAGAGCACTTTAAAATTACAGCTAAATTAGGGATTATAAATATAAAAAATTTCTCTAGTATACTTCTTTGTTGGTATGTATATTTAATTTGGAAAAACCATTCATGCGGCAGAAACCAAGAATGGTTTTTTCATTATACTAGAAATAGGAATTAAGACTACTCCTAAATAGACCTTAAATAAAATTACAAAAGATATTAAATCTCCTTAAGTACATAAATACTTGGAGGAGATTATCTCATCATTAATTGAATATTAAAATGTGGGGACAATTTGACGCTTACCTTTATATTGTTAATAATGAACCAGTATTGCTAATTTTTATTTCTTAATATACAATTAAACCATAATTATTAGTTTATTGTTTACCTTGTTTCCTGTTTTATTTTCCCTTCTAGGAAGTCACTAATACTTCAAATCTAGAATAAATAAAACAGTTGAGTGTTGAGATGATGAAATAAGAGATATATTCGTTATATCCCATTCATCAACTGTAAAAAAGGGCTTTTCCTGAGCCGAACATCAAAAAGAGATATTTTCTATCCTTTTTTGAATGCTTCGACTTGAGAAAAGCCCTTTTTGTGTTGTCTCAAGGTTCGTGAACTATGTAAATAAGAAGCTAATAATATCCAATATTATTAGAAAGAGGGATTTGAAATGAAGATTAAAACAAGAGGAAATTCACAAAACACAAAACGTGATTTTACTGAACGAAGAGAAAGATTGGTAAAGAAAGCAAAAATGGATTGTACTAAGAATCCAAATACGGATTCTTCTAAAAATCTTATTTTTGACCAGGAACATACAACAATTGCATCTATTCCTGTTGTAAATGGTTTAACCAAAGAAGTTCATTTGTCTAATACCGTGATACTATCCAGCGTCATTAAAGCAATTTGAATATTTTTCTTAGGGAGTGAGTAAGGCTATTCCTTATCTCTTTCTTCTTAAACTAAAGGGTAGCTTTACTTCAATAAGAGCCGTCGAAAGACGTTTTTTTATTTTAGCTTTGACTTAACCTTTCAGTTTAAGAATGTCCAAAATTTTATCAAAAGCCATGAATTTTCTCCCTTTTTACTTGATGAAATAGTCTGAGGTTAATTTGTTTTTTGTCCAATTATAAAAAAGCGGAATTCACTTTACAAAAGGCTATTTATCAGGATTTGATAGAATCTATACAAAAATGCCGCTTACCATAAGGTTGGTAGATTAACAAAAGATCCAGAATTATATTATACAAAGCAAGGGATTGCTTATGCGCGTCTTTGTGTGGCAGTAAATAGAGGGTTTCGTAACAGTTTAGGAGAGCAGCAAGCGGATTTCATTAACTGCATGATTTGGCGGAAATCGGCGGAAAATGTAACGATATACTGCAAAAAAGGAGCACTTGTTGGTATAACCGGACATATTCATACGAGTCAATATAATAATGAGAGCGGAAAAAGAATATATAAGACAGAAGTTGTTATTGAAAGAATTACTTTTTTAGAGAAGAAAAAAGAGCAAGCACCTCAGTAGGAGTCTTATTTCAGAACATGTTACAATACAGCTAAGAACAGTAATAAAGGAGAGACAATATTCGTGAAGATTAAAGGGATTGAACCGACACCAAGTCCAAATACAATGAAAGTTATTTTAAATGAAGTGTTACCATCAGGAACACGTAATAACTATACACGTACTAATATGGGAGAAGCTCCGGAAAGAGTGCAGCAAATTTTACAAATTGAAGGTATTAAAGGTGTGTATCATGTTGCGGACTTTTTAGCGATAGAGCGTAATGCAAAATATGATTGGAAACACATTTTACAGCAAGTACGTGCCGTATTTGGGGAAGAAGTAGCAACAGAAAGTGAAAAAGAAGCCAATGCGCATTTCGGGGAAGTAAAAGTATTTATTCAAATGTTCTTTACTATTCCTATGCAAGTGAAGTTAACAGATGGTACAACAGAGGAACGAGTTGGATTGCCAGATCGCTTTAAAGAAGCAATTATGAAAGTACAGATGTCTGCGCCAAATGTTGTGAAAGAACGTAAGTGGGTTGAGCAAAGTACACGCTACGGTGACTTTGAAGACATCGGGAAAGAAGTTGTGGAAGAGATTGTTGCGGCATATCCAGCTGATCGTGTAGATGCGATTGTACAAGAATTATTACAGCAAGCAGGAGCGAAAGAAGTAACGATTACAAAACGTCAGCCATATAAAGTAACAGAGGAAATGATGAATGATTCTGATTGGACAAAACGTTATGCGGCACTTGAACAAATGGATCCAACAGAAGAAGATATTCCTGTACTGAAGAAAGCGTTAGAAGATGAAAAAGTATCGATTCGCCGCTTAGCAACTGCTTATTTAGGAATGGTAAAAGGTGATGCCGTATTACCTTTACTGTATAAGGCATTATTAGATAGGTCAGTAAGTGTACGCCGTACAGCGGGTGACTGCTTATCAGATATTGGTGATCCTGCTGCTATGTTCGTCATGATCAAAGCATTAAAAGATCCAAGTAAACTTGTACGCTGGCGCGCGGCAATGTTTTTATTTGAAATTGGTGATGAAAGCGCAGTTCCGGCACTTCGTATAGCGGAGGAAGATCCAGAATTTGAGGTAGCGATGCAAGCTCGCTTAGCTCTTGAACGTATTGAAGGCGGAGAAGAAGCGAAAGGTTCTGTTTGGAAGCAAATGACGGAGTATCGAAAAGGGGAATAATAGCCATGCTTGTTTTTTATGATAGCTGGTGCCCGATGTGTACAAAGGTTGCAAATCGAACGAAAGAACTAGATAAAAAGGGGAAAATCAAATTTGTCTCTTTTCGCGAAGAAGAAATTGCTCAGAAATATTGCTTATCAGAAGAGATGCAGCAAAATATGGAGAAACAGCTATATATTTATAAAGATAGTCGTTGGTATAAAGGCATTAAAAGTGTAGATGTTTTAGCGAAAGCAATTCCTGCATACTGGGCAATTGTCCCTTTTATTAAATTATCGATTCTGTTTGGATTTGGTCATTTTTTATATGATTATATTGCAACAAAAAGAAAAATTGTCCCCGTTGGACATTGTAAAAATGGGGTTTGCGAACTTCCGAAGGAAAAATAAGAAAGTCATTATGTTTCTTTTGCGTCTATTATTAGAGCGTGATATGATAAATCTGGAATGAAAGTTGAAGGAGAGATAAGTAACATGACAAATGCATACGAAGAATACATGCGTCAAATGGTAATTCCAATGCGCCAAGAGTTAGTACGCGCGGGATTTAAAGAATTAGCAACAGCAGAAGAAGTACAAGAATACATGGAAAATACAGAAGGGACAACATTAGTTGTTGTAAACTCTGTTTGTGGTTGTGCGGCAGGTTTAGCACGCCCATCAGCTGGTCAAGCGGTTGTACGTTCTGAAAAGCAACCTGACAATCTTGTAACTGTATTTGCAGGTCAAGATAAAGAAGCAACAGCAATGATGCGCTCTTACTTTGATGATATCCCGCCATCTTCACCATCTATGGCACTATTAAAAGGTAAAGAAGTCGTTCATTTTATTCACCGTCATGAAATTGAAGGTGCAACAATGGAAGAGATTATTAATAACTTAGAACAAGCTTTTGAAAAGCATTGCTAAAAAGGGAGAGATTTTCTCCCTTTTTCTTTATAATGAGGTGACAGAATGATTGTAACGACAGCAGGGCGAACAAGTAAAGAGATGACAGCATATGCTGAAAAAATAGCGGCAGATTTACAATGTTCTTTTTTTATGAGAAATGACCGTCCTATTTATGAATTACATGAGCAATATAAACAAGATGTACTTGTTGTTGGGAAAAATCGATTAGCGATTTACCCGCAAGGAACGGAAGAATCGTTCTTTTTTCATCCAAATTCGGCAATGTTTCGTGTGAAGCGATTAATGCGCGGTGAACATGATCCATTTCTACAAGCCGCGAAGCTAGAAGAAGGGATGATGGTATTAGATTGCACACTTGGTATGGCATCTGATAGCATTGTGGCAAGTTATGCTGTAGGAGAAGCGGGACAAGTCACTGGATTAGAAGGCAACCGCTATATGGCATATTTGATTGGAAAAGGTCTTGAGCAATGGGATGCAGGTGTAACAGAAATTAACGAAGCAATGCAGCGAATTACAGTAAAGCATACGGAGCATTTATCTTTTTTGCAACAATGTGCAGATCATAGCTACGATGTAGTATATTTAGATCCGATGTTTGAAGAAACAGTATTAGAATCAGACGGTATTCGTGGTTTAAAACATTTTGCATTGTACAACGATATTACGGATGAGACAATTAAAGAGGCTAAGCGTGTAGCGCGAAAGCGGGTTGTGTTAAAAGACCATTTTCGTAGTACGCGTTTTGAAGAACATAACTTCTTTGTATATAAACGAAAAAGCTCTAAATTTCATTTTGGTGTAATTGAAACTTGCTAATTGTCAGATAATATGTATAATGGACTATAATCAATTGTATAGAAAATCTTGGATGAAGAGAGTAATTATTTTCAGAAGCGATAGCGAGCTAGGGATGGTGAAAGCCTAGTGCAGAGAAAATAATGAAGCGCACTTCGGAGATGCTGCTTGAACGGTGTAGTATAGAGTAAGCCGGGGCTCCCTAACCTCGTTATAAACGGGAAAGTGGTTCATGATGAACAACAAGGGTGGTACCACGGGTGTAAACTCGTCTCTTTTTTAGAAAAGAGGCGAGTTTTTTTATTGATAAAAAGGAGGAAGATACTGATGGAATATAAAATGAAGTTTGCACAGCATGTATTCGATGTATTAGAACCAATTTTATCATTACAACAAATTGCCGCTTTAATTGAAACACCAAAGCAAGATGAATTTGGAGATGCAGCCTTTCCTTGTTTCACATTGGCAAAACAATATAAACAAGCACCAGCAGTTATTGCGCAGGAACTAGCAGATAAATTATCTCACCCATTTTTTACAAAAGTAGAAGCGGTTGGACCATATGTAAATGTGTTCTTCGATCGCCAAACTGTAAGTAATGAAGTGTTAAATGCAATACTAGACGAAAAAGAAGAATATGGGCAGCTGCACTTTGGGCAAGAAAAAACAGTTGTAATTGATTATTCATCTCCTAATATAGCTAAGCCATTTTCGATGGGGCATTTACGTTCTACAATGATTGGAAATGCATTAAAACATATATGTGAAAAGTGTGGTTACGAAGTCGTTGGCATTAACTACGTCGGTGATTGGGGAACGCAGTTTGGGAAACTTATTACCGCTTATAAAAAATGGGGCGATGAAGAACTTGTCAAAGAAGATCCGATTCGTGAGCTATTTAAGTTATACGTACGTTTTCATGAAGAAGTAAAAGAATATCCAGAGTTAGAAGAAGAAGGACGTGCTTGGTTTAAAAAATTAGAAGATGAAAACCAAGAAGCGGTATATTTATGGAACTGGTTTCGTCATGAATCTTTAAAAGAGTTCTCTCGTATTTACGAACTGCTTGGCGTAGAATTCTCGAATTTTCAAGGCGAGGCATTTTATAATGATAAGATGGATGATCTCGTTTCGCTTCTAGAAGAACACCGTTTATTAGAAGAATCAGACGGAGCACAAGTGGTCAATTTAGAAGCAGAAGGAATGCCGCCATGTTTAATTAAAAAGTCAGATGGTGCTACTATTTATGCAACGCGTGATTTAACAGCTGCATTATATCGTCAAAACACGTATGCATTTGATAAAGCACTGTATGTCGTTGGAGAAGAACAAAGCTTGCATTTTTCACAATTTTTCACTGTATTAAAGAAATTAGGATTTGAGTGGGTAGAAGGTATGTCGCACGTTCCATTCGGACTTATTTTAAAAGATGGTAAGAAAATGTCTACTCGTAAAGGAAGAGTTGTTTTATTAGAAGAAGTGCTAGAAGAAGCAATTATGCTAGCGAAACAAAATATTGAAGAGAAAAATCCTAACTTAAAGAAGAAAGATGAAGTAGCAAAGCAAGTCGGTGTTGGCGCAATTATTTTCCACGATTTGAAAAACGAACGCATGCATAACATCGAATTTTCACTTGAAAATATGTTGAAATTTGAAGGAGAAACAGGACCATACGTACAATACACACATGCCCGTACTTGTTCGCTATTGAAAAAAAGCGATATAGATATTGAGAAACAAGAATTACAGTTAACAGATGATATAAGCTGGACAGTGATAAAATTGTTAAATCGCTTTCCGCAAGTCATTGAAACAGCTTTTGTAAAATACGAGCCATCTCAGATTGCAAAATATTTACTAGACGTGGCGCAGGCGTTTAATAAATATTATGGTAACATTCGTATTTTAGAAGAAAATGCAGAGAAAGAAAGTCGACTTGCACTCGTATATGCGGTTGAAATTGTATTAAAAGAAGGTTTACGTTTGCTTGGGATGGAAGCGCCTGAGGAGATGTAGAGGATGTGAAAGAGAAGGGAATTGAGTGTTTATCAATTTCTTTCTCTTTTTTATTTATAACATTTCAGCTAATTAGTAAACCTAGATTAATTTGATAAAATGAAAAAGGTTGTACTCAAAACGAGTTTTCAATCATTTTGAGACAACCGCTGTCTTAATAAATCTATTTTTTTAGTATATTTTTAAGCTCCATCAAATTTGAAATCTCATAAGTAGGTTTGAGTTCTAATGTATTTACAATTTTATTAGGGTTAAACCAACACGTATCTATACCAAAATTGATCCCGCCTTGTATATCAGAAGTTAAGCTATCTCCTACCATCAATACCTTGCTCTTGTCAGTATGCTGTATATTGTTTAAAGCGTGTTCAAATATTTTAGGGTCTGGCTTTGATGCCTCAACATCCTCAGAAACTACGATATCTTCAAAGTATTTTGCTATAATAGATTTTCTTATTCTATGATCTTGAACATCTTTAAGACCATTGGTAATTATAATAAGTCTATAATCTTTATGCAGACTTTCTACAAGGTCTATACTCTCATCGTATAAGAAAGATGCATAAGATAAATGTTTCATATATAATTGTGCAAATTCAACTTCATCAAATTCAGCATTTAATTTATTTGATAACCGTTTAAATCTTTCAACACTTAATTTTTTCTGAGTAATAAGTCCATCCTCAAGCTCTTTCCATATAGCTGTATTTATATCCTTGTATACTTTTAAATGATGATTT
The DNA here is from genome assembly GCF_050473785.1 of Bacillus sp. S14(2024). NCBI lineage: Bacteria > Bacillati > Bacillota > Bacilli > Caryophanales > Bacillaceae > Bacillus > Bacillus sp. S14(2024). The sequence continues at coordinate 2,736,524 of NZ_JBFLUP010000006.1, read as the reverse complement.
TCATCATATTCTATATTAAACGCAAGCATAGTATTTTTAAGAGCATCTTTTTCAGATTTTTTAAAATCAAATAGAGTCTCATCTGCATCAAATATTATAATCTCGTACTTCATACTAATCCTCCAAATATAGTTCGTTTTTCTAGTTATCACATACAAACTTTTTTATAAAAAAGTCTTGTCAACGTACTTATATGATGTCCTATAGCATTTTGTTACAAAATGTCATAACAAGTATAATACCAATCTAGTTTTATATAAAATACTTATTATGCTATACAACACTTTATAAATTACAATATTTATAAAGTGTTGTATATGACATATGTCATATTAGACAGGGGTTATGAGAAAACTTGAGCACGGGAAAATTACCTGTATTTAGTTTTTTGTACTTTGTGTAATTTTGAATTTTCAAATAAAATATTATTAGAATTAATGTTTCTAAACTCTAAAGAGGTGTACGATAAAATGAATACAGGGGTTAATTTATCAGTAAAGGAAATCTTAAAGCATAGGCATTTTCAAAATGCGAAAGTGATAGCAGGGAAAGCCGGCCTTTGCCGAACGGTAAAGTGGTTACATATTATGGAAATACCTCGAATTGGAAATCTCTTAAACGGAAATGAACTTATCCTTTCTACAGGAGTTGGATGGAACGGAGATAAAGAAGTTTTTCTTTCATTAATTAAAGAATTTATTGATGCGAATGCTGCGGGACTTTGTATTGAATTAGGAATGTATATGACTGACGTGCCACAAGAAATTATAGAATTAGCCGATTGTCACGATTTCCCATTAATCGTTTTCTATCATGAAGTACGGTTTGTTGATATTACACAAGATGTACATACTCTTTTATTGAAAAAACACTATCAAATGATTTCAGATTTAGAAGACTATTCCCATCAGTTAAATCGGCTGCTCCTTACATCTAACTCACAATCAAAAATCTTGCAGCTGTTACATGATTATTTAAAAATGACAGTATTGTACCGTTCAAAAGAAGGTGAAATCCAAATTATTTCTGAAAAAACGCCTGATGAACAAGAGAAAATCATTAAATTTTTAAGAGAAGATAATGTGCAAAAGGATGTAACTATTTTTTGTCAATCCATACAAGCTTTAGATCAAAAATTTGGAGACCTCTTCCTCGTTTCAGAATCTGAAATAAATGGATTTGAATCACTTATAGTAGACCGAAGTGCCATAGCATTGGCGCAAAACCTATTACGTGAGTTATATGTTGAAGAACGAAGGAAGGCTGATGAAACGGAATGGATTCAAAGATGGCTCGATGGGGCGCATAGTGAAGAGCGAATTCATAGATACATTACTGAGCTTGAGCCTAATCTCAAAGTAAACGGTTGTATTGTGTTACTCTGTAAAATCGATGACTATGACCAAAAAAGCTCGGGTTTCACTTATTTAAAAATACTCTTTCGTTCTATATTTGAACAGCAGGGTTTCCTTCTTTTAGCTACTGTAAGGAAGAATCAAATGATTTTCATATTGCTGAACAAGCGGAAAATGAGTGATTGGAAACGTAGAATCGAAGCGGGAATCGGCCATTTGCAAAAAACAGAATTAATGGAAAAATACAAGGTGGGTCAAATCCAATTTGGTGTCGGAAAATTTATAGATAAATTAAGCCATGTAAAAAAGAGCTATCACACGGCACAAGAATCATTAATCATTCAGGAGAACATGCCAAAAGGACATATGAGCTGTTTTTATGACGATTTACATATCTTTCGTTTAGTGTCGATAGTTAACGAACAAGGAGATCTGGATGATTTTATCTCCGATTATTTAGGCCCTGTACTCATTTATGACCAGCAAAATAACGGAAAACTAATGGAAACATTAAAAACTTACCTTAAGTGCAATGGCTCTAAGCAAGAAACAGCAACAAATTTATATATCGTTCGGCAGACTCTTTACCAACGACTTCAAAAATTAAATGAGCTCTTAGGTGAAGATTTTATGGATTTCCATAAACGACAAGCGATAGAATTTGCCATCACTGCCTATGAATATGTATCTACTTCTAAGTCGTAATAAAGTATGTTGAGCACTTTACGCTATGTTTTCTTTCTTTGGACTAGTTGTAAATAAATAGATTGGATATCACCAAAATGTAGTGATTATTTTATAAATAAGTTTACATACTGTCTACTGAAAGCGCTTTCCAGTTCGGATATAATAAATGTACAGAATTGTTATTTCAGAACAGGAGGTTTTCCCTATGGTAGTAACTAACAGCGTACAAACATTAAAAAACTACATTGGCGGAATAACGGCGTTTAACTTTCCGATGATGGTTCCATGATGGATGTTTCCACTCGCGATTGCATGCGGAAAAACGTTTATATTAAAACCATCTGAAAGAACATCATTGTTGGCCCTACGATCTTTGATAACGTCCAACCTGAAATGAAAATTTGGCAAGATGAAATTTTTGCTCCTGTGTTATCGATTGTTCGAGTAAAAACTTTAGAGGAAGCAATTGAACTTACAAATAAGTCTGAGTTTGCAAATGGCGCATGTTTGTATACTGACAGTGCGAGTGCGATCCGTGAATTTCGTGAAGAAATTGATTCCGGAATGCTTGGTATCAATCTAGGAGTTCCTGCTCCAATGGCGTTCTTTCCATTTTCAGGCTATAAAAATTCTTTCTATGGTGACCTGCACGCAAATGGAAAAGATGGTGTTGAATTTTACACAAGAAAAAAAATGTTAACGGCTCAGTATGAAAGGAAGGGGAATAACTATGCAAAAAGTTGATCAACGACAAGATTTCGTAAAAAAAGATGAGCAATACGTTTGGCATGCAATGCGTCGTTATAATGCAGCTGCTTCTTCAATGATTGTTACAGATGCAAAAGGGTCGAAAATAACTGATATTGAAGGGAATTGTTATTTAGATGGCATGTCTGGTTTGTGGAGTGTGAATGTTGGATATGGCCGCAAAGAGCTTGCGGAAGCAGCTTATCAACAGCTTTTAGATGTTCCATATTTTCCATTATCCCAAAGTCACTTACCAGCTATTCAATTAGCAGAGAAGTTAAATGAATGGCTTGGTGATGAATACGTCATTTTCTTTTCCAATAGTGGTTCTGAAGCAAATGAAACAGCTTTTAAAATTGCTCGCCAGTATCATCAGCAGTCCGGTGAACACAATCGCTATAAATTTATTTCACGTTATCGCGCTTACCACGGTAATTCAATGGGAGCTCTTGCTGCAACGGGACAAGCACAGCGTAAGTATAAATATGAACCGTTAGGACAAGGTTTTTTACATGTCACGCCACCTGATTCTTATCGTCATACGAAAGAAGAAAACCTTAAGTTTGCTGAAGAAATCGATCGTGTCATTACGTGGGAATTAAAAGAAACAATTGCTGGAGTCATTATGGAGCCGATTATTAGCGGCGGCGGTGTACTTATGCCACCTGAAGACTATATGAAGAAGGTAAAAACAATTTGTGAAAAGCATGGTGTACTTCTTATTGTGGATGAAGTAATTTGCGGCTTTGGTAGAACAGGAGAAAAATTTGGATTTATGCATTATGGTGTGAAACCAGACATTGTGACAATGGCAAAAGGACTAACAAGTTCTTATCTTCCATTATCAGCAACCGCTGTAAGAAAAGACATTTATGAAGCGTTTAAAGGGACGGAAGAATATGATCACCTTCGTCATGTCAATACATTTGGCGGACACCCGGCGAGCTGTGCAGTTGCGCTCAAAAATCTTGAGATAATGGAACGAGAAGGACTCATTGAAAATGCAAGAGTTTTAGGTGAACGTTTCCTTGAAGAATTATCAGAATTAACAAACTATCCATATGTCGGTGATGTACGGGGCAAAGGTTTTTTAATAGGAATTGAGCTCGTCGAAGATAAAGAAACGAAACAGCCTGCAGATATAAAGAAAGTTAATACTGTGATTGAAGCTTGCAAAAAGCAAGGATTGATCATTGGTAAAAACGGTGATACGGTTGCAGGATATAACAATGTACTCATGCTCGCTCCACCGTTAAATATTACAGAAGAAGACTTTGAATTTATCGTCAAAACAATAAAAAAAGCAGTAGCGGAACTTGAATAGGTTTAACCTAAATTAATAAGACAATAAAAATTTCGAAATGCTACAATGTAAACAAGTACATTTATCAAAAATGCACTTGTTCACATTTTTTATTCTGAATTTTCTTAATTAAAAATTAAATTTGTTGTGGTATCAATCTTGAAGACGGTCATCAATCGATTGTTCAGAAAGAAGAGACAAAAACAACGGTTTAAGGAGGATTTAAAATGGCGGATAGTGTGTTTTTAAACGGTGAAGTAATTACAGTTGATGAGAAAAACAGAATTTTGGAAGCGGTCGCAGTTAAAGGGAACAGAATTATTGCAGTTGGTACAAACGAGGAAATAAAGAATTACATTCATGACAACACGCATGTCATAAATTTGGAAGGAAAGAGTTTACTGCCTGGGTTCATTGATTCCCATTTGCATATGGCGATTATTGGAACGAATAAGCTCGGTATTGATTTCAAGGAGATGCATTTGCCATCCTTACGTGATCTTCTGGAGAAGGGGAAAGCAGCGGCGAATCAGGCGCCTAAAGGAGAGTGGATTCGGGCATGGGGATTTAACGAGAATTTAATTGAAGAAAAGCGTTTTCCCACGAGATGGGAGCTTGACGAGATTTCCAAGGATCATCCAGTTATCGTTGGACGTACTTGCGGTCATATTTCCGTAGTAAACAGCAAAGCACTTGAATTGGCTGGTTTGTCCAAAAATACCCCCGATCCGGAGGGAGGGATCATCGGACGGGATAAAAACGGTGATCTTAACGGATTGTTATATGAAACCGCTCATATGAGTATGTATGCACTCGCGCAATTTTCCGAAGAGGAACTGATTAAGGGGCTTGTTCTAGCAAGTAATGAGTTTGTTAAATTAGGAATAACGAGTATTCATGATGCCGGTTCATACGGTGCTTCCGTTTTTAGAGCAATGCAGAAAGCGGTTGCTTCTGGGGCTGTGAAGACACGGATTTATGCCATGATTTGTGAACTGAACCACCCTGAAAATTACATTAAGAAAATGATAGATGCCGGTATTTTGTCTGGCTTGGGTAACGAGTGGTTTCGAATCGGTCCTGCAAAGGTATTTACGGACGGTGCCAGCACCGGTCCGACAATTGCAACGAGGGAACCATATACAAGTAATCCAAATGATTGCGGAATTCTCTACTATAGTCAGGAGCAATTGGATGAGATATTGGGAGAAGCACACGAAAAAGGATTTCAAATTACGGCACATGCACAGGGAGATCGAGCGATTGATATGTTGCTTACTTGCATGGAACGTGCGCTGGAAAAACATCCACGGTCAAATCATCGGCATCGGATTGAACATGCGGGGGTGACGATGCCGGATTTACTTATCCGCATGAAAAAGCTTGGAGTGGTTCCTATTCCTAATCCTGGGTTCTTCTATGAATTTGGGGACGGATATATAAAAGACTATGGTGAAAGGGTAAATCATATGTATCCCCTTCGTGATTATATTGATGCTGATATCATTGCTGCAGCTGCTTCCGATAGCCCGGTTATCATGCCAAATCCACTTCTTGGTATTCATGTCGCTGTTAACCGCTTGAGTTCATCGGGACAAGAGGTTGGAGCCAATCAGCGTGTAAGCGTTTTGGAAGCAATCAAACTCTTTACTTGGAATGGCGCGTACGCAAGTTTTGAGGAAAAGATGAAAGGCAGCATTGAAGTAGGAAAACTTGCAGACTTAGTTGTTTTGGACAAACCGATTTTAAACGTTCCTCACGAACAGATTAAGGACATACAGGTTGAACTCACAATGCTAGACGGTGAAATTGTATTTCAGCATTCAACTTCCTTAATCGGATAGCGCATAACTTTATCATAAAAGAATGAGTATCACCTTTAACAGGTGGTACTTTTTTAATTTAAGTGATTGAGAGAAGATTAGTTAAATAGGATTCACAAATATTATACAATTACTTATCAAAGAATCTTAAAGCATATTTTATCCTTTTTTCAATAGCAGTTGTTTCGTATCCTACTAATTCCTCAAAGGTAATTAATGTTTTTTACATTTTCTGGTTTGCGATAGCTGTCTAAATCAATATTCAAAAAGATTTTAAATGCATCAACATTAACGCTCATTTCAATAATATTGAAAGTTCGAATTGGATGTATGAACATAGTCATTATTATGTTCGCATAAGCAACTTTCCGTTTCTGCCATATAGTATTACATAGGGTGGAAGGGGGATATAGATATTGAATTGGGACAAATTAGGGTTCGTAATATGCAAACCAGACGCAGTATACTTAAATTTAGAACGAGAAATTCTGTCATTTTTAGAGAGAAAAGGGTTTCAAATTCTTGCCTACAAATATGTCACGATTACACCACATTTATGCCGGCGTTTATATTGGGATGAAAATAAGGATTATGCTGAGTGGTGGTGGGAATTAGAATCCGAATTCTTGAACTTAGGAGAAAGCTTATGTGTGTTGGTTCAAGGGACACCACAACCGCCGTATAAATCAGTTTCCGAGCTGATTGAAAAAAAGTGGAAGGGAAACTTCAAGCCTGAAAAAGCGAAGAAAGGAACGATACGATGTACGTTTGGGGCATTGAATGGGATATTTAATTTATTTCACTCTGCAGATTGTACAAACGCAGTGAAACGGGAAGCGTCATTGTTTTTTACAGCGGAAGAGATAGAACAATTAGCATGTGAAAATGCTTCATGCGTACTTAAGCAAAAAGAATTGGGAAATCTTGATGTTATAGATATATACTTTCGTATCAAACGGCAATGTATACAAGTTTCATCCATGCATACGAAAGTAAAGAAAAGATATATAAGTTATCTTGATAAGAAACAACGTCAGGCCATGAGGGTAAACAGGTCAATGAAGCAGCTTTGGTTATATAACACTTTGCAGGAGGAATATCGGATGTTTTACATGTACATTGGCAAAGACAAATTACTAGAGTGTATAACTAACAACAAAAATTTTAAAAGAATAAACTTCAATATACTATTTCAAGCGTTCGATAAAGCCGGTTTAAAACTTACAAAATGGGAAACCTGTTTGTTTAAAACGACAATGTTAAGTTTTACATAAAAACCTTCAGTATACTGAAGGTTTTTATGCTAGTGAGTAACCATAGCAAAAAAGATTCCAATTCTTCGGAAGCCTTTTTGTATGGTAAAGCATCCATAAAAGTGTAGGATGTTTAGGTCTTTAAGAACATGAAAATCCCTAGTTTTATCTTGCATTAATGGGCAGTCAGACCTGTACTGATGGAAGTTTCACTTTATAAAATGTTTTTTCGGATGAACTTTCGATAACACTGATTATGTAAAAAAAGCCGGCTTTTAAAGTCAGCTTTTTTATTCATTCTCACCCTCATTAGATTCTATTAAATCAAGCATTTCTGCATCTTCGATTTTATAGGTAATCAGGATATATTGATATGTCCCTTCTTTATCGTCATCTTCAGATGGTAGAATTTCAGGCCACGGTTCGTCATTTTTTTCTGTTCCCATTGCTTTCATTATAGGTTCAATAGATTTTCGCCACTCTCGTGTAGTCATTCGTTCTGACGTACTGTTAATTGAAACGTTATAAGGGAGATAATGGAATGTTTTTCCGGATTGTTTATCTTCTTGTACTTTTTCTAATGATCTTTGATATAGCTTCAACCCAGGGTTTAAGCGGCGATGGACAGAAGCGAGAGTAAGTTCTAAGTGCTCTGCTTGTTCTTCGATATTTCCTTGATAGACAACATCTGTAAAATTAACAGATTGGTAGTATTTTTCGATAAAATTATTTTGCTGCCGCGTTTCGACTACTTCTAGCAGCTCTGCTTTTACGAGTTTTTTAACGTGGTAATAAAGGCGTAATGGGTCTTCTCCCATTTGTTCAGCAAGATATTTCACTGTTACAGGTTCACTAGCTGCAAGGTGAAGAATTTGATTTCTTCTAGGATCAGAGAGCAGTTTCATCAGCTCTATCGTTTGCTTTTTCCATTTCACAATAATACCCCCAGATAACAGATCTTGTTTTTTTTAGAATAACATATTTACAGTTTATAGGGATATAGGAGATATTAATCTACTTTCCACACAATTCTTACCTTCCATAATACAATCCAGACGAATAGAGTTAATACAATGCAGGACACTAACATAATAAACGAGATTGAAATACCGAATGACAATAATACAGAAACAATGGCGAAAGAAAGAGGTGTAAATCCCATAGATGCAGTGGACATTAAGCTTTGTACTCTTCCCATCATACTTGGTTCTACAAGTTCTTGTGTTAAAGAAGGGCTAATGATATTGCTAATAGACAGGCATATCCCCAAAATAGAAATGATGATAATGCCATACCATAATGTGGTCATTTGACTGAGTAAGGCACTGCCAATCCCGAGAATACTGACTAATGACAAACTAATGACTGCGCGTTTTTTTCTAAATCCGATTATTCCAGTTAAAATAGCTCCTGCCGTCATGCCAATTGCTAAAGAGCTTTCCAAATAGCTTAAATCAAGTACATCGCCTTTTAAAGAATTTTTTACAAGAAGAGGAAGGCCTATATTCATGGGTCCCACAAGAAAGAAATTTACAAAAATAGAAGTGAACATGACAGTTAAAAGATAAGGAAATCCTTTTACATACGTAATACCTTCCTTTAAATCTTGAGTAAAAGAACGTTGTTTTTTAGAGTGTTCCACTGGTTTTTCTTTTACTAACTTAGCTAAAATTCCACTTATAATGAGTAATCCTGCTGCTGTAGCAAATGAGGCTGTAAATGATCCGAACTTCATAATAAGTGCTGCCAATGCAGGACCCATCATAAGTGAAATTTGATTTGTGGTTTGTATCATAGAGTTTGCACGAGTGATTTGTTGTTTGGCTACGATGTTGGGGATTAACGAATTGCTGGATGGCCAAAAAAATGCGTCTAATATACCGAAGAAAAAAGCAAATCCAATTAGCCATGAAATGTTAAGTTGATGATTCCATAAGAGAAGGACGAGGACGAGAATGATGCCTCCGCGTATCATATTTAAAGTAAAGAGAATAAGAGAGCGTTTGAATCGATCTGCCATAACACCTCCAAATGCCATAAGCAAAACCCTTGGAATTGTAGTCATCATCATTACAATCCCAAGCAATGATGCACGGTCTAACTGTTGTACTACATACCAAGATTCAGTAATGAGGTAGATGGAAAACGCCAATCCTGTAAAGGTGGAAGCTGCCCAAAGGAATAAAAATTTAGGGTTTGTCATCACCGATTTCTGCGTGACAATCTTGTGTAATGCTACGTTTTGTTCCATAAAAATTCCTCCTGTTATATTAATTGTAATTAATTTCACCATTGTAATTAATTACAACGATTAAATTAATTTTAATGTAAATGGTGATAATTGTAAATGTTTATTTGAAAATTCAATCTTTTTGAAAGAGGTTATAATTTTTCGGGAGAATAACTATGTTATGGGGATAAGATGATATTCTCTAGTAGACTACAAAGGAGCGATAGAAACAAAATGGAAGAGGGGTTGGTTGTCGATCCCTCTTCCATTTTTATTTATACATAAAAAGAGATTTGTGAGAATTTGCTTGAATAAAGGGGTGAACGCAAGAAAATTTGTTTCAGTCGTCGAATTCTGACTTGTTGAACTAACGAGTCCCTATAGAAATATGTTTGGAAATGGTATTCAAAAGTACATACATCGTCCAATTATGTATGAAAGAATCCTAAAGCATATTTTACCCCTTCTTGAATATCATTAGTTTCGTATCCTGCTAATTCCTCAAAGGTAACTTTCATTTTGACATTTTCTAATTCGTAACCACTGTCTAAGTCAATATTTAAAAGAACTTCATATCCATCAGCAGTAACACTGGTTTGAATAATGTTGAAAGTTTGAATTGCCGTTCCTGTTTCATACTCGACTGGTTCTAAAAAATCTGACATAAAATACCCCACCTTTTCTTTTTCAAACCCAATACTTTAGATATAATTGGCTTAATAGCTTCCCATACTATAAAACATCTGTGGGCCTTTCAATAGCTTAACCATGCCAGCTTCTGATATTCATGAAGCATTCTAATATATATTTAGAATAAAAAGGTGTAGTAAAGGTAAACATAAAATGCATAATTACAATTTAGGTATTTTTTCTGAATTCATTGACAATTAGAGTTGCGTTGGAATACAATAACTGTTAATAAAAGTATACAAATCTGATGACGAGAACGAGTAAAATATATCACTGTTCCCCAGAGAGCCGGTACTTTGCTGAAAGCCAGTGTTCGGTGTATATTTGAAAATCATCTCCGAGGAGTCGAACTGAACATAGTAAGTTCGAACGGTTGTCTACCGTTACAAGGAACGCGTATGATTGTACGTTGCTGAGTGCTATTGATTGAACGGTTAATCAATAGAAGTAGGGTGGTAGCGCGGGTAAACCCGTCCCTAAAGATAGGGACGGGTTTTTTGTGTACTTTTAATTATTTCATAAGGAGTGATTGTAGATGAAGAAGGTAGATGTGAAAGAATTAGCTGTAAGGAGAGAAGCGCGAATTCGTAAGCAATGGAATGAACAGGATACCTTTATGCAATCGATTCGAAATCGTGAAGGTGCACAATCTTTCGTTTTTTATGAAGGACCGCCGACTGCGAATGGTCTTCCGCATGTCGGTCATGCGCTAGGACGGACAATTAAGGACTTAGTCGCAAGGTATAAAACGATGACGGGATATAAAGTGCTCCGTAAGGCTGGTTGGGATACACATGGATTACCAGTAGAACTAGGAGTTGAAAAACAACTTGGTATTTCTGGTAAACATGATATTGAAAAGTACGGTGTAGAAGCCTTTCTTGCAAAATGTAAAGAGAGTGTATTTACGTATGAAAAGCAGTGGCGTGAATTTACAGAGAGTATCGGTTATTGGGTTGACATGGATGCGCCGTACATCACATTAGATAATTCCTATATTGAAAGCGTTTGGCATATTCTTGGAACAATTCATGAAAAAGGGTTGCTATATAAAGGGCACCGTGTTTCTCCTTATTGCCCAAGTTGTCAAACATCATTAAGCTCACATGAAGTCGCACAAGGATATAAAACAGTGAAGGATTTAAGTGCAACAGTTAAATTTCAGCTTGTAGATCGGAAAAACGAGTACGTTCTCGGATGGACAACAACTCCGTGGACACTTCCGGCTAATGTAGCGTTAGCGGTTCATCCAAAGATGGAATATGTTCGGGCACAGCAGGGAGAAAACGTTTATATTGTTGCGAAAGAGTTAGCGAAAGAGGTACTGCTGCAAGAATATAAAGTGTTATCTGTTCACAAGGGAAGCGAATTAACAGGACTTTCTTATGTACCACCATTTCAGTTTACAGAGGTGACAAATGGTCATTGTATTGTAAGTGCTGATTTTGTCACCACACATAGTGGTACAGGAATTGTGCATATCGCGCCTGCTTACGGGGAAGATGATTATAAAGTTGTCCAAGAACATGGTTTATCATTTGTAAATGTTGTGAATGAGAAAGGAGAATATACATCTGATGTTCCTTTTTTACAAGGGAAATTTGTAAAAGAGTGTGACGTTGATATTGTTCGGTATTTAGCTGAACATGGTCTTCTTTTTCATAAGGAGAAGTATGAGCATAGTTATCCGCATTGTTGGCGCTGTGATTCACCGCTATTGTATTACGCAAATGAGAGTTGGTTTATTCGGACAACGGCTTTAAAAGAGCAGTTTTTACAAAATAATAATGAAGTTGCATGGCATCCAGAGCATATTCAACATGGACGGTTCGGGAACTTTTTAGAAAATATGGTTGATTGGAATATCAGTCGAAAACGATATTGGGGTACGCCGCTTAATGTATGGGAGTGCGAAGGGTGTAATCATCAATTTTCACCGAAAAGCATTGAGGAGTTAAGAAATTATGCAACTAGTGCTGTAGATGGAAATATTGAACTGCATAAGCCATATGTAGATGAAGTAAAAGTAAAATGTTCGAAATGCGGCGAAATGATGAAACGTACGCCAGAAGTTATTGACGTTTGGTTTGATAGCGGCTCAATGCCGTTCGCACAGTATCACTATCCTTTTGAAAATAAGGAGTTATTTGAAGAACAGTTTCCAGCGGATGTCATTGCTGAAGGAATTGATCAGACGCGCGGTTGGTTTTATAGCTTACTTGCGGTGTCTACGCTGTACACTGGCAGAGCACCATATAAGCGTGTATTATCACTTGGACATGTATTAGATGAAAATGGTCAAAAGATGTCAAAAAGTAAAGGAAATGCGTTAGACCCAGTAGATTTAGTAGAGAAATTTGGAGCAGATGCGTTGCGGTGGGCACTTCTTGTAGATAGTGCGCCGTGGAATCCGAAACGATTTTCAGAACGAACTGTACAGGAAGCAAAGTCGAAGCTAGTAGATACATTGTTAAACGTATATGGCTTTTATGTACTGTACGCAGAGTTAGATGAATACAATCCAAAACAGAAGTATAGCATAAAGAAGACAAAGCTGGATGAATGGGTAGTATCAAGATTGCATAGTACGATTCAGAAAGTAAGATGTTCTTTAGAAGAATATCAATTTACAACGGTTGCTCGTGAAATAGCATCATTAGTTGAAGAGGTAAGTAACTGGTATGTAAGACGTTCACGTAGTCGTTTTTGGGCATCTGGTATGGATGCTGAAAAAGCAGCGGCATATGATACGCTTCATGAAGTACTTGTTACAACCAGTAAGTTGGTTGCACCGTTTACGCCGTTTTTAGCAGAGGATATTCATTTGAATTTGGAAGGAAGCAGTGTCCATTTAGCAGATTATCCAGCATTTGAAGAAACGCTTATCAATACGCAGCTTGAAAAAGAGATGGCAGCTATTTTGCAAGTAGTGGAGCTCGGACGCAGTATTCGCAATCAACATACATTAAAAGTAAAACAGCCATTAGCAAAACTTGTTGTATTTGAGCATGAGAAGCAAGAAATGGATTGGGATTCTTATAAAGAGATTGTAATGGATGAACTAAATGTGAAAGAAGTTACCGTCGAACATAGCGAAGCCGGTTATATGTCATATCAGTTAAAACTAAACTTCAAACAAGCAGGACCGAAATTCGGAAAGCAAATCAATACGATAAATAATTGGCTGCAAAACTTATCTAGTGAAGAAGTAACTGCGTTTATAAACAGTGAACAAGCAACATGTCAATTGCTGTCTGGAGAATCTGTCACTGTAACATTAGATGATGTGTTTGTTGAAAGAGTACCGAAAGCAGGATTTGCAGTTGCTACGAACGGATTATATACCGTGATGTTGGACACAAATGTAACAGATGAATTGCTCCGGGAAGGAATGGCGAGAGAATTTATTCGCGCTGTGCAGGAATATCGAAAACAACTGGATTTACCTGTGAACTTGCGTGTAAATATTGAAGTTCAGGTTGATGATGAACTTCAATGTGTAGTAACAGAGTATAAAGTGTTGTTGCAAGAAAATTTACTCATGAAACAACTGATATTTAATGAATTATTACAAAATGCAGAGCAAATTCAAGTAGGAAATAAGAAAGTGTTAATCAAGCTTAGTTCAGCGAGTTGAAAAAATATTCAAAAAACAACTTGCGTTTTGTAAGTTAAAAGGATAGAATATTCCGTAAATAAAAAAAGCGATGAGCAGGAAAAGTACATCGTGACCTGATCTACAGAGAGCAATCGAGAGCTGAGACGATTGCGGTGCAGCGTGATGGAAAGACACCTGTGAGCGTTATTTTGAACGTGAACAACTAGTAAAAGTAAACGGCACCTACCGTTATCAGGCGAAAAGTGGTCAATGTGACAATTTGGGTGGTACCGCGGTGAAATCCGTCCCTTATATAGGGGCGGATTTTTGTATTCTTTGAAGGAGGTGAGCGGCTGTGGACGACGATGACAACGATAATAATAAACATACAATCATACAATTTAAAATAGGAGGCGGAATATATGAGTCAACAAACGAAGCGGTCGCTTATCAGCGAATGTACAGCGCATGAAACAGTTGTGTTAAAAGGATGGGTAAAGAAAATTCGTCATCTAGGAAATATAAGTTTTTTATTACTCCGTGATCGAACAGGTGTCATGCAATGTGTCCTTGAAAAAGAATGGGCTGGATATAAGGTAGAAGTAGAAAGTGTTGTGCAAGTTACAGGAAAAGTGATTGCAACAGATAAAACGGAACTTGGAGTAGAACTATTAGTTGAGGATGTAAAGCTTTTAAACAGTGCAGAGCAGGTTCCATTTGAAGTGAATAAAAAGAAACTGCAAGTTGGTTTAGATCAAATGTTACATTCTCGAACGCTATCACTTCGGCATGAACGAGTGCAAGCGATTTTTACAATTAAATCAATGCTTGCCCATGCCTTTAGTGAATATTTACTTCAAAACGATTTTACAAGAATTTTCACGCCGAAAATTGTCTCACAAGGGGCGGAAGGCGGAGCTAACGTATTTCAGCTTCGTTATTTTGAGAAAGATGCATATTTAGCACAATCACCGCAGTTTTATAAGCAAATGATGGTTGCAGGTGGATTAGAACGTGTTTTTGAAGTGGCACCGGTGTACCGAGCTGAACATCACAATTCATCTCGTCATTTAAATGAATACATTTCCTTAGACGTAGAGCTTGCATTTATCGAAGATTTTTATGAAGTGATGCAGCTTGAAACAGATGTACTTCGGTATATGTTTGAAAAAGTGCAGCAATGTTGCGCTAAGGAGTTACAGTTGCTTCAAATTGAAATGCCAGTTATTACAGATATTCCAAAATTAACAGTTACGGAAGCGCAAAACGTTTTACAAAAAGAGTATCGAAAAGAATCACCAATAGGCGATTTAGATTCAGAAGGAGAAAAACTGCTTGGGAAGTATGTAAAAGAAACATACAATAGTGATTTCGTCTTTATTACTCATTATCCGAAAGAAACACGTCCCATGTATACGATGCCAAATCAAGAGAACCCTTCTGTCACAGACTCTTTTGATTTATTGTATAAAGGATTAGAAATCACATCAGGTGCGCAGCGCATTCATAACTATACTATGTTAGTTCGTTCTTTTAAAGAAAAGGGATTAAATGTAGAAAATTTCCAATCGTATGTCGATACATTTCGCTATGGATGTCCGCCGCATGGAGGGTTTGCTATTGGATTAGAACGGCTTGTATATAAATTTTTAAACTTATCGAATGTTCGTGAAGCAAGTGCATTTCCAAGAGACTGTACGCGGTTAGTACCGTAATATAAGTTTTGATTAGTAATGAAAAAGGGGTAAGTCGATGCTTACCTCTTTTTTAAGTGTTCATTTCTTGGTAAAAGTTTATATATTTCATCAGCTCTGCGATTCCTTTAAATTGAAACAATAGTTGATCATTTAGATTTTCCAAAGCCAGTTGAAAGGAACGTTCGATTTTATTATAGTTTTGTGTGTTTAATTCATTTAAAAGCTGCTTCATATTTTCAATATAATAAACGGTTTTTCTCAAACTGCTGATGACCAGTATTTTACGTAGTTCTGTTATCGTAAACATTCTATAGCCGTTTTCTTTATTTCTTTCCGAATGGACTAACCCTTCATATTCCCAATGGCGAATAGCCGAAGCATTTACGCCTGCTATTTCTGCAGCCTCCCCAATACTCATAAATTCCTTTAGTTTTCCATTTTTATATTTCGTAAAATTAGCATTTTGAATCATTGCCAGTATTTCTTCCACCCTTTGTTTTTCCAGCTGTATATGAAATGGTTGTTCATTTACTAACCAAAGAGCTTTTTCAAAGCTTTCGTTTTTAATCATTCTCATGACTTCATAGACAATGGGTATCTCATACCCTTTTAATAAAGTCCTAATTGTAGTAAATGCTTAAAAATAAAAGGTTAAAAATAGCGTGATAAAAAAGGTTCTCATAAATAATAAGAACTTTTTTACCACGCTATTTTCAATTCGTAATTGAAATAATCCACAGTATCCAATGAGCTCCTGGTACAAAAAGCACTTGGGCAAGTAATGTTCCTAAAAATCTAGAAATCATTAACCATCCATACATTTTCCCCATTGTTTCCGCACCGTTTTCTTTTTGGAGAGCTTGTTCGGTTAGTAAGGCAATTCGTGGGTCTAGCAATACTGTAAGTAGAATGGTAGCAAATCCATTAATAAGGCCAGATGCAGTAGTTGCAGTAGTAGCATAAGTTGGATTTAATACGGAAGCATACAAGGCAGCAAGTACGCCAGCGGTATAAATTGCTGTTGCAACCATATTAATGAGCATAATACGTTTTGGAATACCGCCAATTCGCAAACGATGAATCATTTCTAGTTTTGGAAATCTAATATATTTTTTTGTATAGCGCAGTTTTTGCACATTATTTGTTTTCATCATCCGGATGAATGATCCTTCTATTTCAAATTGCTGAATGATATATCCAAATAATTTTGTAAGCGTTGGATACAAAAATAGTGCAAGTAATGTGCCTATGGAAGCTGCTAATAATATAAGGCGTATTGTAGCTTCCATATCGATATCACCATGTATTCGAGCTCTGTCTACAATTCTACCAAGCATAACCGCTTGCAGAAGGTTCGATGTTCTGGAAACAAGTAATACAATTCCTATGATTGCTAGTGCTACCGTAATCTTTTTTAATCGAACTCCAGCTAAGCGAATGCTATAGGAGCTCGTTTCCACAGCATGGATAATCATTGTAAAAAGCATAATGAAAATTAATTTTGTCGTCATATGTATTCACCATCTATTACAAATTGGAAAATAAATCTAATCATACATGATAAGAAAAATTTTGTACATATTGATTTTTTTGTTAGATGGTAACTTGTGGTTTGTTTATTATCGGAATATTTACATTTGAATGATTGTTTTGTAAAATGGTAAAGGTTGTGGCTGGAATGATAAGGGGGATGGCAATGAAAACATATTACAGTAATCGAGCGAGAATTTATGAAGAGGTATATTTTCGAGAAGACCCTATTAGACAGGCAGAATTAATAGAAATAAAAGATGTTTTGAAAGAAAAGCTTGCTGGGAAGAATGTACTCGAGGTTGCTTGTGGTACAGGATATTGGACGCAATATGTTGCTGAAACGGCTCAGCACATTACTGCGATTGATTACTCAGAAGAAGTACTTACTATAGCGAAAGAAAAACAACTTTTGTCATCTAAAGTTTCCTTTGTACAGGGGAATGCATATAAATTGAATCAATTAACAAAAACATTCGATGGGGCTTATGCAAACTTTTGGTTTTCCCATATACCGAAAGAAAATATTTTCTCTTTTTTAGAAAAATTTCATGTAGTTTTAGAAAAAGGATCTATTGTATGTATGGCAGATAATATGTATAACGAAGAAATTGGCGGAACACTTATTTCTAAGATTAATGATGAAAATACATATAAAATCCGTTCATTAGCAGATGGCCAGCAATATGAAATTATAAAAAATTATTATTCGAAGGAAGAACTTACAGCTATTTTCGAACCATTTGCAACTGATTTAGAGATTCATATGAATACATGTTTTTGGTTCATATCATATAAAGTAAAGTGAGCGGAGGGGAATAAATGTATACAACTTTTTTATTCGATTTAGATGGCACATTAACAGATCCGAAAGAAGGGATTGTAAATTCGGTCATATATGCCCTGAGAAAAATGGGGATTGATGAACAAGATGATAAAAAATTATTATCTTTTATCGGTCCGCCGATTCAACATTCATTTGCTAGTATATATAGAATGGATGAAAAACAAGTAACCGAAGCAGTAACATATTATCGTGAATATTTTCAAGATAAGGGGATGTTTGAGAATCACGTATACGAACAGATTCCTAATGTTTTACAAGATTTAAAGAATGCAGGTAAACGCTTATTTGTGGCAACATCTAAACCGACTATATTTGCAAAACAAATTTTGGAACACTTCCATCTTGCGCATTATTTTGAAGAGATTGTCGGTAGTAATTTAGATGGGACACGTATTGCAAAAACGGACATTATTCAGCATATTTTACATACATATCACGATTTAGAGAAAGGTCATGTGGTTATGGTAGGCGATCGAGAGCATGATATAATTGGAGCGCAGCAAGTTGGAATTGATTCTATTGGAGTAATGTATGGATATGGTAGTAAAGAAGAACTAGTGGCAGCGGGAGCTACTCATATTATTGAAGAAGTAGAACATATAAAGAAGTGTGTTTATGTATTAGAAAAAATAGATCGATAAAATTTGTTTGGAAAGACAAGGTGGTCACCTTGTCTTTTTTTGTATACAGATGTTATAAAAAATGACTATATTTGGTATTTAAAAGAGGGATTTTAGTTGCGAAGTGGAATTGTAAAAGTAGCTTGTTATGTAAACTGTTATTTCTAGCGTAGCTAGTATACGGATGAAAAAAGAAGGAGGGGTATATTTGCAAGGAATTTCAGAATTTAGAGTACCTGAGACAGTCTTATATGGAACAAATGCGTTAGAAAAACTAGGAGAAAAGGCAATTCAGTATGGCAAGAAAGCATTGATAATAAGCGATTCTATTATGAATGAGCTTGGCTATGTAGACAGGTGTAGGAAAATGTTAACGGCTAGAAAAATAGAAGTTGTGACTTTTGTTGATGTGAATACTGAACCGACAGATGAGCACGTATTACGAGCATTAGCTGCTTGTTATGAGAAAGAATGTGATCTTGTTATAGGACTTGGTGGAGGAAGTTGTATTGATGTTGCAAAGGCCGTTGCTGTTATCGCAACAAACGGAGGGAATATTGGAGAATACGTTGGTAATCAATATCCGATAACAAAGGTACCTCTATCTCTTATTGTTATTCCAACGACTGCCGGAACAGGATCTGAAGTTACGAGTGCGACTGTTATTACAAATACAAGCACAGATGTAAAAATGATGATTAAGCACCCAAGTTTTATACCTCAAGTAGCTATTGTGGATCCACTATTAACAGTGTCTACTCCACCTCATGTAACAGCTGCAACAGGAATAGATGCGTTATGTCATGCGATAGAGGCATATATTTCTCGCTTGTCACAACCTCTGACCGATATATTTGCACTTTCAGCAATTGAAAAGATTATGAAATTCCTTCGTATTGCTTATGAAGATGGACAAAATATAGAAGCTCGGGAGCAAATGATGCTTGCGTCAATGCAAGCTGGAATTGCTTTTACAAATGCCTCTGTAACGTTAGTTCATGGAATGTCTCGTCCTATTGGAGCAATGTTTCATGTTCCTCATGGTCTATCAAATGCGATGCTCCTTCCGGCAGTATTAGAGTTTACGAATGATTATACAGTGAAACGTCTCTCGGATATTGGGCGTACAATCAGACCCGATTTGAAAGCGTTATCAAACGAAGAGTTTGCACATCTTACTATTAATGAAATAAAGCATCTTTGCACAGATTTACGTATTCCAAATATGAGAGAATATGGGATAGATAAAGATAAGTTTGAAATGGTTATAGCAAAGATGGCGAAAGATGCACTTGCAAGTGGGAGTCCAAGTAACAATCCTCGCATTCCTTCGTATGGGGAAGTGATAGAATTATATCGAACTTGTTATGATTATAACTTTATAGATTGCGAAGAAATTGTGTGAAAATATAAAACCAATCCAAGATGAATAAACTGAAAATTCTCTAAATATTTCCTTGGAAATTACAAAGGAGGAACATATGGAATTAGTAATCATTTTATTAGCACTTAGTATGCTAATGTTTGTGGCATATCGTGGATTTTCTGTCATTTTATTCGCACCGATTTGTGCACTGTTTGCAGTTTTGTTAACAGAACCGACTTACGTTTTACCTTTTTTCTCAAATATTTTTATGGAGAAAATGGTTGGCTTTATTAAATTATATTTCCCTGTATTTTTACTGGGAGCGATTTTCGGAAAAGTAGTTGAAATGTCAGGAATCGCAGAATCTATCGCAAAGACAATTATCCAAATTGTTGGTGTGAAACGAACGATACTTGCAATTGTATTAATGGGAGCTATTTTAACATACAGTGGTGTCAGTGTATTTGTTGTAGCATTTGCTATATTTCCGTTTGCAGCTAATTTGTTTCGCGAGGCAAATATTCCTAAACGTCTCATTCCTGGTACAATTGCACTTGGAGTGCTTACTTTTACAATGGATGCACTTCCAGGAACACCGCAAATTCAAAATGTTATTCCGACAACCTTTTTCAAGACAGATATTTATGCCGGTCCTTTTTTAGGAATTACAGGAGCTATTTTTGTTTTCATAGTCGGTATGGTGTATTTGGAAAGGCGCCGTCGCAAAGCAGAAGCGCAAGGCGAGGGATATTATGGATTTAAAGATGGAAATGCTGAAATGGCAGCAGCCATCGAAGCAGAGCAAAGTGTAAAACCGTCAATTCAAACGGTTGATATTACACCGCTTCGTCAAGTGCTTGCCTTTGTTCCACTTATTTTAGTAGGTGTGATGAATAAACTTTTTACAATTGCTATTCCAAAATGGTATCCAAATGGTTTTGATTTTGCATCCATTGGTTTAAAAAGTTTTGGGAAAGTAGAACTGTCTGGAGTACTTGGGGTGTGGTCAGTAGAATTAGCACTTGTAATTGGTATCGTAACAACAATTCTTTTAAATTGGAAGCGGGTATTTGTAGATTTTCAAACTGGGTTAAATGCAAGTATTGGCGGAGCATTACTAGCGGCAATGAATACAGGTGCAGAATATGGATTTGGCGGCGTAATTGCATCTCTTCCAGGATTTGGGGTAATTCGTGATAGTATTTCAACAACTTTTACGAATCCGCTTGTTAATGGGGCGGTTACGACAAATGTACTTGCAGGTATAACAGGATCGGCTTCTGGAGGAATGGGAATTGCATTAAGTGCAATGTCTGATAAATATATTGCAGCTGCAGAGCAATTTCATATTCCATTAGAAGTTATGCACCGTATTATTGCAATGGCATCAGGTGGTATGGACACATTACCGCATAATGGGGCCGTTATTACACTACTTGCAGTAACGGGATTAACCCATAAACAATCGTATCGTGACATTTTTGCGATTACAATCATTAAAACCGTAGCGGTATTTGTTGTAATTGGCACGTATAGTTTAACAGGTCTAATATAATATTTAGAAAGAAGAGAAAGTTATGTTCTTTCTCTTCTTTCTTTACATAATATTATTATGTAAACTTAAGTATTATTCCTGGAAAGTATTCAGAAAATATATTATAATGTAAGGGGTTACAAAAAGGGGGGATACGATGTTTTCGTTACAACCGATCGCTTTTGTACATAATGAACGAATTGCTGTGGAAGATGATTTGTGGGGAGAAATCGAGTCTGTTATTGAATTGACGGATTCATATAAAGAAGAGAGTTTACAAGAGATTGAACAATTTTCACATATCGAAGTTATTTTTTATTTTCATAGAGTAACAGATGACAAAATTCAGTACACGGCAAGACATCCTCGAAATAATGAAGAGTATCCGAAAGTTGGTATTTTTGCACAGCGAGGGAAAAATCGTCCGAATAAATTAGGTGCTACGATTGTAAAAGTAGTACGTAGAGAAGGAAAGAAATTAGTTGTGCAAGGGTTAGATGCGATTGATGGTACCCCTATTTTAGATATGAAGCCAGTTATGAAAGAGTTTTTGCCAAGAGAAGAAATCAAGCAGCCAGATTGGGCAACGGATTTAATGAAGAACTATTGGAAAGGAAGCGAAGAGAAATGAGAATATATCAAGCATCTATGGAAGACTTACAAGGAGTAGCAACATTATTTAATGAGTATCGTATGTTTTATAGACAAGATTCTAATAAAGAAGAAGCAGAACAATTTTTACGTGAACGTTTAGAGCGAAAAGAATCAATTATTTTTGTGGCAGTAGAAGATGGGAAGTATGTAGGGTTTACACAGTTATATCCTTCTTTTTCGTCCATTTCTATGAAAGAGTTGTGGATTTTAAATGATTTATTTGTGCAAAAAGA
This sequence comes from Bacillus sp. S14(2024), assembly GCF_050473785.1. Classification (NCBI taxonomy): domain Bacteria; kingdom Bacillati; phylum Bacillota; class Bacilli; order Caryophanales; family Bacillaceae; genus Bacillus; species Bacillus sp. S14(2024). The sequence goes on along the minus strand of NZ_JBFLUP010000006.1, from coordinate 2,714,357 downwards.
TGTGAGAGGATCTGGGGTAGGGAAACAATTACTAAAAGCAGCGGAGCAATTTGCATTGGAGACGGGAGCAAAAGGGCTAAAACTTCAAACTGAGGTTGATAATGTAACAGCGCAGCGTTTATATGCAGAAAACGGTTATATAAGAGATAGTCGTTATTTTCATTATGAATTAAATTTGTAAAAATCCATATATAACTAGTGATACATAACCAAGCATATAATGATTCAGTCTCATAACATATGAATATGTACGGACAAGCTTTTCATAGAGAAATAGTTTTAGTATTTTTATCGTTGAGGTATGCAAGGGCGAATAGAGTAATTAAACAGCAATGCCGTTTTAAATGGCATTGCTGTTTTTATTTTGATATAGGATGTGTAAAGAGCCAAGAAATAGCGTCCTCTAAATTTTCTGCAATATAATTAGCTTCCATGTTCGCCCATTTATGACGATATGTATGCAGAGCGTCATATCCAGCACCTGTTTGTACTAAAATCGTTGTTGCACCAACTTTTATACCTGCAACGATATCACTCCAGCGATCACCGATTACAACACATTTTGTTAAATCGAGATTATGTTTTTTCGCTGCTTGAAGAAGCATTCCTGTTTCCGGTTTACGACATGTACAGCCATCACTTTGCCGGTGCGGGCAAAGATATATGTCGTCAAAACCGAATGCTTCTAATTCCTCAATAAAATCTTCTTTTGTTGCTTTGCCATCAGCAATACCAGGTTGGTTTGTAAAAGAAAATAGTTGTATATTTTGTTCTTTTAGCTTATCTAGAACTATCTTAGTAAATGAAAATAACTGAAATTCCCCAGGATAATGAATCGTTGTATCGCCGCCGATTGTACCGTCACGGTCGATGAAAATAGCTTCGATGCTTCGTTTATTTATCATAGTATTGTCCTTTCACGTCGTTTGCTAGAAATGTTTTATAAAAAGGTGTGCATGGAATAACAATAAATTTTTTGAACTCAGAATATAAAGGATTCTACTATTAACATTGTTTTCCTGCATATGAATTATATCTTTGCTGTGTTTTAGATTGAAAAGTATTTTTATAGAAAAATATGTTATTATTTTCATAGGTATTTATTGTAATTTTATGTAGAGAGAGAGGGGTACATGTGCTGCAAGTTAACATAAAATCGGCTGGATACGAAGCTGGAGAACAAACGATTCATAATATTGCTTTTTCAATTGAACAAGGTGAACTAGTTGCTTTAATTGGTGCAAACGGAGCAGGAAAGAGTACAACAATAAAATCAATTCTTGGGTTATTGGCGCATATGGAAGGGGAAGTTTCGTTTGGAGATAAAAAGAATCCGTATGCATATGTACCTGAACATCCGACGTATTATGATTACTTAACATTATGGGAACATATTGAACTATTAATGGCTGCCAGGGATGTTAAATCAGGAAGCTGGGAAATACAAGCGGAAGAGTTGTTACGTACATTTCGGATGGACAAGCATAAGCATGAATATTTATCGAAGTTTTCAAAAGGAATGAAACAAAAATCGATGCTTATTTTAGCTTTTTTAACAGAACCCGACTTTTATATTATTGACGAACCATTTATTGGATTAGATCCGACAGCGACTCGTGATTTTCTTAACTTTTTATATAAGGAAAAGGAACGCGGTGCTGGTATTTTACTGTGCACGCATGTGCTAGATACAGCAGAAAGAATATGTGAGCGTTTCTTATTAATTTCAGAAGGAACATTATTTGCAAATGGAGATCTACATAACATTCAAACACTTGCTAATATACCAGAAGGCACATTATTAGATTGCTTTGACGTAATTGTAAGGCGGGAACAACATGATTAGAAAACTATTTTATAAAAGGTTGATTCATGAGGTAAAACGAAAGTGGAAGGCAGTGCGATCCGTTGTCGATTGGACGATTGCATTATACTTAATTGTTCCAGCACTTGTCTTTAGCTGGATCTATTATGTTTCACTTTGGAAGCATGGACTGACATCTGAAGATGTATTATATTGCTCTGCCGGATTTCTTATATTTTATGTAGCGACATTTTCCAGAAGTGTACGCTCGTTTTTAGAACAAGCAGATAGTTTGTTTTTCATTCAATTTCCAAATCATATTAAACAAATGATAAAATATGGGATGGTCTATTCTTTTTGTCGTATTTGTTTCACAAGTGCACTTATAACAATTCTATGTTTACCAATCTTTTTGAAAAGTTTGAATGGAACTGGTGTGCAAGCTTTTTTCTGTTTTGTGTTTTTGACTTGTTTTCGTTTCACATTTGCCTTGTTGCAACGCTATATTGATGTTCGATTCCATAAACAGTGGCAAGTAATAATTATAAAAAATGCTCTCTTTTTTGTAGGGATTGTATATGTAGGTATAACATTTAGATGTATACTACAACAGTCTTTTTATACGGTTTTTTTCTTTTTATTTCTCTTTTTCATAAGTTTTTTCTTAGTAAAAGAAAAAATGCATTACCATCGCTTCTTCTTTAAAGAAATTGAAAAAGAAAAAGGAGAAGAAATGAGATGGACAACACAAATTATGGCATTTGGAGGTCAGGTACAAAAACCTACAAATGCAGCGAAGCCGTGGCTATTTCCGCGTTCTAAACGTATATTGATAGGAAATAGCAATGATTCTAGAATCATTGAAGCATTTTTAAAGGAATATTTTCGTTCGGGTGATGCAGGTGGTTTTTACATTCGCATTGTCTTTGTTAGTGCAAATGCGATTTGGATTGCACCATGGTGGATTGCTGCAATTGTTATTTTGTTTGCTTCATTTGCAATATTTCGTTATTCAAGTGACATATGGAAAGTTTTTTCTGGAAAACTATTTTTACAGTTATATTGTTCAGAAGGAAAGAAACTATGGCTTTCACAGAAGGCGAAGGGATATTTGTTTATACCAGCTTTATTTGTATACGGTATTGTTGTACTAGCGCAATTTTATGCCATGGCTGCTGGAATTTGTGCGGGAGTTGCAATCTTAATAACAGTGTGGGTTTTATTTGTCCCGAACAAACGGGCGGTAAGACTCTCTCATCAAGATACTGAAAAAGCAAAAAAAGTAGGCGGAATATAAATGTATGTAAGAGCCCGATTGGTTGGGTTTTCCATCAATGGAGAATGAAGAAAAATCTTTGCTAATAGTTAGTTGAACTTTATACTTAACAAAAAAAGAGCTGTATAGCTCTTTTTTTTAATCTGTAATGGATACATACATAAAATAGATGAGAACAACAATGCTTACACCTGAAAAGAGAAGATCGAGATTCAAAAGAAAAACCTCCTAGTAAAATCAAAGAATAATACATATTGTATGAAATCTTACTATTTCATATTCAAATTTTTATAAATAATGTTAACGTTAATAAATTTGTAAAGTGCAAAAATTGGCATCATTTTGTATAATGGAAGAAACAGTTATAAAAACATAAGCAAAGAAAGGGAGGTATGCAAAATGCCAAATTGGATGAAAAAGACGCTCGTCACGTTAATTACTATATTTACATTTGGATTAGTAACACCTCCTTCTGCGCTACTTGATAATGCAAAAGCGGACAAGCCTACAAAACAGCAAAATCTAGAGCGAACGCCGTATACATTGGATGGAAAGCAAAACGAGATAAGTTCAGAGGTATTTCTCTCTTATGCGATGCAAGAAGCAGAACGGCAATCAATGGAGAAATTCGGATCGAAAATTGGCCCAGTTATTGGTGATGAGTTTAAAGATGTGATATTGCCGAAAATAGAGGTGGCAATAGCAGAACTTTCAAAGACTACACCAGAAGATTCATTACAGTCTTTAGCTATTTCGCAAAAGCCAGCGGGTGGAAGCCATGAAAAAATTTTTCATGTTTATGATACAAAAACCGGAGATGACATACTGCGTTTTCACGTGAGACGAGATCATCCGCCGCAAGACGGCTATTATTTTAATTTTCATTATCATCGTTATGAAGATGATTTTACAGCACACCATGAGCTTGGGGATATTTATTGGAATACAAATACACCGCCGCAATGGCTTTCATAGGAAAAGGAGAACAAGGATATATGCCTTGTTCTTTTTTTGATATGAAGAAAAAGTAAATAAAAGGTAATGTCAATTTGAAAGAGAATTCATAAGTATAAAGAATATAAAAGTAATGATAACAAGGAGCATTCGTAATGAATAAATATATTATTTTTGATTTTGATGGTACGTTAGTAGATTCTAAAGATATCTTTATTCCTATTTTCAATGAAATAGCAGAGAAATACCGTTTTAAACAGGTAAGAGAAGAGGATGTTGAAGCATTGCGGAAGTTATCAATTCCTGAGAGGTGTAAATTGCTTCACGTGCCTCTGTATAAAATCCCTATGATAGCATTAGAGTTTTATAAATTATATCAACCATCGATCTCAACTCTTACTTTGTTCGATGGAATAAGAGATGTTTTGCAGACGTTGAAAGAGAGCGGCTATGAAATTGTTATTGTATCCTCGAATGCTGAGGAGCACATTCGAGAGTTTTTACGTCATAATGAAATTGATTTTATTCATGATGTTTTTTGCTCTAATAATATTTTTGGAAAAGACAAAGTGATAAAGAAATTTTTAAAAGCAAATAAACTAAAAAATTCCGATGTGATTTATGTAGGAGATGAACTTCGAGATATTGTATCTTGTAAAAAAATTGGTGTAGAAGTAATTTGGGTAAGCTGGGGCTATGATGTGATAGAAACGGTACGGGATGAATCTCCGAATTACATTGTGAATATACCGAAAGAAATTGTAAGTGTTGTGAATTCAAAATAATGTGAAATGGGAAAGGGAGCAAGGGGAGTATGTCGGAAAAAACGTATGAGCCTGGTATTCACCATATTGAATTTTGGGTAGCGAACTTAGAGGAATCTATGAAATTTTATCGGGAATTATTTTTTATTATTGGCTGGAAACAACTCAATGAAACAGCTTTTAGTACAGGGAAAACAGAAATATATTTTAAAGAGATTGGTGTAGAACTTGTACGAACGTTAGGCCCAAGGCATATTTGTTATCAAGCAATGAATCGTTCTGTAGTTGATGAGGTAGCACATTTTTTACATAACGTTCGTGCCACAATCATTCGTGGACCGATAGAAGTGAAAGAGTATTCAGAAGGATATTATACAGTCGATTTTTATGACCCAAACGGCTACATATTAGAAGTTGTGTATGCGCCGAATATGGAGATGTAAATAAAAGATGACCTCTGACAGAGGTCATGTCCATTTTGTTTCAATCATTCTTTCAATCATCTGCTGGATAATCGTCCACATGAATTGCGAACTACTAGTCTAAAAACTGGAGGAAATTATACCAATGGCAAACGCTAAGAAAATCTTAAAATGGACTTCTATCACTCTTGTTCTTTCTGCCACGGTGACTTTTGGAATAGTCTCGTATGTCAACAATTTGGATGCAAAACCTAAACAAGCTTCTTCTAAACCTAAGGAAGAAAAAGTTGAGAAAGTTGAAGCAAAACCTGTTTCTCAATCATCTAATCAATCTCAAGAATATCAGATGGCTCCAAATAAAAGTGCTAAAGAACAAAACTACCAATACGCAACAGACACGGATATTGAAAGTCGTTTCCATGAAATGACTCACCAAAAAGTTATTGCTGATGAACGTTGGGGATACATTCCGATGACTCCTGAAAACATTGAAGCTGTAATAAAGTTAGTTGAGTCAAACAAAGATCAACTTCATCATTACGATTTTTATATTCAAGTATTGAACAAGTGGAAGTCCGGAGATTTTTCTAATTGCGTTGACGTCCATAATCAAGTATGGGAATGGCAAGGTGGACAACTTGGAAAAGCTACTAGACTTGCAACAGCTCAAGAAGAACAAGATTATATCAATAAGAAAACTGTTAAGTAGGGGTAGCGCCACATATCCATCAAGTTAAGAAAGTTGCTTACCCCCAAGTGTAAAAAACGAACAATTCTTTTGGATTAGAAATTTAAATTTCCACTCATGGCATTTTTTGATTTCCTTCTTTATATAAGAAAATCAAAATCAAACTTTGAATTGAAAGGTGAAGATAATGAAGATTGAACATATAGCTATTTGGGTAAATGATTTAGAATTAATGCGCACATTTTATACTAAATATTTCAAAGGTAAAGCTAATAATTTATACCGTAATGAAACAAAACAATTTGAATCTTATTTTATTACATTTGAAACGGGGACACGTATAGAAATTATGCGAAAGAAAGGAGTAAAGAATAAACCTAAAAATGAAGTTACTGGATATGCTCATTTAGCTTTTTCTGTCGGAAGCAAAAATAATGTAAATCAATTAACGAAAACATTAAGAGAAGTTGGCTATCTTATATTAAGTGAACCTCGTCTTACTGGCGATGGGTACTATGAAAGTGTAGTAAGTGATCCAGAAGGAAATCAAATTGAAATAACAATCTAAGGTTCACAACATGCTCATCAACTTAGAATTTCACAAAACATGAGATAAATTTTTATAAATGGAGTATCGCCAACATTTTTGAAAAAAACACGCTAAACAGTTTTTGACATAAAAATAAGTAATTTTAATAACGCTAAGAGTATACAGGATTTTATACAGTTTTTCAGCCAATCCAGTAACAAACGGGAACCCGAAAAACCGTACCATCACGGCAATGTATAAAATCTTGCATATTTTATAATATCGGAGAATGAGAGAATCCATTGGTATAAAAGGATTACTAACGATATCCAACTTTTTATAATGTTACGTTATGTTAACTGAACGTGAATAGAATATACAAGAAAAATTTCTTTACTACCGTATTATTTGGATGGTAAAATTTAGAAAAAGAGGTGAGAGTTATTTCGAATGTAATGAATAAGATTGTATTTAAAAGAGCTATTAACTTTTTCATATTAGGGGTAGCACTAACAGTTATTGCAACCATAATAACTTTTATAATCAATCCAGATTTTAAAGAAACACTCGAAGGGGTAGGAAATAGAATACCAGATCAAGTAGAAAAATTAACAGGTATAAAAAAGGTATGGGCATATATTGTTCATAATGGTTTTATTGTACCTTTAAAAATGTTTATATTAGCCTTGATTCCAATACAATTTTTATATGTTATAAATATAATTTTAACTGTTTCACTTCCTGGGATTCTTTTTGGAATTGTGTTACAATCTGATTTTAAAAAAGGTTTTGGGATAATAATTTCTACCATCCCTCATTATCTTTTTGAAGTTTTCGCTTATTGTTTATTTGCGGCCATTCTTTTTGAATTAAATAAATTTATTAGAATCAAATTAAAAATGATGTTCAAAAAGGATAAAGAAAGAGTATCTCTTAGTAAAAAGATTTTAGAAGTAATAAAAATTTATATTGTTTTAACTTTACCTATAATTATCGTTGCTGCATTCTTAGAAACTTACATAGCCAATATCATACTTGATTTATTTTAGAAACTTTATATGCTTGATGAAGATTGAGATTTACCTAGACATAATACCAACTGTACTTATAACTTCCAATAACGAAAATTATGTGAACACAAAAGTCCTCCAGTTAAACGATCTGGAGGACTTTTAATAGTCTCTTAAATACATTGAATCCCGATAATGTTGCGTTATGTTAACCAATCATGTATACGATATACATCTGAAAATCCTGACAAACCGTTACTTTGAAATGGTACAATTTAAAAAAAGGAGAAGTGGTTAAACTTAGGTAGTTCGGTTTATAGGTAGAAAAATAAAATAAACATGAGGAGTTAAAAAATATGAAACAATTGGGGACGCTATACTTTTTTTGTGGAAAAATGGGTGCAGGAAAATCAACTAAATCAAAACAATGGGCGATAGATAAAAATGCGGTACTGTTGTCTGAGGATGAATGGCTGTCATCTCTTTATCCCAATCAGTTGGCATCATTTGAGGACTATCTAAAATTCTCAGCACAGCTCAAACCGTTGGTGAAAAAACATGTCCAAAACATATTAAGTGTCGGTACAGATGTAGTGATGGATTTTCCAGCTAACACTCAAAAACTGCGAAAATGGTTTTTGGATATGGCATCAGAAGTCAATGCAAGCCATCAACTCATTTTCCTTAATCTAAATAACGAGCAATGCCTACGTCAAATTGCACAAAGGCGTAACGAACAACCCGAAAGGGAAGCTTTTGACACGGAAGCGGTGTTTATTCATGTTACTAGTTTTTTTGAATCACCAAAAGAATCTGAGGGTTTAAATATTTTAGAGTTTAGCGGAAAAGAATAATAAGAAGTTTAACACAGCGTTATAGAACCATAAGAATTGAGTCTCCTTCCAGGAGTAAGCAAACCTATCTCCAAAATAACTTCCGCTTTCAACAATTATGTCAATAAGCTGTCCATATGGACAGCTTATTTTATTTTTTGCTTAGCGTGGTTTTTGGTGGTACCCCATGCCCATCAACTTAAGAAAACAGAGCAATCCCAAAAAGAAAAGGTAAGATGAATCCCTATACTGTAGAAAAACAAAATTTTTGTGTAGGCCTATTTAAAGATAGTAACTTGATGGAGACGTATGGTGAACCCTATTTGGATAGAAGTAAAATTTTCCAGAAGATGTGTAAAAAGTATTTGACAATTTGATTGGCTTTTTTTACAATTTTTAGTATGTAAAAGGTTTTTTACACACTTTGCAATAAAGGTGGAAATCCAATGCGTAATCGAATTAAGGAGTATAGAGAAATTAAAAAAATTTCTCAGGGAAAATTGGCGGATTTATGTAATGTAAGTAGACAAACAATTAATGCCATTGAAAATAATAAATATGATCCTAGTTTACAATTAGCTTTCGATATTGCAAAAACATTAGAAATTAGAGTTGATATTTTATTTATAAACGAAGGGAATGTATAGTAATGAGGACTCGAAAAATTGGTTCTATCATATTTGGGATAAGTATTTTGATTGTAATGGGTTTTACAATTTATAAGATTATAGTAGGGAAAGATGTTGGTTTCAATGAAGTCATTACTATTGGTTGTTTAGTAATGATGTTTTTCTCATCTATTACTTGGGGAACAAAAGAAGAAAAAGATGGAATATTACAAGAGGAAGAACTGGGACAAAGAATTACAGAAAAAAGCTCAAAAGTAAGTTATTTCATTCTTACTTTTTTTATTTTAGGGGCTGTAGTTGCTGATAAATTTATAAATGGGACAACAAACATTTTTTTATTGTTATTATTAGGATTATCAATGATAACCTTGCCTTTTATTGAATTTTTGGTTGCCAAAAGGTATCAGTAGTATAAGAGATACTACCCTATCGCTATTAAGCTAAGAAAAGCAAATACACCAAAACAAGAAAATTGAAACTTCCAGGTGAAAATGTACAATTTTTTGTTTTGGGGCGTTATAAAATTCTTAAGTTGATGGGCATGTATGGTGACCCCTACTAAGAAACGTTTCGCCTCTTTATGCCTCTCCTGAATTATTTGCACCAGAACCGTATTTTCAGTAACTAACGAATGGATGATTAGGATTAACCCATAGTAGACAAAGCCAGGTTTTTCATTGTAAATAAACTTTATTTGGAATAAAATAAAGTTATCAATAAATGTCATAGATAAATATGGTAAAATATACATAGAGTAACAGCTCAAAAAGTAAAATGGTGATTCAAGTTAAAAAAGTACTCATGTGGGTGCTTTTTTTGCTGTCTTACAAATACAGAGGGGATTTCATCATGAATATTATCGACTTAGAACTAGTACGAAAGAGAAAGAGCAAGGAAAATAAAATGATTACAATACCCATTATCGAACGGGTTTTTGAAGTAAATGGAGAAATTCAGTTTAAAGTAGCTGGCGAAAAAGAAGTTCCCATTTATTGGCTAGAAAAGGAATAGATATTCTTAAAAAGAAGAGAAATTCAGTTATAATATCAGCTCTTAAATATGTATATTTGTTTATAACAAGTTGTACCATATATAATTATAACTATTTCTGTAAAGAATCCTTATATTACAAGGATTCTTTTTTTGTTGATCCACAATTGTTGGTTTAAAATAGAAGCCTTGCATAAAGAAATTAATTCAGTTAAGTCATAGCCATTCACCACAACTAGAGCGTCTCATCCAATTTCTGAATCTTTGAGTGGGAAATTAAATATACATTGCCTAAAAGGCCTCACCATATCAAAAAAAGAAAATTGTACGTTTAGACATATTTTAGACACAAATTAACCGACTCCCTGTACGTTAAGGAACCCGTTATTTATTTTACTGCTTTTTTTATGAAGTTTTTATCTCGTAATGATCTTAAATGATTAAAAATTATTATTTGTTGATTTATCATTATCTCTTTTTTTTACAACTTTGTAAGCAATCCAAATAAATAAATTACAAATTATCAGTCCGATAAAAGCTGGTAAAACGATTGATACTCCTGAACCATCACCTGCATATAAACTCCATAGAACTTTCAATATAGCAATTAAGTTAATGACAAATATTCCATACTTCCAAGAGTGTTTCCAAAACGCATATGCTAAAGCAAACATTGTCACCGGAACCAGTGAAGACAACGTAATTTTAATAAAGTTCCACTTACCAAACAAATAATCCAGTTCCATTTCCAAAAAAGCTTCCACTTTTGGATTCACTGTTGTAGGTTTTGGAAACCAAAACATACTCGTAGCTAATGCAACTAAAGTGATTATTATCCCTTTGATACTTCTTCTATAGGAAAAATAGCAAAACGGCAATAAAAATAGTGGACGAATGTACCAACTTAGGATATTTTGATGCCTTTCAAACGCCCAAGTAAAAAAATCATTAAGAAAATCCACAGATAATCACCTCCTAGGGATAGCACCAATGTTCATCAAACTAATATTTTGAAGTCCTCAAAACGAAAACTTTATCTTGCTACAATTATTTATAACAATTCAACTCATTTTTTTCGTTTTGGGGAATACCTTATTTCTTAAGTTGATGGGCATGGGGTAGCACCAACAAAACGCGAATTTCGTACGCTAAGGAATTCTTCAGTTAAAAATCTTGATTTTGTCGTACGTTAAGAATGTTCCATAAACGTTATTTGGTGCTTATTAAGGTTCTTTGTTTTTGGTAATGAGTTTTGGAACTGGTCTTTAAGTGTATTTTAGTCAGTTTCACTAGAAATAAATTGAGTTCCATAAATGACTGTTTTGGGTTCTTTTTACGGGAATGAAACTGGATATATTATATGTTAATGTAGAGAAGGGATTATGAAGAAATGTACTTAAGCTAACAGGTATATATTTAAAGAAGAAAACCTTTTAATAAAAAACGCAGGGTTTTGAAGTCCCTGCGTTTTTTGACTAATGAAAATTCTATTTTTCTATTTTGGTGAACAGCAGTGGCTTGGTACTTAACGTTACTGGTAGGTGCAGTTTAAGCTCGTTTAGTACACCTGCTGTATTCATCTCATAAGAAACTAATATGTTCATTTCCATTTGGAAAACATTCCATTTTGTACTGAACATATCATAGTGATGATGGTTCAGTACAATATCAAATGAGGCAAATTTTAAGTATAAAGTTTCATTTCGTTTGTGTATTTCTATTGTTCCGTATGCAGGGTGTTCAAACGTTCCGATATAATCTTTTAATGGATGTGAAAGAACAGTTTCCTTTACTTGTGGTAGCGGTTTGTTCATTTCTTTCATTATTTCTTTAAGCTTTGCTGTATCTTCTACAGCACGTTTATGCCAATCAATTGGTTCTAATCCAAGCAATTCATCATAAATTTGATGCGCAAGGTAAGAAGGAAGTAACGTTTTACCGGAATTCGTTAACACGACAAGCCCAATATTATGTTCTGGCATAAAAGAAACGAGAGATGTGAATCCGTCGATATTCCCGCCGTGATGGATTTCTTTATGTCCGCGATAGGCACTAATAAACCAGCCGAGACCGTAGCTGTTTAATGGGCATTCCGGCAGAGCGAACATTGGCTCATCTGGAATTGGGATATGCGGTGTATACATTTGTTGGAGCAGATCTTGTGCAAGTAGTTCATGTTCACCAACTTTTCCTTTATTTAAATGAAGTAATACCCATTTTGCCATATCTTCTATATTTGAGTTCATACATCCAGCAGCGCCAATGGTATCAAGGTTGCAGAAAGGTACTTCTGTTATGTTCCCATCTTTCTCGCTATAGGGAAGTGCGTGGTCATCTGATTTTTGTGAAGTATTAACTGAAAAATTTGTGCGTTCCATATGGAGAGGTTCTAAAATATGTTCTGTTACATATTGTTCCCATGTTTGATTTGCAATGTTTTCAGTAATATAACTAATCGTGGCATACATTAAATTGTTATATAAAAATGCCGAGCGGAACGGTGCATCTAGTTCTAAGTGGCGAATTTTTTCAGCAATTTCTTGTCTAGTTAAAGACGAGACATACCATAATGTATCATGACGACTGACGCCGGTCCTGTGAGATGCTAGGTCACGAGCTGTTGTTTGTGCGCTTGCTAGCAGATCGTGAAGTGAAAAAGTTGGAATGTAAGTTTGTACAGGTGTATCCCAATTAAATTTTTGCTGCTGTGCGAGTAAGCTTAAAGATAGTGTACCAAATGCTTTTGTCGACGAACCAATGGCAAATAACGTTTTTGGAGTAACGGGTTTTTTATTTTTTGTATCACGGAACCCATAACCTTCTGAGAATACTACTTCTCCGTCTTTTACGATAGCAACTGCAGCTCCAGGGACGTTTAAATCTTTCATCATGTTTTGGATTTTCGTATGTAATTTACTTGTAAGAGGCATTTCAATTTTTTGCATAGTAAAACCTCCACTCATATATTATTTACTTCCGCACTATAGTTTCTTGAAGGGGATAGGAAAACCCTTTTTCTTTTTGTGGGGAATGTTGACAAAAGTATGTCAGATTTTGAAGATGAAAAAATTTTTAATACCGAGTTTTTGCGCGTGTATACTATATGAAAGAGTTTTTTACTAAAAAGGTCGTGTGAAATTCAAAGGCATATATGATAAACTCCATATAGGAAAAAATAATGTTACATAAAGCAATTGTGAAAGAAGGTTACTTGATGAAACACGCAGAGTATGAATATTTAAATATGTGCCGTCACGTTATGGAAAACGGTACGAGAAAAGAAGATCGCACTGGTACAGGAACAGTATCTGTATTTGGGTATCAAATGCGCTTTGATTTAAGTCAAGGTTTTCCGTTACTTACGACAAAACGTGTGCCGTTTCGTTTAGTAGCGAGCGAACTTCTTTGGTTTATGAAAGGTGACACAAACATTCGTTACTTGCTGCAGCATAATAATAATATTTGGAACGAGTGGGCGTTTAAAAATTGGATAGAGAGCGATACGTATACAGGGCCAGATATGACAGACTTTGGACTGCGTTCTCAGCAAGATGAAGACTTTAATAAGCAATACGAAGAGCAAATGGAATTGTTTAAAACAAAGGTATTAGAAGATGATGAATTTGCGAAGCGGTACGGTAATTTAGGAGAAGTATACGGGAAACAGTGGCGTGCATGGAAAACGACTGCTGGAGAAACGCTTGATCAATTGCAAGATGTAATTGATATGATCAAGAAAAATCCAGATTCCCGGCGTTTAATCGTGTCTGCATGGAATCCAGAAGATGTACCAAGTATGGCACTGCCACCTTGTCATACACTATTCCAATTTTATGTGGCAGATGGGAAGCTATCTTGTCAACTATATCAACGCAGCGGTGATATTTTTCTCGGTATTCCGTTTAATATAGCTAGTTATTCGTTATTAACACATTTAATTGCGCATGAGTGTGGTTTAGAGGTGGGTGAGTTTGTTCATACAATTGGTGATGCACATATTTACACAAACCATTTTGAACAAGTGGAAAAACAATTAGCACGTGAACCGCGTCCGTTCCCAACGTTAAAGCTAAATCCAGATGTGAAATCTATCTTTGATTTTGAAATGAATGATCTTATGTTAGAAGGATACGATCCGCATCCAGCAATTAAAGCACCGGTAGCTGTGTAAACGAAGATAGGGGGATATATATGATTTCATTACTTGTAGCAATGGATAAAAATCGTCTAATCGGTAAGGACAACCAATTACCTTGGCATCTTCCGGCAGATTTGGCATATTTTAAAAAAGTAACAATGGGACATCCAATGATTATGGGAAGAAAAACGTTTGAATCTATTGGAAGACCTTTACCTGGGAGAACAAACATTATTTTAACCCGTAACAAAAATTATGAAAGGGAAGGCTGTGAAGTCATCCATTCTATTGATGATGTGCAGAAAATGGACGAGCAACTGAATGAAGAAATTTTTGTGATTGGCGGTGCAGAGATTTTTAAAGAAGTTCTTCCGTTTGCGGATCGCTTGTATATTACGAAAATTGAAGAAGTATTTGAAGGCGACACATTCTTCCCGGAAATTAATTATGATGAGTGGGAAAAAATATCTGTAGAACAAGGCGTTACAGATGAGAAAAATCCATATACATATGCTTATCATGTGTATGGTAAACGAAAATAAAGATAAAGAAGCTTGGTATGTGACACATACTAAGCTTCTTTATCTTTAGGTAAATAGTGAATCGTATCTTTTCTAAACGAAATAATGATATAACTTCTTCTATTTGTTCACAATCTTATTAAAAGCAGAAAATAAGATTTATAGAAGGAATAATACAAAGAGCGATGCATATTGCATCGCTCTTTGTATTGGGATATTTTTGTAAAATTGGAGTTTTATATTATAATAACATCGAGACGTAAAGGAGGAGAAGAAGTGAAAAAACTATGTGGAATACTTTTTATTTTTTCAATGCTATTTATAGTAGGCTGTGGGAAAGAAGAGAAGCCAGAGCAAGCGATGGATACATATGCAAAAGCATGGAATGAACAAAAGTTTGATAAAATGTATGAACAGTTATCGAAAGAGGCAAAGCAGTCGATTACAAAAGAAGATTTTGTAAAGAAATATGAAAATGTTTATACAGGAATTGCGGTGAAAAATTTAAAGGTAGAAGCAGTAACGAAAAAAGAAGAAAAAAAAGATGAGAAAAATAATGCGAATGTACCTTTTAAAGTAAGCATGGATACAATCGGCGGGAAGATTACGTTTGAAAATGATGCAAAACTTGTGAAAGAAAAGGATGGAGATAAGGACATCTGGAAAGTTGATTGGAATCCATCATTTATTTTTCCAACTATGAAACAAGATGATAAAGTACTTGTTCAATCATTTTCGCCAAAGCGCGGTGAAATTTATGACAGGAATGGAAGCGGATTAGCAACGAATGGGAAAGCTTCAGAAGTTGGAGTTGTGCCTGGGAAATTAGGTGAATCAGCTCAACAAACAAAAGAAACATTAGCAAAATTATTAAATATGTCGGTTGAAGATATCGAAAAGAAATTAACAGCGAAATGGGTACAACCAGGCTACTATGTTCCGCTTTCTATTTTGCCAGAAGGTGCAAATGAAAATGATTACATATCTATGCCCGGTGTAGCGACGCGTACAGTAAATGTTCGGACATATCCTTTAGGAGAAGCTGCGGCACATTTAACTGGCTATATGGGGAAGGTGAATGCAGAAGATTTAAAGAAATTAGCGGACAAAGGATATAAAGCTGATGATCCTATTGGAAGAACAGGTCTGGAAAGTGTTTTTGAATATAAACTCCGCGGTGAAAAAGGCGGACGTGTTTATATTGCCGATGCAAAAGGAAAAGAATTAAAAGAACTTTCTAAAAAGGAAGCGAAGGATGGCGAAAATATTACACTTACGATTGATGGGAACTTGCAACAAAAAATTTATGCAGAAATGAAGGGCGAAGCGGGTTCAAGTGCAGCAATGCATCCACAAACAGGAGAAACATTAGCGCTTGTAAGTAGTCCATCATACAATCCAAACGCTATGATAAGAGAGTCAGCAAAAGCAGAGCGAGATGCTTGGAATAATGATCCGAAAAAGCCGATGACAAATCGGTTTACCCAAGTATACGCACCTGGCTCCGTCTTTAAGTCAATTACAGGTGCAATTGGTTTAGAAACAAAAGTACTAAATCCAAAAGAATCTCTTAAAATTGATGGTGTAAAATGGGCAAAAGATTCTTCTTGGGGTAACTATTATGTAACGCGTGTCAAAGATGTCAATCCAGTTGATTTTGAAAAAGCAATGATGTATTCTGATAACATTTATTTTGCGCAGGAAGCATTAAAAATTGGTAAAGATAAGTTTATAGAAGAAGCGAAGAAATTTGGATTTGGTGAAAAGTTACCGATTGAATATGGATTTGCAACTTCGCAAATTGCAAAAGATGGTATAAAAAATGATATTCAACTTGCTGATACAGGGTATGGTCAAGGTGAAGTTTTAATGTCATCTCTTCACGTTGCATTATCTTATGCGCCAATTGTAAATGAGGGGAATATTCCATCTCCACACCTTTTAAAAGATGAAAAGCAGGTAAAGGCGTGGAAAGAAAATGTGGTATCAAAAGAGAACAGTGCTATTTTGAAAGACGCTTTAATAAAAGTTGTGAATGACCCAGAAGGAACAGGTAAGATTGCAAAATTAGATGGTATTACGCTTGCTGGAAAAACAGGAACAGCGGAATTAAAAGAATCAAAAGAAGCGGATGGTAAAGAGTTAGGGTGGTTTGTTGCATTTGATGCAAATTCTCCAAATATGGTTGTGGCAATGATGATTGAAGATGTAAAAGGTAGAGGTGGAAGTAGTATTCCGGCTGAGAAAGTTAAACATGTGTTTCAAAAGTGATGGACAATAAGCTATCTCATTCAAAAGTGAGATAGCTCATTTTTTTGATATTCCTACTTGAAGATGATGAGAAACCAAAGAAGAGCGGGAAATAACTGCCGATATGCTTCTAATTGTTGATAACTTTCCGTAACTTGGTTATGGATTTCTTTCACCGATGAAAGTTTTGCGCAATGTAGTTATTTACTTACGAAAAAAAAGCAACTATTTTTATTGACAGATAAACGTTAATTATATATTATTACTTATGTAAGGTAAGTAATTTACTTTTCAATAATAAAATCTTGAATTGAAGATATTAATGAAGAGAAAAAAGGGAGAGAAATCAATATGACAAAAGTACTATTTATTACAGCAAATCCAAATCCAGCAGAAGTATCATTTGGCATGGCAGTAGGAGAAGCATTTATTGATGCTTACAAACAAGCGAATCCACAAGATGACGTTATAACAATTGATTTATTCCATACAAACGTACCCGCAATTGATGGTGAAGTGCTTGCTGCTTGGGGGAAACTTGGGGCAGGAGAAGGCTTTGAAACATTAAGTGAAAGCCAACAACAAAAAATTGCAGCTATGAGTGGGAACTTAGAAACATTTATGCATGCAGATAAATACGTATTTGTAACACCAATGTGGAACTTGAGCTATCCACCAGTTGTAAAAGCATACTTAGATAACTTATCAATTGCAGGTAAAACATTTAAATATACTGAAAATGGTCCAGTTGGTTTATTAGAAGGCAAAAAAGCGCTCCATATCCAAGCAACAGGCGGCGTTTACTCTGAAGGACCATACGCAGGAGTGGACTTTGGCCGTAACCACTTAAAAGCGATGTTAAATTTCATGGGTGTAACGGAAGTAGAATATATTGCAGTAGAAGGTATGAGTGCAAATCCTGCACAGGCACCTGAAATTAAAGAACAAGCAATTGAAAAAGCACGTGAATTAGCAAAACAATTCTAATCTATCATATTATAAAAAATGTCCAAACGCTTGTCGTTTGGACATTTTTTCTTCTTTTTCCTTCGTTTGTCTAGTATAATGAAGTACGGAATTACAATATGTGGGGGTTCTATATGATTCAAACGGTTTTTAAGATTTTTTACTTAATTTTAATAGTAATTGGTATTACGCCAAGAATGTGGCGTATAAAACGAAAGTTACATACACTATCGCCGCAAGAAAAAGATCGTCTGGTGTTTAAAACAACAAATTGGTTTGGTAAGAAGATGATTCATGTAGCTGGATCAACAGTACAAGTGAATGGACTTGAAAATGTACCACAGGATAAGCCAGTGCTAGTAGTAAGTAATCATCAAAGTGATATGGATATTCCTGTTTTAATGGGCTATTTAAATAAGCCAATTGGATTTGTTTCGAAAGTAGAAATTAAAAGGTTTCCACTTGTATCCACATGGATGGAATTGATGAACTGTGTATTTATGGATCGTAAGGATCGTCGTCAATCTTTACAAGCTATTAAAGATGGAATTGAGCTGTTAAAGCAAGGACATTCTATCATTATTTTTCCAGAAGGAACTCGTAGTAAGGGTGCTGGAATGGGAGAATTTAAAGCTGGTAGTTTCCATCTTGCTGTCAAATCAGGTGTAGCGATTTTACCAGTAACAGTGGACGGGACTTATAAAATGTTTGAAGCAAACGGTAATCGAATGAAACCGGCGCATGCAACAGTCACAATTTCGAAACCAATTACAGCAGAACAATATCAAAATATGGACATTAAAGAATTAACGAAATATACGCAAGATATTATTGCGGGTCAGCTAAATAAGTAAAAAAGTCTCAGCTATAAAGCTGAGACTTTTTTACGCTACAGGCAATACATAAAATAAAACGCAGAAAAACATCATCGCACTTCCACCTAATACAAATACGTGCCAAATTGCATGATTGAATGGGAGCTTTTCCCATAAAAAGAAGATGGCACCGACAGAGTATAAAATTCCACCGATTAATAATAAGGAGAAGCCATGCCCTGTTAAGTTTTCATATAACGGCTGAATAGCAACAATGATGAGCCAGCCCATAATGACGTAAAACAAAGTTGATAATTTAATAAAACGACGTACAAAAAAGATTTTAAAGACGATTCCGGCAATTGCTAATGTCCAAATGATTGCGAGTAATGTCCAGCCCAGTGGCCCGCGCAGTGTAACGAGTAAAAATGGTGTATATGTGCCGGCAATTAATAAATAAATGGCAGAATGATCTAAAATAGTGAATAACTTCTCTACCTTTGGATGATGAATGCTATGTAATAGCGTTGAACATACATATAGTAAAAACATGCTCACACCATATACAGTAAATCCAACAATTGCTGATGCAGTTCCGTGCTTTGATGCGTGAATAATTAAAATAATTAACGCAGGAATACTTAAAATGGCACCGATGCCATGTGTAATTGCATTTGCGATTTCTTCTTTAACAAACTGAGTCATTCGAGTCATCTTTTGAGCCATGTTTCGACTCCTTTCTCATATAGTAAAATGAGGAGTATAGTTTCTTTCACCATATCATATACAAAAGGAATAGGAAATGAAAAATGTATAAAAATTATATTTTCAAATTTTTTTGACAAAAGCCAGCGGATACATTGACGTTTACAAACTTTTTTGACAAAATGAAATTAAGGGATAGTAGAACCATTCAATCTACTTATAAGGGGGATGGAAATATGCTTTCAAATATTGGTTTTCCAGGTTTAATTTTAATTTTAGTAGCCGTACTTATTTTATTTGGTCCCAAAAAATTACCTGAAGTTGGACGAGCTTTAGGAGAAACTTTAAAAGAATTTAAGAAATCAACAAAAGAATTAACAGATGATGCTTTTCAAGATAAAGAACGTAAATAATATATGTATAATTTAGAAAAGATGTAAGGCGGGAATCTCTCTTGCATCTTTTTTATCTGATGAAAAAAGAGTGGTGAAAAAAATGGATGATCGAGAAATGAGTGTTATAGAGCATATTAGTGAATTGCGAAAGCGTTTAATTATTACCGTCCTATCATTTGTTTTTTTCTTAATTATAGGATTTGTATACGCAAAAGATATTTATTTTTTTCTGGTGAAAGATTTAACAATGAAATTGACAGTTTTAGGTCCAAGTGATGTATTATGGATTTTCTTTTCCATTGCTTCGCTCTTTGCAATTGTTTGTACAATACCAATAGCTGCAGTTCAATTATGGTTATTTGTAAAGCCGGGTTTGCATCCGAAGGAACAAAAAATGACTTTAATGTACATTCCTGTGTTATTTATATTATTTATTGCAGGCCTATGTTTCGGATATTTTATTGTGATGCCGTTTTTATTTCACTTTTTAACGCAGCTTGGAAATGAGATGTTTAATACGATGTTTACAACTGAGAAATATTTTTATTTTGTATTAAATTTAACGGTACCATTCGCAGTTATATTTGAATTACCTATTGTTGTTATGTTCTTAACAAGTATAGGTTTTTTAACACCATACTTGCTGCAACGTATAAGGAGATATGCATATGTTATGTTAATTATTATAGCATCATGTATATCGCCACCTGATTTTTTATCTCATAGTTTGGTAGCGGTACCTCTTATATGTATATATGAGATTAGTATCACTCTGTCGAAAATTGTGTATAAACGTAAACAAAGTCGTGAAAATGATTTTGGATCAAAAAGTGCCTCTTTATGACAGGCGCTTTTTTTATTTCTTTGTTATACTATTCATGTAAGCGTATACAATATAAAGAAGAAAAAAGTTATTGCTTCTCCAAAATTTAGACAAACTTTTTGTCTTTGTCGGTTTATACTATCATTATAAATCCAAAAAAAAGAGGATTGATATCGTGATTATGAAGAGTTTTTATTTTACTCATCCAACAGGAAAATGCGTAAAGGTGGTTGAAATTCCTGTGCTACAAACACAGCATCCATTAGCGTTTCAGATTCAGTCGCGTCTTCAGCTCTTTATTTCCAAAATTCAAAAACAAAAACAACCAAGGTTTTCGTACTCATTTCGGGAATATTTGCGAAATTGTTTAAAATGGAATGATTATTCAAATGTATATGAAACAAATACGTTAGAAAAAAATGCATAGAAAAAATTTGAGGCAGAGCAAAAGTGCTCTGCCTTACATTTTTAGCCACAAAAAGCGAGAATTTTGTCGGAAAATTACCTTAAACTGTTGAAAGCAGTGGGAATACTAGTATAATAACAGGGAGAGCGTAGTGGAAAGGGAAGAAGTAAAACATGCCAAAAATTAAAATTGTTACAGACTCAACGGCGGATTTATCACAAGATGTGATTGAGAAATATGATATTCACGTTATCCCATTATCAATTTCTGTGAACGGACAAACTTATTTAGATCGTGTAGATTTACAACCAGATGAGTTTATTGAAGAAATGGAAAAATCGGAAGAGTTACCAAAAACATCTCAACCAGCAGTTGGTTCATTTGTAGAATTGTATGATCGTTTAGGCGAGGACGGCAGCGAAGTTCTTTCGATTCATTTAACAAATGGACTAAGTGGATCAGTTGCGACAGCAAGCAGTGCGGCAACAATGACAAATACAAAAGTAACGGTAGTAGATTCTTTATTGATTACTCATGCTTTAGGATATCAAGTAATTGAGGCAGCGAAAATGGCGCAAGAAGGACGTTCTTTAGAAGATATTTTAAAACGTGTTGAAGAAGTTAGAAAAAACACACGCCTATTTGTTGTCGTTGATACATTAGAAAACCTTGTAAAAGGTGGCCGTATTGGTAAAGGAAAAGCAATGATTGGATCTTTATTAAATATTAAGCCGATTGCTAGTGTTGAAGACGGGGTCCTCAATCCGATTACTAAGGTACGTAGTCAAGGACAAGTCGTAAAAGCATTAGCGAAAATATTTGAAGAAGATATAGCTGGTAAAACAGTAAAAGCAGTTGCGATTCCACATGCAAAAGCATTACCGTTAGCGCAGAAGATGAAAGAGGCAGTTGAAAAGATTAGTGGATTTACACAATCAGAAATTTTCTTTACAACACCTGTTATTAGTACACATACAGGTGTTGGGGCGATTGGATTCTCTTATTTTGCAGAATAGAAAAAAGCTACTTGATTATATTCAAGTAGCTTTTTTCGTGCCGTACAAAATAAATAATGTGTACCGTATAAATGCTGATACTAATCATGTATTGAGTTTGTAATATTATATATGCATACTTTCTCTTTTTACTTTTTCTTCTTGTATGGAGGGAAGAGTAGCTATATATGTTTGCCCAAGAAATAAAACATGCAATTGTTCCCATGGAAGCATTCGTAAATTCCAATTGTTGCGAAGTCTAGTAATTGCCTCCTTTGGTGTTTCATCTGCGAGCGAAAATGTACCGTAATGCATGGGGATAAAATGTTTTGCTTTTATATCTAAAAACGCTTGCACTGCTTCTTCTGGAGAAATATGTGATATCTTCATAAACCATTCGGGTTCATAGGCTCCAATTGGCATGAGGGCGATATCAATAGTAAAACGTTCTCCGATTTCTTTAAACCCCCGAAAATATCCGCTATCACCGCAAAAATAAATCGTTTCTTCGGTTGTTTTGTTGTCAATGATCCATCCTCCCCAATGAGAGGAGTTCATATCAAATAATGATCTTCTCGTCCAATGCTGAGCTGGAACAAAGTGCAAATGTACATTATCAATTACTGTATGTTCCCACCAGTTATATTCTTCAACATGGAAAAATTTCTTTCGTAAAAATAACTTTTTTAAACCGCTTGGCACTAAATATAGTACATCCGATTTTAGTTGACGAAGCGTTGGAAAATCAAGGTGATCGTAGTGACCGTGAGAAATAAGTACCACATCAATGGGCGGTAGTTCTTCAAGAATCAGTCCAGGATCTGTAAGTCGTGGTACAACTTTAACCTTTTTAGACCATACAGGATCAGTTAAAATATTGAGTCCATTTGTTTGAATAAGGAATGTCGAGTGGCCAATCCATGTAACGGTTGTTTTATATTTATTTGCACGTAAAAATGCAGCTTGTTTTACAGGCGATTGTTCTATAACGAAAGAAAAGTCTTTCTTCTTTTGGTTGCGTTCTTTTCTCCACCGTAAAAATTCTCTTATCGGTTTTTTTGTACTAATATTATCCATGTTCTCATAACGCTTTCCACACATGAACATCACCCCACATGAAATCTATTAGTACTATTGTATTGAAGTGTTGTTAAGGAAAGAAGTCAATGAAATTGACTAATTATTAAAAAAGTGTAAAATTACAACGAGGTAATCTTTACAAAGCAAGAAGAGGTGTTCATATGAATAAAGACCAAGTGATATTGAAAGTCGCGAAAAGAATGAAGCTGATTCGAACAGAACATAATTATACACAAGAAGAAATGGCAGAGATTTTAGGTCTTTCCAAAAAGACGATTGTTCAAATTGAAAAAGAACGCATTTCACCTTCGTGGACGACTGTTGTTGCGGTATGTGCGTTGTTTCAAGACAGCGAAGTGTTACAAACTGCGTTTGGGGGATCTGCAATTGAAGTTGTCCAAACAATTTCTCATCAGCATATTGAATATAAAAAAGAAAAAACGATGGGTGGACATGTATGGTGGAAGGAAATTGAGAAAAAGGGACCTTTTTGCTTACAGCAAAATATTGTCAGTCAACATTATCGTATTTTAGATGACGAAGATTATAGATGGTTTAGCACATTTCATAAAGAAGAAGCTATTGAAAAATTAGTACGATTTAGTGAACAAGTGAAGTAAACACTTCTCCTGTAGTGTTTACTTTTGTTACAATAAAGTGAAATTTTCATTAGTAGGATTGTCCTTCTGTTGATGGAAATATCTTGCGATTTGGACTCTTACTGTTCGTTAGCATAGGAATAGAAGAAATGTTATATTTTGAAAGAGAGAAGGGTGTTCTAGAATGAAGAAATATCAAAAATGGATTGGTATTTTTACTGCTCTTTGCTTACTAGTCTTAGCTGGATGCAGTTCAGGATCAAAACTTCGAGATCCATTAAATTGGGATGTTGAAAGTTTTCAATACATAAATCAAAATGGTGAAAAGTTTGGCACGAAAGATTTAAAAGGAAAAGTGTGGGTAGCGGATTTCGTATTTACACACTGTCAAACAGTATGCCCGCCACTGACGGCTAATATGGCGAAATTACAAAAGTTAGCAAAAGAAAAAAAACTAGATGTTCAGTTTGTATCGTTCAGTGTTGATCCGGAGGTAGATAAGCCCGAAAATTTAAAAGCGTTCGCACAAAAGTTCACAGATGATACGAAGAACTGGAATTTGTTAACTGGATATACGCAAGATGACATTGAAAAGTTTGCAAAGAAAAATTTCCAAATGCTTGTTGACAAACCTGAAAATACAGATCAAGTTGTTCATGGGACATCATTTTATTTAGTAGATCAAAATGGGAAAGTTTTGAAGAAATATAGCGGTATTACGAATACACCGTATGATGATATACTTCGTGATATTAAGCGTTTAACACAGTAAAAAAGGATGCGAATGAGCATCCTTTTTTATTCAATCGATAAAATATCATGTTGCTGCGGAAGTTTTGGTGCACGAATCTCTAAAATTCCATCTTGATAAGAAGCTTTCGCTTGTTTTTTATTAATCGTATAAGGTAGTTTAATCATGCGGGAAGCTTCTGACACTGCGCGTTCGCGGCGATAATAATTATGTGATTCTTTTATTTCTTCTTCTAAAACATCTTCTTTTACGGAAATTTTTAAGTATTCACCCTGTATTTCAATTTGAATCTGTTGTTTTTGAACACCAGGAAGTTCAGCTTTTATAACAAGGTCTTCTCCTGCTTCAAATAAATCAACAGGAAATGTTAATAAACGATTTCCTTTTTGGAAAAAGTGATTCATATCTGCAATAACATCACGAAGCGGAGATTGTTCGAAAAAGTCATCAATTTGCTTTAAGTAACTTCGAAATGGCGGACGTGAAGGTTTTTGTTCATCACTCATAATTTCTCCTCCTAAAGATAAATCTGAAATATCATATGACCAAAATGCCTAAATGTGAGTGTGTTTTTTTTCAGTTGTGTAAGAAATTGAAAGTTGATAAAGGATAAGATAAGAATAGGAGCGGTTTTTTTGTACTTTTTGTCGCCATATTGTTATGATTATGCTAGTATAAATAGGGTTAGTAGTATAGAAAAAGAATGAAAACCGAAAGAGGGTAAGAAAGTATGTGTGGTTTTGTAGGATGTTTATGTGAAAACCCTAGAGAGTTTTCGGCAGAAGAAAAACATCAATTTGAAAATATGAATACGATTATCTTTCACCGTGGTCCAGACGATGAAGGATACTTCCGTGATGAACATGTACAATTTGGCTTCCGCCGTTTAAGTATTATTGACTTAGAGGCAGGACATCAGCCGTTAACCTATGAAAATGATCGTTATGTAATTATTTTTAATGGTGAAATTTATAACTATGTAGAGCTTCGTGAAATGCTTCTTGAAAAAGGTGCAACATTTGCGACGCAATCTGATACAGAAGTAATCATTGCATTGTATGCTCATATGAAAGAAAAATGTGTAGATTACCTTCGTGGTATGTTTGCATTTATGATTTGGGATCGCGAAGAGAAAAAACTTTTCGGTGCGCGTGATCATTTCGGTATTAAGCCACTTTACGTTGCACAGCATGGAGATACAACGTTCTTTGCATCTGAAAAGAAAAGTATCTTACATGTGATGGAAGATAAAGGGGTAAACCCAGCTTCTCTACAACATTACTTTACGTATCAATATGCTCCGGAGCCTGAAACATTAACAGTGGATATTAACAAAATTGAGCCGGGTCATTACTTTGTAAAAGAGCTTGGTAAAGAGATGGAAATTCGCCGTTATTGGCAACCATATTTCAATGCATCTGATGCAACGAAAGAAGAGCATATTCAAGCAATTCGTGACGTATTATACGATTCTGTAAAAATGCATATGCGTAGTGATGTACCAGTAGGTTCATTCTTATCTGGTGGTATTGATTCATCGATTATCGCATCTATTGCGAAAGAAATGAATCCAAATCTGTTGACATTCTCTGTTGGTTTTGAGCGCCGTGGCTTTAGTGAAGTTGATGTAGCGAAAGAGACAGCAGAAAAATTAGGTGTGAAAAATTATAGTGTATTCGTAACACCGCAAGAATTTATGAATGAATTTCCAAAAATCATGTGGCATATGGATGATCCGTTAGCGGACCCAGCAGCTGTACCGTTGTATTTCGTTGCGAAAGAAGCGCGTAAGCATGTGACGGTTGTTCTTTCTGGTGAAGGATCAGACGAGCTGTTTGGTGGATATAATATTTATCGTGAGCCAAACTCTTTAAAAATGTTCTCTTACATTCCTAGTCCAGGAAAGCGTGTGCTAAAAGCGTTAAGTGGTGCGTTAAAAGAAGGATTCAAAGGAAAGAGCTTCTTAGAGCGTGGATGCACACCAATTGAAGAACGTTACTATGGAAATGCGAAAATATTCCGTGAAGAAGAGAAAGCGGCGCTTATGAAGCACTACAATGAGAGTGTAAATTACATGGATATTACGAAGCCATTGTATGATGACATTAAGAATTACGATGATGTAAGCAAAATGCAATACATTGACATGTTCACATGGCTGCGCGGTGACATTTTATTAAAAGCTGATAAAATGACAATGGCACATTCATTAGAACTTCGTGTACCATTTTTAGATAAAGAAGTGTTTGATGTTGCATCTAAAATTCCAACAGAATTAAAGATTGCAAACGGTACAACAAAAGCAATTTTACGTGAAGCTGTACGCGGTATTGTACCGGATCACGTATTAGATCGTAAGAAACTAGGATTCCCAGTACCAATTCGTCACTGGTTAAAAGATGAAATGCATGATTGGGCTGTAAATATCATTAAAGAAAGCAAAACAGAGCATTTAATCGACAAGCAGTACGTATTAAACTTGTTAGAAGCACATTGTGCAGATAAAGGTGATTACAGCCGTAAAATTTGGACAGTACTTGCATTTATGGTATGGCATCAAATTTTTGTTGAGCATAAATATGATACAAATGTGTTCCATGAAGAAACAAAGCGTGCTTATAGCTTAGTATAAATAGAAAACCTTAAGATAACATTGTTATCTTAAGGTTTTTTTCATAAATACTTGTCCTATTTGATACAATAATAATAAGAATGAAGGTGAAATAGTTATGTTAAAGTTTGAAAAAGTTACCAATGAGACAAGTTTAGTAATAGAAGAAATGTTTTCTTCTCATGATCTACCAGCTCAAGATGTAGCGTATTGTATAAAAGCAGACGATACATACGTAGGTATTATTGATTACACTGTGCAACAAAGTAAAGCGATTTTATCGTATCTTCTCATTCATCATGATTATGAAGGATACGGTTATGGAACAAATGCTTATTACACGTTTGAAGAAATCATCAAAAGAGACCACGTGAAAGAGATTGAAATCACACTTATAGATAAGAATGAAAGAGTGATAGCGTTTTTTGAACAAGTTGGTTTTCAACAACATAATCATGTTTATATAAAGCAATTGTAATGGGGGAGACGAAGAAATGGAAATTCGGAGCGCATATAGAGATGATGTAAGAGCTATTTTACATATTTATAATGATGCAATTGTACATACAACCGCTACATTTGATTTGCAAGAGAAATCATTAACAGAAATGAATGTGTGGTTTGATGCACATAATGAAATGTACCCAGTCATCGTTGCTGAAGAAGATAGTATCGTACTTGGGTATTGCTCTTTATCACCATTTCGGGAAAAAGAGGCATATAAGCAGACGGTAGAAATTTCAGTTTATGTGGGAAAGCAAGCGCGTGGGAAAGGTATTGCGAAGAAATTGCTAGGTCGCATACTTCAATTGGCTGAAGAAGCAGGGCATCACACTATTATTGCTGGGATTACAAAAGGGAATGACATAAGTGTGAAGTTGCATGAACAGATGGGATTTACATATGTAGGATGTTTTCGAGAGGTTGGCTATAAGTTTAATGAGTGGCAAGATGTGTTATTTTATCAGTACATTATAAAATAAGGTGGGAAGTGTATGGGAATGACACTAGCGCTTATTATAGTTCTAAGCTGTTTTTTATTTGCAGAGTTATTTCAATTACTTATGAAAAATATATTGAACAAGAAGCGTACACCATATGAGTGGCGATATTTCCCTTTGTTTTCAACATTGTTTCTTGCATTATATACTTTGCAAAAAGTCACTCTTTTCCCACCATCAATTGCAATTTTTTTGAAATTAGGATTACTGTATAGCGGTATTGGTATGGGAATTCTATTCTGTCTATTTTGTATGAGATATATCCACTATCAAACTTATATTTTTATTTTAAATTGGTTGAAACGAGATGATGGGAACCGTCTTTCATAAGGCGGTTTTTGTTTATCCCGCTATTTGCGGGCAGTAAGCCCCCCACCTCAAGATTGAGAGAGAAGCGAAGAAGATAGGTGGGGGATGAAGAAAAGTCCTACTGATGGAAGTTCCACTTTATCATTGTCACATTCTATCAATTTTATGAATAAAATAAGACAAGCACAATAATATGTGTTTTTAATGAAGAGAAAAGAAAGGGAATGATTGATGAAACTTGTCATTGATGCAGGACATGGTGGATATGATTCCGGTGCTGTTGGAAATGGCTTAGTAGAAAAAACCCTTACGTTACAAATTGCACAGCGTGTTTGTGATATTTTACTAGCGAACTATTATGTGGACATTGAAATGACACGTGAAAGTGATGTATACGTAGCATTATCACAACGAGCAAATATCGCTAATTCATATAATGCGGATTTTTTCATTTCATTTCATATTAATAGCGGTGGGGGGACAGGCTATGAAGACTATATTTTTAACGGTCTTCCAAGCGGTAGTTCTGCAGCAGGAAAACAAGCGGAAATGCATGAAGCAGTACGCCCCGTTTTAAATCAGTATGGATTAAAGGACCGCGGTGCTAAAATGGCGAATTATGCAGTATTAAGAGAAACAAGGATGGACGCTCTCTTAACAGAAACTGCATTTATTGACACAACATTTGATGCAAATTTACTAAAGAATCAACAATTTATTGAAGATATATGTCAAGCCTACACACGTGGTATTGTGAATATTATGGGGTTGCCTGCAAAAGAGAATCCGAATCCTCCAACGCCAGAACCAAATCCACAAACAATTGGTGTAGCAAATATTCTTGGGAAGAATGTAAATTTGCGAACAGGACCTTCAACGAGTTACTCGGTTATTCGGAAGTTAAATGCACCAGAATCGTATGTTGTTTATCAAGAGAATAATGGTTGGTTAGGTCTTGGAGCAAATGAATGGATTTATTATGACCCGTCTTATATTCAGTATATGAGGTATAGAAATCAAGATGGGAGCCCAATTGGTGTAGCTAAAACTCGCGGAACAAACATCAATTTACGAACAGGGCCATCAACGAGTGATTCGATTATTCGGAAGTTAAATGCACCTGAATCATATGTAGTATACCAATACCAAAATGGCTGGCTTGATCTTGGAGCAAGTCAGTGGATTTATTACGATCCATCTTATATTGAATACACTCCATATTAAGTTAGTTAGAAGGAAAGAATCCATGCCTTATGGATTCTTTTTTTATCCCGCTATTCGTGGGCAGTAAGACCCCCGTCTCAAGATTCAAAGTGAAACATTGTCCAGCTTTAGCAGCTAGAATCTCTGGTCGTTTCGGCTCCTCGGACGAGGCAAAAAGCGCCTCTCTGTCGGGTGCTCCAACGTCCTACGATTCTGAGCGAGCCGCTTCCGCTTTTCTTAAGAAGATAGGTGGGGGATGAAAAAAACACTGATGGAAGTTTCACTTTATCTTAATTCTGTCAAATAAATCTTTAAAATGGGATGTATACTAAAAAACTAGGGTTCCATGTATTTTACAGGGATCCCTAGTTTTTGTGAGTAGAAAACTATACTTTTTCAATGTATAAAGAGGCTTTCCGTTATGATAATTGTTTGAGATAATAACGTCTTCTTTTATTCATTCGTAGCTTTTGGCGCTGTTTCCTGTGAAATCGCTGCTTCCAATTCTGACTATAAGAATGAATAGAACGTACAATTAAAGGCGAAAATGCCCCACTGAAACTATTATATCCTTCGAGAAATCCCAAGCTAATCCCCCCTTTTTAGGAGATAAAAAACTGTGAGAATTAGATACCTTAAACGGTTCGCGTCTAATATTTTATGTATATATATGTGTGATGAGCAAGTCCTCCTGTAGATTATCTTAGCGTTTAAGGGAGGAGTAGTTCAAGTTACTGTAATTTTATCCCGTTATTCGCGGGCAGATAACTGCTGGTGTGCGCCTGATTGGTGAAAGCTTTCCATCAATGGGAGGTGACACTGATGAAAGTTTCAATTTACTCCATAAATCCCCTAAGAATAACAGTATATGTAGAGAATATTTTATTTTGCATTCAAATCGTTTGAAAATTGCTTCTTTTCAAACGATTTAGGTTGTACAATAGAAGTATCTGTATCAAGAGGAGGAAAAATGGTATGGAAAGTAATCATAAAGATTGGATTTTATTTAATGGAAGCATTGTGAATACGAAAGAGAAAGAACCAATGATTTCATTAGAAGAGAGAGGGTTACAGTTTGGGGATGGGGTATATGAAGTATTTCGTTTATATGATGGGAAGCCTCATTTATTAGATCTCCATTTAGATCGTTTCTTCCGATCTATGGAGGAAATTGAATTAGAATCGCCGTTTACAAAAGAAGAACTTATTTCTCAACTGCAACAATTGATTGAAAAGAATCAATTTAAAGAAGATGGAAATGTATATATTCAAATTTCGAGAGGTGTGCAACCTAGAAATCATTTGTTCGAGCCCAATCTCCAACCTACATACTATGCAAATATCGTACCATTTCCGAGGCCAACTTCTCTTATAGAAAATGGAATTAAAGCGACAGCAGCTGAAGATATACGTTGGCATCGTTGTCATATTAAATCTCTTAATTTACTTCCTAATATCATGATTAAAAATAAAATTGCAAAAGAAGGCTATTATGAAGCAATTTTAGTTCGTAATGGCATTGTAACAGAGGGGTGTCATTCTAATTTCTTTATCGTGAAAAATGGAACCCTTATTACACATCCTGCGAATCAATTTATTTTGTATGGAATTACACGTCATCACGTAATTTCCTTAGCAAAGCAGTTGAATATTCCTGTAGAAGAACGCCAATTTTCCCTTCAAGAAGTATATGAAGCGGAGGAGTGTTTTTTTACAGCTACGCCTATTGAAATTGTACCAGTAACGCAAATTGGGGAAGATTGGTACCAAACTGAAGAACAGCGAGTTATAAGAAAGTTACAGGCAGCGTATAAAGAAAGTGTTTATACTGCTAACATAAAGTGAAACTCCACTGATGGAAAGCCCGCCTAATCGGGCTTTTACTGCCCGTGAATAGCGGGATAAAATAAAAATGATTTTTAAAAGTAAATAAAAACTTAAAAGGCTGGAACATGTCCAGCTTTTTTTTGTTATATGATATAATCAGACTGGTATGGATTTTGAAAACGTTATAAAAGGGGATTTTGAATTATATGGATTATCAAGCATTCAAAGAGGTTATTCATGGACGCCGTAGCGTTCGTAAATTTACAGAGCAAGACGTTTCTGTGGAAGATATCGAAGAAATTATTGATTGTGCGAGATATGCACCGAGTGATACAAATTCACAAACGTGGGAATTTGTCGTTATTATGAATCGTGACAAAATCAAAGACATAGAAGAAATGACATGGAAGGCATTACATAAACGAGCAGAAGAGGCAATAGAAAAAGGGGAAGAAAAAGCAGGGAAGTTATTGACTCGTTCTTTTGGACCATACGCAACAGCTTTTTCAGATGCGCCTGTTTTAATCATTTGTTTAGCAACGCCATATCAGTCTAAGTTTCGTGAAAAGATTTTTGATCCGATTGAATTTGTTCCAGAGTCTATTTGGGAAGAAGAAGGAATTAAAAGCAGCTGTTTAGCTGCACAAAACTTAATGCTCGCAGCCCATGCTCGTGGTCTTGGTACATGTCCAATGACAGGACCGGTGTTATTAGCACAGGAGGAGCTAAGAAGCTATTTACAAATTGAATCTGATAAACAAATTAATATGGTTATCTCATTAGGCCATCCAAAGGATCAGCCGAAAAAGTTAGCTCGAAAAGAGGTAGCGGAAATTA
Source organism: Bacillus sp. S14(2024) (assembly GCF_050473785.1). Lineage (NCBI taxonomy): Bacteria > Bacillati > Bacillota > Bacilli > Caryophanales > Bacillaceae > Bacillus > Bacillus sp. S14(2024). The sequence continues at coordinate 2,682,226 of NZ_JBFLUP010000006.1, read as the reverse complement.
CAAAATTTATTAAATAAAGTAAGACTTCTATTAATAGAGATAAACGTTGAAATAATCTTAGTTGTATGGACTAAGATTATTTTTCATGTAGAAATGAAGGAAATATATAATTAAGAGGCTGTAAAGGATTTACTAAAAATTTCTTGGGAAAATAATGATGATAATAGAGGGAGAAGTATGGTACAGTAAGTTGTGTAAAGTAACATGCTTTGTTTTTGAAAGTGTTTTAAATAGATGCATATATCCAAAAGTTATTTTTGTATAATAAATTGACATTATGATACAGGGGGAATGGATTTTGAAAAAATTCATAATCACTGGATTATCTGTTATGTTGTTAGTGGGTTGCGGAGTAACAAAAGAAAAGAAAGTAAAGGAAGAAACGCGGCAAGAACAAACTGTTCATGCACAGCAAGAAAGTAAATCTTCATTCCCAGAAGGGATCACTTCAGTTGGTGAAGGAAAAGTGAAAGTTACTACGCCAGATGGTACATCAGAAAATGGGAATGTGCCTGCAGTATTTATCAAAAAAGATACGATTATTCAACAAGTAGAAATCGAACTTGCAAATTTCCAACAGGATAAAGAAGTGTTTGTATATGTTGATAAACAATTTGAAGAAACGCATCAAGTAATCGAACTAACACAAACGATAATTGCATTAAAAGAAAAGACATTACAACCAGGTATTCATACCGTAACAGCAATCCAGTATGAAAATAATGATCCAAATGGAAAAGTAATTAACTTTGCCCAGGCGAAGTTTGAAAATAAACCAGCACAGTAAAAGAAATCTGCTCTAGGAGCAGGTTTCTTTTGTTTTCATAGGGATTGTTATAACATATGTCGAATCTGTAATAAGTCGTCGTTATAACACGTTTTCTATTGTTTAATGTGAAACGAAAGGAAGAGAAAAGATGAAACGAGCACTTATTAATATTGATTATACATATGATTTTGTAGCAGAAGATGGGGCGCTAACATGTGGAAAACCAGCGCAAGTTATAGAAGAGTATATTGTAGAAATAACGAAGCAGCATATTGAAACTGGAGATTATGTTGTGTTTGCCGTTGATAAACATGTAGAAAATGATTCTTATCATCCAGAGACTAGATTATTTCCACCGCATAATATAGCAGAAACAAGAGGAAGAGATTTATACGGTGAATTGCAAAATGTATACGAAAAATACAAAAATAATGAAAATGTATACTACATGGATAAAACACGGTACAGCGCTTTTGCTGGAACGGACTTAGAAATTAAGCTTCGAGAAAGAGGGATACAAGAAGTGCATCTTGTTGGTGTTTGCACAGATATTTGTGTGTTACATACAGCAGTAGATGCTTATAACAAGGGATTTCGTATTGCCGTATACGAAAAGGCAGTTGCGTCATTTAATGACCAAGGGCATAAATTTGCATTACAGCACTTAAAGTCTTGTTTACAAGCTGAAGTAAAGTAAAAGGAAAAAACGCCAGAAAAATAAGGATTCTGGCGTTTTTTCTATTTTCTTGCAACTATACAAATCGATCCCCTATATTCATGAAATATCACGTTGTTATATCCAGTTTCTTTTAGTAATTTTTCTACATCTTCTTTTGTTTTAAATTTTGTCATATGATACTTTATTTTATAGAGCTCAGCCACAATGATAAAATAGCCATTTGGTTTTAACACACGAAATATTTCTTTTATATCATTCTCTAAATCTGGCCAAAAATAATGTGTTTGAAATGCAGTAATCATATCAAAAAAGTGATTTGAAAAAGGAATAGAAGATACACTTGCTTGTTTTATAAGAACTTTTCCTGAATCCACATCTTTTTTATTTGTTTTGATAGAGTTTTCTACTGCCTGTTCGGAATAATCTATACCGTATATTTTTCCGTGAGGATTCATTTTCGAGAGAGTATGTACTGTTTTTCCCCCGCCGCAACCAATATCGAGCACGTTCGCATGTTCAATAATTTCAATGTTGCTTAAAGCCCATTTGGTCATACTGGTATGAGCCACATTCATGATGCATAGCATAGATGATCCGACAAAACCTTTTGGATTTTTAGCTTGTTCAATTAATTTGTTCAATACACTCAAATTACTCATACCTTTCTTCTCTTGTTTTAATGTTGAAAAAATTTAGGAGGTATAAATTCCCTTTTCTATTTTTCTCTATAATTTTTTGAATTCCTTTATTTCCGTAGTCTTTTCAGAATAAATTAGTTAAAAATAAAAGACTACATACTATACGCGAAAGAGTATAAAACAGAGGAACGATATAAGGGGTTAACTGGTTTTGGAGGAGGACATAGCCCATAGCGGGAGGCGTATCCGCAGATGTGAAACATCGAGGACCTTAAAAATAAGAATAATTAACTATCTAGAAAACTATTAGACGATAAAATACAATATGAAATATAATGATAATGCCAGTGCATCTTTTTCTATAATGTGGGTACGCTTTTGAGCAGTAACTCTTTCCTTTATTTTGGAGCATTGGCGTACATAGAAAAAAGACTCAAGCTTGCCGGGGATTCAACATCTGACGATGTTGAATTAATTGAAACAGATGTTGATTTAAAATAAAGTCCGATAATTTATAAAAAAGATTGATAACTTAAAATAAAGTTTGATAAAAACTGTTAGTTTGAAATAAAGTTTGATTAAAAACACTTGAAAAACCCGTATTTTACAATAAGTATAAAAAATTCATTTTGAAAAAAGATTGTTCAAAATGGGTTCCTTTCTTTTTAAATAAGCATTCTGTTTTATAAAAATGTTTGATTAAACGTAATCATACAGAGGTAAGTTAAAAAGGGGGTAGAGAAAGTAAATGAGTGTGTTTGGTACAGGAAACGATAGAAACAGACAATGGTCGCAAATTGTTTTAGGGGTATTTTGTTGTATTGGTTTGTTAGTTAGGATACACAACCAGGGTTATATACTTAAAGAAAACTGGGTTGAGTATCTTTTATTTTTGTTATTTTTAGTGGTGTCAGTGTCAACCATTAGTGATATACGGAAGGAGAAGAAAGGTATTAAGTGAAAACGAGAGTTACGATTAAACGTAATTAAATAGATGTAGTTTTAAAATCTCATAAAAGGGGTAGTGTAAAATGGCAAAACAATCTATTTATTATCACTTAACAGATTCTTAATCCACAAGAAAAGCCGCAATCCCCTCTTTGAAGAGACAGGAAATTCCGGTGCATCTTTTTTATAAACGGTTCAACTTTTTTCAAAACGGTGCGACTTTTTTATAAACAGTTCAACTTTATTACAAAGTCACAAAAACGGCTTACTAAGTAAAATGGAGGAATATATTGTGGATAAGAGTTTATCAGAAATGTCACTTGAGGAATTGTGGGAACTGTTTCCGATTATACTGAAAGAACATAATCCAATATGGAAAGATTGGTATTTACAAGAAGAAAAACTACTTAACAATATAATCGATAATCAATATATTGAACGAATCAATCACATAGGAAGTACTTCTGTTAACGGGTTATTAGCAAAGCCAACGATAGATATATTGCTTGAAATAACAGAAGACTGCGATTTGAAGTTTTTAGTGAGTATATTAGAGAAAAACGGATATATTTTAGAAATTCAAGTACAAAAGCCAGCACCTCATATGATGTTTATGAAAGGTTATACAGAAAAAGGATTTGCTGAAAAAGTATTTCATCTTCATATTAGGTATTTAGGAGATTGGAATGAATTGTATTTTAGAGATTTTTTACGACTACATAAAGATATTGCCCAAGAATATAGTAACTTAAAAATGAGCTTAATAAACAAATATGAACAGGACAGAGATGGATATACGGAAGCAAAAACAGAGTTTGTTAACAAATACACTAAAATTGCAAAAACTGAATTTGAGAACAAATACACTCCAAACTAATGAGCATTTTATTTCCAATCAAACTTTTTTATAAAACAACTATCCAATTTAACATGGAAAGAGCTTGTTTGGATCGAACTTTCTTCAAAACAAGCTCTTTTCTTTAGTTGATTTATCAATATTAATAGTATTATTTCAATCAAATTTTATTTCGAAGCAACATTAATGTGCAGAGATAATAAAGTTGTTTAATTTACAATAAAGTCATTTGAAAAATAATATAATTGTTTAAAAATCCTTCTTCCACTAACGGAGTAGATTAGCTCAATAAGGAATCAAAATAAGAACTTGTAGCTTTTGAAGAAATGGAAAAAAAGAAAGATTTTAAATACAAAGTAGACTCTGTTATACAGAGGTAGAGAGATATTATAATTCATTTGTGATAAATTAGGAATAGTTTGATTTGTTTAAAACTGAGTAGAGGATTATAAAGTGTGTGCGGTTTTTTGCCAAGTCCTATATGTCTTATTCTATGGAGGAAATATGCTTAAAGATAATTTTAAAATTAGTAATATTCCTGCGGTTTTATGGGGAGATAAGAGTGAAAAAATTTTTATTGCAGTACATGGAAATATGTCAAATAAGGAAGATACAGTTATTCAAATATTAGCTGAAGAAGCTAATCAAAAAGGTTATCAAGTATTAAGCTTTGATTTACCTGAGCATGGAGAAAGAAAAAATGATAATACTCCTTGCAAAGTACAGTTTTGTGTTAGTGAATTATCTATAATTATGAATTACGCAAAAGAACATTGGAAAGAAGTAAGCGTGTTTGCATGTAGTATGGGAGCTTATTTTAGCCTTTTAGCCTATCAAAATGATGTGCTAGAAAAGGCATTATTTTTATCACCAGTAGTTAATATGGAACGAATTATCGAAAATATGATGAAATGGTTTAATGTAACACCAGAGCTTTTGCAAAAAGAAATGACTATAGAGACACCTATTGGTCAAAAGTTATATTGGGATTATTTATGCTATGTAAAAGAACATCCTATTAATACATGGAATACAGATACATATATTATGTATGGAGCCAAGGATGAACTGTGCGAATTTGAAACTATTAACTATTTTACAAAAAAACATCGTTGTGAATTAGAAGTCATGGAAACAGGTGAACATTACTTTCATACTGAAGAACAGTTAAAGATATTTGAACAGTGGTTACACAAACATATCGATTAACAAATTACAATTTATCTTGAACCTGTTAGAGAAGAATGGTGAATATATAAACTGATATTATATTTGAGAGACATTATAAATGTGAATGTATTCACTTAAACAAACAGGTGCTTTAGTTCAATAAGAATTAAACAACTTTATTAATGATTTTTGAGTACAAATACCTTTAAATGTATAGAAATTAAACAACTTTAAAGAGCCTTACCACACACTAGATTAAATAGACTAAACTAATAAGAGGATATTATGTTCAATATATGAGCATATATCCTCTTTTCTTATACATATTAGATTAGTTATACAGATATCGAAAATATAGTTTAATATATATAATATCCAGAAAAGTATGTACACTTTAGGTGGAGGACGTAGCCCATAGCGGGGGGCGTAGTGAGGTCTTTAGACCGAGCGCTAATATGACTTTAGGGGGTGAGTGCTATGAAAGTACAAGAGGTTCTCATAGAGAATAACATTATCCTCTTCTTATTCAACTAACGGCAGTTTAGCTTAAGTACATTTTTTCACAAATTTAAAGGGGAAAATTTCCCCATTTTTTATACCAGCTTAACGTTGATTCGGGAATATTGAACTTCGCTACCTGCTAATTGAATTCTACTTCATCTGGAGACCTTTAAATTAAAATGTTTCCTTTCTTCTGACAGACTTATTAAATTTCGAAAACAATCAATTCAATCATCTTTTCGTATAGAAAAACTTATTAAGAAACATGCACTAGAAAAAATATAAATCATATATAGGAGATATCCCGTTTGAATGCTTGAGGAGGATATTATGAAACCTATGTTACCTAGTGAAAAATATTTCGGTAATTTAGAACTAGTTTATGCATTTTATGGGGCTATGCCTACAGGTGTTACTGTTTCAGAAACCGGTCGTATTTTCATTTGCTTTCCGAAATGGGGAGACGATGTTAAATTTACGGTGGCGGAAATTTTTGAGGATAAATTGCAGCCTTATCCTAATTTACAAACCAATTTGGTTAACCCCGAGAATATCCCAATGACTTTCATCAGTGTCCAAAGTGTAGTTGCTGATGGAAGGGGAACGCTTTGGATATTAGATACAGCGGCACCCAATTTTTCTGAACCTATTAAAGGGGGGGCAAAATTAGTCGCTGTTGATTTAGAAACCAATACAATAAGAAAAGTATATACCTTTACAGAAGGTGTTGTCCTGCCTACAACTTATCTGAATGATGTCCGTTTTGATTTTCGTGTTGGAAAAGCAGGTTATGCCTATATAACGGATTCTTCTTCAAGAGGACCAGGAGCTATTATCGTCGTAGATTTATCAAATGGAAACGCGTTTAGACGGTTAAATGGAGCAAATTCAACTTCACCAGATCCCTATTTTTTACCGAAAGTAGAAGGTCAAATTTTAATGAATCGAAACAAAGACGGTTCAACTTCTCCATTTAGATTGGCGTCTGATAGTCTTGCGATTTCTCCCGATGGAAAGATATTATTTTTTGCTCCACTAACCAGTCGGCATTTGTTCTCGATCTCAACAGAAGCCCTGAGAGACAGAACGATACCGGACATGAATTTACCTTATCATGTGGAGTATTGGGGAGAAAAAGGTGCGTCTGATGGAATGATCACCGATGCAAAGGGAACTGTTTATGCTGGAGATTATGAAAACAACAGTATCCGTAAGATATTGCCAAATGGCATAATGGAAACTATCGCACATGATCCGAGAATTTTGTGGCCGGATACTTTTTCAATTGGTCCGGATCAATATTTGTATGTCATTGTGAACCAATTACATCGACAGCCTAGATTTCATTATGGAAAAGACTTACGACAGAAACCTTATAGTTTACTTCGTATCAAAATTGATGAATTTCCTGCTCCGACCTTTTCATAATAAAAATAGTCAATTAATTGTTTTCATTATTGTGAACATTTTCACTTAAACTAACGGGTGCTTTAGTTGATTAAGAAAGGACATAACATATTAGTCATATAAAATATGTTATGTCCTTTAATTTATTTATCTTTTTTTAATTTAGGTCTTGATAATATGATTTGTAGCAAGGCTCTTATATTTTCATAATAAAATTAAACAACTATATTATCGACTTACAATTAAGACTTAAAAATTACTAATTTCCTGTAAGTGTTTTAAAAGATAAAAAACACCTGTTTTCGGAACAAAAATAGTGCTATTTCCAAGAGGGATTTTTTATTTCCCTCTTGGATAACACTACACTACATTATAGAAGTTTTTGTTTATTTGTAGTATTTGAAATTTTCTTGATGTTATAATAAGAAATGGTGATGGAACATGAATGAAAATAAAAAACAAATGCATCGATTACAAGCGTTAAAAGAAATTGCCGAGTTATTAAATGAAGCGACTGATTTGCAGAAAATGTTAGAAAAAGTACTACATACGCTATTGCAAGTTATGAATTTGCAAACAGGATGGATTTTTTTTATTGATGAAAAAGGAACACATCGAATGCTTGTGGATACAAATTTGCCACCAGCACTTATATGGGAAGAAAAGAAACCAATGTGTGAAGGAGATTGTTGGTGTATTGATCGATTTGTTGCTGGACGTTTGCAAAAAGCAACAAATATTATTGAATGTAAGCGAATTGAAGATGCGGTTGAATTTGAATGGGGAGAAACAGAGAGTATTACTCATCATGCGACGATTCCGCTTCAAGCAGGAGAGGAAAAGTTTGGATTATTAAATGTCGCTTCTCCTCATAAAACGCATTTTTCAGAAGAAGAATTAGCTTTGTTAGAAGCGATTGCTCTTCAAATTGGGACAACGATTCAACGTATTAGGTTGGTTGAGAAAGAACAAAAGTACGTAGTAGTGGCAGAAAGAAATCGACTAGCACGTGATTTACATGATTCTGTCAAACAGCTTCTCTTTTCAATTATGTTAACGGCTAGAGGAACGATTGATATGACGAAGGATAAAGAACTACAAGAGATGTTGAGGTACATAGGACAGTTATCACAAGAGGCACTGCAAGAGATGACATTATTAATTTGGCAATTACGACCTGAGGGGTTAGAAAAAGGTCTTGCTGAAGCAATTCAGAATTATGGGAATTTACTTGGTATCCATGTAACGATGCGAATTGATGGAGTTATTTCGATAAGCGATGAAATGGAAGAAATGCTATGGCGTGTTAGCCAAGAAGCGCTCCATAATTGTAAAAAACACGCATCTTGCGAAAAAGTATTTGTACATTTAAAAATTGAAAACAATATGTTGAAGTTTCAAATCGAGGATAACGGAGTAGGATTTATGAAAGAAAAAGTAAGAGATTCTGCGCTTGGTTTGAAAAATATGCAAGAGCGTATTGAGTTAATGAAAGGGAAGTTTCATATTCAAACGAAACCGGGAGAAGGAACGAAAATTGGGATTCAATTACCCATTTGAAAGGGGAATTTCATTGAAAATTAGACTGTTACTTGTAGAGGATCATCACATTGTACGAAGAGGTCTTGTTTTCTTTTTAAAGACAAAAGAAGAGTTTGACATTATTGGTGAAGTGGGAGATGGAGAAGAGGCATTGCAATTTATTCAACAAAAACGACCTGATGTCGTATTAATGGATGTGTCGATGCCGAAAATGGATGGAATCGAAGCAACGAAGCGCATGAAACAATATGATCCATCTATTAAAATACTTATGTTAAGCAGTTTTTCAGAACAAGATTATGTTCTTCCAGCACTCGAAGCAGGTGCAGATGGATATCAATTAAAAGAAGTACAACCGGATCAACTTGTAGCTTCCATTATTGCAGTTTATCAAGGGAATGCTAATTTCCATCCGAAAGTAACGCCTGCTTTATTAGGACGCCAAGCAACAGTTGAGATAAAACAAGATAGTTTATCTATGCTAACGAAGCGGGAAAAAGAAGTGCTGCGTGAAATCGCTAAAGGAAGAAGTAATAAGGAAATTGCTGCAGAATTACATATTACAGAACAAACTGTAAAAACACATGTTTCAAATGTTCTTGCTAAATTAAATGTAGATGATCGAACGCAAGCAGCCCTGTATGCGGTAAAACATGGTGTTGTATAAGAAGGGGTAATTGAAATAAAACAGAAACTCATACGAAAGTATGAGTTTCTGTTTTATTTTTTCATACTATTTTCTCAATCGCTTTCCGTCTTTTTTACGGTTTATAAGAGGGAATTTTCTGATAAGATAAATATAGAAATTCAAATAAGGGAGAGAAATAATCATGAAACTAGTTGTAATTAACGGTACACCACGTAAATCTGGTAAAACTCGTGTCATTGCAAAGCATATTGCACAGACTTATAATGGAGAATTATATGATTTAGCTGTTGAGGCACTCCCATTATATAACGGAGAAAATTCTCAATATGAATTACAAGCAGTAACAAAGTTAAAACAGCTTGTCAAAGAAGCGGATGGTGTTGTACTATGCTCACCTGAGTATCATAATGCAATGAGCGGTGCTTTGAAAAATGCATTTGATTTTCTTGGAAGTAGCGAGTTTATGCATAAACCGGTTGGACTTCTTGCAGTTGCAGGCGGCGGTAAAGGCGGTATAAATGCATTAAATAGTATGCGCATTGTTGCAAGAGGTGTATATGCAAATGTCATTCCGAAACAAGTTGTCATTGATAGTCTTCATGTACAGAACGAAGAACTAGGTGAAGATGCAAAACCACTTATTGCGGATTTATTAAAAGAATTGAGAGGATATATGAGCATCTTTCCAGAACTGAAAAAACAGTTAGGAGCTGATTAATATGTCATCTCTTTACCGTGATTCTCGGTTGTACTATATTCTTGGAGCCAATAGCTTATCGGCCATTGGCTCCGGCATTACGATGATTACGATTTCATGGCTACTTGTAACATCACCAGGTGGAAATACAATGTTTGGCTATATTTCAATTATATCTACACTTGTCATGTTTTTGTGTACACCGTTTATTGGACATTGTATTGATCGTTTTTCTCGTAAAACGCTACTCTTAGTGAATGAAGCCATTGGAGCAATTGCTGTCGGTATTATGGTATGTTGGGGATTTACAGGTCATTCCTATGAAACAATACATTACATTGTGCTGTATATAACAGGTTCATTTTATTATTTAGTATTTTATCCGAACATTTTCGCCTTTAATCAAGAAGTATTTGCACCGGAGCATTATAAATCATTAAGTGGAACGATGGAAATACAGGGACAATTGACACAAGTTATCGCTGGTGCAGTTGCAAGTTTTATGATTACAATTGTTGCTGTAAAATGGATTTTATTCATCAACATGTTAGCATATGTAGGCGCGTTTATATTATTGTCATTTATTCCTTATACAAGACAGAGTACAGAAAGCGGAAAACAACCATTCACAAAGCAAATTTTTGAAGGCGTTCATTTTATGAAGAAAAGAAAGAAATTATTTTGGTTTCTATTTGCGACATATATGCCGTTTATCGGTGTTATGATGACAAATTATTTAATGCCTGTGTACATTTCGGATGTATTAAAGGAAAGTGGATCCGTATATGGTACGGAAGGAATGATGTACGGTATCGGTGCAATGCTTGCAGGAATTGGTATTCCCATTCTTATGAAATATGTAAAAACAGAAGTGTCAATTGTAGTAACGATGTTCATTTATACAATTTCAATTACCGTAATGATTATAAAACCATCAGTCTTTTTATTATATAGCCTTGCTATTTTTATGGCGATTGGAAACGCTGGTACACGTGTTGCACGCAATGTGCTCATGATGGAACAAGTTCCAAATGAAGTAATCGGACGTGTTGATAGTCTATTTCGGTTTGTTGGTACAGGTGTACGTGTCATTCTTCTTCTTGTTTTTACAACATTTGTGTCCCAAATTGGTGTTATGGTTCCGTTTTATGCACTGAGCATATTATTAATTGGCGCGGCGAGTATGGGATTTTTGTATGTGAAAGTGCAGCGACAAGAACGAGTTGATATTACCAATAAAACGGTTGTATAGTAGCGAATCTAATACACATCATATAGATGTAACATTCTAAAAAAGGTGTGAAATGATATGGGAAAAACAAAAGCATTAGGTTCTGCTAAGCATAAAGGAAATCAAACGCAAGATCATACTTCTTCAAAGAAAGCACGCAATGCCCAAAATGCAGGGCAGCGTCAAGGCTAGAAAAATAGCGAGGATTTAATTTAAAGACATATAAATATTAACAGTAAAGATAGTAAGGATTGATCATCCCTACTATCTTTTTTTATAATATCATTTCGTCAACGCCTTACTTTTGCCATTACTTGAACAAAATAATGAAAGGATATAACGCACAGAAGATCGCTCATCGCTCCGTATGCCGGATAACCTGTTCAATGAAAGGGAACTATTAAAAGGGTGCTTATTACACAGAACAAGCCCAAGAAATGGATAAGGAGTGAGTGAGAGATGGATAACATGATGGGCTCTGGCTCGACAAGCGGAACGGCTCAAAAAACAGTTGGCCAGTATTTGTTCGATTGCTTGAAGATGGAGGGCATTACCGAAATTTTCGGCGTCGCAGGGGACTATAATTTTACACTGCTTGATGCTCTGGAGCGGTATAATGGCATCCGGTTTATAAATGGAAGGAACGAACTAAACTCAGGTTATGCTGCGGATGGCTACGCAAGAATCAAAGGCATGTCCGCTCTTATTACGACCTTCGGGGTCGGGGAGCTCAGCGCCTGCAATGCGATAGCGGGAGCCAACAGCGAGCATGTGCCAATCATTCACATTGTGGGTGCGCCTCCTGAGAAGGATCAAAAGGAGCACAAGCTGATGCACCACACCCTAATGGATGGGAATTTTGATGTTTTCCGCAAGGTGTATGAGCAGATTACGGTTTATACCGCGGTGCTTACGCCGGAAAACGCCAAGATTGAAATTCCGGCTGCGATTCGCATTGCTAAGGAAAAGAAAAAGCCGGTATACCTGGTTGTGGCTGATGATATAGTGACCAAGCCGATCAATGCCCGGAAAGAGCCGATGCCGCCGCGTCCAACGTCCAACCTAAAAGCCCTTCAGGCTGCGGCGAATCACGTCCGTCGGATGCTAGAGCGTGCTCACAGGCCGGTTATTCTGGTGGATGCCAAAACAATGCGCTTTGGCCTTCAGACAGCAGTTCGACGGCTGGCCGACGCTATGAATGTGCCTGTTGTGACGATGATGTTTGGAAAGGGGGCATTCGACGAAACCCATCCAAATTATATCGGAATGTACCTAGGTTCTTTCGGAAGTTCTCAAGTCCAAAGTACGGTGGAAAATGCAGACTGTATCATTGCGGTCGGCATGTTATGGGCGGACACCAACACTGCGAATTTTACCGCAAAGCTGAACCCGCTGGTGACTGTCAATATTCAACCGGACATGGTCAAGGTCGCTGAGGCGGAATATCCGAATGTTTTTGCAGCCGACATGCTGCTTGCAGTGCAGAAGGTGGGTTACATAGGTCAAGGTTTGGCAGGAAATTTGTTATTCCCTTACGATCAAGTCACAGCTAGTGCCGAAGAGCCTCTAATGGCGGCCGGCTATTATCCTCTTTTTCAGCGCATGCTGAAAGAAGGCGATATTGTGATTGCCGAGACAGGGACGTTCTACAATGGAATGGCTGAGGTGAGACTGCCGAGCAATGTAACATATATTGGGCAAGGAGGATGGGGATCCATCGGTTACGCAACCCCCTCAGCGTTCGGTGCCATTATCGCCGCACCGGAACGTCGAGTGTTGCTGTTTACAGGTGACGGCTCCTTGCAACTAACAGCCCAGGAGATCAGTTCCATGCTCTATTACGGCTGCAAGCCCATAATCTTTGTCTTGAACAACGATGGTTATACAATCGAGAAATATTTGAATGTCAAAACAGAGAATCAAAAGTACAACCAAATCCCTCGATGGTCTTACACCAAGCTGGCTGAAGTCTTTGGAGGCAACGCGTTTACCGTTACGGTCCGGACCTATGGAGAGCTTGATCAAGCTATAACCCAAGCTGAAAAGGAGCGTGCCGAAAGACTTTGTATCATTGAAATGATCGCCGGGAACCCGATGGACGCACCTGAATATATGCGACAGATGCGCAGTTATATGGAGATGCAGGAGATGCAGCGCAGCCAGAAATAGTCCTGAATAACACGAATGTTCCTGAAAGATGGATCTGATCTTTAAGGGGATACCCTTGAAAAATGGTTATGGAGAAAAATTAGCATTTTTAAGCCACTCCCTTCTATTAGCTACCTAAACTTTGCTAAGCAATTCTTTCTGTTACTCCCAGTTGGACAAAAATATCATTATTTTGGTGGTGTTTTTTAACTCATGTGAACATTGTGGAATATCTAAAAAAATGGCGTTCCATGTGGGTAAGAGTTAATAGGAAGAACGTGGGAATTTTTTTGAAATCAAGTGCGAACCACAAGATAAAGTACTTCTGCATAATCCCTTTCTTTTATATAATAAAAGGAAAGGGAGAGAACTGCTATATGAATAAATGGTTTTTATTATTACTGTTGTTATTGCCGCCATTATATGTTGTTTATATAACATATCGCATTAAGAAAATTGCCAATGAAAAAGTAAGCCATACGGCACCGTACGTTTTAATTTTAGGTGCAAAATTATTTGGAGATAAACCATCATTATCACTACAATATCGCTTAGATGCAGCACTAGGTTATTTACAGATACATCCAAAAGTAAAAGTAGTTGTATCTGGTGGGCAAGGAGACGACGAGGATATTCCAGAAGCACATAGTATGTGCCGTTATTTAATGGAAAACGGTATTGAAGAAGAACGAATTTTACTCGAAGATCGTTCTACAAGTACATATGAAAATATAAAGTTTTCTATTGATTTATATGATGTGAAGCATGCTGTTGTAGTAAGCAACACTTATCATTTATACCGAACAAAAATTATTGCAAATCGTTTAGGGATGAGGATGGAATCACTTGCTGCACCAACGCCAAAGCGCTCAAAGAAAAAAGCATATATACGTGAATATGCAGCTATTATGAAAACAATTTTAGTGGATCATTAGAGCTCAATATAGAGCTCTTTTTTTATTTTTAAAAAACAAATCATTTGAAAAGAGCTCGAATTTCCGTGAAAATGGAAGAGAGAATGAAAAAGGAGTTGTGTATGTGATTCAATTTGAACGCGTTTCAAAAACATTTGATGATGGAACGAAGGCAGTAGACTCTCTACAGTTAGAGATTCGTAAAGGGGAATTTTTTGTTTTGATTGGCCCGAGTGGATGCGGGAAAACAACGACAATGAAAATGATTAATCGATTAATTGAAACAACAGAAGGCGACATTTTTATTGATGGAAAGAACATTCGGGATTATAACATTCATGAATTACGATGGGATATTGGCTATGTATTACAACAAATTGCGTTATTTCCGCATATGACAATTTCAGAAAATATTGCGGTTGTACCAGAAATGCGTAAATGGAGTAAAGCGAAAATTCAAAAGCGTGTTGATGAATTATTAGAAATGGTTGGCTTAGATCCTAATATATATAGGGGACGTATGCCAGATGAATTATCTGGCGGTCAAAAGCAGCGTGTTGGTGTTGTGCGGGCACTTGCTGCTAATCCGAAAATTGTTTTAATGGATGAGCCATTTAGTGCACTGGACCCTTTAAGTCGTGAGCAGTTGCAACGTGATTTAGTAGCCTTACAAAGAAAGATTCAAAAAACAATTGTCTTCGTAACACATGATATGCAAGAAGCGTTATCGCTTGGTGATCGCATTTGTATAATGAAAGATGGAAAAGTTGTCCAACTTGATACGCCAGAAGTCATTTTACAAAATCCCGCAAATGCATTTGTAGAAGAATTTATTGGGAAGCCAAGATTATCAACTTGGTATGATAATAGAAAAGTAGACGATAAAGTATCCGTATTGGTACAAGAAGGGAAACGAGTTGATGGTACCCCACTATCGACTGAAGTTACCTTGCAAGATGCTTTACTTCGTTTAAAACATGAAAAAGAAATACCAATCGAACAAAATGGTACATATATTGGTACATTAACAAGTCAACATATCGTTCATAGTCAATCAAATGAAAGAAAGGGGATAGACAGTGTCAGCATTATTACAAACGATGCAAGAGCGTAAACAGGAACTGTTAAGTGCTCTTTTGGAACATTTGCAAATTTCGTTGATTGCTTTATTCTTCGCAGTTCTTATCGCGGTTCCACTTGGAATTTTGTTAACAAGACGAGAACGCATTGCCGAATGGGTTATTGGTACTTCTGCTGTCATGCAAACCATTCCTTCCTTAGCGCTTCTTGGGTTATTAATTCCATTAGTTGGTATCGGAAAGGTTCCAGCTATAATCGCTCTTGTTACTTATGCATTGCTTCCTATTTTAAGAAATACATATACAGGTATTCGCAAACTAGATCCATCGCTTATTGAGGCGGCAAGAGCGATGGGTATGAACGGCTGGAGACGATTATGGAAAGTAGAAATACCACTTGCCTGGCCCTTTATTATGGCAGGGATTCGGACAGCAATGGTACTAATTGTTGGTACAGCGACATTAGCCGCTTTAATTGGAGGCGGGGGATTAGGAAGGCTTATCTTGCTTGGAATTGATCGAAATGATCACGCTCTTATTTTGTTAGGTGCTATTCCAGCTGCACTATTAGCATTGTTCTTTGATGGAGTGCTACGCATGATTGAGCGTGCAGGATATTCATCAAGGCGAATAGTTGTTGCAACAGTTGCTGTAGTTGTAATTATAATCGCACCTTTTCTTTGGAGTACACAGAAGAAAGATATCATAATTGCTGGTAAGCTTGGTTCAGAACCGGAAATTTTAATTCAGATGTATAAACAATTAATTGAACAGGATACCGATTTAAAAGTAGAAACAAAACCAGGTTTTGGAAAAACATCTTTTGTATTTGAAGCATTAAAATCTGGAGAAATTGATATTTATCCGGAATTTTCAGGAACAGCATTATCAACTTTCGTAAAAGAAGAACCAAAAAGTACAGATCGTCAAGAAGTATATGAGCAGGCGCGAAATGGCATGGAGCAGAAATATAATATGAAGCTGTTAAAACCAATGAAATATAACAATACATACGCATTAGCAGTGCCAAAACAAATCGCGGAGCAGTATAACATAAAAACTATTTCTGATTTGAAAAACGTCTCTTCTCATATGAAAGCTGGATTTACACTTGAATTTGCAGATAGAGAAGACGGATATAAAGGAATACAAAAGCTATATAATATACAGTTTCCGAATTTAAAAACAATGGAACCAAAATTGCGTTATAGTGCGGTTCAATCTGGTGATGTAAATGTCATTGATGCCTATTCAACAGACAGTGAATTACAGCAATATGGTCTACAAGTACTAGAAGATGATAGAGGATTATTTCCGCCATATCAAGGAGCACCATTATTACGCGAAGAAACTTTAAAGAAATATCCAGAGATTGAAAAATCACTAAACAAACTTGCTGGAAAAATTACTGATGAAGAAATGCGCAAAATGAATTATGAAGTGAATGTAGAAGGGAAAGCAGCAGAGAACGTAGCACATGAATTTTTACAAAAAGAAGGACTGTTGAAATAGACATAATTTACAAATATAACCTTTGAAAAGTCGTTTATACAAAAATAAACGACTTTTTTTATGCATACTTATACTTTTTTTCGAAAAAGTATTCCATTTTTGTTCGTTTTCTTTTAGAATAAGTAATGTTTTTCTGAAAGAATATAAAATGAAACAGTTCGTCATTTTCAGGGTACGTATTGGATATATAAATGACTCATAATATGAATGCCTGTTAGAACGGAAAGAACACATCAAGAAATTGCAGATGGGGTGATACCAATAGAAAAGAAATTAGGATTTTTTCCATTAATCGCACTTGTAGTAGGAACAATGGTTGGAGGCGGGGCATTTAGTTTACCGCACGATTTAGCAACAGGGGCCAACAGCGGTTCTATTTTAATTGGTTGGTGTATTACAGGGCTAGGAATGATTCCGCTTACCCTTGTATATCAATCGTTGGCATATCGAAAGCCTGAACTTGAGGGTGGTATTTATAGCTACGCACGCGCTGGATTTGGGGAATATATTGGATTTAACAGCGCATGGGGATATTGGATTGCTGGAATTTTAGGCAACGTTGCAACAATTATGATGTTATTTAACACATTAGCATATTTTTTCCCAATTTTTAAAGGCGGTAATAATGTCCCGGCTATCATCGGTGCATCACTCGTATTGTGGACGCTTCATTTTCTTATTTTACTTGGAATTCGTGAAGCCTCTATTTTGAATTTTATTGCGACAATTGGTAAACTTGTTCCAATTGTGCTATTTATTGTAATTATGATTACGGCGTTTCGTTGGGATACATTTACGCATGACTTTTGGGGAAAAGGCACTGTCTCATTATCTTCTGTATTTGGACAAGTGAAGAACACGATGCTCGTTACGCTTTGGGTATTTATTGGTGTAGAAGGAGCGGTCGTTTTATCAGGACGAGCAAAACGTAGTCGTGATGTTGGAAAAGCAACTGTATTTGGTTTACTGCTAGTAATGAGTATTTATATTCTTATTTCTGTTTTATCGCTAGGGGCGATGTCACGAGAGGAACTAGCAGCACTTGAAACGCCGTCAATGGGACATGTACTTGAACATGTCGTTGGTCCATGGGGAGCATTGGTTATTAACTTAGGATTAATCGTTTCTCTTATCGGTACATTAATCGGCTGGTTTTTACTTGTTTCGGAAATTTCTCACGTGGCCGGAAAAGACGGTGTATTTCCAAAGGTATTTACAAAAACGAATAAAAATCATACACCGCATATGGCATTATGGATTTCAAACTGTGTTGCCCAAACAATATTTATTATTGTGTTATTTTCAGCATCCACATATCAAATCATGTATTTTATTGCATCAACATCAATTTTACTTCCATATGTATTTTCAGCACTATATCAGTTGAAATTAGTAATTACAAAGGCATATGAAGGAAACAGATTGAAAGATGGGATACTTGCTATTATGGCATCAGTATATGGTTTCTGGCTTGTGTATGCAGCTGGATTGAAAAACCTATTACTTGTTTCTTTAGTATATGGTATTGGACTTATCGTGTATGTCGCTGCAAGAAAAGAACAAGGAAATCGTTGTTTTACCCGTGCTGAACAATATGTGATGATTGTCATTTTACTCGCAGCATGTGCGTCTATTTACATGTTAGCTACTGGAAAGATTGGAATGTAAATATATCAATCCAAAAAAGGATTTATGCTAAAGTGAGAGCATAAATCCTTTTTTATTGGTGAATTTGGTTTATCTAAAAGGAAATCATTTCTTCTGCGTGATTTCTTATGTATCAACTTTAAAAGAAATAGCAGGGATTTATTCCAATTTACAGAATATTTAGTTTATAAGGTGTGTAGGAGGGGATTGTTATGGAAGAGAAGGAAAAATTGTTGCGTATTGTAGAGTTAGCAAAAGGCGTTCAGAAATTATTAGTGCAAGAATCGTTCTTTAATCGCCATCCCGAACTGCGCGGAGCGGTAGAGAATTTAGCGTGTTCTGTAGAAGTTTTAGCCAATATGCATATACAAGGAGACGAGAATGCAGAAGATACATTACGTTATGTATTAGCAAAAATGAAGATTGCCCACAATGCAATTTTTCAAGAAAAACAAGGTTCTCATTTAACCTGACGATAAGCGTCAGGTTTTTTGTTTCTAGTTTGCTTTTATTGTTCATACAATGATAAAAGCATCGAAAAAAGAAGGTGAGCGAGATGAAACTAGAGAAAGCTCTTCATCCAAGCTTTGTAAAAAGATTACAGCATATGCGTTTTGTTGGGAAATTTGTAGAAGAGCAGAAGGAGAAGAAAGGCTCGTTTTTTGTTGTTTGTCTTTCACCGATTCCAAACATTATTGAAGCTGCTTTTGGAGAACGTTCTTATATATTTGAGGGTTTATATAAAAATAAACAAAATGAAAAATTTTTTGCAACTATAAAAGAAGGAAAACGAGAAAAACAATTGTTGTTATTTCGTCTTTCTTATACAGGAGGCGCTTTATATGTGGAATTAATACGTGCAGAAGAACGTGAAATAGCAAATTCCTATAAAATGATTCCTTCTCCTAAACTATCAGCTCCAAAAGCGAGAGAAGCATTGGAAAGAAAACTTGGAAAAGGATATGTTTCATTTTTGATACCAAAATTCCCGCATGATTTCGGTACGCCAGAGTTGTTATGGTATGAAGGACGGATATATGGGAATATATTTTTGAAGCCTTCGTATAGTGCCATTATGTATCGGGAGCAGAGGAGGGATGTTCGTTACCTTGATGTAGACGATTGGATGCAATATGCCGAGATGAATGTCGAGAATAGTTTGTTTTTTGTTCGAACAGAAGTGTATGAACAGTTAGAAAAACAAGTAAAAGAGAGTGGAAAACAAGTTGAAATTATCGATATAGGTAAACAAGAGAAAGAAAATGAATGGAATGAACGTGAACATTTATTTTTACAGTATGTAAAGCAAATTATCGCAGAAAAAGAATTATATATTGATGAGAGCGATATTTACAATTTTCATATTTGTGTAAAGACAAATCTATTAACAATAGTAGGGGGTATGCCTGGTATTGGAAAGTCACAATTTGTGCAAACCTATGCGGAAGCACTCGGATTAACATTTGGAAAAAATCTTATTTGGATTCCGGTGTCACCATCCTATCAAGAACCTCATGATGTACTCGGTTATCTACATTCAAATGGAACGTATATGGAAAGTGAAACAAAACTTGTACGAACACTTTTAGATGCCGCTGAAAATCCAAATCAATTATATATGATTGTATTTGATGAAATGAATATGTCGTATATTGAGCATTGGTTTACTCCTTTTTTATCTCTCCTGCAGTTAGATCGGAAAAATCGTATTTTATCTTTGTATGCAGCTTGTAATGAAACAGAACAGGATATACCATCACAAATTGAAATTAGTGATAATATCATTTTTATTGGTACAGTTAATTTTGATGAAACAACAAAGGAGCTATCTGACCGTTTATTAGATCGTGTAAACGTTGTATTACTTCAAAAAATTCCATTTTGTGAGATGACCATGGTGGAGCGAAAAACGTTACATCTCCCGTTTACATTTTCTGTTTCCGCATCAGAATTTCGAATGAACTGGGTTCATCGTAAGGCAATGCTCGATGTATTTACAGATGAAGAGTTGGAGTTATTAGATAAAATGCATCAACTGTTATTTCTTCACGATACTTCAAAAGGAATTTCATTTCGCGTTGCGTCAGCAATTGCATCTTATTTAAAAAATATTCCATGTGATGAAGGCCAATCTTTGTTAATAAGTCGTGAAGAAGCATTTGACCTTCAAATAAAACAACGTATTTTAACGAAGTTACGTGGTACAGAAGCAACAATTGGTGCATTGCTTCGTGAAGAGGGAAAAAAAGAGATGTCTCTTGTACAATTGCTGCAATCAGCACTTGCAAATCGTGTATCAACTTTTGAACATTCTCTAATGTATATGAAGCAAAAACGGCGGGAATTGGAGCTGTACGGATATGTTAAATGAGAGTGCGTATGAAACAGAAATTATAGAGACAGGAGAGAGGCTTCCTTTTGTACTGAAAATAATAGTAGGTGCAGAAGAGAAGGGGGAGCATGTTGTATTGAATCAACTTTGTGCTTCGCCAATTTCAATTTCTTCGTGTGTGTACAAAATTCAAGAATTAAAACCGCTACGGTTACATATACAATCACAAAATTCAATAAAGGTTACGTTTATTTGGAATAAAGTATATGAAGGACAAAAGCAACATATGGAATGGAAATATGAACTCCATGGACGGCAACGTACTGCTTTACTGTATGAGCATGGTAAAACAGACTATTTATATCCATGGCGCTGTGGTGTATATCATTTTGAAGTGCAGGTTGGAGAAGAACTATTTTATGGAGCATTTCAAATTGTTCCGAAAAACTTTTTTGATGATCAGCTAGAGTTAATTCAACAATATGTAAAGTCTGTGCTAGGTGGAATTATTTTAGATCGTGGGTATTATAAAAAGACGTTTGTTACGTTTACAGATATTGAAGATTATTCATATATGCGCATGCTCCGTACGCTGCCGCAAAAAATGAAAAAAGTAAAGCAGTTATATTATGAAGTTCAGCAAAAAACAAATTTCGAACAAGAGTATATATGGGAGATGAGAGAGAGAAAGCCGACAAGAAAAAGCATCATTACACGTGAGAAAAAGCCGTATGCAAAATGGTATAATCGCTGCTTTAGGGAGCAAAAGCATTGTAAAGAAAATGGCTATGTAAAATATAAAACGAAGCAATTTTATAACAAGCTATTAGAAATTGATTCATTTTTACGCGAAACGATTCAGAAACTAGAGAGTGAACAACAAACGCGGAGAGAAGAGAAAAAAGCAGTGCATACCATTTTACAAACAATTGAACGAAATGGATCTGTGACCGAACGAGACAAACAAAAATATCGCAACATTCATTTGTTAAAAGACACTGACCTACGTAAAATGGCAATGAAAATTCAAGAGTATAAAGTGCTCTATACAATTTTGCAAAGTACACTCACATATTTTTCATATCTTCTATACACACCGTTTTGGAGAGGGGTTCGGGAAGAAGCCACGCTTACAACGCATTCGCTACCTCCTGTATATCATCAATTATTACATCAGCTTGAATTTTCACCGCATCGCAATGAATTAGAACCATCGTTTTTATTTGTTTATAAGCCGACATTTTTAATCTATGAGTACTATGCGTATTTTACTGTTATTGCAATTCTTCAAGAAATTGGTTTTATTGATTACTTGTCAATCGCAGAGCAAATTCAATCTTATTTTTATTTAGACGGTTTACAAGATGGAACAACAATTGTGTTAGACAATAAAGATTTGCAGTTGCATGTGGCATTTAATGATTTAATTGAAACACATCCGCTTATTGCGCTCAGTAAAAACAGTCATTTTTATAATGGAGAAGACACAAAAAAGCCGGATATCCGTATTGATTGTTATAAAAGAGGAGAAACCGCATACGAATATCAATCATCTATAATTATTGAAGTGAAATATAGTCCGATGTATAACATTTTTCAACCAGTTGGAAATACGAAAGCAACCGAACAGATGTACAAATATTGGTCAATTAAATATGTAGAAGAGCAGAATGGAAAACGATTATTTCATCGCCGTGCGATTTATGAAGTCATATGTGTATATCCAGGGAGCAATATGCATGCGAAAAAAATTGAAGCAGGTTGTGGTGTGTTTTTACAATTGTATCCGTATAAAACGAAAAAGGGAGAAGAGAGGCTGGCAGGGAAAAAAGAACTAGTAAATATTTTTCAGCGTTGGTTAGCGGAGATAAGGAAATAAAGTGAAACTTTTATCCCGCCATTCGCGGGCGTCCTGCGATTCTGGGTGAGCCGCTTCCGCTTTTCTACAGAAGATAGGTAAGGGATAGCTGGTGGCATGCGCCCGATTGGTGAGAGTTTTCTATCAGGGGAGGATGAAACCCCTCCCACTGATGGAAGTTTCATTTTATTAGTGGGGGACTTTATCTTCACTTATTTTTTGCTTCCTCTGAACCTTAAGGTGAGTATATGATTCCCTATATGTAACATGTTTCCTTTTTGTGGATGTTGTCATATTTTTTGTAAATCTTTTATATAAATATAAAAGCAATACAGGAATCATGATTCATATATGGAAACTATAAATAAAGAAATAGTTTTTCTTGCATAGCATGTTTCCTTTTTATATGATAGATGGTGAAAGCGCTAACAAAAAAGTAAAGGGTGATGAGAAAGGCGGTGGAGTATGTTCCAACGTGTTCAAACAAAGGAAGACCATTTTTGGTTCGAACAATTATGGGGAGATTTTTGTGAAGAACGAAACTTAATGTTTGTAGAACGAAATTTAACACCTTCAAGATTTTTATTAGTAGAAGAAAATCATTATATCGGAACTGTCGAATGTATAAGTTATACAACACCTGAGCAATCAAATTCCGAGTTTTTTTACCCGTTTTCTGAAAATGAATATATACAAGGTTTAAAAAACGTGTACGAAATTGGAAAATTAAGTATTGCAAAAACATCTCGCGGTCGTGGACAATTTAAACAACTTGCGACGATTTTATTTATACATGCTTTAGAAGTAAAAGCAGAGTGGTATATTGCGGTTGTAACAAAGCGTATGTATATGTACTTACGTTCATTAGGGTTTCCAATTGAACCAATTGATGATTCGTTCGCTATTAATGATAAACTGCAAGGTGTACCGGTTCGCATTCATGTTATGAAAGGATTAACTCATATGTATTCTTTAAAAGAGTTTCGTGATGTGATTCAAGGAAATGCACATGCACAAGCTTTGATTCAAGAGAACAGTAAAAAAATTATGTTAACAAGATGAATAGTGTCACAAAATTGCATCATTCTATGTGATTATCATCACACCTTCCAATAGCGACTTGTATTACGCTTACATTGTAAAGATTGCTAGAGAGGGGATGGGAATGATGTTTTGTCATCAATGTGAACAAACGCCTACCGGCGGATGTAAAGTAATTGGAGTTTGTGGTAAAGACGAAACAATTGCAAGCTTACAAGATATTATTGTGTTTGCTTTAAAAGGAATTGCTGCATATCGCACCCATGCAGCGCAACTAGGGTACACAGATCCGTTTGTAGATGCAGTAACACATGAAGCTCTATATATGACGTTAACAAATTCAAACTTTAATGAACAAGAACATTTAGATATGGCAATGAAAGTTGGAAAAGCTGCTATTCGCGTGATGGAACTACTTGATAAGGCACATACTGAACATTTTGGAGTGCCGGAACCAGTACAAATTACACAAAATCGTGCCTCTGGAAAAGCGATTATTGTTACAGGGCATAATTTATATGCTCTAGAAGAGTTACTAAAGCAAACAGAAGGAAAAAATATCAATATTTATACACATTCTGAAATGCTGCCAGCACACGGTTATCCGCAGTTGAAAAAATATGCACATTTAAAAGGGAACATCGGAAAGGCTTGGTACGATCAGCGTCGTTTATTCGAAAAATTCCCAGGAGCAATATTAGCAACGACAAATTGTGTTATGCCAATTAAAGGCACATATGCAGATCGCTTCTTTTCCTATGACGTTGCAGGATTAGAAGGGGTACGTAAAATTGAAAATGATGATTTTACACCGCTTATTGAAACGGCATTGAAACTTCCAGATGCACAAATGGAATCAGAAGAACAATTAATAACAGGATTTCATCATGAGACGGTATTATCGCTGGCACCAGAAATTATTGATGCTGTGAACGCTGGTAAAATTCAACGTTTCTTTGTAATTGCTGGCTGTGATGCGCCGGGAAAAGGTGGAGAATATTACCGTGAATTAGCAACATCATTACCAGCAGAAACAGTTATTTTAACGACATCTTGCGGGAAATTTCGTTTTAATGATGTAGATTATGGTGTTGTACCAGAAACGAATATACCGCGTTATATTGATTTGGGGCAATGTAATAATTCGATTTCAACAGTAAAAATTGCAGTAGCTTTAGCAGAAGCGTTCCAATGTGAAATGAATGAGCTGCCAGTCAGTATTGTGCTGTCTTGGTTTGAGCAAAAGGCTGTAGCGATATTACTTGGGTTATTTAGCCTCGGTATTCAAGATATTCGCATTGGTCCAAAAGCGCCGGAATTTATATCACCGGGTGTACTGCAAGTGTTGCAAGATGCATTTCGCTTAAAACTAATTACAACAGCAGAAGAAGATATGAAAGCTATGCTATCATAATAAACAAAGACGATGTTCATGAAGAACATCGTCTTTGTTTATTATGATATATTAAAATCCAAAAATACTTAAAAGCATTTTACGACGCTTAGGTTTTTCCTCCTGTTTTGCTGCTGCTACTTCTGGTGCAATATAAATTGATTCTTTTCGTTTAAGTGCCATTTCCAATTGCTCAATTTTTGCGTGCATTTCTTCCATTTCATTACGGTGTTGTAACAATTGATAATTCACAACATCATCTGCTTTTTCTTGTAATTTTTCTTCTAGTCGATCCAAGCGTAAGGAAATGTCTTTTAATTGTGTTATAAATTGCTGCATTTCATTGGATGGTGCTGCTTGAGCAGCATGATAAGAAGATGATTCATGCTCTTGGTTCGATACAGAGCGTTGAAATTCAAGCATTTGTTGTAAATCTTGTTCATAAAAAACATAGTGTCCAAATTTATTCTTTTTTAATTCTAATCCAATTTGCTGTGCAAGACGGATGACAGCTTTTGGACTTGTACCTAGTTTTTTGGCGATCATCGGCGTTTTATATTCCACAATAACCCCTCCCATACCTTGTTGTTAGAAGGTTTCGTGATAGCTTGTTCGTTCCCTGCATGCTTGACAAAAGAAGTGGGAAATCGGCAAAGAAAGTGCTTATTCACAAAAAAAATTTGTAAGAAAGGAAACATCTCGAAAATGAACAAAAGTTGTCTAATTTCAGCTGTTTATCTTATTTGACGGAGAGTATAAGTTTCGTTATCATAAACGTAAATATCTTTTTTATGTATGCATATAATGTATAAAAGGTGATTGCTAGTGTAGAAACTTGTAAGATTGTTAGAGAAGTCCTTTCTTTAGAATAAAACCATTAGGAGGTGGCTTCCTTACTTACAAAGTGAGTAAGGAAATGTATTTGGACATATTTAGTATAAGTATGGTCATTGTTTTAATTGCCTTAACTGCTTTCTTCGTTGCGTCTGAATATG
This sequence comes from Bacillus sp. S14(2024), assembly GCF_050473785.1. NCBI lineage: Bacteria > Bacillati > Bacillota > Bacilli > Caryophanales > Bacillaceae > Bacillus > Bacillus sp. S14(2024). The sequence continues at coordinate 2,656,220 of NZ_JBFLUP010000006.1, read as the reverse complement.
CAATTGTCAAAGTTAGGAGCTCACGCATCGATTATTTAATTGCAGAAGGAAATAAACGTGCAACGGCTACGAAAACAGTGATTACAAACTTAGACGAGTATTTATCAGCGTGTCAGTTAGGAATTACAGTGACAGCACTCAGCCTTGGATGGTTAGGAGAGCCGGCAGTTACACGTGTGCTTGATCCGATTTTTGCAAGATTGGAAGTGCCTCCCTCGTTGGGATCCGTCTTATCTGTTTCTCTAGCTTTAATGTTTATTACTTTTTTTCACGTCGTAGTAGGTGAGTTAGCTCCAAAAACATTGGCAATTCAAAAGGCAGAAGGAATTAGTTTAGCAGTTGCAAGGCCGCTTATCCTTTTCTATCGACTAGCGTATCCATTTATTTGGACATTAAATGGTTCGGCACGTATTGTTACAAGAATGTTTGGGTTAAAACCAATGCATAAGCATGAGGTAGCACACTCAGAAGAAGAGTTACGTATGCTCGTATCAGAGAGTTATAAAAATGGTGAAATTAATCAATCGGAATATAAATATGTAAATAAGATTTTCGAATTTGATGATCGACTTGCGAAAGAAATTATGGTTCCACGTACAGAGATGGTAATTTTAGAAAAAGAGCAATCTGTTACGGAAGCAATGAAATTGATGTCAAATGAGAAGTATACAAGGTATCCTATCATTGACGGCGATAAAGATCATGTTATTGGTTTTGTGAATTTTAAGGATATTTTTACAGATTTTGTGAAACATGATGGTGCAAATAAAGAAACTGTTGCACAGTATGCTCGTCCGATTATCCAAATTATTGAATCAATTGCTATTCATGATTTGTTTGTGAAAATGCAGCGTGAACGCACACATATGGCAATTTTAGTGGATGAATACGGCGGAACATCTGGGCTTGTAACAGTTGAAGATATATTAGAAGAAATCGTTGGTGACATACAAGATGAATTTGATACGGATGAAAAGCCGGAGATTCAGCGCATTAGCGAAACGAAAATAATTTTAGAAGGAAAAGTACTTGTTAGTGAAGTCAATGCATTATTAGGGCTTTCAATTAACGATGAAGACGTTGATACAATTGGTGGTTGGATTTTAACAGAACATCTTGAAATTGAACAAGGTGATATTGTGGACATTGAAAATTATAAGTTTCGTATTGTTGAGTTAGATGGTCATTACATTAAACAAATCGAAGTGACGAAGCAGATTGCACCGCAGCCTGTAAAAGTAACAGAACAACATGTGTCTCTTCAAGAACAAGTAAGCTCATAACCTTGCCCATATGGTAAGGTTTTTTATTTATCGGAAAATGGGCAAGAAAACCCCATCTTCAAAATGCGCGGGGCATAGCTCAGTTTAAGGTGGGGATGAATTGCCGTCTCATTCGTAAAAGCCTGATTGGTTCAACTAACCTTCTGGGAAAAAAACGTTCCCAGAAGGAAGTTTCACTTTATCTCTTGCTTATAAATCTCATCTTCTACATAAATATGCTCTTTCTCAACCGCTGTATCATGCGCGAGTACAAGGCCGATTGGTGTGTTTGTATCTTTATTTTGTACAATTGTAAACGTTACTTGTTTTTCGTTTGCTAATTTAATGTATTTAGATAAATGTGGGTAAGCGATGCTACCGTTCACATACAATGTTAACCCTTGAGAAGAACCCATACTTTCTTTTACTGCTGTATATACGTTTGTTTGCATCACTTGCCCAATTGTTAATGCGATTTCTACGCGCTCACGCAATGTGCTTAAAAACATATTTCGTTCTTCAGGTTTGTTTTGTTTTTGTCCATGAATGCCTTCTTGAAGATAATCTTCCACATTTTTATTTCCCATTTTTTTCACACCTTTCCTATTTCTATTGTACGAAAGAAATGAAAAGGATGCAAAAATATAATTTCACGTACTATATTTTAAAATTTTATCAACATTAAATAACAAAATGTGACATTACTCTCTTAACGAAATTCGTTTTTTGTGTTAATATTCAAAATATATAGGGTATTTTTCGTATGGAGATGGAGGGAATGGGGGTTTTTCCAATCGATAAGGATATTAGTAAAATGTTTTGTATGTACTTAAAAAAGAATAGTCAACAATTCGTAGAGAACTGGAAAAACAAAATTATTATTTCAGAAAACGATCCGTTTAAAGACGAAATTATTGAAAACGGGGAAAATTTACTAGCATTAATGATGGAACTCATTATGAAAGAGAAAGAAGTTGAACATATTAGGACGTTATGTGAGAAAATCGCCATTGAGCGCGCGGGGGCAGATGCAAATATTGGAGACTTTGTCTATAATGCGAATATAGGGCGAAATGAATTGTTTGAGGCAATGTGTGAATTAGATGTGAGTGCTCGTGAATTGAAACCAATCATGGCAAAAATACATACTTGTTTTGACCGCCTAATCTATTATACAGTTTTGAAATACTCAGAAATTATCTCGAAAAATTTAGAAGAAAAGCAACAATTTATTAACGAAACACATAAAGAGAGATTGACAATTTTGGGACAAATGTCAGCAAGTTTCGTTCATGAGTTTCGCAATCCGCTAACTTCTATTATGGGATTTGTAAAACTGTTACAATCAGATCAACCCCATCTTCCGTACTTAGATATTATTTCGCATGAGCTTGACCAATTAAATTTTAGAATTTCTCAATTTTTACTTGTTTCTAAAAAAGAAATTTGGAATGAAGCAGAGCGGTTTTGGCTGAATGATTTATTTCATGATATTATCCAGTTCTTATATCCGAGCTTAGTGAATGCAAATGTTTCTATTGAGAAAAATCTGCCGTATCCAATACCATTTATCGGGTATCGAAGTGAAGTTAGGCAAGTGTTTTTAAATATTTTAATGAACTCTATTGACGCTCTTGAAGGAGTGGTAGAAAGTAAGAGAATTGTTATTGATGTGTGTGAAGATGAAGAACTAATACATATTTTTATTAAAAATAATGGCCCGATGATTCCGCCAAAAAATATTGAAACAATATTTGAACCATTTGTAACGACAAAAAAGTTAGGAACTGGAATTGGCTTATTTGTTTGTAAGCAAATTGTGGAAAAACATAAAGGATCTATTACATGTAAGTCAACAGAAGAATGGACAGAATTTCATATTTCTTTTGAAAAATCGATATAAAATAAAGTGAAATGTATTATAGTAGAGCTGTGGATAATTGTACCGTTTATTTGTTTCAAGAAATGCAATAGTGCGTTAGTTTGTTAAAGTTAAAAACACACCGTTCAAATAAGAACGGTGTGTTTTTGTTAAAAGGAATGTTGTCATATCAAAATGTGGAGTGTACAAAATGAGTTGATATTTTTTTATGTCAGCTTTATCCCGTTATTCATGGGCAGTAAGACCTTCACCTCAAGATTCAGAGAGAAGCAAGGAAGGTTGGTGGGGGCAACTGCTCGTAAAAGCCCGATTGGTTCAGCTAGCCATCAGTGAGAGGTGAAGAAACTTTCCACTGATGGAAGTTTCACTTTATTTAAGTTTGTCCTTCTTGAATATTGATCCCCATTTGTATAACTAATTGTGCGTGCTTTTTTAAATTTTCTTCAAAATGAGTCATGAGTAACCTACTGGAAATATATGGATTGCTATAAAATTATAAATTAAATTGAATATTTTTTCTATTGTGTTTCCAATATTTGTGAAATGATAAAATAAACAGATTGTACATACTAGAAGTTGCTTTATAAAATTAGAAATGATTATATGTTTTTGAAAAATTTAATTTGTCAAAAACAAACTCTCCAATTTTGGTGATTTATTTGCATAACCAAGTGCAACAATTGTATAAATTTTATTTGCCTCAATTTTCACTTCGGGAATTGTTAATACAACGTTTTTAGTTCCCGTAACTGATACTTCTATATCTGCTACACCGGGACTTACTTGCAAGTAATCTGTTGCCTGTTTAAATGCAACCTTTTCGAACAGTTTTTCTCCATCTTTTAAAGCTACATCTACTTCGGGAGTATCAGGAGATAAATGGACGAATCGTATTTTTGCTTGACCGTATGGTAAAGGTGTATTGTCAATGAGAGGTAACAGTTGAAGTTTATCAACAGTACCAGCTGCCGCAAGAGTATATACATGGTTCCCCATTATGGGAATGAGAGCTGAAAAGATTGGAGTTTCATCACCGGTAGGTATGATATCAATACGGTATTGTCCTTGTATAAGTGAAAGGTATGGACTATGTTGCTTAAACGAAATGTTTTTCACCACTTTTTGTCCATTTATGACAATATCAACAGTGGATGCGTCAGGAGAAGCGTGCAAGATTCGAACATGAGATGGTAACGATTGTTCGCTTGAATGTGGTAGTGATATCCTGCTTTGCTCATAAGCCTGTACAAATTGTTTCATAGCTTTATAGTGTTTCAAATATAATTCCATATATTTTTGTGGATTTATATATTTGTAATAACAGGCAAGTTGCTCATACATTGCAGCTTGCTGCGCATGCTTTTCTACTTCAGACGGATTCATTTATTTTCCCTCCTCTAGTATCATTATTACAACTATATGCATGTACAAATGTCATAAGTACTTGATAACTATTGATGATAAAAAAGTTCTGTTACAATTGATTTTTTATGGTAAATGATAACGAATATTTTTGTACAAAATTAGCATTTGTAACATCAAGTTTTTAGAAATAAATGATTTATGAAAGCTTTAACTGAGATTTTTCTTTTACCGTTATAAATTTTGTCTCTGTATTATCCGGCTATTCTTGGGTAGTAAGGATCCACCTCAAGATTGAGAGAGAGGCGAAGAAGATAGGTGGAGAGATGAGAAAAAACCCACTGATGGAAGTTTCACTTTATCTTTACCAGTAATTTTACATTCTTAAATTAATATATATGTATTATTAGAACAGAAAAATTCAACCATAGTCCTGTAAATATTCATCTTGCAGGAGATGAAACCTCTAGCTAAGCTGGAGATTTTTTTTATTTCTAGGCAAACACACATACAAAATGAGGTTTGTCCTACATATTTTGTCAATGTAAACTATTTTAAATAGATGTAAGGAGTGAAAAACTATGTGGGGTTATGGTGGAGGTTATGGCTGTGGCTACGGCGGTGGATTTGGCTACGGCGGTTATGGCTGTGGAGGCTGTGGTTATGGCTTTGCAATCGTTGTTGTGTTATTTATTTTACTAATTATCATTGGAGCTACTTGCGTGCGCTTCTAGTTATTTAGAAAGAGCGTCATGGTGAACCGATTAATTACATATTAATCGGTTCTTTCTTTTGTAATATCCTTATTTAACCAAAATTCAAAGAGAAAACATCATTTTCACGAACATTAAAGTTAATTTATCTATAAATAATTCGTTAAATTCGTTGACATTCCAAATAGAACATGGTACTTTTAGTAAGGATTTTCTAAGGAATGCAATGGGGGAATGAATACATGAATACGAACTATGATGTAATTGTTGTAGGTGCAGGTCCTGCTGGCATTTTTACTTGCTATGAAACAATTGTTAAAATGCCAGATGCAAAAGTGCTGTTAATTGATAAAGGACATGATATTTATCGTCGTAATTGTCCGATTCTTCAGAAGAAAATAACGAAGTGTCCACCTGCTGCTGGAAAGAAAGATCATGCAGGATGTTTACCAGCATGCTCAATCACAAATGGTTTTGGCGGTGCAGGAGCATATTCAGATGGGAAATTTAACATTACAAGTGAATTCGGTGGTTGGATGACAGATTATTTATCTGCATCGACTGTAATGGATTTAATCCAATATGTGGATGAAATTAACTTAGCACACGGTGCAACTACTTCAATTACAGATCCATTAACAGATGAAGTTCGTGATATCGAAAAACGCGCTTACGCAGCTGGATTAAAACTATTGCGTGCACAAGTTCGCCACTTAGGTACTGAACAAAACTTAGAGATTTTAAAAAGCATTTTCGAATATTTAAAAGAGAAAATCGATATGAAATTTAAAATAGAAGTAGACGACATTGTAACTGAAAAAGTAGAGAATGAACATGTTGTACGCGGCATTGTTTTAAAAGACGGAACAATGCTATCTGCGAAAAAAGTAGTAATTGTACCAGGGCGTGATGGATCTGTTTGGTTAACAAAAATTATGAAAAAGCGCCGTTTAAAAATGATCACGAACCAAGTTGATATTGGTGTTCGCGTTGAAACTTCAAACATTGTGATGGAGGAAATCAACAAGCATCTCTATGAAGGGAAATTCGTATTCAATACATCTGTCGGAACGCGAGTACGTACATTTTGTAGTAACCCGTCTGGTCACGTTGTTGTTGAAAACCACTCTGGAATTATGACAGCGAATGGTCATGCATACAAAGATCCTGCGCTTGGCAGTAATAACACGAACTTTGCGCTTTTAGTATCACATCAATTTTCAGAGCCATTCGATCAGCCGAACGAATACGCACATGAAGTATCACGTCTAGCAAACCGTATTTCAATGGGCGGAGTTACGGTACAAAAGTACGGAGACATTTTAAAAGGTCGTCGTTCTACACCGAAGCGTATTCAAGAAGGTTTCCTTGAGCCGACATTAAAAGAAGCAGTACCAGGTGACTTAGGTCTTGTGTTACCATACAATACAATGAAAAGTTTAATTGAAATGACAGAAGCATTGAATCACGTCACACCAGGTATTGCATCTGAACATACATTATTTTACGGCGTAGAAGCGAAATTTTACTCCGCAAGACCGAAACTAACCGAGCATTTTGAATCTGAAATTTCCGGCTTATACTTAGGCGGAGACGGTGCTGGCGTAACACGCGGACTAGCGCAAGCAAGCGCATGCGGCGTTCACATCGCTCGTCATATTGTAGAACATTTAACGAATAAAACAGAAAAAAGAGAAGAAGTTGTAGTGGGGTAATATATATAATAGAAGAAAAACGATCTTATTGTATAGAATAAGATCGTTTTTTTTTAGGAGTAATTCATCAACTGAATGAAATGACATGTCTATTAAAAATATAATATACGATGGAAATCACTGATAGTTAGCTATTTATAAGAGTTAGAACATAGTATGTAATTTAGCACTTATAGGCGTTGGAAAGGTAGAAGAAATAAATTTATCCCGTTATTCGTCCCACCTTAAGATTGAGAGACAAGTGAAGAAATCCCTCACCATCGAAGTTTCACTTCTCAAGTTAGGGAATTAAATTTGATTGTTATACTAACCTGTTGTTCTTTGCTATAGGGCTCTCTTTCGTTTTGTACTAAGAAGCAATACGGTTTCTATTTTAAGAATGAAAGAAGTGAGAGGAGCTGATTGGTAAATAGAAAATTTTCCCTTGTTGAATTTTGTCTAAATTTATTTGAAAGTATACGAGATAAAGTGACGAAGAAGGAAGGAGATTTACTAGAGGGTTGTCGAAGTTTACACATTAACAACATGTTTTTACTTCGAAGGTTATTTTAGAAGAGAGGAGTAAGAGGGATTTTTTAGTTGCTGGTTGTGTTTGTGTAAGGAGGGGGATGTAGAGAGAATATTGTTGACTTCCGCTCAGTTGTTTCTGAAATTTCTTTCTATTTCATTTTTATGCACTTATTTTTATATTCTATAATAATGGCTTTTTAATAGATTCACTGCATAGGCAGAGAGTTCTTTTTTTATGAGAGAAAAGTCAATTTTCTTCATATTTACATATGAGTCGAAGAAACGGGGGAAGCGTCATGCGCGATTACTTAATTAAACCACTTGTTGGTCAACCTTATCCGATGATTTCACATGGGGAAGGTGTATATTTATATGATCAAAACGGCAATAAATATTTTGATGGTTCGTCAGGGGCAATTACGGCAAGTATCGGACATGGCGTAAAAGAGATTGCTGAAGTTATTAAGCAACAAGCAGAGGAGATTGCATTTGTATATCGTTCACAGTTCACGAGTGAGCCGGCAGAGAAGCTTGCGAAGAAGCTGAGCGATTTAAATATGGGGGATTTAAATTGGAGCTTTTTCGTTAATAGCGGTACAGAGGCAAATGAAACGGCAATGAAGATTGCGATTCAACATTTTCAAGAGCGCGGTATTCAAGGGAAAAATAAAATTTTGTCACGCTGGATGAGTTATCACGGAATTACGATGGGAGCATTATCATTGTCTGGACATCCGCTGCGTAGGCAACGCTTTGTTTCCATTTTGGAAGATTATCCGACATTGCCAGCACCATATTGTTTCCGCTGTCCAGTACAAAAGGTGTATCCGACATGTCAACTTGCATGTGCAACAGAGTTAGAGAGAGCAATTGAACGTATTGGGGCGGAGCATATTGCGGCATTTATTGCTGAGCCAATTATCGGTGCAGCTGGGGGAGCAATTGTACCACCGAAGGATTATTATAAGGTGATTAAGGACATTTGTGAGCATTATGATATTTTATTTATTGCTGATGAAGTCATGACAGGGCTTGGCCGAACTGGTGCATGGTTTGCGATGGAACATTGGGGTGTTCAGCCGGATATTATGACGCTAGGAAAAGGATTAGGAGCTGGTTATACACCGATGGCAGCAACTATGGTAAGTGATCGCGTGATGGAACCAATTTTGCGCGGTTCTCGTTCTGTAATGAGTGGGCATACATTAAGTGCAAATCCACTTTCCGCTGCGACAGCTTTAGCGGTGATTGAATATACGGAGAAGCATCGTTTACCAGAAGCTGCTGCTGAAAAAGGCGAGTATTTAATCAACGGCCTGCAAAAAGTGCAGCAAGAATCGACAATTATTGCTGATGTACGCGGGAAAGGTTTGCTGATTGGAGTAGAATTGCAACCGTTTACAAAAGCATCTGAACTTATTTCGGTTGCGGCGAAAAATGGACTTTTATTATACCAAGCTGTATCAGGACAAGCAGGTAAGGAAGATAGCGCATTGTTAGTTGCGCCGCCGCTTACTACTACATATGAAGAGCTTGATGAATTACTTCATATTTTTGCGAAAAGTGTAGAGGAAATGGCTCAAAAAGGAGGGCATAGTGTCGTATGACAACTATTACAAATACATTTGGGAAATTAAAAACAATACAAGATGTTATGCCATATTTTCATGATGAGATGACGCTTATGTTTGGAGGGTTTGGAGGTATTGGATCTCCTCCCTCTTTAATTCAAGCGATTTTAGATAAAGGAATTACAGATTTACATCTAATCGGTAATGATACTGGTTTTCCTGATGTGGGAATTGGCCGCCTTGTGACAAATGAGCGTGTAAAGTCGTTAATTACGTCGCATATCGGTTCAAATCCAAATGCAGGACGGCAATTAAATGAAGGAAGATTGCATATTGAGTTTTCTCCTCAAGGTACATTAGCAGAACGAATTCGAGCTGGCGGTGTCGGGCTTGGTGGTGTTCTTGTTGATGTTGGGATGGATACGATTGTAGAAGAAGGGAAACGAACTGTTGAAATAAATGGGAAGACATATTTAATTGAGACAGCATTAACGGCAGAAGTGTCCATTGTGTTTGCGAAACAAGCAGATCCTTTTGGTAATCTTGTGTTTGATAAAAGCGCACGCAATATGAATCCACACGTTGCAATGGCTGGGGATATTACAATTGTAGAGGCTGAAGAAATTGTTCCGCTTGGGGAACTGGATCCAGAAGAGATTATAACGCCTGGTGTATTTGTTGATTATATTGTTCCATCGGGAGGAGTGAATTGGAAATGGGCATGGGAGTAGAGGTTCGCAATAAAATTGCAAAGCGCGCTGCAAAGGAAATTCAAAATGGAATGATTGTTAATTTAGGGATTGGTATTCCGTCTCTTGTTCCGAACCATTTGCCAGACGATATGCATGTTATGTTTCATGCGGAAAATGGCATTGTTGGTATGGGGCCGACACCAGTAAAGGGCGAAGAGGATGAAAATTTATGTAATGCGGCCGGATTACCAACATCGATTATTGCCGGGGCTAGTTATTTTGATAGCAGCATGGCATTTGGGATGATTCGAAAAGGGTTGCTTGATATTACAATTCTTGGGTCATTGCAAGTAAGTGAAAACGGAGATTTAGCAAACTGGATTGTACCAGGTAAGCGTGTACCAGGTATTGGCGGGGCGATGGATTTAGCACAAAAGGCAAAGCGTGTTGTCGTTGTGATGAATCACATTGATAAATATGGGAATGCGAAAATTGTTTCAGAGTGTACACTTCCGCTCACCTCAAAACGATGTGTTGATGTAATTATTACAGACATGGCAGTAATGGAAGTAACACCGGACGGCTTAGTGCTGCAAGAATTGATGAGTCCATACACAGTAGAAGATGTAAAAAAATGCACAGAAGCTGCTTTTCATGTGAGTCCATCTTTACTAGTAATTGAATGAAAGGAGATGTAACAATTGGAGCAATATAAAAAACAAGTGTGTGAATATATTGAAATTAATGAAAATATGAGTGTGAAATTATTAAAGCGTTTAATCCAAGAGAAAAGTACGAGCGGGGATGAAAGTGGCGCGCAGGCGGTTGTGATTGAAAAGTTGCGTGAACTTGGTTTAGATTTGGATATTTGGGAGCCTTCATTTACGAAAATGAAAGATCATCCATATTTCGTTTCACCGCGTACAAACTTTACTGATAGTCCGAATATTGTGGCGACATTAAAGGGAAGCGGCGGCGGAAAGTCAATGATTTTAAATGGGCATATCGATGTTGTGCCTGAAGGAGATTTAAACCAGTGGGATCATCATCCATATGCAGGAGAAAAAGTTGGGAATCGTATATATGGGCGTGGCACAACAGATATGAAAGGCGGTAATGTTGCGCTCATGCTGGCGATGGAAGCCATTATAGAAACGGGAATCCGTTTAAAAGGAGATGTATATTTTCAAAGTGTAATAGAAGAAGAAAGCGGCGGCGCAGGTACGCTTGCGGCAATTTTACGAGGTTACGAGGCGGATGGTGTAATTATCCCAGAGCCGACAAACATGAAATTTTTTCCGAAACAACAAGGTTCAATGTGGTTTCGTTTATTCGTAAAAGGGAAAGCTGCTCATGGTGGTACGCGTTATGAAGGTGTGAGTGCCATTGAGAAAAGTATGCTTGTTGTAGAGCATATGAGAAAGCTAGAAGAAAAACGAAATGAAAGAATTACAGATCCGTTATATAAAGGAATTCCAATTCCAATTCCGATTAATATCGGGAAAATTGAAGGTGGCAGTTGGCCGAGTTCTGTGCCCGATTTTATTACTTTAGAAGGCAGATATGGTGTTGCGCCGAATGAAAGTATGGAGGAAGCAAAAATAGAATTTGAAAATTGGGTAGGACAATTAAGTAAGGTAGATCCATGGTTTATAGAACACCCAGTAGAAATAGAATGGTTTGGCGCACGTTGGGTTCCGGGCGAATTAGAGGAAAAGCATCCACTTATTACAACGCTGAAGGACAATTTTATGCATATTGAAGACACAGAACCGATTGTTGAGGCATCGCCATGGGGAACAGATGGTGGTTTATTTACACAAATTGCTAATATTCCAACTATCGTGTTTGGTCCAGGTGAAACGAAAGTTGCCCATTATCCAAATGAATATATTGAAATTGACAAAATGATTGCGGCGGCAAAGATTATCGCATGTACATTACTAGACTGGTGCGAGGTGGACGAATGAAATATTATGAAGAATTTGTAGAACAGACGAAGTACTATACATTAGAATGCTCGTTAGATTATTTTAATAAACGTATTCGTGTTGATCATTATAAAGGAAATGTCGAGCAAGTAATGCGTAAAGTGGAAGAACTCGCAAACTCTCATTCTTTCACTAAATTAATTATAAAAGGAAAAAGAGAGCACGTTCCTGCGTGGCTCTCTCTTGGCTTTATGCTTGAAGCTAGTATTCCTCAATACTTCCAAGGGCATGATGCATTTTTTATGGTGAAATATCGGGATGATGAACGCCGTAATAGTGTGCAGTGGGTGAAGGAAGATGAAATTATAAGTGGTGTAATTGCAAAAAAAGTAATAGAAAAGGAAATACCAGCACAGTTTGTTTTGCGAAAAGCGACAGAACAAGATGCACAGCAGCTTGCGGACGTATTTGGAAAAGTATTTGAGATTTACCCAACACCTTTGAACGAAGCAGACTATATCGTGAAAACGATGAAGGAAGATACGATTTATTATGTGTATGAAATGGAAGGAATGATTATTAGCACAGCTTCAGCAGAAATGAATGTAAAAGAAGGAAACGCGGAGTTGACGAATTGCGCAACATTACCAGAGTATCGAAAGCATGGATTCATGAAAAGCTTACTTATGAAGTTAGAAGAAGAGCTGCGAGATAGATCTATTTTTTGTTCGTATACAATTGCACGGTCGCTTTCTTTTGGTATGAATGCAGCGTTTTATCAGCTTGGATATACGTATACAGGCAGATTGGCGAATAACTGTTATATTTTCGATAAATTAGAGGATATGAACGTTTGGGTAAAAGATCTATCCCACAGTAACGGGCAACAAGCCCCTTACTGAGGGAGGTTTTACTTTATCCCGCATTAACGGGCAGTAAGATCCCCACCTCAAGATTCAAAGAAAAACGAGGAAGAAAGGTGGGGGATAACTGCCCGTAAAAGCCCGATTGGTTCAACTAACCCTCAGTGGGGGATGAAAAAGCCCCCCCACTGAGGGAAGTTTCACTTTATCCCGTATTTAATAGACATTACAGAATAAAAATAAAGGTTCGTAAAGAATCAATTTATTCAACTTCCATAAGTTGGGGATGAACAGCCCTTGCTGATGGGAGTTTCATTTTACCGTTAGGTGCTAAAAATTCGGCACGATAATTGCTGATTTTTTAGCGAAGGAGGGAAATGCGTTGCTGGCGATTTCAACACAAGAAGTGATTGAAGCAATTTTAAGTAGTATTGATGAAGCGATTCATGCAGTGGATGAAAATGGAGTTACGATTTTTTATAACACAGTAGCAGCAAAACATGACGGATCAAATGTAGAAGATGTACTTGGTAAGCATTTATTAGAAGCGTTTCCTTCGCTAACGCCAGAAACGAGTACATTGCTAAAGGTACTGCAAATAAAAAAGCCAATCCAGCATCAAGTGCAGCGATATCAAAATCAAAGTGGGAAAGATGTTTATACGGTAAATACAACGCTTCCTATTTTTATAGAAGGGCGCATTGCTGGAGCTGTTGAGATTGCAAAAGATTATTCTACTATTCAAAAGCTGACGGAAAGTATTGCTGATTTGCAGTCGAAAATGAGGCGATCACCAGCGAAAAAAACACAGCAGAGGCATGTAGCATTTGATACGATTATAACGAATGATAAGCGCTTTTTGCAGATGAAACAGCTTGCACATAAGGTTGCTACCACTAATGCGAACGTACTCATTTACGGTGAAACGGGAACGGGAAAAGAGTTATTTGTACAAGCGATACATGAAGCTTCGAAAAGAAGAAATAATCCATTTATCGCTCAAAACTGTGCTGCTTTGCCGGAATCATTACTTGAAAGTTTACTGTTTGGAACAACAAAAGGTAGTTATACAGGTGCCATAGAACGTGCGGGTTTATTTGAGCTAGCGGATGGTGGTACGTTATTTTTAGATGAATTAAATTCGATGCCTTTAGATTTACAAGCAAAAATGCTGCGAGTATTGGAAGATGGTGTCATTCGCCGCATCGGTGATAACAAAACAAGAAAGGTTGATGTACGTGTTATTACAGCAATGAATCAACCACCAGATGAGTGCCTTCGGGAAAATAAAATTCGTACGGATTTATATTATCGATTAAATGTGTTTTCTTTATTTATTCCACCGCTTCGCGAGCGAAAAGAAGATCTTTTATTGTTAGTCCCGCACTTTTTGAAGGCTTATAACGAGGAATATAAAAAGCATGTGATTGATATGGATGAAGATGTGAAAAAGCAATTGCTTCAGTATCATTGGCCAGGCAATGTGCGTGAATTAAAGCATATGATAGAACATGCGGTCATTGTTGCAGAAGGGAAAACATTAACGTTATCTTGTTTACCGCGTTCGTTTCGACAAGTGTCTCACCCGCAGATAAAGCCGATATTACCGCTGCGGGAAGCACTTCATGAAACGGAAAAAGAATTAATTGAACAAGCAATGTTAGAAACGAAAGGAAATGTTCTACAAGCTGCAAAGTTGTTAGGCATTCCAAGACAAACTTTGCAGTATAAATTAAATAAAAATGCGAAAGCTGCCGAATAATTGGCAGCTTTTGTGCATTTGCACCAATAAAAAAGCAATTACATATATAGAAAGTAAAAGAAAATTCATTTTTTTCTGTTAATTTTTTTGTTTAGTTTCTGTATAAAACGATATTTTTATAGTAAAGAAACGTGTAATAGCAAAGGTTGTACTAGTAGAGATAAATAGAAACTTAGATCTAATAGTTATAGTTGGCATGATAATTGCTTTAATAAATAGCGAGCGTTTGAAAAAAAGGGGGAATTGCAATGTTACACGACGTATATAAACCAAATCGTCATTGGAAAGAGATTGAATTATGGAAAGATGTTACAGAGGAGCAATGGAACGATTGGATTTGGCAATTAACAAATACAATTAAAACATTGGATGATTTAAAGAAAGTAATCAATTTAACACCGGAAGAAGAAGAAGGTGTTAAAATTTCAACAAAAACAATCCCATTAAACATTACACCATACTATGCATCCCTTATGAATCCAGATGATCCGCGTTGTCCGATTCGTATGCAATCTGTACCGATTTCAGAGGAGTTATATAAAACGAAGTATGACTTAGAAGATCCGCTTCATGAAGATGAAGATTCACCAGTACCAGGATTAACACATCGTTATCCAGACCGTGTTCTTTTCTTAGTAACAAACCAATGTTCTATGTATTGTCGCTATTGTACACGCCGTCGTTTTAGTGGACAAATTGGAATGGGTGTTCCGAAGAAACAATTAGACGATGCAATTGCATATATTCGCGAAACGCCGCAAGTTCGCGACGTCTTAATTTCTGGCGGTGATGGTCTTCTTATTAACGATAATATTTTAGAGTACATTTTAAAGAACTTACGTGAAATTCCGCATGTGGAAATTATCCGTATTGGAACGAGAGCTCCTGTTGTGTTTCCGCAGCGTATTACAGAAAATCTTTGCAATATTCTTAAGAAATATCATCCAGTTTGGTTAAATACACACTTTAATACTTCTATTGAGATCACGGAAGAATCAAAACTTGCTTGTGAAATGCTTGCAAATGCAGGTGTACCACTTGGTAACCAAGCGGTTATTTTAGCGGGTATTAACGATAGCGTACCGATTATGAAAAAATTGATGCATGATTTAGTAAAAATTCGCGTACGTCCTTACTATATTTATCAATGTGACTTATCTGAAGGAATTGGCCATTTCCGTGCACCAGTTTCTAAAGGTCTTGAAATTATTGAAGGATTACGTGGACATACGTCTGGTTATGCAGTTCCAACATTTGTTGTAGATGCGCCGGGCGGCGGTGGTAAAATTGCTGTTCAGCCAAACTACATTATTTCACAAAGCGCTGATAAAGTTGTTCTTCGTAACTTTGAAGGTGTAATTACAACGTATCCAGAGCCAGAGAATTATGTGGCAGGGAGAGCGGAAGGGTACTTTAAAGAAATTTATCCAACTTACGAAGAAAAGCGTTCTGATGTAGGAATCGCAGGACTGATGAGCGATAAGAAGTTTAATCTTGTACCAGAAGGCTTGCAGCGTATGAATCGCCGTAAAGATTACGAAACAAATACAGAACATGCTTCATTAAAAGATAAACGTGACAAGCGTGACCAGTTGAAGGATAAAAAATATCAATCGCAAATGGCAAAACTAAATGAGAGCACAAAAACTGAGGGAGATGCAGTATGAGGTGTATGTGGTGTGAAGGTGAGGAAGCAACTGAGAGTGTAAACACTGTGTACTGGGAATTACCAGATGGAACACAAACAGTTACAATTCAAGAAACACCTTGTATCGCATGTCCAAATTGTGGAATGCAGTATCAATCAGAGGATATCGTGAAAGAAATTGAAGATCAGCTCTTTTTGATTTATACGAAAGATTTGCCAAAACAATTCACATATACAGAGCTTATGGAGCGTCCACGTTTATTAAAGCGAAATTATTTTGATTTTTAACCAGCATTTTTATGCTGGTTTTTTTCTTATTTGCCTTGTATAATGTAGCCAAGTTAGAAAGGCAGGGAATATTGTTGAAAAAGTCATTTTATCACTATATGATGAAGCATCGTGCTTCTTTACTGAAAGATGAACTATCAGACTTGGCAGAAACAATGTATGAAGATCATAGTTTTCCAAAACAGTCGGAGGATTACGATGAGATTAGTTCATATTTAGAGCTGAGCGGTTCATTGGAAAGTATGACCATTTTTGATTATGCATGGGAATTATATATGCAAGAACGATAGAGTGAAGTGTCTATTCGTAGGCCATTTTATCACTAATCATTTTCAAGTTGTGTTATGTACACTCCAATAGCGGAGTGTATTTTTTTATCCCCTATTAACGGGCAGTAAGACCCCCACTGATAGAAGTTTCACTTTATAAAAAAATATTCAATTATACAAACTCATGTGATAAGCGTTTTCGTAGTGAGCCGCATATACTGTTAGCGTCACATACTTAAAATCACGACTTAAAAAGGAGAGAGAGAAATGATGAGAAAAAAGCAGCCCAAATATAATATAGGAGATATAGTCGTGATTACGTTATATGGTACGGTCGGTAAAGTTACAAATATAAAAATGCTAGACGGTGTTTATGTATATGAAGTAAACAATCACGATGGTTTTTATGTTGAACATACATTGCAGCTTGTGACAGAACAAGAGATGAAAGATGGCGAATCAGAATGGATTGAACTGCGCTATAAATTTACATTTGGCGATCTTGTTCAAGTAACAGGCTATGAAAAAGATGTATTTCGCGTTGTCGGATACCGGACGGAAGTATGGCGTTACAAAAATGATGCTTGGGAAGACACAATTTATGAATTATCACGTATTACTGATGGCGAGTGGCTAGAAGCAGATGAATCAGATTTGACGCTTATTGCGAATGCACAAACAGCAAATGCAATTTTAAAGAAGATAAAACAAGATAAGGCGGGAATGAATAAGCTTGATCTAGGTAAATTAAAGTCTATTAATAACTCGAAAAAAGTAAGTATCAAAACGAATCGAAAAGAAATTATCGACGGTTTATTAGATATTTTTAATGATTACAGAACATTATATGAAACATTTCAAGATGAAGAATATAAGATCGTGATGGAAGTTGTACGTAACTATTTAATCAAATTATCTGAGAAAAAATAATCTAGAAAGAGAGAAGGAATTGAAAGAAAATATAAGCTGTATATGGTATGCCTACAATTGTTAAAAAGATAATAAATATAGAAATAAGCTTGTCCACCCATTCGTCCTCATGTATGAACTCTCCTTTTGCATGCATCATTTCTTCTTCATATTTCATTGTGTTTTCCTCCTTTATATAGCTTGTACTACATCCTATGCAAAAGTTTCTCTGCATATAACCTACATATCTAGTATAAAAAGAAAAATGTTTTTCTATTCTTATACATAATTTCTATTTTTCTTCATAAAACAGAATTAAAGGGGTGATGCTCATGAAGGAAATAGAAGTCGTGATTGATACGGAAGAAATTGCGGAATTTTTTTATGAGCAATTAATTGTGAGAGGGTATGTACCAAAGCGTGAAGAAATTGAAGATCTTGCGGATATTGCATTCGATTATTTGTTAGAGAAATGTATGATTGATGAAATATTTGATGAAGATGATGAATGAAAGTAACGACGGGATAGACTCGTCGTTTTTTATATCGTACATGGCTTGTCCATGTTTATCCCGCTATTCGTGAGCAGTAAAATCCCCACCTTAAGATTCTGAGAGAAGTGAAGAAGATAGGTGGAGGATAACTGCCCGTAAAAGCTTGATTAGTTCAACTAACCATTAGTAGGGGGATGAAGAAAATCCCCTACTGATGGAAGTTTCACTTTTAAGACAGCAATAACTATATCGTGTTGTATTTGGTATAATAAAAGTGAAAACTTTCTAAAGAGGTGAAGAAATGTTTAAAAAAATTATTGATTCTTTGCTAGGAAATAAGCAAAAGTATCGCTCTTACTCCAGTAGTGATTATCGTCATAGACATCGTTCTTATTCTAGCAGCGATTATCATAAGCGTCGTCCATCTCATGAATATGGGCATCACCATTACAAAAGAAAACATAAAAGCCGCAGTTTTTTCTCTAGTAGCTGATGATTTTTCGTAAAATATTGACATGGTTTGATCGACCACTGCCCATTAATACCGTCGTTGCACAGCGGTATCAAATTAAGAGTATTCTCGGTATGGGAAGTTATGGTTTTACATATCTTGTTACTGACATGCTGTCTAGTGAGAAAAAAGTATTAAAACAGCTTCGGAAAAGTAAGCAGAGGTATGCATCAGGAAGGGAATCGTTCACATATGAGCAAACCATTTTACAGCAATTAGAGCACCATGCAATTCCTCGTTTCTTTCATAGTTTTATATGGAGAAAAGAACCATTTTTTGTGATGGAGGAAATGTGTGGGAAAACATTTGAGGATTTTATTTTTCGAGATGGAGAAGTATATACGGAGAAAGAAACTTTTCTTATTTTGTATAAGGTGCTTCATGTGGTTTCATATTTTCATAGTCAAGGTATCGTTCATCGTGATTTACGAATTCCTAACATTTTAATGAGAGATGATGATATATCTATCATTGATTTTGGATTAGCTCGATTTATTGGTGAAAGTGATGAGCGCGCTCATTATTATAAAGGTGAACAAGCATATATGCGTGAAATTCAGTATCGTAGTGATTTTTATGCCTTAGGTCATTTTGTTTTGTTTTTGTTGTATTCTAGTTATGAATCCTCAAAAGAAGAACAGCCTTGGTATAAAGAATTAACATTATCAGTAAATAGTTGTGATGTAATCATGCGGATGCTGCAAATGAAAGAGCCGTATTATGAAAATGTACAAGAGCTAATAGAAGATGTGCGTTGTATATTAGAAAGGATGGGGAATACATGTTCCAGAAGTTTTTAGCAAGCGTTGGCATTGGTAGTGCAAAAGTTGATACTGTATTAACACAAGAGGAATGGCTCATTGGGGAAGAAATTACAGGTGTTGTACATATTACTGGTGGATCGGTAGAACAAGAAATTGATAGTATTTATTTAACATTATCTACGACATATATTCGTGAAGTGGATGATAAAAAAATGAGTTCAACATATGATTTAAAGAAAGTTCGTTTAACAACCCCAATTACAATTAGAATAAATGAAAAACGAGAAATCCCATTTTCTTTTCCAATGCCGATTGAAGTACCATTAACATTTGGTATGAAAACCGTTTGGGTGCATACTGGTTTGGATATTAAACGCAGCATTGATCCGAGTGACCGTGATTATATTCAAGTACTCCCCAATATATTGTTAAAAAGTGTATTAGATGCAGTCCAAAATCTTGGATTTCGTCTTCGCCAAGCGGAATGTGAAGAACTTCCATATCGTTTGCGTGATCATGTACCATTTGCACAAGAGTTTGAATTTGTTCCTGTATCCGGACAATATTACGGAAAGCTTGATGAATTAGAGCTCCTTATCATACCGCGCTCGTACGATAGTCTAGAAATTATGATGGAAGTAGACCGTAAAGCACGAGGCTTTGCTGGATTATTGGCTGAAGCTTTAGATATGGACGAAAAAGTTTTACGTTTCACAGTGAAACGTGAAGATATTCCAGTAATGCAGCAAAAAATTAACAATTATATTTCTCGATAATGCATGCATAAAAAAGAAATGGGGAGGGAAAATAAAATATCCCCTCCATTTCTATATAGTGAGGTTATGCAGATGAAGAGATATCGACATTTATATACGTTACTATTTGTTTTGCTCATTTGCTTTATCGTGTTGTCTTTTTCTTATCAAACACCTTTCATTGATCAGATTGATCATGCAGTGAGTAATTATATACAAGGCTTTCGTAATGAATATCTTACTTCTTACTTTATATGGATGTCCTATATTGGATCAAAAAAGGTATATTTTCCTGTATTGTTTATTCTGCTTATGTATTTCTTGATTCGAAGACGATACATGACAGCGATCTTGTTAATGATAAACTTTTACGGTTCACGCCATATGAACTATATGTTAAAACTATGGTATGAAAGACCACGGCCTGATATATCACAACTTGTTACTGCGACAGGTTACAGTTTTCCGAGTGGACATTCGATGAATGCTGTTGCATTTCTTGGGTTTATTGCATACATTACGATTACTGAACATCGTATACAATTGCATCAAAAAATATTAATTATTTTTATTACTTGTTTTCTTATTTTTTCAATTTCTATCAGTCGTATATATCTAGGTGTACATTATCCGTCTGATATTTTAGCAGGTTGGGCTGCTGGAGGAAGTTGGCTTATTTTGTGTATTATGTTTCATCAAACATTTATCCCGCATTCAGTGGATAGTAAATCTTCTGTATCGAGATAGTAAGTAATTGCAGAAGGTAATGATGGAAGCTTCACTTTATGCAAAAAGAACCTATGTGAGCATAGGTTCTTTTTGCATTGGTTCCACATGAATATGTGTGTACCAAATATTGTGATTGTGTTGCAACTTTTCTTCAATTTCATCGGTAATACGATGACTTTCACTTACATCCATGTGTGCATTTACTTCAATTGTGATGTCAACATAAGTTTGATTTCCATACATTCGTGCTCGAATATCCACAATGTGTTCAACGCCTGCAACTGTTTTTACCGTTTCAACGTATTTTTCCATTTTGTCTGGATCAATACCATCTGTTAGCATATGTGATGCTTCTTTAAAAATATCCCATGCAGTTTTACAAATAATGATACCAACGATAAGTGCCGCAATTGGATCAAGAAGTGGCATCTGAAACTGTGAACCAAAAATACCAACAACTGCCCCAAGACTTACGAGAACATCAGATAAATTATCTTTCGCTGCAGCTTCCAGAGATTTACTTTTTGTTTGTTTTGCAATGTTACGATTATATATGTATACGCTATACATGACAGCAGCGCAAAATAAATCAACCCAAGCTGCAAGTAAACTAGGTGTCGTTTGTCCTTCTTTGAAAAAAGATTGAACAGCATTCACAATAACTTCTAACCCGACAGTCATCATGATAAATGACGCGACGAGTGAAGCGATTTGTTCAGCCCGTGAATGACCATATGGGTGATCGAGATCGCGAGGCTTTCGGGAAATTTTTAATCCAATTAAAACAGCTAGTGATGCTCCAATATCGGTTAAATTATTTAGACCATCTGCACGTAATGCGCTAGAAACAGCTATGTAGCTTATTGTAATTTTAATAGTTGACAAAAAAATATATGCAACAATGCTGAGCATTGCTCCTCTATCAGCAGCTTTGTTAGAAAGTGACTCCATGCCTTTCACTCACCTTTCTTTCAAGGAATCTCTACGTATAAGCGTATCAAATGAAAGCCGTGTGGGTCTATACAAACATTGTTGTGTACTTTTAGCTTTTTAAGGAAGAGAGAACATTGTTTCGTGAAGGCAAAAAAATTTCGCTCATTTCACTTTAGCTGAAAAAGTCATATACAATTTACATTTTTTGAATGAATAGAAAAAAGTATTTACAAATTATTTCTTTTGGAATAAAATTCAAATTGTGATAGCACGTAATTAAGATAAGATGGTGGTACGCATTTAAATATATTATTACTTTAAGGATGTAGATTATGGAACTTTACGAATGCAAGAATAGGGAAGTTATATTAGAAAAATTCAGATTAGCAACTCCTATATTTCAAGCTTTGGGAGATATTAATCGTCAACAAGTTGTTATGATTTTACTTGAAAAAGGTAGTCTCAATGTAAATCAGTTAACAGAAAAAATGAATATTTCACGACCAGCTGTATCTCATCACTTAAAAATATTAAAACAGGCAGGTTTAATTATTTCTAGTAAGAATGGTAAAGAAACTTTTTATTCTTTAAGTACAGCTGAGTTTGTGAAACATATTAAAGAATTAATTTTAACAATTGAAGGTGGTGACTAATTTTTTTGACCATCATGTTTATAAGTTTAAACTTGTGAACATGATGGTCGAAAAGTGAAAAATAAATTGGGGAGGATTAATAGGTGGAGAGTAAAAATAAATCAAACAGTATGTATTGGTTAATGTTACTAGTACCTTTATTTTGGGGTGGGTCGTTTTCTACAGCTGAGCATGTAGTTACAGAAATACCAGCACTTGTTGCGGCGACGCTTCGATTTGCAATTGCAGGAGTCGTTTTAATGATTTATGTTACGATTAAATCTGAATGGGATATAAAGGCTTTAAAAAAACGATGGAAAGGTTTATTACTTGTATCATTGACTGGTATCTTTGGATATAATGCGTTTTTCTTTTTAGGGCTTAATTATACTTCTGCAATTAATGGTTCTTTAATTATTGCAACGATGCCAGTATTTGTTACACTAGGAGCAATTTTATTTTTAAACGAAACATGGAATAGTAAAGTGGGCATTAGTTTAGTTTTATCATTAGTAGGAGTTGTTTTTGTTATTACAAAAGGATCATTAGATACGTTTCTTTCTTTATCATTCAATATAGGAGATTTATTATTTATTGCGGCATTAACATGTGGAGTTCTTTATGGTTTAGTTGGAAAATTGGTGATGAAAGATGTATCTCCATTATTCGCAACTACAATTATGACAGTAATGGGTTCTGTTTTCCTTGCGATTAGTTCTCTGTTTGAAGGGGGATGGGGAAAGGTTTTAAATTTTTCAATGCAAGGATGGGTCGAGATATTTTACATGATTATATGCGGTACACTTGTTGGATACATTATTTTTAATAAAGGTGTCGAACAAATTGGAGCTAGTAAAGCAAGTATTTATTTAAATCTTACTCCAATTGTTACAACATTAATTTCTGTTTTATTATATGGTTCTACAATAACTTGGAAACAAATAATAGGAATGGTTATGGTATTGATAGGTGTTTATATCGCTACAATTAAAACTACAAGTAAAAGTAAGGGTTTATCTTTAAATGATTAAAGGAATAGGGGGCTATAACTGAAATAGAGAGATGGAAAAAGAAAAATTTATCCCGCATTAAAGGGAAGTAAGACTCCTATCTCAAGATTGAGAGAGAAGTGAAGAAAATAGGTAGGGGATAAAGAAAACCCCCCACTGATGGAAGTTTCACTTTATCTAAACAGATATTGGAATGGAGATAGGTATACCAAACTCAACTTATTTCATAGCATTTTTTAAAAAGAAAACAGGTTTAACACCAACTGATTATCGAAAGAAACAATTCATGAAGAAATTAGTAACTTAAGAAAATCAAAATATAAGAAAACAGCCTACTGCATATATACAGTAGGCTGTTTAAATTTAGACTTATTCAGTCCGGTATTAATTCCAAACTTGTTGAGCTTCTTGTGTGTTATTCATATTATTTTAATATACTTCTAAAAACTCAGTAACTTGTTCTTCTGTCTTTGCATTCGCACTATGTAAATGACCAAGTTTTTCACCATTTTGATACACTAATAAACTTGGGATTCCCATTACTTGATATTCTTCAGCAATGCTTGGGAACTCATCTTTATTAATAGAATACCATTCAAATTTATTGAACTCTTCCATTACGTCATCGATAAAGTTATCCATACGTACACAATCTGGGCACCATGTTGTAAAGAACTTTACTACTACTGGGTTTTCCTTTGCGATAAGATCGCGAAACTCTTGTTCAGATTTGATTTCTTTCATGTTTTTGACTCCTTTTTCATAATTATAATTTGTTGTTTTTTAGGTGGTAATTTCGTCGGAAAGTCAAAACTTCTAACGAACTGTTTTATTTCCGAATAATTCGTTTGCAGATTGGTCCACCGCGGTTTCTTGAAGTCCTGGAACTACATGAGAATAAGTATCCATTGTAATACCCATTCTTTTGTTTCCTAATCGCTCGCTTACAGTCTTCAAATGAATACCTTGTTTTACCATTAAAGTCGCATGAGTATGCCGAAGATCGTGGCAGCGGATATTAGGGACTTCACTTTTCTTTATAAGCTTTTTCTCCAAATGTGTCAAACTTTTGAAATGGTAGGGATTCCTGTAAAAGATAAGACGCACTAAATCAAAGTATAATGTTTCTTTTCCTCTTGTATTTTTTCACAAAGTGCTTTCGGGGCTTGTAATGTTATTTCATGAGTAGAAATTAATCGTTTATTAATGAATGGAATATTGAAATTTATTCAGGAGGAAGGTGATGATTGTAAAAATAATTAAAAATTAGGCTCAAATAAAAAATATCATTATTGTAGTAAATCCAGATAAAGCTGAAAAGATAGAAAATATGATTTTAAGCTTCTGGCGCTCTTTTTCATCTTTTGTAGAAGTAGAGATATATTTTCTAATTCCAAATGCTAATATCCAAATTCCACATATTAATACAAATGTACTATAGAAAAAATGAGGATTAGGAAATGTAGTGGCATTAATAGCTGACAGAAGTAATATTTTAATTGAAAAATAACAGTGGATTGTGAAGAGGAAAGAGTAGATAAGAGCGATTATCCATTTATTCATTTTCGTTAGCTCCTTTCTTTTTAACTTAATAGTAACTTTATTCCAATTTAAAACGTTATATCATCAAACGAATTTTGTTTCGAGTATATTTAAAACTTAACAAAATAACACTTTTGTACACCATGGGTCAAATATGATGCAAAGAGAGTAAGAAAACGCGTTCGTTGATTGGAAATCTTTTGTAGGATATTCTAAATATATAAATGCAGGTGGAATACTTTTTAAAGGAGAGGATTACTTTATGTTAGGAAAATGGATGAATAAAGTAAGAGAACCTAAATGTATACACAAATATAAATTCATTAAAACTCAAGATAGTGAAAATTTTAAAACAGGGCAGATAGGGACAGCTAGTTTTTATAAGTGTGAAAAGTGTGGAAAAGAAAAGATTGAATATAAATATAACAGTGATATAAATAGTGACCTTTGGAATATATAAAATAACTTGTTTAAAGAAACGGAGATTTACTAATGGGAAAGATTAAGCCCTCGTTGTTAAATGAAAGTGCGGATAAAAAATTAGTGAAACTTTTATAACAAAAGCGTTATTTGGTAGGGAGGAAACGAATTAGATGATTCGTTTTACTTAACACTTTCCGAAATTAATCTTCATAACATATTTTGTAGTAACTTATACGAAAGTGAGTTGAATAATAATGTTTTATTCTTATCTTAACAACCAAATGAGAACTCCTGCTGGGTATGGTGCTAGTGTAACGTCTAGTGGAGCGCAAAGTACAATTCAAGCTGTTCAACAAGCAATACAAGCACAGCAACAGGCGCAACAAATGCAACAAAGTATGCAACCTTACTATCCGGTGCAATATTATTACCCAATGCATGTTACACAATATGGAATATCTTTTTCAACGATTCCGTATGGAACTGAATACAATTTATAGTAAATAATAATAAAAAATAATAGCTGTTTAATGGAAACTTATTCATGTCAGTAAAATTTGATCCGTTTGAGGATTATCGTAATGAAGGAAAACGAAAGTGGTACAAGTTCAATAAAAAGAGCAGCTAGCAAAAGATAACTGCTCTACAAAAAAATATGGTGTCGCTTCGCTAAAATTAGCTGTAGTATAAACGGGATTTGAAATATTATACAGTGGAGAGAAAAGGATAAATAATTTTAGACTGTTCCAATTTGATTTTGATCAGCTACATCTGAATCAAATGTATTCGTACCGCTTACACCGTTAAAGGTATTAAGAACAAAAGCAACGTTAGATGAACCGGATCCATTATAAGCTTTCGTATTTTCTTTCGGAGATACATTATAGAAGTCTCCTAAGTTAAAAGAACCGTTACTATTTTGAACGACTAAGTTCCCAACAACAGATGGCATATTTTCACCTACTTTATCAGGGATTGCTTAAATCACTATATGATTCATTCTCTGAAAGGGTTCGACTGCATATTTATGGAATTGAAAAGGGATTAAAATAAAAATTTCATTTTGTAGTGAAGTGAGTGGAAAGTACTGGACAAATAAATAAAGACACTCGAATTGAGTGCCTTCTCTTAGCAGCATCCGTATCCGTATCCGCCACCATATCCGCCACCATATCCGCCGCCCCAACAAGCGCAACCGATTATGATTAATAAGATAAATAACACAATTAGTAAGGCGAATCCGCCAAAGAAGCCTCTATGACCACCATCAAAACCCATACTATATTCCTCCTTTTGATGAGGAAACAAACAATGAGAGCAAAAGTTGTAAATTTCACGGCGAATTTACATTACATTATGTGGTATGGAGTTAAAAAGTGCGTGTCTATTGTCAATGAAAAAGTTGTCTTTTTTAAACAAAATAATCCTTTTAATACAAAGTTAGTTTGAACGGAGGGGAAGATTCCCTTACTTGAATTATTGAAGTTAATTAAAACAAATTAAGACATATTCCAGTGCGGCGAGTGTGATAATAATCGTATTCGTCATACTGTTTTGCATCTTATTGAGCATAGTTACACTAATGTTATGTTTAAAAAATGTAAAACCACTATCTTGGAAATGACTTGCAACATTTCCATTCGTTCTGATGAATTCAACATTTGCAAAATGTAAATTAAATTGGTGAAAGGAGCGGGATGGATGATTAAACAACAAGGTTATGATGAGTTAGAACTTCATGAAGGAGAAACGTTGACTCAAGCTTTGTTAAAATTGAATGAGAATACTCGTCGTGAGTCTGAAGCACAATACGTTGAGATTCATCAAGTTGTACCTCATGGCAATCAGCGTTTTACAGTAATACTTAATGTATATAAGTGATGGAATTAAAAAGGCATCTATAAAACGGGTTATAGCCATCAAGTTAAGGAAATGAATAAAATTTAACGAAATGGGTCATCCTTCCATGCATACTGCATGGAAGGATGACCCATTTTATGCCTAAGCTTACTAATGTTACACAAGAAGAATTATGTTTACTAGGTGAAGAATTTAAAAGAAAATGCAATATTGTTTCACCAAATTATAGCATAGTGTTTTATATATATGAAGAAATGTAATTGAAGTAGAAAAGTAGTGTGAGGGGAGGAGATATATATTGAATGGAACAGCTTATAAAGTATGATGTGTCCTAATGAAAAAAGAAGAACAAAATTAAGTGGGATGTACTGAGATAATGATAAAACAAGAAGGATTTGTTGTTGTTCTAAGCGTTTATACAGATCATGAGACAAGCTATCGAATACAATAATCCACAAGGAGAAAATAAATCATGGGATATATCATAGATATTTCAAAATGGAATGAAAATATAAATTGGGATATAGCTGCTCAGCACATTGACTTAGCAATCTGCCGTGTGCAGTATGGTTCCAAAAAAGTAGACGAGATATATACAGACCATGTGGAACATTTAGAAGCACGAGGTATTCCCCATGCAGCTTATGCTTACGGATGCTATGTAACCGCGGCAGATGCTATTGTAGAGGCGAAAGACTTTATGAACCGTGTAAGCCCTAATGCTGAATTTCTAGTCCTAGATGTCGAGGAAGACACTTTAACGAATTGTGGAGCTGCTAATCTAGCAGAAGCGTCACAAACCTTTATTGATACATGTAAGGAGGCTGGATGGAAAGTAGGTTTATATGTATCGAACTATATGTATGGATCTTACGGATTGCAAAATGTGAATGCAGATTTCATATGGTTACCTCGTTATGGAACAAATGACGGAACACCACAGGTAAAACCTGATTATGCGAGTGACTTGTGGCAATACAGTGATAATGGTTATGTTGAAGGGATTGGGAAAGTTGATGTGAACCTATTAACAGGGGACAAGCCGTTAGAATGGTTTATAGGCAGGGAGTCCTATCGTATTTATGTAGGGGATTTTGATTCTATTAAGTGGACTGCAGATGTAGTGAAAAAAATTAAAGAAGTATTACCTGGTTATGGTGTTTGGGTACAGTGTCTAGATGATGGGAATCATCGCATTGCAGTTGGTGATTTTAATTCAAAGACATGGTGTGATGAGACATTTGCGAAGTTGCAAGCAATGTATCCGAGGTATGGAATGTGGATTTCACATATATAATGAGAAAAGCTGGCTCATGAGAGGCAGCTTTTCTTACTGACATTATTGTCCTTATATAAAGTATAAAGAAATTGGAAAACTAACAGTTAAGTATGGAGTGTTTGTAAATATCTATATTATTAATGGATTTTAAAAATAGTTTTCTATATTAATACCCCCAATATGGATGAAATGGAATTTGTTGTTGGTAATAATAAGATGGATGTTGTGTATGTGTTTGATTTTGATTGGGTATATGCTGTATTGTATTTCGATTTTGATTACAGTCTTTTGGAGGGCCAATTACAGTAGTAGATTGAATAGGAGCTACTGCCTGTTTCCATTGCTGTTCATTGAGACAATAAGTATGAGCCATTACGTTGGATGGAGTTAATCTTAAAATATCTGATCCAAAAATAACTTCTGGAGTAGGAGCATTAAAAATGGCTAATAAGTGTGTATTGTCTACAGTGGCAATTTCATAATGCCACCAACCTTGCGGTACATTAGTAACTTGACCCGGCTTTATAGGGAAATTAAGAATTTGATTCGTAAATGGGTTAAGTAAGGAAACGACAGCTGCACCAGAAATACAATAAACGAGTTCAGCGGCATTTTGGTGTACATGAGGCTCTATAACATTATCCGTGCTTAAAAAAATGTCTAGTAAAGATGTATTATCTAATGTATTTAATTGTTGAATCCCTAACACGTTTATATAATTTTGCGCATCCTTTGTGAAAAAATTACTTTTACTTACATCTTGAGCGAATTGGATAGAAGGGGAGGTGTAATCTATATAAGAGGTCATTGTTTTCCCACCTTTCTGCTTCGGAATATGTCTAGGTATATGGAGTATGATATGAGTCTATTTATTTCATTGTGCAGCAGTCTGTGTATCTTTACATTTAAAACAAGGAACAAAATTGGAGCGTTTTTTAAAATGTTAAATGTAAAGGAGACACAAAATAGCTGAAAAATTGATTAAAGTGAAATGAATATTAGTGGGTAGTGAAGTAATATGATAAATTGTTATTATCAGAACTTTTTGTTTAGTGAATAAGTGTAAATAATGAGAGGTTAGGAGAATTAATTTGAGAGAATTTAGCTTGTGTTCTGAAAATGAGAGATTCGTATTGAGATCTTATCGGAAAGAAGACTTTAACAATTGGTTTATACAATATGCAAAGTCAGTTCCTATGAAAGGTGGACTGAGTGATGTTACAAAAAGTTGATGATTCAAAAGCTTTAGAAAACCAACCGGCTTGGTTACAAAGTTACATTGATTCTCCAGAAAAACAGCGACAGTTATATCGAAGGACGTTGATCATCGTTATTATTTCACAAATTTTCGGTGGTGCGGGACTTGCAGCAGGTGTAACCGTCGGAGCACTTCTTGCACAAGACATGCTAGGTACAGATAGTTTTGCAGGGGTTCCGTCTGCGTTGTTCACTTTAGGTTCTGCTGGGGCAGCACTACTTGTAGGGCGACTCTCTCAGCGTTTTGGACGACGTTTAGGACTCGCGGCAGGATTTTTGGCTGGCGGTATCGGCGCAATCGGAGTAGTGATTTCAGCATTAACTAATAATCTTGTACTTCTTTTTTCTTCATTACTCATCTATGGTGCTGGAACTGCTACAAATTTACAAGCTCGCTATGCAGGTACAGATTTAGCAAATTCTACACAGCGAGCAACAGCAATCAGTATTGCAATGGTATCAACCACCTTAGGTGCCGTCGCAGGGCCAAATTTAGTTGATGTAATGGGTCGATTTGCAATAATGATTAAAGTCCCTGCACTAGCCGGTCCGTTCATTTTGGCAGCTGCAGCTTATATCCTTGCTGGTTTGGTCCTTCTAGCTCTACTTCGCCCAGACCCTCTCGTTGTTGCGAAAGCAATTGCAGATGTGCAGGGAACGAACGAGAGTACTCATTTAGATGAGAGTTCTAGTAAACTAGCAATAAAAAAGCGAGAAATTGTTGTTGGTGCCACAATCATGGTCTTAACTCAGATTGTCATGGTTTCAATTATGACAATGACACCTGTACATATGGGGCATCATGGACATGGCTTGAAAGAGGTAGGGCTGGTAATTGGTTTTCATATCGGTGCAATGTACCTACCATCTCTTTTGACTGGTATCCTCGTAGATAAGATTGGACGTACTGCGATGGCAATCGCTTCTGGTATCACTCTACTTGCTGCTGGTGTTCTTGCCGCTGTTGCACCTACTGATTCTATGTTAGTACTCATCATCGCTCTCGCTTTGCTTGGGCTTGGTTGGAACTTTGGTTTGATTAGCGGTACTGCGCTCATTGTGGATGCAACTACTCCAACCGTTCGCGCAAAGACGCAAGGATCTGTTGATGTATTAATCGCTTTGGCGGGGGCATCTGGGGGGGCGCTATCAGGCATGGTCGTCGCTCATTCTAGTTACACAACCCTTTCATTTGCCGGAGCTATCCTTTCACTACTGCTTATCCCAGTCATTGTCTGGTCTCGTAGCAATCAAAATAGTGCTAATAAAAGCTAATAAAATTATCCAACTTTTGAATGAATATAAATCAGTCTTAAGATTCATTCACATCCAATAGGATATACTATAAAATATTACATAATAAGGAAAAATAAATGAGAAGGAGTAATTTTTAAATGGAGCATAAAGGACTGAAAATATTCATTCATGCTAGTACTTGGTTTGCACCTGTATTAGTTCCGTTTATTATATTTCTTGTTAGTTCCGATCGAGAAATTAAAAGTTTATCATTACAGGCAGTTATATTTCATTTTGTAATAGGTGTATTAATTGCTATTTCAGTATTTTTTTCTTGGATATTAATTGGAATTCCGTTCTTAATTATTTTTGGATTAATGGCCTTAATTACTCCAATCATCGGTATCATTCGTGCGATAAAAGATCGACCTTTTCAATATCCGATTGTCGGGTCATGGTTGAAGTAGAATTTACAAGTATAAAGTGAAACTTCCATCAGTGGGGGACATCCGCCACTGATGGAAGTCCCGTCCAGTCGGGCTTTATTGGTAGTTATCTTCCACCTACCTTCTTTGGGTTGCTCCAACTTTGAGGTAGGTGTCTTACTGCCCGTTAGTACGATATAAATATGTAAAAAGGATAGCGTGTAGCTATCTTTTTTTATTGAAAATCATGATATGAAAGGAGGTATCTATCCATTGACGAAAGCTGCAATTCATTATTAGAAAGCCAGAAGTTAAATGAAAATGAAAAATATATTAATAAAACAAATTGATAAAATATCAGAAAATTAATAATATAAAATAAATTGTAATTGTTCAAAAAGTCTGATATATTTGAGTGGAAAATGAAAGAGATATAAAACGGGTAGAGATACAATGGTTGTTCTAGCTTTTTAAAAGGGGAGTTAGGCTGTCCAGTAGCTGTATTTGTTAGGCCCTTGCCCGTTTTAGTACACATCATAGCCTATGTGGATAGGAGGTGTTAAGTGCGAAGGTAGAAACTGTATTTTTTAGTATCTCTTCGTATAGTAACAGCTTCTTGGGAAGTTGCTTTTTTATTTTCGAAATTGATTAATAAGTATGGAGCTATAGGAAGTTCTTTGTTTGGAACATGTGCCAGATTTCTCAACTCTTTCAAAACTATTATTATGAACGATCTAAACATAGAAAAACCTTGTACGCTGCTTACCGCGTATTCTTTATTAGTGGATGAAATAGCTAGAGGAGAATATTGTGGGAAATATATTTGTGCAATCTTGGAAAGGCTTACAGAAATGTAAACGAAGATCTATTTGGATGGGAGGAAGGTAAAATGGGAGCTGAAAATAATTATTTTCCAGGACTTGATGGGGTAGTTGCAGCAGAGACAAAGATTTCTTTTCTTGATACAAAAAAAGGAGAAATCGTTATTCAAGGGTATGACTTGATTGAGTTATCTAAAACAAAAAGTTATTTAGATATTGTTCATCTTTTATTAGAGGAGAAACTTCCTAATTCGGATGAAAAAGCGGCATTAGAAGAAACGCTAAAGCATGAATATGAAGTTCCTACTGGTGTTTTTGATGTTTTAAAAGCATTGCCAAAACAAACGCACCCGATGGACGGGTTACGCACGGGAATTTCTGCGCTCTCTGGCTATGACAATGAAATTGATGATCGCTCATTGGATGTTAATAAAAAACGTGCTTATAAATTGTTAAGTAAAGTGCCGAATATAGTAGCTAACAGTTATCGAATTTTGAATAATGAAGAACCAATTGAACCAATGCAAGAGTTATCTTATAGTGCGAACTTCTTCCATATGCTTACGGGTAAGAAACCTTCTGCATTAGAAGAAAAAATATTTGATAAATCACTTGTTCTGTATAGTGAACACGAGATGCCTAATTCTACTTTTACGGCTAGAGTAATTGCGTCTACACAATCAGATTTATACGGTGCTTTAACCGGAGCGGTTGCTTCTTTAAAAGGTAATTTACATGGAGGTGCCAATGAGGCAGTAATGTACATGCTGCTTGAAGCGGGTACTGTTGAGAAATTTGAAGAATTACTGCAAAAGAAACTGTATAACAAAGAAAAAATTATGGGATTTGGACATCGCGTCTACATGAAGAAGATAGATCCAAGAGCACTCATGATGAAGGAAGCATTAAAACAGTTATGTGATGTGAAAGGCGATTATACATTATATGAAATGTGTGAAGCTGGAGAAAAGATTATGGAGAAGGAAAAAGGAATCTATCCAAACTTAGATTATTATGCTGCTCCAGTCTATTGGATGTTAGGTATTCCAATTCAACTGTACACACCAATCTTTTTCAGTTCAAGAACGGTAGGCTTATGTGCGCATGTGATTGAGCAACATACAAATAATCGATTGTTCCGCCCACGTGTAAATTATATTGGCGAGCGACATGTGCTTAGCAAATAAAAACAACTGGGGAGTTGTTAAGGCCGCCCGCCAGGTGGGTGTTTGACCGACACCCATTCTTAATAATAACGAATTGTCGACAGAAAGGGAAGGATAGCGTGATTAAAACAAATGAAATTAAACAAAAAGATGCAATTTTAGAAGAAATTACGGATTATGTACTAAATAAAGAGGTGACAAGCTCAGAAGCATTCAGTACGGCACGCTATGTGTTACTTGATACGCTTGGATGTGGAATTCTAGCACTGCAATATCCAGAGTGTACGAAATTACTAGGACCAGTTGTACCAGGAACAATTGTGCCAAATGGTACACGTGTACCGGGAACATCATTTGTACTTGATCCAGTACGCGGTGCCTTTAATATCGGATGTATGATTCGTTGGTTAGATTATAACGATACATGGCTTGCAGCAGAATGGGGACATCCGTCTGATAATTTAGGTGGTATTTTAGCTGTTGCAGATTATGTGAGCCGCGTTCGTATTTCAGAAGGAAAAGAACCATTAAAAGTACGAGATGTACTTGAAATGATGATTAAAGCACATGAAATTCAAGGTGTACTTGCGTTAGAAAATAGTTTAAACCGTGTTGGTCTTGACCATGTGTTATACGTAAAAGTAGCGACAACAGCAGTTGTTACTAAAATGCTTGGTGGCACGCGTGAAGAAATCTTTAATGCATTGTCTCATGCATGGATTGATAACTCTAGTCTTCGTACATATCGTCATGCTCCAAATACAGGTTCACGTAAGTCATGGGCAGCTGGGGATGCAACAAGCCGTGGTGTTCATCTTGCACTTACTGCATTAAAAGGTGAAATGGGTTACCCAACAGCATTATCTGCTCCAGGATGGGGATTCCAAGATGTATTGTTTAACAAGCAAGAACTAAAATTAGCAAGACCTTTAGATTCTTATGTAATGGAAAATGTATTGTTTAAAGTATCATATCCAGCAGAATTCCATGCTCAAACAGCTGCAGAATGTGCAGTGAAATTACATCCAGAAGTGAAAGAACGATTAGATGAAATTGACCGTATTACAATTACGACACATGAATCAGCAGTTCGTATTATTGATAAAGAGGGTCCATTAAATAACCCAGCTGACCGCGATCATTGCTTGCAATACATTACTGCAATCGGTTTATTAAAAGGCGACATTGTTGCAGATGATTATGAGGATGAAGTAGCTTTTGACCCTCGCGTAGATGAATTACGAAATAAGATGGTTGTTGTTGAAAATAAACAATACAGTTTAGATTACCTTGATCCGAACAAGCGCTCAATCGCCAACGCTGTTCAAATTCATTTTAAAGATGGTACAGTAACAGAAAACGTAGAATGCGAATATCCATTAGGTCACCGTTTCCGTAGAGACGAAGCGATTCCAAAGGTAGTTCAAAAGTTCTCTGCAAATATGGCTGTTCATTATTCTAATAAACAACAAGAAAAAATTCATGAAGCTTGTTTGAATGAAGAAAAATTAGAAAATATGAATGTGAATGAATTTGTAGATCTTTTCTTAATTTAAGTATAGGGGGAATAAGAATGGCTTGGGTTGTAAATAAACAGTCAACACAAGAAGAACTTGCCAATCGATTCCGTGCTTTAGTAGAGGCGCCTGAAATCTTGCAAATTCCTGGTGCACATGATGCGATGGCTGCTCTTGTTGCAAAAAATGCTGGATTTTCAGCTCTTTATTTATCAGGAGCTGCTTATACAGCAAGTAAGGGTTTACCAGATTTAGGTATTGTAACATCTACTGAAGTAGCTGAAAGAGCAAGAGATCTTGTTAGAGCAACGGATTTACCTCTTCTTGTCGATATTGATACAGGATTTGGTGGAGTGTTAAATGTAGCGAGAACTGCTGTAGAGATGGTGGAAGCAAATGTAGCCGCTGTTCAAATTGAAGATCAGCAACTTCCTAAAAAGTGTGGACATCTCAATGGGAAAAAACTTGTTTCCATTGAAGAAATGCAACAAAAAATTAAAGTAATAAAAGAAGTAGCACCATCAATGGTTGTTGTAGCTCGTACGGATGCTCGTGCAGTTGAAGGTTTAGATGCATCGATTGAGAGAGCAATTGCATACATTGAAGCAGGTGCAGATGCTATTTTCCCAGAAGCTTTGCAGTCAGAAGAAGAGTTTCGTTTATTTACGAAGAAAGTAACAGTACCTTTACTCGCTAATATGACCGAATTTGGAAAAACACCGTATTATACTGCTGAAGAGTTTGCTAATATCGGTTATCAAATGGTCATATATCCAGTGACGTCTCTTCGCGTAGCAGCAAAAGCTTATGAGCGTATTTTTCATCTTATAAAAGAAGAAGGATCGCAAAAAGAAGGGCTTTCTGATATGCAAACAAGAAGTGAATTATATGAAACGATTTCGTATCATGATTTTGAAGAATTAGATAAAGGAATTGCAAAAACAATCTTATCTGAGGGGCAATAGATAAAGTGAAACTTCTAGCAGTAGAGGGGCATCTCCCTCATTGCTGGATATGTTAAAGCAATCGGGCGCATGCCAGCAGTTGTCGCCCATCTATCTTCCTCGCTCTTCTTTGAATCGTGGAGGATGGGAGTCTTACTGCCCCAAAATAGCGGGATAAAATAAGAAAGCGATGATACACATTTTTAGCAAAAATACCTGCTTGATGTGAAATAAATCATCGCTTTTTTGTCATATTAACGGATAGTAAAAATGAGATTGATAAAAGTTTTTGAACGAAGAAGAAACAAAATCTTTATTTATGTAGTTCCACTTTATCATAATATTAGTTCCTTTCTAAAAAGAAACTAGCGTGTGTACAGATAGTAAAAGAGAGGAATAGACATTCTAAAGGAGGGGAAATCAAGTTATGATGGCTGCAAAATATGACTCTGTTCGAAACTGGATGAAGCAGGATCCGTATATTTTGAGGAAAGATAATACGATTCGAGAAGCATTACGACTACTAGCTGAATCAGAGAGTACAGAACTCCCTGTTTTAGAAAATAATCATGTGATTGGAGTTGTGAAACTCATTGATTGTGTAGAGTGGTTAGAGAATCACTCAGAGTGGGATGAACCAATTGTTACTATACTCAGGCATTCTTTCTATAAGGTACGGGAAGAGTTTTCTTTAAGCAAGTTGGAGAATATCCCACTTTATGTTACTTGTGAGGAAAACAGAGAGCTCAAAGGAGTGGTCAGTAACAAGGAATTATTAGCGTTTCACAAAGGTTTGGTTCAAGAAATCGAATGTGCACATCAAACGATAGAGTGGTTTAAACTTTGCTTTGATACTGCATATGAAGGAATCGCGATTGTAGATGAAAATGGAGTTATCCAAATGTTTAATGAAACGTACAGTCGCTTTGTTGGTGTAACAAAAGAAGAAGCAATTGGACAGCACGCTGAAAATGTAATTGAGAATACGCGGCTTCCAGTTGTATTAAAAACAGGAGTACCAGAAAGAAATCAAGTACACCGTCTGCAAGGACAGAATCTAGTTGTGCACCGGATGCCAATTTGGAAGCAGGGAAGAGTGATAGGTGCTGTAGGGATGCTTATTCATGAAGGGATTTCAGATATTTATAAAATACTAGAACGATTTGATCAAAAGGATAGGACAATCAAACCAACGTTTTCTAAACCGAAAAAGAAGCAGATTCGATTTGAAGATATTCTTGGAGAAAGCCAAACAATTT
The DNA here is from genome assembly GCF_050473785.1 of Bacillus sp. S14(2024). Taxonomy (NCBI): domain Bacteria; kingdom Bacillati; phylum Bacillota; class Bacilli; order Caryophanales; family Bacillaceae; genus Bacillus; species Bacillus sp. S14(2024). Next base: position 2,619,286 of record NZ_JBFLUP010000006.1, on the reverse strand, counting down.
CTGAAACGAAAAAAATGGCTCGAAAAGCAGCTGGATCAAAAGCATCCGTATTAATTACTGGGGAAAGCGGTGTTGGTAAAGAGCAATTTGCACGTGCTATACATGATACCGGTATAACAAAAAACGGTCCGTTTATTAGTGTGAACTGTGCTGCTATTCCTGATAATTTACTAGAATCTGAATTGTTTGGTTATGCAGAAGGTGCTTTTACAGGTGCGAAAAAGAATGGGAAGGCAGGGAAGTTTGAACTTGCAAATCATGGAACATTATTTTTAGACGAGATTGGCGATATGTCTCTATTAACGCAAGTGAAAATTTTACGTGTTTTACAAGAAAGGGAAATAGAAAGAATAGGTGGTACACATCCAATTCCTGTTGATTTCAGACTAATCGCAGCGACAAATAAAGATTTAAAACAAATGGTTAGAGAAGGAACCTTTAGGGAGGATTTATATCATCGTCTTCATGTTATTCCGATTCATATTCCACCGCTTCGCTTTCGAAAACAAGATATACCACTCATTGTCGAAGAACATTTACAAAAGTTATGTCAAATGTATGGTGCCGAAGAAAAGACACTTGATAAAGAGGTATTACGCCTTATGTTCCATTATAATTGGCCGGGTAATGTCAGGGAATTAATCAATGTGTTAGAAAGGCTATTTGCACTATCAGATGATGCACATATACGGGCTAAGGATTTACCAGAAGAATTTTATTATCGGGATATGGAGCAAAAGAAATTAGTACCTATGATTCAGTCTTTACCAGCAAAACAAGAAGCGATGAAAGTGGTGCGTGAAGAGGAAGAAAGAGGATTAATTGAACGCGTTTTAAAAGAAGCAAAAGGAAATAAGTCAAAAGCAGCGGCATTGTTAGGGATTTCTAGGGCGACCCTTTATAATAAATTGTCAAGATTCAAAATCTAAACAATTGTTATATCAAGTGTAAAACTGTCTAGACAGTTTTACGTTTTCTTTTCATTTTGCCCTTGTTCTATCAAGTTTTTAGATTGGCATAGATTTTGCTTATAAATAAAATGAAGACCGAAATGATAGGGGGATACAGATGGAGAAAACAAAGTTGCAATGGGACGAATTTTTTTCGATGAATCAGGAGCTTAATACAACCTTTTTTACACCTGAGGATTTTTCAAGTGATGAAGATTTAATCGCAAAAACAACAGAACAATTTGTGAAACAGGAAATTGTTCCTCAAATTGAAAATATCGAGCAGCACAATTATCAAGTTTCCCGCAGGTTGTTTGAAAAGGCTGGAGAACTTGGATTGTTGAGTATAGAGGTTCCAGAAGAGTATGGTGGATTTGAATTAGGGAAAGCAGTTTCTGGACTTGTGGCGGAAAAGATGGGATATGCAGGAGCCTTTAGTGTTTCTTTTAATATTCATGCTGGAGTAGGAACGCTGCCATATATATATTACGGAACAAAAGAGCAGAAGGAAAAATACTTACCTAAAATTGCATCAGGTGAATGGATTGGAGCTTATGCTTTAACAGAACCTAATGCTGGATCTGATGCATTAAGTGCAAAAACAAGTGCTGTCTTAAATGAAGAAGGAACAGCTTGGACATTAAATGGTGAAAAACAATGGATTACAAATGCTCATATGGCTGACGTATATGTTGTTTTTGCAAAGACAAATAAAGGAATGACAGCATTTATTGTCGAAAGAACATGTGAAGGCGTTTCGATTGGCCTAGAAGAAAAGAAAATGGGTATTAAAGGTTCTTCAACTGCGACATTGATTTTAGAGGATGTCGTCATTCCTGCTGAAAATGTACTAGGGGAAGTAGGAAAGGGACATCACGTAGCTCTTAATATTCTCAATTTTGCTAGATTGAAACTTGCTTTCGGAAATATTGGAACAGCAAAGCAAGCGATTGGCCTATCTGTTCAATACGGAAAAGAACGAAAACAGTTTCAAACAGAATTAGTTGATTTCACGATGATTCAAGAGAAAATTGCAAATATGATTATCGCTACATACAGTGCAGAGAGCGCAGCTTATCGAACAGCAGGCGTAATTGATGAAGCAATTCATGAGAGTGATGAAGGTATTATGCAGAAAATGTCTCAATTTGCAATGGAGTGTGCGATCAACAAAGTGAATGCTTCAGAAACACTTGGAAATATTGTGGATGAAGCGGTACAAATTCATGGTGGTTATGGTTATATGCAAGAATATGAAGTAGAACGATTATATCGTGATGCTAGAATTAGCCGTATATTTGAAGGAACGAATGAAATTAACCGCTTAACAGTTGCAAAAATGTTAATGAAACAAACGAAACAATTAGGGGACCAAGTAGATGAAGACACATTTGAAAATGTAGAACGAAATCATCGTTATATTTTATTATCGAAACAATTATTGAAGCAATCTTTGAAAACGCTATCTCGAACTCCTGAATTAAAAATCGAACAAGAACAAGAATATTCACGCGTGTTAGCAGACATGTTGAAAGATGTATATGTAATGGAATCGGCATTTTTACGTACAAAGAAAGCGATAAGTAAAAATGGTGAAGAAAAAGAACGTACAAAACAGTTTATAACGGATGTGCTTTGTGAAGAAGGATATCGAAAAGTAGAATCAGCAGCAATTGTTCTTCTTTCTGCAGCGGTGCAAGAAGAGCAAACTAGAAACGCCATTCTAGATGAAATTCGTCAACTGTCAGTACCTCTATACACGAACTTGTTTACGAAAAAGAGAGAAATTGCAAAAACGATTATAAATCGCGGGAAATATATTGTTTAAATAGGAGGAGAGCAGTATGAGAAAGATTGGTTTTATCGGTTTAGGTAATATGGGTCTTCCAATGTCTAAAAATTTAGTCAAATCAAATTATACGGTATATGGAGTCGATTTAAATAAAGATGCTGAAGCTTCCTTCGAGAAAGAAGGGGGAATCATCGGTTTATCAATTGGAAAATTAGCAGAAACATGCGATTTGATTTTTACAAGTTTACCGTCACCGCGAGCTGTTGAAGCTGTTTATTTTGGAGAAGAAGGTTTAATTGAGAATAGTCATTCGAATGTTGTTTTAATTGATACAAGCACAGTAGCTCCGCAACTAAATAAAAAGCTTGCAGATGCTGCGAAGGATAAAAAAGTCGATTTCTTAGCAGCGCCGGTTAGTGGTGGAGTGATTGGAGCGGAAAACCGCACATTAACTTTTATGGTTGGTGGACCAAAAGAAGTATATGAAAAAGGTTTACCAGTGATGGAAGTATTGGGAGCAAATATATTTCATGTGAGTGAGCAAATTGATAGTGGTACGACTGTAAAATTGATTAATAACTTATTAATTGGTTTTTATACAGCGGGTGTTAGTGAAGCTCTGACATTAGCAAAGAAGAACAATATGGATTTAGATAAAATGTTTGATATTTTAAATGTGAGTTATGGACAAAGTAGAATTTATGAGCGCAATTATAAAAGCTTTATTGCGCCAGAAAACTATGAACCAGGATTTACTGTAAATCTACTAAAGAAAGACTTAGGATTTGCAGTTGATTTAGCAAAAGAAGGTGAGCTTCACTTACCAGTGAGTGAAATGCTTTTGAATTTGTATGATGAAGCTGGTAAAGCGGGATATGGTGAAAAAGATATGGCTGCTTTATATCAAAAGGTAAGTGAACAATTAATCTCTAGTCATAAATAACAATGAATACTAGCAAATATAAAAAATAAAAAGGAGCGAATACAATGATTACAACAGAAATTAAACGCGTGAAAAATCATATTAATGGTGAATGGGTAGAATCTACTGGCACAGAAGTGGAAGCTGTTCCGAATCCTGCGACTGGGAAAATAATTGCTTATGTTCCACTTTCTCCAAAAGAAGATGTGGATCGTGCTGTTGAAGCTGCAAAAGTAGCATATGAAACATGGTCTAAAGTACCAGTTCCAAATCGCTCAAGACAGCTATATAAATATTTACAACTTTTACAAGAAAACAAAGATGAGCTTGCAAAAATCATTACATTAGAAAATGGTAAAACATTAAAAGATGCAACTGGCGAAGTGCAGCGAGGGATTGAAGCTGTAGAGCTGGCAACATCAACACCAAATTTAATGATGGGGCAAGCACTTCCAAATATTGCAGGTGGAATTGATGGTTCAATTTGGAGGTACCCAATTGGAGTTGTTGCTGGTATTACACCGTTCAACTTCCCGATGATGATTCCACTATGGATGTTCCCATTAGCAATCGCTTGCGGTAATACATTTGTATTAAAAACATCTGAAAGAACGCCGCTTTTAGCAGAAAGACTAGTAGAATTATTCTATGAAGCGGGCTTCCCGAAAGGGGTTTTAAACTTAGTACAAGGTGGAAAAGATGTTGTAAATAGCATTTTAGAAAATAAAGATATTCAAGCTGTTTCATTTGTTGGATCTGAGCCAGTTGCACGCTATGTATACGAAACAGGAACAAAATATGGCAAACGAGTACAAGCACTTGCAGGAGCGAAAAATCATGCAATTGTTATGCCGGACTGCGATATTGAAAAGACAGTACAAGGTGTCATTGGTTCTGCATTTGCGAGCAGTGGAGAACGCTGCATGGCATGCTCTGTTGTAGCGGTAGTGGATGAGATTGCTGATGAATTCATTGATGTACTTGTATCAGAAACGCGTAAATTAAAAGTCGGTGATGGTTTCCATGAAGAAAATTATGTAGGTCCATTAATTCGTGAATCTCATAAAGAGCGTGTACTAGGCTATATTAATAGCGGTGTAGCAGATGGAGCTACTTTATTAGTAGATGGCCGTAAAATTAATGAAGAAGTTGGGGAAGGTTATTTCGTTGGAGCAACAATCTTTGATGGTGTGAATCAAGATATGAAAATTTGGCAAGATGAAATTTTTGCTCCAGTATTAAGCATTGTGAGAGTAAAGGATTTAGAAGAAGGAATTAAGCTTACAAACCAATCAAAATTTGCAAATGGTGCAGTCATTTATACGTCTAGTGGTAAACACGCACAAACATTCCGTGATAATATCGATGCAGGGATGATTGGTGTAAACGTAAACGTTCCAGCTCCAATGGCATTTTTCGCATTTGCAGGAAATAAAGCTTCTTTCTACGGTGACTTAGGTACAAATGGAAAAGATGGTGTACAATTTTATACACGTAAAAAAGTAGTAACAGAACGCTGGTTTTAAGAAAAATGTAAAAAAAGTGTCCATGATATTGGACACTTTTTTTAATAACATAAGCTTTATTTTGTATAATTAGCTTCTTAGAAGATTGAAGAAGTTATTTACAATCTCTTCTGAAACATCTTCTAAATGTTTATATTTATATTGCGGATTTTGGTCCTTATCTATAACAACCGAGCGTATTCCCTCGAAAAAGTCTTCATGTCTCAGAAAGTTTTTAGCGAGCACAAGATCAGTAGCAAAGCATTCTTCTAATGTCTTCTCTTCTCCATCAATAAATTGTTTTAAGGTTATTTTTAAGGAGAATGGGGATTTTGACAACATTATTTCTTTTGTTTGAGTTGCAAAATGGGTCCCATCTTTTTCTAAAGAATGAATAATCTCTTCAACAGTATGATAAGAAAAGTGCTTATTAATCTCTGTTTGGAATGATGACAGTTCACTTTCATTAGCAGGAAGCTCAGAATAGTCATCGATTAGCTGTGTTAATGCTGTATGTATGTCTTTTGCATGCCAATCAATTTGTTCGATATGATTAAGAAAAGTATTCAAATTATCACTTGTCATGTAAAAGTCTGCAGCATTTATATATAGTACATCAGGAGCTTTAATGACAGAAGCTGTTAATGCTAAATAACCCCCTGTATGCCCTGGCGCTTTATTTAAGAAATAAGCAGATCCGACATCAGGGAAAAAACCAATATTCATTTCTGGCATAGCCCATTTTGTTCGCTCAGTAACAATTCTATGACTAGCTCCGTAAGTGAGTCCAACGCCTCCGCCCATAACAAAGCCATCTAAACATGCGACAATCGGTTTAGAAAACTTATAAACAAGCATATCTAATTGGAATTCATCTTCAAAAAATTGTTCTGCTTTTTGCATGGCAGATTCATGTAAACGAGCTTCGTAAAGAGTTTTAATGTCACCTCCAGCACAAAGTCCTTTCGTACCTGCGCCTTTTATAATGACAAGATGAATTTGATCATCAGATTCCCATTCTTTTAGTTTTTGTGTAATAGGTCCTATCATTTCATATGAGATTGAATTTAATGCTTTTGGGCGGTTTAATGTAATAGTAGCTACGCCATTTGCGTGAATCGAAAATAGAACTTGATCAGTCATAATATGTCCTCCTTTTATGAATGTCTAAAATTAGGTTTTCGCTTCTCTACGAAAGCTTGAATGCCCTCTTTAGCATCATCAGTTACAAATAACTCAGAGAATTTTTCGCGCTCTCTTTTCAAGCCTTCAACCATATTTTCGTTATATCCTTGTGTAATACATTCTATCGCACGAGTGATGCTAGTCATGCTTTTTCCATCTAAGTATGATTGAGCAATTAGGAGAGCGGTTGGTAACAGTTCCTCTTGGGAAACGACTAATTGAACGAGACCGAGCTCGGCCGCTTCTTTTCCGCTTACTTGTTTACTCGTTAAAATTAAGTCTAAAGCTGTTGCCATATTTGTTATTCTGCTAAGGCGTTGCGTACCGCCAAAGGTTGGGAGTAATCCAAGTTTTAATTCTGGTAAACCAAGGATAGCATTATCTGATGTAATTCTAAAATGACATCCCATAGCTAGCTCTAATCCACCGCCAAGAGCAGGACCGTTTATGGCAGCAATAACCGGCTTCTTCATGGCTTCTATTTCGTCACAAAGTGCCTGTCCTGCTGTTGCCATTGCTAATCCTTTCTCTTGGTCTCCCAGTGCCGAAACAAATTCTTTAATATCGGCACCTGCTACGAAAAAACGTCCAGCACCAGTTAGAATAATAGCTCTTGTTTCGTCATCTTCAGCAAGCATTGAAAAGATAGATCGTAATTCAGCTATGCACGCAGATGATAAGGCATTTGCCGGGGCATTATTTACCTCTACTATGGTAATAAAGTTTTGTTTTTTTACATTTGCAAATTTAGTTTCCATTATCTACATCCTCCTTTTTGATCATCTATTTTTTTGCAAGAATTGTGCCAATTCAAATGTTATACGTTAACAAGGAGGAATTGAACACAAAGTGTTTAAACGTCTAAACAAATAGACATTTTGTAAGGAAACAGAGTGAGCATATTATGTAATGATTATACAAGGAAAATCGATGTCTAAGGGTGTAAAAAGAGCTCGGCTTTTGTATATAAATTTCTTGTTTTATTTCTTGAATCCTGCTATTTTATATGTCTTTTTTTGTTTTAAAATGAAGAGCAAATGAGTATACTGTAGAAAGTAAAAGAGATGTTCAATAGTAATACGTTCTTTCGGGTTTTGTATATCATCCTGCTAAAGTTTTTAGACTGAAAGAATATATCTTTTAAAATAAAAAAGTGACAAACAATCAAAAGTATGCAAGGAAGGAAAGTATGAGAATTTATCCCGCATTTATGGGCAGTAAGACCCCCACTGATGAAAGTTTCACTTTATGAAACGAAAACCTGGCATATTTTGACGAGTTATTTTTGAAGGATTTTCATTAAAGAAAAAGGAATATACAACTTCTAACGATAAATTAATATTGTTTTGAAAAATTGTTATTAAATATATAATTTGTAATTTTTTAGAATAAAGGTTTTAATAAATATGTATAGTATATTTTCTATATTTAGGTTTTTTATTTTGTTGTTATTATGTCCTATGTACTAGGTTCACTTATAAGTTTTATTTATCATAAGTATAGAATGTCTAATGTGCCCAAAGAAAGGAAAGAAAGGGGAGATCGGAATGTCAGGGCCTTTGTTAGTATCGGTCATTATTTTATCTTCTCTTATGATTGGTTTAACTTTCTATTTTCACCAAGAAGATACACAGCATGATACTATACAAGATAAAGTACGATTTGTATTCCCGGTCTTTATCTTAACAATTGCGATTAGTTTTGCAGTAAATCAAAATGATTACATTGCGATTCTTTCTTGGCTTTTGACAACAGTATTATTATTTGTTGTTTTATACTTTGTAATGAAGGATTATTTACAAAAATAAAAGTGCCGTGAACGGCATTTTTATTTTTAACAAATAATTAATTTCACATACCGTATTAGAAATCAAAATTTTAACAAAATTATCAACAACATTATTTGCGTCTATCATGCTATTCGTAGATGTAAATGGGTTCCTATAACGTATTGGAAAAAGCAGTTTCAAAGGTGTCTGCCAAAGATGGTATATAGAAAAACTCTCACTAGAAGATTCGAATGGGATAAGTGGCGGGAGTTTTCATATTCTTTTCTTACTTTTCTCATACTACAAATGAAAAGTTGGAGATATATTGCAGTTATTATGTTGTTAGTGGAGGAGATTTTTATTAGGGAAGTCATACCTTTCTTACTGATTCTCTTGTCAATCAGTAATGCCCGCTATACTATTAAAATAGAGACATAAAAAAGGGGTGTTTTTGCATGAAACTTGAGATGCATACAAAGATTATTGTAAACGAAACAGAGAAGCGATTACATATGGAAGATAATATCTTTCAGTTAATGTTAGATGGATATCATTTATTTATAGTTGATGAAATATTGCCAGTGTATAAAGCAGGACAAGAACTTATTGGAAGTGCAGTTGTGAAGAAAGTGGAATGGGAAGAAGGAAAGACAACCCTTTTATATCAGCTTATTTCACTTCATTCGGTGAATTAATAAAAAGAAAGGAAGGAAAAAATGAAATTTTTTCATACAGCCGATTGGCATTTAGGAAAGCTTGTTCACGGTGTTTATATGACAGAAGATCAGCGTTATGTATTAGAACAATTCGTACAAGCTGTTGAAGAAGAAAAACCAGATGCCGTGATTATTGCAGGAGATCTATACGATCGTGCAATTCCGCCAACAGAAGCGGTAGATTTATTAAATGAAGTATTACAAAAAATTGTGATTGAATTACAGACACCAGTACTTGCGATAGCCGGGAATCATGATAGTCCAGATCGTATTCATTTTGGGAGTGGCTTAATGAAGAAGCAAGGGCTGCATATAATTGGACAATTTCAATATCCATATGAGCCTGTTGTAATGAATGATCAATACGGAGAAGTGCATTTTCATTTAGTTCCATATGTGGATCCGAGCATTGTCCGTCATGTGATGAAAAATGATGATATTCGTAGTCATGATGATGCAATGCGTATTTTTATGAATGAGTTATCGGAAAGTATGGATAAAGAGGCGCGTCATGTTTTTATCGGACATGCTTTCGTAACATCGTCCGGGGAAGCGGAAGAAAATACAAGTGATGCTGAGAGACCATTATCAATTGGCGGAGCAGAATATGTAAACAGTCATTATTTTGATGATTTTCATTATACAGCGCTTGGTCATTTACACCAAGCGCATTATGTACGTAATGAAACAATTCGTTATGCAGGTTCACCGCTCGCGTATTCGATTTCGGAAGAGCATCACAAAAAAGGATATTACATTGTTGAATTAAATGAAGCAGGAGAAATAACAATTGAGAAACGGTTATTAACGCCGCAACGTAGAATGAGAACAGTTGAAGCGAAAATTGATGAATTGATGCAGCATCCTGTTTGTGAAGACTACGTATTTGTGAAATTATTAGATGAAAACCCTGTACTGCAGCCGATGGAAAAGATTCGTTCGGTTTATCCAAATGCGATGCATGTAGAGCGTGTTATTCAAAGAAAAGAGTCAGCCAATGAAAATGCTACAGTCGTTTCGCGTCATAAAATGGATGACCTTTCTCTTGTGAAAGCTTTTTATAAAGAAATGAAAGGGACTGAGTTATCAGTAGAAAAAGAACGTCTCTTCTTAGAAGTATTAAAGACAGTTCATGAGCGAGAGGGTGAGAGAGCATGAGACCTATCAAACTTATTATGACAGCATTTGGTCCATATAAGCAGCAGGAAACGATTGATTTTGAAGAATTAGGTGAACATCGAATCTTTGCGATTTCTGGAAATACAGGTGCAGGAAAAACAACGATTTTTGATGCAATTTGTTATGCGTTGTACGGAGAAGCGAGTGGAGAAGAACGAAATGATACGAGTATGCTTCGTAGTCAATTTGCTGATGATAACGTATATACAAGCGTTGAATTACTATTTCAATTAAAGGCAAAAACGTATTGTATAAAAAGGCAACTTGGTCATAAAAAGCAAGGTAACAAAACGATTACAGGTCATGCGATTGAATTTTATGAAGTCGTTAATGACGAGCAAATCCCTTGTGTAGATCGTTTCCATGTGACAGATGTAAACAAAAAAGTGGAAGATTTAATTGGTCTGAGTAAGCATCAATTTAGTCAAATTGTGATGCTTCCACAAGGTGAATTTCGTAAACTATTAACATCTGAAACAGAAAATAAAGAAGAAATTTTACGCCGTATTTTTAAAACGGATCGATATAAATTAATGCGAGAGTTATTAGATCAAAAGCGTAAAGAATGGAAAGATGTGCTGCAAGAAAAGCAAAAAGAACGAGAATTGTATTTTCGCAACGTTTTCAAACTTCCGGTGCGGGAAGGTGCGCTGCTTGAAATATTAGCAAATCAAGAACATGTGAATACACATCAAGTAGTAGAAGCGCTTCAACAAGAAATCGCTTTTTATGAAAAACAAGAAAAGCAATTAGAAAAACAAGAATCCATACAGATAAAGCAATTAAAAGAAGCGGAAACAGGATATCATGAAGCGAAGGCTTTAAATGATAGGTTGCAAGATTTGCAAACAAAACAAAATCGTTACGACTCATTGCAACAGGAACGTTCTTCTATTGAAGGAAAAGAGAAGCAATTTAAACAAGCCGAGCAAGCAAGCCGATTATTGCCGTTTGAGCAGTGGTATAACGAAGCGGTTCAAAGTGCTCAGCAAGCCCAGCACTATATGAAACAAATCGCTGTAAAACAAGAACAACTTGTATTAGCCTATGAGCGTGCGGAGCAGCAGTACGAACAAGAAAAAAACAATGAAGAAGTTCGCGAAGAAGCGAAGCGAACTGTACAAAGATTAGAAGAATTAAAAGAGGTTATCGCCACATTTGCGGATAAAAAAATAAAATTAGCTGCCTCAGAAAAACAAATGGAGCAGTTTAAGGTTGAGAAAAGTAAATTAGAGAAGCAGCAAGAATTCAGCAGCACACAAAAGCAGCAGCTTTCAAGTAAGTTAAAACAGATCGAACAAGCGCTTGAGCAATATATAGCAAAAGTAGAGCAGTTAAGTCGCATGCGTGAAGATGCAAAAGTATTAAAAGATGCATATCAAGTATGGCAAGAAGTACAAAAGTATGAGAGGGAAAGAAAAGGTGCTTTAGAACATATGAATGCTGCTCAGCAAGCATATGAAACACTGGAGAAATCATGGTTAAGCGAACAAGCAGGTCAGTTAGCAATTCATTTACATGATGGCAAGCCATGTCCTGTTTGTGGTAGTACTTCTCACCCAAACAAAGCGACTGAACAAGAATTGTCTATTGATGAAGAACAGTTAAATATTCTTCGTGAACAAAAAGCACAAGCTGAAAAGCAGCACGTTCAAATAGAAGAAAAATATAATTTTTATAAAGCTCAATATGAAGAATTATGTAAAGAAGTACAAGCTCGTGGGTACTCTGTATCAGAGTTAGCAGATGCATATCAAACGTTAATTCAACAAGGAAAACAGCTAGCTGCAGAAGTAAATGAATTAAAAGCAAGTGAAGAAGAACGTAAACAATTATTACCGCAGCTTCAGAAGCTAGAAGAACAATTAGATATATTGCAAGCAACTAAACGTGATGTAGAAGAAAAATTGCATCGCTCTGAAATGGAATCGATTCAACTTCGAACATCATATGAAAATGACAAAGAAAAGATTCCAGCAGAGATGCAGACATTAGAAGCGTGGCAACAAGCGTATGAAGAAAAAGCTTCTTTACTTCGTCGTTTGCACGAAACATGGCAAAGAGCACAAGAGGAATTTCAGCGTTGCATGAGTGAAAAAATTCGTGTTGAAGAAGCGTATAAAGCAGCGCAGCAACAATATACACAAGGAAATGAGAACAAAGAAGAAAAGTATGCACGTTTTATGACAGAACTTGAAGCAAGTGGTTTTGTGAGTCAGCAAGCATACACAGAGGCTAAATTGTCAGAAGTAGAGCGAAAGGACTTGCAACACCATATTCAATCGTATTACGGGACGCTCGAAGTATTAACAAAACAAATTGAAGAATTAACAGAGCAATTACAAGGAAAAGAATGGACAGAGTTAACGCAACTAGAAGAACAGTTGAAGGAACTAGAAATTCAGCTTGATATTATAAAAGAGCAACGTCAGCGTACAAAAAGTGCTAATGAATATATTTCTGATCTTCATGAAAATATTCGCCGCATTGATGAACAAATTCATGAAGAAGAAGCGGCATTCCAAGAGCTCGTTGATTTATATGAAGTCATGAAAGGTGACAATGAAAGTCGCATTTCGTTTGAGCGTTACATTTTAATAGAATATTTGGAGCAAATTGTTCAAGTAGCCAATGAACGACTTCGTAAACTATCAAACGGACAGTTTTATTTAAAACGAAGTGAACGCGTAGAAAAACGAAATCGTCAAAGCGGTTTAGGCTTAGACGTGTATGATGCATACACAGGACAAACGCGTGATGTAAAAACATTGTCCGGCGGCGAAAAATTTAATGCATCACTATGCTTGGCGCTCGGTATGGCTGATATCATCCAATCATACGAAGGCGGTATTTCAATTGAAACGATGTTCATTGATGAAGGCTTTGGTTCATTAGATGAAGAATCGTTAACAAAAGCGGTAGATGCATTGATAGACTTACAAAAATCAGGACGTTTTATCGGGGTTATTTCACATGTTCAAGAATTGAAGAACGCAATGCCAGCAGTGCTGGAAGTAAGGAAGCAGAAAGATGGATGTAGTAAGACTAGGTTTGTTGTGAAATAGATAGAGTGCCTGATTTTAATCAGCGGTCACAATTTTGGTCACGTATTTCGATACGTTATCTAATTTTTCAGAGACGGTACGTGTTTTATTTTCTTAGTAATACTCGTTCCGTTTTTGGTTTTTAATCAGATTAAATAGGTTTATACTTTTCAACTTTGGACTCTGCAAAATTGCAGAGTCTTTTTTATGTTCTTGATGGCTTTGCTATTCACTAAGAACAAGGGAATCGAGCTGTACATACGAGAACCCTTCTATAAAAATCATACATGAAAAAGGAATTTGGATGATTTTTCCGAATTTATTTATCTATGTAAACAACACTTGCACATTCAAATCAACCATAGGGTTATGGAATGACCAGTCAAAGAATTGAAAAAGGAAGGGTAATCGACTGTTTGTGATGTGCAATAAATTTTATAGCTAAGAATGAAACTTTTTTATAGAAGACACATATATTTATATTAGACCGACAGTCGGTCTAGATGAAAGGAGTTTCTTTATGAGGATTGTAAAGGAATATGAAGATCGTAGAAATGAAATTCTAGATACTGCAGAAAGGCTGTTCGTTTCTAAAGGATATATGAAAACCACCGTGAATGACATTTTACGAGAAATTGGTATTGCAAAAGGAACATTGTATCATTATTTCAAATCAAAGGAGGAAGTGATGGATGCTATTATTTTGAGAATTGTAAATACGGATGTAGCATCAGCAAAAAAGATTGCTTCAAATCCAAATATCCCTGTAATTGATAAGTTGTTTCAAATTTTAATGGCTCAAATGCCAAAAGCGGGTGAGAATAAAGAAAAAATGATTGAACAATTCCATCAACCAAATAATGCAGAGATGCACCAAAAAAGTTTAGTGCAAGCTATTGTGCATTTAACACCTGTTTTAACAGAGGTAATTGAACAGGGGATCAAGGAAGGGGTTTTTGTGACTGTATATCCCAGAGAAACAATAGAATTTTTAATTGCGTCTGCACAAATCATATTTGATGAAGGATTGTTTCAATGGCAGCCTCACGAAGCGATGCAAAGGGCAAAGGCGTTCATCAACATGATGGAGACCACTCTTGGAGCTGAAAAAGGTACCTTTGATTACATGTTAGCTATTTTGCTGGGACAGTCATAGCATAAATTGTTTTATAAATTTATTAGACCGACAGTCGGTCTAGCGTTCTATTGAAAGGTGTGTATACGATGGAAAACAGTGCGAGCATAAAGTCTTCCGCTAAAGATTTTAACCTTATGGTAATCGGACAAATTGTATCTATCTTAGGTTCCACCCTTTTACGCTTTGCTTTATCGCTTTATGTCTTGGATATAACAGGTCGTGCAGATATTTATGCTACTTTATATGCTATATCCAGTGTGCCTCTTTTGTTATCTCCTCTTGGTGGTGCTATCGCTGATCGGTTTAATCGACGCAATTTAATGGTCATATATGATATGTTAAGTAGTATTATTATTTTCGGCTTTCTTTTGTTACTGTCCATCGGCAATACTTCTGTGATATTGATTGGTATTGTCATGATTTTGTTAGCGATTATTAGTGCGATGTATTCTCCAGTTGTTATGGCGAGTATTCCGCTGCTCGTTGCGGAAAAAAGGTTAGAACAGGCCAATGGAATTGTAAATGGTGTTCAAGCATTGTCAAGTGTGGCAGCTCCTGTTTTAGGAGGAGTTCTATATAGTATGGTGGGGTTAAAAACTCTTGTTTTCATGAGCTGTATTGCTTTCTTTTTATCAGCAATATTAGAAATGTTTATTAAAATCCCATTTACGAAAAGAGATATCGACGCACATATTGTACCAACAATTATAAAAGACATGAAAGTTGGGTTTATTTTTGCTATTAGAGCGCCTTATATATTGAAATCTATGATTCTGGCAGCAATTCTTAACTTAATTCTTACACCACTTTTTGTCGTAGGTGGTCCCATCATTTTGCGGGTAACGATGCAAAGCGGCGATACATTGTATGGTATCGGGATGGGACTTATAGAGTTTGCTACAATTTTAGGGGCTTTATCTATTGGTTTCTTTGCAAAAAAGATGAAAATGAACACAATATACCAGTGGTTACTTATTATTGCTTTATTGATTATACCGATGGCTGTCTCCGTTATGCCCCTTGTTCTTAGATTTGGATACTACTCGTCATTTATTCTCTTTATCTTGTGTGCAATCCTTATTGCAATAGTAATGACCATTATTTCTATCTTTGTCATTACAGTTGTGCAAAAGAAAACACCTGATGAAAATTTAGGAAAAGTTATGGCAATTATTACAGCGGTTGCGCAATGTATGGCACCTATAGGGCAGGTCATATATGGATTTATTTTTGAAACCTTCAGTATAAAAATTTACTTACCTATATTATTTGTAAGTTTCATAATGATAGTAATAGCGATTGTAACAAAGAGAATATTAAGAAAAGAAGGATAGGGATCTTTTGTTTTAGAATTTAAATTTTTCGGATTAATATGATAATATTTTATGATAAGGTGTATGTATAAAGATAAAATAAAAAGGATGGTAAAAATGCAAAAGAGACCAGAAGCAAATGAATATAACCCATATTATGCAACATACATAAACTTATTACCTGAGGGAGATATCCTACATATTTTAGAAGGGCAAATGAAAGAGACGAACCTTTTATTGAAGGATATTTCTGAAAGTGAAGGACATTTTCGATACGCTCCTAATAAATGGAGTATAAAAGAAGTAATCGGTCATATTGCGGATACTGAACGTATTATGGGTTATCGACTGCTTTCTATAGCGAGAGGCGAGACAGCGGAGCTTCCTGGATATAATGATGATATGTATGTTCTTAGAGCTGCATTTGATAAGCAATCTATGCAAGATCTTCTTGAGAATCTAACAGTTGTTCGTCAATCTACTGTGCATTTGCTTAAAAGTTTAGATAAAGAAGCTTGGTTACAAAGGGGAATTGCGAACAATTCTGAAGTCACGGTTCGTGCATTGGCAAACATTATTGCTGGTCATGAGCTTCATCATCGTCAAATTATAAAAGAACGTTATTTGAGTTCGGATGCTTATCCATCCAGATAAAATATGAAATTGTAAATGAAAATAAAAAAGAGATTGATTCGTAAAACATTTTGAATTAGTCTCTTTTTTATTTTGCTGCGTATCAGTGGAATTATAAAAGTTTTTATGTCAAAATAAAATTCTCATTACATATAACTGTTAATTCAATATAGTATGTAAGGATTCGTAAATGAACGGTTATAATGAAACATATAGAAGAGGGGGATACTTTGAAAACGGGAAATGTATTAAATATTTTCATTTTATTTATGCTATATACGCTGTTAATGATTTACATTGGGTGGAATGGCTGGGTTTGGGTTCATACGACTTTTCACGTTCAATCTTGGGGATATTATGCGATTATAGTTGGATTATTTTCATATGCGTATATTCTAGATCGATTGATTAAATTTGATTCACCTCTTAGAACAATCGGTTCTTATTGGTTTGCAGTCATACAATATGCAGTCATACTATTACCAATAGCGGATGTAACAGTATTCATTTTAGATTGGTTCTCTATTCCGAAAGAACAATCTATATTTTGGACTGGAATAATCGTTCTTCTTATTTTTGTTCTTATTTTTGCCTATGGAACATTTAATGCGTATAGTCCAATCGTTCGAAAATACGAGATTCACGTACCTAAAAAAGTTAATAATCGTAAGACACTTCGAATTGCGATGGCTTCAGATATGCACTTCGGTAAACTGTCCGGCTTGTCGCACCTTCAAAGATTGGTTGATCATGTAAACGATATGAAACCGGATATCATACTTTTGCCGGGAGATATTATTGACGATCATCCAGAATATTTTATAAAAAAGAATATGGGACAAGTGATGAAACAAATGCATGCTCCGCTTGGCATCTATGGGGTGCTAGGAAATCACGAATATTACGGCGGTGCTATTCCAGAGTTTCTGCAAGAAATGGATAAGATTGATGTAAATATATTATTAGATGAAGTTGTTAAAATTGAAGATTCTTTTTATATTGTAGGAAGAAGAGATAAGACGGATCGAAATCGTAAAAGTTTTGAGGAGTTAATGAGCACTGTAGATAAGAGTTTTCCAATCATTGCAATGGATCATCAGCCATTTGAATTAAAGCAAGCTGAAGCATCAGGTGTTGATGTATTATTGTCTGGACACACTCATAGAGGACAAATGGCACCGAATCATATCATTACAAGAAGAATGTACGAATTAGATTGGGGATATGTACAAAAAAACTTATTTCATGCGATTGTTTCCTCGGGATTTGGATTTTGGGGACCGCCTTTAAGACTTGGGAGTCGATCAGAAATTATTCAAATAGAACTTACATTTGATTAAGCAGAAAAAACAAGGGGATTTTGACCCTTGTTTTTTTATATAATGTATTGTTTTTTGTGATTTTATTTTTCTTATAATTTTGATTTTTTTATCTAATTTATTTAAAATAAAAATATAAGATTTTAGTGATGTCAATGAAGAGAGAGCTGTATGAAAGTTTTGGAGAAAATAAGGGGGATACGAGTATGTTAATTAAGTCTATTAATTGTAAAGTTGACGAAGAAAAAAAGGAACGATTTTCAACTGCTCAAGAGCAATGGGGCGAGTTGAAAGAATTAGAGGGGTTTCATGGACAAATCGGGGGATGGAATGAATCGGAGGCGTATATTGTAGGATGCTGGGAAAATATGCGAGCGTATCAAAGGTTTATGAATGAAACACATGATACTATTTTTTATGATAGCAATCAAAAAGATACATATACATTATGTGAAACAGAACTGTATCAATCTTTATTTGATATAACGGATACTTCATTTGTAGAAGCACTGGCGCATAGTTCCTTCTTACGAGTAGCAATATGTGATGTGAAGCAAGGACATGAAAAGCAATTTTTACATATGCAAGAAACTGTTTGGAATCCAGGTATGCTAAGCACAGAAGGAATGATGGGAGGCGTTGTTGGAAGATCCCTTTCTGCGAATCGTTATATTGTTCTGTCTTTATGGAAAGATGCAGCAGCTCACCAACATTATGTGAAAGAAATATTCCCTCAATTACACCATACAGCAAACCCATCTGAACAATTGTTACATATAGAGGGGAAACAAATTACACTTGTCAATTCTTGGTCTGTATTGCCTATTCACTGTGTATAAAATTCATTAATTTATCCCGCTATTCGCGGGATTACTGATTGGTTCAACTTCCATCACTGGTCAGTGATGGAAGTTGAACTTTATACAAAGGAGGGGGATGTATGCCATATCCGAAACATATTGTAACGGCTGCAACGGTCGTGTTAAATGATAAAAAAGAAATTTTACTTTTAAAAAGTCCAAAGCGAGGCTGGGAAATCCCTGGTGGTCAAGTGGAAGAAGGAGAAGCAATTCCAATAGGTGCTATTAGAGAAGCGAAAGAAGAGACTGGAATCGACATTGAGATTATAAAATATTGCGGAGTATATCAAAATGTTTCACAATGTATTTGTAACCATTTGTTCTTAGGAAAGCCAGTCGGGGGACAATTTTCAACAAGTAGTGAAAGCTTAGATGTAGGGTATTTTCCTATTGAAGAAGCATTACAAATGGTAACATGGACAAATTTCAAAGAGCGTATTTTACATTGTTTAGATGAAAAGAAACAACCATTTTTGGTGACTTTTTAATGAGATAACAGGATAGATATCGATATTTTTATATAAAACAGCGGTTATTGAAAAATAAACCGCTGTTTTATATTTGTATTTTTACAGAGGAGGTAAATCAATTTTTCCTTCTTCAAATAATTCTTTTAGCATGTGCTTTGTATAGCCAGCTGCCTGTGCGAATGTAATTTTTGCCGGCATAGGGGCTTCATTGACATCAACGATAATGTCAATAATACATGGTTTATTTTGCTTTACAGCTTTTTCAAAAGCAGGCATTAATTCCTCGAGTTTTTCCACCCGGTAACCGATTCCACCACATGCTTCAGCATATTTCGCGAAGTTTGGATTTGTAAGTTCTGTACCAAATTCAATATTTCCCATTACTTCTTGTTCAAATTTAATCATGGCGATTTTATGGTTGTTTAATACGACTACAATGATTGGAAGGTTGTATTTCACAGCTGTTACAAAGTCGTTCATCGTCATACCAAATCCACCATCTCCGCAAATTGCGAAAACTTGTTTATTTGGATACGCAATCTGCCCAGCAATTGCACCGGGAAGACCACAGCCAAGTGTTGCTAACCAGCTCGACAAAATAAAGCGTTGATTTGTCATACGGAAATGGCGCGCTGTCCAAACTGTTACATTGCCTACA
This sequence comes from Bacillus sp. S14(2024), assembly GCF_050473785.1. Classification (NCBI taxonomy): domain Bacteria; kingdom Bacillati; phylum Bacillota; class Bacilli; order Caryophanales; family Bacillaceae; genus Bacillus; species Bacillus sp. S14(2024). The sequence continues at coordinate 2,599,833 of NZ_JBFLUP010000006.1, read as the reverse complement.
TCTACTGATAAAATAGCATCATCGTGTGCGACTTGCTGCACAGCATGCATTACTCTTTGTGGTTTAATTGGAATAGAAGTGTCGTTTTCTTGATTGTGCAGTTTTTCTTCCCATTTCTTCATCAGTTCTTGGTGATGTTCTAAGAAAGAGCGATCAGTATGTTTTTTAATATTTTGTGTGAGCCATTTTAAGGTTTTATCAGCATTACCAGCAAGACCAATATCAGTTGGATAACGCTTTCCGATTTGTGCGGGATCTGTGTCGATATGAATTGTTTTTGCTTTGTCTGGTAAAAATCCTGTGAATGGGTAAGAAGTACCGACCATAATGAGTGTATCAGCATTTTTCATTGCTTCATATGAAGGTTTCGTTCCAATTAAACCTAAACCACCAATACAGAGCGGATGCTCATCTGGAATAATTCCCTTAGCTGGAAGTGTTAACACAATAGGAGCTCCAATATGTTCCGCAAAAGCAAGCAAAGATTCCCTTGCATCTTTTGCGCCTTTTCCTGCTAGAATAACGGGCTTTTCTGCTTTATTTAATGCAGCCGTTGCTTTTTCTAAATCATGCTTTTGCGGAAATAATTCTGGCATCGTAAAAGAAGAAGTAGTAATCCGTGCTTTTGCATCTACCTCAAATTTTTGAATGTCATCCGGAATTGTAAGAACTGACACGCCTTTTTTTGTATAAGCCATGCGAATTGCTTGATTTACAACAGCAGGCAATTGTTCAGCTGACATAATTCGCTGGTTATAAACTGCGACATCATCAAACATTCTTTCTAAATTTACTTCTTGGAAAAAACCAGTTCCAATTAAATCAGACTCAATTTGACCGGTGATAGCGAGGACAGGTGCTTGATCTAATTTGGCATCATACAATCCATTTAGTAAATGAATTGCACCTGGTCCTGCGATTGCCATACATACGCCGAGTTTTCCAGTTAATTTTGCATAAGAAGCAGCTGCTAAAGCACCGGCTTCTTCGTGACGGACTTGAATGAACTTAATTTTATCTTGTGCTTTACGAAGGGGCTCGATAATAGAATTAATAGAATCACCCGGCATGCCATATACGTGATCAACACCCCATTCGATTAGTAAATCGACTAGTACTTCACCGGCTGTTTTTCGAAACAATATGCTCACTCCTTTATTCTAAAACTAAATTTATCCCGCATTAACGGGCAGTAAGACCCCCCACCTGGAGATTCAGATAAAGCGAAGAAGCTAGGTGGGGGATAACTGCTGGCATGCGCCCGATTGCTTCAACTAACCATCAGTGGGATGAAGAACCCCCCACTGATGGAAGTTTCACTTTATTTTTTGATAAAATAGGTAAAATATACAAATGAATAGAAGGTATGGAGAAGTGAGCTTATTCAAGTACAATAATCCGCAATGATACGATATAGAAGGGGGATGGAAGTACTGTGTAGGAAAAAGACTCACATAAAGGTAAGCGCAACAAAAAAGCAAAGCAGTTTATTTACTGCTTTGCTTTTTTGTTGTAATGAAGTATAAGGGGAAAATAGAAAATACTCGATGATTCATATAGTTAGAAATGTTATGTATTTATGCTGGTGTTAATAAGGGAGGAAAAGAGCTCAATAGTTGTTAGCAATTATGTATGCCTGGAAATCATTTGAATCATCATTAGGGGAGATGGAAGAAAAAGCCTTGCAGAGAACATCCTGCAAGGGCAACCAATGGTTTATCCCAATCGAGGCAATAAACGTTCTCCGCTTTTCATTTCACTTCCACATAAAGGACATTTCGGATGTTCTTCAAATGCGAAATTCTTTCGCATCCATCCTAAGCACTCTTCTGACTCACATTCCCAAACTGGGATTTCTTCTGGTGCTACTTCTGCAACGTCATTCTTTTTGTTACGATACATGAGATCACTCCTTTTATGTGAAATATTTGTTTATATAAGTAAAAAGGTTGTTAACCGTTCGTGTTAACAACCTTTTTATTGTCTAAATTATAGCTTTACAACGTTTTTAGCTTGAGGTCCGCGGTTACCTTCTTCAACTTCGAAGCTAACTTCTTGACCTTCGTCAAGAGTTTTGAAGCCATCGCCAGTGATAGCTGAGAAGTGAACGAATACGTCGTTTCCGTCTGCAACTTCGATGAATCCGAAACCTTTTTCGCTGTTAAACCATTTTACTTTACCTGTTAATGTCATGGTAAATGCCTCCTAAAAATGAAAAAATAAATGTAATATGATCCGTCTTATTTCTAAGAAAATAAAAATTCACATATTATCAAAAACCCATAAGGAACGCATATCATCCCTATTGATGCTTGATAATATGTGAAGTGGATTTGCTTGCGTATTGTATTCTACAGTTTCATTTTACAACGAAATGAGAAATATTGCAAGTGATGGTAACATTTTTAGCTGTCTTAACAAATGGCCTCCCCATGCAGGATTAACTTGCTTAGGGAGGTGGATGCATTATAAGGAAGCTACGATATAGAATCGATGTGCTTTTACTTCAATATACCCATTTTGTTGAATGGAGTTATGAGTCCAAAGTAAGCGATCTTCATATTTTGATACTGAAAAATTAGGGATCTGCCATGGAACTGCTTTTAAATAATACACAATGCTTCCGATGTCGTAAAAGCGTTGATACGGGAATGCTTCTTGTTGCTTAAGAATTTGAAAGCCCGCTTGTTTTAGTTGTGAAGAGGCGTACTGCATGTTCCAATAACTATATTCACTTTCGGTATTTGCATGAAGCAGGTGATTTAATTCTAAATTATCTAATCCACCCACCTGTTGTGTGATAAAAATGCCGTTTGGCTTTAAAATTCTTTTTATTTCTGTCTCAGAATATGATTCATGTTTATTAATAATTAAATCAAATTGGTTATCTGAGAAAGGTAAACATGTATCATCTTCGACAGGATAAACAGAGACACCTAAAGGCTCTAATTTTGCTTTTGCTAAAGCTATATTTGGTGGGTAGCCTTCTGTTGCTACAGTTCTAGCCGGAAGAGGGGTTAACAAAGATAAAAACTCACCGCCGCCAGTCCCCATATCTAGCATGTTATCTACTTTTGGTATATAGTGTAATACATTTGCTGCATAACTCCACGGCAGAGGCTCTGCACTTAGTCTTCCAGTATCTGCTAAAAACGAGAAGTTCCATCCATGAAAAGGTTTAGCAGCCTGTTTAATGAAATTGTAAAAAGTGTCCTTCATTGTAATTCCTCCTGAGTTATATATTAATAGCTGTAATATATAAGAGGAGGTCCACGACATGAAGTGAAGTTACTAAATGTCTGTTACATAGTGATACATATATGTACATTTCCTTTCTAATAGAATATCAATGAAATATCTTAAGGGTTATTGTGAAATTTTAACAAAGATTAGTGAATATGAAAATCAGAAAAATTTGTTTTTTTGTTTTTTATTAATTAAGAAGAATAGTATGAAGGGCCTGTATTAAATATGGAAGTAAGAATTTGTTAGAAATGATAACCTAAAAGCTAAATATAAATATATAGAAATATCCTTTTATTCCACTTTTCATATAGCAATTATATTTTTGTGAACATAAACTTTTTTTAAAAATTTATGATAATATAATGTAAGATAAAATTTAATCTTTATGTCACTTCTTACATTTTATGTTAAAAAATAAGGGAAATATAAGTAGTGATTTGTAAGTGGAGGAACAACATGGATAATCTTACAATTTGTGTTAATTATGCGTTTGAAAATGAACGAAGAGAACAATTATATGGGTTGTTCGAACGAGTATTTCACATTCCAGTACATACATTACAAGATTTTTATAAAAAGGGGTTTTGGGATGAAACATACTCTCCGTTTACTTTATTTGAAGAAGATAAAGCAATTGCAAATGTATCTATGTTTTCAATGCCAATGATGGTTGGGGGAGAGCGTATAAAAGCAGCTGGTATTCAGTCTGTCATGACACATCCTGATTATCGTAATAAAGGATTGATGAAGCAATTGTTTTGTGAAGCATTGAAAAGCATCGATGAAGAGTATACATATTCATTCTTATTTACAGAAACACCAGAACTGTATACATCATTTGGTTTTCAAATAGTGAAAGAATACATATCAACTATGCAGTATGAAAAGAATGAACTACAGTTATCAGCAATTCGAAAATTAGATTTTTTTGATGCAGAAGATTTGCAGCTTATAAAAGATGTATTTGAAAACAAAGAATGTCTTTCGCGAGCTTTTGCACCGCTGCACTATCAATCTTCTTTTTATTTACATATGTACGATCAAAAGTGGAACGATAAGCTTTACTTTTCGGAAGAAATTAAAGCTATACTTATATACGAAGTTGTAGATGGTGTGTTGAAGTTATACGGAGTAATAAGTGAATTTATGCCTGTTTTAGATGAATTATGTGCAGTAATTCCGGAAGCATTTCATACGATAGATTTTTATTTTTCTCCAGATCAATTAGGAGTCGAAGATTTCAAATTAAAATTATATGAATCAAATAAGTATTTTATGGTAAGAGGCGAAATTCCTATTGAAATTAATGAGTGTAAGTTTCCAATCTTAGCAGAATTTTAATTTTTTTGTTTAGAATAGTTGGAAAATACCGACTTTGTTGCTGCGTTTACAATAATAATACATATATAATGATTCAAAGTATGGTAGGTGAAAACGATGCCGATTCTATGTTTAGAAGGTGCTAGTGCCGTCGGAAAAACAACGATTTGTAGAGAGTTGGAAAAACGATACGGTGCATACATTGTTCCTGAAATAAACTTACTTTTTAAACGTCCTGCTGATGAGCAGAAGAATTGGTATTTGGATCGGCAAGTTGAGCGCTGGAAAATTGCATTAGAGCAGTCAAGTAAAAAACACTCATCGAATTATAATTGATGAGTGTTTTTTGTTGTAACGATTTTTGCTTCTATCCAATTTACAAGGTTTCTAACTCGGCTTTTGTAATTCTATATTCAACTGCTGTTAAATCGAAACTTTAGGTTAATCTCAAAATTTCGGCTGTTTTTCAGGTTTGTTTTTGTAAACTGTCATCCTTTCTAAAATAGGCGCTTTATACTATACGCTTTCATAATCGTCCCCTTCTTTGAAGCGAGTTGTTATAGTTGGCCACCAATGGAAACCATCTTTTTCTAATAAAGCATCAGATTCCTTAGGACCCATGGATCCAGATTCATAGCTAGGGAATTCTTCAGCTTTTTTATTTTCCCAAACATTTGAGATAACATCAACAAATTTCCAAGAAAGAGCCACTTCCTCCCAATGTGCAAAATTGGTTGAGTCACCGCGCATACAATCATATAGGAGAACTTCATATGCCTCGGGTGTGTTCATTTTATCTGCACAGTTATTGCAATAGCTTAATCTAATTGGTGTTGATATAACACTGTTATTTGTTTGTTGGGCATTTAAATGCAGTGTAATTCCTTCATCGGGTTGGATATGAATAATTAGTAAGTTAGGGTGAGTCTTTTTTTCTTTATTAAAATATAGGTTCATTGGTAAGTCCTTAAATTGTATGACAATTTCAGTCGACTTCTCTTGCATACGTTTACCTGTTCGAATATAAATAGGAATCCCTGACCATCTAAAGTTTTCAATCATTAGCTTAGCAGAGACAAATGTTTCTGTATTTGATGCTGGATCTACTGCATTTTCTTCTCTGTAGCTAATCACATTTTCTTCATTTACGATACCGGGTCCGTACTGTCCGCGAACAAAATATTGTTCGACTTCGTCTTCAGAAAGAGGTTTTAAAGCACGAAAAATTTTTATTTTCTCGCTTCGAATCTCATCTGCTGTTAATTTAATGGGCGGCTCCATTGCAAGAAGTGCAACCATTTGCAGCATATGATTTTGTACCATATCACGGAGAGCGCCCGAAGACTCGTAATAACGTCCACGATCCTCAACTCCTAATGTTTCACTTGAAGTAATTTGAACGTTAGCGATATATTGATTGTTCCAAAGTGGTTCGAAAATAGCATTAGCGAAGCGGATGACTTTAATATTTTGAATCATTTCTTTTCCTAAATAATGGTCAATTCGATAAATCTGTTCTTCTGTAAATGCTTGGCGAAGCTGATTGTTTAGTTCTTCGGCTGATTCGTAGTCATGGCCAAACGGCTTTTCAATAACTAGACGAATCCATCCTTCAGTAGAAGTTAATCCTTCTGATTTTAAATTTGTAGCAATTGTACCGAAAAAATCAGGTGCCATTGCTAAATAAAAAATGCGGTTTCCACTCGTATTATAATTTTCATCCAGAGTGCTTAACAAACTTTTAAGCTCTTGATAAGAAGATATGTTTGTTACATCAAAAGGATGGTAATAGAAATGGGAAGCAAATGTATCCCGACTTCCATCATCATCTGGAAAGTGGTTAACAGATTGTCTGACATTTTCACGAAATGTTTCATTAGACCAGGGTCTTCTTGCAACACCAACAACAGCGAAGTCTTCGGAAATATTCCCGTTACGATACAATCTATAAATAGAAGGAAACAATTTACGCTTTGCTAAATCGCCTGTTGCGCCAAAAATAACAATAATAGCTTTAGGAGTTTTCATCATGTAATGGGCCTCACTTTATTCTAAATAAATTTATACTTAGTATGCGGTTTATTTGGTAATACATGTAATATACAGGATAAATAATTTACTGTAGCTTACTGAGTGATGAGATGCACATATATAAGAAGGAGAATTTTAAGAAGTAGAGAAATATAGAATTAAATTAAAGATGGGGGAATAAGATGAAAGTGCAATTGGGAGCAGTGACGAGAGAGAATTGGCAAGAGGCTCTAAAATTAAAAGTAAAAGATGTTCAAAATCATTTTGTTCCTACTGTAGCAGTATCACTGGCTAAGGTGTATATTAAACCAGATGGTGATAATGTAAATTATCTGCCCTTTGCAATTTATGAAGAAGAGCGGGGAATGATAGGTTTTGTGATGCATGCTTATGTAGAGAATACTAATGATATGTATTGGATCAATGGCTTTATCATTGATGAAAAGCATCAAGGTAAAGGTTACGGTCGAGCTGCGCTACGAGAGATGGTGAATTGGATCATAAAGCAATATACGCAGTGCAAAGAAATTCGCTTAACAGTTCATAAAGAAAACTATGCTGCTCGTCAATTATATAAAAGTTTTGGTTTTGTTGAAGCAGGGGGATTTGATCAAGAAGAAGACTTATTGCGCTTTATAATTAGCGAGGAAGAATAGACGATAGGTAGATATCAAGGTATATTAGTTAGAGCTAATATACCTTTTACAATTTTACGATGTTTTTCGCTTTACATTAGTATGAGAATTTTAAAAAGGTACTTTTGTTGACGAATATATTGATACCTGTAAATGATAGCATCCGTAAGACTTGTTGTTAAAACATAGTAATTTTAATTCATAATTTTATATCTATGCGTACGAAAAAAATACTATAATAATCTAATAAATAAATATTTTGGGAGGAACTATTTTTGAAAGAGTTGATATATTTAGATAAGGACTTTATATATTCTTTTATTACACAAATAAATAATGAATCAACAGGTACTAAAAGTACAGAGGTTCAAGAACAAAGAATGGAGGCAAAAGAAAATACGCTAGGGCAGCAATATAGTGCTCTGAATCAATTTGAACATTACCTTCTTAAAAAGTCTTCTTTAGTTAATTTTAATGAAAAGAAGGACAGCGAGGAAGTGACTCTAGGTTCTTATATTAAATTCACATCAAGCTTTCAACCAATAAATTTTGATGTTGTTCAAAAAATGATAAATGATAAATTTATTAAGTTTCTTTTTAATAAACTAGAAGAAGCAAAAAATGTAGAAGTACAAAATATCCTTGAACAAACATTAACACTAGAGCAAAGGGCTGTTTTTTTGAATGAACTAGAAAAAACTTACGACAATATGGTGGGTGTTCAAAAGAATAAAATTCATTCAATTAAAGATATGTTGGTATACATTAAAGAGGCTATACCATTTAGCTCGTTTATAAAGATGAATAATTGTTTAATACCAGTTAAGGACAGTTATTTAAGAGAAAGCATAGGAGAACTGGCTTTTAAATACGGATCAGGAGACACATCAGTCGAAATTACCCTTATTGGAAAAATAACAAAAAAAATTAATAAGAAAGAAATGAATGCCCTTGACTATTCGAATTTGGTAGATAAGCAGCCAAACGAAATTTTAAATGAATTTTTAGGATTTCCTACAAATTTGCTAGGGGGATTTGGATTGGTAACAGCAAATAATTATATCATTTCACCGGTTGCTATGTATTTCGAATAAGGCTGCATCGTTGATTTTTTCTCCCGCACTAACAGGGTAGTAAGAGCGCGATTGGTTTAACTAACCCTCAGTGGAAGATGAAGAAAAAATCACTGAGGGAAGTTTCACTTTATCTAATACTTTTGCTTCTGTAATGTTAAGTCTTTTTTGGTATGTTTTACGATTTTTAGTAACTGGAAATGAAAAATACTTTTTAGGCCTATAAACAAAATTACATTTGGTTGTTATCTAATTTTTTTACGATTCTGTCGTACTGTAAACGGAAGAGGTGAATGAGTAAAGGAAGGTCATCTTCGCTTTTCATGTAATAACTAACCCATCCAGAATTGGGCAAAATATGATGAGGCTGAGCTAATCCTTGTTTTAAAATCTCATCTCTTATTGATTTTGGAAATGGCAAATCAGCTAATGTGTCTCCGTGAACATGACCTAATTCTTTATTTTTATAATTAAATTCAACCCCACCGTATCGATGCGGCTTCTCAGTTACACCGTTCCAACTAAGAAGCTCTTTTTTAATCATTTCGCTAAGTGACATAATAGTTCACTCCTTATAAATCGTAGATTTTAATAGTATCATATGTTTTTTCTTTGCTGTTTATATCGTTCAAAAGTACGAATGTATATACGAAAATGGTTTCATATACGAAGTTTAGAGTATCGATTTAAATTTAGATTCTGATAGTATCTTTGAACATTCTCGGAATGGACATGGTATAATTTGGGTGGTGGATACAGCATGAAAAAGCTAGGAGGGAGAACATGGGAAGAGAAGTACACTTTGATGATGAAGGTGTAGTTTTGAAGTTGAATGGAGTAACTGGTTTTTTTGCGTTTAAACTATCCTTAAAAATGCCATTTTATACTATTAAAAGTGTATATGTTGATTATTTTGATGCTCCGCAATGGATGCTTCGGATGCCTGGAACATCTGTTTCTTCTCTTAATATCTTTGAAGGAAGTTTTAAATATGCTGATGTATGGTACTTTCTTTCCTATGAAAATAAAGTACCTCTCGTAATGATTGAATTAGAGGGTCACGAAAAATATAAGTATGTTGTTTTTGAAATTGATGATCCTACTAAAGTAGCATCGGATATTAGGAAACGCATGAGGGATTAATATGAGTGTTGGATAAAGGAAAAGAGAAAATAAATTCATTTCCAGAAGTATTTAATAAATAATTAAACCAATATTAGAAACATTGTACTATCTGGCAAGCATTGACCTATTTGCTACTTTAATAAGCAGATTATAACAGTTACAAAAATTGATGAAAATGCCGACTCCGTAAAGAAGCCGGCATTTTTAGTTAATTATTTATCACAAGCAATTCCATCACCGTCTCGATCAAGTTTAGGTGAGTACGCTGGGTCGCCCTTTTTAATATTTGAGAAACCAGCTGCTTTGGCTTCTTTACAACTTTTAAAGTTGTAGTTAGTTTGAGTGTTTTGTTCTGATTGAGCTTGTGTTTGTTGTGAAGCTTGTTCTTCTTGCTTTTTAGCCTCTTCTTGTTTTTTGATTTCTTCTTGTCGTTTTGCTTCTTCTTTCTTACGTTGTTCTTCCTCTAGTTTCTTTTGTTCTGCTTCCTGTTGCTTTTTCAATTCATCTTGTTTACGTGTTTCTTCTTTAGTAGTTGTTGTTTCTTTTACTTTTTCTTTGCTATCATCCTTGGAACCATTGGAGCAAGAACCTATTAAAATTATTAATAGAATAATAATACCAAGGCATCCAAAACAGCCGCAGCCGAAACGCTTTTTCTTTTCTTGTTTATTTCTTTCTTTTGTTGCCATAATTAGCCTCCTATGTATGGAAATTACGATATATAGTATAACAGATTTCGGATGTTAATTTTACATAAAATTATATTTGGTGAGTCATTAAGTAAGATTTTTGTGTATTTACGTTTTAGAATGATAAAACCCAGCTCCTTTTTTGGGCTGGGTAATTTTTGTATACCAAGTAATTGTTTCTTTTTTTTGCTCAACTAGTGCTTTTAGTTGCTCAAAATTTATAATCTTATGCAGGTTTAACTATATGAAAAAAGGTTATTCCTTATGCAATGCTTTATGAATTGCCATCTGTGCTTTAGAAGTATTAGCAAAATTCAACCATTTTTCTTCAAGCTGAATATTATGAAAATCAATAATTATTTCAACAATATCTAAATGTGAAAGAGTTATCATAATTGACGTTTCAATGCCATTCATTTTTGCTGAAGACATATATATTGCCATTCCTATGTTTACCGCAAATGCAAAATCGATAATCGTTGCTCCTTCACAAATTCACCTTCATTTGTCTATTTTTTACTTAATGAAATAATAGTTCGCCTTTGTACAGGAAAAAGCCTTTCTAATGGTATATAATTGTAAATAGATCTACATATCATTTTCAGTATCATCCATATGCAGCGTATATAAGGGGGATTATGCATGAGAATAGAAGTAGAAAAGTTACTGCAAAACCTTGAAGCATTCGGATTAGAACATGATTGCACAAAAGAAACGAGAGAAGAAAGATTGCGCAACGTGTCCAAAGAAATGGGGCAATTTTTATCTATTTTGGTGAAAATGTGCGAAGCAAAACACATATTAGAAATTGGAACATCGAATGGATTTTCTACGTTATGGCTTGCCAATGCTGCAGAGGAAACAAAGGGAACTGTTACAACAGTTGAACTCTCATCGAAACGAGTTGCACAAGCAATTGAAAACTTCCAGAAAGCAAACCTCACAAACTATATTCATATCCATAACCAAGAAGCTGGTGCATTTTTATCAGAACAGCTAGACAAGTCATATGATTTTATTTTTTTAGATGCAGAACGAACGCAATATATGTGGTGGTGGGAAGATCTAAAACGTATTTTAATCCCTAAAGGAATCATCGTCATTGACAATGCAACTTCGCATGCGGAAGAATTACAGAATTTTTTTGATTTAGTTGAAGAGGAGGGAAACTTTGAAACAGTGTTACTACCTTTTAAGATGGGTGCTTATGTAATGAGGAAAAATAGTTGAAAAGAGCATACAAGGAGAATTATTAGCTTGTAAACTTAAGAATCCGACTTAAGAATGGATGTTTCTCAGTCTTAAGTCTGAGGACAATCAAAAATACTGTAGGTATACTTATAATATAAAATGGGGAATGAATGCAATATAGACCGTTTAAAGATATGGTACCCTAACCATAATTATAAGTGTATGCATATAAAGGAGCGATTTTGTTGACGGAATTGCAAAAGAAGGAAACCTTATCAGTAGAAGACAATATAGAAGTAGTCGTTGATACAGTCATTAAAGAGGATGAATTAGTTGAACTAAATAAAGAAGCAGATTTGTATGTACAAAAGTTGAATAGTGAGCATAATGCAGACCTTTCAAAAGTATTGGCACAACTTGCTGATTTAGGAGATAAAGAACAACGTGATGCAGGACAAACATTAACGGCATTAAAACGTCCAGTAACAGCGATGATGAATGGGAAAAATGAAGATATTCCTAAAACATTGCTTGATTTACGTAAAGTTGTTTCAGAATTAGATCCGAATTCATTAAATGCAACTGGTATGAAACGAATTATGTACAAAGTATTTAAGAAAAATCCGATGGAAACGTATGTTCATAAATATCAATCCATTGATAAACAAATCGAAGAGATTATTAAGTCACTATTAGTTGGACGTGATAATTTACGAGAAGACAGCGTCGGCTTAGAAATGTTAAAAGAACAATCCGAGCAAAAGATTCATGCGCTTGATAAACAAGTATATTTAGGTAAGAAGCTTGCGGACATGTTGGAAGTAGAGAAACAAAATCCAGAGCGGCAAAAAGATGTACCGTTAATTAACGATGCGTTAGAAAAAATTCTTGTACGTACACGTAACATGCAACAAGCAAAGAGTGTCTTACTGCAATCCATTGCCTCTGTTGATATTATTAAAAAAAATAATGAGAAATTAACAGAAGCAATTCGAAATGCAATCACAATGACACAAAATGTTGTAACCGTATCTGCGGCTATTCAACTGGCATTAACGAACCAAAGGAAAACAATTGACGCAGTAAATGCGACAAACGAAGCAATTGAATCTATGATATTAAGTAACTCACAAGCGTTAAAACAAAATACAGAAGAAACAACTAAGTTGTTAGAAAATCCAGCAATCGGCATGGAGAAACTTCGTGAATCATTCCAAAACGTCTTTGCAGCGATTGAAGCGTCTGAAAAATCAACAGAGCGAATTATCGAATCCAGTAAAATGTTTGTAAAAGAACTAGACTCGTTCAACGATGAAATGAAAAAGAAGCTCATTCAACGTCCAACTAAATAAGCTGCAATAGAGGAGGTGAAATCGTGGATTTCTTTCAATTTGTTTTGATACTGATAGGTATTGTTCTTTTGTTAGGACTTACCGCAGTAATTTTACTTGCTTACTTTGGACGAAAGCTTTATATATCATGGACAAAACCGTATAAACGAGCGACAGAATCAATGGAGCGCTTATCACACAGCACAGTACCATTTTTACAAGAATTTACACAACATCCGTTGTTTTACCGCTGGATCCGTACGGAAGGAAGCAGTAGTCAAAAAGCATTTACAGTTCTTTTTTGCACAGCTAATCAGCGCACAAAGGAACAGGTTTTTTCAATGTTGCCAAAGGAAAAACAGAAAAAACTACATTACAATGTAAAAACAACAAAGCAAGTTACAAGTGAAGATATGGAAATGACAACGATGAAGGTAAAAGAATTCTTGAAACAGGAATCTCAGCAACCATCAAAGCCGAAAGATTTCTCGTTTTACAAACTATACTTTTATGATCGTTATCCAGATGCATTAAAAGGTATAGAAATGTACAAACGTTCAGTAAATCCGTCGTTGCAAAAAAGTATTAATGATGTGACAATTTCTGTTTTACATGCGATTCCGTATTATCAAGAAAATCGTATGTTTGAACAGCAACATAAACTTGAGACTTTTTTAATGAAAGACTTGGTAGATATGTTGTCACTCATTGCACAAATTCCAATAGCGCAGCGTTCTGAGAAAGAAGAAGAACTTGCTGTCTATCTAAAAGGATTTCAAAAAGAAATGGAAGCGGTAGAACATAATATTCGTAACGCTGTCGATTATGACTTACAAGTGAAGATGCGTGCAGCGAAAGAGAAATTTAAAAATTAAAGAAGCGAGCATTGATATATCAATGCTCGCTTCTTTAATTTGGGATTAAAAATGAAAAATTTCATATACCGTAATAATAACTGTAATTACAGGAATAGATATAAAGAAATATCTTGTTATGGTATGCAGAGAAAGCTCGGCTCCACTGATGGAAGTTTCATTTTATATTTCTAAACAATTTGTTAATGTTTATTCTCACAGTTGTGTAACTTTTTGTTCGTAATATTAAAACTATTTAAAAAGTAGAAAAGAATTACAGTTAATATTTGGTATAATTATATTGTAACTATAATTTATAAGAGGAGAAATTCACTAATGAAAAATGAAACTTTACATAGTATGGATGATGTACTTATCATGTTAGACTCCCTATTAAGGTCTCCGGAACCATTTTGGAATCATTTCTATTCTGATCGGGATAAAGAAGTACCTTTCTTTGCTAATGTGCCGGATGAAAATTTAGTTTCTTATTTTGATAGAAATATTATTCAGAAAGGAAACGTGTTAGAGCTGGGTTGTGGTCCAGGGCGTAATGCTTTGTATTTAGCAAAAATAGGCTGTGAAGTAGAAGCAGTTGATTTATCAGAAGAAGGGATTAAATGGGGAGAAGAAAGAGCGGCTGAACAAGGCGTGCCAGTTCATTTTATCTGTAAGTCTATCTTTGATTTGCAGGCCGAGAACCAATATGATTTCGTATATGATTCTGGCTGTTTACATCATATCCCGCCTCACCGAAGAATACATTATATTGAGTTAGTCAAGCAAGCCTTAAAGCAAAACGGGTATTTCGGTTTAACATGCTTTGCTGCGGGAGAACTAGATGAAAAAAATGGTTCGGAAATATCAGATTGGGATGTATATCGAGGCTGGAGCTTGCAGGGAGGAATTGCGTATTCAGAAGAAAAACTGCGTGATATTTTTCGAGATTTTGAAGTAATTGAACTGCGCAAAATGAAAGAAATTAAGCAACCAAATGAAGTGTTTGGTGAATCATTTCTTTGGACGGCTCTTTTTCGAAAGAAAGTGTAATTACGATGGAGAGAACCATTTTACTTTTCTTGAGTAATAATAATTTAGAAGAAATTGAAGCGATAAGAAGAAAACATGATCCTTTATTTGGCTTGATTTCACCTCATATTACGCTAGTATTTCCTTTTGTGAGTGAAGTGCCAAGCGAGTATCTAAAAAAACATATAGAAATAATTATAAGTAGCATGAGTTCTTTTCAAATAATGTTAAATCCAGTTGTGACAAATTCAGAGGAGTATTTATTTCTACTTATAGAGGAAGGAAAAGAAAGTATAATTGAATTGCATAATAAGTTATATACAGATTTTCTTCAAGTGTTTCTCCGTAAAGAAATTCCCTACATTCCTCATGTTACAGTAGGAAGGAAAGGTGATAAAGAACAGGCTTTCCGTATTATAAAAAATCTTCATCCACTTCGAGATACTATGCGATTCACTATTGATAAAATTACAGTAGAAAGAATAGGTGAAAACGAGGAATCTATTATAGAGTTTGAAGTACAACTTACAACAAAATAAGAAAAACGTTTTTCGAAATGAGAATCTTCATCGAAGTAAATTTGCCCTACAGGGAATTTTATGTACCTTTACTTGATTTTGTACATATAGTATAATAATTCCATAATTTAGATTTCAATAAGAATAAAAAAATAAATTAGACGAGGTGCTTTTTGTGAGTGGAGTAGTATCTAAATAGGCAAAAAATTTAATTAAGTAAATCCAATGATGAAGGGTATTTTTTAGAAATATATACCCCTTATTTGTTTATGGATTTATTTAAGTTACCTATGAAGATACCTACAACAATTTATAAAGCATGTAGCAGTATTTATTATTCAACACATAAGCCTTTATTTTAAAAAGGTTTGTTTAATAATAGATATTTGTTTCTACA
Source organism: Bacillus sp. S14(2024) (assembly GCF_050473785.1). Lineage (NCBI taxonomy): Bacteria > Bacillati > Bacillota > Bacilli > Caryophanales > Bacillaceae > Bacillus > Bacillus sp. S14(2024). The sequence continues at coordinate 2,584,394 of NZ_JBFLUP010000006.1, read as the reverse complement.
CTTGTCTTGTAAATGTCTGTAAAGCTGCGGTATCTCCGCAGCTTTTTTTATTTTTATCTTACGACTTTTGGATAGGAAGAGTTCTTCAATATGGATGGGAAGCGATCCTCTCTGAGAGAAGTTTTATTTATAGACTTATTGAAATCTTATTATTAGGTATCTTCATACATGATTCAGTTATTAAATCATAGTGAGGAGAACAGAAATGAATATCATGACATTTGAAAAATTGCAGTATAACGAATTAAAGGAAATTGTAAAATCATATTGTGTAAGTGGATTAGGAAAACAATTATTAGATAAATTGCAGCCAAGTTCAAATATGAAAGTAGTGAAGAATCGATTAAATGAAACGACTGAAGCAAAAGCAATATTAAATACAGAAAGTCATGTTCCATTAGTAGGAATTTCCAATATAGAGAACATAATTGGTAAGCTTGAAAAAGGAATGATTTTGGAACCAACAGAATTAGTTAGTGTAGCAGATTTTTTAAGAGGATGTAGAAAAACTAAGGGATTCATGTTAAGTAAAGCATTTTTTGCGCCTGTTTTAAGTTCTTACGCATACTCTATGTCAGAGTTTACAAATATTGAGGAAGAGATTCATTTTTCTATTAAAGGGAATCGAGTTGATTCTGCTGCAAGTAAAGAATTAAAGCGAATTCGAAATCATATCGAAACAACCGAAGGAAAGATTGGAGATCGATTAAATAAATTTTTAAAAAGCAGTGCAAATAAAGAGTATATTCAAGAATTTTTTATTAGTAAAAAAGATGATCGATATACTGTTCCTATTAAAGCTTCTTATAAAAATCAAGTTGCAGGAACAATTGTAGAGGTTTCTTCTAAAGGTTCTACAGTATTTATGGAACCTGCTGTTATTTCAAAATTAAGCGGTGAGTTAGCGAGTTTAAAAGCGGAAGAGGCGATAGAGGAGTATCAAATATTAGCGACTTTATCAGGAATGATTTTTGAGAATGTTAGTGATATAAAAATTAATATTGAGCTTATAAGTCAATATGATATGATTTTCGCGAAAGCTAAATTTAGTAAGAGTATTGACGGTATAGCACCGAAATTAAATAGTCATGGATATATAAAACTAGTTGAATGTAAACATCCTCTTTTACAAGGTAAGATTGTTCCATTAAACTTTGAGATTGGAAAAGAATATCGTAGTTTAGTCATTACAGGACCAAATGCTGGAGGAAAAACAATTGTCTTGAAAACAATTGGATTATTATCGTTAGCAACAATGTCAGGGTTTCATATTCATGGTGATGAAGAGACTGAAATTGCCCTTTTTGATTCTATTTTTGTAGATATAGGTGATAATCAAAGTATTGAAAATGCTTTAAGTACTTTTTCTTCACATATGAAAAATATTTCAGAAATTATGAGAATATCTAACAATAATACGTTGTTATTATTTGATGAAATTGGCAGTGGTACAGAACCGAATGAAGGTGCTGCACTTGCAATTGCCATTTTAGAAGAGTTTTATCATATGGGGTGTATAACAGTTGCTACGACTCATTATGGTGAAATTAAACGATTCTCAGAAATTCACAGTGATTTCATGAATGCGGCTATGGAATTTAATCATGAAACATTAGAGCCGATGTATAAGTTGATGATTGGGGAATCTGGAGATAGTAACGCACTTTGGATTTCTAGAAAGATGAATTTACGGGAACATGTTTTGGAGCGAGCACAGTGTTATATGGAAAATAAAGATTATAGCTTAGAGCTAGTAAAAGAAAATAAAATAAAGAAGCCTGAAATGAATGTCGTGAAAACGAAAGAAACTTATGAGTATGAGATTGGAGACAAAGTAAAGTTATTAGATCACAATGATTTTGGTATTGTATATAAGAAAAAAGATAGTTTCAATAATATTGTAGTACTATACAAAGAAGAGTTTATTGAAGTGAATTATAAACGCGTTATTCTGGAATTGAAAGCAGCAGAGTTGTATCCAGAAGGCTATGATTTAAATACGTTGTTTGTAAGTTATAAAGAGAGAAAGCTACAACATGATATAGATCGAGGTTCTAAAAAAGCATTAAGAAAAATACAAAAAGAAATGAGAAAAAAGTAAACGGAAATATAATTCAATTACCAGCAATCCCTCACTTAAACGTTAACACGTTTTGAAGAGAGGGATTGTTTTACATACTAAAAATAGAGTAAATGTAATCTTATTTTGAATAAATACAATAACATCACGTTTTTGTTTTTCATATTTAGCTAAATAAATGGTACAATCAATATTTGATATGAAAAATAGTGAAAAGAAGTGATCGATTTGAAAAGTTTTTTAGAATTAGGAATTAGCACTACGTTAAATGATACATTAAGAGAAAATGGAATTGCGGAATCGACGCCAATTCAAGAAAAAGCAATCCCAGTAGTTCTAGCAGGAGAAGATATTATTGGACAAGCGAAAACAGGAACTGGAAAAACATTAGCATTTATTTTGCCGATACTAGAAAAAATAAATCCACAGTCTAGTCATGTACAGGCGTTAATTGTAGCGCCAACGCGAGAATTAGCGCTGCAAATCACAAACGAAATTGAAAAAATGACTGTGCATGTAAAGGATATTCATGTGCTTGCTGTTTATGGCGGGCAAGATGTTTCACAGCAAATGAAGAAGTTACAAGGTAATACACATATTGTTGTGGCGACACCTGGCCGATTATTAGACCATTTACGCCGCGGGACAATGGAATTATCACATGTATCTATGCTTGTTTTAGATGAAGCAGATCAAATGTTGCATTTTGGTTTTTTACCAGAGGTAGAAGAAATTATTGAACAAACACCTGTAGAGAGACAAACGATGTTGTTTTCTGCAACGATGGCCAAGCAAATTCAATCGCTTGCAAAGCGTTATATGAGAAAACCTGAAATTATAAAAATTCAAAGTGCAGAGGTTACAGTAAATAATATTAAACAGCGCGTCGTTGAAACGACGGACCGAGCAAAACAAGATACACTGCGTCAACTTATGGAACGAGACCAACCGTTTTTAGCAGTTATTTTCTGCCGTACGAAACGCAGAGTTACAAAATTGTATGAAGCACTGAAAGGATACGGCTATAACTGTGATGAACTTCACGGTGATTTATCACAAGCAAAACGCGAGCGTGTTATGAAGCGTTTTCGTGATGCTGAAAGCCAATATTTAATCGCAACAGACGTAGCAGCAAGAGGACTTGATGTAGAAGGTGTTACACATGTATTTAATTACGACATCCCAGAAGATGTAGAAAGTTACATTCACCGCATCGGACGAACGGGGCGTGCTGGCGGAAGTGGCCTTGCGATTACATTAGTTGCGCCAAAAGATAAAATGTATTTACAGCAAATTGAAAAAGGAATTAACGCATCTTTGCAACGACAAGCAGTAGAACTACCTAACAAACAAGAGCCTGAGAAAAAGGAACAAAGATCGCAAAAGCCAAAAGAACAGAAACAGTTTAAAGAGAAGAAGCAATCTGGTCAATTTGGGCGTCGTGATAGAAAAGAAGGACCGAAAACAGAGAAACCTCGTTTTGGTCAACCAAGCAAGAAGAAGCGCAGCGCAAAGCCGGGACAGAAAAATCGCGGAAGATAAGTTGAAAATATAGCAATTATCTAACATGAGTATTCTTTAAATAGAGGACTCATGTTTTTTTTATGTGCGTAAAAAAATGACAGATATACTAACAAGTGTGGGGATTTAATGAAGAATTATCTAAATCGAAACCGGGATAACATTTACATGATTTATACAACATAAATAGAACAAATCGTGTAATAGCACATCATAGGAGTAATGAATAGAAACAGCATGATTACAATTGTAAGGTTAAAAATTTTTATTATTTAGGAGGATAATTCGTCATGATTAAAATTGTACTTCTTCGTCACGGTCAAAGTGTATGGAATTTGGAAAATAGGTTTACTGGATGGACGGATGTTGATATGTCTGATAAAGGATTACAGGAAGCAAGAGAGGCAGGACAAATTTTAAAGGCGAATGGTTATACGTTTGACGTAGCATACACTTCTGTGTTAAAACGAGCAATTCGAACGTTATGGATTATTCTTCATGAGATGGATCTCGCCTGGGTACCTGTTTATAAAACATGGCATTTAAATGAAAGGCATTATGGTGCACTGCAAGGCTTAAATAAGGATGAAACGATTAAAAAATATGGGGAAGAACAAGTACATATATGGCGCAGAAGTACAAATGTCAGACCGCCAGCACTTACGAAAGACGATCCGCGTTATGAAGTTTCAGATCCCAGATATAAATATCTCAAAGAAGGTGAATTTCCTCTTACAGAGTGTCTAGAAGATACAGGAAAACGAGTGCTTACGTATTGGCACAAAGAAATTGTACCAGTATTGAAAAAGGGCGAAAAAGTAATCATTTCATCACATGGTAATACAATTCGCTCACTTGTAAAGTATTTCGATAATCTATCTGATGATGGCGTTGTGACATTAAATATCCCTACGAGCATTCCGCTTGTGTATGAATTAGATGATAATTTAAAACCGATTAGACATTATTATTTGAGCATGGATGGAGAAGTACCAGAAGGTGAAATTCCGAAGCATATAACACTTTTATAAAAATGAATAGAAAATTTCATGTTATTAAAATGGATGTGTCATAAGGTGCATCCATTTTTGTTTTTTTAGATGAGTTATATTGTGAGTGTTTTTAGTAGTATGTTGAATAAAGTAATTTTTGAGGCTCTTGTTGATGGAATAGAGGGATTGTGTTGCTAGGAAGTGTATAAATATTAAAAGTGTATGAATTTTAAGCGTTAATTGACGAAATTATGATCTATGTAAGAGGTACAAACAGGCTATATATCATTTGAAAATGATACAATACTTATATAAACCTACACCTTGTTACATAGTAACAAGGTGTAGGGAAAATCAAAACTTAATTTTATTTTAATGGAAAAGAGGAGAAGCATATGTATACGAATTTAGAGGAATTAGTTACGCATCCTGTATTTCATCATTTTGCAGAAATTTCAAAGATTCCAAGAGGATCTGGTAATGAGAAAGAGATTAGTGATTATTTAGTAAAGTTTGCACAAGATAGAAATTTAGAAGTTGTGCAGGATCATGCATTAAATGTCATTATAAAGAAGCCAGCAACAGCTGGATATGAGAATGTGCCAACGATTATTATTCAAGGTCACATGGACATGGTGTGTGAGAAGAATCAATCGACCATCCATGATTTTGAAAAAGATCCAATTCAATTACGAATTGTCGAGGATATGCTGTATGCAAATCATACAACGTTAGGTGCGGATAATGGGATTGCAGTTGCATATGCATTATCCTTATTAGATGCAACTGATATTCCACATCCTGCTCTTGAAGTGGTTATTACGACAGAAGAAGAGACAACGATGGGCGGCGCTTTTGCAGTAGACCCTAGCCATTTTAGCGGTAAAATCTTTATAAACCTTGATTCAGAAGAAGATCATAAATTGTTAGTAAGTAGTGCTGGAGGCGCGAAAGCAGTTGAAACAATTCCTATTGTTTGGGAAGAAACACCAGTTAACGTATTACCTTATCGCCTTTTTGTTGGGGGATTAAAAGGTGGACATTCTGGCATGGAAATTGATAAAGAAAGAGGAAATGCCAATAAAATTTTAGGTAGAATCCTTCATGATTTATCGAATGAGATTTCATTTTTTATCAATGAAGTTTATGGCGGATTAAAAACAAATGCAATCCCGCGTGAAAGTGCAGCAACGATTTTACTTTCTGCAAGCGATGTGCAAAAGGTAGAAGAGAAAATAGAAGAGTGGACAGGCATTTTGCAAGAAGAACTACGTGCTGTGGACCCAGATATATATGTTTCACTTACGAAATTAGAAGAAACAGTTGAAAATGTATTTGCAAATGAAACACAAAAACAACTTATTTCTTCATTATTCTTAATCCCTAATGGTATTCAAAGTATGAGCATGGAGATAAAAGGATTAGTGGAAAGCTCTACAAACTTAGGTGTTGTAGAAACGTTACATAATGAAATCAAGTTAAGAAACGAAGTAAGAAGTTCTGTGAAAAGCTTAAAACAACATATTGTAAATGAAATTCAGCATATCGCAGAAGTATTGGGAGCACAGTTTGAAAAAGAATCTGAGTACCCAGAATGGCCATACAATCCAAACTCTTCAATTCGCAGTTTATTTGAAAAAGTGCATAAGGAAAAGTATGGCACAGACGCAGAGGTTTTTGCAGTACATGCGGGAATTGAGTGCGGGGTATTTATGGAGAAAATTCCAGGACTAGATGCGATTTCACTTGGACCAGATATGTTTCATGTTCATACACCAGATGAGCATGTAAGCATTCCTTCTGTTGTGAATAACTGGGAGTATTTTATTGAAGTATTGCGTGAGACTAAATCTTTGGTTTAAATATGTTTGAGATGAAAAGAGATGCTTATATTTTTAGAGCATCTCTTTTTGCTTAGTTTATTAAGTCAGTTGAAGACAATATTTAAATTACTACTAAAGTTGGAGAAAATTTAGTTAATATGTAGCAAGTATCTATAATTGAAAAAATATAAAATGAATTTAAGAATCAAAATGTTAGAGGGGAGAGAGAAACCAATTGGATAGAGAAAATAATAAAAAACTTGTGGTAATCACTGGAGTAACGCAAGGTTTAGGTCGGTCATTAATTGACCGTTTTTCTGAACTAGGTTGGTTGATTGTTGGATGTGGCCGTTCTCAAAGCAAGATAGAACAAATTAGGAGTCAATTTGACGACAAACATGATTTTCAATCCGTTGATGTTTCAGACGATAGGGCTGTTAGAGCTTGGGGAGAATATATTCTTCAGCGATACGGTGCACCAGATTTACTTATTAATAATGCTTCTATCGTTAATAAAAATGCAACGCTTTGGACTATTTCTTCGGAAGAATTTGCAAATGTTATGAATATCAACGTGAATGGTGTAGTCAATGTGATACGGTCATTTGTTCCAGCCATGATTCATAATAAACGAGGTGTCATTATCAACATTAGCTCAAGTTGGGGAAGGTCTGGCGAAGCTAAACTTGCACCGTATTGTGCTTCCAAGTTTGCTATTGAGGGTTTGACTCAATCAATGGCATTAGAATTACCAAAAGAAATGGCAGTAGTTTCAATTGATCCAGGTGGTAGCATCAATACTCCGATGCTGCATTCGTGTGCACCAGAATATATATCAAATTCCCCAACACCTGAAGCTTGGTCATATGTCGCTGTACCATACATGCTTAGTATCACATCCAAAGACAATGGAAAATCAATTACTTGTCCAAAGGTTTCTTAAAGTATCATATCTGATAGATACGAATATACACTTTGGTTTGGTGGTGAAATTTTGTAAAAGGGGGTTCTATGTAAAATGGGAGACTGCTGCGGTGCTTCGAAAAATGCAACTAACGATGTTGTTTGCCCTTTATCCAAAACGAAAGGAAAACAAGTTAAATTGATTACCTTAAAAAGTTTGCTGGATGCTAATGCCTTGGCTCGATTGGAGTCAGATAAAACATACTATTTTTGTTCAGAGCAAGAATGTAATGTGGTGTACTTTAATGAAGAACAGCAAGTATTTATTAAAAATGATCTTAAGGTTCCTGTTTTTCAAAAAGATATACAGGAAGACGTGCCTGCTTGTTACTGTTTTAATTGGACACGATCACGTATTCATGAAGAAATAAAACAAACCGGAAAGAGCCAAGTGGTACAAGAGATATCAATGCATATTAAAGCAGACCGTTGTGGATGCGAGGTAAATAATCCTCAAGGTTCTTGTTGTTTAGGAAACGTATCTGCGTTTATAAAGCAAATTGAAAAATCATATTATTAACTTCTGCTAACATCAATCATGTGAACGAAGCAAAAAATAGCTAGAGCTCGTAGCAGTTATCTACCTCAACTCTAGCTATTTTTGTTTATCATATCTGGCGAGAAGACTTCCACCTCAAGCGCGAAGTGGTAGGTGGGGAGTTCAATCAGAATCAATAAGGTTAACAGCCCTAACTTTCATGTCGGGTTGTTGAGCTAATATTTGTTGTTTTGCTTCTTCTATATTACGCGCTTGTACTTTTCTGTAATACACAACTCCTTTAGGACATTGATATTCAACATTATAGTCTTTCTGTTTAGAGTCCATTTTTATTCCTCCTTCACATGATGTGAATTTTTAAGGGAGTATCTCTTTTGAGATTTTAGATATATTCGTTAAAAATTCCTCTTATAATATTTTTACTTGTGAAAAGGTCAAAATAAACATTATTTCTTTGATCCACTCATTGCATACAAATAAAAAATATAATCAGTTGAAGTCCCTGAAAAACCTAACTGTCTTAACATAGCTGTTATATTTCCGCGATGATATGTTCCATGATTCACAACATGCTGTATCAATTCAAAAACAGTCGTTTCTAGCCGTCCAAAGTGAGGGTGTTCAGGAGAAACGGCTGCATCTAAGTTTTCTTGACGAGCGAAAAATGTTTGATAGTCTTCGGAAGAATTCAGAAATAACTGTTCCATTTCTTCCATGCTTGTTCCTTTTATTTTTTCTGAAAGCTGTATTGCTGATGTCTTCACTTCATCAAAAGGTTTACCTAATAAAGTACCTAACCAAATTGTATCAGTAATATACATATGTACAAATGTTTGTGAAATAGAGGGAAATACACTTTGTACTTCTGTTGACCAAATATCTGTTGGCAATGTTTTTAAGTGTGCAAATATTCTGCTGTTTGCCCATACATGATAATCATACGCTTGTAATGCTGGATGTTTCATTAAAAATTCCTCCGATTTCATTTGATTTCACGTTATAAAGGGATTGCTTACTTTAAATATACAACCGGTGTTCATGATTTTCCTGTTAGAAACTATGAAAAAGCAGTTTATTAAAGGAAGGGGGTTTTTTACTTTGTCCTGCATAGTTTCTAACATCTAAGCAAAAAGTAACGTTGGAGGTGAGCAAAGTGGGTCGAAAAACTAAACAGGATCCTTCCAGAGCGGGTCTTGGTTCTTCACAAGTCGAAGGTCAAGGAACTACCACGCAAGAAACAGGTTCCATGAAAGTACCTTCATCAAATAAGAGACAAAAACGTAGTTAATCATAATTTTTCATGAATTTACTGTGAAACGTAGTAAAGTGAAAAAGCCATTGGAATTATGCTTATTAATTCCAATGGCTTTTTTAGATGTTGAAAAATTTTCCTATGTTCTCTTAATATGACCACTACTACCTGAACCTTGATATGTAGAAGTGAATTTATCCGGAATCTGAAAATGTGTAGAATCCAATACACGAATACGAAAAAACGTTATACTTTCGATAGCTTGCTTAGTTTTATAAAGTTATCTTGTTCCGTTTCCTTACCCGCCGCAGCACAAGATAACATAACAACCCAAGCGGACCGAACATCAGGATAAGGAATAAGAGTATAGATTGCAACGGTATAGATACATACCGATGCTCCATGTTATCCCTATAAACGTAATGGCCGATCGCCTGATCGAAGCAAAGCAAATGAAGCCAGACGAGTAAGGCAAAGTCCGATTTGGACAACAGTCGGATGACACCCTCCGCCGACCCGAAATCTTGAACGAATCCAAAGCCTGAACCTACGATAACCATGATGATCCCAATAGCATAAAGTACAGCGAGATACATAGGAAAAATGGCTATGCCCGCGAGAAACCTTGTGACTCGCCACGTCGGCAACAGTATCAAAAGAAGCCAGAGCAGTATAGCTATGCCCGCAAGAGAAAACAGCTTTTCATACATCGTTACAATTCCCCTCTCCAGGAAAATATTGCTTTAATTTCTATGCGATGATGGATTGGCAGACACCGGCTTCGGTCTCAGCAGTTCAATTGCAGCGGCAACGAATGTGGCAAGCCAAATGAGCAGCATGGCGCCGGAAAGGAGCGGCAACACTGTCAGTTCAAAAATGGAACGTCCGAGGGCGGTTTGTAAACCAATCAGCACGATGGAAAGCGTCCAGGCGAAACTCCCACAATGAATTCGCCGCAGGGCATGCTTCCTACATGTATATGCCCGCTCCGATAACCATCCTAGCAACGTTAGTGCCTGCAAAGCATGAAAGCCGAGCCCATGAAGGACAATTAAGTTTCCTGCCTCGCCCGTATATCGGCCTTGCAGCGCGATCATCCATATTCCTGAGGCAAAGGCAATAATGGTTGAGAAAAGCGCATAGCGGATGCCCAATACTAAAAGTGGACGTTCATTCGTCTGTCTTTTGCGATAAAACGGGATGGCAAGCAGTACAGTCACGATGATGATCAACAGTGAATCAAGCCCGAACAAAGCGCCGGCAATCGAATCGATGGCAGAGCCGGCACGCGTAAACCGCGGATTAATCCCGCGAAAATGCTGGATCGTTTCGATTGCATAGGCATATAGAGTTGTCAGTGTGAAAGCCCAACGAATAGCTGCCCGTTTGCGGGAACTCAGCCCCGCTATCGGTAAAATGGCTGCTATGGACAAAATAAACAATGCGATTGCGGCATTGAAAGAAAATGCTCGCTCCAAGTCGCCTTCTGGAAAAATGATTGCCCCGTATAGTCCAATATATACCGCAATACCAACTGCAAGCACAAAACCAAGCATGCTAATAATTACGAGCAGCTTTTCTCCATCAAAGAGCTTCATCCCCGGCATTTTGTCGACCTTTTGATTGCCTGCCTTCATCAATTGATCATTCCTTTCTCATGATTTCTTTTAATGGAAATGACTTTCATATTCTATTTATTAACAAATAAATAAAATATGAATAAAAAAGGCAGCACTGTTACTGCTTGGGCTGTCTGTTGCCGTATCACTAATTTGAACTGTTATTTCGTTTTATCCTTTTATTTTTGTCTATCCAACACCAGTTTGTCCGGGGATGATGATTACTACAATTGCAAGAATAAAAGAACAGGGAGGAGAAGTATTTTTCATACAAACAGGTGTAAGACTAGAAACAGATATTGTACGATTAATGAAAGTAGCTAATCAAACATATGGTTAGATAGATATTTTAATTAATAATGCGGGAAAAACGTTATTCAAGTCTCCTTACGATATATCGATAGAAGAATGGAACGACGTAATATATACAAACTTAAGAAGTGTTTTCTTGGGATCACGTTAAGCAGCAAAATATATGCGGCTTAACAAGGAAGGTGGATCTATTGTGAATATTGCCTCCACAAGGGCCATCATGTCTGAGCCGAATTCAGAATCTTATGCTGCCACAAAAGGTGGGATTGTTGCAATTACTCATGCACTTGCAGCTTCATTTGGTGAAGATAGGATCACTGTTAATGCCATTTCCCCAGGTTGGATTGAAACAGGGGACTATGAAAAATTAAGTGCAATTGATCATGAACAGCATCTATCAAAGCGTGTAGGAAAACCAGATGATATTGCACGAGCTTGTCTTTATTTAACAGCTAAAGAAAATGATTTTGTTACAGGTATTAATCTTGTCATAGACGGTGGAATGATGAGGAATAGGAGGTAAGCAATATATTAACTTCCTTGGTGAATATAAATTTAGGTAATCAACCATCTTAGAATCACTACGCATACTCCAAAATTAAAAAATAGAAAGCCGATTTTCTCATGTTAAGGGAAAGTGGCTTTCTATTTAGAAAATAATGCTTTATCACGGATTTTATTTAATTTTGGAACTCCGTTAGTTGAACTGTAAAACCTCGAAAAGGGGTTAAAAAGACTGGGCAAGACGGAATCCAAGGTCGTCTATACAAAATGTTGGATGGCTACGACGACGACACGAAGCCCCACAACCTCTGGACTCTTCAGCCCAGCTACCTCCTCGAAAAATTCGGTAGGAGCCGTACACTTGTTCATCATATAAATCCCAACACCACTCCCAAACATTACCTAACATATCATACAGACCCCATGCATTCGGTTCCTTTTTTCCTACTTCATGGATGGTGCCGCCTGAATTTTCATTATACCAGGCAATATTATCAAGCTCTCCGTATCTATAACCAGTGGTCCCTGCTTTACATGCATATTGCCACTCTGCTTCTGAAGGAAGTCGATAGCCGTCTGATTCCCAATCACAAATTATGTTTTCACCATCATTACTTATAGAATAACACTCTTTCAATCCAGCTTTCTGTGAAAGTAGATTACAAAATGAAATTGCATCATTCCAAGAAATATTCACAACCGGTTTTAAATCTCCGTCAAAAGAATTAGGTGATTTATTTGTAATAGCATAGTATAGATCCATAGTTACAGGATACCGGGCAAGACGAAACGGTCTTATTTCAGCTTTCCATTTACTTTTTATTCTATCGTCTCTTAATTCTATTTCTCCCCCTGGAATTTTTACCATTTGATAGTCAAGGTAACTCTTTATTTCATTTGACACTATACCTTCCTCCTAATGATCTTTATTTTACAAATTTTACCTTGTGCAGGACCGTTAAATCAATATAAAAATTACGTTGTTTTTAACCTAGGTAGACATCGTCATCAAATTAAGGTATGGCGAATTCTATGACATGTCGATTGGAGAGTGGAAAGAAATCATGGATATTAATTTGTGGGGAGCCATTTACGGAACTCAAGTTGGATATAATCTTATGAAAGAGCAAGGTTTTGGTCACATTGTTAATACAGCATCAGCAGTTAATATTGATAAATCAGTTATTACGAAACAGTTGAAAAAGCAAAAAATGATGCCCCCGCAGCAACTCGCAAAAATTACATTAGCTGGCATCCATAAAAATAAACCAATCATTTGTCCAATGCCAATGCGAAGAACAATGGATATTATTTTTACGTTGTTTCCATCGGTTCATAGAAAATTGATGAGATTTGTATGTACAGTAAGTAGAAAAGCTCGTTTGAATTAATAAAAAAACGATATCCTAAAAAGAAACACGCTATTCTTTTTGTGAAAATACTGGAAAAGATGGTGTGTTTTTTATATCTTTAAATGCTTCTTAACATGTCAATAATGAATAATTAAGAGGAAAACACGTATTACACCAACAACTAAAAGAAACATTTGACATATATTAGTATCAGTTTAAAATAAAAGTGAGTACTCACTCATAAATATGAAGAGGAGGAAAGTATATGTCTCCAACAAATGAGGCAGTATTGCTTAAAGGCGTTTCCAAGTACTTTGGAAAGAAACAAGTGATTCAAGATATTTCATTTTCTGTCGGAGAAGCTGAAATTTTTGGTTTAGTCGGCCCTTCTGGTTCGGGGAAGACGACACTTATTAAAATGATTGCTGGTATTAGCGAAGCAACAGCAGGAGAAGTAACTGCACTGCAAACGGTTATGCCAAATTTGGATGGAATGAAACAAATTGGGTATATGGCACAAGCTGATGCATTGTATGATGAACTATCTGCTTATGAAAATGCTGATTTTATTGCGACAATGTACGGATTAAAAGGAAAGCAAAAGAAGGAGCGCATTTCTGAAGTTTTTGAGCTTGTTCAGTTATCTGAGGATGCAAAAAAGCAAGTACAGCATTTTTCAGGTGGAATGAAGAAACGTTTATCACTTGCTATGTCACTGTTGCATGAACCTAAGCTTCTTATTTTAGATGAACCGACTGTTGGGATTGATCCTGTTCTTCGAAAATCAATTTGGGATAAGTTTTATGAGCTGAAAAAACAAGGAACGACAATTATTGTTACAACGCACATTATGGATGAAGCAGAATTTTGTGAACGCCTTGGTTTAATTCGTGAAGGAAAGTTAATCGCAATGGGTTCCCCAGTTGAATTAAAAGAGCGAACAACATCTGGACGTATTGAGGATGTCTTTTTACTGGAAGGAGCGGTGGAGTGATGAGAGTATTTGGAGTTGTTATCCGCATTATTCGTCAGTTTTTCCGAGATAAAAGGTCGCTTGCGCTTATGTTTGGAGCACCGATGCTGCTTCTTTGGCTTCTTTCACTTGTATTCACACAAAAAGATTACAAGCCTCATATTGCTTTAGTTGATGTACCAGCACCAATTGTAGAATCAATGAAAAAGCAAGATGCTTCTTTTTATGAGTATGATAAGGAAAAAGCACGTAGTGAATTAGAACATCAAGCAATTGATGCGATAGTTACTGTAGATTATGGCAAGATGAAAATAACGTTAGAAGGTAGCGATTCATCGAAAAATCGTGCTGTCATGCAAGTTTTGCAAAAAAGTATGGAGAAAAAAGAACCGACGACTATGAAGCCTGATGTTTCTTATTTACATGGATCAGCTGATTTTACAATGTTTGATGGATTAGGTCCGGTATTAATTGGTTTCTTTACATTTTTCTTTGTCTTTATTTTATCAGGGGTTTCATTCGTTCGAGAACGTTTAAGCGGGACTTTGGAACGATTATTATCGACCCCAATTCGACGCTGGGAAATTGTTGCGGGTTATATCATTGGATTCGGTATCTTTGCGTTTTTACAATCCGTACTCATTGTTAGTTTCTCTGTGTATATTCTTGATTTATATGTTGCAGGTTCACCTTGGCTCACGTTACTTATTACATGTATGCTTTCATTAACAGCACTAACACTTGGAACATTTTTATCAGCGTATGCAAACAATGAATTTCAAATGATTCAATTTATTCCATTGGTCATTGTGCCGCAAATTTTCTTTTCGGGTTTATTTCCGATTGAGTCTATGAATAAGTGGTTACAACTTCTTGGAAAGCTATTTCCATTAACATACGGTGCAGATGCGATGCGGCAAGTTATGATTCGAAATCAAGGGTTTAGCGAAATTGCTGCCGATCTTGGAGTCTTATTATTATTTGCGCTTGTGTTTACAGTAGGTAACGTATTTGCTTTGAAGAAGCATAGAAGAATATAATGGAAATAAAAAAGGAGCTTATCATGAAAGAGGATTGGTTAGAGGAATTAATTGCCGCCACTGGGACGGATAAGCGCAATGAACGGCAAATGCGCATTTTAGAAGCGGCAGTGGATATGTTTAGTGAAAAGGGATATTCGGCAACTTCAACGAGTGAAATTGCGAAGCGTGCAGGTGTAGCGGAAGGAACGATCTTCCGCTACTATAAAACGAAAAAAGATTTATTGTTTGCCGTTGTGATGCCGACTTTGACGAAATTTGCTGCACCGTTTTTTGTGCAAACTTTTGCGAAAGAAATATTTGAAAATACGTATGATTCATATGAGAATTTTTTACGTACTGTCATTCGGAATCGTTTTGAATTTGCAAGAAAACACTTTCCAATGCTGAAAATTCTAATTCAAGAAGTACCGTTTCACCCTGAATTGAAAGATGAAATTCAGCAGTTATTAGCAAAAGAAATTTACTCTCGTTTCGAAAAAATAGTTCATCATTTTCAGGAGCAAGGACAAATCATTGAACTTCCAACACCAGCAGTATTACGGTTTACCTTATCACCTGTTATTGGTTTGATTTTAACTCGCTTTTTATTACTACCAGAAGAAAGGTGGGATGATGAGGCTGAGATTGAATCTACGGTTCAATTCATTTTATACGGGCTAACACCTCGGAGGTAAGCATATGAGGCAATTCGCAAAACCAACAGTTGTCGTAAGTAAATGTTTAGAATTTGAAGCATGTCGTTATAACGGTGACAAGATTTCTGATACAACAGTACAGAATTTACAACCATATGTAGAATTCATTCCCATTTGTCCAGAGGTAGAAATTGGCCTCGGTGTTCCAAGGGAAACCATTCGTATTGTCGAACAAGATGGGACGCAAAAATTAGTTCAGCCATCAACAGGTGCCGATTTAACGGATAAAATGCAGCAGTTTTCAGATGTATTTTTATCTTCTCTACCGGATATAGATGGTTTTATTTTGAAAAATAGGTCTCCAAGTTGCGGAACTCGTGATGTGAAAATATATGCTGGGGTAGGAAAAGCACCAACAAAAGGAAAGGGTGCGGGTTTATTTGGCAGTGCAGTATTAGCTACCTTTTCACATTTAGCAATTGAGGAAGAAGGAAGATTGTCGAATTTCATCATTCGTGAACATTTCTTTACGCAATTATTTACGATTGCTCATTTTAAAACATTAAAAAAGAAGAAAAGCATGAAGGCCTTAGTTGAATTTCAATCCGATTATAAATACTTATTCATGGCGTACAATCAAACGAAGCAAAAAGAATTAGGGCGTATCATTGCTAATCAGGCAAAATGTCCGATTGATGAAGTATTTGCAAATTATGAAAAAACATTGTATGAGTTGTTAAAGCGTACACCGCGTTATACATCAAATATAAACGTATGTCAGCATATTTTTGGCTATTTTAAAAATAAATTGAAGAAAGAAGAGAAGGATCATTTTCTTTCTTTACTTAGTAAGTATGCAGAAAAGAAAATACCATTAAGTAGTATTCTCACTATTTTAAAATCGTGGGCACTTCGGTTTGAAGAAACATATTTACTAAAACAAACATATTTTGAACCATATCCGGAAGTTTTAGTTGATATCACAGATTCTGGAAAAGGTAGAGATTATTAAACAAAAAACTACATAATTCGACCTTTTAATTCCTATGTTGTTGTAGAACAATGTAGGAATTTTTTTGTGCATTAGTACAGATTCTGTTTTACAATTGAATTATGACAGAATTATAGCAATTATCTCACTACTGTTTATTCTTTTTTCGATGCAACATTTGTACTATATATGCGCACGCTGTCGAAATAGCGAATTCGATTAGGGGTGTGACAAATGGAATTTACTCTTACTAGAGAAAAACAAATGATTAAAGAAATGGTACGCGACTTTGCTGAAAAGGAAATTGCTCCAAAAGCGGTGTATTACGACAAAACGGCAGAATTCCCATATGAAACGTTTCAAAAGATGGGCGAACTTGGTTTGTTAGGAATCCCATTCCCTGAAGAATACGGTGGTTCTGGCGGCGATACGTTATCGTATGCATTAGCAGTTGAAGAAATTGGCCGTGCTTGCGGTGGTACAGGATTAAGTTATGCTGCAACAATCTCACTGGGCGCATCTCCAATTTATTATTTTGGTACAGAAGAACAAAAACAAAAATATTTAGTTCCAATGGCATCTGGTAAAACACTTGGTGCATTTGGATTAACAGAGCCAAACGCTGGATCTGATGCTGGTGGTACACAAACGAAAGCGGTATTAGATGGTGAGGAATATGTAATTAGCGGCGAGAAGTGCTGGATTACAAATGCTGAGTATGCAAATACGATTATTGTAACCGCTGTCAACGGCGTTGAGGAAAGCGGTAAGAAACGTATTTCTGCTTTTATCGTACCGACAAATAGCGAAGGATTAACAATTTCTAGTCCGTACGACAAAATGGGCGTTCGTGCTTCAAATACATGTGAAATTGTTTTAGATGGCGTTCGTGTACCAAAGGAAAATATCCTTGGGGATGTAAATAAAGGCTTTAAACAATTTTTATATACGTTAGATGGCGGCCGTATTTCTATCGCTTCATTAGCAGTAGGGATTGCTCAATCTGCATTTGAGCGTGCATTGCAATACGCAAAGGAGCGTAAGCAATTTGGTCGTTCTCTATCAAACTTCCAAGCAATTCAATTTAAATTGGCAGATATGGCAACAGAAATTGAATTAGCACGCAATATGGTACATAAAGCTGCTTGGTTAAAAGATAATGATAAGCCATTTGGAAAAGAAGCTGCGATGGCAAAGCTTTTTGCATCTGAAACAGCAAGTCGTGTATCAAATCAAGCAGTTCAAATTCATGGTGGTTATGGATACATGCGTGAGTATGAAGTAGAGCGTCATATTCGTGATGCAAAGTTACTAGAAATTGGTGAAGGTACTTCTGAAATTCAACGTCTCGTTATTTCAAGACATTTAGGATGTCGTTAATAGGAGGGTTCACTATGTTTCAAAAAATATTAATTGCTAACCGTGGTGAAATTGCTGTTCGTATTATAAAAACGTGTCAAAAACTTGGGATTCGTACAGTTGCGATATATTCAGAAGCTGATGAGTTTGCACTTCATGTGAAAATGGCAAATGAAGCATACCTTGTTGGTGGTCCACGCGTCCAAGAAAGTTATTTAAATCTCGAAAAGATCATTGAAATTGCAAAAGAAACAAATGTGGAGGCAATTCATCCAGGTTATGGATTGCTATCAGAAAATCCAACATTTGCAGCACGCTGCGAAGAAGAAGGAATTGTCTTTATTGGTCCTTCTAAAGATGTTATTGCGAAGATGGGAAGTAAAATCGAGTCCCGTAAAGCAATGCTAGAAGCTGAAGTTCCAATTGTACCTGGTATTTCAACTAGCATTCCAACAGTTGAAGAAGCGAAAGAAATTGCAAGTCAAATTGGTTATCCACTTATGTTAAAAGCATCCGCTGGCGGCGGAGGCATTGGTATGCAAGTGATTGAAACTGAACAAGCGCTCACTCAAGCATTTGAAAGTAATCAAACGCGTGCAAAAAATTTCTTCGGAAACGGAGAAATGTATATGGAACGATTGATTACAAATGCGCATCATATTGAGATTCAAGTACTTGCTGATAAACAGGGGAATACAGTGTATTTGTGGGAACGTGAATGCTCTGTGCAGCGCCGTAATCAAAAAGTAATCGAAGAAGCGCCATCTCCATTTTTAGATGAAGAAACGCGCAAGGCGATGGGAGAAGTTGCGGTAAAAGCTGCTAAAGCACTTGGATATGCGAATGCAGGGACAATTGAATTTCTTGTTGATGATGAGAAAAATTTCTATTTCTTAGAAATGAATACGAGATTACAAGTAGAGCATCCAGTAACAGAAGAAATTACAGGTCTTGATTTAGTCGAGCAACAACTTCGCATTGCATCAGGCGAAACGCTTTCGTTTACGCAGGACGAAGTAAAGCGTAGTGGTCATGCCATTGAAGCTCGTATTTATGCGGAAGATCCAAAAACATTTTTCCCATCACCGGGGAAAATCAAGTCTCTTTCTCTTCCGACATCAGTTCGCGTCGATCATTTCTTAGAAGATGGTGTAACAATTACACCGTTTTATGATCCGATGATTGCAAAAATAATTGCACATGGTGAAACGCGTGAAGATGCAATTCAAAAACTGCAAGTAGCATTAGAAGAATTGAAAGTGGAAGGCATTAAAACAAATACGCCAATGCTTCTGCAAGTGTTAGAAGATGAAGTATTTCAAAGTGGTATTTACACAACAAGCTTTGTCACGAAACAGCTTGTGAAAAAATAAAGGTTACGAAATTTAAAGGAGGAAATAATGATGACAAAAGTGTATGCATCGATGGCAGGAAACGTTTGGAAAATTGTAGTGGGTGTAGGAGATACAGTAGAGGAAGATCAAGATGTCGTCATTTTAGAATCTATGAAAATGGAAATTCCAATCGCTGCAGAAGAATCTGGAACAGTTATGAAGATTCTTGTGCAAGAAGGCGATTTTGTTAATGAGGGAGATGTATTAGTAGAAATTGAATAATTAGAAACGGGGTGTAATCGATTGAAACTACCTTCTTTTGCTTCTATTAAAGAAGTTGGACCGCGTGATGGTTTGCAAAATGAAAAGAAAATTGTTGGCTCAAAAGATAAAGTGAAATGGATTCATATGTTGGCAGACGCAGGTCTTTCTTATATTGAAGTTTCATCTTTCGTTCACCCTAAATGGATTCCGGCTTTAGCAGATGCACAAGATGTGTTTACAATGCTTGAGCGGAAACCACATGTTACATATGCAGCTCTCGTTCCAAATCAAAATGGTTTGGAACGGGCGCTTTTGCAAGATGTAGATGAGGTGAACGTTTTTTTATCTGCCAGTGAAACGCATAATAAGAAAAATATTAATAAATCAATTGATGAAGCACTTTCTGTTATTGAAGATATAACGAAACAATCGCTATTTGCTGGGAAAACGGTACGTGGTTACGTATCTACTGTGTTTGGTTGTCCGTATGAGGGTGAAATAAGCGTTCATGCCGTTGATGAACTTTGTAACAAATTGTTTTCGTACGGTATTTATGAAGTATCGCTTGGAGATACGATTGGGGTGGCAAATCCAGCACAAGTGGAACGTGTGCTAGAGCATTTGCTCAAAAAATATGATTCTTCTAAATTTGCAATGCACTTTCATAATACGTACGGCATGGCACTTGCCAATGTTGTAAAGTCATTAGAATGTGGTATCACAACTTTTGACAGCTCATGCGGTGGTCTTGGCGGATGTCCGTATGCACCAGGTGCGTCTGGAAATGTCGCAACAAATGATTTAGTTCACATGCTTCATAAAATGGGCGTGCAGACAAATGTAAATGAAGAAAAGTTATTACAGGCAACGAATTTTATTCAAAGCAAACTCGATATGCAGATTCCAAGCCATGTATACCGTGCTTTGCAACATAAAACAGTGAGTAGGTGATCCCATGTTACAGCTGCAAAATATTTCAGTTGAATACGTAACGCCTCATATTGTGAAAGTAACACTAAATCGTGAACGACAAGCAAATGCTTTATCACTTGCTCTTTTAGAAGAATTACAAGAGACACTTAGTCGTATTAACGAAGAAAATGATGTCCGTGTCGTAATGATTACGGGTGCAGGTGCAAAAGCATTTTGTGCAGGAGCAGATTTAAAAGAACGCGCGAATATGAACGAAGAACAAGTGCGGCATGCAGTTGGGATGATTCGTTCAACAATGGATATGGTTGAACAATTATCACAACCTGTTATTGCAGTCATAAATGGGATTGCGCTTGGCGGTGGTACAGAATTAAGTCTTGCTTGTGATATTCGCATCGCTTCTGAAACAGCAAGTCTTGGTTTAACAGAAACCTCGCTCGCGATTATTCCAGGAGCCGGTGGTACGCAGCGTCTTCCGCGTTTAATTGGAATTGGACGTGCAAAAGAATTAATTTATACAGCAAGACGTATTTCCTCTGCAGAAGCAAAGGAATATGGACTTGTGGAACATGTTGTTCCTGCTAAAGAACTAGAAGAAAAAGCGATTGAAATTGCAAAACAAATTGCAAAGAATGGTCCAATTGCTGTTCGCCTTGCGAAAGAAGCGATTACAAATGGTATGCAGGTAGATTTGCAGACCGGTTTACAAATGGAAAGACAAGCGTATGAAGGAGTTATTCATACGAAAGATCGCTTAGAAGGATTACAAGCATTTCGCGAAAAACGGAAGCCGATTTATAAGGGGGAATAAACATGCTAGATCAAAAACAACAATCTCGTACATTAGAAGAACGCGTAGAAACGATAAAGCAAGGTGGCGCACCGAAATATCATGAGCAAAATACAGCAAAAGGGAAGCTATTTGTTCGTGATCGTTTGGCGCTTTTGTTTGATAACGGTGAGTATGTAGAAGATGCATTATTTGCAAACTGCGAACAAGAAGGCTTACCTGCTGATGGAGTTGTTACTGCAACTGGTAAAGTAAATGGGCGCACTGTTTGTGTAATGGCAAATGATTCTACCGTAAAAGCAGGATCGTGGGGATCTCGTACAGTAGAAAAGATTTTACGTATTCAAGAAACAGCTGAAAAATTACGTGTACCGCTTTTTTATCTTGTTGACTCTGCTGGTGCACGTATTACTGACCAAGTTGAAATGTTCCCAGGAAGACGCGGCGCAGGGCGCATTTTCTATAACCAAGTAAAATTATCCGGAAAAGTACCGCAAATTTGTTTACTATTTGGTCCATCGGCTGCTGGTGGTGCATATATTCCTGCTTTCTGTGACGTTGTTATGATGGTTGAAGGAAATGCCTCCATGTATCTTGGTTCACCTCGTATGGCGGAGATGGTAATCGGTGAAAAAGTAACATTAGAAGAAATGGGCGGCGCACGTATGCATTGCTCTGTATCCGGTTGCGGAGATGTACTATGCAAAACAGAAGAAGATGCAATTTCAAAAGCGCGTCAATATATTTCTTACTTTCCAAGTAACTACTTAGAAAAAGCTCCAATGACAGCACCTCAAGAACCGAAAGAATTTGAAAAAACATTAGAACAAATTATCCCAGAAAATCAAAATGCACCTTTTAATATGCTTGATTTAATTAAACGTATTATTGATGAAGACTCTTTCTTTGAAGTGAAAAAATTATTTGCACAAGAACTTATCACTGGCCTTGCACGTATTAACGGTATGCCAGTTGGAATTATTGCGAATCAGCCTCGTATGAAAGGCGGCGTATTATTCCACGATTCCGCTGATAAAGCAGCAAAATTTATTACATTATGCGATGCGTACCACATTCCGCTTTTATTCTTAGCTGATGTACCAGGCTTTATGATTGGTACAAAAGTAGAGCGTGCGGGTATTATCCGTCACGGCGCAAAAATGATTTCTGCTATGAGCGAAGCAACTGTACCGAAAATTTCTATCGTTGTACGAAAAGCATACGGTGCTGGTTTATATGCGATGGCAGGTCCAGCATTTGAACCTGATTGCTGCCTTGCACTTCCGACAGCTTCAATTGCAGTAATGGGTCCAGAAGCAGCGGTAAACGCAGTATATGCAAATAAAATTGCAGCACTTCCAGAAGAAGAGCGTCCAAACTTTATTGCTCAAAAACGTGAAGAGTACAAGCAAGATATTGATATTTATCGTCTTGCATCAGAAATGGTGATCGATGGTATTGTTCATCCGAATCAATTACGCGCGGAATTGAAGCAACGTTTTGAAATGTATATGAGTAAATATCAAGTATTTACGGATCGAAAACATCCAGTTTACCCAGTATAAAGTGAAAATTCCATCAGTGGAAGCCTCTTATCATCCATTGCTGGTAAATAGAATGAATCAAGTTCGTAATAGGCAATGCTTTGTTTGTCTATGTGAGCAAGATAAATAGCCCTTTTGAAGGGCTTTCTTTTTCAAAAAATAAGGAGGGGAAAAATAGTGAAGCAAGCAGTTTGGTTTCCAACAGACGAATATAAAGCAAAAACACGCTTATATCAGTGGATGCAATCACTGGGCTATGATGATTATGAAACATTTTATAAAAAGTCTATCGAAGATACAGCATGGTTTTGGGGAGAAGCAGAGCGAGCGGTAGGCTACCAATGGATGCGTCCGTATACTGAAGTGTTAGATTTGGCAAACGGTATTCCATTTGCGCAGTGGTATGTGGATGGAACTTGTAATGTCGTAGAATCTGCACTGTCTCGCTGGATTGCAGAAGATGATACGAAAACACAAAAGGCTCTCATTTGGGAAGGAGAAAATGGAACATCAAAATCTTTTACATATGAAGAGTTAGATCATTGGGTAAGCCGCGTTGCAAATGGTCTAAAGCATTTAGGAATTGAAAAAGGGGATCGTGTAACAATTTACATGCCGATGATACCAGAAACAGTGGTTGCAATGTTAGCTGTGATGAAAATTGGTGCAATTATTTCTCCTATTTTTTCTGGGTTTGCTTCAGATGCGGTTATGACGCGTGTACAAGCAGCAGGATCAAAAATGATTATTACGGCAGACGGATTTGCACGCCGTGGTAAAACAGTTTCTTTAAAAGATGAAGTGGATAAAGCATGTGAGCATTGCCCAAGTGTTGAAAAAGTAGTGATTGTCCGTCATGCGGGGAACGAATTTGCACCGCATGATTATGATATTTCATGGAATGTTCTTGAAAAAGACAAGCCATTTACGCATGCAGAAGAGATGAAAAGCGATGACCCGCTTATGCTTATTTATACATCTGGTACAACAGGTAAGCCGAAAGGAACAGTGCATACGCATGCAGGATTTCCATTAAAAGCAGCATTTGATGCTAGTTTTGGTATGAATGTGAAGCAAGGTGATCGTGTACTATGGATTACTGATATGGGATGGATGATGGGGCCGTTTCTACTATTTGGTTCTCTTATTAACGGAGCAACAATGGTTATGTATGAAGGTGTGCCTGATTATCCAGAAGCAGATCGTCTATGGGAAATGGTTGATCGTTATAAAGTAACACACCTTGGTATTTCACCAACATTAATTCGTTCATTAATGGCAAAAGGTGATTCATGGGTAGAGGAGCATTCACTGCAAAGTTTAGAAGTAATTGGATCCACGGGAGAACCATGGAATCCAGATCCATGGATGTGGCTCTTTGAAACAGTTTGTAAGGGGAAAGTACCAATTTGTAACTATTCTGGTGGTACTGAAATTTCTGGCGGTATTTTTGGAAACGTCCTTATTAAACCGATTGCACCAATTAGTTTTAATGCATCGCTGCCAGGAATGGCCGCTGTTGTATTAGATGAAAATGGTGCACCAGTTCAAAATGAGGTAGGAGAATTATGTCTAGAAAAGCCGTGGGTTGGTATGACGAAAAGCTTCTGGGAAGAAGATGATCGTTATGTAAGCACATACTGGTCCCGTTTTGAAAACAAATGGGTACATGGTGACTGGGTATTATATGATGGAGAACAATACATCATTACAGGTCGTTCCGACGATACGTTAAATATTGCAGGAAAACGTATTGGACCTGCGGAGTATGAATCGATTCTTGTAAAACATCATGATGTCGTGGAAGCTGGAGCAATTGGAGTTCCAGATGAAGTGAAAGGTGAAGTATGCCATTGCTTTGTTGTGTTACGCGAGGGCACTTCGTTTACACCAGAACTGAAAAAAGAATTAATGAGTCTAGTAAACTCTCATATCGGGAAAGCATTGTGTCCGAAAGATATTCATGTTGTTGAAGATTTACCGAAAACACGTAACGCTAAAGTGATGCGCCGCGTTATTAAAGCAGCGTATTTAGGAAAAGAACTTGGAGATTTATCTTCACTTGTGAATCCTGAGGTTGTAACTTATATTCAAAAATTACAGTCTCAACAACAACTATAATTTTTAAAAAGCAAACTCTTTAATATAGGGAGTTTGCTTTTTAATTTGTGTTTATGAGTATTAAATTAGGAACGGAAAATAATGTATTATAAAAAAATAAAAAAGTTGATTATATATAGAATATTAAATAAAAAAGTTCTGTAATGCGTTACATGTACCTCTATTTTTTAACAATCTCTCCCGTTAGTTGAACAACTCTACTTTTAAAATTATCTCCCTGTTTTACTTAATTATGAAATAACAAGAATATTTGAGGGAGTTGAAGTCAATATTATAATTGTTAAAAGAAAAAGGAGGTTATAATTATGAATAAACAACGTGCACAAGAAATTGCTACTTCACCAGTTATGGCTAATGTAACCTATAACGGAGTGCAAATCTACATTCAAAATGTAGATGAAAATAATGAAACAGCTAGAATTTATCCTCTCAATCAACCACAGAATGAACAAGAGGTTTCAGTATCCAACTTAATAGAGCATTAATTGCACACATGTTTTATAAAAAAGAGTGAAATCTTGTATTGATAATGCAGGATTTCACTCTTTTTATTGTTAAAAGGTTGGACTTAGTATAGCTATATGGGTACAACTTAGTTCAATCATTACAATGGAAGTGTCTGAATGATAATGCTTGTAGCAATGTTGGTTTGAAACAAAGCCATACCGTTTTGAAAAAATGTTAAACCGTTTATGCAAAAGGTGAACCGTAATTTATTAATTTTATAGAGAAGGGATTTCGGTTTTTCTTATTGCACTAAAGAGGCATTTAAATTGAACAAGCAACAGTAATATTGCTAAAGTTGAATTGTATTATCATAGGGTGAAAGCTTTAATTTAAATTTGATGGAGGTGGAGATTAATGATTTTAGATTTAAAATGATTAATCTTTTTTCTAAACGTGTTCTTAAAGTTTATCAATGTACTAACTGTTGCTAATACATATTTGATCAAGGTTTATTTTGAAGTAACAATCGAGTCATCTTATTCCCTTTAAAAGAGGAAGTAATATATACGCAATAATAAGTTAAGTCTAGTCCTATTTCAATACATTCAGGGGTGATATAATTCTAAGTGAATGCATAATAGCATTGATTATAAAACTCCTCAAGCAATAGAGGATTTGACAGCTTGGCTTTACTTTTTTATGTTCATTAAATCCAGTAATTAAAACAGATAGATAATATTTTAAAGGGGAGAAATAAATGAATAAGATGGAAAAAGACAGTCATATATTAGATGGAAATAAGGATAATATAGTTACGTTATATATTACTAGACACGGTAAAACAATGGTCAACTACCCACCACTTCAACACTAACACGTTTTGAAGTGGAGGCTTGAAAAAAGCCCTGGTTGTCTAGCCTCGGTCTTTCGTGGACTCCGTTCGTAGGTTGCATACCCAAGAATGATTCCCTAGTTCTTGGCTCTATGGTGGCTCTGTAACAGTTCTGATTGGGAAGGAACGGTCAACCACATGCCTTCTTGCACGAGAAGTTGCCAACACCTACAAACATTGGCGAAGGGAAACAAACTCTTAGGAGGGACAAAACATGCGTGTATTTGTCAAGAATGTAAGAGGAGAACCGCTCATGCCTTGCAGTCCTCGTAAGGCACGGCTTCTTCTCAAACAAGGAAAAGCAACGATTATTGGATACACTCCGTTTACAATTCAATTACAATATGCCACAGGTGAAGCGGTGCAACCCGTCACAATCGGTGTTGATAGCGGTGCAAAGCATATTGGCATTGCGATTACCACTGAAGACAAAGTGCTCGCAAAAGGAACCACCCAGTTACGTCAAGATGTCAAAGAAAATCTTACGCTAAGAGCTACATTACGCAGAGGTAGAAGACAACGAAAAACAAGATATCGCAAAGCACGTTTTCTCAATCGGAAAAAGAAAAAAGGATGGTTGCCACCATCGATTCAAAGCAGAGTGGATAACCAAATTCATTGGATTGAAATATTTCGCTCGTTATTACCATCTCCAAAAGTGATTGTCGAAGTAGGAAAATTTGATGCACAAAAGCTAAAAAATCCCGACATACAAGGAATAGAATACCAACGGGGGGATACCTTTGGCTTTTGGAATACGAGATATTATGTATTCGCAAGAGACAATTATACCTGTCAAATTTGTAAGAAAAAAGGTGGTATTTTGCATACACATCATATCATTGAACGATGCAGTGGCGGTTCAGATATGGCAGATAATCTTGTAACAGTGCACGATGAATGCCATCAACAATTTCATCAAGGGAAAATCAAACACAGTTTCAAAAAACCAAAACAATATAAAGAGACTGCTTTTATGAATATACTGCGTTTGCAAATCATGAAACGCCTAGATTGTGACATTACGTACGGTAGTTACACCACACCGAAGCGAAAAGAGTTGCGTTTACCAAAAACACATGTACATGACGCGATTGCGATTACAAATCCAAAACGGTTACAAGAATATGATCAAAGCGGTGAGTTTCGCATTAAGCAATTTAGAAAGAAAAAACGCTCCCTGCATGAAGCAACCGCAAGAAAAGGAAGGAAAACAAAGAATACAAGTGCAAAACGGAACAAGAAAAATACACCACATATAGATGGAATCTATTTGGGTGATAAAGTAAAGGTATTTGGACAAGTAGGATTTGTGACAGGATTTACAGGGAAAATGGTATACGTACAAGATATACATGGACAATATATACAAAATCCTTCTAAATCCTATAAGCAAGTGAAGATGTCAGATATGGAACGTATACACCATACGAACAATTGGCAGTTCTTACAAATCAGTTAGGCTATGTCTAACCCACCCTACCGCTGGGCTTTTGTCCGTCACGCGCTTGAAGATGGGGACTTCTTTCGGAAATACGTTAAAATATAGCGGGCAATCAAAGTTAAAATTTGAACAAAGAAAAGACATACGGGAATTGAATTTTGGGATTTTTGAAGGCGAGAAGAATGAAATTATGTGGAAAGTTATTGGAGATGCTGCTGGAGTTATCTATTGAGAAAATTGTTAATTTCATTGCAGCAGCAGACCATACGAAGCAAGCTGAAGATTGGAAAACCTTTTCAATTCGTATAAAAAAAGAAATTGATAAAATTAGTGAAGAGACTGCCAAAAATGGTGGAGGTAACGTTTTAGTTATATCTCATGGAATTGCGATCATGACATTAGTAGACATGCTTGATAGCAGTAAAACAAAACTCGGATTAGAAAATGCAAGTGTAACTAAAATTCTCTATAAGGATGGAGAATATAAAGTCGAATCTGTTGGCGATATGAGTTATGCTGAAAACGGAAAAGATAGTGTAAAAGTATAAAAGGATGTAAAATGTAATAGAATGAGAAAAAGGCGGACTTCTTATGAAAATAAGGAGCCGCCTTTTTTCTTGCTATTGAGAAGTGGGATAGTGTTAACAAACGTTAATTATCTTAATCTCAAAATGTTGGCAGGATCTTATTGCCATCAAGTTAAGAATTCATTGTTCCCCAAAACGAAAAAATGAGCTTAATTCTCACAGACAACTATGGAGAGATAAAATTTTCGTTTTGGGGACACTTCAATATGTTGGATTGATGAGCAGGGGGGAGAACAACATGCCTATCAATCTAAGATAATTTTGTATCCATTTTAAAATGTAACAACATTTGTTTTATAATTTACAGATAGGGAGAGTAACATCTATCGTTGTTCCTTTATTCACTTCACTTTCAATCCATATCTTTCCTTGATGCATTTCAATAATTTTGTAACAAATCATTAATCCTAAGCCAATCCCTTCTTCTTTAATGCTATAAAAAGGTTCACCAAGGTATGGTATACGATCTTGCGGGATCCCACATCCTTGATCAGTAAATCGAATATTGATTTGATTATTATCAGCTCTATCAATTTGAATGACAATTTCGCCTCCCGCTGGCATCGATTCAATGGCGTTTTTTAAGATATTAATGAATACTTGTTTTAATTGATTACCTTCACAATGTATCATTGGAATAGTAGACATAACTTCTGTCTTCATTTGTACATTATTCATGAGTGCTTGGGGCTCTAGTAGCATGACAACTTGATTCATTAACATACTTATATCATTAGGCTGAATTTTCACTGCCTGAGGTTTGGCGATTGCCATAAATTCATTCGTAATGCTTTCAATTCGATCGATTTCTGATGATACTATATCTATATAGAGATGATTCGTTTTATTTTCCCCTGTTTTTAATAATTGCATAAATCCTTTCATTGCAGTTAATGGATTTTTAATTTCATGAGCGATTGCTGTAGCTAATTGACCTACAACAGCAAGTTTTTCCGATTTTCTTAATAATTCTTCCGTCTTGATTCGTTCGGTAATATCTCGAGAAATACTTAAGAAAACTTCTTTTCCATTCAACTTGAATACACGAATACTAAATTCAGTCGTTATTTTCTTTCCTGTAGGAAAAACATATTCATCTTGCAAAGTAAAAGAATCTTCTCCTTTTTTAATTTTTTCTATTAATCTTTTTATAAGGGGAAAATCCGTAGAAACAAGATCAGAAAATGGCGTACTAACAATTTCATCTCTACTTAAATTAAACCTTTCACACCCAATCGCGTTTACCTCAATGAATTGAGTGGGAGTTCGATTTTTATCCAATTCTACTACGTATACGGCATCTGCTGCCTGTTCAAATAGGACACGATATTTCAATTCGCTTTCTTGCAATTGTTGATATAATTGCTGTCGTTCTTTTTCTGCTTGTTTTCTTTCGGAAATGTCCCTACATATTGCAGAGAGAGCCATTATATTCCCTCTTACATCTAGAATAGGTGAAATCGTTATACTTACATCAATTAAATCCCCATTTTTTCGTTGTTTAATGGTCTCTAATCTAGTCATTGTAGATTTTCCAGACAGAATATTTCGAATGATTTCTATCGATTCATCCATTAAGAAATCGGGTACACAAGGAAGTTTTTTACCGATTACTTCTTGTAATGACCAGCCAAATATCGTTTCAAAAGCTTTATTAACTTGTAAAATATGTCCTTCTCGATCAGAGATGATAATCGCATCTATGTTGTTATTTACAAATGACTCCAGTAATTCTTTGGTCGTTTTTAATTCGCACTCCACTTTTTTTCTTTCTGTAATATCAATTGCAGAACCAACAACTTCAGTTACTTTCCCATTTCGTTTAATGGGCCTAAGTGCGATTAGAGCGATGGTTTCATTATCTGGCCAGGGAATTTCAAATATAACTTCATTCCCTTCCCATGCTTGTACATAATACTTCAGTAATTGAGGAACGAGATGGGGAGGGATAATGGAAGAATCTATAGTACGTAAACTTTTTCCTACCACTTGTTCGGAATAAAATCCATTTTGATAATAAAATTGTCCGTCACACATCGTATGTATAAAGTGCGTATCTACTTTAATAAATTTAAAAATCCCTCCTTGAAGTTCATGAACAGTATCTTTCAGCTCTTGCTTGGATTTTTCTAATTTTTGATTCATTCTAAATAATTCTTGTGTTAACGAATATAATTTTTGATACGCTTCCATCAGAAAAAGTCCGATTAAAAGACCTAAACTTATAAATAGTAAGCTTTGAATGTAAAGAATATTAGATATTACAGCAGGAATGAAGAATTCGCCTACCAATCGAATCATAGCTATATAACAAGTTAGATAAAGAAAGCTAGCTTTAAATGGATGTAAGTTTTTCAAATATGTTTTAAAAATAGTAAATATAATACCTGTTCCTAATAATGCAACGATATACGGTCCATAATATCCATCCATATAAATAATACGCATTACAAAAATGCTAAGTAACGTAATCCAACCGGCAGTACGACCAAAGTAAACAAATGAAAAAATGAGAGGGACAACTCGAAGATCATAGTAAAACCCCATGTATTTAAAAGAAAAGGCCATTAAAATAACAGCAATGATTGCCCCATAAATTTTTTCAAAGAACTGATTGGATTTAATTACAAACACTTGGATGAATATAGTTGAACTAACTAGGAAAGAAAAAATAAAAAGATTAATAAAAAAGTCTTTAATAAACATATAGTGTCCCTCCTTATATCAAACAAATTCGACAGAAAAGGAGAAAATCCTACAAAATTTATTTCAAATCAGTAATTTAGATAAAAGAAAACACTTTTCAAACTGAACAAAAATCCGCTATTAATTTAAACAGAATTTTTCTTTTTTCTCTTGTTGAAATTGGAAAACTCCAATCGTGTTACTTCATTTTGTAGCAACAATCATTATGTATGAAGAGAATTTTGTCGAATAAAGAAGGGAAAATAGTCTATGGAAAGGAAATAAATAGAAGAAGTTAGAAAAATAATGAAAGTAGGAAGAATCGGTGAAGGGAAAAATAGGTGAA
Organism: Bacillus sp. S14(2024); assembly: GCF_050473785.1. Taxonomy (NCBI): domain Bacteria; kingdom Bacillati; phylum Bacillota; class Bacilli; order Caryophanales; family Bacillaceae; genus Bacillus; species Bacillus sp. S14(2024). Next base: position 2,553,089 of record NZ_JBFLUP010000006.1, on the reverse strand, counting down.
GGAATTACAGCAGAGATTTATTTATGGAACGAAAAAGAAATTATAAAACTATTTCATGACAGTATTCATGAATCCCTTATTGAAAAAGAGTTTCTTGTAAGCCAAGAAATTCAAAATCTTGGACTACCAGCTCCTAAAGTGGGGAATAAGGTATTTGATCAAAATAGAACGGGTATTATTTATGAAAAAATTGATGGTGTAACTTTAACCGAACAACTAGCTAAAGACCCTATGAATGTAGAGAAAGAAGCAAAAAGATTTGCTGAATTGCATTTTCAAATTCATAGCGTGAAATCTAGTGCAATTTCAGATATACGTGAAGTTTTAATTTCACATGTAGATTGTTGTAATCGATTTACACTTGAACAAAAAGAGAAGATTGCATCGTATATAGAGGCATTACCAACGAAACAAGCAGTGTGTCATATGGATTTTCATCCTGATAATATTTTAATCTCAGAGCAGGGGCCGATTGTTATCGATTGGATGACGGCAGGTTATGGTAATCCATTTGCCGATGTAGCACGTACGGTCATTATATTAAAACATGCTCATCTACCAGCAAGTATACCAGAACCAGTGAAGCAAGGTATTATGACGTTGCGCCATGTATTTTGTGAGGAGTATGTAAAAGAGTATTTAACTTTATCAAAAGGTACATGGAAAGACATAGAATCGTGGTTCCTACCAATTATGGCAGCAAGATTAATAGAAGGAATACCTGAAGGTGAGAAAGATGATTTATATAAACAAGTGCTTTCTCTTATTTGAGATGAAATAATATAAATTTCATTAAAGTTTAAAGCAAACATACCAAAAATTTATAAAGAAAGAGTGAAGCATAATATGTGGAATTCATTATCTAAACCATGGAAAGAGTGTTTCAATCAAGCGTGGTTATCGTATTGTAACGGTTCATTTCCAATTGGTGCCGTTATTGTAGATGGTAGTGAAAATATTATTTCAAAAGGGAGAAATACAGTTTACGAGACGGAAGCAATGCCGAATGAAATATGTAATAACAAAATTGCTCACGCGGAAATTAACGCGATATTAAAAATAAACAATTTAGAAACAAACGCAATGCGAAAGGAATATGAATTGTATTCTACGATGGAACCATGTCCGTTATGTTTTGGTGCTATTGTCATGTCTGGGATTAGAAATATTCACTTTGCTGCAAGAGATAGGTTGGTCGGAGCAACCGATTTAAAAGATGGAAATGCTTATTTACAAGGGAAAAATATGAATGTTGCAGGCCCACATAAAGAACTTGAAATCGTACAATTTGTTCTGAAGACAGATTTTGTATTACGGAGAGGTCATTCTGTAGAAAGATTATTACAAACGTGGGAGCAAGATTGTCCTATAGGCATTGCTATCGGTCGAAAATGGTATGAGACAAATAAACTAATACAGGCGAAGCAGGAAAAGAAAGATATTTCAACTATTGTAGATGAAATAATAGCTGAATTAGAAGCTTTAAAAGAAAGCGGTGGAATAAAAAAATAGATGTGAATTTTGAAGATAGAAAATATGCTTTTGATGACATTGTCGAAGAATACGAAAATATAAGACCAACATATCCAAAGAATGGGGGATATGTTGGTGATATAAGTTATGGTGAAAAAGGCAAAGAAATTATTAGAGTATAAAAGATGTACAAAGTAATAGAATGAGCAAAAGGCGGATTTCTTACGAAAGTAAGAGACCGCCTTTTTTCTCTGAATCTTAAACACTTTAAAGATTTTAAAAGTGCTAAAAATTCCCTCGATAACTTTCTCTAGTGATTTTAAATAAAAATTGAAGGGATTTTCACTATTTATAGCGAATTTGTGTGGTGAAAAATGGAAATGGAGGGATTTTTATGAATTTTTTTGTAAAACAGACTGCAAAATGGGTAACAGCTTCGACACTTGTAGCTGGGATATTATGTCCTTCTGGATTTACTGTAAGTGCTGCAGAAACGGATTATTCTGTAAAAGGAGCCTACCATCCGGCAGTTACATCTCCTGTTCAACTGAAGACACCATTTCAGTCACAATTCATGAATAAGCAAGGACAAGATATATTCGGTCCAACCAATCCAAACTATAAAATGAACGTTTACTATGATTCTACCAATCACACTATTAAAGGGGAAATGACTGTCACTTTTACGAACAATACTCGTACGCAGTTGAACGAACTTTATTTTAACTTATGGGGAAACGCAGATACATCTAAAGAAAATGGCGGAAATATGTCTGTTTCTAATGTGAAAGTAAATGGGAAAACAGCAAAATTTACTGTGGATAGTACTGCAGTACATATTTCATCTGTTCAAGTTCCAAATGATCAAAAATCTACTGTATCGATGGATTTTGTCGTTCAAGTTCCGGAACAACAAGATCGTTTTGGATGGAATAAAAACACGGTTTCACTTGGAAACTGGTTTCCCATTCTGGCAGTATACGATAAAGAGGGCTGGAATGTAGATGCTTATTTTCCATATGGAGAATCTTTTTATTCTTTAACTGGAGATTTTGATGTAACACTTACGACTGATAAAGCCCAGGTCATTGCAACGACAGGGACGGAAGCGGGTCAACCAGTTATTTCAGGAAATTTAGCAACGCATCATTATAAAGCTAAACAAGTTCGCGATTTTGCAATAGAAATGGATCCAACTTACAAAGTAAAACAAACGAAAGTAAAAAATGTAAAAATTAATGTGTATTATACAGATGAACAAGCAAAATATGCTGATTCTATGGTTGAGGCAGGGGTTGAGAGCATCAAGCTGTTCAGTGACCGCTTTGGAGAATATCCATGGCCAGAATTAGATATCGTTGGCATGGAAGGCTGGTTTGGCGGAATGGAATATCCGCAATTAACGATGATTAGTATCGCTGGCAATCGTTCTCAAGAATGGGTCAAGTATGTTACTGCACATGAAATTGGGCATCAATGGTTTTACGGCATTATTGGAAATAACGAGCACGATGAACCATGGCTAGACGAATCATTTGCTAGCTTTGCAGCTGCGCTCTATAGCAATGAACTTGATCAACTAAAAGCGGAACCTGTCGGAGACTATCATCTTTCATATCCTGTTTCAACATTTGCTGAACGTGCTGCAGAAGGCGGAATTGGAGCATATTATAGTATGATTTATGGTTACGGTTCAAGAACAGTTAATGATCTTCGTCTTGAACTTGGAGATGAAGCCTTTTACAAAGCGATGAAAGATTACTTTAAAGAAAAGAAATTTGGTGTGAGTACAACAAAAGATTTTATTCAAATTATGGAGAAATCAACCGGAAGAGATTTGACAAATTTCTTTGCGTCTCATAGGGTATTTGTTTCTGACCAAGAATAAATAGAAAAACCTGCCACGAATCGAATTCGGCAGGTTTTTCTATTTAACGATAAATATTCCACTGATAAGTTGCTACTTTCATCATATACACTATTTTGTAGAAAATATTATTATAATATGAGAGGATGAAAGTAACGAATTTTCACTCTAATATTGGTATAATTGCAGATGATTTTATATGGAAAATGGAATTGTTCAAGGTAAAAAAGTAATGGGGGATGAAGAGATGAATCACCATTTAGAAGAAAGAAAATACACCTTTGATGATATTGTCTACGAATATGAAAAAATACGGCCGACATATCCAGGAGAACTATTTGTTGATATTATTAATTATTCGAAAATTAAAAAAGACTCTCCTGTTCTTGAAGTTGGCTGCGGTACAGGAAAAGGGACGGCAGGGTTTGTTCAATTAGGATATAGATGTATTGATTGTGTTGAGCTTGGAGAGAAATTAGCTCAATTTACAGCTGATAAATTCAAATATGAAAAAGACGTTCAAGTGTATCAAGGTGCTTTTGAAGAATGGACTCCCCAGCATAATGAATATTCGCTTGCATTCTCCGCAACTGCATTTCATTTTATTAATCCTGAAATTGGTTATCCGAAAGTGGCGAGTTTGTTACGAAATCATGGGACGATGGCATTTTTTTGGACATATCACATACAACCCAATACAGATGTTTTTCGAGAGATTGGAGCTTGCTATGAAAAATATGCCCCGCATTTACACCCTAACAAGTTACCAACGCCAGAGGAGCTAATTGAAGAACGAAAAAGTCTTACAATGAAACATAATTTGTTCCAAGATTTAATTGTGAAAACATATACGTGGACTGATACGTATACAAGTGATGATTATATTGCATTAATACATACACAGTCAGTACATCGTCTGCTTCAAAAAGATATAAAAGAAAAATTGTTTCATAGTATTCATAACGTAATCGAAAAACATGGTGGCATCATTGAAAAACCACAGTTTGTTGCGTTGTATTTAGCGCGAAAAAAATAATAAAGGATATCCTTAATAAAAATTTAGGTAAGAAACAAAAAGTATTCTCTAGCAACGAATCTACATAAGAGAAGGAGTTTTTTGATGAATGATTTCGAATGTAAAATGTTAACGATGTGCATGGTGCAAGATGGAGACAAAGTTTTGTTAATTAATCGTCCAGATCGTTTGGGGTTTCCAGGGTACATTGCTCCAGGTGGAAAAGTTGACTTTCCAGAAAGTATTGTAGACGGAGCAATTCGAGAAGTACGTGAAGAAACAGGTTTAATTGTAAAAGATATTATTTTTAAAGGGATAGTTGAGTTCTGTGAGCCAAATACGAAGTTACGATATATGGTGTTTAATTATTTGGCAACATCTTTTGAAGGAAAGCTGCTTGAAGATCCACCTGAAGGAGAATTAGTATGGATGGATATAAAAGATGCGCTAACTTTACCAATGCAAGATTGGTTTAGAAAAAGGTTTCCGTTATTTTTTGAACCAGGAACATTTGAATGGCATTCGGTATGGGATAAAGAACGTGATATTACCTTATATAGAGTAGAAAAACATTATAAAGAATCACAGCTTCATGAAGTGTGATTCTTTATGAAAATTCCTCATCTTAACGCTTAAGATGAGGAATTTTTGTTAGAGGAGCTCATATTAATAAATATTGGAAATTGGTTTTTTATATGATTGACTGAATGATTCAATCAAAAATAAAGGAGGTTGCAACATGTCATTTTCTCAATCAACAATTTCCCTTAATTTCCTCATTACGTTACATGTAAAATTTCACGTAGCGTAATGAGAAGGATTATTTTTTATTTCGAAGAATAAAGATTGCAAATAAAACTTTAGAAAACTAGGAGTGATTTCCGGTGTGTAATGTTGAGATAAGGAGACCACGAATTGAGGACATTGAAGAACTATACCAATTTTTTAGTACAACCATTAAAGATACATTTGCTAGAGAAGGTTTATCGGAGTTGGTTGATGATATAGAAAGAGAGATTGAAAGTAAGAAACAATACTTGAAATGTGACTTTGATAGCAATGGGAGAAATCGATATTTTTTGATAGCTGTGGATACAAATTGTAATAAAGTTATCGGTACAATTGAATATGGTCCAGCTAGTGAATTGATTAACATTTGCACAGATAGAGCATTGAAAGAGTTATATGAGGTAGGAACTGTATTTGTACTTCCAGAATATCAAAGGCGTGGTATAGGAACATTACTTTTAAATGTAATGTTTCTCACCCTGTTGAATAGAGATATTAAAGAATTTTGTTTAGATAGTGGATATACAAATGCACAGAAGATATGGAAGAAGAAATTTGGAGAGCCTGATTATTTGCTGAAGGATTATTGGGGTGAGGGATGTGATCATATGATTTGGAAGATACGCACTGATGATATGTCTATAATATTTAGTAAATGAGTAAAGTACGCTTTGGCTTAATCAAACACTAAAATTACTAAATTTTGTACAAAGTATTTACTTTTTCATTGGACAAATCCTCTTTCCAAAGATAACTTTTTCGCAGTTTATATTTACGAAAGCTGCTTTACCATACATGGATAATATTAATTGTTATTATTCAAATTGGGTATTTTTTTCACACCCTTGGATGACTCACTCCTATCATAGTGTCATTCAAGGCTTTTTTTATTTCTTCCATAAGAAAGTTGTACTATGTTGAACTGATTTACTATGTGAAACAGTTGAATTTACTAAATACAAAAAATAATGAAGTTTGCCTTTTCTTTGCAAATGCGTTCAAAATAAAAATGTAATGTTTACTAATTTTACGATAACTCTCCTACCTGCAAATTGACATTTATGAATAAGCCGTAACGAAAAAAGAAGGGGATTAGTTACAAAGAGCGAAGTAAATGATTGTGTATATATTACAAATCTTTTAAACGATATTATTAAAATAAAAATCTGCAATACAATACTAATTCGTATTGTATTATAAAAACAGAATACATAATCATATTATTGTCAACTAAACTTAGTTTGCTTATGCTGAGATATGTACTACATATAAGAAAAAAATATAAGGAAAGGAATTCTATCTATGAAGCGAATTGCAATTGTTGCAGCATGGGAACCAGAGCTTACGTATTTACATAAATATTATCCAAGCTATCGTAAAGAAAAACGCGCGGCTTGGGAATTTCATTTTCATAATATGAACGGGATTGAATTGATTTCTGTCATAACCGGAGTTGGTAAAGTCCAATGTGCAAGTTGTGTTCAGCTTCTTATTAGTGAATTTCAACCAGAACAGCTATTTATGACAGGGATTTGTGGAAGTTTATCAAATAAAGTGAAAAATGGTGATATTGTTGTTGCCACTAAAGTTATGCAACATGATGTAACAGGGGCGGGAACTGGAACGGATCCGTTTGATTTATATACAGGAAGAACAGCGTGTATTCAACCTCCAAGCCAGTTGATAAAAGAAATGAAAAAGTTACAACTAGTTTATACCTCTCATTATGGTACATTCATTTCAGGTGATCAACGTATTCGTAGTTCAGAAATGAGGGAATTGCTTCAAACTGTTTACGGAGCACTTGCAGTAGATCAAGAAATTGCTGCATTTTCCTACGTTTGTCATGTGAATGGAAAGCCATTTCTTTGTTTAAAAGCTGCTTCAGATCAAGCGAATGATAAAACAATAGAAGAACAAAAAGTATTTAAGATGTTAGCTTGTGAGAAAGCATGCGAATATATGGTTGCATTTTTACTGCATTCTTTAAAAGAAATAAACGTGTAAAAATTTCACTTATGGTATTTTAACTATTTGGTAATGAATGTTTTAGAAACGGTATCTATACTACGAATCTGAGAAATGGAGTTCAGTATATAATGTACATTAATATCCCAAGTGTGGATGAAAAGAAATTTGTTCTTGATAATAAGAAGCTGCCTGCTGTACATATGCTTGATTAGAATATATTGAGTTATACACTCCATCTTAAAATTAAAAAAAGCGGTTACGAAACCGCTTTTTTTGCTGGGGATATAAATGCTAATTAAAGGATCTAATGTCTTGTTCAATACTAAACTCTATTATCTTTGAGCATGCTTCAGCGTTCGTTAATTCAATCATCATATGCCATGTTTTCAAAAAGATCTGTAGAAACAATACTAGATCGTTGTAAATTTTACCAAGAAAATGGATGTGTGTATCCACTAAATGATGAACAAAAGAGTAGAATCATGCAAAGAAATACGGAGTTTGGAAATAGTGCTCTACGCGTATTAGCCTTAGCGTATCGCCCTATTAATTGGGATGCTGACAAACTAGAAGAGCAGGAATTAATCTTTGGTGGGTTAGTAGGAAAGATTGATCCACCAAAACCAGAGGTAGAAAAGAGTATTCTTGAAGTCTATAGATTAGGTGTGAAGCCTGCAATGATTACTGGGGACCATCTCAATACAGCTATTTCAATTGCGAAACAAATTGGAATTAAGACTATGACAAATAAAGTGTTAAGTTAGTTTTATAACTGTGTGGACGGGAGTTATATTAGGTGAAAAAGTAGCTAATGTGAAGATTGGAAAATTTACACTTGGACAATTTGGAACACTCATTAGTGGTGTTTTACTAGTTGTTATTGCTTTTACTGCTTTCTTAGATTAATTAAAAATGATCTAATAACACCATTTCGGGAAAATTGTACGTTTGGACATAATTTAGACACAAATCAATCGGTTCCCTCTACCCTAAGGAACCGATATTTTTCATTTTACTGTTTCTTTAAGGGGTAGCACCACATACTCATCAAGCTAAGATTTTGAAGTATCCCCAAAACGAAAATTTTATCTCTTCATAGTTGACTATGGAATCCAGTTCATTTGTTGTCTTAGGAAATAATGAATTTCTTAACTTGATGGTGTTAGGGCGAGACCTTGTGTTGAAAAATTTAGACTATTCGTTAATATATCATATTGACATACAAATATTGTAATGTTAATCTAAACATACCGATGTCCGGTATTTATAATGAAAGAGGGTTTTTAAATGAGAAGTAAAGATTCAAAGCAAACAATTGAAAAAATCCTAACAGTAGCCACAACACTGTTTAGTGAAAAAGGTTTTGATAAAACGAGCATACAAGATATTGTTGATTCTCTTGGAATGTCAAGAGGAGCTATTTTTCATCATTTTAAATCGAAAGAAGATATATTAGAAGCAGTCATGGAACGGCAGTTTAATTATACTTACGAGATGTTGGAGCAATTAGTTAATAGTATTGATTCAGTAAATAGTAGGGATAAGTTAACAAAAATTTTAGAAAGAATTGCATCAGATAAAAACATTCACTCTATTGATGATATTTTGAATTACCAAATAAAAAATCCACAGTTTATTGTGCAAGGAATAAAAGCAAGTGTAAATAAAGAAGCGTTAATATTTACAGAAATCATGAAACAAGGGATAGCAGATGGTTCCATTACAACGGAATATCCCAATGAATGTGCAGAAGTTTTTATGCTTTTGATGGATGTTTGGACGAACCCAATCCTATTTAATCGTAAAAAATCAGAAACGATTAATCGGATAAAGTTTTTGCAACATATGATGAGACAGTTAGGGGTTGATATTGTAAGTGATCAATTAATAAAAGAACTTATGAATCATTATCCAAATATAGAACTGGGTGGTATTAATGAATAATGTTGCCGTAAAAACACACAACTTGGTAAAAGTATTTGATGGTTCAGAGGTCATTAAAGGAAGTACGATGACGGTAACAGCTAATACTGTTTATGGATTTTTAGGTGCCAATGGTGCAGGTAAAACGACAGTATTTAAAATTTTATCAGGCTTATTGCTTCCTACATCTGGGAAGGTTGAAATTTTTGGAATGGACGTAACGAAAAAGCGCGATTTGATACTAAAAAGTATAGGAACTTTAATTGAAGTTCCTGTATTTTATGAGCATTTATCAGCAACTGAGAATTTGAAATTTCATTTGGCTTATATGAATGCTGAAGGATTGGAGATTTCTAAAGTATTAAAAATGGTAGGCCTTGTTCAAACAGGTGATCAACCAGTTTCTAAATTTTCATTAGGAATGCGACAAAGATTAGCCATAGCACGTGCATTCATTCATAAACCTAAACTTTTAATTCTGGATGAACCAGTAAATGGATTAGACCCACTTGGGATTCAAGAAATGAGGGTGTTATTTAAAGATCTATCTGAAAATTATGGGATGACCATTCTTATTTCAAGTCATATCCTTAGTGAACTGGAACACATTGTAGATTCAATTGGAGTCATTGTAAATGGGATAGTGGTAGAGGAAGCACTTCTGGAAGAAGTAAAGAAAAAATCTCCGAAGGGGTTAGAAGCATATTTCTTCAAAATTATGTCAGGAGGAAAAGTACATGCTTAATTTAATCCAACTTGAAATTGGAAAAAATAAAATAAATACGTTTATTTTAGCAAGTGTTATTTCGAGTATTGGTTTGCTTGCGTTTATCTATTTTGTTGCATTTGTTGCACAACAAACAAATGAGATTCAATTTCAGAATTATGCTAATATCCACAAATTTACTATCTTAATGGGGATGATTGTATTTTCAACTATATCATCTGTAATGTATACTCGCTTTATTATTGAAGAATATAAAGGAAAACAAATGACATTGTTATTTTCTTATCCTGTCAATCGGAAGAAAGTTTTACTTGTAAAATTACTTATTGTAAGTGGTTTTACTACGGTGGCTATGATTATTTGCAGTGCCATACCTATCATTATTTTTAGTTTAACAGAAAAAGTTTCTCCTATTGTTCCAGACACTCTTTCACAGGAAGATATTTTTTCTACATTGTTAATGATAGTAATTACTGCTTTTATAACAAGTATGGTAGCCCTCATTGCTATGAGAATAGGTTTTATTAAAAAATCAGTTCCTATTACAATTATTTCTTCTTTCGGCTTAATTGCACTTTTAGGGAATACTGTGGCATCTGGTTATGATAATCCTATGTTAAGTGTCATTATATTAGTAATAATTGCTGCTATTGGAATCTTAGTTTCTCTTGAATTGATGCAGAGAGTGAATCGGATGGAAATAGATTAATTTAGGAGGGAGATCAATGAGTAACTATCAGGAAACAGTTGAGCTAAATGAAAGAACTAAAATAGAAATTCAAATTAAAGGAGGAATTGTTTTTTGTCATGCAATAAAAGGAACAAAATTAGTTATTAATGGATCATTAGGACGACATTGTAAGGGGATAGAGATAGAACAACTAGCGAATCGACTAATTTTAAAACAAGAAGTTCGCATTACTCCAATTCTTATGATTGGATTTCCAAAATCAGTTTATTTAGATATAGGTATTCCAGAAGAGATGATGGAATACCTAGCTATTAATCAAGATCTTGGTGAACTGACTCTTGAGGGCCTTCAAGGTAAAAAAATACAAGTTAACACGAAGACTGCAAAGTTGGTTGTAAATGATGTCTTATGTGATTCTTTAGATTTAAAGATTGGGAGTCGTCCTGCAGATATACGTTTATTAAGAAAAATTCAGCATACTAATGTTAAGTCTATTTCAGGGAAGATTAATTTGGAAATGAATGAGATAGGTGGAGATTTGAACTGTTCATGTGGTGCAGCTGGCGCTTATATTAAGATTCCACCAAAGGCTAATGTCCAAATAAACAAACGCGGGGTTAGAAAGTGTGCAATAGATGCTGTATTATCAGGAGAACAACTTTATAAATTTAATTTAACAGCTAATTTAGGAGAGATAAGAGTTATGAACTAGTAAAGAATAAAGGCCTTTTGAAAGATAGAGGAAGAACTTTTAAAAGTAGCAGGATGAAGTGAAGGGATAGAGTATGGGGTTCCGCCACACCGCTATCAAGCTAATAAAACAAACTTTCATCAAATGAAAAAAAACGCTATTCTTTCTGTAGAATCATAGGAAAGAATAGCGTTTTTGGTATGAACTTATCAATTTTAAAAAGAAAATCCTCGAAATATGGAATTATTGAAATTGCTGTTCTAAGAACTAATATTCACCTCTATTAAATATTGAATATTCAGATAAATTTTTATAAAATTAGATTACCATCTTATTTTGTTATTTTTCTGATAATATGAATATACAAAAGAAGAAAAGGGGGATATTATGAATATCAAGCTTATAGGAAATGAGAAGCTTACAAACTTATTAAATACCTGGTATCAAGAAATTCGTGCTCAACATACCCAAAAAGCACAACAATTAAAAATAGAAATTGATGAATTGATGAAGGATCTTAAAGAAGATACAAATTTATTATTTTATTACTCTCTTCTTGATTTCCGCTTCAAAGTATTAGTTGATAGTATGAGTATTACTCCAGCAAGCTTTGAACGAATCGACTCATTATATAACCAAACAGATAACTTCCTATCCTATTATTATCATTTCTTTAAAGCTATTCACGCAACAATTCTAACAAATAATAATGAAGCTAGAGATTATTATGAAAAAGCTGAAGCTTTACTAAAACATGTACTAGATGAGCTTGAGAAGGCTGAATTTAATTATCGTATCGCTAATTTTTATCTTCATACTTATCAACCATTAGAAGCAATTAAACATGTAATGAAAGCTAGAGAAATCTTTTCTAAACAGGCTGGTTATGAAAATAATACAGCAGCTTGTGATAACATTTTTGGTGCAGCGTGTGTTGATATAAAACAGTTCCCACAAGCAGAAGAAAGCTTTAATTCAGCAATAAATATCTTACGCAAACAAAATGAAGATTTATTGGTTTTAAGAGTACGTAGTAATTTAGGATTTTTATATGCCAGTCAAAATTTATCTACATTGGCTATTCGCCATTTATCCGAAGTTACTCATAAGATTCCTAATCACTTTAAAGCTATTTTTCTCGAAGCAAGAGAACACTTTAAGCTAGGAGAATTAAACATTGCTGAAGAACTAATTAAAAGAGGACTAACAATTTGTAGACAAATAGAAAACCAAGAGTATCAATATCATTTTTCAATTTTAGAACTAATGAATAAAGGTGTAACAGCTGAAATTCTTGAGGAAACCATCCTTAAAGTGATTCCGTATTTTGATAAAGAAAAGTTATTCAACTATACCCAAGAATACACTGAAAAATTAGCAATTAAGTTTTATGAGGAAGATAATCATTATAAGGCAAGTGAATACTTTTATCTTAGTCACCAAGCTAAAGAAAAAACTTTTGAAAAAGGAGCGTTAAAATAATGAAAAGACTTACAGGAATTATAATGGGACTATCTCTTTTTGCAATTATATCTTTCGGATTAACATTCCCTTCACAATCAGAACAAGCAACTCAAATTATTCAATATAGCCATGCTGATACTTGGTAAGTTATAAATCCCCAAAAACAAATCCGTCAAGTGAATTTTTAACAATCTTGTTGTAAATTTAAATGATTTTTCAGGATAAAACATGGTGTTTTATTCAAAAATAAGTAACTTTTGACCAGCGAAAACCAAAATTTAGAGAAGTAAAGTTTATAGAAAAAGTCGTTTATTTGTTGACAAATGACTTTTTCAACAAAGTGAAAACTATCTATTTTATAAATAGGTAGTTTTTATTATTGTGTTTTTTTGAAACTAAATACATTATAATGGACTAGGAAAGATTCTTAGTAAAGAGGTTATGAAAATGGATAAAGTATACAACGATTTATTGAACATATTAGATGATAATAAAGTTAAAAAAGATGAACCGTTAAAACGATACACTTTCACTAAAACGGGTGGAAATGCGGATTATTTTGTTTTACCTACTACGTATCAAGAGGTACAAGATGTAATAAAATATGCAAATCAAAATAATATTGATTTTACTATTTTAGGTAATGGTTCAAACTTAATTATTAAAGATGGCGGTATTAGAGGGATTGTTCTGAATTTAACTAAATTAACTAATATCGCATTGAAAGATAATAAGATAATTGTTCAAAGCGGAGCAACTATTATTGATACTTCTAGATTTGCATTGAAAAATCATCTAACTGGATTAGAGTTTGCTTGTGGCATTCCAGGAACAGTTGGCGGAGCAGTATATATGAATGCGGGAGCATATGGTGGCGAAGTATCACATGTTATTGAAAGTGTATTAGTTTTAACTAGAGATGGTGAAATTCTTAATTTAAATCAAAATGATTTAGAATTAGAATACAGAAGCAGTGCCATTTCTAGAAAAGGATATCTTGTGTTAGAAGCGACATTTGATTTACAAGAAGGTGAATACAATAAAATCAAAGAAAAAATGGATGAATTGACATTTTTGCGTGAATCAAAACAACCATTAGAATATCCTTCTTGTGGCAGTGTTTTTAAACGTCCTCCAGGTATGTTTGCTGGGAAGTTAATTCAAGATAGTGGCTTACAAGGAAAACAAATAGGAGGTGCCCAAGTATCTACTAAGCATGCTGGATTTATGGTGAATATAGACGAAGCTACAGCGAGTGATTATGTAAAACTTATCCGATATGTACAGGAAACGGTCAAATCTAAATTTAACGTAGAATTAGAAACAGAAGTAAAAATTATTGGAGAAGATTTAGTATCTTAATAGTAAACACCTCTCGAAATGAGAGGTGTTTTTTTATTTGGGACAATTAGCGGTTGTAAAACATCTATTTATTTTTGTATCTTCCAATATCCTTTTATTGTAAAATACTTATAGATGGGAGGATTGTACATGAATTTTGAAGATAACAGAGTACTAGGAATTCAGTTGGGTGCTTTGCTAGTGACAGAAAATCATAGATATTTAGTGATTAAGAAAAATGACCATTATTCTTTGCTTAATATTGAAACAATGGAATGCAGTATATTAGAAGTAGCCTTGGAACATATTGAAGAAGTGATGGCAGAGGATTTACAGGAAACAGTGAAACAAATTATTCCTGCCGAGCATTTGAAACTTGTTGCGAAGAATATTGTATGAAAGGGCGTCTTGTACATGGATAATACTGAATATTTTGTTATTAGTGATTTGAAAGTGTTACAATCGCAATTTGAAGAGTTGCTACAAGCACAAATTCAAAGTAGCAAGGAACTTGAGGATTGGTTGCGGCATCAGTCTAGATTGTTAGATGAAGTGGATGAACAACTAAAACAACATTATATTCAATTTCAATGCAATACTTATAACCAACAAGTGAAAGAAGCATATGATTTTGATCAAAAACATGTGCAGCCATTAGTGAAACACTACAAAAGCTTAATAGACAATAAATACTATGAATCTCCATTTCGTTTGCAACTAGATCCTGAATATTTCGGTTTACTGAATAAAAAAATAGAAAATGCGATTAGTTTGTTCAATGAGAAAAATATAGCTTTAGAAATTGAAGAGGATGAGTTAGTAACAAAGTATTTCGAGATTACAGGTAACTTAACAGTAATGTGGGAAGGAGAAGAAAAGCCGTTAAGCGACATGCAGGTGTATCTTCAAGATTCTGAGCGTACTGTTAGAAAAAATGCGATGACTCTTATTCAAGAAAGCGTATTATCGGTAGAAGAGGATCTGCAACTCATTATGGATAAGTTAATTGCGTTGCGACATCAAAAAGCTCGAAATGTAGGTTTACAAAATTATCGTGACTACATGTTTAAAAAATATGAACGCTTTGATTATACAGCAGCAGACTGTTTTGAATTAGCAGAAGCAATGCGTCAGTATGTTATCCCGTTACAGAAGAAATTTCAAGAAAAACAACAAAAAACTTTGGGAGTAAATACTTTTAGACCTTGGGATGTAAGAGCTGTTCCGACAAATGAGAAACCGTTACAGCCGGTACAAAGTGTAGACGAGCTAGTAAAAGAAAGTTTTCATATTTTAGAAAATGTTGATCCGCGTTTTTCAGCATTACTGCAGGAGATGAATGAGAATAATCTCTTAGATTTAGAGAGCCGTAAAGGGAAAGCTCCAGGTGGTTTTTGTGAATACTTACCTACTTCTAAACAATCATTTATTTTTATGAATTGTTGCAACACCCAAGATGATGTAGTGGTGCTTTTACATGAAATGGGTCATTGCATTCATAATGAGCTTATAAAAGATATTGAAATTCAACAATATCGAAATGTACCGATGGAATCAGCAGAATTGGCGAGTACAACAATGGAACTCCTGACAATGGAGTATTGGGATACATTCTATACAAATAAAGCTGATTTTAACAGGGCAAAGCGTGAGCAGCTTAGGTTAATGGTAGAGTATTTACCTATTATTATCGTAGTTGATCAATTTCAGCATTGGATGTATGAAAATCCAAATCATACGCATGTGGAAAGAAAGGAAAAGTTTCAAGAACTTGCAAGAACATATGACTCTAACTTTGTGAGCTGGGAAGGTTATGAAAACTGGTTAGCGACAAAATGGCTGTCTATTTTACATATTTTTGAAGTTCCTTTTTACTATATTGAGTACGCAATTGCACAAATAGGTGCCTTACAGATGTATAAACAATATAAAGAGAATCGAAAACAAGCTTTAATTAATTATAAAAAGGCGCTATCTTTAGGAAGTACAAGATCAGTAAAAGAAGTGTATGAAGCAGCAGGCATTCGTTTTGATTTTTCGTCGCAAACGATTAAAGAGTTAATGGAGTTTGTGGAGAAAGAGTTGAAGTTATTTGAAGAAGAGTAATAAGATGTTGAGGTTTCAATTTACAATAAATGTTCTATTATTAGCTAGTACAAGAAGAACAGTTAAATTCCAAAACAGATTTTGAATAGTTTCAAAATAGGGAGGGTTGGCAAAGTGAAAATATCTGCATTACAAAGAGAGGTTAGAGAGTTTAGTAAAAATAAAGGTTTTGAGAACTCAACGATTGAAGAAAGAACCTTATTTTTGGTTACAGAAATTGGAGAGGTCGCTCAAGAAGTCTTAAAAATCTCTTCCAAGCCGGATTCTGATAATATTAATGAACTAAAGGAACAGTTAGGTTTTGAAATATACGATGTGGTGTGGAATCTTTTTGATCTTGCTAACAAACTCGATATTGACTTAGAAGATATATTTAGAAAAAAGAGTGAGGTAAATAAATATAGACATTGGGATGTATAAAAACAGTTCGTTTCTATATTTTCATTCACTTTATTATGGGCACTTTGAAAATTATGATCACAAATATAGCACGAAAGCTAATTGTATGTATGAGGTGTCTAGTCAAGGATGTTCTATAGAAGAAATAAAACAGCTTTTAGAAACGTTTTTGCAAGTAGTTAATAAGAAACGTATACTATATAAATACATTATGCAAACTACATGCGAGATGTAAAGAGATAAAAATGTTCTTTAACTAATAATAAGAAGTATGAGCCTAATATTTTGAAAGTTAGAACTTTTATTCTATTATAGTATTAAAAATACTGAAAATTCGGAGTGGATTATTATGGAATGCGTAATAGGGGATGTAAAAGTTCATTATGAGATGTATGGTTCCGGAAAACCAATTATCATGCTTCATGGTTTTTCTCCTGATCATAGACTAATGTTAGGATGCATGGAACCTGTTTTTGTACAAAGAAAAGGTTGGAAACGAATTTATATTGATTTACCAGGAATGGGACAAACGAAGGGGAACGAATCTATTCAAAACTCAGATGGAATGTTAGATCTTGTTTTAAAATTCATCGATACGATTATTCCAAACGAGTCTTTCTTAATTGCAGGTGAATCATATGGTGGATACATAACAAAAGGAGTTATATCCAAAAGAAAAGAAAAAATAGATGGCGCAGCATTTATTTGTCCTATGATTATTCCGGATATAAACAAGAGACAGCTTCCTCTGCATACTGTTATTTACCGAGATGAAAAGTTTTTATCTCAGTTAAGTACGGAGGAGCGTGAGAATTTCAGCTTGAATTTTGTAGAGCTTAACGAAAATAATTGGCAACGTTATCTTGAAGAGATTATATCAGGAATTAAAATAGCAGATGAGACGTTTTTAACAAAAATACAGAAGCAATATGCTTTTTCATTTGATGTAGATAGTCAGTTATCTCTGTATGAAAAACCAAGTCTCTTTTTATTGGGCAAACAGGATTCAGTGACAGGATACAAGGATGCTTGGGAGATTCTTGATAAATTCCCCCGAGCTACTTTTGCTGTTTTAGATAAGGCAGGACATAACTTGCAAATTGAGCAGGATGTCTTATTTCAATCATTAATAAACGAATGGTTAAATAGAGTAGAAGAAAATATTGTGGCTTTTGAATAACGATTAATAATTCGTAAAAGAAATGATTAAAAATCCTGTTTCATGCAGGATTTTTTCTTATTAAATTAATGTATGCAATGTAGTAAAACTATTAAAAACGAATGGTCATTCATTCATTTTTGTGCTAAAATAAAAATACAGAATATTCAAAAATAAGGAGGGGAATATGATTATTAAAACAGGTGACGTTTTTACATGGGAAAGAACTTTTACTAAAGAAGATGTTTTACAGTTCGGAAGTTTTTCAGGCGACCAAGGTAGGCATCATATTGAGTATGATGAAAAAGGTCGTTTAATGGTACAAGGTTTATTAACTGCAAGTATAGGAACGAAAATTGGTGGTGATGTAAATTACATCGCAAGAGAAATGGTAACTGAATTTATTCGACCTGTTTTTACTGGAGATACCATTACATGCGAAATAACTCTTACAAATGTTGAACAAATGGAAGGTTTTAAAAGGGTAGAAATAAAGTCAGTATATCGCAATCAAAATGGGAAAGAAGTAATGCTAGGATCAAGTCATGGAATCATTCGTGACTGAACATTTTAAAATTGAAAATATGTTAATAAAATTTGTTGACATAAAAAATGATTAGGTGCCATACTATATATATGGTTATAATGCGGGCTAGTAAAGCTAGCCCATTTTCATCACCATATAATTAGCCTACTAATTATATGTACTGAAAGTAACTGCTTAATGATTTAAAAGAAGAAAGAAGGTACATACATGAGCAATATGAAAGATTCGGAAAAAACGGAAGATGTTTATATTGATCCGCCTGCTGGTTCCGATACTAAAGTAATAAATTACAATGATGCGGTTCCTACACTTATACAATCTAAGCGTCAAATTGATCGTTATAATTTAGATATTGACGCCCAAGCTGTTCTCGTTGCGGTTAGGCTAATGGCAGCAGGAACTAAGCTTGGACATGCTACGGAGATTCATTTCTCCAGATTTGGTTTATCAACAGGACGCTATCGTTTACTGGCAGACCTTGAAGATAACGAAGGAGAAGCGTTACCTTCGCAATTAGCTGAACATTTAGGTGTGACACGTGCTACAGTAACAGGTCTAATTGATACCCTTGAGCGAGATGGCCTCGTATCCCGTCGCCCTAGTTCAAAAGATGGGCGTCAAAAATCGGTCATTTTAACGGAACAAGGAGCAAAGAAGCTTCGTGAAATGGCTCCAGAGCATTTCGCAAGGCTAGAAGCTATGGTCGGCTTACTTAGTATCGAGGAGCGCAGTTTATTTCTTGACCTGCTTGGCCGAGTGACAGAAGGCATCTCAGCACTTACGGATGAACTAGATGAATAGAAGAAACTTATGAATAACAGCTAGAAAGGGCTAGTAAAGCTAGCCTATTTTCATATCATATGGTTAGGTCCCTAATTATATGATATGAATAGATTGCTAAATGATTTCAAAAAAAGAAAGGAGGTGAATATATGAGAAACATGAAATATCCGGATAAAACAGAAGGTATATATGCTATTACGAATGTGGGTTCCAATGTAAAGCCTTTTGTATTGTGGCGTGAAGTGTTGATGGCTTATGTTGCCCCTGCCATCATGGCAGGGGTTGGGGGATTGATCACTGCCGACAAGGGTCTACAGATTGGGGCACTGACAACGATTGGAGGGACATCAGCCATAGTAGCCTGGATGCTTGGCCTGTGGTTACGAAGCCGATGGATTCATAATCGCTGGATCATCGGTGCAAATCACTTAGTTGTTGTGGGGATTTTTGCTTTAATAGGGACTATGTTTGGACTGTTCGCTGCATGGTCGGCATCCTGTTTACTAGAGCGGTTTAATCACTTTATTTGGTTCGATCGGGTATGGATTGATTTTCCGATATCTGCAATGATTGCGAGCACAATTATAACATGGCGATGGCGTCTTAATGTTAAAAAAATTTTTGCATTCAAAGGAGAGGATAGAAAATGATTGTCATTATTGGGGCATCGGGTACAATTGGTAGAGCTCTTTTGAAACGTTTAGTTAATTTTGGTGTTCCTGTTCGAGCGCTGAGCAGGGATCCTGAGAAGGTATTTATGCAGATTGGCGATTTAGACCAGTCACTTATTGAAATCGCATCGGCTGATGCAACTGATCCTGAATCGCTGCGCCGTGCGTTTACAGGAGCAAGCCAGCTCTTCCTTGCGATGTCCAACAGTCCAAGACAAATTGAATTAGAGACTTCTATTATTCATATTGCCACGGAAGTCGGAATAGAGCACATCGTAAAGATATCCAGTCCAGTTTTTGACCAAAATGCTCCAGTGGCAGTAGCAGGTTGGCATCATGAAATTGAGAGAATTTTGTTTAAATCGGGTATTAAGCATACGGTGTTACGCCCGTATGCGTTTATGCAAAACTTACTGCGCTTTGCACCGACGATTATAGCCCAAGATGTTTTCTATGGTTCCATGGATGATATCGCATGTAACTTCATTGATTGCCGAGATATTGCAGATGTTGCTGCCGAAGCTTTGACTAACAGTAAGGTAACTGGCAAAGTATACACACTTACCGGTTCTAAGGTATTTAGCTATCCACAGATTGCAAGTAAACTATCCGTTCTGCTAGGGAGGTCAATTCGCTATGTTAACATGGATTCTCAAGTATTACGACGCAATCTAATCGAACATGAACATATGCCTCCTTGGCTCGCAAATCATATTGTGGAAATTCAGGCTATGTCGGTGGCGCTGCCGGAAAAGCCTATTGACACTGTGAAGCATTTGCTTGGTAGAGAGCCCCGCACACTAGACGATTTTCTGTGTGAATATGTAGATAACTTCCGGTAGTGGCGGAGTTTACCGAACCACATAAAGAATTTTTTCTGAAAAGTTGTCGACGGTATTTAGCCTTTTGGAATAATGAAAACATAACACTGGTTATAACAGTATTATAGTCGAAATAATCTTTTAAACCTGCATTTTGTCAATACTTGATATTCCTTGCGATTAAAATCTGTAAAATTGTAAAAAAGCCAATGCATGGAGAGAATATGAAATTGTTAAATGAAAAAAGAGTGTTATATCTTCTTAGTCTCATAACAACTATCATTTTTTCTTTCATTCTTAAAATCGGGATTCGAATTGAAGGGTCCCATTTTTTATTTGGCTTTCCAGCTCAGTGGTTCGGATATTACGGAGAAATACGATTTAGTTTTGGAATATTAGGTTTATTACTTGATTTTTGGTTTTCTAGTTTGCTTTTTGGGCATTAAACAAACTTCGAAAAATGTTATTTAAGAGTCAAAAATAGTTCTTATATCAACTAATAACGTTTTTAATCTTCATATGCCCTTCAGTATATACAGGATGATCTCTTAATTTTTCCCACACATGCTGAAGGACTCCCAACATCATGGCTGCATTCCTTTTCGAACATTAGTAATACTTACTTACAAATTAAAATCTTTAATTTTATTTAATTATTATTTATGAGTATACTTATTGTAATAATATTTTGAATATTCACAATAGCGGTTATTCTGATACTTCTACGCGAGTAAAAGGGGGGAATCATTTAATGAGTTATAATTTAGACGAAAATTTAAAAAGAAGTGCAAGTAGTTTCCCAGATAGTATCGCTTATATCTATAGGGATAAAAGTGCTACTTATACAGAACTAAATCAGCAAGTGGATCGATTAGCTTCTGGTTTGTCTGCCCGAGGAATCGGGAAGGGAGATGGAGTGGCCCTTTTATTAGGAAATAGTCCTGAATTTCTCATTACGTACTATGGCATTTTACGACTAGGTGCATTTGTTGTTCCGATGAATCCTATGTATACCAAAGAAGAAATCAATTACATTTTAGAGGATAGTCAAGTTAAAGCGGTTATTGCTCACGTATCTGTAGAACCGAAGTTATCAGAAGTAAAGGGACAATTGAAAAATCTAAAGCTAGTCATTTATACAGATGTCGAGGATCGGGAATGGGCATGGGAGCAACTGATGGAAACAAGCGATGATGTTTGCCTAAGTCCTTTTATTGATCAGGAAGATCCTGCAGTCATTCTATACACATCAGGAACAACAGGGAAACCAAAGGGTGCTATGTTATCGCATCGGAATTTAGCTTCGAATGCAGATGCCATTTCAGAATTAATTGAGCTCCATGATAAAGATTGTGTAGTATCTGTTCTACCAATGTTTCATGTTTTTTGTATGACTATTTGCCTGAATGCGCCAATTGCTTGCGGGGCAACTGTCCTGATCATACCTAAATTCAGCCCTCTTGATGTGGTCCGTACCATTCGAGAAAACAAGGCAACAGTGTTTGCTGGAGTTCCTACGATGTACAACTTTATCTTTCAAATTCCTGAATCCACTGCGGAAGATTTCTCATCCATTCGCTTGTGTATTTCTGGAGGTGCTTCGATTCCAGTCGAGCTGCTACAAAAATTTGAAAACAAGTATAACGTTTTTATCTTGGAAGGGTATGGGCTTTCGGAAACTTCTCCTCTTGTTGCTATTAATCCTTTAAATGGAACTCGCAAGCCAGGATCTATCGGTCTAGATATACCAGGAGTCAAGAGTAAAATTGTCAATGAGGAAGGAAAAGAATTGCCGAGAGGAGAAGTCGGAGAATTAGTAGTTCAAGGGCCAAATGTAATGATTGGATATTTGGGGATGCCGAAAGCTACATCAGCTGCCTTTATAGATGGATGGTTTTACACTGGTGATCTAGCAACAATGGATGAAGAAGGATACATCTACATCGTTGATCGAAAGAAGGATATGATTATTGTTGGTGGATACAATGTATATCCTCGTGAAGTGGAGGAAGTTCTGTATCAACATCCAGCTGTTGTAGAGGCAGCCGTAATCGGAGTTTCCAATGGAGAATACGGAGAAAACGTAAAAGCCTATGTCGTAGTTAAGGATGAACAAATCACTATGAATGACATTATTCAATTCTGTCAGGATAAGCTGGTGAAGTACAAGCTTCCTAGACAAGTGGAATTTTCTAAAGAGTTACCTAAAAATGCAACAGGGAAAATCTTGCGCAGAGAGTTAAGACAATTGATTGAAGTTAAGTAAGAAACTAACTAACTATATTATTGAAGGAGGATTATGTATGTCGTCCATTTTAAAGGAAAAAGTTCAAGGACCAGTAGCGTGGAAAGGTATTGATCTAGCTAAAGATGATTCATGGGTTTATTATTTGTCTGCGAAAACGATCGTATCTCTTGAAAATGCTTTATTTTATGTTAAACAAAAGGGTTTACAAGCACCTAATTTTAACAAGGAGGACTTCCCAATTTCTGATCTTTCTGATGAAATCGCTTACTTTGTTGAAGAGCTAGAGAATGGGAGGGGGTTCTTATTAATTCGTGGATTACCAATGGAAAGGTATACGGATGAAGAAGCGAGCATCATTTACTGGGGCCTCGGACTTCACATGGGTATTCCAGTATCGCAAAACGCAAATGGTGACCTCTTAGGGCACGTCATTGATCAGGGTCTTAGCTTAGAGAATTCAAATGTACGCGGTTACCAAACGAAACTCCATCTTCCTTTTCACGCAGATGGATCTGATGTCGTCGGATTATTAAGCCTTCGAAAAGGGAAATCTGGGGGGTTTAGTAGTATCGTAAGTTCAATGGCTGTTTATAATGAAATTCTTGAGAAGTATCCAGAGTATCTTGGAATTCTCTGTCGTCCATTCATCTTTGATCGTCGTGGTGAGGAAGCACCAGGTGAATCTCCAGTATTTACATCACCAATTTTTAGTTATTATGATTGTAAATTGAGCTGCAGATATGTCCGTACATTTATAGAATCAGCACAAGCGAAAACAGGTATCCATTTGTCAAAAGTTGAAATTGAAGCGTTAGACATACTGGATTCGCTCCTTCATGATGAAAACATGCATTTTAATATGATGTTGGAGCCAGGTGATATGCAATTCGTCAATAATTATACTGTCCTTCACTCCCGTACTCAATACGAAGACTATGAAGAGCCGGAACGCAAACGTCATTTATTAAGATTGTGGCTCACGATGCCAAATGGCCGAGAAATTGCAACTGATTTCGCGATGTTTATTGATGAGAAAACAGGTAAAGCGGGTCGCGGCGGTATTCCCGTCCGTGGAAAAACATCTGGCGGTATTATAGAAAACTTGAAGTAATTGGGTTTAAATCCGCAAGACTTACCTTTATAAACCGTTTCATAAGAACACCAATTGATTAATATGATAGGGACACCTTTTCAGATGTCAGGAAAAGGTTTTCCCTTGATGGTAAAAATAAGGGGGATTTATACGTTGAGCACTCCAAAATATTCTTGGATTATATTATTATTTCTAGTTGCTTCAGGTATGATTAACCAAGTTGATAAAATTGTTATTGGTTTGGTTTCCGTTCCCCTAATGAAAGAGTTACATTTAAGTCCTTCACAATGGGGATTGGTGGGAAGCTCATTCTTTTGGTTCTTCACCTTTTCCTCTATTATTCTTGGTGGTATGGCCGATTCCAAAAACACGAAAAAAATGTTAACTTGGATGTCACTTACATGGTTGATTGTTCAATTTCTCACACCTTTTGTTTCTAGTCTGTCCCTGCTAGTGTTTACAAGAATGATCTTGGGAGCAGGCGAAGGTCCAGCTCCAGCTCTATCAACGGCTATCATGGGAAAATGGTTCCCGAAACACAGACATGGTATAGGCTTTGGCGCTGTTCTGTTAGGAACAACAGGCGGATCGGCGATTGCTTCGCCATTATTAATCTCTATGATTGATCAATATGGATGGCGATCTGCTTTTATAGCCATGGGGATTGTTGGACTTATTGTACTAGTTTTATGGGTCATTTTCGGTAAAGAAAGTCCAAAAGAAATCGGGTTGCCTTCATTTCATCAAGAGGAGCAACATTCATCAACTCTCTCTAAAGTTTCTTGGCGTCAGTTTCTTCCGCATCTGTTGTCTAAAAATTTTGTTTTTACCGTTTTATGCGGAGGTTGTGCTTATTGGTTATTGTCCGTTCAAGCGATATGGTTTCCAGCATACTTTACTAAAGTTCAGCATTTTAATGGTCAAACATTAAAACTAGCCGTGTCGTTACCATTTTTTTTCGCTGCTATTAGTCAAATTGGCTTTTCTATGCTATCAGATCGGATTTATCGCAAAACTGAGGATATTCGTAAAGCACGAATAAATCTTGCCGGTTCCATGATGGTGCTATCTGCTTTTTGTGTATATTTGGCAAATGCCGTGAATTCAAGTGCTATATCCATCCTGTTCTTCACCCTAGCTCCAGGTTTTGCCTATGTCATTCTTTCACTCGCACCCGCAATATTGATAGATTTTTTTTCTCCCAAAAACATCGGAAAAGCACAAGGGACGTTCATTGCTCTTTCAAGTTCAACAAGTATTATTGCCCCACTCGTATTCGGGTATTTCATCCAATATGCAGCGACTGAGGCAATCGGATATCATTATGGGTTTCAAGTAACTGCTTTGGGTATGTTCGTTATCGGATTATTATTTTGGATCGTTGTTCGCCCCGCAAAGCAAAGCAACACAACAATAAAAGCAGAGGAACAAGTGAGTATTTAAAAATATACAGCAAATCAGGGTGCAGTTATAACTTCAACGAAGGATCTTCTTAGTTAGTGAATTTACCAAATTGAGGTAGGATGACCATAACCATGTTAATTGATTATTTGGTCAATGTATCTATTACTTAGTTTTTTGAAAGGGCTAGTTTGTGAGATTGAATGACGGTATATATTAATAAAACTTAATTATAAATTAAAAATAACAATTTTATTTCATTTATAATTATAAGTATACTAAAGAAAATAAAATTCAAAATATTCAGTCATAACATTTATGTAAACGCTATTAATGTTTTGGGAGGTAGCGAGAGGTCCGGGTCCAAGAGCGATTAAGATGTTTCGCTTTTCTTCATTCTTAACGCTAAAAAATTCGGTCATATCAAGTAAGAAAATAACCAAATGAATAAAGGAGGAAGATTTATGTCAGTTATTATAAAGCAAAAAATTCAAGGGCGTTCAGCATGGAAAGGCATTGAACTAGCTAAAGATGATTCATGGATTTATTATTTGTCCGAAAAAACGATTGCTGCTCTTGATAAGGCATTATTACATGTTCAACAAAAGGGATTAAAAGCACCAGATTTTAAAAAGGAGGATTTCCCGATTCCTGATCTCGCTGACGAAATCAAATACTTTGTCGACGAACTGGAGAATGGGAGAGGGTTTCTATTGATTCGCGGATTGCCAATGGAACGGTATACTGACGAAGAAGCAAGCATCATTTACTGGGGGATCGGACTTCACTTGGGATTGCCAATCATCCAAAGCAAAAATGGGGACTTCTTAGGGCATATCAAAAACATAGGTAAAGACTTTAATGATAATACAAAAGTAAGAGGTTACCAAACAAATGTGCATCTTGACTATCACACAGATCTTGCTGATGTGGTCGGATTACTATGTCTTCGCAAAGCGAAATCTGGTGGTTTAAGCAGTATCGCTAGTGCAATGTCTATCTATAATGAAATTCTGGAGAAGCACCCAGAGTACCTTGAAATTCTTTTTCGTCCATTCGCCCATGATCTGCGTGGGGAAGAAGCACTAGGTCAATCTCCGGTAGTTCAATCACCAATTTTTAGCTATTACGATGGTAAATTGAGCTGCAGATATATGCGCCAATATGTCGAATCAGCACAAGTGAAAACAGGTATCTCTTTGTCGAAAGAGGAAATCGAAGCATTTGATTTTATAGATTCCCTTACTCATGATAAAAACTTTCATATTGATATGATGATGGAACCAGGTGATATGCAATTTGTTAATAATTATGCGGTTTTTCATTCACGTACATTATTTGAAGATTATGAAGAAGATGACCGTAAACGTCATTTATTAAGATTGTGGCTCATGATGCCGAATGGCCGAAAAATTGCTCCAGATTTCGAGTTTTATATCGGAGGAGCACCTGTAATTAGATAAATGGCGGCAATTTTAATCACTAATATCTCTTATATCAAGTTGTATGGTGATTTTATTCATCGAAATAAGGTGAATAAAATCACCATTGTATGTTTTTTATGATGAAGTGAATGTGAGCGTTTTGGGATCGGAATCAAGGTTTAGGAAATATCCGAGTTAATTTTAAAATAAATGGAAGTGAGGATGATGTTTCATGACAAATTTAGATCCGCGAGCAGAAAAATATTTACAAGTATTTAATCAGATGCCGCCTATTCATAAAATGGACCCTAAGACAGTAAGAGAGCTGCTTTCGAAGGCACCGCGCCCTACTGTAAAATTAGATCCGGTTTCAACGGTAGAGAACTTGATGATACCGGTAAGCAAAGACGAAGAAATCAAATGTAGGGTATACATACCGGAGGGGCAAGGGCCTTTCCCGATATTTATATACTACCATGGTGGAGGATGGGTTCTAGGAGACATTGAAGTGATGGATGCAAGTTGCCGAATGATAGCAAATAGAACGGCTAGTATTGTTGTCTCTGTAAACTATCGTCTTGCTCCAGAGTATAAGTTCCCAACTCCAGTCGAAGACGCATATGCGGCATTGGAATGGGCTTATGAAAAAGGGACTTCCTTTAACGGAGATGTTACGAGATTGGCAGTGGGAGGGGATAGCTCAGGTGGAAATCTAGCGACAGTAGTAACTATGATGGCGAGAGACAGAAAAGGTCCCGACATCGCTGCACAGGTCTTAATCTGCCCTGCGACAAATCTTGAGTTTAATACGGAATCCCATCAAACATTTGCAAAAGGATTTGGTCTGGATCGCGAACAGCTGATTTGGTTCCGTGATCATTATTTAAGGAATGATGAGGACAGGTATAATGAATACGCTGCTCCTTTAGTTGCTGAAGATTTAAGCGGTCTCCCGCCAGCACTCGTAATCACAGCAGAAAATGATGTGCTTCGGGATGAAGGAATGGCTTATGCCGAACGATTGAAAAAATTTGGTGTGCAAGTTGAATATGCATGTGAATTCGGTATGGTCCACGGCTTTTTTTCACACATGGCTATTTTTTCTAAGAACATTGAATCAACTGTTTCTAAGATTGACAAGTTTTTGAATACCGCTAAATATACAATTGGGTAGATGTAGATTAAAAAGTTATAAAAAACGAGCCTCAGCTTTTAGCGAGGCTCGTTTTTTAAATACACTATTATTGGTAATCTAAGATACAGTTACAATATCAATCCTAGCTTTTTAGTAAAAAACGGTTTCTCCAATTCCGCCGGTTACTGAAATGACATCACCAGTAATCGATGCCGCCAAAGGTGAAGCTAGGAAGGTAATGACATTAGCAATTTCTTCTACTGTAATTAAGCGGCCGAGTGCATTGAGTCCTGCCATCTGACGCACAGCATCTTCGTTAGTGACGCGGTTTCTAAACATTTCCGTATCGACAATCCCTGGATAAACAGCATTGACGTTAATTCCATGCTTTCCTAATTCCAATGATGCTGATTTTGTTAAATGGACAACAGATGCATTACGGGGACCGGAACTAAAATAATTGCCGCCAATTCTAGCAGCCAGACCACTTATATTTATAATACGACCCCAATTATTTTCTATCATATAAGGAGCTACAGCTCGCATACAACGAAAATAGCCCATATATTTTTCTTCAAAATCTTTCAAAATAAGTTCATCTTTAATACTATTAAAATCCTCTGGCTCAAAGCCGCCAACACGGGCTCCACTGTTGATTAAAATATCAATGCTTCCCATTGCTGCTGCTGATTTTTCAACTAAATTTAGAATAGAATCAGGATCAGTGGTATCTGCCACAATTGGATAAATATCTCTGTTTGTTTCTTGAGCTAATTCCTCTGCAGCGATTTTGAGTGAGGATTCGTTTCTTGAACAAATCGTACAATCTACACCTTCTAGAGCCAATTGGCGAGCAGTAGCTTTACCAATCCCGCGGCTTCCTCCAACAATCAGTGCTTTTTTTCCGGATAATTTTAAGTCCATAGTTCAACCTCCTGTTTCGATTTAACCGTAAAAGACCAAACTCGAAAGTGATTTTTTGGAATATTAACTCATTTATACTTTTAATTCTACTAATAAATTATAATTAAATAAAATTAAAGATTTTAATTTGTAATTAAGTACTACTAATATAAAATAGAAAAAACTACTTTGTAAATAAAATAGAACCTTAGTAAAATGTATCAGTTTTTTATTTTTCTTGTATAATCGAATAGGTTCCTCAAGAGAGCGACTCACTCCTATGCTCGTTTATCGATAGAAGGAGAAGAGATACATGACAATTGCAAATTGACATAGATAATCATGTCTAAAGGAGACTATAGCTTATCATCAATTCGGGAGAAGAAGCTATCTTTGGTTCCACTACTTTCGTGGAATTGAACAAGTTGGCTGTGTCTTTTGTTTCCTCAGGCTTTCTTAGTACCTCAAAGGCAAGTATTAGAATGATTCTACCTTCATCGGTTGCTAGAGCACCGTGTCCCTGTGAGTGATTAAAAAACTTTAGTCTTAATTTCTTTTCTAAGCTGGCAATGGGCTGGCTGATCGTGAATGGAGCCAACTGAAGATTCCATGCTATTGTAGCCAGAGAACTATGTTTTGTAAATTTAATAATATGTTGTAATCCTTTTTGAATATTAATAATACTTACTTACACATTAAAATCTTTAATTTTATTTAACTGAAAATTATGAATATAATGAATTAAATAACAATTAATGTAATCACAGTAGTTGTTATTCAAAGTACTTCCATGTAAGTAAAAAGGGGGGACATCATTTAATTATGTAATAACTTATTTAACAAAGAAATTGGGAAGGGAGGTGGAATCGCTCTTTTACTAGGAAACAAACTATCCTGTTTATGAAGGGATTTTCACTCTTAGGAGGACTTGCAGTAATTCTATACACATAGGGAATAACCAATAAATAAAAGTTTGCGATATTACCTCATCAAAACTTGGTCATAAATGACTGCTTCTATCATGATAAGCTGGTAAAATACAAGCTTCCTAGACAAGTGGAATTTTTAAAAGAGTTACCCAAGAAAACAATAGGGAAAATTTAAAAATTGCATTAGAAAACGAAAGAGGCGTATCTATGTCGTTCATTTTAAAGGAAAAAATTAAAGGACCAGTAGCATGGAAAGGTATTGATCTAGCTAAAGATGATTTATGGGTTTATTACTTGTCCGAGAAAACGATCGCATTTCTTGAAAGCGCTTTATATTATGTTAAACAAAAGGATTTACAAGCACCTCATTTAAATAAGGAGGACTTCCCGATTCCGGATCTTTCTGAAGAAATTACTTATTTTATTGAAGAGCTAGGGAATGGAAAGGAGTTCCTATTAATTCGTGGATTACTATTGGAAAGATATACAGACGAAGAAGCGAGCATCATTTACTGGGGTCTCGGACTTCATCTAGGTATTCCGGTAACGCAAACGTCATTTAATTAGATTATGGCTCACGATGCCAAATGGTCGAGAAATCGCACCTGATTTTGCGATGTTTATTGATGAGAAAACAGGTAAAACGGGTCGCGGCGGTATTCCCGTACGTGGAAAAACAGCTGGTGGTATTGTAAAAAACATTAGATAACGAATTTAATAAATATCAGGAGTATAGCTACGGGCTCAAACCTTGGGGATTTATCTTTATAAATCGTTTCATAAGAGAAACAATTCGTTCATGTGATGGGGAGTACCTTTCAGAATACAAATAATGGTTTTCCTTAAATAGTAAAAAGTAAGGGGAGATTTTTATATTGAATACCCCAAAATATTCTTGGATTATATTATTATTTCTAGTTGCTTCTGGTATGATCAACCAAGTTGATAAAATTGTTATTGGTTTGGCTTCCGTTTCCGTAATGAAAGAATTGCATTTAAGTCCTTCACAATGGGGATTGGTGGGAAGCTCCTTCTTTTGGTTCTTTACCTTTTCTTCTATTATTCTTGGCGGCATGGCTGATTCTAAAAACACCAAAAAAATGTTAACTTGGATGTCGGTGGTATGGTTGACTGTTCAATTTGCTACACCTTTTGTTTCTAGTCTGTCTTTGCTAGTGTTTACAAGAATGATCTTAGGAGCAGGCGAAGGTCCAGCTCCAGCTCTATCAACAGCAATAATAGGAAAATGGTTCCCAAAACATAGACATGGAGTAGGCTTTGGTGCTGTTCTCTTTGGAGCAACAATCGGGCCTGCAATTGCTTCTCCATTATTAATCTCGTTGATTGACCGATATGGATGGAGATCTGCTTTTATAGCCATGGGGATTGTTGGATTTATTGTACTCGTTTTATGGGTTATTTTCGGTAAAGAAAGTCCAGAAGAAATTGGGGTGCCTTCACTTCATCAAGAGGAGAAGCATTCATCAACCCTCTCTAAAGTTTCTTGGCGTCAGTTTCTTCCGCATCTTCTGTCTAAAAATTTTGTTTTTATCGTTTTGTGTGGAGGTTGCGCCTATTGGCTATTGTCCGTTCAAGCGATATGGTTTCCGGTATACTTTACGAAAATTCAACATTTTAATGATCAAACATTAAAACTAGCCGTATCTTTACCTTTTCTTTTCGCTGCCATTAGCCAAATTGGATTTTCTATGCTATCAGATTGGCTTTATCGCAAAACTGGAGATATTCGTAAAGCTCGAATAAACCTTGCTGGTTTCATGATGGTGCTATCCGCTCTTTGTGTATATCTAGCGAATACTGTAAATTCAACTGCTATATCCATCCTGCTCTTCACCCTTGCACCAGGTTTCGCCTATGTCATTCTTTCACTCGCACCTGCAATATTGATGGACTTTTTTTCTCCCAAAAACATCGGAAAAGCACAAGGGACTTACGTTGCTCTTGCAAGCTCAACAAGTATTATCGCTCCACTCGTATTCGGGTATTTTATCCAATATGCAGCCACTGAAGCAATGGGATATCGTTATGGGTTCCAAGTAACCTCTTTGGGTATGTTCGTTATCGGATTATTGTTTTGGATCGCTGTACGTCCCACAAAGCAAAGTCACACAATAATAAAAGCAGAGGAGCAATTGAGTATTTAAAAATCATTGTTGAGTGGATTGATGAAGGAAAGAAATAAGTAAATATAAAAAGGGGGTTGCATAAATGGATCGTTGTGTAAATTGTCATGAAGAACTAGCCATTATGGAGCGAAATCGCAGTGAGTGCTGGAATTGTCAAGAGAGGGTGTCCGAGACTTACTCTGATGATCATATTGAAGTAGAAAATGAAGTAAATAGTTTATATAACAAAATCGAGAGATTCGCGGATAGTAAAAAATCAAAGAATTCTCTGATTGAATCAACCTATATATTTAAGAGTTTATGAATCACTAAATCAAACGGAATAATATTACCATTGATGATAGGAGGATAATTTTTCATTAAGAATTAGGAGCAAATGTAATAGCTAAATTTTCAATAATCACTTGCAGAACTCCATCCATATTAATAGTAATTGTTCAATGTCCATGACTGTAACCATTTTTGAATATTAGTAATACTTACTTACACATTAAAATCTTTAATTTTATTTAATTATAACTTATAAATATAATAAATAACATAATGTATTTTAAAAATTAGGAATATTTTTAAAAATTGGAGGAAGCTATAATGTCATCTAAACAATTGTTTGATTTAACAGGACAGACAGCAATGGTTACGGGAGGCGGTAGCGGGTTAGGGCGTGTAATGGCACTGGCGTTGGCTGAGGCTGGTGCAAACGTCGTAGTTTGTTCACGTCGTATGGAGGTTTGCGAAGAAGTTGTGAAAGAAATCGAAGCATTAGGGAGACAAGCGCTTGCGATTTCATTGGATGTAACAGTTCCTGAATCTGTCGCTCAAGCTGTGGAGAAAGCGGTCTCCCATTTTGGGAAAATCGAAATTTTAGTTAACAGTAGCGGAACGGTTTTTGAAACACCCGCTACGGACATGCCTTTAAAACAATGGCAAGCTATGCTCGATACAAATGTAACAGGTACATTTTTGATGTGCCAGGCTGTAGGAAAACATATGATAGACAACGAATATGGAAAAATTATTAACATTTCTTCTTCAATCGGCTTTAAAGGTACTGACCCAGAAGCTGTAGATTCTGTAGGATATACGACAAGTAAGGGGGCAGTTATGACTTTAACAAAGGATCTTGCAGTTAAGTGGGGACGCCATGGAGTGCATGTGAATTCTATTGCTCCTGGAGTTTTCACAACTGGAATGAATAACCCAGAAATACCGGGAACACTTGTACACAAGGCTGGCCCAATCATCGCCTCCCAAGTTCCAGTAAGGAGGTTAGGTAGAGATAATGATTTAGTGGGAGCAGTTCTTTATTTTGCTTCAGCAGCTTCTGATTATTGTACAGGACAAATATTGACTCTTGATGGGGGACTTGGCGCTAAGTAACCGTCAAGTTGATGGCGTAGATTAATAATACTTAATTAAATATTAAAAATAATAATTTTACTTAATTGGAAATTATAAATATACTGAAAATAACAAATTCGCAATATTCAATTAATTTATTGTTGCAAACGTTATCAATATGCGGATTTCAAAAAAATGAAAGAGGGGATATAAGTGAGTAACGTAAAAAGTGTAAAAGAGGTAACGGCATTCCATGCCAATAATATTTGTCCGGACGATTTGCCTTGGATTCCTTATTTTGGAGATGCGAAATTTAAATTGCTTAAAGCCAATCCAGTGACAGGACAGACGGTTACATTATTAAAAGTTCCTGCGGCTATGCAACTTCCCGCTCATTTTCATCCTGGTACGGTCATTGTTTATACCGTCCAAGGTACTTGGAGATATCTTGAGGATCCTTGGGTCTCCAAAGCTGGTGATGTCGTTTATGAGCCGGCTGGATCCTCACATACACCTCAGGCTGTAGGGGATGAAGAAGTTATTACATTGAATATTGTTGAAGGAACATTAGATTATTTAGGTGAGAATGGAGAAATTATTGCCAGAGATAATTGGGAGTCATTCCTGAAAAAATACCATGACCACTGCGCGGCTGAAGGAATTGAGCCTGTAGATGTGACCAAATTTTAAAAGATAGATTCGTAAAAAAAGAGAAGCCCGACGTTCACATGTGACGAAGATGCTTCTCTTTTTTCGTTCTTAACTCTTAACAATTATAGATTTTAGATAATGAATATATTTGTTGGCAAAAGTGGATAAATGTTTATTCTCTGATCGAACCAACCCTAAAGAAATATTTACAGTTCTATGATTTATCAAATCAATCGGAATGATATCACCATTGATGACAGGGGGATAATTTTTCATTACGAAATCAGGAGCAAATGTAATAGCTAAACTTTCAATGATGGCTTGGAGAACTCCGTCCATATTATTTGACGTAAATAGGATTTTTAAGGGCTTATATTTGTTAAAGAAATCTTGAACAAAATATTGCATAAATTCACCGTTATATGTAACGAGAGTTTGATCAAGTATATCATGCGGAGCTATTGTACCAAGAAACGCTAAGGGAGAATGCTTAGAAACATATACTTTTTGTTTCCCTTCAAATAGGGTTTCAAAAGCAATTCCTTCCATGTTTATGTTCAAATCGGTTGAATATGTAATTAGTCCGATGTCGGTCTTATGCTGTCGAATATCTTCAATCACAGCAGATCCACTTTTTTCGGACACCTCCACATTCACATGTGGATATTCTTGTCTAAAAGCGGCTATAGCTTTTACCAGAAACGTCGTCAATCCGGGTAAAGAGGATAATCTTAGTTCTCCCACATCCAAGGAATTAAATGAGTTGGCTGTCTCTTTAATTTCTTCAATTTTTTTCAGTACTTCGTAGGCAAGTTTTAGAATGATTCTACCTTCATCTGTTGGTACAGCACCGTGTCCACGGGAGCGATTAAGAATTTTAATTCCTAACTCCTTTTCTAAGCTGGTAATGGATTGACTAATCGTGGATTGGGTCACATGAAGATTCTGTGCGGCTATAGTCAGAGAACTATGCTTTGAGACCTCAATAATATATAGCAATTGTTCAATGTTCATGGCCGTCCCCCTTTTTTAATATTAATATTACTTACTTACACATTAAAATCTTTAATTTTATTTAATTATAATTTATGAGTATAATCAAAAACAATACGAATATTTATAAATTTTAGAATATTCTAAATAAACAAAGGGTAGCTAGAATGTTATCTAAACAATTGTTTGATTTAACAGGACAGACAGCAATGGGTTGTAGCGGGTTAGAGCGTTAGAGCGTGTAATGGTGGCGCTAGTGTTGGCTGAGGCTGATGCAAACGTCGTGGTTTGTTCACGTCGTGTAGAGGTTTTCGAAGAAGTTGTGAAAGAAATTGAAGCATTAGGGAGAAAAGTACTTGTCCTAGCGTGGGATGTAACAGATTTTGAATCTGACGTTCAAGGTGTGGATAAAGCAATTTCTCTTTTTCGACTGGATAAATAATGCATGAGGAGGAGACGGATGCCAACAAAAACTGTTTTGATTACAGGTGCTACAAAAGGAATCGGTTTGGAATTCGCTAAAGTTTTCGCAAGCCATTGTTATAACTTGGTATTAGTTGCTAGAGACGAAACGTTGTTGGAACAACACGCCGAGAATTTAAAAAAGGATTATGGCGTGCAAGTGAATACTTTTGCTGGTGATTTGAGCAGCTATACAACGATAGAGAGCTTGCATCAACAATTGAAAAACGAAGGAATTGACATCGATATTTTAATTAATAATGCTGGGGCTGGCGGGTTCGGGTTCATGACGGAAGCAGATATTCAGAAAGAAATGGAATATCTGCAGCTTAATATGATCTCGCTTACGTATTTAACTAGACTTTTTACAGATGATATGGTGGAACGAAAGCAAGGTAAAATCTTAAACGTGGCTTCACTAGCAGCCTTTCAGCCAGTTCCGCGGATGTCGATGTATGGAGCAAGCAAATCGTACGTATTATCCTTTTCGGAAGCGATTGCAGAAGAATTGAAAGGAACCGGGGTTCAAGTTTCCGTATTATGCCCCGGCTTTACCAAAACACCGCTCACGCAACAATTCGCCGGAGCAGGCACGAAAGTGTTCAATAAGAACATGTTGGATCCGCAAATGGTTGCTAAGTGCGGCTTTGAAGGGTTAATGAAGAATAAAAGGGTAATCATCCCGGGCTTTAAAAATAAACTCATGGCTAAATCTGTGGGACTACTGCCAAGGAAATGGGTAACCATTTATACTCGAAAACTTCTCGAGCAAAAAGTGTAAAAAATAACAAACTATAGTATTGTGGGTGATTTATTTTAGATGGTTACAAATCTAACGGAAAATTCAAAAAATTACTAGTAAACTTTTAACAGAATCGTAGGTATTAAAGAGGCATTCCGCTTCTTTAAGAAGGGAATACCTTTCATAAAAATATGACAATTAATAAATTACTCAGGTAATAGGAGGAGGAAAGATGGCCGAAAACTCTAACTTTTATAAAATTTGGAAAGAGTATTATTCCCGGTACAGTAACTTTTTTGATGAGCAAGTGACTAAAGAATTTCCTGCTCAAGGAATAGGACAGATGTTGGAGATGAATCTTCAATTCAAAAAAATGATGAATGAAACGACAGAACGTTATTATGAATTTGTTAATCTACCATCACGAAATGACCTTGCGCATATTTCTTCTCAGATTGTCAATATAGATGCAAAGGTGGATGATTTAGAAGAATTTATACAAGAAACAAAGGATACTCAAGGAGACTCAGTGGAATTGCAACGTGAAATGGCAAATTTAAAAAAGGATATGAAAAGCCTTGATACTAAAATGAATGAACTTATAACCTTATTAAAATCCCCAAAAGATGTGAGTACAAAAGGTACTGTATAAGAAATACAGTAAAAAACAAATTCATAAGTCGATTATTAATTATGTAAGGGGTGAAGTTATGAGTGTTCTTATGACAAAAGAATACGAAAAGTTTATCGAAATGATAACTGAGGAGTATCAACAGATGTATGGACGTGTAAAAAGTGCAACTCAAGTGTTAACATTGGATGCCGAGCCTGAAGTAGGTCCAACACCGAAGGAGGTTATTTGGACTAGGAATAAAACGAAGCTTTATCGATATTTTTCTGATCAACCGAAAAAACATAAAATTCCAATCCTATTGATTTATGCATTGATTAATAAACCATATATTATGGACTTAACAAAGGGGGGCAGTTTAATAGAATATTTAGTGAATCGTAACTTTGATGTTTATCTCCTAGACTGGGGGACACCAGGTCCCGAAGATAAAAATATGAAATTAGATGATTATATAATGGACTACATCCCACGTGCAGTTCGTAAAGTATTGCGAAAATCTAATACTGATGAAGTGTCCATGCTTGGTTACTGCATGGGCGGTACGATAACATCAATATTTACGGCGCTTCACCCTGAATTACCAATTCGCAATATTGTTTTTATGACAACTCCTTTTGATTTTGAAGAAACAGGTCTATACGGCGCTATGCTAGATGAGCGGTATTTTGATATTGATAAAGTGGTCCAAACGCTCGGTAATATTCCACCTGAAATGATTGACATTGGAAACAAATTACTCAAACCGATGGCAAATTTTTATGGGCCATATGTTAGTCTTTTCGATCGTGCTGAAGATGAAAGATTCGTAAAGAGCTTTAAACTTTTGCAAAAATGGTTAAACGACGGCATTCCATTTCCAGGTGAATCCTATCGTCAATGGATTAGCGATTTTTATCAAAAAAACAAACTGATTAAAGGGGAGTTGGTTATTCGTGGGCGTCAGGTTAAACTTGAAGCAATCACTGCTAATGTGCTCAATTTATCAGGTGAAATCGATATTATTGCTCAACCACATCAAGTAGAAGCATTGATGAATCGCATATCGAGTAAAGATAAACAATATATAAATTTACCTGTTGGGCATACGTCTATTGCTTTTGGAAGTAAAGCTTCAAAAATAACTTATCCAACGATTGGTGACTGGCTGGAAGAACGGTCTAAATAGTAGTGAATAATGTTCGAATGAGATAATCTGTATTGGCAACTTGAAGAGGTTGTGAAAAGCTAAATTCTATTAGTTAAGAAGTTTTTTAGCTTATAAAGCATAATGTAAGAGTGGTTGTAAAATGAAAAATATTAATGAAGAGGTGAAATTATGTGGGTTTGTACTACACACATGAAAGAAACATTACTATTGCTAGAAACTCCCCATGTTAGCAAAGCTTCGTATCAAATTAAGTGTTCTCTTTGTGATAATCTTGCTACTGCGAAAGTTTATTACACTCACCGAACTTATCATTTTACTAAAAAACAATTCATGGATTCTTTATCAAAATCTCCCTCCAAAAAATCTGGTTAATTAGTTTTAAAAAATACAAATTTACATAAAGTGCAGGTTTTATATTTTTTTTATGGATATGCATATTTATCTAGAATATGAGCACATTATTTACCAATAAAATGGAGGTGCTAAAGATGAATATTCAAGAACATAATCGTACCAATGAAATTCTTATCACAAGCGCAAGGAGCGCGATTGAGCAAATGAAATATGAAATTGCACGTGAATTCGGGATCACACTCGGTCCAAATACAACAGCACGCGCAAACGGAACAGTTGGGGGAGAAATTACAAAACGCTTAGTACGAATGGGCGAAGAAAAACTAGCTGGACAATATAGAATACACTAAAATGACGTTTGCTTTCTCTTTTATTATTTTAGAGGGACTGCTGTACACACATCTAGTTAAGATTTTAAAGTCCCCTCCCTACATTCTACTTTATTGAAATCCATAATTAAGTAATTATTGTAACGTTATAATTTTTTTGAAATTTATTTTTATTAATAAGGTAGTTAAAATCCTGTTTTGATGATATTCAAAACAGGATTTTTGTTTTACATACTAACATTTTTCTGCTTTGCTAACATGAATTTTTCATCTAAAAAGTTTGTACCTAATACACCGAGAATAATCATGACTGCGCCGATGATATGGTAGTATGCAAGATCTTCTTGTAAGAAAATTACGCCAGCGAACATCGTAATTAAAGTTGATACATTGCTAAATACACTCATTTTTGATGCTTCCATAATGGACAAAGCGTAATTTGATAGGAATGCTGTTAACAATGAAGAAAGAATTCCTAAATATAAAATTGAAACTAGGAATAATGGACTTGTAAAGGGCTGAAAATATTGATTCATCGTTCCCGCAGCAATATGATTTCCGATGGACAGTGTATTAAAGCAAACAAACCCAATTGTAGTCATCATATATGTTACATCAATTAATCGAAATTGTTTTGTCATCTTTCGTGCTAGAACGTTATAACCAGCTGACGATAATGCTGATAAGAGAATGAGTATAACTCCGATAAAACTAGTAGAATGAGAACCAAATCCTTTCATAGCAAAAATGTAGATGACACCAGATACAGATAAAAGAAGCGAAATTTTTTGCCAAATTGTTGTTCGTTCTTTTAAAAAGTAAGAGGCACATACCAATGTAAAGATAGGAATGGTAGCTTGAATAATGCCAGCTTCAGAAGATGATGTATACACTAATCCAAATGCTTGAAAAGTAAAGAATAAAGCTGGGTATAGGATTGCTACTGGTAAAATAGAAAGCATGCTTTTAAATGTGATATTTAATTTAACAAAACCGAATATTACTGGAATTGATGCGACAAGAAAAGAAATGGTAAATCGATGAGCTAACGTATCAAGTGGTCCTGTGACTGTAAAAGTTAACTTTACAAACATAAATGAAAAACCAATTATGAATGTATAAAGAATAGCTGCGGCGTATGCTTTTTTTGTTTGTGTCATATTCACACCTCATATAATGAATTTTCTTACTGGCCAGTATACGTAAATGGTAATGGTTTATTGCGGGTGCTACAATACAAATAAATGTCATCTGTACCGGTACAGAAAATATATAGGGGTGTAAACGTGTATAAATATTTAAACGTTTTCAATGATTTAGAACGCTTAATCCAAAATGGGGAATTAAAAGAGGGAGACAAATTACCTTCTATTCGATCCTTAAGTACGCATTATCAATGCACGAAAAGTACAATTATTCGTGCACTTCAGGAGTTAGAAAAAAGGCATATGATATACTCCGTTTTGAAAAGCGGATACTATGTTGTGAAAAAAACAAACGAAGGCTATGTAAATGATAGTAGTGTAATAGATTTTGCAACATCTGCACCTGACCCAGATGTTTTTCCATATTTAGATTTTCAGCATTGTATTAATAAAGCAATTGATACATATAAAAATGACTTATTTATATACGGGACTCCGAAAGGATTGTCATCGTTAATTCGGGTTGTTCAAAGGCAATTAACGAATTATCAAGTGTTTACAAATGAAGAGAATATTTTTATTACATCTGGCGTGCAGCAAGCGCTGTCTTTGTTAATTTCTATTCCGTTTCCGAATAAAAAGAAAACGATTTTAATTGAACAGCCAAGTTATCATTTATTTATCGAGTATTTAGAAACGCACAACATCCCTGTTATGGGAATAGAACGAACAGCCGAAGGGATAAATTTAAACGAATTAGAACTTATATTTCAAACAGAAGATATTAAATTTTTTTATACAATGCCGAGGTTTCATAATCCGTTAGGTACATCGTATTCTAAGAAAGACAAGGAAGCTATTGTCCGTTTAGCGAAGAAATATGATGTATTTATTGTAGAAGATGATTATTTAGCAGATTTAGAGAGGGACGCTAAAGCGGATCCAATGTATAGTTACGATGACTCCTCTCATGTTATTTATTTGAAAAGTTACTCTAAAATTATTTTTCCAGGATTACGAGTTGGTGTTGCAGTTATACCTAATTGTCTTACGGGAAATTTCTTAACATATAAAAAATTATTAGATATCGATAGCTCAATGATTTCACAAGCAGCTTTAGAAGTGTATATAAAGAGCGGAATGTTTGATCGGCATAAACAAAAAATTCGCGCTTCCTATTATGAAAGATCCAAGAGGTTAGCCGCTTCTTTGAAAGAATGGAGTATTACGAACAAACAGTTATTTCAATACCATGATGCGAAATTACCATGTGTTCATACACATATTACTTTAGATAAGAGAGTTATAGTTGAACCACTTCTTCGACAGTTAATAAAAAATAAAGTATTGCTAGATTCGATTGATAAAAATTATTTATCTTCGTTTCCAAAAGAAAGAATATTGAAATTAAATGTATCAAATGTAAAGGAAGTAATGATTGAAGAGGGAATATGTAAGATTATTGATGCAATGAAACGTATATAGGTTGTTCATTAAGGAAACAGATTTGTAGCATTTACAGCGTTAAGGAAATAAAAAAACAAAACAATATAAAGAAACAGGCTTTATGAATATATTGCGTTTACAAATCATGAATCGTTTAGATTGTGAGATTACGTATGGCAGTTACACAAAGCCGATACGAAAAGAGTTACGTTTATCTAAAACACATGTACACGACGCCATTGCGATTACAAATCCAAAACGGTTACAAGAATATGATCAAAGTGGTGAATTTTGCATCAAGCAATTTAGAAAGAAAAAACGTTCCCTGTATGAAGCAACCGCAAGAAAAGGAAGGAAAACAAAGAATACAAGTGCAAAACGGAACAAGAAAAATACATCACATATAGATGGAATCTATTTAGGTGATAAAGTAAAGGTATTTGGACAAGTAGGATTTGTGACAGGATTTACAGGAAAAATGGTATACGTACAAGATATACATGGACAATATATACAAAATCCTGCGAAATCCTATAAGCAAGTGAAGATGTCAGATATGGAACGTATACACCATACGAACAATTGGTAGTTCTTACAAATCAGTTAGGCTATGTCTAAATACGTTAAATGTGTCTTCTGAAAATTTATAGAATAGTAGGTTATATCACTTCTAAGGGGGAAAATAAGAATTGACTAAAATAATGGTCGTTGATGATGAAGATCATATTCGTGAGCTCATTCGTTTGTACCTTGATGGT
The DNA here is from genome assembly GCF_050473785.1 of Bacillus sp. S14(2024). NCBI lineage: Bacteria > Bacillati > Bacillota > Bacilli > Caryophanales > Bacillaceae > Bacillus > Bacillus sp. S14(2024). The sequence goes on along the minus strand of NZ_JBFLUP010000006.1, from coordinate 2,511,369 downwards.
GAAGGTTTTGATATTGTTGAAAAGTCGAACGGAGCAGATGCATTGGAATATGCTGAGAACCATCAGGTTGATCTTGTGATTCTTGACATCATGATGCCAAAGCTGGATGGATGGTCATTATGTAAGGAACTTCGTGAACTAGCTGATACTCCTATTTTGATGATTACCTCAAAAGGTGAATCAGAGGACAAAATAAAAGGTTTTAGGCTTGGAACAGACGATTATTTAGTTAAGGCTTTTGATCCAATTGAGCTAGTCTTGCGCGTGAAGGCACTGCTCAAACGCTATCGTATTGCAGCTTCAAATGTAATAAAGCTTGGAGACATTGAACTAGATCGTAAAACCTACCAGGTGATTTATAAAGATGGTAAAAGAATTACAATGCGAATGAAAGAATTTGAACTCCTTTATAAACTGGGCAGTTATCCTAATCAGTTATTTACACGTGATCATCTCATTGAGCAGATTTGGGGCATTGATTACGAAGGGGATGAACGGACAGTTGATGTCCATATCAAACGACTTAGGGAGCGATTTGCCGAGTATGAGCAGGAATTCAAAATAGTAACAATCCGGGGGCTCGGATATCGCTTGGAGGTGTATCGGGATTAAATCGCTCTATACACGAATAGTGGTTATTTATGTCAGCACTGTTATGTTTAGTTTACTTGTCGCTTATATTGGAACGAATATTTTATATCATGACCGTTCTCAGGAAGAGATACGGAAAATTCTTGTCAATAATGGTAAAAGGATGATTGAAATCTACCAAGCTACTGGATCGAACAATTTGCTGTCTTTTATGAAGGCATATTCGGGGACTGCTGGCACACGCCTTCAATTATATAAAAATGATAGTGTACCACTTCTCAAGGACGAAAATTTGAAAGTTGAAAAAAATATATCGATGCGGTTCTTGCTGGGGAAATTACAGACAATTTTAAAGGGTTTATAACGCATGTTCCGATTGTTGGCGTACCATTTCAAGAAAATGGGGAACATTATGCAATATTTTTAACAATTGAGAGGAATCAGTTTGAAGACCAGTTTATGAATGTAATTCATATCATGTACGTCATCATTTTGTTTTTTGGCAGCCTTTTGATTATTATAGCTGCTCGATATGTCGTCAGCCCTCTCGTAAGGTTGACAGAAGTAACGAGGAAAATGGCACAAGGAAATTTTACTATTGTGCTTCCGACGAAACGAAAAGATGAGATTGGCGCATTAAGTGCGAGCTTTAATGAAATGGCTAAAGAACTCGGCAAACTTGATCAAATGCGTCAAGAATTTGTGTCCAATGTATCACATGAAATCCAATCACCGTTAACTTCAATCTCTGGATTTTCAAAAGCGTTAAAACAAAAGAAAATGAGTGAGGAAAATCGTTTACGATATTTGAATATTATTGAACAGGAAAGTGATCGATTATCACGTCTAGCAAGAAACCTACTTCGCTTGTCTCACTTGCAGCATGATCAACTACAACTTAACCTGTCACATTTTCGATTAGATGAACAACTACGGAATGTTACCATCGGTTTGGAACCGCAGTGGTGAGCCAAGAAAATTGCGATAGATATTCAGTTAACCCCCATTACGATTGAAGCAGACGAAGATCAACTCAAGCAGGTGTGGACAAATTTAATACATAACAGTATTAAATTTACGCCACTTCAAGGGAAAATTACGATTAAAGCAGTATCAAAAAATCATCTTATCTCTGTCTTAATTATAGATACTGGTATTGGTATCCCAGTAGAAGAACGGAAGGATATTTTTAAGCCATTCCATAAAGTTGATAAATCCCGAGACCCGTCGATAAAAGGAAATGGGCTCGGCTTATCTATTGTTAAACAAATTGTTGATCTCCACGATGGGGATATTAAAGTTTTAGAGGGCCTTGAGGGGGGAACAGAGTTTATTGTTACACTGCCGCTAAAATATAAAAAATAGGTATATGAAAACACGCTTGTATTACAAATTTCAGGAACAATACTATGGTCTTTTTACAACGTATTAAAAGAACCTGTATTAATGGTTAAAATGATTATAACAGTAATGTGATTTCATTCCTATTCGTTATCGCAACACTATCCAAGACGGGGTGGTAGTAGTTGATAATGCCCACGTCGATAAAAATCACTTTTTGTGCCTGACACTGCTTGTAGACTCTTTATACAAGCAATGTCAGGCACTATTTTTATTTTTGAAATTTTTTGTGGATTTTTTTGTAAGTTCATATTCAGTTCATATTGGAAATTTATATTGAGGCTACATCAAACATGGAGGTTAGTAAAATGAATACAAAGCAAAAGAGGAAGAGCAAGAAGAAGCTTGTAATTTGGAGCATGATTGGGGTGGTTATAATCGCACTGATTTCAGTGTTGGCTTTTTGGCCAAAAGGAAACGGTGATTTTCAAGAGGAGAAAGCTCAAACAAGTGACATTACAACTTACTATAGTTTTTCTGGTACAGTTGAAGCAAAAAATAAACAGAACATATCTAGTAATAAGGAAATGCATGTTGACGAAATAATCGTTAAAGAAGGAGATCAGATTAAAAAAGGAGATGTGTTATTGAAAAATGGAGTAGGGGAAGAAATAAAGGCCGAAATCGATGGTGAAGTTTCAAAAGTATATGTAAAAGGTAACACTCATGTATTGCCAGGGACCCAATTGATAGACATTGTGAATTTTGCTAATTTACAAACAAAGGTCAAAGTAGATGAATACGACCTGAAATATTTAAAGGTTGGCAATGAAGTAAATGTAACCATCAATGCACTTGAAAAAGAAATGAAGGGTACCATTTCAAACATTTCAAAAGAGGCAACAAACGAAAATGGGGTTTCTTATTTTATAGCAACGATTGACCTTAATAGCGATAATACAATTCGAGTAGGAATGAGTGCTGAGGCAAGAATACTGAAACAAAAAGCTGTTGGGGTCACGACCCTTTCAATGAACGCGGTCCAGTTTGATAGTAAAAATAAGCCATATGTTCTGATTCCATCAGAAAAAGGATTACCCACAAAAAAATATATTCACATCGGCATTAATAATGGAACCACAGTTGAGATTAAAGACGGAGTTGACGCTGGTGGTGCAGTGATGGTTTCTACTAAAGAAAAAGACAATTCCAATGCAACTATGATGCATGGAGGGAATCAATAATGGGTGAGCAAATTCTCAAAATGACTCAGATTATAAAAACGTACTACATGGGTGAGGAAGAACAAGTAGTTTTAAATAATATTAATCTAACCATTCATAGAGGAGATTTCGTTGCAATCTTGGGACCATCCGGTTCAGGAAAATCAACTTTGATGAATATTATTGGGTGTCTAGATTCGACTACAAGCGGTGAATATATTTTATCGAATCAAAAGGTTGATGAGCTTGAAGAATCGGAGCTTGCTGCAATCCGAAACAAGGAGATTGGATTTGTATTCCAACAGTTCCAACTCCTTCCGAGACTTAGTGCCATTCAAAATGTAGAGCTTCCACTTGTGTATGCTGGTGTAGCCGAAAAGGAACGTAAGAAAAGAGCACGTGATATGCTCATAAGGGTTGGACTTGGTGAAAAATTGCAAAATGGTCCCAATCAGCTTTCCGGTGGTCAGCAGCAGAGAGTGGCCATCGCAAGAGCAATGGTAACAGAACCAACGATTTTACTGGCTGATGAACCAACAGGAGCATTGGATCAAAAAACGGGTCATCAAATTATGGAGATTTTTCACGAGCTTCACGAAGAGGAAAAAACGATTATTATGATTACCCATGATATTGAAATCGCTAAACATGCAAACAGGATTGTAAAAATATTGGACGGAAAACTTAGGGAGGAGTACACACATGTTTAAGGAAAATATCAAGATGGCCTGGATGAATCTCATTCATAATAAAATGCGTTCTTTCCTGACTATGCTTGGAATTGTGATTGGTGTGGTTTCGATTATTGCTTTGATTACAATTGTTAAGGGTGCAATGAATGGGATGATGAGTGAGTTTTCTTCTTTCGGAACTGATAAAATAACCGTTCAGGCCATAGGGACTCCACTTAAGCATGGATTGATTGATAGTGACATACAAAAGTTGTCTGCCATTGAGCATGTTGATGGAGTTTCTCCTACGCTTACTGGAAAAACAACGATTGTCTATAATGGTAATGAAAAAAAAGATGTAGTAGTTCAAGGCAAAAATGATGTGTATTTTTCAAAAACGAAGAACCTGATTGAAACAGGAAGAGGTCTAAATAACCTTGATATAAATAGTAAAAATAAGGTGTGTCTGATTGGGTCCGATATTGCGAATGATTTGTTTTGGGGAGAGGATCTCATTGGTAAGAGGATTCAGATTGCCGGGGCGACCTACACCGTGATTGGCACGTTACAGAAATCGAATCATTTTTCTGAATCCTCAATAAATAATGCGGTGATCATTCCTTATACTACATCCATGAGCCTTCTTGGAACAGGATACATTTCGAGTGTGGATGTATATATGAGTGATTCAAATCAATCCGAAAAGATAACCAGCGATATCGAATCTGTATTAAACCAGGCTTTTAACTACAAAGACAAAAGTTTTACGATCATGAATATGCAGGATATGATCTCATCGTTCAATAAAATAACGACAATGCTATCGCTCATGCTTGGGGGCATTGCATCGATTTCGCTTATTGTCGGAGGAATTGGGATTATGAACATGATGCTTGTTTCAGTTACGGAAAGAACGACAGAAATTGGGCTAAGAAAGGCCCTAGGGGCAGAACCGAAACGGGTTCAACAGCAGTTTCTGCTAGAGGCGGTATTGCTGTCTCTTTTTGGTGGAACCATCGGATTCTTGCTGGGCACGTCCATTGCTCTTGTTGTATGTTCATTAATCGGAGCAAGTTTTGCACTTTCTTTATCAACTGTATTGTTAGCTCTTGGCTTCTCAGCAGCAATCGGTATTATTTTTGGAATTGCACCAGCGAGGAAAGCATCAAGGCTGAACCCGATTGATGCGCTAAGGAGTATTTAATAGCAAAAAAGAACAAATAAATTGATAAACGGGAGGAACAAACAAATGAAAAAAGTTATCGTTAGCACTTTAACAACATGTGCTTTACTTTCAAGTACAATCTCAGTGAATGCCCAAGTGATCAATGAAAAAGCAGCTCAAGCCACTCAACATCCTGCAAAGTTGGAAAATTCATTGGTGACTTTTCCAAAAACTACAGGTAAGCATCAAGTAGGTTCTACTACCTTTGATTGGACCGACTTTTCCAGAAAAGACTTTCTTGACCATAATAATAACCGGGAACTTATGGTTCAAGCTTGGTATCCGATTGATAGCAATGACCGCAAGGGTAAGGAAATGGAGCCTTATATCCCTGCGACTATAAACGCAATCAATCAGATGGCAACTACTAATAAATTTGGTGAACTTTTTGTTGGTGTCAATAACGTAAACACTCAAGTGTATAAAGAGGGAGTGCTATCAAGTAAAGAAGATAAATATCCAATTGTTTTATTTTCGCATGGTTTTGGCTTGGGTAACTGGAATTATCAATGGCTTACTCGTGAACTGGCAAGTCAAGGATTCATTGTATTCAGTATTGATCATACGCACTTTAGCGCTGGAACTGAATTTAATGATGGGCGGTTTATTCCGATTAACCCTCAATATATTAATGAAATCCCGAATCTCACAGAATATGATAATAGAATTAATAATATATGGGTAAAAGATTTACAGTTTGTTATACACCAGTTGGATACATTAAACAAAACGGATAAGAATTTTAGGCACAGACTGGATTTGGATAAAATTGCGGCAATTGGACATTCAATGGGAGGGGCTACAGCAGCAAGAGCTTTGCAGGTTGAACCTAAAATTAAATCTGCAATAAATATGGATGGGGCTTTCTTTGGACTGACAGGCCCAGGCAGTATGACAAAGCCATTTGCATTTATTGCAACTGAAAATACTGAAATGTGGTTTAATGGAAGAGTTGAACAACCACTACCATCAGGACTAGATTCACAGACAGTGCAAGAAATAAGAGATATGTTCAAAGTGACTAATGACAGATACAAACAAGCAGTTTCAGGCCCGGCATACGATATTACGATAGCGGGTGGAGCAGTACACGGCAGCTTCACAGATTTGCCTTTGTTGAGACCATATCTTACCGGAACACCTTATGACGATGACAGTACATTACCACCGAACCCTGAGCATGTTTATGAATTGAGTAATCATGTTATATTATCGTTTCTTGAAAAAACTCTTAATGGTAAAAAGAATACGATACTCGATCGTGAAAATGTAAATATACCGGATTTGACGATTGTTCAATAGTTGGGGTACCGCCCCATGTCCATCAACTTAAGAATTTTATAACACCCCAAAACGAAAAAAATGAGCTAAATTCTCATAAATAACTGCAAAATAATAAAATTTTTGTTTTGGGGGTACTACAAAACCTTAGCTTGATAGCAATGTGGTGCTACCCCTGATAGAAGAATCGATTATTCAAGAAAAAATGAAATTAGCATAAACACAACATGAATGTAGATTTCCTCTAATTAAATAGAAAGGGAAGAAGTAAAAACACTTCTTCCCTGTCCTGTTATGGTTTTATCCATTTTATCTTAAAATCATACTGATAGACATAAATTATTTTTAAGAAATACTTTTTAATTCCTCTGTTAATCGTAGGAATTCTTCCTTGTTTCGATTTTGTAGTGATCGTTCGATTTCCTTTTGGATTTGCTCTTTTCGGAAATCATGAATGGCTTTGTCTAAAACCATTTCAGCAAATAGAGAATCCATGACGTTTACTTCAGATTGTGCTGGTGTATTAAGTAAATGCTTTTTCATAGGAAATCAACTCCTTAACCTTTTTTTTATTATACCAAAAATTTACGACTATTCAAACTATTTTGTTAATTTATAACATACAGTAAAAGCAGGAGATACTCCTGCTTTTGTCACCAAATTATTTTACCTAAGGTAAAAATCTTCCGTTTCCTTCCCCTAATATAAGCCTGCTCCATTGATTCTTGGTTCAGTATTATTCTAAATCATCCGCAAAACTCAATGCTGCATTATCCTTTCGTTTTAAATGTTTTTCCAAATAAATTTGTATTGTGAGGATATAGTCATGTGCCAGTGTACGTTGTATTTTCGTAATCTCGACTCTTCTAGATGCAGCTGCTATCGCAAAAAAATGATGAAATCAGCACGTGAAGATAATTCTGTAAGTGGAGAAATTATGAGACGCCTATTTCAAATGGGGAAGGAATAATTATTAGGACAGCATAGCTTACACTAAGATAAAAAAGAAAAGTATCTATTTAGAAATAGATACTTTTCTTTTTTATACGTAAAATAACAAAAAAGTAATCTATAAATATAAAGTTAATAAAATAAATTTTGATTAATACTATTCCCATATTAATCGCATACATGCCGTTTACAAATAAATTGTATAAGTACTTCAAAGTTTAAAGAATACAATGTCGTTCTTTCTTATTCTTTATTCAATTTTCAAATGTTGATACAATATTTTCTAGTCTTTTGGAACTTAGTTCACGTTTACTTCTCACAAAAGCAATAAAGTCAATTATTTCTTCAGTTGATAGTACTTCTCCGTCTATTGCAAGTGTTTGATCTGGATCTTTCAGTAGTTTTGTAATATCAATTATATCTTTGTTTTGATGTGAATTTTCAGTTCGGCCTATTATATAATCTACGGATGTATCAAATAAATCTGCAATTTTGGATAAAGATTGTAATGAAGGCAATCTATAACCATTTTCATACCCAGCATAGGTGCTTTTTGCAATCCCAAGTCGATCTGCTGTATCTTGTAAGGACCATTTTCGATTTTTTCTTAATTCAGATAAACGTTCCAGCATTCGTCTCATACCCCATCTATTTTTATTAAATCAATTATAACATAAGAAAATAATCAAAAACAGAAAAAGTACGCGTATTGAGTACGAAACCTTGATTATTTCAAATTAAGTTCTATAATGATAATTATAAATACGCATTTCGCGAACGATGTATAGTTGTTTATTTTATGGAGGTGTTTTGTATGAAGAGAATTTTATTACTTGCAACTGGTGGAACAATTGCATCTGTGGAGGGAAATGAAGGGCTTGTTCCAGGATTATCAGCTGAGGAATTGTTGAATTATTTTTCAAAGTCATCCCAAAACTTAGAAATAGATTGCAAAATCTTAATGAATATTGATAGTACCAATATGCAGCCTGAGCATTGGATAGAAATAGCTAATGCTGTTTTTAATCATTATGATGATTACGACGGGTTTGTGATTACACATGGGACAGATACGTTAGCCTATACATCTTCTGCGCTTTCTTATATGCTTCAAGGTTTAAGAAAACCAGTTGTTTTAACAGGCTCACAAGTACCTATCAGTTTTAAAAAGACAGACGCAAAGAAAAATGTAGCTGATGCCCTTAGATTTTCCTGTGAGGATGTTGGCGGTGTGTTTATTGTTTTTGATAGTCGGGTCATTATTGGGACAAGAGCCGTTAAAATGCGAACAAAAAGTTATGATGCGTTTGAAAGTGTGAATTATCCATATGTTGCTGAAGTAAATGAAAATGAAGTGAAATATCATTGGAAGCCAACTTCTATTCATAATGAATTCTCAGTAAATACTAATTTATGTACAGATGTTTTTCTTATGAAATTGTATCCAGGTACAAAACCGGAGATATTTGATTGTCTAAAAGATTTGTATAAAGGAATCATTATTGAAAGCTTTGGTAACGGTGGATTACCTTTTGAAGGAAGGAACTTGCTTTCGAAAATTCAAGAACTGTCTGAAATGGGGATTGCTGTAGTAATTACTACTCAATGCTTGGAAGAAGGAGAAGATATACTTCTCTATGAAGTAGGGAGGAAAGTGGCGCAGCATCAAGTAATATTATCAGGAGATATGAATACCGAAGCCATCATAGCAAAATTGATGTGGACGCTTGGAAAAACTAATAAATTAGAAGAAATTAAAGAGATTATTGAAACACCTTTAGCATATGATTTAACACTTAAATCTGACGATAATTGATAATGGATTCATCTGTTTTTTTCGGCTGTACATTTAATATAGGGAGAAATTAACATGTTAACTACAAATAAGAACATGCGAGTTGAGAAGGATTTTTTGGGATCAAAGGAAGCACCTACCAAGGCATATTATGGAATTCAAACTTTACGTGCTGTTGAAAATTTTCCAATCACAGGTTACAAAATTCATGAAGGCTTAATTAAAGCGTTTGCAATTGTAAAGAAAGCCGCAGCTCTTGCAAATACAGATGTAGGAAGATTGGAATTGAATAAGGGAAAAGCAATTGCAGAAGCTGCTCAAGAAATTCTAGATGGAAAATGGCACGATCATTTCATCGTCGATCCAATTCAGGGCGGTGCAGGTACTTCAATGAACATGAACGCAAATGAAGTCATTGCCAATCGTGCTCTTGAATTATTAGGAATGGAAAAGGGAGACTATCATTATATTAGTCCAAATAGCCATGTGAATATGGCACAATCAACAAACGATGCATTCCCAACAGCGATTCATATCGCAACATTAAATGCGTTAGAAGGCCTATTACAAACGATGGGTTATATGCATGATGTATTTGAATTAAAAGCAGAACAGTTCGATCATGTTATTAAAATGGGTCGTACACATTTACAAGATGCTGTGCCGATTCGTCTTGGACAAGAGTTTAAAGCGTATTCTCGTGTACTTGAACGTGATATGAAACGTATTAAGCAATCACGTCAACATTTATATGAAGTAAACATGGGAGCAACTGCAGTTGGTACAGGGTTAAATGCAGATCCGGAATATATTGAAGCAGTTGTAAAACATCTTGCTACGATTAGTGAATTACCGCTTGTTGGTGCGGAAGATTTAGTAGATGCAACGCAAAATACTGATGCGTACACTGAAGTATCTGCAGCATTAAAAGTATGTATGATGAACATGTCTAAAATTGCGAATGACCTTCGCTTAATGGCATCAGGTCCACGCGTTGGCTTAGCGGAAATTATGCTACCAGCTCGTCAACCAGGTTCTTCTATTATGCCAGGGAAAGTAAACCCTGTTATGCCAGAAGTTATTAACCAAATTGCGTTCCAAGTAATTGGTAACGATCATACAATTTGCCTTGCTTCAGAAGCAGGACAATTAGAATTAAACGTTATGGAACCAGTACTTGTTTTCAACTTACTTCAATCTATTAGCATTATGAATAATGGTTTCCGTGCCTTTACAGATAATTGCTTAATAGGAATTGAAGCGAATGAAAATCGTTTAAAAGAATACGTTGAGAAGAGTGTAGGAATTATTACAGCCGTGAACCCTCATGTCGGTTATGAAGCAGCAGCTCGTGTTGCGAAAGAAGCAATTGCAACAGGTCAATCCGTTCGAGAACTTTGTGTGAAAAATGGTGTATTGTCACAAGAAGACTTAGAGTTAATTCTAGATCCATTTGAAATGACACACCCAGGGATTGCAGGAGCAACTCTTTTAAAGAAAAATTAAAAAAAGAGGGGGGACAAGCCCCTCTTCTTTGTTTGAAATATAGAAATGCCATATATAAATAGAGGTAGGGATGTTATGAGTAAGTTTACAGTAGGTTCTAATGGTTCATTAGAAACGACATTAAGAGGAGTAGAAGTATTATCAACACCACTTTTAAATAAAGGGGTAGCTTTCACGCAAGAGGAAAGAGAAGAGTTAGGTTTAAAAGGGTTATTACCGCCAGCGGTTTTAACGTTAGAAGAACAAGCACGCCGAGCATATGAACAATTTAGTTCTCAGCCAGATGATTTATTAAAGAATGTATACTTAACTGCGTTACATGATCGAAATGAAGTATTATTTTATCGTATATTAACAGATCATTTACGTGAAATGTTACCAATTGTATATACACCAACTGTTGGTGTAGCAATTCAAAGATATAGTCATGAATACCGTAAACCGCGTGGGGTTTATTTATCAATTAACGATCCATCAGGTATTGAAGATGCATTTGCAAATATCGGTGCAACAGCTGAAAACATTGATTTAGTCGTTGTAACAGATGGAGAAGGTATATTAGGAATTGGTGATTGGGGTGTTGGTGGAATTAACATCGCGATTGGGAAATTAGCTGTATATACGGCCGCAGTTGGAATCGATCCTAGCCGTGTATTACCGGTAATTTTAGATGTAGGTACAAATCGTGAGGAATTATTAAACAATCCATTTTATATTGGAAATCGTCACCCTCGTATAACAGGTGAAGCTTACGATGAATTTATTGATACATTTGTACAAGCGGTAAATAAACAATTCCCGAAAGCACTTTTACATTGGGAAGACTTCAGTTCCCGAAATGCACGAAAAATTTTAGATAAATATCGTCATGACGTTTGTACATTTAATGATGATATTCAAGGTACAGGGGCAGTTTCACTTGCTGCCGTATTATCGGCAGTAAAAGCTTCGGGTGTACCGTTAAGTGAGCATTGTGTCGTTGTGTTTGGTGCTGGTACGGCTGGAATCGGTATCGCAGATCAAGTAAGAGATGCACTGGTTCGTGCGGGCTTATCAGACGAAGAATCTCATAATCGTTTCTGGTGTATCGACCGTAACGGATTAATTACAGATAATATGGAAGATCTTCTTGATTTCCAAATTCCATATGCAAGAAAAGAAGTTGAAGTAAGTGAGTGGAAACAAAATGATGTGATCGGACTTGCTGAAGTTGTGAAACATGTAAAACCGACAGTTTTAATTGGTACATCTACTGTTGCGGGCGCATTTAAAGAGGAAATTATTAAAGAAATGGCTTCTCACGTAGAAAGACCAATCATTTTACCGATGTCGAATCCAACGTCACTTGCGGAAGCGAAACCAGCAGATTTAATCGAGTGGACAGAAGGAAGAGCGTTAGTTGCAACAGGAAGTCCGTTTGAACCGGTTACATATAACGGTGTAACGTATGTGATTGGACAGTCAAATAACGCACTTATTTTCCCGGGACTAGGTCTTGGAACAATCGTTGTACGTGCAAGCGTCATGACGGACGGAATGTTCACAGCAGCTGCTGAAGCAGTTGCAAGTATGGTGGATACAAGTAAGCCAGGATCACCTATTTTGCCAGAAGTTGAAGAGTTACGTAATATTTCGGAAATGGTTGCAATTGAAGTAGCGAAAGTTGCAGTTGCAGAAGGTGTTGCTAGAGAGAACTTAAGTGATAACGATATCAAGATTGCAGTGAAAGAAGTAATGTGGAAGCCTGAGTATCGTCAAATAAAAGCGATAGAAAAGGTTAGAATATAGAAATAAAGCCCGTTTAAATAATAGGCGATACCGCCCCATGCCCATCAAGTTAAGCTTATATAAGTTTAACTTGATGGGCTTTTTTTTCTCTAAAAATCTATTAAAAAAAGTAATTCATGAATTCTACTCTCTTCGTTGGCAAATTGGCGTGTCCAGATAGGGACACATTATCTAGTTGGTGAAAGTCCAATCGGGAGAATAGACTCCACTTCCGTAGCCTGAGAGGCGCCATGAAGCGAAATCGAAATGGTGAAGCCCTCGACACCCGATGAAGAAACCTCATCGAGGAGACCATCTCTATAACCGCGATCGGGAAATGAGACCGGTAGGTGTCAGGGTGGCAGAACGGATCGTAGTACCAGAAATCTGCGTGCAGCAAAACGCGTTGGGAGGGAAGGGTCCGAACCTGTAAATATTTCGTATGACCAAAGGAGGCAAGGGTGCCATGACAAAAACACCTATTACTTTGCAGGAACTAAGGCGACGAATCTATCAAAAGGCGAAGTCTGAGCCTACGCATCGGTTTTGGGGACTATTTCCCCACATTACCAAACTAACGCCCCTCCATGAAGCATATCAGCACGCGAGGAAAAACGGCGGTGCTCCGGGTATCGACGGCCAAAGCTTTACTGATATAGAACTAGAATGAGTACTTAAAAGAAATAATTCATAATCAGGAAAAAAACAAGCTTAAATAGAACATGAACGTTTGACAAAGAAAGTAAGCGTGATGAACAGCTTATGTCACTTATTCGTGATATGCAGGAAACAAAGAAAATCATTGCGGCCACAGAACAACAAAAGAACAACATATTTGGCTGGTTTCGGCGCAAAAAATAAGGCATGCATGGAGATATCATGCATGCCTTGATCCCAAGAGGGTACATTATTACTTTATTCAGGATCAAAATTACATTTCGCACATTTAAAGTATACTATAGCATAAGTTAATTCCTAATGTTTTCCTGATATTTTCATGCAAGATTTTATACAATTTCGGATTGGGAAATAAAACGGTAAGGATACTAAAATCCTTGCTGTTTCTGTATTGCATAAAAACATGCATAACCTGAAATTTCATAGACTGTACAAATTATAGGAATAATGCGAGTTTGGGGCGTAGGAGAATTACTGATAATGGTATGTTATGTTAATCGAATATGTATAGAATATTCATTGTTCTTCTTTCCCTTTTTCTTGTAGGGTATTAATCCGAATATTTGATTTTTTTTGTATACTGGTTTATACTCAGTCTAATTATAATTCCTCTATACGTAACTGGCGAAGCGTGGAGTACCACGAGGAAGCGTATAGTTCATATAGTCGTACGCCTGGGCAAAAGTATTTGATTGTAAGTAACATAACAATCAAATACTTTTTTGTTTTTGAGAATGATTAAAAACAAAAATAGGAGATGAAGTAAAGTATGTATAATACTAAAAATGCAATCATCGGATTTATTGGTACAGGTGTTATGGGAAAAAGTATGGTCACCCACCTTATAAAGGCAGGATATACAGTTTTAGTTTATAATCGAACTCCTGCCCGTTCTCAAGAGTTAATAGAAAATGGTGCCATTTGGAAAGAAACTGTAGCTGAGATTGCTGCTCAAGCGAATATTATTATTACAATGGTGGGTTACCCGAAAGATGTAGAGGGAATTTATTTCGGGGAAAAAGGGATTTTACACCACGCTAAACCAGGTACATATGTTATCGATATGACTACATCAAGTCCTATTTTAGCGCAAAATATTTACGAAATAGCCCGTGAGAAGGGAATTTATACATTGGATGCCCCTGTGTCAGGGGGAGATATTGGGGCCAAAAAAGCAACTTTAGCCATTATGGTAGGAGGAGAACAACAAGATTTTAATGCAATGAAACCTATATTTGAGCTAATGGGAACTAATATTATCTTACAAGGAAAAGCTGGGGCAGGACAACATACGAAAATGTGTAATCAAATTGCTATTGCTTCAAATATGATAGGGGTTTGTGAAGCAATGGTATACGCTAAGCAAGCAGGTCTTGATCCAAAAGATGTATTAAGAAGTATTGAAACAGGAGCAGCAGGAAGTTGGTCTCTTAGTAATCTAGCTCCTCGGATGATTAATGGAGATTTTGAACCAGGATTTTATATTAAACATTTTATAAAGGATATGAGAATTGCTCTTGAATCAGCAAAAGAAATGGGATTATCAACACCAGGATTACAATTAGCTAAATCATTATATGATGAGCTCGCTGACAAAGGAGCAGAAGAAAATGGAACCCAAGCATTATACAAACTATTAAATAAACAACCTTTACATAAATCTTAGTAACTCTAATATAAAATTTATTTACTAGAAAAGAAAATACTCCAAGCAAGTGGTTCCTTATATGATGATAATACTGGGTAGGATGGCACGAGTGGCTATCAAGGTATCTGGCGTAGGTGGGGCCGATACTAGGGACAAGGGAGAAATATTGCTTTTTTACTATTATAAAACTCTATATATATTATAAAGAAAAGTGGAAAAGGAACTGACTTATGAACTGCACCCCAATTGTTAGACACGAACTAACAATTGGAGGTGCAGTTTTCTTATGGCCAAATATTCTTTAGAAACAAAATTAGCGGCAGTTCATGCTTACCAGAGTGGTGTAGAATTTTTTAAAACAGTAGCTGAAAAATATAGTGTAAATATATCGATGCTAAAGAAATGGGTAGCTAGGTTTAGAGAACACAGATTAGAAGGATTTCCAAAGGCGTATACAAATTATTCAATTGAGTTTAAAATGGACGTGCTTAATTATATGAACGAAACAGGAGCGTCCATTTCAGAAACTACTACAGTCTTTAATATTCCTGGCCTTAACACTGTCTGGGAATGAAAGAATTTATTTGATACACAAGGGATTGACGCTCTTCAATCAAAGAAAAAGGGGCGTCCATCTATGAACAATAAAAAGGAGAACAATCATTTAGTCGAAGGATCAAAAGAAACGCTTGCTTGCAGTAAATTCACGATTGAGTCGATTTTCAGCGACATATTGCACATATGAGGGAACATGAAAATTATCTTTTTATATAACTGTTATGATGTTTGTTATAATGAAAGGTATTTTACAAATAGTTGGATAAAAATTCCTTGACGTGTTAAAAGGAAATGTTATAATTAACGAAAACATATGAATATATGAACAATTATTCATATGTTATTTTTAAAAATTGGTAGTGAAGGTGAAGATATGTTAGATGTTATTGTGATTGGTGCTGGGCAAGCTGGATTAAGTATGGGGTATTATTTACAACAAGAAGGATATGATTTTGTAATACTTGATGGAGAAAAACGAATTGGAGATTCATGGAGAAACAGGTATGATTCTTTGATTTTATTTACACCTAAATCATATAGCTCACTGCCAGGAATGAAATTAGAGGGAGATGAAAATGCATTTCCTACAAAAGATGAAATTGCAGACTATCTTGAAACATATGCTAACCATTTTTTGTTACCAGTACAAGTAGAAACAACTGTACATAAAGTACAGAAAATAAAAAATACATTTGAAGTATCTACCGATAAGGGAGTATTTCATTCCAAACATGTTATCATTGCATCTGGTGCTTTTCAGAAATCGTTCATTCCCTCAATTTCTCAAAGTCTGTCGCAAGAAATATTTCAAATTCATTCGTCTCAATATCAATCACCAGAGACGATTCCAGATGGTCCTGTCCTCGTGGTAGGGGGAGGGAATTCTGGTACACAAATTGCGACTGAACTTGCAGAAAGTCGCGATGTAACCATTTCTATTAGCCATCCACTTAAATTTTTACCACTTAAAATCATGGGAAAAAGCATTTTTCACTGGTTGGAAAGGGTGGGTCTTTTATATGCAGGAAATACTACGAAGCGCGGATCATGGTTTCAAAAACAAAGTGACCCTATTTTTGGCCTTGAATTGAAGCATCTGATTCGTGAAGGGAAAGTTGAAACCAAACCGCGGGTGATACAAACACAGGGAAGTGAAATAACTTTTAGCGATCATAGTAAAAGAAACGTAAAAAATATAATATGGTCAACAGGTTTTGTTCCTGACTACAAATGGATAGATATAGAAGGAATTTTAAATGAAAAAGGATTTCCTCTTCACAAAAGGGGGGTAAGTCCGATTCGAGGTTTGTATTATATTGGATTACCTTGGCAGCATCATAGAGGCTCGGCGCTTATCTGTGGAGTAGGAAAGGATGCTGAGTTCTTAAGTTTGGTTATAAAAAATATGAAACATGATTAAGGTTGAACTTAGTCAAAGACAGTATCGTTCACTAAGCTATTAAAATGTTAGGATGCCGAAAAAATTTGGAAAAATAGAAGGTGGATAAGCATTATGGTTCTGGTGCAAAAACTTCAAGATAATTTCAATTAATCTCCAAATCTTGGGTATAGTTTTTGCAATGAGTTTTGGGAGGAGTTTTCGACAAAAAAACATCAAAAATTGATGAATATCCGAATGTCCCAAAAATAATCGTTTTTGGGAATTGTTGAGTACCTTAGAGTAGTAAAATCAACGTTTTCTTATGTCTAATTTTGCTTAGCGTATATTATCGTTAAAATGTTGGCGGTACGCCTAATAGAATAATTATGAAGGTGATCAGATAATAAATTTTTACACATAAGGAGATAAAAATATGGCAAAAAACAAATTACTAAGAATGGACAATGTCGGCATCGTTGTAGAATCCCTTGATGACGCAATCTCTTTCTTCGAGGAGATTGGCTTGAACCTCGAAGGGCGAACCACTGTCGAAGGTGAATGGGCTGGTCGCGTAACCGGACTGGGTTCTCAGTGTGTAGAGATTGCTATGATGGTTACCCCAGATGGCCACAGCCGAATTGAACTTTCGCGATTTCTCACCCCACCTACTATATCAGATCACCGGACTGCTCCTGTAAACGCCCTTGGTTATCTACGCGTCATGTTCACCGTTGAAGACATTGACGAAATGGTATCCAGACTCACTAAGTATGGTGCTCAGCTCGTTGGCGAAGTGGTTCAGTATGAAGACTCGTATCGGCTCTGCTACATTCGTGGAACCGAAGGACTTCTAATCGGTTTGGCGGAACAACTCGGCAACAAATAAGGGGTACCGCCAGCATTTTGGAAATAAACCACGTTAAGAATATTTTGATACAACACAACAGGTTCTGTTAAAAAGTTTGAAAAAACATAAATTAGATTGGTAAATGAGGAAAAAGGATTAGGAAGTAGCTAGTAATTGCTGAAGTTCATTGTATGTTGAAAAAGCGGAGTCTCTTTGCAGAAATTGATAACTGGTTAGAACCTTATCGAAAGTACTGGTCAGACAAGTTAGATATGCTAGAACAATTATTAGATGAGGAGGAGTAATGTATGCTAGCAGTTGTAAAGAAGTTTGAGGATGGGTATGTAGCCACATATAATCGACCACTACATCATTCAGTTGAAAAGGTTTGGGCCACATTAACTGAAAATGGGAAATTGGAAAAATGGATGTCAAACTTACAAGTTGTAGACCTTCGAAAAGGCGGAGTGATTAAGTTCAATATGAACGATGGGACAGGGAAATCTATTGATATTTCGATTATAGATTTCAAAGAACTGGAATACTTGCAGTACAAATGGGGAGAAGGTTGGGTTCGATTTGAGTTATTTCCAAAAGATGATGGTTGTTTATTAGTATTAAAAGAATATATTCCTACCCTGAGTGATCATACTTCAAAAGATTTAGCTGGATGGCATGTATGTCTAGATATGTTCAGTACTTTACTGGACGGTCAATATATGGACTTTCCAAAAGGTGAATGGAAAAAATGGCATGAGAAGTATGGAAGGATAATTAAACAATTATAGTGAATTAATTAATCGATCCTTAATAAATGGGCACAATCCTTATTAGAAGATTGTGCCTAAAAAATATAAAAAAGGATAACGAAGAAAATACTCCTTTTCTCTAAAACCAAGCTTTTGTCTCATTTACTAATACAACATTATCATGCTACAATATTCCTACTAATGACAGAAAGGATGATGGGTGGACGATGATTAACTAATCTTATTTTTAAATGTTGAAATTGGATATTTTAAATTTCAAATTATAAAAAATAGGATTAGTCTACCCATTTTTCATAATAAAGTAAAGCTATTTAATAAAGTAGCTTAATTGGGTATCAATAATATAAATGACTAATCCTGCCAAATTTAATTGGGAGGATTTTTTATTCTCTTATAGGTAAGTTGATATTTATTAATCCGTAACTGTACCTAACAAATAAAGGAGAGAGAAAAATGAGGAATTCAGACACTATTGTTACACATGTAATGCTCTATATAAGTCGTTAATATCCATCAAACTTATATGGAGGAATTAAAAAATTGATGGATATTCCGACTTTATATGAAAAGTGCTGATATATAAAGGAGGAATTATTATGTCAATGATAAAAGTTCAAGACTTAACTTTTTCATACCCAGGTAGCTTTGATAATATTTTTGAAGGTGTAAACTTTCAAATAGATACGGATTGGAAACTGGGGTTTATTGGTAGAAACGGACGAGGTAAAACGACATTCTTTAATTTATTATTAGGGAATTATGAGTATAGTGGGAAAATCATTTCTTCGGTAGAATTTAATTATTTCCCTTATCCAGTTTCGGATAAGAACAAGTTCACTCATGAAATCCTTGAAGAAATTTGTCCCCAAGCAGAAGATTGGGAATTTCTGCGTGAAATATCCTATTTAAATGTTGATGCCGAGGCCATGTATCGACCATTTAAAACATTATCAAATGGAGAACAAACAAAGGTGTTGCTTGCTGCACTGTTTTTGAATGAGGGTCAATTTCTATTAATTGATGAGCCAACAAACCATCTAGACACTGATGCACGAAAGATGGTCTCTGATTATCTAAGGAAGAAAAAAGGGTTTATCTTGATTTCACATGACAGAATCTTTTTAGATGGATGTGTTGACCATATCTTATCTATAAATAGAGCAAATATTGAAGTGCAAAGTGGTAACTATTCTTCTTGGAAGTTAAATTTTGATAGACAGCAGGAACACGAAGAGGCTACAAATGAGCGTCTACAAAAAGACATAGGGAGATTAAAACAGTCTTCAAAGCGTTCAGCAGATTGGTCTCATCAAGTGGAAGCTTCCAAAAATGGAACAAGGAATTCAGGATCTAAGTTAGATAAGGGTTTTGTAGGACATAAAGCGGCTAAGATGATGAAGAGAGCGAAGAACCTTGAATCAAGGCAACAAAAAGCTATTGAAGAAAAGTCAAAATTACTAAAAAATGTCGAGAAGACTGAGTCGTTAAAATTAGAACAATTGAAATTTCAGTCAAATGAATTGGTTGTTTTGGCTGATGTGTCTGTTAAGTATGATGACCAAATAGTGAATGAGCCAATTCGCTTCATAGTTGAACAAGGGGATCGAATTATACTTGATGGAAAGAATGGAAGCGGGAAAAGTAGTATCCTAAAACTAATTCTAGGAGATCCAATACAGCATACAGGCTCAGTTAATTTAAGTTCAGGACTCATCATTTCCTATGTCCAACAAGATACTTCTCATTTGAAGGGATTGTTATCGGACTTTATTGAAGAGCACGAGATTGATGAGACGTTATTTAAATCCATCCTACGTAAGATGGATTTTGACCGAATTCAATTTGAGAAAGATATATCTCATTATTCTGGTGGACAAAAGAAAAAGCTGCTTATCGCTAAAAGTTTATGTGAAAAAGCTCATTTATATATATGGGATGAACCATTAAATTTTATTGATATTTATTCGCGTATGCAGATTGAAGAGCTTATTCAACAATTTAATCCTACAATGGTTATTGTTGAGCATGATAAGGCATTTCAACAAACAGTTGCAACAAAAACTATATCTATATAGTTCAAAATGAATGATTGAAGATATAATCAGTAAATCAAGTCATTAAACTATAGGGCGCTTTAATGGAGTGATGAAAAAAGCCTAATTTCTCTACAATAAATTGAGAAATTAGGCTTTTTAATAGGAAAAGTAGGATACATATTAACAGAATACACTCATAAATGGGAATATGATATAAGACCATAAGGTTTTCCTACTGTTAAAGAAGATGCTTAGGTTTGAATGATACAGGATTAATTTGAACAAACTTTATTTTAAAACAACAATAGGGCGCGTTTATTGAACAAAAAATTAAGGGTGTTACATATTAGTCATGACTAATATGTAACACCCTTAATTTTTTATGACTATTTACCGTTTAGGTCTTGATAAGAATAAGTTGAGGTGCCTTTTTTCTTTTGCTTCAACAAAACTAAATTCCTATATCAAAGTCAAGTGATTTGGGCAGAGAGGCTGCTTTTTTCATGAGTTGTTCCCATAATTGTATAGATTTTCTCCATTCCGATGTGGCCTGCTCCTTTTGATAAATAGTATTCTCATAACTGAGAGTGAGCTTTTGCATATCAGTTGAGTTGTAAAGTATATCTACATGGATTGCATACTCTCGTAATGTTTGGCTCTCATTACGCGGAATGCCGATTCTGGCAAATTGTTTTAAAAGTGCCTCGTAAGCTTTTGGATAAACAGCATCATCTTTTCTGTATTTATAGAAGAGAATAATGCAAAATGTAAGCCACTTCATTCTAGTAGCAAAGAGAATGTAGCCAATTATGCTCATTGATATGATAGAGAGGAATAGGTACCACCAAGAAAATTTTTTATTGGAATTCGTAATTTTTTTGATAGAGACTTCTTCGGTATTTTCTATTAAATTTTTAAGCTTTGTTTCATTATTTTTCTGCTGTGTTTGTTCATTGTTTGGATTAATCACTTCGCTATTTCGTGAACCGGAAGCCGGAGCGTCTTTTATAAAATTATATGGGTTGCTGAAGCCTTTTGTTGGTTCGAATGGGACCCAGCCGTATCCTGGAAAATATACTTCGACCCAAGAGTGTGCATTATTATTCGTAATTGTATAGACGCTATCACCTTCTAAATTAACTAATGTATTGTCAAGAGCGCCTTCGGTATAGCCTTTTACCCAGCGTGCGGGAATACCGACAGAACGAAGTAACACAATCATGGATGTCGAAAAATTATTACAGTATCCGCTTTTTGTATCAAATATGAATTGATCTACATAATCTTGGTCTTTTTTAGGAACCAAAACATGTTCTGTTTCATATACAAAGGAATTGTCTGTGAAGTAGCTTTCAATAGCCAATACTTTATCGTACTGATTATCTTTGTTTTTTGTAAGGTCTACTGCCAGATCCCTTACTCTTTGTGGTAATGATTTGGGAAGCTGTGTATATTTTGTCATGAAATAAAGACTTGTCTCCATACCCTCATCCTTTTTTGCAGCTTTCAAGTTTTCTGTGGAAAACTGAGGGATTTCATAAGTCACTTTATATTTGTTTAAAGAGATAGAGGAGCCTTCTTTCATCGTATAAATTTTTTCTGAAAATGGATCAATACTGAATGATACATTTTCAGAAACAGCTTCAACTGACACTAATCCTGTGGGATAAATAAGATGAGGATAACTTTTTTGCATGTTAATCGTTGCTACGGCTGTATCTGTTTTTGTATTTGATTCGTACCAGGTCACTACGTTGTTTTTACTCTTAAAAGAATTTTTTTTTGGTTCCTCAGAAACTTCCCAACCTTTTCCGGTATAAAAATCTTTTGTTTCTACCCTCCAATATTGACTGTTTTGTGTTTGCGCGGTGAAAACAACTGTATCATCTGGTTTAAAAGGTCCGCCTAATTGAGAATCATCCATACCATACCCAATTTTAGAAACTTCAACTTTTTTACTTGCTGTAAATGTATCGAACTTCAAAAAAGTCATAGGATTTGACCATTGAGGGCCAAACTTTGGAGCAAAGTATGCGATGGTTGCTGATAATACAATAAACATAGTAAGTGGTCTAAGTAATTTTGATATGTGTCTTGAATAATTTTGCAAGTGTTCAATCATTTGTATCCGTTCGATTTGAAGAAGACTAAGCATAAAAAAGCCGATGACAACGGTACGAATAATAGCATGATTTGCGTTGTATAAGTGTAAGTTATGAAAAGTCGTGATATAAATAATAGTTAATACAAGAAATAACAGTCCGCGTTTTTGACGAATTACCCAATAAGAGATGAGAAAACATAAAAACCAATGTACTAGAAAAAGTAAGAAGGTAGGAAAAACAACGGAAATATCTTGCAAATTCCCCTGAAAAAGCAGGGAGGTGTTTTGAGAAATATCAGAAAAGAATACTGTCAGCCAAGATGGATTCATAAAAGTACCTTTATAATATACGGAATGAATGATGAATAAGATGATTACAATCTTTATTGCAATCTGCCACCGTATTTGAAAAAAAGAGAGAGTGAAGCAAATTCCTATAAATATTACAAAAATATCTAATCTCCCTATGTTCGTAATGTTTATAAGCGGTCTTAACCATTCTAGTAAAAGAAGAAACCCGCTTACATGCATTAAGAACCTGCTCATATTCCATTGATTGTTTGCACGTAGTGTTATCATTTGTTCACCTCAAAAAACACATTTGCATAATGATTATCATAAATCGCTTTTACAAATATTTTTCGCTTTTGAAGCGTTTCTAGTATACTTAGTTCCCGATTTGAGAATTGGTTCGCTTTTTCTTTTGCAACAAACACCATCAATCTTCTATTCTTCATTGCAACATTTTCAGCTGCTTTTAGAATATCAGGGGAAAGATCACTTGTCACAAGTATAACTGTTACTGGCTGATACATTTTTCTTAATTCCATTTCTATAGTTTGAGAGAATGGAAATATACTGTCTGCTTGCACTTTTGCTAAATGACAAAAGATTTGTTGCAACTGGGTATCTCCATAATGTAAAGGGAAAACAGTCTGTTCTTTTCCGATAGACACGAAAGACGTTTGTGAATCTTGTTTTAAGACAGCTCTCACGAGAGAAGCTGTAAACGTAACGACTGATTCGAATAGGGGAGATGGGGTTCTATCTATGAAAATCATGACATCATGACCCCGCTGTTGTTCAAATTCTTTTGTCATAATATTGTTTTTACGGGCGGTTGCTTTCCAATCAATCCATGAAAAACGATCCCCAGTTTTATATTCTCTGACACCAACTGAGACTGTAGAATCTTTTGTTACATTTATATTTGCTGGGAGCGCCCCTTGTTCGAAATGGTTTTCTAATTTTCGGTAAGTTATATCTATATATCGAGGATAGATTAAAAGTGTATTAGGAACTGAAAATATCATTTCTTTTTCAATAACACCGAAGATATCTCCAATTTTTACACGTACGCTTGAAAAAATGTGTTCTCCCCTAGGGATTGTGTCAATTCTATATTGATACGAAATATTTCGTTTAAATCCTGGAAATAATATCACTTTGGCGGAACTTGATTGTTTACTATTTGCAAATTGTGGGGGCAATTTATCTTCTATAATTATATAAAGTAAGGGAAAAGGAATTTTTCTTTCTATTATAATAGTGCTTCGAAATTGTTCGCCAGCTATGTATTCTTTTTGATTGGTTATGCGTCTCACTTCAGCATCCCTCAAAGCGAAAAAGGGGAGCAGCAATGAATAAAAGCCAAAAGGGATGATGCTGTAAAATAAGAACCAGCTTACAAATCCTCCTTGTAGCATAGCATATACAAATGTTAAGACAAGGGATACAGGAATCAGCAATAACTTTCCAACATTATAAATTGATCGTAGTATCTGTTTCATCAAAAATTCATCTTCCTTTGAGTTGGTACGGAAGTTCGTGCGATGATTTTTGCGATAACTTTTTCTCCTGTTATTCCTTCAAATTTCGCTTCCATTTTCAGAATAAGTCTATGAGATAAAACATAAGGAGCTAAAAATTTAACATCATCTGGAATCACATAATTCCTGCCATGGATGAGCGCATAAGCCTGTGAAGCCTTCATTAAAGCAATAGAACCGCGTGGACTTGCACCTAGTTGTATAGAATTATAGGAACGAGTTTGATTGACAAGTTTCACAATGTAATGCTTGATTGCTTTTTCTATATATATTTCTCGTACACTTTGTTGTAATTTCAGTAATTCTTCTATTGTAATAATAGCCTGTAGGAGTGAGAGTGGATTTGTTTTTTCCATACGATTTAAAACTTCAAATTCTTCTTCTGGTGTAGGATAGCCCATTTTCAATTTCAGCAAAAAACGGTCGAGTTGAGCTTCAGGCAAAGGGTATGTTCCTTCATATTCAACTGGATTTTGCGTGGCCATTACAAAAAACGGC
Source organism: Bacillus sp. S14(2024) (assembly GCF_050473785.1). Taxonomy (NCBI): domain Bacteria; kingdom Bacillati; phylum Bacillota; class Bacilli; order Caryophanales; family Bacillaceae; genus Bacillus; species Bacillus sp. S14(2024). The sequence goes on along the minus strand of NZ_JBFLUP010000006.1, from coordinate 2,486,669 downwards.
TTTGGTAACGGGTGAGTTATGCCATCTATTGTAATATTACTTTCTTCCATACTTTCAAGTAAGGCGGCTTGGGTCTTCGGTGATGTACGATTAATTTCATCAGCAAGCACGAAATTCCCCATAATTGGTCCCGGCTTGAACTCAAATTGCAGCTCTTTCGGATTATAAATAGAAACACCTGTTACATCTGACGGTAGTAAATCAGGTGTGAATTGAATTCGTTTGTAATCAGCATCGATTGACTTAGCGAGGGTGCGTACCAGCATTGTTTTTCCAACACCTGGAACATCTTCTAATAGTACATGACCTTCAGCTAAAAGAGCTGTCAAGGTAAGAATCGTTTCTTTTTGTTTTCCGACCATCACTTTTTCGACATTGTCGATTATCTTTTCTGCAATTGGATGTAATGAATCGAGCTGCGTCATCGTACACCTCCTAATTTTAATTTCTTTTTTAGTTATGATTTACGCAAATAAGAATTGAGTTTTTTAGGTATGTTGTGGTGGATTATCAATTTAAGAAACTATAATTTTTTTAAGTGGTGATACCGTTGAGGGAACTGCCTCTTTTAATTACTTTATAACTTCTATACCTTCTAAGAAAATCCTACTCTATACTTTTAAAATATGTCATCTCATTTCTAGATGATATGCACATGAAGTATAGTCCAATAAGAAAAGGCCGTATAGTGAATAAATAAACACTCTACAGCCTTTTCAGTTAGATTAACTTGCAATCCTATTGTTAGAATTCTTTGATTTTTCTGCTTGTAAAAAGCGCTTTGTTTCTGTAACAACGATGCCACTTAATCCAATAAGACCAATTAAATTTGGGATTGCCATTAGTCCATTAGCGATATCAGAAAATGTCCAAACAAGTCCTAATTTTAAATTTGCTCCAAACGCGACCATACCAACAAAAATGAAACGGTAGTATCGAACGGCATTACGGCCAAATAGATATTCAACGCATTTCTCTCCATAGTATGACCAGCCTAACATTGTTGAGTAAGCAAATAAAATAATTGCAATGCCAAGAATCATACTTCCGGCATTTCCAAATACAGTTTGGAACGCAAAGGTCGTCGCTTCAACGCCTGTTTTCCCAGAATTCCAAGCACCTGTTGTAATGAGTACTAAACCAGTGATTGTACATACGACAAATGTATCAAGGAACGTTCCTGTCATAGATACGAGTGCTTGTTTAGCGGGGGAATCAGTCTTTGCAGCAGCTGCTGCAATTGGTGCACTTCCAAGTCCTGCTTCGTTTGCAAATACACCTCGTGCCATCCCGATTTGAATAGCTGAAACAACTGTTGCACCGGCAAAACCACCAGCAGCTGCAGTGCCGTTAAAAGCACCTGAAAAGATAAGCTGAAATGCTTCTGGAATTTGATCTATATGATAAAAAATAATAATAAGTCCAGCAAGTATATAAAAGAAAGCTTTAATTGGAACGAAATAACCTGTCACTTTCCCTATTTTTTTAACTCCGCCTAAAATGACTATTGCGATGAAAATCGCCATTACAATTCCAGTCACGACAGGTGATAAGGAAAAATTAATTTTCATGGCTTGAGCAACAGAATTGGACTGCACCATATTTCCGATTCCAAATGAAGCTGTTGTACCAAAAATAGCAAACAATATAGCGAGCCATTTCTTTCCTAACCCGCGTTCTAAGTAATACATTGGGCCACCAGAGTATTCACTGTTAGCTCCATGAATGCGATACTTTACCGCAAGAATAGCTTCTGAATATTTTGTTGCCATTCCAAACAAGGCAGTAATCCACATCCAAAATATTGCGCCAGGTCCTCCGATTGCAACTGCAGTTGCAACGCCTGCGATATTCCCCATACCAATAGTGGCTGACATCGCAGTCATTAATGCTTGGAAATGACTAATATCTCCTTTAGAAGATTTGTCCTCTGATTTTCCGAATGCTAACTTATGTGCATATAATAGTTTGATAAATTGTAAGCCTCGTAGGCGTACTGTAAGGAGGATTCCTGTTCCAACAAGCAGTAACAGTGTAGGTAGTCCCCATACGTAATGATTGATTACTTCTAATACTTGATTTGCTGTTTCCATCTCTATTCTCCTTTACAAAAAATAAAAAACCATTTCATATAAACGAAATGGTCTCTGGAGATACAAGGAATAGAAAAATAAACCGATTCGGGAATCGGTATTTTCTGTCGCTTGTCTCTGTCCTTTTACCTGAGAGATTATCCACTGTAATAGCGGATTTGCTCCTTCGGTGCTCTGTTTCCTCCTTTTTGCTATGCAATAAGAGGGAGTCTCTCCAGAGATTCGTCCCCATACAGTTCTACTTGAATACAAGACCTGAGAGTTTCAAAGCTGTCCGACCAGCTTTTTGCCCCATCGGTAGATCAAAAGATCTTCTCCTGTATGGTTCATCCGAATGCTATGAAATTAATATGAGTTATTATAATCATGATTTATATTTTAAGTCAAGAATTAAAAATATATAGATTCATAATTAATATTTATATATCAGTGATTTTAATCTGCTTATTTAGGCTGAAAAAGGCTTGTCTGTCGTAATTCATTTATTACTTTAGAAAGCACATCATTATAATTTCCCCGCGTTAATTCATAAATCTTCATTTTACTATTAGTCTTTATTTCATCTATTTTAGGATGAGAATCATAGTATATTGTCCCTAATACAGTTTGTGAACCTTGCATAAATTGATTGATAATAGATAGAAATGTTTGGGAGGCAATTTGCATAGGACCAATCTCATCTATCACTATAATTTTCTTTGCGTTATTTTGAATAGACTGAATAGCTATCTTTTCAAATTCGGAAACGTTTACGCCATATCTGCCTACTCTAATATCACTTTTAGAATTAACATCTGCAATTACCGCTTTTTCACCAGCAAGAGAGATAATTCTAAAACCAGTTCTATTAGAGTTCTCGACAATCTCCTCTGTATATAATCCACCAAAGTTTTCTACTCCAATTTCATTTATTATTTTCTTAAGAGATGTAGTTTTACCGACCCTGGGTTTTCCAGTTAGAAAAAAATAATTTCCATAAAGATATACTTCCTCCTGTGTCGTAAGAGTAACTACTTGTTGAATTAGAGATGTTTCGTTTCACTATTTTGCAAATGAGGACACTTGGCAAGTAAAGTTTTTATGAACAATTCTTCGTTTTCTGGTGATAGTTTCACACTGCCAAATAGAGCATTTGGATAGTGAATTTCTACACCGTGAAATGCAGCTGCTGGGCGAAATCCCATAAGCATATCATCAGTTGGATGAACCCCTGTAATATTTTCATATGGAACATTGCACCAAAAAGGACCACATCTTGCATATAAACTCTTTTCTCGCAATTCATAGCGAATACCAAATATAACCCATAACATAAATAAATCAAATATTAAAATGATACTTGGGATGATAATCCAATCTATAGAGTTCAATGTTTTATCTAACCAAAGTGGAAGAGATAAGAGTGTATTAGATAACAGAATGGTTCCAACCATCATATACCAATATTCTCGGTCCCGTCTTACTTTCCATTTCATTACATCACCTTCTTCTTTGTGTGATATGTTTTCTTATCAGAAATGATGACTTTGGGTTTATATACAAATATTATCACGTTTTCATGTGTATAATTGGGAATATGTTACATCAAGGGCTAAATATTGAAAATGAGGTAGTTTATTTAGAAATTAGATGGCAGAATGAAGAGGAAAGATGTCCGTTTTTTGAAATTGGATGAAATTAAAACTAAGTAAAGGAGAAATTTATGAAACCACTACAAGGGAAAGTTGCAGTAGTAGCTGGTGCAACACGCGGTGCTGGACGTGGTATTGCAATGATGCTTGGTGAAGCCGGTGCTACTGTATATGTGACAGGAAGAAGTACAAAAGGAAATTTATCATCCATGGGAAGAGCGGAGACAATTGAAGAAACAGCTGAACTTGTAACGAAACAAGGTGGAAAAGGAATTGCAGTTCGCGTTGATCACACAGTGAAAGAAGATGTTGCAGCTTTATTTGCAAAGATTGAACAAGAGCAGAATGGACAGTTAGATATTTTAGTGAATGATGTATGGGGAGGCGATCCGCTGACAGAATGGAATGTACCATTTTGGGAGCATAATTTAGATAATGGAATCCAAATACAAACAACTGCTGTACATTCTCATATGATAACAAGTCACTACGGTGTCCCGCTTATGGTGAAAAATAAGAAAGGGCTTGTTATTGAAATTACAGATGGTGTTGATTATGAGTATCGAGGGAATTTGTATTATAGTCTCGCTAAAATTTCGACAATTCATTTAGCACAAGCAATGGCAAAAGACTTAGCTCCCTACAATATAACATCTGTTGCAGTGAGTCCAGGATTTTTACGTTCTGAAGCCATGTTAGAGTTATTCGGTGTGACAGAAGAAAACTGGCAAGAAGGAGCAAAAAAAGATCCGCACTTCATTGCATCAGAAACACCATTTTTTATCGGAAGAGCAATTGCTGCTTTAGCGAGCGATCCGAATGTTCATAAGAAAACAGGAAAAGCGCTTAGCTCGTGGGAATTAGCGAGAGAATATGGATTTAAAGATATAGATGGAAGACAGCCTGATTGGGGAAAATATTTTGAAGAACATGTACAACATACTTTATAAAGGGTTTTCATTGACTTAGGAAAAAATAGATAAAAACTCGTAATCATACGGGTTTTTTATTTATTTCAATCGTCTTCAATATTCAAATGATTGCTAGAAGGTTAATTAACATTGACATGCAACCATAAGGTGTTATATTCTATGAAAGTAAAACCAAAAGGTTTTATTTTGAAATAAGGAAAGAAGGTAAAGTACTATGAATACATTACAAGATATTAAGCAAACTATCGTGCTAGAAGCACCTATTCAAAAAGTATGGGAAACAGTATCAACTGCAGAAGGTATTGCGTTATGGTTTATGCCAAATGATTTTCAACCAGAAGTAGGGCATGAATTTCATATACAATCTCCATTTGGTCCATCTCCATGTAAAGTATTAGAAATAGATGCTCCTCATCAACTTTCTTTTGCGTGGGATACAGACGGTTGGATTGTTTCTTTTATTTTGAAAGACTTAGGAGATAAGACAGAATTTACCCTCATTCATGGCGGTTGGAAAGAGCCTGACTTTATTCTTCCGAAACCGAATCAGAAAAGTTCTGTTATTCGTGAGAACATGGCATATGGTTGGAATGGCATTGTGAATGAAAAACTTAAAAAGGTTATTGAAGGTTAAATGTCTCCAGCAGCAGAAACTTATGATGTATTTCAGGCGATTGCTGATCCAACTCGTAGAGAGGTACTTCGGTTACTGGCAGAAAAAGAATTACCTATTTCAGAAATAACATCTCATTTTCCAATTAGTCGTACAGCTGTTACAAAACACCTTCACATTCTTTCAGAAGCAAAGTTAGTTAGTGGAAAAAAGGTGGGAAGGGAAAAAATTTATCAGTTGCAGCCAGAACCTTTACAAGAATTAAAACAGTGGCTGTCATTTTACGAACAATTTTGGAATAATAAATTATCCATTCTGAAACATATCGTTGAGAATGGAGAGGCTAGTGGATTGAAAATTATTGAAACAAAATCGGATAAACAAGAGGAATAAGATAATTTCCTACTAAATGAAAAAGAGTATGTTTGGAACAATTTGTTTTAACCATACTCTTTTATATTTAATAAACAGGATTAAGATTAATTTGAAAATGGTAATACTGTGTGTAAATTGCTGTAAAAGGAATGGACTGTATGAATATTGTTTTTGAAAGCATCATACTAATCGTGACAGGCATCCTCGGTTTAAAGTTAACGGGGAGTAAATCTCTTAGTCAAATGACGAGAGCTGAAATTATTATCGTTGTATCTATTGGGCGAATTATTGTAGAACCAGTGTTAAATAAGAAAATAGGACCAACTATACTCGCTACATGTATATTTTCTGGGATTTTATTCATCATTCATTATTTAGAAGTGAAATCACGAAAGGTGGAACAATTTCTAAATGGTGATACTATCGTTCTTATTAAAGATGGAGAACTTTTAAAGAACAATTTAAAATGTGCCAAAATGACAGAACAGCAATTATTTATGCATCTAAGAGTACAGGGAATTCATGACATTCAAACATTACAGCAAGTAACTGCAGAGCCAAACGGTCATATCGGCTATCAATTAACTGCTCAAGCTCAACCAGTTACTCGTGAAGTGCTAGAAAAGGTACTGCGTCAATACATTTCTAAAGAATAAGGAATATAATTATGCCTATTTTTGAAAATCGAAAATGATCTCACGTAGTTTTTGTAGTCCGGCAATTAAATCTTGATCATTTAGCATAGAATAGCTGATACGCATATACTCGTGTTTTGATTCGTGAACAAAGCAAGCTGTTCCTGGTAAAAAAGAAACGTCAACTTTATTTGCTTTTTTTAGTAATGCAAATGAATCCATTGAGTCCGGAAGGGAAATCCATAAGTTAAAGCCACCTTGTGGTATTTGAAAATGAAGTATATCTGTTAAGGGTGCAAGTGTTTCTATCGTAGCATCCCGACGTATTTGTAAGGCAGTCCGTAGTTTTTCTAAATGATTCTTCATTCTTTCTGTCCGCAAAAAAGGTAGAATGGCTTTTTGCGTTATTAGCGGACTACCTATATCCATTAATGCTTTCGCAGCATATAACCAATCAAATACTGGCCCTTCTGCGACTAAGGCTGCAATACGAAGCCCTGGTGCTAACGTTTTACTGAATCCTTTTAAATAAATGACATGACCGTTCTTATCAAAATGTTTAATAGGAGCCGGAAGCTCAATATCATTAAAATAGATCTCACCAAAAGAGTCATCTTCAATAATAAAAAAATGATAGAATTCTGCTAGTTCTATAAGCTCTTTTCTTCTTCGTTCACTCATTAATGTTCCAGTAGGATTATGAAAAGCAGGATTCACGTATAACAAAACTGGATTATTCTTTTGACACACCTCATCTACTAAATCAGCACGAATGCCTTGTTCATCAAGCCCAACAGGAATAACATGGATTCCTTTGTTAACAAACACATCAATGGCAGCACCGTAACATGGACTCTCTACTATTACTGTGTCTCCAGGCTTTAATAACGTTTGAGCGATTAAGTCAATCCCTTGCTGGGCACCGCTTGTAATTAATAAATGAGCAGGATCAGCTGTTAATCCTTGATAGTCTTTTAAATATTTGCAGATTTCCATGCGCAGCTCTTCATCACCTTGTACAGGCCCGTATGTAGCTAATATCATTTTGTCTTTGTCTAATATTTTTTGCATTTCACTTGATAGAAACGGATTAGGTAAAAGACGTGGGTACAGAATGGCCTGTGAAAAATCATAATACTTTTTGTGACGATTGATAATATACTGAGACCTTATTACATTAACAGCTTTCATATGTTGCCAGTCGTAAGGAGCATGTATACTTCGAGAAGTATTTCTTTTTCCCCTTATGTAAACACCCTTTCCTGGTTGTATATATACATAACCTTTTGTCTCAAGCTGTTTATATGCTTTACGAACAGTTAATACGCTTATTTTCAAATCATCTGCCATGGTACGTAGAGAAGGGAGGGCGTCTCCATCTGCTAACATGCTACTTTGAATACGATGAACAATTTGCTCATAGATTTGTTGATAGAATGGTACATTAGATTCCTTTCGGAGTACAATCTTCATTATCTCACCTAGTCTTTTTTATCTTCATTTAAACCGAAAAAAACTTTATAATCAACTGAAAATTCATGCAACTGTTATATAGCTTGATGTACTGTTATACACTGTTTCCTCTATACTCATCTCAACAATGAAAAGGAGGAAGCATTATGGTTATTTTTAATTATCTTCTTATTTGTATTATTTTTGGGACGACATTTTTAACGATTAAAATAGGAATTGCAACAGGAGCGCCGCCGCTTTTTTCAGCAGGAATTCGTTTCTTTTTAGCAGGTATAATTGTTATCATGTTTTTTATTGTGAAACGGAAACAAGTTATACCATACCTTTTAACAAAAAGAATTATATTCGCTGGCTTTTGTCTTACATTTATGACCTTTGCAACTTTATATTGGGCAGAGCAGTATATCTCATCGGGATTAGCAGCTGTTCTTTCCGCTACAGGTCCAATGATGATTTTATTGCTTCAAACGAAACGAACGAAAATGAAATTGAGAAGGGAACAACTTTTTGCACTTATACTTGCTCTTATAGGAGTAGTGTGCATTTCTTTGCCGGGTTTACAGCAGCAATTTTCTTATATGTGGAGTGTTGCTTGCCTTGTTATATTAGTAGGAGAATTTTTCTACGGAATGGGTACGATCCATTCAAAGGAAGTTTTATCAAATTTACCAAATGTCTCGCCATTTTTGATTAATGGAATTCAAATGTTTTATGGAGGTTTATTACTAATTGTTTTTTCTCTCTTATTAGAGCATCCTAACCCATCTGTCTTAACTTCATGGAGCGTTCAATGGCCCATTCTGTATTTAATATTTATAGGTTCAATTGGTGGGCATGGCTTATACTATTGGCTATTATCCAAAACCAATCCTGTATTTCCATCTACTTGGCTTTATGTTTCGCCATTAATTGCTGTTATAACAGGATATATATTTTTAGGTGAACCAATTAAACCAGAAATGGGAATTGGAGCTTGTTTCATTTTAATTGGTGTTTTTATGGCGAATCGATCTACACTTGAGGTGTATTGGAGACAAGGAAAGCTATTGAAAAAAGAGATGTAAGAGTTACTACAAAAGAAAAACCTCTCATATATCAATTTTTTTAATGATATATGAGAGGTTTATGTATGAAGTGTTAATTTACTTTTTTTATAAATCCTTTATAGTGGCGTTTCACAAGCTGGCTTTCTAACGTTTTCATTGTTTCTAGTGCTACACCGACAATAATGAGTAAACTTGTTCCGCCGATTTGCGCGGAAGCTGGTAAATCAGAAACTTTTGTAAATATAATTGGTAAAATAGAAATGGTTCCTAAAAAAATTGCCCCAATAAAAGTTAAGCGATATAAGATTTTTGTTACGTATTTCTCTGTCATTTTCCCTGGGCGAATACCTGGAACATATCCATTTTGCTTTTTCAAGTTTTCAGCCATTTGTTCAGGGTTTACTTGAATAAAGGCATAAAAGTATGTAAAAGAAATAATGAGGCCAACGTATAGAAACATTCCAATTGGATGCGTAAAATCCAAGTTTGTATTTATCCATTTGGACACTACAGAGTTTGGAAATAGCTGCGCAATTGTCCGCGGCGTCATTAAAAATGCTGAAGCAAAGATAACAGGAATAACACCTGCGCTATTTACCTTAAGAGGTAAGTGGGTATTTTTTGCTCCTTGATACGGATTGTTCCCAGTAGAAGCTTTTGCATATTGAATAGGAATTTTCCGATTTGCTTGCTGAATATAGATTACACCAACAATGATTGCTAAAATGACTAAAATAATTAATGCAATTTTTATTATATGCATAAAGAGTTGATCTCCAGCATTATGAATTTGTTGTAGGTATATTTGATTCATAATATTTGGAATTCCTGCCACAAGGCCTGCAAAAATAATAATTGAAATTCCGTTACCTACTCCATTGGCAGTAATTTGTTCACCTAACCACATTAAAAACGCAGTACCAGCAGTTAATACGGTAGCAATTAATAAATAAGTTTTCCAACCTGGATTAGTTATTAATTGTCCACCTGCCATATTGTTAAAGCCAATAGACATTCCTATTGACTGAATGAATGCAAGAACAATTGTAAAGTAGCGGGTAAATTGAGCTGATTTTTTACGGCCCATTTCACCTTGCTTTGCCCACTCTGCAAATTTAGGAACGACATCCATCTGTAATAACTGCACGATGATGGAAGCTGTAATATACGGTGTGATGCCAACTGCGAAAATGGAAAAGTTTTTTAAGGCACCTCCGCCAAATACATTGAGCATTCCTAAAATATTTGTTTGATCTTGTACTTTTAATACCTCGGCATTAGTATGAGGAACTGGAATGAATGTGCCAATCCGAAAAACAATTAACATTGCTAAAGTAAAAAGGATTTTCCTTCTGATCTCAGTCACTCTCATAAAGTTTGAAATTGTACGAAACATCATCTCGCCTCCTATATGTTTACCAGTCATGTAAAACAAAACTGGCTTTTATATCCTCACGTATAAACTGCAAACCTCCTTCCGAATAAAATTCATTATGACAAATGGATTTCTATACAGTTTATGGATATAAAATGAAGCGATATTTGTATTTTCGTAGCAACTCAATAACCATAATATAACTATAAAATGCGGATTTGTACATAGATAAGGCTAAAAAGCACAGGAAATACAAGAAGTATACTTTTTATAGCATCTTTATGGAAAAGAGGAAATTTCATATTTGATAACGAACATAGGTTATGTTTCACAATTCAATAAAGGAGTTTATTATATGGAATTTTATTTACATAATATAGATGTAGAAGAACTAACAATTACAATGATTCAAGAAGCAATGGAAAATGGTAAGTTCACATCAAGAGAGCTTGTTATGTATTATTTATACCAGATTGCCAAGTATGATAAAGCTGGACCTAATATAAACGCTATACTTGAAATGAATCCTGATGCAATTTTTCTTGCCGAATCATTAGATCATGAACGAAAGAAACAGGGAAAACGAGGGCCTCTTCATGGGATTCCTGTTTTACTAAAAGACAATATAGAAACAGGAGATAAAATGCATACAAGTGCTGGTATGCTTGCTTTAGAAAATCATGTGAGTCAAAAAGATGCGTTTCTAGTTAAAAAGCTTCGGGACGCAGGAGCTATTATTCTCGGTAAAACAAATATGACAGAATTAGCAAATGGCATGTCGTTAAAAATGTGGGCTGGATATAGTGCAAGAGGAGGACAAACTTTGAATCCTTACGGTCCTGGAGAATTTTTTGTAGGCGGATCCAGCTCCGGTTCCGCTGCTGCAGTTGCTGCAAATTTTACAGTATTATCAGTTGGTACAGAGACAGATGCATCTATCCTAAGTCCAGCAATACAAAATTCTGTAGTTGGCATCAAACCGACTGTTGGACTCATTAGTAGAACCGGCATCATTCCATTTACGTATTCACAAGATACTGCAGGGCCAATCGCTCGAACTGTAGAAGATGCTGCTCTTTTATTAGGTATATTAAGTGGTAAAGACGAACTAGATCCAGCAACTTATCGCTGCGAAGGAAATGTTGTACAAGATTATACAATGTATTTAGATAAGAATGGATTAAAAGGCGCTCGCATCGGTGTGTACCAGCAATTTTCCGAAGAGAATTTTCTACCGGGTGAATTTGATGAATCGTTATTTTATAAAGTCATTCAAGTCTTAAAGGAAGCTGGAGCAGAAGTAATAGAGAATATTGAAATCCCTTCTTTCCATAGAAAATGGAGTTATGAAGTGCCAACTCATGAGATAAAACATAGTTTAGGAAACTATCTGTATCAACTACCATCACAGGCTCCTATTCATAATGATCACGAATTAATAGAATTTAATAATAAAAATGGTGATAAAGCATTAAAGTATGGACAAAATATGCTTGAATATAGAGAATCTCTACCAAATACATTATGTAATTCAGAATACATAATGGCGAAATTAGAAGATCTTTATTATTCGCAGGATGAAGGGATAGATTTTGCAATTCAAAAATATAATCTAGATGCGATCTTATTTCCTTCATATATAGGATCGACTCTTTCTGCCAAAGCAGGTTATCCATCAATTGCTTTGCCAGCAGGATATATGGAAAACGGACGTCCATTTGGCATTACTTTTGCTGGAACGGCTTTTAGTGAAAAAATATTAATTAAGATTGGTTATGCTTTTGAACAAGCGACGAAATTTCGGAAACCTTCTAGTTTAATAGAGAAAGTATAGTAGATATAAAAGTGGTTTTGTGTAAGAAAAGAAGGACTCATGAATAAATAATACGTACGGGTAGTGATATAGTGAGGATTGGTAAATTTGGAGAAGTAAATCAATTGAGTATTGATACAATTAGGCATTATATGGATTTAGGGTTAATTGTACCTGAAAAGAAGGGAGGACATTATTTTTTTGATGAGCGCTGTCAAAATGATTTAGAGATTATTTTAGAATTTAAAGGGATGGGCTTTCGTTTAAACGAGATTAAAAAATTTTTTCTGTATAAAAATTTTGGTGAATTTACGGATTATGAACATGATACGTACTATCAATCTTTATTTATGGATAAATATAAGCAGGTTGAGCGGGAAATAAATAATTTAGTAGAAATAAAGAACAATTTAAAGACGAAATTAGATGAGTTAACAGCAAAATCTAAAGGTTCAAGCGTGGTGATGGGGATTGATTTAAAAGTACTCGATATGCTGAAATGTTTAAGATGTAGTGAAAAACTTATTCTTCAAGATGGAATGATAAATAGAAATCAAATTATAGAGGGAAAGTTAATTTGCGATTGTGGTGAAGAATATCTTGTTGAATCAGGCATTTTAAAGGTTGGTAATTCATTTCAAGCGGTTACTGGCCCTCATCATGAAGAATTTGTTCTTGAATATATTCATGTAACTGATCCAGCTTATTTGGAAAATGTCCATAAAGTTGGAGAATGGTCAAAGAGGAAACTTGGTCAATTAGACTTAAACGATAAAGTATTACTTGAGTTAGGATCTGGAGTTGGTTTTTTTCTGCGAAATATTTTTCGGGAATTACCGGAAAGTTGCCTGTATATTGCCATTGATCGCAACTTAGAGCGGCATCGATTTTTAAAAGGTGTATTAGAAAGAACTGGTTTCAAAAGAAACATTCTCTTTATTTGCGCTGACTTTTTAGATATACCTATACAGGAATACTCTGTCGATATCGTGATTGACCATTCAGGTACTAGTAATTATAGCTTTGAACATGAGGAGTTTTTGCTTCGTGAAGTGGTTTCTCTTTTCAAATCTGATTGTTACTTGTTGGGATCATTTATTGCTTTTAAAAATTTTAGCACCAAAAGTAAAATCGAAGCTAGATTTAGAGACAACTTTATAGCTAGAAAAATTAAGGAAAACATCAACAGTTTAGAGTATATCCCTCTTGAGGAAAGGACTTCAAAATATATTGATCGAGGTGGAAAGTACGAAAATTTCTTTGTGCAAGGGGAAGAAATATATTCATATTCATTTTTTGGTAAAAGGTAGGGTTAACCCTATCTTTTTTTCATTTTCTATTAAAAATTTATGGATTGCACCTATTGTTGTCGGGTTCACCCAACAGCTTACACTTTGTTATATAAAAAGTTAAGCGAGGTGGAGTATTTATGGATGCATTACAAATGAGTATAAGGAATGAAAAGAGAAAAATAGAAATAAAAAACCTATTCCTCTATTTTGCAGGAAAGACTGTATCAATATTTGGTACGGCTATTTATAATTTTGCGTTAGGATTATACGTTTTAAAGCTGACGGGTTCGGCCTTAAGCTTTGCAGTTACTCTTATATTAGGAATTATTCCGATGATTATCATCAATCCGTTTGCTGGGGTGATAGTAGATAAGGTCAATAAAAAGACGTTAGTTATTTGTATGGATCTTCTTAGTGGAATTTTGTTAGTTTCGGTTTATATATTATGTATGAAATATGAATTGAATTTACTTATCATTTACGCTACCACATTCCTGTTGACGGTGTTTGCTACTTTCTTTGGAATATGTTTAGAAGCAGTGAAGCCAAACATTGTATCTGAAAAAATGTTGATGAATATTAATTCTATTAGTAAAATAATTGATTCAATCTCTTCTATTATGGGTCCCATGTTAGGAGGAGTTGTTTTTGCGATCTTTGATATTAGAACCTTTATTATTATAAATGGAATTTCTTTTATCCTTTCTGGATTATCAATGATGTTTATTCATTTTAAGCTCTTCAATCACGAAATAAATGAAAATCATTCAAATAGAAAAATTCATTTGATAAGAGATATGAAAGATGGGTTTAACTATTTATTTGAAAGAAAGAGAATTAAAAGCACATTTACGATCTTAATTTTAATTAATTTCTTTCTCGGTTTTGCTGTAACTGTTCCATTACCGTATATGATCAATACAGTTCTAAAGCTAGGGTCAAAGGAGTTTGGTATAATCCAAGGGGCCTTTCCTGTGGGGATGATTTTAGGAGCTTTATTAGTAAAAAAAATCACAGAAAGAATTTCCTATTCCATTCTTTTAAAATATTTAAGCTTTGCTTTAGCGATTTTTATGATTTTATTAGGAGTTCCAGTTTTGCTGAAAAGTTTACACCTGAGCTCCATCGTTAACACCTGTTATTTCATTGTCATCATGTTCTTGTTTGGGGTAGTCATAGCGTTTATTGATATCCCTCTCGCTTATTTTATGCAAAAAGAGATTCCAGATGAATATAGGGGTAGAGTGTTAAGCATTGGCATTAGTACCGCGAAAATAATGCTTCCTATGGCGATGATTTCATCAGGAGCTCTATTAAATATTCTTCCTTCTTATATCATGCCTATTGCAGGAGGAGTGTTATTCTTTCTCTTTAATGTGCGTTCAGCGAATAAGGTGAACTTTGAACTAGCTTCAAAAAATATAAGTATTTAATTTGTTATAGCGCTGGATTATTGTGTAATAAAAGCAGTGCTATAGTTGAAAAAAAATCCCCTTCCAGTATACTGAATAAAGAAATTTATCTTAAAGGTAAAAGTATGTTTGATCATTTATAGATCAAATTTCTGGAACGTATTAAAGAATGAAAAAGGAAAAGGTGTTATAAATGAAAACGTATATTGTAGTTGGGGCTGGGATTCTCGGAGCATCTACTGCTTATCATCTTGCAAAAGCAGGGGCTCGTGTTACATTGGTTGATCGTCAAGATTTAGGGCAGGCAACGGATGCAGCAGCAGGAATTGTCTGTCCTTGGCTTTCGCAGCGTCGGAATAAAGCTTGGTATCAAATCGCAAAAGGCGGGGCTCGTTACTATGCTTCCCTTATTCAACAATTAGAAGCAGATGGCGAAACGGATACAGGTTATAAACGTGTAGGTGCGATCAGTCTTCATACAGAAGAGAAAAAATTAGATCAAATGGAAGAGCGGGCATTTAAACGACGTGAGGATGCTCCGGAAATCGGTGAAATTACTCGTCTATCAAGTTCCGAGACAAAGAGCTTATTTCCGCCGTTATCAGAAGAATATAGCGCTGTACATATTAGCGGTGCTGCTCGTGTAAACGGTAGAGCACTTCGTCAGTCTCTTGTAAATGCAGCTAAAAAGCATGGTGCTGTATGTATCATGGGAGATGCATCATTAGTTCATGAAGATAATCGAGTTATTGGCATTGAAGTAAATGGTGAGACTTTAACAGCTGATCAAGTTATCGTAACTACGGGTGCTTGGGCAAATGAGTTATTGCAGCCGCTTGGTGTTAATTTCTTAGTTACATTCCAAAAAGCGCAAATTGTTCATCTCCATATGCCAGAAATAAATACAGAAAGTTGGCCTGTTGTTATGCCGCCAAATGACCAGTATATTCTTGCATTTGAAGATGGTCGTGTCGTAGTAGGTGCGACACATGAAAATGATACTGGATTTGATTACCGAGTAACAGCAGGTGGATTACATGAAGTATTCGATAAAGCGTTATCGATTGCTCCGGGTCTATCAAATAGTACGGTACTTGAAACGAGAGTTGGATATAGACCATTTACCCCAGGATTTCTTCCTGTAATTGGTGCATTACCTAACTTTGAAGGCATACTAGTTGCTAACGGACTTGGTGCTTCTGGGCTAACAGCAGGGCCTTACTTAGGTTCTGAACTTGCAAAACTTGCTCTTGGTGAACAGACAGAACTTGATCTTAGTTATTATGATGTATCTGGGGCAATTGAACAACCAAAGAATTAGAGAAATAGTATGTACTACATATAGGGGTAGCCTACATGCCTGTCAGGCTAAAAAATAAAATAATTCATAACAAAAATTTTCTTTCTCTACAACTATTTATAAGAAGTTAGATTCTTTTTTTGTTGTGAAGAGAAAAGAATTTCTTAGCTTGATGGCCATGTTTCGGTACCCCTAAAAGAAATTAATGACAGGATTCTTATTTTAAAATAGCTTAAATTGATGGATGTGATATTACCTCTAAACGTAGTTTCTTACTTATTAGTTAACCTGGACATTTCAACAGATTTTTGAGTACAACGTTTCATAGCTGAAATGATAGCTGTTCTTAAGCCTTTTTCCTCTAATGTTGCTACAGCTTCTATTGTCGTTCCGCCCGGAGAACAAACCATATCTTTAAGTGCGCCTGGATGTATTCCTGTTTCAAGTACCATTTTTGCTGAACCTAACACAGCTTGAGCTGCGAATTTATATGCTTGTGTTCTTGGCATACCATCTAGTACAGCAGCATCTGCCATGGCTTCTATAAACATATATACATATGCTGGAGAAGAACCACTTACAGATGTTACAACATCCATTAATTTTTCAGTTACTATCTCTGTTTGGCCAAAGCTATTAAATATATTTAGTATGTCTTCTAAATCTTTTTCTGTAACCATTTCATTAGCACATAACGCAGACATTCCTTCTCCAACAAGAGCCGGTGTATTAGGCATTACTCTAACAACCTTTAACTTTCTGCCGAAAGCATTCTCAGTACTCTCAATACTTTTTCCTGCAGCAATAGTTACGACTATTACATCGTTTTTTATCTGCTCTTTTATTTGGTTAATTACTGATGAGTATAGGTCTGGTTTGATTGATAAAATTAAAATATCAGCATTGTTAGCTACTTCATTGTTGTCAGTAGTTGTAGTTATGTCATATTTTTCACTAGCATTTTTCAAATTAATAATACTTACATCTGAACAAATTATTTTATCTGAAGAAACTATATTTTTGTTAATCATTCCACCTATCATAGCGATACCCATGTTTCCACATCCGATGAATCCTATTTGTTTGTTCATAATAACTCGCTCTTGCTCCTTTTAGTATAAATTTTATTGGTTTGGGATTGTTATTCTAGAAAAATAATCATATCCCCGTACAGAAAAAATAAACATTATAAACTATATCGAGATTCGTATAAAAAAACATTTTAAGAGAGTACATTACTTTTTGCAATACAAAAAATATATAGAAATCACTTTTACTCTGCACTAAACAAGTACATTTTCTATTATTTAATATTTTTTGTTATATACCACTCAATAATATTTTAAATAATTTTAGAGAATATAAACGTATCACTATCTTTCCTTATTTTCTAAAATATCTCTTGACATAAAAATGCGTTATATCGCATACTATATAAAAATTAAAGTGTAAATCGTTGAAGGGAACTAGTACATATGTCTTCTTGCGCCAGAGAGTGGAATCCGCAGGCTGAAAGATTCCTCGTATAGAAATTATCGAACCTATCCCTGAGTCTTAAACGAAAGTTTAGGCGTATGCCTGCGTTACAGGCGACAAGCGGATATAGATTTATATCAATGAAGGTGGTACCGCGGAACAATGACCGTTTCGTCCTTTTTTAAGGACGGAGCGGTCTTTTTTATTTGGCTCTTTATCACGAGACAGGCATCATTGGTGAGGGGGGCATTGCTGCAAATTGCACGTGGTAGAAGAATAGTTTGTCTCCATTTGAAAAAAGAAGCAGCACAATTTACAAGAACTTTTATTTTAGACTAGGGGGTACAAAAGTGAAAAAACAACGAATTGTCGTAAAAATCGGAAGCAGTTCCTTGGCAGCGAATCATGGCGGCATCTCTGGCGAACAGCTTTCAGATCACGTCGCAGCTTTGGCGCGACTGAAGCAGGAAGGACATGAAGTCGTGCTGATTACATCTGGGGCAGTCGCCGCAGGTTTTTCCGCTCTCGGGTATCCCGGCCGACCCGTGACAATTAAAGGGAAGCAGGCTGCTGCCGCTGTCGGACAAAGTCTGTTGATGCAGGCGTATACGGAGGAATTCCGCAAATATGGGATTGTTACTGCGCAGCTTCTGCTGACAAGAAGCGATTTTTCCAGAAAAGAACAATACAGCAATGCCTACGCTACTTTATCGGAGTTACTAAACCGCTCCGCTCTTCCTATAATCAATGAAAACGATTCTATTTCTTTGGAGGAGCTGACGTTTGGTGATAATGACATGCTATCAGCTTTAGTAAGCGGACTTGTCTCGGCGGACATGCTCATGATTTTTACGGATGTGAACGGTTTGTATGACCGGAATCCCCAGAAAAATCCGGACGCGAAAAAGTATTACTTTCTCCCTACCGTTACGGAAGAAATTGCCTCCCTTGCTGGAGATGCTGGCTCAAAACTTGGTACTGGCGGCATGAAATCGAAAATCGATGCGGCAAAGATGGCACTATCTCTCGGTGTGAGTGTATTCATCGGAACAGGACGTGGAGGGGAGAAGTTTTTAGATGTTTTGAAGGGTAAAGGTGATGGGACGTATATCGGCAATACACCTCAAAAAGTGATCAAAATGAACAAGCAATGGATCGCGCTGCATTCGCTTGTCAGCGGACAAATCGAAGTGGATACCGGAGCAGCCGCTGCTATCATTCAGCGTGGAAAAAGTCTTCTGCCTGCCGGTGTTACCGGTGTGTTTGGGATCTTTCAAGCCGGCGAAGTCGTGGAGGTCATCACACAACAAGGACGCGTGATAGGGAAAGGACAATGCAGATATAGTGCAGAGGAATTGCGGGAGCTAAAAGGTATGCAGAGCCACGACATTCAAGCGCGAGGCGAAAGACATAGCTATGAGGTCATTCATAGGAATAATTGGGTTTCATTTTAAGAATAAGAGAGATGGCTCGTTCAATTGAAGAACACATGGCCCTCTGTCCTAAAAGGCGTTGTTTGTCTATTCCCGCTCTAAGCGTCTAATTGATTCAACTAACATCTATGCAGGAGAGTCTTGGATTGTAGTGCCTAGTTGGCGGAGTTGGACACGTCTCAAATTTTATACTTTTTAATCTTTAAAAGGGGGAAACGAAAATGAATGAAGTGTTGGCAAAGGGACAAAAAGCGAAACAGATTGCGGGAGAGCTTGTGACCAAATCGACTAATGAAAAAAATAAGGCACTGGCGGCTGTTGCTGAGCAATTGATAGTAGAGACATCCTATATTTTGGAGGAGAACAAACGGGATATCGAACAAGGTAAAGCGAAAGGAATGTCTGCCTCTCTCCTCGACCGCCTCATGCTGAATGAACAGCGCATTATTGATATGACAGAAGGGATCCGGCAGCTGATTGATTTGCGCGATCCTGTCGGAGAATGTGTAGCTGCATGGGAACGGCCGAATGGATTGTCTATTCGGGAGATGCGCGTGCCGCTTGGTGTTGTCGGGATGATTTACGAGGCGCGGCCGAACGTGACGGTAGATGCGGCTACAATTTGCTTGAAAACAGGTAACGCAGTAATCTTGCGTGGTAGTTCTTCCGCCGCTTATTCCAACAAAGCCATCGTCGCTGTCATTCATCGAGCGCTCAAACAAACGAGCTTGCCTCCAGAAAGCGTACAGCTCATTGAAGACAATTCACGAGACAGCGCAAAGCAGCTGTTTACATTGAACGAGTACTTGGATGTTCTTATTCCAAGAGGTGGCAAGCAGTTGATAGATACTGTAGTGAGAGAAGCGTCTGTTCCTGTATTGGAAACAGGTGCGGGAAATTGTCACATTTTCATTGATGAAACAGCAGATAAACAGATGGCATTTGATATTATCGTAAATGCCAAAACACAGCGTCCGTCTGTATGCAATGCTATTGAAACAATTATACTTCATGAGAATTGGGCGCAGCGATTCGGTACCGAGCTATTTTCTTTCTTGAAGGAAAGAGGAGTGGAGCTGCGTGGAGATAAGAAAGCATTGGCAATTGATTCTTCTCTTGTACCCGCTTCAGAAGAAGACTGGGAAACAGAGTTTTTGTCTCTTACGCTAGCAGTCAGAATCGTTTCCTCTGTTGAAGAAGCGATTCGCCACATTAATACTTATGGCTCCATGCATTCCGAAGCGATCATTACAGAGAACGAGGAAAACGTCAGCAAGTTTTTCACGTCCGTCGATGCCGCGGCGCTCTACCATAATGCTTCGACCCGCTTTACTGACGGCTTTGAATTTGGCTTCGGCGCAGAAATCGGCATCAGCACGCAAAAACTGCACGCGCGGGGACCGATGGGGCTATCTGCATTGACTTCCACAAAATATGTGATTCGTGGAAATGGACAAATTCGGGGATAAGAAGTAGAAGGTCAGATGCAAAGCCCCTTTTGTTTTATTTTTGCTTTCAGTTTCTATTGCTTTTTTAGTATTAAAGTGGTTTCTAGAAAACTTAAACTTAGCTTGATAGCGTCACATCGCCATCAAGCTAAGACTTGAAGCAGGAAATCTAATTTTTTCGCTTAAGTTTTGTCAATTAGCTTGAACGAATGTATGGATAGCTAATGCATGTTTTTTAATTACTGGAGTTGGATTACCATTACTATGTATCACAGCATTTGTTTTTTTTGGGTGAAAATAATTTACAATCTTTAGCTAGACGTGTACATCTGTTGTTTGGTATTGTATTTATGACTATTCTCTATCTAGCAATTGGTCCTTTTTTCACTATCCCTAGATCTGGTAATGTATCATTTGAAAGATGCAAGTCCTGTTGCATTAATCATATTTACAGTCTTATTTTTCATAGTTTCATGCTTGTTATCATTTAATCCTACAAAAAATATTGATTTAGTTGGTTTTTTTAACTCCTATTAAATTGGCATTTATCGAATTGCTCGTAGTTGTGGCTTTTGTTTTTGGAATTATTATTGTGAATACAATTAAAGAAAAAGGAGTTATCACTAAAAAACAACTTATGATTATTTGTGCAAAAGCGACGGTTATTGTTGCCGTAATCTTAGCTCTTATTTATACGGCCCTTTTCTATATGGGCGCTTCTAGTATTGAAAAACTAGTTCGTTTAGATAATGACGCTAAAGTTTTAGCAAAAGTTTCAGACTATTATTTTGGTTCTTAGGGTGCAATTTTATTAGGTTTAATGATTACAGCGGCATATTTGACCACGAGTGTAGGGCTTATCACTGCTTGTTCTTCTATTTTTTATGAATTGTTTCCAGCTAGCTCTTATAAAAAAATGCTTTCATTTTGTCTGTGTTTAGTACACTTGTAGTAAATATAGGATTAACACAACTAATTACAGTTTCAATCCCTGTATTAATGACCTTGTATCCAATTTCTATCTCCTTAATTTTCTCAACATTCTTACATCGTGTGTTTAATGGTAGATCAGAAGTATATCAAGGCAGGTTGATGTTAACATTTATTGTGAGTCCATTTGATGGTTTAAACGCTGCTGGAATACACATTGAAGTAATTCATAATTTTTTCACTTAGTTCCTACCTATGCATAAGGTAGGTTTAGGTTAGATACTTCCATTTATTATAGGGGGTTATCTGGTTACATTTTTAGTGGATTACGGAAGAAGAATATTCTTATTTATCGTGCAATTCGATAAATTAAGTAATTTGTCGACTGAATAACGAAAGGAAGATGAAGAATCTTTCTAACTGTTAGGAATGTTTAACAAGAAGTGAAGAATGAGTTTAGGGAGGAGTTTTAAAAAAGACTCAAAAAAGGGACGCTTGCTTCATCATTTCGATACAGAATAGAGGTTGTATTATAGTATCTTGATTAAAATTTCGGCTATTAATGTGTAAGGGGAGGAAATAGAATGGCACACGAAGAACTGAAGAGAGGCTTGAAAGCGCGTCATATTCAGATGATTGCTTTGGGCGGTACAATTGGTGTTGGTTTATTTATGGGTTCAACGAGCACGATTCAATGGACAGGCCCGTCAGTAATGCTTGCTTATGCAATTTCAGGGATTTTTATATTCTTCATTATGCGTGCAATGGGAGAAATGTTGTACTTAGAGCCAAGTACAGGTTCATTTGCGACATTTGGCCATAAATATATACATCCATTAGCAGGGTATATGACTGCATGGAGTAACTGGTTCCAGTGGGTTATCGTTGGAATGTCAGAAATTATAGCAGTTGGGACATACATGCAGTACTGGTTTCCAGATCTACCTGCTTGGATACCAGGTATCATCGCAATGGTGATTCTTGGTGCAGCGAACTTAATTTCCGTTAAATCATTTGGTGAATTTGAATTTTGGTTTGCGATAATTAAAATCGTTACAATTATATTGATGATTATTGCTGGGATTGGTCTTATTTTCTTCGGATTTGGTAACGGAGGAGATGCAATTGGATTATCTAACCTTTGGAAAAATGGCGGCTTCTTTACAGGTGGATGGTCAGGGTTCTTCTTTGCTCTATCACTAGTTGTTGGAGCTTATCAAGGTGTTGAATTAATTGGGATTACAGCTGGCGAAGCAGAAGATCCTCAAAAAACATTAACTGAAGCGATTCAAAGTATTATTTGGCGTATTTTAATCTTCTATATTGGTGCGATTTTTGTTATTGTAACTGTTTACCCGTGGGATCAACTAAATTCAATTGGCAGTCCGTTTGTTGTAACTTTTGCGAAAGTTGGGATTACATCAGCAGCTGGACTTATTAACTTTGTCGTGATCACGGCTGCAATGTCTGGCTGTAACAGTGGTATTTACAGTGCAGGACGTATGCTTTATACATTAGGAGCGAATGGACAAGCACCAAGGTACTTTACAAAAATCTCTCATAACGGTGTGCCTTTATTCGGTACGATTGGTGTGCTAATTGGTTTAGCAGTTGGCGTTATTTTAAATTATATTGCACCAGGAAAATTATTCGTGTATGTATACAGTGCAAGTGTTCTTCCTGGTATGATTCCATGGTTTGTTATTCTAATTAGCCAAATTCGATTCAGAAAAGTAAAAGGAGCTGAAATGGACAATCATCCATTCAAAATGCCTTTTGCGCCTGTTACAAACTATTTAACGATTGCCTATTTAATTTTGGTATTAATCGGTATGTGGTTTAATAAAGACACACGTATCTCGCTTATTGTAGGAGTTATTTTCCTGGCTATCGTTGTCATTAGTTTTTATGCTTTTGGAATGGGAAAACGTGTTCCAGTAGATGCTCAAACAGATGATGAAGTGATTAACCAATAATTCACCTTGTTTGATTAACGTTAA
The DNA here is from genome assembly GCF_050473785.1 of Bacillus sp. S14(2024). Classification (NCBI taxonomy): domain Bacteria; kingdom Bacillati; phylum Bacillota; class Bacilli; order Caryophanales; family Bacillaceae; genus Bacillus; species Bacillus sp. S14(2024). The sequence goes on along the minus strand of NZ_JBFLUP010000006.1, from coordinate 2,463,392 downwards.
AATAAGGAATAGTGAGTAAAAAAATTGGTTCTGGTGCAAAGATAGAATAAAAGAGAATAAAGCGTATATATTCCTAGCGGACTTGTAGCTTATGCTGCAAGTCCAAACAATTGATGGATGAATTCTTTCTAATTTTGGGCGGACTAATCCCGTAAATCAATCTGTTCTTTTTTATTATATGCAAGGCATCTGCTCGCGAAAGAATGGATGTAACTGTGTCAAAAGACTTGAACTTTAACATAGAAGCTCATTTTATCATTTTGGGGTAGTAATAGTATTACGATTTCCTAAAACCTCTTTAGCGAGAGTAGACGCATACAAAGAGAAAAAGGATTCAAGCTATTTTAGCTCGAACAGTCGGGCAATCGAGATGACAAGTGAGCCATCACTTGTCCGAAGGTGAATCATCCTCGACGAAGGTGTTTTAGTTTTACGGAATCTTATAGATTTGATGAAGCACCCTGATATGTCACTAGAAAACGCGATCAACTATTTTTAGAAAACATTAGAAACAGGCAAGCAGAAAAAGAAATAGCAGTAACACAACAAAAAAATAGTTTTTACCAAAAGTTAAAGTGGTTCTTGTTTGGTAAATAAAAAATGCTTCATCCTGGGAGCATTTTTTATTTTACTTTTTTATCGGAAGTCGATGTATTTAGAAATCTATGAAGTCCTTTCAACTTCGGGGCTGTTCTAACGTTCAATAAAAGCAAGAAGAAAAAAAACCAACAGTGAAATCAAAAGAAACTGTATTTTGTTATGATTTTACTTCACGCTTCCTCTTTTTTAATGCTAAGACAAGCAGAAGTAGCAGCGGTTGTAAACCAAATAAAAAAAACGCAAAATTGCCCATCATATCCCCGAATTTAAATAGGTCATTAGTATTTTTCGGAATCATAGAAATGATGTAAATAACCGGAAGCAGGCCAAACATAAATGGATGAATGTTCTTTTGAAAAAGTTGCGCCAGTCCCAAAGAAGCAGCATAATAACCAATGCTAAAGCAAGTAAACATTTTCATAATCCATATTGCGAGCAAAAAAGACTCAAATCGTTCAAATATCAAACCGGTTATTTCAAAACTTCGCATGAGGTCAACCGTCGGCCATGTTCTTGTTATCACTCCATCGATGGAAAACACACCGATGACTATTATAACAGTTATCAAGTAAACAATCAGTGAGATAGAAATTCCAACTAGAACAGCTTTTACTGCTTTATTTGGCTGTTTCATAAACGCCATTATAATCAACATGCTTTCAAAACCTGTATATGAGAGAGCGGTTGTTTTGATTCCTTTTAGTACTGGTATGATTCCCAATCCCAGTACCGGGCGGATATTATCTATCTCAAATATTTTGAAACTCATAAAGGCAACCAACAAAAAAAATCCGATCGCAATGGGGAGGATAATTTCAAGCAGGCGTGCAATGGGATTTATGCCGCCCATGATTAGATAGAGGCTCACCCACATAAATGGCATCACGATGGCCCAAGACGGGGTGCCTTCCAATAAAAAGAAACTTGTTATTTCTGCTAATGCACGGGTATGAAACCCACCCATCATTACAAAATAACATACAAGGAGTAAACTTAGTAACCCGCCCATCCATTTCCCTACAATTTCTTGGCTGTATTGATAAAAAGTTTTTCCTGGAAACTGTTGACCTAATTTGACTACAATAACGCCTATCATCATCGCGATTAGCCCACCTAAAATTACAGTTAACCAGATATCTGGTGTTTTCACTTTCTCTGCAGCTGCTCGTGGCAAGGTTAAAATCCCCGTTCCAAGTGTATAATTGATAACGATAACAGCTGCTTGAATTGTTGTAATGCGATCTTTGGAGTTCTTAATCATCGTAGGTCACTTCCTTATCCATAATTCAGGATTACTATTTTTAGAAGGGTCATTATTCCATGCTTTTTCTTATAAACGGTACCATTTTATATTTCCAAAAAAGAACAAAAATTATGCATATTGTATTCGTGTGGAGTTTATATAACAGCTCATTATCGGTAGCAAGAAAAAAGGCGGCCTCTTACTCTTGTAAGGAAACCGCCTTATTAACCTCATACGTAACCTGCTACGTATAATTTTCATGGGAGCTTAAAAAATTATAAGCATATTGGTGGAAGTTACACTCTAAAAAAGGCGATATAGTTAATCTTAATTGGTTGATCACAAAAACTTAAGATCCTATGAAAGGATCTTATAGATACATTAGATGTCAAATAAATTAATTAGGTGGAGAATTGAAGTTTACTTATAAAACATAAAAAGGACAAACCTGTAGCAATAAGCTGCATTAGGTTGTCCTTTTTTGCATAGCACTTGTTAAGTATCGATTTGAAATCAGAGTTTAATAACTTTATTTTACGGAATTTTCAAAAAACAACATATTTAGTTTATATGTGATATTATACTTAGGATAATAAAACTACATTAGTTTTTCTCAACTAAACCCTTAATAGGGTCCCGCCAACATTACGCGGATTTACAACGTTAAGGGCTCTAAGAAGAAAAAATTCCTCAATTCAGCCACGCTAAAAAACTGTTTCTATATGTCATAAAGTTTTTTGCAGGGATGACATATTGCAAAATTCTCATTCAGGACCTTGTGACATACTCTTTTCTAGACATATCGGGCCTGTTATAAAGCATGCTTTTTGATAGTAGCCACACATAAAAAATACCTTATTTTATTGTTGTTTAAAAACGTTAGTCATATTATTCCATTTAAGGGCTAGATTATGGAACAACTAATTGACAAGAAAAGCTATTAAATTTAATGTAATCCATGGCCTTTGTTGGATATATATTAGAGAATGTCTATTAAAGGTAAGAATTGATCTTCTATTTCTTTCTACTAACATAGTTTACAGGTGGTGTATTGTGAAAGAATTAATATTCGTCCAAAATAAAAAAAGAATCCTTATGAAATTTGTATTTTTAAAAAAGGATATAGTGCTTACCATTTCACTGATGCTGGCAATTGTAAGCTGTTTAATATATCCGCCAAGGATCGAATATATTAACTTTGAAGTGCTGGTTAGTTTATTTAATCTAATGGTGGCCATAAAGGCCTTTGAAGAGCTAAGGTTATTAGACAAACTTGCCGTTGCTATATTGAATAAATGCAATAACAGCAGATCAATATCAGTTATTCTGATTTTGTTATGCTTTATTTGCTCCATGTTTGTAACGAATGATGTCGCTTTGCTCACTTTTGTACCAATAACACTTGTCATTAGTAAAAGGACACAAATGAATATGATGGATACGATTATCCTGCAGACAATTGCGGCAAATATCGGAAGCAGCTTGACGCCTATAGGGAATCCGCAAAATTTGTACATCTATTCTTACTATGGAATTAAGCTCATCCCATTTTTTGGTTCAATCCTGTTATTTGCTGTGCTTGGCATCAGTTCGTTGTTTATGTTTACTCAAAAGCTTCATAAAACAGAAGTAAAAATAGAATTCCCTGTTATCACTATAGAGGATCGAAAAAAAGCTACAGTCTGGAGCCTGATACTTGTCATTATTATCGCGTCTATTTTTGGAGTCATCAATTATTACATTGCGCTAATAATCACATTGATAACAGTATTTATTTTGAATAGAAAATTACTATTTAAGATTGATTATTTTCTTCTGATAACCTTTGTCTGTTTTTTTATTTTTATTGGAAATATATCTAACTCAAATGCCATGGACACATTTGCTCGCGCCAATTTAAGAGGAGGAACATCGATCTTTTTTAGTTCCATATTTTTGAGTCAATTGATAAGCAATGTGCCTACTTCAATTCTTTTGTCAAACTTTACTTCTGATTGGAAACCCTTATTATTAGGAGTAAATATCGGAGGACTTGGAACAATTATCGCATCTTTAGCCAGTGTAATCTCCTATAAACTATTCATTCAGGCTAACCGTAAAGAGAGCAAAAAGTATTTAATCAAATTCAGTGTTTACAACTTTTCATTATTAGTCATACTTGCATGTATACAATACTTCATCTTTAAATTTCTAAAAATCTTTTAAAAAAATGATTACCGATGGGAGTGTAAAAAACCTATGGTGTTCTTATTCCTTTTCATATTGGTACGCTTAATGGTTGCGGTGATCATTCCTTCTTTTTGGAGCCACTCACAAAAGTGGCCTTTTTTATGCAATTTTACTATAGAGAACTAGATTTCAGTGTAGTTTTTGTTTAAGATCCGTTATTTCGTACGCTAGAAAGCCGATGATTCCTACACTAAGGAACCGTCGGCTTATTATATTTTTTTGCTATATAGTTGTTTAAAATGATACAAACACGCTGAATTCTTTGTGGGATATGTCGGAAAAATACGGGTCTTCAACGTTAAACTAATTTCAGTTTAAAATAGTTAATTTCCTTAGTTATTATTCGATCCTTCTACTAACTTACTCAAATAAGGAAACCTTTAGCTAAACAAGATTTATTTTTCCATACTAATTATGTACTCTTTTCAGGATAATAGTTTCAGTATATTAAAGGTTTAGAGATTGATTGCGATTTTTTGAAGTTTTTGCACCAAAATCACTTTTCTGATAGTTAAAAAATCTTTTTTGTAAAACCATGTACTTTTTGGTTAGATTCTGTAGTGCTGATTATAAATTAATGAAAGTTCTGGTGCGAAAATTTGAAGAAAAGTGGAGGGAGTAAATCTATTTATATCATGTATTAATTTAGAAGGGGAATACCAGAGCAGTTAAGTGCTTTTCTAAGAAGCTTTAATTAGAAAATAAAGAGACATTACTCTAGAACAAATATGAAAGCGCTTGAATTTACTTGAGTTTTCAGAAAATTCATTTAATCCCCTTTGCAAATAATAAATAGAGACAAAAAGGATCTATATAATTCAAATTTATAAATCCGGCATACAGAACAAGCATGATGGTGCAGCAACATTTCTGGATAAAAACTATTTTCTGCAGGAGGAGCTAGAGCATCCACATGTAGAAGTATCAGGCCTTTTAAGATGTCAGCTGTACGGTTACATGTTACGGATATTCGTATAATCGAGGAAATACCATTTTCATAGAAAATTTTTACCTGTGTTACATGTGTATATGAGACGAGTTTAGTTATGTCGGAAAAATAAGATTATTTTATATGGATTAGGGGTTACTTAATTTTGATATGAGGTGATGATATGGGACAATTTTTGTCGGATCTATTGGCATCAACAAATGATTTTATGTGGTCTAAATTGTTAATTATTATGCTTGTTGCTTGCGGAGTTTATTTCACATTTAAATCGAAATTTGTACAGTTTCGAATGTTAAAGGAAATGGTCCGTGTGTTAATGGAAGGGAAAGCTGGTTCTAAAGATGAAATTTCACCATTTCAAGCGTTCTGTGTTGGTATGGCCGCTCGCGTTGGAACGGGAAATATCACAGGAATTGCGATTGCGATTGCATTAGGCGGTCCTGGAGCAGTATTCTGGATGTGGATTATTTCTATTATTAGCTCAGCATCCAGCTTTGTTGAAAGTACGTTAGCGCAAATATATAAAGTGAAAGATAAAAATAGTTTCCGCGGTGGTCCATCCTATTATATGGAAAAAGGATTAAACAAACGTTGGATGGGAGTATTATTCTCCATTTTAATTACGATTACTTTCGGTCTTGTATTCAATTCTGTCCAATCAAATACCGTTACACTTGCTTTTCAGAACTCATTCGGTACAGATCGTTTAACTTTAGGGATTATCATGGCAATTGCTTTCGCTGTGATTATCTTTGGCGGTGTGCAGCGTATTGCCAAAATGGCTGAATACAAGGTAATGTTCCTAGCGGTGTTATACATTGGTGTTGCATTATTTGTTGTAATTACGAATATAACAAAAATGCCGGAGGTTCTTTCTCTTATTGTTCAAAACGCATTTGGCTTTAAACAAATAGCGGGCGGTTCAATCGGTGCAGCGCTTATGAATGGAGTTAAACGTGGTTTATTCTCAAATGAAGCTGGTATGGGAAGTGCGCCAAACGTTGCCGCAACGGCAACAACAAGCCATCCGGTGAAACAAGGACTTATTCAAGCATTTGGCGTATTAACGGATACACTGATTATCTGTACAAGCACAGCCTTTATTATTTTACTTTCTGATGCATACAAACAACCAGGGCTAACTGGTATTGCACTTACACAGGCAGCATTAAGTGAACATATCGGCTCTTGGGCATCAGGCTGTCTTGCTATCTTTGTTTTCCTATTTGGATTTGGTGCTTTAATTGGTAACTATTATTACGGAGAAACAAATATTCGATTCTTAAACAATAGTAAAGTAGGGTTGATGGTATATCGAATAAGCGTGTTAGCCATGATTGTATTCGGTTCTGTTGCAAAGGTCCAATTTGTATGGGATTTAGCAGATTTATTTATGGGCTTTATGGTTATCATAAATTTAATTGCTATTTCATTCCTATCAAAAACAGCCTTTGCTGCGTTACATGATTACATGAAACAGAAAAAAGCGGGTAAAGATCCTATTTTTTATAAAGACAGCATTAAAGGGCTTGAAAACGTTGAATGTTGGGAGCATTATAAGGATGCTTCAACTTCTGAAAAGAAAAGTATGTAATAAAAAAGATATTCGGACTGTAATATGTCTGAATATCTTTCTTGGTTCTAGTGCAAATAAAACTGATTACAATAAAAAACAGTGTTGTAACTCAAGAGTTTTGAAACAGATTCTTTAACAACTAACGGATGCAGAATAGTAAAAGGTGTTCATATATTGCAACTATATTAAGATCATAAATAGAGGATCCTGAAAAGCAGAGAAAGTAATGGTCGATTCCTTTAAAATGATTTTTTAAACATCACAGTTCTATTAAGTAAAAGTATGTTTAGCTGCTTATATCGGTAGAAAAAGAAAAAACAGCTGTTTTTGATTTAGCCGCATTGCATTACCCTTAAGAGCAATATAGCTTATAATTGGTTAGGTTATATAAAATTTGAATGTGCTATTACCTATCAATCTATATAGAAAGGTGACCGTCTTGACAGTGTTTTTTCGCACTTTTTGTCTATTCTCCATAAAGAAAAATGTATACTGTATAAAATTAATAGGACGGGGGAATAAGGTTAAATGATAAAGGAGTATAGCGTTCAAGTTGAGAGTCAAAGGAGGGCTTGCTTAGATCAATGGGTAGCACATTATCGATCCTATGCTGCTAAAGGACAAAACGTCAGTTATATTCCAGCTTTGGGAAAGATAAATTTATCGCAATTAGGTATTTGTATCATAGAGCCAGATGGAACAATGATAAAGTCAGGCGATTGGAAGGTACCTTTTACCTTACAAAGCATATCAAAAGTAATTGGCTTTATAGCTGCTTGTTTAAGCCGAGGTATTTCTTATGTGTTAGAGCGTGTTGATGTAGAGCCAACTGGAGATGCTTTTAACTCGATAATTCGTTTAGAGATGCATAAACCCGGAAAACCGTTTAATCCTATGATTAATGCCGGAGCGATTACGGTAGCTTCGCTTCTGCCAGGAACGTCGGCACAAGAAAAATTAGAACATGTTTATGCATTAATCGAAAAAATGATAGGGAAGCGCCCAGCTATTAATGAAAAAGTGTTTCAATCTGAATGGCAAACAGCCCATCGAAATAGAGCTTTGGCACATTATTTAAAGGAGAATGGTTTTTTAGAATCGGATGTGGAGGAAGCACTAGAGGTTTACTTGAAACAATGTTCGATAGAAATAAATACAGAAGACATAGCCTTAATAGGACTTATACTTGCACATGATGGATATCACCCTATTCGTAAAGAACAAATCTTACCTAAAGAGGTAGCTAAATTAACAAAAGCTTTAATGCTCACTTGTGGAATGTACAATGCATCTGGCAAATTTGCTGCTTTCATCGGATTGCCAGCTAAAAGTGGGGTGTCCGGAGGGATAATGACACTCGTCCCGTCAAGGCTAAAGAGCGAACTACCGTTTTCAGATGGATGTGGTATTGGTATTTATGGACCAGCAATTGATGAATATGGGAATAGTTTACCAGGAGTTATGTTATTGAAACGTATTGCACAAGAATGGGATTTAAGTATTTTCTAAAAACCATCATGTATGTTTTGGTGCCAGAACGAACACAAAAATGTTCAGACTGTATAATGTGTCTGAGCATTTTTGTGTTACATAGCATCTTCCTGTTTTAAAGCTGAATAATATCAAGAATACTCACAATGTTTAATTCTTTTGTTTGTATCTGATATGTAGTATTTATAAAAAATAGCGTAAGTGTTGTATTAATCTCAACGGGTTTGTATACTGATTGTTAGTCAAAATTGGGAAGTGATTATCTTGAATCTCAGTAATTTAGTAAAAAAAGACATCTATATTTTGGTTCTGATGATATTTACAGTACCCTTAGCAGGTGAAATAAAGTTTTTCCCCTTTAATGAGACGTTTCGAATGAGCTTTGGTGCACCAACATTTTTCTTTTTTTTGTTATTATTTCGGCGAATGCCAGCATTTTTCCCGGGTTTTTTAACAGGAATGGTGGTTGTAGAATTTCGTATCCTGATAGACCTCATCACACAGGAAAATATGGATTGGATATCTTCTTTTCATATCCAATATCCTAGTTTTTTCTTTTATTTTACTTATTCTTGTCTCTTTTATTTAGCAAAAATCAAACGATTTCATCACCAACCATTGATGATTGGGTTTATTGGCTTCATCATCGAAATATTATCGGACTGTGTAGAATTAATGATTCAATATTTTGTATTAAAAACAACTGTTACACCAGAGGCACTATATGAGATAATCGTTGTCGCATTTTCCCACAGTTTTATAGTTCTAAGCTATTTCAATATGATGAAACTGTATGAAGCACAGTCGAATGAAAGGCATATTAAAAAACAAAATGAACACATGCTCATGCTCATTTCCAATTTATATGAAGATGCTGTTCATTTAAAAAAAACGTTGCAAGATGCTGAAAATATAACGAAGAAATCTTATGAATTATATAAAAGTTTAGACTCTTTAGAGGATGGACAAATAAACTTTCAGGTTGAGGATTTACGTGATCATGCGTTGAAAATCGCTGGTGAAGTCCATGAAATTAAAAAGGATAACCAACGTATTTTTGCTGGACTTTCAAAACTGATTTCTGATGAAAGTTTTACAGATTATATGTCCATATATGAATTGGTAAACATCATCGTACGAGCAAACGAGAAATACGCCCGTTTACTAGAGAAAGATATCCAATTTGTGTACAAGGTTTATGGTGTGCATCCTCATTATCATATTTACACAATTTTATCAATTATAAACAATGTCGTTGCAAACGCTGTAGAAGCTATCCAAGATATGGGGACCATCACGATTGACATTAATAAAGAGCATGATTTGGTTGAATTTCGAATAGGAGATAATGGTCCTGGCATTTCCTCAAAGTATAAAGAGTCAATTTTTGAACCTGGGTTTACTTCTAAATATGATGCTGCTGGTAACGCATCGACAGGTATCGGACTATCGTATGTAAAAGAAATGGTCAAACAACTTGAAGGTGATGTTACGTTTGAGGACAGACCCGAAGGAGAAGGCTCAATTTTTATAATTAAATTAGGGATCGATCACATAATTGGAAAAGGGTGATTCTATGAATTTTTATATAGTAGATGATGAGAAAGCAGTTCGCTTAATGTTGGCCCAAATTATCGAGGATGAAGATCTTGGAGAGGTTGCAGGAGAAGCTGAGAATGGCTCATTGGTAGATCAACAAATGCTAATCTTGAAAAATATAGACATTTTATTTATCGATTTGTTAATGCCGATTCAAGATGGAATAAAAACGATTCGTCAAATAAAACCGTCATTCAAAGGAAAAATCATCATGGTTTCTCAAGTAGAATCAAAAGAATTAATTGCTGAAGCGTATTCGCTTGGTGTTGAATACTTTATTATCAAGCCGATTAACCGGATTGAAGTATTAACAGTCGTTCAGAAAGTAATTGAACGAATCAAATTGGAAAAATCGATAAAAAACATTCAAGAATCACTCAATACTGTGCTTAAATTGGATAGCTATCAAAGTTCACAGGGAAAATACCGTAACGAAAAACATATAAGTACTTCCAGCCATTTTCAAAATTCCGTTCATTTTCTTCTATCTGAATTAGGGATAGACACTGAAAGCGGAAGTAAAGATCTAATGGACATGTTGGATTATTTATATAAATATGAACAAGATAAAACGTTCGAACAAGGGTTTCCCTCTCTAAAAGAGATTTTTTTCAATTTAGCTCAAAAAAGACTTGGAGAATCAATCGAAGAGGCCGAATTAAAAAGATCCATTGAAGCCTCCAAACAACGGATCCGGAGGGCGATTTACCAGTCATTAAACCATTTAGCATCCCTTGGACTTACTGATTTTTTAAACCCTAAGTTCGAAAATTACGCTTCTAGGTTTTTTGATTTTACAACCGTAAGGAGAAAGATGACAGAATTGAATAATGAGCCAACAGTACCTCCCCGTATTGATGTGAAAAGATTTATTCAGGTTCTTTATTTTGAAGCTAAGCGGATACATTTGGAGTTGCAATGACGAACTCTTACTTATTCTTAATATCAAATGATGGATTCGCTTTAAAATCTGGATGCTTATTGGACTAGTTTTTTATATGTTATATGGAAAAAATAAAAGTGATTTAGCTAAAAATATAACTAAGTAGTTAGTTAAAGTAAAAAAGATGCTATCTAGCATCTTTTTTACTTTAAAAGGTATCATTACATACTTATATTATTTTTAATAACAGTTACTTATCAAATTATTAGCTCGCATGCGTAAAGTAGAGGAGGTGAAGCAAAACAAAACGTTATATAAGTGTTTTGAGACCGGAGATTCTATTCCTCAAATAATTCATGAGTTTTCATTGAAAAGAGAGAGCTCTTTGTTCAGCCCGCATATATACATGGAATAACATTATAATGGTTTTTTTTACATAATTGTGATACTATTTTCCTTTATAACAAAAAAAGGACGTGACATACAGTGATCAAAATTGAGATACCAACTCCAGACGTTACGATTACAGAGCGTAAGCAAGTAATAAAAGGTGATGAACCAAGAATAACTCCGATTAGCGGGTTTATTGATTTTCATTTAATTCCGAGAGATAAGGGCGGCATTTTTATGTTTTATAATATTAATGACGAGCTTTTATTCGTTGGGAAAGCAAGAAAATTAAGACAAAGAATTAAAAAGCATTTTGAAGATACTGTTTCACCAATGAAAGCACATAGAGATGAAGTATATCGAATTGATGCATGTATCGTAGAAGATCCAATGGAAAGAGAAATTTACGAAACATATATTATTAATGAACTTCAGGCGAAATATAATGTAGATAAAGTATTTTTTAAATAAAAAGTTCTGAAAAAAATGACCTCAGTGTTGTCCTGAGGTCATTTTAGTTGAAGTCTAGTAGTAGTACCTATATTCTATATGCCTGTTTACGAATTAGTTCTTGATAATGTATCCTCAATTCGAAGATTCAGGAGGAAAGCGTGTGCGGATATTCCATGTAAGTGAAGAGAGTCATATTCAAGTGTTTCAGCCCCGAATACCTACTCGAACGGACCTAGATCCAACGAAAGGACTTGTATGGGCGATAGATGATAAATGCTTACCTAACTTTTTAACACCTAGAAATTGTCCACGTGTTTGCTATCATATCGGACCAAATACATCTGAAATCGACAAGCAAACATATGTATCTTCAAAATCTGGTTCACATGTAGTAGTTATTGAAAACAAATGGTTTGAAACGATGAAAAATACAAAGTTATACTTGTATGAATTTGATAAAAAGCAATTTACACTTCAAGACGAGAATGCTGGTTATTATATAAGTGAAACAACACAAATTCCGATTGCTAAATTAGAAGTAGCTGATTTATTTCAAGAACTGTTTAAATGTAATGTTGAATTACGTTTAGTAAATAATTTGTGGGATATTTGTGATGAAATTCAAAAAACAACATTTAACTGGTCAATGTGTAGAATGGGGTTTGCGCAGCCAAGGTTAATGAATAGTTTGTAATTCAGTAAACTTTATAACAATGGTAGAAACGTTTTTTTCATAGTATATCTATGAGTTCTGATTAATTATTTTTATAAAAACTAAATTTAGATTTCTAATTAGGGAATCCATTTTGATCAATCTAATTTTTCAAAATGGATTCTTTTGTTTTGGCTTAATTATGAGTGTTTTAGAAGTAGTTTTAAATGAACGTTATTTTACAACTACATTTTTGCAAGATTCAATTGCCAAGAAACACCGTACTTATCTTGGATCCAAGCAAATTTTGCACTCCAAGGAGAAGCAGTTAACGGCATTAATACTGCGCCATCCTCAGATAACTTATCAAAAACTCGATCAATTTCTTCTTCTGTATCACAAGAAACAAACAAGGACATAGCAGGAGTAAATTGATGTACATCTTTATTACTATTATCAATACACATAAATAGTTGTCCTTTTAATGAAAACGTAGCATGCAGCACTTTTCCCTCTTCAGCAGTTTCGTTTCGAGAAATACTTATGATTTCTGATTGATCAAATATAGAAGTGTAATGCTTCATTGCTTCCTCGGCTGTTCCAGGGAACATTAAGAAGGTAGTAATTTTTTGATTTGAGTTTTCCATTTCCTATTCACTCCTTTTATTAAATATAAAGACAAAAACTTTCATTCTTATAAAACGAACGTACATTCTTATGTATATATTTATATTATCTTTAAGAGTTCTCTATTGTCAATTGTTATCACTTTATTTTATAAATCACATAATTGTCATCCAATATAAGAATCTATTAAAAACGAGTAACTTTACATAACTAAAAAAAGACAAACATATACTGGTACAAGCAAATTTGAAAGGAGACAATCATGAATTGGTTAGAAGCCTTTATCTTAGGAATTATTCAAGGTTTAACAGAGTTTTTACCAATTAGCAGTACCGGTCATTTGTATTTAGGAAGACACCTTTTTGGTTTAGATGAGGCAGGACTTTTTTTAGATACGATGCTTCATATAGGGACGTTAGTAGCGGTTTTTATTTACTATAAAAAAGAATTTCTCTATTTAATAAAAAATCCATTCTCAAAATTAACGTATTTATTAATTATCGGAACAATTCCTGCAGTCGTAATTGGTTTACTATTTAAAGATTTCTTTGAAGAGATTTCCAAAACAGGTATAACGATCGGGTGGGAATTTTTGATTACAGGTTTATTTTTATATATGGCAGAGAAACAAAAAAGCGGACGGAAGAAGATGAACGATATTACATATAAAGACGCATTTATTATTGGTTCGTTTCAAGCCTTTGCTATTTTCCCAGCAATATCTCGTTCAGGAATGACCATCGTCGCAGCACTTTGGAGAAAGTTAGATCGTGAAACAGCGGCTTATTTCTCATTTTTATTATCAACACCTGCAATTGTTGGAGCAATTATCTTACAGTTAGTTGATGTTTTTCAAGGAAAAGCAGAAGCAATCTCTAACATGTCCCTTATTGTTGGTACATTATCTGCAGCATTCTTTGGATATATTGCTGTCTCATGGATGATTCAATATTTAAAACATCATTCTTTAAAAACATTTGCGTATTATGTATGGGCCCTTGGGCTTCTCATTCTTACCTTACAATTTGCTGGTGTATTTTAAGGGAGGAGGAACATGAAAAAACATGAGAAAATGGTAAGGTTATTGTATGGGGGATTCTTTATGCTAGGTTTAGCTGGTGGAATGTTATTAGAAAAGCCTAACATCGGAATTTTTATTGGGATTGCTTGTGGATTATTTGCGCATGCGATTCTTGTAATGAAAAGTAAAGATGAATGACATATCACTAGAAATTAAAATCCTGTATTCGTATTATGATACAGGATTTTTAAATTTGTTATGTTAAGAGATCTTAAAGTAGTAAAATTAATAGAGAACTAGGGAACAAGGAAGATAGGGGGTAACATATTGGAGAACGCGATTGTAATTGGAGGAAGCATTGCTGGAAAACTTGCTGCAAAGACTTTATCTCATTTTTTTCAGAAAGTAATAATTTTAGAAATAGGTGAAGAATGGACGGAAAAGACTCCTAGAAAGAGGGTGCCGCAAAGTTATCACCCGCATGTTTTATTAAAAGGCGGAGAAGAAGCAATCGAAAAATTATTCCCTCAAATTACTTCACAATTAATCGAGGATAAAAGTATTGTAAATAATTTTACACAAGATGTGAAGTGGCATCATTTTGGCTGTTGGAAATCACAATTTACAGGAGATTTAACTATGGTTCAACAAAGTCGCCCTATGTTTGAGTGGCATTTAAAAAAACGAATTGATCAAGTAGCTAATATTGTAACTAAATATAGAATGATGGTTGAACAAATTTTGATAGATGAAGAGCATAATCAAGTATACGGAGTACGAGTGAAAAATCTTGAAACAGGTGCAAAAGAAGAAATTCATGCAAATGTAGTTGTGGATGCAAGCGGATTTGGGTCAAAAAGTGTAGAGTGGCTACAAACACATGGTATACAGGTTAAAGAGGAAAAAGTATGGATTCAACTATTTTATGCTACTAGAGTATTTCGTTTAAAAACAAAAGAACGACTAGATTGGTGTAACCTTCTTGTTTCTCCTAGTTTTCCTGAAAACCCTTATGGTGCTCTTATTCAAACAATTGAAGACGATCGTTTTTATGTAACTTTTAGCGGTTACGCAAATGAGCGTGCTCCGCAAACTGATGAAGAATTCTTTGCTTATGCTCAGAAATTACCAGTCCCTGATGTGAAAAGATTTCTTGAAATAGCAGAGCCTCTTTCAGATATAAGAATACATAAAATTCCTTATCAAGTGCGTCGCCGATTCGACTTAATAAGGCATGTTCCGGAAGGTTTTTTAGTAATTGGAGATGCTCACTGCCGTTTTGATCCTGTTTTTGGACAAGGGATTTCAGTCGCTGCAATGGAAGCTTTAGAGTTGGAAAGGTGTCTCCGGGAAAATAAACATCTCGAAAAAGATTTCACCTACAAATTTCATAGGAGTATTTCGAAGTTGATAGCAACGCCGTGGGATATGACTACAACAGAAGCATTTCGCGTTTCGAACATTAAAGGGGAAAGACCTCTTATGCAACCATTTAAACAGTGGTACACCAAAAAGATATATCGTCTTTCTGCTTTTAATCCGGAAATTTATATTCGATTGGCTAACGTTATGAACTTAATTCGTAGTCCTTTACATCTTTTTCATCCTAAAGTACTGTTCGCTATATTTACGGGTCGAGGAAAGTAGCCTTTTTTCAGCAGGATTTTGTGACGAAATAGCAAATTTATATAGTTGATTCATTTTGAAAAGGAATGGTTAGCGAATGGAAATCTACATAGAAAAGTTAAAGGAACAAGATGCAGAAGAATTGTTTGCTTTTGAATGTAGTAACCGGGCTTTTTTCGAAAAGATGGTGCCTAGCCGTGGTGAAGATTACTATACATATGAAACGTTTCAAAAGATTTTCTATGAATTATTAAAAGAACAATTTGAAGGTATTTCATATTTTCACCTCATAAGAAATCATGCAGGAACAATTGTTGGGCGAATCAATTTAGTAGATATTGAGAAAGATAAAGAATTTGGGTACCTTGGCTATCGATTAGGAGAAAAATATGTTGGAAGAGGTGTTGCAACTAAAGCTGTAAAATTCCTCTTAGATGAAGCAGCAAACTATCAAGTTACTGAAATTCACGCGAAAACAACGAATAATAATTTTTCTTCTCAAAAACTATTAGAAAAGAACCATTTTTCACGTATCTCAATTGATGAAAATGCAGCAGAATTACAAGGCCAAAAAATTGATTTTATCCATTATATTTGGAGACATTCTAACTAAAAAAGGAGAGCAATACAATTATGGACTTACGTTATCCGATCGGTCAATTTACTTATGAAGGTAATCCTACCACAGATTTAATAGAGAACTGGATAAAAGAAATCGAAAACCTTCCTGCGAAGCTAAAGGAAGCAATAAAGGATTTACAAGATGAGCAGCTTAATACATCGTATCGTCCTGGCGGATGGACAGTTCGCCAAGTCGTTCATCATATTGCAGATAGTCATATGAATAGTTATATTCGGTTTAAATTAGCTCTGACAGAAAATAATCCAACGATTAAACCGTATATGGAAGAAAAATGGGCAGAGCTTCCTGATTCACAGCTACCAATAGATGTATCCCTAGCACTTTTAGAATCATTACATACGAGATGGGTTACTTTGCTGCGATCTATGAAATCTAATGATTTTGAAAAAACGTTTCATCATCCTGAATCAGGGTCGAGTAAATTAGGTGTAACGATCGGTCTTTATGCATGGCACGGTCGTCATCATACCGCACATATTACTTCTCTTCGTGATCGATTAGGGTGGTAATTAAATTAAGCAGTTGAAATGCAAAGGGGGACAGTTTATATGGGGATATCTAATAAATGGACTGAGGTAGATCGCTATATAACTGATTTACTGATTCTGTCTGATCCTGTACTTGATACGGTACTTCAAGTTAACGCAGATTCTGGCTTACCGGCGCACGATGTTTCTCCGAATCAAGGGAAATTTCTGCAGCTGCTTGCGCAAATTAAAGGAGCACGCACCATACTAGAAATTGGCACGTTAGGTGGTTATAGTACAATTTGGTTAGCGCGAGCATTGCCTAAAGATGGTCGTCTTCTTACGTTAGAAGCAGATCCAAAGCATGCAGAAGTAGCTCGTTCTAACATTAAGCGTGCTAATTTAAGTGATATAGTGGAGGTACGCCTTGGACTAGCATTAAATACATTACAGCAACTTGTTAATGAAAAGCATGAACCGTTTGATCTTATTTTTATTGATGCTGATAAGCCCAATAATCCGTATTATTTAGCGTGGGCATTGAAGCTTTCACGTCCAGGTACTTTAATCATTGCAGATAATGTCATACGTGATGGTGCAGTAATAGAAGATTCTAATGTTGATCAGAGTGTTCAAGGGATACGGCGATTCTACGAGTTGATCGCTACTGAGCCACGCTTGAGCGCAACGGCAATTCAAACTGTTGGTTCCAAAGGATATGACGGCTTTGCGCTTGCTGTGGTTACGTCTATTTGAAATGAACTTGAACTTCAATGGTTGAAGTGGAACTTAAAGATGTTTTTGTGACATTTAGTAGTTGATATAGTTTAAAGTTAAAAGCACTGCATTTGCAAATGCAGTGCTTTATTTATGTGCATAAAATTAAATATGAGTGATTATTTAATAGGATTATAGAAGTCTTATTCTCTACATTATTTGTATAAAATAGGTGTGACTATGGTTTCAAAACGACTTTTATGCAATTGTCTTCACGATTATTAAAAATTTGATAACCATGACTTGCTTCTTCAAGAGGCATTTTATGTGTAATAATTTCTCTTGGATCAAACTCGTTATTCGTTATTTTTTGAAACAGTTCTGGCATAAGATGAATGACGGGGGCTTGTCCCATTTTAAGATTTATATTTCTAGTCCAAAATGCTCCTAAAGGAAATACATTGTAGTTTCCTCCATAAACACCCGTTATTTGCACAGTTCCACATTTCCGAACGGCTTTCGTAGCAATTTGAATAGGACCAAGAGTACCACCTTGTAGTTTTAATTTTTGTTCGAGATATTCAAGAGGTGATTTTTTTCCGTCCATACCAACGCAATCAATAACTACGTCGGCACCGCCATTAGTAATTTCTTTTAAATGCTCTCCCATATCAGGATATTTTGTAAACTCGAATACCTCAACTTTGTTCATTTTTTTAGCATGATTTATACGATAATCTAAGTAATCAACAGCGATGACACGTTTAGCACCTTTCATCCATGCAAATTTTTGAGTCATCAATCCAACAGGTCCACAGCCAAGAACAATGACAGTATCGCCCGGTTTTACACCTGCGTTTATTACACTCCAATATGCAGTTGGGAGAACGTCGGATAAAAAAAGTAATGATTCATCTTCAAGTTCGCATGATTCAGGAATAACAAACGGAGTAAAATTTCCAAAAGGAACTTTCAAATATTCAGCTTGGCCACCTGGATGGTTGCCAAATTTCTCTGTATAGCCAAAGTATCCACCAGAATCATAGTGAGGATTTGAATTATCGCATTGACTCTCCATTTCGTGCTGACAATAAAAACAATGCCCACATGAAACATTGAAAGGAATTACAACACGGTCTCCTTTTTTGACCCTGGTGACATCGGGTCCTACTTCCTCTACAATACCCATCGGTTCGTGGCCAATAATATATCCTGGAGGTAATGGCATGTTCCCTTGATATAAATGTAAATCAGATCCACAAATAGCAGTAGAGGTAATTTTTACGATAATATCATCTTTCTTTTCAAGTTTTGCATCTTCCACCTGATTAACTTCAACAAAATTTGGCCCTTGATAAGTCACAGCTTTCATAATTCTAGAACCTCCTAGTTTCTTAAATGCACCTTTTAACACCTTTAACTATGTTCAGTCAAAGAAGTAAATAATATACTTATTCATCTTGTAACAGATAATAAATTTGTAAGTGTTGGAAAATATATAAACAGATCGATTTTTAATAAGCAATATAAGTTTGAAAAAGGAGGGTATTCATTTTGAACAAAGCAGAAAATACACTATCCATTTTTGCTTTAGGCGGCATAAAGGAAATAGGAAAAAATATGTATGTTATACAGTATGCAAATGACATTGTGATAATTGATTGTGGTTCAAAGTTTCCCGATGAAAGTTTATTAGGAATTGATTTGATTATCCCTGATATTACATATTTAAAGGAAAATCAAGATAAGATTCGGGCTTTAGTTGTTACACATGGACATGAAGATCATATTGGAGGTATTCCATATTTATTAAAACAACTAAACGTGCCAATTTATGCAACACGTTTAACGCTAGGGCTAATTGAAGTTAAATTAAAAGAGCATAAACTTCGAAATGAAACAGATCTATTTGTTATTGACTCTGAATCGTTAATTGAATTTGGACAAATAAGTCTATCTTTTTTCAAAACGAATCATAGCATTCCAGACTGTATTGGCATTGCTTTTCATACACCAGAAGGTACAGTAGTACATACAGGTGACTTCAAGTTTGATTTGACTCCTGTAAATAATCAATATCCAGATATCCATAAAATGGCTAAAATCGGAAGTAATGGTGTTTTAGCTTTACTCTCTGAAAGTACAAATGCAGAACGTTCTGGATTTACTCCATCAGAACGATTTGTAGGCGAACATATTGAAGAAGCATTTCTAAAAGCGCGCAGAAAAGTTATTCTTTCTACTTTTGCTTCTAATGTGAATCGCCTGCAGCAAGTGGTAGATGCTGCATGTAAAACAAATCGAAAACTCGCTTTGCTTGGAAGGAGTATGGTAAATGTAGTATCTGTTGCATTGGAGCAAGGATATTTAAATATTCCAGAGGGAATGTTAATTGAAGCACATGAAATCAATCAAATGGAGCCGGAAAAGGTAGCAATTCTTTGTACTGGCAGTCAAGGTGAGCCTATGGCCGCTTTAGCTCGTTTAGCTAGTGGAAACTATAGACAGGTAGATATCCTGCCGGAAGATACTGTTATTATAGCTGCAACTCCTATACCAGGAAATGAACGAAATGTTTCTCGTATTGTAGACAACTTATTTTTATTAGGAGCAAATGTAATTTATGGATCGGGAAGTTCAACAGGAATGCACGTTTCTGGACATGCTTATCAAGAAGAATTAAAATTAATGCTCACTTTAATGAAGCCAAAATATTTCATTCCGATTCATGGAGAATTTAGAATGCTACACCATCATCGTCTTTTAGCAGAGTCCGTTGGTGTTGAGAAAGATAATATTTATGTTATGAATAACGGTGATGTTGTTGATATAAAGAACCAAGTTGCTTATCAAACTAGACGAATACCTGCAGGAAATGTATATGTAGACGGATTGGGTATTGGTGATGTTGGAAATATTATTTTACGTGACCGTAAACAGCTTGCAGAGGATGGTATGCTTGTTATAGTTATAACTCTTAGTAAAACAGATAGAAAAATGATTTCTGGTCCAGATATAATTTCTCGTGGATTTGTATACGTACGTGATTCAGAAGATTTTATGAAGAAAATTAATCAATTAGCTGTAACAACCATTAATAATTTACTAAAAACCAATATTAACCAGTGGAATGTTCTTAAAAAAGAAGTAAAAGAAACACTTGGACAATTTTTATACGAACATACAAAAAGAAAGCCAATGATTCTTCCTATAATAATTGAAGTTTAAAATGCCTACTTTCCCCCTAAGTAGGCATTAATTTAAATTTGAATTAACAGTATCCTTATTAAACTATATCCATTTAGTTTAATAAGGATACTGTTATAAATTCCTATAGCTAATGTTGATAATATATTTACTCAAAATAAATAAAAAACTCTTTTTTGTATGTGATGTGTTTAGTTTGTCTAACAAAGTTTCAAGTGAAAAATCCCAATAGGAGGGGAGGGAATGGAATGGGTAAGTGTATTATTTCACAACCTTGCTAGAAAAGTTAAATTATCTTTATAAAACTTTTAGTTTAACTAATAAAGCTAATAAAATTTGAAGAAGGACTTGAATATTTACTGCTATATCAGTATCTGTAGTAGTTACTGAAACATTTCTAGAATTTTTAATCACAGTACGTTGTTTAGTAATTTGCGAAATGGCAGATTTTTGAAAAAGCTCTTGTGCAATTTTATCAGCTTTTTCGCCATCTGCAATAGATATACTTAGAATCGCAATAATTGCTGCTTGTAATGAGGCTTGAATCGATAGTGCCACTTTTGTATCTGTTGTAGTAACTTGAACATCAGCGGAATCAACAATCGATATATATTCTTCGGATAATTGATAAATTTTATTTTTTTGCTTAGCTTCTTCTGAAATTGTTGGATCGTAGAATGATGGATGAGGCTTTGAAGAATCTAGTGCGTTCCACTTTTTATCTTCGTTTGGATACCAAACTCCCGACATAAACTCTCTCCTTTTAATCTAAAATGTTATTAATTTGATTTTTTAATTCAGAAAAGATTTTTTTGATTTGTGTTTTTTTCTCTGGGGGTAAATTTTTTAGAGATGAATCTGTTATATCATTTCTATTTAAAATATCTGAAAGTAGTATAGTGAATATTTCGTTCTTTTGTTTTCCGTTAAGTGTTGAAGAAATCATTTTTTTTAAATCATCCATTCCAATATCCCTCCAAATTGGGTTTAAATTATTAGTTAGTATTATCTAACTAGAATCATTATATGAAATAGAATAGATATGGTTTGGACAAGTATCATTAAAAAAAGTTTTTATAATATTTTTTTAGTAAATAATAGATTACGTCTGTCTTAATAGCCGAACAAGATTATTTAAAATATAAAAAAGATAATATGATAGAATACAAAAAAGACTATCTTGTGATAGGGATAGTCTTTTTTTGTATTTTTAATCAAAATTAATGTATGTTGTTCCAAAATATACGGGGTAAATACTTTTATTTCTGTATAAAAATACATTATTGTTATTTTGTTGTGTAAGCTACAAGTGCTTTTTGAATGTTGTAAATACTATCGTCTTTTCTAAATTCTTTCGAAATCGGAGTAGACATGCTTGATACCCAAATTTTTAACTCAGCATCTAAATCGAAATGACCAGCTGTTTCTATGCTAAATTGTGTAATACTTTTATATGGAATAGAATGATATTCTGTTTTTTTACCAGTCATACCTTGTTTGTCTACTAAAATCATTCGGCGATTTGTAAATACAATTAAATCACGAATTAACTTATAAGCGTGTTCTACTTGCTCATCGTCTAACATAATCGCTTGTAGATCACGTTCTACGCTACTTATATCTGCATCAGATGCATTTCCTAAAATACCATTAAATAAACCCATTATGAATTCCCCCTTTATGTATAGAATAAGTTTCTTTTATTGTAACATGTAACGGAAAAGCAGGTTCTTACTTTTCAATATAAGAATTAATTTTCAATTGCAATGAAACAATTTAATACTTCATCATAATATCTTATGCTAATATATTTGTGTAAGAACTTTTTATACACTACGAATTTGAAATTGAAATATGATAGAGGGACAATATATGAACAATATCGGATTAGTTTTAGAAGGCGGAGGAATGAAAGGACTTTATACAGCAGGTGTATTAGAATTTTTCATGGAAAAAGATCTTTATTTTCCTTATGTGATAGGTGTTTCAGCAGGGGCTTGTATGGCTGCTACGTATTTATCTCGTCAAAAAGGAAGAAATAAGAAAGTAAACACAGAACTTGTAAGCGATCCACGCTACATATCATTTCGGAATTTTTTACGAAAACGTGAATTGTTTGGCATGGACTTTTTATTTGATGAAGTACCTAACAGAGTTGTTCCGTTTGATTTTCAGACATTCTTAAATGGAGCAGAACAGTTTGTTATTGGTACGACTGATTGTGAAACAGGAGAGGCTGTGTATTACAATAAGCATGAACATGGAAATGATATTTTAAAAATTATTCGTGCATCAAGTTCAGTGCCATTTATTGCTCCGGCAGTTGAATATGATGATAAAAAGTTACTAGATGGAGGAATTACAGACCCAATTCCGATTCAGAAAGCACAGGCTGATGGATTTCAAAAAAATGTAGTCATTATGACGAAACCAGCAGGATTTGAAAAACAACGAAACAAACTGTCATCTATTGCGAAATGGTTGTATCGACATTATCCTAATGTAGCAAATCGCCTTGTGGAGCATTACGAAATCTATAACAATACTATATCTTATCTTTATTCAGAGAAACAAAAAGAGAATTTCTTTGTTATACAACCAAGTGTTCAATTACCTGCAAGTGGATTAGAACGGAATAAAGAAAGATTAGTTCATTTATATGAACTTGGTTATAGTGATGCCAAAAATCAATTTGAGCAGCTGAAACAGTGGATTAAATAAAATAATATTTTGTTAAAATGGTCGTCAAGATTGGGCGATTGTACTGAAAAGCATAGCAGCGCCATGAAATTAGATTGAACAACTTTTGTTCAATCTAATTTCATTTACCGTATTTTTACAATAAAAAAACAAACCGTTCTAACAATACTCATCTATATCCAACCGGCAAAGGAATTTTACTTCTTACATTAGAATTTACTATCTGAAGAGTAAATAAGGAGGACCAAAATATGAGAACTCGCTTTCACCACATTGTCAGGGGTGTGCTTATAAAAGACGGAAAGCTTTTGGTAGCACATTTTAAGGGACATCATTCTTTTTTACCTGGGGGACATATTGAATTAGGTGAGTCAGTCGAAAATGCACTTATACGAGAGTGGGTAGAAGAAATAGGTACAGCTTGTTCAATTGAAAAATTCCTTGGTGTCATTGAAAATCAGTGGAAAGATGGAGACACACTACATTATGAAATTAATCATGTATTTAAAGTTAACAGTGATAACTTAAATGCAGAAACACCTCCTAAATCTAGAGAATCTCATCTGGATTTTTATTGGATTGTACCTAATGAAGATAACTTGAAAAGATATAAAGTCATGCCGGATGCTGCCGTACAAACACTTATGAAAAAAATTCAAGAACATGACATAGAAACATGTTGGGTTAGTACACTTTAACTACTTGAAACTGGATTTATGTTAAGAAAGGTGTTTTCACGTCTAGAAAACACCTTTTTAGTTTGTAAAGTTTTTTATAGTCTAATACTTTATTCTATACGGTCTTAAATATAAAATTTGTTCACAAAATATACACTATACTTATAGTAAATAACCAGGAAACAATCAACTTGGTACTGAAATAAGTATTGAGTTGAAAAGAGAAAAGGGGGGCAAAAAATGAAGAAACTAATGAGTCCAATTATGCATGATTTGGCGAAGCAATTAAATCAAGAAAATCCTTCTGCTGTTACATTGTTTTTAGAAAGTATAAAGAAACAAGAAATACCTATAGTGGAGACTTGTCCAATTGATGCTGAGTACCATCTTGTTACATATATTTGGTTAGGTGATGAAAAAACTGAAAATGCATATGTATTTGGCAGTTTTCCTGGTTGGGATATAGCGGCAAATGAAATGAACAAGCTTTCACATACAAACATATGGTTTAAAACATTTCGAACAAAAGAAAGGTTTGCTTCGACGTATTATTTTTCAATTAATGATGAC
The DNA here is from genome assembly GCF_050473785.1 of Bacillus sp. S14(2024). NCBI lineage: Bacteria > Bacillati > Bacillota > Bacilli > Caryophanales > Bacillaceae > Bacillus > Bacillus sp. S14(2024). The sequence continues at coordinate 2,439,072 of NZ_JBFLUP010000006.1, read as the reverse complement.
TTTGAACAAGATTGGGTAAAGCGAAGTAAAAACTATAAGCGTGATCCATTTAATTCTAAAATATTTGAGCATAAAGCAGGACCAATATCTGTTTTAGAGTTAGGCCTATCGTCACAAATTGATAAAACAAAGCAACAAACTCAAACCCCAAAAGGAAAAGTAGAAACATATCAGTTTCATAGTTCTATATTGAAGAATGAACGACAACTTTGGATATATACTCCGCATAATTACTCACCTGAACAAGCTCCTTACGACCTTCTTATCATGTTTGATGGCAGTTCTATGCTGCGGACGTTATCAGCAGCTGCAACACTAGATCATCTTATACATACAAAAGAAATTCCACCGTGTATTCTAATTGGCATTGATCATGTAGATCGATTTACAGAACTCACATTTTATGGGGAAATGAATCTGTTTTTAACAAAAGAACTATTTCCTTGGATTCAACAAAGATATCATGTTAATGCAAATCCATATCATACAACAATTGGTGGATTCAGTCTTGGTGGTTTAGCAGCTTTTTATGCAGCATTGGAATATCCAGATCTCTTCGGAAATGTTTTATCAATGTCTGGTTCTGTGCATTGGAAAAAAGACAATTACACAGGACCACATCCTTGGATCGAAAATCAATTTAAAAGAAGCAGCACATTACCACTACATATTTATATGAGCGCTGGGGAGCTGGAAAATAAACCATTGTTAGAAGCAAATAGGAGGTTATCACAAGTGCTTAAAGAAAAAGAATATCAAATCACCTATGTTGAATTCCCTGGTGGTCACGATGAATTGTGGTGGCATAAACAGTTTGCTCAAGGATTAGTATCTTTACAACAATTTAAAATCCCCATGAAATAATAAAAAGGGAGGAGAAAACATATGAAAGATAGAGAAAAAGATTTAGATAAAGCATTAAAGAAACAAGAAATTTTAGTGAAAGATGAAAAAGTATGGTCATATACGTACGAAGATCATATTAGCTCTATTATTAAACGCGCTCAAAAAGAAGGCGTATTTGATGACTTAGTAGGCAAAGGAAAACCACTGCAAATTGATAAAAGTCTCTCTTATAATCCAGAAAAACAGCTATATAAGACGATGAAGGATAATCATATTTTACCGAGGTGGATTGAACTTTCAAAAGAAATCGATGCGTTAAAGGAAAAATTGCATACATGCATAGAAAAAGAAGAAATTACTGCAATGGTTGAAATGATTAATAAAAAAATTTACGAACACAATTTAACTTGTCCACCATCAGCACAAAAAATGAAGATAAGTAAAACTAGTGCAAATATATCGGAATGAAGAGCGAAAAGTTATCTATCATAATCGAAAAAGCGGTATTTTACATTTAATACGTCAAATAGAAAAGATAACAAATGCGCATTTTATAGGAAAGATTATATCTAATAGAATACAAGTCATTTATTAAAATTCTTCCTAAAATAACAAGGGAGGATTTTTTTGTTCCATAAATATATTATGTTAACTAAGAGCGATTGAACTTAAGTGAAGAAAAAATAGGCCAGAGCTAGGATTATAGAAGATTTTTATATAAAACACATTTCTGTGTATATTTAGAAAACAAGATATCAATATCGAATGTAAAATGAAAAACAAGTCAGAAAATAAACTGTTTAAGTGCAAAATAAATATAAATTACGGCTCTGATCATTTAATAAGAAATTTCTCCGGCTGTGTGTGAAGGATTTTGCTGAATGAAATTATAGTGAGTTGTTTGAAATTCAATAATTTCAAAGCTTATTTAAACATGCTATAAATCGTTTTAAAAATCTCTATTTCGTCTCAAAATATATAGTTTACTTGGTTTTAGAGATATGAAACTCCTTTCATTTTACAACTTCCTATAATTTATATTATGTAAACTAAAAAAATAAATTAACTTAATCTAAGTAAGTTTGTTTTTTTATTCCTCCCTGTTTTTATCTTCTTGTCATAAATAAAAAATCAGTTAGTGTGCTTGTCTAAAGTTTGCACACTAACTGAAAGATAATTTATTTTTTCTGTTGAAAAATTTCATATTTCCTTTGTAAGAATAATTCTTTGTCTTTATAAATCCATTCTGCAAAATGTTGAATTTCGTTTTTGCCACTTAAATATATACGATACTGTTTTTCTTTATTAACAAACTTAGGTTTGTAGTTCTGATCGGTTAACACTTCTTTTAAAGAATTCATAAAAAGATATGAGCCGCTAACAAAACTTACAAAATATTTTTTAGGATTAACATGTTCACCTCCATCAAAGTACCCTCTAATAAAATGATGTAAGTATTCTTCCGGAACATATGGGAATTGTACATCATATGATTTGCAAGGAGTAATGCTGTGCAAATTTATTAGGTCGTTTTTCATGATTTTGCTATTTAAGTTCAATATATATACACCGGTATTTTGGTTTTTATATAGTGGATGGTTTGAATTTATTTCTTTTTTCATATCTTCCAAAATCCCTTTTTCTTTTTGAGAAATACTAACTGTGTGACTGTTTTTGGCTATTACACCGTCAGCAACGAAAAAACCTAAAATATATGCCATGTTGTTAGACCAAGTTTTAAAGTAATCTTCATTTAAATCATATTTACGCTTCCAGCTTCCACGCGCGCTCTTTTCAATGTTGCTATCTGTTAGGACCATGCGAACGTATCTAGAAGAAACATTAGCTAAGTTTGCGATATCTGATGTGCTAGAACCTTCTAAATATAACTTAATCATTTCGGCCTTTTCCAACATGCATTTAGACTTTCTTTTGCCCTGTTTACACATTAGGAGTATCCCCTTTCAACAGATATAAAAATTGAGTATACCTTCTTATATATCATATCCAAAGAACAAATGTTCCGTCTACCGTTAATAAAAAGATAACCAATAAAATAAAGACTTTAGCATCTTTTTTAGTTGCTAAAGTCTTTATTTTTTACTTAAATATAAATTCTAGTTTAAATGGGTATGATTCTTTCAATCTATAGCCTGTCCAGATAAACAAAAAATAGGTTGCAGTAAGCAATGCAACCTATTTTTTGTTTATTATGAAATTATCCAATCCAAACACCGTTACTATTAAATTGATACCATTGGTTATCAATTAATGCCCAACCCGTTCTCATATAACCTGAATAAGAGTCAAGGTAGTACCAACTTCCGCCAAGTTGTAACCACCCTTTGTGTTGGGCCCCATTGTTGTTATAATAATACCAAGAACCATATTCTTGTATCCAACCTGTTTGCATAGCCCCTGAATTTTTATCGAAGTAGTAATATACGTTGTCTACAGACGTTCTTCCTGTCTCCATTTGTCCGTAAGTGCCAAGATAATACCACTTTCCACCATTATTTAGCCAACCCGTTTGCCTTACGCCATTATTATTTAAGAAATACCAATATCCATTAACTTTCACCCAACCCGTTTGCATCACACCGGTGTTAGGATCGAAATAATACCATGAAGTTACTCCAGTTTTTTTATCTTTGATTGACAGCCAGCCAGTTTGCATAATACCACTATAATCATATAGATAATACCACTTTCCGCCGTCATTTAGCCAACCTGTTACTCTATTACCATTTTTGTCATAGAAATACCAATATCCGCGTTCTTGTACCCATCCTTGCTTTTGGCTAGCAATACTTACATTTGTAAGTTTAGAAGCATTAGCAGTATTTTGAGTTGCCTTAGTCTCCTCCGCATGAGCAACAGCTGGAATTAATAGTGTAGTAGAAAGTAAACAAGTAATAATTTTCTTTTTCATTATTTTTCCCCTTCCAATAAATTGATAACATATATAATTTTACCAATTCATTGGAGTGATTCAAATGTTTTTATTAAAATATTTCTATTAAAATATATTTTGTTTTAAGAATTGTACATTAAATTTACACGTAATAAAGATACACTTATAACTAGTAGATTACATCGATGTGTATTGTATGTTTAACTTTATGATAAACTTGCATATGTTTTAGAATCACTAGTTATTGAATTTACTAGCTTCTGTACCTCAATTTCTTTTTTCTCTTGAAAGATTTTGTATTCTATTCATTCATGAAAATATTTTTTTGTCTTCATATGTAATTTATAAGGATTTACTTTTAATCTACCTCATTCTAAATTTATTGTTTTTTATTGCGAGTTTCAGTAGTTAAATTTTCTAGCATAATACCACCCTTTCTTATTTGTTTGAAATCGATGACTTTATTGTGAACTAACTGTTTCCTTTATACATTGGTACGTGAATCCTATATAATAAGGTATATATGATTAAAAACTTAACGGGATGGATGGAAATAATGAAGATTTTAATAATTGAAGATGATCAGCCTCTTTTAGAAGGAGTTATGGCAGTTTTACAAGAAGAAGGATATGAAATTGATTGCGCTGTAGCTGGTGATGAAGGATTATTCATGGCCAAGCAAAATATTTATGATGCTATTATTTTAGATATCATGCTTCCAGAAATGAATGGATTTGAAATTGTGAAAGAAGTACGTGCTGCTTCCGTTAAGACCCCTATTCTTCTTCTTACTGCTAAAGATAGTGTAGAAGACCGTGTAAAAGGCTTAGATGTTGGCGCAGATGATTATTTGATTAAGCCGTTTGCAGTACCAGAGCTGCTTGCAAGAATACGCGTACTGTTACGAGAAAAAGGAACGATTGGAGAACATAATTTTTCCTATGGTCCTATCCAATTACACATACAAGAACATGATGGGTATATAGACGGTAATAAGTTATATTTGACGACTAAGGAATATGAATTACTTGAATATTTTATACGAAATAAAGAACAAATCTTAATCCGTGATCAAATTTTTAGTCGTATTTGGGGGTTAGATTCTGACGTAGGGCTCGGTGTTGTAGATGTATATGTGCATCATTTGCGAAAGAAATTAAACGCATTTCATGATGAAACGTTTATTCATACCGTACGTGGTGTCGGTTTTATATTCAAAGGAAATGACCAAAATGTTTAAAAAAACAAAGATGCAACTTGTTACCTTAAATACGGTTGTTTTTTCATTGATTTTATGTGTATTCGGTGTTGTTTTGTATGTATATATGAATCATTTTATTTATACAGAGATTGATTCGAAGCTTGCTAGCGTGTCTGAAGAAATACAGCAAGAAGGCATGAAACATGTTTTGAAAGAACATGAATCCAAACGAGAATCAGAACGGAAAACTGTTTACTTAGTTTGGGATGAAAACGGGCATTTCATAAAAAGTATACCTGAAAATGCTGTCTTTTCTAACGATATTAATGATTTCTCCCCTTCTCGATTTCAGGACAACAAACTATGGACACAAACAATCAATAAGCATAGTTATCGTATTCTTAAGTTTGAACCACCATCCCGTTATTTGGAGGATATTGGGATGAAATCGGCTCATACGGTTGAGATTGTCTTAAATATAGATTCTGAGGTGACTATACTGCAAAACTTGCTTATATTGACTATAGGAGGTTGCTTTGCGGGAGTTATCATTTCTTTCTTTATAGGGTGGTTTTTAGCAAATCGCTCACTTATACCGATTCAAAACTCTTGGGAAAAACAAACTCAGTTTGCAGCGGATGCTTCCCACGAACTTCGAACCCCGTTGTCTGTTATCCAGACACACTTAGAATTATTATTCCGTCATCCGCAATATACAATTGAACAAGAAAGCATGACAATTTATAAAGTGCTACAAGAAGTAAAGAGAATGAATAAACTTGTATCAGATCTACTGACTCTCGCAAAAACAGATTCGAATCAGATACTTATTCAAAAGAAGGAGTTTGCACTAGGTGAATTAGTCAGCACAATCATTCATCAATTTGAACCCATTGCAGAGCTGCGGAATATTACGATTATTGAAGATGTGGACAATCAACTGATGTATAAAGGAGATAAAGAACGAATTCATCAACTGCTCGTTATATTGATGGATAATGCTATGAAATACAATGTTGAGAATGGACGAATCAAAGTTACATGCAACAAGGATGGAAGTTTTGTCACTATCATAGTAGAAGATACAGGTATCGGTATTTCAAATAAGGAACTTCCTCATATCTTTGACCGCTTCTATCGTAGTGATAAGAGTAGAACACGTTCTGAAGGCGGGACAGGTTTAGGGCTGTCCATAGCTAAGTGGATTACGGACGCTCATAATGGAGAAATAAAAATACGGAGTGAACGGCATAAAGGGACATGTGTTACCATTAAGTTCCTAGTATGACTAACAAAGGGTGTCAAGAGGAACTGCTTCCTATAACTTGACACCCTTTGTTGATATAGAACTAGGTATTTTAATTGAAATACGGATATAATCAGATTGTAAGCCATTTTCTATATATTTCTTTCTTAAATAGCTGGTGAAGCTGATGATGTACGTGATGTTTTTTTGTTTTTAGAAATTTTTAATGCTTTCCATCCATTTGCAATCAATATGCCTACTAATAGAAAAATTAACCCTCCAAACATCATATAAGAAACTATACTTGCTATTGCTGTAATAATCCCGAATATAACTTGATCTTTATACTTTCCTAGAGAAGTCGGTGGATCAGTAAGCATAAAGAATGCTAAAAATAAGGTTGAATTTATATATGGGACTCTTAGCATATCCCCCACATTTGTAGTTCCTATAATTCCTATAATCAAAAGTGCAAGAAAATAAACACCTAAGAATGAAAAGACTTGTGGAAATTTATTTACTTTCTGTGTTACAAAAAATCCTGTGATACATACAAACATAATGCACCAAGTAGGAAGCATAGATAGTCCTCCCCACCAACTTTGTCCGCTTGAAAATAAAACAGCTGTAACAAGTAATCCGAAGGCAGCAGGATTAAATATAGGTTTTTTCTTAACTGTAAATAGATGTTTCGATGCAATTGCAATCGCTGCCGTTAATGCTGAAATATACGAGGAAACCATTGGACTTAATACGAGTGCAACAATTAAGCCTGTTATAGCAGCCCCATCTGGAAATGTAAGCTTTCGTTTTTTTAGCATAGCGATGAAGGTATCTATGAACATTGCAGTTGCAGCCGAAATTCCTGCATGAACAAGACCAGTATAATTGGTCATATTTACCTGGGCTATTAACATTAATAAAAGTAGCATAACTAAGACGAGTCTTTTAGGAGTCATAAAGGGTTTATGGCTTCGCTTTCGTTTCCGGCTTTCTCTTGTTTCGTCTGCAATCGCATATTTTTGTCTCGCTCCGCTCATTGTATTTTCTTTTTTATCCACGCTCATACAAATATCCCTCCACTCCGTGTGTCATATTTATGTTTAAAGAGGATGTAATCCATATACCTTCGAGATCAACGTTTTGCAACAGTGCGGCTCCCTCTTTTTTACCTAATAGAAAAGCTGCTGTTGAAAAAGCATCTGCCATCATTGTAAAGGGCGCAATTACAGTACAGCTTACGATATCGGACTGAGACGTTCCTAAGTGTGGATGTATGAGATGATGCTCATTCATATGAACAGGACTCTTTCGCTCATAGCTGCCAGAAGTACAAACCGCCTGATCAGTTAGCTGAACTTTACAAATTGTTTTTTCCTTTTGGAAAGGATGCTGAATACCAATGACCCATGGTTCTCCCCTTTCATTCGTACCACTAGCAAAAAGATCTCCGCCGGCATCGATGACAAAGCCTTCAAAATCGCGTAGTTCTTGAACAGCTAAGTCAACTGCCAACCCTTTTGCAACAGCACCTAAATCTAACAACAGAGGTTTTTTCAGCAAAATAGTCCGTTTTTCTTCATCTAGAATCACATCTTGATAATTTGCAGGAGCTACCGTAGATGAAACAAGTTCTTCACCTGTTAAATAGTGACGGTTAAATCCGTACTCCTGAAGTGTATGCCCTAATGTTAGATCGAATGTTCCTTGCGTTAAATCAGCTACTTGCCAAGCATAGCGAACAGCCTCAAAAAGAATATGACTGACTTGAATTACTTTACCACTTTGAGTGCATAGACGTCGAAGTTCACTCTGATGATTGAAACGGCTGCATACTTTTTCTACAGCGTAAAATGCTTGAAATGCCTTTTCCATTTTTTCTTTTATATATCTTTCTGTGTGTGATGTGACTACTTTGATATGGATAATTGTTCCCATGTAAAGGGCGGATTGTTCATATGTTTTTCTTATTCGATTATGCATTTCCTGTCACACTTCCTGTATTTTGTGTTTTATAAGATACATTGGCCTGCTTTGCCTGTAATAAAGCACTCTGAACTGCTTCTTGAAAATCTTCCGTACTTCTTGTTGCGCCGGAAACTACATCTACATCTGCGCTTTGTCGGTCCACGACTTGTTGAGGTAAGTCGTCAATGTAAGATTGAGAATAAGAAGTGGTGCAATCTGTAATTTGTACAGATTTAATTTTATCTTTTTGAATTGTAACTGCTACAGCTACTGAACCGATATGATTTGCACCCTGACCATAATATGTCCCATCTTTATAAGTACTTTTAACCTTTTTAGTTGTTAAATCGGAAGTGCTAGAAGGTACCTTAGGTTGCGGTGTAGATTCCGTTATATTTTGGGAAGCTTGTTCAACTTCTGCTTTTGGAGATTCTGTAGTAATATATCCAGCTGTATAAATCATTCCTACAGCAACTGTACATAACGTAATCATTTTATTTCCCATTTTAGCCATATCCATGACCTCCTGCATCATTAAATGTATTTGAATATCTATTTTGCATTTTACAAGGCTATTTTTAAAAAAGTATTAAAAACCTATTTGATTCTCAAATTATAATTTACCTCTCTTGTTTCCGCTTTTACTGTATGTATGGTATTTATATACAAGTTCAAAATTTTAAACGAAAGGCTGTTATGTTCCTATCACATCTTCTGATAAAAAATAACAGCCTTTTCCCGACTAAATATTGAGAAAAGGCTGTTATTTTTTTAATTATCCTTCTTGGTAAAATCCGGATAATTGAGTTATCTATCAAGTTAAACTTTTACCCCGGCGTGATTCTTCATTATTTATTAATCATAAAAATACTAAATTGTTTATTTTATTTTCTCTAATTGAGTTACTGTAAATTCATATTGAGAAACTGTATATGTGAACAATGCGTCCAAAGGTCCATATATGCTTAAAATCTCTTCAATTCTCTCAAAGTCTCTAGTGTAGAAATTGTAAACACAGAATTTTCCTCATGCTCTAAAGTTCGGAAATACAAGCTTCTTAAGAATGATTTAATATTTTGCACTAAGATATCATTATGAGGAGCTGGAGCTTCTTCAATGATCGTAAAGCTGTCAAGCCAATTTTTCCATTCTTCTTGAGACAAGATATTTTGGTTCCGTAAAGACATTACTGCGGTCACTAATCTCTCATCCTCAGAGTTTATATATAAGTAATCGTGTAGACGAACCTTATGACGAACAGCAGCAAGTATTGCATGACCAAACTCGCGATTCCGTATAGTACGGGCTAGAGCACTTAGGGCATCTGCAACATGCGCTGTGGAATGTGCCCAACCTTTTCCTTCTACATACCCTCTTACATCCTGTTCAAGATACGCGTACTCAAGAACTTGTTCTGCAACGCTGTACAGCTGTTCTTCAGACAAGAACGGTTCTTTTTCATGAACGGATAAAATAAGTGGCGGGATTAAAATAGAGAAAGCACGTTTAAAAACAGAGTCTGTTCCCTTTTCATCGATTTGATAAAATAAATAATCAGGACTCAGAGCTTGCAGCAGTAGTCCGCGTAGTTCTTTTTGTCTAAATACCCCACTTGTTATCCAGCGTTCTAGCGTACTGTAAATTAGTTCATCACGCAGTTCGGCATCAGGTGATCCAATATAGTCAAGCATCCATTGTGCATATGGATATGCGTCCACATCATCTGGGACGGCGTAATTGTTATTTTTAATATGTTGTAGCTCTTGTTTCAATTCGTATTGTTCCATCATAATATTTTTTGTCCTTTCATACAGTGTTTATATGTTGTTTTTTAAACATTACTTTATATTTTTCTTAAAGGGCTGAAATGTTTGCACCATCGTCTAGTTATAAATTCATAGCCTTGTATAAAAATTGTGCGAACTGTTCACGTGTTACAATCATTTTCGGTTCGAACTTACCCTCACCTGTACCAGCTGAAATGCCATTTGACTGTAATGCGCTAATCGCTTCATTTGCCCAAGAATTAGGATTTACATCGTTAAAATTTTGCTGACCTTTATTTTTTAATTTGAATGCGTTCGTAAGTACTTGCGCCATTTCCTCACGAGTTAAGGAATCTTTTGGTCTAAAATTCCCTTGTTCATCCCCATTGAAAACCTTCATCTCTGTAAGAGCTAAAACTTCATTTAGAAACATTGTAGAATTTTTATTTAAATCATAGTATGGATTAGGGTACTCTCCCTTTGGAGATATTTCTAATGCACGATAAATAAGAGCCGCTACTTGTTCACGTGTAACTGGATCACCCATACCAAACCTGCCATTACCATAACCAGATACAATTTTTTTGTTTACTAGATCCATAATTGCTGGATAAGCCCAGTGAGTAGTTGGTACATCAGAAAATATTTGAGAATTCGTCTTTGAGTCTTGGAATGCTGAGAAATTGACTAATCCGTATCCGTATAATGGATCCCTGCCTTTTACCCCTAAGTCTTCAACATATTTTTGAAGCTCTGTTCGAAGCTCATAGTTGGACATGTTAGGGTTTTTTTCTTTTAGTAAAGCGAGCATCGCCGCAACATGTGGTGATGCTTGTGATGTACCATTAAATTTACCGTAGTATCCATCTAAATATGTACTTATTATATTGTTACCAGGAGCGGTAAACTCTACTTCTGGCCCGCGTGAAGAAAAAGAAGTAATATTTTTGTTTTCATCTATGGCAGACACTGCAATAACACTATCAAACTTTGCAGGATAATTCACTGCCTCGCCATCATTTCCTGCAGCAGCAACTAAAAGAATACCTTCTTTATTCGCTTTGTCCACCATGTCATGCAACGCTTGCGAGTTAAATGTAGTTGCTAAACTTAGATTAATAATATCCATATGATTTGTAATTGACCAATCAATTCCTTTTAATACATCATCCAAATTCCCCCGCCCAGTTCCGTCTAAAGATTTTACAGCAAAAAGACGGACGTCAGGAGCAATTCCAACAATCCCCATTCCATTATGTTTAGCTCCTATAATCCCCGCAACATGTGTACCATGTCCATTATCATCTGTATAAGAAGGTGTATAATCAACAGTCGAAGTACCACCTTCAATAGATAAATCAGGATGAGGATAAATCCCAGTATCTATAACTGCAACCTTTACTCCCTTTCCAGTAATTCCTTGTTTAAATGATTTCGCATTTGGGTCTACTGTTTGGAAGTTCCAAAGACTCTCTTCAAAAGGAATAGAGTCTGCTGTTTTTACCATTGCTTTTACATCTTCTTTTCCCGTAATTGTAAATGTCACATTAGGTTCAACGTAAGCAATATTGGGATCATTTTTTAGTTCGTGAATATTATTTGTTGTTAATGTGGCAGACACTGCAGGAACTGTTTTGAATTCATGATCAACTTTTATGCTGTCTTCTAGTACTCTTTCCTTTCCAGTGTTGTTTTTATATACCACGACTACTTCCTGCTTCGTTTCTGTTGACCCATTTGCTTGAGCTGTTGTACAGATAAACAGATTTGAAAGCAGTGATAGAGATAGTATAGGAACAAATAATTTACTATAAATCTTTTTCTGTTTCATAGAATCTTCCTCTTTCAACGATTATTATAATATTATAGGTGTTATAAAAGTCAATCTATTAAAATAATAATAATATATTTCGGTAAATTTTAATATATAGATTGAATTGAAAAATACAATAAGCTTTAAAAGTTGAAGAGTAAAATGAAACTGATTCGGCTCTATTCCTATTTGAAGACTTAAAAGATAATGAAAATAAAATGTGTAGATGCCATTATCAATGAATTAGCTGATGTAAATTCTGAAGGATACGCCTTTTTTGAGTGTAATGATGTAAATCCAGAAGTTTATTTTTGCGTATATCAATGCGGACCAGGCCCTAGCTAAGATTTTTATGTAGGAAAAAGGGTGTAAAATATTAAAATCTAGAGAGTATGTGAACTCACATTAATTAAATTTAAAAATCATATATATTTATAAGTGAGAATAAAGAAGAGGGATTTGCTTTTCTAATGAAAAGCAAATCCCTCTTCTTTTGTCTTTAAACTTTAAATGAGCTTCTTTGGAATGAAATAAAAATTAAACATGCTCACGCTGCTCTGCGATCAATCTTTTGTTTTTCATTTTGCTGATTAGGTGGTCGAATCAAAATAGAGATAATAAATGACACAATACACAGTGCGCCAATTACCATAAAAGTTGGCTTAAATCCACCTAGAATTGCTCCAATAAAGGAACCTGCGAGTGCTCCAAAACCAAAACCTTGATACACGATTCCGTAGTTTTTACTATGATTTTTTAGACCAAAGAAATCACCAACAATGGCTGGGAAAATGGTGATATTTCCACCAAAGCAAAAAGCAACGCTTGCTACACAGGCGAAATAGATACCATAATTTAAGTTCAGAAAACTGAGCACAAAAACAGACATAGCTATAATAACAAAAGTTGCCGAGACAATTTTTAAACGGCCGATTTTATCTGACAACGGCCCCAATATAATTCGACCAACCGTATTAAAGATTGCAACCATAGCGACAGCATTAGCTGCCGTTGCCGCGCTAAGTCCTACGAGTTGAACACCAATATCCTTTACCATGCCTATTAAATATAAACCACTCATACATGATGTAAATAGCATGATAAATAACAGATAAACTTCTTTTGTGTGCAGCATTTCCCTTGTTGTATAGTCATGAGTCATTGTTTTATGAACTGTATCCTGCTCTGCGGCTTGATGTATAAAACACGCGCCTATCACTACCATAACCGCGACAATTAAGCCCCAATATAAAAACGCTTGTGATACTCCAACTGAATCAATTAACTTTGCATTAATGTATTTAAAAATTAGGCTACCCGTTCCATATGCGGAGACAGAAATACCAGCAATTAAACCTTTACGCTCTGGAAACCACTTTATTAAATTAGAAAGTGAAGTGATATAGGCTGTACCATCTGCGTAACCCACAACAACACCAGCTAGTAAATAAAGCATTGGTAATGAGGAAACCTGTGAGCTAAGCATTAAGCCAATTCCTAGGGCTAATCCAGCTATCATAATGAGTTTGCGAAGTCCCCATTTCTCTTGTAATTTACTCGCAAACAAAGTTGAAAATGATAAAGAAAAGCTAGTGATTGAGAAGGTTATCGCAACAGCGTGAAGATTCCAGCCAAATTTACTCACTAAAGGCTGATTGAATAAGCTCCATGTATATATCGTTCCAAGGCCCATTTGTATAATGATTGTACCAAGGACGACAAGCCATGGATTAACAGATGAATGTTTCATATCATCCTTCCCTCTCTTTTTTTACTTCAATTCTTTTCAATGATTGTCTAACGATGTTTATTATAACCACAATGCTACACGAGATACGGATATTGAAATAAAAATTAATACAGAGTATTATCTTTCATATAAAAATGACTTTATTGTTCTTTCGCATCAAAAAGACACTTCATTGATAAGTGTCTTTTTGATGTTTAGATATATACGATTTTATTGCACTAGACAAGGTACCTTCTAATATAGATACTTTTACTTATAGGGTGAGGCCTAAATACACATCTAAATTAAAATCTTGCTATATCATCTTACATATTTTCTAGAAAAGATAACATACTATGTATATGCTATTTCATTAATAGCTCAAATAATTGTTCATTCAATTGACAGATAATACATTTGTTTATCTGCCAAACTCTTTCATACGCTTTTTATTTTTAAAAAATTTAGTGTTTGGAGGTATAAAAATGAATTTTCCACATTCTAAAAAAGAAAAGAGTAACAACTCAAAAAACTTAAAGTCTGAGACTACAATAACTGGACTTCAACCAGTAGAACAAGCCATGAATGGATTGTACGGAATGCCTGAAACTGATATAGAAGACAAAGAGCACTTCAAAACGAAAATTTGAAAATAATTAGTATGTTAGATACTACTTTTATTTTGTATACATATTTTATTTCTAATAAAAAACCAAGGAAAATTAATTTTCCTTGGTTTTTTAATTTTATAATATTCTCAAGCATCTACTTTTGTTCTCTCTTTTTTCTTCCAAAGTTTACCCGGCCAAAATGCGAATCGTCCTAGAACCACTGTAATGGCTGGGACAAGAAGTGGTCTTACAATGAATGTATCTAGTAGTACGCCTATTGCTGTAACAATACCAAATTGAACAAGTACTTGGATTGGAAGTGTAGCTAAAACCGCAAACGTTCCTGCTAAGATTAAACCAGCAGACGTAATAACACTACCTGTTTGAACCACCCCGTTTTTGACTGCTTCAAGGTGTGGCTGGCTTCTTTTGTTTTTCCATATTTCAGAAACCATAAATATGTTATAGTCCTCTCCTAATGCTACCAAGAACACAAATGCATATAGAGGAATCGCCCCTTGTATTGCAGGAGCATCCATACCATCGTGAAGTAGTAACCACCCTGCTCCTAATGCAGAGAAGAATGATAATACCACTGTTACAATTAAGTAGATCATCGCCACAACAGAACGTAAATAAACAAGTAATAATAATGCAATAATACCAATCATAACAGGAATAATCACATTTTGATCACGTTCAGTTGTTTGTTTGGTATCGTATAATGTAGCCGTTTCTCCTCCAATCCATATGTAATTATTAGCATCACTTATTTCAGCGCTTTTCATTACCTGTTCTAAACTTTTTCTTAACTCGGGGATTTTATTCATCCCCTCAATAGAATACGGATTATCTTTTATTGAAACTTCAAACATTTGTAATTGATTATTCCGTTTTCCTTGCACTGGTTCTGTTACTTGATCTACAAAAGAAAGTTTTGTTAATTCTTCTTTGACAGATACATCTTTTCCTTTTGTATCAACAACAATTTGTACAGGTGCTAACTCACCAGGTGAAAAATGATCAGAGATTAAATCAAATCCTTCACGTGAAGGCATATCTTTTGGAAATGATTCTAATAAATCATACGTATATTGGACACGTGGAACAAATGAAGCCAACCCAACTAATAAGAATAGTGTTAACAGGATAATTGTCCATGGTTTACGAATAACAAGATCTCCAAGTTTTTTACTTAAGAACCCTTTCGATTCCTTTAACTTAATTGTTTTCTTTTTTTTCTTAGCATAGTCTTCATTCATTTCTTTTGTTCTTGGAATGAATGGGAAAAATGCTACTCTCCCCAAAATAGCTAGTAATGCGGGTAAAAGCGTCAATGAGGCAACCCCCATTAGGAACACAGCAACACTAAATGGTACTGCAAATCTATAGAAAGAACCAATATGAGCAAGTAAAAGGGTACCTAATCCAACTACTACTGTAAGAGCACTCATGATAATTGCCCCACCCGATTCTTTGATAGCAAGTTGCAGAGCTTTAAATTTATTTTGTTCTACTAATAAAAACTCTCTATATCTTGAAATAAGAAATAAACAATAATCAGTACCAGCTCCAAATAAAAGTACAGTCATAATTGAAATTCCTTGTGCATCAGCAGTAATCCATCCTTTATCTGCTAAAAATCCTAAAGTTGGACTAATTACCCCATAAGCAAACCCAACTACAATTAAAGGTAAGATTCCTAAAAGTGGTGAGCGATACAGAAGAATAAGTAAAACTAAAACAAGTAGCACTGTTGCAACAAGTAACTTTATATCAGCCTGACTGAATAAGCTTACTGCATCAGTCTGAATACCAACTGGCCCTGAGAGACGAACATGCAGACCAGAATCAGAAATTTTTCTTTTAAAAGGATCATCTGCCAAAGTATCCTTTATAACACGCTGCAATTCATTCATATTCTCTTGAAGAATATCCGTCCCTGCTGTTGTGTTAAAAAATACAGTGGTTACTAGAGACGTACCATCTTCTGAAACACTCTTCGCTAATGTTTGCTGTGGTATTGTATCAAATGGCGGTAACATTGATTGACCTTTTAATGGTGTGTTTTTAAGCTGTTTGTAAGTATCTTGAATTGCCTTAAAGTCATTCGCTTCTAAACCCTTGTCTCTATGCCAAACGATAAGCGCGGGGTTTCCAGCATCATTAGGAAACTCCTGTTTAATTAAACGATTAGCTTGTTGTGACATAGCGTTTTCAGGAAGGTTTGGAGCCGTCTCATCTTCAACTGTATTAACTGCTGGCCATGTAAATGATAAAACCAAAGTTAATAAGACCCATACCAAAAGAGTAATCCACCTTGCTTTTGGTCCCCCAACCAATTGTCCCCAAGTATATAGAGGATGTTTTTTCATAAATATCCCCCTTTCTAACTAAATCTTTCCATTAATTATATATACTAGTTGGTTAATTAATCAAGAACTATTATATGAATATGCTATAATACTTTTAACTTTGAAAAGTCAGGAGCGAATAGAATTGGAACACAAACAACGTCCCTTGGGAAGACCACGTCAAAATAAAAATACTATATCTACAAAAGATAAAATTGTAAACATTGCTACAAATTTATTTTTAAATAAAGGATATCAAATTGTTTCTATGGATGATGTTGCTAAAGAATGTGATGTGACAAAGGCAACCGTTTACTATTATTATGCTACTAAGGCTGATCTTTTTACTGATGCAATGGTTCAAATGATGGTTCGAATTAGAGAAAATATGTATACGATTCTTTCAACAAATAAGCCTCTTAAAGAGCGCTTACTTGATGTTGCAAAAATCCATTTAACGGCTACAATGGACATTGATATAAAAAGCTTTATGAGGGATGCAAAGATTTCCCTGTCGGATAAGCACTTAAAACAAATGCAAGATGCAGAAGATAAAATGTATGAAGTATTGGCACAAACCATAGATAAAGCGATACAAGAAGGGGAGATCCCTAAAAGGCACACGCTTTTAAGTGCTCACGCCTTTGTTGCTTTACTATACGTTGGAGACTACAAAGATGTTGATCAAAAGCCCCTTATCCCTGATATAGAAGATTTAGCACAACAAATTGTTGATTTTTATTGGAACGGATTAAGTAAGTAATTATGATTGCTTCTTAATTATTTTTTCTACAATACTCTCTTTTATATATTTTAAAAAGAGTGCCTTACATTTTGGATTCACTTCAAATTGACTAACGCTTCATAAAAAGTGGACAAAGCGGGTATATTGGGCTTTTTTAATATTTCTTTGGCAGTCGGTAACCTTTGAAAGGAACGAGCCCATTCCTTTAACCTGGATAACAAAATCCTTTTTGTATACATATGTAGCTAATTTTTGGATTACTTTAATAAAATAAACAAAATTAAAAGCTAATAAACACTTTCGATATTAAAAAGGCAAGCATCAAAAGATGCTTGCCCTATCTTCTAACGACGATGTTCTACAAGATCAATTACACCTAAAACAACGTGAGCTAAACCAAATCCAAATACTGTATTTGCAATCATCTTATTTGACCCACGAGTTTGCTTAAGAGCATAACCCGCAGCTGTAACTGCTGTACCTAGTGTAGTTGGAATTAATCCTTCACGAATATTCATAGTAACGTCCTCCCAGTATCGCAGTTAGTAATTATGATTTAATACTTTGAAATTAAAGTATTAAATCATGTATTAGTATTTTCCTGCTATGTGGAAAATATGTGGAGCTACTATTTATTTAATTTCGGTCTAGACTGCAAGTATAAATTTAAATTAGGACTAGAACCTTTTATAATTACATCTCGGATAATTTTAGAAAGTACCATACTATAAACTAACCCATTATCACCATACGCATAGATAAAATAACAATTAGGAAATTCTTCATACATTCCGATTATAGGTAAACCATCATGAGTACCACCATAAAAGGCACTTAAATAAAATTCAGGTTTAACTGTAATATTAGGAAAGAGCTTATTGAATTCATGTAATAGCTTTTCTTTATTATGGATTAATTTTGAATCTCTCTCTTCAGCAATGTTTGTATCTTCATCTAGACCACCTATAATAATTCGATTATCTGCTGTAGTTCGCATGTATATATATGGTCTAGCGGTTTCCCATATGAGAGTGCGTTTATGCCAAGATGAAAAATCTTCAACAGGGGTAGTGACAATTGCATACGAGCTAATTAGCGTAGCATTCTTTTCTTTTTTAAATTCTAATCCTTCATAACCTGCAGCTACGATTACTTTCTTGGCAGTAACGGAATTACCACTTTTGGTATAAAAAGTAGCGAAGTCTTTTTCTAATTTTTTCCCAACAATCTCAGTATCTTCATAAATCTGTACTCCTTGATTAGAAGCTTGCTTTAATAAACCATGTGTAAATTTATAGGGATTTATTTCACCATCTTCATATGTATAAAGGGCAGCACGTTTTTTAAATGGATATTTCTGTCCAATTTGTTTTTCTGATAACCAATCTGCTTTAAAACCATGCTTTTGTAAGTAATAAAGCTCTTTTTCTAATTTCCTAATATCCTCTTCATAGCTTGCAAAATATAAACTATCACGTCGCATAAAATCAGAATCAAAAGGTAATTTTTGATTTGCAAATTCAATATTATTAATTGCTTCTTCACATAATTTCATATGTTTTACTGTATACTCTTCCCCAAATGTATTAACAAGCTCAAAAAACATTTTATCACCCAAATATTGTATGAGCGCTGTATTAGTTAGGTTACTGCCATGTCCAACCTTCCGTTTATCAACTACAACCACACTTAAATCCGAATCACATAAATAGTATGCTGATTGAGCCCCTGAGCTGCCAGCACCTATTATTAAAACATCACAAATTATATCTTTTTCTAAACAAGGATAAGAAGGTGGATTGGGAAAAGTTGTGTTCCAATATAATTTCCCTGCCTGTAAATCCATTATTATTACACCACCCTATATAAAATAATTACATCCTCATTTTTATTTCCAAACTAATTCAAATATATACTGTCTTTACGGTTTATAATTTTATTAAAGGTTATTTCGTACTAATATAACTAACTAGGTATACCTGATATAAATTCTTTAACAAACAAATGAATTTCATCTTTAATCTGAGAATTCATACAAAAACATCATCACTTTTATATCCTTCAACAAAAAGGACAGCATTATAGATGCAGTTTCTCTTAGTTTGAAATAGAGACATTAACGTTATTTGTAAATTTACAAAAAAGGGATTGTCCCAAAAGTTAGTTTCACTAACTTTTGGAAATCACCCTTTTATATAAAAAATTGCTTTAACCTCTTGTAAGTAATCGACGGGGTTAAATTGAGGTACATTTAATGTGGCGTTATAAACTAGTGTTTATTTCTAACACCTATATATTGTTGTAACAGACTTGGTATTCTTCTATGTGAAATATTCTAATTTTGCATTTGGAAAGAACTTCTCCATATAAGAATAAAGATAATTCTTTATATCTTCTTCTTCTTCTTTTTGATAAATGTATTTTCCAATTCCGTATTTTCCCCATTTATATCTTCTTTTCTCTTCATCTAATTCCAATTTTGTCATTGGATAATTTTTTTCAATCACTCTCTTAGCAGGCTTTGTAAAACGATGTTGAATAAATTCAAACGTGATATCATCACGTGCATCAGGGGGTAATTCAGCATCAAGACGCTCAAACATCTGATAGTATCCATCTTTCCAACCTTCATGAAGATAAATAGGAGCAACAATGAATCCGAGGGGATATCCTGCTCTTGCTACTTTTCCAGCTGCCTCAATCCTTTTAGCTAGTGGAGAAGTTCCTGGCTCAAAATTTTTAATAACATAATCAGCGTTTACACTAAACCGAAATCTTGTTTTTCCATTATGCTTTGCATCAAGTAAATGATCTACATGATGAAATTTTGTAACAAACCTCAATTTTCCATGCTCGGATTCTCCAAAATGCTCAATTGCGCGTTTGAGAGTATGAGTCAAATGATCAATTCCCACAATATCGGATGTACAGGAGGCTTCAAACCTTGTCAGTTCAGGTGCACGTGCCTCTATATATTTGTCAGCAGCTTCTAGAATTTCGTCGACATTTACATAGGTACGGATATATGGCTTACTTCCCATTGTTGTTTGTAAATAGCAATAATGACAATGGCCCATACAGCCTGTTGCGAACGGAATAGCATACTCTGCTGAAGGCTTTGAGGTATCAAATTTTAGTGTTTTTCTAACGCCCACGACAAGAGTAGATTTTGCTACCCGATACTTTTGAAAATCGTTTTCTCCTGGGAGATCTCTCACTTGATTATGAGAAGTAGTATGCCGAATTTCAACATCCGTCTTTGCAAATTTTTCATGAAGCTCTCTCCCTAATGGATAATCCAGTGCTTTGGGTTCAAAGTATACAAGTTTAGGCATGAATGGATTATTCATTCTAGCATCCCTTCTGAAGCATCCCCATAATAGTAGTTGTAAGCTTGGTTTGCCTCTTCTTCTGTAGAATAAACAGCCATTTCATGTGAAAGTGGATAATAAGTTTCATAAAGAAACAATGCTAATTCATTAGGAGTATTAGGGTTATTTACAACAGCTGCGGCTTGTACATTTGCTACATCCTGAGTGTGGGGATTGCGATAAAAAACATAGACAATATCTCCAGCATGATAAGTTTTGCTTTCGTTAGACAATTCCATTCGATCACCTTTTTTATAAAATTTACTGCATAAAGCTTTTCATTAATAAAATTTTCCCTTTAAGGTTTAGAATTATGTCATCTTTATTATGGAAAAATTAAATGGAGTTAATTAAATTATGGCCATTACGAGACAAAAAACCTATAAAAAAGTATTAAATTGATAAACCGGTTCCTTTACGTACAGGGGACTGGTTAAAAATTGTGTCCAAACGTACAATTTTCTTTTTTTTGATATGGTGCCCCCTATAGTAACAGTTTGTATGACCATTTAGTGAGCAAATGTATCGGCAACTATATTGCTGAATTCTCGTAAGTAGTAAAGGTAATTCTCTCCTCCGTAGTTATATCTTTTGTTATACATCTTTGCGACAACGACATTATATTCAGGAATTACTAAAATTGTCGGCCCTGTCACACCTAATATTTGATAAGATCCTTCTGGAACTCTTTCGCCTATTTCACTTTGCAGTGCTGGTGTACGTTGAACATACCAAAATAATCCGTTTTGCGGTAAATCTTTATTTTTATAATGAGGACTTTGTATTTGTGTTGCCAATTCAATGACTTCTTTCGGTACGATTTGTTTTCCATTCGTATATCCTTTATTTAGGTGAAGGTTTCCCCAATAAGCAAATTCTCTAGCAGAGACAAAAAGATTCGTTTCTGTTCCATCATCTGATAGCCCTATCTTACATACAGCTTCTTCATTTGGATTTATGACTACTTTTACTAAATCTTCATGATCTTCTGTTTGCCAGGCTGTTTCTTTAAACTCTGAAGGTATAAAAACTCGTTCGCTCAGCAATTTTGGAAAACTCTTATTATATAATTTATAAATTAGATGTGTCATCATTTCGATGTTAACGCCTCTATAAGCCCATTCTTCTCCTGGTTCAAACTCTCGATACATGATTCCGTTCTCACTTATATGTAAACCGTGAGAATGTGTTACTAAATGTCTTAACGTTGTCTTACCAAGTAAAGTTTTATCATATTCTTCAAAGTAATCTACAGCATAATCGTCAAGATTTCTAATTTTCCCCTCATAAAGTGCGTAGGCAATCGCGAGCCCTAAATAACTTTTTCTTGCAGAAGCAACATTAAATTGTGAAGTTGCTGTAATAGGAGGACTATTTTTTATATTAGAATGAGTTCCGCTATAGTGCTCCAATACAACTTTATTGTCTTTCATAATAAAAAGTGCTGCTGCGGAGCTATGGTTTCGTTCTTTTATATGTTCTACCCATAAAATTATTTGCTCGTATTTTTTCATTTTTTATCCCTTTCATTATTGGATATATACCAAATTTCAATTTCGACAAAAAATGAAAAACACCTTTCTTTAGATACTATACTTAAACAGCAAAAAAACAGGAGATTGTTTCCTGATTTTTTGCGTACGTATTTATTTTTTTGATTTTCTTTAGTTTTTCTTTAGTAATTGAAGTTTCTAAAAGAAATTTTGCTTTTGATATTATTCGTTTGAACCTTCTTCAATTGAGCCATGATTCATATTTTTTCCATAAAATATTTCATCCATTTCCAATTTTAATTTCTTTGTAATTTCCTCTTGTTCGTTTATAGATAATGTTTCCTGTGTATATCCAAACAAATAGTTGTTTAGGTCAAATTCTTTTAGTTTGCATTTCGTATGAAAAATATGTTCTTGATATACGTTAACATCAATCATGTCATACATATTTTTTACATTTTCTGGGATGTAATTTTGGATGGAGTTTATTTCGTGGTCAATAAATAATTTGTTACCTGTTATATCTCTTGTAAATCCACGAACTCGATAATCAATTGTCATAATATCCGTATCAAATGAATGAATTAAATAATTTAATGCTTTAAGAGGCGAGATTTCTCCGCATGTAGACACATCAATATCTGCTCTAAAAGTACTGATTCCTTCATCAGGATGATATTCGGGATACGTATGAACCGTGATATGACTCTTATCTAGCTGCATGACGACTGATCCAGGAAGAGGACCAGGTGATTCGTTAAATGATTCAGTTGGAACTTCTACAATTGGGCCTTCTGAAACTAAAATTGTTACACTTGCTCCTTGTGGAACGTAGTCTTGTTTGGCTACATTTAATACGTGTGCACCTATAATGTCAGATACGTTTTTTAAAATTTTTGTTAATCTATCTGCGTTATATTGTTCATCTATGTATTCTATATAAGCTTCTCGTTCTTCTCTTGTTTTTGTGTAGCAAATATCATACATATTAAAACTTAATGATTTTGTAAGATTATTAAATCCATGCAATTGAATACGCTGCTCTGGTGTTAGTTTCATGGTGCAACTCTCCCTCTTTTTTATATTCAATAATGATGTATACATCCTTCATGAAATATAGTTCCATCCTATAATTTTTTAATGCATATTTTGTTTATTTAGAATCACTTGTAATCCTTCTTACTATGTCTTAATGGGTTGTGTATTCTTTTTCTTTATGTTTTTAATTGTTTTTTCATTTTTACCAAAATACGGTAAATGAAATTCGTTCTTTTTTTAAGTATGACTAGATTTTTGTTATATGAAAAAGCTTGGATCTAATTGAATCCAAGCTTTTTCAATATCTAATGGTTCAAAACATTATTTATTTAAATCTTTTTTTGTTACTTCGCTTCTAATATTTACATCTTTGGAGAATTCAGTTTCGTTTTTCAGATTATTAGGATATTTGTTTTTACGTTCTCTGTTATCATTTCGGTTCGTCATAAATAATCCTCCTTTTTTAGTTTGTACCTATTTTGTACGAAAGGAACAATTTGATACAGATTAAATTGTTTCTTTCAATGTAAATACAATATGAATTGATGAGATTCACAACCCTTGTTTCCACTTTTTGTGAACTTTCTTTTAGGCAAAATACACACTTGTTAGCACATACTATTCTTATTGGAGGTGACAATCATGGGACACAATCAAGACCCGTTTACAACAAAGAAACGTACTGCCAATGGACATTACGATAAGGAAGCACACAGCATCGACAGTCATGGGAATTATGTACCTAACACCCCAACAAATGATGCTGTACTTCGTGCTGAAAGACCAAAAAAATGACTACCATGAGGGATGAAATATTAGAGTTAGTACCGGGTCCGGTAAAGAAGTTACTCCAGAAAAAAGTTCAAGATGGAAACCGATGTTTCATTGATTTAATTGTCGATGATACAACTACTTATGAATTTGAGTCAGAACAAGTAATCCCCTGCATCATGGCAGCTTATTATGTTTACGAGTCCACGGCTTATCCTTGTGAAATGGAAGAGGATTGGAAGCTGAGCTTAGTTTTTCACGCAGCCAGCCGTTCAGCGATGAAGCTTCTGTCTTACGGTAAGTATAAAGCGGAGCGATCTGAGAGTGGATGGATGAGGTATAGTAATTCATAAAATGTGGATTTACGTTAGTTAATGATGAATTACATGAATAAGCTCATTCCGACATAAAAAGTCCAGTTGTAACCTGTGGTCTTACCCCTGTCAAGTGGACAGATTCAAAAAAGACTATGCAATCAGTGTGTTCCGATATTCGATTGGAGCACACTGATTCAGTTTTTTCTGAAATCGTTCATGATTATAGAACCAAATATAATCCTCAATGGCTCGATAGAGATCGTTTTCTGTTTTACATCCAGAAAAATACATATTCTCTGTTTTGACATGTGAAAAGAAGGATTCAATGCATGCATTATCTAGACAGTTTCCCTTGCGAGAATGACTACCTATTATCCCGAATGTTTTAATTTGATCATTGTATGTTTTAGATGTATACTGGAAACCCTGGTCTGAATGAAGGATTGCTCCTTGTACTTCTCTTGTTGTAGCCAGTTTTTTGACAGTATCACTCACCAGCTTCAAATCATTTCGTTTGGATAGCTCCCACGCGACGATTTCATTATTAAAAAGATCTTGGATGGCAGACAGGTAATAGAAACGATCTCCAAGATCTAGATAGGTTATATCTGTAACATAAAGACGGTTTGGTTTATTCGTTTTAAATACACGATTGAGTCGATTCGGTTGTATGATAGAGGCCTTCCGCCCAAAGAAACGGCGTTTCTTTCGAATTACAGACCGAATATTCAGCTCTTTCATTAACCTATACACACGTTTATGATTCACATGAAACCCTTCTTTTTTCAGTGCTATTTGCAAGCGGGGACATCCATAAAAAGGACGTGTATGATGGATAGCCATTAAATGTTTCTTCAAGAGTTGTTCATATTGGTACCTTTTTTTTCGAACTTTCTCCGTTTCTCTCCATTTATAGTAGCCAGATCGGGAAACACCCGCAATCGTTACGAGCCAGGTAATAGGATAATTCTTGTGTAATTCGTGAATGATCTCAAAACGTTTTACTTTTGGAACCCATCCTTCCCATGTAGATTTGGATACTGCTTTTTTAAGTATTCAACCTGCGCTTTTAAATAATCTCTTTCTTCCTCGATACTTTTAAATGTTGTTTTAGATAAGCGATGAAAGGGATTGAGTTCTCTTGATTCTCCCCCTCGTTGATCAGCCAAAGGCTCACCCTGCTTATGCTTCTTTACCCAATCTTTCAATTGAGTAGGACTTCTAAGCCCTAGTTCATTTGCCAGAATCTGATAACTCTTTTCTCCATTTACATACAGCATGACTGCCTTACGTTTGAATTCTTCTGTATACGGTTGAAATGTTTGTCCTTTTTTAGCCAAAGAAAATCCCCTCCAAATAGAGTGTAACACTTACTTATCAAAAACAGTCTTTTTACACTGTCTACTCAAAAGGGATAATACCACCTGATTTAAGATTACAACTGGACTTTTAACATATAATTTACATGCGGGTTAATGAAAACCCTAAAAACTCTCAAGATTCTTTGTTATTTTTTTATATTTAATAACGCGTTATAAATATTTGCTTCACCATCTCCAAATAAAGCATCGTGTCCTGGTTTACCGTAATCTTTTGCTGTTTGTTTAATTAAGTTTGCTACTTGTGCAGGAGAATAGGTTGGATGAGCTGCTTTAATAACCCCGGCAATTCCCGCTACTTTTGGCGAAGCCATTGATGTTCCATGCATTAAAGCATAGTTATGCAGATTTGAGGTGAAATATGGGTTCAAATATGTTGGCCAAGTACTTAATGCACGATAATGGAAGTCACGCTGTGCTAAATTTCCTGTTTCAGCATAAACAGGGCCGTTATCACCGCCTGGTGCCGCTACATCAATAAAGCTGTTTCCATAGTTAGAGTAGAATGCAATTTTATCTTTTGACCATTGATTAGAAGAAGATACAGTGACTACACCCGGAATTTGACCAGGAGTTTCAACAGACGGACCTTTAAAAATAAGGC
Organism: Bacillus sp. S14(2024); assembly: GCF_050473785.1. NCBI lineage: Bacteria > Bacillati > Bacillota > Bacilli > Caryophanales > Bacillaceae > Bacillus > Bacillus sp. S14(2024). The sequence goes on along the minus strand of NZ_JBFLUP010000006.1, from coordinate 2,412,906 downwards.
CCAAGGGTCCGTATTCCTTATTTAAGTAATCTGTTACCATTTTCTTATCATTCATATTCAATGATTCATTTCCAGCTGCAGCCACGACTGTTACATTTTTTTGTACGGCATACTCAATTGCACGCTTCCAAAGAAGAACATCAGCAATATCGCTATATTTTTGACCATTTGAATAGTATTTCAAGCTATCAAATCCACCGATCGACATATTAATAACGTCTACTTTATCATTTGCAGCCGCAACAATAGCGTCTACAATCCAAGCTGTAGGTGCACTCCCCGATTTAGGAAAAACGCGATATGCCTTAATTTTAAGATCCGGCCCAACCCCTTTTAGCTTACCGTTCGCTGCAATTGAACCTGCTACATGAGTTCCATGTCCCCCGCGATCTCTCACATCTTTAGGATTACCTGTTTCAGTTTCATCCTTGTCAGTTCCAGCTGGTACAAAGTTTTGACCGCCGGTATAGTTTTTTATTAAATCAGGATGATTCGCGTCAATACCGCTGTCGATTACACCAACTGTTGCTCCTTTTCCTGTTCCTCCATTAATCTTATAGGATGCGCCGTCATTTGTTATATCTTTTATGTCCCATTGATATTTCCAATAGCTGTCTATATTTTCCGGCTGCGGGATATCAGTTACTGGCTGTCCATCCGCTGCTGCTGGACTTATTTCTTCTTTATCTAAAGCATGAACAATTTCTTTATTCGCAGCTTGGATAGAAGAAACTCCTTTCAAATTATCCAAAAAAGAATCGTTGCTTGATTTTACTTCTAAAGCACCGATGGCAGGAATGGCGCGGAGAACTTGTCCACCTGCATTCGAAATAATAGATTCATAATTGCTTGGTAAATCTTTCTTAAAGGCAATCAAGTAATTCTTTTCTGTTTGAGCTGAGCTGGTTGTTGTTTTTGTTTGTGCTGACACATTGTTTCCTGCTAGAGCGCCGAATGCTAAAGCTGTAGCTAGTGTTACAGAGGCTAACTTAAAATTCATTACAATTCCCCCTAAAAAATTAGTAATGTATGGATAAGATTCTATTCCACATGAGAGATGATAAAACCTCCAATACATTACCTATGTAAAGATTAATTTTTTCCTGTCCCTATCCTTACGAACTAAGTAACTTCTGAGCAACAAACCAGCTAGGAGGAATTGTTGTTGTTCCTCATTTAAAAAAAAGTGGCCTATATAGTGTTTTTTTACGCTTTTTCTTACTACGTACATTATTTTTTATAAATAGATAACCTGTCCAATCAAGAGGATATACCTTTAAATAGAATGGTAAGAGGATTTCCTTCAAAGAGCATCATATTTAGCGCTTTTTTATTCATTCTTGTTTTTATAAACGCTACTTTATGTGTCTATCTACATATGAAGTATGGGTTATTTGGAAAGGAGAGGTTTACAATAGCTTATTCATTCGAGCAATGCATGAATATATGTTTAGAAATTTTAATTGCTCCAGATACAGACATAGAGCTTGCTATTAGTGACTACGATACATGTTCACCAGGGGTTTCAATTGATGGTAACGTAATCATCATTACATTACCGTTAGTTGCATGTGTAGAAATTACAATTGAGGATGATTTTAGTATTTCAGTTGAGCTCATTGGTTCATTAGTCTTTCTTTCTCTTCCTCCATCTAATTAGAAGTAGTACCAGAAAAGCAGTCACCTAATATGATTATTTGGGGACTGCCACATCACGTGTAATTTTCAATTAAGCTGTCTAATCATCAAACATGATACAATTATCTATTAGATTTTCACTCGTTTTTCTGTAGGTGAGTGAGCAGGCAGAATAATACCTTTGATCACCCTTAGATTCCTATTTGTATTACTTCGGGCAAAGAAGAAATGACTTTATAATGTTAACTCTTTTTTGAACAAGGTAAGATTATAATCATGAAATTTTTTCATTGCTTTTGGATAATTATATTTTTTTATGATGTCGTATGTTTCTTCTTGCTTGTCTTCTAGTAGTAATTGTTTCACTTGTAAAATATAATCAATTGACTCGGCTATTCTCTTTTTCATCTCTGTTTTATCATTTGTAAATTCTCCATGTCCTGGTATTAAAATATTAATATCATATTCCTTTATTATAGATTCAAATTTTTTTAAAGTTGTTAAATAGTCATCACTGCTATGATAAATATATGGAAACTCTACATTGGATAAGTAGTCCCCAGCTATTACGATACCAAATGGTTCGATAACTGTAATGATGCCATCTTCAGTATGACCTGGAGCCTGATAAAAATAAAATTTTATGTCTCCTATTTCTAATTCCTCATATTCTTTGCTAATTGAAATATCTACATTTGGAAACTTTATTTCATATCCTCTTGTTAAATAATAGGAATCATCAAAATCTTTAATACTATTGATAATTGATTGCTTGTCGGGGTTATCTTTTAATTTCTGACTTGCAATTACTTTGACGTGAGAAAATGCACCGTAACCTAAAATATGATCAAAATCGGAATGTGTAAAAAGTAAGTAAACGTCTTTATGTTTTTTATTTTTATAAACATAGTTCTGAATTGCATTTACTTCATTAGGTAACCAAGTAGGATCTATAACTAATACCAATTTATCAGTTTCTATAATAACTGCGTTTGTTTGATAAAGAGCGCTTTGAAAGATGGTTATGTGATTATCTTTATACTGAATCATAGTCCTATGCCTCCATTTTAGAATTTTTCGTTTGTTTTGAAGAGATTTAGCTACATATCTCTAAAATCAAAAGAAATAAAAAACAAAAGGAAATTATTTCAAATACTCTACAAAAAGAATAGCATTCTTTTTGTTTGTAAGCTATGAAATCTTATATTTTGTTTCACTGTTTTTCTCTAGCTGAAATATATACACTCTCCTTCTTTTTCTCAGCGACTTATAGTGAATAGTAAAATGAAAAAGAAACCGAAACAATATCGTTTCGGTTTCTTTTTGCTAATTAATTAATATTCTATTTCATCATAATCTTTCGGCTGTGGTACTGGTTGCATATTACTTGCATCTTTTGGATCGCTGTAAATAGCGTTTTCCTCCGTATTTAATTTTCTAATGTTTGTTTTTTTATTAAAATTAGGCTGTTTTTCCATTTGAATCATCTCCTTAACATCTTTTCAAATGTAATTATGTCCTATACTACTCTTTTCTACTCTATTTGAATGATTAGGAGTTAATCCCACATATTTATTCTCTTGTTTTTTACTAATTGTAAAAATACGGTAAATGAAATTAGGCATTGATTTTTATTATCTAATTGTTTTATCCCGTCATCAAAATTCTAAAAAAAAAAGAAGGTTTTGGATAAATCTTTAACGACTTTAATGTTAGTCTTGTTTTGCGCTATAACGTCTTTCTTCATATAACTGATAAGTCCAGATGGAAGCAGCAAGCCAAGATCCGCTAGCTAAGTACCCTCCAAGTACATCACTTGGATAATGAACTCCTAAGTATATACGACTTACGCCAATAGCAATAATCATTGTTGCGCCAATGAAAATTAAAATAATACGGCCAAATGAACTTTTCACATGTCGCCATAGCAAAAAAGTGACGATCCCGTACAAACTAAACGCTGCCATCGAATGACCACTAGGGAAACTGAATCCATTCGCTTCAACAATGCGATGAATAGTTGGTCTAGCACGATGAAATATCATCTTTAATATCCAATTTAGAAGTGCTGACCCAATAACAACCCATCCGAATAAAATCAATTCTCTTCGATGGTGCAAAACCTTATATAAAAACAGGATTATAGCTAACGTAATAAAAACAACGGGTAATCCTGACCCGATAAAAGTACAGAATTTCATGATACTTGTAAGTGTTGGAGATTCCAGTCCTTGAATAAAAGAAATGACGGTATTGTCAAATCCAGCAATTCGCTTATCACTTATAAGCAGTGCAATGAATCCAAATGCACTAGCACATAAGAGACTAATAAAAAATGCACGAGTTAGTTGTAATTTCAATTTCATTTCGTAAAAATAATCCTCCTTAAATACACATGCCTATCATCAATAATGCAGCGATTACAGCAATCATACAAATCATCTTGACTGCAAACAATGATAGATATAGATCCAAATATTTGCCGGCAAATCCGTTATAGCATTAAAGGTGCCTATCACTATACTTCTCTGTCCTTCGGATATAATAAACTTTTTGTCGTCCTTCTGTAAAGGTGCAGTAAAGTCCGTATGAAACAAACTGTATCTAAATGATTGCAAAATCTAAAAATGAGGACAAGGCGTCGGTCAGAAATGGCTAAACGCAAAAAGTGTAGAAATTAAAGAAACCAAATAATACGATGATTGAGGTTTTTAATGTCTATCCTCACTCTTATTTTTTCGTCTCACTACTTTATTCATTCATATAGGAAATAGGTAAAAGCAAGTCCACATCGGTTCCTTTTCCTTCCTCACTTCGTATCTTAATTTCTCCTTTATGCTGTTTCATAATATTTTTTGCGATAGCTAGCCCTAATCCCGTACCTCCTGTCTCTCGACTCCTTGCTTTATCTACCCGGTAAAATCGTTCAAAAATATACTCTATTTCTTCCTTAGGTATACCGATACCAGAATCGCTTACTCGTATAACAGCATAATCTTTATTCTTCTCTAGGAAAATTTCAATTTTGTCAAAACTATATTTGATAGCGTTATCGAGCAATATGATGATGACTTGTTTTATCTTTAACTCATCCATTTTAACCATGATAGGTGCTTGATTGTAATGGAGTGTAATTTCTCTTCTGTAAACGTCTTTGAATTGCTGTAGAATGCTGTGGCATAGTGATACTAAATCAGATGATTTTATTTCTAAAACAGTTTCTTTTTCTGACGCTGCTAAATCCAGTAATGCTTCCGTCATTCTTTGCATTCGAGTTGCTTCTGAGTGGATTGCCTCAATCGCTTCTATTGTCATTTCTTCATTTTTGATGCCTCGTCTTCTTACTAAATTGGCATAACTTCTAATGACTGTAAGAGGGGTCTTTAGTTCATGAGATGCATCCGAAATAAATTGTTTTTGTTTTTCAGAGTTTTCTTGCAGCCTCTTTATCATAAGATTAAAAGCTGTAGCCAATTTTTCAAGCTCATCCTTTGTTTGTTTATGAATAGCGATTGTTTTTGGAACACCGCTTTGTTCAATATCTTCCATCGTTTTAATCATATTGGAAATAGGTCGCATAATAATATTTGACAACCATCTTCCACCAAGAAGAGATAATATAATAGCAATAGCGGAACAAGCAACAAGAATAGATAATAAAATGTCTTTTCTCGTTTCCAGCCCGGTTAATCGCTCGCCAATTTCCAAGGTGCCCATAACATGATTATGCGAAGTTATAGGGACACGGGTAATCAAGATTTGCTCCTCTCGAATTTTGTATAGTTGTGACTCAGATTTTTTAGAGAATTTCCCTTCTATATCAGTTAAATGCTCATCATCTGTGACTTGGCTTATCACATGAGAATCGGGGGTTATAATCCGAATAAAAGAATGGGTAACTAAATATGATTTTAATGTGTCTTCTGTTAGCGTCGTTGTATTTTGTTTATGAAGCTCTTGTATAATATCGTGCGCTTTTTGAAACAGCACTTCTTCTTCCATATTTACAGTTGTTTTCATAAAAGAAAAAAATACAACAACGTTTATAATTAGTAATATACAAAGTAGCCAAGCTGTTGTTAATAAATTAATTTTTGTTGTGATCTTCATCTTATTTCTCCCTTATGGAATACCCTATTCCCCGGATTGTATGAATTAAAGGAGAAGAAAACTCCTCGTCTATCTTCTTTCTAAGATGTCGAATATACACATCGATTACGTTCGTTTCGCCTTCATATTCATATCCCCATACGTGCGTAAGAATGCCTTCACGTGTTACTATCTTGTTTTTATTCGTAAGTAGATATACTAATAAATCATACTCTTTGGGAGTTAGTGAAATGGATTTTTCGTTTCTTGTCACTTCTCTCGTATCAATGTTTATCGATAAATCAGCAATGGATAAAAGAGGTGTTTGTTCATTCAACGAGACACCAGCTGTAATCATAGTGTTCGAACGAATGCTTGAACGTACCCGCGCAAGAAGTTCCTCCATTTCAAACGGTTTTGTAACATAATCATTTGCCCCTTGATCTAAGCCCATGACTTTATCTAATGTTGTATTTCGAGCTGTTAAAAGGATTACTGGTACATAGATATCAGCCTTTCTTAATCGTCGTAACACTTCTATACCGCTCAATTCTGGCAACATTACATCCAGCAAGATTAAATCTAAATTTGCTTGTAAAGCTACTTCTAATCCTGATTTCCCATCATGTTTTACTAATACTTCGTATCCTTCATACTCCAATTCTAACTGTAGTACTCTTGCTATTTGTACTTCATCTTCTACAACTAAAATACGTTTGTTCATAATCTCCTCTTCTTTCTACATTCATTGTCTGACATATTCCCATGAAAACGTTTTGTATGCACGGGACATTAAATTTGTTTATTTACTATAAGGCGCAGCATCTCAAACAGCAAGAAATTCAAGAACATCCACACCCCGCCATATACATATCCACCCACGATATCGCTTGGGAGTATATGAGAAAACGCAATGTTTGCAATTGCTATACAAAGTAAAAGTAAGATACCCAGAAGAGGGACAATAAATTGTATATATTTATTCTTCAGGTGGCGTACAATTAGAAATAAGCAGGTTCCATACACAATGATGGTGATCGTTGCTTTTTCATCCGGAAAAGCAGAAGAATGAATCGTTGCTCCTTTTCCGACAGAATGAAAATATGACAGCCCGTGTAAGACAGTATTACGATACAAAGGCGCTCCAAGTATGGCGATAACGAGTAAAAGGCATTCAAGCCATCTATTCCTTCCTTTTTTCCAAATGGCTAAAATCGTAATAATAATTAGAACACTAAATGCGATAGCTGACTGCAACGGCAAGAATCCTTTCATAATACTTGTCCAACCTGTTTGAAGGATCGAGTGAACAATATATATAGTAACTTCATTAAATTGAGTAAACTCATTATATAAATAATCTTCTGCAAGCCCGAGCATTAAGGTTATCATTCCTAATAAAACTAATGTAAGACTGATAAGAAACACTTCCGTTGCTCGGATTGTTCGAAAATAAGAAATGAGCCGATTAAGCAGTCGTATGAAAAAGTTTTTGATTTGTTTTTTGTAAAATTTGTAAATTAGTAACCCCGCTATGACGATAGCGAGTACAAGAACAATGTAGATGAGATATCGACCGGCCAATTTATGAAAGTCCTGCCAGCGCGGTCCTAATATTTTACCTAGTGTAATAAAGGAAAATCCCCATAAACTCGCCCCTATATATGCTGGAACAACAAAAGTTCGATACGGCATCCTAGAAATACCGGATACGTATCCGGTAAAGTGTCGAACCCCAGGAATGAAATAAGCAAATAGCAACAACTTACTGCCTGATCGTTCCATCCAGGCGGCTGTTTTTTTGTAATTCTTAGGACCAAGGTGAATATACCGCCCATATTTCTTTATCAGTTTATAACCTCCCAACCTTCCGATCCAGTATGTAGCTGTAATTCCGACTCCTCCTGCCGCAATAGCTGTCAGAATGGCTAAAGTGTAATCCATTTTCCCTTGAAACACACAGTATCCGGCATAACTCATAAAGAATTCAGCCGAAATCGGAATCGCAAGCAGTTCAAGTGCAATAACAGAGAATAAAATAATGTAACTGTGATGCTGAAATATTGAAATAAAATGTTCCATGTCATTCCTCCGAGCCTCATTCTTTTTTTGTATTTATTTTCATTTATAAACTACTATAGCACTAAATTCTCGGTTCCTTTTCATTTTTAATTCATTTTTAATGTAATTTTCATAGGATGTTCAGCTTCTCACGATACACTTAGTATACACATTTTTGGTGAACTTGCGTTTTTCATCTTCCTACATAAGACACCAAAACCTATAAATAAGGAGCTGAACAATATGAACTTTGAAATATTTCAATGGATTAACGATTTAGCCGGCCGCTCCTCTTTTCTAGATAGAGGTATGATATTCATCACTAATAGCGTCCCTTATGTCGTAATCGCATTTATGTTATTTCTATGGTTTACTGCAAAAAAAGAAAAAAGAGCAGAGAAACAATATACAGCTATATACATTGTCTTTTCTTGCTTACTTGGATTGTCCATAAACGCAATCCTTCACCTTTTCTATTATCATCCACGTCCATTCGTGGCACATCATGTTCATCAATTAATACCGCATCCGGCTGACTCTTCATTTGTAAGTGATCACTCGGTATTAGTATTTTCTATAGCATGTACGCTGTTGCTGCGAAACGATTCGTGGAAATATCCCGTATTAGTATGGGCTATCATTGTTGGCATTTCCCGCGTATTCGTCGGAGTCCATTATCCTGCAGATGTGATTGGCGGCGCCCTTGTTTCATATGGGACAAGCATATTGGTTATGCAGTTCTCCCAAAAATTGGAGCCGTTAGTGCAAGTCGTGTTCTCTCTATATAGGAAAGTAACGGAACATATCCCTTTCCTAGCTAAATACAGCCATAAAGATTTAAGTCCAGAAAGATAAGGATATTTCTAATAAAAAATAGGCTGCAATAGGAACGCAAGATCCTATGATTACTAGAGAACTGCAATTTTTTAAAAAATTCGATTTACATGAATGAAACGAGGAGGTAAGAGAATGAAAAAGATTGTTGAGGGATCGATGCAACGAGGCATATTAATGATTGTTTGTGCCCTCATTATATTGGCTTGGGGAGGCATTTCTGCTTTCCAGATGCAGCGCGACTACTTACCAGGAATTAACAATACTACTCTTACAGTAAGTATGCGTGTTCCTGCGGAGCAAGCAGATCAAATCAAGAAAGAGATTACAGACCCGCTTGCAAGTGCTGCTCAAACTGTAGACGGATTAGCGAACGTAGAGACAACCTCTTACGATGGCGGTTTGTTTATGAGTTTGTATTTTCCTATGAATTTTAACATGAAGAAAGCAGAAGACGAAGTAAACAAAGCGCTGGCAAATGCACAGTTACCGCCTACTGTTACAGCGAAACCAACTGTGACAAGAATAACTACAAGTTCATTTCCTGTTTTAACGTATAGCTTAACAAGCTCTAAGTTTAATGAACAAGAACTGCGCTCTAACGTACAACAAGACATTGTAAAACAACTCAAATCCGTACCAGGTGTTTCAGATGTGAGCGTCTTTGGCGGAGCAAAGGATGGATTTGTATTAAACGTACGCATGAAGGATTTAGCAAAAAACGAACTAACGCTAGATGATGTAAATAAATCTTTAGCTACATCCCTTCCAAGTTTACCAAAAGGAACAATGCTAAATAATCAATTATCCATTCCAGTAAGCTTTGATGGGTTAACACTAGATGAACAACAAATAAAAAATGTACCTGTTAAAAATGCAGAAGGGAAAACTGTACCGTTATCAGCGATTGCAGATATCTCTCGTTCCCTAAATGATGTGAAGACTGTGTCTAGAACAAATGGTCAAGCTAGCGTAGTGCTAAATGTCATTAAAACTCCTTCTGCTAATATTACAGACGTAGCACAACAGGTAAAAGATCGAGTACAACATCTTGATTCCGTTAAAAATGGTAACGTTTCAATGCAAGTATTATTGGATCGCGAACAGGAGTTAAATAGTTCCTTATTCGGATTAGTTCGAGAAGGATTACTCGGCTGTTTATTCTCCATGATCTGTGTATTTTTCTTTTTCCGTAACGTTCGATCCACTTTGCTTATCGCAATCTCATTGCCGATTTCCCTTTTGGCAACAACTGCGATATTAAAATCTATGGGTATCACGTTAAATATTTTAACAGTTTCCGGTTTGATTGTAGCGATGGGACGAATTGTGGATGATTCGATTGTCATTTTGGATAACATGTACCGTAAAAGAGAAGAATCAAAAGAGAAATCTTTACTCTCATTACTAGGGTCTGCGGTAACAGAAATGTTACCTGCGATTCTCGCATCCACTTTAACAACTATCGCAGTATATATACCGATCACCATGGTAGGAGGTATGATCAGTGCATCTTACAGTGGATTTGCTTGGTCAGTAGTCATTGCGCTTATTACTTCATTCTTTGTTGCGATGTTCGTCATCCCAGCTTTAGCATTCATGGGTTGGAAAGGTGCTCCATCCAATAAAAAATCAGTAAGCATAGAGCCGAAGATGAAGCCGGTTTTACAATCTGCTTTAAAACATAAAAAAACAATGGTGTTTGGATCTGTTATTATCTTTGTGTTCGCAGCCATTTATGCTGCTTTCCTTCCAATTAACTTTTTGCCAAGCGCTAAATCTGGTCAAATTGCCGTTAAGGTAGAATTACCAAAAGGAAGCACATTACCAGAAGTAGATGCAGAAGTTCAAAAAGTGGAACAAACTTTAAAAGAAAATCCAAAGGTAAAATCGTATTCTTCTAGCTTTGGTTCCACTATGACTCCTCAAAGTGATGATGTGTTCGACCAAGGAGGAGGATTTATTCAAAGTCCAAATGTCGCGAATCTCTCTGTTGCATTGAAAAATGATAAGGATGCAGATTCTGTTATTCAAAATTTGCAATCTCAATTGCCGCATCTTTCCGATAAAGTAGCCTATACCGTAACTAGTCAAAATATCTCTGGTGATGATTCACAAATGAAACTATTGCTGACTGGCGCAGACCAAGTTACACTCGATCAAACGGCTCAAAAGGTAAGAACGGAGTTAGCAAAAATACCTGGATTAAGCGTAGATGGAAAAGTAGATTTAACAAATGGATTACCTAAATATAAAGTAACTTTAAATCGTTCAGCTATTGAACAACAAGGTGTGAATGTTGCCGACATCCTAAAAGTAGTAAACAGATATATGGCACAAGCGAAGGATGCAACGATTACCATTGATCACAAGAACCTTCCAGTAGACGTATATTTAGATCAAATTGCTTCTGGACAGGATTCAAAGGTTCAAATCAATGCTTCGCCAAGTGATGTAATGACTTCATTAGGATCTGAAACGTTCCAAACGAAAAATGGAAATAGTGTAAGATTTGACCAGCTAGCAACGATTACAAAAGATGCATCTCCGTCTACAATCAGTGAGCGAGATGGCCAACCATTTTCTACCGTTACAGCTCAAATTACTTCAAATGACATTAACAAAGTTTCAGGCCAAGTAGATCAAACACTGCAAAACATGAAGCTTCCGAATGGTGTAAGTTATTCTATAGGTGGTATATCAGAACAAGTCAAACAAATGATTTTTGATATGTCCGTTGCTATAGCGTTCTCCATTTTGTTAGTGTTACTGATTATTTCATCAGTATTTAAAGGTTGGAGAGCTCCATTAGCTGTGCTACTCAGCATCCCTCTTGCCTTAAGTGGTGTCGTAGTTGCACTAGTGCTATTCGGCGGGGAGTGGAACTTAGCGGCCTTAATTGGGGTACTTATGTTGACGGGAATCGTGGTAACGAACGGAATTGTATTAATCGACAAAATCGAACGAAATCGAAAAGAAGGAATGCCTATTAAAGAGGCTGTTTTGAATGGTAGCCTTTCAAGGATTAGACCAATTTTAATGACAGCAGCAGCAACAATCCTTACTTTGTTACCACTTGCATTTTCTCATAATGCGGATACGGTTATTTCTCAAACATTAGGTATCGTGGTTATAGGAGGAATGGTAACATCAACAATTAACAGTTTTATTATCATTCCAATTATTTATGAGTGGCTTCATAAGAAGTCCGCTCAAAGTAAAATAGAAGTAACAAAGGATGTTAAACACTTATCCTAAACATTATAGAAATACTGTCAATAAAAATAGATTTTTTAAAAGAAAATTTTGTTCCTCTAATTTAAAGAAACAAAAGCCTCAAAAACTGTAGTTTTTGAGGCTTTTGTATTTTAAGAATGTAATATCACAAAGAGATGAAAGTACTGGAACACTCCATTGTGAATTTTTCTTGCAAACTATGAGAACTACTTCCTCTGTCATTCAATTCATTTACGATTGGTAAAAATGTAAAAAATTAACTTATCAGTATTTATAATGAATTTTAAAAAAAGACCGTCTCATTGACGATCTTTTTAAACTACATCTCCCGTTACTAACATAGACTTTTTTTGAAGGCCATCGGAACGCAGGCTGTACGCGACTACTTTCTTCTTGTATTGTCTGAACACATCAACGTGATCATCATAGCTGTATACAGAAAACCGAACATCCTTTTTTCCCCTCTTAGTATCAATTACAACTGGAGTCCCACTGCTCTGTGGGGGAAAGTAATATTTATCTAAAAATAACGCTTCGTTAAAATGAGTAATAACTTTAATTTTTTCTTCATTTTGTAAGCGTTTTCCGTCGAATGTTACAGTGACACTCGCATCATCAAGCGTTGGATGCAATTCAAATTTGCTGACAAATGAGTCTACAACAGAGGTTGGAATAGATGTCACTATTATTTTAATCAAACCAAAAATAATCAACGAAACTATAAACCAGGTCGTCATATTTTATCATCTCCGTTACGTTTTAAAATAATATCATTACATAACTAATATTACCATAGTGCAAATAGTTAAATTTTGTACATTATGTGAATTTTGATAAGGTTATGAGGGAATGTCAATGGTAAATCATGGTTACGCCTATGGCCTTTGATATTTTAGGCATCGTATACAATTGTTCTTTGCCACACTATCATGCAGCTTAATTAAAAAATGGAACCTCCCGCTTAAACTAAAATTAATCTTATATAATCTTAGTTTGGCTTGATGTGCATTTAGTGCTATCCCTATATAAAGTGTTTTCTACATAAAAAAGCTTGCATTCATTTCATGCAAGCGATCTGAGATTCCTTATAAAGTGAAACTTTCATCAGTGGGGATTTTCTTCATCCCCCACTGATTATTAGCCCTAACCAATCGGGCGCATGCTAGCAGTTTATCTCCCACCGAACATTCTAGCCACTGGAGATGGACAATGCTTTCACCGAATTTTGAAGCGGGAGTATTACTGCCCGTTAAGACGGGGTAAATTAGGCTATTTTTAATTGGTAACAATTTAACAATGCAAACTCCCTTTCAACCAAGGACGTTGCCGATAGAAACCAATCGGTATCTGGATTAGGCTCGTTTTTTCTTCTGAACTTATCTTATAAATTTCATCGCACACGTTAACATCGAACCCAAGAAGCGGGTGTCCTCCTAGCCCAAGGGCAGAAGCTGCTAACAATAATTTTTGTACAAGGATGCCTGCTTCCATCTGTTGAATGCGATATCCTCTATATCCAAGTGCTGTTTTGAGATGATTTTTATCCCCTACTACATGTAGACAAAGCGGCACTTGGAATAGATTCACATTGTGGAATGTCATCCCGCTTTGCAGTAAAAGTCGATAATCTCCAAGCTGTATTTGTCGTAATGTATGAGCATCACTGTCATAATGATAAACGCCGTTTGGGATACCTTCAACGCCAAATACACATACATACATTGAGACTCGGGTCATGCGTGCTTCGTACGTTTCATCCAAATCGTTTTGATAGGTAAAGGAAGCAGTTGCTTCATATAATAACTTAGTCAATTGTTCTTGATTTATTTTCCTAAAAGTAAAATCCATGTCCGGTGAAAATCGATTTTGGCACGCCGATGCTAAGTCGTAGGACATTCGCTTTATACGTGGAAGAACTAACGCTTGACCATCACGCATTTTATTTGTTTCACTCTTGATTTTTTGAAACAAACGTGTAGATTCAAGCATAGATGCTTCATTCATTTGAATCACCATCGGATACTCCGCAATCTTTCGTGATCGGACATAGTGATTATGATGAATAACTGGTAATTCTTCACATAATTGAGCAGCAGAGACTTCCTTATTTATAGCATCATCTTCATTATTAAACCGCGGGGTTACAGAATTTACCGATAGAGGGATAACTGCATACGCACTCTCCTCTTTTTCGGATAAACCAAGTAAATGATTGATGGCCCGGTCTAGAAATTGAAAATGCACGCTTGATGTGAATTCAAATTTTTTTGCCACTTCTAGCAATTGTCCTATTAACACGCCTGCATCCAATCCTTGCAGACGATAAGAAAAGTTATGGTATTTAAAGAAGTTTTTCCAAAACATTGTCGATACAAAAACAACACCAAAACAAGTGGATATGTCACAACTATTTCCAAGAGCCCGCGTTACATAGGAATCAAAATGACCTTCTCTTATTAACACTAAGCGGTGGTGTGCCACATCATAGTGATAAATCCCAACAGGCACATTTTCTGTCTTTAAATATATATACAATTCATTTGGATATAAGCCTCCACCCGAGGGAACAAATCTCCGATACGACTGCATAAAATTTATTTCTGGTGTTGGTAAGGTTGACTGACAGAATTGAGTAATCCCAAATACGTACCAGAGAAAATGACCGATTTCGCGAAGATTTGGTTCTGTTGATAATTCGAAATTTTCAAGTGTCAGTGTTACTTCTGAAGATAACGGAATTCCTGGTAAGCCCCGATAAAGCTTATATGAAAGTGGACCGTCTTCCCAATCCACCTCCCAAGTCGAAGATGTTGATTCGTCGGTGTTAAAATGTAAATTGTTTAAAAATGTCTCTAAACTCATCCTTCTCCCTCCTAATCATCACTTACGCAAACGGATGCGGATGTGGATTGAGTTGTTCAAACGTTAGCGCTTGCTTCGTATACCCAAGTTCCATTGGTACCCGTAATACTCTCTCTAGACCTGTTAAGCGCGTAAGATGGTGCCCAAATGTCATTGGCAACATTCCTGGAATGAGTACTTTCACACAATGTAATCCATTTCGCATTATTTCTGGTGTTGTCTGATCTACTACAATCACATCGAAGTTTAACTGGTGCAACAACTGAAGCATTTCTCTTAAATCATCTGTCAAATCCGCATGTCTCGTTTTCTGTTTGAATGCCTCAGCAAATATTTGTAACGGACAATTCTTATCTAGCAAAAACTGAAACCGTTCTTCTGCTTCTGGCAAACCGCATACCATAGGATGGTCAGGCATTTGCTTCACGAGGGAAGGATTATGGAACATCTGTACATATTTCTTACGATTCGCCTCAAATTCATTATCAAGCGTTAACATCATGCCAGCTAATTCATATATTGCACTTTTCGTTGCCCGTACCGGATCTAAATGAGCTCCAGCTGCACAGATAATATTTATTCCCTTCTCCTTTCTGTTTTTTGCCAGTGCCCAGATACTTGGAATTCCGTGCTCCATGGTCGAGTTAAACAAATGTATATCATATCCCCCTACTGCACGCACGCGTTCTATCATCAACTGCAACTCTTGATCATGGACAGAAGAAAGATCAAGACGCGGGAGAGGAAGCTGAGCATACCAAGTTAACAAAAATGAATCGCGCTCAATTATTTCCAAAATGCCATAAAAAATTGCTTCCTCTAAACTGCCACCCAATGCACAACCATTGGAAGTTTCATAAACAAAACCATCTCTACCGCCTAAACTATAATAAGCAAGTAGTTCTGGAACTAAAATTGGACGTTCTTGCAAAAATGAATAACCCCATACCCAATTCATTGGACGATCTGGATGAAACGGTTTAAATGGAAAATTAGGCTGCATATATTGTTCCTTTGCATGTACACCCACTTCAAGGGGATTAAGTGCTTGATGAGCTAAATTACGGAATGTGTCCTGAATAACTGTACGTTTCCCCCGAGGTTCTAGACCGCAATATCGTTCTAATCCTTCTAAAATAGCCGTTAATTCACTAGTTGCATATGAATGGGTACGGCCAGCTGTTACTTCATTTCCAAAGAGAAACGGAAGATTTACAGTTACCTCCGCAAATGGAGGTGTAAGGTTATACATTTTAGCATTTAAAAACCCAGTTTCATAATCTAGATAATCCTTGGCTAATACTTTACTAAGTTCAGAGATCGAACGACAACGATAATCATTTAAATTAATCTTCGGGCTTGATTGTAATGAAATCTCGGCTAAATTTGATGAATCATTAAGCAATTGACTACAATTCGAGCATAAAGGATGAGGTAGAAAAAAATGATATGAGCTTTTCAATGTTTGTAAATTAACGAAAAACATGTGACCTTCTGATCGTGCATGATCATCTTGCAAAATGCACCGTACTTCTTCTAACAAAATATGCGTCATCTGTAATAATCCATTCCTTGATGCCCATGTGTCTCGAGGCATTTCCTTTTTTGTTGTTAGGCTCTGTGATATCTTCCACATCTCTTTAGAATCATTTCCTGCGAAAGTACGGCGTATATCTGCACATTGGGAACACCCTGGTGTACCGGGACGAACTAGTGGACCTATTATTCCTTCTCCGAATGAAACGAAGGCTCGCAGCCAAGGAATATTCGTTGATTGAAGTATACGTTCTGCTTCTACATGAAAAGAAGGATTCCAAGTATCGTGTAATAGGAGAACTAAATCAGTTGTTGCGGGTATTTTTAGATCAAAGTCAGTGTGTTGATTGATTTCATATTGGACAGATAATTCTTCATATACGTGATTTGCCAATAGTCCCTCTCCAATAATTAAAATGGAGGTGCTCATTGGGATTCCTCCTCTCCCAATAATACTCCAAATATTCCTGCAAATTCCTCCTTCCAGACTGCTTCTAGCGTTATTTCAAATACACAGAGCCGTTTTCCGTTCTGTTTTAGTATCTGTTCAGCAGATTGTAATATTTCTAATTGTGTCTTGTCTTCGTAAGAAGAAATAACGAAATGCAATGGCGTTTTATCTGGTAATAAAACTGATGAAGACTCTAATGCTTGTGATGTAAGACAATCATCACAATTTTGTGCTTCTATAAGTGCCTGCTGTAATGCATTTCGCAGTGCAATAGTTATATCGAATCCTACACTTCCGTACCAACGATTATTCGTGCCGACCCATATAACAGGAAAATCGAAAATGGGTTCTCCAAAAGCGATTGTGGGTGTTCCTTGCAGAGTGGTAAGTGCTTGCAAATAAAAGCGGCAGCGCTCATCTTCTATTGCGTCTAATTCTACCCGAGAAATAGCAATATTTTGACTCATTTGTCTTTTATGAAATTCTTCATTCAAACACTTTTGTAATCCTCGTAAAACACATTCTGAAATTGTTTTTCCGGTTCCAATTCCTATAATCTTTTGTGAATCTGTCATAGTTTTCTTTATTTGCGGATGTTCGGAAAGTTTTGAAACAAGTAAGCTAGCCATTTGTGACATATAAGTCTCAACTCCGGCTAATCCAGCTTCGTACCTTGCTTCCATATGTGTTAAACCTGTACAAATCATATCTGGTAATAATTCAGCAGGCCCTTCTGACAGCGGATCAACTGCTTGAATACGACATTGAGCCAATGGCAGCTGTTTCAAGTCCCCTGCTTCCCAAATATGAAAAATCCCTGCTTCTTTTGATACAAGGTAATTCAAGTTCGGAATAGATTCATTCAATTCGTTTTTATTTGCGTTCTGTTTGATTCTCGTATGGAAATCCCGAACCCATTCAATTTCCATTTTCTCAGTTACTAAAGGATGAGGCAGAAATGAATGCCAGTTTCCTTCCAACGTTTCGGAATTTAGCAGAAAAAATTGATTCGTTTGGGTGGAGCTCGTTACATCTGTAACATTCTTAAACAGTTCAAATACAATTACATTTGCTAACATTGCTTCTGTTGTAGAAGAAAAAGTGTGTTCTTGAGAAGTTTTAGAAAATGCAGACTTGTGTATACGTCGCCAAGCTGATTCCCAGCAAGCATCACTTTCTGGGTGTACGAGTGGCCCGGCTAATCCGACTCCTTGCATATATATTGCGGGGATGAATATCTTTTTTTCTTCTTTACAAATGGAATGAAGAATTTTTAATTCCTCTATGTCTTCTTCTTGTGTTACATACAAAATTGTATGAAATGGCTGCAAAGCCCTTTTTAAAATATTTACTTTTTCTTTTTGCGGAAAAATTTCTTCGACCCTCACTTCGGGGTCTGTTTTTTGGGCATGTTCTATTAATTCTTTTATTCGTCTCTGATTGGTTGATACTGGATCAGTAATCATCATATGAAATTTCGGTAACCCAGATTCAAGTAATGCGGAAATAAGAGAAACAAAAAAAGAACCAGAGCCAACAACCAATACTTTCGTTTGGCGATAAGATTGAAAACGATATGCACCTGAAACGCCGAGGTTATCTAAAAATTCAATTTGAGATGCATATTTTTGGAGAATGTTTTCTGGTAATTGGTGTGGATGATCTTCACTTATATCTGTTGCAAATTCATTTTGGTACAGTATTTCTGCTATTTCAAATACTCGCTTTCGATACGGCTCAGATAAGCCATCTGTCAAATTTCCTAATGTGTATTCTCCATTGAACATTGGTATCAGTTTTTCAATCCATTGGTTGATAGATTTCCCTTCCATTCGGAAAGAACTGGCATTATTTCTAAAATACACTTCTCCTTTTGGATCAGAGAGAAAAAAAGTATCTCTTTTCATTTTCAAACGTGTAGAAGCGTTTAATTTTGTCATTGTACTCCTCCTTCTCTGTTCATTGTTCTTGAATAAGTGTGATAACTTCCGTCATAACAATTTTATGTATCCTATTTTTTCTTATGTCAAATGGAAAAGTGAAGAACAGTTCAAGAAAAGTGTTTCTGCAACAAAAATCATGTAGCAACACTTTTCTTGAAATAAAATTTCCGTTAACAAATCAATATTAAATAAACCAGAACAATGAGCATCCGAAGCAACCACCACAACCACCGCATCCAAAGCATCCAAATCCTCCGCAACGACCACATCCTCCGCAACGGCCACATCCTCCGCAACGACGAGTATAGTCCTCATCAATATAGTATGAATATGGAATTTGGCTATCCCAGTATACGACATTTCCAGTTTGATAATTATTCAGATTTAACGCTTGTAATTCATGTTGAAAATTATTCATTTCATAACCCCCCATGTAAATAATTAGCAAGCCATAATAAAAATACGTCCTGTAATAGGTAGGACAATAGTTTTTTGAATGCACTCTTCAACAAAGTATGACCTATAATTAGGTATTGTAACTTGTTCAAATGCCTAATTTGGGGTTATATAAAAATAATTCTAAGAGTGTGAATATAAAAATTTCCCGAAATAAAATAAGGAATATAAATATACCAATATCAAAAAACAAGTATACAGCAAATCGTTTGGAGTATTAGAGGGAGATTATAAAGGAATACATTTGTTTTCCTTGTCTGTACTTTTTCGAAAAACAAAAAAAACACAGCTTATGTGTGTTCTCAAGTCTATAATTTCATTAACAATGTTTTTATATCATATTGCTTTAAGCACCAATTATATTTATCTATAATCTGTTTAGAAACCGCAGCTAAATCTACTACTTCTTGAAATCCGTGTTTACTATAAAAAGGTTTTAAATGTTCATATGGAATACAATATACATTTTGAATTTGAAGTTTCAATTAAAAAATAGAAATTAAATAAAGCATACTCCGTCCCAGCAGAATCCGCCGCCACAACCACCACAACCACCACAGCCACCACAACCGCCACATCCAAAGCCAATGCATCCAAAACATCCAAAGCATCCGAATCCGCAGCGACCAAATCCTCCACAACGACCGAATCCTCCGCAACGACCGAATCCTCCGCAACGACCACATCCTCCGCAACGGCGAGTATAGTCCTCATCAATATAGTATGGATAAGGACTTTGGCTATCCCAGTATACGACATTTCCAGTATGATAATCATTCAAATTTAACGTTTGTAGTTCTTGTTGAAAATTATTCATTTTATAACCCCCATGTATTTTTTTAGCGAGCCATAATGAAAATACGTCCCGCAATAAGTAAGGCGATAGATTATTGTGAATGCACTCACCAACAAAATATGACCTACAATTAGGTATTGTAACTTGTTCAAATGCCTAATTTGGGGTTATGTAAAAACAATTCTAAGAGTGTAAATATAAAAATTTTCCGAAATAAAATAAGGAATATAAATATATCAGTATCGAGAAACAAGAATACAGCAAATCGTTTGGAGTATTAGAGGGAGATTATAAAGGAATACATTTGTTTTCCTTGTCTGTACTTTTTCGAAAAACAAAAAAACACAGCTTATGTGTGTTCTCAAGTCTATAATTTCATTAACAATGTTTTTATATCATACTGCTTTAAGCACCAATTATACTTATCTATAATCTGTTTAGGAACCGCAGCTAAATCTACTACTTCTTGAAATCCATGATTACTATAAAAAGGTTTTAAATGTTCAAATGGAATGCAATAAACATTTTGAATTTGAAGTTTCTGAGCTTCCTTAATAAGAAATGCAACGATACTATCAGCAATTTTATTTCCTCTATAGTCTTCTAACGTATATATTCCACCCATTTCAAAATTGTTTTCATCAAATTTTACTAACCTTCCTAAGCCGGCTTTTTGACCATTAAAATACGCAATTCCAATCTCTTCATTATCTAAATGTGATGGCGCAAAATTAACCTTTTTATATTGAAAATTAATCCATTGTAAATCATCTTGGCTCGCCTTTAGTATATATAGCATTGTGTTTACCTCCGAGATATAAAATCATTTCAAGCTACTTCCAATCATACATTTTAATACTGTATATACCCCAAAAGCGTATTGTACGCTTTTGGGGTGATTTTTTACTCTATATTTCGATTCATTGAATGATGTACTGTAATATCCTTTTTAACACTTTTAATCGGTAAAAACGTTCCAATACATGCAATACATGCACAACCAGCAAATACAAATGGTAATGTATGAACAGCTAAGAATGATAGTGTTCCGAAAATAGCAAGATCCAATATCGAATCTAGTATAGACAGTAACGAAATCGTTGTTGCTCGTACATGAGATGGAATAATGTCATTACTAAGCTGCGAATAAATCGGATATCGAATGGCACGTACAAACCGTAAAATAAAGAACGCTCCTAATACGATCCACAGTGTATTTCCATAAAACGTTGATAAAAGCAGCCCTAAAACAGCTAAACCACCTGTTACATTCATTAATACTATACGTGAGAATTTGCTAGTAAGCCATCCGATTGATATTGAAGAAAAGTATCCAAGGATGGCAGCTAAAGCGTACATAATACCAATTGCAAATACAGGAAGACCTGCGTTTGTAAATAATGGTTGGTTAAATGTATCATATACTGCACTTGCCGGAATGAACACAAGAGAGACGTTTAAAAACATAACGAGTAATTGTGGTGCTTTACGAATTACCTTTATTCCTTCGATTACTTGTGAAAAAGATTCTTCCCTGTAAGATGATAGTTTCTTTGGGCTTTTAATAAAAAATAATAAAACAAGTTCTATCAGATGAAATAATATTCCGAGTACAATTAAAATTGTAAATTGTTCTTCGCGTAAATCTTTAGCAAAATACGAACCGAAGATTACTGCGATTAACATTGAAATAAAGCCTGCGGATTGGATTTTCCCCATTACTTTATCCATTAAATGGTGCTCGTCTGTTTCCTTTAATGACTCATAAATTAACGCTTCGTCTGCACCAGAGAAAAATGTAACCGAAAAACCGTTCAATAAACTATATAGACAAAATAGCCATAGATTATCTGCAAATAATAAAATAGAAATACTAAACGTTTTTATGATAGAGCCTGTTAAGAATGACAACTTTGCACCGAATCGATCAGCAAAAATACCTGTTGGTAATTCTCCAACAAGTACAGCCCCACTCCAACACATGAGTACAACAAATATATTTGTTGCTGTTAAGCCTCTTTCCATATAAAAAAGTGTCATTACTGGTTGTAAAAAACTAATCGTCCCAAAAAATTGCACCCAAAATAAAATTTCAATGTTATGTGACGCGATTGTTCGTTTCTTCAAATGTTCTCCTACTTTCCACTATTCATTTTTTATGATGTTTTTCGGAAGTAGGAGTGTTATCTTGCGTTAGTTGATATTCACTCCTCTTCCTTCATTAGAAAATGTTTTTAGTGTTTTTTGCATGTTAATTCCTCCTTCAATATAGATAACTTTATTATAACAATATTCCCAATATTAAATAAACTGTTTTTTAATATTGAGAAGATTGTACGAATATGTAAAGTGGTATATAATAGAAATCAATAAATGATTATTTTAGGTATTCCTAAAATAAAGGAGCGATACATATGAAAATTACTATTTATTTTGGAAGCCATGAAGATCAAGATGTACGTACAATGGATTGTCATTTAGACGTCGAAGATGCAGAAGAAATTGTATCTATTTCTTAATATAAATATACATAATTTATAAGGGGAAATTACTCACCCCTTTTCTTAGTTAAGATGCCTTTTTGAGGCATCTTTTTATTTATCCCGCTATTCGTGGGCAGTAAGACTCCCATCTCAAGATTCAAGATAGGTGGCGATAACTGCTGGCATGCGCCCGATTGGTGAGAGCTTTCCATCAGTGGAGAAAACTCCTCCACTGATGGAAGTTTTACTTTATTTTTAAAGATAAAACATTTACTTTTTAACCAGTAAATAGTACAATATTAATATAAGAACAAATGTTCGTTTTATACTCCCTCTCCCCTATCGGATGGGTATTAGGAAGGATGGATTACATTGGCTCAAAATAAACGCAGAGGAAGAAAAAAGCATACTCCTACCATTTCAAATACAGGCTTTATTGGCTCTGTGTTTATCGATACATTGGAATTACAAAAAAAATCATATTATTTTTCCCGTAAACGACTACACATTGCACATCATGTATTAGATGGTCTTGTACAAGCAACAAGTTCTCTTTTTGCTGAACATAATGTTGCTGCTTATTTATCATGCGTGTATTTACATAAACAAAAGAAAATTGGTTTCGTTCTTTCTACGAAACCTTTTAAAGAGTCTGAAGGCATCGCTTATTTTAAAAATTACTTAATTGAAAAGAATTTTTACAATGGAAAGATAGAAGAAGTAGATTACCAAGAAATTTTTAATACTGGTTTTATTGGGGTTGTTTTTGCAGATTTATCTAGCATTGATCGCTTTAATTTTGAATTTGAAATGAGTCTTTTATCAAAGTTAATGAAAGACATGATTATTCCAGTTAAAGAGTTATTTTTACGTAATAAAATCCCAGCCTATATTTCTACGGTTGAATTGGAAGAACAAAATAAAATGGGATTTGTTTTATCTGTGAAGCCATACGATGAGCGTGCTGAAGCTGATTTGTATTTTGAGATGTATTTGAAAGAACGTGGTTTATATGTTGGTGATGAAGAAGAGGACATTGACAAGATTGTGATTCGACAAAAAGTTGAGATATTATAACAAAAAGGATGGCTAATATATTTTTAGCCATCCTTTTTGTTATAAACTATTTAAAGTTTTCATTTTCTAATACTACAACATCATCATTTGTAAGTCTTCCGGCTTGTTTCGTATATTCTACAAGCCTAATAATATTATTACAGGCTTGTTTTGCGCCGAAAACTAATAATGGTACACCAATAAAATCGATTTTTAATCTTCTTGAAAATAAACCACCAAATGTCATAGCGATTGGGACAGTTGGTGATGTATTAGAGAATACAATTTTTTCATGGTTTTGATATTTATCTTGTAATAGCACACTTAAATTTTTTAAAGCTGGAACGACAACTTTAGATGCACCGTGGCCAACCGTATAAACAGGATCTCCATTTTCATCTCGTCCATGAAAAATGATTTTCCCCATATCAGAGGTTTTTAATTTATTGAAATAATCAACATTTAATATTTCATCTTTCATAAGTTTTCGATCAGTCGGCAGCTTATTCAAATGGTACGCTGCTGCTAATGAAGTTGTATGTGTTCCGCCATAGTCAGTATAGATATAGATCATACTATCATCCTTTAAATTGATGTATATTATTACTAGTATGACCATTTATCTATATACTAAACTTTTTCCAAATAGTAGACACTGTATGTCAAATACAAATGCAAACAGAAACAAGAAAAATACACTACATGTAAATGGAATCTATTTAGGTGATAAGATAAAAGGATTTGGATAAGTAGGATTTGTGGCAGGATTTACAAGGAAAATGATGTACGTACAAGATATCAACGGACAATATATACAAAACCCATCTAAATCTTATAAATAGGTAAATATATCAGATATGGAATGTATCCACCACAATAACAATTGGTTGTTCTTACAAGTGAGTTAGGCTGTGCCTAATAAAAATTCATCCCTACCTTACCGCTGAGCTACTGCCCGTTACGCGTTTGAAGATGGGGATGAATTTCGAAAATATGTTAAACTCCGATTTTAAATAAAATCCAGTTTCAGATCACTCACATTGTGTGATCATACTTAGACAGCAACGGAATTCGTTTTGTTATTTTAGCATAAATCGTAAACAATAACTGTGCCAAAGGTTCTATTTTACTTGTATATTTAATAACTAAAGCGCTTGTTACGAAAGTTAAAACAGCTCCTCCTATAATATCTGCTGGGTAATGGACACCAACATATATACGTGAAATCCCAACCAATATAGCCCAAAGTAAAGCGATATTTTTCCAAGCTTCTCCACGTAAAAGCATTGTAAATGCGATAGAGAATACAAGTACAGCATGATCACTTACAAACGAAGAATCATTAGCGTGTGATACTAATTGGTGTACATGGTATGTGACAAATGGTCGTGGATGATAATATACTAAGTGAATCACAGCATTTACAAGTAATGCTATACCAAGAGAAAGAACCATATACAAAGCTGTATATTGCTTACGAATAGCGGCTTCTTTTTGCTTGTTGCTAAACCATAAAGAAAGCAGGAAAATAATTGCAACAAAGGGCGCGCTCTTTGTAATGAATATCATCCCTTTATCTAGAAAAGTAGACGACCCTGCCCAACTATTGATCCAGTGAAATATTGTGTAATTCATATCAGTTTCTCCTTACTTAATTAAACATGTTATTAATTATTGTTGATTTACACATTATACACTAGCTATATGAAATACGCTTTAATTTTTTCTCATCTTTTTCTCATTTTTCTTCTGTAGCTTAACAATTTTCATGCTAGTCTTTCTCTCCTATATAACAAAAGCGGAAGATATCGTATATATCTTCCGCTTTTGTTATATATTTTTTACACAATAAAACGATAAAGTAACCTTTGTTCCTACTTGTTCTTTACTGTCTATCATGATACGTCCATTGTATTTTTCAGTAAGGCGCTTTGCAATGGAAAGCCCTAATCCATTTCCACCTTGTTTCCGGCTTCTTGCTTTATCAACTCGATAAAAACGATTGAGTACATATGGTAAGTCAGATTCAGGTATGCCTACTCCATAATCTATAATGGTAATCTTAATTTTATCTTCTTCTACCTCACTTTTCAAACAAATTTGTTTTTCATGTTCTTTTGTATATTTTATAGCATTATCTAGTATGATGACTAAAATTTGTTCGAGATAAGAAGAAGGAATAGAAACATATGCATGATTCGCATGTAACTGTCTATTAAATTGAAAGTCAGCATGTAACAATTCGAAATTTTGTGTGACTTGTTCTATTACTGAATTTACATGTACAGGCTCTGCTGCAACAGGATATATTTGTTCAGATTCTGCTCGAGATAATTCTAATAACTCTGATACAAGCTTATTGAGACGATCTACTTCTTTTAAACTCGAATTTAGAGATTTTTGTAAGACATCAGGATCGTTTTTTCCCCAACGATTTAACATAGAGAGATGTCCTTGTATAATCGCAAGTGGTGTGCGTAATTCATGAGATGCATCTTCAACAAATTGCTTTTGTTGCGTGAAGGAAGTTTCTAAATTGTCCATTAACTCATTAAAGAGCAATCCAAGCTTGGCAAATTCATCGTTATTTTCACGAATCGGCACTCTTTCTTTTAAACCATTTGTCTTAATTTTATTCATCGTATCTGTAATGGCTTGAACACTTAATAAAAGTTGCTTTGCGAGAATTGTACCGCCTAAAAAGCTGAGTAATAATCCGCCGATACCAGCAGCTACCATAACGAGAAAAATCAGCTTCATTAAATGATCGAAAGCTTCGAAAGTTTGCCCAACTTCAATTGTGCCAGTAAATGTACGTGTTGTAATAGGCATACGCTGCACAAGTACATTATCTTCAAGATGCCTTGTCATAGAGGTTTCTGATTGATTGACATTCATTGGAACAACCCAGTTCGGATTAAAGTCACGGGAAACAGTGACAAGTACTTTTCCTTTTTCATCCAAAATTCGAATCATTTGATTTTTATCATTTATACTTGCAAGAAACTCTTTGCTATTTTCAATTGTATTTGCTGTGTGATTTGTATTCTCGTTATTGAAATAGGCTGCTATTTCTTTTACTTGCCTATCAATTTGTTTTTTTTCATAATTTAGCGTCCAATGGTCAATGATAACATACTGTAAAATATTGTATAAAAAGAACAAGATAAATAATAATGCACTTGACCATAGTGTTAATTTCCATTTTATAGGAAGATTTCGGATGTGTTTTTTTAATTGTTTCATCATCGCATCACGTATCCTACGCCTCTGACAGTTTGAATATAAGTTTCTTTGTCTTGGCTATTCAATTTATTACGTAAATAACGAACATATACGTCTACTATATTCGTCTCCACCACTGCATTGTATCCCCATACTTGCTCCAAAAGCATATCTCTTGTCAATACACGATTAATATTTTTCATAAACATCATCAGTAACTCGAATTCTTTATTTGTTAATTCAATGATCTCTTCTATTTTGTGCAACGTTCGAGATTCTACGTCGAGTTCTAAATCTTTAAATCTTAAAAGGAGTTTATTTTTATGTTCTTCTTTTTGATTCCGCCTTAAGATTACACGCATTCTTGCTAATAATTCTTCAATGGCAAAAGGCTTTGGTAAATAATCATCTGCACCGCTATCTAATCCAGTTACACGATCCATAATACTATCACGAGCTGTTAGCATTATAATAGGTGTCTCTTTTGTTGCACGTAATCGGCGACATACTTCTATTCCGTTAAGACCAGGAAGCATTAAATCAAGAAGAATAATGTCATAATTATGGTTAAGAGCAGTTTCTAATCCTTTTCGTCCATCATACACAACATCTACTGCATATCCTTCATATTTTAGTTCTAACTCTAAAAATTCTGCTAAACTTTCTTCATCTTCTATAATTAAAATTCGTTGCAATACTATCACTCCTATACGTAAAGGTGAATAAGTAATCCAATTCCAAATATAATGGCAACAATCTGGTGAG
Source organism: Bacillus sp. S14(2024) (assembly GCF_050473785.1). Taxonomy (NCBI): domain Bacteria; kingdom Bacillati; phylum Bacillota; class Bacilli; order Caryophanales; family Bacillaceae; genus Bacillus; species Bacillus sp. S14(2024). Next base: position 2,385,474 of record NZ_JBFLUP010000006.1, on the reverse strand, counting down.
CTTTTCGATACTTTATATATTTTTTCTTGTCTTTTAGTTTGTGTAATAGAATCCCTGCTATCGCAACAAGAATTAATCCTATCAAGGTAAAAATTCCACTATAAATCCGAATCATATGACGGCTACCTACCATTAAAAAATATATACCATGACAAGTAGCAACTGAAAAAACTGCATATCCGATAAACATATGGTATTTCTTTAATAACATATAAAGTTCTTTTGTGTATTTTGCAACCGTTATTTTCCTTTTATGCAAATATAACCAAATATTACGAAATAACCATAAAGAGCCTGCTGCAATCGCTCCGTATTCTGCCAGAGAACCAAGATTTTTATTCAGACCTTTTAATACCATTTGATCTCCTACCATGAAATTCAACACTAATATTGTAACACTAAATGCAATAATACAAGACCCTATAATTTTTATAGATAAATGAAAAACTTGATTGAATAGACCTTTTGACATTTTCATCCCCTTCTCTCTGCACTTATGTAAAGTAATTGTTGATTTATATTTTAACCATAAAAAAAGAAAAGACCGTGAAAGAAAGATTAAAATTAGATGAGAAAGTGTATAATCAATAATTCCCTCCACTGCATACAGTTTTCATCAGATACTTTCCATGTGTGGGTTTTGGTATTATGACATATGACAATAAAATGCTGTCTATCCGTAGAAGAGGTATTTTTATGCAAAGCTGGTAGTTTGATTTGTCAAATAAAATAAGAGTAAAAGAATTTACCAATAGAAAAATAGATTCTTTTACCCTTATATAGATATTCACTTAAAATCACAAAACATTTTTTCTATTAAACAGATTGAGAAATTGGTAAATAAATTTCCACCGAGGTCCCTATTCCCACTTTACTTGTTATATGAATTCTTCCTTGATGACTTTCAATAATTTTATAGCTAATCATTAAACCAAGACCTGTTCCTTTTTCTTTCGTGCTATAAAAAGGTTCTCCGAGTTTTATAATTCTTTCTTCCGGAATCCCCATTCCCTCATCTGAAATACAAATCACTACCTCATTGTCGTTCATTTTTTTAGCAGTAATTATGATTTCCCCTCCATTTGGCATTGCTTCAATTGAATTTTGTAAAATGTTGATAAATACTTGCTTTAATTGATTTTCGCAACAATCAATATATAAGAAGTCAGGATATGTTTGGCATTCAATATTAATATTTGTCATAATTGCCTTTGTGTTAATTAATGACACAACATTTTCCAATATAAAACAAAGATTTTTCCTTTCGAAAGAAATAATCTCCGGTTTAGCGATTGATAAAAACTCATGAATGATAGATTCGATTCGCTCAATTTCAGAAATCATGAGTCGAAAATATTCTGTATCATGTCTTTCGCGAGTTTGTAATAATTGTATAAATCCTTTAATGACAGTTAGAGGGTTTCGCACTTCATGCGCAACTCCTGCAGCAAGTTGACCAACTGCGGCTAATGTATCTGATTTATTTAATAATTCCGCTGTCTTTTTCTTCTCTGTAATATCACGAACCATAACCATAACTTTATCTGTTAAAAGTGGCAAACATCTTGCCTCAAAAAAATAAGTACTATCATGCATTGGCAAGGAATACTCTACAATTTCCATAGAATATTTCTGTTGTATTTTTGCAATTGCTTCATGCAGCTCCCCAGCGACATCTGAAGGTAAAACATCTTGAAACTTTTTTCCCATAAATTGTTCGACAGGTACATAAAACTTTGATGGGCAGCCTGCTTTATAATCAACGATTGTTCCATCAAAATTTGTTAAAAAACATAAATCTGGAAGTGCTTTAAAGATTAATTCTAACTCTGAAGATTTTTCTATAAGTTCCTCTTCTACCTTTTTTCGATGCGTAATATCAATGCCAATTGCCCAATGGCTAAATCCAGGGACCGGGAACTCTTCTGATAGATTTGACCACACAATCGTTTTTTTATCACCGTTTTTACAAGTAAGCACCATTTCCCAACCCCGGAAGTTTTTACCTACCACAGAGAATTCATGTAGCTGTTGATTTCGGTATTCTTCATCGGGATAGAGTAATTCTAGTGCATGAGGATTTTTAACAATTTCAGTTGCGCTATAACCAGTTACTAGTTCACATTCTCTATTCCATACAACGAAAACACCTTCTTCATTACATGCATTAACTAAAACGGGCATGCTTTGTAAAATGGTATACAGATTATCAGCAGGTATTGATAGATTTTCCTTAAGTTGATGCAATTTACTAGTCATTAACGCTGCAAGAGATTTGAAATATATTGTGCAAGACTCAACATTATTTTTAGGAGAAAAAATGATGAAGGAACCAATAGCTTGTTCATTTATTATAATCGGAACATGAATTTTTATATGTAAATTTAAATCGATGGATTGTGTACCGTAATGAAATAATACCTCTCCATTACAATCAAGAAGCTGATGTGAAATATGTGTTAAAAGATAAAATTGTTCTGCTATTGTTTGTATTTCTTCAATATTAATAAGTTCCGTAAGCCGGTACATATTATACTCCCACCTCTACCTCAATAAATGTAATTTAAATGTATTTATATAAATTTTTTAATTATGTTTAATTTTTAATTTATTTAGCTTTTTTATTATACGAATTATATTCATTAAGGTACATAGAAAAAAAAAAGTTATTCAGAAATTTTTTGTTTTTCAATAGAATTGAGGAAGAAAGTGGATAAAAACAAAAAAAAGAGAACAAATTCCAACAAAAATTGTTCTCTTTTTCATCATTAACTATTTATATTATGTAAGACATAGCGGCGAAGAGCATAAGCAACACCGTGGTCATCATTTGAAAGTGTTTTATATCGACAAATTGCCTGGATTTCTTCTACCGCATTTCCCATTGCGATAGATACGTTAGCTTTCTCCATCATAGACATATCGTTTAAACCATCACCAATTGCAACAGTATGTTCCCTTAATATACCAAGATGGTTCGCTAACGTATATAAGCCATTTCCCTTTTGGGCGTGAATATGATTGATTTCAAGATTGTGCCAGTAAGATGCGGTAATTGATAATTCCTTATTATTGATGAATTGATCTTTCAATAACATTAAATTGTCCTTCTGATACGAGAATGGTAGTATTTTATGAATATGAATTTGCTTTGAAAATAGTGGTTTGCAACTTGCGATTTTATTGATTTCAGTATGCTGTAAATATAAAGCTGCTATATGCTTTAGTTCTTCTTTATCAGTAAGTAAATCAGATTCTATTATAAAATCCATCTCAAATTGAACCCTTGCTTCGCCATATTCTGGAACGTATACACCTTGATCGGTGTACAATTGATAAAACATATTTCTTTCTTCTAGGTAATCAACAATTTCTTTCGCATGTTCAGTTGCGATTGGATATCGTTGTAACATTTTGTTATTTGAATACAAAATTGCACCGTTTTCTGCAATGATAGGACAGTTTAAGTTTGCTTTTTGCAAAAGTTTTTGAACATCTATTATAGAGCGCCCTGTACAAATAGCTACAACATGTCCTTTTTTCTGACATTCCTTAATAGCGATAGCATTTTCTTCACTAATTACTTTTTTTGATGTAAGAAGAGTTCCGTCTAAATCAATTGCAATGAGTTTCATTCTATTCCCTGCTTTCATTTCTATATAACGATTGATATCGTTCTCATATCCGAGTGTATTTAACAACATCTTAGTTATAATTTATGAAACGCATTTCATGTCAAGGATTAAATGGTTTTTGTAATAAAATTATGAATATGTGCTAAATACATATTTATAATTTAAAAATCGTTAGAAAAGATATTTCTCTCGGCTATCAGAAAATAATCCATGTCTGTTTTGTTAAAATGAGGTTCATTTAAAGATATGAAACCCGTTATTTATTTGTTTTACAAAGTTGAATGGAACAACATATATAAGAAACAAGCAATATTACTTCAATGCAGTAATATTCTTTCTTGAAATAAAAAAATGTATAAAACTATGAATGAAAACGATATTTATTATCAATAATATAAATAATAAAAGGGTAACCCACATCATGGCTACCCCTAGAAAATTAAACTTCTGGTATAAAAGTTTTACAATCTGTTTCTTTACTATCAGATGCTTGTTTACCTGTATGACTTACTACATAAATAGCCTCTGCATTGCACTTATTCCCATTACCCCAGTACTTGCAGTTATTTACTTCACAAAGAACATCTTGAGCCATAGTATGACACCTCCTTTTTGTTTAGTATTAACAACCTAAAGGGGTGTCATACTATTTCATGTATATTCGGTTAGAAAGATAATGGTAATTCCTCTAATGATCTCATTAAATAATTACCACTCCACTTTATGTCCTCCCTTGTTCCTTTTATTTTAAGATTAGGCATTCGGTGTAATAAGGTAGGAATTGCAATTTTCGCTTCTAAACGTGCGAGCGGCGCACCAAGGCAGAAATGAATGCCATGTCCAAAAGAAAGATGACGGTTATTTTTTCTTGTAATATCAAAAACATCTGCGTTTGGAAATATCATTCCATCGCGATTGGCAGAGGCTAATGAAATGATAATCGCATCTTTTGGCTGAATCTTTTGACCATGTAATGTAAATGATTCCGCTGCCCAGCGCATAGTCGTTAATTCAACAGGGCTGTAAAAGCGTAATGATTCTTCAATTGCCGAATCAATTAAATCAGGATTTTGTCGCAGAAGCTGCAACTGATCAGGATGCTCAAGTAACGCTAACGTCATGTTTGTTATTAAATTGACAGTTGTTTCGTGTCCAGCAACGATAAGCAGCATAATCATCGAACTTAATTCTGGTGCACTTAATTTTGTTCCTTCGCTTTCTACTTGTATTAATGCACTTATTAAATCGTCTGAAGGATTTTCTCGTTTTGTATCTATTAAATATTGTAGATAGTGAACGAATTCACCTAGTTTTTTATCGACTTCAAGAATAGCTTCTGGCGTCTCTGGAGAATCAATGACTGCATGTGACCATATTCTAAATTTATCTCGATCTTCTTGAGGGATACCGAGCATCTCACTTATCACAATAATCGGCAGCGGGAAAGCATAATCGTTTACAAGGTTTATAGTGTGCTGGTGTTCTACTTTATCTAGTAAAGTATCAGCAATTGATTGGATACTATCTTTCAGTTGTAAAATCATCTGCGGAGTAAAAGCTTTTTGAACAAGGGATCTTAAGCGACTATGGTCAGGTGGATCAGAGTTTAGCATCTGTTTTCTCAAAAATTCTCCATTTTCTAGTGTAAAAGAGGCTTCAAATTCTTCTTTACTAAATACATTTTCAGCATTTTTCAGTAATCGTGCATCTTTCAAAAGACTCACTGCATCTTCATATCTTGTAATAAGCCAATTATGAGGATATACCTGATACACAGGATGAGATGCGCGTAACTCTTTGTAAATGTTATATGCTTCATGTTTAAATTTTGATGAAGTTAATTGTATTTCCGATAATGTATTACGATTCATTTCATTGCTTGAAGACATACTTCCAACCTCCATCTTTAGAAATATTTGGTGACCATAGCACCTAATGACCATTATAACGCATCGTTTTTTATAAAAGTTAAGAAAATTAAGACTAAATATTGCTTTTTATGTTGAAACAAAAACGGAGATGTTCATATATACATCCCTTGCTTATTGATTTATATAATGGACTACTCTAACTTTACTATGTTAGGTACATCTTCTCTATCATATTTTTTTGTATATGAATTCAGAAAATTACAATCGTACATTACTCTTTATATGAAAATAAAAAAAAGAGATGCCCACATATACATCCCCTTTCATTCGCTATCATTTTTCTTATTGTGCTAAGCGTACGCTATAAGACTGCATGGAATGTAAAGATCCTGTCACATGAAAAATCCCTTTTTGTATTAATGCTTTCAGGCGATATTCAATTTTATAGTATTTGCAAGGAAGGTTTATTACGGAAATCCTAGATAATATGGAGAAATGCAATGGAGAACAATGAGACAATTGTTTAAAGAATGGTAGATTTACATTTTCCTTCATTATTTTCTCATCAAAAACCAAGCTGGTTTATTTTTTGTCGTCCGATTCCCTTTCGCCATATAATAGAAAAAGATTTTATGTTCTATTAGTGGGAATAAAATTTTATTAAGCTCCCTACCGCCGATAATCCATAATGTTCCGCCGTGATTGCGTTTATCTAATATTTCAACATCTTGTGCTTTCAAATATGTCATAAGATCAAACTGCGTGGTTACTGCCTGCTCTTGCTGTGTATCTTGTTTTGATGTAGTCTCGCCTTTTTTATTTGTTAAGTATGAACCAAATAAAAACCAAGCTGGTTTATTTTTTGTCATACGATTGCCTCCTGCCACAAAGCGAAAAAATATGTTCTTTTCTTTTAATGGAAATAAAATTCCATTTAGCTCCCAGCCGCCAAGCACCCACAATGTACTTCCAGATTCACGTCTGTCAATTACATCTACACTGTATTTTTGAAGATATGTAACTAAGTCAAAAGTTGTGTCAGGTACTTGTTCTATTTTCTCTTCATTAGAAATAACAAATGGTGTTTCTTCTATTTTCTCTTCATTAAAAATAACAATTGGTGTTTCTTCTATTTTCTCTCCATTAGAAATTGCAATTGGTGTTTCTTCTATTTTCTCTCCATTAGAAATTGCAATTGGTGTTTCTTCTATTTTCTCTCCATTAGAAATTGCAATTGGTGTTTCTTCTATTTTCTCTTCATTAGAAATAACAATTAGTGTTTCTTCTTGTTTTATGACAGCGACATTGATTATCTCTTGGTGTTGCATCATTTGTACGAATATTTCTTGTATCGTTGTTTGAATGGATTTTCCGATCGTTTCTTCCACTGTCTTACTTAATAGTTCTGTTAATTCATCGCTACTAATTTCAGATGTCTTTTGTGGCATCTCTGGATCGCGATATTCCGGAGCTTTGAAGCTGAAATCGCCATATAACTCCATAAACCAAACTGCGATTTTAAAGACAGCACGATAGATTTGGATGGATTCTACGATACTACCATAATGCACATTATGAGCAGCTTTATTGCCGATATTATGAATTAAGCCAAAATAATTGCGGAACTTTTCATCTATAATTCCTTCATGAAATAGCTTATATATGCGCTCTATATACTTTATCTCATATCCACTTTGTAAATTTTCTTTATCCCAAATTTCATTTGCAACAGCTTCTCCAAATAGACGAGCTTTAACGATTGTTCCATGCGGATCATTATAAATGCTCTTTTCTATGCTATATGCAATATGAGCTAGGTTTGGATACTGCGGTTGCAAAAAGGCGAGTACATATTTTTCTTGCATGATGTCCTCCCTGTTATTAATGTATTTTTATTTATTTTACTATAAGATCGTTAATTATATATTTTGTCTTCATAAAAAATTTCGATATTTAATATACAATGAAAAAACCCGCATACCCCATTGATTATTACAGGGTATTACGGGTCTTTATAGTTGTACAAACATATTTTTTATGCATTATAACGATTTTTTCTTCGTTCGATTCTCGTTTGTCCTTGTATCGTTCCAGTATTGCTATGTTGTTCTGTTTGTGTTGTATGATAAGTTGGTGTTCTCTCTTCATAGTTTCGTTCATACGGACGAGTTTCTCTTTGTTTGGAAGATTTTTTACCGAACTTAAACATTTTAAATTTAATTCTTGGCAAACTTGGGATGCGAATTTTAAATGTAGGTCTCATTCGCTTCTTTTTTTGTTTAAATGCGCTTGATTTTTCTTGTCTATTATTACTGCTATCACGATGTAGTGCGTTTGCAAGTAATCCGCCAAGTAAGAAACCTGCCACTAAAATGACTAAATATAATCGTTCTGTTGTGAGTAAATTCATCATCCGTCCTAGAACGGCTAATGATTGTACTTGTTTCATATCCCACAACATTGTGCCCCATAATGCGAGTAATCCTAATGTAATTGCATACGTACGGAATCGGAATAAAAACGGGATCACAGCAATACATGCAGCAATTTTGGCATTCGCTACTAAAGAGCTGGTTGTTACGAATTGATTCCAAATGGTCAGTAAGAGTGTGATAAATGCCGTATAAGCTACCCAACTAAATATTCGTGAATGCATTTTTTTTGCATAATAACTTCCAAAACTAGTTAAAAACAATAATCCTCCCATAAATAATGATAATTGTAGAGGCATTTGTTTCATTATACCTGCAACTGGGAACAGGACACTGAGCACCATTAACAGTACATCAAGTTTTTTCACAATTCTCAATCCCTTTCAGCTTTCTTTCTAGCTTCTATATCATAATGGTATTTTTCTGTTTTGTATATGTACAACTAGTTAAACAATAACGTGTTTAAAAAATATCTTAATCCTACTCATACCAAAAAGTAAACAAAAAAACTCAATGATAATTGACAATAGATTACTATTTTTATATTAGGAAATGACAAATCCCACTTCTTCCAATTAGGCAGGATTTGTACATAATTGTATGTCAGGTTATAAAATATCTTTTCGATATAGATTGATTACGTCTTTTAAAGCTGCTGCTGCAGCTCCCTTTGGATTGGAAGCGCCGCCGATGGAAGAAACCGCTCCCATTGTATCCGTGTAAAAGGTAATGCCTTTTTCGGTTCCTATAACACTTGCTAGTGAATGGTTTGAATCTACTGCATGTGGTTGTACTTCAAGCCGCACTTCCCCATCATCGTCTGTATATGCTTTAGCTAGTAGTTTGAATTGTTTTCCTTGTTCTTTTGCTTTTTGTATATCTTGTTTTGATAGATTTTCTATCCCTTCAATGCTTATATCTTCAAGTGTATATTCTGTATGCAGTAAACTGTTCGATAGCAGCAATAACTTACAAGCACTATCCATTCCGCTTACATCTAATGAAGAATTTGTTTCAGCAATTCCTTTTTGCTGTGCTTGTTGCAACGCTTCTTCATATGAAGTGCTGTCTTCATGCATTTTCGTTAAAATATAATTTGTTGTACCGTTTAAAATGCCTTCAATACGTTCAATCTTGCATCCTGCTAAGCTGAATTGACCTATATCTAATGTAGGAAGAGCCGCTGCTGTTGCGCCGCTATAACGGATGCGAACATTTGCGAATCGAGCTGCTTCTTTTATTTCTTTCCATGAGGTAACAAGTGCCCCTTTTGAAATAGAAACAATATCCATTCCGTTTTCAATAGCTTGTAAAATATACTCCTTTCCTGGATTGCCGCTTTCGAGATTGGTTGGTGTAGATTCAATGAAAACATGACCATTCATTTTTTCGTTATGAACGGAATGTTGTTCTATATATTTATGTAAAGCTTCTGATCCCCCGCCTAGTTTAAGTAAAGTATCGATACAAAGCCCTTCTGGATGATATAATTTGAAATCACGTCCAATAATACCAACAAGGATTAACTCTAAACCGAATTCTTTTTGAATAAAGGATGATTTTTCATGAATGAGTTTTACAAATTCTTTTCCAACAGTGCCATATCCGGCAAGTATTAATTTTATCTGCATAGTATCCTCCGTAAATGTTTTCAATAGTTTATTAAACTCAATAAAGAGGATATACACTCTCACACCAAATGCATAATCCTCTTATTATTATAATATAGTTAATTTATCTTGTGTCTTCTGAAGTTTTCTTTTCCAATGATAAGTATAAAACAATTTGTGGTCCAATTGGTCCCATTCTACGGTGTCCTCTATCTTCAAATCCGACGGTTACATATAATTTTTGCGCAGGAATATTTCTTTCATTGACTGCTAACACAATTTCCTCTATGTTTGGAAAATATGTATATACATAATTCGGTAGTTGATATAATGCTTGTTTTGCATATCCTTTTCCCTGTTCTGTGTAATCGATTGAAAATGAAACAAGAAGTAAAGAATGTTCTTTATTTGTATATTCTTGTACACGATTACCAGATTGCAAAGCAAAAATACCGACTGGTTTGTCGTCAGCTAAAATGACGATAGGATTTCGGGTTGGATCTTGTTCTGCTTTTTTGAGTAATTCCATTGGATGAGATGTAAATTGCACTTGTTCTTCAGGTAAAGTAAACGCTTGTAATAATTCTTTAAATTCTTCCGTATATGGAACGAGTTGAATAGAATTATTCATTTGCATGACGTATATTCCTCCATTTACAAAAACATATGTTTTCTTTCATGCAAAATCATACAACATTTTCAGTAATAAATAAAATATTCAGTTTTTATTTTCGGAAAATAATCCCCGTGCTATAACACAGGGATTATTTTTTATCGTTTTAAATTTTGATTGGATTGATCAACTTGTTCTTGTTTTAGTTCATTTTGTTCACTTTTGTTTAATTGTTGATTATTTTCTTTAGTTGGATTGATCTGCTTTTTTTCAAATACATCATTTGGAACTTGTGGCATTACACGACCCACAATCGCTGCGAGTTCATCAAGAATGCCTTCACCAGCTTTTCCTTCTTTTATTCGTTTACCCATATCTTTTAAGCGTTGATACGTATCAATATCTGCTACAACGACTGCATTTGCTCCGAGTGGATCATGTTTTAAGCTTTCCGCTACTGAATATTTAATAGTCTCTACTCTAGAACGGTCTAGCTTTGCATTGACATCAATTCCAACAACTGCGTATTTGCCAAGTACAATTGCCGTCGCATCGTTTACACCCGGTACACTCGATGCTAGTTTTGTCAAGTGACCCGCTACTTTTTCATCTGATTTATATGTAACGTCTTGATTTGTTTCACTTTTTGTTCTAATTAATTTAGCATTCGACGTTGGACTTGGACTCGCTGCATTATCGTTCTTTTTTGTACTACAGCTTGCTAATAGAAGCAAACAGATACAAAAGTAAAAAATTTTTTTCAAAAGTGTCACTCCTATTCATTAATCAAAAACTTGTTCTACACTTTGTAATTTTTTCACTTTTTCTTCCATGCCATTATTGGCATTAATAAAGATTTGATATGTGTCTTTTCCAAGTGTTCCTAAAAATTCATAACATAGTACCTCTTTATGCAAGTCATTTACAATGACTGCTTCACGCTCTTCCATAACTTTTAAATTAGGATTGATTTTCTTCCGTGCATCCGCAACCGATAGTGTTGGTTTTGGAAATTTTAAATCTTTACGAGAAGCTAAATAGTCTTTTGCCGAAAAACCGACAATCGAACCGTCATCGAGCGCAATTTTCATTTGAATGGATTCTGGATATATACGCACGTTGTCCCGATTCGTTACGAATGTGAAAACACCGACAGAATCGTATTGAGAACTTTCATATAACTCCATGTTTTTAAATTTATTTTGTTTTAAAAAGGAAAGCCCCTTATCTCCTGCTTCTTTTAAGCCAATTTTTTGTTCTTTAATTTCCCGATTGTTGATAACCCAAATTGGAAAGCCGCCTTGTTCAGTAATGTCCATATTCGTTTCACTATTTGTCTTTGGATCCTTTACAGTAATGCTATAAAATTTTTCTTTTGCTCCCTTGCTGCTTTTTTCAACAGAAATGTTTTCAGATCCCCGTAAGCTAAGGAAAGATTTTGCGATATTTATTGCTTGGTCTTCCGAAATTTTTGGACCAGATATATGCGTCTCGCCTTTTTTTTCTTTTTCCAAACTTGTAAACGTTGGTCCAAAATGGCTTTGTGAGTAAGATTGACTGTTTTTTTCCACTGTTTTAAAGCCATCGATAATTGTGTTGTCAGCTGGATTATTATTAGAGGCAAGAGCTAGTTCAACATCCATCCAACGTAAGTTGTTTTTTAGGGCAAGATGCTGTACTTTGCGCAGTTCATCTTGAATATTTGCCGCATTATTATATAGCTGCTGGAGTGTATTATATTCTTGATCGTTTAATGGTTCTTTATCTAAATCGCGTATAGCTGTACGGTAACTGAAGTCTCCAATATTCGATAGAAATTCTTCTGTTTTATTAAACGGAAGCAATGTAAGCGGCAATTGGCCAATATCAGAGTGTGCCTGAGATGTGATGCGCCACACGTCAGCTAATGCAGGTGATAATGATGTTCGTGAATTCATTGCTAATGTTGTCCCGATTTTATCGTGTAATAAATCGACTTGATACGCTAAATCATGGAATGCCCGCTGGTAGTTATTTTCAGCATGAATTAATACCGCATTTTTCTCTTGGTGTTCTTTATACCCCCAATATCCTGTACCTACAACTCCAATTGTTAATAAAACGATAATGAGACCTCTAAACATATCTCATCCACCTCCTAACTATTTACAAAAAATGTGTCTTCCAATTTTTTTGATTTGCGGACGACCCCAAATCCATTTGCTTGTTGCTGTATCTGGATTAAAGTAATAAATCGCGCCTCCAGATGGATCCCATCCGTTAATCGCATCAAGTACAGCTTTTTTTGCTGTTTCATTTGGTGTTAAATTGATTTGTCCATCCGCAACAGCGGTAAAGGCACGAGGCTCATAAATCACACCTGCCACCGTATTTGGAAAAGACGGGCTGCTGACGCGATTTAAAATAACAGCTGCTACGGCAACTTGTCCGATATAAGGTTCACCGCGAGATTCTCCATATACAGCATTTGCCAATATTTTAATATCGTTTTGCGAATATCCATTTGGAACATTTGTACCTTTATTTGGCGCCGGTTTGTTATTTTGCTTATTTGCTGTGTTATTGGATTGTTTTTCGTATTTTGTAGCTTTAACGAGTTTTTGTTTTGTAGCTGGACCTGCAAGTCCGTCAACCGGTAACCCGAATTTTTCTTGGAAATTCCGAAGTGCCCAATAAGTGCCCCAACCAAAGACACCATCTACTTTTCCGTTGTAAAATCCAATATATTTGAGCCTCGATTGTAGTTCGGTTACATCTTCTCCAGAAGCTCCTCTTTGAATAACTTGATTGGAAAAAGCACCTACTTCCTTCTCATGGATACTACTTACTAACAAAGCAGTCGCCAATGTAACGAGTAAAAGCGGTACTTTGAAGAAAGCTTTACGACGCATAGTTCAACCTCCTTGAATATGACGATGATTTCAAGGTTATTTTTTGTAAATGATGCGGTTTTATGTAAGGAAGACAAAAAAAGGCAAATTCATATGAATTTGTTTAAGTGTAAACACTATGGAAAATGCTATAAAGTGAAACTTTAATCAGCGAGGGCCTACTGCCCAAAAGTAGCGAGATAAAGGAGCTTAGTATGAAACATTTACATACTCGTTTATTTATATGTATTGGGATTATTACAATAGCTTTACTTATATACAGACCTTTCTCCATCAGTCATGCGCAACCTCCATATGCAAAATGGGGAAAGCTTGCGGTGCAAAAGACAAAAGAAAAATATCCGCAAGCTGATATTATTGATTACCTTCATATTGGTAGACGTCCTAAAACAGTAAATATATCAGTAGAACAATTTAAGTTATGGTTAAGAGAAAACGGAAGAGAGTTCGGGGTATTTGTTGATGTAGAATTTGAAACAAAAACAGAAAAATTTTTAAACATTTATTTTAAAGAAACACCTAGATAAGAGAAAAGAAAATACTGTAACAGAAGAACAAATGTTAGATAGAAAAAGCAGGTTTGTTGTTTTACAATGCGATTCGTATGAAGTGAAACTTCCATCAATCGGCCCTTATTATCCAAAAGTAGCAGATAAAAAGGACGGGCAAAACCTGTCCTTTTTAGTACGTTTCTTGTAAATGTTTTACAAACATTTTAAGCGGCACTAAGCCTCGCTTTGGCATTTGACTACTAATGACTGCAACTAGCTCTAATTGAGGAACAATAATAATATATTGTCCGCCATATCCCATCGCAAAATATGTATGGTATGGCATATTGAAGTTGCTTGGATCTAATACCCACCAATGATAACCGTATGCTCCAATATGTTCGTATGTTGTAAATCTTTCTTGATGGGATTGCTCAATCCAGCTTAAAGATACAAGTTGCTGTCCGTTCCAATATCCATTTTGTAGACATAACAACCCGATTTTCAGCATGTCTTCTGCTTTCATTTTCATGCCAAAGCCGCCGACAAAAATTCCCTGTGGATCTTGCTGCCATTCATAGTCAGTAATATGTAAAGGATCAAATAGATGTATCTTTGCAAATTGTTCCGTCGTCATGTTAGTTGTCTTTTGTAAAATATAACTTAACAAATGTGAAGAACCTGAATTATAATTCATTTTTGTTCCGGGCTGATTCATCAAGGGCTTCTTTAAAATATAGTCTATCCAATGATCGGACTCAACAAAATCATTTGGGAAAACAACACCATTTCCAAATTCCTGCCATTCCTCACCCGTTGTCATCGTTAATAAATGGTATATAGTCAGATCTTGTTTTTCTTTCGGTATATTTGGAATCCACTCTACAATGGGTGTATGTATACTATGGATATAGCCTTTTTCAATTGCAATGCCAATTAGAATAGAGATAATACTTTTTGTTATCGAATTAATTTTATATACATTTTGTGCACATTGCTCTGTTTTATAATATTCTGTAACGATTTCACCCTTTTGATAAACGAGAAAAGCATTTACTTTCCTCTTCTTAAATGCATGTTCTAATTCTGGTAAGCTCAATAGAAACTCCTCCATTACTACTTATCGCTAATTTGACTATTATAACGGAATTTAAAATGAGAAACAAAAAAGAGTAGATTTTTTCTACTCTTTTTATATGTATTCATATGAGCGGTTTGTTTAAGGAAACGGCGGAATTTCAATTTAAAAATATGTAAATAAGCATAAAAGCTTTTTCATTGAGAAAACTTTTATGCTTATTGTTTAATCATTTATAGTTTTGTTCGAATAGTCCAAAGCTCTGGGAAAAACGATTGGTCCAGTACACGTTTTAAATAAGAAACGCCTGAAGAACCGCCAGTTCCCATTTTATGTCCAATAATACGTTCTACAGTTTTCATATGACGGAAACGCCACTGCTGCAGCCAATCTTCGATATCGATGAGCTTTTCAGCCAGTTGATACAAGTCCCAATATTTCTTCACATCTGAGTATACTTCTAACCACGCTGCTTCTACTGTTGCATCTGCTTCATATGGTTGCGTAATATCGCGCTGAAGCACACTTGGGTTAATTGGAAATCCTTCTTTTGCAAGTGTTTGGATTGCAACATCATATAAACTCGGCGTATGAAGTGCCTTATAAAGACGAGCGTGCAATTCTGCATCTTTTTCATAGATTTTCAGAACATGTGGCGTTTTATAACCAAGCGCAAATTCGATCATTCTATATTGATAAGATTGAAATCCGGATGCTTGACCGAGTGAATCACGAAATTCAATATATTCAGCTGGTGTGAGCGTGGCAAGAATATCCCATGATTGGATAATTTGCGATTGAATTTTTGAAACACGTGCAAGCATCTTAAAAGCAGGTGCAAGATTTTCATTTTTGATTGATTCAATAGCTGCTTCTATTTCATGTAAAATTAATTTCATCCAAAGCTCGCTCGCTTGATGAATCACAATGAATAACATTTCGTCATGATGATCAGAGAGTCGTTTTTGGCTTGATAGTAAACTATCTAATTGTAAATACTCTCCGTATGTCATGTTATTACGAAAATCTGTATGAATTCCTTTTTCGATAATTACTTTTTCATTTTCTTTCATATGTGGACATCCTCTCTATGCAGTGGCTCTTTTTATAATGGTTTTATAACAGCACGAACCGGGCTGCCGTCTGCATCTGTTAACAAAAGTGGCAGAGCGATAAGTTCGTAGTCTCCGTCTTGTACATTTTCTAAAACAACATTTTCTAAAATGTGAATGCCGTGTTTAAATAATTCATGGTGTGCTGCTAGCTCTTTATCATCAAGCGGATCAACAGATGGAACATCTACACCGATTAAGCGTACACCTTTTTCATGAAGATAGGGTGCAAGATCAGCACGTAAATACGGAATTGTTTCAGGAAATACGTGTGGATTTGTTTTTGATGAAGTTCGCAATAATAATCTACTTACCCCTTCTAAATCATGCATTTTTAACTCTTGTGCTCCGATGCTTTCATAACCTGTTACATCAATAATTCGAGCTGGGCCAATGTAGATGTTAACGTCAAGATCACTTACTTTTTTACCATCATTATCAAAGTGAAACGGTGCATCAATATGTGTACCCGTGTGAATGCTCATTGAAATTTTCCCAACATTAACAGATCCGCTCTGTTCTTTTGTCCATGACAATTCATAGGAAAAAGGCGTATCGCCCGGCCAAGTGGCAATATCATTGTTGAGAGGTTGAGAAATATCAATCCACTTGTTTTCTTTCATCCTTATGCCACAACCTCTCGTTTATTTTCAAATTGTTTATACTGCTCTTCCACCATAATCTTCTTCAAAATTTGTACGGCATTCCATACTTCCTCATACGTGTTGTATAAAGCGACAGGAGCTAAACGAATACCATTTGGTGCACGAAAATCAGGAATAATTCCATTTGCTTTTAGTGCTTTACAAATACGTGCTGCTTCTTTATGTTCTAAATAAATATGTCCGCCTCTTTTTTCATCTTCTAACGGATTACCAAGTGTAAAACCCATATCTGTTAATTCATGTTGTATTAGGTTTATCATATAGCGTGTAATATGAAGGGATTTTTGTCGTAATCGCTCCATGCCCGCTTCTTTAAAAATTTCTAAAGAACCGATAAGCGGTGCAACACTTAACACATGCGGTGTGCCAATTTGATATGCACCGGCATGCTCAGCTGGCGTAAGTTCGTGCTCCATATCAAACTGTTTATCTTTTCGGGAACTAAACCAGCCTGCTAATCCTGGTAAACGATTGAAATGCTTTTTATTCACGTACAGGCCGCCAACTCCACCTGGACCGGCATTTAAATATTTATAATTACACCAAACTGCAAAATCGACATCCCATTCTTGAAAGTGATGCGGAATAGAACCGATGGAATGACAAAGATCAAAGCCAATATGAATACCACGTTCATGTGCTTCTTTCGTAAGAAGCTTCATATCTAAAATTTGTCCGCTTCGATATAATACGGCCGGAAGTACAATGAGCGCAATATCTTCTGTCATTGCAGCAATAATATCTTCTTCATTTAACATTCTTCCATCTCTGCTTTTCACTTGAACGAGATGTTCGGCAGGATCTAGTCCTTTTAAACGAATTTGGCTTTGTAATGCATAAATATCGGATGGAAATGTTAATTCATCGGCAAGGATTTTTGTTTTCCCTTCCTTTGGTTCATAGAACGTAGCGACAACTTGATGTAAGTTTGTTGTCGTGGAACCGGTTACAATCACTTCTTCAGGTGAAGCGCCAATAAGGGGTGCGCTTAATTCTCCTAATTGCTCGGATAAGAAATACCATGGATATTGTCCTTCTGTCCAACCATCAATGCCGAATTGTTTCCATGAATCTAGCAATGTTAATAAAGACTGCTCAGCTCGTTTTGATAAAAGTCCAAGTGAGTTTCCATCTAAATAAATTGTTCCTTCTTTTTTATAAAACTCATGTTGAAACGATGCAAGTTCATCATAAAGGTCACATTGACGAGCATACTCGTAAGATGGTTCAAATGGTTTTGAATACATTCTATCACCTTCTCTTTAATTTTCTTTCAATTCTAATTAGTAAAAATATATCATTAAAACTGACATAGCGTCAATGACATAATGTCAGTTGACATTATATCATTGTTTCACCTAGAATTAAGTTAAATTTTCTGATATTTCAGTATGAAGGTGTGGTATATATGAGCAAAGATGTTTTCTCAGCTAGAAAACAGCGTTCACTTGAAACAAAAAAGAAACTATTATTAGCTGGTCGTGAAGTATTTATAGAACAAGGTTTTCAAAAAACAACAATTTCCCAGATTATAAAAAAAGCAGAAACGGGATATGGGACAGCTTACGTATACTTTAAAAATAAAGATGATTTACTTATTGTATTAATGGACGATGTGATGAACCAATTTTATACGATTGCAGAACGGAATTTTCAACCAGTAACGAAACAAGAAGCTCGTAGTATGATTCAGCAGCAAGTACATGCGTTTTTACAAATGGCGGAAATAGAAAGACAACTATTACAAGTTGTTGAAGAAGCGATTGGTGCTTCTGACGAAGTTCGGTACAGATGGAGTGCTATTCGAGAACGATTTATTGAACGAATTGTTCAAGATATTACGTATTCACAAAAAAGTGGTTTAGCACGGAAGGATTTAAATTGTTTTTTAGTAGCAAGAAGTTGGTTCTTTGCAAATGAAATGTTTTTATGGGAAATCGTTCGAAATGAACGAAATTTTTCTCTTGAAGATATTGTACATACATTAACGGAAATGTATATGGGTGGACTTTATTCATAAAAATTCATTTGTCCGTACAGTTTAGGTTATTTTAGGGAATACAAACATTTTAGTAGTATTTCCCTGGCAAGCGCATATTCTGACATATAAAAAGAAAATTCCCTAAAAATCTACTTTTTAATGTGAGGATATAAATATGTCTATTTAAATAATCTATTGAATTCCCCTTCCTCCTTTCGATATGATGAAATCAAACTGAATTTCGATAGAAAGTGAGAAACAAATGACAGAAAAAATCGCGATTATTACAGGTTCATCAAGCGGATTTGGGCTTCTTACATCATTAGAATTCGCTAAAAAAGGCTATCTTGTCATTGCTACGATGCGAAATATTGAAAAACAAACAGAATTAATTAAACAGGCTACATCGTTGCATATAGAACAAAATATAAAAATTCATCAGTTAGATGTAACTTCTAAAGAGTCTATTGATAAATTTACAGCTTTTATAAACACTCTTGGACGAGTAGATATTCTGATTAACAATGCGGGCTATGCAAGCGGTGGTTTTGTAGAGGAAATTCCAATGGAAGAATACCGTAAACAATTTGAGACAAACGTGTTTGGAGCTATCGCAGTAACAAAAGCTGTTCTTCCAATTATGAGAAGACAAAAACGAGGAAAAATTATTAATGTTAGTAGTATTAGCGGGAAAATGGGTTTCCCTGGTCTCTCCCCTTATGTTTCTTCTAAATATGCACTTGAAGGTTGGAGTGAATCTCTTCGTCTAGAAGTAAAACCGTTTGGGATCGAAGTTTCATTAATTGAGCCGGGATCATATAACACAAATATTTGGGAAATCGGACAAAAACTTGCGGAAGCTACTTCAGGATCTGAGTCCCCTTACAAAGAATACATGAAGAAAATTGAACAACATATTCATAACGGCAATGAGACTTTAGGAAATCCGAAAGATGTTGCTGAGAAAATAGTAGCTATTGCTGAATCGCAGCATTCAACTTTACGTTATCCAATTGGAAAAGGAGTAAAGTTAATGATTTTATTAAAGAATCTACTGCCGTGGAAATGGTGGGAGTTTCTCGTTTTAAAACGTTTTAAATAGTTTCAAAAAGAATACATAATCTTATCACTACTAAATTATAAAAAGTCATAAAAATAAGGGGTGATACATATTAGCCATGTATAATACGTATCGCCCTTTTAATTCTTGTTTTACATAGAATCAGATGCTTAAAAATGCCTTAAGAGTTAGAATAAACATTTCCCGAATAGTTTTATTCTAAAGACTCAATCTATTTTTTTGTATAAAATATTTTTTTATTTTCAGCAACTCCCCAAAGATAATGAAATAAATCTTCAAATGTCTTGTTTTGCTTTGTCCAATTCTCATTATATTTAATGATTTTATCAGAGGTTACCTTATTTTCCCTCCATACCTCACCGTTTGTATGTACATTTTGTGTAAATGCCTGCATTTTATCTATTGCCTGAACAAAACTTGCTTCCTTCGTTTCATTTGCTTCGTATTCATTCCAAAGTTCGTGAAATTCAACTTCTAAATCATCTGGCAATTCATTAAATAACTTTTTGATTGCCTCATCTTCTCGTTGTTTCTTATCTATTCTAGCCAAAGAATCGTGTGCATAGGTATCACCAGCATATATTTCACCAAGATCGTGTATTAATATTAATTTTAAAGTTCGTTCTAAATCAAGCTCCTCTTCTATTTCTTTATATAATAAAAGAGCAAACATACACATATGCCATGTATGTTCTGCATCATTTTCATGACGATTATTATTAGAAACTTTTGTTTTTCTTTCAATTGATTTGAACTGATCTATTATCCGTAAAAACTCTATTATTTGTCCAATTCTCTTTTCCATATTTGCTTATTCCCTTCTTCAAATACATTTTTAATCGGTATTAACGGTACAAATTAACTTTTCTAACACTTCCGCTACACCATCTTCATCATTAGAATTAGTAACGAAATACGCCATTTCTTTTAGTTCATGTATTGCATTTTCCATAGCGATTGGAAAACCGCATGCATGGAAAAGATCTAAATCGTTCCAATCATCACCAAATGCCATTATGTTGTTCATCGGAATATGATTTTGAACACAAATATCCATTATAGCTTGTTTCTTAGAAACATCTTTAGCCATAATTTGAATTAATGTTCCTGAATCGGTACATACAGTGCTTACTCTATGCTCAAATTGTTTATGTAATTTCTCATAATATGGATATTGCGTGATTAATAATTTTGAAGCCTTTATTATTTTCAAATCATCTAACGAAACTACAATTGGATTTACAACTGCGTTCATAGCTTTACTGTAATCTAACGTTTTATTGCTATACCACGTATCTTCTGATTCAATAGACAAACACGCTTCTGAATGATGAGCAATCACATATTCAATAATTTCATTTGTAACAGTCGATTCAATCGGATAATGTTGCCTGTACTCAGATGTGTTGTCAATGATTAAAGCACCGTTGTAATACACAATTGCTCCTATCTCTTGGAGCTCTTGAGGAAGAAAAGCTTTTACTGAACGCGGGGGTCTTGCTGTTGCAAAAATAACAGTTATTCCTTGTCTATAACATTCGAGTATAGCTTGTACATTTCGTTTAGATACTTCTTTTTTTGAATTTAGTAAAGTACCATCTAAGTCTAAAACAATCCCTTGAATATTTGAAATAAGATCCATGTGAACATCTCCTTGTCTGAAAATACTTTTTCATATTCTATATACGGCATAGAAATCCTCCCCTCTATTTACTTGAATCTAATAATAAAATAAATTATATTGACAAAAATATTATTTTATGTTATATTTAAATATTTTAGATTGACTAACTTTTAAGAGGCGTGATAAATTAACTTATGTAGTAATCAACTACAATCCAAACACCCGTAATAAGGAGGATTTAATCCATGAACATTTCAAATGGAGTAGCAATGCTTGAATTAAAAATACAAGGTTTCGTTTTGCATCCCACACTTATCTGGGACAATGAAACAGCTATTTTGATCGATACCGGTATGCCTGGACAGTTAGATCAAATTCGTACTGCTATGAATGATGCGGGGGTTCCTTTTGAAAAATTAAAAGCTGTCATTGTAACACACCAAGATTTAGATCATATAGGAAGCCTTCCTGAAATACTACAAGCGGCTACTAATCAAATCGATGTGTATGCACATGAACTTGATAAGCCATATATCGAGGGAATATTCCCGCTTATTAAAACAAATCCTGAGCATATGAATAAAGAAGCATGGGCATCTCTTCCTAAAGAAATGCAATTCTTATATAAGAATCCACCTAAATCGAAAGTAGATCATTCTTTAGAAGATGGACAATTGCTTCCTTATTGCGGAGGCATACAAGTAATTTATACACCTGGACATACTCCAGGGCATGTTAGTCTTTATTTAAAGAAAAGCAAAACTCTTGTTGCCGGTGATGCTATGATATGTGTGGATGGTTCTTTACAAGGACCTGTTCAGAGAACAACTTTAGACATGAATACAGCGCTTGCTTCTCTGCAGAAATATTTAAATTTTGATATCGAATCGGTCATTTGCTATCACGGAGGCATTTGTATAAATGCTCCAAAAGAACAAATTCAAAATCTTGCAGAGCGAGTTGAGTTATAAAACATGATAATTATGTATAAGATGTGTGACTTATTATACTTAAGAAAGTAGTATAATTGAAGTTTTAGATACAATACCTTCAAAGAAAAAGCCTCTTTAATTGAATCTTAAAGAGGCTTTTTCTATCCATTTAAACTTCCTACAAGGGGGGCATTTCTCTATAAATTAGGCTTATTGAGGAGCTTTTGCTTGAAGTAACTTCAGCCCCATACCAATAAAAATCATCCCTGTTATTTTATTTAGAACCATTCCTATCTTTTCGTTTCCTCTTAGTTTTTTTGTAACATAAGAAGAAAAATAAGCAATAAATAGACACCACAATAATCCAGTAATGGTAAACGTAAGTCCTAAAATAATAAAAGAGATAGGACTAGAAGCTTTTGTATTTATAAATTGCGGGAGAAAAGCAATGAAAAATAAAGCTACTTTTGGATTCGTAAGACTTGTCAAAAGTCCTTGTACATATATTTTTCTAATGTTTAGTTTGCTTGATACGTTAGCTTGAAAATTTACATTCGTTTTATCAACAATCATTCTAATCCCTAAATAGACTAGATAGATAACACCAATAATTTTAATAACATTAAACAATACAATAGATTTTGTAAGTATGATAGATAATCCAAAAGCAACTAACAATGTATGAACGAGCGAGCCAGTAATAATACCAAAAACAGAATAAACACCTGCTTTTCTGCCTTGTGAAATACTTCTTCCCACTATATACATTGTATCTGCACCAGGAATTAAATTTAAAAGAATTCCTGTAATTAAAAATACCTCATAATTTATTATTCCGTACATTTTGACACCTCTTTCTATTTTTTGGTGCCCTTATTCATAATAAAACAAATTTTATAAAAATAACAGATTTTCACACTGTATTTTATTCCTTTTCTTTCGCTATGATTCATAATACCGTTACACGACAAAATTTCTTGTAAATGTCAGCGGTAGTCAATTTTTCTTAACATATATTCTTACTAATTATAATAAAATGTACCATAATCCTATATAAAGGGAGGCATTATCTTTATGAATAGAGAATTTACAGGTAGAGGAAAACAGAAAACAGAAAATACATCTAGTATGGAAAATATACCTAGCACAAAAACTAATAAAGAAAACTTAACAGAAGCAGCTATAGTATCTGCAGGAAAATCACCATCGACGGTTCAGACACATGTGCATGAATTTGTTGCTAGTACTAAACTGGCAGAAGAAGGAAACGATAGGCATAATCATCGTTTTGCTGGATTTACAAGTGAAGTAATTCCAAAAGGAGATAATCATGTACATATAATAATGGTTAATACTGACTTTTTTAATCATCATCATAAAGTCGCAATAGAAACAGGCCCTGCCATCCCTGTTGCCGATGGAAAACATGTACACTATGTTAAAGGAACTACTACATTAGACGACGGACATGTCCATGAAATAGAATTTGCTACTTTAATTCAAAAACCTCTTATATAAAAAAAACGCTGATGATAAAAAGTCAGCGTTTTTTTTGTATCCTTGATACATGTAAAATCAACATAACGCGCGTTATGGGAAATACATATGGTTGCTCAATTAGCACTCGTTAACTTAATAACATCATTCATTCCCTTCATTTAATGAATCGTTTTGTTCATTTTTAGATCTCTTTAGTACAAATTTCTGTTATTGAAACCAACGAAAAAACTTCCATATAAGGAGCAAGAAAATCGTGTATCCGAAAAAGGAATACGAATGATGCCATGCTTCGCTATGAGTGAACCATCCTAATCGCTCCGCAAACCGCTCAGAAATGCTCATACAAAGTCCAATCAAAATAATAAATAAGATTTTTAAAAATGAAGGTAACATTCTTGCAATCCGTAAAAAGAACAATGTAAAGATTGGTAATATCAATAATGTAAACGCGACATTAATTGTAAATATATGCGGGAACGGTCTTACTGGAAAGTCATACATTTGTTTACTGACAAACAGTAAATCTAAATATGTTCCAATTAAACAAGAGAAAATGATAGTAGCCACAACAGCTTGAAGGTTACTCCTCCCCTTCTTCTTCTCGGAGCAGGACATTTTTTTTGACCAGTATGGCAAGTTCGATTTTTTCAAGCGTTTTGCAGTATTCATTATAAATCTTTCCATCTGCACTTTCTCCCTTATCGATTAAATAGTCCATGATGCGCCAGTCTTCAAACCAGTCTTCACTTTCCGCTTCTTCGTGATTAAGATCTTTCCATGCGTATATTAATCGCGGGCTATATAAACGATTTGCACCTTTTCTTAATTGGCAGTTCTTTATTCGACGCTCATAGAATTCACGAGAGAATGATTCGTTTACATCATAAAATAAATGTGGCCAGTAGTCTTTTCGTGAACCAGTATGTGGATGATCATGAGCCCAATTTATTACTCTTTGTAAAACGTCCTCATGTCGAAACAGCAGTGAGTATAATCGTTTTCCAAGCAAAATCCGCTCATGCAGTGAGGTGAAATGTTTCACCGTATCACCGAATAGTAATGTTTTTTGTTTGGTCTCATCTTTATAGAATGGAAAAAGAATATGATTAAAGCGAAAAAAATCATAAAGTTTGAATCCAATACTACTTAGTACGGTCTTTTTAAAATGGGGATTTTGAACAACCCTTTTTTCTAAATAGCTTTGTTCATTAATGACGGTAGCAATGGCTAATGTATAGTGGTCACCTGTGCTCCAGAAATAATTCCATATTGTTTCCATAAACGTTGATACATGGAGAAAAGGTAGAAGATAAAACAGGCTTTTAGATTTTTTCACACTTTGTTCGTATAACAAAAATTGTGGATACACATCCTGAAAGATTAACCAGTTTCCTCTTTCTAAAAAAGAATAGAAGGTAAATTGATCTTTTTCTGATAATAATCTTGTATATAACTCACCTTTTAAATCTGTCATATTCCAACCGCCATTACGTGATACCATATGTCCCAGCAATGCCCAGTGTATTTCAGGATATCGGAGGTAAAAGCGAAAATAAGCATGCGTTCGCGTCACATTATTTTTGTTGTGTTGTCTTGTTTGCTCTTTAATTTGATGAATTAGCACTGTTTCTTCTTCTGTTAACTTCCATGTTTTAACGGTAAGTTGCTTTTTTTCACTTTTTTTCTTTAATTCACTTTTCACATCTAAAAGAGAGTGCGGAATTGTCTTGGAAAAGTCGTTCCATTTCCTTTTCCGATCATTATGGCGCATTCCTCTCCCTCCCATTAACATAAATGTCCTTCTATTAAAGACGGATAGATTCTGGAGATACATATTAGATAATCAATTTTCTAATCTACTAATAAGGCTTTTTAAAAATATTTTAACAAAGCTACTATCAATATTTTATTACGAACGTTAAGAATACATGATGATTGTTTTTTCATTAACTTGATAACGATAGATACAAACCATATGTTAGGAAGAAAAGAAGGCAAGCATAAAATTATGCTTGCCTTCTTTTATATTCTTCTTTAAGAATACTATATATTTCTAAATCAACGATTCCTTTCCCAGACCATAAAGTAGCCTGCCTTAATAACCCTTCTTTTGTAAATCCATTTTTTAAAAGTACTTTTTTGGATAGGTCATTTTCAGGAATAACTTCTGCTTGAATTCTATTTATATGAACGTCCTCAAATAAAAATTTTACGATTGCATGAACCGCTTCAGATGCAATACCTTTTCCCCAGTATTCTTCAGCTAAAAAGTATCCGATTGTGACCATATTTACCTTCCGATTAAAATCCATTGCTTCAATGATTCCAACTAATGTATCAGTTTCGTTCTTTTGGAAAATCCCCCACTTAATTCTACTTTGTTTATTATAGTCTCTCTCAAAGTGTTGAATCATCTTACTTACCGTCTTCACATTATGTTTTGGTATAATTCCGCAGTATTTAAATACTTTATCGTTACTATAGATTACATATACGTCCTGTAAATGGGCATCTTCAATTTTCTTTAATATTAAATTTTGAGATTCTAAAACTGGAAATTCTTCGAAAACTATTTCTAGATCCATATTAATCTCCTTCTTCATATGTATTAAGCTCTATTTTGAAATATTTGATCGCTCGGATAAGTAGCTGGTAAAGTAGTCATATAATCCCAACTAATAATGGTCGCACTGTCTTTTCCATGCTGCTGATGTACATGCTGTAGTACTTTTTCGATTTGATCAGTTAGCTTAGTATTCTCTTTGTCTGCATAGAGATCATTATATAAGTTAAATGGATTTTCATAATAACGTTCCTCGCATTCTAATAGACCATCTGTTACCATTACAATACGATTATGTCCTGTACGTAACTCTCGAACTCCAGATGAATAACAAGGAACTGGTAACGAAAATGTATTGATGAAGCCAATCCATTCATAGAAATTTCGTTGGTTAAGGGTGTACTGGCCTAATTTATGTAATTCATCATGAAACAGATACACCAAACAGTCCCCGATTGATAGCCACCAGAGATAGTTTGCTTTTCGTACACAAATTAAGCAAGCCGTTTCTCCTTTAACACGCTGACAAGATTGTTTAAATGATTCAGAGCGAAAAACAGATAATATATGAGTTTCTACTGATTTAAATACTGTCTCTATCGGTTCAGCTAACAAGGCTTTTAAATTAGAAAATTCATTTTGTAGTGTTTGTACTAATAATGCTGTACTTTCCGCACTATAATGAGCATCTAAGATCATAGCAAGTTCCCAATCTTCATGTGCCCATACTAATACTCCGTCTTCGTTCTTTTTAGCACCAGCAGTTTTGTTTCCACCATATCTCCCGATTATTACATTGCTGCATTGATCAATTTTTACTTGATCAATACACATCTCTTCATTCCCTACCCACGAAAACTGTTGCGATTTATCCATTATATTCATATTCATTCACCAAATACATTTTAATCCTTTCACATAATTGTTTGATTTCTTTTTCTCTCCCTAGAGGTGCCCCTGGCCAAGTTGCAACTTTTGTTGGAGACCAAAATTCTTGTGGAGTATTCGGATAACGCGGGATAAGATGCAAATTCACCAGTTCCATTAAAAGAAAAGAATCCTGCTGGAAAATGTGACCCAGCTAGATTTCGGTTGTTAGGTAAAATAACTGTAAGTCCTGAACAAACATCTGTGTGTAAAATTGTTTTGTGACCGACGATTACACCTTCTACATCAGTAATTGCGTTACATGTTCCTGGTTTCAATTTTCCGATATTAATATCTAAATCTCTTAATCTTTTCCTTTGCATTACAAACCCCTTAAATAATATGTATTTTATATTTCAATATTGAAGAATATATAATATTTTCATTTTATTCCATTAATTGAGAAAATTCAATTTAAAAAAAGAGGTTATTGAACGAGAATGTTCCAACAACCTCTTTGCAGTATTAACCGATGATTCCGTCTACAATACCATATTTTTTTGCCTCTTCGGCGCTCATAAAATAATCCCGTTCCGTATCATTCGCTATCTTTTCAATAGGCTGCCCAGTTTTATCGGCAATGATTTGATTGATATGTTCTTTCAACTTCAAAATTCGTCTAGCGGAAATTTCAATTTCGGTTGCTTGCCCTTGCGTTCCGCCGAGTGGTTGATGAATCATAATTTCGCTATTTGGTAAAGCGAATCGTTTCCCTTCTGCCCCTGCCAGTAGCAATAATGCTCCAAATGAAGCCGCTAAACCGATACAAATGGTTTGTACATCCGGTTTAATATAATTCATCGTATCTAAAATCGCAAAGCCAGCAGAAGTAGAACCGCCAGGACTGTTTATATAAATAGATATGTCTTTCTCTGCATCTTCTGCTGCGAGGAATAACAACTGCGCAACAACACTGCTGGCGACTTGATCATTAATTTCTTGACCAATCATAATGATTCTATCCTTTAATAATCTTGAATAAATATCATACGAACGTTCTCCAAGTTTTGTTTGCTCTATAACATAAGGAATCGTATTCATGAAAAATCCCTCCACCATTTTAGTTTAAGCAGCACATGAGAAACAGTTGTAAAAAGATTTTTGGTGTAATAAAAGTAATGGTTGTTGTAGCGAAATTCGTGAAAAATATAGCGTTGGTACAAGTTTTACCAATAATTCAGGTGTTTGTTGCTGAATTGCTTTTACAAGTATTTCAGTTTCTTCTTCCATGTCTTTTGAAGGTACAAAGCGTTCCTCTTCTTTTATCGTTTTCAATTTATTCCGTGTTCGAAACAATGAAGCTTTTACTGCTCCTTCTGTCATAGAAGTAATGGCCGCGATATCAGCTAAGCTATATTCAAACACATCTTTTAATAAGAAAATGACAGTTTGCATTTCATTTAAACAAGATAGTATTGTTTCAATTAAAGCATATAATTCAGCAACGTTTGCATGCGGTTCATAAGAAGCTTCTTGAGTATTTTCTCTTTCACAAGTTTTTATTCGCATTTGATCCAGCCATTGATTACGAGCCACTTTGTATAACAACGTTAAACAAATACTTTGGTTCCATTCCTCATTCGTATATTTCTTCAATACTTTACATATCGTTTCTTGTGCGAGATCTTCTCCGTCCCATGTGCTTTGTGTTAAAAATGTACAATAACGCTTTAGTTCTGCATAATGTTTAACAATAACAGATTTATTTAATTGTTGAACATCCGAATCGGATTGTGAAATCAGCTTTCTTTTCGTATTCAAAGTGATCACTCCTTTTAAGCGCGCTTACTTAATAAACGATTTAACAAAGAAAAAAGTTACGGCATTTATAAATTTTTTATAATCATTTTTTCACTAATGGAACTTTGTATAGTCTTATGTTTACCTTATACATGACAAGGTGATAATTATGTTATTCATATTTTATATAAGGAGGAAATAAAATGCCAAAAATAACCGTTCCAGGAACAGGAACTTTTGAAGTAGAAGCGGGAACAAAATTAGTATTAGCACTAGAAGATAATGGTGTAAATATTCTTCACCGCTGCGGTGGAAAAGCAAAATGTACAACTTGTCGAGTGGAAATATTAGATGGTGATTTTTGTGAACCAAACAAGGTTGAAAAGCATGTATTTGCGGAGAAAGGTATAGAAGATCACTTACGTTTATCGTGCCAAGTGTATGTGAATGCAGATATGACAGTACGTCCTGTCTTAACAGCGGAGACTTCCGGAATGGATGTAGGGCCAAGACCAGCTGAATGATTTACGATGAGGAGGTACTATGTTGGATACAAAGCGCTTAGCTGGTGAATACGCTGTTGATTTCATAAAAGAAGGTATGACAATTGGGCTCGGTACGGGTTCAACTGTATATTGGACAATACAAAAATTAGGAGAACTTGCACGAGAAGGTCTAGCAATTCGTGGTGTACCTACTTCTAAACAAACAGAACAACTTGCAAAAGAGTTACAAATTCCTTTAGTGTCTTTATCTGAAGTAGATGAACTTGATTTGACTATTGATGGAGCAGATGAAATTAGTAATGATTTACAATTAACAAAAGGCGGCGGCGGTGCACTTCTTCGCGAAAAATTAGTCGCAACTGCATCAAAACAGCTTATTATCGTAGCAGATGAATCTAAATTAGTGTCCCGTTTAGGGGAATTTCCGTTGCCTGTTGAAGTTGTTCCTTTTGCAGCAGAGCATACAGCACAGAGAATCTGCACATTAGTAGGCTGTACAACTACTTTACGTCTTCAAAATAATAAACCTTACATAACAAACAATGGAAATTTCATTGTAGATTGTGCTTTTCCTGAGTTCATAGCAAACCCAATTGAAACACATCAACTTTTGAAAACATTAACAGGTGTGGTTGAGACAGGATTATTCATTAACATGGCTCATATAGTTGTTATTGGTAAAAGTAATGGTGTGAAAAAATTAATATCTCAGAACAAATAGATGTAGCCCTAAAGGTACTAGTATAAAGTACTTTTTTGAGCTACATCTTTTTAATTTCTGTTCTAGTTTGATTAAACATCTATCCTTTCTTCATACAATTCTCTTGGAATTTGTTGAATTAAAGGTGAACATGTCCCTGAATAAAAAATCCGTAAGTCATGTAGAGAACGAGTACATCCGACATATAACAATTTAGCATCTTGTTTTGTTTGTTTATAATGAGTTGCATCTACATCGATAAGTAGTACTGCGTCAAATTCTAATCCTTTTGCTAAATAAACAGGAACGACTGAAATGCCGCCTTCATATTTACTTTGATTGGCTTCTATTATATTTGTAGAAATACCAGCATCTGTGAGTTTTCCGTATATCTCACGGCACTCTTCCTCAGTTCGCCCAATGATAGCAATCGTTTTTACATGTTGTTCTTGCATGGTCTTTACAGTAGATAAAACAGATTGAAATTGATCATTTGTCGAGATCATTTTTACACTTTCACCGCTGCGAAAAACAGGATTGGCAAGCCCTACTGGAATATTGGCATTTTGAATGACTTCATTTGCAAAGTGAATAATTTCCTTTGTTGAGCGGTAACTTCTCGTTAATTCGTAGTACTGGGCATTTTGATTAAATACTTCTTGAAACTGTTGCCAATCATGAATACCTTGATATTCATGAATAGCTTGTGATAAATCACCTAAAATAGTAAAGGAATTTCCAAGTGTTATTTCTTTTAAGATGGAAAGTTGAAACGGAGAAAAGTCTTGTGCTTCATCAATCACAACATGATGAAATTTTTGCCCAGGTTTTATTCCCTCTAAATAGTGATGAATATAGATAAGCGGTGCTAAATCTTCTAGAGTAACCTCTTTTTTTCGGCAATTTTTTGCTGTTTCTTGTACAAGTTCAGCCGGCAACACACTTAAAATATCTTCTTGTTTCATTAACATACTGTAAAAGGATAGCGCATTCATCTTCGGCCAAAACTTTAAATAGCTATTAAGTCTTTGCGTTGCTTGTTTTTTTAGTTGCTTCCTTTTATTTGTGTCTGATATCATCTTGAGTTCCATCTCAATCCAACGTTTCATACGAGCAACAATCCGTTCTCTTCGCTTTCCTAACGGATAGTGTTTATATTCTGTTTCAAACCACTGCTTAATTACCTCTCCTTGTAATACTGAATAGTCCCAAGGCTCAAAATCTTTCGTTAGCACGATACTTTTTTCGTAGTTGCACAGACTCTGATTGATAAACACTTGAAAGTCCATGGACCCTTTTAATTTACCAGCCGCTATCTCATCTTTGTCCTTTTGAATAGCGAATGCTTGTTGTAATTGTTTATCAGTACTGTGTACAGAAACACTATTTTCTAAAGTATGTAATGCCCAATCTTGAAACGTAGTTTGATGAATATCACCAACACCAAGCTCTGGTAATACGCTGGATATATAATCAAGGAATATACTGTTAGGTGCAAAAACTATCATTTTCTCAGCGCGAAGCTGCTCGCGATATTGATAAATTAGAAAAGCAAGACGATGCAAGGCAATCGTTGTTTTTCCACTACCTGCAACACCTTGAATAATGAGAGGGACATTTTTTTCTGCACGGATAATTTCGTTTTGTTCTGATTGAATCGTTGAAACGATATCTTTTAACTTGTTATCTTTATTTTCTCCTAAGCGATAGAGAAGAAAATCATCCGCTAGTGATAGATCATCACTTCCTCTTACATATGTATCTACAACTCGTTCTAATGCTTGCTTTCGAATAGCAATGTTGCGTTTTAAATGAACAAGTCCTTCAACGATTCCTTCTGGAGAATCATAAAAAGCTACATCCTCTCCTCCAGTAAATGAATAAAACATACTTGCAACAGGCGCTCGCCAATCAACGACAATTGGTTGCTGCGTTTCTTCATCAGAAGCACCAACTTTACCAATATAGACAGGTTTTTGCTGTAGCTCTCCTTCTTCTTGAAAATCTAAGCGTCCAAAATAGGGCTCCTGACTGGCGATTCGAAGTCTTTGTCGGCTAGATTCTCGCATAGTTTCAAGCACTTGTTCTGTAAAGTTTTCTCCATGATAAACTGGAATATTCTCTAGCTTATCCAATTGGCGATTAATTTTCGAAAGCGTATTATTTAATTTCTCTAGCTCTTGTTCATATATTTCGTTCACGTCCGTAATTCCCTCCTATTCGTTGAAATTTTCAGTCGAATATTAATTCTATTAAAAATGAATCCTATAAGTCAAGTGTTTAGAGAGACTTTCTAAAAAAATCTATATTAACTCCTTAATCCACGCTGACGAAGGAAATTGTTCTTTTAGGGCACTCGTTAACCATAACTTTTGT
The DNA here is from genome assembly GCF_050473785.1 of Bacillus sp. S14(2024). Taxonomy (NCBI): domain Bacteria; kingdom Bacillati; phylum Bacillota; class Bacilli; order Caryophanales; family Bacillaceae; genus Bacillus; species Bacillus sp. S14(2024). Next base: position 2,353,146 of record NZ_JBFLUP010000006.1, on the reverse strand, counting down.
TGTTCATTCATATATGGTATATATGCCTTAAAATCTTGTTCATCTTTTATTCTGCCCTCTTTTGCTTTAAAGAGCAGCTGCCATTCAGGGGCAATAAATTTACGTCCAAGTGCATCTTCATGAACAAAGTGCTTATAATCCATCCATATATTTTTATTTTTTCGAAATAAAACTTTGTCATTTTCCTTATCTGTTAATAATATCTCGATGAAATCTTGTTCTTTGTATAGATGTAAACCATATCTTGGAAGAGCTATATCTTCTAAGTTCAAACATGGAACGACTCGCCCCTCTTCGGGAATTGCTACATAAATGTCCCAATCAGAGAAATATGTAAAGATTTCTTCAGCATGTTCTCTAAAAATACAAATATCTATGTCTTCATGTGTTCTCGTTACTACTCCTATTCCTAAGTCAATAGCCCATCCCCCTGCAACAAACCACGGATGTTTGAAATTTTTCATGATTTCAACAATAAAGTTGAGTTGTTTCGCTTGAATCATAGTCATTCAACTCCTTCTTCTCACGATATTTTTAGTTTAAAATAAAATTCAATTGAAAAATTGTCTAAACCAAAAAGAATCATATAAGTGCTTTTGCAAAATCAAAAGGAGCTATTTTTCCGAGAATAGCTCCTTTTGAAAACCACTAAATTATTTTTCGGGAGTTTACTAATTCTGCACTCCTTTATGTTCAATAATGCGCTTCATCGCTTGAATTTGTCCTAAGTGATTTGCTTCATGCATTAATGAAAGACCGGCTAATTCTCCAAAGGTTCCAAGTCCCATAAATGGTTTTTCCAGCGTTTCATTTAACTGTTCAGCAGGAATTTGTTGAAGACGAACTAATTGATCTTTCAACTCTACGATGAGTTTATCTACAGTAGGTACATCTCCTTTCCAATCAGCCGGCTTTGTGCCGTTTCCAAATAACTCGATATAATTTGCAGGAAGATGCGTCGTTTTATGTGGAAAACCGAGCATAAACTGTTCAGTAACCGTTAATACATGGCCAATATGCCATTGGATCGTATTGTTAAAACCACCTGGCTGTACATTTGTTATTTCCTTCGAAAGTGATTCTACGTTTTTAATAAAATAACCTCTTGTCATCGCAAATTGTTTAAATATTAGTTTATTCATACCTTACGCCCCTTTCAAATCCCTTTTATTCATTAACGTATTAAAAATCTCGACAAATCAGAAGTGACATGAAATAAAGATCGATTATATTCTATACGAATCATTCATATCATGTAAAGCGGAATGACTTCATGCAAATTATCATTTGTTCATTTGTATTTAAGCATGAATCATAAAATAACTACACTAACTGTTTAATCCATTCTAGTGAAGGCATTTGCTTTTTTAAGTTGTTCTGATTAAATCATCGGCATGGTTTCTCTATCTATCTGTGTATATTTATGAAAAAAGGAGAGGGTTTTCCCTCTCCTTCCATTACCCATCCTTATATAATAATTTACGATAAGATACCCAATCACCTTCTACAACCTGATGCTGCAGCATATCTTGCTTTTGTGCTATATATACATAAGCTTCTAATATCTTTTCGTTTATATAGATAGCTTGTGTAATTCGATTGTATAGATCTTGTTCAGAGTCCCCTGTATATTCTTCTAATTTATCCAATTCTCTTAATACAGCATCTGTTACTTTATATACTTCCCCATATACTTTCTTATCCTTTGAATGAATCATCGCTGGATACCCTTCATTCGTATCAAATAATGAACCGTATGTCCAAGATTCGTTTGCAATACATATGGAATCTTGTAAAAAATGAGCGTTTGCTTCATTTTTTCGCAGCGTTCCATATACAAAAACATAATGCATATTCTCATCCCTCACTATCACTCTGTTATTTGTTCATTTGTAAATAAGCACGAATCATAAAATAACTAATATTATCCGGAAGCTGTTCTTTAATAGCTTTTAATCCACCTTCAGCTTGCTCTACTGCTGATGCAATCATAGATTCATATTCTTTCGGAACAAAGCTTGGCCAATCCACTTCCATTCCTTCTTCAAAACAACGAATTAAATGATTTTCTACAGTTTGCATGGACAGTTCGCGTACTTCAGCGATATGAGAAAGTGCATCTCCCTGTTTATACATTTCATATGTAACATGATGAGAATTTTTCATTGCCTTTTTCGATTGCTTTCGTTCTGTTATAACTTCTGTCGTAATCATCGCATCTATATCAGGATTCTGTTCGAGGAAATTTGTGATAACTTGTAAAAATATATTACCGTATTTCTCAAGTTTATGCTCACCTATACCTTTTACCTGTAGCATTTCTTCTCGTGTTTTTGGCAGTTTTGCGCACATATCTTGCAATGTTTGATCAGAGAAAATGACAAACGGTGGTACTCCTTCTCCTTGTGCAATTTCTTTACGCACATGACGTAACTCTTCGAATAGTGGATGATCTTTCACAATTTGTTTTGTTTCTATTCGTTCTTTTTGGAAAATAAGCTGGTTACCAAGTAGAACGTCTTTCCCTTTTGTTGTTACTTTTAATGTAGGATACGTCCCATGCTCAACTGCAATGAGTTCCTCTGATATCAAAAACTCAATAAATTCGCTAACGTCTTTCATGCTTCTGTTTGATAACAATCCATATGTCGGTAACGTATGGAAATTAAATTCGATTACCTTTTTATTTTTTGATCCAGTTAATACTTGCGCAATCATTTGCTTACCGAAACGCTGATTTGTTCGAATCATACAAGATAGTACCATTTGTGCTTCCTTTGTAACATCGACACTATTTCGATCGTCTGTACAATTGCCACAGCGACCGCAATCTTGTTTTGGTTCTTCGCCAAAATATTGTAAAATAAATGATTGCAAACAATTTTCTGTATGGCAGTAATCTGTCATATGTTGCAGTTTCTCTAGTTCATTAGAAAATCGAGAAGCTCCTGTTGACTGGTCAATTAAATATCGCTGTACTTGCACATCTTGCGGAGAATAAAGTAGGATACATTCACTATCTAAGCCATCACGTCCAGCACGTCCAGCTTCTTGATAGTAACTTTCCATATTTTTCGGAAGTTGATAATGAATCACGTATCGAATATTAGATTTATCAATTCCCATTCCAAATGCAGATGTTGCAATCATTACATTTACTTCATCTCGTAAAAAACGTTCTTGCTGTTCATTACGATCGTTATCATTCATACCAGCATGATAACGTGCTACAGAAACGTCTTCTTTATTTAGTTTTTCATAAAGTTGATCGACAACTTTACGTGTCGCTGCATAAATAATACCCGCTTCTTTTTTATTTTGACGAATATATCCTGACAAAAAGTCATCACGGTCTTGTCCTTTTACAACAGAAAACGATAAATTTTCTCGTTCAAAAGTCGTTATAATCGTATTATGTTCTGCTATTCCTAAAGTACTGCAAATATCTTGTCGTACTTGCGGCGTTGCTGTTGCAGTCAATGCAAGTACGATTGGCTGTACTGGAAGATAATCGAGTACACGATGAATATGTAAATAACTCGGACGAAAATCATGCCCCCACTGTGAAATACAGTGTGCTTCATCAATTGCAATTAACGGGATTTTCATATCAATCAGTTGATCAATAAAATCAATAGAATCAAGACGCTCCGGTGCAATATATAACAATTTATAATGTCCTTGTTTTGCCAGCTGAATGCGCTGATTGGCTTCGGTAATTGAAATAGAGCTATTAATATATGTAGCTGGAATTCCATTTTGCGTTAAAGTATCAACCTGATCTTTCATCAGTGAAATAAGCGGAGAAATAACTAATGTTGTGCCCTCTAATACGAGTGCTGGAATTTGATAACATAAAGATTTCCCGCCACCTGTTGGCATAATACAAACCGTATCTTTTCCATCTAATATATTTTTAATTGTTTCATCCTGCCCTCTACGGAATGACGAGTAGCCAAAATAGGAAGCTAAAAGTTCTTGTGCTTTTGTAAACAAAAAAGATTCACCTGCTTTTCTTAGTCTTTCATTTATTAGTATTATACCATTAGTCAAAAGTCATTGTACTCTCTACTTCTCTCCAACACTTCGCATGCTTACGAATAATTATTAACAACTCATGTAAAGCTAGAGAAAACCATTTTTAGCAATAATATTAATAAAAAAATGACTACTATCAAAATTATCATTCGCTATTTGATATGATTATTTCCATTGTTATCTACGTAATAACCATAATTTTTGAAAACAAATTACAGATTTTCCAAACGGTAAAGCCCATGCAGGACTTTAGTCCGCCTTTAGGCATGGAATGAAAGTGAGGTTGGATACGGAGTGGTCTTTTGACCATAAGGTTTGGGCTACTTCAAGTATCCAAAATATACACCTCACTATTTTTATGTCTTATCGTTGCAGTGTAATTAACAAACTAATACAATAAATGTATGAACGAATATAGAAGAACAAACACAACAGTATCTTTGATTCACTATCATTTTGTTTTTTGTCCTCGATACAGGAGAAAAATATTCCTTCGTGCTGATGTAGAGGAACGCTTCAAACAGTTGATACAAGAAATATGCGAGGAATTGGAAATCGTTATTCTTGCTTTAGAGTGCGACGAAGACCATACACATATGTTTTTAAACGCGCTACCAACATTTAGCCCTGCTGATATTATGGCAAAAATAAAAGGAGTGACTTCTAAAAAGTTGAGAGAGGAATTTCCCCATCTCGGGCACTTGCCAAGCCTATGGACACGTTCCTATTTTGTATCTACCGCAGGAAATGTATCAAGTGTAACGATTAAACGCTATGTTGAACAACAAAAAACAAGGGGGTAAAATTTATGTCGCAAACCATAACAGTGAAAGTCAAATTGCTTCCAACGACAGAACAGGCCTTCATTTTAAGGTCTATGGGGAAAGAGTATATCTCTACGATAAACATACTTGTTTCTGAAATGGTTGCGGAACAGAAAAGCACGAAAAAGACTACAAAAGATGTTCCTGCCAACCTTCCAAGTGCAGTTAAAAACCAAGCCATTAAAGATGCGAAAAGTGTGTTTCGAAAAGCGAAGAAAAGCAAATACACGATCATTCCTGTTCTCCAAAAGCCTGTTTGCGTATGGAATAACCAAAACTACTCGTTTGATTTCACTCACATCTATCTGCCTTTGGTGAAAGATGGAAAAGTAAAGAAAATACCTATTCGTGCATTGTTAGTGGATAAGTTAAATCGCAATTTCGATTTGTTAAAACATAAATTAGGTACACTTCGTATCACCCAAAAATCAAACAAATGGATTGCACAAATTTCTGTCACGATTCCTACAAGTGAGAAAGCAGGGACGAAAATAATGGGTGTTGATTTAGGTTTGAAAGTTCCTGCCGTCGCTGTAACTGATGATGGAAACACTCGTTTTTTTGGTAATGGCAGACAAAATAAATATGTCAGCCGTTCATGCAAGTCTCAGCGTAAAAAGTTAGGAAAATTAAAGAAGTTGAACGCTATTCGCAATCTTGATGATAAAGAACAACGATATATGCAAGACCATAAAGTAAGTCGTGCTATCGTACAATTTGCGGTAGAAAATAATATTTCTGTTATTCGCTTAGAACAGCTAACGAATATCAGACAGACGACAAGAACAAGTCGTAAAAACGAAAAGAATCTGCATACTTGGTCATTTTATCGTCTATCTCAATTCATTAAATACAAGGCAAATCTGCTTGGCATTCAAGTAGAGTATGTGAACCCTGCGTACACTTCACAAACGTGTCCTAGCTGTTCCAAAAAGAACAAAGCACAAGATAGAAAATATACATGTTCGTGCGGGTTTGAAACACATAGAGATAGAGTGGGTGCTATGAATATTCGATATGCACCTGTGGTTGATGGTAAAAGTCAATCAGCATAGGGAACTATATGTTCTGCCCTATGAGGGGTGATGGCACACCCTAAACTTGCACGTCAGCGATACCAGAAATGGACTTCGCCTATGGTAGTAAGAATCCCACTGACGTTAGTCAGCTTTCCACTTTAGTGGTGGGAGTGTCAAATTTAACATATATCGATATATGTTATTAGTATCTTTTTTATACCGCATTAATAGGCAGTAAGACCTCCACCTCAAAATTCAGCAAAGGCAAAGAATTTAGTTGAGAGATGTGCTGCCCGTAAAAGTCCGATTGTTGAGGGCTGATTAAAGTTTCACTTTATATTTATAGGAGGCAACATATTGATTAACGCAATAGGTATCGCTTTTATTCTTTCTAATAAGCCTGAAAAGAAGAAAAAAGTTTATCTCAATGATAGATTTGCACTAATAGACATTATTGAATCTAAAGATGTATATGATTCTGAAGGTAACCCACTAGTAGAGCTAACATGTAAATATAGCATTTATTTGGATGAAAAATACTATTGTAAATCTCTCGAAGACTATACTGGACAAGTATTCCCTTTCCTAAAGGAAAAAATCGGAAAAGGTCTTGTTAGAAATTTAAATTATTATTCTTCACGTATTGATATATACGATAAAAAACCACCGGTTAAAGAGATAAGAAATCTTATGAAGCAAGTAATAAACTATAACTAACAGTTATATATACAAAACATAAAACTGCTCTTCTTTTTATGGGAGGGCGTGAGCAACTAGCCGTGCGTAGGAGCGGTCAGGGCCTTTTTCTACCACATGCCATGTTTTAAACAAAAGGAGCAAGCGAGTGCAGGGCATATTGTATTCTGTATAGCAGTGACATATGTGTTGGAACATTAAAATGGATTTATACAGTTATGATCTTAATGATAAAATAAAGGGGTATCCCTAATGTCCCTTTATTTTTCAATAACTAATTATTAATCTTCCTCATAGATCAAATTCTTTTAACTTTTACTGAATCTCGTTATGATCTTCAACTGCCTTCTTCAGCCTCTGCAACATATATCCAATCCCTTTACAGCCTTCTAATGGATAAGAAATAATTTCTTCTGGGTATAACTTTGTCACTACTTTTTTATGCTTCTTGCCTGCAAGCAGAACAATTTCATCAAAGTCTAGCAAGTCTTTATCTATCATCTGTTTTTTTAGTTGTTCTATATTAATAATCTCACCACTTTTCGAATTAAAAGCAAGATCATAGTTTTCTTTTACTATATCGGTTGGCAGTAAAAATCCATGCTTTGCGGATAAAATAACCCAGTGTGTAAAAAATTGAGAAGCATACGCTTGGCACGCCTTTCCGAATGGACTAATGTACACTTCTTTTGCTTCTGTCGGCCCTATATCAGGGAACTTATCCCAAATCTTCTTTTTCCCACATGGAATTATGCATAGTCTTCTCATTGTTACCTTCTTACCTCTTTTCTCTTTCAATCCTAGATAATCTGCTTCATTTCTTCATTATTACTTTTAAATATGACATAGTAATTAGCAATAAAATCATAGCATTTTTCATTCACAGATGAAAACATCTGTTTTTTCTTTTCTTCCTACCTAATTTTCATGTTTCCTATATGAAACATGAAAGTAACAGACCTTAATATCCAAAATTTTATGCTTCCTAAAAACAAAAAAAAAAAACAAGCAGACTGTATATCAGCTTGTTCTTTCCTTTTCGTCCTATTCTTCTCTTATAGAGTTTGGAATGTTTCTGTTAAAACAGGAACGATTTGTTTTTTACGTGAAACAACACCTTTTAAAATAGCTGTGTTGTTTTCTAATGTTACGTTATATGCTTTCTCAACAACTTGTGCTGCTTGACCAATTGCAAGGCCAACAGAATCATTTGTTAAGATATCTGTTACAACGAATAAGAATAGGTCTAAACCTTTCTCTTCTACTACTGCAGAGATTACTTTTTCTAATTCTGCTTGGTGTACAAGAACATCATTTGTATCAACAGCGTTTACTTGTGCGATTTCAACTTTTGCATCTCCCATTTGGAATTCTTTTGCATCCAGGGAGATTAATTGCTCCATTGTTTTACCGCTTAAATCTGCACCCGCTTTTAACATTTCTAAGCCATAGCTTTCTGCATCTACACCAGCGATTTCCGCTAGTTCACGAGCTGCTGCTACGTCTTGATCTGTGCAAGTTGGAGATTTAAATAATAAAGAATCTGAAATGATTGCAGATAACATTAATCCTGCAACTTCCTTACGAATTGCAACGCCGTTTTCTTTGTACATTTTATTTAAAATTGTAGCTGTACAACCAACTGGCTCGCAACGGTAGTATAAAGGATCGCTTGTTTCAAAGTTAGCAATACGATGATGGTCGATTACTTCTAATACACGAACAGATTCGATATCATTAGCACTTTGTTGACGCTCGTTATGGTCAACTAAAATAACATTGTCCACTTCGTTTGCTACTGTCTCAACAAAACGCGGTCCTTCTACCTTAAAATGATCTAACGCAAATTGAGTTTCACCGCTGATTTCACCTAAACGTACAGGTTCAGCATTCATTCCTAATTCTTTTTTCAGCTCTGCATAAGCAATTGCAGAACAAATTGCATCTGTATCTGGGTTTTTATGCCCGAAAATAAGTACTTTTTCCATGATTTCCACCTCTTCATGAAAAGGATATCTTAAAGAAGCAAATATGACAATATTTTAAACACATTTTTTTATAAATAATTGCACTTTCTTCTAAACATTTCATTCTGAAACATAAAAAAGCAAAGGCATCTCCCTTTTCTTTTTCTCTTCCTTATAAAGTTTCTGTATAATTATTTGTCATTCTTTCTCTTGGATCTTTTGATAAAAATAGTACAATACCGAATAAAACTTTTATTACACCATCGGCAATTGCAACATACATAAATGAAAGATTAGAATCAATCAGTCCAAATAATGTGATTATGATTAATGGAATAGAAAGATAAATCATACTTTTCCCGTGAAGGATCGCGAATGGAATAAAATGAATACCTGTTGCAAGTAAAGCTCCCAGCCAAATCATACGATAGTCATTCGTTTCAAAATATCTTCCTGAAATTAATCCCATAAGAACAAATAAAAGAACTATTGATAGATTCCCAACTTTAGATTGAAATTTAGATAGCGGTCCAAATGAAAGCTTCTTTCTTACATATTTATTCCGTAAAATGAATAGAAAACCTGTAAAATAACCAGCCCCAAAAACTGCGGGATGAACTAAAAATTCCCCACCGACAATCGTGGCTATAACAATAACGACTCCAATCCATATTAACCATAAACCAGCGATTCTTTTATTTAAAAATTCTAACTTTCCTCCTTTCTCATAACCTAATTTCATTGCCAATTTCTCGAGCACTTCCATCATTCATTCCCCTTGCTAATTTTTATATAATTTCAATATAAAATTATATAGTTATTATATATTTTTCACCAGATATTTTTTAATTTGGCTATGTTTGAATACACAGTTGCCATAAAGCATATTTTCGAATATGTAAACTTATTTTATCTGTGAAAAGGAGGTTTACGTACATGCCCTATATAAAACTTGATAATGATGTGAATATATATTATGAAGATCAAGGTCAAGGAACGCCGATTATATTCGTACATGGGGTTTGGATGAGCAGTCGCTTTTTCCATAAACAACTTCCTTATTTTAGTGAAAACTACCGCGCAATTTCACTGGATTTGCGAAGTCATGGTCGTTCTTCCCACGTTCAATCTGGGCATACCATTGCAAACTATGCTCATGATTTACATGCCTTTATTGAAAAATTATCTCTTGAGAACGTTGTGTTAGTTGGCTGGTCTATGGGAGCATTTGTTGTTTGGGAATATTTGAAACAATTTGGAGAAAGTAATGTGAAAGCCTCTGTTATCGTAGATGAACTAGCTTCAGATTTTAAATGGCCTGATTTTTCAATTGGAGCATTCGATTTCTCTGATCTTATTCATATAATGCGAGAAATACAAATGGATCGAGTTGGTTTTTTGAGAGGATTTATTCCATTAATGTTCAAAAACCCTCTCTCTGAAGAGGATTTTGAGTGGATGTTAAAAGAAGTGACAACTATCCCAGAGTCTATAGCAAGCGCTATTTTATTTGACCAATCTGTCGTGGACTATCGAGATTATTTAAATCAAATTACCACTCCTACTCTACTTTGTTTCGGGAGAGAAGAAAAACTTATTCCTGTTGCAGCAGGTGAACATTTACACAAACATATTAAAAACTCTCAGCTGATAGTTTTTGAAGAGAGCTGTCACTGCCCTTTTTTAGAAGAAGCAGACCGTTTTAATAAAGTAGTAGAAACTTTCGTTCAGTCGTTAGATGACAATAATGCACCATGATTAATATGTTCCTTCGATTCGTTTTAAGCAATGAGCAAAAAACTCCTTCATTCTGAAGGAGTTTTTTATCTTTCAATGCTTCTGTCGGTGTAGTTCTTCCATACATTCCTGTACAAGTGTAACAGCTTGGCTCATTGCAGCTCCGCCAGCAAATGCAACTGCCACGCCGCACGCTTCTAGCACTTCCTTATCAGAGCATCCTTGATCAATACAACCTTTTGTATGATAAATTGAGCAATATTCATCTTGCATAGCTAAACTAATACCTAATGCAATTAACTGCTTTTCTCTTTTTGTTAACGTCCCTTCTTGGAAACAAGCTTGTGTAAAAACATTATAAGCTTCAGCAATTTCAGGAATTTGTTGTGTAAACTTTCCTAACCCTTCTTTATAATGTTGTAATGATTGGTATGTTGAACCTTGTTGTTGAAAATCCACTATATTCCCTCCATTTTTTCAATATGTACTACAACTTAGTATGCACGAAAAAAAAGATGGTATCCTAATTAATCATCATTTTTTTCGTGCATACTTTCTCTTATACGCATAAAAAATAGCTGTTGAGAATAGTTACATCTCAACAGCTATTTTTTATATTACTCATTTGAATGATTTAAATTTGCCAAAGCGATAATACCTTCTTCATCATGTAATTCAAGCTGTAATCTTGCTGCGAATGGATTAATATGATATTCCATATCAAGCCATAGGCGAAGTGCCTCGATTAAATTTGCCTGAATTAAAATTTGCTGACGACCATTTACTTCTACTTCAGCTGAGAAACCATAATCGTCATCATACATCAGTTCCACAAGAACTTGTTCTGGAGCAACTTGACGTTTTTGTGCAATATATACACAGAGTGCATTAATCAACTCTTGTTCGGGAATTTTTATCGTTTCCATGCTGCTTCTTCCACCTGTTTCTTACGTTGATTTTTAAAGTATTTGAATGCGCGAACCGCTAACATTACAATACCAGCCATTACAAGCATATTAACCATAAATGCTAATACAGAACCAAGAGCTCCCATGTTAGCAAATAAGCTACCCATTAATAAACCACCAATACCACCAAGTAAAAGACCTTTCATAAAGCTTCCTTTATTACTTTTTGGTGCTGTATTTGTTGCTTTTGTTTTTGAATCTGTCGTTTTATTTGCATTTACATTAGAATCTTTTTTCTTTAAATCCACTGTTGATTTTTGTGTTTGTCCTGAACTTGGAGTATAAGATTTTTTACCAGATTTGTAGGTTTTTGCATAAGCACTATCTACTGAACTACTAGCGGCGAAGACAAACATAAATGCAGTCAATATTGTTACGATTTTTTTAAACATATAATATTCATTCTCCTTCTACTATAAGTAATAATATCTATCCTTCTCTTAAAATATGAAAAGATAGTTGAATCTTAAAGTTAATTAAAAGGTTCTTATGAACTTATTATATGAACTTTCAAAAGAATAATCAAGGATTATTTCTTATAATTACTATATTCTTCAACCACAGGAAAAATCATGAGAATACAATTGACTTTATATAAAACAATACATAATATAAGTTCATAAGAACTTTTATATTATTGGAGGTGAAAAGATGGAAACATTTCATCTCACACGAAACGAAATGGCAATGCTCCTCCTATCTCTTAGAGGATGGAATACAAAAAAACCTCTTGCAATTTTACAAGAGGCCTGGGCAAAGTCACATAAAGAAGATATTGAGAGCGGTCAAAGTTTTACAGCCCTTATTACAACAGCACTAGCACCTATATTTGAAAAGCTTATTAAAGTAGAAGAAACGGATATTGGACTCTCTTTAAATGAAATTGTAGCTCTTGGAAATCAAATTGAAAACACTAACTTTTCTATTACGGCACTGCAAAATTGGGTGAAACGTGATATAAAAGAAATGATTGGTTCTCCGCAAAAAGGAAAAAAATATTCAATCGAACAAGCTGCCTTATTATTTATTGTAGAAGATTTAAAAACAGCGCTTGATTTTGAATCTATTCGAAAGTTATTAAAACTGATTGTGAATGATCCAGCAGATCGTACTGATGATTTAATTAATCCTGTTCAATTATATGTTTTTTACTCTTCTCTATTTGAAGAACTGAATCAACAAGGTTTCGCTCAATTCAATGCAACGAATACGATTCATACTATTGAACAAATCATTAAAGAAAAAGCTGATCAATTAGCAGCTAAAATTGAACATATAAACAAAGAACAACGCGAAGCAATTCGAAATGCAATTGTAATTGCAACATTATCTGTTCATACTGCTTATGTACAAAGATTAGCGAAGCGCTACGTATCAGCTACTTTGTTTTTACAACATTTAAATTTGAATTAAACTTCTATCCAGCCGCATATAACCAAAAACAAATGTTATCGGTTATATGCGGCTGGATTATTTGTTCGCCAAACTATGATACCGCTTATCATATATAGAATTGAAGCGACATAAAAAATAGTTCCAATGGTTAAAAAATCAACTAAATATCCTGTTAGAATAATAGCTATTCCTGCTCCTAAGGATGTCCATACGTGATATTTTCCGATTTCATAACCAGCCTCTTGACGTTCTACCTTTCGGGCAAGCGATGTTTTTTCTGCATTTTTCTGAATAGCTCCCAAACACCCCATCATAATTTGTAAAATATAAACATGCCAAACTTCTGTAGCAATTGGAAAACATAGCATCATAATAGCCATTGACCAAGAATATATGATTAAGAGCTTTCTATCACCGAATCGATCGGAGATTCTACCAATCAGAGGGTAAACAAGTGCTGATGTTAACGTAAATAAACCATATGCTCAGCCAAATTGTGAAAAACTATTTCCTACATTTCTAAGTAGTAATACATAGAAAGGAAATACCATACTTCCTGCCATCATAATGAGACTTTGTGAAACTACAAATCTTGTATATGTCATTGACCATACTCCTTATAAAATAGATTAACAAACCGTTCTTGTGGATCATACTCCCTCTTTTTTTGAAAGAATTCGTTTATACGGAAGTAGGCATCTTGTAATTGCTGTTTATCTGTATAAGGATAATATGGCAAATAATAGCTTCCATTATGTTGTAAAGTAACGTTTACCATCTTCTGTATCACTTTTTTCGTCTTTTGTATGTCTTCTTTAGAGCGTCCTTGATTGATAAGCAGTACAAGAGCAAACATATCCTCTTTCGCATATGACAAAACCGCGCTATCGTTTTTTTTCACATATCGAACAGTAATATTAAGAAGATTTAGTTCTTCCTGTTCTAATACCTTTCGCAAATCATCAATATACGAAGAAAAGTGATCAGCAGGAATAAAGTACTCTTGTAAAATTTCTGTATAATTCGGATTTTCATATTCCATGAATGCACTATCTGATCGCATTACATTGTTACGAGTTTTATAAGACCCATTCGTACGTTCAAAATATTTTTTTTGGATATTCCAAAACATCGTTTTTCCCCAATCACTGTACCTAGATAATCCAAGAAAAAACTTTGGCAGGGCAACATTTGTCTCTTCTTTTAAAGTACTATACCGCTCTCGCTTTTCTTGATTCGTAACGAAAACATAATTTGTCACATACATCTCACGTAAAAATGAATCTGGTGCGACAGAAATACGAGCTAAATGCATGCGCACCCCTTCATCACCTTCAACATGTTCCTTGAAATAGGAAACATATTGATCATAGTCTAACGTTTTCGTTCGTATTTGATACAGTTCATCTTCTGTTAACTTCAGCGTTACATCTAAGATGACTCCAAATAAACCATACCCTCCAATTACTAGAGAGAATAGTGCTGAGTTTTCATTTCTACTTACATTTTTAATTGTGCCGTCTGCCATTAACAAACGAAATGAATCAACTGTATCTATAAGTGCATCATGCCGAATATCCCTTCCGTGTACATTCGCACTTAAAGAACCACCAATAGTGAAGATGTTTTGTGACTGCATAACTTGAATGGAAAGGCCATATGGATTAATAACTTTTTGAATGTCATTCCACGTTGCACCGCTTTGCACTCTTATTCTTTTTTGTTTCGGATTGAACTCCAATATTTTATTATAATTTTTCATATCTAATACAGTACCATTCGGATAATATGTATGGCCGCCTTGAGTATGCTGCATCCCCGCAATAGAGAGTTTTTCATTTGAAGTATTTGCATCTCGAACTAATTTTTGGAGCTTCTTTTCATCTTCAACACTCTCTATTCGCTTAACCTTTGTAGGAAGTAATCGTCCTGAATCTGTTATAACAGGCTGAGTTAGTTGCTGCTTATACGTATGTACTGATACAGTTAGCAAGGTAATGTATATGGTTAAAGAAATTATTATTTTACCTTTTTTCAATTGATCCTCTCCTTTTAATAAGGGTGTAATATTACACTTTTGTTGAAATTATATCATTTGTTTTTAGGTAAATAAAGTAAAACTTTAGTCAGTTTGGGTTTTCTTCATCTCCCACTGACTATTAGCCCTCACCAACCGGGCTTTTACGGGCAGTTTATCTCCCCCCTAACTTCTTTAGAAAAGCGGAAGCGGCTTGCTCAGAATCGCAGGGCGAAACGACCGGAGATTCTAGCCGCTAGAGCCGGACAATGCCTTCACCGAATTTTGAGGTGGGAGTATTACTGCCCGTTAATGCGGGATAAAGCGATATTTTCATTAGTAGAGGTATCTTTTTTGTTTTCTTTAAATCTTTTAACCAATGAATAGTGGGATAAATAAAAAAATCGGCACTTTATCGTAAAGTACCAATTTCCTCAAAATACCTATTTCTTTCTTCAGTAAATTAAAATTATGCTCTTCTCCATACCGTACCTCTTTTTTCATACTCTAGTCTTCTTTCAACTAAATAAGCTACTTCAGAATTTACAAATCGTTCAATGAGCCATAGAGCTAAATCAATACCGGAAGTCACTCCTCTTGCTGTAATAATATCATGATCATCAACAATTCTAGCACTTAACACTTCACAACCGTATGATTCCATTTCATTTTTAGCAAGATGGTGCATAGTAGTTTTCCGTCCTGCTGTAACTCCTGAAACAGCCATTAACATTCCGCCCGTACAGACACCAGCGATAATAGCTCCCTGCTTATAAAATTTAGCGATCAATTCAGGCAATATACCTTTATCTGCTTCTATTCTTGCTCCCTTCTCCCCTCGATGGTTCCATCCGCCACCAGGTACGATTAAAATATCTGGACAATTGTTTTCACTAAGAAAATCATTCACTTCAACTGTTAAGCCATAAAAGCCAGTCACCGAATTCAAATTTAATGTAACCAGTTTCACATCGAAATTTGCTCCGAACTCATTCGCACGTTTTAATACCTCATATGGTCCTATGGCATCTAGTTCGTCAAACCCATCAAATAATACAATTCGAATATTCATCGTTGGCCCCCTAACTGTAAGCATCTGCACCACCCATATTAAATGAGTTAACAGAATAATAACATAATTTTTTCTCTATCAATGTTTATAAAAAAATGTTATTTACACTTTCACCGCAAAGGTTTGTAACATCAGCGATTCATTATTTTTGACGAACTCTTATACAGGATTTTAGTCAATCTATATCGAATTTCTAAAGGGCTTTATTTTTATAAGGAGGAATTTATCGTGATGAACTATTTTTCTATAATTAGTGATTTAGTGTTTATAGACCGCAAACATTTGTTTACAGAAACAGATATTATACTGTATCATCCTGGTCATTTCCCTGAATTGAACGAACTTGTTGCAAAACATTGCTCTCAAGAAGTTGTAAAATATATTTTCATTCCTTCTATTTTTAATACGTTTCTACAAGCGAATGAATTTGAATATCATAAAGAAATATTAATTCAATTAGGTGTTCCTCATGAGAAAATCCAAACGATTACAGGAGATTTTTCTAATGTAGAAGGTGTAATAAAAAGTGCGTTTAACATGATTAATAATCAAAAAGTAACGAATGTATTACTCGCTGGAAAAAGCTTTTTTTGTAGAAGATTTTTGTTACTCGCTTCACTATATGCTGCGGAAGATAAAAAATTGGATGTTCTTCCACTACAAGATTCACGACAAATTAATCGCGATACTTGGCACACAAGTGAAAAAGGAAGACAAAGAATCATGAATGAAATTAAACAATATAACGAAATTACCGAAAGACATTCTTTACTTTTTCACTCAAAATCTAACGCATAAAATTATTATGTAAACTAAATATAGGGGTCCCGCCTTATGCCTATCAAACTAATAGAACCGGCTGTCCCCAAAATAAAAATTTTATTATTTAACAGTTATTTATGAGAATTTAGCTCATTTTTTGTTTTGGGGAACAACCAATTTCTTAACTTGATGCTGATATGGCGCTACCCCTTATAGCGATCTTCCCTCCTTCAGAGACAGCTGCAATGGAGATGACTTTTGGTTTTTGATTCACAATGCACCTCCCCAAAAATGCTACATACCAAAATTACTACAATCCAAATAGATCTGCTGATTTAGGACAGGATTTCTTACATCGAAATGTATTTGAATTTAAAAAATGAATATCCTATATAGTTAGTTACCATAACATCACTTATAGGTAGTTACTCTATCTAGAAACCTAGAAAAGTCACTTCAGAAAAAATCTGAGGTGATTTTTCATTCACATAATCCGTATTATCTGAAGTTAATAAAGTATGTTACAATCTCTCCTTTAAGAACGTTTCCATAATATCCTTCTTGAATCTTTTATAATCAAACTGAAAAGCTACATTATGCGTTTTATAGCCTGGATTAGTCACAAAACGAAAGTCTGCAATGCTTTGACCAAATCCTTCTCCTTGATCAGGAATTACTTTAATGGGTACTCTTGAAAAGCTAACAGCCTCTTGATTCAGCAAATACCACACTGTTACAAAATCATGCATAGGACTTCCGCTTATACCGGGATTAGACTTGGAGTAGAAATTATAATAATAGTCTAACATAGGTTTGATGATAAGTCCTGCAAGATCCTGTGTATTCCGATGAAATGCATCGATTTGCTGGACCATTTCGGGTGTAATAATCGCATGTTGAGTTACATTTAACGGAATAATTGTTAAGTTCTTCGCATGCTGCAGAATTAAGTTTGCTGCATAAGGGTCCGCGTAAAAGTTAGCTTCAGCAACGGCAGTCACGTTACCTGGATAAAAAAAAGCTCCGCCCATGCAAATGCATTCCCTTACGTTCCGCATTGTTTCTAAATTTAATACAAAGGTCGTAGCTAACGAAGAAAGTCTTCCCAAATTGATAATTGTAAGATCTTCTAAATTTGAATGTATAATTTGATAAATATCATTTAAGGGATACACTGGATAAGAAATTTCAGGGGGAATGATAGGTCCTAATCCGACTTTTCCATGTACCTCAGGGAAATACTGAACCAATATACCTGTCAACGGTACAGAAGCACCAAGGAATACAGGTATCTCTTCTCTTCCCGCAATGTACTTCAAATAGTTAATATTTCTTATAGCATTCTCTCTTGATACATTTCCATAATCAGCGACAATCCCTACAAGTTGAATATCTTTACGAAAAAAGGTATACAGAATAGCAAACGCATCATCAATTCCCAAATCTGTAAACAGGAGAACCTTTTTTTGCATATATTTTCCTCCAAAATTTATAGAATCCTATTTTCACTAAGGACGTAGTGAGTTGGCCAGGCTTGTACGTATATATTTTATGTATTCCTAAAAAGTGAATTCTATTCATATGTAGTTATCATAGAACCACTTATTAGGATAAAAATGTAACTACCAAAATCTAAAAATAAGTCCAAAGTATTCTTTGCTTCTTTGGGCTCATTTTTATTCGTAAAGGTACACTTTTAACTCATTGCTACTAATTCCAATTGAGACTTTGATTTAGAGATAACTTTTGAGACACATTTCAAGCTATTTTCAACTTATCTTAGGTTGAATTACATTTGTCCCAAATACCCTCGCTTTTGAAATCGGATAAACCGCTTAGAGTTGTAAAATCAACGTTTTTTATGTCGAATTTTACTTAGCGTATATTTTCGTTAAAATGTGGACAGTATCCCATACCTATCAAGCTAATATTTTGAAGTAATCCAAAGCGAAAATTTTATCTTTCCACAATTGTCTATGAGAATTCAGCTCATTTTTTTATTTTGGGGAACAACAAAACAAAAAAATGAGCTGAATGGAGATGCATCAGGATCTCTTAAAGATACTTACACCATGAAAAATAAAACATTCGGTTATATTCTGGTAAGCAGCAAGGACCAAAACGTTGATCGGCAACTTAATGAAATGCTTGAATTGGGAATCAGTGAAAGGGATATTTTTATTGATAAAGAGAGTGGAAAAAACTTCGATCGACCTCAATATAAAGCATTAAAACAGTGTTTACGCGAAGGTGACTTGCTTTATATAAAATCTATTGACCGTTTTAGCCGTAATTCAAAGGAAATAAAAAAGGAATGGGAAATCATTACTTCGAAATAAAAGCTAACATTAAAGTAATTGACATACCATTGCTGGATACAACACAACATAAGGATACTTTGAAGGCATTTGTTTCTGATTTAGTAATACAGGTTCTTTCTTTTGTTGCTGAAAAAGAAAGAGAGGATAATAATAAAAGGCAACGGGCAGAAATTGAATCTGCAAAGGCAAAAGGTAAACATTTAGGTAGACCTAAAATAAACCTAGAATCATTAAATGAGAAACAAAAAGCAATTTTAAAAACAAATATACTCTTGAGTCTAGTTAATATTCTTAAGTTGATGGGCATGTGGTGCTACCTCTATACAGAAAAATTAACCCAAATATATCCAAATGGATTTAAGGGGCCTATGAATCTTTGTATAGATTTTTATATGTTATAGATATAAATACATTATCACTTATATAAAACCCTCTAAAAAAGGAATCTGAAAGGTCGTTTTTTAGAGAGTTTGGATATTTTTGTATATTAAAAGACTTATCTACATGATAAGTCTTTTAATATTTCATTGTATGCCGATCTAATTTTTCTCGAATTGCCGAAGTAATAAACTCCTCTATTGAAATTGTTTCTTCATTTACAATGTTTGAGATAGACTGATACTCAGATGAAGATAGTACAATGCTTTTTGTAACACTATTGCTGTCTAAGTAAATACTATTATTTGGACGTTTTGCTATTTTTCCTTCTATTATATATGGCATAAGAGAATCGACCCACTCTTGCTGAAATTGCATAGGAACTTGAATGAGTGATTGACGAATTTCAACAATCCAGAAATTGTGTTCTTCTGAAATCCGAAGATTTCGTGGTGATACATATTGTAATAAGAAATCAATTCGCTGAAAAATATCACTGCGTAAGTTGTGTGTTTTCAAAAAACGAAACTTCACAAATTTTTGATGATGACTCCTCGGTTTATCTGATAATTGATATGCTGGCAAAAAGCCACTTTCTTTCACATCTTGCAGTGTCATATCATTCCCGAATTCATCTGTTACTATAATGTTTCCCCTTTTAGGGATAGACGTTATACGCGCAATTGTATTTCCCTGTATAAATTTTTGAAATAAAACAACATTATATTTTCTAGAATATGTATAAAGAGCATTTGCGTCATCTAATCTTTCAACTAATTGTTTTACTCCTTCCTCTTGCACAAATTTTGTTTCTTTATTTCGATGTATTTGAATTGTATAGGATAATTCCCCTTCTTCAATCCATTTACATAATTGATACATACTAACATGAAATTGTTTACTTGCTTGGTTTAATGTGATTCCTTCTGTATGTAACTGCGATTGTAATACAGTAACCTCTTCTCTTCGAAACAAAAAACTGCCATCTAATCGCCATGTATCCTTATTAATTGGAGTTAATTTATTTTCTTTCATTAATTTTTTAAATGTGAAACTTGTAATACGTAAATACTCTTTTACCTCGTTTGTATCCATATATTGTTCGTATGTATGATCGTACATGTAAATAAATCCTTTCTATATAAAACTAAATAGACTTTAAAAGAAAAACATAACATAATGTAAATTTATTATATCACATATAAATACGAAACTATAATTATACTATAAACATACGTAAGTTCTTTTTATTTTAAAATTAACTTTTCTATTATTTCAATTAGACTCATAATATATAAAATTTATAAATCAATTTTAAATCTTAGAAAATGTGTGATTTTCTATAGTTGAGAATCAATGTTGTATTTTATATAAATACACTTTAAAATAAATTGTATATACATTTTATTTTTTTAAATTAATAATATATGTAAAATAAATAAGGATTTGATATAATATGGCATTTCATTTATTACCAATTAATAATCATAATTCGTTATTATACAATAAAAATAGTAAAGAAAAATTTGCAAATACTATTGCAATATGGAATGAAGATTTTTTAAAACAAGCTGAAGATCGAAAAGAGAAAAACGAGCGTGAGGATACATATTCATATGAAGATTTTTCTGATGAAGAGATTTTATATTATTATTTAAATCGGCAAACGCATTTTGATAAAGAAAAACGAGTAAAAGACACATCTCGTCTTCTTTATTCTAGAGATTTATCACAGTTTTATTTTTTTATTCGAGAACATATAGAATTTTTACAAATGGATGTGGAGAATTTCATTGAAGGTAAAGTATGGATAAATTTAAGAAAAAGACATATTCGTAATTATCAAAAGTGGCTTGCTGAAGACGCAATTTCTTATCAATCTAACGAAGCATATAAACCAGCAACGATAAGCCGAAAACTACGAATTACTCGGTCCTTTTTAAAATGGCTATATGAAATTGAATTTATTAAAGAGCCTGTATACATTGACATACTGAGTACAACAATAACGAAAAAACATAAACCAAGAAGAGAATTATCTTATGAAGAAGTAAAGCAATTACTGTCATATTATAAAAATAATCCTATCAATTATGCTCTGCTTTCAATATTAGCAACAACTGGACTACGTATTGCGGAGGTTGCACATGCGAAGTGGGAAGATTTAGAGTATGATACATTGCGTAATCGTTATTATTTATATGTAAATACGAAAGGTGATTCTGAACGAATTGTACCAATTAACAAAGCGGTATTTGAACGGATAATTGCTTTTCGAATCCGCCGCCGTTTGCCAACTGAGTTAGGAATTAAGCATGGCGGTACCATTTTTCAAACAAAAAATCATACAGCATATAAAGAAAATTATTTGTCTCAATATATCACCAAAATCATAAAAGAAACTAATTTATCATTTACAAAAAATGAAAAAATAACCCCTCACTTCTTTCGGCATTTTTATGTGCAGTATTTATATGATTATAAACAATTACCACCACATATCATTGCAGCAGCTGTTGGTCATAAAGATGATCGTACAACAAAAGAAAATTATTTGAAGCAGCGATTAATGAAAGACCATGATGCAGGAAATTTAATTTATGAGGATGAGTTTTAACTACAAAACAGGAAGAGCATATTTTGCGAGCTCTTCCTGTTTTGTAGTTTACAATAATTGAATTATATTAAACTATATCTATTTTGCTTACGTCCTTTTCCACTCTCTTTAATTATATATGATTTCATAACAAGCGTTGTTAAAGAATCTACTAATGTTTTATATGATAGATTTGATAAAACAAGTAAATCATTTGTATATAATATTCTATGTTTTTCTAATAGTAATAAAATGAGTCGTTCCGATGGTTTTAATGTCTCATCACTTTCAAGAATAAAATCAATATTTTTCATGAACATACACCCTTAAAATGAAATTTAAACGCCATTATATCAATATTTATTATGTTAAAATTATATAATAAATTCAATGTTTTGTCGTGGAAAGTCTTTATAAGTAGATACTATTATAATTATTTTTTTAATGAAGTTCTACTCTTTTATTTGTAAATCAAATGAAACTTCATATCCACAATCATTAATTCTAATTATGTTTCCTTTTTCTTGAATGTGTTCATTTCTTTAATAAGTTGATATCCTAAGCAGTGTTTTAATTTAGCTTTCATTATTGACTCACTTGTTTGTGCCTGCGCGAATATTTGTGGAAGATTAAAAATAAAGTGAAACTTCCATCAGTCGGGGGCTTACTGTCCGTTAGTGCGGGATAAATAAAAACATCGCGGTACGCTCTATTAAAATTTATTTCGATATTTTCTCATATAATATAGTAGTTTTATAATAATCATGTAAGGATTTGATAATAATGGTTTTCGGAATAAAAATAAAATGCCTCTTATTTTAAGAGACATTTTATTTTTACACTTCATTTAAGAAAAATATAGCTAATGTTCCTGGGCCAGCATGAGCTCCAACAGCTGCACCAATCGAATTTACTACAAATACTTTACATCCAAATTTTTCAGTAATCATTTCTGTTAGTATGTTTACACTTTCTAAATCATCACCGTGTGAAATTCCAATTGTTTGATTTTTAAGATCTTTCCCTCTTGTCTCCATAATATCTACTATACGCTGAAATACTTTCTTCCGGCCACGTATCTTTTCAAGTGGAATAAGTTTTCCATCTTCTACATTTAAAATAGGCTTAATATTTAACAAGCCACCTATAAATCCTGCTACTTTGCTTACTCGTCCACCGCGAACTAAATATTGTAAGTCTGCAACAGTAAATATGTGTTCCATATGTTTCGTCATGAAAGCAATACGGTTTAAAATTTCTTCTTTTGTTGCTCCATCTTTTGCCATCTTTGCAGCCTCTAATACTACAAGTCCTTGGCCAGTTGATGCACATTTTGTATCAATAATGTCTAATGAAAAATTAGGATACGCTTCTTTTACTTCTTCTCCTACAAGAACAGAAGATTGATACGTACCAGAAAGTTCAGAAGAAAAAGCTAAATAAATGCATGTTACATCTTGCTTTGCGTATGTAGTGAATACTTCTTGAATCGTTTCTAAAGAAGGTAATGATGTTTTATATACTTTCCCTTCTCTCATATTTCGAAGTAGGTCGATAGGATCTAACGTTACTCCATCAAGAAATTCATTCTCTTGCTCATCATATACACGAAGCGGAATCATCTCTATATCATAAGTTTGTAGTAATTCTTTTGATAAATCTGCCGCACTATCTGTAATGATTTTTATTGTCATTGTTCGTTAAACCTCAATTCTTTTTATAAATATACAAAAATACGATTAGTCCCATTTAAATTATATATGCATTGCATGGATTAAGAAAGCGAAAAATCTTATATAAAACATTTCTGTTATATTGTATTCATGAAGAAAAACAGCAATGAATTTTTTCTAATATAAATAAAAAAATGTTTTTTCATTTATAGCCATAATTACTATTTCATGTTTTTCATGAAAACCGTTATAATAATATATAGCCTCTTAGATTAAGAAATAAAGGAGAATAAAATATGTCTAAAATTAAAGTATATCAACCAAAAGAAGAACATGTAGATGCAGTAAAGAATATAATTGATGTTGAGGAATTAAACCCAACAGCTACTGATTTACAAAATTTATATGCATGTGTATTAGAAACTGAAGATATGTCTTTGCCTGAATCCTACATTGAAGAAGATATTTTAATCGACTCTGTTGAAGGTATGGTAAATGCTTCAACAAGTAAAATTAAAAACTTAGGCACATACGATGTAATTGAAGTACATAACAAAGGTAAAAAAATGCAAATTTTATTACTTGCAGATGAAGAATACGAAATTATTTCAGAATAATTTCAGTTTGTTAGTTAGGAGTCATTAAAATAAAAAGGCTCTCTTCATAAATAATATGAAAAGAGTCTTTTTTCGTTAATTTTCACTTACATTCTTTACTTCCTTCTTTGTATTACGGATGACCATCTTCTCATTTCCCATTAAGAATATAAATAGAAATGCTAAACCAGCTGGAACTAATGCCCACATGAATGTATGAACGATTGAGAAGATTAATACACTAAATAACAAACCAGCAACGACAAAACCAAGCTTACTACCTTTAGCAACCATATTATAGTCCTTCCTCTATATGATTATATTTGTTTATATTCTTTCACAAGTGATTGAGCTGCATTTTTATAACTTTCATGATATTCTACTACACTAATTTCACATCCTGGACCAATCGTAACATTGTTACCTCGAACAACATCAGCTTTTGTGTATTCAAGATAAATATCATCACCTTCAATTACACGAGTTTTAAGAAATCCTCCATGTTTTGAGAAAGGAAAGAAAGATGATTTTTTTCGAACTGTAATCTTCTCGCCTCCTATTTCTTCTACGTTGCTGTGCTCATATCTTAGAACAATATTAATTTTTCCAGCATTCAACATCCCTGTAATAGTGCAGCCCCCATTTAGATTAAAATTCTCTGCCTCTAAGTTTCCTTTCACATTCATTCCACCGGCTACATCAATTTCTTCACCTGTAAAATTCTCACCAATATCAAACGTTCCTCGCACTTTTGTACGTGTTACATCTGCCATACCGCCAACTTCAAGAGTACCGTAAACTTTTACATTTTCTGAATGCAAATCTTTACGAACTTTTGTTTCACCAAACACAGTTACTTGGCGTGTCTTTATATTCCCTTGAATCTCACTCGTTCCATACGTTTTAAACACATCACAATCAATATCATCTAAAATTGTTCCTTCTCCGCGAATCTTGACGTTATTGTAAACACCACCTGACGAATTACCTGAGCCATTTAAACTGAGATTATATTGTTCTTTCATGTAATCATCCTCTTCCTATTAAAAATTTAAATTTTTCTGCTTTCATTTACTTTGGCGTTTTTATCAATATTACAAACTCCAGTGTATTCAACAAGATTTATTTCACAATCTGGTCCAATCGTAACATTGTTACCACGAATGGTATGAATGTTTGTATGTTCAATGTTGATGTTATCGCCCTCTATAAGCTCTGCTTCCAAGCGAGGAGAAAACATTGTTTTGAAAAGCCAATTTAAACCTGATTTCTTATATCTTATGTTAATCGTTTGACCGCCTATTTCTTTTGCCTTACATTCTCCATGAATATCAATTTGAATTTCATCTGCACTCAATAATCCACCCACGATGAATTGTCCTTCTGATGTGAAGGTATCTACCTCACAATTACCATCAATAATAGCTTTACCACGAATGTTTATATCTTCACCTGATATATTTCCAGCAACTGTCCCTTTACCCGAAATTTTCATTTTCTTTACAGTTGCATCCTCATATATACTACCGCTTCCTTCAATACTCATATGTTGAGCATCTATTTTTCCATTTATCTTTCCTGAACCACTTATTTTTATTTTTTCAGCTTTCAAATCTCCATTTACATGACCAGAGCCATTACATTCAAAATCAATGCATTCTAAATCCCCATTTACAATTCCTCTTCCGTTTAATTGGACATTACGAAACTGCCCTCCGTTCGCTGTTCCATAACCATTAATTAATAAATCATTTGTTTTCACTACTATCCCTCCATCACAACAACTTCGTTTTTAATTCTTCTGTACAATTCATTAAAGGTAAACGAATCACAATTTTAGTACCCTGATCAAAATAAATATCCTCTACGCTCGAAAGTAAGAAACATGTTGAAACACCTAGTTTTCGAATGAAAATAAGTTCGCCATTTTTATTCTTCATCGTTTCATAGTGTTCATTTAACACATGTAACACCATTTTCCCTTCTTCAAGGCTAATCTCTCCAGACTGAAGAATTTTTTCTAAAATATAAACGAAAAGAATTTTTGAAAAACGAAATTCAGCTATTTCTTGATGTTGCTCTATAAAGAAACGTACAACTGGCTCTGAAGCAATCCCGCGTTGTATAATCCCTTCCTTACTTAAACTAATCTCAGTCACATTTGGTGAAAACATGTTTGCTAAATCATCAAGAGACAAATTCTCTTTCATCGTCTGAATTTTTTCGATTCTATCTAAAATTTTTTCTTTAGGAAAAAATGTCTCTTGGCCAGTAAATGTTGATTTTCGCACAAACCAATCTTCTGGTATTAAATTTTTTCTTTTCCACCTATAAAGCTGACCATAAGAGATTCCCGTAAGATCTAACAAATCTTTTTTCGAAATTAAGTCCTGATTCAAAGTTTTGCTCTCCCTTCTTTTTATTCAATGTAACATAACATTGTTACGCTGTAAAGGCGCATTATTCCATCTTTATGAAAAATAGAATAAAAATCAGCGCTATGCTTAGTACAGTTTTATCTAATCTATCTAAAAACCCATCATTTCATCGTATGACGCTTGAAGAAATGATGGGTTATGAGCACTTTGTTTCACTACCTTGTTACGTTATGTAAATATTTAAACCATATATGATAAAAATTAATCCAGCCCTGGGAGTTAATTGCTACATTTTGTATGCCCTCATGTGTATGTATCGTCATATAATTTCGATACAAAGGAATTATATGAATACACTCTAGCAGCTCTTCTTCCGTTTCCCCTAACAATTGCATACGCACACTCCGATTTTGTTCCTTAAATACATGTTTCAACTTCTCATTTAAATTGAAAGAGCTATGCTGATGGAGAAAACTATTTGTCGTTAGCAGTAAATATAGATAACTTAATTCAGCGTGTTCACTTATTGTAGCACTATCATGAATCAGATCAGCTTCTTGTATTGTTCGAAGTGTAAGAAGTTCATGTGCATCTAAAAAAGATAGTTCTATCTTAATTCCATACTTGGCACATTCCCTTTGAACCCAATGTGAATCCTCAACATGATCTTGATCTTGGAAGGTATATAAATATAATGTTTCTCCTCTATACCCACTTATTTCTAATAGCTCTTTAATTGAACTTTCTTTCTTTATTTCGATTGTTTTTCCTAATAACAGATTCGTTGCTACTTCTCCACGTTCACCTTTTAAATCGTTTAATATTTGCATGCCGTTGATAATTTGTTTTAAAGCTTGCCGAAAGGCTATATGTTGCATTGGACCTTGCTTTTTTGTATTGAGTGTAATGTATGTTACGTTCGCTTCTAATTGAGACGTTTCTTTTTGAACGCCCTTTCTATCATGGTGTAAAGAACCTAATAATACTTCATAACCACCATAACTACTTATATCTTGGGAATACCAAAGTTCAATACGATCAAGAAATGGGCGCTCGCGAAAATACAATGGATTTACTTCTAAAATAAGTAATGCATCATCATTTTTAACAAGTTTGAATGGACCTGTTCCATTTAATATGTATTGCTCATTCTCCTGTGATTCAGAAATAATAGAACAATGTTCCCCTCCTAAAATATGTAAAAATAATTCATTTTCTGTTTGTAAATGAATTTCAATTGTATATTCATCTACAATATGTATTTTTTCAATATCTTGTAGCATCCAGCGATAAGGATTGTCTTTTGTACTTAAAAAACGTTTGAACGTATACTTGACATCATGTGCAGTAAACGGTTTTTGATTATGAAAACAAACGCCTTTTCGAAGATAAAATGTCCATATTTTATGTGTATGATTGTATTCCCAATAAAAAGCGAGACGTGGTTCTATTTCATTTGTCGTTTCATTGTAATGAACGAGTGTATCACAGACATGCTTAACAATATGGCATTCAGATCGAAGCGTAACATACATAGGATCAAGGCATATAATTGGGCTTATGCGCATGTTTAATCGTAAAACATCGATTCTTCCTTTAGGTGACTGTTCAATATGATATCCAAAAAGTGTGTCAATCCATGTTTGAAATTGTTCTAATATGCACGGAAAATACTCTTCATATGTTTGAATAAAGGTTTTGCCGCTTTTAATTTCACCTTGTTTTACAAGTTCTTTTCCTTTTTCATAAATAAGCAATGCGGGATCTTGTAAAAAAGCGATTTTAGATCGATTTCCTCTTCCCCGTCCTGGTAACCAACTAATCCATTGTATTTCTTCTAGTTTTTTTATTGTGAATTTGCTATTTCGATCAGTACAATATAATGTTTTCGAGATGTCTTGCAGCGATATTTCTATCTTTTCACCAAGTTCTTTCCCCTTTGCATACTGAAGCCAAAGCTGTATGTAATGATCCAAAATTACCATACATATCCCCCTAAAAGATGAAAAATTTCTTTGCTTCATTCTACTCTTTTTCCTCTTTCCTTTCCATCATAAAATTTCCATATAGAAAGGAGAGAATGAAATGATGATATTGACAAAACGTTATTGCAAACCTATATGGATTCGGTTAGTTGGAGAACTGCTAACGAGTATAACAGGAGCAATGCTCGCACTTATTTTTATCATATATGTGAACAAAGCCTTAAACGGAAACGCCTTGTTTACCATGTTGCTTTTTGGATTACAACCGCTTAGTGAAATTCTATTTACACTTTTTGGTGGTAGTATTACAGATCGCTTTGGCAGAAAAGTAATTATTTTAATTGGATTACTCTTACAGGCATGTGCTATGACTGGTTTTATTTTCGCGGAATCTGTTATACCATTCGCTCTCTTCTACATTATGAATGGTCTTGGACGTTCTCTTTATATTCCTGCGCAACGAGCACAAATTGCTGATGTAACAGAGAAAGAAAAGCAAGCTGAAGTATTTGCTCTCATTCAAACAGTTGGAGCCGTCGGAGCCATCATTGGTCCAGCGATTGGATATCTATTCTACAAAGATGATCCAACCATTCTTTTTATTTTAGAAGCTGCTGCTTTATTTCTCTATTCTGTTCTTGTATGGACACAGCTCCCAGAGACTGCTCCACTTCTACAATATGATGAACAAAAAACTACACCTACGAAATGGAAGCATTTTCTCTCAAAACATTATAGCGTATTTGGACTTATGGTTTTTATGCTGCCTATTAGTTTTTTCTACGCACAAATGGAAACGAATTATCGTCTTTATGCTGAAAAGGAATTATTCACTAATTTTATGTTTGTTTTTACCTTTATGGCTACATGTAAAGGGATTATGGAGATCGTTTTGCAAGTAGGAGTCGTAAAATGGGCGGAGAAATTTTCTATGCAAAAAATTATTGTTATTTCTTATATTTGCTATACGATTGCAGCGATTGGTTACGGCTACTCCAATACATTATGGTTACTATTTTTCACACTATTAATTTTAACAATTGGAGAAAGTATAGCGTTAAATCATCTGTTACGCTTTGTTTCAGAATTAGCACCGGAACATATGCGAGGAATTTATTTCTCTATTTACGGTACGCACTGGGATATTTCACGAATGCTTGGTCCAGCGGCTGGAGCGTTATTATTACAACATTTTAGCGGGAGTTTCTTATTTAATATTTGCGCTGTATTTCTTATTATCGGGGGCATCAGCCAATATTTCTTTATAAATTATATTCTTAAACAAGACAAAACAAAAAGGCTGTCCGCATAAGGAACAGCCTTTCTTATGTAATTAAGCTTCAATCTCTTTTCCATCTTCAACAATATGATACAGCAAGTGAGCTAAATGATGAATTGGACCATATTCTTCCTCTTCTTCATCTGTTTCACCTTGGAATTCAAGATCATTTAAATATAGTGCTACAAATTGATAAAATAGCTTTAAATCGAAACCGTAGCAAGCGATAGGTTCT
Source organism: Bacillus sp. S14(2024) (assembly GCF_050473785.1). Classification (NCBI taxonomy): domain Bacteria; kingdom Bacillati; phylum Bacillota; class Bacilli; order Caryophanales; family Bacillaceae; genus Bacillus; species Bacillus sp. S14(2024). The sequence continues at coordinate 2,323,210 of NZ_JBFLUP010000006.1, read as the reverse complement.
TCTTGATCACCTTCATATTGAAGCATTAAATATTGCTCATTACCTTCTGTATCTTCTGCATCAAAGAATACAAAAAAACCAACATTTGTATCTAAATCAAACAGATGACGAGTTCCGCCTTCTGTTGCTTTATTAAAGTCATCTTCATTTAATTTATAAACAGTCGTTGCTTTTGCATTGTCTTCTTGATGAAAATTAACTGTAAAATTTTTCATGTTGACACCTCCAAATGGTATGTTCCTAGCATAACAGATTTATTAACATAACACAAAATAAAGTGAAACTTCTATAAGTAGGCGGTTTTTCTACTTATGGTTAGTTGAACCAATCGGGCATCAACAAAAAAGACTGCCTACTTGAAGTAAACAGCCCCATTGTTTCATTTTTTCATCATGCGAAGCAAAAAGCTAACGATAAAGATAAGTATAAGGGCACCAATTAAAGCTGGTATAATGTAAAAGCCACCAATAACTGGCCCAAACTTTCCAAGTAAAGCTGTACCAATCCAAGAACCGATGATGCCGGCAATTATATTACCAATAACACCACCAGGAACATCTTTTCCAACAAGTAAGCTAGCAAACCATCCTAAAATGCCGCCAACGATTAATGACCATATGAATGACATAACGTTATTTCCTCCTTATAACTATATACAGAGTTATACATGAAACAAATACGAAATTACTTATCATTCATTAGTTTTACTACATTGTTATGGAACTATGCATAAAAATATGCATATAAAATTGTTATTCCGTTAAATCAATAACAATATCTTCTAAAACAAAATTCTTCTCTCCTCCAGATTTTTCTGGTACTTGAATTTTCTTTTCTTTTCCTCCTGTCATTTCTACTCCGCCGTGATTATTAGGAGTATGGATTCGTAAGTTAACATGAGGAGTTATGATTAGTTTTGTTGCACTTTTATCAAGCTTTTGGAAAGTTTTACTCCAGCTTATGTTAAATGGATCTGTACCTCTTCCCCCATTTCCTTCACCCGAATATCGATTTCCTAAATCATCTTTAATTTCTAATTCCACATCTACATCATCCCATTTTTTTCTAACTTCCTTAGAAACCTCCTGGTTGTAGTAAACAATGAATGACATCGGTGTTATTGCTAATTTCTCCATATTTACTTGTACACCATCTTTTTTCGAACTTCCAATAATTGGTTTTTCCTTACTGTTTATTGCTTTTAAAGTAAAAGCAAAATTCCAGTTTCCTTTTATCTCTTTCTTCTGATTTGGAATTGTTATACTTTCTACATTCCATCTTACATTTATAGAATCTTTTTTGCTTTCATTATGATGAGTAGCTGTTACCAAACCTACATACTTCTTTTCAGCAACCTTTGAAATTCGAGCGCTGCCTGTCATCCCATCTGTCCCCATTATGTCTAAACTATCCAATAAAATAGGATCATCACCTAAATCTTTCTCACTTTCTATAGAATAGGTTAATGATACTGTTTTCCCATCAAAAATCGCATCATTGATAGTGACTTTAATGCCTTTATTTTCTTTTGTCATATTCATTTCAGTAGAAAACTCTTTATAACGATCATATAGACCCGTTCTCCCATTATCTAAAAATCGAAAAACATCACCTATTATAGGTAAACCCCCTGCATAAGTAGGAAACGCTAATCCGAAAGTTGTAGCTGATAAACCAACAATAACTGCAGCTGCGGCGATTTTCATTTTCCAACTTTTTGTATTTTTCTTCTCATGTATGGATTGTTTTAAAGCACGTTTCACTTTCGCCTTTTCAAATTCATTTACTTCCATTTCCTCAAATTCTGTTTCATCTATATTTATATCATTTAATAACTCATAAATATCCTTCATACTACACTACCTCCAAAGTTAAGATTTGTAGCATTTTTATGTAGCTTCTTTTTACCTCGATAAATCCGATTATCTATAGCCGCTCTAGTTAAACCAAATTTTTCTGCTATATCTTCCGTCTTCAAACCTAGAAGAAACTTCATAATAAAAATCTCTCGATCAACAGGCTCTAACTGATTAATTAACTTTATAAGTTCATTTCGATTTTCTATTAAAATTAATTCATCTTCTACTGATTTTTCTGCATTCAAATCCATGTAATTTTGAGGAAGTTCTACATTTGTAACACTTTTTCTATAATAATCAATTGCTTTAAACTTAGCGATGACACAAATCCATTTTTTAAAATCCACTTGATCTCCATGGAACTTTTTTGAATTATTCCATATGGAGAGAAAAATATCATTTACACATTCTTCTATGACACCATTATTTTCAAGCGGGGCAAGGATTTTATAAGTGATCCCTTTTATTAATGGCAAATACGTATCTACTATAAATTCGAGCGCGTCTTCTTTTTGTCGCTGTAATCGCCGAATAAAATTTGTATCATTAGACTTCATGCAACAACTCTCCTTATGTTTTTATAAAAGCTTTTACACTTTATATAACGTTTTAAAAAAGATTTTCTCTCACGTTTACTGTGAATTTTTTCATTTTCTGGATATGTACAACTCTTAACTTAGCAACTGGAGGCAAAAAAGAAATATCGATCGTTTACTGATATTTCTTTCTAAAATTTTGATATTAAACTTAAAGGAAATTATAAGAGGATATATGAAAGAAAAAGAGGATAAGATATTTTACTGGTGTCCGCTCTTTTTATTATAAGTATGTACATTAAAATACAGAGATCACTTACACTAAATACGAAGTGACCTCTGCATACATATCTTAAATCTTTGTATTGTTCCCATATTCTATCGTTGAAAAATAATGCGAATGTGATTATTTTTTAAAGAACTTTTCTCTTTCTGTAGAAATCCAAGGTTGTAAATTAGCCTTATATTCTTGCATTAATCGATTCACTAGTACATCATGCCATATGTAATTTTCCAATAAAGACACATGTACAGGATCGTCTGTATAAAAGGCATTTCCATTTTGTTCTACAGGATGACCATAAATCATTTCTTTACCGTCAATAGAAATAATAAACCACTTTTTTTCTCCGATATTGTCTACGTAATCGGTCTTACGATGTAGCACTAGACCTGGCAATGGATTCTCAACCTGAAAGACAATTCCCTTTAGACTACAAATCTTTTGCATTTCTTTTAAGTCGTCTTCAAGTTGTTCATACATAGCATCCCAAATAGATACAATGATTCTGCGCTGAGCTCGGCGGAGCAGAATGCGACAAAATGAAAGAATAGTTTCTTCTCCTTTTATAGTTGTAACATGCGGATCAGCCTTAGGTCGTTGACTCTCAAATATTTTTAATTCTTGTTGTACAGATGTATATGTATCTTCCCACTTTTGTTTAATTGATTCTAGAAAGACATCAACAGGTAAGGGAGAATATTGTGCAGCTTCATTTACCTCTTCTTTCATAACTACACCTATTTTCTCTAATCCTTCTAATACTTCATAAATACGAGCGCGGGGAACACCAGATTGTTTACTTACTTGGTAAGCGCTTGATGCTCCTAAATATACTAGAGCTACATAGGCTTTCGCTTCGTATTGATTGAAACCTAGCGACTGAATTTTTTGTAAAAGTTTCTCCATAATAACCTTCCTATATAAGCGTTTAAATAACAATTAGTAATTTTATCCTTCTAAAACTAATAGTATCGTTAAACAACAATTTAGTAAATGATTTCTATGGTGTTTTGAATTGCTAACATCTAATTAAATTCAATTGTTCAATGTTTCCTATTAGCCATTATTTTCAAATTTTTGTTCACAAATACATCTTATTTTGCTAATATATTAATAGTCACTACTTTAATAGTGACTAACGAATCGAAGCTTCGAACTTGAAAGAAAACAAAATTATAGGAGTGATTCATATGGAAGATATAAACTTATACACACTAGTTTTTTTAGTGCTCTCTGGTTTTTTAGCTGCATTCATCGATTCTGTAGTTGGAGGAGGCGGGTTAATTTCTATTCCAGCCCTACTATTTACAGGCTTACCACCTTCAACGGCAATTGCTACTAATAAATTAGCAAGTTCAATGGGATCTTTAACAAGTACAATATCATTTATTAAATCAGGAAAAGTAAATTTCCGACTCGTATCTAAATTATTCCCTTTGACTGTTCTTGGTTCGTTTTTAGGTGCGTACATTGTAAAACACATTTCCTCACAAGTATTACAACCATTAGTTCTAGTGTTGCTAATTGCAGTTGCTATCTACACAATTTTAAAAAAAGATTGGGGAAAAGATTCTAAATACGAAGGAATGGGCTGGAAAAGAGGACTAATCTTTGCTGTAACAGTGTTTACTATTGGTTTTTATGATGGATTTTTTGGAGCAGGGACTGGTTCGTTTTTGCTATTTTCCTTCTTGATCATCGGGTTTGATTTTATTCAATCAGCTGGAAATGCAAAAGTTCTTAATTTTGGTAGTAACATTGCAGCTCTCATCATGTTTTTATACTTAGATGTTGTGAACTTTTCATATGGAATTCCGATGGGGATTGCTATGATTTTAGGAGCTCTCGTAGGATCCAACTTTGCAATAAAAAAAGGGGTATCGTATGTAAGAATATTATTTATTGTGGTTACTCTTTTTTTAATTGGAAAAAATATTTTAGATTACATACATCTTATTTAATTTATTCAATGCAAAAGTCGCTATTTCTTTTAAATGGAAATGGCGACTTATTCATGGGATTATAAAATTAAGATATTGATTTGTGTACATTCTCTACATTACTCCTTGCGGAAACGAGAATACATTTAGCGGATCATATTTCTCTTTCACTTTTCGTAATTTCTTTGCATTTTTGCCATAGTAAGCTTCTTCATAATTTTCCAAACCACTATAAGGGAAGTTCACAAATGATCCTTCTGTTATTGATTCTATATATTTAAAACTCTGTTCCATCCATTTAGTATTATCTTTTGCAAATTTTTCATCCTCCCATATAGTTTGAATCCCCATTATATACTTGGTATCTCGATAATAAAATGCTGTTGCTTCTTTAGGCACCTCTTTTACTTTTCCACCAAATGCATATAGACTTACTGCTGCAAAAATACTTCCTGCTGCTCTCTCTTGAATGAGGTCAACAATAGCATTGATTTCTTGTTCATCATACTCCTGATATACAAATCTTCCTGTAGATTTAAACATCTCTGATTCTGGATAAGATGATTGTGCCTTTGTAATAGCTTCAAAAAATGTTACATATTCTAAATCCATTCTTACGCCATCTATGTTGATTAACATTTGTAAAATTTCTTCTGCTTCTTCTGGCTTACCATAAAATATTCCTCCACCATAAATCGCTCTTTCCTCAGTTTCCGAATTATATATACTGGCACCAAGCGTCATTCTGTTATCTAAATTGATTATCCACTCTTGCCATTTATTCAGAAATTCTCTGTGTGTTTCTAATAAAGCATCTGGCCAATATATTTCAACTAAAGTCACCTTATCTACTTTTGCTGGGAGTTTAAATGTCATGGATACAATAACTCCAAAGTTCCCGCCACCAGCTCCGCAGCATGCCCAAAATAAATCTTTATGAGATTTTTCGTTTGCAATAATCAATCTCCCTGTATAATCTATTAATTCCAGTTCTAGTAAACTATCACATCCAAGTCCAAGGTATCTGCTCGAATATCCCCATCCGCCTCCTAATGTGTACCCACTTACCCCTACAGTCGGACAAGTCCCTCCAGGAAATGGATACCCTTTCTCGGAAATAAAATCATAGACTTGCTTATTCTTTACTCCCCCTTGCACTTTTAACGTATGCTTATTCTCATTCAATTGCATGCGATTCATTCTACTTATATCAATAACAAGAACACGATTCCCAATAGAATATCCTTCATAATGATGTCCACCTGATCGAATCCGGATTTCTATGCAATTTTTTCTTGCCCAAATAATCGCGTTACTCACATCCCATTTTGTATAACAATACACAATAACTAAAGGGAATTTTTGATTTGCTTGATTCCACTCTTGTCTAGCTTCTTCATATTCTCGATCATATCTTGTAATTACTTCACCTGTTAACCCTTGGTAACTCATTTCAGACATGATAAACATCCTTTACCTATTCCAAATAGAAGTTGTTTTCTTTTCAAAATAATATATGTCTTTTATCCATTCTGTGTTCGTCGTATCTACACATGATCATGTTGGATTTAGGCTCTCATCGGCTATTCATCAAGTTAATAAGTTATAAATATCGTTTTTCTTTCTTTTGCAAAATAAAATAACCAGCCCTACATAGGCTTGGTTATTTTGTAATTCCTTATTTTGTTTGTTCTTTTTGCTTATATGTTAAATACGCTAAAACACTTTTACTATTTGTATATTTTGGGTTATTTCCTTTCCTTGGTTCACGAGAATGCGTTTTTTCATATCCGGGTACCTCCGGCATATCTTTTAAAAATTTCATAACTTCAGCTTCTGTTCCTTCAATACGTACACGAATCATTGTTATTGCTCCTTGTTTATATATTCCACTCTACCAAGTATATCGACTACTATAAATATCGCAAGTATGAATTATCGTTTTAGAGTAGATGATTTTCTAGCAACAAACAATGTCATTTCTGTATAAAAAGACTGTACTTCACTCTTTTCTATCGTGATATGAAACCATTCTTGTATTTCTTTAGGAGCTTTTGTCATATAGTGTGTTAATTCATGTCTTTCATTTTTAGGAACATTCATCATATCGCACCACCATTCAAACTTAAATTCTTTATCAAAAGTGGTATATGATTGCACCTGTAAACCATTTCTTTCTAATAACGATATCCATTCTGTTTTTTTATAAGCACGATGGTGACTTGGATCACGCTTTTTCTCTAAAAAGTTATAAAAAGCATCGTACTCTTCAATTTCCGGAGCGACATTATCAATAAGAAGAAATAGACCATCTTTTTCTAGCGTTCGATGTACTTCTGTAACAAACTGATTAACATTCGAAAAATGATGCGCAGCAATACGGCATGTAATTGTATCAAATGATTCATTTGAAAATGGTAATTCCTCTGCGTTTCCTTGTACAAATGAAACATTTGTATGTCCATTTGAACGAATAAATTGTTCCGCTTTTTCTAACATGTTCTCCGTCAAATCAAATGCAACGACATCTTGAAATAAAGAAGCTAATGCATTTGCAACGTGTCCTCCACCCGTCGCAATATCAAGAAGGTGATCATTCTTATTGTTTCGAATGTTTTCAATGAGAAATTGTAAATCCTTTCCCTCTGCATGAATTTGACTCGTTACATATTTCGCAGCATTTTGACCAAATTGGTTCACAACTAACTTTTCATTATTCATTCATATCAGCTCCTTAAATCGCCTATTCCTTCATTAAGTTATATAAACAGCTATTAATTGATATACGATTTCATGTCCTAATTTCCCTATTAATTATATATGTTAATGATTAATCAACCTATTTCAATCTTTCTCTTAGCAATGAAAATAACTTTCAAATCAAAAAAATTGAAATTCTTCTTTTAAACCCTTAATATATACTCTGACTCAAAAAATAAGACTGTAAATGAAATAAAAAGGAGGCTTTATATAAGATTTTTACTACAATTAAAGACTGAGAGGTTATTCTATGTGGCGCAATAAAAACGTATGGATTGTTCTCACTGGTGAATTTATTGCCGGGGTAGGTTTATGGCTTGGAATTTTAGGTAACCTAGAATTCATGCAAAAGCATGTTCCATCTGATTTTATGAAATCAGTTATTATGTTTATTGGATTATTAGCCGGAGTCCTTGTTGGTCCGATGGCAGGAAGGTTTATTGATCAATACTCTAAGAAAAAAGTACTTCTATACGCAGGGTTTGGCCGTGTATTAAGTGTTATTTTTATGTTTTTCGCTATTCATTACGAAAGTATTTTATATATGATTTTATTTATGATCGCTATTCAAATTTCTGCAGCTTTTTATTTCCCTGCACTACAATCTGTTATCCCGCTTATTGTTCAAGAACATGAATTATTACAAATGAATGGAATTCATATGAACATTGGAACAATCGCTCGTATTGTTGGTACCTCACTGGGCGGAGTCCTTCTTGTTGTAATGAGTTTAAAATATATGTATGCTTTTTCAATGGCTGCATACGCACTATTATTCTTTTCTACCTTATTACTAAACTTTGAAGATACGAAAACATATATACCGAATAAAAAGAAATCACAAAATACGAGTTTTATGGAAGTGTTTCACATTTTAAAAGAAGTCCCTATTGCATTTCGTGCTTTAATTTTAAGCATTATCCCGCTTTTATTTATCGGAGGTTTTAACTTAATGGTGATTAATCTTAGTGAAATGCAGCATGATACAACAATTAAAGGCTTTATTTATACAATTGAAGGTTTATCCTTTATGCTCGGTGCATTTGTAATTAAGCGCTTATCAGAACACGTTTCATCATATAAGTTACTGTATATCTTTTCATTTTGCATTGCATTCTCTCACTTATCTCTCTTTTTTAGTAATATAAAATGGATGACACTTATATCTTTCGGTATGTTTGGATTTAGTGTTGGCTGCTTCTTTCCTGTTATGTCAACGATTTTCCAAACGAAAATTGATAAAAGCTACCATGGACGTATATTCTCATTTCGCAATATGTTTGAGCGTGTAATGTTCCAAATCGTCTTACTCGGAACAGGTTTCTTCTTAGATACAATCGGATTACAATATATGGTACTTATCTTTGGTGTCATTTCACTACTTATTATTTTAATTTCATTATTACAGCAAAAACAACCAAGTAAAAGTACTTCTCAAACAACAAATATGTAAAAGCCATCTCAAATTAGAGATGGCTTCCATTATTATGAAAGCAGTTCACCAAAGTCACCCGTTTTGATATTTCCACTGTTTGCTTCATCCGTATCAATATGCATATCTAATGCAAATGAATCTTTCACACGAATTAATACTTGATGAAAAATTAGCGCTCGGTCTCCACCTACTTTAATATTCACGTATTGACCATCTCTCACTTGAAAATGTTCTGCATCTTTTGATGTCATATGAATATGGCGCTCAGCAACAATTACTCCTTTATCAATTTGAATTTCACCGTTCGGACCGATTACTGTAATACCAGGTGTTCCATCAATGTTTCCCGACGAACGAATGGGTGCATCAATTCCAAGTTTGCGTGCATCTGTCTTTGAAATCTCAACTTGTGTAAATTTGCGAACTGGCCCAAGAATTCGTACTTTCGCAATTTCTGATTTATCGGTCTTAATTGTAACTGTTTCTGCTGCGGCGAATTCTCCTGGCTGAGAAAGTTCTTTTGCTACTGTTAACTCATGCCCTTCTCCAAAAAGCTTTTCTAACGCTTCCTTCGTCACATGAATATGGCGATTTGATACACCAATAGGAATTTGCTTCATCTTTATTTCTCCTTTTATCAATATCTATTTTCTATTGTTACCTGATTTATGAAAATTAGTTATTGGGAGTCATAAATGTTGTGAAGAAAATTGTAATAGATGTATGTAATGAATTTTTTGAAGTGCGCTGTCTTTTTGAAGTATTTATATGAATAAGGCATCTATATTCTAGTATAAATTTTAGAGGGTTTATATTATTTTTTATTAATATTCATAACAATCATACAGTAAATGAAATTTCGTTTTCATTGCTAGTTTTGTATTTTCGTAAAAAAATGTTAAAATGTAAATATGTGTGTTTTCAGAAAAATAAAAGAATATGAATACTAAGAACAAAATCTAATGACAACAGTAGTATTTTTAGGAGGGGTTATCCATGAAGTACACGCTAGCAACAAGAATGAAAGCATTTCAATCTTCAATTTTTAGTGAATTAGCAGCCTATAAAAAAGAGAAAATTGCAGAAGGTCATGAAATTATTGATTTAAGTATTGGAAATCCAGATATGCCTCCAGCTGATATTGTGAGAGAAACACTAGTGAGTGCAACAAACGAAAAAAAGAATTATGGATATACATTGACAGGTACACAAGAATTTCACAATGCTGTCACAGAATATTATGAGATTAATCACCATGTCACTTTAAATGCCGATAACGAAGTATTATTATTAATGGGATCACAAGATGGACTTGTTCATTTACCGATGGCTTTTGCTAATCCAGGTGATATTATCCTTGTTCCAGATCCAGGTTATACGGCATATACAACAGGACTTGCAATGGCAGGTGCAACTCCGTATTTTATGCCGTTACAAAAAGAAAATGATTTTCTTCCTGATTTACATACGATTCCGAAAGAAGTTGCCGAAAAAGCAAAAATGATGATATTAAACTTTCCAGGTAATCCTGTACCGGCAATGGCAACAGAATCATTTTTTACTGATGTAATTGCTTTTGCAAAAGAATATAATATTATCGTAGTTCATGACTTTGCTTACTCTGAATTTTATTATGACGGACAAAAACCTATTAGCTTCCTATCCGTTCCGGGTTCAAAAGATGTTGGTGTCGAAATCAACTCTCTATCTAAAAGTTATAGCTTAGCTGGTAGTCGTATTGGCTATATGATTGGAAATGCAGAAATTGTAGAAACGCTTAAACAATTTAAATCAAACATAGATTACGGTGTCTTTCTTCCTATTCAAAAAGCCGCAACTGTTGCTTTGCGAAAAGGTGCTTCATATTGCGCAGCAAACCGGGCGATATATCAAAAACGAAGAGATACATTTATTAATGGACTAGCTGAAGCGGGCTGGCATGTTGATAAACCAGCAGGAAGTATGTTCATATGGGCAGAAATTCCAAAAGGATGGACTTCTTTAGAATTTGCATATGCATTAATTGATCGCGCTAATGTCGTTGTCACACCTGGTCATGCGTTTGGCCCACATGGCGAAGGCTTTGTTCGCATTGCCCTTGTTCAAAATGAAGAGAAATTAAAACAAGTAGTTAACAACATTAAAAATAGTGGTATTTTTTCTAGTGAGAGTGCAGCCAATTTAGTAAGAAATTAATTACCTTTCCCCTGCTCTTTTTTTCGAAACAGGGGGTTATTTTTCATAAAAAGAATAAAAAAACACATGCCATAGCTGTTACAGTTTTCCTCTCTTATCTTGAATAATATAATCAGGAGGTAACGCATGAACAAAGTTAACATTCAAAATGTACTGCCGCACCGATATCCTTTTTTAATGGTTGATCATATCGTTGAAATGGAATCCGGCAAGTCGGTAAAAGGATATAAAAATGTAAGTTACAATGAATGGTTTATTACAGAATCACAAACGACAATGCCAAACATGTTAATTGTTGAAGCGATTGCACAACTCGGAGCATTCGTCAGCGTGGAAAATACTGCTGGGTTAGGATTTCTCTCATCACTAGAAGGAGTAGAATTTTTAGGATCCGCTGAGCCCGGTGATCGATTAGACCTATATTATGAAGTTATTCGAAATAAACGTGGATTTGTTCTTGGAAAAGGACATGCCGCTGTAAATGGAAAGACAATTGTAAACGTTGATAAATTGTTAGTGTATAAAGAGTCTATGTAACACTAGAGCTAAAAACCAGATTTATAAAAGGTAGAACAGTGCTGTTTAAACTCACTGTTCTTTTCTGTTTTTAAAAAGAGAAATAGTCTCCAAAAAAAGTTGCTAATCCTAATGTTTAAGTTGATTTTAATTGATTTTTTACGAAGGTTTGCTTCTTTTTAACATGAATAGATAAAGAACTATTGAGCAAGTAATCTCACTCTTAAGACCCTTTCGCGCCATAATCCTTAATAGTTAATTTTACGCTGTATTTGATTGGAACCTCACTAAATGTTTTATCCCAATCTTTTTTAACTTTTTCCCATGTTTTAGGATACTTAATTCTTAATCTGTTTCCGAAGCCAGCAACGTCGACTTGATATTCTTTTTGAATTTTCTCCAGTGTATGTTTCACTAATCGATCTACTTCTTGCGTAGCCGCTTTTTCTGCCCTTTTTAGAAACTGATTTTTAAAAGGTGTACCTGAAGCAACCCAGTTTTCAGATATCCGTCCCTCTGATTCCATTTTTACATCAAAAGAGATTTTATTTCCTTTAACGTGAGGAGTAATCGTGCTTTTCATAGATACGACCTCATACATAATCAGCTGTCTTGTTTTTTTATCAACACCTTTCACTAAACCACCTTTCCCCTTCCCAGATATCCATGTTAAACCTTCCAATTCCTTTTCACTCAAAAAGCCGCGCAGTTTTTTTGTCTTTCCTTTGATTACCGCAGCTCCCGAAAATTTTACTTCCCCATTTGACGAAATCACATTTTGCAAAAGAAAACTAGATTCTGATTGCATTTTTCCTGGTAACTTAGCAAGCGGAACAGGAGGTAAAATCCTTGATGTTCTATATTGATTATCTACAATCCCAAATAACCGAAACGCCGGAATTTCTCCTGGTTCATCTGTTTCTAGCGTCTTGCTAGCTCGCCCCTTGCTAATTAACATGAGGCAACTTGGTCGAATCTCGTTATCACGAAGATAAACATCAAGTACCTTTTTCAAACTATATGTGCGTGCGAGATCTGCACTAATAACCATCACTTTCGTGTGGTGAAAAATTACAGGACGATCCCTTCTTAATGCAACTTCACGAATCATTTGGTGGAGAGAATCGCCGGTTTCAGAAACATTCTTGTAAGATTTTTGTTGCGTTCCTCCACCTTTCCCTCCACCACTGGATAATTGGGGTTCAACAAATTGATAGGTCGATGTTATAATATTCTTCTTTGGATACCCCCCGCCTTGTTTTTGTAGTTTTTTCTCAATAGTTGACTCCTTTCCCTTATCAAATGCCAGACCTACCTCAAAACCCAGCTCTTCAATTTCGTGACTGCTCCAGCATCCTGTGAGAGATAGAAGTAAAAGAACCCACAGTAATATCAAGAGAAACCGTGTATGATTAAGAATTTGTTTCATTCTTTCTCTTCCTCCATTTGAAGATTATGAGAAGAGGCAGTGGCAATGCACCGAATAATAGCAAAGCAGCATTACCAATCATATCCCCAAATTTAAATAGATCATTGGTGTTTTTGGGAATTATAGAAATAATATAAACAATTGGAAGTAACCCATACAGAAACGAATGAATGTCCTTTTTAAAGAGTTGTGCCAACCCCAAAGCAGCAGCGTAATAACAGATTGCATAGGTTGAAAAAATTTGCATAATCCATATTACAAGTAATAAAGATTCAAAACGTTCAAATATTAAGCCTGGGATTTCAAAACTTCGCATGAGATCAATCGTTGGCCATGTTCTCGTTATCACTCCATCCACAGAAAATGCTCCGATAACCATCACAACTGTAATCACATAAAAAATAGAAGGAATGAGAGCTCCAACTAAAACAACCTTTCCGGCCTTGTTTGGCTCTTGCATGAACGCCAAAAGGAGCAACATAATTTCAAATCCTGAAAATGCAAGCGTTGTTGTTTTTAACCCTTTTAGTACTGGCATAATTCCTAATCCTAGTACTGGACGAAGATTATCTATCTCAAATATTCCAATACTCATGAAGGCAGTCAGCAAAAAAAGGAAGACCGTAATTGGAAATATAATTTCAAACAGACGAGCCATTGGGTTTATGCCGCCTAACATCAAATAAAGACTCGTCCACATAAATGTCATGATAATAGCCCAGCCAGGGGTTCCTTCCAGTAAAAAAAAACTCGTTACTTCTTCCAGTACTCTAACTTCAAATGAGGAAAGGGTAAAAAAGTAACCTATTATAAGTAGACTGATTACACCGCCTATCCATTTTCCTACAATGTCTTGGCTGTATTGATAAAATGTTTTTTCAGGAAATTGCTGGCTTAATTTGACCATAATCAATCCTGCAACCATCGCTATTAGCCCGCTTAAAATAACAGTTATCCAAACATCTGGTGTCTTTACTTTCTCCCCAGCTGCTCTAGGCAAGGTGAGAATACCTGCTGCAAGTACATAATTAATAAGAATAACAGCTGCTTGAGACGTCTTAATTCGATCTTTAGGTTTAGTAATCATCACTGGTCACTTCCTTTTCAAAGTAAGCTATCCTTTTCGTATTGGATCTTTTGGATTTAGCATCTTCGGACGACGTTTCATCATTTGAAATGGCATGCGAACCATAAAGTCTTTCCAATCACTTAATCGATAAGGAACAGCCGGACTGACATAGGGTACGCCAAAACTCTTAAGTTTCACCATATGACTACTTAGGAAAAGAAAAAACAAAATGACCCCGTACAATCCAAACATGGCAGCGCAAAACATGGCTACAAAGCGAAGAATGCGCAGTGGAATCGCTGTACTATAATGTGAGAGCGCAAAGGAAGAAATGGCAGTTACTGCTACTACTATGACCATAATCGGACTAACAATCCCTGCTTCTACCGCAGCCTGTCCAATGATTAATCCACCAACAATCCCCATTGCCGAACCAATTGGTTTTGGCAAACGCAGTCCGGCTTCCCGTAAAATTTCGATAGCCACTTCCATAAGCAGTGCTTCTATAATTGCAGGAAACGGAACACCTTCTCGTCCTCCTATGATAGATACGGCTAGCTTGGTCGGAATCAATCCAGGATGAAACGAGATAAAGGAAATATACAAGGCCGGTGTAAAAAGAGAAATGATAGCTGCTCCAAAACGTAATAGACGGATGAGCGTGCCAGGAATCCAACGTTCATAATAATCTTCGGGTGACTGCATCATCATACTAAATGTAACTGGTACGATCAAAACAAAAGGTGTCCCGTCCAATAAAATTGCAACCCGACCTTCCATTAGCGCAGCGATGACGCGATCAGGGCGCTCCGTACTCTGCGCTTGCGCAAAAGGACTAAAATAATTATCTTCGATGAGCTGCTCTACGTAGCCTGATTCCAGTACATTATCAATATCAATTTTCTGAATTTTTTTCTTGACTTCTTCTACTAATTCTGCGTTAGCAATTTCTTTCATATAAGCGACAACTAGTTCTTTTTTTGCCCGCTTTCCTACTTGAAATTTTATTAACGATAAGCCTTCATTTTCACCATGGCGTCGTAAAAGAGCGGTATTATCGCTTAAAACTTCTGTGAAACCTACCCGTGGACCTCTGACCGATACTTCTGATATCGGTTCTTCAACATTCCGCGTTCTCCCTTTCGTTGTATCAAGAATTAACACATCTGACGATCCATCAATCAAAAGTGCCGTTGAACCTGTCAACACTTTTGACATCAAATCTTTTATTTTATGGACTTCTATTACTTCACTAATAGAAAGAATTTGATCTTTAATAAACTCTTTTGAAACTGTACCTTTCATATAAGATGAATCACGTTTGTATTCTGCATTAAAATCGAGCATCAATGATTTCAGAATATGTGTGTTGATGAGTTCCTTATCTGACAATCCTTCCACAAAAAAGATTGCCGCCTGAATACCTGTACGCCCGATGTTAAACTCCCGAAAGTGTACATCTGAGTTATAACTTATTTCTTTCTTTACAAGTTCTAAATCCAAGGTGAAATCGCCTGTAAAATGTTCTGTTGAGCCTTGAAAAGACTTATCTTGCTGCTTATCTTCATATGTATTGGTTGTTTTTATCATTTGTCCGATCTTTGATTTCTGCTCTCGCATTCTCATCACTCTTTCTCTTAAAAAGCATTGTGTACATTTTAATTAAACTACAATCTAGTACGGTGCTAATTTCAGCAGGAATCAAAGCATCTTGCTTAACATCACAACAATCCAACACCAACATTACTTCCTAACGAAAAAAGAAACATTATAGCGAATTTTTTCCATGTTGAGAGGATATTCATCCATAAAGGATCACAATTTTTCAGTTTATCCCGCTATTCCCCCACCTTAAGATTCAGAGAAAAGCGAAGAAGATAGGTGGGTGATGAAGATTACCCAATATCACTTTATTATTTCCAATATTTCATGGTATATGTGATTCTTCCCCTGTTTTTCATAAATTAACTAAAAGCTTCTCACAAAAATATTCGCCTATTTCTCTTTTTGTTTTTCTTCCCAAGACTTAAATGAAAAAGGAATTCCAATCATTTGCGCAGTCAAATAATCATAGGATACTAAATCTTTTTTTGACAACTCTTTTAAAGAATGTTTTCCCATCGCCCTTAATCCCATTTTCATTTCTTCTGTACTTGATATTAAGAATTTCTCCGCTGTTTTTACCCCTTCTTCGATCTTAAATTGATCTCTGAATTTCCCTTTATTCCAAACAACTTGTGTAGGCGGTTCAAATGGAAGTGATTGCAATACTTGGCTATGTGCGACAGTAAATAGCATGACAGACCCCAAATAAACTGCATCGGCACCAAGTGCAAGCACTTTTAAAAAGTGGCCAGGTGTAAAAAGTCCTCCTGATGCAATTAAACTAACTTGTCCTTTCATATTTCTTTTTTCTAAATGATTTGCAGCTCGGACAACCGCATGCAATGTTGGTATTCCAAAGTCATCAGATAAAATGGGCGGCGCGCCGAATGTGGCTGCTTGTCCGCCGTCAATTGTAATAAAATCAACACCTATGTCAATTAAACGATCGATATCTTCTTCAATTTTTCCAGCTGCGCCAATTTTCACGCCAATGGGAACACCGCCCGACATGTCCCTAAGTTCCTCAATAAGTCCTTTAATATCCTCTAGAGTTTGATTTTCAAAAAAATGTTCAAAAATCACTGCATCTTCATTTTCTTCAAGTCTCATCACTTCACGAGCTCGGCCAGTTAAATTATTAGGTGAAATTTTCTCTCCCATCCCCATTAACGCGCCTTGTCCAAACTTAATTTCAATCATGTTAGCACGCTGAATAACGTCTTTTTCCTTTGACCATGATGTTTTTGAAAATTGTAAAATATACATTCCCGCTTGATCTAACTCTTCAGGTAAGATTCCACCTTCACCAGAATTAATTGCTGTTCCTGTGTTTTTAGCGGCTTCCGCCAAAGCAACCCTCACTCCTTCATTAAGGGCTATCCCATAGGCCATCCCGCTAATCATAAGCGGAATTTTAATTTCCAATGGCTTTTTTGCTTTTGGTCCAATTTTTACGTTGACATCTACCTTTTCTTCCCCATCAACTGGGAACGGTGTTGTCTGTGCAGGAATAAATGTAATCGGATCAAGATGCGGCCAGCTTTTTGAAGAGCCGAGTGGACGATGAAGAATATCGCCTGTTTCTGCACGCAAGCTATTTTCAAGTACATTTTGAATGCCCATATGCCGAAAGCCTGGTATCATCTCGATAAGATTTTCTTGATAGCTGTCGGTTAAAATGATGTTCCCCATTTGTTTCACTATGCGTTTCAGCAACCAACGCCAACCAACAAGCATGAATAAACAAAGGAAAAATAGCATCGTAATCATTGAAAAAGCTAAATAATATAAAAGATTCGACATATATATTTCTCCACTATCACTTAAATTAAATTAAATAGTTAATAACTATAATCATTTCCCACAAAAAGAAATTTATGTTATTTTTATAATTAATTCTTCATCGGATAAAAGTTATTGCAATGGTGAAATCAAGTTCAAAATAGAGGAAATGTCTACGTTTTCCTGGAGATTGATAGATTTGCTAATTTAATTAATTAAGTTAAACGTTTAAAAATGCCTAATATTTAAAGTAGCAATTTGTATTAAAGTCTTTGCAGGAGAATAAATTAGAAGAAGATATTGAAATAAGTATAAAAGTAAGAGTGACCTGTTTCATTCTTTCACCTTAAAATAGACACCTTTGATGGGTAGGGGTGATTATATACGTTATGGATGGAATATATCCCCGTAAATTGCCATCTGTATCACTAATTTCTAAATTTCCAGAAATCAATGTACGGACATATGTTCAATTACTCTTCCTCGAACGAATGAATCCAACTAAAAATCTTTGAAATTACATACGGAATGAAAAATACGATAAAAGCTTGCCCGAAAACTTTCCACTCCGGAAGATAGGAAACAATCATTTTCCACATTTTAATCATCCTATATCGGCAGTTGACACCACAATTTTTTAATCTAATCGGAATTTCTTACATATTATTATGTCTTATGTGCGGAAATTTCATCCTAAAAAACACTCCATTTGTCTTGAATGAAAAACAGTGTAACCTTCAGCTGCCATATAAAAATGTATGCTAAACAGAGATCACGCTATAAATCATGATCTCTGTTTGTATGGTTATTTATCCTGCGTATAAGTATGTGCCTCGACTGTTGATAAAAATGGGCTGATTTCATTTATAAAAAAAATATATAACTCGTGCATAGCACGTGTACAAGCTGTATAGAACAGTTTACGTTCACTTTCTTTTCTATATTGTTGGTTTGAAGCATTATAAATAATAACAGCGTCAAACTCTACACCTTTCGCTAAATAAGAAGGTACGATAAGTACACCTGAATCGAACGAAGTTGTTTCTTTTTCGATGAGATGAATTTGTACATATTGCTGCAGTATGTCATACGCTGCTTTACTTTCTTGAGCAGTTTTACAAATAACTGCTATCGTTTTGTGACCATTTTCTTTCAAGTTTTTAATTCGATTTACAATTTTATTATGCAGTTCCTCTTCTTTTTCTATTTTTGTTATAACTGGTTTGCTTCCCTCACGTTGGAAAGGTTCAATAGAATCTCCCCCTGAAATAAGTTGTCGTGTGAATTCAATAATTTGTTTCGTCGAACGATAACTACGTGTAAGCTCAATGCACTCACTTTTTTCTTCTCCATACAAATCATATAATTGAGAAAATTCATTTTCAGCGGCATGTGCATGTATTGTTTGGTTAAAATCACCAAGTATTGTCATCTTACTATGCGGAAATAATCGCTTCAAAAAGGTAAACTGAAAAACAGAATAATCTTGAGCTTCATCAATAAATATATGCTCTACGGATGTATTTCTTTGCAAATCCTCCAGCTGATCTTTTATATATAAATAAGGTGTCGCATCCTCATACGCCATATAATAGCGCTGTATGCGTTCTACCGTTTTTTCGCATATTTCTTTCCAATTTGGTGGTAAACCATTATTATCTGTAAATTGCTTTGCAAACGACGAATCTGTAAACAACTGTAAATAAATCGCAGGCGTATTAATGAATTGAAGTCTCTTTACACGTTTACGAAGTGGTTTAAAACGTTCGTTCACAATCATTCCAGCTAACATTTGTTGTTCACGTTCAAAATCATCGAATGTATTATCACCATACTGCTTCTCTTGTTGAAGTTTCTTATGAACTTTAGCATACATTTCTTTATCTAATAGCTGTATTTCTTCTTCAACCCAAAGTTCTTTTCGTTCTAGCCGCTCACTTTTCTTCAGTTCTTTTAATAACCACTCAGAAATTAATTTTATTCGATTAGGAATTCTCATAGAAACAGGAAAAGAATAAAATTTCTCTTTTATTTCTTCCTTCGAAATTAATAAATTTCCGCGAAATTTCACATCTTTAAAAATCATTCCCTCTTTTCTCAAATATGTCAAATAGTTATCTACAACTTTCACGAAAGGTGCACTTGCTTTATATCGAATTCCTTGCATACGTACTGAGTATTCTGGTTCTTCCATCCCCGTAAGTACATATTCGATTTGTGTGAACGGATCTTCTACATCAAAAATCTTATCTATATGCTCCTCTACATACTCTTGAAATGTTGTCTGTTTCATATTTTCTTCTCCTAATTCAGGAAGAACAGTCGAAATATAGCTATTAAACATTGAATTAGGAGAAAAAAGAATAATTTGATCCGCATGTAATGTATCTCGATATCGATATAGTAAATAAGCCACACGCTGCAATGCAGCCGATGTTTTTCCGCTTCCTGCTGCTCCTTGCACAATAAGTAAACGACTCGTTTCGTTACGAATAATTAAATTTTGTTCTTTCTGAATCGTAGCAACGATACTTTTCATTTGTGTGTTCGCATTCTTCCCTAACACTTCTTGTAATAATGCATCACCAATTGTTACTCCTGTATCAAACATACTTTCCATTTGACCGTTACGAATGATAAATTGTCTCTTTAAAGTTATTTCTCCTGTAATGATTTCATTTTGCACCTTATATACAGCCAATCCCAACGAATAATCATAATACAGACTGGATATAGGTGCTCTCCAATCATAAACAAGAAATTGTTCTGTACTTTCGTCAAAAAACGAATGAATGCCAAGATAAACCTGATCTGTACTTCTTTCACTTTCTTCTAGAAAATCAATTCTCCCAAAATACGGAGATTGCTCTAGTCGTTTTAAAATCGTAAGCTGCTTATCTGCATGATAATGACTCCGTTCTCTTTCAGCTAGCAATTCTGCTTGTTGCTTAATACTTGCTACAGTTTCCACAGCCTCTTCAGCATTATCAAAGTTAACTGTTACATCACTCCAAAAGTTTTTCCGAATATTAACTACCTCTTTTTTTCCACTACTCACATATTGCTGAAGAACATCTTTATCCTCTTTAATTCTCTTTATTACTTCCTCTATTCGTTGCTGTTCTCTCTTCCGCTCTTGTTCATACTGTTCCATATTGTCACTCCTTATCAACCAAAAAATTTGACCAAAAGTTTGACAAACACAGTTATTTTTTGATAAAATAATATTGGGTAATTATTGAAACAAACCCAATATTACCCTGTTGTCATTTTTCCATTGTAACATATACATCTTTCTTAGTTCAACGAAAATAGCTACAGTTATCAAACAATTCCACTCTGTAAGAGAGTACTAAATAAAATTCCAGACATTTTACACATTAAATAGATTACACTAAATAAAAAGGTCGATTTCCTGTAAAGGAAATCGACCTTTTTATTTAGTGTAGAGAAACTTTTCTCCACAGTCTCAAAAAATACCTTTTATACCTTGTTCCCGCTGTACGAATGGATAATAAGATTTCCCACTCATGCACATTTTACTTTCACTGAATTTCAATTACTCTGCTATTTCCGTTCTTTGCAATTTGTACTTTTGCATACAGTCCCTCCCCTTTTACAAGGGTAACGGGAACTTCACGCGTACTTCCTATCGTAATATACCCGTAGTTCATATATCCTTTTATCCAGATGCCTTTTTCTTTCGGGTAGTCATTGATCTTTATTTTATCTATTCGATAACTCTCTCCCTGTCCTTTTTTCAATTTTATAAATACAGGTATTTTTGTTTCTTTTTTTGTGTCACGATTCAACATCATTTCGTTCGCTTCCACTTCTATTTTGTAAAAAAACCACACTTTTTTCGTTTGCGCTGATTTCTCAATTGGATTTTCTAATTCTAATAACACAGTATTGCTGTTATAATAGTTCCATTCTTGATGTGTAACAGTACCTAATAAAATAAAAGTAGAAAGTATACCTACTAACCATACATATTTTTTCTTGTATGTTATGATATTCTCTTGTTTTTGCGGCTGTTTTGTTTGTAACAATACAATCCCTGCAAGAAATAGCATCCAGCTTAATCCATAGTTTCCAATGTAATTTGTTTCATACATAATAAGATTCGTAAACAAATAAATAACGATACCAATCCGTTTCATTACAGAATCCTTTACATATAGCATTCCTAACACAAGAAGTAATATATATCCACAATGTGCAATTACAATAAACCAAAAATCTGCACCTTCGTATTTCTCTAACAAATAGAAAAATATATACATCATTCCAAATCCTACACTATTTCGTAATAAAAATTCATTTTTTCGTGCAATCGCAAAAATAAAAAATCCAATATGAATGAGTACGAGATAACCCATACTTGTTGAATAGTCCGCACCTCTCATACACTCACTTAGTATAATTCCTTCCAATAACCACCATAAACTATGTTGTTCTGCCTTATGTTTTGCGAACATCCAATACGCAAAAATACAACCAGCATACAACACTCCCCATATGTAATGATGATTTGTTACAAGCGTTGTAATTCCTGCCATGATAGCGAAGACAAATAAAAAGATACGTAAAAATTTTGCTGTTATTTTTTTATATCCCCATATTCCTAGCACACTTAGCATAGCGCTTATAATCATGATTACGCTGCTCTTTCTTAATGTTTCCCATAAAATAAAATAGAGACTCGCAAGGAAAAGAACACTTCCTATTGAGCTTACTAAAACATACAGCACATATTCTCCTATTTTTCGATGATTTGTTTGTGTTTGATTCTTTTTTTCTTGCCAAGTAAAAAATTGCTGCGAAATTACAACAAACAAAACGACCAATCCCATCAATATATAAGAGATATTCATAGTTAAATTTGTAAATAGATTGGTGATGTCTATCAATGCATACAATGACCACGCCGTTAAGATTGCACCAGTTGTTATTCTATATAAATTTCCTTCTTTTAACCTTTTAAATATAATAACGTACATGGCTGTCATGAGGATCGCACACACTACTTTGATCCAATAGTTAGGCTCTCCTCCTTCGTATAAACTTACAAGGTACACCATCCATAATCCTAATAAACTAGTTGTGTAAAATAAATAACGCCCCGGCATTTTCAGCTCAATTCGGTACCATATAAGGGAAGCGATAGTTATTATAATAGATTGCCATTTATCTGAAACAGTAAACCACTTCATTTCATTTATCGTTGATAAAAAGAAAAGTAATGCTCCGCCTCCAAGCACATACCATTCTGCTTTTTTGTCTGTTACATAAAGATATAACGCTGGAAGTAACCAACTAACAGAGAGCCATACTTCTTCGTTTTCTACACCGTAAATATTTCGAAGCATCCAACATGACCACGCATAAGCGAGATATAAAGTTACACGCATTCCTCTTAGAAACAACGTGTTTGCACACATTACATTTCTTATCGCAAAATACCACACTATTCCAATGATAAGTACCCCGATTACAGCTAAGCTTTGATACACGGTAGCCCATGAGTAGCGCATAGTCATCGTTAAAATGATATAAGCACCAAGTAGCGACCATACTCCAAGTATTTTAAAAATGTCATCTTTCCAACCTTTCATCCCCCATCCCTCCTTCTACAAGTGTATTCTTTATATACGTATTTTTCACTTTAATTTATATATTTTTCCAATTTATTATTTTTGATTAAAACATATAGGGTAATACTATAAAGAAAATAAAAGGATCAAGGTTTCTCTTATTTTTATAGAAACCTTGATCCTTCTCAACACTTTATTCTAAAAGATTTCAACACGTAGTAACTGTCCTTTATTCTTTAAATATAATAGCATTTACATCAGTTCTAGTATGGTCTTTATCACGACCTCGGGATTTTCCAACTGAATCGAATGACCATTCTCTGTTTGAATATGCTTTGTACAGTTTGTTAGTTGGCATAAAAGTTGCTGTTGCTCTTTCCATGTTGGATCTGAATTGTTAGAACTAATCACGATTACTGGCAAGTTTTCTCGTAAACTATTTGCTCGTTTTACTTGTTTTGCTGACTCTTCACTATACAGCGTCTCTTTATAGACAGCTTCATATGCTCCAGCAGTGTATCCCACATGTTTTACGTGATTTTGAACTTGCGCCGGAAGGCTCCTGCCTCCTACTGGCATCTTTAATAAACGCGGCAAACCAATCGCAGAAGTAATATATCCTAATCTCATCTGTTTTACACTTTTTACGTATTGTTGTGATCTCTCCTCGTTCATTTTCTCCTTTAAATATCGATTTTCATGTACAGCATCAACCAATACAATTCCTGACACCTCATCAGGATATTGACTTGCAAATAAACGCATATTTAGTCCTGCAAATGAATGTGCTACTAAAATATAAGGAGGAGCAATTTGCATTTTTTCTAAAACAATTTTCAAATCATTGACTACTTCTTGACTAGTCGATAAACCACTTCTCGTATCACTCCAGCCATATCCAGCCCGGTCAAAAGAAACCACCCTTGTAAACTTTGATAATTCAGGCTGGACAAGACACCAAGCTAAGCAATTACCACTTAATCCTGCATCTAAAATAACAGTCGGATTTCCATTTTCTTCACCAGAAATCATAGTATGAACATTACGGCCATCTATATTTACAACACTTCCAGGCTCTTTCGTTGCATTCTTTTTTCTTATGTACATATTTACAGCTGTAAACGGAAATAGTACTGTGCTAATTGCTGTTTTTAAAAGCGAATCTGCTTGAAAACTCATGACAATGGTTGTGCCTCCATCCAATTTTTCAATAATTGTTGTTCTTTTTCAAATGCTAACCCTGCTTTTCGTTCTTCGGTTTCACTACGCAACTGTTCCCACTTCCAAATATCAAAAATCGTTTCTTCAAGTGAGCGAAATGTCAGCCCCGTACTTAACACCTTATCAATATTAAATGAACCGTCACCTCGCCAAGGTTCTTTCTCTTCTGGAAGAGCAAATTCCTTGGGTATCCATAACGGCATTTCAGTCCAAGGTGCTACATTGTTCTCAAGTAAAAACTTTTCACTTACCCAAACAAATTCTGAATCACTATTTGTTATACCTTTGCAACTTTCTAATAACCGCTCCATTGTTAATGGATAGTCTGGTCCCGTCACATTATAAATTCCTGTAATATTTTGTTCAATCATGTTAACAATCCAAATCGCCAAATCTTTCACATCAATAAATTGTATTTTTCTTTTGGGATTTCCTGGCGCTAATACTCGGCCACCTTTTGCGATTCGTTTTATCCAATAAGGTAACCGATCTGAATAATCATTTGAGCCGACAATAAGTCCCGCTCTTACAGATAGTACTTGACCCGGCAAATGTTTCTCAGCTTCTATTTCGCATAATCTTTTTAAAGGACCATAATACTCGTTGTAAGTAGTCCCTGCCGCACTCCGGTTAATTTCTGCTGCTTTTTCTTCTGATAAAGTTTGTACTTCATAATCTTCTGTAATTCCCACTGGAATCCAATCTTTATATACAGACAGACTAGAGATGAAGGTATAATGCCGAACATGATTTGCTAACATAGATGTGGACTTCACTACAGTTCGCGGAGCAAATCCGCACGTATCAACTGCTGCATCCCATACTCTTCCCTTCAGTACATCTATGTCTCTATCTCGGTCACCGATAAGCACTTCTACTTTTTTATCTTTGAAAATATCATTGTTGTTGCCCCGATTCAATATAGTCACTTCATGGCTTCTCTTCAATGCTTCTTCAACAACAGCTCTTCCCAAAAAGCGTGATCCACCTAAGATTAATAATTTCATTCCCATCCCTCCTCACACTAATAATTCGTCATTTTCGATAACATTTCCCTTAGAAGTTATGCGATTTCATCAAAATTCAAAATTTTTATCCTATTTTTACATTTCAAGGGTTTACAAAAGTTACCTAATTGTATATACTTACTTAAGTAAGAAAAAATTTCCAAAGGAGGTCGAATGAAATGATGAAAATAAGTGTTTATGTAGCATCTGTCTCACAATCAAATATATATTCGACCACCCAAATGGAGAATTGAAAATCGCCTTTATTATGATTTAAATAATTCTGCCACAGGAGGTCGAATGCCTTCCTGTGGCTTTTTCACGCCTTGCCGCAGGAGCACTTTGCCTTCCTGTGGCTTTTTTGTGCGATTTTCGCCTTCTTACAAATTTATTCACTCGAGAGGAGTAAACAGTATATGACATTTCATGTATTCTTTTTAACGATTACGATTCAAAAAACACGTCTATCTAAAGAAGAAATTGAACATGAACAACGTGTTCAAAAGATCATGGACGAAGTAAAAGATCGTCAAATTTCGTTTTATAACCACCTTTAATTTTTTAATAACAAATAACGATGAAAGGAGATGTTTAGAATGTTTTTGTCAAAGCAGCGAATTATGATTTGGATTGTGGAGGTAGACTCTGCATAACAAATCATAATCTTTTGCAAGAATGGTAAATAAACGAAGATAAGTATTTAAAAACAATACAGCACGATTGAAAATTATCTTTGTCATGTTTGTAACATACAGCAAAGCAGTTTGCAAAATTTGAAAAATCTACTGCTGGAATAAAGTGAAACTTCCATCAGTGGGTTTTTCTTCATCCCCCACTGGTGGAAAGCTCTCACCAATCGGGCGCAGCAGTTATTCCCCACCTATTCTTTGAATCTTGAGATGGGGATCTTACCGCTCGCGAATAGCGGGATAAAATCATACTATTAGTACTAAAAAACAAGAAGACCAGCTACAATATGTAACTGGTCTTCTTTCTACTTCTTATTTTTTTTCACTTTAAAAAGCCTTACTAAATTTAAAACGATTGTTTTCGTCACAGCATACGCTGGTACAGCTAAAATCATCCCAATAATTCCCGCAAAATTTCCGACACCGAGAATTAACACAATAATCGTTAACGGATGAATGTTTAATTTTTCACTCATGATTCGCGGTGATAGAATATTACTTTCAAATTGCTGAACAATCGTTACAACAACAATAACCCATAACGCTTGCACCGGTGATACAAATAGTCCAACAATAACCGCAGGCGCTGCCCCAATAAATGGACCTAAGTTTGGAATGATATTCGTAAGTGCCGCCACAACTCCTAAAATAAAAGCATAAGGCATCCCGATAATTAAATAACCGACAAATGTGAAAGCTCCAACAAATAAACAAACAAGCGCTTGGCCTTGAATGTATGCAGCAAGGGTTTCATTCATCTCTTTTAAGACACGACGCCCTTCTTCATGATACGACTCTGGTAAAAAACGAACTGCTGCTCCAGGAAATTTATGTCCATCTTTAAACATATAAAACAAAATAAATGGAACTGTGAAAATAACTAATGCAATGTTTGTAATAATACTAACTAATACAGTCGCACTCGCTGTAAGCGTATTTGGTATATCTTTCAAATAATTAAGAGCATTCTTTTCTAATACTTCTAATGAAACATAATCTTGTGTTGTAAGCCATTGAAATAACCTATGATTTGATAAATCTGTTATGTATTCTCTCCCAACCTTAATATAAGTTGGCATGTTCTTTACTAAATCCATTAACTGATGAGAAAGAGTTGGAACCACAACACCGACCGAAACGGCTATTAATGCAATAATGAATACGTACAGTAGCAAAATAGCTAAACTACGCGGCACTTTTTTGTTCTCTAAAAAAAGAAGAACTGGATTAAACATAAAATATAGAAATAAAGCAATTAAAATAGGGAAAAACAATGTGGAGATAAAAATACCGATTGGCTGAAATAAAAACGATATTTTTGTACAGATAAAAATAATCGTTACAACCATCAGCACTTCTAATGTCCAAAAATGAGCTTTCGATTTCAAAAAAAAGCCTCCTTTTACATTTCTCCTCTCATTGTAACAAATCAAAACAAAATTTTACATGCTATTTCTTCGTTCTTTATTCCAAAACATAAATAAATACACTACAATAAAGACATATAAAAATTTGCAACTAAAAGGTGATAGCTATGACGATGTGCAGTATATGTAGAGAAAAAGAGAAACAACATGCAGAACAATATGTTATTCCAGAAGTGTTATGTGGATATTACTATATCAATACAGTGTGTGAAGCATGTCATGAAAGAATAGTAACAAATGTAGATCGTCCATTAATTAGCCATAAATTAATTCAGTATAAAATAGATCAACTTAAACATCAAATTGATTCCCCTCTTCTAGATATATATGATGAAGAATATACAAATGACGAAGCTGATAGCGACGAATTTCAATTTTCAAATTCTCTTATTATGAAACTATGCAAAAGACATGATATCTCACTTCATGATGAAATATGGAAAGAAGAACGAGTAAAAAAAGTTGCTGGTTCCATTCAACGCGAATTACTGCTTGATAATCGCAAGTATAAGATGAGTTTATTGAAAATGGCTTATTTATTTGCTGTACATACAATAGATGGTTATTTTCATGATCCAGATGCAGTTGCCATTTCTAATATTTTATTTAGTGTAGATTTTATCGAATTAAAAGATAGAAATATTGTACGGGATTTAAGCAAAAGTTCATTGTGGAACACATTAAATACCGACTGCGAAAATCATTATTTTATTTTATTAAGCGATAAAGATGGCTTATTCTGTTTTATTCGCCTCTTTGATGTGTTTGATGTCGTTGTTCATCTTTCACAAAAAACATATGACCTTCCATCGCCAATTGTTGGTGTAAATGATACAATCAATCAAGAGTTTTACAAAAAAAGTTTAAAAGAATATATGAACGGATTATTTAAAACAACAAGCGGAACTCGATCTTAAAAATCAATCGATGCGATTATAAAAATAAGAACATACGGTCTCCTTCCTTACATAAACAGGATTATGCTATAATAACAATGAAAAGAGCAATACAACCACATAAATAAATCAAATTAGCATATGAATAGAAAAAGACTAGTGTGCGGCAACACACTAGTCCCATATAACTCAGCAGAGTGGATTATTCATTATCCTATTTGTTTCTTATGAATGAAACAACCCACCTTCTATTGGCGTAGAGTGGGTTGTTATTTTTTGAGCTTGTCAATTAATAACACAACAAACGTCAGCAATGCAATGAGAAAAAGACCACCTTGCAAAAGTAACGAAAGTTCACTCAAATTATCACCTCCCTTCATTAGAGAAGTGATAATAGAACAACCACCCTGGCCATGAGTTACTCTTTCATTTTATCATATTCTTCTAATTTTTACGATGAAAACCGGTAAGCTTTATGCATGCTGGTTTTTAATTGTGTTGAAAAATAATAAATGTGACATACTATGAAAAAAAGAAGGTATTCACATGCAAAGAAGGATAAAAAAGGGAATAAAACGAATCAGTCTCGTACTCCTCATTGTCCTAGCAGGAGGAGTGATTTGGTTGTACAGTACAAGTGCTGGTCATAAACTTCGCGAAATGATCGGAGGATCTATTCTGTCATCACAGCACCCACAATTCGCAAGATTACTTTTGTCAAAAGATGAAATCCAACAATTGGAAACTGCTATTTATGCACCGCCCACCCAAAAATCAAAACTTCACAATTTTTTGTTTTCTCGTAAAAAACAGCACTTATCTGTAACTGTTGAAACACACGAAGACCCACATTTCACAGCAAAAATAATGAAGGTTAACGATCCAACTACCGTTCATTTAGTAAGTTCCAAATATCATAATCAAGGACAACCATTATCTGATCTCATTGAACAAAATGGGGCTATTGGAGGTATCAACGCAGGGGGATTTAAAGATCCAGGAGGTGTTGGGCGTGGCGGAGAAGTCATAGGGATTGCAATTTCTGATGGCATTATTCGTTCAGAGCCTGGATTTAGTCGAGATGCACGTAATGTTGTTTGCGGATTCACAAAAAAAGGACAATTCATTACAGGAACATACTCCATTAATGAGTTAGAACATATGAACGTAACACAATCAGTTACATTCGGACCGCAACTGATTGTAGACGGAAAAGATATGGTGACGGATCACATTGAAGAAGCATATGGCTGGGCGCCTCGAACAGGAATCGGACAAGATTCACAAGGGAATGTAATAATGATTGTAACAGACGGAAGATTTTATTGGAACAAACACCACCGTGGTGCTTCTATGAGAGATATGGTGTCTATTTTCCAAAAATATGGATGTATAGATGCGTTTGCCTTAGACGGTGGAGGTTCTTCAACGATGATTTATAAAGGGGAATTACAGCTTAAACCTGCAACTGAAACATCCGTAGGAATGCGCTATCTTCCAAATGCATTTGTAATCATCCCGAAATAACAAGTACTCTTAAAGAATGTTGTTTATTCAGTACTCTTAACTACCGGCTGAATGTTTCATTTTTCGGCCGGTAGTTATTTACTTGTAACTCTACCATCTTATTTAAAGATTTCATTTAAACGCTCTTTATAAAATGTAATTGCTTTTGCATATGTTTTAACACTTTCCGTTTTCATTGCCACATCTAGCAGGAGTTTCATCGCTTCTTCATGAGATTGTACATTATACTTTGCCAATGATAAAAACACTTTCATGACATCATCATCTGGATAACGTTCTATTCCAGCTTCTAATACAGCAATCGCTTTATCATATTCCCCAACACAGCGATATGTACTCCCTAAACCGATATAAGCCCCGCGTAAGCTTTCTCCTTCTAGTCCCTGCTCAATAGCTCTCTCATAATATAAGCTGGCTTCCGTTTCCATTCCCATCGCATCATGCGTCCATGCACATTGATACAAGACTTCTGGATCTTGCGTAAAGTTTGTTAAACCTAACAATATCTCTCTTGACTGAACAAATTTTTGCTCGTTGCGTAGTTGTATTGCTTTTTTTAGTAGATTTTCCATCCCCTTGCCCTCCTCATTTCACTCGATATATCTATGTATAATTCCCAGCATTACTTTTTAATAATATATATTCCCGCTTATTATGAGTGATGAATAAGCAATTGTTCTCTTTCAGAATGAATCGTTGCGATTTTATCAATCAAAACTTTTGCTGTCTCTGCTTTATCGTTACATACTTGCACGTCACCATCTTTAGAAATAATGTAGTGATTCGTTTCATATGTATATAGTGCATCTGAAGCATTCGCAACCATAAAATCTGCTTGTGAACCTTTCATTCGAGCTTGAGCTCTATTTACTAATTCTTGTTGATTTACACCGCTTTCTAATTTAAATCCAGTTAATACAACATTGGGATCCCATTGTTTAATTTGTGCCAATACCTTTGGGGCTTTCTTAAAATGAATAACTGGCGGCATATCACTTGATAACTTACCTATTTCATTCATTATATTTCCGTCTCGATCGACAATTTTATCAACAATCCAGTCTGATCCAGCCGCTGCCATAATAACAATATCTATTTTTTCACGTGTAATTATTTGCTTCATTTTATCTTGCAAATCGATAATTCCCTCAAAAGAATAAGATGAAAGATTATCATCTGTTTCAGGTTTTTCTGCAAAATAACCGTGTAAATATATAACCGAAGCTCCTACTTTCAAAGCTTCTTCCGCGAGAAGTCTTCCCATTCTTCCAGTTGACAAATTTGTATGTCCCCTAACTTGATCCCACTTCTCTAAACAGCCACCACTTGTAATTAGTACCTTTTTCTCCTTCATGTTCTCCATCCTTTAATTACATATTTTATTCTTTTGCTTTTGTGTCAAAAACCACTCTGTTCCAAAATCGACAGCTTTTTGTTGTTTCATCAATTTACATGATGCATTTCCAATCGTTCCATATGTAACCATTCCTGTTTCATCAAATGCCTTTCCTAGCGGCTCAAAATCATCAGAATCATATTCGAATTCCTCATACTCTTTCCATATACGAACTCCATTTTCAATAATCGGTGCCCCAATTTGTACTTTATCTCGATATTGCGCACGAACTTCAGATAAATGAAGTGATGTATTGGAATCATGATCCACCCCAATTAATAATATATATCCATCTAAATCATATATTTTTTGTAAAGGTGACAGTCCTCCAAAACTAGGAGAAAGTTCGTGATTTTCGGTAATTTGTTCTGCATTCTTTCCCCATGCTGCAAAACTATGTAAAGGATGATTACTTCTCTTTGTATTTGGATAAGTACGAAAACATTCCACTACTTCTCCCATACTTCGCGTTGGTGTTGTTTTTGGATCAAAAGGCGGTACATTGTCACGAATAATTTCCCACCAACTTTCCGGAACCGGTGGCATTTGCCAATTTTTCGGATCAGATAAATCACTCGTTTGTGTCGGCATAACAATTGTTCCTTCTTCTGTAACAATTTTCATTAATGCTTCTACTACAGCCAAAGCACCTCCACTCACCCAGCCTATAGAACTAAGGGATGAGTGCACAATAACGGTCATTCCTTCTGTAACACCTAACTTCCGCAAATCATTTGCAATTGTATGAATTGTATTTGGTATTTTTGTTTTTGCAATAATATCGTTTATATTCATAAAAAGCCCTCCATGCTATATGGGAAATATAATTTCTTATAAATTTCATTTCTATATTATCATATTTTTCTTAATATTTAACAAAAACAAATAGAACAACTTGAAATACATAGTTGTAATTCATCAGATACAGAAATAGACATACAAAAACGCCATCCTTTCCTATGATACTACAGAAAGAATAGCGTATTTTTTTATTTTAGGGGATATTTTATTTTGTTAGCTTGCTGGCGATGTGGTGCTATCCCAACGAGGCTTGAACTTGATAAAAGGAAAAAGGAGAACACATATTTCTCATGACTAATATGTATTCTCCTTTATTTTTAGGGATATTTATGATTTAGGTCTTGATAATGTTAAAGTCCAAGATATAGTTGACGGAAATGGGGCTGATAGTAATAAATTTCTTATAATCCTTATTTTTATTCATCATATATTATTCATGACGATCATGGTCTTTTGCTATAGCTAAAGCACTAAAAGACAGTGGGCCGACAACAGCAGCCGTTGTACCTGGAGTAATATTCTCGGCAGTTACACGATACTTATGAGAACCAGCTTTTACATTCGTGTCTATAGCTTGAAATGTTACGATATAAAATTGTTCTGAGTCAGCAGATTCTATACCTTGTTGAGTCGTAAAGATTTCTTGATCATCACGAAAAACTCTAAACACAATTTGAGCGATACCTGTAATCCCTTTTATACCAACAGTGAAAATCAGTTCCACATGATTTTCGCGTGCATGTTTTTTCGGAATATGAACTTGTAGCTCTGCCAATTTAAC
Source organism: Bacillus sp. S14(2024) (assembly GCF_050473785.1). NCBI lineage: Bacteria > Bacillati > Bacillota > Bacilli > Caryophanales > Bacillaceae > Bacillus > Bacillus sp. S14(2024). The sequence goes on along the minus strand of NZ_JBFLUP010000006.1, from coordinate 2,290,458 downwards.
TTTTTTTGGAGATTGTGGAATAGTAAAAGCTTTTGCTTCATTTACCTTACGAAGTGGCTCTGTTGCTTGGTAATCAACAATTCGAAATATTATAATCACCTCCTCTATCTCTATTTTAAAATATGTAATAGAGATAGAGTTTGCTTGGATATCTATCATTCTTTCTGTTTTTTATAGTATAAAAACATCAGTTGAGCCAATTGAATCTATTTCACTTTTTTATGTATATTTCTTATAAAAATAACACCATATACTCTTCATCCCGATATATTTCACCAGTTTTCAATGCCTTTTTTTCTACACCATACGTTTCAAATCCAATTGAATGATATAATTCTTTTGCCGAAATATTGTCAGAAACAACCGATAAACCAATTTGTTCTATATTTAAAGCCTTTGCTTTTTTCACGATTTCTTGTATTAGATTTCTTGCATATCCCCTCCCTCTACTTTGAGAACTTACATACATTCCTACGATGTGTCCTTTATGACGGAGTGCTGCTCTTGATTTTGTTAATAGTGTTACAATTCCTACTAGACTATTCTTCTCATCAAAGGCCCCGAACGTATAGTTATCTTCTGCTTGTAAATTTTGTGCCGCTTGTTTGATAGGTTCTTTCTTTTGCATTGCTTCTTCATATGTAGTGACGTATGCCTCTGGATTTTTCTGCAATGCTTCTAAACGTAAATTCCAATAATTTTCCGCATCAGTTTCAGTTAAGATTCTAATCATTGTTTCGTCTCCTTTCTTACATATAAAATGAAAGCCTGCCGATAGAAAAGTTGAGCAAAATTAGACATTTTCCTTTTATATTATTAAAAACATTAAGTTTACATAATATTATTATATAAAACTTTTTTTATTAAAACGTTTATCACTCTAATCCATAGCTTTCTAAAACAACTTCCATGTTTAACTTTCTCATCATGAATTTCTCTGGTTCTGTAATTTTCTCAAATCCATACTGCTCGTATAGCGTATGAGCATCTTGGGTAACTAACATAAATCGTGTACCTTTTAGCTTTGGATGTTTTACTATCGTCTCAATTAACCACTTGCTTAAACCTTTTCCTCTGCACGCAGGAAGAATAAATACATCTGCTAACCAAGAAAAGCGAACAAAATCTGTGACGACTCTTGCAAAACCTACTTGTTGATTCGTTTCACTATCATATACGCCATAACAAAGTGATGAGTTTCGAATTGTTTCTACAATTAGTGCTTTGTGTATCCCCTTTGCCCAATAAGAATCGTTACAAAGAAAATCATGGATAGTTTCAATTTGTAGCAAGTCTTTATTGGTTGAAATATAATAACTGTTATTTTTCTCTACATATAAATCAGTTTCCTTCATTTCAAGTTCCCCCTTATTTTACAAAGATAAAGGTAAATGTAAGTATTTTGGAATAGAGTCTAGAAACTCTGGTGTATATTTCAATGTAATAGAATAAGAATACTGTTTAAAATGTAATGTATTTTCTTTTTTCTGTACTTTTTGTATAAACTCTAGATCTGGAGTTCCAAAGGTAATGCTCATTGATGGCATTAAAGCTCTCATATCAATTGGAATCCACGGTCTTCCTTCTTTTACAACAACTACATGTGCAGTTCCTGCAATTACAAAATTGAATATATCTTGGTCATGTATTGTTTTCATTTGCAATGTATTTTTCAACCATTCTCGAAACATAGGAACAGACGGAACTGGAAATCCAACTTCTCGAACATACATAACTTGCAAAGGACCATTTTTTTGTACAACCTTTTCTTGTACATACTCGTGTGAAATAATCTCAAGAATATTTCCATCACTATCTTTAAAGTATACTGCTTTACTTATCGGAGAATGGTGCGTAATTTTTTCTCCTTGTTTATTTTTTAAAATTTGTACACCTGACTGTATAAGCCACAATGCAATTTCATTAAATAGTGAATATGGCACTTGAAAAGCAAAATGTGTTGGTACAATTGGTTCTAATATTTCTTTGAAGCTAATTGTTGTAAAATGAGTAATTTGAAATTGAATATAAGTCTCTGTTTGTTTTACAATAGGAAATTGCAGGATATCGGCATATACTTGTTTAACACCCTCAATAGATAATGTCTGTAATTCTATATTTGAAAAATGTGTAATCATATAGCATCCCTCACAAAATTAATACTTTCACTACTAGTGTATAAGATATATATAGTAAAAGAATCCACTTAACGGGGGATAATATATTTACTACTTTTGTAGCATAGACATATTCACCGATAGATTTTCAATATTCCTCTCTCCTTTTTCTATATATAACAAAGTGGCTTCCTTGCTCTAAGGTATATTTCCAATTAGGCGTAACTTGCAATTATACACAAATATATAAAAACAAGGCTATGCGTGACTATACAGGAAACATAAACAAATATTACGCCCCCTATTTATGACTTCATCAAAGATTTTATTGTTTTTTACTGTATTGACTGTCACTACTCCGTAACATTTCAAAAAAATCTTCCCTTAATATACTAAAACGATAACGATCAATAAATTCTCCGTATCTCAGTCGATCTTTTCTCATTAATCCTTCACGTACAAATCCAGCTCTTTCATAACTTTTCATCGCTTTCGTATTATCTGCATCTACTCGCAGCCAAATTTTTTCTAAATCGAATTGTTTAAAGCCAATTTGTAGCATTTGGGATAAAGCAGCCATTCCGTATCCTTTTCCCCAATATCGCTTATCACCAATCGCAATTCCTAGCTCTGCATTTTTATTTGTTCTATCAAAATTTTTCAAATCTACCCATCCGATATGCACACCTTTTTCGGAACAAATTGCTCTTTGCTCATATCCATTTGTTCGTTTCATACACATTTCAATCCATCTTCGTGTATCTTCACGCGTAAATGGCGGATATTGATCTGGAACCACTAAATGCTTCGTTACTTCCTTATCTAATGACCACTGATATCGGTCTTCTATATCATCTAATGATAATTCTCTTAATCGAATATTCGGTAAATTCATTGTGTAATTTCCTCTCATTTTGTATATGTATGTACAACTAACTCTCCTATATCTTTGAGTACTCGTTCTAGCTGATACCACTCTATATTTTCCTCATATGCATGAACAAATCCAATACACATTAACACTCGATCTTCTAAATATAAATAACCAACATCATTACAAACTTTTTCAAGCCCACCAGTCATATGTAGCCATTCATATTGAGTTGGAAATTGGAAACCATCCGGATCTTCTTGTTCTTTTAAAGATTCAAAGATAAGTATATTGTCCTTTTCAGTCTCATATAAACATTTCATAAAGTTAAATACACTAGTTGGTGTTCCGCAATTCTCATTTATACTTGTATTATCTTTGTTTACAATAATATCGAGTCCTATGTATTGTAATTCAATATTAATTTCATTTATATCGATTTTTTCTAAAATATAATCATACGCTTTCCTTGAATGTTTACTAATAACTTCTTTGATCATTGTATGTTCTATATATTCACTTTTTTGAAATACAATACTTCCTACAATCCACTTTGCAATATTCGCTAAAGGGAATTTTTTATTTTCATTTATATATAGGCTTTCCTTTGTTTTTGTGTCATATAAATACAAACCCAATTCCATAGAAATTGGAATGAGTTTTTGCACATCTTTTACAAAAAATTTTCTATGCTCCATCACTTTTCCACCTTACCTATACAAAAACCATCAAAGAGCCTTCCTCCATACATATCTAACATGTGATTAACAAATACGATAATTTGACCTTTTTCTCCTGTTTTATAAAATTGTTCAAACACTGCTACAAACTCTGTAGCGAACTGCTCATCGTATTTCTTTAAGGTCTTCATAAACCATTTTGATTGTCCAGTCCAACAATTATTCATTCGCAATACGAATTCATGAACAAGATTTGCAAGATGATTTGCGATAAACAATTCCTCTTCTCGTTTTGTTGCACCTATAAAATCGTCTAACACATCCGTAATAAAATATCGTTTCTGTTGTATCGTTTCTTCTGTCCAAGATTCAGGTCCTTTTTCTAATAGTTGCTGCGCCTCTTTCTTTATCGCTGGTATGTTCCCTTTTATATCTTTTAACACAATTCCTTCTACAACCAGCTGTGGTAAAGAAGGACGACCGCGTTTACAATCACTCTCAAAAAACTCTTTATAAGATGTAAAGTTGTGCACAAACACCTCGACAGGCCACCCATAAGTTATGAAAGATTCACGATATGCAGACGAAAGCGTGCCATCAAAAATAATAATATCCAAATCCGAAGTTCTTGTTCCTTCTCCTCTTGCAATACTTCCTCCTAAAAGTGCCGCATCACAAGTTGGAAATTGAGATACTAGAACTTTTTTAGCTGCCTCCATTGGTTCCATTTTCATATATACCCCTCTTATTTTGTTTTCTCTGTCTTTTATTTAATTCTTACGATATATTCGACATTTATTTCTTTTTTCCTATTTTTAAAAAAATATGGTATGTGAAATTATTAAAAATAAGTACCTAAAATGTTACTCGTCTTAATCATTGATATCTCACTACTTTTAGGCGGTAAAATTCCTCATGTTTCAACCAAACATTAATAAAAAAATGAAAAATTCCTCACTGATTACAACTGAATTTTCATTAGTTACACCTTAAGTTATCTCAAAAAACTCTTAACGATCCTATACAGCTTGCTGTCTACTAAAACTATATTTTATGAGAAGCATGTACTCTTACCTTTCTTTAAACTCTCAGTTTAACTGAAAATTTTTATTTTAGTTATAGAAGAATTTATAAGATGTTAGTAGACCTATTTCTGAAATTTAATTTACAAACTTATTATGGTACGTGAAATTATATAGATTTGATTTAATAAAATATGGATGAAGATACGTTGTTGTCCGTAGAAATTCCACACTTCAAGCGTTAGTTAGGTGGGGGGAGTTCAATTATTTAACGCTATTGATTATTAGCTTAATAAAAAGGGCTCTCATTTTAAATATCTATACAAAAACCATTGATATCCGTACGTATACATGATATCAATGGTTTTCACGAGTTTAACATTTTGTATCTTTTGTAAAACTTAGTATGATTAATTAACATTTTTATATTTTTTTCAAAAATGGGCTCTTATTATTGAAAAGATTGGGTTCTATATCACAGCCAAAAGGATAACCAGTGCTAAAACAGCTGGAAGTCCCTGTTTTACAATAATTGACTTGTTGGATGTAATGCCTCCGAAAACGGCCGCCACCACTACACAAATTACGAAAAACAATTGAATCATATGACCAATTGGATTGAATCCAAGTATGAGTCCCCAAATAAGCCCAGCAGCTAGAAATCCATTATATAGACCCTGATTTGCAAACATGACGGCTACGTTCCGATCTCCTTCTAAATGCTTCGGTAATTTGAAAGATCGTTTTGCCACCTTTGAATCAATAAAAAACATTTCAAGAATCATAATGAATAAATGCTCTAATGCTACGATTCCCACTAAAATCGCCGCAAGTATTTCCACACACTATTCTCCCCTCTCTGTTCCATCATATCAGTTTTATATTATTTCCATTGTGCAATTCTGTCGACTGGGAGACGGTATGAAGCATATCCTTCATCTGCTGCTTTTCCGATGGATAGAAGCATAACTGGTACATAACGTTCTTTATCTAATCCGAAGACTTCAGCGATATTTTCTTTGTCATAGCCCCCAATTGGATTTGTATCGTATCCATGTGCACGCGCTGTCAGCATTAACTGCATGGAGACAAGACCTGAGTCAATCAGAATAGTTTCGCGATTCTCTTGCATTGGAAGCTTTTCAAAATGTGCAGTCAACGCTTGTACTTGTCTGTCTTTTACCTCTTGCGGCATATATCCTAGTTCAACAGCTTTTGAATAAATTTCTTCTATATAGTCACCATTGTTCATATCTGCAAATACTGCTATGACAGCAGATGAAGTGGAAACTTGTGATTGATTAAATTTAGCAAGTTTCGCAAGCTTTTCTTTCCCCTCCGCGCTTTCGATAACAAGAAAACGCCATGGCTGTGCATTAACTGAAGATGGTGCTGTAGTAGCTTCCTTTAATATTTCGGTCATCTCTTCTTTGCTGATTTTGACTGTTGGATCATAATTACGTATGGATCGACGTCCTTTCATGATTTTCATAAAATCGTTTGTTTTTAATGTAGTTCCCATGTATAAACACTCCTCTATGCTTTAATCTTCTCTACATTTTTTTGCATTTGTGACAGTATATAAATAAGTACATTGCGTTCTTCCACACTGACATTAACAAGCATTTCCTTCATAAAACGTTCCTTTTCTTTCTTGGAAGACTCGATTTGTTCTCGTCCTTGCTCAGATAACCGAACAAGTGTTATACGGTTATCTTCAGGTTTCTTTCTTCTTAATACTATTCCTTTGGCTTCAAGCTGTTTAACGTGTCTGGTGATGGCTGCGCCATCAATATTCACCTTTTTTTGAAGGTCGCTTTGACTAATTTCATCAACTTGATAGAGCAATGCGAGTAATTCTAATCGAGATTGACTGATGCCAGTGCATGCTTCAAACTTCGTACCAATTACTTTGTTCAAACTTTGTAGCTTATATAAAATTTCGGCTTCTTCTGAATAATATGTTGCCAAAACTCACCCCTTCTTTCTTACCGAAAATTAATTGATATATCAATAATTGATATATCAATAATATACATCCCTCTTTCTAGTTTTGCAAGTTTTTTTGCTTAATTAGTTTTATTTTGTTCCATCGGCTTTATATTTATCCACAATATCAGTTTGCATCTCTAGAAATCAAAAATATTTTCAGTTTCTTCTGATAATCAGATATAACTAAATATATATAGGAATTCAGCTACATCACCATCAAGTTAAAAGATTAGTTTCCCCAAAACGAAAACTTTATGTCTTTATAATAATGAAACTCATTTTTATTGTTTTGGAGGTAGTCCATTTTGTTAGCTTGATGGGTATGGGGCGAGCCCCCTCTTATAGCTTTTTCATTATTATTCATCTTACAGTTTTAAAGGGCAATACTACATACAAACTGTAGTATTGCCCTTAGTTTTTTAGATTAAAATGCAACTATTTTATTGCCTTTGTACATTTTTTGAAGAATTAGAACGATATGTAACACCCGTATTCTTAGAAAAACTTGCAAGAAAAATCGAATTATTAAACAAACCTTTTCTTGAAATTAAATATAGCATCTACTGCTTTCTTATAACCCCCAGCTTCGTTAAGAGACTTCCTATTTTGATACGCTGCTTCTTACTCAACGGTATTTTGGGAATGATTTTTGGTTGGCTGTATCGGAAGCTAGGATTGCAATATGCGATGATTGCACACGTTTTGTGTCATGTTACTCGTTATGTTGTCCTAGTATGCTTTCTGCTTTAATAGTGATAAAGGTTCGATACAAGCTATCACTTCAAGTGTAGTGACAACCTAGAGTCTTACATAAAGAATAATAAAGAGGAAGGGAAATAAATTCATTTATTTTCCTGTTGAACAAATCCTATTTTTCCGGCACAGAACCTTCTTATACCCTATTATAGAAGCTATTTTGAACGTAAGTAATTTGTAAGGAATGAGTAAGAAAAAAGAAAGTTTCATTGTATATGATAAAAATATAACGAGGTGTGAAAGGCGGAATAGATATGACGTATATATGAAAAACAAACCAGTTAACAAGAGTATTTCAAGAAAAAGAAGTAATTTCTGGAGTTAGCATACATGTGAAAAAAAGAGGGATTTACCGCTTGTTAGGACAGAGTGGCGATAGTAAAACAACATTTATGGAGATGATAGCTGTGTGATTAATATGGAACAGTAAGCAACCACCTATACAATATTAATAGAGGAGAGGAATGCCTTATGAAAATGCGTAGTCAAATTACATTTGCAAGCCTGGCTCTTTTAATAACTGGAAGTTCCCTGCTATACACATCGCCAACTTCAATTGTAAAAGCAGAGCCGACTCAAAATGTATCTAGTTCGTTACACACAAGCACTCAACGAGATCGTAATTCCATCAAACAAGCAATGCGGGATACATTGCAATTTGGATTCCCGGGAATACTTGCTAAAACTTCTGAGGGTGGAAAAACGTGGGGTTATGCGGCTGGGGTAGCGAATCTGAGCACTAAGAAACCAATGAAAACAGATTTTCGTTTTCGTGTTGGTAGCGTGACGAAGACGTTCACCGCAACGGTTGTACTTCAATTAGCTGGAGAGAACCGCCTGAATCTAGACGCCCCCCTCGAAAAATGGTTGCCTGGTGTTATTCAAGGAAACGGATATGATGGTAAACAGATTACTATCCGGCAGATATTGAACCATACAAGTGGTATCGCTGACTACTTAAAGTCAAAAGACGTTGATATGATGAATACAAAAAAAACATATACCGCTGAAGAAATAGTGAAGATTGGGCTTTCTCTGCCTCCAGACTTCGCCCCTGGAAAGGGCTGGTCTTATTCAAACACAGGATACGTATTACTGGGTATCCTTATTGAAAAAGTAACCGGAAACAGCTATGCGGAAGAGATTGAAAATCGGATTATTGAACCACTTGAATTGTCGAATACATTTCTACCTGGCAATTCAAGCGTTATTCCAGGCACTAAGCATGCCCGTGGATATATCCAACCAGACGGAGCAAGTGAGCTAAAAGACGTTACTTATTATAACCCAAGTATAGCTAGCTCGGCTGGAGATATGATTTCTACCGCTGATGACTTAAACAAATTCTTTTCTTCCTTACTCGGTGGCAAATTACTAAAGGAACAGCAACTAAAACAAATGCTTACTACAGTTCCTACAGGACGAGCAGAAATTAATGGATATGGTCTTGGAATCTATGAAACTAAGCTTCCAAGCGGTGCCTCGATATGGGGACACACAGGTGGCATTCCAGGTTTTGTTACTTTTGCTGGAGGTACACTTGGCGGCAAGCATACGTTGGCCGTCAATTTGAACAGTACGGGTAGAACTAACAGTCCCGATCCTTTTAAAAATATTTTACTTGCTGAATTTAGCAAGTAGGCAAAAAAGAAAACCGGATAAATTTTGTCATAGTTTTTATAATTTTAAATATATCTTTCTGGTTCAAAAACCCCCAACTTACTCTAAAAATAAACTTTGGGGTTTTTGGAATTCCAGCGGCAATCCAACGCTATTAAGCTAATAAAAAAGAACGAATTTATATAAAAACGTTCTTTTTTATTATATTTAATTCTACTTTTCCAGTGATTATTATCTCGCTATTTTATCATGTACTTTTGACATTGTTTCCTCTTTTAGATTGCTGTGCTTTATCGAATAAAGAAAATAGATCGTTGCTCCAATGACTAACCAAATACTAAAGTATATCCATGTTCTTAATGGCAAATTTAGCATTAAGAATAAACAACATATAATTGATATGATTGGTAAAACAGGTACAAATGGCACTACAAATCCACGCTTTAAATTTGGATGTGTTTTACGAAGAATAATAACTGATAAACTAACCAGCGAAAACGTTACCAAACCACCAATATTAACTAAATTAACCAGTTCTTTTAAATTGATAAACCCAGCTATCACGGAACTTCCTATTCCTGCCAATCCGACTGTAAAGGTTGGTGCTCCAGTCTTCTTATTAATCTTCGCAAGTGATTTTGGTAACAGTCCATCACGACTCATTGCAAAGAATACTCGAGTTGCTGCGTACATACTCGAGGAAATAACAGCCATAAGGCCAATTACAGCCCCGGCAGCAATTACACCACCGACTTTTCCTTGTCCTACAACTTCCATTGCATAAGCCATAGCTTCAGGTACATTTAATTCTTTATAGGAAACCATCCCTGTCATAACAAGACACACTATAACGTAAATAAGTGTACATATGATTAACGATACAATAATACCAATGGGAAGATTACGTTGTGGATTTTTTACTTCTTCTGCCGAAGTGGCTAATATATCAAAGCCCATAAAAGCAAAGAATACGGCTGCTCCACCAGCAAGAACTCCACTTAAACCGTATGGTGCAAATGGTACCCAATTCTCTGGCTTTACATAGAATATACCAACCATAATAAATAATACAACCATTCCAATTTTAATTAGCACCATTATGTTATTAATACGTTTACTTTCCTTCGTACCACGCGATAACATCCATGTTAATAGCAATGTAATGATTACCGCTGGTAAATTCATAATACCACCTTGTGATGGAATCGTTAACAGAGATTTGGGTATCTCTAATCCAAATCCACTTATTAAATTGTGGAAATATCCTGTCCATCCACCAGCGACAGCCGCTGTTGCCACGATATATATTGAGAGTAACGTCCAACCTACTAAATGAGCCACAAACTCACCGATTGTTGCGTAGGAGTACGTATATACACTACCTGACGTTGGGAGTGTAGAAGCAATTTCTGCGTAACATAATGCTACAAATCCACAAACAATCGCTGCGAGTATAAATGAAAAAATAACTGCTGGACCAGCATCTTTTGCTGCTACTAATCCAGTTAACACCAGAACTCCCGTCCCAATTATCGAGCCTATTCCTAACATAATTAAATCAAATGCTCCTAGTGTTTTCGTTAAGCCCTTGCTTTTATTATGCTCTAACAATTGTGTAACAGATTTCTTTTTTAATATCTTACTCATATCCCCTGCATCCCCTTTAAAAAATACGGTATATTCTTCTTGTTCTTGTTGCATCCCCTTAAGTTTATTTAGAATTTAACTAAAGCCAAGTTATCAATTTTATAGTGTATAGGTGTATGGTATTTGATAGACTTATTAATGCTTTTTCCAAATTCTTTATATGAATCGATTCCATTAGCATTGATTAATTATAGTTATCTAATTCCATTGTTTTACCAACCTTTTTAATTTATAAAACTAATTTGAGTGAAGGCTAAAATGTTTTATTTTTTTGAATATTCAAGTCGGATTTTGATTATCTTTGTCGAATCATACCGATTTATTGTAATTAAGGATCATTTATTTGTAAAGTGTTATTTTTTATGAATCTCTTACGATAAAAAAGATTCATAATCGTTTGAAAGTAGCAAGACCGGAGAAAAAATATCACAGAGAGCATTAGCTGAAATGGTAGAAGTATCTAGGCAAACAATTAGTTCTATTGAAATAACGTTTTACGGCTTTTAATTTCTCTCCAATTGTAAATTTAGCCATAAGAAAAAGCACCCCAATTGTTAGAAAGTGTCTAACAATTGGGGTGCAGTACATTATTTAGGATTCTTTTTGTAGATTTTTAATAGGAACATTTAATTTGATTTTTCGATTAGTCATATAAACTCCCATTAGTATAAAAATTAATCCAATGATTAATTTCCAACTTATAGCTTCACTTAAAAGAATATATCCCCAAAAAATAGCTGATACTGGTACTAAATATGTAGATATTGAAGCAAAATCTGGGCTTCCTTTTTGAATTAAGTAAAAGTAAAGTAAATACGCTATACCTGATCCAAATACACCTATTCCAATTAATGCGCCTATATGATGCCATGATATCTTAGTTAAAATTTGAATTGGATCTTCTAACAATAAAACTATGAAACCGCTACATATACTACCGACTAATAGTGTGCCTAAAGAAATTTGAAACATGGACATTTCTTTAAGATAACGTTTTGTTATATGGGTAGCTAAACCATAGCAAAATGTTGCTGTCAACATAGCGAAAAAATTTAAAGAATTTACTGAAAAAACATTAGACAGATGTAAGTCCGAGAGAATTAAAATACCTATGAATCCAATAAATAAACCTATAAGTTGATTGCGATTAGAACGTATACCAAAAAATAAAATTCCTAAAATCATTGTCCATAAAGGTTGGGTTGCATTTAAAACGGAAGCTAAATTACTAGTCATTTTTTGTTCGCTAAAACAAATAAGTGTCCATGGAATTACAGTATTTAGTATTCCTACAGAAATTAAAGGTATAAATGGAATTTTCCCTTTAAAAGATTTGCGGAAAAACGGTATAAGTACAATTAGTGTTATAACTCCAAAAGTTGAACGTAAAAATGCTACAACTAAAGGGTTAAAATCTGCAACTAACACCTTGAAATAATAGAAAGACCCTCCCCAAATAAGACTTAACATAATGAGTGCAAGGTATAATTTACGAGACATTTCTTCCCCCCTCTTTATTTGTATAGATTCGGTTTTTATATATTCGCCAAAAGTTGAAAAATGAAACAATTTTCCAAGGTAAAATATATCCGAGTGCTGCGGTTACAAACAGTGCTACCTCAGTATCCGTACTGAGCCACTTTAAATAACCGCGAAGTAGAAATCGGATAATAAAAACAATAATAAAGACGATGATGAAACTTCTATTTTTTGTAGCGTAGATATGTTGATCAGACCGGAGTTCATAGTAGTCGTTCGAATAAGTGGAATAGATAAAAGAAATCCAAAGATAAGTGCACAAATCCATTCCCAGCCAGCAGCATGAATCTTTGGATTCAAATTAATGGGAATACTAGGTAATAGCAAATATAATACATAATAATATTTCTTTCCATTTACCACCTATAACATCAAGAGTTTCCTCAATAGGAAAATTGTATTCTTTTGTAAAATCTCCCCTCCCTACAATAGTTTTAAATCTAAAGGTCATGAACAAGGTGCTAAGCCCCTTTCTTCTCGTTTTTATAGGAACCATAAAGTTCCTATAGCACTTTAAAGTGCCTACTTTAAAGTGTATAGTTAAAAGATTAGTATATACCATATAATATCAATATTACCAAATGTTGTACAATATCAAAATGGTATTGATGTTATCTATTATTCTTTGAAAAGAGGGAGAATTTATGAAAACACTTGTAATCATTGCACATCCAAATATTGAAGAATCTCGAGTGAATAAACGTTGGCTCGAGGAAATTAAAAAATATCCAGAAGATTTTACTGTACATGAAATATATAAACGTTATCCAGATTGGAACTTTGATCTTGAATATGAACAAAATCTATTATTAGAACATGATCGTTATATTTTTCAATTTCCATTCTATTGGTACAGCTCTCCCCCGTTGTTAAAAAAATGGTTTGATGATATTTTTACATACGGATTTGCATATGGTTCTAAAGGGGATAAGCTCCAAGGAAAAGAGTTTGGTCTAGCAATTTCTGCTGGTGTAATAGAGAGGGAGTATCAAGCAGGTGAAGCAAATGAGTATACATTAAGTGAATTATTAAAACCTTATCAGGCTTCATGCCTTTATACTGGTATGAAATTCTTACCGACTTTTGCTGTATATGGTGCGGAACATAACTTAACAGATGAAAAGTTAGAAGAAAGTGCTAAAAACTACATTCTTCATATGCAGAATCTTTCTAAAAAATAAGAGTTTAATCATCTTTTTTTTCTTAAAGATAAAATTGTCATTTAGGGTCCTGAATATAGGACCTTTTTTTTGGTTCTGGTGCAAACATGATTTGTTAGAAACATAGAACCTCAATATCCTTTTCATCCATAAAATATGATGCTAATCTAAACAATTTATGTATGAACTCAACTTTATTTCGGGCAGACTTTACCCCTTGGTGAACTTGTCCCTTTTTCATTATATGCATGGCTTCGATACCACTTATCATCCAAGAAGCCGTTTGAAAGGACTTTAATCCTAACATCGAACGAACTGGCTTCTTTATATCTTATGCTATGATATTGTTAAGATATTTAGCTACGGTTAGGTTCCACTTTAACTGGAGCCTCTTTTGGAGCAATCAGTAATACTTTATCTACTGAAACAGCTTACTTATCTGACGCTTCCGCTGCTGCTATAAATTCTACTACTGGAATTAAACTAATAAGCGGACTTGCTAAAGGCGGACAAAGTTCATCATTAGATAATTTTCCTGTTAACATTGTTCTAACAGATGTAACCCCAGTTACGTTAGCTGTGATGCCACTTTCTAGTAGTGCTTGTGTTAACGTAGTTTTTCGTACCCACGAGGATTGGTGATATTTTTATAATTTGTAAAATTACAACTTCATAATTCCCCTCCACTCCAACCTTTTATAGATTCTAAATAGTAACAATTTTACTACCTTATTAATAAATAAAAATTAAAAAATCTCACATGCAATCCATAAATCACTTTCATATTTGTAAACATATTTTTTTACAATACTATACATAAAATTGCTAATATAATAGAATGAAATAGAATGGAATTATTAGAAATAGAAAGAAGGACATTTATGCGTAGCAAATCATCTCTTGTAACCTTATTTAAAAAAGCTTTTATTGTGTGCATAGGAATTTCGTGCATATATGCGGTATCTGGAGGATCGAAACACATTGTAAATGCTAGTACTGAAGATTCCTCACAATCAGTTCAGCCAGTAAGTGAAATACAAACTGTGCTAGCTCCAAAGCAAGTACCCGATCACTATAATGGTCAAGTTAGAAAAGTAGCTTATCTTACTTTTGATGATGGACCAGGAAAGTTTACAGCTCAATTATTAGATATACTAAAGCAAAACGATGCGAAAGCCACTTTTTTCCTGATTGGTTCTAATGTTAAAGCATACCCCGATTTAGTAAAACGTGAAAAATCAGAAGGACACTATGTTGGGATGCACAGTATGTCTCATGACTATAATAAATTGTACAAACAAGGCGGTTACGTAAATGAAATGACAGAGGATCAAACATTAATCGCCAACATTCTTGGTTATGCTCCAAAATTAACACGCCCACCATACGGTTCAATGCCGGGACTTACAGAGGCTGAGAGAAATCAAGTTGTTGAAAAAGGTTTGCGAGTATGGGATTGGACAATTGATTCTTTAGATTGGAAATATAATAAAATACCGGTAGATGCTGCTTCTGCTAAAGTTGTACAAAATGTACTTAACGGTGCTAAATCCGACAGAGAAGTCATTCTTTTACACGATATTCATCCGCAATCCGTTGCTGCTGTACCTGCTATTATTAAAGGGTTAAAGGAAAAAGGTTATGAGATTGACAGTTATAATGAAAATGAACATTTCCCACTAAACTTTTGGCATGATAAACGAATTTAACATGGTAAAAGGCTTAAATTCTATACAACAGAATTTAAGCCTTTTATATTTTCATAATAAAGTGAAACTTTCATCAGTAGGGGACTTATTGCTCTTTAATACGGATAAAGTTACATTTTTCATACAGTATATGAAATTAAATTATATCTAGTTTGCAAAGCAAATGAGCTATAATTAACAGTTCCTAATCATATAATTTATTTCTTAACCGGCTTAATGCGCATCAATATGCAAATGTTTTAACTTATCCGGATTTAAAATATTATAAATAGATTTAATTTTATTTCCTTCAAATTCAAAACTTAATACTGCCTGTATCCCTATATGATTTCTTATTACAATTCCACTCCACCCATTTACTTCTGTTTGGATCATAGAATAATCTTCTTGACTAGTAAGAAATTTAGTTACTAAAGAAATAAGAAGTTGTTTTACACGTGCTACACCATAAATAGGTTTTACTGCAGCTGTAACTTTTCCACCACCATCTGCATAGTAAGCTACATCTTCCCGAAGAATTTCCATAACTTGATTTGCATTACCCTGCTGAATAGCGTTTATAAAACATGTGATTACTTGTTTATGATCTACCTTTACATTTTCAATGGCAATCTGCTTTTCAAGTGCTGGAAGCATTTTTTTCAACCTGCTTAAAATTTTACGGCAATTCGCTTCCTTTTTTTGTACAATTTCAGCAATCGTTCCATAGTCATATTCCAAAATTTCACGGAGTATAAAAATCGCTCTTTCAATTGGATTTAATTGTTCAAATAATACAAGCAAAGCGTATGAAATATCACTTTTCATCAATACTTCCTGCAATGGATCTGTTTCTATCACAACAGTTGGTTCTGGCAGCCATGTCCCAACATATAATTCTCTTTTTTTCTTAGAAGATTTCAATAGATCTAAACAGCGATTCGTAACCAATTTACACAAAAATGCTTTTACATTTGAGGTATGCTTCATTTCATGTTCATTCAACTTTATAAACACATCTTGGATAATATCTTCTGCATCAGCAATGCTCCCCATCATTTTATAAGCAAATGAGAAAAGAAGAGGTTTATATTCGGTATACAATTGACTTAGTTCAGCGTTTTCCATAGAAAGAAAGCCTCACTTTCTATTCGATTCTGCATAATTAGACAAGTAAACTCGCTTGATCCCATGTTCGTTCTCGAATACGAGCACCAATCTTTCCTGATAAAATAAAATCAAGTCCCCATTTTTGGACCCAAACAAAGCCATTATTAGGTCCGAGACTGATACAATATAATTTGACCGGATACGCTTTGTGTGTAACAGAATGAGATATTCCGCATATCTCATTCTTTAAGATTTTACTTAATCTCATTGCTTGAGGAATCGCTTCTTTACATGTCATTCCATCCACTTGATTCGTCTTCTTATCAACAATTCTAGCGCAGTCTCCGACTGCATATATAAGTGAATGTCCTTTTATACAGTACGTATCAGTAACTAATATTTGATTCTCATTTGACAAAGGAAGATGGAATGTTAGGATAATAGGATTCACTTTAACACCTGGTGTCCAAACACATTCTCCCGCTGTATATGTTGTTCCATTTGTACAAATTAATTTACCATTTTCAAATTGCTTCACCCTCGTTTTAGACACAAATTTTATCCCGATTTTTTTAAGTTCGTAAGCTAATCTCTCACTTACCTTTACTGGCACCCCTTGTAATAAATGTTCTTTTGAGTCAAACAAAATGACCGCTATCTCACCAGGATTAAGCCCTGCTTTTTGAGCTTCTTCTTTAAACCAAACGCATATTTCTGCAGAAGTCTCAATACCTGTAATCCCTCCGCCAACAATAGCGATCCGTAGCAGTTCACATCTCACTTCTCTATTCTCTTCTGCTTTGGCTAATTGAATTAAAGAAAGCAATTTTTGTCTTATTTCTAAAGCACTCTTCACGCTTCTTAATGTTGTCCCGCCTAGCGTACTAGGAATTTCTTGGATAACACTCCCTAGAGCCAAAACAAGATAGTCATATTGTATTGTTCTTATTTGTTCATTTTCTATTTTTATAGCAATCTCTTTCTCAGAGTAATTACATGCTATCGCTTCTCCTTTTATATATTCCATTCCATCTGTACAATACCTTTTTAGTGGAACTTTTAAGTCTGCATCTTCAACAACTGATTTAAACAACAAAACTTTTCGGAAATGAAACGAATTTTTATCTACTAAAGTAATTTCCACTTCTTTTCCTATTAAATGACCTAATTCTTTTTTTAATCCATTTAGCAAATTAATACCAGCAAAGCCTCCACCTAAAATAACAATTTGTTTCATTTTAATTCCCCCTTTATCCTTAAAACGATTTCACCTCCTGACTTGTGACATATTGAAAAGGGAAATTAAGAAAAAAACTACCTGTCCCTCCAATGAATATAGGAACAGGTAGTTTTTTTAAAATATGCATTCCATTTTAGTGGTTCATTTTATACAAATTACTTGGCCCTGTGTCATTTGTACTAGTTCATCAGGTGTTAAACGAAATATTGCTTTCGGGTGCCCCGCAGCAACCCAAATCACATCATACTGCAAAAGATCTTCATCAATGAATGTCATAATAGGCTCTGTATGTCCTAATGGCGGAACACCTCCGATTACAAATCCAGTATGTTTACGTACAAAATCAGCATCAGCTTTTCCTAATGTATCATCTAGCTGTTTCGTAATTTTCTTTTCATTAATTCGATTTATTCCACTCGCAACAACTAACAGTGGTTTATCGATTGTTTTGAGTCTAAAAATAATTGATTTACCAATTTGCGCAACTTTGCAGCCAATTGCTTCTGCTGCTTCTTGAGCAGTTCTTGCACTGTCTGGTAATTCTATTACTTGGTTTGCATATCCTAGCTCTAACAATTTATTTTGTACCCGTTGTGCACTTTCTTTCAAATCTTTCATGTATTTCATTCCCTTCAACTTTCTAAAATACTTACTATCTATTCTTTTTAAAAAGCAGAGACTCCTCTTATTGTGCAACATCAATTTTACCTTTTCCATAAAACATAAAAAAGCATCCCCTTCATAATAAGGGGATGCTAGCAGTTATTTTGCTTCTTTATACATCGCTGCTACTTGCTTTTGAAGCTCTTCGTTCTCTAAATACTCATCATATGTCGTTTGTTTATCAACAACACCGCTTGGCGTTACTTCAATAATTCGGTTTGCAATCGTTTCAACGAACTGATGATCATGAGATGTAAATAGAATTGTACCTTTAAATGCCATTAAACCGTTGTTTAATGCTGTAATAGACTCAAGGTCTAAATGGTTCGTTGGATCATCAAATGTTAATACGTTTGCACCGCTTAACATCATTTTAGAAAGCATACAACGTACTTTTTCTCCTCCAGATAAAACAGAAACGTTTTTCTTTACTTCTTCACCAGAGAATAACATACGACCTAAGAAGCCGCGTAAGAAACTTTCAGATTCGTCTTGTGGTGAAAATTGACGTAACCATTCCACTAAGTTATACTCACTATTTTTGAAGAACTCAGAGTTATCTCGTGGGAAGTATGCTTGAGATGTTGTTACACCCCATTTAAATGAACCGCTATCTGGCTCCATTTCACCCATCAGGATTTTGAATAATGTTGTCATCGCAATATCATTACGGCCGATAAATGCAACTTTATCACCTTTATTTAAAGTGAAATACACGTTATCTAATACTTTTTCACCGTCAATTGTTTTTGAGATGCCTTCAACTGTTAATAAATCATTACCTACTTCACGCTCTGGTGTAAAACCAACGAATGGATAACGGCGAGAAGATGGTTTAATATCATCTAATGTGATTTTTTCTAATAATTTTTTACGAGAAGTTGCTTGCTTCGCTTTTGATGCGTTCGAACTAAAGCGCGCAATAAAGTTTTGTAATTCTTTTACTTTCTCTTCTTTTTTCTTATTAGCATCTTGTGTTAACTTTAATGCTAATTGACTAGACTCGTACCAGAAGTCGTAGTTACCAACATAAAGTTGAATTTTACCAAAGTCAAGATCCGCCATATGCGTACATACTTTATTTAAGAAGTGACGGTCATGGGATACAACGATAACTGTGTTTTCAAAGTTCATTAAGAAGTTTTCTAACCACTGAATTGCTTTTAAGTCTAAATGGTTGGTAGGCTCATCTAGTAATAGAATATCTGGCTGACCAAATAACGCTTGTGCAAGTAATACTTTTACTTTCTCTGCCCCTGTTAACTCAGACATTTTTTTCGCATGAAGGTCTTCACCAATGCCTAGCCCTTTTAAAAGGATTGCAGCTTCTGATTCTGCTTCCCAACCATTTAATTCAGCAAATTCGCCTTCTAACTCAGCTGCGCGCATACCGTCTTCATCACTGAAATCTTCCTTCATATAAATCGCATTCTTCTCTTGCATTACTTCATAAAGACGTGTATGCCCCATAATAACTGTTTCTAATACAGGGAATTCTTCATATTCAAAGTGATTCTGTTTTAAAACAGCTAAACGCTCACCTGGTGTAATATGAACATCTCCTGTTGATGGATCAATTTCACCAGATAGAATTTTCAAGAATGTAGATTTACCAGCACCGTTTGCTCCAATTAAACCGTAACAGTTACCTGGTGTAAATTTTATGTTAACATCTTCAAAAAGCTTACGATCTGCAAAACGTAAACTTACGTTACTTACTGTAATCATGTAGTTCCTCCTAGTAATACCGCTGCATCCAGCGTTTTCTCACCCGTTAATTTAAAAAAGACAGATTACGATTCACGTATTTTAAACTGTATCCATATTATACCGTAGTAATTATAGTAAAGACAATAGATATGTTAAACGCTTGATTTTACTGAATTTTTAGCGGAATATTTACACTAGTAACTAAACGTCATTTTTTATATTGATAGCTTACACCCTACTATTTTTCGATTCTACTATCGTTATTCCGAAATAACTATTATACCCATTCTTGTTACTCCCAACAGCCTGTCCTCTTTCGATTCATTAACGTGTTTTCACGTTACTTAAAATTGACGTTAGCTTTTCCTCCACCATCATAATCATACAATTCCTCAAAATATCGTTCCCGAAACTTCTTACGCATAATTCCGTACATATAACCTTTGAGATCTCTCACTTTCCCCATCTTAATCCCTCTGATAGCCTGTCTAAGGCTCTGCACACCAATATCAAGTTTAATATCATGTTCATTCTCATAAGCATTCTTGTAAGCACAGATTTCTACACGTTGCCACAATGACTCAATAGTTTTAGCAGAGTTCCAAAAACAACTTGCTAACTTAGTAAATTCACTTGGTACACGCTCAGATATAAATTCTGCTGTCAATTCTTGTGGTTCTTCATTTACTTTTACACATTCAGATTGATTAACAATGGTATCGTCTATATTACGTTTTTTTATATCTTTTTTGTTGCTAGTTTCAAAAAGATTACTAGTTTCTGCTACGTCAATTTTCTCATCGTTCAGTACGTCAGCTTGTTGAGAAATTGTATTCCCCTTCGCTTCTTGCGATGGATAACGCTGAAATACATAAACATTATGACATTGCTTGCCTTTGCTAAACGTGTTATTAACAACAATCATACCGAACTTCTTTGCCTTCCGAAGCATACGTTCAAATGAAGATCGTGATATCCCGATATCATCTTTATGAGTAGCTGCAATAATAGTTTGTATCTTTGCATTAGATACACCAGGAAACTTGCTACAATATCTGATTAATCGCTTCAATACTACTAATTCAGACTTAGTAAACAACTCTTTTACATCAATCATCCACATTTCAATATGGTCATTGAAATTTTTTAAATCACGAAACTGTGATAACTCTGCATATTGATTAATGTTTCCCGGTTGCATCCTTTTCAGCCTCCTTCTATTAAATTTAGACATAGTTAAAGAAAGGTACCTCTACTCGTTGATAATTTAAAGATGTACCCTTGATATTCTTAAATTAACCCGAAAAGTTTAACTATTTAAGTTAAAAATATAACTCAAATAGTTAAACGTCAACTGTAATTCTTAAAAAGTTTTACTACTTATTAAATTTTATGTAAAATAAACTTAGGATAATGGTTTATCGGAGGTATTAATTTATGATATTCACGTTAGGAAAAACGTTGGATGAATTGGGGATTACAAAGAATAAACTTGCGGTTGAAGCGAAGATTCGCCCAAATACGATTAGTAGTTTAGTTAACGGGGATGCAAATTCTATTCGAATAGATACATTACAAGCCGTACTTGATACTTTGAATATACTAGCTGCTGAAAAAGGTTTTGATAAGGTTTACGGAATTAAAGATGTGGTCAAATACGAGAAGGACGGTGAATAAGGCGTCCTTTTTTTATTTTGGAGAAATTTACCGTTTTTTTTTATATAATTAATCCATATTCAACCAATTATATACACAGGAGTGACTTTAAATGGGAGCAAAGTTTACGAAGTTAAACGAGCGATACGGAATTATAGAATATCCAGTAACACTTACTGAAATGATAGAGATTTCGAAAGAGTTTCCGAAAACAGAACGTAAATTTTATGAATTTGCATTTAACGCTTTGAATAAAGTAATGAAGAAAAATGAAAAGATTTATACATTTGAAGTCGCTCATCCAAAGTTGACGAAAACGGGCTTTATTGTGGTCGGAGAGCATAATCTTTATTTCGTTACGATGAAAGGCGGTTTATTTGGCGGTGCTGATGCGGAACTTGTAAAATATAAAGATATCAAAAACGTAGACTTCGATATAATACAAGGGCCATTTGGTGTATCTCTTATGAACACTGGAATTCTATACTTAGAAATGAAAGGATTACTCGGAGAAAAAAAACGTACAATCCGTAATATTCCTGACTATAATCTTGATTCCGTGGTAAAAGCTGTTCGTGATAGATTAAAATAAGAAAAAAAGAAGCCGCCTCCAAAGGCGGTTTTACTTTACATCGATTCCTCCAACTCAGCTTCCATCTCATCCAATACATTTTCCTTCAGATATAAAAACGCCCCTACCTCTTCCTTAGTCATGCCCCGATAGTCATGTATGCCGTTTAATAACAACCAATCAGCGTCACCTACTATATTTCGATAACGTTTCTGATTTATTTCGTTCGGTATCATCATAAGCATTTCTTCAAGACTAGCAATCATGAATCTACTATGATCTTCACCAATAAAATACACTGTGATACCATCAGTAGCTTTATGAATTTCGAAACGATATGTACTGTTACCACGTTTAACTTCTGCAATGTGCCATATTAACTCTTGCCCTTCTGATACGGATACATCGTACATTTGTGTTTGATTCATTTGTTTCGTTTCCTTTTACTGTAATTAGTTACATGTAAAATTTTAGCGAACAAATATTAACAAGCTGTAAATGCAGTATAAATTTTCCATTAATATAACTACCTATCTATTATTTACTAATATGGTATAATTTTCTTGGCAAATACTTAGACAAGGGTGAATGTCATGGTACAAATAAAAGTAACGCATGAAAAATTGGAAGTAGTAGAAAGTTTAGAAAATGTCCTTCACCATCAACGTCAAAAATTAGCACAGGAGGTGAAGTCATGAGTTTAAACATGTATCTAGGAGAAGTACGAGCTCAATCACAAAGTATGAATGCCATGTGTGTTGCAACGATTCAAGGCATGGAACAAGCCATCAATTCGATTGACGCCTTTGTATTCGATTCTGTTTTGCAAGGACAAACTTACGACAGTGCAAAAACATTCTTTGCACAAACTTTTCGCACTTTAGCGCAAGGGATCATTTACTTATGTGAAGAACTAATTCGTCAAAATGATGCCTTTCCGAATGACTTTCAATCACAGGTAACCTCAACAGATGTCATCGAGCAAGAAATACGTGATCAAATTCGAGAGCTTGAGCAAGCAATAGCAGCGCTGGAAGCAATGAGTGAAGACATGCCGGGCGCGCAAGCGATGCTACAGATTTATTATGCGATGCTACGAAAGCTTCAAGAAAAGTTGGAACATCTGTATGCATTCAATTATACTTCTAGTAGTAACTACGATACAGCACTCCAACTAGCTGCCAACGTCGCGCAAGGTCTTGCGCAAGTTCAAGGCGGGAAAGGTTTCAGTCCCGCAAGTGGTACATTTAGTGTACAAGAATTGAATATGGGATGGACGGCATCTATTCAAAAGATTACAGAGGATAAGGCTCGTGAAGTTGAGAAACTTAAAGAAGAAAATCCTTCTGAAAAATCCAACGTAGAAAAATTTTTGAGTGGCGTGTGGGATGGTGCAGGACAAGCTGTTGAAGATACAATAGATGGTATAGTAGCATTAGGCGATGGGGAAACATGGAAAAACATGGGGGATGCTGCGTTGCACCCTATTGATACCCTTAGTACCATGTATAATGTATTGTCAGATTCATTTATTAATGATGTAATAAATGGTGATTTAGAAAGTGGTACAAGATGGTTTAGTTATGCCTTAACGCAGATAGCAATAGGGGCGCTTGGTGATAAAGGAATAAGTAAAGTAACTACACTAGCAAAAGGTGCGAATCTCTCAAAATTCTCACAAGGCATGTCCCAGGTTGCGAATAGATTAAATATGGGAGATAGACTTGCTTTTGCTGATATGGGTGAGCTTAATGTAAGGTCTAGTTTTGGTTCTACTGCTTTTAATCAAGCTGAGGATGCAATGGTATTTGCTAAAACAGGTGGAGGAACTGGAGTCAAGACTACACAAGAGGTAATTCAAGATTATGCAGATAAAGTTCTCGATAGAGTAGATGTAAAAGGTGAATATAGTTCATCAACTAGTGCATCTAAAGTATTGCGTGAAGAACTTAAGGATGCAGGAATCCAGCCGCCACCATATCCCAATGCGGCACACCATATAACCCCTTGGAATGACAGTAGAGCTGTTGAGGCACAAGAATTATTAGAAGAGTTTGGAATACATCATGACTCTGCCGCTAATGGAGTGTTTTTACCTTATAAAGTTAATGAATATGTGACTAGTGAAACGTTACACATCGGAAGACATTCTCAAGAGTATATAACAGAGGTCATAGACGCACTAACTAGAGTTTCAGAATTTGGTGGTACTCAAGCTGATGCAGTTGAAGCTTTGCATAAAATTAGAGAACGTTTATTAGATGGTACACTAAAGTTGAATAAGGAATAATAATATTTTAAGGATGATGACAATGAGAATTTGGGAATTGAAAAGTTCAACTGATGATTATCAGTCTTTTCACTTATTAAACTATAAAGAGGACAATAAATATTTTAAAAAACAATTTAATTCCAAAGAAAAGTTATCAAATTCTTGGGCGGATATTTTTATTAAATTAGAAGACGAAGGGGCTCGTAGTGATTGCCCTATTTTTTGGGGGAAATCTGGCGTACGAATGATTAGTGAGAAAGCAAAGCAGATACTAGAGCCATTAATAGGTGCTAGCGTTGAGTTTCTACCATTAATTCATAGCATAACAAATGAAAAATATTATGCTATTCATGTTTTAAATGTGTTAGATGCACTTGATAGTGATAATACAGTATTCGAAAAACTAAGCTCTGGGTTAATAATAGGTTGTGAAAAATATTCATTTATTCCTAGTATTGTTCAAAATCAAGCAATTTTTAAAATATATATAAACAAAATTATTCATCCTACCGCTGTTTTTGTATCAGATGAATTTAGAAACGCAATTTTAGAAAGTGACTTAAAAGGTTTTGAGTTTGTTGAGGTATGGGATTCAGAATTGAATATGTGATTAAAGTGCTCGTTCTATCATGTTAATGAGGCATGGAGATCATGATGGTTGATATTACTCAGATAAATGTTAAACTAATAAAAATCCGGCTCAATGTGATATGAGTCGGATTTTTATTACTTAATCATCACGTATTTACCATCTATCCACTCATTAGCACCAATACAGTAGTACCCGTTTAGCTCCGCCCATACAATCCATTCTGTACTTGGAGCAACAGTTTTAACATATTGTCCGCTACTATATGGAGAAGTATAAGTGTTCACCCCGCCCACTGGTGTTACAACTGCAACATACTGTTCCAATGTTAAAGCCGATTCAGGAACCCACGTTTCATTTGCGATACCAATCATTCCATTAGCACGACAATATGCAAGGAATGTTCCACCATGATATGTGGTTTTGTAATAAACACTACTCACTTGTGGGAATTTATAAGCATTTACACCATCAGCGAGCTTCACGCGACCGAATGAACCATCATAAGGATTATTTGCGTTTGTCCAAGGTTTTACTTGTACGTCTTCGACTTCACCTGTGTCTGTGCCATATCCATAATAGTTATATTGTAAATGTGGTGAGTCTACGAAACCGCCTGTCCAGTCGCCACCCCTTTCAAATCCAATTTGTTTTGCGTATTGGACTGCACCGTACCATGGCTGTTTAGTGTAACCGTTCCAGTCTTCTGAGCCGTCAGATTTAATTGGAACAAAATCTAATGCCTGCCCTACAAGATGGTAGCTCCGCATTGTCTGTGAAGCACGGTTAGCAACGTTTTGTTTTTGTTGTTCAACTGTACGAATAGTTTCATAAATTAAGACTTCGATATTTTTATCTAAGCAATACTGATACCATTTGAAAGCTGCTGCTTTTGTATGATCCGCTAACTTATTTAAGTTATTTACATTTCGGGTATGATATTTCATTACTTTGCATCTCCTTCAAAAATTTTTTGCTTAATTTCCGTTACGTCTTTCGATAATGAACCAAAGGCTGCTGCTTGAGTTTCGATTACCTCCTGGTTCTTCTCAATTACTTGCTGGTACTTACCTTCGCGCTCCTTACTTTCCTTACGCGAATCAAAAAATAGCCAAACAAAAAGGACTGCTAACAGTCCCTGCGATAACGCTAATTTAAAAATTTCTTCTTGTATCGTTTTCCACGCTCCTTTTAAGCAAAATAAAAAGACGAGATATCTCGTCTTTTAAAAAAAATATTAATTACAATCTTGATATTTAATTTTTCTACCGTCTGTTCGACCACTTATAAGTGTTACTCTTGGAGAATTACTCGCCCTAACTTTATATTCCTTATAGCACTCAGGACAATAATACTCTTCGGATTCATTATGACCATCTTGCGTAGGTACTTCTACTCTAAATTCACATCCACAAAAGTTGCAATTATCTTTATAATCCCTATAAAATGAGTTTCTTGCTGCCCAGTCTGACATTAGGACCACTCCTCCTTATTTTGTTTTATATGTATATATAAATTATAAGGAATTATCAATCCTAATGCTTAATGAAAATTATTATAGTGCTAATCTTAATTAGTTGCATATTTCGGTTCTAAAGTGCAATAAAAAACTCTCAATTATTGAGTACTTTTTATTGTTTTTTCATAAAAATCTACACCTTCAATAAAATGAAAAATACAATCAACCACTGTATCATATGCAAGTTTAGTTTCTTCTTTTGTTGCAACTAATTTAGTGCCGTGTGCAATATTATTCCTCCATTTTAAAACTTTCTTTTCCCAGTTGTTCCATGAAGAACAAGATGAAAGTTTAATTCCATATAAATTGTTCATTAATGGATTAACCTTTGTTGGCATTTCAGTTGAAACCAAAAACCGTGAGATACTGTCATTGTCTAATCCTATCTTTGTATACCCTTCTGATAGAACCTTATCGATATAAGACTCAAAAGCAATCTCAGACATCATAATACTAGTAAGATACTCTCCAGACTGATAATGATCATATGCATAAGAAAGAAAGTGCATCCAAGGCTCTTCGTAATCTTCTATTTTAGCATGTATAAAAAGCATTAGACGAGAGACTGTTCCAAATACATCTTGATTACTTTCATCAGACAGTGAAGTATAAATCTTAAAACCATTAGTATCTATGTCAGTAGCACCAGCAACAAATGGTCCCATAGGAAAAATAGATATCTTAAATATCTTTTTAATACTAGCTGGTAGTTCAATATACTTGGTATACCCAATCTTAATTTCTATAATTTGCTCAAACATATCATTAGCTAGAAAAGAATTAGGAAAAATTCTTTCCTCTGCTTTAAGTCCATTCTTAACCCCTTCATAAAATGAAAACTCATTTTTACACTCAGGATCTTGGCAAACAATAATTGGTTTATTGAAATCGTCTTCGGTTAATGACCACCCTCTTGTACACTTATTACATTGAATAGAAAAAGCAACAAGTTTTGAATGTTCCATATTTCCTCCTATACTCCATTTAGATTCTATTTTTTTTACAAAATCATATCATATAAGGTTAATATAGAAATTTAATTACAAAATAAAAAAGCCTACTATTGTACGCCTGTGATTAATATTTGAGTGGTCTAGATTATTACATCAATTTAGATATTTACCGTCAAAGGATATGAGAATATTAAAGTATAAGCCTACACTACATAAATAAATTCGTAATATCCTTTTTAGGAAGGGGTTAATTTGAAAACCTTTGTGTTTATTAATTTTCTTTATATTATCCCCCTTCCTAAAAAATTATTTGTTAGGAGTACATGTAAACATCAATAAATTCTGGTGTAATGTTCCATGCTAATTTAGGATAAGGTATTTCATATCCATAAAGAAATTTAAGCGTTGTGTAAGCACGATTAATGATTAATCCAGGCCCACTCTTATTAGTGTAATAGTCTTCAATAATATCTTTTATTTGACACACATTGAGTCCATCTGGTTCATTTAAATAAAAACGTTCAATTAAGATATGTTGCTTATTTTTATCGTCTTCGGCAACTTTCTCTTCTTGAAGAATAGAAGTAGCAACTAAATTAGCAAAATGCTTACTACCATAATCATGAACCCACGCAGTGTCCTTGATATGTTTATTAAAATCTTTTTCAAATTGATCATATAATTCTTCCATTTGCGTACCTCCTATACTAAGAAAATTATTTCTAAGGTATCAATAAATCTATTTGTTGAAAATTCGAATAGTTTATTTGTTATTTTAAGTATTTGTGATAAATATCATGATCTTTTTCTGTTCCGTCCAGACCATCTCCATCAAAGTCTTTTATATATGGATTATCAGGATCGTTATTAGTATCGATATTTGGTCCATCAAACATAGAAGAAACTAATGATATTGCAAACCATATTATTAAACCGATTGGAATCAATATAGCAGCAAGGCATCCTAGAGCTGCAAGATCGCTTGGTAATGATTCTACTTTTCCAGCACTCAATGAAATATCTTTGATAACATTAGTTTTATCAATCTTAATAAATATTGTTTTTTGGTTTTCTCCTTCTTTAAAATAATACCTTTCGTATTTCCCTGCCTTTCCAACTTCAACTTCTGTTGCGTTTGAAAGTTCAAAGAATCTAATTATCTCATCTGCGTTATAAGGTTTTTTGCTAAAATTCTTAACAAATTCATCATATACATTTATCATAATATCCCCCTACCCTAATATAAAATAGGGATTTTATCCAATTACCGTAAATTCATCTGCCTCATATTCGAACTCTTCTTCATCTTCAAATTTAATTACATACGCTTCTCTCTCGTCAACCTCTAACAACGGAGGAAAATAGTCAACAATTATACCTTTCTTCCCTTTGTGCTTCTCCCATTCTCCTTCATAAGACCATTCGTAATCCTTTTCTTGCGGATTACTTATAAGAACCTTCGTTCCATTTTTATATGTCCTAGAACTATGTTTTAAAATTAGATACTGTAAATCATTCTTTTTATCAATTGCCCAATTGTATAAGAGATATATGGGGAGGGAAATCACTAATGCACAATGAAAAAATATTTTATATCCTTTTTCCCCAATATGATCAATAATTTTTGCTTGGTCTTTTGTGCTTTCCCATAACGTATCATCTATTTCTTTATATTTCTGGTTTCTATATAAATTAATTAATTTGTTATTCTCATCAACGATAGACTTACTAGTTATAATACCAATCGCTAGATAAACAATTATTGCTATAATACCAATCATTTCATCACCCCTTTAAATAAAACTCTTATTTTATTCAACTATTGATATGATTGTGAGTTCAGTACTATCTCAAATTATTTTATTTCTTGATCTTCTATCAAAAACAATTGCTGGCAAATCTTTATAAATGCCTAATTCTCCAAAGTCTACTGTATATTCTTGTAGCCTATTCTCCTCTTCACTCTTTCTATCAATAACTATTCCATTTTTCCCTCTTATTTCTTCATTTGCGAAAACTGCTTGTTTGCTTATTCTTACTTTCTTACCTACGTCAAACATCCACGGAATCATACTCATAATATTGGCTCCTTATTATATAAAATTAAACCTTTATTTAATTAGAATCCGATGTATTCAAATGAATCTACTTTTATATATATTATTTCGTTAACCTTAACAGCCTCTTTACCTATAACAAGAAACCCCTCTGCATTAATTGGATCTTCAATAAATTTAAGTAGTTCATGTTGAATCATTTCTTCTTGTTTAGATTCAAGAGAGTTAAGCTGCTGATTAAGCTGGATATCCCTCTTGGTATGAATGCAAATACCATACTGAATTTTTGGTCCATCTGCATCCTCAATATGTTTTAATGAAATGACATCAGTTAACTTTTTCATTACTACATCCCCTTTGTATAAAATATAGTTTTTATTGATCATCTCTTCTATAACGTGGTTTAAGAACACATTGTAATGAACCTTCTAAAGCTAACCTTCTATGATAGCCTGTACATTTTGTCCAATAAATACGAACATTACCTTGAATAGATTTAAAGAAGTTTATTCGAGGTGTTGGTTTATCTTTGTATAGTTTTTCAATGTGTTTATGTATTCGTTTTTGAATCCAACCTTCACCAACGTATACTACTTCTTCTACAGTAGAATCAACAAACACGTACACCCCTCTTTTATCTTTAGGGATAAATTCTACTACTTTGTTCTTAAGCTGCAGACCTTTCCTAGAGGCGTCATTTTCATTATATTTATAATCTATATTAAAGCTAGACCAACTTTTAGATGTAAGTGGGAGTAAAGAATTCTCTAAAAGAAATTGCTCTAGCTTCCTATCAAATTGTTCATTGTTAATCATTCTAAAATATTTCCTTTCACACGATTTAAAAACAATTTTTCTATATTTTTACTATTAAATAATACCATATTTTTCTTTAATTATCTTAATCTACCTCTTATTTCTACTAAATGATTCCTATACGTCTATGGCTCACATATTTTCACAAAAACAAAAAAATAACGCCACTTGTTAAAGTGACGTTTTATTCTTATACTATCTATAATTTTATCGATTTAAGCGGAGAGAATTGTTTATGAAGTTTCGCTACATCGTCGTACATGAATTGTACATACCGTCTCGTCATAGAAATATCGGTGTGTCCAAGAATATGCTGTAACGAAAACAAATCTCCACCGTTCATTAGATATAACTTAGCACATGTATGCCTGAATGTATGCGGACTAACCCTTACGTTTTCTATTTTTGCTTCCCGACCGTAACGCGTAATCATTTGATATAGCCCACGTTGTGTAAATGCTTCTCCTGACATATTACAAAATAGCTGCTTAGTGTGCGCCTCTCCTCTAACGTTTAACCATCGCTTGATAGCCTTTTTCGTTTCTTCTGTAATCGGAACTTTACGCATACGATACGTTTTGGTGTGTTTCACTAATATTGTATTTTCTTCCCATAAGACGTCAGTAACTTCAAGATTTAACAACTCATTTTGACGTAATCCACACTCAATTAACACGATACATATTGCGTAATTACGTACGCCTGTCCAGGTCGTTTTATCTATCGCATTAAAAAATCTCGTAAGTTGCTGCGGTGTAAAAGTGATGATTTCCTTCATTCTATCCTTGAGTAACTTAACGTTTTTCATCGGATAATTAGGAATCATCTCCTTTTCGTATAGCCATTTCACGACCGTTCTGAATGCACGTAATCGAATATTAATAGTTGACGCTGATAACTTCTTTACGTTCTTCATGTAGAGTATTATATTATCCTCTACATTAGTTTTCGTAAATTTATGCGGTGGCATATCGATTATCTCTTGCTCTTCTAGGTATCGAAATATCATCCGCATTTCCTTTTCGTAGTAAAATAAAGTCGCCTCTCTAAGACCGCGTAATTCACCGTCTTTCGTAAACGAATCCATCGCTTTATCCCACGATCCGACATAGTCATGTTTCGCTTCACCAACTAACTCTAACTCTTCGTCATTTGAGTAACGACTGCGTTTTTTCCTCATCGACTACTCCTCCTTTATAGCTTGCGACTAGCTAAAAAGATGAACGTAATCTGTCCGTTGGTACATAAGTACTTGTGAGCGATAAGTTACATTCGAATTCAAACACGATCTGCAAAACGTAAACTTACGTTACTTACTGTAATCATGTAGTTCCTCCTAGTAATACCGCTGCATCCAGCGTTTTCTCACTGAATGTCCTAAAAGTCGCAGTTTGCAACTCACTTATTTTAGACTATAGCCATTATATAGTAGAACTTAGATGGAAGGCAATCATAGATTAACCATCAATAAGGAAATCCAATAGAAAATTATATTTTTTTTAATTCAGATTCAATAGAAACCTAAACTTTGAATTAAATAAACCTAGATACATCTTCATCATACACATACACCTTCTAAGTATAATAAAGTATTAAATTGAATTTCAGGGACATACTAAAGAGATTACAAATTCTTTTCCAAGAATAGAAGAACCTCTGTTAGCAATTTAACAGAAGTTCTAATAGAGTGTTCCTGATTATTATCAATGACATAAAAATTTTCTTTTTCTCCTATTTGGGCCAGGTTATAGTTCATGAAGTTAAAGCTCGCTAAAGATTGCTTTAAATCTGATGCAAATGAAGTTTTAATATTTTTGCTAGGAATATAAATAAACATCTCTTTTTCTTCTATGATAAATAGTAAAAAATATCTATACTAAACATTAGGAATTTTTTATAAAATATTTCTCAATTTACTATATATACCATAATATGTTAAATTAAATTTGAAAAAGGAATACTTTTTCGTCCCTTTTTTAAACCTCGAATGCAATACGATGGTGACACTCGTAGGAGTGTCTTTTCTTTTGTACGTAAAAAACTTCACTATGGAGCATAATTAGGCATTATACTTTTTGGATTTTCTATATTCCCCTGTGTGAAAAACAATTTATATAACAGCTCCTTGTATCCTTCGCATAGCTTCTGTTTTTCCTCTTCATCAATTGGGCACTTCAAAAACTACAAATTTATAGCCATTTTTTGTTTTTCTTTTGGCCATCCCTATCACCACTATTAAATTCGTATTCGGCGATAGAAAAATTTATGTGTGATTTAACGCTTCAATTATTCATCCTTTTATGTAACACTTATAGCGACTATAGATTCATTTTCTACAAGGAAATCAAAGAGCTTTCAGCAGTAATTTCCTCGTCTTTCTTTCATAAATTTCGCTTCACTATACTATACATTTAATGTCGTCTAAACACGATTCTCTTCCTATGAATGTATATTACTATTCTGAAAGAACCTCAGGAAGCATAACTTTTTGTTCAAAACGCGTAGACAATACCATCAAAATGGTTGGACGACCATACTTATTACATGAATCGCTAAAAGTCTCTAGTGATTCCGGAGAACTTGTAGCCACTTTTAGCAAGTAATTATATTGTCCGCTTATTCTGTATAAATCAATGACATGCGGTGACTGTCTACAAAACTCAACAAATTGATTACAGTTATTTGCTTGAAAAAGAATAAATGCAGTTGTATCTTTCCCTAACTTTTTTCGTGAGACAACAGCTTGATAATTCTCAATAATCCCCTTATCTTCTAACTTCCGAACTCTTTCCTTAACGGCTGGCTGAGTCATATTTACTTCTTTTCCCAAGTCCACCATTGACATCCGACCGTTATTTTGTAGTAACTCTAATATCTTTGAATCAACTTGATCCATATGCAACTCCCCTTTATTTTTATAAACTCAACCCACTTATTTAACAATAAAATGAAAGTAATCTAACTAAAACAACTTATTAATTGCATGTAAATTATACATTCTTTCCCATAAAATATCAGTATCAATTAAAAAGTGATCAAAGGAGATGTTAATGTATGAGCTATCGTCACAATCGAAATGGTTCCAATGTTTTAAAGATACAACGCAAAACTTCCAATTTTGATGCTTGGAGATATGAGTCTATTTATAAATATTCTCCTCTATTTTCGTATAAAAAGCTTTTCAAAACTTTTTTTCGTATCTTTTCCACAAAAACAAAAAATTAAATAACTAAAGTTATTGATATGAAGAAAACTATTATAAGTAAACAATTGACTCATCTTTACACCACTAAAGGAATATTTAAATACAACTAATTCTATTAGTTGTATTTATCTAGTTTTTCGACATTTTATTTTTTGAATTTTTCGTAAAATTAAATTATCATGAATTAAGACCTATTGAAGGCGGAGGGATTGTTGTGCAGAGTCAAATTGAGTTTCAAATATACAATTTTTATAAAGAAGATATACTTAGTCTTATTGCTCTTTCAGCTTCAGTTGGTTGGGATTATGACGAGGATGAAATCAATACCATTATGTCAGCAGGTACTATATATGGGCATAAAACAGAGCAAGGTGAAATTATTTCAAGCGCAGCCCTTATTCCTTATGGAAATAAGTTAGCTTCTATAGGAATGGTAATTGTAAATGAAAATTACAGAGGATATGGATTAGGTAAGAAGGTTATACAAGCTTGTATTGATTCAGTACCTAATAATGTCACAATTATGTTAGCTGCAACTGAAGAAGGCTATCCTCTTTATAAAAAATTAGGGTTTCAATCCGTTACTTGTATACATAAATTAATAAGTGATAACAATAATTCATTTTACCACATCAAAAAAAATCATGATTACGACATTGTTCCGTTAACTGATACTTATTTTAATGATGTACATAAATTGGATCAACGTGCAGTCGGAGCAGATAGAAAATTGTTCCTTAAATCTAGAATTAAACAAGCAAAACAAGGAGTAGTAGTCAGAGCAAAAAATGGAGATTTAATTGGCTATGGATTAAGCATAGAGGGACCAATTCATTTAATTCTTGGCCCCATTGTAGCACTTAATCATGATGTAGCAACTCATATCATTCATCACCTTACTACAAGCTACAAAGGAAAACTTAGAATAGATGTGCTTGATGGGCAAAGTTCATTTATAACATACTTAGAACAATGTGGATTTAAAAAAGTAAGCCAACCACCAATAATGATTAAAAACTCAATTCAATTACCAAGAAGAAATGGTACACTTTATGGTATTGCTGCTCAAGCTTTCGGCTAAAAAGTTTACCCCGCATTAACGGACAGTAAAACCCCCACTGATGGAAGCTTCACTTTAGCATTTCAAAAATAACTAAATCCTAATTTCTCGGTTTTATAAACGAGGAATTAGGATTTCTTTAACATTGTAAATTCGTATTTTCTCGGCTCTATCCAATTGTATTATGAACATTTATTTCCTCATTTTTTGTTTTAAGTAAAACAAAAGATAACCCCGCTGATATACAAATAAGTACAGCGCCAAATATATACACCATTCTGATACCTAAGTATTCAGCTATGAGCGCAATTATAAAAATAGAAAGACTCGAAATCGTTGATAATAGAACGCCGCGAGATGCATATACTTTTGGAAGTAATGACACATCTATATTTGTTTGAAATGCAGTTTGCTGCGCAACATCTCGTATTTGATATGCCGGTCCCATCGCAATACAGAGTACAAGGGATAAGAAAGGAATACTACTAAGCCCATATAATAAAGTAAAAATGCTAAATAAAAAAGATCCCGCTGCCATACTGAGTATAAGATTTTTTTGAATCTTTTTTGCTAAATATATTGTTATAACCCCTCCTACAATTGTACCGATATAATAGCAAGCATTAATATAGCCCCACCATTGTTCTCCTTTATGAAGTATTTCTTTTACATAAACCAATGTAATCGTACCAACCCATATTTGACCTGCAATCCCTTCAATTACATCCATTAACGTAACTAATCGCAGAGTTGAGTTACTCCAAAGGTGAATCCACCCTTCCTTCATGAGAGTCCATTTGGATGCATCTTGATTTTGTGTCATCTGATCATAAAGAGAGCGAATTGCTATATACAAACAAACAATAGAAATCCATAACAAGACAGCCGTTATTAGTAAAGTAGGAATATGTCCTATTTTTACGACAATAAATCCTGTCAGAGTATAACCGCCAATTTGTACCGCTTGATTGGAAATGCTTAACAAGCTATTAGCTTTTACGAGTTCTTCCTTTAAAATAATTTGGGGGACTATAGAATTTAACAAGGGACT
Source organism: Bacillus sp. S14(2024) (assembly GCF_050473785.1). NCBI lineage: Bacteria > Bacillati > Bacillota > Bacilli > Caryophanales > Bacillaceae > Bacillus > Bacillus sp. S14(2024). The sequence goes on along the minus strand of NZ_JBFLUP010000006.1, from coordinate 2,254,894 downwards.
TCCCCATCCTTCTACGAAAGAAAGTATCAATATGTAAGTGAATAAAATATAAATATGAGAAGTTAAGAATGTAAATCCTAATAGTAATAAAGTAATCAAAATGGTTTTAGTAATTTGTAAGTTTACAAGTGCTTTTGACATTGAAGTATTTTGTAGGATTAGTGGTGCTGAAAAGCCAGCTAGTAATCTTGTAAGGGCCTTAAAAAAGGGAAATAAAGAAGCGAATAATACAGATTCCGTTTTCTGATAAATGTAAGTCGTAATGACCATGATGTATACGACATCAGCTAACGAAATGCTTGTTTGAGCTATCCAAAATGAATAAAATCTATAATTTTTCATCGTCACCTCCAGATAAGAAATATAATTTAATTAAAATAATTATAAAATAAAAAATATTAAAAATAAACAAAAATATAAGATAGATATAAAATTTTTAGGAATAAGCGATGGATAATTGAACTCTTTTATGTATGGGGAGTAAACGCGAAACACCTGCGACTTGAATGAATATGAAGATTACAAACAGAGAGTAGAACTTCTATAAGCTTAACTAAATTTCACTTGCACATTTTAATCAAACAAAAGAATATACTATTGCATATATAACCTTTTGGAGTGAACTTATCATGAACCTCTTTCCAACAAGGGTTGTTGCTGGTACTCCTGTAGTAACCCCTTCCGTTCACGTTGCCGCTTTTCATACGGCAAGTCCTGTTGTAGGAGTTGTAACGCCATTCATCTGGCCATATCCACCCATTCACTTATCGGTAACACATCCACAAATCATCTATCATTTCCATCATATTCCTTCAATATATAGAAGATATTGATGAACCGCTTAATTTTAAGAACGTAAAAAGCGCTGCTTTCACGTAGCACTTTTTACATTCTTTATCTATTTACAACAATTAAAAGAAATCATAAAAAAATGGTTGCTCGGAAGGAATTAGGTTTTCAAATTGTTTTATGTCTTCTTCGGTTCCAGAAATGGTACCTATTTGATTTAATTCCCATGGACTTTTATAGCCGAAAAGAACTGTAGACAAGGCATTAATATTTAGTTGTATACCTCTTTCTTTCAATGTTTCAGCTTCTTCTTTGCTTACCATTACTACTTCTTTATCTCGGAATATGATTGTCTGATTATTCCAAGGTGCAAATGAATCAGAAATATGTAAAATAAGCTCTTCTTCGTTGTTCTCCCATACAAATGGATATTGCTTTAAAAAACGCTCAACATCTACGATTCTAACCATAAAGTAAGGTTTTATTTCAGCCTTAATACGAGGCTCTTGCAGTGAAAACAGCAATGGTTCTTTTTCATGAACGACTATCTCAAGTTCTTTAATCATTGAATCATGCTGGCAAATGAAATTCCATAAAGCCGTTCTAGCTTCACTGTTTAACGGCACAAATTCTTCTACTTTCATCTTAGAACTCTCTATTTTATAAAGCATATAACCTGTAGGCTCATCAACTTGATTATAATAAACCGCTGCATGCAGATCACCATAAACAAAATCCAACCAGAAATCCTGATTACGAACTAACATACCAGAATATTTCTTCGCAAATTGCTCATATACGATTTCAATCTCTTTCAAATGTGATTCCTTATTAAAACGTTTTATTCTTCCTTGTACGTGTTCTTTCATTATTAAATCAGCTTTTGATAATGAACATACAAAGCGATTCGCAAACAACTCCCATCCATACTTCCTGTAAAAAGAAACAGAAAATGGGTGTAACATTGAAACGCTATAACCATCTTGTCTCATCGTATCTAAAACATGTTTTAATAGTTTTTTTACATAACCGTTTCGTCTAAATTCTGGATATGTAGCTACCCCTGCAATTCCACCCATTTTAAATTTTTCTTCACCTAAAAATATTTCAAGCGGGATAAGGTGTAATTTTGCCGCAATCTCTTTTTCTTCTAATATCCCAAATATTTGATGGTATTTTTTAAAAAGCTGCAGACGTTTTTCAATTTGATCTTCTGATACGTTATATTGAAAGGCGTATTCAGATAGTCTGAGTGCCTCTCGGTGTTGTTCTTCCGATAATTGAATAACTTCCATGCTATTCTTCTCCCCTCATCATATCGCTAACTGCGCATGTACAATACATTAAATATAACATACTAATCAGAAAAATATAAAAATACAAACTTTACAAACAAAAACCCGGTAGATTCTATATCAATCTACCGGGTTTTTACCTTCAACTTCTCAATCTCTTCAAAAAAGTTTGGATACGATACTCCAACAGCTTCCGCATCCTGGATCATTGTCTCTCCATTTGCAATGCAGCCAGCTACTGCAAGCATCATTCCAATTCGATGATCACCATGACTATTTACTGTATTTCCCTTTAATGATGTTTTCCCATAAATAATCATACCATCATCCGTCGCTTCGATACGTGCTCCTAATTTTGTTAGTTCTTCTACAACTGTATCAATTCGATTTGTTTCCTTCACCTTTAATTCATGTGCATCTTTGATAATAGTAATCCCATCTGCTTGTGTTGCTGCAAGAGCGATAATTGGAATTTCATCAATTAATCTTGGAATCATATCGCCGCCAATCTCAATCCCTTTTAACTGTGATGTTTCAATTATAAGATCAGCAACAGGTTCTGCAGCATCTGTATCACATAGTTCAATGGTTAACTTTGCTCCCATTTTTGTAAGAACATCAATAATTCCCGTTCTTGTTGGATTGATTCCAACATTTTTTAATGTAAGTTTGCTATTCGGAGTGATGGCACCACTTACTAGGAAAAATGCAGCCGAGGAAATGTCTCCTGGTACATGAATGTTCGTTCCTATAAGCTGTTGCCCACCTTCTATTGAAACTTTTGTTCCATCTCGTTTTACTTGTACACCAAATGCTTGAAGCATTCTTTCCGTATGATCTCGTGATATATGAGGTTCTGTAACACTTGTTACACCCTGCGCTCCTAGACCTGCTAATAAAATAGCAGATTTCACTTGAGCACTTGCAACAGGTGAAATATAATCAATCGCTTGAAGATTTCCTCCTCGTATCGTTAGCGGTGTATACGTTCCGCCTTCTCTTCCATCAATTATTGCTCCCATTAGACTAAGCGGTTTTGTAACACGTTTCATAGGTCGTTTTCCGATTGAAGCATCACCTTGCAAGCAAAAATGAAGGTTTGTATTCGCTAGTATTCCAAGCAATAAACGAATCGTTGTACCAGAGTTTCCAACATCAAGTACACGCTCTGCTTCTTGTAAACCTTCAATTCCTGTTCCAATTACTTCTACCTCATCTCCATTTTGCGTTATCGATACACCCATTTCACGAAAACAAGAGATCGTACTTAAACAGTCTGCCCCTGGTAAAAAGCCTTTAATCGTTGTTTTTCCGTGAGCGATTGCGCCAAACATAACAGAACGATGTGAAATTGATTTATCACCTGGAATAACGATCGTTCCTTGCAAGCCTTCTATAGCAGTTTGTACAGTTTCCATATTTACTACGGCACCTTCTTTCATTTATATACTTTCATATGTTTGATACTCTTCATGCTGTAAAGATTGCGTCGCTTTCATACGATCTTCTTCTGTTTGAAAGCTAATACGTAACACCCCGAGTAATCCTTCACGCGCTTCTAGTATTTGCAAGTTCGTAATACTAATCTCTTGTCTTGCAAGTATGCTTGTAATATGCGCTAACGCCCCTATTTTATCTAAAACATCCACGTATAGATCATGATAAGCAGGAATCGCACCACTTTTACGAACTGGCATGGAATCACGATATTCTTTTGCATTTGCAAAGTAAGTGTGTAGTACTTCGGCATCTCCTTCTGCGACTGTATGCTGCAATTGCTTCATTTCCATAATCCATTCCTCTAATAACTGTAATAAATGCGGACGGTTTTGTCTTACAATATCGCTCCACATTTTTGGACTACTAGAAGCAATACGGGTAATATCTTTAAAACCGCCAGCTGCCAACATATGAATTAATGGATTATCACCCGCATGTTTTTCTACTTGTTTGACTAATCCTGCAGCAATTAAATGAGGAAAATGACTCACAACACCTGTTACATAATCATGTTCTTCTGTATTTAACACAAGAAAATGTGAATGCGTTCCCTTTAACCAATCTTTTAATTGTTCGACTTTCTCCGTCTGAACAGTATTCATTGGCGTTAAAATGTAGTATGCATTTTCAAATAAATGTGCCTTTGCACTTTCTACACCCGTTTTATGAGATCCTGCCATCGGGTGTCCACCAATAAACGGAACACCGTTTGTCAGTAACATTTCTGCTTCCTTCATAATTGTTCCTTTTGTACTTCCAACATCCGTCACAATAACATCTTCACGTAATTGGAATGATGCAAGTTTTCTAAGTAACTTAGTTGTTTCTTCGACAGGAGATGCAAAAATAATCAAATGCGCCTCTTCACACATTGTTTTTAAGTCCACTCCCACCTCATCGATTACATTCAATCGTTTTGCACGTTTCGCTTGTTCACTTTGAATATCATAACCAGTAATGGTCACACTATGTTCTCGCTTAATTGCTAAGGCAAGTGAACCACCAATTAATCCTGTTCCAATCAATACAACTTTTTTACACATGCGCCTCATCTCGAGACCTGCTATTATTAAAGTGTTGTTTTAACACTGCAATCACTCCTTCATTTTGCTCACTCGTGCCAATTGTAATCCGAACACCATTTAGGAACGGACGAATGATATACCCAGCGTGTGCACAAAGTTCATAAACTGTTTGCGCATCTTCTAACGGTATAAAGATAAAATTCGTTTGAGATGAATAAAACGGAATCTCATTTTTTTTGCAAAAGCTCTCATATTTCTCCAGGCCTTCTCGATTTGCCCGAATTGTCTTTTGTAAAAATGATTCATCATTCCATGCAAGTACTGCAGCTTTTTGTGCGAGTGAAGACACATTAAACGGAAGACGAACGACATTCAATTTCTCGATTATTGTTTCATTTCCAATTGCATAACCAACTCGAAATGCTGCTAATCCGTATGCTTTTGAGAAAGTTCTTAATATAAGAAGGTTCTTATACTCTTTCAGCAATGAAATTGTATCTGGAAAATCACTCGCAGTGACATATTCATAATATGCTTCATCAATCACAACTAATGTTTCTTTATGAACCTTCTTCATGAATTCACGTAATTTTCGGTCATTTACATATGTTCCGGTTGGATTATTTGGGTTACAAATCCAAACAATCTTTGTTTTTTCATCCATGACTAACGCAATTTCGTCCAAATTGTAGACTCCATTTTGGAGCGGAATTTCTTTCACTTTACACCCCTCAATTATTGCATGATGACGATATTGTGGGAATGTTTCTCCAGCCGTAACAACGTTATCTCCTTGGCAAAGCAGCGTTCGGCTAATGATTTGAATGACTTCATCAAGCCCGCTTCCGCATAAAATTTTTTCCTTCTTAACATGTAGTTTTTCCGCAATCGTTTGACGGAGTTCAATCGCTCCTCCGTCCGGATATAAGGCATGTTCATTCCACTCTACTTGTAATCCTTCTATTACAAGAGGTGAACAGCCAAATGGATTCTCATTTGAAGCTAATTTTCCAAATGAATGAACACTATAATCTTCTTGCATTTGTTTTGCTGATTTACCCGGTTTATAGGGTTGCAGCGTTGCTATTTGTTCTTTTACTTTCATAAAAGTTCCTCCTTTTTAAAATTCTTTGGCGTACTTTTTATGCTGAGCAATATTTTGTTGAATAAGATCCATACGATCTTTCCCAAACTGTTCTACTAATGCAGTTGCCAACTCCCACGCAACTACTGCTTCTGCTACTACACTTGCTGCTGGTACTGCACAGCTATCTGAACGTTCAATACTTGCCTGAAATGCTTCCTTCGTATCAATATCTACACTTGCAAGTGGTTTATATAATGTAGGAATTGGTTTCATTACACCTCTCAAAACAATTGGCATTCCTGTCGTCATTCCACCTTCTAATCCACCAGCGTTATTCGTTTTTCTTGTGTAACCCGTTTCTTTATCCCATATGATTTCATCATGTACAGTACTTCCTGGCTTTCTTGCTGCATCAAAACCAATACCAATTTCAGCGCCTTTAAACGCATTAATACTCATGATGGCTGCAGCTAATTTTGCATCTAATTTCCGGTCATAATGAACGTAACTACCAACACCAACGGGCATTCCTTCAGCAATTACCTCAACAATGCCACCAATGGAATCTCCATTACTTTTCGCTGCATCAATTGCTTCCATCATCGCTTGCTCTGCTTCTTGGTCTAAGCAGCGAACAGGTGAGTTTTCTGAAATAATCTGCATCTCTGCTAATGAGACGTGTGGAACTTGATTAACTTTCACACCACCAATTTCAAGCACATGCCCTGCGATAGTTACTCCCAATTCTGTTAAAACTTTTTTTGCAACAGCTCCTGCCGCTACTCTAACCGTTGTCTCTCTAGCAGAAGAACGCTCTAATACATTACGTATATCACGATGGCCATATTTAATTGCTCCATTTAAATCGGCATGCCCTGGGCGTGGTTTTGTAATCGTTCGTTTCATTTCTTTACTTTCTTGTTCAGAAATAGATTCAGCTCCCATCACTTTTGTCCAATGCTTAAAATCATCATTTTTCACAACCAATGTAATTGGTGATCCAAGCGTATAACCATGACGCACACCGCTTACAATCTCAACAGTATCCGTTTCAATTTGCATACGTCTTCCGCGGCCGTGACCTTTTTGTCGTCTTAATAACTCTGTATTTATATCTTCTGCAGTTAAAGAAAGACCAGAAGGAACACCCTCCAAAATAACTGTCAACTGCGGACCATGTGATTCTCCAGCTGTTATATATCTCATTATTATTTCTCCTTTACGTTTTCATCCCGCCCTAACGGCCAGTAAGACTTCCACTGCCGGAAGTTTCACTTTATAAAAAAACCCCTACTGATTTTATTCAGTAGGGGCGATGATATCGCGGTACCACCCTAATTATAGACAAGTATGTCTATTTCTTTTTATTGTTAACGATCATATTGACCGTCTTTCCCTTCATAAAGACTTGTATCTTTACTACGAAAAAGATGCTCCAGGGTTGTAATTCACGTTTATCTTTGTACTGATTTCCACCAACCATCAGCTCTCTGTTACAGGAAGATAAATGCTACTGTTTCCCTTTCAACACAATATCTATTTAATTATGATAATTTATTTTTAAATCCTTTTAACTCTTCCATGAATGCATGGAACTGCGGAATATCCATTTGCTGTGCGGAATCTGATAATGCAACCGCTGGGTCTGGATGCACTTCTGCCATAACTGCGTCTGCACCGATTGCTAGTGCTGCTTTCGCAGTTGGAAGAAGTAAGTCTTTTCGTCCTGTTGAATGTGTTACATCCACAACAACCGGTAAATGTGTTTCTTTCTTTAAAATCGGTACTGCTGAAATATCAAGTGTATTACGCGTTGCTTTTTCGTATGTGCGAATACCGCGCTCACATAAAATAATTTGATCGTTTCCTTGTGCAATGATGTATTCTGCTGCATTTACAAACTCATCAATTGTCGCTGCTAAACCACGTTTTAATAATACTGGTTTATTTACTTTTCCAACTGCTCTTAATAAATCAAAGTTTTGCATATTACGAGCGCCCACCTGAATCACATCAACGTAATCAAGCGCCATTTCTACATCATTTGGATTTAAAATCTCACTAATAATTGCTAAATCAAACTCGTCTGCTACTTGACGTAAAATTTGTAAACCTTCCACTCCTAATCCTTGGAAATCATAAGGAGATGTTCTCGGTTTGAAGGCACCGCCGCGCATTAATTTTATACCTTGTTCTTTCATCGCTTGAGCAACTTGACGAACTTGATCTAAACTTTCAACTGCGCAAGGTCCCATAATAAACGTTTGTACGCCGCTGCCTAATAATTCACCCTTTACATCAACAATTGTATTTTCTTGTTTCTTTTTACGTGAAACTAATAATGCTTTACGATTATCATCTTCTTGTAATTCTAAGCTTGCTTTAAAAATTGTTTTGAAAATATGTTGCACTGTAGATGTTTCAAATGGCCCTTCGTTTTGTTCAGCAATCATATCAAGTACTTCACGCTCACGAACAGGATCGAAGCGTTTCGTACCTTGCAGTTTCTTTTGTTGACCAATTTCTTGAACAACCTTTGCACGCTCATTTAATAAGTGCAGAAGTTGTAAATTAATTTCATCCACCTGTTTACGTAATTGTTCTAATTCATGATTTCCCATTGAAAATTCCTCCTTTTATCTTTTGAAAATATATAATAAGGGATTGAAAATTCCCTATTTTCTGAACCTAATATTTGTAACAAAGTAAGTTTGGTAACGATTCCTTGTATGAAATATACAAAAAATCCCTACTGATCCAATCAGTAGGGACGATTATTATCGCGGTACCACCCTAGTTGCAGACAAATGTGTCTACCTCTCATTTTTGTTAACGATCATATCGACCGTCTTTCCCTTCATAAAGACATCTACCTTTACTACGAAAAAGATGCTCCAGGATTGTAATTCATGCTTGTTTGTGTACTGGTTCGCAGCAACCACCAGCTCTCTGTTACAGGGAAACAACCACTACTCTTTTTTCCTATCATCGCGCTTATTATTTTATTTTCATGTAGGTCCGCATATATGCAAAAAGTCCCTACTGATCCAATCAGTAGGGACGATTATTATCGCGGTACCACCCTAGTTGTAGACAAATATGTCTACCTCTTTTCTTTGTTAACGATCATATCGACCGTCTTTTCCTTCATAAAGACATCTGCCTTTACTACGAAAAAGATGCTCCAGGACTGTAATTCACGTTTACCTTTGTACTGATTTCCACCAACCATCAGCTCTCTTTAACAGGGAGATAAACACTACTCTGTTCCCTTCAATGCTTTATTTTTATTAAGTATTGATTTGTATTATAAAGTGTTATTTTTAACCATGTCAACACTTTTTTATTATTTTTTGAATTTTTCTCTCCCGCTGCATCGTATGTCTCACAATGATAAAGGCGAATCATTTATATTTTGATTTATCATTCCAATACGCATCATCTCATTTTGAATACACTCAAATAGCATATTTTCGAGCTTTGTATCATCAAATAATTGCCGAAGCTGAATCACTTCATTTTCAATACTCCCTGCATCATTTATCTTTGTTAGTAAAATGAAAAATAATTTTGCATATATACAAGGTTTTTGACGAATTAGCTCACTCTTTTCTAGCATCTGTTTGAACAAACATTTCAATTCCTGTTTTTCCTCATACAGTGAAGAGATAGAAAAATACGATAAAACGGCTTCAATCCCTTTTTCAGTAATAGCATCCATATATAATACAAATCGCAGAAATATGATATACTCTCTCTCTGATATCATACTCATTTTGGGGCGTTCTATTAAAAAGTTCGCAAGCCAATCTTGCCAAAATTTTTGTTGTTCTTTTATACTCAATGTTTTTACATAATAAGATACATTTTCTATAAACTTTATTTTCCTTACCTCTTCTTCCTGTATAAAAAGAGTGTACAACCAGTCTATTTTTTCATCCCAATATAAAATACACTTTAAAAAGACTAGACTTAGCCATTTCATAAATACCTCTTGTGTTTGTTTATTTAACAAATGTAAATTGCAAACCGCAAAAGAAATGTATTTCTTTGTTTGTATGAATAAAGGCAAATTAATTTGAGTATTTACAAAACCAGCCCACGCATATTTTGTTTCCTCTTCACTTTGCTGCAAATCTAAATAAGGAATCATATACTTTCTACACCATTGCTTCTCGATATGATATAAAAATGTTAAATCAGCTGTTAACCTAGCAATCATTATATTTACGTAGTATGTTTTTTTTCGCATCTGCTCTTCAAATAAATACAAATACGCGTGTATATTACGATCATATAAATGTTCATATGCAAGCAACTTTAATAAAACTGCTGTTATTTTCCCTACCGGATGCTGAACAGCCTCATTGTAGTAATCCGTTTGCTCTTTTCTTCTTCCTTGCTCTCCTTTCATTACAAGAGGAAACAACGAAAAAGCAAGTTGTTTTACTGCCCGAATTGTTTCTTCTTGAAATTCTTCTAAACGATTGCTTTTTTCATACAGAAAACTACTAATAAGCCAATGATAAGTAGTATGTCGAACAAATTGGTGTAACAATGGTAAAATCTCTTGCACTTGCTCATTTGTTAATTTTCGATAATTTCGCCACTCCCGCATTAATACAAACCACACTTCTTTACTCACTTCTTTATATCTAACTAATTGATATGCTAGAGAAATACTCCATTGCACATTCGTTTTGCATGCCTTAGAAAGCATCTCTAAAAAATGATGCTTCTCAAACAATCCTTCATGTGAATATTGAAGAACTTGCCTCAATATTTCTTCTTCTCTCATATGTAACAAACCATCAGCTGTTAAATTGCATGTAATCGGCTGCAACATACGCTCTTCTTGTAAATCTGGAAACTGACTCGACGAAAAATGAGGGAATTTCTGTTTCATAAAATCATATGTTTGTTTTGTAGACCCGTTAGCTGGAGCACACATGTAAAGCCAATCTATTAAGTTGCAAGCTCCAAAATAAGTTTTCGCTTCAAACTGTTTCACTATGTTACTTAGCACTTTTTGTTTTGTAGATTCAGATGCACCTTCATAATGATTCTTTAACAGTTGAAACACTTCATGCTTGCAAGAATCTTCCGTAAGCATTCCATGCTGTAATAACCATTCTATTTTTTCATTTTGCGTTCGAAAAACAGTATGGTTCATACTATGAATTGCAATTCTCTTTTGCAGGATGCTTCCAAATTCAAGCATAAAAGTAATATAAAAATTTGCTTTTTCTTCATAATGGGCACAAACATATTCCATACAGTCTCTAACAATATTAATTAAAAACGAAAACTCACGTGGCTGGCTATCTTGCTCATGCGGTTCAATTGCACTTCGTAATTCACTAACTGTGTCATGAATTTGAAGTGACTGCTGTTTTAACGCTAATCTCTGTATTTTTTCTAATCCAGTCTGCAAAATTGGTATAGCAAAATAAGAAAGATGCGGCTTCATTTTCACTTCCCATATAGACTGCATCCTTGAAAAAGTTACAGCTGACAGATGATTCGTTTCCGCTAACTCTACAATATCCGGCATCTCCTGTTCCCATTGTCGAATTCGTTTTAATTTTAGTTTTCCATCTAACATAAAAGTTAGTAAAAGAACCATAATTTCTTTATGCTCTGGGTACACACACTTCTGAAGTAAGGAAGGTAAATTTTCAATAAAAAACTCATTTGTTTTCGCTTTTTCTAATAATAATAAAATCCATTTCGCAAATGAAACCGTATGTATCGGCTGTTCCATTTCTGCTAAACATACACATATCGTATTCCATAACAAGGCGGATATTTTCGTATTATTTTTATACATTAACTGAAATAATTCATTTTGATGACTTACTAAAAAATGATTTACAATCCACTGTGCAAGCAATTGATCTTTCTCAGAAGTCTCAGCTTCTTCCGAAAATAAATTTCGTAATTGTCCCTCTTTTTCCAACCATTCCACCCATTCGTAGTCTCTTGCAAACTCTACAAAATAACGGAGTGTTTCAATTTTTTTTACAGATTGTTTAATATAAGACAGCTGCTCCTGCTCTAAAGATGGTGGAGCCGTTACAATATCACGAATTCGTGTTCTTTTTGTAATATAATTATCCCCCATTAGCTCTGCCCATCGTTGTACGGCCTTTGCTAATGATTGATGATTTTGTGCCTTATTCGGATATACAATCGGCTTAATCCCTAAATGCTCCCAATGATATGTATTTTCTCCTTCTGCAACAAATGCATATCGTCTCGTACTAGGTGGTAATCCAGTTGCTAAATACTTCATAACAGGATCATTATGGCTATAACCAATAAACAAAACCGTATAATTAGAAAATAGGTCTACTAAAAATCTCCTTGCCCATCCTTCTGTTAAGTAAGCCCTTCCAAAATCACCATCTGTCAAAATTAAATTTTCTTTTTCTTGTTCCACATTGCCATGAATATACGCCAATCCTTTAAAAGCTCTTCCAGTTGGAAGTGCCGGGGCATAATACATATTCACGTTACGCTCCGATTCTTCAAGCACAGTTGTAAAATGCTGATCAAAATTTGTAGTCACAATACGAACATTCTCATCAGCCGCAAATAACTGCAAAATAGAATGATGCAATGGATTTGGCTTTGAATACGCTACATGAACAAGATTCTTAGCAATCTGATGAACATCTTTCGTTTTCGCAATTTTTCCAAGATAATAATCGTGCGGCTCATTTTCCTCACGTTTTTCTACATATAGAGCGTTCGCAATATAATCAACTAAATCATCAAAATTCGGTAAGTTTGAATTTCCTTTCATAGATACTCCAGCTCCAACAAATACCACGAGTTTCCCTTGTTCGAGTTTATCAAATAGTTCATCTGGAATTTCTACCTCTGAAGTAATCCACATTTTTATCTCTCCTTACCTAAAAATGTTAATTTTCTCTTTTTAATATAACATTTTTTGTGTTTTTTTAACATTCAGATAAATGGAAGGTAATAAAAATTTTCACTTTTAAAAATCAGTTCTACCTTTGAGAGTAATCTTTCATTTTTCTTTTAGTTCATTCAAAAACCCTTCAACTTAAAGTTAAACAGCAGTTCAAATCACTACATTCATTTAGACAAAATATATTTGAACAAAAGCCCAACTAATATCGATAACACTGGATATGCAATTACCCAAAAGAGAAATGATTCATTTGCATACATAAGCATAAAGACCAATGAAAGCAAAAATATGATTAAGGGCATAACAAACAATCTTTTTAACCTTACATAAGCGATTGCACTTAAAACTACCGTAATAACTGGAAACAAAATAAGTATTAAAAACATTGGATTGATTAATAATTGAGTCATTATCTCACTCCTATTTAGGTATATAAACACCTTACCATTTGAACTTTAAAATTCCATGTATAAACTCCCTTTTTTTCATTCAAACTAAATAGAAAAAGAGAGGTTCAGATGATGAATCATATTACTATTCTGCTTTTAAAATTTGTATCCTGCATGATTGCTTTTGCAATTGGCTTGGATTTTTTCTTTGATGCAACAATCGTTGACATCTTTTCCTTTAGTCTATTTATCACAATTGCCTCGTATATGTTAGGAGATCTAATCGTCTTACCGCGAGCGGGAAATACTGCTGCGATCATGGTTGATTTTCTTTTCACTTATATGAGTGTATGGATTTTCGGCAGCGTACTTCTAGATAATTATATGCAAATTGCTTGGGGAAGTATTTTATCAGCAATTGTAGTTACAGTAGCAGAAGTCTTTGTTCATCGTTATTTATTAAGTCGTATTTCCACTGAGCAAACAAGCGAAAGAACAGGTGTTAATTTCCACCGATCGCTAGCTTATGGAACAGAGTTTGCTGAAGAACAGAATGTTACAGATGCAAAAAAACGGAAATAATACATTTCGCACAGCTATTTACGATAATATTCTATCAAAGATAACAAAAAAGTGATCTCTCACAGGATCACTTTTTGAATTACAATAAGTTATAGTCGTCAGTAGTTACTAACCTTAAATTCAATTGAAAAAATCCTGAGAACCATTATTTTTACTGACAGACACAGAAAGTGAAAGTTTTGAAATATGGTTAAGCTAACTGTCCGTTCCATTTGAACTTCCGATGATGCTATGTTAACTTGATGTGAATAAGATGTACATCGTCATTTCCTCGCCTCTCCCTTTATTCTGTATATCTGCATACCAAACACGTTTATATCATATATTGGTACAAGCAATAATACAGGCATTGCAGTACATTGTAATGAGAAAGGAGCATGTTTTGTGGAATCACGATCTTCGAAGAGAACTGAGTATGGAAATATACCACACCCTATAAGAGATGATGGCGCTGGCGCGACCGATTTTGGTCCCCGGGACATCATGCGAGATATTGAAAACCCTGACATGTTAATTCCACCAGTCACCGACGCCGGAACGATTCCTAATTTAAAGTTCTCTTTTTCCGACACCAATATGCAGTTAAATCATGGCGGTTGGTCACGGCAAATAACAGTTAGAGAACTACCGATTGCGACCACGCTTGCGGGAGTGAACATGCGGCTGACACCCGGCGGTGTGCGTGAGTTACATTGGCATAAGCAAGCTGAATGGGCCTACATGATTTTAGGGCGGGCACGAATTACCTCGGTCGACCAAGACGGAAGGAATTTTATAGCCGATGTTGGCGCGGGGGATTTGTGGTACTTTCCATCCGGAATTCCACACTCGATTCAAGGACTGGAAGAAGGTTGCGAATTTCTGCTCGTGTTCGACGATGGCAGCTTCTCCGACTTCGATACCTTCTCTATTACTGATTGGTTCGCCCACACACCAAAGGACGTGCTGGCTGCGAATTTCGGTGTACCGGAAAGCGCCTTTGCTCATATCCCTACAAAACAGCGATACATTTTTCAATCAAGGGTGCCTGGCTCACTAGAAAGTCAGAAAGTTTCAGATCCTTACGGTACTGTGCCTAAAAGCTTCACACATCGGCTACTTGCACAAGATCCGATTGTAACTCCGGGCGGAACAGTACGTATAGTTGATTCCACCAACTTCCCCATTTCAGCTACAATTGCAGCGGCGTTGGTGGAAATCAAGCCAGGCGGAATGAGAGAAATGCATTGGCATCCGAATAACGATGAGTGGCAATATTACCTCACCGGAACTGGACGCATGACGGTATTTGCAGCGAATGGCACAGCCCGAACTTTTAATTACCGGGCCGGCGATGTTGGGTATGTACCGTTCGCCATGGGACATTACATCCAAAACACAGGTCATCAAAGTCTATGGTTTCTGGAGATATTCAAGAGTAGTCGCTTCGCTGACGTGTCATTGAACCAATGGATGGCGCTGACTCCAAAAGAGCTAGTAGAGGAACACTTACATGTAGGTCCAGAATTGATGAACGCGCTACGCAAGGAAAAATGGCCTGTCGTCAAGTCAAATAGATGATTGTGCTTTCTTTTGTTAACGATTCATTCAACTTCGGATAACACTAATATGTAAACATCCCCTCTTCAAGAAGCGATCTGAAGGGACTTTTAAAGACTTTGTGATAATTTGGTTTTATGTTCACAAAAGGTGCTTTCATGTACAGAAACTACCTTTTCAGTCTACAACTATTTTTAATCGTCTAATACTCTTTTCTATAGTCTAAAACATTTTTTAATGAAACACCTGACCCCTGGTTCAAAAAAAAACCGAAATTTAGATTATTCCGATTCATCTTTTTTATAAACAGTTAAACATTTTTCAAAACGGTACAACTTTTTTATACACAGTTAAACTTTATTTCAATCCAACAACTTAAATGGATGTAGTAATGAAAGGACGGAAAACCCATAAAAAATAGGTGTACCAACCAAATTGTTGATACACCTTAAAACTACATTGTTAAACAACATGTGGCGTCGTGTAATCATATTGTCTAGTTCTTAATAATTACAGATTTAGTATTACATATTATTCTCAGGATTTTTTATCAATTTGAGGGAATTCTTTACCGATCTACGATTTAAATGTTACCAACGCGTTGCACTCCACATGAGGGATTATCAAAGCAGCATTTTTCAAACTTTTCATTTCAACGTTACGGATTTTCTCCAATAACCTTTATCTTTATGATACAAAATAAGAGCAATCACTAAAATTCCGGATGCAATCCAAATAGATTTAATCCCTATATGAGTGGTGGAAAAAGTCCCTAACAGCACACCAAATATAAAAGAAAAAATGATAACAAGAAATTCTGTAAATCGTTTTTTCTCTTCCTGATCATGTTCTTTGAATGCTAAATATGCTGCCTGCGTTGCAATTCGAAGATTACCTGTTGTCATCGTTGAACTGTAGGCCCACTTGTCTAGTTTATTAAAAGTAGAGATCTGTAAAGATGATACAAACGAAATACATACTGTTACTACTATGTTAGGTATACTCTTTGGCAAGATACCTACAATGATTAAAACAATACATTCTAGTATAAGAATAGAGCGTCTATAACTATGTAATAAATGCCTTATGTGAGGAATCTTTACTACTTCGGATATCAAAACACCTAATATAAAAGCTAAGATAGGAGGGATATAAAGTAAAGCATGTTTCCACTCTCCATTAGCTGCTCTTATAGCGAGTAGTACTACATTTCCTGTCTGTGCATTGGCGAACACTCCGTCCCTGCTAATGAAAGTGTAAGCATCTAAAAAACCTCCAACTACAGCTAGCAAAACACCCAAATAAACAGAGTTTGAAGATAATGAGGGGATCGTACTTAGTTTGTCTTTCATATTATTATCTCCTTGTACCTTATATTGAAAATATTCATTTATAGTTAATATTCTATTTATACAAAAGCAGCGTTCCTTTAAAATCCTTCACAGTAGAATAGCAATCCTTATCTTGATTTCGCTTCCCTTTTCTTTTTCCCATATTAGCTATAACAATGTATAACCATACCAAGTTTTTTTACTATAATCAACACAATTATTTAACATATTTTACTCGTTTCATTTCTTTCATATTCAAAGGTATTACCAACATGACAATCCCAGAGCACGTACAGACCGGCGATAGCCCTTTATCAAAAATAACCCCAAAAGTGTTCTTACACAGAATCACTTTTGGGGTTACCGTAAGTTATAGTCATCGGTAGGTTTAATTTCAATCGGGAAAATTACATCTATGCCTATTTTAGTTAATTCCTCCTGAATGTAATAACAATGTTCTGCTCGAATAGTTACTAATATCTTTTCTTCATGGCGATTTTAGCCATAAAAATTTTTCCCTTAATATATCTACTTCATGTTCCACTCAAACCATCTACCATGTCCATCTGTTTCTCCAATCGTTTGATTATATTCTATACCATTTAAGAAATAATCAAGATGAAGTTTTCTATCCCACATGTTGTTGTAAAGATGAAAAACATCTCTTTTACTTCCAATCGTTTTTATTTTTTCTATTAATTCATACTTAGAATCCTCTGGTATTTGATTTGCAACGTGAGTATGGAAAATACAAATAGCAGTATCATTTGGAAGTTTTTCTACAATATTTGTGAGTAATGCCACTCCATCTCCTTCTATAAGTTTTACTGGATTCTCGATCAAACATTTTGCTGCACTTTCAAAAAGTGCTAACCTTTCTTCATGTTCAGGCCAAATAAGCGCTTTTAACCATAAATAATCTTCTGAATCGTTTAAGTTACTAATATGTAAGTCTAATCCTACCTTTGAAGCTACTGGAGGACTAGTTAAAAGAAATGGCGGTGTATGATTTCCTTTTATTTTAGATGTTATATGGACATTTGAGTCTTTATCTCCATAAAGCTCGTTTGTTCCATATGAATAACTATACTTGTCCCATAACAATTGCAGACCAGCACTTGTTCCAATTTCTATTAGTGATAAAGGTTTCTTTACAACATTGTAAATATAGCAAAAAATAGGATATAGATAAGCCGAGCGTCTCACTTCATTAGTCTGTACTAATTTACTTTTTAGGAGTGAAACAATTTCGTCTCTATACATTCGACAAAAATCCTTGAAATAAATAAAAGAATCTTCTATTTCTCTTGGATGCTTAGTAATGCTTGGATAATACTCTTTTAAAATATGTTCTTTTCCTTTTAACAAAAGATAATGAACAGCCCCTAAAAATAAATTAGGCACTGGTTGTCCTTCTCGAGAATTTGCACTTAACTCTATCAATTCATCATCTTCTGAAATTTTAATAGATAAATACTCATAAAGTTCACTTGAACCCCTACATTCAACTTTAGCAAAGTTCTTAAATCGTTCAGATAGTTGAGATTTATTCAAATTAATTCCTCCTTGCCAGTTAGAATTTTCTAAATTTTAAAAACATACTCATTATAACTGAAACTGAGGTTATGGTAAATCACTATTGCCACATTTTTGTTATGGCAATATATAAAACCATAAAGAAAGAATAAAAAAAATAAGGCTCTTTTCGTCAAAATTATTGCTAATGAAATAAAAAGAGTATCCTCCTTAGAAAATACATTCTTTAATTTCAAATTGACAAGCCAATCCGCTTTGAGAAGTTATCGTTATAAAGTAAAACTTCCATCAGTGGGGTTTTACTACTCGTTAATACGGTATAAAAAAGAAAACTCACCTGAAATATTGACGAGTTTTCTCTGTTATTTTCTAGATCCTTATTAAACTAAAGCCCCGTTACTTTAAATAGATTTCTTCACAAACTTATTATTAATTATATGGTGACTTACACTACTAAGCTCAAAATATTTTATTCACCTAAGGGGCATTCATTTAGTTCTTCATTTATTGGGATTAATTGTTATATTCCACATTTATGATGACATTTCCCTTCTTGTGCCCTTTCTCTACATATCTATGAGCTTCAACTATCTCTTCAAACTCATAGTACCTATCAATAACTACTTTTAACTTCCCCATCTCAACAAGTTCTTTAAGAAAGTGCAGTGCTTCTGCAGTTTCAGGTGGATTTCGACTCAATAAAAGTTTCTTGCTGCTTGTCAATTTAGTCCATAGCATTTGAAGGCTTGGTAGCGGTTCAGTGACATTTATATATGTACCATCCTTCTTTAACACTTTCATACAAGCTGAAAAGGAACTCTTGTTTACCGCTTCAAAGATAACATCATATTTCTCGTCTGTCCTTGAAAAATCTTCTGTTGTATAATCAATTACCTGGTCGGCTCCCAGAGATTTTACCAATTCTAAATTCGTGGTACTGCATACCCCTGTAACGTTTGCTCCGAAATGCTTGGCAAGCTGAACTGCATAACTTCCTACACTTCCTGAAGCGCCATAAACTAGAACCCTTTGACAGCTTTGAATATTAGCTTTTCTAAGAAAATACAATGCTGTGCGTGCTCCAATTGGAATGGCAGCCGCTTCTGCAAAAGTTATGTTGGAAGGTTTAATAGATACAGGACCATCTTCCGGCAAACACTTATACTCGGCATAAGCACCAAAACCCGCCAGAGATGCTGCAAAAACCTGGTCACCTTCCTTAAACGTTTTGACACCTTTTCCAACTGACTCAACTTCTCCAGCTAACTCCATCCCTAATATCTCTTTTTTAGGTTGTCTAAAACCAAGTGCTATTCGGGCAGGCAGCCAAAAAGCGAGAGGAACTGTAAAACTCCGTGACCGAATATCTGCTACTGTTACGGTTGTCGCTTTTACTTTTACCAAAATTTCATTTTCTTTAGGAATAGGTTTTTCTACCTCTTTCAGTTGAAGAACTTCAGGGGGACCGTACTTTGTGTACACAATTACTTTCATTTATCCACCTCTAATCCGTTATATTCATTAATATGATACGCATATTACGGATAAATAGACCAATGGTTCACTCTCTAAAAATTGTTCTTAAACTTTCCTGCCCTGTCAGTTTAATAGATATTATTCTTTTCTATTAATTTCAATATAAATTTTCTGACAATTATTAGGAAAGACCGTTTTTTTTCACTATTTGTGGTCAGTAAGACTCCCACTTCAAGATTCAAAGAGAAACGAGGAAGATAGGCGGGAGAGAACTGCTGGAAACAATGTAATTTTAATCGCATTAAATAACTTTAATTGTTCAGATTTCGATAATTCTGAGAAACCTTGGTATACGTTTTGCCACATAATTACCGCCGCCTAGACCGTAATTATAGTAAGATTCTTGAATCATTGGTAAAAAACAACAATCCACCATGAAAACAGCCAAAAATAAAAAGTACACCACTTAAAATAAGTGATGTACTCATAAATATAAGTTACTTTAACCTGCAATAAAGATTCACTTAAAAACCTTTCTTAATTTTGCAGTTTTTTTTAGCCTCTTTTATAATATTCTTCCATAATGTGAGGTGGAACCATTCCTCCACCTGTTCCCCACATGATATGCGTTGCTTGCTTCATTTTTTCTTGCAGATAATTTTCTTGTATATATTGCTGTTGTTTAAACAATTGAACCGGCCCGTATACACTTGCCAATGCTGACGGCTCTAATTTGATTCCTTCTGTATCGACAAAAGCTTTTAATAGTCTATATAATTCCTGATCGCTAACTGTGTAGCATCCACTTAGCAACGGTTCAATTACTTTTCCTACAAATCCCGATGCTCTTCCTACCGCAAGACCATCAGCTTCTGTAACATTATCAATACCAAAGTCTTGGACGGAAATTTCATCATGAAGACCTGTTAGTAAACCAATTAACATACATGGAGAATGAGTTGGTTCCGCAAAGAAGCAATGTACATGATCACCAAACAATAATTTTAAACCAAATGCTACGCCGCCAGGACCTCCGCCGACACCGCATGGTAAATAAACAAATAACGGATGGTCAGCATCAACAATAATATTTTGATCCTGCAGTTGCTTTTGCAAGCGAGAAGCAGCTACAGCATATCCAAGAAACAGATTTTTTGAATTCTCATCATCAACGAAATAACACATAGGGTCCGCTTCTGCTTGTCTTCTTCCTTCTTCTACTGCTTTACTATAATCTGCTGCATACTCAATAACTGTAACATTTTTACTTCGAAGTAAATCTTTTTTCCACTGTTTTGCATCAGCCGACATATGAACTGTCACATTAAATCCTAATTTTGCACTCATAATGCCAATACTAAGCCCTAAATTCCCGGTTGAACCTACTGCGATTGAATATTGTGAGAAGAACGTACGGAATTGATCACTATCTAAAATGGAATAATCATCTTGTTTATTTAATAAATGATGTTCCAGAGCTAAATCTTCCGCATGTTTAAGAACTTCGTAAATGCCACCTCTTGCTTTAATAGATCCTGATATCGGAAGCTGACTATCACATTTTAGTAACAATTCACCTACGATATGTTGCTCATACTCTTGTTCTAGATGTTGTTTCATAGAAGGAGTTGCCACTAAAGGAGATTCAATGATTCCACCCGTATTTTTTGTCTCAGGGAAAGCTTTCGCAATATACGGCGCAAATCGTTTTAACCTTTCCTCTGCATCCTTTACGTCATCTGTAGTAAGAGGTGCTTTTTTAATTCCTGTTTCAAACTCTTCTTTATTAGGGTTAACCCAAAATACTTCCTCCGTCAAAACGAGTTGATTTAGTAAAGGGTGCTTTTCTTTTAAGATTTGTATAGCTGTGCTATCATACTTCTTCATTTTTGAATTCTCCCTTCTTTATCCTTACTTAATTAATGTTAGATGTTAGCATTTTAAAATTTAATTTTATTTATTATAATTAAACTAAATTTAACACACAAATGAAATTAATTAAATATATATTAATAAATTTAAATTAAATTTAATCAAAATCTTTAATAATTCATATACAAGGAGAATCAACATGAATGATATAAATGTCGGACAAAGAATAGCAGAATACCGAAAAGCACAAGGCTTGAGTAGTCGAAAACTAGCAACACTCGTCAATGTCACACCTTCTATGTTAAGTCAAATCGAAAAAGGATCTGCAAATCCATCCTTGCAAACCCTTAAATTAATATCTAACGCATTAAATATTCCTATGTTTAATTTCTTTTTGGAAGATACCAGTGCTCAAAGTTTAGTTGTAAGAGCCGATCAACGAAAAAAGATTAGTTTTCCTGAAAGTGAACATTTGTCATACGAATTACTATCTCCCGATTTAACTGGAGCTCTTGAACTTGCTCTTATGACTTTATTACCTCAAGCCTCTTCTTCCGAAAAACTACTAGAGCATAAAGGTGAAGAAATCGCCTTTGTTTTAGAGGGAACTGTTACTCTATATTTAAATCAAGAAACATTAACTTTATACATAGGTGATAGTGTAAAAATCCCATCTTATATGAAGCATAAATGGGAAAATCCGTATAAAGAGAAAGCAGTAGTAATTTTTGCAATTACTCCTCCTACTTTTTAACTCTGCATGACATTGACTAATTTCGGCGAGAAAAACTGTGTAAGGACTTAATGAAAAACTAAATTTACTCATAAATAAGCCATCATTTCTAGGGATTTATGTAGCTTTGAAAAAAAAGTTTGATCAAAAATACCTCGCAATCCTAAATTTTACGATAAATAAACAGAATCCATTTTGAAAAAAGATTGATCAAAATGGATTCTTCTAAGCAGATTTAAGCTTGGTTTTTATAAAAAAGTTTGATCATTTCTACCTATGTTGTTCTACAATCGCACCCGATTGTGGAAGATCGTCGCTTAAATCTTATTCAAGATAAGTACTCAGTTAATGTAATAAGATTTTTTGTCCAGTCACCTTTTTTTGTCACTGCTTCAGCAGGAGTAGATGCTCCGTATTGGTTATAGTTTGTCTCTATTTGGGTTATAAACCAGTCCTTTTACCTGTATCTGGATTCTCCCCTAAAGCAATGACCTTTTCTCCTTTTCCATAGTTTCGGATCAGTTCGAAATCTCTAAAGATCGCGTACGTTCCAAACTATCTCGCCGCGCTCGTCCCACGTACTGTGATGCCGCTCAAATCCTATCTTTTCTAGCACCCGGAGGGACGCAACATTCCAAGCACCTACAGTCGACCAAAGTCTGTTGCGCCCGGTAGCAATCGTAGCGTCCAGCACAACGGATGCTGCCTCAGTCGCATAGCCTTTACCGTGAACACTGCGGAACAACTCGTATGCAATCTCCGGCTCTTCAAGTGTGGAACGACCGATAATCAAGCCACAGTATCCAATGAAATCGCCTTCGTCTCGTCGGCGAATAGTAAGAAGGGAAATACCATTTTCGACTGCTCTCTTGCGCATCTCGATAATCCGGCTACGGGTGGCGTCAAGGGTTGGCATGTCCACACCACGTTCGCCAATTAATTTTCTCATCCAGGCTGCATCGGATTCCTCCCACATACTCAGGTCAAGTCGTTCGGTTTTCAGCTGGAACGCCATAGGTTCAAAGAAAGCTGTCATAGTGGAAACCTCCTAGTTATTATTTTTCTAATTTAACTTTAAATCTTGAACATTTACTATATTCGCAAACCAGGCTAACACTTTATTATGGTGCTGAATGATATCTTCTGCACGTAATTGCTCTGAATCAAACGTACTATGTGCACCATGAATGAGTGTTACTTTATACCCTTCACTAAAGGCACGGCGAACGGTTGTATCTACACAATATTCGGTTTGCAATCCACAAATATAAAGATGTTCAATTCCTTTTTCTTGCAAAACTTCCCGAAGGTTCGTTTCATGAAAAGAATCAGGTGTTTCTTTTTCCACTACAACCTCATTTGACATCGGAGTAATTTTAGAATGAATGTGCCAACCTGCTGTTCCTTTTTCTAATGGATGACCCTTAGATCCATTATGTTGCACATAAATAACAGGAATTTCATGCGAACGACATTTCTGAATTACCTCCTGCAAATTTTGTAATAAGCTAGAGCCATTATGTACAGGGATACCTACTGTATACATTCCTTCTTGCACATCAATTACTACAAGTGCTCGTTTCATCAGCAAATTCTCCCTTCTTTTTATACTCCATCATCCAACAATCTTCCAATACTCCTTCATGTAATTCATGCTCTTTCAAAACTTTTACTTTTTGAAAACCACACTTTTCATAACAACGAATTGCTCGTTCATTACTTACTCTTGGATCTATCGCAATCGCTACTGCTCCTAATTCATTCATAATATATGTAATTGCAGCTTGCACAAGCTCTGTACCAATTCCTCGATTCCAGTATGCTGTTTCTCCGATAAACTGATCGATCCCCCATACATTTTCTTTCTCACTATATCCATATAACGCTTTCCACTCTGCATCTAAAGGATACATTTGTATATAACCAATAGATCGCTCTTTGTATTCTACAATACACTTTTTCTCTTTATCTTCTGAAATACTTATATAACGCTCTCGAACTTGTTCTGGTGATTGTGGTTTGTCTCGTCCTTCATAAAAACGTAAAATTTCAGGGTTTGATAACCAATTTGATAATGTTTGAACATCATTTTCTGTTACGTATTGAATAGATAGCTCTCCTTGTTGAAATAACATATGATCATTCCTCTCTTGCAACATTACTGTATTCGACTTTTAATGAAATAACCCTTCCTTATGAAAGTAAGGGCTGTTAAGAACTTTATTTTCCACTACGCTCAAATAAAAGGTTAAAACAGGTACATATCGAATCCTTTATAAAAAGTATTTTTTTAGGAAGGTGTTTATAATGGGAATTGAAAAAGAGTATTTACGCTGTGTATTAAAGACATTTCAGTCTATGAAAAAATTAGGCGAAGATACTATGGATCAATTAAGTTATGAAGAACTCCATATATGTCCAAATAAAGAATCGAATAGTATCGGCATTATCGTCAAACACATGTGGGGAAACATGCTTTCTAGATGGACTGATTTTTTAACAACAGATGGGGAAAAATCAACTAGAAACCGTGATGATGAATTTACTGGGGAATTCCCCTCTAAAGCGGCCTTATATGAGGCATGGAATCAGGGATGGGAAGTTTTATTTACAGCATTGAATAGTTTGAAAGAAAACGATTTAGAAAAGACAATCCATATACGCGGAGAGACTCATTCTGTAATTGAAGCCATTGAAAGGCAAATATCACATTATTCCTATCATATTGGCCAAATTGTATATGTAGGAAAGTTACTGAAAAACGAGGAATGGAAATGCCTCTCTGTTCCTAGGGGAAAATCGATTGAATATACGGAAAAGCTCATGAGTAATAATAACAATCTAGAAAAGAAATAAAAATTGTGTACTATAAAAGGGGCTACATCTGCTCCTTTTGTTTCTATATCTAGAAAACCCTTTTCAGTCTAAGTTATTTAAAGGAGAGTGATTATGAAGCCATTCAGCATATGGTCAATAGGATTTATTGTTTTAGGGCTACTTTTATTCGGATTAAATTGGATTATAGAGGGATATTTTGAACCTATTGTCCTTATTGGGGGTATTTGTTTATTAATTGGAATTATATTAAGTTTTATCGCCATTGCTAAAAAGGAAGCAGGAAGATTAAAGTTTGTTTCATTAATGTCTTTTTTTATTGTTCTGTTTTTAATCAATTGGTTTGAACCTTTCCAAGTTATTCGTATTATAACTTGGCTTAAAAATATAAGCTAACTTAATGGTTATAATAATTAACAATGTTATTTAATAGAGCCGTTCCATAAAAAAGAGCAACCATATTAGGTTGCTCTTCATTTGAAAATATTCATCATTATAATTAATTTTTCTTTATAAACACTCTATTAAAAATTATATTTTTCAATGTTATCCTTTGTAAACACAACCCGTTCCGGCAATACTATAATTCCATTTCCTTCTGCTTCATAATCGTACCCTTGAATCGAATTTGGCTCCACCTTCACTTTTCCAATACCAGGAACTTCAAAACTGTCACCGACTTTTAATTTTTTACCCTTTACAACCATTTCATTTGCAACATAGGTTGCAAGTGCACCTTGTTGTTTTACATCCCACAAGCCAAACTGTTGAACTGTTCCGCGTTTTACGTAATCACGCATAACATTAGGTGTTGAAAAGCCAGTCACAACGACTTTCTTATCCACTTTTAAATTTTCTGCGGCTTGTGCCATTGCTGGTAATGCAGTTGCATCAGGACAAATGACAGCATTAATATCTGGATAT
Organism: Bacillus sp. S14(2024); assembly: GCF_050473785.1. Classification (NCBI taxonomy): domain Bacteria; kingdom Bacillati; phylum Bacillota; class Bacilli; order Caryophanales; family Bacillaceae; genus Bacillus; species Bacillus sp. S14(2024). Next base: position 2,229,038 of record NZ_JBFLUP010000006.1, on the reverse strand, counting down.
GTTTTCAAAATACTTTCACCTACTGCTAGTGATTTTTGAGCATTATTTTCACCATACTGGGTAGTCACAATTTCCCAATTCGGATATTTTTCTTTTATAATTGCTTTCGCTTTTGTAACCCATTGATTCTGATCTGTTACTGTTGGACTAGAATAGAAGAATGCTACTTTTCCTTTATCACCAATTTGCGAAGCAGTCATTTGAATAAGCAAATTGGCCAATTGTTCTGGTGTTCCTTGACTAATATAGAAAGATCGATCTTTCGGATTAACATCAGAATCCCATGTTAATACTGTAATCCCCTTTTTCTTTGCGCGTTGCAAAGCTTGTGATAAACCATCGACAGAAGTAGATGAAACCATAATCGCATCATAGTTTTGGTTAATAAAGTTATTAATATATTTTACCTGCCCTGATACACTTGCCTCAGAAGGTCCATCGTATTTTAAATTTACACCAAGCTTATCCGCCATTTCTTTTGCGCCTTCTCCGCCCGACGTAAAGAAACCGACTCCAGTTAATTTTGGAATAAAGGCAAATTTCACATCTTTTGATTTCTTCCCATCTGATTTTGTATTTGTACATGCCATCATAGAAACAACAAACACCAATAAAACGATGAATACACTTAGCTTCTTTTTCATGTTGTTTCCTCCCTATGTGAAACAATTTTTTTGATAAAGAAATATCTTATCTTGGAATGGCGTACCATAACAGAAAGAATTAAAATAAAACCGATTACAACATTAGATTGCTCATTTGTTAATCCTGTCATCTGCAACCCATATTGCATAATTCCAATAACAATACTGGCAAGAACAGTTCCTACTATACTTCCTTTTCCACCAGTAATAAGAGCACCGCCTAATACAACTGCTGTAATGACTGGTAAAATTGCTTCATTTCCTAAATCCGCTCGAGCTGAACCAAAGTAAGCCGTTAGAAATATTCCACCTAATCCACCGCCTAAACCAGAAAGCATATATGCTAAAATAACAATTCGCTTAGTTTGAATTCCAGAATATTTAGCTGCTTTTTCATTCATGCCTATTAAAATTACATACCGACCATATTTTGTATAGCGCAGCAGAATAGAGAATAAAACAGTCATAATAAGGAGTAACCAAAATAAATTAGGAATCCCTAAAAATATCCCATTTGCAAACTGAACATATGAATCTGGCAATCCGCTAATTCCTTCATATCCAGTTGCTTTAGAACCACCCGAAATTACAAGAGCGATACCCGAATATAAAAACATTGTTCCTAAAGTTATAACTAACGGTTCAACAGATGTCATTTGAATAATAACACCGTTCAAAAAACCAGCTAATACGCTTATGATAAGAGCAATTATTACAGCAATAACAATAGATACCCCATTTATCCACAATACACCGATAAGAATAGATGTAAGCCCCATAACTGCACCAACTGAAACATCGATTCCTCCCGTAATAATGACAAATGTCATCGGTATCGCGGCGATTGTAATAAAAATAAAATCATTAATACTAAACAATAAATTCCCTATATTAAAAAAATCTGCATTTAATAAGCTAAAAGCGGTAAACTCCATACATAACAAAAGAAGGAGTGCTCCCTCCCAGCGAAAGAGCCATTGAATAGACTTCATACTTCCACCTCCCTCTGCCTCTGTTTCCTCCATTTTTGTACTACGCTATCCAGAATAATAATAAGTAATAATAAAAATCCTGAAATTGCGTTGTTCCAAAAGGCTAGGATTTTTAAGTATACTAATGAACTACTAATCACCTCTAAAAACAATGCGCCTAAAGCTGCACCAAAAACTGATCCCGTACCACCTTTTAAACGAATACCACCAAGCACCGCAGCAGCGATTACTTGCAGTTCAATTCCTGTTCCTGTTTGATTCGGTACAAACCCAATATTCATAACAAATAGACATCCAGCAATTGCAGCAGTAATGCCTGAAATCATAAAGGCTAAAATTTGCACAAACGATACCGGAATCCCAATCAGTCTTGCACCTTCTTTGTTATCTCCTACCGCATAAAAATATCTTCCGAACGACATCTTCGTTAGGAAAAGATAAGCAGCTATTAATAATAGTCCGATGAACCAAACTGTTATCGGAATCCCTAACCATGTTACGGAAGATAATTTTTTATAGTCATTGGGAATATCTTCGATCCATTTTCCTTCTGTATATATAATCATCAAACCTCGAATAATACCAAGCATTCCTAACGTCATAATAATTGCTGGAACATGAAACTTTGTTACACCTACGCCATTTATAATTCCAATAAACGCACCGAGCAAAAGTGTAATTATAATTGCACTAAAAGCATTATTTCCACCCGTCAAAAACATTCCACATAAAGCAGCACATAAACCCATTATTGATCCTACCGAAACATCAATATTTTTTGTGAATAGTACAAATGATTGACCAATTGCGAGAATGATTAGGATAAGACTTGATTTTAAAATAATCGAAAAAGAATCAAATTGAAGAAAATCTTTGTTCATTACACTAACAAAGATAATATAAAGAAATAACAGCCCTACAATAGAGGTTTCACGCATTTTCAATATATATGTAACATGTTTCATCCATTTGAAACCTCCTCTCCCCCATAAGCCGAACGTGTAATGCGATCCAATGAAATGTCTTCCTGTTCTAAATGTGAAACGATATTACCATTTCGCATTACATACACACGATTTGCTAAATTCATAATTTCTTCTAAATCTGAGGAGATCAACAATACCGCTAAACCATTTTCTCTTAGTTCTTTAATCGTGTCATATATTTCTAACCTTGCTTTTGCATCGATGCCACGCGTTGGTTCATCTAAAATAATGAGCTTAGGCTGACAAGCAAGATATTTCCCTAACACTACTTTTTGTTGATTGCCTCCCGATAAAGACTCTATGCTCTGATTTATATCGCGAACCATAATTCGAAAATTTTTAATATACCCACGCGTTAAAGCGCTTTCTTTTTCTTGATTTAAAAAAAATATACTTAAACGATACAAGAGAACAGAGGTCATATTTTGTTGTACAGAAGCAATTGGAAAAATCCCATGCCCCGCTCGGTCTTCAGGTACATATATAATTCCTGCATCAATTCTCTTTTTTGTTGACCAAGTTGTAATTTCATTCCCATCTAATAGAACGTTTCCTTCAGTTGCAGATGTAATGCCATATAATACTTCAGCTAGTTCCGTTCTTCCCGCTCCCACAACACCAGCAATTCCAACAATCTCTCCTGCTTTTACTTCTAATGAAATATCTCGAAATCTATGACTCGATAAATGATTTACTTGTAACACTTGCTTCAACGACGCTGCCCTGTTATTTAAACTCTCTCGCTTTTGAATTTGCTGGTAACCTTCTGGCAGAAGTCCCTGTAATAGGATATCGTAAGTAAATTCATTTACATTACCTTGGTTAGAAATTACACCGTCTCGTAAAATAGCTACTTGATCTGCAATTGCAAAAATCTCTGGAAACCTATGCGTAATATAAATCATGCCAATTCCTTGTTCTTTCAAGTTTTTCATCACAACAAATAGACTCTTAATTTCATTTGCTGTTAACGTCGATGTAGGTTCATCTAAAATAAGAATCTCTGCCTCTCTTATTAATCCTCTAACTATTTCTACTAATTGCTGCTGTGCAATAGACAACAATGAAGCACGTTCACCAAGCTTTAGATCCCAGCCAAGTTGTCTCATAAGTACATCTAGTTTCGTCCGAAGCTCTCTTTTGCTTTGCCTCATACCTAATAGAATATTTTCTTCAATAGTCATATTAGGAAAAATAAGCGGTTCTTGCGGAACTAAATAAATACCGTTTCGATGAGCTTCAGATGGACTGGAAAATGTAACAGACCTCCCTTTTATTTTGATTTCTCCTTCATCATACGTGTACAATCCTGTCAATATCTTCATTAACGTTGACTTTCCAGCCCCGTTACCACCAACTAATGCAAAAATATCCCCTTTCTTTACTGTTAAATCGATTCCTTTTAGCACAGGTTGCTGTAAGAATGCTTTTTTTACATTTTTAACTTCCAATAAAGGAACTTGTTCCAAGCTTCTTTCACCTACCTTTAATAGGAAACAATTTTTCAGGAGTTAATTTTTTGCTCTACTTGTTTTGTAGCATTGTATATCCTTTTCCTCATATCTAGAACTTATTTTTTCTCAAGTAAATCTCCCATTACAGACGGTATAAATAAAAATATACTTACATATGTTTAAACATCGGTCATTTGTTGAAAGGATGAAAAGCATGACACAGTTGAACTTTGAAGAAAACTTGTTAACAAAAGCTGCTTGGTATTATTACAAAGATCACCTTACCCAACAAGAAATCGCCTCATTACTACATATATCTCGGAACAAAGTTGTCCGTTTATTAGAGAAGGCTCGAACTGAGGGAATCGTTACATTTCATATTAAAGGTACTGGTTTACACTGTTTAAGTATAGAAAGAGAACTTGTAAAAGCATTTCAACTAATAGATGCTTTCATTATTCCAACCCCAAAAGAAAATCTTTCTGATTCACTCGGAAAAGCAGCAGCACAATATTTAGAAACGCATTTGCAAAACGGCGACCTACTTGGTATTGGCTGGGGAGAAACAATCTCAAAAACATTAGAAAATATCAATTTCGATTCATCTATGAATCTTTCTATTGTTACACTAACTGGAGGAGTAAATTATTACCTCCCTAAAAAACAAAATTATCTCAATCAAGTACATGGACAGCTCCATATTATCCCTTCACCATTTTTAGCTTCTACGAACGAAATGGCGAACAGTATACTTTCAGAACCATCTGTGAAAGACATATTACATGTTGCATCATTTGCAAATACTGCTGTTGTTGGAATCGGCGGACTATCTCCTGATGCAACTATTTTGAAAGAAGAAAAAATGACTCTTCGTGAAATGACATGCATTCGGAATCAAAATGGTGTTGGCGATATCCTTGGGCAATTCTACAACATTCATGGAGATATTCTAAATTTATCTCATCATAAACGACTCATCGGTACGCCTCTTTCTATACTTCGAAATATGAAGCATGTTGTTGGAGTAGCTGGTGGAAGACAAAAAGTTAATGCAATTTACGGAGCATTGAAAGGCAGGTACATTCATACATTGATTATCGATGAGGAAACAGCCCTTTCTTTATTGGAAAAGGAGAGTGGAATATAATGGCTGCTCTATTAGCTTATGATGCCGGAACTGGTAGTATCCGAGCTGTTTTATTTGATTTACAAGGTAATCAACTTGCTGTTAGTCAACGAGAATGGGTTCACATAGAAAACCAACGATACCCAGGTTCAATGGATTTTGACGTAAAGGAAAACTGGAAGCTTATTCAAGACTGTACAAAAGATGTGCTACAAACAAGTGGGATTCCTCCTTCTTCTATTCAAGGAATTAGTGCAACCAGTATGCGCGAAGGATTTGTTTTATATGACAAAGATGGTACTGAAATCTGGGCGTGCGCAAATGTTGATAACCGTGCTGCTGCTGAAGTTACACAACTGAAACAAATACACCCTCACATTGAACATGATGTATATACAATATCAGGGCAAACGTTCGCTCTAGGTGCATTACCAAGGTTACGATGGATTGCGAAACACCAACCAGAGATTTATAAGAAAGTACATTTTATTACCATGTTAAATGACTGGATTTTATATAAACTGTGCGGCGTATTACAAGTTGACCCTTCCAATGGATGTACAACGGGAATTTTCAATTTACAAAATAGAAATTGGGCTCCAGAATTAGCAACCCAATGCAGACTCTCCTCTGTTCTCTCACCACAAATAAATGAAGCCGGAACTCTTATTGGAAACGTAACAAAACAAGGCGCAGCGGAAACTGGATTATTCGAGGGAACGCCTGTTGTTACTGGAGGTGGAGATGCGCAAATGGCTTCTCTCGGTTCTGGAGTTGTCAAAAGCGGGCAAACATTCATTTGCGGAGGAAGTTTTTGGCAACAAGAAGTAAATGTAAACCATCCTGTACCTGATCCAAACGCTCGTATTCGTGTAAATTGTCACGTTCTTCCTACACTTTGGCAATATGAAACAATTGCCTTTTTTCCGGGCCTTGTTATGCGCTGGTTTCGGGACGCTTTCTGTCAAGAAGAAAAACAACGAGCAAAAGAACTAGGTATCGATGCTTACGAATTATTAGAGGAACAAGCAAAGCATGTCCCAGTTGGATCACACGGTATCATTCCGATTTTTTCTAATGTCATGAACTATATTTCTTGGCGCCATGCATCTCCCTCTTTTATAAATTTAAGCTTAGATTCTGAACAATGTGGGAAGAAGGAAATGTTTCGAGCAATTGAAGAAAATGCTGCTTTTGTAACATATGGAAATTTAAAATTAATTGAAGAATTAACAGGACAGTTCCCAAGAGAAGTAGTTTTTGCTGGGGGGGCTTCAAAAGGAAAGCTATGGTGTCAAATTGTAGCTGATGTATTAGGCGTTCCTGTAAAAGTACCAATAGTGAAAGAAGCTGCTGCTTTAGGAACAGCAATAGTTGCAGGAGTTGGTGCTGGTATTTATCATTCAATGGAGGCCGTTTCTGAACAATTTGTAAAATGGGAGACAACTTATATACCAAATATCGAAAATCATCAACAGTATCAAGAATTATATCAAAACTGGAAAATTGTATACCAGCAGCAACTACAATTAGCTGATCAAGGGTTTACTTCTCATATGTGGATTGCACCTGGCGCTCTGTAAATTGTTACATAAAGGAGTGAAAAACATGCTAAAAGTAAATGAAGAAGATTTTTCTTACCGCTTCGGTGATAATGGACCAAAATATTTAGTGAAGGGACCTAATATTGATATAGGTGTTGTCGTCATTAAACCAGGGCAAGATTTTCAAAACCATTATCATACAACTTGTGAAGAAATTTTTTATGCATTAGAAGGTGAAATAGATTTCTATATTAATCATGTAAAAGTTCCTATTAAACAAGGCGATGTCTTACAAGTTCGTCCTCATGAATCTCACTATCTCATCAATCGTTCTTCTCAAAATTTTAAAGCGCTCTTTATTAAATCGCCTCATTTGCAAGAAAAAGATACTGTGCAAACAGAAAATCCAAAATGTAATTAAGGAGTGATATCCTATGACTTGGGGATTTCAAAATCGCTTACATACTATTTTACCTGACGGAAAAGCAGTTATGTTGGCAGTTGATCACGGATACTTTTTAGGACCAATTCACGGTTTAGAACAGCCTCATGAAACAGTAAAAAGCTTACTCCCATATACAGATTCCCTATTTTTAACTCGCGGTATTCTTAATTCTTGTATACCGGGAGATTGTAAAACTCCAATGGTCCTTCGTGTGTCAGGTGGTGCCACTGTAGTTGGAAAGGATCTTGCTAATGAAACAATTGTTACTCCAATAAAAGAGGCACTGCGTCATAACGTGGCTGGAGTTGGCGTATCCGTCTTTGTTGGATCTGATTATGAAACACAAACTGTAACAAACCTTGCCAATGTTGTATCTGAAGCACATGATTACGGTTTGCCCGTATTAGGAATTACTGCAGTAGCAAAAGAACTTCAAAAACGAGAAGCACGCTTTTTAGCACTAGCTTCACGTGTATGTGTTGAAATGGGCGCTGATATTATTAAAACGTATTACTGTGAAGGCTTTGAGAAAATCACAAGTACATGTCCTGCCCCAGTCGTTATTGCTGGGGGACCAAAATTAGATACAATCGAAGCAGTGCTAACAATTACATACAACGCACTGCAAGAAGGCGCAATCGGTGTAGATATGGGACGGAATATTTGGCAATCCGATCATCCAGTTGCTATGATTCAATCTATTCATGGCATCGTAAAAAATGGATTGAATGTAAAAGAAGCTCTAGAATTATATAATACTATTATAAATTAAATACTCAGATAGCATTTATGTTCGATATATTTATTATTATTAAGAACAAGAAACATGGTTCATCCACATTTCTTGTTCTTTTCTAATTTTAAGATATTCTTTCGCTTGTATAATTGAAAATATTAATTTTTTTCTTTCTCCTCTAACATCCCAATAATTTTATCCAATTTCTTTTCAATTTCAACTAAAGAAGCTCTTTGACCAGATTGATTGACGAGTCGAGATCGTATAAACGCTCCAAGTGAAACAAAAAATAATATGATTAAACCGAAAAAGAGAATACTAAAAATGATATTTATGATTGAAAAATGATCTACCATCCTATCTATCCCCCTGTTTCTTCTTTATTTTTAGAATTTGTTAATTTTTATTGTTAATATTCTACTTAAAAGATTGTTAAATTAAGAGGTTATTCCCTTACAAAACTTTAATGTTGAATCTAATTTTTCTTTCTCGTTCAACAAACCCATTAGTTGACAAATAGCTACTGCAAACTCTGCGAACGCAGTACCTTTTGCGGTTATTACTGTGTTTTCCACTTCAATATCTGTTCCTGTATATATTGATCTTTCAAAAAGTGATTTATGATTCTCATATGTATTTTGAAGGCACGTAAATTTTCTACCGTTAAGTATACCTGCTTTCGCTAACAAGATTGCAGAAGCACATATAGAGGCAATAGGAATATTTGAATTAAAAGCGCTCATTAATATATTACTAACAATACCTTCATCTAGTATTTCACGAACTCCGTCTCCTCCAGAAATAAGAATTAAATCAAGCTCATCTACTCTAATTTCAGGCAAAGACGCTTCAGTTTGAGTCCATAATCCACCAATACTTTCTACTGGTTTACCATCTACGGAAACAGTAGTAATTTTTGCTTTCCCCACTTTTCTAAGCAAAAATAATGCGTGAGCTATTTCAAAATCAGCATATTGCGGATAGACAAGAAACAATACTTTTTTCATGCGATAACCCATCTCCCTTATATTTGTTATTTTATTACTTATAGAACTTTAATTCAGTCCCCCTATTGGATAATATTGTTATTTCCAGACTATCATATGTGGTGTAAGTGTAAAATAAGTAATTTTCCACAATCATTTTGGTTACAGTTTCATTGTAGCTACACTATTTCACTACATCTAAGAAATGTAAAAAACATAAATAACGGGTTAGAGTTCCATAATCGTGAGAATAATCAATAAAAAACTTATATAATAAAAGTAGTAATATGAATCTACTACGGTAGCTTTGGAATAAAGTTTGATTAAATTAACTTAATAAGCCTTAATAAAAGAACAAATAGAAAAAGCGTGTTTTGAAAAAAATTGATTAAAACACGCTTTTTTTATATTCAATTGAATCATCCTTTTATAAAAAAGTTTGATAATTTTTGTGATTCTTTCTCAATTAAAGCGCCCTTTAACAGAAGACTCAATTTCAAGATAATCTTAACAGATATTAATATCGATCTTCAGTTACTGCCCCCTTATTTGTCCTAGTGACCAGGTTCTTACAATAGACCGTAAAGCACCATGTTATCAATGATTCTCCTAATTCGAATTCTCTTCTTTTATGGTTTAAATGTAACGAATTATAGTATTTCTATATACCCTTCTGTTCCATTCACCCTGATCCTTTGTCCATCCTTGATCAGTTTCGTAGCATTTTCCACCCCAACAACTGCTGGTAAGCCATATTCACGTGCGATAACTGCTCCATGAGTCATCAGTCCACCAACTTCGGTGACTAGGCCTTTTATGGATACAAACAATGGTGTCCAGCCAGGGTCTGTAAATGAGGTGACTAATATATCTCCATCTTCCAGATCAGCATCTTCTAGGCTTAAAATGACACGTGCTCTTCCCTCTATAACTCCGGAAGAAACTGGCAGACCTACAAACGCTTCGGCTGGGAGATTTTCTCGTTTGTACTCACCTGCAATGATTGTACCTTCAGACGTGATAACACGTGGAGGAGTAAGTTTTTCATATAATTTGTACTCGTCTTTTCGTTTACTGATGATCTGGTAATCTAGTTTATTTGTGCGTACAACTTCGTGAAGTTCTTCAAAAGTGAGATAGTATATATCTTCATTTTCACGAATAACGCCCGCTTTTACAAGTTGTTCGGCTTCTTTTAGTAAAGCCTGCTTATAAATGAAGTAGCGATTAATCATGCCGTATTTTGGATATTCACGATAACCAATGAAATTCCGGATTAGGTCGATCATTCGTTTTGTTTCTTTAGCTTTTTGTTCACCATCCGGTAATTGCTTCAATCGATCTAATAACTCTTGTTCTTTTTTCAAAGCTTCCTGTCGCCCTTGCTCAAATTTCCGATGGCTAGCATTTGGCTCAAAGTTTTTGATGTTACCCAGAATCATAGGGACAAGTGTAATTGGTTTTTCACTCCATCTAGTTCTAGTAATATCGATTTCTCCGGCACATCGCATTCCGTATTCGTTGAAAAAAGCATAGAAAGCGTCTCTAGCTTCCTGTCCACCATCAAACTTAACCAGTTCATCCAAAAAGTTATCATCTTTTACATGTTGTAAATAATCAATTACTTCTGGATAAGGACGAATCACATCTGCGACATCCAATAGTGCTAAACCCATTTCCGAAGTAATGTTGTTTGGTACAGATTGAGAAAGCGTGTCTGCTGCGTTTTTTTCACCTAACCACTCGTTCATTTTTTCATTGACCCATGTTGAAGCATTTATGGCAGCCATAAATACAGCTGAACTTTGTGGGTCAAATAAAATCTTCTTTAATTCCTGAATATCTTCTAGAATAAAATCAAATAAATCTGATCCTGATTTCATTTGGATGTTTTGTTTTAACTCTTCTATGGATGTTTGACTACGCTTAATCAAATCAGAAACGATTGATGGATTAGTTTCGATTTGTGCCAGCATATCTGTATTGCCTCTTCTGGGATTTGGTGCTTTATTATCATTTGGTAACGATTTTATAAAGTCTCCTCGACCAATGATGTTCATAAGTGCGTCTTTCATGAGCGGATCGTGTTGTCCCATGGCATTTAATAAAATGTTTCTATTGATAGATGAAGCCAGTTGATGTGTGACATCAACAAACAACCTCCCACCAGCTTTACGCATAGGAGCAGGAGTCGTTAGCAGGAAAAATGACAATCCCAGTGGTTTTATGGGATCGGTCATCATTTGTTGGTGACCGACAGATACGTAAACGTGATTTTCTTGATCATTTGCTTCAGGGATGGGGAAAAGAGTCGTGATTGGACGACTCTGGACAATGTAAAATGTATCATCAGCCAAACACCATTCGATATCCTGTGGGCAACCAAAGTAAGCTTCGATCTGTCTTCCTGTGTGTGCTAGTTGTAAAATTTGTTGTTCAGTAAGTGTTTGCGTCTTTTGCTGCTCGTGATCGATCTGCTGGGTCTCTGTGCCCCCTTCTTTTAAGGCGTAGATTGCTAGTTTTTTGGTTGCAATCATTTTATCGATGATCTTTTCTTCTTGCACCTTATAGCAATCGGCAGATACTAAGCCGGAGACAAGTGCTTCTCCTAGTCCAAAGCTAGCATCGATGGATAGCACCTTTCGATTGGAAGTAATCGGATCAGCAGTAAATAAAATTCCTGAAGCCTGTGGGAACACCATCCGTTGAATAATAACGGATAAATACACTTGGCTATGGTCAAATCCGTTTTGCATACGGTAAATCACGGCACGATCCGTAAATAGGGAAGCCCAACATTTGCTGATGTGCCGCAAAATGGATTCTTTTCCGATGATATTTAAATAGGTGTCTTGCTGCCCGGCAAAAGAGGCATATGGTAAATCTTCAGCAGTTGCACTGGAACGCACTGCATAAGCATGTTCATCGCCAAACTGAGAGAGATAGTAAGCAACAGCTTTCACAACATCGGAAGGAATCTCTACTTCCATAATGATTTTCCGAATCTTCCTGCTGATTTCACCAATTTGATCTCGATCCCCTACTTTTAACAGTGTTAGTTGATCCAGTAATTGATGAAGCTCCACATTTTTCCCAATGACTCTTTTATATACCTCAGTGGTAACACAAAATCCTTCTGGCACTTGTATTCCATGAATCTTCGATAGTTTCCCCAAATTCATGCCTTTGCCACCGACCAACATTTGTCTCGTTTTATCGATTTCCCGAAACTCTAGTACATATGGTTTCATTTCTTTCCCTCCCATTTATCGCTCAATACCAAGACGAATCATATGACAAAAATTGTTCATCTAATCAACCAATTACGCTGTCCACTCGTTCTTGCTCCTGGCGAAGTTCCATATTCATATCAAACACTCCTTTAAAAAAATAAAAATAGGAGTTGACTAAAAAGGATTTTATGATGTATAATTATAATAGGGATAATTTATACAAAAATCCATTATTGGTGCATCTATATAAATTTAACACAGTTTCTCATTTTTATCAATGTATTTACACGCCCATAATTGTCGCAAATTCAAAGGAAGAAAATCCCCATTTTACAAGATAAATGATTCACAAGAAATGATATCCAAATATCCAATCATTTCGTGTAGCGTCAGGAAAATACGGAATTACAACGTTAAGAAATTCCAATATTAAAAGCCCAACTTCTTAGTATTAATATTAAGAAATTGGGCTTTTTTCGTTACCCTATTAAAGAGCCCGGTTGTGGAAGATCTTATTGAAGATAAGCACCCGTTACTTTAAGTGATTCATTCACAATATTATTAAGTAAATTCCCTTTTACTTTCAGTAATGTACTGAAATCCATACAGTAAAAACACCATCTACAATTGTGTTGAGTAATATAAACAGTTTGAAATTTCCATTTATCCATCTTAATATCCACATAGAACCTACCAAAAACGGACCAATATTAAAAGGAAATCCCCCTAATTCCCCGTCCCTAATTTGATACTAATAGCACAATTCTAATCATATTCTTATAAAAGAAAACTATAAGAAGGAGTGTAAAATTAGTTGATAAAAGTTAAGGTTCGTTTACGACCCATTGTAAGTAAGATAAATTTACCCACTGTTTTGAAAACAACTATACTTCCGGGTGACTCAATTGAAAGATTATTTATTGCAACCCAGGTAGGAGAGATCTTTTACATAGGAGACGGAGTTATAAAGACTTTTTTAGATATTCGCCCGCGAGTCATAAAATTAGGTACTTCTGAGGAAGGTGTTTCTGGTAGTGGATATGATGAACGGGGATTGCTAGGGCTAGCATTTCATCCAGAATTTTATTATAACGGTCTGTTTTATCTTCATTATTCAGTAGCTGGAACACAAGGTCCAGGTGCTCTTCCTGAACATTTTAAGCCTAACCCGTGTGATCCCAGAACTTTAAACCTAAAGTGGATAAATAGAGAAACTCAATATGATCATATTGATACAGTTGAAGAATGGATTTTACAATCGAATGGTCAACCTCAAAAACGACGGACATTACTTAACATAAGAAGACCATTTTTTAATCATAATGGTGTCAATAGCTTAAACTTTTCACCTGAAACCGGAAAACTTGTTTTAACAACTGGTGATGGTGGAGCAGGCTATGATCCATTTAATTTAAGTCAGGATGATATGGAAATAGCCGGTAAAATAATTGAAATTGATGTAGTTAAGAATACATTTATCAATAATCCACCCGTAGTCACGCGTTTTAATGAACTTCCCGCACCTATTCAGGAAACGCTTACGGTAATTGCCAAAGGGGTTCGTAATATAACAGGCATTTCATTTCAAAGGTTTTATAATCAGTATATCAAATATGTAGGGATTGTCGGACAGGATTTGGTAGAGTCGATTTTTTCATTCGTTCATTATAAACCAATACCGGTTACTCAGCTTATCCAAGCTTCTTTAACTGACCAAGAAGGACTTATTAACTTTGGTTGGCGAGGGTGGGAAGGTGCTTTTCCTACTTCGTTTATAAGGAGCTGTTCTGAGAATCCGCCTTTGAATGAGAAAACAATTGCTTATTACGATGAAACAGTAAAAACTCTAGTAGGGCGTCTACAGCCTTTAACTAGTTATTTTCATACAGATCCCAGACCCGATAAGTTTGGAGGAACTGCACTTACAGGAGTCCAGCCATATATGGGGAATGGAATCCCAAATTTAACGGGAAGCGTTGTGTTTACCGATTTTGCCCGAAAAGAAGAATCTCGACCTCCGGTTAGAGGGGTTTTAGCTTATACCAGGGTAAGTACAGATTGTAAACTAAATGATTTTAGTGTTATTGAAACCGATTATAATTTTGGGTCTCAATCAGCTTATTATGTTAGTTTGGGAACGAATCTGGATCAAACCAGACTATATTTAGGGGCTTACTGCTCTATGAAAGTGACTGATTTTAACCAAGGTACTGTTTTTGAAATTGTTCCGTGATTTAAATTCGACGGCTGGAGTATTTGTCATACATTTACTACATTCATGACGATAAAGACAAAGAAGGAGAAAATTTCAAAATAGAGTGAATTGTAGCTTTAAAATAAAGTTTGTTCAAAAATACCTCGCAAACCCACGTTTTATGATAAATAAAAAGAAAACATTTTGAAAAAAGATTGATCAAAATGTTTTCTTCTTCAGCAGACTGTAGCCTGGCTTTTATAAAAAAGTTTAATCATTTTCTACCTGTATTGTTCAACAATCGTGCCCGATCCGATTTTCCCTTGTTCTTTTTGAGTGATTGCCCATCCTTGAGCCATCCCTGCCAAAATGCCTAATACGACTCCCACTAATAACAACATCCATTCAGTCGTTCCAATGCTGTTCGTCGCAATGGACCACACATTCCCGATAATAAGCAGCAATGCTCCGATAAAAAATGTTTTATCTAACATTTTCACTACTCTTCAAACCCTTCTGATTCTTTTACTGAATACTATCAACTTGTGTTATAGAATCAACTCTATCCATTTCAAACCTCCGACTTGCGCAGTATTTTATAAATTATGGTAGCGCAGATAGTAAATACTGAAACGAGCCACATTAGAAGTCATTGGTTGAGAAAGTTAGGATGATAAGAACATATTTCGTTAGCCTCCCTACTCCCTTCCGCCACGCAAAAAGAACACATTTCGTATCACAACATTTTATTTAAACTGTATAAGCCTTCTTCAAAAGTTCAATAACTTCTTCTATTGTAAGACCAAAGGATTTGTAGTATGAAATGTCGCTAACCATTTGCTTTATGACCATTTCGTTGCGTATTCGCAGTATCTCATCGGGTGAGAATTCGGCTACAAAGCACCCTTTACCCGTTATTGTATTTATCAAACCGCATCGTTCGAGTTCTTCCCAAGCTTTCTTTACAGTGATGATACTAATACGAAGTTCCTTGGCTGCTTGTCGAATTGGTGGTAAACAATAGCCGCTTTCTAATTCGCCTTTCAAAATTTGGGCGCTGATTTGTTCGAAAAGCTGCTGATAAATTGGCTTTTCCGATGTGTTCGAAATTGCTATGTTCATTGTATCTCCACTTGTAGGAATCGCTTATACGCAATTCGATAAGCAATCATGGTGAATGAAATAAATATCACGATTCCTGCGATCAGGATGGATATTTGAAGCGCCATATTGTCAGCACCGCTACCATTGAAAATGTCAGACACAAAAGAATTCTGGATTCCGAGCCATTGTGCAACTCCGGCAAAAACCATGGCAGCTGTAACGGATGCAAAGGTTGCTTTACCAGATTTATACGCTGTCTTGTAATACATGGAAATAAAGAAGATGTTGAAGATCGCGAGCATGACAAAACATAGTCCCCAAAAACCCATGTGCGGTGCGAAGAAATAGTAGGTTTGATTCGGATATAAGCGAATATTAAACATTCCAAAGATAATTGCACTAACAATATGCAATAATTCCAGAATGACAATAACGAACACCCTCGCTTTCACCATGTCTTTTCTGGTTACAGGCATCATAGTGGTAAATATCAAATCGTTCTGAGTTCTATATCCTGCAAACATAATCGGTATCGTTATCCAGCAAAAATACAGAATGACAATAAAATATAACCAACCGGGAATAAGCATTAATGCACCCATCAAAACAGGTAATACAAAAAACATGGGATTCAGGCCTAATTTTAACTCCTTCATCACTAAGTTATACATACATATCCTCCTTTCTTGAGAAGTAAATCATGATTTCTTCGAGACTCGGCGTGGTTGCTTTAATATCGGAGGAGGGATCGAAGTCTTTGGAATGAATCAATCCCGTAAAGCCAAATGAATTTATTTTGTAGGAAATCAACTTTTCTTTCACCTGATTTAGTTGATTTTCGTTACCATTTAGTAGGCGATATGAGGTAATAAATTCATCTTTCTCAGAACTGTTGATAATTTGACCGTTTTCGATAAAGGTAATAAAATCCGCGCATTTCTCCAAGTCGGATGTAATATGAGTAGAGAAAATAATGCTGATCTCGCCATCTATCACGAGCTCTTGAAAAATATCCAACAGATCATCTCTTGCGGCTGGATCGAGTCCGCTTGTCGGTTCGTCTAGAATGAGAAGCTTCGCCCCATGGGATAAGGCAAGGGCCAAACTGTACTTTACCTTCATCCCCGTCGACAATTCACACATTATTTTGTTTTCATCCAATTTAAATCTTTGTAAATAGTTGTAATAGGTTTCATCATCCCAATTCGTGTAGAACTTCTTAATCACATTGGTCAACGTCTTCATTTTGCTTCGAGTATAAAAGTCAATGCCGCTAAATGCGTATCCGATTTCCTGCTTCAATTCAATCTCGTGTTCGGCAATGTTCTTGCCTAAAATACGTACCTCGCCGCTATCAAGATGAATCATATTCAAGATCGATTTAATGGTGGTTGTTTTTCCTGCGCCATTAGCACCGATAAAGCCCATAATATAACCCTTTTCGAGTTGAAACGATACATCCTTTAACTCAAAATTTTGATATTTCTTATTTAAATTTCTAATGTCTAATGCCAGCATATAGAACCTCCTTATGAATTGTGTATACCGTATATGCACAATATATGTCAGAGTACTTATTAAGTTGACTATCAAATTTTCCAATATGCACACATTTTTCATGCATCACAATAGTAGGTCAAGGATTAATAGATAGAGACTTACTAAAGAATGGTGAACATAAGCAAGCAGTTATGATAAACAAAAACATATATCAAGAGTATATAATCGTTAGGAAAAACGCTCTTAGGGTCATGGTAGACGGAAAACTAGAAGAAATTATATGTAGGTGATAAAACATTTAAGAAAACAGAAATGGAGATATATTCGAAGTCAGTAAGTACAAGGGTAAAATTGAAGTTAACCCTAAGTACGACTATAACGAGTAATATGTGTAGAGTGTTGTTTTGGAATAAAGGTTGTTCAAAAATGTTTTGCAAACCCTAATTTAGTGAGAACCAAAAAGAAACCATTTTGAAATACTATGGTCTTTAAAATTACATAGTAAATCAAAATGGTTTCTTATCCAGCAGGTTTATGTTTCGGTTTTATAAAAAAGTTTGATCATTTTCTGCCTGTGTTACTCCACAATCGCGCCCTATAATTGAATAACTGATGGTTTTCTTACAGCAAGTTTACGAAGACCACAGTAAATTAGTAAAGTAAAGAAGAGAATATTCAAATTCACATTCTCTTCTTGAGGTTTACCCGTTTAAAAAGAAGGTAAGTTATCTAAGTTATTTTCTTTCATACCATCAGGTTCACTACGTATAATATCCCTGCCATACTTATGAAATACGTCCACATGAGCTAACTTCCCTGATTTTGCTTCATCAAGAGCAGTAATATAATCTAATTCTCTTCCACTACTTGTTTTAAAAGCAATAATATCATCCTCATCATTTTTACGAACTGCAACAATTTGTTCTACTCCTGAATCGACTTCCTCAACTACTTCCAATTGAGCTTGGTCTTCCCCTTGTTGTAAGTATTGATTATAAATTTTTTGAAAGTCTTTTTTATCCATAAAATCCACCTCCAAAACATTTAATTAGTATGTTCGGAAGCTATTCGTTTTATGTACTATGCTCAAGTAAACTTTGAATCACATCAATTGATGCACCGTTATTTATCATATGCGTTGCATAGCTGTGTCGTAATTAATGCGGATGTATACTCTTTTTAATTCCAGCTCGCTTTTCTAGATCCAGGAGCAGTGCCTTCATTTCTAATCCGCCCCGATAGCCAGTTAATGAGCCATTCTTTCCTATTACACGATGGCACGGTACAGTAATTAATACCGGATTAGCCCCAATAGCCGCGCCAACAGCACGAACAGCTGCTGGTTTATTTATATCATTTGCAATGTCGGAATAGGATTTCGTCTGTCCATAAGGAATTTCACAAAGTGCATTCCAGACTGCTAGCTGAAATTGCGTACCTACGTACTCAAATGGAACAGTAAAGGTTTTCCGCTTTCCTTCTAGATACTGAGTGATTTCAACGACATAGGGTTCAAGCTTTTCATCATCTTCAACAAGAAGACTTCCTGGAAAGCGTTTCTTAGCCCATTCGAACAATTCCTCAAATGGTTTGTTCTGTGAACCTACAAACACAAGCCCCTTTGAAGTTGAAGCAATATAAAAATTCCAATCCTTAAACTTTAGTAAAGACCAATAAAGGATTGGTTTATTCTTTGTTTCCATTGTACTTTTCCTCCATTTTACTCATTTGACGAAATTGTGCTGGTGTCTGTCCAGTTTTCTTTTTAAATAAAGTAATAAAGTAAGGCGCGTTAGCCATACCCACACATATGGCGATATCTCCAATCGCTTTATTTGTCTGAATCAAGTACTTTTTAGCCGCGTGTACTCTAACTTGTTGCATATACTCAACCGGCGTAATGCCTTTAATCTTTTTAAATGTTCGATGCATATGATACGGACTCCCATAACAAATATCTGCTAACGATTCTAGAGTTAATTTTTCTGTGAAATTTTTATCAATGTATTCAGTAATTAAATCAACCCACTCGCTATCAGGCAGATTTTCATTAGTGGGCTTGCAACGTTTACAAGGGCGAAAATTTGCGCAGAGAGCTTGTTCTGCGTTTAGAAAAATGCATACATTTTCTTTTTTCGGAACGCGAGATTTACAGGATGGTTTACAGAATATCCCTGTCGACTTTACAGCGTAGAAAAATTGATTATTGTACGCTGCATCATTATTTATAATTGCTTGCCACTTTTCATCTGTTATCATTTCTACATCATTCGAAATTCTATGATCATGGCTCCCTTTATGTCCGTTATTGATACTATCCGGCATTTCTCTCACCTCTCCTTACAATATACTCCATATAAATTCAGAATGTACAATTCTAGGAATGGAATAGCAGGATATTGAAGTTTAATTTTTATTTAGAATCGTGAAAAATGATTCCAAGACCGTATCGTTCTCCAGAAGTAACCGTGCTTACTCCGTGACGAACCGTATTTTTGTAATACCCTTTTTTACCTAGAACAGGTTTATGGTTAGTAGGAAAGATCAACGCACTGCCTTGTTCTAAAGCAATTACATGTCCCCTACTCTGAGCACGAGGAATTTGTTCCACTAATAGAGATTCTCCACCGCAAAAGTCTTTATCTCGTTGATTTAATACAAATACTACTTGAAACGGGAAAAATATGTCGCCATATAAATCTTGATGCAAACAATTAAACCCGCCTGTTTCATACTTTATTATTAAAGGTGTCGGTCTAGTTTGTTCATATTCTTCACAGGTGTTCAAAAAATCTTGAAGATGATCTGGAAACTGTTCTGTTTTCTTTAAATAACCCAGCCATCGATTGGCTATTTTGGCCAATTCTAGATAAAAGGACTCTCTTAAAATTTGGATGATTTCAGGTAATGGATAGGAAAAATATTTGTACTCCCCATTCCCAAAGCGATATCTCGTCATATCGATTGTCGTTCTGTATGACCCTTCCTCACAATACAATTCTATGAAGAATTCACATTCCTCCTTTGTTAAAATCGCTGGAAGCTTTGCAAATCCTTGTTCATCTAATTCATTATGAATTGAATCCCAATTTAAGTTTTCGACACGTGTTTTTATATCTTGGACCATTTTTATCCACTCCTATTTAGCATTCTTGATAACTAACACTATAACCTCATAAATTGAAAAAAATAAGATATTTAGAATGTAATAGCAAGATAACAAAATTAATAAAGATTATTATGTGATAAAGTAAAATTTCAATCAGTGTTAATTTTCTTGTAATTATTTTGTAAAGAGTATAGAAAATCGTAATAAGGTGAGGAGAATGAAAAAGTGACATGGCATGAAGTCAATGATGTTATTGTAATTACATTACCTGAAAATTTCGACATAAATGCTAACCTAGACTATCTAACAAGGGAAAAAAATGAATGCATGTATGAAATAGAGAACGATATAATTACAAAAGTTATAGCCATCGGGGAAATTCGGTCCTTAGTACAGGTAAGCGTAATCAATAATAAACAAATGGTTGTTCAATTCCTAAATGATTCTAGACCCATTGAAAAGTGGAAACGGGAAGAGATTGTAAAATATATTCATGAATGGTTTGATCTTGATAACGATTTAACGCCATTTTATGAAATGGCAAAAGCAGACCCATTACTTAAAATGACTGCCCGAAAATTCTATGGATTGCGAGTTATCGGCATTCCCGATTTATTTGAAGCCTTATGTTGGGGAGTTTTAGGGCAACAAATCAACTTAGCCTTCGCGTACTCCTTAAAGAAGCAATTTGTAGAAGAATTTGGCGATTCCATCGAATGGAACGGTAAAAAGTATTGGGTGTTCCCACCGTACGAACGAATTGCACAGTTAACACCTACCGACCTAGCAGATATTAAAATGACGGTAAAAAAAAGTGAATATATCATTGGAATTGCCAGATTAATGGCAAGTGGAGAATTATCGAGGGAAAAATTAATGAAAATGAACTTTAAAGATGCTGAAAAAAATTTAATTAAAATACGAGGAATCGGTCCTTGGACAGCCAATTATGTTCTAATGCGCTGCCTCAGGTTCCAGACAGCTTTTCCAATCGATGATGTGGGCCTTATTAATTCGATAAAAATATTACGTAATATGAACCGAAAGCCTACAAAAGATGAAATCTTAGAAATATCGTTTCCATGGAAAAACTGGGAATCATACGCTACCTTTTATTTATGGCGTGTCCTTTACTGAATAATTACAACTTAAACCGGAATGTACTCAATGAATACTCCCCTACTTAACTTCGTTTGAAGTAGGGGTTTCTAACGTATCGAACACTGCGGAACGCTTAACGTTAGTGGAGTTGACACAATGGTGTGCTATAGACACCCAACCCCTCTATCCCATCAGTCTAGCTTTTGGGACTGCTTATGAGCCTACTGCAAGATTCCTAAGAATCATCAATGCGTCTTCGGCTACTTCTTAGGCTTGAACATTTTACATAGCAGAGCCAATAAGTACCTGCTACAACCTCATACGTTCAGTTTTCAAAGTACAACTTGTACATGGAAAATTATAATATATGAGTATATGTTTTGCTACGCAAAAAGGCCAATTCATCTCCCACCTATTTGTTGGTGCTACGCACCTTCACACAAATTGAGGGAGGAATCTTCTTGGCTAAAATAATAAAAAGAGAATGAACTTTAAAACCTAATCCCTTCATTAATTAATCCTATATAAATATACAAGCACCTTGTTTAGGAACAACAAGTATAAGACAAACTTTTTAAAAGGTGCTGTTTGCCTTCTTAATAGGGATAGATTAGGGAAACCCTAGCCTATCTGGAAGCCTTGACTCTTCCAGATTATGGCCCGATTATTGAACAAAGAAATACTCTATATTATCTTTGAGTTAGGAAACAATGTATTTATAAAATTTTTTGTCCACTTGCATGATAGGGAAATTGATAGGTAACTTGTTAAATTCTATATTTTCGAAACGATGTTTTTCATAAAACCTATGGGCTGCTACAAATTGCAATGTCGTTCCTAAATATATTTCTTTCACTTCTTTTGTTTTTGCCCATGTAATTGCATTATGTAATAAAAGACTGGCCGTTTGAAATGTCTTTCCTCTAAAGTCCTTTTTTACAAACATTTTTCTTAATGCTACTTGATGATTGCCAATATCTAAAAGAGCGATAGTACCTACAACTTTTCCTTGATAAAGTGCGATCCAAAAGTTACCGCTTCCGGATTGGTAAACACTTTCTATACTAACTAAATCAGGTTGGTCTTCTTTTGAAATAGGAATATTATATTCATCTTGTTGGATGGAGAGAATTAAATCTAAAATTTGAGATTGATAATCAGAAGAATATTCTTTCAAGGTAAGGTTATCGTTCATATATAACACCGTCCAATATAGTTTTAGATTTAAAATAAAGTTCGATAATTTATAAAAAAGTCTGATCATTTATAAAAAATTTTGATAAAAATATATATTTTGCAAGACCTAAAACTAGAGGTTTAGGTCTTATATTGTCTTTATTCATATTCATGTAATTAACGCACTTTTTGAAATAATGTTGCCCATTCTTCCTGCAGCAACGAATACATAATCGCATCGTGCTCGACATCATTTTGAATCATATATTTTCGAAGTAACCCTTCTTCCGTAAAGCCTGCTTTTTGTAATAATTTACGAGATAATTCATTTTCCGGGTATACAACAGCTGAAATCCGCTTAAAATAAAGTGTTTCAAACCCATATGTAAGAATAGCTTGTAATGCTTCTGTCGCATATCCCTTTCCCCAATATGTTTCATCTAATTCATAGCCGATTTCAGCACGTTTATGCTTGTGATTAATTAAATGAAATCCGCACGAGCCAATTAATTGATCTGTTCCTTTTAATACGATCCCCCAACGAAATGCAGATCCCTCTTCATATCTTTCTCTAAAATTCCGAATCACGTTTTTTACTTCTTCTATATTTTGAAACGAATCCATTCCAAAATAACGAATAACAGGTTCTTTCGTAAAATAATGAAACATCGCATCTGCATCTACCAACGTTAATTCCCTTAATTGCAAACGATTTGTTTCTAAAATAGGAAACTTTCGCATACTCTCCCGCTCCTTTAGTCTAATGAACTGCAAATTTCAATATAATTTCCATCCGGATCAGAAACGTAGGAAACTGTTTGTCCCCATGGTTTTGTAACAGGCTCTACTAACACCGTTACTCCTTGTTTTTTGAAGTTATGTATTGTTTCCGTAACATCATCGACCACAAATCCAATCTCAAATGTAGATGATTCCGATAACGTTTTCGGAATTGATAAACCCGTTAACTCTTGAACATCATTTCTACTATTGATTGCCAAAATTGTAGAACCTGTATCAAATTCAACATATGTACCGTGCTCACCCTTTATCGGTAGCTGTAATATATCACGATAAAAACGGATGCATTCCTCATATTGCTGTGCATATAAAATGATGTATTTCATTTGAAGTTTCACATTCTTCTCCTCCTTTACATTCTTACTATTTTGACAAAAAATGCAGAAATCCTTTATAGGGTTTTTCCTTATGAATAAACTCCGCCATATCAACAAATGCTAACAATGGAGGTGTGTTGATATGGAACCAATGCTTTGTCCAAATTGTAAAACAAACCGAACAAGATTTAATATCATTGAACAAACAGCAAAACCAGTAAAATTAAACCCACAAACTGGTCAAATCGAGGAAGAGTATACAAACGAAAATATGAGTGCATTTCATATGGCCTACCAAGGTCCTACATATCGCGTACAATGTGCTGCATGCGGCTTAATTGAAAACCCAGAACAATTCATTAAACCGGCGCAAAACCAATCATTTTAGTCTTTTAAATAAAAAAGTTGCTTGTAAAATAAGCAACTTTTTTCACTTTCGATGAAGTTCGATTTATCCCGCTATTTCGTGGGCAATCCCTCCCTATAAAGTTTGATCAAACATACTAATGGAACGAGGTTTTTTACAATAAACAAAAAGGAATCCATTTTGAAAAAAGATTAGTCAAAATGAATCCCTCTATATTATTGATAAATGTGGACCTGGATGAATTCGAAGTCACTTGAAACAAATGAATAATTCTTGGGGAGAATATAAGACATAGTATTCTTTCCAAGAATCATATTTTCCAATACTATTAAAATACCAGAAAGAATAGAACAGTTGTGCTCCCAATAGATCCAAAGCTCCTGAATCAACAATTAATTTTAACACTACAGTTAATTATGTTTCTATTAAAAGCCTTCGTTTCTCCTAACCCGTAAGGAGGTTTCAATAATCATATCCAATAGCTTACTATAGGTGATCCCCACCGCATGAGCACTTTTTGGTAGTAAGCTATTTTTTGTCATCCCCGGCAATGTATTCACTTCCATTACATATGGGATTCCATCTTTTATAATCATATCAACTCTAGCATAAACACTACATTTTAATGCTCTATAACACGCCATTGCAGCCTCAGCGACACGCTTTTGCGTTGTGACCGGAAGTTCTACAATCTCTTCAATCGTAGCCGCATCATCATATTTCGCATGATAGTCAAAGAACTCGGCCGTATGTTGAATCGAAATAATTGGCAAAAGTTTTCCAGCCAAAATGGAACATGTAATTTCTTCGCCCTTTATATATTTTTCAATTACGATTTCAGAATCCCATTTCAATACATCCTCAAGCGAGGATAGTAAAGACTCCTTATCGTATACGATCTTTACCCCTACGCTGGAACCACCCGAATTAGGTTTTACCACTAACGGATACCCCATTTTTTCGACTTCATCAAGCTGAAGTTCTTCCATATTCGAAAGATGAATCCAATCCGGGGTTTGAATTCCTTCATAACGAATCAATTTTTTCGACATATTTTTATCCATACAAATACCGCTTGATAACATGACACTTCCTGTATATGGAACACCGAGCGATTCCAGTGTACCTTGAATTGTACCATCCTCCCCATATTCTCCGTGAAGCGCCAACAAGGCAATATCGATATCCCTTACCTTTTCAATAAGCTCTTTTTTGTTATTTAGTTGAATAGGCACAATTTCGTACTTACTTTTATCCAAATGTGCAATCATTTCTTCCCCAGTCATAAGGGATACTTGTTTTTCGGAAGACACGCCTCCCATAATTACGCCAACTCTCACTTTTTTCAACTCCCATTTTCATTTTTCAATGTATCTCCAATTATCTTAATTCCCTTAAGAATATCCGCTTCTTTTAACCGAGAGAATCCTAATCGAAACGTATTACTTCCCTTTTCATCCGTGTAAAAGACGTCCCCAGGAGAAAAAACGACTCCCTTTTCATAGCATTTTTTCAAAAGTGTACGTGAATTCATTCCTTTTTCTAACTCTAGAAAAAGATGAAGTCCCCCATCCCCAGTCATTCTTTGAAAAGGAATATATTGATGACAAGCATGAACAGCTAGTTCATATTTTTTCTTATAAACTGACTTGGCCTTTTTTAAATATTTTTCAAAATAACCATCATGTAAATATTGATAAAGCACTGCCTGATCCAGTGTAGATGTATGAATTGTTCTTGCCCTTTTCACACTTTCCAAGCAATGAATTAATTCTTTATCTGCTAAAATCCATCCAACACGTAATCCTGGAAAAAGAATTTTTGAAAAACTGCTGATATAGATAACATTGTTGCCGGACCCAGCGAATGTTAATAGGGGTGCTAGATGAGAACCCGAATAACGCAATTCCTCATTAAATCCATCCTCCACGATAGGGATCCCATATTTCGAAAAAAGATTCATGATTTCAGTCCTTTTTTCTGAGGATGTGACAATTCCAGTCGGATTATGATAAGACGGGATTAGATATGCGAAGTCAAAATCCATTTCGGATAAACTTTTCTCAACTTTATCAATATCAATACCATCATCCTTCATTTCAATCCCATGCACATCAAGTCCATGTAATCGAAACAGTTTTAAGGCAGCATGATGGGTCGGGTTTTCACATATAATACGACCGGATTTCTTCGCTAAAGAAGACAATAAAATATCCAGCCCTTCGGTGAAACCATTCGTAATCAAAATATCCTTATTGGAAATATTTACCCCTTTCATTTCCATATAGTGAAGAAGGTAATCAATGAGAGGTTTATAGCCTTTTGCGTATCCGTAGTTCAAAACGATATCCCCTTCAATGGACATTCGATTCAGAAAAGCTCTTTTAAAATTTTCAACATCAAAAAGCTTTTCGTCTGGAGCAATGCTATTAAATGAAATCATGCCTTTTTCCCAGCGAACACCGTGCTTCATTAAATCTAATTCATCAGCTAACAAGGTAACTTCATTGACCTTTTCTTTCCAGTTTAGTTCGATGGATGGAGTTTTGGATGTTTTAACTTTTCCTATAAAATTTCCTTTTCCCTTTATTGCATAGATTAAACCTTCTTGTTCTAAATCTGCGTAAGCAGTGAGAACAGTATTTCTGCTGACCGATAAAAATTTACTAAGTTCTCGGGTAGATGGAAGCTTCTGGTGTTCCAGCAGATGTCCTTTCATAATCATTTTTTTCAAATAATCCTTTAATTGAATATAAAACGGACGATCATCCACAAGTTTAAAATCATTAAACACTCCCTTGACCCCCTTGCTATCATTTTGGCATAACTATATCTATCCTAAAAGATCCACAGCATATGTATTTTCTTTAACCAGCGGTATGGTTTTCGGTACCATTCATACAACTTTGAGATAAAGAATGCTACAAATTTAAATTCACTTCACCCTCTTATCCAATAATAAGCTAAGCTTTTTTAATGTAGTGTAGCGCTATCCTAAGGGAAAGTAAAAATTCCCTCTTAATAATAGTACTATTTTTATACCGTAAACAGTTGTTTTTTATCTTTTAAAACACTTACAGGAAATTAGTATTTTTTAAGTCTTAATGTAGCTTTGAAATAAAATTTGATTGAAATAATTGTTGCTTTAAAATAAAGTTTGTTCAAAAATACCTCATAAACCAGCATTTTACGATAAATAAAAGAATCCATTTTGAAAAAAGATTGATCAAAATGGATTCTTCTCTTACAGATTTAGGTTTAGTTTTTATAAAAAAGTTTGATCATTTCTACCTATGTTGTTCAACAATCGCGCCCGTTTGTTGAAGATCACTGAAGCTTCTATTAGCTAGTTAGTTTAAGCAGAAAGCTTCACACTCTTTTGTTCTATTCCCTTCTTGTCTGCATACCAAGCCCTATCTAGTGAATTTTGGTTTAAGATCACCTTTATAAGGTTCATGTTCAACGAATACAGTTATGCCCTTGCCATCTTTGTCTTTACCAGTTCTTTTATACGTAAATTTATTATTATTAAGTTCGGTAAGTTCAAGGGCGGCGCCATACTTATTATTTCCAATTGAAACATGGGCTCTTATCTTATTCCCGTGTACAACATCGAAGTAGCCATAATCACCGCGGCTTTTTCTCTCGGAAAACACGTTTCGTTAACTATATAATTTATTTATTCTTTTCTTTCCAAAGAGCAAAAGGATTCTTTTCATGATGATTTTTATCGAGCTTTAATAATTTAATGTCTCGTTGTTCTTTTGGAAGAGATATTTGCTGATAAACGTATTTTGTTCCTAATCCAATTTCTTCTTCCTCTTGTGCAGTATAGGAATAATAAACATGTTTAAGGTTCGCCCAGTAAATGGCACTTAAACACATCGGGCAAGGCTCCCCGCTTGCGTATAGTATACAGTCGGAAAGATCAGATGTACCAAGAGTGCGACAAGCCTGACGGATAGCTAGAAGTTCAGCATGCGCAGTGGGATCGTGTGTTTTAAGAACATCATTTACTCCCTTTGCAACAATCTCACCATCTTTAACAATCACCGCACCAAATGGTTTTCCTTTTTTGTTTTTAGTATTGTCGTAAGCTAACTCGATTGCCAATTTCATAAATTCTTCGTGACTCATTTAAAAACACTCCTTTAAAAATTAAATATTAAATATGATTTTTTTCACTCATGTTTTTTTGTTTTCCATAGTTGTTCTAGCACAATTACGATGATCGTACCAACAATGAGACCATTGCTTAAAATATATTGGAGAATAGTAGGCAGACCATGAAATATTCCCTTAGGAAGAAACATTAATCCAATACCGATTAGTAATGTGATTCCTAATATAGTTAGCCGACGTTGATCTAATTCGTCTTTCAAAAGGGATTGAAACGAGATCCCAATCATTTGGACAAAGGATGCTAAACTTACGGCACAAGCAATAGGGCCGGGAAGCATAGCTAAGAAGTTGACGATTGCCGGAACAAAGGCTATACCTGCTAAGGCTAAACTTGCTATTAGGAAAGGCATTATTCGTTTTTGCTCGGTTATTCGGATAAAACCCGCCGATACTGGCAATGGCACAATTCCAATTGTCGAAAAAAGAGCTGATATAACATGTGTAATACCGCCTGCCCAACTGGCGCGGTTAATGGTTTGTTTTTCGGATTCTCCTGATTCTGGAACCACTTGTTTAACAGCCGTAACGGCCGCTATCATATTAGAGACTAAAATAAACGTAAATATAATTGAGGTTATAACCATTCCAGCATTTAAATTCGGAGTCCCCCATGCAAAAATGTCTGGTAATTTAATGAAGGAAGCCGGTGCGGAAATCGTATTGGGGGTTTTTCCTAATAAGAAATATAGTAACCACCCAAATAAAATCCCTAACAGTACAGAGTAACTTTTCATCCATCCTTTTCCTTTAATTGATAGCACTATCACTAGAACAAATACGCCAAATGAAATCGCTGCAATTTGATAATCTAGGTTGGACTGTCCTTGTATTCCGAACATTCCCTCTAAAAAAACACCACTAAGTTGAAGACTCAGAATCAAAAGAAAAGAACCAGTAACTAAAGGAGTGAACAAAAACAGCAGCCGGTTAACCAGGCCGGTTATGCCAAGAATAACTAGTAAAAATCCTGTAACCAGCAAACCACCTTCTAAAAGTTGTAATGTTTCTTTCGTACTTTCCCCCTGTTGAATCGCCATACCCGCTAAAATGACAAATACACTGACCCATGAACCTGCAGGTCCGTCAGCGATCGGATAGCGATGTCCAAGCCATCCTTGTATAAAAGAGCTAATGCCCACCACAAAAAAAGTTCGTTGCATCAAATCGGATATTTCCTCGGTCGATAAATGAAATACTCCCCCGATTACGATTGGTAATGCAACAGAAGTGGCCAGCAGGAAAAAGAACCATTGAAATATGCTTAAAGCGCCGTAAAAACGTTGTTTCTCCATATCGTTTCACCTTCATGTTAAAATATTTATTTTTTTCAAGTACCAATAGAAATTAGTTCTAATTAGCTTAAAAATAAAGATTTCCCGCAAGAAAATCTTTTATTAACCTATCTCGATGTTCTAGCTAACATCTGCAAAATTTTTTTGCTTAAAAATGCATCGCGGTTTAAAGCCGTTGCGGGAAATTTCTTTTCATCTAAAATTATGATATCTTAGAATATGGTATATGAAAAATATAAAAAAAATTGATTTTACTTAAGTTTTTCATATAAGAAGGGGGTTTTTTCCATCTATGAATATTAGACAACTGCGATATTTCATAGCAATTGTAGAAGAAAGAAAAATTTCTGCTGCCGCTGAAAGACTTCATATCTCCCAGCCTCCGCTAAGCCAGCACCTGAAAACAATGGAAGATGAATTAGGAACGAAATTAATAGAGAGAAGTGGGAAATTTTTAGAAGTGACGGAAGCAGGAAAAGCCTTATATAAGTATGCGCTACAAATGACTCAGTTAATGGAAGAAGCCAGAATGGAGGTAAAGGAAGTCGGAAACGGGGTAAGTGGAAGACTGACGGTAGGTATCAATACTTTTTCGGTAGCCGGATTACCTGAGTTACTTCACCAATTTCACAAAAAATATCCTAAGGTTACATATAAAGTTCATCAAAATGAATCATCTCATCTTTGTCAATTAGTGAGAGACAGGATTGTAGAGCTGGCGATTATACGATTACCGCTCGAGTTAGATGATTTTTCAACTATCCATCTTTATACAGAACCTTTTTACTTTATTACTTCAAATAAAAAGCATCCTTTTAATCATCAGGTTATGCTTGCTGACATTCAAAACCACCCCCTGATATTACCGAGTACAGAAGGATTGGGAATTCATTATATGATCTTGGAAGCATTTTCGAAAGCTCAACTACATCCGAACATTATTGCCGAGTGCTCTGACATCTCCCTTTTATTAGATTTAGTCGCTTGTAATTTTGGAGAAGCTATTGTTCCGGAAACCGTCATTAAACAATACAAAAACTACAATATCCAGGTTTTCAAAATTACAGATACAGAGCTATCTGCATCTATGGGCTTAATATGGCTGAAGAATCATTATCTATCAAAAACCGCTCAAAACTTTGCAAAACTGTTAACGGGGTACCTCCAGCAAAACACGAATTTACAGCGGTAAGAATATTCCAGCATTCAAAATCCCAATCTCTCAGTGTCATAATTGAGAAATTGGGATTTATTTATTCAACTATATGGCCCGATTGTTGAATACAATGATTGGTATTTTTTAAACAACTTTATTATTTTTCAAATGACTTTATTGTCATTTCACAGTCACATATTAGTTATATGTAATATGTGACATCCTTTATTTTTGATAACTTTTTACGATTTAGGTCTTGATAGCCATTTGTTGCTACTCAACAGCTCCTTAATCCGCCTTTCAGTTCAGATCTTCTTTTCATTTTTCACTATAAAAACGCCCCTTTAGATAAACAGATCCAAAGGGGCAAAACATCGTATCTTCTTTATAAACACCGTGACTTTATTTAAATGATATAATCCTCATATACAGAAAGAGGTGATCGCAATGCCAACATTACTAGATACAGTAAAAAACTTACTCCATGAAAATGAGACGATCCTTTTTTACACACAATGTTCTCTTTCTTTATTTCTGCATAGAGGGCCATCCATGCCAGGAGTAATACTGGCAACAAATAAAAGAATATTATTTGTATATAAGGAGAAAAACAAATTTAATTCTCAAAGATATGAAGAATACTTATATGAACGTATTGGAGAAGTAAAAGAACATCCTTATTTCTTCAGCTCTCATATGTCTATTTACTACAACGATGATTGGGTACGTTTTGAAAAAATATACGATCAAAATATAAGAAAACAACTTTGTTCAATCATACAACAGCAAATTGTAAGTAGCTCATTAACATAGGATTACAAGTTTCAATCAAAATCAACAAATGATGCGATTATTATCAATTACAGCCATTGCGATTGTTAGTTTTTTATTTATACCTATAATCGCTTATGTACGGATAATTATTGCTTATGTGATGCAATGGATTGCTTTAGGGGCTGGTTATATGTTAAATCCGCTCTTTCTATCAGCTGAACTTAGTCATAAAGCCGATTCTTTAAATAGCAAATTAAATAAAGGTGACGCACCACCTCCCCCACTTCCAGAAAAATATAATCCATTAAATTTACAATCTATCACAGTTTTTATTATCATAATTATCGCTATATATGTAATGTGGAAAATATTTAAGAAACGACATGAAATAAACTTTGGGCGTATAACTTCCTACGAACCTATCATTGTTACATCAGAACAAGGGAGAATACAAAAGCGAGACCGAAAGTTACGACCACCAAACAATGCAATTCGCAAAGAAATTTTTAATTTGGAAAAGAAACTAAAACCACCATTAAATCGGCTACGCGGTGAAACAGTTGAACAATGGATGAAAAGACTTTATAGAGACGAAGAGGTCTCCATTCAATTTGATGTGATTATCGATGCATATAACGCTACAAGGTATGCAAATCGTGATGATACTGAACTTCTCCAGAAATTTAAAAGAGAAGTTCATACATTATACAAATATCGAAAATGAGTGAAAGAAAAAAATAAGCTTGAATCTCAATACTACTAAAAACCTCGACTTCTCCTACTGGAGTCATCGAGGTTTTTAGTAGTATGATAAGGGTAATATAAATTCGGTTCCCCCTATCATGCTATTTTCTCTTATATTTTTTGCTTACATAATAAAAGAAGAGCACCTTATGTGCTCTTCTTTTATTATTATTCATATTAATGTAGCAAGATGCTGCTTTGCATCGTATTCCTCTAAACTTTCCCCATGTTTAACACGATGAACAAAATCCGGATTAGAAATCAATGGTCTACCAAATGCCGCTACATCAATTGTACCTTCTTGTAGTGCTTCTTCTGCCTCTTTTGGATTTAAATTCCCAACTCCTACAATTATACCATCCCAATATTTACGAACTAATTGATGTAAGTTTTTTCCGTCAGCTATAACTTGCGTATAATTCATTGTTGAAGGATGAATCATCGTTAATCCTACTTCATAGAACATCTCTACGAAAGTTTGAATTGCTGCTTCAGGATTTTCCCACATGTAGCTAGGGTTATCACCTTTAAATGCCGAAAAACGAATAAGCGTTTTATCTGCACCAATCGCACTTATAACGGCTTGCAATACTTCTTTCATAAATGTTAACCTTTGTTTTAAATCTCCGCCATATTGATCATTTCGATGATTCGCAAATTCATAAGCAAATTGATCAATTAAATACCCATGTGCCCCATGAATTTCTACCCCATCGAAGCCTGCTTCTATCGCATTCCTAGCAGCTTGTGCATACTGTTCGATAGTCTCTTGAATTTCTTCTACTGTCATCGCTTCTGGCGTATCAAAAGGCTTCCGAAAACGTGGGACATTTCCTTGTGCCGCAATAGCTGAAGGTGCTTGTGGTAAGAATCCACCTGTTAGTTCATGATGGCTCATACGTCCTACATGCCATATTTGCGCAATAATTGTTCCACCTTCTTCATGTACTGCATCTGTTACTGACTTCCAAGAATCAATTTGCTCCTCGGTATAAATACCTGGGACACCTGGATTCCCCTTCGCTCTTGGGCTAATTACTATTCCTTCTGTAATAATTAGACCAACACCATCTGCCGCACGTTTCCGGTAATACTCGGCTACATCAGCTCCAACTACCCCTGTCTCATCATTAGCAAAACAACGCGTCATCGGTGCCATTGCCACACGATTACGAAGAGACCAAGCTCCAATTTGAATCGGATCAAATAACTTTGTTTCTTCCACGTTTTGAAATGATCCCCAATTGGTTATATTCGTGCCTTCATAGATACTGGCTATTTTATTATTTGAATTTGTCATCTTTCTTCCCCCTTAATTAAAAATTTCGCTTACATTTCATTAAAAGATAGAAATTGTCTATAACCGTATCATAATTTTTCACAAACTAGTGCGTCAATTTATACGCTCTCCTTGTTATTACCCTTATAATGGTTTTCCATCAAAAGCTTTTATATCTAATGGTGCAACTAAAAATTGATTTGCTTTGCCAACAAACGAAGTGAAATGCTCACTCTTATTGTGATTAGCAACTACTTCTGCATTTTCCCATACCTCTACCATTGTATAGACATTTTCTTTTTCGGTATCCTTATACAAATCATAAGACATATTTCCACTTTCTTTTCTTGACCCACTAATTAGCGGCTGAATCTCATCTAAAAACGCTTCTTGTTTTGCTGGATCCACATGAAATTTAGCATGAATTATAATCATAGTACTGTCTCCTCTCACTTTTCTACTTGTATTTATATATAAAAAAGTCAATCACGCAAATGATGAAACCTTGTGCTCTTCTATCAATTACTTCCACTGAGCAATTTTATCAATTGGAAGGCGAACTGATGGGTAACCACTGTTAGCTGCTTTTCCAATTGATATTAACATAACTGGTACATAACGATCCTTATCTAAGCCAAATACCTCTGCAACTTTGTCTTTTTCATATCCACCGATTGGACATGTATCGTATCCGTGAGCACGAGCTGAAAGCATAAGTTGCATCGCTGCAAGACCCCCATCAATTAAAACTACGTCTTTCATATCTTCTCGAGAAATTGTTGAGAAATAACCTTTAAGCTTCTCCATTTGACTTTCTTTTACGTCTAAAGGCATATATCCAAGTTCAACTGATTTACTGTAAATTTCTTCA
This sequence comes from Bacillus sp. S14(2024), assembly GCF_050473785.1. Classification (NCBI taxonomy): domain Bacteria; kingdom Bacillati; phylum Bacillota; class Bacilli; order Caryophanales; family Bacillaceae; genus Bacillus; species Bacillus sp. S14(2024). The sequence continues at coordinate 2,194,925 of NZ_JBFLUP010000006.1, read as the reverse complement.
CCATTTTCAAAATTATTCAAATCACCAAAAACAGCAATCATTGCTGCTGAAGTTTCCACTTGACGTTGATTAAATTTAGCAAGCGGAGCAAGCTTTGCTTTTCCTTCAGCACTATCAATTACTAAGAAGCGCCATGGTTGCATATTTACAGAAGATGGTGCAAGAGTTGCTTCTGTAAGGATCTCTGTCATTTCTTCTTTACTAATTTTCACAGTAGGATCGTAATTTCGAATAGAACGTCGACCTGTTATAATTTCTGTAAAATTATTTGTTTTTTGTGTGTTAATCATAGTTGAATGCTCCCTTTTTCTGTCTAATAATGATATTAGAATTCTTTTATATTTTTTTGAATGCGATTTAACATATTTAGAAGGTTATCCCGTTCTTCTTCGTTAAAATCCTTTAACACAGAAGTGGCAAATCGCTCTTTTTCCTCTTGAAAGGAATGAATTTTATTCCGACCAGCATCCGTTAAACTAACAAGGGTTATTCGATTATCATTCGGATTTTTACGTCTTGTAATCATTTCGTTCGCTTCAAGTTGCTTTAAATGTCGGGTAATTGCTGCATTGTCAATATTGATTTCTTTTTGAAGTGCCTTTTGACTTATTTCATCTACTAGATAAAGTTGATGTAAAAGTTCCAATCTAGACTGGCTAATCCCCGTACAACCTTCGAATTTCGAACTAATGTCCTTATTGAGGAAATGTAATTTATATAAAATAACCGCTTCCTTTGAACATGAATCGCTCAAATTACCACCCCTTTTTAGGCTGCCTAAAAATTTGATGCATCAATAGTTGATACATCAAATAATATACTTGAGTTTTATTTGAAAAGCAATAATTTTGTTTTTATCCTCTTTTAAATGAGCAGTTATCCTCTCTCCTGCTCAAAATTATATTTACTATTCCCTCTGCTCACCAGAATTATCATTCAACTATATTTCCGCATGTACAGTTTAGAATCGGATGTCTTTTATGCTAGACAAAACAATAATACACTCTTCTTATTCTCCTCTGACCTATATCCAATTTTTAAAAGATAGGATTTCACAAAAAGAGACTGCCCCAAAAGGCACATATGTACCTTTTGGGGCAGTCTCTTTTTGTTTGAAATTATACGTAACCTTAACCGTACTGAGCCATCTTTCTTTTAGCTTGTCACAATATGTTCTACACACTGCGGTAAATGATCTAGCTTTGTTTTTAAAAAGGCAGGCTGCATATTAAAACGATTGATTTCCTCTAGTGGAACCCATTGAAACTCAAATTCTCGTCCGCCATCTTCTCTTATAAAAGAACCCGTTTTTGGAATAGAACAACCTGTTAAATGTGTTTCATAATAAAAGCCTATTTCATGAAACTCATGATTATCATAAGTAAAAAACTTCTCAACAATCCACATTAATCGTTTTACATTTGCATCCACTTCTAATTCTTCTTTCAGCTCTCTTTTAAGAGCAGACTCACTACTTTCAAGCATTTGAACTCGTCCGCCAGGTAGACACCAAAAGTTATCTCCCTTCCCACGATGAAGAAGAACCTTTCCATTTTCAATACACACAGCTGCTACTCGATAATTAAAACGTTTCCCATCCTCTGTAAAAACAATATCCATCCCGATCCCCCCTATCTAATAAATAAAAACCCACAAATTCCATTATAAGAAATTTGTGGGTTTTTTTCTAATTATTCAAAAAAACCTTTTGCAACTTCTCTCGCGTGTGCCATTGCTTTTTCTTTAATATTCTCTGCCTCATCCGGCATTTGATTCATACCTTCTACAATAATAGATTGTACATCTTCAATTCCAACAAAGCCCATAATCGCTCGAAGATAACGATCTCCAAATTCTACTTCTGTTGCTGGCCCTTCTGAATATATACCACCGCGCGCTTGAATATGAACGGCCCTTTTACCAGATAACAAGCCAACAGGACCTTCTGCTGTATACTTGAATGTTTTTCCTGCCATACAAATTGTGTCAATATATGCTTTCATAAGCGGTGGAAAGCTAAAATTCCACATCGGTGTTACAAATATATATCTATCCGCTTCTACAAACTGATCTGTTAATTTATTAATTGCAGCAATCTTACTTTGCTCTTCTGTAGAAAGATTTTCAAACGCTGTCCCTTTTTGTAGCTTTCCCCATCCATTAAGTACATCCGCATCAATATATGGAATATGAGTTTTGTACAAATCAAGATCAATAATTTCATCATTTGGAGCCTCGTGACGATATGCTTCTAAAAAAGCTTGTCCAACTGTAAGTCCATACGATTGATCAGTTGGTTTCGGATTTGCGGTAATGTATAGAACTTTACTCACTTGTTATCCTTCCTTTCGAAATATAAATTCAACCCTCCTTATATTGCCTTTTATCTTGATTTTTATTAATAATTTTGTATCCGTTAGAAAGAATCCTCTTGAAGGTGGGGTTTTCTTGGCAATTTTTCTATAAATGTTTTATAAATAACACTCGACTTCCACCTTGTCCATCATAATTTGTATGTACAGATACACCCTCTATTTCACTATCACCTTTTTCAATATCAAACCCTACATCACGATGAAATTGAATGGATTTTTGATTAACAGGAGATGTTACTGCTTTTACAACGTGACGACCATTGGAACGAACGGCATCAAAAAAGGAGGAATACAGTGCTGATGCAATCCCTTGTCTTCTAAATTTCGGATTTACACCAATAAAATGAACGTATGCCTCGTCCTCAAAAGTTTGCGAGAAAAAACCACATAAAAATCCTGCAATTTCATGATCTTTTTCAATAATATAACTAGTGTCTTGAAAATGAACAAAAAAGAGCTTTGGCAGCATGTCTGCCATCTGTCTCCCGCCCCACCAATCATTCATAACAGACTTAATGATAGTATAATCCTCTGGCGTAATTTTTCTAATATGCATATGTCATGTCCTCTCATTTCTCACTTAATATTTACGTTATTCGACATGGAGGTGTGCTTTCCTTTATAGCTTAGAAATTCAGCTTTGGAGGTTCATATCAGCATATGCGATAATACAATTAAAACAAATGAAGTTAGGTGAAAAGTGTGCAAATGAAACCTTCTTTTGGCGATAAAAAACAGGATATAGAATACACCTCACGTCCGAGCTCCTATGCCATTATTTTCAAAGAAAATACCAATAAAATAGCAATCATTCAAAAAGGAGTAAGATATTTTTTACCGGGCGGCGGAATAGAAAATAATGAAACAAAAGAAAACTGCTTACACCGTGAATTATTAGAGGAATTAGGCTGGGAAATTGAGGTACACCACTATATCGGAAATGCCGAGCGCTACTTTTATGCCGAAAAAGAAGATATACATTATTTAAATGATGGCCATTTTTACATATGCAGCAAAATACGAGAACATCATGTTCCTATTGGAGATGATCACATCTTATATTGGGTATCTTCTTCTGAAGCACAGCAACTTCTTGTTCACGATCATCAACAATGGGCCGTGAAGCAAGCAATCTTATTATGCAAACAAAAATGACCACTCCTCTCAGGACGTGGTCACTTTTCATACTAACTTACCTTTTTTAAATTGAGTGCCGGCTTTTTCACTGTTCCTTTTTTCACAACATATAATCCAGCGAAAATAACAAGTCCACCAAACAATTGCATAATGTTCACCTGTTCGCCTATCGTTACAGCTGCAAATATAACCGCGAATAATGGAACAAGATACATATAAACCATTACTTTTGTTGAACCAATTTTACTAATTCCAACGTACCACATTGCAAGCCCAAAAATCGTTGCAAATACAATAGAATATCCTAAAGATCCCCAACTCAGCATATCAGTCGGCCATGTTAAGGAGTCTACATTCATAAAGCAATATAAAACAAGCGGAACAATTCCTAATAATGTTGACCAAGCAGTTACTCGCATAGCAGAATATTTCGTAATTAGCGGCTGAGCAAGAATCGGATACCAGCCCCATGCGATCGACGCAACTAATCCTATTATATTTCCAAGCCAAGCGTATTCATATGTAGACTGATTCGTATGTCCTGTTAATAGCACAAGCGCTGCCCCGCAAAAAGAAAGCATAGATCCGATTTGTATTTTCAGAGAAAAACGTTCTTGTTTATGCAATACAGCTAAAATTCCCGTAAAGATTGGTGACATTGCAATTAGTAATGAAGCGTTCGTCGCAGATGTATATTTTACTGAAAGCATAAACAAAGTTTGATATAAAGTTGTCCCAACAATACCAACCACTAGAAGTCTCATCCAGTCTTTTCTCTCTATACGTAATGAACGTTCCATAATAAAAGTGATAAGTAGCAAAATTGGTGATGCAACTAAAAATCGCATACTATTAAATTGAATGGATGACATATATGTCACGCCGTATTTTCCTATCGTATAGTTTGCTCCCCATACTAAAGCAACTGACATTAGAAGCCATTCCATTTGCCTTTGTTTCATCCAAATCTCCCCTTCCTTATTTAGCATAGTAAAATTGGGCCGTTGGCACACCGTCCAATTGGCTGTTTTTTCACCCATCCAATTTGTTATAATGATGATAATGAAGGAATAAGGAGACATTACAATGAAATGGAAGTTAGATTCAGATAGTAAAATTCCGATCTATCAACAAGTTGTCGATTATATTGAAAGACGTATTATGTACGGAGAGCTTCCACCTGGAAGTTTTCTCCCTTCAGAACGTAAGCTAGCAGAGCAACTTCAAGTGAATCGAAGTACAATTACAACAGCCTATAACGAACTACGTGCAATGGGAATTGTTGAAAGCACAACAGGAAAAGGAACAAGGGTCAGTACACAGATGTGGGGTGTATCTCCGAAATTCGCACCAAATTGGAGAGGATTTGTGGAAGGCGGGACGTTTTTGCCTAACTTACCACTTCTTCGCTACATTCGTGAGCAAGTGCAGCAAAATGAAAATATCATTGACTTTGCAAACGGTGAGCTTGGATGTGATTTGTTTCCGCATCACCAATTACAAGCAATTTTACGCGAACAACCGTTAACACAATCATTAAGCTACGATCATCCACAAGGCTACCTCCCTTTACGAAAAATTGTAGCTAAATATATGAAGGAACATTTACAAATTGATGCAACTGAACAATCGATTATGATTACTTCTGGTGCACAACAAGCACTGCACCTTATTGTGCAATGTTTATTAAATCCAGGCGATGCAGTAGCATTTGAAAGCCCGTCGCATTGTTATTCCTTACCGCTTTTCCAATCGGCAGGCATTCGTATTTTCCCATTACCTGTCGATGAACATGGCATTCATCCAGACGATGTACATGAACTTTATCGAAAGCACCGAATTAAAATGATTTTCTTAAATCCCAATTATCAAAATCCAACAGGGACACTCCTTCATCCAAAAAGAAGGGAAACACTTCTATCCTTATGTGCCGATTTACGAATTCCAATTGTTGAAGATGATCCTTCTAGCTTATTAACATTAGAAAATAAAGAACAAGCATGTTCAACTTTAAAATCAATTGATACGAACGGAACAGTCATTTATGTTCATTCTCTATCTAAAATGATTGCACCAGGATTACGAATCGGCTGGCTCGTTGCTCCGCAGTCCGTTGTTGAACGACTATCAGATGCGAGGCACCAAATGGAGTTAGGCTTAAGTATCTTTCCGCAATGGCTTATGCAACAATTTTTTGAAACAGTTCCGTTTGAAACACACTTACAAAAGCTACGCTATGAATTATTACAAAAAAGAAATGTACTAGTAGACGCATTACAATGCTCATTACAGAAAGAACTCTCATTTCCCATGCCAACAGGTGGAATTTACATATGGGGAAAATTGAAACAACCTGTTCAAGAAAAGCAGCTGATTATGCAGAGTTTAAAACAACAAGTTGCCTTTATGCCTGGCAGTATTTTCGGTGCAGAAGATGGTTATATTCGTCTATCATACGGAAAAGTAGATATAAACTATATTACTGAAGGGGTCTCTCGACTTCAAAAAGCAATCAATTTTTGTTATTCGTAAAGGCTTCCAACATTACGATTGGAAGCCTTTCGATTTATACCAATTTGGGATATAAGATGTAAATCCGTAATGATCATCTATAATCATATTCAAACGTTTTTTCATTATATCAACACGATTTGGGGTCATTTTATAAGACCATACAATATCCGATGGAAAAATCATTGCAGCATATAGTGTGTATAGCTTCCAAAAATATTACTTCGTTTACCTTGATTCCCCCTAAAATATGTACATACCATTCGATATCTGATATACACTCGTATTTTCCTTGCCTCCTTGAAACTCTACAGCAAATGGTATCTCCCCGCAGTTCTGTAATTGATTCTGAACTACTCCATTCCCTATCGGTTCACAAAATTGAATTGTTATTTTCCCAAGAGAAAAACTTCGAAATACCGCATTCCACTCTTTATCTATTTTTGATGTACTCATTTCTATTTGCAATAACTCTTCCCATAGTTTGCTTGTTTCATTTACATTATTAACAGCATAAAACACCGTTTTCATTCCAATTACATTATTGTCATGAAGTGAAATCGCTCCTTTTTTCTGTAAATCTGTTCTTCTATTTTGATCCGATTCACCCCACTCAATAAAAAACGGGAATCTAGGACCACTATCTTCCTGTTCAATGAATAGCATTTTCCAACTTAATAGAGTACCATCTTCCCTTAAACGTTTTCCCTCAAACGGACCATTTATACGAAACCCCTTTTCCAACAATTTCTTAGCAAGCTCCTCCATATGTTCTGTACGCAGTGCAATTTGGATCATCCCTTCTCCTTTTTGCAACTTATGAACAGTTTGCTGAATGAGGGGATTCTCTGCCCTGTTTGCAACTTCATTGTTCTGAACAGCTAAAAACTCAATATACGCTAAATCAAAATAACATAAGCTATTATATGTCCCCCAATTCGTATGCTCTCCCCCTGGAACTGTATGAAATCCGAGTACTTTCATTTGATTTATTACATCAGCTGGAGAGCATTGAACTACGTGAACAAGATGATCAAACTGTAACATCTTCTCACCATCCTTACTTTTAATTATTTTTAGTGTATTACTTTTCATTTATTTCTTGCAATTCAAAATTTTAATAAAAACCCAGTTGATTTATACGATTAATGTGTATTATAATAAAAAAATTAGAATATGATAAAGCTGATTGGAAAACCAAAGGCTCTTTTCTCACTAGAGAAAGGAGCCTTTTTTATTTTATCTTGCTACTTTTGGACAGTAAGACCCCACCTTAAGATTTTGAGAAGTCACAGGAAATAGATGGGATATAACCGCCCGTAAAAACTTGATTGATTCAACTAACCATTAGTAGAGGATAAAGAATCTCCACTGATGGAAATTTCGCTTTATTATAAACGGAGGTTTTAAACATGCAAAAATTAATTGTCTTTGCCATCATTGGTTTTTTTGCTCAACTCATTGATGGAGCTTTAGGAATGGCATATGGAGTAACGTCTTCCTCATTATTACTCATGTTTGGAATTGTACCCGCTGTTGCTTCAGCATCTGTTCATTTAGCCGAAGTTGTTACAACTGCCGCATCCGGCATCTCACATATCCGATTTGGAAATGTCGATAAATATATCGTTTCAAGACTGACATTACCAGGTGCAATTGGCGCTTTTGTAGGTGCTTGCTTTTTAAGTAACTTACCAGGAAATTTAATCAAACCGTATATTTCAATATTTTTATTCGCGTTAGGTGTATATATCTTATTAAGATTTATTTTACAAAAACAAGTTGTTCAAACAAATAACAAACGTCTGTCTGGTAAGCAATTAATTCCACTTGGCCTTTTTGCAGGTTTTGTAGATTCAACAGGCGGTGGAGGCTGGGGACCTATTACTACTCCTGTTTTACTTGCACGCGGTAATGAAGCAAGAAAAGTTGTAGGTTCTGTAGATACGAGTGAATTTCCTGTCTCATTAGCTGCCACATTGGGATTTTTCATTTCTCTTGGCTGGGCACAAGTCAGTTGGTTTTGGGTATCTGCTCTTATGCTTGGCGGTATCATTGCAGCACCAATTGCTGCATGGCTAGTACGAATTGTTCCTTCTCATTTACTTGGAGTACTTGTCGGAGGACTCATTATTTTCACCAATATCCGTACGCTATTAACAACTTTTAAAGTAAATCAAGATATAATATTTCTTGCTTACATTGCAATAGGTCTTGTCGTTACAATCGCACTGATTATTACGATTCGTAATCAATCACAACATACAAACAAAAAAATTGTATATAACAAACAAAAACAAGTTTCCCCATAAAGGGAAGCTCGTTTTTGTTTTAGTCTCCTCTTCGACAATATATTTTGTCGAAATTTATTTGTCTCAATTTTCTGTTAATTTTAAAGGATTTTTTGAAACATAATGCGAAACTATTGTATAACCTTTTTCATCGGGAGGTTACTTATTACATATTTTTTAGGATCGGGACGAATTTTGAAAGCGCTTTTCCAAAATAACCATTCTTTTTCTCTTTTTTTCTACAAAAAAATCCTTGCAATATTCTCAGAAAATCATTACAATTGCGATATATTAAAAATCATAGCAATAGAGAAATCCTCATCAATCCGATGAGGTAGAGGTTGCGGCTTTTATTAGTAGTCCGGACGAGACACAGAGAACGTCAATAACTCCGAATGAAAGGAAAAGCTGCCGAAGTTTATACTTCTTCTCTGGAAGTATATGCTGGGGCTGTTTTCGAATAGGAACAGAACTGTCACGTTTACAAAATTACCGTGTAAGCGTGGGGCGCTATCTTAACGGAAGGTATGATGGGGTGGTTATTTTTGAAATGCTCCGCTAAAGTCCTTTGGCGGTTTTTTTTATTCCCCCCGCTCCTTCCTATCTTACAAGAAAAGGAGTGTTGAAAATGAATGGCGCAACTACAAAAGTTACCTCTACGTCTACAAATCAATCTGCACAAACACATGGCGAGCTAAAACGCGGATTGAAATCTCGCCATCTTACAATGATTTCACTTGGTGGTACAATCGGAACAGGTTTATTCCTAGCAAGCGGTGGTGTTGTCCACACGGCTGGTCCTGGCGGTGCTCTCGTCGCCTATGCTGCAATTGGTATTATGGTATATTTTTTAATGACAAGTTTAGCAGAATTAGCATCGTACATTCCTGTAGCAGGATCATTTAGCACCTACGCAACAAGATTTGTTGACCCATCTCTTGGGTTTGCATTAGGTTGGAACTACTGGTATAACTGGGCTATCACGATTGCAGCTGAACTCTCTGCAGTTACATTAATTATGAAGTTTTGGTTCCCAAATACCTCTTCCCTGCTTTGGAGTGGGATTTGTTTAGCTATTATGTTCCTTTTAAATTATTTATCTGTCAAAGGATTTGGGGAAGCTGAATACTGGTTTGCACTTATTAAAGTTGTAACTGTTATTGCCTTTTTAATCGTCGGTTTTCTTATGATTTTCGGTATTATGGGTGGAGAGCCTGTTGGTTTTAAAAACTTCACAGTTGCAGATGCACCGTTTAGCGGCGGCTTCATGGCAATCATCGGTGTATTTATGGCAGCTGGATTTTCATTCCAAGGAACAGAATTATTAGGAGTTGCGGCTGGTGAAACTAAAGATCCACAACGCAGTATTCCAAAAGCAATTCGCAGCATCTTTTGGCGAATTCTACTGTTCTATATTTTAGCAATTCTTGTAATTGGTTTACTCATTCCATATACAGACAAAAACCTTGCAGCAAGTGATGTGACAGTAAGTCCATTTACACTTGTATTCGCTAAAGCAGGTGTTGCCTTCGCGGCATCAGTAATGAACGCCGTTATTTTAACAGCTGTTCTGTCTGCTGGTAACTCTGGTATGTATGCAGCATCACGTATGCTTTGGGATCTAGCAAACCAAGGTAAAGCACCTAAATTTTTAGGAAAACTAAATAGTCGTGGTATACCTGTAAATGCATTGATTGCAACATCATTAGTTGGATGTGCTGCTTTCTTAGCTTCTTTATTCGGTGATGGCGTGGTCTACGTATGGCTCTTAAATGCTTCTGGTATGTCAGGCTTCATCGCTTGGATCGGAATTGCGATTAGTCACTATCGTTTCCGCAAGGCATACATTGCACAAGGAAAAGACTTAAATGACTTACCATATAAAGCAAAATGGTTCCCATTCGGTCCTATCTTTGCATTTGCATTATGTGTAATCGTTATTCTTGGTCAAAACTACGGTGCATTTACGGGAAAATCGATTGACTGGAACGGTGTACTCGTTTCATATATTGGCCTACCTCTTTTCTTAATACTTTGGCTAGGTTATAAATTTACAAAGAAAACAAAAGTCATTCCATTAGATAAATGTGAACTTTAAAAATAACAACCTATCAAGTCATTTTATCAAGACCTAAATTCAAAAAAACTTAAAATATAAAGGACCTAACATATTATATATGACTAATATGTTAGGTCCTTTTATTTTTGGTAATGATTTTTGAAACCAAATTCGAATAATACTTTTCTCTAGTTAGATAGAAATAAAGCATCATAAACGGTCGTTTATGGTGCTATCGAATTTCCTAAAAGTATCTTTGAAACAGGGAAATTATTCTTCCATTTTTTCTGCAATCGCCAAATTACGTAAATAATCCAATAAAGGTTGCACTTCCTGTGGAGCTGTTACATCGGTAAATGAAAAGGATTTTGACTCTTTTCCATCTTCTATCCTTAGCTGATAAGAAAAAGCATCGGCTCCTTTGGTTGTAACAACCTCTAATTCACTCGGTTTGAGATTAAAAATATTAGCTTGCTTGATTAAATCAAGTAATTCCTTAGCTATTTCCTTTGGTAATTCGACCGTATTTGTCTGAAAGGTTAAGTGGAGATTAGCGATCCCCCCAATGCAGCTAAACTGGATATGCATATTAATATTAAGCCTCCAATTCATGATAAAGAATATGTCTAAGAAGGCAGTCCCACCGTTTTAAAAGCAGATTCTACTGTTTTTGCAGCCGTTTTAGGAACTTCTCCACTATCAACAAGTTTTTGCGCTGCTTTAATTACGATTTGTGCAAATTGATTGAAGTTTGTAGTTGTAAATAAATTTTGTATTGCATTATACCATATCAAAGCTGCCTTATCTGTTCCAATCTCCATAGATACAAGATAAAACACCTTGTTTGGTATGCCACTATTGATATGGACGCCATGGTGATCAAGATCTCCTTGATAATAATTTTTCATATGATCAGGTTGCATATCCTTACCCATTAGTCGGTTATCAAATGCAGTACCAGGTGCTTTCATTGAACGAAGGGCTTGTCCTTTTAGTGTTGGTCCCATTATATCAGCACCAATTAGCCAATCCGCATCTCGTGCTGTTTCCTTTAAATAAGATTGCTTAATTGCTATTCCGAACACGTCCGAAATATGTTCATTCAAAGCTCCAGGTTGTCCTTCATACTCTAATCCGTTAGTGAATTGAGTAATACCATGTGTAAGCTCGTGCCCAATAACATCGAGTGAATTTGAAAAACTTGTAAAAATAATTCCATCTCCATCACCAAACACCATTTCATCACCGTCCCAATAGGCATTCTGAAAGTTATGCCCATAGTGAACATTCAGAATGAGATCTAGCCCATTGTCATCAATAGAATTACGGTGGAACACATTCTTAAAATAGTCACGTACAATTCCAGCATAGTCGTACGCATGGTTAACCACAGTATCCCCACTTGATCTGTCTCCTTCTTTTCTAACCTCATTCACTCTAAGATTTGTTCCCCCTTTGCAATCGTATACATGGCGAGCAGACTCACCTCGCGTTCCTGTTCCAGCATCAGTTAAGGAGACAACACCATCAATATCATATTCTTTCAAAATTCTACGTTTTCGAACTTTTAGGCTTTTCTCTAAAGTAATTCGCGCTGCTTCTACTTCATTTTGTGCTAAATTCTCCAAAATATAGTTAGGTACAATAAAACATTTGCAATTATTATGCGTACACCGTTTTGTATGCAAGTTTTACACCCCTTCCTAATAGTAGTAAAAACAACTCGATTAGCTTTCTCTTATTACATTAAGTTGAAACACTTTATAGTAGAGCTTTTCTAATAGCCTAATCTTGCTTGTATATAATTCTTCTACTATTTATATAGTGATTCCTTGTTTCTTTCCTATTTTATATAAACATTGTGACTTTATTTCAACCCCATAAAGCCGAAATCTGTATTCCCACGAACAACATAGTATGTTTAACTTTCGTTTATAGGTTTTCTTATGTGTCCGAGTAGCCGGTTTATTATATTTTTGCCATAATAGAATGAGAGTTTAAGAAAAGGAAGGGATTACATGAATATTCGTGTTACAAATACAGCAAAAGAAAAACTGGAACAATCACAAAACGAAGGGAAAATAGTTATTAGGGTAAAAGGAACTATAGGCAATACATGCACTGTCTATGTGAATATCGATTTAATTGTCGATGAATATCATGCAAATGATGTCGTATTTGAAGACGAACAGCTTGTTGTTCAAATTGATGACTTCACAAAAGATTATATCGGAAACACAATGACACTAGACTACAATACAGGTTTTAAAATCACAACACCAAGTGAAACGATTGTTTATGGTTTATCGTTGAAAAAATAATATAAAAATGTAATGTTCAAAAAAGAGAATGCACATATGATCGTTCCATATGTGCCCTTCTTTTTAATTTTTTAGTTTACTTCTCCTGGTCTAAAAATCCATTCACATATTCCCCTATTGTTTCATGAAACGCATAATCAAAATACGATTCTTGCCCCGTTCGCTCGTCATTAATAAGGATTGTCGTTGCCCCCATCTCTCGTTTTGCTATTTGTGGGAATGACGCTACAGGCTGTACTTTTAACGACGTTCCCATTACAAGCAATACATCTGTTTCATACAAGCGTTCAATGGCTGTTTGAAATTGAGGCAATGTGTCTCCATATAACACAACGTCAGGATTTAAAATAAAATTACACTTCTCACAGCGCGGTACTTCATGTGCAATCATATATTGTAAGTTATATTTCGTACGACACTTTGGACAATGAGCAGATTGTAATGTACCATGTAAATCAATGACACGTTTACTTCCGCCCAATTGATGAAGTCCATCAATATTTTGTGTTAAAACAACAAGATCTTTTCCGCTCTCTTCTAACTGCGCAATAAATACATGTCCTCTATTCGGCTTATATTGATGAAATGTTTCAATTTGAAAGATTGCCTTATAATGTTTCCAAAAATCTTTCGGGTTTCGATTATAATATCCTCTTGATAAATACATTTCTACATTTGCATCTGCATACAAACCGTTTGCTGATCGAAAGTCTGGAATCCCACTCTCTGTACTTGCACCTGCTCCAGTTAACACTGTAATTTTCTTAGCATTGTCAATAATAGAACGCACTTCTTCATAATGCTGCACATCATTCACCTCTTGTATATTTCTTCTTTCATTATAACAGGCATATGCAGCAATTTGGAAAATTCCCCTTAGTGTGTTGTACCTTCTGCTACTACTATATCTATTTCTACTTCCAAAGCTGTTTGTATTAAAAGCTCTATTCCTTTTGTAATGTTAGAAAGCGACATGCTCGGTTGCCCAGGATATGCACTCGCCTGTTCTGGTAAAAACGGAATATGTACAAAACCACCAGAAATATGATCTTTCTGTTTTGCTAATATGTGCATTAGTCCGTAAAAGAGATGGTTACAGACAAACGTCCCTGCTGTTTGGGAAACAGATGCTGGAATCCCTCCTTCACGAAGTTGCTTCACAATCGATTTTATGGGAAGTGTTGACCAATACGCCACTGGACCATCCTCAATCACTGGTATATCAATCGGCTGATTTCCTTTATTATCAGGAATTCTTGCATCATCTACGTTAATTGCAACGCGCTCAACTGTAATGTCGGAACGCCCTCCTGCTTGTCCAATACACACGACAAGAGCTGGGTCTACTTCATCAATATAAGATTCTAGCATTTGTAAGGATGTATGAAAAACAGTAGGAATTTGTTTACTAACGATTGTATATTCTCCTATTCTCTTTTGATCAAGTTGTTTAGCAACTTCCCAAGCAGGATTGATTTTTTCTCCTCCAAATGGTTCAAATCCTGTTAATAAAATTTTTTTCATCAATCCCCCCCCCTTTAAAATCGATATACAAGTGCGTACATAACAAGCATATTAATGATGAAAATAGCAACGGCAACTGGCGCTTGCGCTTTAATAACAGCATTTTTATCTTTAAGCTCTAATAACATTGCTGGAACAATATTAAAATTAGCAGCCATCGGCGTTAACAATGTTCCGCAATAACCAGCAAACATACCAAGCGCTGCCATAATCGCTGGGTTTCCGCCGTGCATTTGAACGATAAGCGGCAAGCCAATCCCGCCCGTAATAACAGCAAAAGCAGCGAACGCATTTCCCATTACCATTGTAAATAACATCATTCCTAAGCAATATGCCATGACAGCCACGAATGGATATTCAGTCGGCAATACTTGTCCAACTAAATCCGCTACTACTTGTCCAACTCCAGACTTAGCAAATATTCCGCCAAGAGCAGCAAGCATTTGTGGTAAAATAACGGCCCATCCTACTGCTTGCAATAAACGGCTTCCTTCTTGAACTGGCTCTGTCACTTTTGCTTTTGTAATAGCCATCGCAAAAGCAAAAGCAACTAATGCACCTAATGCGAGTGCAATTAGCGTTACTTTTTCAGGATCAACAACAAATATATTTCCAAACTTCAGTTTTCCAAGAGTGAGCGTTCCGATAATAGTAAACAAAGGAATTAATATAGCTGGCATGAAAATTTTATTTCCTAATTTTGCTGCATGTTTTACACGCTCTGCTACTGGTGCTCCTTGTTCATTTGATTTTGTTACTTTATTTAATGATGCTAAAATAACCATAATTAAAACGAGACAACCGACATAAAACGAAGGCATGATACTTCCAAATAAAAATGTAATAGCAAACAATGCCCAAAACAAGCTAGAACCAAAACGATTCGGATGTTGACGATCAAAAGCAACACGAATTGCAATAAAAGCAACAATAATACCAAGTAGATAATAAATTGTATCCAGTGTAATTAATTTCACGCTACATCGCCTCCTTATTTTGATTCTCTTCTTGTTTCATAACGTCATCTATATGTCTATCAATTTGACGAAAACGAATCCAACTTACAATAAATGCAGAAATCGCTGTTGGAATCCCCCATAGTGCCATATCCCATACACCTACATGCATACCGACAGAATCAAAAAAACCTTTCATTAATAAAATAGCTCCTGTTGCAATAAAAATATCTTCTCCAAAAAACCATGCTGTATTTTCTGCAGCTGCTGCAGTTGCTTTAATTTTTTCTTTTAACTTGTCTGGAAGTTTTCCATAACGAGCATGTGCTGCCCCTTCCGCCATTGGTGCAACAAGTGGTCTTACTGTTTGCGCATGTCCTCCAATGTTAAGCCCGATCGCTGCAGATGCTTCACGGATGGTAAAATACGAGAGAAGAACACGTCCCGTCGTTGCTCCTTTTGATTTTGTAATCAGTGTTTCCGCTCGTTCTTTCAATCCGTAACGCTCTAAAATCCCAATAACAGGAAGTGTTAATAGAATTGGCATGGACATATATCGATTTTCTATAAAGAATTTCCCAAATAAACTTATCACTTCATGAAATGACATACCAGATACCATTCCTGTTACAATTCCAGCTACCATAACAACTAACAATGTATTAAGTCGGAATAAAAAACCAATTGCTACAAGTAAAATTCCAATCAATTTCACCATATGTAATCCCCCTGTCTTTTCTACGTGTTAAGGTGCACAAATTTTAATTTGTGCTTGCTGCAGTGCATTGTAAATGCTTTTCGCATAATCCACGGCATGCAAGCCATCCCCATGAATACAAATTGTATGTGCTGCAATTGAAACGATAGTCCCATCAACAGCTGGAACATTCCCTTTTTGCACCATTTGCAATACTTGTCTTATCGCATCTTCTTCATTTGTAATCAATGCATTCGATTCTGTACGATTTGTTAAAGTTCCGTTACTTTGATATGTTCGATCTGCAAATACCTCTTCCACAACACGAAGATTATATTTTTCTCCTGCACGCACAAATTCACTACTTGCTAATCCGAATAAAAGAAGTTCTGGATTTACTTTATAAATAGCTTTTGCAATGGCATTTGCGATTTCTGAATTTACTGCTGCTAGATTATAGAGTGCACCGTGCGGTTTAACATGGTTCATTTTTCCACCCAATGCACGAATAAACCCGTCTAATGCCCCGATTTGATAAATCATATAATCATACACTTCATCTGGTGAAACATGCATCATTCTTCTTCCAAAACCTATAAGGTCTGGTAAGCCTGGATGCGCACCTATTGAAACACGATATTCTAGCGCTTTTGCAACTGTACTATGCATAACTGAAGGATCACCTGCGTGAAATCCACATGCAATGTTTACTGATGAAACATAAGGTAGAATCGCATCATCATTTCCTATGTTATAGGCTCCAAAACTTTCTCCTAAATCACAATTTAAATCTACTACCTTCATGATTTCTCTCCTTTTAGCTTAATGAACATTTTTAAAAGATTTATTGTTTGTTCTTGTTTTATATATAGCTTCTGTGCTTCTATTACTGAAATTTTTGAAAACGATAGATAATCTCCTGGCTTTAATTGTGCAAGCAGCGGTATATCAATTGAAATTACATTAGCAATTCGTGGATATCCACCTGTCGTTTGACGATCTGTCATTAATATAATAGGTTGTCCTTCAGGTGGTACTTGGATTGTCCCGTGCGTCACAGTATCTGATAACAATTCTAATTTTCCCTCTACCATTACCTGCTCCCCGTCTATACGATAGCCCATTCGATCTGCATGATTGGAAATTTTAAATTGCTTTGTAAAAAAAGAACGAAGACTCTCTCCCGTAAATCTTTCAAACTCTAACCCTTCCACGACACGAATCTCTGGACAATGATGATAGTTTGGTAAACAATTAGAATTTATTCCCCACATCGTTGTATCTCGTCTTTCATTTACAAGCTGCTGTATAAGACGCTTTGCCCAAAGGGAAGGTGTACCTATTTGCAATTGATCCCCTTTTTGTAAAGCACGACCGTCCAATCCGCCTAAACTTGCTCGCATATATGTACTTTTGCTCTTCATTACAGCTGGAACATGAATTCCACCAGCAAATGCTACATATGCTCTGCATCCTGACTGAATTTTCTTAAAACAAAGCATACTTCCCTCTTTAGCTAATACCGGGCGCCACAATGGAACTCGTTTTCCATTTAAAAGCGGTTCCATATTCGCACCGCCAATTGCAATTAATGTCGTCTGCTTAATTAACAGCTTTGGCCCAATAATTGTAATTTCTAATCCAGCTTCTCCTTCTTCATTCCCAACTAACATATTTGCAATTCTAAGTGCAACTGTGTCCATCGCTCCGCCAACTGGTACACCGTATTGTTGATATGTATGTCTACCTAAATCTTGTACAGTCGTCAACATTCCTTGTTGTAACACCTCTATATTCATACATTCTCATCCTCCCATTGCTGAAATTCTGTTTCTGTTATGGGGATGAAACGTAAATACATACCACTTTGCAGATAAGTAGGCGGTACTTTTTGAGGACGAAATAAAGAGATCGGTGTGCGTCCGATAATATTCCATCCACCCGGTGTTTCAAGTGGATATATACCCGTTTGACTTCCACCGATTCCAACAGACCCTGCTGGAATCTTTAATCGAGGAGTATGTTTTCGGGGAGTTGCAATCCGTTGCGACATACCTCCTAAATAAGGAAATCCTGGTGTAAAACCGAGCATATAAACAAAATAAGTGGATTCACTATGAATACGAATTACATCTTCTATTGTTAGCCCATGATACTTTGCTACTTCTTCCAAATCAGGGCCGTATTCTCCGCCGTAACAAACTGGAATAGATATATATTCATATTCTTTCATTTCCTTATGATTCTCAGCTTTTAAAAGGGACTGCACATGATAACAAACATAATCATATGGTGACACATTCATCTTTTTTTCCCTATACAATGTGTAGGAATCATAATAAATAGTCACAGATGTATAAGAAGGAACACATTCTATCATCCCAGCAAACGGTTCATTTTGTAACGCCTCAAATAAAGATTGTACTTGTTTATAAATTTCCATATCGATTTTCTGTCCAAATGTCACGACAATTGCTTGATCACCTAATGCTGAAAACTTCATTATTCTCCTACCTTCTTTTCTTTCCATCCTAATTCTATTGATACTTGCTTCGTTGTTTGGGTAAGACTTTCAATCCATTTTATAATTGCTGTTTCATTATACTCAGCTTCTAGTCCCGAAATACTCATGCCCCCAACAACCATATCATCACTTCCAAAAATCGGAGCAGCTACAGCCGCTGTATGATTTTCAAGCTCTGAATAACTAATGGTATAACCGTTATCCTTTGCAGTTTGCAACATATTACGTAGTTCATTTTCATCTGTAACCGTGCCCTTTGCAAATGGAACAAAAGTTGTATTGTTTATATAATTTTCTTGCTCTTCTTTTGAGAAGTATGTAAGCAAAATACGTGGACACGCTCCGGCATACAACGGAGCTCGCCGTCCAATAGCTGTATAGACACGTACAGGTTGATCACCGTCAATCTTTTCAATATAAATGGCTTCATTACCATCCTGAATAATTAAATTAACTGCTTGTCCAACTTCTTTCTGTAACTTTTTCATATAAGGCTTCGCAATTTTCCGTAAAGATAACCTCTCTGAAACAAGCTGACCAAATCGTAAGAAAACAAATCCTAACCTGTATGCACCATCTATTGTTTTTTGCAACAAACCCATTTCTTCTAGAGATTTAATAAGACGGTGTACGGATGTTTTAGGCATATCAGTCAATTTCACCATCTCGGCTAACGTTAACGTATCATGTTGATAAAATAATTCTAAAATGCTCATTGTTTTCACTGCTGTTTTGTTATAACTCATGAAGTCCTCCTTTGTTCCATATTCCGGAACATTAATTCCAATTTTCGAAACAGAATATCTGTTTTAAATTATAAAATATTCTTTCAATTCAGACAATGTTTTTTTATCTTTATTATGAATAAAATAGTTATGCAAGATTATTTTTTAATACTTGATATCTTTTTAAAATATGATAAATAATCAAGGATATATCAGCGACATTTTATATCTTTTTTGTATAAGTGTTAGCAAGTTCGTTTGCAAACTTGTTAGCACTTTTATATTTCTTGAATCAAATAAATCTTCGTAAACACATCATACTTAGTGGTCATTCGCTCTAGCTTCTTTTCTCGATAATAGGTAACTGTAAAAAAATGAATTACAGGAACTTTCCAACCACTCATTATATTCCAATTACAAACTCTTCAGATATTTCTTCAGATGATAGCGATATTATAAGTACATATAACAACAAGTATGCTTTTACATACGACTTAGTTGTCAGTATTGAAGCAGATTCCAAATATATCTCACAAGTTAAACAGATTATGGTGAATCTAAGTATAGTTAAATTAGATAAAATGAATAAAAATAATAAGACTTCGATCAAGTGTCAGTATCATTCCGAGCTGGACAAGAAAATAAACCTTTTTATATATTTGATACCGATGGAAAAGGCCATCAAATAGAATAAAAATAACCCAGCCCACAAAGGAGCTGGGTTTCGTTATTTACTTAATCATTACAAATTCTCCCTTAATCCACTCATTTGCACCAATACAGTAAAATCCGTTAAGTTCTGCCCAAACAATCCACTCTATATTAGGGTTGCGATTACCGACTACGTTTTTGTTTCTTTTTGAGTACATCCATTTTCTTTGGTTTATCATTTTGTATGCACACTTTTCCGATTCCAATTGTACCTGGTCTTCCATGATTTAATTGTATTAATGCTCACTTCATATTTCTCAGCAAGTTCCTTATATTTCATTCCTTGCATATAAGCTTCTTGTGCCAACTCGTATTTTTGCTTCACGTCACATCACCACACCACCTCTATATTCATTAGGAAGTAAAATGTTTTAATTCATCCATACGATAAACTCTTGTATATATCAAAACTATTTCTAATGACTTTAATATAGTTATATATTTAACTGGCACGTTATTCCAATCTGTTTTCGTACCTTTTTTAACAAATCCTTTCTTTTGAACCTAGCTTCCTTAAGTTCTTTTTTTATGTAAAATAAAAAAGCAGCTATTAAGCTACTGTAAATGCTAATACAAATGGTATTTTAAATTTTCATTTACATTTTACCCCAAAAAATGAATGCTATTTTATTTTTATATATAATTATTAAAGGGAGGTGTAAAAGTGAGAATTGGACTGTCTATAAATACAATGTATCAACCTGAAAAAACAAATCATTCAAACGTCGTGGAAAATGATAAAAATAATCTCTCTACTAATAAAGTTAATGACAACAAACCAGATGATTCTATTAAATTTGATATTTGATTATCTGATAAAGAAACAAAAAAACCTAACCATAAGTTTACTGAAGTAGATTTGTGGAAGATGTTAAAAGACAAAGGTGTGCCATTATGGATCATTTTATAGATTCCAAAAAAATTCCATTCTGAAAAAGACAAAGAACCTAATAATGCTACAAGTAGCTCTTCTAATACATTTGAATCTGTAAATGAAACTAGATTAAATGAAGTAATATAACTTAAACGCTATCTTAAAAATATGGGTTTAAGTTATATTATTCGGAATGACAAAAGGAATCCTTATGGGTTCCTTTCCCTATGCATCAATCTCATCTTGTGTGATTCCTATATAACGTTTCGTCACTTCCTGGGAAACATGATTAAAAATTGTCATTTGATACGCCACATCTTTTGTCCTCTTATCTTCGTTTGTTTCGCGGTCGCAAGTCCATCAACTTGTCAACTTCCTCAGCTGTATGTACACAATATAGTAAGAACAATCCATATGTGATGATGAATGTTAGCCACGCCATCTATTTACTCCTTATCAATTACTATCTTTAGTTGATTCATATGTACTGTTAGTTTATCTATTATGTTTGAATAGAGATATTCATTTTCCTTACATATGCCTTACAATGTTGTAATATCCTACCCTATTCAAATGTCCATTTTGTTCAGTAATTATGTAATTTTCATACAACAAAGAAAATAGCATCCATTATGGATGCTATTTCTTAAAAGCTTATCTTTTTAACAGTTTCACTTACAACATCAACAAGAATATCTCTAAACGCTGTTCCTATTTCTGCTCCGAATCTTGGTGCGAATTTTTTAAACCTTGTAGTAATATGTTTCATCCATCCTTTAGAAATCATTTATTAGCTTAAGATGAGATCTTACTCTTTCATCTAATTCTAACCCATATTGATGAACCCAACAAATAATTATTGTTCACCCCTACTTACCATTTGGCTACGCCCTTCACATTTCTTGAGGTGGGAATATTCTCGCCTATTTTAAATAAATATAGAGACTATATAATGCAGGTATCAACAAACCAAGAGCAAGGCAAAAAACAGAACAAACCACCACATTTATTCCAAAAAAACAAAATTCAATCTTATTCTGCCAAGAATAATAACGGAAATACGGCAGTCATGAAAAAAGGAAGCTGCCAAAACTTGAATTTACTTGCTTTATCTAAAATCGTCCCTGGTTGATTGTTTACACTTTATACTTCGCTAAAAAAAATTTTTCTCAACTTTAAGGAGGAATTTTAATTGGAACCAGTGCCATCTACCCAAACGAAGCTACAAGCTCGTGAAGACACGAAAAAAAATGCACTTATTTTCATTACTGTTGTGGCTATTCTTATTGGAACTATTTTTGTGAGTTTATTACAACTTCAGCCACCAAAGGTTGTACCAGCTACTGGTTCAGCAAATAAGTTTTCTGCAGAGAGAGCGCTCTCCCATTTAAAAGAGTTTGCTGTAAAACCACATCCTCTTGGATCGGTAGAACATGACAGAGTTCGAGACTATCTTGTTCACAGTTTAGAAGAATTAGGATTAAATCCTGAAATCCAAAAAGCCAATTCTTTAAATAGTATTGGTAGATGGATAGTAGGCGGCACAGTGGAAAACATTGTTGCCAAAATAGAAGGAACGAACTCTACAAAAGCGATTATGCTTGTTGCACATTATGATTCTGAATCAGGATCACCAGGTGCAGCAGATGATGGTGCCGGAGTGGCTGCCATCATCGAAACAGTAAGGGCCTTAAAGGAAATGGCACCTCTTCAAAACGATGTCATTATACTCTTAACAGACGGAGAAGAAAATGGATTACTTGGAGCAAAAGCATTTGTAGAGGGACATCCTTGGGTAAATGATGTCGGATTAGTGTTAAACTTTGAGGCACGGGGAAACGAAGGCTCCTCTTTTATGTTTGAAACAAGTGATAACAATAGTTGGCTAGTTAAGGAGTTCGTTCAACATACTTACACACCTGTCGCTCATTCCTTCCTCTATAGTTTATATAAGCAAATGCCAAATGATACTGATTTCAGCGTGTTTAAAGAAGCCGGTCTTAAAGGTTTAAATTTTGCCTTTGGTGATGGGGTTAGCCATTATCATACAACCAGCGATAACTTTCAAGAGCTAAGTTTAGAAAGTCTCCAGCATCACGGCGAATATATGTTACATCTTGTCACCCATTTTGGAAACGTCAATCTCACTCAAGCTCATGAAGGGAATCAAGTTTTTTTTAACATTTTGGGTTCCAACATGATTACCTACTCAGACAAATTTGTTATTCCGATTATGCTTTTGGCGGTAATTCTTTTTGCCGCTACGGCCATACATGGATATTGGCTTAAGAAACTATCCCTTCTTGGAACATTTGCAGGTTTTCTTGTTTTCATCATTGGCATCATCGGGTCTTTTGCCATCGGATCAGGATTATGGTCTGTACTCACCTTTATTTTTACGGATCAAGAATGGTTAATGAGAACCGATAAGATGGTTGGTACCCTTTATCTCATCAGTTTTTCCATTATTATCTTTGCTTTCTTGACTATCCTTTATGGGCTGGCTCATAAAAAAATCAAAACAGGCAGCTTAATGATGGGTGCCTTATTTCTTTGGTTAATCCTTTTAGCTGCCTCGAGTTTTTTGCTCCAAGCAGGCAGTTATGTGTTTGCGTGGCCACTATTATTTGCTCTAATCTGCGTTAATATTTTGATTCGTTTAGATGAGCATTCATGGAAAAGTTATCTTGTTACAGCTGGTTTTGCCGTCCCAGCATTCCTTATTCTATCACCAGTTATTTATCTCTTTAAAGAACTCATGTCCATGCATATAGCTGGTGTGCTCATGGTCCTTGTTTCTCTTTTAGGTGCCATGCTGGTATCTATTTTCACCACCTTAAAAATAAAATTCAATTGGGTGATACCATCCATCTTCTTAGTTACAGGATTATTGGTCATGATCACTAACAGTATCAATCTAAAAAACATGCCGACAGCGGAACATCCACAAGCAAGCGATATTGCTTATTTTATGGATGCAGATTCAAACAAAGCATATTGGGCGGCCCGTCAGCCATTAGATGAATATACATCGAATTATATTAATGAAAATGTGAAGAAAGGCCATACGTCAGAATTTTTTCCTATTTTAAACTGGGATGCAAGTTATACCCAAGCTGATTTATATGACATGGAAGCACCTAGTGTGACGGTATTATCTGATAAGGTTGAAGGTGCCAAGCGGACAATAGAATACCAATTGAAAACGAATCGCAATGCTGAAGAATTGTTAATGAAATCTTTTTCAACGATAAATGTATCTCAACTGATCATCAATGGAAAAGAAGTGGAGTTGAAGCAAAAAGAATTCACAATGAAATCGCCATTTGAATTCAATTACGTTCTAAGTCAAGCCGAAGAGTTACATGTAAAGGTAACCGTAAATGCTAAAGATTCTATAGGGTGGATGATAGCCGATCGTTCTTACAGCATTCCAGAATCAAAAGGGGAACGGTCGTCAAAATACAGTACCTATGGGGATAATTCATACATCATGAAAACGATTAAACATTAATGATTATTAAATAAAGGCCGACATATACAATGTTTGATTCTCCAAACTAGTATATGTCGGCCTTTTAACGTATTTCCGAAAGAAGTTTCCATCTTCAAGCGCGTGACGGGCAAAAGCCCAGCGGTAAGGTGGGGATGAATTTCTGTTAGGTATAGCCTAACTGATTTGTAAGAACTGCCAATTGTTCGTATGGTGTATACGTTCTATATCTGACATCTTCACTTGCTTATAAGATTTAGAAGGATTTTGAATATATTGTCCGTTTATATCTTGTACGTATACCATTTTCCCTGTAAATCCTGGCACAAATCCTACTTGTCCAAATACTTTCACCTTATCACCTAAATACATTCCATTTACATGGGGTGTATTTTTATTGTTTCGTTTTGCACTTATATTCTTCATTTTTCTTTTCTTGCAGTTGTGTTGGATGGGCAATTGCAATCGCGTCATTTACAATTGTTTGGAATTGCATCATAAACTGTCATTGAACAGTCCATATAGGTTCTATGTCTCTATCAAGTGTTTTTGCACTAGAACCTTAAGACGTATATATGCGTACATTTACCCCGCCCAAAGAATGTCCTACCAAGATGTAAGGAGGCCTAATATTCAATCGAATAAGGGCTTCTTTCCAATCTGTTACCCTATATGTACTTGTTCTAAGATTCGGGCTTTTTCGCTTTTTCCTAATCCAGTCCTATCATAAACGAGTACATCTGTAAGTGTAGAAATTTCAGACACTATATACTCCTACGTTTTGGAATAATCAACTCATGTGCTTTTTTTATAATATTGGCTATTTCTTGAATATTTTCATATAGAAAGAAATGTCTACCTTCAAAAGAGTGAAATGTACACAAATTATTTGTATATTCCTCCCATTTTATCACCTCATCATATGTAGTAAATTCATCGTTTTTTCCATTAAATATAAGAAAATCAATATCACATGCTTGTCTATTGTTGTCATGTATATATGTCTCCACAATTTTAAAATCTGCTCTTAGAATGGGGAGAAAAATTTCCATTAACTCTTCTGATTGAAGTACCTCGGATGGTGTACCCCCCATTGCAATAATTTCTTTTTTTAATTGTTCGTTAGATAGATTATGTCGGATATTTTTTATTTTACTATTTGGGTGATTTCTACCGGACAAAACAAGAAATTCAGGCAATACGTTATTAGAATCCTGTATTTTTTTGGCTACTTCATAGGCGATCAAACTTCCCATGCTATGCCCGTATAGAATATAGGGCGAATTATCTAGCTGCTTAACTATACTATTATGGACATCATTTACGGCCTCTTCCATACTTTGATACAAGTTTTCTTCAATTCTATATCCTCTACCAGCTAACTCTATTGGGACTACCTCAATATATGGATTAAAGTAATTTTTCCATTTTGAGTAACTAAACGCAGATCCCCCAGCATGTGGAACGCAAAAAAGTTTAGTCTTCTTCATTATTTTCTCCTTACTTTAAAATTTGTTTATATTTTGTCCAATTGTATAAATGTCTTTAATTATTATCTCCTGCGGTAATTCATCACGTGTTGCACAAGCAGCTACCTTATAATTTGCCTCAATATTATATTGTCTAAAGTAAAAGTTTTGAGATATATTCTTGTATGAAATTAAAGTTCGTGAATCTTTTTTTATAGAGAATGAATTTAACGGGATATAAAGTCCTTTCCCAATTGTTTTTATATAGCTTTCTTTTAATGTCCATAAATCATAAAAATAATTGACTTGTTCATCAGAATCTATATTAGATAAATCATAAAATTCTTCCTCTGAAAAAAATTCATTTGCTAATTTAAGAGCCTCTATTTCTGAAACTTTTTCTATATCAATACCTACATTAGAATTTGCAGTGGCACAGACCACCCATTCTCCTGAATGCGAAATATTAAAATGAAAGTCAGAAAGATTTTCAACAAAAGGTTTTCCGTACTCATTATATATAAATCTAATTTCTTCATTATTAATTTTATATTTTTGGCAAATTAGGGAACGGATTAGTAAATCTCCTATCAAAGTCCTATTAATGTCGCATAAATTTAATAAACGCTTCATTCGTTCTCTCTTCTCATTTGAAATCAAGTTACTAAATTGATTAAACAAATGTTTTTCAATATTCTTTGGTATTTTCACAGCGTGAATTTGTATGATAAATCACTTCCTTTTTAAAAGGATGGCTTCCTACGTATACGTTATAGAAATTCAATTGCATATTATATCTTGTCTTTATTCAAGTCCAAATACAGTAGAAAAGGTGCATATTTACATATCAATGAAAATATACACCTTTCCTCAGCAATATCATCAAAGCATTCGCTTCTGGTACAAAAACTTCAGAGAATTTACATAGGTTTCTATGTCCCTTTCAAGCAATTTCCGTTCATAAAGTTGCATCTTTTGTGCTCTCTACTTTTCTTTTAACGAAAGGAACATCTTTTTTATTCCTCCTAATTCATTTAGTAGATACTTAGCTATCTTTTCAACTGCGGGAGAGGCTACTATTTCTTCGTGTGATCCAGGGACTGAATACTTATTCACTCTTCCTTTTAATAAAGGCTCCCAATCTGTAAACAACTCTTTGCCTTCCTCAGCACTAAAGTAGATAACTTCCCCAAAGTATGGTATCAAATCATGTTCTGCCATTAAATTCAGACATTTCCTGTGAGCATTGATAACTTGCTTCAAATTCATAAGATCTCCATCAGGCGGGAGTACTCCTTCCATAATTAATCGCTCCACAAGCCTTTCCTGTTGATGGACTGGTTCTCCTTCCTGCTCTGTTGGATCTAAATGAATGAAATGCTTAGATATATATGAGAGCATATCCTCCCTTGTTTTGTGATCCTGCTCTGAAGGTACTTTACTATCCATTAGTACCAACAACTCAACTTCTTCTCCTTGATTCCTTAGTACAGTTGCGATTTTATAAGCAATTGCACCGCCTAAAGACCATCCTCCAAGACGATATGGGCCTTCTGGCTGAACACGCTTTATTTCTTCGATGTAAAGTTGAACTACTTCCGACAAGGTCAACTCGTCTATTTCTCTCTTTTCTATGAGAGGATTCTGTAAACCATAAAATGAGCAGTGGTTCTTAAGCAGTCTTGCTAGTTGAATATAACAAAATACATTCCCCATAAACGGATGAACGCAGAAGAAAGGTCTTTTCTCTGATTCTTGTAGTGGAACCAGCGACGATACAGATTTTGTCATATCATGCTTATCACGAATAAGACATGCGATTCCTTCCACTGTTGGATTCTTAATCAATGTAGACACCTTAATCTCTTTTCCAAACTTCTCTCTTATTTTTGAAATCAATTTGATTACAAGGAGAGAATGTCCCCCTCTATTAAAGAAATCATCATTTACATAGACATCTTCTGTCTGTAGCAAATCCTGCCAGATTTTAATCAGCTGATATTCAATTTCATCCCTTGGAATGATTAGCGTAGAGAAGTTATTTTCTCTTTGAATGGTTAAGCTGTTCAATGCCTTTCGATCAACTTTTCCATTCGTTGTAAGAGGAATCGTTTCTACCTTAATAAAGTGTGCGGGAACCATATAATTCGGTACTTGTGTCTTGAGATGTTCACGCCATTCATGCATACTTCCATCTCCAACTACATAAGCGACCAATCTCTGCTCTCCTAATTTATCCTCTGTTACCAAGACTACTGCTTCTTTCACCAATGGATGACTTTCTAAATTTGCTTCAATCTCTTCAAGTTCAATACGGAAACCTCGAATTTTCACTTGATTATCGATTCTTCCCAAGTAATCTAAATGACCATCAGATAAATAGCGAACCAAATCTCCCGTCCGATATAACCGTTCTTCTTCATTAAATGGATGTCGGATGAATCGTTCAGCTGTTAACTCTGGGCGATTCAAGTATCCTCTCGCTATACCTGCACCACCAATATATAGCTCACCTGTTACACCAACTGGAACAGGTAACAAATTTTTATCCAATACATAGACTTGAACGTTCGGCAACGGACGCCCAATGGTTACTCTCTTACTATCTTTTTTGATAGGATAGAATGTTGCATCAACCGTACATTCTGTAGGACCATATACATTATAAAAATCAATTTTTTCAGTCTCTACTAGCTGTTCCCATAATGACGGTATAATTGCTTCGCCACCGACCAATATCTTGCTTGGTACATGAACATCATCGCACGTTTCTAACAATCCGCCATCTATAAGTAATTGAAGTAATGAAGGTGTCATATCAAACATTTCCAACTCATTCTCCCTAATATAGGACACAAATTGTTCCGGATTAGTGCGAACTTCGCTTGGAATAATATACAAACTTGAACCATACAACAGCATTTGTAATTGCTGAATAGATACATCAAAGGCAATTGACGCATTTAAACCGACGCGCATATTATTAGGTATCTCATATGAGAAAACTTCTTTTTGTAAACCATATGATAGGTTTATTACAGAATGGTGCTGCACTAAAGCCCCTTTTGGATTCCCTGTTGAACCAGAAGTGTAGATAACATACGCTAAGTTTTCCCCTGTTACCTCACATATTGGTGAAAGTTTGCTTTCTTGTGAAATCATTGCTTGATCCCTATCTAAGCAAACTGCCTTGATTTCTTTTGGTATCCAACCTTCTAATGCCTCATTCGTAACTAATACTTGAATTCCTGTGTCTTCCAAAATATATCGTAGGCGACTTTCCGGATAGGATGGGTCCAATGGAACATAGGCTGCCCCAGCTTTCCAAATTCCCATGAGGCCAACAACCATCTCAACTGAACGATCGAAACAGAGGCCAACCAATGACTCTATCCCAATTCCACATTTCTGAAGATAATGGGCCAATTGATTAGCTCTTTCATTAAGCTCCCGATACGTTAGTTGCTGTTTTTCATCTACTACTGCCACCGCATCGGGTGTACGATTCACTTGCTCTTCGAATAATTGATGAATCACATTCTCCCGTGGATAGGATATAGCATTATCATTCCATTCTTCCAATAGTTTTCTTTGTTCAGCTTCCGTAATATATACCAGCTCCGACAAAGTTTGATCAATGTTTTTGAGCATTTGCATTAACACTTGGTGTAAATGGTCCAACATTCGTTCAATAGTTAATCTATTAAACTTACTACGGTCATACATTAACTTTAACGATAACTGGATTCCTGGAACTACAGCCAACCCTAATGGGTAGTGGGTTTGTTCTACTCCTTCCAATTCGCCAATTTCCAGATTTTCTGAAGACTCCTCTTTCACTGGATAATTTTCAAACACATATAAACTATTGAACATCGGTGTTCCCCTAGGAACTTCACTCCAACCCTGAATCTCTGTCAAAGAAGCATATTCATATTGTCTTCTTTCTATCTCTTCCTCTTGTATCTTCTGCAACCAATCTATTACTTTTATATCATCCATCAATTGAATTCGCGCCGGTGACGTGGTAATGAAAGGACCTACGATGTTTTCAACATCAATAATCTCCGTAGAACGCCCTGAGCTTGTTACACCAAAGACAATGTCATTTTCTCCACTATAACGGCTCATGAGATATGCCCATGCACCTTGAATTACCGTACTCAAAGTAAGTTTATTTCGTTTCGCCCATCCTTGTAACGCTTGGGTCTGCTCTTCTGATAAATGAGTAACCTTCTCTGAGTAACCTTTTTCTTCCTCTTTACTTTCTAAGCCCAGCAAAGTTGGTGCAGTAAAACCTTTAAGTTTCTCTCTCCAGAATTGTTCCGCCTGCTCCTTATCTTGTTCTCTTAGCCATTGGATATATTTCTTATATGGCGATGACTTAGGTAAATTCACAGCTTCTCCATTCATTCTCTTTTGATAGAATGTAAGTAATTCATTAAAGACCAGTGGCAAACTCCATCCATCCAGCAAAATATGGTGATGTGTCCAAACAACCCGATATTCTTCCTCACCTTCTTGAATGACCGTTACCCGCATCAATGGCGCTTCTTCAAATAGGAAGGCTTGTTTTCGATCTAATGCCAAGAAGACTTTTCTTTCTTCCTCTATCTCTTCAGTTGTCATTGTGCGCCAGTCTTCTTTGTTCACCTTAAATGGAATATTTTCATATACCACTTGTAAAGGTTCTTCAATTTCGTCCCAAACGAATACTGTACGAAAAATTTCATGCCGCTGAATTACGGATTTCCACGCCTGCTCAAAAATAGGAATATCCATTTTCCCTTTAATCATAAAACTTAATTGCACTATATACGGTGCAACATGTTCATCCCCTTGGTCATGCAATGTGTGGAAAATCATACCTTCTTGTAAAGGTGATAGTGGATATAAATCAGTAATTGGATAGTTCTTTCCACGATTCATCTTAGTTAGTACTTTTGTCAAACTCACTTGGTTAAGATTAGTCATCCCAAAATCCGAAACGGTCAGTGCAGATTCTCTATCTGAGGATTGAATCAATCTGCTCAGTTGATGAAGCATATTCTGTGCAATGCTTTGAATCGTTGATTTCGTGAATTGTCCAACATTGTATACCCAAGTGAACTGAAGTTTTCCATCCGTTACAACCCCAATCACATCAATTAAATGCGATCGCTTGGAACCGGAAGCATGATCTAAACGCTTAAATTCGTTCTCCGGAATAAACATTGCATCGTTAGAAAACATTTGGTCAAATTGTCCAAGATAGTTAAAACTAATAGATGGTGTATGTTGAGAGCCCAATTGCTCACACATTGTTGCGTTCATGTAACGCAACACTCCATAGTCAACACCCTTATTAGGAATTTTGCGTACTTGTTCTTTAACTGCTTTTAATGCTGCAATTGGCGTGTTGGCACCAGCAATATTTAAGTGAACAGGATAAATACTTGTAAACCATCCCACGGTTCTCGATAAGTCAACATCTTCAATAATTTCTTCTCGCCCATGCCCCTCTAGATCCACGCTCAATATCGGCTGTCCTGTACATACTGCCGTAGCTTGTACCAATGCTGCTAATAATACTTCATTAATTTGGACACGGTAAGTGCTTAAAGTCTCTTGCAATAACATACGGGTCTCATTCTCATCTAGCACCACAGTAATTTCCTCAGTTACTGCACTTACTGGATCACTTATAGTAAGATCTACTGGTAGCATAACTACTTCTTGTTCGGACTGCCGCTCCCAGTAATGCAGCACTTCTTGCGATATTCCAGATTCAGCGTAATGATGTAATTTCTCCGACCACTCTTTAAAAGATGTACTCTTCATAGGTAATTGGATTTTCTGCCCCTGAATCGCTTGATTATAAGCTGTTTGCAGATCTTCCAATAAAATTCGCCAAGAAACACCATCCACGGCTAAGTGATGAATCGTCCAAAATAATCGGCCAGTCTTCTCACCTTCATCAAAATACACCATTCTCATTAACGGACCATCATG
Organism: Bacillus sp. S14(2024); assembly: GCF_050473785.1. NCBI lineage: Bacteria > Bacillati > Bacillota > Bacilli > Caryophanales > Bacillaceae > Bacillus > Bacillus sp. S14(2024). Next base: position 2,163,267 of record NZ_JBFLUP010000006.1, on the reverse strand, counting down.
TAAATTCAAACTTCCTTGTGCAATGTTAATCTCTTTTTGAATAACTTGATGCCAATCGTCTTCCGACACTTCGTCTAATGAAATGACAGTCAGCATCAATTGTTCTTCTATTCCTTCATTCCACTGTTTCCAGGCCCCATCAGGTAAACGTTCATATCTTAAACGCAGGACATCATGATGAAGTAGAAGATTACGCACTGACTTCTCCAGTGATACTATGTCCAGTTTCTCTTTTGTTCTAAAGAACATGGATTGATTCCAATGATGTGGGTTAGGATGATTTTGTGCAAAAAACCTTTGCTGAATAGGTGTAAGTATCGTATCTCCAGTTATAATTCCCTGTTCGGCCTGTATACCTTGTTCTTCTTTGACTACTTGTGCCAATCCTGCAATCGTTTGGTGTTCAAATATTTGTTTTGGTGTCAATTGTAAACCAGCTTGCTTCGCACGGGAGACAATCTGAATGCTAAGAATTGAATCCCCACCAATTTCAAAAAAGTTATCATGAATACCAATACGTTTTGAACCCAGCACACGTTCCCAAATGATAGAAAGCATATGTTCACGTTCATTTCTTGGGGCCACGTAGCCTTCTTTTGTTCCTTGATAATCTGGTATAGGCAACGATTTCCGATCAACCTTTCCATTTATGGTTAGCGGCAAATCTTCCATTTCGACAAAGTAGGAAGGTATCATATGGATTGGCAGTTTTGTTTTAAGATACTCGCGCCATTCTTCTAAACTGCCTTCGCCCACTACATAAGCTACCAGCCTCTTATCTCCCGACTGATTTTCCCTAACGGTTACAACTGCCTCTTTTACCAAGTAATGCTCCTGTAAGGTCGACTCAATCTCCCCAAGTTCAATTCGAAATCCTCTAATCTTCACTTGATTATCCATTCTTCCTAGATAGTCTATATTACCGTCAGGAAGATATCTCACGAGATCTCCCGTTCTATATAACCTCTCGCCTTCTTTGAATGGATGGGAAATAAATCGTTCGGATGTTAACTCTGGACGATTCAAGTATCCCCTCGCTAGACCTGCTCCTCCGATATAAAGTTCACCCATCACACCAACTGGAACTGGTAACCAATTTCTATCCAATACATAAGTTTGAACGTTCGGCAACGGACGCCCAATTGTTACTCTCTTACTATCTTTTTTGATAGGATAAAATGTTGCATCAACGGTACATTCTGTAGGACCATATACATTATAAAAATCAATTTTATCAGCCTCTACTAGCTGTTCCCATAATGACGGCATAATCGCTTCGCCGCCGACCAATACCTTACTTGGAACATGAACGCCATCGCACGTTTCTAACAATCCGCCATCTATAAGTAATTGAAGTAATGAAGGTGTTATATCAAAGATTTCTAATTTGTTCTTCCGAATATAAGCTACAAACTGTTCCGGATCACTTCGAACTTCATTCGGAATAATATACAAACTTGAACCATACAACAGCATTTGTAATTGCTGAATAGATGCATCAAAGGCGATTGACGCATTTAAACCGACATGCATGTTAGATGGTATCTCATGTACGAAAACCTCTTTCTGTAAACCATGCGACAAGTTTGTTACAGAATGATGCTGTACCAAAGCCCCCTTTGGATTCCCGGTCGATCCCGAAGTATAGATAACATACGCTAGGCTTTCTCCTGTTACCTCACATTTTGGTGAAAGAATGCTTTCTTGTGAAATCATTGCTTGATCCCTATCTAGACAAACTACTTTGACTTCTTTAGGTATCCAATTTTCTAATGCTTCGCTCGTAACTAATACTTGAATTCCAGTGTCCTCCAAAATATATCGGAGGCGACTTTCTGGATACGATGGGTCCAATGGAACATAGGCTGCCCCAGCTTTCCAAATTCCCATGAGGCCAACAACCATCTCAACTGAACGCTCAAAGCAAAGTCCAACCAATGATTCAGTCCCAATCCCATATTGCTGAAGATAGTGGGCCAATTGATTAGCTTTTTCATTCAGTTCTCGATACGTTAACTGCTGGTTTTCATCTACCACTGCCACCGTGTCAGGTGTACGATTTACTTGCTCTTCAAACAGCTGATGAATCGCACTTTCTTGTGGATATGCTACGGCATTATTATTCCACTCTTCTAACTGTTTTTGCTGTAATCCTGATAGTATAGGCAACTTGGCTAATGATTTATCAGGATGTTCCACGATTAAATTCAACCAGTTTCCAAAATGTTCAGCCATAGATTCAATAGTTAAACTGTCAAATAAATCAGTCCTATAAACAAAATTAAGCAATAAACCCTCTTCCACTTCTGCAGCAGTTAAACTTAAATCAAACTTAGCGATTGGAGCATTGCTCTCCATTACTTCTATATTTCGTCCATGTAGCTCTGGTAGCTCCTGTCCCGTATTTTGCAAAGTAAACATGGTTTGGAAAATCGGAGAATGACTTATACTTCGTTCAGGTTGAATAACCTCTACAATTTTCTCAAACGGAACATCTTGATACTCATACGCCTTCAATGCTTTTATCCGCACCTGAGACAACAACTCTTGAAATGTCGGTGCGTTACTTAAATCAGCTCGATAAACCAACGTGTTGACAAAGAAACCAATTAATCCTTCAATCTCCCGATAATTTCGATTTGCAATTGGGCTGCCAATAATAATATCCGATTGTCCTGTATAACGAGCAAGGAAACTTTGATACGATGCCAATAAGGTCATGAAAAGCGTGGCCCCTTCTTGACGACTTAGTTCGTTTAATTTATCCAGTAATGAGCGTGACAACAACACATTATGAGTTAATCCATGGTGGGTTTGCACTGGAGGACGCGGACGATCCATCGGCAACATTAAGACTGGTAACTCACCAGATAATTCTTCCTTCCAATATACAAGCTGTTGATTTAGCACTTCATCTTTCAACCATTCTCTTTGCCATTGAGCAAAATCGGCATATTGAACTGGTAGTGGTGCAAGCTCTGCTGGTTTTTCACCAATCGCCTCCTCGTAAAATGCCATCCATTCTTGGAGCAAGATCTCCATCGACCATCCATCTGAGATAATATGATGCATATTACACAGAAGAACCCATTCTTCTTCTGAAATTTTCACGATTTGTCCACGGAACAATGGCCCTTGTTCTAAGTCAAATGGAGATTCGACTTCAGTTTGAATCCATTGCTCCAACTCTCTTTCTCTCTCCTCTAATGAAAACTTAGTTAAGTCCATATGCGGAAGAGGGCGGAAAATATACGGTTGAATCTGCTGCACAGGATGACCGTCCACTTCATGAAATACCGTCCGCAAAGATTCATGACGCTCTATCAGCTGATTCCATCCCAACTCCAATGCTTCAGGTAACCAATTCCCTGTAAGGCGGCATACCATCGGCATATTATAAAGTGCACTATTAGGTGCAAATTGATCAATAAACCATAAGCGCTGTTGGGCATAAGAAAGCGGAATATTATTTCCTCGTTCCATCGGCATCAATGGTGGAATTTCTCGTTTTTCGCTCCCCTTACGTAACTGATCCATTCGTTTCGATAATGCCTCGACCGTTGAATATTCGAACAGTTCACGTACCGGTAATTTGATTTGAAAGACTTCCTGTAAGCGTGAGACCACTTGTGTAGCAAGTAGAGAATGACCACCAAGCTCGAAGAAAGAATCCTGAACACCAATGTTTCCTATTCCTAGCACTTGACTCCACACTGAAGCGATAAGTTCTTCCAGCGGAGTTCGTGGGTATACAGTATTTTCAGTAGATAGTTCACTAAGTATAGGCAATGCCTTCAAATCAAGTTTTCCATTCGGTGTAAGTGGTAAAAATTCCATCTCAATAAAGTTTGTTGGAACCATGTAATTTGGTAAATGTGTTTGTAGATGTTCTCGCCATTCATGGACACTTCCTTCACCGACTACATAAGCTACTAATCTCTTGCCACCTTTATTATCCTCTCGTACCAATACAACTGCTTCTTTCACAGAAGAATGTGCCTGCAAAACTGCTTCTATTTCTCCCAATTCAATCCGGAAACCACAAATTTTCACTTGGTCATCTATACGACCATGGAACTGGAGAGTACCATCAGCAAGATAACTTGCTTTGTCTCCGGTGTAATAGAGACGTTCTCCTGACTTGAAAGGATGTGGAATAAATTTTTCCTTTGTGAGATCCGGACGATTAGCATATCCACGCGCAAGACTCTTCCCTCCAATATATAGATCTCCAATTACACAAATTGGTACTAGCTGAAGATGAGAATCTAACACATAAACTTCTGTATTCGCAATCGGTCGACCAATCGATGGCGTACCTGTTGTCACTCCTACAGGTACATAGCAATCTGTGGTAACGACTGTATTTTCCGATGGACCATACTGATTAATTACCGAAAAAGGAATATCGTTAGATGGATACTGTGTTAATTGATCCCCGCCCGTAATGATAAAACGAAGATCAGTCTTCTCTGGCCAAGATAATTTCAAGAGTCTTTCCAGAATAGGCGTAGGTGCAAAACTAGCTGTAATTCGCGAATCAATAAGCCAGTCCCTTAGTGCTTCTGGATTAATTCTCAATTCCTCTGTTGACAAGTAGAGTGCTGCACCAGCAGTTAGATACGGCCAAATCTCCTGGACAGCCGAATCAAAAGCAATGCCCGCAATCTGAGTCGCACGATCCTCTGCTGTAATACGATAAACTTCTTGATGCCAAGAGACCATATTCATTAATGAGCGATATTCAACCATGACACCCTTTGGCTTTCCTGTAGAACCAGAGGTATAGACGATATAAGCTAAGTTCTCTGGATTTATCTGTCGCTTTGGTGCGATTACACTTTCTACTGTTAATTCTTCTAACCTCACCATCTCAACCTGTTTGGAAAGGCCTTCTTGTCCTTCTGCCGTCACTACAATTTGAATTCCTGCATCTTCAATCATGTATTCTAACCTCGATTTTGGATACAACGGATCTAAAACGACATAAGCCCCACCAGCTTTTAATATGCCCAGTAAACTTACCATGAGCTCAGCCGACCTCGGAAGATAAACTCCAACGACTGATTCTGGAGCGACTCCTTTTCGCTGTAAAACATTTGCCAACTGATTTGCTTGTGCATCCAGTTCACCGTAAGTCCACTCTTTTGTTTGATCAACCACCGCAATCGCTTCAGGACGCCTTGCTACTTGTTCCTCAAATCTGTCGCAAATAAGGCCTTGTGGGGACATTTCCATTACGGTGTCATTCCATGTTTCTAATAACAAAGTACGCTCAGGTTCCGATAGCATGCTCAGACTATGCAACGGATTTTGCGGGTGATGGGAAACTTCGTGTAGCCATTTCTCAAAGTGTCCTGCCATCCGTTCAATAGTTGTAGCATTGAATAAATCTTTATTGTATTCAAAAGTAAATAGTAATCCCTCTTCCGACTCAGCTACCATTACACTTAAATCAAACTTTGCGATCGGACTATGGCTTTCTATCATTTCAATACTTCTACCAGATAACACCGGGAACTCTTGTTTCATATTTTGCAAGATGAACATAGTCTGGAAGATTGGCGAATGACTTGTACTCCGCTCTGGTTGTACAACTTCTACAATTTTTTCAAAAGGGATATCTTGATATTCATACGCCTTCAATGCCTTTTGACGAACCTGAGACAGAACATCCTGAAATGTCGGTCTACCACTCAGATTAACCCGATAAACCAGCGTGTTGACGAAGAAACCAATTAGTCCTTCAATTTCTCTATAATTTCGATTAGCAATTGGACTTCCGACCAGAATATCTTCTTGTCCCGTATAACGTGATAGAAAACTTTGATATGCAGCCAACAGCGTCATGAAGAGTGTAGCCCCTTCTTGACGACTAAATTCGTTCAATTTGTCATGTAGCGCGCTTGGCAGAACCAGGGTGTATGTCGACCCGTGATGAGTTTGTATTGCGGGACGCGGGCGATCCATAGGAAGTTGGAGTACAGGAAGCTCTCCAGACAATTCTTCCCTCCAATATTGCAGTTGTTGATCAAGCACTTCCTCCTTCAGCCATCCTTTTTGCCACTGAGCGAAGTCGGCATATTGAACCGGTAATGGTTCAAGTTCTGCTACCTTTCCATCCGTGGCTTTCTCATAAAATTCCATCCACTCTTCAAGTAGGACTCCCATTGACCATCCATCTGAAATGATATGATGTAGAGTACAAAGGAGAATCCATTCTTCCTCTCCCACTTGCAAAATACTTGTCCTGATCAGTGGACCCTCGCCTAAATCAAATGGCACTTCTGTTTCTTGTTGAATCAAACGTTTAACTTCTGCTTCTCGATCTTCTGGAGAAAGCATAGTTAAAACCGTTTTAGGAATTGATCGAAAAGCATACGGTTCAATTTGCTGCACGGGTTGACCGTTCACTTCATGAAAGACTGTCCGCAATGATTCATGACGCTCTATTAGCTGATTCCATCCCGTTTCTAATGCCTCAGGTAGCCAACTCCCTGTTAGGCGGCATACCATTGGCATATTGTAAAGTGCACTATTAGGCGTAAATTGATCGATAAACCATAAGCGCTGTTGGGCATAAGATAGCGGAATAGTTTCCCCTCGTTCCATCGGCATTAGTGGAGGAATCTCTCGTTTTCTATCTCCTTTACGTAACTGATCTAATCGCTTTGCCAATGACTCCACCGTTGCATGCTCAAATAGTTCACGTACCGGTAATTCGATTTGAAAGATTTCTTGTAAGCGTGACACTACTTGAGTAGCTAGTAGCGAGTGACCACCAATTTCAAAAAAAGAATCCTGAACACTAATATTTCTTATACCCAACACTTGACTCCATACAGAAACGATAAGCTCTTCCACTGGTGTTCTTGATGAAGTAATATCTTCACTTATGAACTGTGCCTCCAATTCCAGTAAAGCTTTTCGATTCACCTTACCATTTGGAGTGAGTGGCATCGATTCAATTTGGAAAAAATATGCTGGAACCATATAATTTGGCAATTGCTTCTTGAGATATTCACGCCACTCTCCAATATCCCCTTCACCCACTACATAAGCTACTAACTGCTTATCTCCTGGTCGATCTTCCTTCACCAACACGACAGCCTCTTTTACAGATGAGTGATCATGCAAAGATGCTTCAATCTCTCCCAGTTCAATCCGGAATCCTCTGATTTTCACTTGGTTATCTATTCTTCCAATATACTCCAAGTTACGATCATTCATATATCTCACCAGGTCACCCGTTCGATATAATCGTTCCCCTTCCTTAAAGGGATGCGGAATAAAACGTTCAGAAGTTAACTCTGGTCGATTGAAGTAGCCACGTGCCAAGCCTACTCCTCCAAGGTAAAGTTCCCCCGCCACACCAATCGGTACCACCTGTTGATGTTGATCCAACACATACAACTCTGTATTATCAATTGGACGACCAATTGGAATAAGCATTGGTTCTTTTTCTAAATCACAATCATAATAAGTCACATCCACAGTTGCTTCGGTAGGGCCATACAAGTTAATTAACTTCGTTTGCTGAACATCGTAAAATACCCTCTTAAACCGACGAACCTGTTCAGTGTTTAATGCTTCTCCACTAGTAAAAACCTGATTTAAAGACGATACATCCCTTTTCAAATTATATTGTTCCATATAATCCAAGAAAGTAGATAACATCGACGGGACAAAGTGCATGGTGGTCACATGATATCGTTCGATATACTCCTCAATCACCGCAGGATCTTTCTCTCCTCCTGGTGGAAGCAAACAAACACGTGCTCCTACAAATGACCACCAAAATAATTCCCAGACAGAAACATCAAACGAAAACGGTGTCTTTTGTAGGATTGTATCCTCCTCAGATAATGGATATTTTTTCTGCATCCACTGTAGGCGGTTGATAACCGAATGATGTTCAATCATTACTCCCTTCGGATTTCCCGTCGAACCCGAAGTGTATATGATATAGGCTAAGTTATTTGCTGTTACTCCACTCACCGGAGCCAAATTACTCTCTTTGGAAATCATTACTTGATCCCGGTCTAAACAAATTGCTTGAATATCTTTAGGTAACCAGTCCTGTAGTTCCTCTTTTGTTAACAGCACTTGAATTTGTGAATTCTCTAAAATGTATCTCAAGCGGTTTTCGGGATAACTTGGGTCCAGTGGGACATAAGCTCCACCTGCTTTCAAAATCCCAAAGAGACCAATAATCATATCAGGAGAACGTTCAACACATACACCGACCAATGATTCAGGTCCTATACCTCGTTTTTGTAGATAATGTGCCAATTGGTTCGATTTTTCATTGAGTTCTTGATACGTTAGCTTGCCATCTTCATAAACTACCGCCACTGCATCAGGTGTACGTGCAACTTGCTGCTCAAATAGCTCATGAATCATACACTCATGACCATAAACTACGTCAGTATCATTCCATTCTTCTAGGAGTTGTTTCTGCTCTGTATCCGATAACATTGACAGCTTTGTATATGATTCATCTGGATGATACGCGATTTCATTTAACCAGTTCTCAAAATGGCCTGCCATACGTGCAACGGTACTACTATCAAATAAATCCGTGTTGTATTCAAATGCGACAAATAGACCTTCTTTCACTTCGTAAGCAGTTAAACTCAAATCAAATTTTGCAATAGACATATTACTTTCTACCATTTCGATACTTCTACCAGATAGATCTAGTCGTTCTTGTTTTATATTCTGTAGTGTAAACATGGTCTGAAAGATAGGAGAATGACTCATACTTCGTTCAGGTTGCACAGCTTCTACCACTTTTTCAAACGGTATATCTTGGTATTCGTAAGCTTTTAACGCCTTTTTCTTTGTTTGATTCAAAATCTCCCGAAAAGTAGGGGTGCCACTCAAGTCTGATCGGTAAACCAACGTATTAACAAAGAAACCGATCAATCCTTCTACTCCCTTATGATTCCGATTTGCAATCGGACTTCCGACTAGAATATCTTTTTGCCCCGTATAACGAGCAAGAAAGCTCTGGTATGCAGCCATTAAAGTCATAAATAAGGTAGATCCTTCTTGTCGACTTATATCCTTCAATTGACTGAGTAATCTATTAGGAAAAATCACGTGATGCGTATCCCCAGTGTAAGTTTGCGTAACCGGTCGAGGTCGATCCACTGGCAGTTGTAATATAGGAAGCTCCCCAGACAATTCTTCCTGCCAATACGTAAGTTGACGATTTAACACATCACCTTGCAACCACTCCTTTTGCCACTTCGCAAAGTCTGCATATTGAATGGATAGTGAACTTAATTTAGCAGGATTCCCGCCCGTTTCTTCTTCATAGAAAGCAAGTAATTCATTCATGAATATACCGATGGACCAAGCATCAGAAATAATATGATGCATCGTACACAGTAATAACCATTCACCCTTTCCTAATTGAACAAGCTGGTAACGAATTAAAGGGCCATTCATTAAATCAAATGCTTCTTGTGCTTCTCTCGCAATTAAACTATTTACCTCTTTTTCTTTCACTTCTAGAGGAAGGTGAGAGTAATCCCTTACAGATAATGTTCTAGGAAGGAATTCGACAATATGTTGTACAGGTTGTTCTCCTACTTCCTTAAAAACGGTTCGTAATGATTCATGACGTTCAATGAGTCGATTGAATCCCTTTTCTAATGCTTCAGGAATCCAATTTCCTTTTAGACGCCATACCGTTGGAATATTATATAAAGAACTGTTTGGGTTAAATCTGTCCATAAACCACAAACGTTGTTGTGCATAAGACAATGGGAGCGCTTCTTTATTCTCCTTTTTTTGCATTTGCTTCTGAAGCCAAGCTCTCTTCTCAGGAGAAAGTGAACTCAGCTTTGCAAGTAAATCACTTTTCATTTTTTACCCCTTCCTCAACCAAATTACTCTCGAATATCCCTTGTGCTTCTTCCTCTGATAGCTCTTCCAATTGCTTAAGAAGTTCAAGTAATTCTTCATCATTACTCACTTCTACTTCTTTTTGAATATAGTCTTGAAGACTCCTATTCTCCTTACTATCATTCTGCATTTCTTGCTTTTTGTTATAGAGCAATTGATCAATCTGTTCTGCCAATTGCTGCACCGTATGAAACGTAAATAAATCATGCAATGGTAACTCGATTCCAAAAGCCTCCTTAAGATTGGAAACAGCTTGCGTAGCAAGTAATGAATGACCACCGATTTCAAAAAACGAATCCTGAATTCCGATACTTTCCATACCTAAAACTTGATGCCATATTGAAACGATTGTTTTTTCCGTAGGTGTACGAGGAGCAATATAACCATTCGCTCTCTCCTGTCTCTCTGGTGCTGGTAAGGTCTTCCTATCAATTTTCCCATTTGGGGTGAGTGGAAATGCGTTCAATCCGACAAAATAGTCAGGAACCATGTAATTTGGTAACTGGGCCTTAAGATAATCACGCCACTTATGAGCATCCCCATCTCCAACAACATAGGCAACCAAACGTGGATCACCAGGATAATCTTCCCGCACCATCACAATGACTTCGCTAACTAATGTATGCTTTTGTAATGTCGCTTCAATTTCTCCTAGTTCAATCCGGAACCCACGAATTTTTACCTGATGATCGATTCGGCCAAGATACTCCAAATTTCCATCCGGCAGATACCTTACTAGATCTCCAGTCCGGTATACTCGCTCTCCTTCTCTAAACGGATGAGGTATAAAACGCTCTTTTGTTAAGTCAGGGCGGTTTAAGTATCCACGTGCTAACCCTGATCCACCAATGTAAAGCTCACCAACTACACCAATTGGAACCATTTTTTGTTCCGCGCTCAGTACATATACTTCTGTATTGAAGACTGGTTTACCAATTGGTGGTACCCTATGAATGACACTCTTTTCTAATTCCATATATGTGGAATACGTAGTATCTTCGGACGGTCCATATAGGTTGTACACCTTCTCAATCGTACTTCCCTCGTATAAGTCTTGAACAAGTGAATATGGCAATGGTTCTCCAGCCAAATTCATCACCTTTACCGAAGAAGGGATTGTTTTTGCTCGAACCAGTTCCTTTGCTGCTGATGGCACAGTATTGACCAAAGTCACACCCTTGGTAGACAACTTGTCTAGATGTAGAGCATTTTCAGCGACAATCACTTTACCACCCATCGTTAAGGGAACAAACACTTCAAAAACGGATAGATCAAAGGATAGCGAAGTTGAAGCCAATACTCCCGCTAAATCCTTTCCGGAATATGTGTGATGCGCCCAATGAATCATTGTTACTGTATTCCTGTGCTCAATCATTACCCCCTTTGGATTTCCAGTGGAACCTGAAGTATAGATAATATAAGCTAAGTTATCGCCCGTCACTTCACTCGTACACACTGTAGTTACTTCCTGTTCTATTTCTGCTCGATCACGATCAATACAAATCACGTCAACAGATTTAGGTAAAACCATTTTTTGTTGTAACTTTTCCTGTGTCACCAATACCTTTATATGGGCATCCTCTAAAATATATTGCAATCGACTTTCCGGATACGTTGGATCAATTGGGACATATGCTCCTCCTGCCTTTATAATTCCTAAGAGACCGACAATCATCTCGGAGGAACGTGTAACGCAAATTCCAACCAATGATTCGCATCCTACACCATTTTTCTGTAGATAATGTGCCAACTGATTCGAGCGTTCGTCTAATTCTTGATATGTTAGTTCTTCATCTTGGCACACTACTGCAATTGCTTCTGGTGTTTTTTCCACTTGTTCTTCAAACAATGTATGAATCGTACTTTCTCGTATATCTACAACACCTGTTTCATTCCATTCCTCTAGTAGTTGCTTATATTCTACTTTTGATAATATATTCATTTCCGATAATACATCTTTTGGATGAGAGACAATTTGATATAACCAATGTTCAAAATGACTTGCCATACGTTCAATGGTTGTATCATTAAACAAATCAGTATTGTATTCAAAGGTTAGAGATAACCCTTCTTCCGTCTCAGAAGCAAATAAACTCAAATCATATTTCGCAACAGAAGTATGACTCTCCATAAGTTCCATGTGTCTTTCAGATAACTGAGGAAACTCTTGTTTCGTATTCTGTAACGTAAACATGGTTTGAAATATCGGTGAATAACTTGTATTCCGTTCCGGTTTTACGGATTCTACTACTTTCTCAAATGGAATATCCTGATACTCGTATGCTTTTAGTGCTTTTTTTCGTATCTGCGACAAAAGTTCTTGGAACGTCGGATTTCCACTGAAATCAGCTCGATAAACCAACGTATTTGCAAAGAAACCTATTAATCCTTCAATCTCTTTAACATTTCGATTTGCAATTGGGCTTCCAACCAAGATGTCGTCTTGTCCTGTATAACGAGAAAGGAAGCTTTGATACGCTGCCATCAAGGTCATAAATAAAGTGGATCCTTCTTGCAGACTTAAATCTTTAAGCTTTTCTTGTAGGGAATTCGCCACCATTAAGGACTGACTCGCACCACGGTGGGTTTGAACCGCAGGTCGAGGACGATCCATCGGTAATTGTAAAACTGGTAACTCCCCAGACAATTCTTCCTTCCAATATTGAAGGTGCTGATCCAGATTCTCTTCTTTTTGCCATTCCTTTTGCCACATGACAAAGTCTGCATATTGAACAGATAACTCGTTCAGTTTCACAGGTTTTCCGCTTAGTAATCCTTCATAAAAAGCCATCCATTCTTCAAGTAAGATTCCCATTGACCATCCATCCGAAATAATATGATGCATCGTACAAAGGAGAACCCATTCTTCCCTGTCCACTTTCAATATTCGTGTTCGAATCAGAGGACCTTGTCCAAAATGAAATGGTTCCTCCGCTTCGTTTTGAATGAGTCGTTTCATTTCTCTTTCTCTATCTTCCAAAGAGAAATTTGTTAGATCTGTTTGAGGGATAGGTCTGAATACATGAGATTGAACCCGTTGAAAAGGTTCACCCTTATGTTCTAGAATTATTGTTCGTAATGCTTCATGACGATCCAACAACTGATTCCAACCGGCCTCCAATGCCTCAATTGACCATTTTCCTGTTAAGCGGCAAGCTGCATGAATATTGTACATCGCACTATTTGGCATTAATTGATCAATAAACCATAGGCGTTTCTGTGCATAGGAAAGTGGGATAAATTCTTTCCGCATCATAGGTAAAAGGGGTGGAACCTCTCGTTTTTTATCTTCTTTGCGCAACTGATCTAATCGTTTCGCTAATGCTTCCACTGTAACGTGCTTGAAAAGTTCACGTAGCGGGATTTTAATTTGGAACAATTCTTGTAATCGAGAGACAATTTGAGTAGCCAGTAGTGAGTGTCCACCCCGTTCAAAAAAGGAATCATGAATACCGATATGTTCTGTTCCTAATACTTGACTCCAAACCGAGGCAATTAGTTCTTCCGATGGTGTCCGAGGCAGAACATTTAAATCTCCTATCGGTTGCTCATCAGGTGCTGGTAAGGCCTTTCGATCGATTTTCCCATTCGGAGTAAGCGGGAACTGTTCTAACTCCACAAGATGAGCTGGAATCATGTAATTCGGCAATTGGTTTTGTAGATACTCTCGCCACTTTTGAGTATTTCCATCGCTTATTACATATGCAACCAATCGTTGATCGCCCGGACGATCTTCTCTAACTAATACGACAGCCTCTTTAATAAACGAACATTTTTCTAAAGTCGCTTCAATTTCTCCTAGTTCAATCCGAGAACCACGTATTTTTACTTGATGATCCATTCTCCCTATAAATTCTAAATTTCCATCTGCTAAATATCTTACTGAATCTCCTGTTCGATATAGTCGTTCTCCCAATCGAAATGGATGCGAAACGAATTTTTCTGCAGTGAGATTCGGACGATTTAAGTATCCACGCGCTAAACCTGCACCACCAATATATAACTCACCCTCTATCCCTATTGATTGCAAGCGTTGAGCTTGGTCTAATACATATAATTGCGTGTTCTGTATCGGCTGCCCAATAGAAACAAATTCTTGATTAGGTTGAATGTCAAATGCATTTACATAAATAGTGGCTTCCGTTGGTCCATAAAAATTGGTTAATTTTACTTGTCCACGATGATTCCATTGCTGTTGAAATCGTCTAACCAATCCTGAACTTAGCTCTTCTCCACCAGAAAATACATGACGTACGGACGAACATTTCATGTTCAATTCAATATGGTTGAAGTGATCTAAGAAAACAGATAACATCGAAGGAACAAATTGAACAATAGTAACCTGATGTTTTTCAATCACATCAGCTATAATGGAAGGATCTTTTTCTCCACCTGGAGGTAGGAAAGATACACATGATCCCACGCTAATACCCCAAAATAACTCCCAAACAGATACATCAAATGAGAATGGGGTTTTCTGCAAGACCACATCCTTTTCAGAAAGTGGATATTGATGTTGCATCCATTCTAGGTAATTAATCACTGAATGATGCTCAATCATCACTCCCTTTGGATTTCCTGTAGATCCTGAAGTATACATAACATACGCTAAACTTCTTCCTGTTACACTACTTGTACATGGGGTTGATTCTTCTTTTTCAATTGCGGTATAATCTTGATTCATGCAAATTATTTCAACTGGTTCAGATATATATAATTTTTTAGAATTTTCTTCCGTCACTAGTACTTCGATTCCAGCATCCTCTAATATATAGCGAAGCCGACTCTCTGGATAAGTAGGGTCAAGTGGAACATACGCTCCTCCTGATTTTAGAATCCCTAATAACGCTATCATCATTTGTAATGAGCGTTCCATATATACCCCGACTAGAGACTCTGGACCTACACCACGCTTTTGTAAATAATGAGCTAACTGATTCGCACGCTCATCCAACTCTTTATAGGTAATTTGTTCAGTCTCATAAATAGCTGCGATTGCTTCTGGCGTTTTCTTAACTTGCTCCTCAAATACCGTATGAATCATGCCTTCAGCTGAATACCTTACTTGAGTATTATTCCATCCCTCTAGTAACTGTGTCTGCTCTTCCATCGTTAAATGGGTGATTTCGGAGAGA
Source organism: Bacillus sp. S14(2024) (assembly GCF_050473785.1). Lineage (NCBI taxonomy): Bacteria > Bacillati > Bacillota > Bacilli > Caryophanales > Bacillaceae > Bacillus > Bacillus sp. S14(2024). The sequence goes on along the minus strand of NZ_JBFLUP010000006.1, from coordinate 2,148,217 downwards.
TTTGAATCTAGGCCTTTCGTCATCTGAATTAATATTTGCAATAAGTGACCCTGAATCCGATTTATTGTTTCTTCATTAAAATAGCTTCGGTCATACATTAACTTTAAAGTAATTTCCTTACCAGGCATTACAATGAGTGTTAAAGGATAATTTGTTTGTTCTGCACTTTGAACCTCTAGTAATCTTAAATCATCATTTCTCTCATCTTGAATTGGATAATTTTCAAACACATACAAGGTATGAAATAAGGAACTATTCCGCGGAACCTCACTCCACCCTTGAATATCAACCAACGAATTATACTCATATTGTCTTCGTTCCATTTCTTTCATCTGTATATTACGAAGCCAATCTACTACTGATGTATCATCCGTTAATCGAATTCTAGTAGGTAATGTGTTAATAAATAGACCTACCATATTCTCTGCTCCTATCAAATCAGTAGGACGTCCAGAGCTAGTTACGCCAAATACGATGTCAATTTCACCGCTATACCTACTCATCAAGTAAGCCCATGCGCCTTGTACTAACGTATTCAATGTTAATCGACTATTTCGTACCCACTCTTGTAAATTCTCAGTAAGTTCTTCAGATATTTGATAAACACACTCCCCATAACCCTTATCCTGTCCTTGATCCTTTCTTTTCATCGCTAATGGCGTAGGTGCATAAAATCCTTTTAATTCTTCTGTCCAAAATTTCTCTGCTTGACTTTGATCCTGTTTATTTATCCACTGGATATATTTTTTGTAAGGAAGAGATTTAGGGAGATTCAACAATTCTCCCTTTACCATCTTGAGATAAACTTCCATCACTTCACTAAAGACTAATGACACACTCCACCCGTCTAGCAAAATATGATGATGTGTCCAAATGATTCTCGTTTCCTCTTCTGCTTCTTTAATCGCAGTGACTCTCATCAATGGTGCTTCATCCAATGAAAATCCTTTTCTACGATCCGCAGTCAAAAACTGGTGTAATTTCTTCTCCTTCTCCTCATTTGAATGGGCACTCCAATCCTCTTGATGAATAGTAAAAGGAAGACGTTGGTAAACTGCTTGCAGAGGTTTTTCAACTTCCTCCCACACAAATACTGAACGTAGAACTTCATGTCGATGAATAACATATTCCCAAGCCTTTTCAAAAGTAGCAACATCCAATTGCCCCCCGAGCAAGAAGCCTACTTGTACAATGTAGGAAAAAGAATGTTCATCATCTTGATCGTATAAAGTATGAAACAATATTCCTTTTTGCAAAGGTGATAATCCATATATATCTATAACGTCTCCCATCTTTACACCCTCTTCTTTGTTAATTTAAGTAATACTTTGCTTAAGCTTTCTTCCGTAAGGTCCTCCGCATCAGCAAAATCTGATACTGTAAAAGCAGACTCTGTTGTTGGTTTATTTATAAGTTGACGAAGATGCCTCAACATACCATCTGCTATCGCTTGAATTTTTAATCTAGAAAATTGTTCCCTACTATACATCCAAACAAAATGTAACTTCTCATCTTTTACCATACCGATAACCTCAATTATGTGAGATGGCTTGGAATCTGGAGCATGATCTAAAAATGTAAACCCTGTCTCTTGCATAAACAAAGATTCCTTTGAAAACACTCGATCAAATTGGCCCAAATAGTTAAAGCTTATTGAAGGCTTTTGCTGATAAAACGGAAGTAATTCTTTTTTCAAGTAACGTAAAATACCATAATCAACTCCGCGATTCGGAATTTGACGCAATTGATCTTTTACAGCCTTTAATCCTTCAATAGGTGTTTTAGTTCCTTGAAAATTTAGATGAACAGGATAAATACTCGTGAACCAGCCCACTGTCCGTGATAGATCAATACCTTCAATCATCTCTTCTCTCCCGTGTCCTTCTAGATGAATAGAAACCGTTTGCTGATTTGTACAATCGACAATAGCTTGTCCTAATGCCGCCAATAGTACCTCGTTAATCCTGGTCTTATGAGTCACTGGGACTTCTTGTAACAATGCGTGTGTTTCTTCTATTTCTAAAGTCCTCGTCACTTGATCAATCGATTCTTCTGTTGTTTCTTGTATTGGGTAGTCCATTGAAATTGTCATCGTTTCTTTTTCTACCTGTTCATTCCAATAATCTTGTACTTCTTTTGAAATAACCGAATCACTGTATGTCTGAAGTCGTTCCGACCACTCTTTAAAAGATGTACTTTTCGCAGGTAAGTGAACTCCTTGACCTTGTTTCATCTGGTTATATACCGCCTGTAAATCTTCCAATAGAATTCTCCACGATACTCCATCTACTACTAAATGATGAATCACCCAGAATAGTAGATCATTTCCAGTCAAGGTGTCCTCAAAGTAAACTACTCTCATTAACGGACCAGTAACTAAATTAAAACTAGCTTGATTAATGTTCATCTCTTCTTGTATTATTTTATTCCATGCTTGTTCATTAGCTTTGTTCCGTTTTACCACATGAAGTACTGACTGCTCATTAGTCCCTTCATTTCTCTGCCTCCACGTTCCATTTGGTAACTGTTCGTACCGGAAACGTAAAGCATCATGATGTTTGAGTAAATTTAATATTGCTCCCTCTAGTAATTTCACGTCCAATCTCTCTTTTACTCTTAAAAGCATCGATTGATTCCAATGCTCCGGACGTGGATGTTCTTGCTCGAAGAACCAGTACTGAATTGGAGTAAGAGGCACATCTCCTGTCACAATTCCCTGCTCCGCTTGTACTCCTTGCGTTTCTATAGCCACTTGTGCCAACTCGGCAATAGTTGGGCATTCAAACATTTGCTTTGGAGTAAGCTTTAATCCCACTTGACTTGCTTGAGATATGATTTGAATACTGAGAATCGAGTCGCCACCAATTTCAAAGAAATTATCATAGATTCCCACCTTTTTAACACCTAATACTTGCTTCCAGATGGTAGCCAGTATCTGTTCGTTACTATTCCGGGGAGCAACACATTCACTGTTAATCTTCTTGTCCTCCGGCATAGGTAAAGCCTCACGATCAACTTTACCGTTAGCTGTTAGTGGAATGGCTTCCATCGTCACAAATCCCGAAGGGACCATATAGCTCGGTAGTTTCGCTTTAAGATACTCTCGCCACGCACCTATGTTTCCATCTCCTACAACATATGCTACTAATCGTTTATCACCCGGTTGATCTTCTCTAACAATTACAACAGCCTCTTTTATAGATGCATATGAATTTAAAGTAGATTCAATCTCCCCAATCTCAATTCGGAAACCACGTATTTTAACCTGATGATCAATTCTTCCACGATAATCCAGATTCCCATCCAGCAAATACCTCGCTAAGTCTCCTGTCCGGTATAATCTTGCTTTCGGATCACTACTAAATGGATGAGGTATAAAGCGCTCTGCAGTTAATTCAGGTCTATTTAAATACCCACGTGCAAGCCCTGCCCCGCCAATATAAAGCTCACCATCTACACCTATAGGTACAGGTTGTTGATAAGAGTCTAATATATACACTTCTAAATCTGGAATCCGCTTTCCGATATTACTTCTTGAAGCATGCTGCACATCATCTTGAGTAATTGGATAATATGTAACATGAACTGTAGTCTCTGTAATTCCATACATATTAATTAACTGCGGTTCTTTCTCTCCATACCTTTGAAACCATGGTAACAAGCTAATAGGTTCTAACGCTTCTCCGCCAAATATCACATAACGCAGCTGCAAGTTTTTATTCTCATCTTCTTGTTCACACACTTGTATTAATTGCCGAAATGCGGAAGGTGTCTGATTTAGAACTGTGACTTCTTCCTCTACCAATAATTGATAAAAATCCTTAGGCGATCGACTAATCCAGTACGGAACAATAACTAATTTCCCACCATATAATAATGCTCCCCAAATTTCCCATACTGAGAAATCAAATGCATAAGAATGAAAAAGCGTCCAAGTATCTTTTTCATTAAACTGATACCAACAGTCCGTCGATTTAAATAAACGAATGACATTGTGATGCTCTATCATAACGCCCTTTGGATTCCCTGTTGATCCCGAAGTATAGATTACGTAAGCTAGGTTTTGAGAACTTACATCAGAAAACGGCAAGGTCTTACTTTCCTGCCCAATCTCATCTCGATCACGATCCAGGCAAATTGATTTAATATTTTCAGGTAACCATTTCAATTCTTTTAAACTTTCTTGCGTTACGAATAACTGGATGCTAGCATCCTCTAAAATATATTGAAGTCGCTGCTCTGGATATGTTGGATCAAGTGGAACATAAGCTCCACCAGCCTTCAAAATCCCTAAAATACCTACAATCATTTCGAGAGAACGTTCAACGCACAGTCCAACTAAAGTATCAGGTCCTACTCCTTTTTTCTGTAGATAATGAGCTAACTGATTTGCACGTTCATTTAGCTCCCTATAAGTAACTCTCTCTTTTTCATACATAACTGCAATAGCATTTGGATAAATCATCGCTTGCTGTTCGAACAATTCATGAATAGTTACTTGAGGTAGAAAATCAAATTTAGGACTGTTGAACTCTACTAAACTTTTTCTTTTATCTTCTTCAGAAATGATATCGATTTCAGTTACCTTCTGTCTTGGATTTTCAAACGTATTTTCTAATATTGCTAACATAACTTTAAAAAAACGTTTTATCTCTTCATTAGAAAATAGCTCTTCACGATAATCAATATGTACATGTAAAGAGTCTATATCAATCAAATTCTCAATATGCACTGCAAAATCTTGTACTTCTTCTCGGTTTGGAATCCATAGTGAGTCACCACTTTCATCACGATCTCTATAATCAATCGTAGTTCCGAAAAGTCTCACATTGCTGTTATTCTCTTTATTAATCTGCTTTAATAACAAATCAAATGGATATTTCTGATGTCGTAATGATTTACTTTGTTTTCTGGACACTCTACCAATAAATGAAAGCACTTCTTCTTCTGGATCAATATCCATTCTTAGAGGAACTGTACTCACCATCATTCCAATTAATTCTCGTTCCATTTTAGTCATACGGTTGCCATAAGCCATTCCTAATGCAATATCAAGCGATGAGGTCCACCGATACATAGACAACGAGAAAGCAGCAACAAAAAGGGTATATAAACTAAATTTGTAATCTTCTGAAAATTTTTCTATCTTTCTCTTCAAATGCTCCGATAATATAAACGTCTCACGTGATGCTTTGGTACTAACTTGATACGTATTATAGGGCTTCAATCCGGTCACAGATAGAAGTGTTTTAAATTCCTCTAACCAGAATTTTTGATCTTTTTGAAAACGACTACTATTCAAGTATGTTTGTTCATTGGCCAGAAATTGAACATATGAATTGTTAATTTCGCCTTCCTCAGTCTCGTTATGCATCTCATAATAATATTTTGCAATCTGACTGGTAAATATTTGGATTGATAAACCATCCATGATAATATGATGAACATTTCCAAAGACTGCACATTCATTATCGTTTAATTTTATTAAGGCGAAATAGTATAAATCCGAATTAAATAATGTAAACGTTTCTTTTGTTTTCTGTTCAATCCATTTTTCCAGCAAATCTGAATCTTCCACGGAACTAAAATCGAAAAACTCAAATTCTTGTTCTTCATGTTTAACAAAATATTGCTCAGGTTCCTGATGCCCATTTTCTTTTAGTCTGATGCACAGACCATCATTTTCACTGATAACACGATTCACAACTCGGTTTAATTTTGAATAATTCATTTTTCGATGAAGTTTAAACAAGAACCTTAAATTACATATCCCTTTATCAGAATGAATAAATTCTGTATACCATATTCTCCTCTGTGGGTGACTTAATGGATAACATTCCTCATTGGTCATAAAAAATCTTCCCTTCAAAAATTATTTACTCTTATAGGTTCGTGTTTATGTTTAGCCCATAAATATTTCTGCAGTGAAACCCCAATTGCTCCAATGGTAATAAGTCCAATCCCTCCATAAACATAGAGTTGAGTTACTCCAAACAAATGAACTAATGGGCCACTCATAGCAGGAGAAATAATTAAAACTGCATTTGTTAAACTACTTTGTATACCAAATACTCTTCCTACTTGATCTTGATCGGATTCTATTTGTAAAATAACTTGATTAGATACAAGCATTAGTCCACTTCCAATCCCAGCAATAAAACTAATCAGATAGGCCAAAACGAAGACCGTACCGGGCGTTATCAAGCCGATCCCCCCAAAACCAATTCCCATTAAAACCATGCCCCCACATACTACCCAGCCATATTGAAATTGTTTTAATTTCTGAGTTAGTAATGCACCGAGTATTCCCCCAAGACCAATAATAGAAATGATATATCCCATTTTACTTTTATCATGTGGAAATAAGCTCTTAAATAAAGTAGGGAACTGTGAGTCTACTAATTGTAATACTGCCATAGCTATTGTAACGAAAATCATAGTTGATAATATTATCCGATTAGATAACACATAACCCCACCCTTGTACCCAAGCGGTCCAAGTGCTTTGCTTTTGCTTTTCAACAAGTTCTTTCGATATAGTTTCTTTGAATTTTATTGTGGGTATCAGAACTAAAGTAGCTAATAAACAACTTATAGCTCTTATAATGAGGCAGAACTCTGGCTGAAACCAGCTTAGCAACATGCCTCCTATAAGTGGACCTACTATCTTGGTCCCCTGCTCTACTATTCCATTGATACTTACTGCTTTAGTAAGCAAATCAGGGGACACAATCTGTCTTGTTAGTGTTTGCTGTGCAGGATAATAGAAAACAATAAAAATAGAACGAATCATTAATGCCACTAAGAGCCAGTGGATATTTTGTACAAATAAAAGAGCAATTGTTATTAAGCCAACCATAAGATTACAAAACATCATGATAGGAATTTTCCTAAAACGATCTGCAATCACACCTGCCCATGAACCAAAGATAATTCCGGGAAGTGCATACGCAACAGGAATCAATCCAATCATGGTAGGGTCTACTTCCCATTCAAAACCAACAATAGTCATAATAGCTAACATATCAATAAACACACCAAGCATAAGCAGTGAATACGCAGAGAAAACCTGTAAATAAATTGTATTTCCCCATAGACTTTTTGAGTCAGTAGTTTTCATAAAAACATGCTCCTTAAATTTATTAAAATAAATATTGGACTGTCATATTTCCCTAGTTTTTCCATGTTTTCTAACTACTATAATATCACATGAACTTTTCTCCTCCATCCTTCATAAAGTTGAAAAACTAAAGTTAGAAAATTCCGTTAAAACAATTTAAAGATACCATTATTATTTATACGGTTCTGTTGCAAAGTTTCTTAAGAGTTAAAAATTCAGGTTGAGTACGATTAAATCACAAGCAATTGTAAGTAACTTTCGCAATTCATTGTACGTTGAAAAACCGCAGTTTGGCCGTAAACTGCGGTTTTGTTTATATAGCATGAATGGTTTCGATTCCTTTCAAGGTACGTGAGGTGTGGCGATGATTTTGAAATCCTGAGGATTTTGAAAAACGTCGCTTGATATATCTATGATCCTATTCTATAAGATTATTCAAATGCTTGATTTTGCAGTGAGTAGTATAGGTTAGAAAAGGAAATATCGTTCGATTTTTTTTGAGTTAGAAGTTCAGATAACAAAATGTGAATATTATACGTTAAGAAATGAAAAACCAGCCGCCTATTTAGGAGCTGGTTAACATAACAATACTTATTAGTAGCAAAACAGAAGAGGAACTGATTCATGATCTTATAAGTCAGTTCCTTTTCCGCTTTTCTTTATAATATATATAGAATTTCATAATAGTAAAAAAACAATATTTCTCCCCTGTCCCTAGTATCGGCCCCACCTACGCCAGATACCTTGATAGCCACTCGTGCCATCCTACCCATTATTATCATATAAGGACCACTTGCTTGGAGTATTTTCTCTTCTAGTAAATAAATTTTATATTAGAGTTACTAAGATTTATGTGAAAGTTGTTTATCTAATAGTTTGTACAATGCTTGGGTTCCATTATTTTCTGCTCCTTTGTCAGCGAGCTCATCATATAATGATTTAGCTAATTGTAATCCTGGTGTTGATAATCCCATTTCTTTTGCTGATTCAAGAGCAATTCTCATATCCTTTATAAAATGTTTAATATAAAATCCTGGTTCAAAATCTCCATTAATCATCCGAGGAGCTAGATTACTAAGAGACCAACTTCCTGCTGCTCCTGTTTCAATACTTCTTAATACATCTTTTGGATCAAGACCTGCTTGCTTAGCGTATACCATTGCTTCACAAACCCCTATCATATTTGAAGCAATAGCAATTTGATTACACATTTTCGTATGTTGTCCTGCCCCAGCTTTTCCTTGTAAGATAATATTAGTTCCCATTAGCTCAAATATAGGTTTCATTGCATCAAAATCTTGTTGTTCTCCTCCTACCATAATGGCTAAAGTTGCTTTTTTGGCCCCAATATCTCCCCCTGACACAGGGGCATCTAATGTATAAATTCCCTTCTCACGGGCTATTTCGTAAATGTTTTGCGCTAAAATAGGACTTGATGTAGTCATATCGATAACATATGTACCTGGTTTAGCGTGGTGTAAAATCCCTTTTTCTCCGAAATAAATTCCCTCTACATCTTTCGGGTAACCCACCATTGTAATAATAATATTCGCTTGAGCAGCAATTTCAGCTACAGTTTCTTTCCAAATGGCACCATTTTCTATTAACTCTTGAGAACGGGCAGGAGTTCGATTATAAACTAAAACTGTATATCCTGCCTTTATAAGGTGGGTAGCCATACTTTTTCCCATAACACCTGTACCAATAAATCCGATGATTGCATTTTTAGTATTATACATACTTTACTTCATCTCCTATTTTTGTTTTTAATCATTCTCAAAAACAAAAAAGTATTTGATTGTTAAGTTACTTACAATCAAATACTTTTGCCCAGGCGTACGACTATATGAACTATACGCTTCCTCGTGGTACTCCACGCTTCGCCAGTTACGTATAGAGGAATTATACTTAGACTGATTATAAACCAATATACAAAAAAAATCAAATATTTAGATTAATTTCCCGCAAGAAAAAGGGAAAGAAGAATAATGAATATTCTATACATATACGATTAACATGACATACCATTATCAGTAGTTCTCCTACTTTCCAAACCCGCATTATTCCTATAATTTATACAGTCCATAAAATTTCAGGTTGTACATGTTTTTGTGCAATACAAAAACAACAAGGATTTTAGTATCCTTACCGTTTATTTCCCAATCCGAAATTGTATAAAATCTTGCATAAAAACATCAGGAAAGCATTGGAAATTAACTCATGCTATAGTATACTTTAAATGTGCGAAATGTAATTTTGATCCTGAATAAAGTAATAATGTACCCTCTTAGGATCGAGGCATGCATAATACCTCCATATTCCTCCATCATTTCCACCAAATCACGAAAGCTCAGTTTGTACCGTAGATACCATCTTACATTAATAAAAGTATCATCTTTTAAATGTATAGTTCCTACTAGGACTTGTTTTAAAAATAAAAATGAAAAAATTTCAGATGTGACGGGTCATTCTACAGTTAATCGTCTCCTCTATTCAATCTTAGTAGTTGAACACTCCTAAAGAAGAAATTGCGTCATTCCATCCATAATTATTCAGGTTAATTGTATATCCCCAATAAGAATAGTTGTCCCAAGCATAAGTAGCTCCTCCATAACTAGCATGTTCCCAAACTCTTGTATAGCCACTAGCTGCAGTACTAATTGAAGAAATTTGATCGTTCCAGTAATTACCGACGTAATTTGTGTAAGTTCCTATTGCATAAGAAATACGGGATCCACCTTTATTAATATCCCAGTAGAAATCAGTATAATTTGGTCCAGTACCCAGAGTAGTCAAGTTTTCTTTCTTGATTAGTTCTGCTTTTGGATTTTTATATTCACGGTGTTTTTCGTATTCTTTATTTTGAACAAATTGCTGAAATTCTTTTTCATTGGTGAATCCATACTTAATTTCTTTTCCATTCAGATCTTTCGAGAAGAAGATGTGTTTTACTTGACTATCTTGGACGGGAGAACTTGCTTTTTCCCCATTAATCAAAACAAATTGACTTTTCCCCTCTTCAGCAAAGGTTGAGGGTACTGAAAAAAAGACTGCAACTATAGCAAAGCACATCATAAAGACAACCGACTTAAGATTTCTTCTCATCAAGATCACCTCATAAATGTATTTTTAGGATATTTATACCTTTTTGTAATAAAAAGAAAATAATCCCCTTAAGTATTCTACTATTCTTAAATCTGATTGAATTTCTTACTTTAGGAGTTTGGAAACGATTTGTAGAATGACCCGCCACATCTGAAAACTTTTCACAAATAAAAACTATTGTTATTGATTGAGGGAGAACACTAATTGAATCTGGTTACAGTGTCTCTCTTAAACAAAAAAGTTGATTTTTAAAGTTTGTTTTTTGACTTAACCTAAAGATTATTACTTGATGAATATTTATCCATCCGAAAGTTTACATAGGAATATGTTCCACCACCTATTGGTTCTACATTAAAATTATATATATCACCGGCCATTTCTCCTCCAAATCCTGCAGTATCTGTATCAAATTCCATTTTTCTTGAATTTAACAAATTATCCGAAAGAATTTTCCTTCCTCGAGCGTGTACAGGGCGATAGCCCAACGTACATATACTATTTTTAGGGGTAGGGACTACCCTGTTAGCTTGGTAAACATAAGTGGCTAGCAAAAGCACTTACTTCCCAAGAAGCTCTCACTTCAAGCGTCAGCTAAGTAGTGAGTAGTTCACCATCTGATGTGTTAGAAATATTTACTGAATTTAATGTAGGTGAATTGCTTTCCTCTGCACTAGCTGCAGTTGTTCCTATTAATCCTAACCTGCTTAATCCAATCACTCCTGCTAAAGCAACTCCTGCAAGTTTTTAACATTCCTCATTTTCAAATCTCCTTTTTTAAGTTTTTTTCGGCTTATAACCACAATGTACATCTATATACAAAAAATGTAAATATATTACAATTTTAGAAATAAAATACCTAATATTAAGAATATTTAGTTAAGATTCATTATTTTTTAATAATGATATATTAATATCTTTATACCTTAAATTAGCATATAAAAAGCACTATGATTACATAGGATTTGAGGCGTTAATCGAGCTACCCCTTCTTTTCCGCTTCATTGAGAATGGTATCTATCAACAATTTAAAGATGCAGTAAAAACATTCGCAAAAAGCATATTTGGATAAGCAAGTTTGCAAAATGTTTGCAAATACAAATAAAAAAGCAATCAAACTCTAAATGAGTTTAATTGCTTTTTTCAAACTATTATAACGCTCTAACATGCTGCAGTGGCCAAAATACCATTGAACCTTTCCCAACAATTTGTTTTTCAGAAACAAAACCAAATGCTCGGCTATCTTTAGATACTTGACGATTATCTCCCAATACAAATACATAGCCTTCAGGAACTGTTTTCTTTCCAGTTATCTCTTCTAACGTAAAGTCAGGAGTCAACTGCCCTCCAGATAGTTGCTTTTTATATTCATCTAAATATGGTTCAGCAACTGCTTTACCATTTACATATAAAACATCATTTTTATACTCAATTGTGTCTCCAGGTAAACCAATCACTCGTTTTACTAAATCATGCCCTTCATTCCCATGAAAGACAATGATAGTAAAACGATTTAACCCTTGTAGACTATATCCAATTTTATTCACAACCATTCTCTCATTATCTTTTAGCGTTGGCATCATAGATTCCCCTTGCACAAGCGACGGTGTAAATAAAAATGCACGACAAACAATTGCAATAATTAAAGCTAGAGCTATACTTTTAACCCATGACATAATCTCACTTTTTTTCATCTAGATATCTCCTTTAACAACTAATCAGTTTTACAATTTCTCGTACATTTTGAACGACAACGTCACCAAAGCACGATTTTCCTTCTCTCACTGCTGTACCAACGTGGGCTTGTGTACTTCCAGTATCGCGTAACAATTTCTGCACATTTTCATTCGTGACACCACTACCAACAACGATTTGTATTTGTCCAGCACTTGCTTGATTCATACTGCGTAAAACAGCAATGTTATCTTCTATTTTTCCTTTTCCACCAGATGTTAAGATATGTGTAATCTTATTAAACTTCCGCAATATTTTTACGCCTTCTACTAAATCTGTCAGTTCATCAATTGCTCGGTGAAATGTCACATTCATTTCATCAACTACTTCTAACAACTTCCCTAACTTTTCTACATCAATTTTATGATTTTCATTCAAAACACCTAAGACAACACCAGTTGCTCCAAGTTGTTTTGCGATGCGGATATCCTCTTTCATTAACTCAATTTCTTCTTTAGAATATACGAAAGATTTGGCATGTGGACGAATCATTACATGTACAGGAATGGTAACGGCTTCTATTACATTTTTTATTAATGCATAACTTGGTGTAAGCCCGCCTTCTGTAAATGCTGTAATTAATTCTATCCGTTCCCCACCACCACGTTCAATCCGTTTTGCATCTTCTAAGCATGTTGCAATAACTTCTAACATATGTATTCTCCTTTTCATACACCACTTGCCTTTATTATATACGAAAAGGAAAAACATTTCCTATTTTTCAGTTTCAAAATCTTGCAATGCATGATGCGCTAATAGTGAAATTGTCGCATCATCCATCGGAGGATTATGAAGTCCAGCACGTACGTGTAAGTAATAGCGATGTAACGGATTTTTCTCAGATAAACTTCTTGCCCCAACAATACGCATCGCCTTATCTACAATTGAAATTGCCGCATTTGTCACAGTATACTTCACCGCGGCCATCTCTGCTTGCAAGCTTCGTTTACTTTCTTCTTCATACTGCTTTGCAACACTATACAAAAAAGAACGGGCTTGCATCATTTCTAATTCTATTTCTCCTATTAATCTTTGAACATTTGGTAACGTTGCTATAGGTGCTTGTATACTATTTGGTTGATACGTTGCTGCAAATTGCAAGGCATACCGACGTGCAGCTTGTGCAATGCCAAGATAACAAGCTGGAATATGCAACTGCCATCCTCTTCTCTTTTCCCTCTTACGCGGAGAAATAATCTCTACAAAATATTTACGCGGAATCACTACTTGTTCTAAAACTAAATCATGACTTGCTGTGCCGCGCATAGCTACACAATCCCACGTTTCTTCAATTGAAACACCTTCTGTATTACGCGGGACAAGAAATTCCCCTACTTCCTCTGTCCCTTCTATAGATGCTGAAACGAGAAAGTAATCTAGTACCGGTGCCATTGTTGTAAATGTTTTTCTGCCAGAAATAATCCAAGTATTCCCCTTTTGAATAGCTGTTGTCTCCGGTTTTCCTCCTCGTGTTGGACTGCCCGTATTTCGTTCCGTTGCTGCACGGTTTACAAGTGCTCCGCGTTTCACTTTCTCACAAAGCCAAGAAAACACTTTTTTATCCCATGAGCGATTTTCCGAAAGTTCTTGTATAATTCCAAGGTGCCAACCCATGCATAATGCTGTTGCTCCATCACCTTGTGCAATACATTCCTGAAATAGCAGAAAATCATATAGAGATATTCCCGCCCCACCTTCGTCCTGTGGAACAGTCCATGCTGTATACCCAATTTCTTTTAAATCTTCTATATTTTCAAAAGGAAATGAATACAATTCGTCTAACTGAGGTTCTCTATTTGAGAATAGAGTGATATATGGTTGTAATTTACTTAATCGCTTTTGTTGCTCTCTCGATCTTACAAACTCCATTTCATCAGTCCTTTCCATTTCATGCTAAAATTATTATATGCACACTGTTCTCTTTAGCTACCTTTGTTATCTCACACTAATAAACTATCAAGACCATACTGATGGATGTTTCGTTATATACATTATTTCCTTTAAACATATAATCTATCTTTTAATTGTTGCACTATTCCGATGAAAAAACAATGTTTTAAATATAAAAAAGATCTCCTAAAAACATTAGGAAATCTTTTCTTTTAATCACCTTTAAAAAAACGAACAGGCAAGGATGCAACATAACCGATATAAGAACATAGTTCTTTGAAAAAGAACGGTAACTCTGTGTCTAGACTACGATAAGCAGACGTTGGCGTTGGTGAAGAATATGCATCCATACCGAGATGCTTTGCAATTTGCATCGCTCGTTTCATATGAAGTGGATCACTTACAATTGTATACGTTTGTAAACCATGTTCTTTTCCAATCTGCAGAGCATTTTTTAAATTCTCTTCTGTATAACGTGATTCCGTTTCAATTAAAATATCTTCCTCTTTTACATTATGCTTTAATGCATATATTTTTGAAGTACGCGCTTCTTCTAATTCCGTTTCAAATTTCGTACCACCTGTAAAAATAATTTTTTTAACGTGCCCATTCTTATAAAGAGAAATGGCATGATTAATTCTCTCGCGAAGTACTGGAGACGGTTTTCCATTCCACGACGCGGCTCCTAATACAATCGCAGCATCCGTATCAACTCGATCTGTCTTAGAACGATAATGCCAAATATCATACGCCGCATAGCTCACAAATACAATAATGAAACCAAGTATAAATAAGAGTGCCTGTACCACCCTTATTTTTATACTTCTTTTTTTCTTCATAAAATTACAGCCTCCGTATTTCCTACATACTTTATACTAAAATTCGTTTAATCGAATGTTCATTCAATTTATTATTTGAATTGATTTGAAAGAAGATGTTTTCCCTCATAGCAGTTCTATAAAAGAGTTTTCAATAAAAAGAGGTTTTTATATTTCACACTTACATTCGTGGTCTATTTATAATAATAACAACTTATATTTCTCTCAAATTCTAACACTTCTATATTGTAACGAATTTTTTTAAAGAATGGAACGTTGAAACAAAAGTATATAAAATACGTAATCATTTTGTAAGAAAAAATACCCTTTTGCATCACTGGGAATTGCTAATGTGTTTGTAAGTTGCTTCATTACAATCACTGCTATCTTTGATTTGCATTGCATGCGCAGTATACATCACAAATTCAATTTGTATGTTTCTCCTAAAATTCTTCACATACAGCCTCTTGATGAGAAAAACATGAGAGGGACATGAGAAAATTCTAATGAATGCCTTATAAATTTCGCATATATACATTAAGAAAGGATGGTGAGGGTTATGTCAGAAGAATTCAAGAACGAAACAAACGATCATGAGCAGGTGGAGGCAAATAAAGAAATGAAAAAAGAATTGAAGCAGGAATTGAAAGAAGAATTCATGGCCGAGCTTCATCGCGGTACGTGGAAAAGTAAGAAAAAATGGAAAATGATTGGCTGTGCTTGTGCTACGTTGGTGGTAGGATTCGGTCTTGGTTTTGCGACTAGTCATGCCGAAGAGCATCATGAAGGATTTCATCACGGCAAACACGAGGAATGGAACGAACATAGCAAACATTTCAACAAAAGAAAGCACGAAGACGGGAAAGAGTACAAAGAAAAGAATGATGTCCGAAAAGGGCAAGGGACAGATATGAAACCCGATAAACCAGAAAAACAACCGAAGCAGCCTGAACAAGATGCAAAACAACCAGCAGATGCTTCGAGATAAAAGTAACAATAGAAAAAGCAATGGAAGAACGAATTCCATTGCTTTTTTAATTTTATTTCACTATTTTTTCGGTTCGTTCGCTACTCTTTCCATCCCAGATCGCGAGCATTGCTGTCTAGTAACTCCAGCACTCTTTACGGATGAATACATAGATTCGAACTGGAAAGGTTTCTTACATGTTAGAAGGCATTTCTCTCAATCTACTATTTCAAAATCCAATATTTCATATGATCTTCCTGTAATACGCAACAAAAACCTGATTTCTCTAACACTCTTGCAGAAGCAGTGTTACTTATTAAACATTCCGCTTTAACCGTTGTCACATTTTGCTGGTTTAATAACCATTGTACAAGGCCTTTTGTCATTTCTGTAGCATAGCCTTTTCCTTGGTAATCTGGAACAATACTATAGCCAATCTCAACAATACCATTTACATCTGGAGCGCCCTTGCACCCCATATCACCAATAATTGTATTGTCTTCTTTATGAATAATAAGGCCACTCCATTGACTATTATCTGGCTTTTCACGTAATCGCTCTGCTTGCCACGGTAAGATTTCTGCATAATCAGGCATTGGCCATTGATTAGCAACTTGGTAAGGTATTATTTTCGAAAGTTCCTCAGTTCCTTTTATTGTAGCTTCCACTAGTTCTAGTGTGAAAGAAATCATTTTTAAACGTTCTGTTTCTATATATGGCATCTTTTTCCTCCTACTTACATTTTACACTCATTAATTTATTTTCTAATTGTTCTTTTACACTTGGCCAATCTTCTGAAATAATACTATACACAACAGCATCTCTCACATACCCATTTGGAAGTAATCGTTCATTTCGAAGTATCCCTTCTTTTACTGCACCTAATCTTTCAATAGCGCACTGTGCCTTTTCATTCCGAGCATCTGTTTTAATTTGTACACGTAGCATGCCTAACTCTTCGAATGCATATCGAAGCATCATATATTTACACTCTGTATTTACACTTGTTCTTTGCACGCTTGGACTATACCAAGTATGTCCGAGTTCTGTTGTTTTGTGTTTCTTTGATATGTTGTATAACCGTGTCGTTCCTACAATCTCATTTGTCGTTTGATCAATCACAATAAACGGAAGGTCAACTCCCCTTTTATACTTTTCTACTGATTCTTCAACTAATCTTTCCATATCTTCAAAGCAATCCATTTTTGTTATTAAATATGTCCAAATATCTGGATGTTTTTCAATAATGGAGTACAATGAACATGCATCATTTATAGATAATAATTGCAACTTTGCTCGATCATATACAATTTCCACAGGACAGTCCTCATTTCTTTTCATCTTAATTATATAATAATATTAATTATATAAATTTTCAAAATAATAATCCTCAGACATTTTTCGTCTGAGGATACCTTTTCTTTATTCTTCTTGCTTTTTCCCATTTTCAAACTCTTGTTTAATGTTTTCTAGCAATGTTTCCTCTGTAATTAAACGGTAAGCAGTTAGCGCTAACGCATTTGCTCCAATGATTAATGCCTCATCTCCTCTTGCAGAGCGTGCTGCTTCTCGAAATGCATCTGTATGTGCAACTAAATCATCGCGTCCAATTTTAATGTAAGGATGAATTGTCGGAATTGCTTGGCTAACATTTCCTGCATCAGTAGAACCAATACCTACCCGTTCATTACGATGAACCTCTTCTCCTAAGCCTTCTAGTTCTTCGGCAATTATCGCATTAAAAGCTTGATTAATTACTAAATTATCAATCTCATTTTGAAATTGTTCAATCTTTACTGTTGTACCAGTCGCAAGAGCGGCCCCCTGTGCAATATTACGTACCTTTTCTGTAATTTCGGTGCATCGTTTTCTCGTTTTTGCTCGAATAAAGAAACGAGCTGATGCATAATCCGGGATAATATTGGGCGCTTTTCCTCCATCTGTAATAATCCCATGAATACGCACGTCTGCAGGCAATTGTTGACGAAGTGCATTAATACTATTAAACAACTGAATAACAGCATCTAATGCATTAATTCCTGCTTCTGGAGATGAAGCAGCATGAGCTGGCTTGCCGTAAAAATGAAAATCTAGTGGATCTAATGCAAGGGATGGACTAGTTGTTGCTGTTTTCCCGCTTGGATGAATCATAAGTGCTGCATCAATCTCTTTAAATAAGCCTGCTTTTACATAGCTTCCTTTTGCACTTCCATTTGGTCCTCCTTCTTCTGCTGGTGTACCAAACACAACGACTTCTCCGCCAATTTCTTCAATAACTTCTGACAATGCAATTGCAGCTGCTGTACTAATTACCCCAATTAAATTATGTCCGCAAGCATGACCTAGACCTGGAAGTGCATCATATTCTGCTAAAAAAGCAATTGTAGGTCCTTTCTTTCCAGAACTTTTTCTTGCAATAAAACCCGTTTCATGCCCAGCGATATGATGCTGAAGTTGAAAACCAGCACTTCCTAGCAATAAACTAAGCGTTTTTGATGCAAAGAACTCCTGATTTCCTATCTCTGGATTATCATGAATAGCATGACTCGTTTTCACATAAATCTCTTTTTGCTCTTCGATACTTTGTGCAATTTTATTTCGATGTGTAGTAATTTGTAAAGTTCCCATTTTTCATTCCCCTTTCAATCTTTTAAATAAAAAAACCTCTTTCTAAGAGATAGAAAGAGGCCTTAAAGTATACACAATAAATCTATGCCATCTTTCTTATCTTTCAAGCCTTGCACTTGCTGGAATTGGCACAGTATTCATAATGAATCCGCTGCCGAGGCTTCAAAGGGCCAGTCCCTCCACCTCTCATGATAAGAAATTATAAGTATTCGTATTGGAATGTGTTAAATTATTTTAATTCTAATTTCATTACATTTAAAAGTCAAGAAAATTCTATATTTTTATATCTAAAAATCCTTTTAATACTCCAATTGTTTGTGGAGCTTGTAGTCTCGCTACAATATATGGAAACTCCGGACTGCCATCAAATATCATATGAGCTGTTAATGGAGCACCTATCCACATTATTTCATCATCAATGATAACAAATGGCATCACTTTGTTTTGGCGACGTGCTTGTACGTTTTTTATTGGAATTGCACCTTCTGTATATATAATAATAGATGCTTCTGCACGTACTAACGCTTGCCAAATCCTCTTATCCATACGGCTTGAATTCGGGATGGACACAATAATTTTCTTTTTTGCTGAAATAATATCTTTTAATAATACTTTCGTTTCTTCAGCGCTTGTTTGTACAAACCATCGCAATCTCTTTGTAATTTTCCGCTCTAGAAACGTTCTTGATGTTGTACGATCATATACATTTCCTTGCCTTTGTAGGTGCTGCGTTAAATGAGATAAGGCTTGTTTTCGCGAAAGGTTTTGCTTCATATATTGACAATCTGATAACTGAATAAACTTCCCTCTTGCTCTTGTTACTGCAACATTAACAAGTCGATGGTTTTTTTGATCAAAAAACAGCACACCTGGGCGTTCTTGCGGATAACTATCAACTGTATCGAACAAAATCATATCACGTTCAGATCCTTGAAATTTATGAACGGTCGCTGCTAGCACAGGTGTATTTTTGAACTTTGTTTTTTGAAGAAATTCACGGATACATGTTGATAAAAAACGGGCCTGAGCACGATATGGTGTAACGATACCAATTGACGGTATTCCATCCATCAGGCCAATTAACATAAGTTGCATCGCTATTAGACCTGAAAAAATATTATAACGTGAGCTAGAGATAACATCTTTTAATGAATAAGCTCCGATATTACTTGTATCTAGTAAAACTGCTGCCTCCCTCATGAAAGGCTGTAAGTTTGCAATATCGTTACGGGATGTGACTGATGAATGGTCGAACACTTCATTTTTATAAATAAATTCATTTGTAAAACTTGAAATATGCGGATGCATACGACGCTGCTCTTGCAACATGTATAAATTCGGATGCTTTTTATGATCGTTTACAGATTCTACTATACCTGCATGATAAAACACATCTTCTTTTAACCATTTGTTCACAAGTTCATGATTTGATAAAGCAATCGGTGGTAATTGTAGAAAGTCGCCGCAAACGACAATTCGCTTTCCTAAAGAGGCTGCCAATGCTATTTGCGGAACATATGCCATACTGACTTCATCCACGACTACAAGGTCAAACGTTCTTTCGTAAACAAGCGAATCGATTGCACATTTGGATAATGTTGCCCCAATGACTTTTGCATTTTCAATATACTCTTTTTCAACTTCTTTCACTTTTGCTTTTTGCTTTCGAAGTTCTCCTTCTATTTCCTGCATTCTTTTCTTTTCAGAAGAAGTCGCTTTGTAAGAAAGGATTTTTTGTCTTAATTCTTGTCTTAATTCTTCTAAATACAGCCGTTCTTCTTCCCATTCTGCATTTGTCGATTCAACTAATCGCGTGGTAAGTAACGTTTCATGATCGCGAATTTGTTCATTTTGACTAAACCCATAGCGAATAACGTCTCCTGGTACCCATTTTTCTTTTTTCTCAATTTGCTTTGTTACTTCGCTCATTAATACATCAACTGCTGCATTACTATGAGCTAATACAAGAACAGATTTTCCACTTTGATAATGAGCTGCAATAATTCGTGATAAATTGTATGATTTTCCTGTTCCTGGCGGTCCCCAAATGTAAGTTGTTGCATTATAAAAAGCACGGTATGCAAGTTCATTTTTCGCTTTTTTCATTTTCATAATATGCTTTGGTGTACTATCACCTTGTAATAACCGTTTCACGCGCTGACGTCTTTGTTTATCTTTTCTCACTTCTTTTAAACGCTCTTGCAATTGCTCTAACAGTTGCCACGGTTCACTATATAACGCTGCTTCATTAATATGGTGCTGCAAGTAACAATTAAGTTTCACTTCAATCTCTAGCCCTTGAACAGATAGCACTTCCCCTGTTGCTTCGTCACCGTCAAATTCAATCCGAATTGGTGTTCCATCCGGTAAACTTACTTCAGAAATAAGCTGGAATATATATACACTACTTTCATAGTCTGTATATAGAAAACGTCCATTTATAATTGATAGTTTACTTCCACCAACCGTTTTCCAATGTTTAATTTCATATGCTAACGCTTGATGCCACTCTTTCATCGTCTCTGTTAATGAAGGAGTTTGCGCAGGTGTAATCATGTCTATGTCTCCTTCCTCTACCTTAAAAAACATACTTTCTCACTATACCACAAATCATAGCTTATCCCTATTGCTGTTTCATTAGCAGCTTTATCTCATACCTTTAAATAAGATATAATAAAAAAACTACTAGAAATCCTCAAAATCTATCTTAATAAAAAAGGTGATATTATGAGAATTAGTGAAACAAATAATTATGAAATAATTGCAAAGCTAAATGAACCTGTACAAAACTTACATGCATCATTATATCCTGAATATTTTCACCCTTATCGCTACGATGCGGTAAAAGATTTTTTTCAAAATATGATTGATAGTCCTAGTTTTATTTTTTTACTGTTAGAAGAGTCTAATCAATCTGTCGGATATGCATGGTTAGAGCTTAAAAGTTATCCAGGCAATGCTTTCAAAAAAACATATACATCTATATACATACATCAAATTAGTGTCCTAGAAACATATAGAAATAAAGGCTATGGCACACAATTACTGGATTACATTTACAAAATTGCAAAAAACAAAAACATAAACATGATAGAACTTGATTATTGGCTGGCTAATACTACTGCTAAACAATTTTACGCAAAAAATGGATTTGATTTATATCGTGAATTCGTTTATAAAAAAATATAATATCATGATTTTTCATATCCCCTGTATCTAGAACTAATATTACATAATACTTTTATTCCAATATTTCTAATTAAAATCCAGAATTTTCACTATTGTCATTAAATACGAATACATACGAAAACAAATGACTTATCGAAGTTTTAAAGAACTAAAACAAGCTGTAGACGAGTATATTCACTACTATAATCATGAACGAATCAAACCAAAATTGAATGGGTGTAGTCCTGTTGAATATCGTCTGATGAAAGCTATATAGGAGATGAGAATTTGAAATCGACATTAATCATTCTTCGAGGAAACTCCGCAAGCGGTAAGACAACAATCGCGAAGAAACTACAAGAATATTTCGGTCAAGGGACGCTTTTGGTTTCTCAAGATGTGGTTCGCAGAGAAATGTTGAAAGTTCATGACACAATAGGTAATCTATCTCATGATTTAATTCGTCAAATCACTGAATATGGAAATGGAAAATGTGGATTTGTCATTTTAGAAGGAATACTAAGCAATCGAAAGTATGGCGATATGTTGAGAGAATTAGTGGATTATTTTGATGGTAACGCATATGCATATTATTTCGATTTATCACTCGAAGAAACAATTAGACGACATAATTCTAGGGATAAAAGAAATGAATTTGGAGAAGATTTATTGCGTCAATGGTATACTCCACATGATATCATTAAGGTTAAAAGAGAAAGAATCTTCACAGATGATATGACGCAAAAAGAAATATTCAACATTATTCTTAACGACGTCAAATAATGAAAATCGGAGTGGAAATCTCCACTCCGAAAAAAGTCTAACTTTTTGGGAGCAGTATAATTTGCTCCTTTTTTAATGTTTACTTAGTGTATAATGAACCGCTAAATAGTACAGTTATTATTTTGTATCTCCAAGCCAAAGCCATGACATAATTCAGAGAATCTTTTACGGTTTTGGAAGCTGAATTGTAAACGTTGTACCTTCACCTTTTATACTATGTACAGTAATATTCCCTTCATGAAGATCAACAATTTTTTTCACAATCGAAAGGCCTAACCCACTTCCTTCAATTGTTCTATTTCGCGCTTCGTCAGCTTTGTAAAACCGCTCAAAAATCTTTTCTATCTCCTCTTCACTCATACCTAGTCCTGTGTCAGAGATAGTAAAATGCAATTCCGTTTCTTTCTCTTCCCCATAAAACGAAATGGTCCCGCCACTTTCTGTGAATTTAATACTATTCGTCAATAAATTTGTCCACACTTGATGGAGCAAATTTTCATCTCCATACACTTGCATACTTGGAACATCCAATTCAATCGCGACATCTTTTTCGCGCCATTGCCACTCTAACATAAAAATAACATCTCTTATTTGCTTTCCGGCATCAAACATTTTCTTATCCAAAACTTGTTCTTCTTTGTCTAGAGATGCAAGCGTTAATAATTGTTTACACAAACTAGACATACGCCTACTTTCTGATTCAATAATTTCCAAATAACGTTTACGCTCTAATTCACTCATATCATTTGTTTGTAACGTCTTCGAAAACCCTTGAATTGACGCAAGAGGTGATTGAAATTCATGCGAAACGTTTGAAACAAACTCTTGCCGCATCCGATCTAAGTCCTTTAAGCTTTTTGCCATTTTACGAAAGCTGACAGCCAGTGTTCCAATTTCATCTTTCCGATATTCCGGCAGGGCTATTTCATACTCTCCATTTGCAATTTTCTTAGTTGCACTCGTAAAAAGTTGAATAGGACGTACAATAAACCGAGCTGCAACCGCAATACAAATAATACTTAATCCAACAGTTAAGCATATTAATACAGCAAAGAAAATGCGCATTTCTCCAAATTGCTGTTGAATATCAGGACGAATAAAAAGCGCATAGTTTTTCCCATCATGTTGAATCGGAATTCCAATACTATTTAAAAGCTCATTATCAAAAAAACCTGTTATAAATAACCGCGCAGGGTACGTTGAAATACCATTGTATGTATGTCCTTTTAATACACTCTCTATTGTTTTTTCACTCACATTAATTTTTCGAAATGCATTCCCATATCGCTTCCCTTGTTTTTGATCATCTACAACATAAATTTCAAAACCAAGCTTAGAAATAGATTGTAAATACTCCTCTCGACTTTTTTCATCGGACTTTTCATATAAATGTTTAACTTCTTGAGCATATTTTAAAATCTTTTCACTGTTATATGGTTTCAAATAAATATGATAATACACATTCGATAATAAAAAACCAATCATACTACTGGCTAACATAATAACGATAGAAATCATAACAAATCGTGAATACAATGATCGCATTTTATTTCAACTCCAATTTATATCCAAGACCACGCACCGTCTTAATTTGAAAATCATCTGTTCGCTTAGAAAAACGATCTCGCAATCGCTTAATATGTACATCTACAGTGCGTTCATCTCCCGCAAAATCAACTCCCCATACAAGTTCAATCAATTCTTCTCGGGAAAAAATTCGTCCTGGATAACTTGCAAGCTGTGATAGTAACTCAAATTCTTTTAGCGGTAATAAAATGGTTTGTTCTTGACAACGTACTTCGTAGCTTTTTCGATCGATTGTCGTTCCATGTAATTGAATAATATCTGCATTTAACATTTGATAACGACGTAACAATGCTTTCATTCGAAATAATACTTCCGCTGGTTCAAACGGTTTTACAATATAATCATCCGTTCCAACAGAAAAGCCCTTTTCCTTATCTATTAACTGATCTTTTGCCGTTAACATTATAACTGGTATATCATAATATTTTCTAATTTCTTCACAAAGTGTAAAACCATCCATATGCGGCATCATAATGTCTACAATTGCCAAATGAATTGTTTCTTTCTCTAATATAGACTGTGCTACTTTTCCATCTTCAGCTTCCCACACTGTATAACCTTCTTTTTGAAGGTGATAACGTAGAAGTTCTCTTATATGTAAATCATCATCAGCTAATAAAATATGTATCATGTATCTCGAGTCCTTTCCTTCAGTTAGTACGACTTTACATTATAAGATTGATACAAAATATGCAAGAAAAAAAGAGAAAGCAATCTGCTCCCTCTTCTACTCTAACGAATGAATAAATAAACCGCTGCGAAGCTTCGGTTCAAACCACGTTGATTTTGGCGGCATAATTTCTCCTGCATCCGCAATATCCAGTAAATCTTCCATTGTTGTTGGATACATGGAGAAAGCAACAGCCCATCCTTCCTCATCAACCATTCTTTCTAGCTCTTTCAGCCCGCGTATTCCTCCTACAAAATCAATTCTGTCATTTGTACGAGGATCATCAATATGTAAAATCGCATGTAACAACTGTTCTTGTAAAATGGATACATCTAATCTTTTTACAACATTCTCTGCATCATACATATTTGCTTTTGCAGTCAGCTTATACCATACTTTATTCAAATACATCCCAAATGTATGACGCTCTGCTGGTTTATATGGTACTAAATTTGCTTTTTCTACATAAAAAGCTTGAGAAATTTCTTGTAAAAATTGTTCTTCTGATAACCCGTTTAAATCCTTTACAATGCGATTATAATCCCAAATCGATAATTCATCTTTCGGGAAAAGTACAGATAAAAAGTAATTAAATTCTTCTTTACCTGTATAATTAGAGCATGCCTCACGGCGCATCATTCCAACTTTTACAGCAGATGCTGAGCGATGATGACCGTCAGCAATATATAAAGAAGGTATTTCCTCAAACTGTTCTATTAATGTAGCAATGACTCTTTCTTCATGAATAATCCACGCTTTATGCCTAATTGCATCATCTGCCGTAAATTCATAAACTGGGCTATGCGTCGCTTTCCAATTCGCGATGACATTTGCAATTTCACTTTTCCCGCGATATGTTACAAAGATGGGGCCTGTATGAGCATTACAAACGTCAACATGACGAATACGATCTTTTTCTTTTTCAGGTCTTGTCTTCTCATGTTTCTTAATGGTGTTGTTCATATATTCATCAATTGATGTACAAACAACGAGTCCAGTTTGAGAACGACCGCTCATTGTAAGCTCGTAAATATAAAAACATGATTTCTCTTCTTGTATAAACACACCTGTTTCAATCATATGTTGCAAATTGCTCTTTGCTTTCTCATACACAGCGTTATCATAAGGTGAAATAGATGGATTTAAATCAATTTCAGCCTTATCAATATGTAAAAACGAATAAGGGTTATTTGTTGCAATTTCTCGTGCTTCATTACTATTGAGTACATCATATGGAAGAGCAGCCACTTCATTTACGTGCTCTTGTACAGGGCGAATTGCCCGAAATGGTTTAATTGTTGCCAATGAAATCTCTCCTTTATCCCGCTATTCGCGGTCAGTAAGACCCCCACCTCATAATTCAAGAGAAACGAGGAAGATAAGTGGAAGATAACTGCCCGTAAAAGCCCGATTAGTTAGGCTTTCCAGCAGTGGGGGATGAAGAGCTCCCCCACTGCTAGAAGCTACACTTTATACAATCATCCGAACTGCTACGACACCTGTAATGTTTCTAATTGTTGCAACAACATCTTCTTTAACAAACTCATCTATCCCATTATCAATATCAATCATTGTATATGCAAAAGAGCCTTTACTACGATTGATCATATCAGCAATATTAATATGATGATCTGCCAAACACGCTGTAATTTGACCCACCATGTTCGGAATGTTTTGATGCGCAACTGTAATCCGTTTCTTTCCAATGTAAGGAAGTTCTACATTGGGATAATTAACCGAATTACGAATATTTCCAGTTTCTAAAAAGTCGCGCAGCTGCCGAGATGCCATAACCGCACAATTTTCTTCTGACTCATAAGTAGATGCTCCGAGATGCGGCGTTGCAATAACATTTTTCATTTGTAGCACACGTTCATTAGGAAAATCTGTTATATAATGCTTCACAATGCCCGCCTCAAGTGCTTGCTCTAACGCCGTTTCATCAACAAGCTCTCCACGAGAAAAGTTTAAAATACGAACTCCCTTTTTCATTACTTGAAGTGCAGATTCATTAATTATGCCTCGCGTTTGTTCAACTAATGGAACGTGCAAAGTAATATAGTCACATGTTGCAAAAATT
This sequence comes from Bacillus sp. S14(2024), assembly GCF_050473785.1. NCBI lineage: Bacteria > Bacillati > Bacillota > Bacilli > Caryophanales > Bacillaceae > Bacillus > Bacillus sp. S14(2024). The sequence goes on along the minus strand of NZ_JBFLUP010000006.1, from coordinate 2,121,671 downwards.
TCATCTAAACTGAATGCTCGCTGCACTTGTCTGGATAACCGCCAAGCTGTTTCAACAGAAACATATGGATCATAACCAACAACATCCATCCCTAAAGAAAGAGCATCATTTGCAACAAGAGCTCCAATTGCTCCTAGTCCAATAATGCCAAGTCGCTTTCCTGCAATTTCTGAACCAACATATTGTTTTTTTCCTTTCTCGACAAGCTGCGGTACCTCTTCCCCTTGCAAGTCTTTTGTCCATACAACCCCATCTACAATATTACGAGATGACATAATTAAACTCGCAAGTACAAGTTCTTTTACCGCATTCGCGTTAGCCCCTGGTGTATTAAAAACAACAATGCCTTTCTCTGTACAGCGCTCAACTGGTATGTTATTTACACCTGCTCCCGCTCTGGCAATGGCCTTTAACTGCTCTGAAAACTCTTCATGATGCAATGAATAGCTTCGCAGCAAAATACCATCAGGCTGCTCAATTGTTTCTCCTACTCTATATGTATCTGTTGAAAAAGTAGAAATTCCTCTTTCAGCAATTTGATTTAACGTTTTAATATGAAACATTTCTTCATCCCCTTATTTGTGTTTCTTTTCAAATATATGCATAAAATCCACAAGCGCTTGTACGCCCTCTATTGGCATTGCGTTATAAATACTAGCACGCATGCCGCCAACAGAACGATGCCCTTTTAATGTTTCAAAACCATGTTTTTTCGCTTCTTGGATAAACAATGCATTCTTTTCATTCGAAGATGTTGTAAATGGAATATTCATTAAAGATCGATACACAGTATTTACTGGTGAAGTGAATAAACTTGATTCATCTAAAAAATTGTATAAAATTGCTGATTTTTCATAATTTCTTTTCTCTATTTCCTCCACGCCGCCTTGCGCTTTCAGCCATTGTAAAACTAACTTTGTTACATAAATACTAAAGGATGGTGGAGTATTATAAAGTGAATTATGTTTACTGTAAGTTTCATAGTTTAACATAGTCGGACAAGAAGAATTTGCAGAACCAATTAAATCTTTACGAACGATTACAACCGTTAACCCCGCAGGTCCTAGGTTTTTCTGTGCCCCGGCATAAATAAGGCCGAATTTTGTTATATCATACTCTTCGGATAAAATATTTGAAGACATATCGGCAACGAGTGGGATTTCTCCTGTTTCGGGAATATTGACATAACGTGTACCTTCAATTGTATTATTCGTTGTAATATGCACATAATCTATTTCTCGAGAGAAAAGTGTGCTATTTATCTCTGGAATGGATGTAAATCGGTCATTTTCTGAAGATGCAATAACCGAAACAGTTCCGATTTTTTCCGCTTCTTGAATCGCCTTTTTTGACCAAGAACCTGTATGTACATATGCTGCATGCTTATATCGTTGCATTAAATTTAGTGGAATCATGGAGAATTGTAAAGATGCGCCTCCCTGTATAAAAAGCACTTCATAATTTTCAGGGATATTCATTAATTCACAAAGCAGGTCTTTCGTTTCGTCTACAATGTCCTGAAATGCTGTAGATCTATGGCTCATTTCCATTATAGACATACCTGTTTCATGATAGTTTAATAATTCTTTTTGTACTTGCTCTAAAACGGGTATTGGAAGTATAGATGGTCCAGCTGAAAAATTGTATACTCGATGCATCTCATTCTCCTCTTTCCTATATTTTTATAAGTTTTTAAACTTTCTGAATTATAACTTATATAAATTACTTGGTCAAACCGTTTTTCTTATTTTATTCTAAGACGTATTGGAACCGTTCTCACAAGTAATTTGTCAAAAAGTAAAACTGCCATTGGTGTTGTTTCTTCGTCCCTCATTGTTAGGGGACTCGTCCAATTATTAGATCTACTCTCCTTTACTTACCTTCAAATTTTTGCACTAGAACCTTCATTAATTTATAATTAACACTACAGAATCTCACCAACAAGTACATTGTTTTACAAAAGATTTTTAAATATCAGAAAAGTTATTTTTGAACAAAAACTTCAAGATAATTGTAATGAATCTCTAAACCTTTGACATACTGCTGTGCTAGCCCTACCTTCTAAATATTGAAGCGAGTAAATCAAAATACAAAAAAGTGTTAAGCACGTCTGCTTAACACTTTAAATAATAATTGTATAATTGCTAATTACTTGCAAAAAAACGGTCGTAGATTTGATACAGTGCAGAAAGACCAATAAGCCAATAAACGGTGTCAACAAGTGCTGGCATAGAACCAAAAAGTTTTTCTACTAGATTAAAATCTAACGCCACAAATAACCAATTCAAACCGCCAATAATCACCAGAATTGCTGTAAGGTAAGACAAAAATTTCATTATGATTGCCCCCTCGGTGAAAAATGGTGAAAGGCCTTTCGCTATATTATATGTGGTATATTCTGAAATTTGCACATTTTTTCTAAAAACATTTCTAAACATTAAAACAGAAATAGAAACTCCTTCGCAAGATCTCTTTATTTTACCTTTCCCTCAAATATTATTTTTCGTCCACACGGCTCTACAACAGTTTTCCCCTCTCTTTTTACCTCATGAAAGATAGGCTCTTCCATTCGACGAGAAGGTATATATCCTTCCTTTTCCATTCTTTCTAGACACTGCGCAATTGTTTCATCTGGTAATACTTCAAATTTTTTCTTTTTTAATTGTTTTGTCATTATTTTACCTACTTTCTACTTTCCTCACGACTGATTGAATTCTCATATATGTCATATAAATAATTGATATAACTGCCATGACGATCATAACAGCAAGAAAGAAGCTTGTATACTGTATTTTCTCTATAAACAGTCCACCTAATACAGGACCCGAAATGCTTCCGATACTAAAGGCAATTCCGCACAAAATGTTTCCTGCTGGTAGTAAGTGCTTTGGTAATAAATCTGTCATATAGCCGAGCCCAAGTGAAAAGCATGATCCAATGACCATACCCCCAATTAACATAAACGCAAATACAAATCCATAATATTCATCAAATACGGCTGCTAACAGAAAAATTAATGTACTAATGCTAAACGACCATGTTAGAATACGCTCCCTTCCATACCGATCGCTAAGCATACCAAGTGGAATTTGCGTAATAATTCCACCAATAGAAAACGCTGGCAATAAAAGTGAAATTTGTTCAACTGACCAACCTTTCCGCATTACATATACAGGCAAGTTACTATTAAGCATCGCTTCCAGTGCTCCATAAGCTAATGGTGCAAGCAGTGCAATCCAACCAATCACCAACACTTGTTTATAGCGCTGCAAAGAAGATTCACTTTCTCGATTCACTTCTCCTTGATCCGGAAATGTATTTTGCGTCGGAATCAGTAATAACCAGCCTATTAAACAAAGAACTGTTGATACAATAAACGGGGTTGCAATACCATATTGTACTGTACTTGCTAGGTACGGACCGATTGCAAAACCGATACCGAAAAATGCTCCGTAAATGGAAACTTGTTTTCCTACTTTATGCGGGCTTGCAGTCGTTGTAATCCATGTTTGCGTCCCAACATGAAGCATATGATCTCCAACTCCAACTAAAAAGCGAAGAACAAACCACACCCAAAAAGAAAATGTTTGTGTAAATAAAAATAGTGCTCCAACAACAATAAAGCCTCCAATTACAATAATCGGCTTCATCCCAAATTTTTGCATCGGTTTCTCAAGCCAAGGTGAAATAACAAGAATACCAATATATAATGCCGAAGCATGAATGCCATTAAAGCTTGAGCTAATCCCTTCCTTTTCAAAAATCATTGCAATTGCTGGCAACAACATACCTTGTGAAAGTCCAGATATTGCAACAATTCCAATCATAATCCAAAATGTATACCTTCTCCCCATTTTATTACGCTCCCTCTTTGAACTCACATCCTTTATTATAGCTGTTTTATCTATAAATCGTATACTCTCAATTTTCACAAAATAAAGCTAGAAGTCTAAACTTCTAGCCCTCATCCTTTCCCTATTTGAGCTTTTACATATGGCTGCACATGATTTTAATTTCAAAAAAACAGCCACTCCATTGAGGGACGGCTGTATTCTTTAATTCTTTAATCCATTAAATCACTCTCTAATTGAAGAAACTTAGTCTACAACTCATTATTTAACCAATTCAATAATTTAAGAATTGTATCTGCATAGTGCCTAATTTCATTTATTGTTTCTATTACTTGGATGGTTCCCATCTGCTGTTCTTCTTCGTCTGTACATTCAATCCATAAAGAACGTTTTAGATTGTATTCAAGCCACCCTAATTTGCCTGAAAAGCCATTTGCTAATACTATTCTCCAGTCTGCTTGTAGTTCACCGTATCTCTTTTTATATCCGCTTATAAAAGAAAAAAATCTTTGTTTATCAATGTCCCCTTTTTCATTTTCAGACCAATAGATTGCCGTTTCAATTAAGTCTTGCATTGGATGTATATAACCAGCTGATTCCCAATCAATAAGGACTGGATTGTATTGGTTCCACAGAACATTCTTAGGATCTAAATCCCTATGACTAATAACCATATTTGATGAAAGAGATTCAGATGCACAAATTGCCTCCGAGTTCCAATTACTAAGGTTATCGAGATTTTCAAGGAGTAACTTAACCCATTCTGAACTATTTTCTTTACCTTTTTGCAAATAATAATTCCAATTAGTTGACTGTCCATTATCAAATCCATCATTTGTTATGTTTAACTCTGAAAAATCGGCTTTATGTATTTCTGCAAGAATTGTACCTACTTTTTCGCAATGAATATTATTGATTTCATATGGTTTCAGACTTTCACCTTCCATCCAATCAAACACAAGATAAAAATGATTGTCTACTTTTTGTAAGACATCTCCATTATTTTTTTTTGCTGGGAGAGTTGGAATGTTATTAGACAAGAAATTGGCTATTTTTTCTGAATTGATATAGTTTCGCATTGCCGTTGGTCTAAGCATTATTTGAGGATTTAAAAGTTTGATTGCATACTTTCCTTTCGTGGTTTCAACAGCATACATTCTATGTAAAAGCCCACCAGAAATGGATTCGGGGGCATTCAATAATTCACCAAGTTGAGATGTTTGACACAAATCCCTAAATTCCAATTTATATTGTAAATCGCCCATTTTCTCACCTCCCCTTTAACCTTTTACGAAAAGAGCCATTTCCAAAAGGAAATAGATAGGAATCATTTACTACTCTTTCAAAAACGCAGTCATTTCATTTATAAACACTTCTAAACAATCGATAAATGGAGAATGTCCACAATCCTCTAGTACGACTAATTTTGCATTTGGCAGATGCTTTGCCAGCTCTTCACCAACTGCTTTGGGAACAACATAATCACGATCACCTTGGAGAACTAATGTTGGCGTTTGAATACGATTCACATTCCCGTTTCCAGCTACAACTCCGTTATGTTCATCTGATATATTGAATGTTACAAGCGCATAATTTACATCAACAAAATTACGCTGCGTTAACATATCATCAAGATATTTTTCATACCGCTCTGGATCAGGTTGATGCTTGGTGTAGATAAGCAAATTCCATATAGTGCGATAATATTGCTTATTCATTTGTTTTAAAGCTTCCACAACAGGTACAATTTGAACAGGATCTTGAGAAATTTCTTCTTTTGTTTTTAATAAGTTTGAAACAATTGGCTGACCGTTTATATCTTTCTTAAAAATCGGATATCCTTTCATCCCTACAGATTCAACTAGTATGAGTTTTTTCACATCCATCGGATAAGAAGCTGCAAACTGCATAGCAACTCCTCCCCCCATTGACCATCCTACCAATGAAAAATCTTTCAATTGCAATTCATTCACAAACAGCTTTACATCTTGCGCAAAATCGTTTAAAGAATCTATAGGCTGATGGTAAGTTGAAAAACCAAAACCACGTAAATCAAGAGCATAAATATGATAAGAGTCTTGTAACTGTTCTATAACTAAATCCCAATGTTGTGAAGATGTCATATTCCCATGAATAAGTACTAATATTTCTGTTCCATTTCCCACTTCTTGATAGGCAATTGTTTCTCCGTTTGATAATACTACTGACTTCATACTTGCAGGTTTAATCATTCTCTTTGCCCCCTCAAATTTATTAATAACACGCAAATAAAAGACTGAAAATTCTAAACATAATAATACCATATAGAATATATGTTCTCAATCTAAAAATTAACGTACTTTTAACATAAGCATGGCGAACAGACTACTAGACAATTCAGAAAAAAGAGGCTATAGTTAGCTAGGTAACTAATTAGGAAGGAATAAAAATATGGACGAAAAACAACACTTTTTTCACGTCGTCAGCCAAACTTCTCGAAAATTTTCCAAGAAGTTTAATGAGCGTGTTTCTTCAACTGGTTTATACAGTGCACAGTGGGCTGTAATCTTCAGATTGCATCAAACTGGACCTTGCACACAAACGGAACTGTGCCAATATTTAAACGTCGAATCTCCAACAATGACTCGTACTCTAACCCGTATGGAATCAATAGGTTGGATCATTAGAAAAGAAGGAAGGGATCGACGCGAAAAGCTCATTTCTTTATCAGAAACAGCACGGGAAATGATTCCAATGTGGCAGGAAGAAGTAGACTCATTTGAGGAAAAAGCACTGCAAGATATTAACACTGAAGAACTTCTTCGTGCTTTTGACGTACTACAAAAAGTAATTCGTAATCTTGATTAGAAATTGGAGGGATGACTATGGAAAGTCAAAGACTTTGGACGAAAGACTTCATCGGAACATGTTTGAGTAGTCTATTTCTCTTTTTAACATTTTATATGCTCATGACAACCTTACCTATGTATGTCATCGACGGACTAAAAGGAAAAACTGGAGAAATAGGTCTAGTTGCAACAGTGTTTCTAATTTCTTCTGTACTTTGTCGACCATTTACAGGTAAATGGCTTGATGATTTAGGAAGAAAGAAAATTTTATTTATCTCGCTCTCACTCTTTTTAGCTGCAACGGTGATGTATTTCGGTACGCAAAGCTTATTTTTACTGCTTACCCTTCGCTTCTTCCATGGCATCGGATTTGGAATGGCAACGACAGCTACTGGTACAATTGTAACAGATGTAGCACCAGACCATCGACGCGGTGAAGCGCTCGGCTATTATGGAGTATTTATGAGTTTACCAATGGTTATTGGTCCTTTTTTAGGATTAACTATCATTTCTAAATTCTCATTTACAGTTTTATTTATCGTTTGTTCTATATTTTCTATGCTTGCTTTTCTATGCGGACTATTAGTAAACATTCCTGAAGAAAAAACAACTGTGAAAAAAGAAACGAAACGTATGCAGTGGAAAGATTTAATCGAGCCTTCAACAATTCCAATTGCTGTCACAGGCTGCGTACTCTCCTTTGCCTATAGCGGTATCCTTTCATTTATTCCGATTTATGCAAAGGAACTTGGCATGGCCGATATTGCAAGTTATTTCTTTGTCGTATATGCAATTGTAGTTGTTAGTTCTCGTCCATTTTCAGGTAAAATATTTGATCGATTCGGAGAAAATGTTCTCATTTATCCCTCTATTATAATATTTATGATTGGAATGTTCACTTTAAGTCAGGCGCAAACGCCATTTTGGTTACTTGCTGCTGGTGTACTTATCGGATTTGGATACGGAACCTTGATTCCAAGCTTCCAAACGATTGCGGTTAGTGTCGCACCACACCATCGACGCGGAACTGCAACAGCTACTTATTTCTCATTTTTTGATACAGGTATTGGTATTGGATCTTTCGTACTAGGTATTATCGCAGCACATTCAAGCTATCATAATATGTATTTTATTTCTTCTATTATCGTTGCATTTACATTACTTATTTATTATTTCCTTCACGGACGAAAACAAAAGTTCAAAAAGCAAACAACACAAACAAAATTATCTGCTTAATGATATAAGAGAGAGTAAACTTCTATGTTTACTCTCCTTTTTTTGCTCATAAAGATACTTATACCTTATAATGAATGCATAAGGAGGCTTGTTATGAGATTTAAAAAATACCCTCTAATTTTAATCGTTTTGATTTTTTTATTTATATTAACTGGTATGAACTTTACGTTATTCAAACAAAATAAAGTTTATTCCTCAAAACAAACAGTAACGAAAAAAAATTGGTTACAAGACCCCTATCTTCGTTGGTCTTATTCACATATGCGAGAATTTGCTTCAACAAAAGTTGTCGCTAAAAATCCAAATTATATCTCTCCCCTTCCAACTAACTCGCAAAATTTGGATGATTTACAAATTACAGATGAAAATAACAATGATACGACCGTTCTTCAATTATTAGAAAAATACAAAACAGATGCTTTCATTGTCTTGCACAATGATAAGGTTGTATATGAACGATATTTTTATGGATATAAAGAAAATGAACCACACGGTATGGCTTCGTTATCAAAAGTATTTACAGGGCTTCTCATTAGCACACTCATTGAAGAAGGAAAGTTGCAACCCGATATAACTGCAGAAACTTACGTAAAAGAATTACAAGGAACACCATTTGGAAAGGCAACAATTCAACAACTACTAGATATGCAAGTTTCTGCAAAATATCCAACTCACAGCTTTAAACAAGCTGGATTATCTAATCAAGATGCACAATTATATTTAGCGAGTAATCTTCTTCCTCGCGGCAAAAACTATGATGGACCGTTAAAAATTTATGACATGTTGCTAGAAGCAAACGAAACTGCTGCTCCTGGAGAGAATTTTTCATATAATAACGGTTCCGCCGAAACACTTGGATGGGTAATTCGTACTGTGACAGGAAAATCCCTAGCAGACATGGTAAGTGAACGTTTTTGGTCACAAATTGGAGCCGAAGAGGATGCTTATTATGTTGTTGATGAAACAGGAGTGGAACAAGCAAGCGCGGGCTTAAATGCAACCGCTCGGGATATGGCAAGGTTCGGAAAAATGATTGCGGACAATGGCGTATATGATGGAAAGCAAATTATTTCTTCTTCTATCATTGATGAAATTAAGAATATTAAAAAAGACAAACTTCCAGTTGGAGATGGTGAAGCATATTCTTACCATAATCAATGGTGGATCCCGCATAATGTAGATGGCGCATTCGAAGTACTTGGCAGTTATGGACAACGATTATATATCGATCCAACTGCAAATATGGTTATCGTTCACTTTTCATCAAATGCTAATCATAACGGAGAAATACAATCCGTATATGGAGATATGTATTTACAAATCGCTAAGTATTTACAGCAAAAACACTAAAATTAGATTGAAATTCTCAAAATTTTTGTCACGAAAAGAGCTGTCTTACGGCAGCTCTTTCTCTATAATCGTAATTACATTTTTCCATTGTTCTTCTGAAAAGCATAAAGGTTTTAACTGAAATAACATTGAGCACAAATCTTCTATATAACGAACATTTTCTTGTAAAAATTCCCACCGCAGCAACTTAGGTATATACAAATCTGCAACCTGTTTATTTTGTTCTACTAAAATGTCTACTTCTCTCTCACAAATCCCCATTATAAGATATTCTTCCCGCACTTCTTGTTTGACTTTAGAAAATTGCTTGCTATTCTCTTTTATCCCTAATAAACAAGAAAGATAAGAATAAAACAAGTCATCTTCTCTTTTACATACACTCATAATTTTATAAATCTGTTCTTTATTTTTCATAATTTTGCCGCCTTCTCATATATCTTTTGCAGCCATTTCTCTCTTTTTTCTTGTTTACTACTTTTCACAGATTGAAATACAGAACACTTTATGTTACGTATCCCACAAAAGGACAATATTCCTTTCTTCATCACAATCCATTCAGCTGATCGATATGAAAACTCCCGCCACTTATCTCCTTTGGATCTTGAAGTGAGGGTTTCTCGTGTATCACCTTCAAAGGATGCTTAACACGAGCGAAGTTGACACAGTTACAGAGTGATTTGTTTTTTGTAATTCTTGTTCCACATATTTCAAAATAGCAGCGTTGAAACTTGATGGGTTTGGATGTGCGTATACAATCAATATATTCATTGCAAACAACATCTTTTCCATCAATTCCCTTTTGACTTTTCGTGGGTCCACATGCTATTCTAATACATGTCAAAGGGCAAGTCCCTTCGGCAAAAACAATGACACCTATTCGGCGATGGTGTCTTTTTTATTTATTAGCCGAGAACGCCCATCTTTCGGGGCACATTTAATTTTCGAACACTACACACTCAACACCATTTCCTTGTAAAAAGACTGCATAATACAGTCTTTTTATCTACATACCTCAAAGATAAGTGAATTTTCAAATAAATTATAACATAAAAAAGAGAGATCAACTCCCTCTTTTCTCTTTTACTATGTAGTAAATCCTCTTATCATCTATATATTGGTGCGGCTCTGCTAAAGTAATTTTCCCATCCAGCTTTAGTTCATCGAGTAACCGCAGTAAATAAAATTGCTGCAGCATCTTTTTCGCGAATTTCCCTTTATGTTCAGAAGCAATATACTCTTGAATATCCAATAACGTAATCGGCTCTTCTTGTTCTTCCATATATTCGTAAATTGCACTGCGCAACGTAATATATTTCTCAAGTGTCACAGTTATGTCCACTCCTTTCTTCTCGTTGTCCATCTTTCATTATCGGTTTTTTAGCAATAAAAAAACCTCTTCGATAAGAAGAAGCGGAACATATCTCTTCCTTCTTATCTTTCAGAACAAAACTGTTCTGCTGGAATTAGCACCTGCATTGCGGTTGCTGGGTTTCATCGGGCCAGTCCCTCCACCTCTCTGGATAAGAAAATATTCACTTTATCCTTTACTATAATCAATATAACTAAAAAAGTCAATTCTTATAAGAATTATCAGGATTTATTTTTTTAGAAAACTATTATATTTTGTTTCGTTGTGCTCATACTACAAATGTATAGACCAAAGGAGGTGCAATCATGCAAAAAAATGCACGCGGTCATGTTCAAGATTCTTGCCAAGCATTACATGAAGCAAAAAACTGTTTACAAAGCGCCTTGCAAACAGTCGAGAAATCAGATAATCGTCAACGTATTGAACAATCTTTACAAGCTGTCCAGCATGCGCTGCAACAGTGCGATAGTACGGCAGAAATTTTATCCCAAGAATGATATAAAGTAAAACTTCCATCAGTGGTAATTTTTCTTCTTCATCTCCCGCTGATGGAAGCTCTCGTCAAGCCGATCTCTTACGATTTATTATCCTCTCTAAACGCTCAGAACCATTAGAATTTCCCTTCTATATTTTTCACTTATTCTATCTAATCATAATTTCTTTTTTCATGATTCTGTTTTTCCCATTCACTTAAGTATGGTGCATATCCGAGGTCATTGGGTTCATCAGATAATAAAGAAATAAACTCCAGCTTATTTCCATCATAATCGAGAAAGTAAACACTCGCTGCTGGCATCCAGCTTTGGACAATGGGTTCTTGATTCCCTTTTCCTTGGCTTCCAATCACTTTTATCCCTCTCTCTTCTAGCCATTTTTTGGATTTTTTTAAGAAATTCAATTCTACCTCGAAAGCAAAATGATTGAGCTGAATAGAAGCATCACTTGGCATTTCCCATAATCCTAGCATTTGTCGTCTATCTTCTCCTATCCAAAAAAAGGCCACTTTCCTTTCAGGTGATTTTCTCGCTAGCTTTAGTCCCAGTTTATTTTGGTAAAACTCAACCGCTCTCTCTAAATCCCTTACATATAAATGTGTTTCGTATATATTCTTTATCATGTTTTACATCCTTTCTTGATAAGATGTAATGTGTTACAACTGCTATCAATAATAGTTTCTTCGAATAAACAAAAGAGACCATGTAAAATATCAGTCTTTTATATACCATTAGTATATAAAAATATAATTTCCGCAACATCCATCTGTTGTATGATTCTTCTATCTATAAATGTAATACCATAGTATGAATATATAGGATTCATTCCCCTAAGTTTTTTATTAGAAAGGTACGATAAAAAAGACACCCCCTACACAAGGTAAGTAGTGTCTCAAAAGGCAAACGAATATGTAAGTCGCGATCCTACTGTATATATTTATGTCTTATAAGAAAAACTTATTCCCTATTTACTTGAGAAAACATACGTTGCATTTCCTCATTCTAATATACCGTACTTCTTCTTAAAGCGTGCCAATATTTTAATCCAGGATGTGCTGAACACCCAAAGAAAAAATACATTGGAAAGTGCATGTGCAAGATCAAAATAAAAACTTGTAATATACGCCTTTATAAAAGTATCCCATGTTAGTTCTTTCAAAAAACCAATAAGAAACCATAAATTCATAACCCAGTTAAAAGCAAATCCTGCAATAAATCCAAAGAGAACTCTTCCCCATAATGTTTTCATCATCCACGTATGACGTAGCAGTCCTGCTGAAAAACCCATCATACCCCAGCAAAACATTTGCCACGGGGTCCAAGGTCCTTGCCCTAGGAATATATTAGAAACTAACGCAGCTGTTGCACCGATAAGAAAACCGGTCTCACTACCAAATACAATTGCTGATACAATAATAACAAACGAAGTCGGTTGTACACTTGGAATGAAAGAAAATGGAACGCGACTAATCGCAGCAATTGCCGCTAGGACAGCTACAAGTACTATTTCACGAGAAATAAAAGCTTTTTTCTCAAAACGCACATAAAATGGCAACATAATCACAATTAAAAAGAAAAGACTGCACCATATATAATATTGATCCGTCACAAAAGACGTAAATAAAAGTGTAATAATCAACACTAAAAAAACGACTACAACTATACCAGCATATCTTTTGGACACGCCTCAAACACATCCTCCCATGTTAAAGCATACGGCAGTTGTTTACGAATAAAACGATTAACAGATGTTGTATAAAAAAAGTTCTCACTAAAAAAGCGGGCCGGTGTTTCTTCCATAATAATTTTCCCATCAAATAACATGATACAGCTATCCACATATTTTGCTGCAAACTCAATATCATGCGTCGCCATAACAATCGTCGTTCCTTCTTTTTGTAATTGCTGAAACAACTCGCCAACCTGTTCTTTCTTGCCTGGATCTAATCCCTTTGTCGGTTCATCTAATAATAATAGATTTGGCTTTGACAATAACACTGTACAAAGAGCGATTAATTGCTGTTCCCCGCCGCTACAATCATGTGGATGGCGATTACGAATAGGCAAGATTGAAAACTTCCGAAGCATTTCTTCTACTTTTTCATTCGCTTCTTTTTTATACAATTGTTGCGCACGGCTAAAAAGCTCGTCCCAAACAGTATCATGTGTAAAATGATAGTAAGGATGCTGCGATACATAGCCAATTTTTTTAAAGCGCTCTGTTACTTCTATTTTATGAATTAACTTACCTTCCCAAATCACTTTTCCTCTACGACATTTTTGCAAGCCAGCTAAAAGTGTTAATAACGTTGATTTTCCAGTACCATTTTTTCCAACAAGCGCTGTCCATTGTCCCTGTTTAACCGTCAGCATCAAATCCTGCAAAATGAACGGTCCATGTTTTTCATATTGAAATGAAACATGTTTTGCTTGTAACAGTACATCCCTCTTTTCTGCATGTTGCGTAGGGGTATCATACTGAAATTCATTTAAAATCGAATGAATTTGTTTTTGTGCATCACGAACTGTAAACGGAACATTTTCAGCCTTCCATTCTAAAAACAAACGTGGAATTTGCGGAATATATGGGCGAAATGATTTTACTTTCCACATTTCCGGAATCACTTCATTTGGTTTTCCATCATAGACAATGGTACCTTTATCCATAAAAACAATTCGGTCGGCGAGAGGAACCACTTCGTCTAAACGATGCTCACTCATAATAATTGTAATTCCTAGTTCTTCATGAATTCGTTTCAATAGTCCTAAAAAGTCTTTTGCTGCAATTGGATCTAGCTGTGCTGTCGGTTCATCTAATAGCAACAATTTAGGCTGTAAAACAAGTACAGCAGCTAGATTAACGAGCTGCTTTTGTCCACCAGATAACGCATGTACAGATTGATGCAACATATCTTGAAACCCCAAAAAACTAATTAATTCAGCAATTCTTTTTTGAATGACAGTTGTTTCATAGCCGACATTCTCAAGGGAAAATGCAAGTTCTTGAATTACTGTATCCATCACAAGCTGATTCTCCGGGTTTTGAAATACCATCCCGATTTCTTGAGCCGATAATAAATCTGGTATTGAATGTAAACATTCCCCATCATAATACATGCTGCCTTCTCTCATTCCAATCGGGAGAAGCTCTTTTTTGAAATGTTTTAATAACGTCGTCTTGCCGCAACCAGAGCGTCCTGCCAACACAACAAATTCTCCGTGAGAAACTGATAAAGACACATTACATAAAGCCGCAGACTCCTCGTCTGCATATGTAAACGACAAATCTTTTATTTCTGCATGCGCCACCATAACCACTCCCTTCCTTCTACTAGAATTGGTAGACTTATATACATAAGAAATAGAATAAAGAAAAATAGATCACTTTGTTGTAAAAGGAGTGATTCTACTTTTGGATAAATTAGTAAAACACCATATCCCATACTTATTCCAAAAAGACAACATACAAATAAAATTACTAACCAAGTAAGGACAAACCAATCCCTATGTTCCATACGGTATCGAATATATGTACTTCGTTTTGTCACTCCAAATCCGCGTGCTTGCATAGAATCAGCGGTTTGAAGGGCCTCTTCTAATGAACAAACTAACAATACTTGCAACAGCTTCATGCCATTCTGTGCCCTTTCTTTCAGAGAACCCGCATCCACTTGAACTCCTTTTGACTTTTGCACAAGTGTAATATGAGTGAGACGTCTCATAAATAAAGGGACGAAACGAACGGTAATCATTGTAAGCAATGCTACTTTCGGAGAAATACGGGAAAATAAATATAAAAACTTATGACTTGATATCATTTCATTATAAGAAGCAAACGTAAATAAAATCACCAACAATGATAACGCCATTGTGCATCCATAAATCACTGCTTCTAATGTAATCGGATTATAACCTATATAAAATAAAATTGTACTGCCCCGGTGTGTTAATAACGGATTTATAATTGTAATTATAAGAGCGAAAAAAAGTGAACTTGGTAACATTTTTTTCATTTTTTCTCCATTACCTTGTATGATATTTAATATAAGAATCATACAAATTGCACCAATTAAAAAAACAGGGTGAAGGCATACCATACATAGTATAATCACCCCTACATAATACAGAAAGTTGACGAGCGGATGCATAGAAGAAAATGCTAGTTTCATTGACCCTTACCGATCTTCTTTCCTATAATCTAACGTGTAAAACCATTCAATTTTGTCTCCTTGCTTCACTTTATACTTACCTGCACCCATATTAGCAACAACACCATTTACACTATATTTCCAACCACTTCCGCTTCCTTTATCTTTCTCATATAAATTATTAATCCCTTGAACATATACACCATTCCCTGAACCAGTATATTCCATTTGAATACCCTTTTGCTTCATTGTACGAGCTAATACTTTAAAAACAGTATCTCCCTCTTGAAGTTCTACTTCCGCCCCCCCTAAGATTGTGCTTTGATCATCACGTACTGATATAGTAACCGTCTTTACCTCTGGTTTTGGTTCCGGTTTTGGTTCCGGTTTTGGCTCCGGGGCAGGTTGTACCGGTGAAGGCGTCCCTTCAGAATGGCCCTGTGCAGACTGTTGGTTTTCAGCTGGTTGTTGCACATTTTCCTGCTTCGGCGTTTCTTTCGGCTCATTTACAGCTTTGGATTTTTCTTGAGATTGTGCTTTTTGCTCTTGATTTTGTGATTGTTCTGCGTTTTGTTTTTGCGCTTGATTCTGTTCGATAGATTTTGAATCTACAGCTTTTTCTTCTTGTGACTTCTGTTCTTCTGAAGATTGCTGTTCTTGTTTCTGTTCCTGTTTCTTTTCATCTTTTTGCTCTGTTTGTTTTACGGCTGTCTTTTTATCTGTCTTTGCCTCATTTTGACTACACCCAGTGGTAAAACTAAGTAAGAAAACAGACAACACAAGCCATTTCAGTATTTTCATCATTTCTCACACCTTTCGTAATAAAATTAGGAGCAAATATTTGCTCCTAATTTCGTCAAGCTGCTTTTCTTCTCCAGATTACATATGCAGCGCCAATGCACAGTACGCCAAATGCAGCTGGCATAGCAGTATTTAATCCAGACATACCTGTTTCTGGTAAACTATGTTTTTCTACTTTCGCTTCCTTTTGTACAACTTGATCTTCTGCGGTCACAACAGGCTGTTTATCCGCTTGTTTTTGCTGCTCCTCTGTTACAGATTGATTATTACTAGTTGGTTGTTTCGGCTCTTCCGTTGAGTTATTCCCTTCATTAGTTGGTGTTGAAGCTTTTGTCCAATCGAAAATAGAACCTTTACCATTTAAATAGTTCTTATACTGAACAAGCGCTAACATCGCTTGCTCAGTTGCCATACTATCTTCTTCAGTATCAGTTGGCAACCATTTAAATCCACCATTCTCTAGTTGATAAGATAGTAAATTTTGAACCGTATTATGATTATTTTTTGTATATGTAGTACTTGTTGGATCTATGTCAGCTGCTGCAAGTCCAAGAACAACTTCTGCTACACTGTTAGCATTTTCTACACCACCGGATGTAAATCCACCTTTATCTGTCTGTGTACTCGCTAAATATTGCTTCGCTTTTTCTAATGCTTGCTTTACTGTCGCTTGATCTTGATATGGTGCTAATGCTGAGAAAACCATGCCAGTTACATCAGCATCACTTGGTTCCTCTAATTTCCCCATATACGCCCATCCGCCATCTGTATGCTGTGATTTTAAAATTGCATTTACTAATGTATCGCGGTTCCATTTCGCGTCAGCTGGCACGTCATATTTTTTTGTATCTAATGCAAGTAGACTAAAAGTATACCCTGTAATAGAATCTATTTTCTCAAAGTTATATAATTTTGAAATTAAGTTATTACCAGCAATATTTGTTGGATCACCTTCTACTGCTGAAACTGCTAAAATTGTACGTGCTAACTCAGTGGAAGAAAAGCTGTTTTCTTTCTCTTTAATACGCTCTGCTAATGATTTTAAATAGTTTGATTTTATCTCTTTAGAAACCTCTTGACCTGACTGAGCTAGACTAATCACTACCCAGTCACTATCTATACCATCTTTCATCATCTTTTGTGCAGTTTTTACAATTGCTTCATCAACTTGCTTCGTTAGATCACCTTTTGTAGGTTCCTGTGGTTTTGGTGTATCAGGTTTGTCTGTACCTGGTTTGTTTGTATCAGGCTGTTTCTTACATGTACCAAGCTCATCTAACACTTGCTGCAAAGTTTGCTGACTCATATTGTTCCAGTCTAAAACAAAACGATAAGCTACAACATCTCCAGCTTCTAGTTTATAGCTATCTGCCCCAACCATCGGAGATTTGTTATTCACTTCATAAGACCAGCCGCTCGTTTCACCAGCCATTAATCCATCAATACCTTTAACGTATACGCCATACTTCGTGTTTTCTGCCGTTACTTTACTCCCCATTTCTTTTTGCAGTAAACTATAGGCCGTTTCTCCGTCTTGAATTGCAACTTCTTTTGGACATAGCATAATTCCTTTTTGTGAATCCCCAACAATTGCTAACGTTGCTGTTTTACCTTCAGCAAAGACAATATGTACGGTATTTGCAAATGACGAGAAAACGAATGCAATCGTCATAAATGACATGAATAACCATTTTTTCATGTTTGCCATACTATTTATTCCTCCCTTTCCTAAAAATTGCATAAAAAAAATACCCACAAAGGGCGCGCATAAACTCTCTTCAAACAAGGGTTCAATGGATGCACAGCACCTCTATCTCAGTAGGTTGTTGCATTTGCATAGGTAGGGTACCCAGCTTATGAAACAATAACTTTTTGCATCCTCCGATGAAAAATGTAAAAAGTCTTCTCATTTATAGTAGCGAAATAATATAGAAATTCCGCCAAAATCCCTCTTTTACATAGTGAAATACTATGACCCTATATAATTCACAATATTACAAAATTCTGTACTATTTTACTATTTTTATATTTTTTTGTCTATCATTTCTCATATTTACTTTTTAAGCATACTAATATTCTTGGAACTCCCTTTTTAAAGTCTTATATTGATGTACATTTGTATCTAAAAATATTTCTATCATTATTTACATTCAAATTTCCTTTTCTTCACATCATGACTCATGATGAATCGCTTTTTTACATACAATCACACCATCTTCATCAACATAGACATAATCTCTTGGAATCCAAGAAACTCCCCCAAAGGAAACAGGAATATTTGTCTCTCCTTTCCCTTCTTTCACACTACGTTTTGGCATTGTTGCAATCGCTAGAATACCGAGTTCAATTTTACTAAGTTCTATACAATCACGAACACAGCCATATACAATAATGCCTGCTAATTCTCTTTCCCTTGCAATGTTTGCTAAATTATCACCAAGCAGCGCACAATTTGTTGAGCCATCTCCGTCCACAACTAACACTGTACCCTTAGGTAACGTTTCTAGCGCTTGTTTTACAAGTACATTATCATCTTTTACTTTCACTGTTGCAATTTTTCCGTGAAACTGCTTTTTCTTTCCGTATGATTGAAACAGAGGCTTACATACTTGCACTTCAGTTTCATATGCATCATAAAGATCAGTCGTTCTCCACATCTTTTTCCCTCTTTTCTTTTCAAAATATATGTTACATATTCTTGTCCTTTCTTATTTTCCCTGTCTTATTTTGCGAAATTTTGTATACTAAAAAGAAGAAATAAAAAAGGAAGTGTGTAGAATGAGTACTAAAACAAACGCTTGTCGTTTATTAGATAAGCATAAAACTCCATATACAATACATGAATATGAGTGGGATGAGGAAAACTTAGATGCAAAACATGTTGCTAAACAAGTAGATTTACAATTAGAACAAGTCTTCAAAACCCTCGTCCTTCGCGGAGATAAAACTGGGGTAATAATGGCTTGTATACCTTCACATAAAGAACTCAATTTAAAAGCATTAGCGTCTGCAAGTAAAAACAAAAAAGTAGAAATAGTTCCAATGAAGGAAATACTAGGATTAACAGGATACATACGCGGCGGTGTTTCACCTCTTGGCGTGAAAAAAAATTATCCACTCTTTATTGACGAATCTGCTGCAATTTTAAACCCAATTAGCATTAGCGCCGGGAAAAGAGGCTTGCAAATCTTTATTAATGGTGCAGACTTTATTAAAATAAGCAATGGCACACTTGCATCTATTACTTCATAAAAAATCTGTCTCATACATGAGGCAGATTCTTTACTCTTACTACATTTTTTTATAAGGTGAAACTTCCACATGTGAAAAGCTTACTGCCTGACAGCAGTGAAATGAAAAATTATTTGATAATTCAAACTAAATTTGGTATGATATTAAAAAATTTAAGGAGAGATTGCTTATGTTAAATCGTAATACTTCTTTCCAACTTCATCATCATACATAACGCCTTGTATCCGAAGAATTTTTTCTTCGTGGGTACAGGGCTATTCCTGTTACCCACGAAGCGACTATAAAGCTATGTGGGTATTTTTATACCTGCATAGCTTTTTTTATTTTCAAAAGGAGGAATAAACATGAATCTACAAAATGTAAAAGGAACAAAAGACTATTTACCAGAAGAACAAGTGTTGCGTAATACAATTAAACGAACTTGTGAAGAAACATTTGAAGCTTACGGCTGTAAACCATTAGAAACTCCGATTTTGAATATGTACGATTTAATGGCTTATAAATATGGAGGAGGTGCTGAAATTTTAAAGGAAATGTATACCCTGCGTGACCAAGGAGATCGTGAACTTGCACTGCGTTACGATTTAACAATTCCTTTCGCAAAAGTTGTAGCTATGAATCCAGAAATCCGTCTTCCGTTTAAACGTTATGAAATTGGAAAAGTATTTCGTAATGGCCCAATTAAACAAGGAAGATTTCGAGAGTTTATACAGTGCGATGTAGATATTGTTGGAGTTGAATCCGTTATAGCAGAAGCGGAATTAATGGTAATGGCTCTCGACATATTTAAAAAATTACGCCTAGATGTAACCATTCAATATAACAACCGCAAGCTATTAACAGGAATATTACAAGCCATACAGATACCTAAATCACAAATACAAGGTGTTATTTTATCTGTAGATAAATTTGAGAAAATCGGTATTGAACGTGTAAGAAATGATTTAATAAATCGGGGAATACAAAGCGAAACTATTGATACATTATGTAAAACGTTGGACACATTTATGTCTATGCAGCTCTCTGAGTTTGAAAAGGCATTCCCTAATTCACTTGTAAAGGAAGGAGTTACTGAACTTCAAGAACTTAAACAATACTTAATTGCACTTGGAATTGAATCTAATACAATATTTTCTCCTTTTCTTGCAAGAGGTCTCACAATGTATACAGGAACGATTTATGAAATCTTTGTAACTGATGGCAGTATTACCTCTAGCATTGGCAGCGGTGGTCGTTATGATCATATTATCGGTGCATTTCGAGGCGATAATAAATCTTATCCAACAGTTGGAATTTCATTTGGTTTAGATGTCATATATACGGCTCTCTTACAAAAAGAACTTGCATCCCCTTCTGTCGATGTCTTTATCATTCCACTTGGAACACAAGCAGAATGTTTAAAAATTGCACACACACTGCGAACAAATGAGAATTTAAAAATAGAGCTTGAACTCACAGATCGTAAACTAAAACGAGCTCTTAACTATGCAAACAAAGAAAATATTCCATATGTGCTTATTATTGGTGAAGACGAAATAAATGCAAATGTCGCTGTTTTACGAAATATGGAGGAAGGAACTGAACAAACTATCCCGCTAGCTTGTATTGAAAATGGAACTTTAAAGCAATTTTTATATCGTTAACGAGTAGTTCTAGAGAACAAGAAGTGGGTGAAAATCGCCCCGCTTCTTATTAGTTAAACCCATCCCATATCTACTTCACCCATATACTTTATTAAAAAATTGTATTATGTATTTTACAACGAATCTTAACTAAAAATAAAAGAAGAAACGTACAAATCTGCTACGTTTCTCCTTTTATAACACGGATTATATATAAGAGAAGATTTATTTTCGCCTTCATTGCCAATTAAAGCTTATTCAAAAGTTGATTTAAATCTTGCTTTGTTTTCGTAGTTAACGTTTTTATTTTCTTTAAATCTTGTTTCTGTTTGCCCATTTCAACAATTAGTGGGTATAAATTTAGCTCAATTGATTTATAATCGGATGCATGCTTTGTTTCAACTTCTTTCTCCACTACATCCCATTTATCAGTCAGCTGCTTTCCTAAATTATTTACAGTTTCTTGCTTAGGATTTGCTTTCAATTGCTTGTCCACTTCTTCTATTAACTGTACAACTTCTTTTACTCCACTTTTCATACTAGCATTTTGCTTTGCATTTGTTGATTTTGTTTCTTTTGTTCCGTTTTTCTCATTTTTCGTTTGTTCTGTATTCGTTGATTTCGTTTCAGTTTTCTCATTTGTTGCTTGTTCTGCACTTGTTGTTTTTGAGTCCTTCTCTTCATTTTTACTCGTATTTTTTTGTTCTGCGCTTGTTGTTTTCGCTTCTTCCTGAGCGTTTGTTTGTTCCTTTTTACTTTGGTTTGCTTGATCTTTCTCTGTTGAGGTACCACAAGCTGTAATGGAGAGCATAGCTCCAACTGCTAATGAAGCAATCGATATTTTTTTCAAATTCATAATAAGCCTCCTAAAATTACAATTTCACCTCCCAAATAGTTTTCTATATACTTCCAAAAACTCCTTTTTATTATTAATTAAAAATACAAGTTTCTCAATAAAGTGAAACTTCATCAGTGGGGTTTTCTTCATCCCGCACTGATGGTTAGCCCTCACCAATCGGGCTTTTACGGGCAGTTATCCCCCACCTATCCTCTTCGCTTTTTTCTCTATCTTGAGGTGGGGTCTTACTGCCCGTTCATGCGGGATAAAATCCTCCCGTCGAATGAATAACCTGCCCCGTCACCCACGCTGCTTCTTTACTTGCTAAAAAAGCAATCAACTGCGCTGCATCCTTCGGCTCTCCAACCCTTCCTGTCGGAAATCTTGTTGCAAGATATTGTTTCATTTCTTCATTCATCCACCCTGTATTCGTTGGTCCTGGATTAACCGCATTTACTGTAACCCCTTTTTTCGCAGCAGCAGGTGCAACTGAAGCTGTAAATGTTTCAATAGCCCCCTTTGTTACAGCATATGCAAGCTCATCTGGCATCGGTCCTAAAGATTGTCCAGACGTAAGGTTAATAATTCTCCCGCCTTTTTCTTTTGTAAAATGCTTTATAAATAGTGAACTTAATAAAATTGGTGCTCTTACATTCACTGTATAATGTGAATCTAACTTTTCCACATCGATTGACTCATAATTTGTATTTACAGAATACGTAGCGTTATTTACTAAAATTGTCGGCTCTCCCAAACGTTCAGATACCATATATAACAAACGGTTCGGCGCATAAGAATGTGCCAAATTAATCTCAGTCATATCACAACGCACACCAAAACTTTCAATTTCTTCTTTTAATAAAAACGGTTCATCCCTCTTCATTCCCCAAGACATCGCTTTATCATAGCGAGGCCAATAAGTAAAAAAGATATCTATCCCTTTCTGAGCCAATTCTTTGCACACAGCTGCTCCAATACCATGTAACCGCGTTGCACCTGTGACAATTGCAATTTTTCTCATAGCGACTTCTCCTCTCACATAATAAATCCTCTGTATAGTAACAGAGGATTTACGATTTATTTAATATTTGCTAGAATGCGTTCAGCACCAAGTTGTAAACTACGAGACACAATAACATTTACAATAGTAAAAACAACTAGGATACTTAAAAACATACCCCACATTCCAATTCCTAATAAGAAGAATAACGCACATACTCCACCTACAGTAAGACCAACTAATAATATATTAACAAGAAAATTCCAAAGCGTAGTATAACGACCTTTAAACATTTTTTGTTCGGTATCCCAATGAATATCAGCTGTTTGCGCATCCCAGCGTGTGCCAATTAAATTGTTTAACCATAACCCATTTGCACAAAGCAAAAACCAAAGTAAGATAAATACCGGTGACACACCGCCTACAAAGATAAGCACAAGACCAAAGATAGCTAAAATAGTGGTATTAATGAGCCAAGCTGTAAATACTTTCGCAAAGAAAATCCCTTCTGCCTTGACTGGTAAATAGCGATTGATATACCAAGTGCGACCTTCTCTTGAAAAAGATGTTGTGGCAATAACGTTTGATCCCATTAAAAACATGCCTGCACAAAAAGCAAGACCAAGCGCAAGACTCGCTGTTTCACTATCTTTTGCAAATTTATTTAACCAAGCTAAGTTGCCATCTTGCACAAAAATAATAAAGAAAAACATAATTGGCATAACAAATGTTTGCACAATACAGTTAATAAAGAATTGTGGCGTGCGGATCAAGATACGAAACTCTTTTTTCACATATGCTTTCCAATGTGAATTTTGCACAGTAGCTTTATTAAAATTCTCAGAAGAAATCACTTCTTTTTTTGCAGTACTATTCGAAAGTCCAATAACTCCTTTTAAATATGTACGCTCCGCAATATAGAAAAACAATACATAAAATGCCAATGAAATGATAGCGAAAAGAAGTAAATATAAAATTCCTTTCCACGAAGTACTTTCTATTAACGCCATTGCACCAAAATATGTTGTCGGAAAATAATTTGTCATTTCTACTAGAAACGAAGATTGATTGTTTGCAAAATAATCTGCAGTCATTTGTCCAGACGCAGCACTTCTATTCTTCCATTGCATAAATATATTGATGCCAACAACCATCAACAACGTAAATAAGCCCATCAACATGTTGCTTCGATCTTTATTTTTTGCGATATTTGTATAACGCATAATGACTGTCATGAGAAGCGAAGCAAGAACTAACGGAATAATCGGGAAAAATATGTAAACAATTAAAACGTAAACATAATATGTAATAAAAGCACCACTTTGCAATCCATACACAATGAAGACTGGAAATAAAACAAACGAAGCCATCACATATTGTGTAATTAAAACTGTAATAAATTTCGCAGTAATAATATGGGCTGGCTGAAGTGGTAATGGTAATAACATTTCAACATCATCACTATAATAAAATACCGTTAAAATTGTCGTAATACTAACTACAAATACCCATATACTAGCGATAGCTAACCCCATACCAATAAGTAAGTTTTCTTGACCAACTTGTTTTAATCCCACGTACATTCCATTTGCAAGCGGACCAATAAACAGAAATCCAACACACATAAGACCAAAAAATGAAAGTAAATATACAACACGCTTCTTCTTATCGGTTAACATGTCAGCATAATTCATTTTTAATAATATTTTTGTTAACATCCAAATTTTATTCATTTCCCGTCATCTCCAAGAACATTTTTTCAAGAGATTCATTAGATTCAAAGTGCTCTCGTATTTCTGCTAAATTCCCCTGAAATTGAAGTGTTCCTTTATTAATAATCGCAACTTGATCACATAATTTTTCAGCTACTTCTAGCACGTGTGTTGAAAAGAACACCGTTTTCCCTTTATCAGCGTGTTCACGCATCATTTGTTTTAATATAAATGCCGACTTTGGATCCAATCCTGTCATTGGCTCATCTAAAATCCAGACATCTGGATCATGCAAAAGAACTCCAATAATAATAATTTTTTGGCGCATTCCATGTGAATAACTTTGAATTTGGTCAGACAATGCACTGTACAAATCAAAACGCTCTGCTAGTGTTCGAATCTTTTCCTGGCGCACGTCTTTCGGAACATCGTACATATCCGCCATAAAATTTAAATATTCAATCCCTTTTAAGCGTAAAAACATATCAGGACTGTCAGGAACATACCCAAATAACTTTTTCGCTTCAAGCGGCTCTTTTGTAATGTCTTTTCCATTTACAGAAATTGTCCCGCTATCAAGGGAGTGAATACCCGTTATCATCTTAATTGTCGTTGATTTCCCTGCACCGTTTGGGCCTAAAAAACCAAATATTTCTCCGCTTGGTACTGTTAAATTCATATCTTTTACTGCAAATGTACTACCATTATAACTCTTTGATACATTAATAATTTCAATCATTAATATCCATTCCTTCCTTTGTTTACCAAAAATCTACAACTTAATTATAACATAATATTTTTTTATTTTTATAACTTTTCAGATTCATTAACGATTAACATCTTAGGATTTATCATTTTCAACTTACATACTTTATTAAAAATGATAAAAATCGAAGTGAATTATTTCTAAAAAATCAATAACAAAAGAAAGAGAGTGCTAATATGTTGCACTCTCTTTCTTTTTCTACTACACCTTATTTTTTTATCCATAAAAAAATATATACAAAGCTAATCCAACTACCAAAATGACCCCTAGAAAAAGATAAATGATAGAAAGTCTCGCTATATTCCCTTTTGTCGAAGTCCCATAATCTTCTTGCTCACTTTTCCCAACCATTATCGTTCCAATAACCGTTAATCCTACTATTATTAACATTACTAATATCCATTTTAGCATGTCCCTATCCCCTCCCTTAGTTACGGATTTTATACTATTTATAGTGTTAACAACGCGGATATATTTGTAAATATTTTGATGGTTAATAAAATAACAACTGTCTGTTTATACTGAAGTATAATTTGCGGAAACAATGGACGCGAGATATTCTTTGTTTCATATGTAAGATTACTAAAGTGAAGCAATTTGTTACAAAGAAAACGAATCTCTTCTATGTATGATGGAATATGAATCTTCATACCAACAAATAAACTTGGCAATGCACTAATTAAAATCATACCGATACAAGTAAGTAAAAGCTGTATACATAATAACCCAACTCTTCTTCCCCAAGTAGCTACCATAACCCCTCCTAATTTCTTAATTTTCACAATAATTTTACCATAAATAACCAATACGCGTAATATGTATTTTTATATATATAAAGTTGTAATTGTACTACATGAAAACTAGTAGAATAAAAAAGAGAGGGTCTAAAAATCGATTTCATCGCTTTTTAGACCCTCTCCCTTATATCTTATCTTTCTTCTAACAATAAATCACGTAAAGCTTCTAACTGTTCTTTCGTAAAACCAATCCCGTTTTCAGTATATTGCTCCACAGAACCATACACATTGTTAATTTCATCAACTGCTGCTTGTAAATATTCCACTCTAAGCTCAAACATCGCACTTAAAAAGAAAAGATTTCTTGTATATTTGTAAAGGACGTGCACGGCGCCCCTCGAAATACATACGCAATTTGTTCATCCCCAAAATCTTGATATACAACTGTACCTCTTTGGCGATGCACATAGTATTCACAGTTTCCAATCTTTTGCGGGGAACTATAGTTTCTGATCCATGAGGATACAGGACGATAGCTATAATTTGTATGCCGACATGCCCATAACGCATATAGCCGCTCTTTTGTATCCCAGTATATATACTGTGTTTCATGATTACCAAAACCAACAGACTCTAGCTCCCATGAACATGGTACTAAAAGCGGTAATGATACAAAGTCTTTTTCTTCTGGAGAACACCATATAGAACAACGGTTAATTTCTCCCATGCCATCTTCTTTATGAGATTGAAAACTCAAACGATGAAAGGGTAATTTTATTTGTTGTTTTGCTGTCTCTAATTCAAATGGTTGTAATCCATACAAAAATTCCTCCATCTGATGTTGTTCTATAACTCCATCATCAATAGAAATTTCAATTTGCATTTTCCACTTAGAAGTGACGTAACTATCGTTTCCTTTATAATTTATACCACGCCAATATGTTAGTGTGTTATATCGAAAACACTCCCCCTGCCCTTGATACAAACAACTATCAGGAAAAGTCGGTTCCATAATATCCAGAAAAAACTGTTTCACACGAAACATTCCTGAAGGTGTTATCACCTGAAACCAAAGCGTTTCCCACTTTCCACTCTCCTGTCGTTGTGATATGTGTTCTATATGCCAATCTGGAAATAACAATTCAGGATATAACGGAATTATTCTTTTAAATGTTTGTTTTAACACACAATTCCCCCTTGATTTAACCCGTAAAGGCCCGATTCGATTTGATGGACTTTCCATGAGCGGGAGATGAAGCCTCTCCACTCACGGAAGTTTCACCTTATTTCTTTAATACTTCGAAGGGGAGCTCTACTTATCCTTGTCCAATCACCCTTGTATATTTCTCTATCTTCCCTAACTGTATACAGTTGTTGTTTGAAAACACTCGTTTCATAGTATCGTTCATCTCATCTGTGCTACCAATGTAATAAGAAGCACCTATTTCTTTTAAAATGTACAGTGCTTTTTCATGCAGCATTGTACCATATCGTTTACCGCGCATATTCGGAACAATACCAAGGTAAAACAATCTTCCTTCTTCTATCGTACCTGGCTCTATATGTGGAAGAATAACTCCTACTGGGCCGTCTTCTTGAAAAGCGACTAAACAATGTTCATTCCATCTGCCGCCAATTTCTGTTTGAAAAGCATATAATAATTGATCTATAGATAATGTTTCTTTCGTATTTAAAGAATATTGCATAGATTCCAGCCAAATTGTTTTAAATATGTCTTCTCCTACTTCATCTATTGTTTTCAGCGTAAACGGAACTTCCACATCTGTAACATCAGATAAATCTTTCAGTACCATAACACAACTTTTTTGATGCTGAAATTGTAAACTCTGAAACACCTCTTCATAATGTGTATAATTTGGACTTTTTGATGAAATAACGAAATGTAAATGTAAAACCTCTTTCCCCATTGCTTTTTCAATCCAATATTGTACAATCTCTGTAACTTATTCCTTTGTATAAGAAACTGTATTATTTTCTTCAATTGTAATATAATGCGGTTCTCCTACTAATACTTTAAAATCTCGTTCCATATTAACCAATTGATTCATTCTTTAACCTCTTTCTGTAAAATTTTTAAAATAACATATTTTCGATTGCATGAGCAGGAGTTTTTATGAATATGTAGAATATTAGACATTTAATGTTTATAACGTAAAAATTCCATTAATAAAAAATTTCTTCACCCTTCATCAATGATTAACCTGAACAATTAGGCTTTTATAAAGTGAAACTTCTATCAGTAGTTTTTTCATCCACGACTAATGGAAAGCCCACTTAGTCGGGCACATACCAGCAGTTATCTTCCACCTATCTTCCTCTTCTCTTTTTAATCTTGAGGTGGGAGCTTACTGTCCGTTAATGCGGGATAGACACTAGAGTGTCTTATCGATAAAGCTATAACGAGGGGGAGCACCATTGAATACCATTATGTTGCAGCAATTACTAGAAACCATTCAAAAAAACGGATATTTACTACCTCAAAACATAGATTTAAATCAATTAAGCTTACATATGCTAGAGCATATCGGAACATTAGACGGTAACTTACGTGATCAACTGATTTACTCTACATTTTCTCATCTCATTTCACGTGATTATTTTCATGAAGCTCAGTTAGAAAAATTACTGATACTAACTTTAGAAGAAAACTATTTGTTTTATGGCATCACTTCCGATAACACAAATAGTGTGTTTACACGTTCTTCTACAACATTATTAATTGCATTAATATTATGCGCAGATAATAGAACAAACTTTTTAACAGAAGAAACTATTATTACCGTAAAAGAAAAATTAGTAGACTATATGAATCAGGAAATTGATTTACGAGGGTACATACAACCTTACGGGTGGGCACATAGCATCGCTCATGCATCAGATGCTTTCGATGCCCTTATTCATAATCAAAAATTATCGGCACAATATTATGACGAACTAACACATTGCCTTTTAAATAAAATATTCGTTTATTCCATTGTATATCATTTTGATGAGGATGAGCGTATTATTACCCCTCTTCTTTCTATGATATCTCTCGGTTTCTCGCAAAAGCAGCTATTCGATACAATTCGCGTCAAACTAAACTTGCTGCCACTATATAAATCGAGACTCCCAATCAATGAATATTGCAATTTATGTTCAAATGTGAAAACTTTCTTGCGTAGTTTATATTTTAGAACAGTAAATAATCTTCAATTTACTTATATAACAGCACAAGCAGAGGTGATGTTAAAAGAACTACCAACATTTTATTAAAATGCAAAGGAAAAAGGCATTATTTTAGCAACATGTCAGGCAAGATTAGGTCATTCTGCTCCGATTTTAGAAAAGTTAGGATTTACTACTTACGAAACATACTTACAATTTGCACGTATGTAATATAAACAAAGGAAAAGGTGTATATATGGGGTATATTGAAGAAATGCGCAGCTTAGTTGGAAATCGTCCACTCATTTTAATAGGTTCACATGTAATTATACTAAACGAAAACAATGAAGTACTCCTTCAGCTTCGCAGTGATTTCAATTGTTGGGGCATAATTGGCGGTGCACTTGAATGCGGTGAGACGCTAGAAGAAGCCGCTAAACGAGAAGTTTATGAAGAAACAGGTTTGCTTGTTAAGCATTTAGAGCTATTTCAAAATTTTTCTGGGAAAGAATTCTTCAATGTTTACCCAAATGGAGATCAAGTATATGGAGTTCTCGCTACATATATTTGTCGTGATTTTGAAGGAACATTACGTATTGATCACAATGAATCAAAAGATTTGCGATTCTTCCCTATTCATGATCTTCCTACAAATTTAGGATCATTACATAAATTAATTTTAGACACTTTTTTAATAAGTATATAAATGAAAGGTATGTATATATTTTTATATAAAGCTCTCAAAAGAGAAAAAGACTTAATCCCTGTAAAAAATGGGATTAATCTCTTTGTTTACTACGTATAATGATATGTTATGTAAACTTCATATGTATAGAGTATGCAAAAGGAATTCCCCTTCCTGAGTACGAAAGTAATAGGGGATTATGAAGCAACAATATTCTCAAAACACAGTCATAATAGAACTTTAGGAGAATCATTCGTAACAAATAAACAGTTTGATTATCTCGCTGAAGGTCTTTCAAGTTTGCAATTCCTAAACAATATGTATATCCCAAAAATAGAGCTCCCAATCATTGAGTCACTGAATGATATTATCATTCATAAAGTGGATCCTTTAAACACATTAAATGACTTATTTATGAGACCACTTAAGAATGAATTTTATTGAATAAATCACTTAAAAAATATACTCATTGACTTCCGATAACACTAATTATGTGAATGGAAAATCCCTTCAGTTCTTCTGAAGAGATTTTTAAAGGTTTTTCAATACTTTGATTTTATGTTAACAAAAGGTGCTTTCATGTACAGAAAACACCTTTTCAATCTACAACTATTTTTTAATAAGACAAAAGGAACGAAATCTTTTCCTATTCACATTAACACCCAATCCGTTTTTTTATTTCCATTAAATTCTTCTTAGCAATTTCCCTTGCACGTTCTGCTCCTTTTTTGAGTGCTTCTTGAAGCAACTGCGGTTCGCTCATATACATTTCATATTTCTTTCTTGGTTCCTCTAACTCCCGATTAATAACTCGAAGGAGCTCTTTTTTTACATCCCCCCAGCCGATGCCTGTTGCATATTGTTCTTTCATAATTGTAACTTCCTCAGCTGTCGCAAACTCTTTATACAACATAAATAATGTTTCAAGTTCCTTCGGTTCACTTGGTAAAGATGAATCCGTTTTAATCTTGAAAATAAGCTTTTTCAACTTTTCTGCCTCTTCAAATAGCGGAATAACATTTCCATAGCTTTTACTCATTTTCCGTCCGTCAAGACCTGGTACAATTGCCCCTTCTTCTTGAATGATATACTTTGGCAATACAAAACTTTCACCGAATGCGTTATTAAAATACGTTGCGATATCTCTTGCAATTTCTACATGTTGAATTTGATCTTTTCCAACTGGAACGTAGTTTGATTGAAATAATAAAATATCAGCAGCCATTAAAATTGGATACGTATATAATCCCATGTTTACACCAGTATCTGCATCTATCCCTGCTTCTATATTTTGATCAACCTTTGCCTTGTAAGCATGAGCTCGGTTCATTAAACCTTTTGGAGTAAGACAAGCTAAAATCCAATACAATTCTAAAATTTCCGGTACATCTGATTGACGATAAAAAATTACATGCTCATCTAAGCCTAATGATAACCATGTTGCTGCTACTTCCTTCGTATATTCACGAAATTTCATTGGATCTTGCACTGCATTTAATGCATGATAATCAGCAATAAAATATAATGCCTCTCCTTCTCTCTGTTTAGAAAGCTGTAAGGCTGGTTTAATTGCTCCAATATAATTTCCAAGATGCGGATGTCCAGTTGGTTTAATTCCTGTTAACATAACACTTTTATTCACAACTACTCCTCCTTTATCACGCAAAAAAGTCCCTCAATCCTAAAAAGGACGAGGGACTCCCGCGGTACCACCTTTATTAGCTACAAATACATAGCTCTCTTTACGATTCGAATAACGTCGAAATAACCGTCATAGCCTACTCAGTTCAGCATGAAGCTCCAGAGTCCATTCCATATTTTTCTTTTACTGATTCCCACCAACCATCAGCTCTCTGTAAAGTTCCAAATATGTACTCTTCTCCATCATCGCTTTTTCTTTTAAATTTTCCTTATTATACCATAGTTATTTTTCATATAAAAGAGAACTTTCTGTCTTATTATGCAGGACTTTTCTTTTTTTTATCTAATTAGATAAAGGTTTACGGAAAAGATTCATACAACTATGGAGGATTTATTATGGTAAAATACATTTCAATTCTTGGATCAACTGGCTCTATTGGGACATCAGCACTAGATGTAGTCGCTGCTCACCCAGAACACTTTCAAATTATCGGGCTAAGCGCAAATCAAAATATTGATATGCTAGAACAACAAATACAAACATTTCAGCCGCGCATTGTAAGTGTGAGTACAAAAGAATTAGCACATACACTGCGCTCACGAATTTCTACTCAAACAAAAGTGGTATATGGAGATGAAGGATTAATTGAAGTTGCTACGCATCCTGATAGTAATCTTGTCTTAACTTCTGTCGTTGGTATAGCAGGACTACTTCCAACAATCGAAGCACTAAAAGCAAAAAAAGACATTGCAATCGCTAATAAAGAAACGTTAGTTGCAGCTGGACACATTGTTACAGAATTAGCAAAGAAAAATCATTGTCGCCTTATTCCCGTAGATAGTGAGCATTCTGCTATTTTCCAGTGCTTAAATGGTGAAAATTATAAAGAAATTGAAAAGTTAATTGTAACAGCGTCTGGCGGTGCATTCAGGGGTAAAACACGCGAAGAAATGGCACTGCTCAAAGCGAAAGATGCGTTAAAACATCCAAATTGGCTAATGGGAGCAAAATTAACAATTGATTCTGCAACATTACTAAATAAAGGGTTTGAAGTAATGGAAGCGCGCTGGCTATTTGATGTTCCCTACGAAAAAATCGATGTTATGATTCATAAAGAAAGTATTATTCATTCCCTTGTAGAATTTGTAGATGGCTCTATTATGGCTCAGCTCGGAGCACCTGATATGCGAATGCCTATTCAATATGCATTCCACTATCCATCGCGTTTACCATCTGCCTTCAAAAAATTAAATTTATTAGAAGTTGGCAGCTTGCATTTTGAAAAACCTGATTTAGAGAAATTCCCTTGTCTCCACTACGCTTATGAGGCTGGGAAAGTTGGTGGCACAAAACCAGCTGTACTAAATGCTGCGAATGAAATTGCAAATGCTTTATATTTACAAGACAAGATTTCATTTTTTGACATCGAAAGAACAATCTATTCTACATTAGAAGCTCATCATAATATTGCTAATCCTTCATTAGAAGAGGTATTAGTAGCTGACCAATGGGCACGTCAATATGCCAATGAATTACTTGTAAAAAATTAAAACTGGTTATACGGTAAAGTGAGAATCCTATATTCTCACTTTTTTATAAAGGGGGCCTCTACTTGATTCGAAAATTATCTCCTTCTTCTATTGAAGAAGCTGCTGGAATTTTAGAAGTTCAAATTCCAGCATATAAAATTGAAGCACAGTATATTCAAAACAATTCAATTCCTCGATTGTATGACACAATTTTTGATATCCAAAATTGTAATGAAATCTTTTATGGATACTTCATTGATGATACTTTAGCTGGGTTTATTTCATTTCTATATAAGGATGATGTTGTTGATATTCATCGCCTCGTTGTTTCCCCTACATACTTTCATAGAGGAATTGCAACAGCACTATTGCAACATCTATTTCAACTACATGAAGAAACAACACCTTATATTGTACAAACTGGTAAGAATAATACGCCTGCCGTTGCTTTATATAAGAAACATAATTTTATAAAAACAAAAGAAATTACATTACCAGATGGTCTGGTTCTTGTACAATTAAAAAAATCATAAAATAATTTGTTTTAAAAAAACATTTTATTGCTAGAAAGCAAGAGAATAGCCGAAACTTTGCAGAACTGCAAGCCTCGGCTATTTTACTATTTGATATAACTTGAACTTGCTTTTCTCTTCGCGCGATGCCTCTTCACTTTTGCAATTGTTCCGCAAGCTCTTCCCCCTTCTCCTTCAGCATACATACCGCACCAGCGTTTACTACCGTTACGAGATTGATCATAAAACACCCACTGACAATCCGGACAAGCTTTCAATCTTCCCCACTGTTTATTTACAATAGCAGAGGCAATAATCCGTAACAAAAATGTATATAAATTTTCCTCACCAATTGCTTGATATGTAATCGCATCTTCTCCATCCTCAAGGCTTACTTGTAATGGATACTTCTCGAACAACAGCTTTAACGACTTCTGCTGTTCAACCGCCCCTCGAATGGTTGCGCGGAAACTTTTTATTTCCTCGACCGAACCAAATGATAACTCTTCATTCCATTGTTCATTCATAAACAAATATACATTTTCTTCTGTTTCAAAAAAATCAACCGGTTTTCTCGTTTCATTTGGGATTCTCCATGTATTTAAAAACGCTCTTATACTTTCTAACATCTCTGGTGCAGTTTGGTTGTTACTCAAAATCACCACCGACTTTCCATCGTTTACTTTTTTTCTTATTTTCAATATAATCATAACATAAAAATGTTAACCATTAAAAATAATAGAAGGTTAACAAAAAGGAGTGGATATTTTGAAATCTTTTTCATTACCTATTCGGTTTGTATTATTTTCTACTTTTTTTATGACGCTTGGTCATTTTGCGGTAATGGCTTTTCTAGCCATCTATTTATCTAATTCTTTACATTTTTCTGCTATGCAAGTTGGCACAATTTTAACAGCGCTTACAATTACCTCTCGAATATTTCCGTTATTTACAGGAATACTTGCAGATCGGGTTGGTTATATCATCATGATGATAACTGGAACCATTTTACGAGGTATTGGCTTTCTTTCTCTAGGAATATTTTCTGGATTTTACACTATTATGCTTGCAACTATATTCATCGGATTTGGAACTGCTTTTTATGAACCATCTGCACGTGCTATTTTTGGTTCTCAACCTGCTCATATAAGAAAGGATACGTTTACATACTTAAATCTCTTTCTAAATGGCGGAGCAATCATTGGGCCGATCGCAGGAAGTGTATTGCTTCATTGTAATCCGCTGTATCCATTTTTACTTACAGGATCACTCATGTTCGTTCTAGCATTCCTATTTTTTCTTCTTAGATCTCACTTTCATGTTACTGTACATGAAACACAACTATTAACAGGAATAAAAGTAACTATACAAAACAAGATCTTTTTATCTTTTTCACTCATTATGGTGTTTTTTTATACGATGTTTACACAACTTACGGTTGCACTACCGCTTCATATGAATAACATAAGCCACGATCAAAACTTAGTAGGACTCGTTATTACGATAAACGCTATTACAGGCTTTTTATTTATGATTGTTTTTAAACATCTTTTCAAAACATATCATCCACTTTCTCTTGTAAAACATGGTGTATTACTAATGGGAATCTCTTTCCTTCTCATTCCCATCTCTTTTCATCCATATTGGCTATTGGTGTGTGTTATTTTATTTACTATCGGAGAAACACTTGTATTGCCTAATGCGGATATTGCTGTAGCAAACTTTAGTAACGAACAATACACAGCAACCTATTTTGGTTTCTTTCAATTATCACTTGCCCTAGGATTTACTATTGGAAACTATACAGGGACTTTCTTTACGAAGTATTGGCAAGACATGAGTTTTCCTTGGATTATTTTTGGTCTTTTAGGCGTGGTTGGATTTTCACTTCTTCATTTCTTGAAACGAAATGTAAAAGTAAATGAAGAACCATTGAATATAAAACAGAGTATGTAAATATCTTATCAAGACCCAAATTAAAAAAACTTAAAATATAAAGGGCCCTAACATATTATATATGACTAATACGTTAGGGCCCTTTATTGGTGATAATGAGTTTTGAAACTGAATTTGTTGGTAGTCCCTCTCCTATTAAACTAGCAAGTCAGACCCTAAGGTGTTCAACAGAAGAGAATGTTCCTTCTAACATGAAATTAATAAGAGAAAAGGCCAAGCCACTCAGCTTCGCCTTTTCTCTTATGATGCCTGATCATCTTTATTCTTCATTAACGCACGTTTTTTCATCGCTTTTGTTAAATATCCGCCCTTGAAAGAGCGAATTTCGTAAGAAGCCATAAATGCTTTCGGTGCGATTTCATTAATAATCTCTAACAACTCTTTTTCACGCGAACGTTTTGCTACAATATCTAAACGATAGCGCTCAGAATTAATTCCTTCTCCGATGAAGACTGTCACACCAAATCCTGCATGTCTTAGTGCGATCACAAGTTCTTCGCAACGCTCTAGTAAACTAACATTATACGTAATATATCCAATAGCTAATTTGTTTTCAATATAACCGCCAAGTAACAAGCCAGCACTAAACCCAAGGACATAAGCTACAATATTCATCATGTTTGATAAATCTTGAAATACAATTCCTAAACTAACAATATAGATGACTCCTTCTAGCAACCCAACACCAGCAGCGGACTTTGTTTGATTCTTTACAAGCAGAATAGTACGGATTGTTAAAATTGGCACGTAAATAATTTGCAGTAAGAAAATAAGTAACGCTTGTAACATATGTATCCACCTCTTCCTAAAAGTCTGTTGTCATAATAACACAAAAAGTTGTAAGAAAGTGATGAATTTTATTTATTTTCTTTCTATTCTAATTCGAAAATTTCAAAAATAACAAAGAAAAAGAATCCTAGATTTAGGATTCAATCTAATAATTAGTTCTTGAAATCATAAAATTTCTCAAAATGGGGTATCGTCACATGCCTATCAACCTAATATTTTGAGGTGCCCCCAAAACAAAAAATTTATATTACTTTTTTGTTTTATAGATTATTAAATTCTTTTATCACATGAATATTTCGTTCAAGCTCAAATAAAAAGGAAATCATGATTTTCTCTAATTCAGCTTTATTTAAAACATCATCAATGATTACAACATATTTTTATAAAAATTAATTTTATTAT
Organism: Bacillus sp. S14(2024); assembly: GCF_050473785.1. Classification (NCBI taxonomy): domain Bacteria; kingdom Bacillati; phylum Bacillota; class Bacilli; order Caryophanales; family Bacillaceae; genus Bacillus; species Bacillus sp. S14(2024). The sequence goes on along the minus strand of NZ_JBFLUP010000006.1, from coordinate 2,084,984 downwards.
TTAGCATATCAATATAAGACATCAAATGATCCATTTGTGATTTGATGGTTTCTTTTTGATTATTTAGCATTACAATGCGCTGATCAATTGTTTCATTCCCCTGCATAATGAGAGCAACAAACTTCTTAATATCCACAATAGCCATACCCGTCGCTCGAAGACAGCATATAAATCTAAGTAACTCAAAATCTTCTATTTCATAAATGCGTATACCATTGTCATTGCGTTTTACAAAAGGCATAATCCCTTCCTTTTCATAATATCGCAAAGTATGGATAGATAACCCTGTTGCTTCGGATATTTGACCAATTGTATAGCTCATTTTTTATCCTCCATTATAATTCTTGATTTGTTGGTCTCACAATCATTTCATTTATAGCTGTATTTTCTGGTTGTGAAATGGCATACTGGATCGCATTTGCAATAGATTCAGGAGGTAATGCAATTTGCAAACCCTCCTCAATATCTTTTTTGATTTCTTCATTAGTAACGGTATTTACCAACTCTGTTACCACTGCTCCAGGAGAAATAATCGTCGTGCGAATATTATTTTTTGCTTCTTCTTGTCTCAAAGCTTCTGTGATTGCTCTTACAGCAAACTTTGTACCTGAATAGACAGCCCATGACTTGTTTACGATGTGTCCTGTAACCGAAGATACATTGATAATATGACCTCGTTTTTGTTCTCGCATGTACGGGAGAACAGCACTAATACCGTAAAGTACACCTTTGATATTAACATCAATCATCTGGTCCCATTCCGCTACTTTTCTTTCGTGTAAATATGAAAGAGGCATGATGCCTGCATTGTTGATTAGCACATCAATTTGTCCAAAGGTATTGAAAGCAAAACGAGCAAGCTCTTCTACTTCCTTTTGGCAGGTTACATCAGTTACCTTGAATTCAGCCGTTCCACCTTGTTTGTTTATGTTTTCTTTCAAGGCTTGTAATCGCTCCCCACGTCTAGCAGCAAGAACTACCTTAGCACCATTTTTAGCTAGTACTTTAGCTGTTGCTTCGCCAATTCCACTAGAAGCCCCTGTTAAAACGACTACTTTTCCTTCGACATTCAACATGTTATTCAACCCTTTCTTTCTGTAAGATGCTGTTTATTATAATAGCTAGAGCTCACTCTAGGTCAAGGGATTTGTTAAAAAATGTATCCCAATCGATGTCAGAAGCATTCAGTCGCCAGTTACTAGGGTCTCACCACATGCCCATCAACTTAAGAGAACAACTCCACCCCAAAACGAAAAAATAAGCTTTTTTATTAACAATTAGCACAAAATCTCGTTCTGGGGGTAGTAGTATTTTCTTAGCTTGATAGCGATGGGGTACCGCCAATATTTTGAAAAAAACACGCTAAGCAAAAAATACAATAAGCCATCCATTTGGACAGCTCATTTACATAATTATCGTTAGCAGAAGTTAAAAATTTTTAGTTTCTCATCAAATTAAGGATTTTATAAAGTTTCCAAAATGCAAAAATCACAATTGGTGCTACGGATTAGCGATCTATATCATTCCTAGCATACAAAATCAGTGTTATTGAAGATTATTCTAATATGATAGAATCTCCAACATTTATTTTTCCTGGTTTTATAACTGATGCATAGACTCCAAAATGATTATTTCTTTTTTGTACAACAGTTTTTAAGAGAGTCTTTTCCAATGTTAATGTGTTGGGATCAATGGTAATAATCATGCAGCGTTCACAGTGTCTTACTATTTCTAATTCTGCTTCCCCTATACGTATACATTTTCCAAACCATGTATCTTCTACGAAAGGAATATTTTCATATAATGAGAATATCAAGTTTGGACGAAATCTCCTATGATTCACATCTTGTCCCCACATTGTACCCATTTCTTGTAATGACGTATCAGTCACAATTAATACATGTTCTTCTTCAATTGCACCTAGAGGTACTTGTTGAGGTGAGTATTGTATACCTTTAATTTTACGATTTGATTTTTGTTCTAATTCTGTAAGTAATTCTTGATTTCCCCACTTGTATATTTTTCCTTCAGGAGAAACGATTTTGATTGGTGGATATGTATCCAAAGATTCTTCTCCTATAAAACTCGCTGTATAACCAAGCATTTCAGGAAATTGTGTTGCGGTTAAATACTTTTCTGGTCTTGTTTCATCCAAAAAGGCATGGCTTCTATCTCCATATAAGCCATAGGACGCAATGTAAGTTTGTTGAACATTTTCTCCGCGAAATGACTTTATTGGATGTCTTATAATTTCTTTTAGTTCTCCAATTATCATATCTCTACTCCTTTTTTACTTAATCTTATCTCTTAATTATATAATCAATTGGAATTAGTTACCTTATGAATATAGTATTCATGCTTGGTTAACATAACGTAACATTATTGGTAGTATCCAAAAAAATCTTACTTCTTATCTTTTTTCAGATAAAAAGTGAGATTTTTTGTTTTAGGGGCAACTTGATTTCTTAGCTTGACGGGCATGGGGAATCGTCGGGAAAATGCGGATTTACAACGCTAAGGATATGCAGGATTTCATGCAGGATACGAGAACGATTTGAACTGCCAAATGCCGTTGTGACAGGGATGTATGAAATCCTACATACAGTGGAAGGAACGGAAGGCTGGCAAACTCTTGGTATGAATGGACTTCTGGGATTTAGTTACTTTGGTAAATCGACGTCTCTGCATTGATAACCCTTTAAGGAAATCAAAAACCGATTTCAAGTTAGAAATCGGCTTCAAAATATAAATTATTTATTTTGTTGAAAGTTCATTTTCTGTTACCCATTTATGATTGGTTATCTTTTCTCCACCAGTAGTTGGAGTATAATCAATCATATAAACAGTAGTCTTTTCCGCTGAATCAATTGTTCCCTTTGCACCCATCATACCTTTCATATGGTCTGCCTCTAAAGTGACTTCAGTACCAGGTTTCAAGGTTTCATCACCTGCGTTTTTAATTTCCTCTTGAATGACCCATTTATGATTGGTTACCTTCGCTCCACCAGTGGTTGGAGTATAAGAGACCGTATAAGCTGTCGTATCGTAAGCCCCCACAACCGTTGCTTTCGTACCGTTCATGCCTTCCATGTGGTCTGCCTTTACAATAACTTGACTATCTACTTTATAGGTTGAATTTTTTTCTTCTTTTAGGCCTTTTGGAATTTCGCCAGAGCTTGAATGATTCATGTCACTCATAGTCCCATGTTTCATATTTTCCATGCTGGATTGGTCGTTCTTCTTAGTAGCTGTAGAACATGCTGCTAAGGAAAAAGCAGTAACAAGACTAATAAGTAATAACGTAATACGCTTCCTTATCAAAAATTCTCCTCCTCTGCACTTTGTCACAAGTATAGTAAAACAAAAATGTGCAGAAATTATGGAGTCCGATTAGTTTTCGTTCAACTACACTTCTTCATACTATTTGAATGAAGAAGGGAAAGCTGATTGTACGAATGGGAAGTGACAAAAACAACAAGAGTTTTTGTCACTTCCCATAACGAGAATTATGTATATGCGCTATCCATATGGGGGGCTTATTGTATTTATTGCTTAGCCTATTTTTTCCAAAAATACTGGCGGTATCTCATATCCATCAACCTAAGATTCTTAAATATCTCCAAAACGAAAATTTTATATCCCTACGATTATTTATGAGCATTCAATTCATTTTTTTCGTTTTGGGGAAGAATGGATTTCTTAGCTTGATGGGCATGTGTCAGTACCCCATCGCTATCAAGCTAATAAAAAGAAATGCCCCCTAGAATGAAAAAATACGCTATTCTTTCTGTAGAATCATAGGAAAGGATGGCGTTTTTTATGTCTGTTTCTGTGTATGACGAATTACAACTATTTGCTCAAGAGATTCAAAGTTTTTTATCTCCATCATCCAAATGCCAAGATAATCGTGCAGATTTATTTTTTACTTTCCAAATTTGATAGATGAGATTTCCATATTCATGAACCCATCGCATGATGGTTGTTGGGTGCACTGAAATACCACGTTCTTTCAGGATTTCAGATACATCACGATAACTTAAAGAAAAACGGCAGTAGTAGCCGACAGCTACTAAAATAATATCTTTCTTGAATTGTTTTCCTTTAAAATATCTCATGTCTGATTCTCCTAGATCTAGATCCTGTTTTCTAGAGTGTAGCTTCATGTAGAAAATTTTGCAACAGAACCGAAAAATGAACGTGGTAATTGAGATTAATATAAAAAATTTTGTCTTCATATAAACCTGCCTAAAGTATTTTTTAGGATTAAGTTTACCCATACAGAAAAAACGATACATAGTTCATGACAATTTATTCTCCCAGTTACCACAGTGCAAGAACAAATAAAGTGAAACTTCCATCACTGGGGGTTTTCTTCATCCCCCAGTGATGGTAAAAAAAACTTGTCGCTTTTTTTTCTACGTTAACCAAGTAATTAACAACGGAAGCGTAAGTAAGGATAAAATCGAGCTAATAACAAATGCAGATGCCGTTTCATTTTCTAGACTTTCAAATTTGAGCGCAATCATTGCAGCAACAGACGATCCAGGAAATGCTACTAATAAAACTGCCTTGGTTACTTCATCTGAAGATAGACCCATTAAAAACACGATTCCAAACATTATTATAGGTTGAATAGCAACTTTTAGCACAGCAATACTAAACGCCTCTTTACTGAATGAAATTTTTCCAATTCCAACGGTTACACCAACTGCAAATAGTGCTGCTCCTGATGTAATACCCCCTATTTGCTCAAGCATCCCTTGTAAAAGCTTTGGAGATTGAAATCCACATAACGTTAAAATAACACCGATTAAAGGAATGCAAGCCAACGGCTCAGATAACCCATGTAAAATTGAATGAACTGTTACTTTTACTAAACTTTCTTTTTTTTCTTCTTTTTTCTTTCTGTTTCTTTCACCTATTGTTCCTAAAATCGTTGCTAATGGATCGAGTATCGCATTTACCACAATTCCTGTGATTGCAATAGGAATGGCCACTGCATTAGCTCCAAATATACTTCCCAACACAGGGATTCCCATAAAAGCAAATGAAGGTTGTGTAGAATTTAAAGCAAACATAGATGAAGGTGTCAGTGTGTATTTAAACATGTACTTCATTACAATTAATAAGACTAAAAAAAAGCCAATGATTCCTAAAAGAAGCGTTACTAAAAATGGCCACTCATCAATCAAATTTCTTCTAGGAGTTGTTGTAATTCCTACGAAAAGATGAGCTGGCAATGCAAACTTGGTTACTAACGTATTTAACCCTTTTGATGTTTGCTTATCAAATTTTTTAAAATGGCCTGCTAGATATCCAAGTATGATCACGAAAAAAATAGGAATGAGGATTAGAAAGATTTGACCTATGCTCACTTACCTTCACCTCACTCATTCATTGATCTAATCGTCTTATATTCTGGTTTCCACATGGCTTCTCCCACTAATTGTTCTACATATTGTTCTTGGACTGTAGATACACCGTCTTTAATAGCAGCTTTTCCTACAGCTATAGCCACTGTTTTCGATACTTTCTGAAGATCTTTAATATTCGGAAGCAACGTATCTCCTTTTGTTTCGGTTTCAGCTATATGAGCCACTACATTTGCAGCTTCAGCGAACATTGATTCGGTAATTTTTTTAGCTTTCACGACAATTGCTCCAAACCCGAGTCCCGGAAACACAAATGCATTATTAGCTTGGCCAATTTCATATATTTTTTCTTTGTACTGCACTGGATCAAACGGACTTCCTGTGGCAATTAATGCTTTCCCATCTGTCCAATTTATAATGTCCTCGGGAATAGCCTCAGCTAATTTAGTTGGGTTAGACAAAGGCATAATTACAGGTCGTTCTACATGCTTAGCCATTTCTTTGATAATTTCTTCCTTAAACGCACCTGTTACACCTGATGTTCCAATTAAAATAGTAGGCTTCACTTGCTTAATAAGCTCTAACAAAGAGATTTTATTGTCGTTATCCTGTTCCCAATCCTTTATTTCCTCTAATTTACGGGCATAAGGCTGTTGAAATGAAGCTAAATCTTGCATATCTTCTGTTAATAATCCTCTATAATCATATGGCCAAAACCTGTCATATGCTTCTTCTTCTGAAAGACCCTCAAGTACCATTGCACTATGAATTCGATCAGCATTTCCAATGCCTGCAGAGCCTGGTCCAAATACAACAATACGTTGATCTTTTAGTGAAGTCTTTGTAATTTTTAATGCTGTTAATACAGCAGCTAAAGTAATCACACCAGTACCTTGGATATCATCATTAAATGTTAAAATACGATTTCCGTACTCTCCCATAATGTGTCTGGCATTTATATTCCCAAAGTCCTCCCAATGCAACAGTGCTTTCGGAAATTTGTTCATTATTTTAAGTATGAATTGATCAATAAATTGATTATAAGCAGTACCTTTCACACGCTCATGACGATTACCTAAATAAAGCGGATCTTTGAGTAGCTCTTTATTATTGGTTCCCACGTCTAACACAATGGGAAGAGCTCTACTTGGATCAATCCCAACAGCAGCTGTATATACTGCCAATTTACCAACTGTGATATTAATCCCACCAACACCCCAATCGCCGATTCCAAGAATACTTTCTGAGTCTGTTACGACGATTAAATCAATATCTTCTGCGCGTAGCTCCATATTTTCTATCGCTTTATCCATCGTATTTTCCTCATTAATTGATAAATAAAGACCATTCGGACGATGATATTGATGACTATATTCTTGAATGGATTGTCCAACTGTTGGTGTATAAATAATCGGTAGCATTTCACTTAAATGATCTTTTAATAACCGATAAAACAAGACAACATTTCGATTATGCAAATCATTCAATAAGGTATTTTTTTGTAAATCATCAGACGCGTTCTTAAATTGTTGGTAAGCTCGCTTTACTTGTTCTTCTAATGTCAAAACTGTAGGAGGCAATAATCCTTCTAAATTAAGGTCTCTTCTTTCTTCTTTCGTAAATGCAGAGCCTTTGTTTAAATAAGGAGTTAATAAAATAGATTTCCCCTTTAGTGGTGTTTGAATGAAACCATCTTGAACTTGATCATTGGAACTCATATGTTAATTCCCCTCTATTCGTCAATAATGTAAAATTTCATCAACAAAAACTTTGTTGTCTATGGATATTATTTATGTTTAACAAAGAATTATTCTTTTCACATGTTATATTTTTAAACTGAGAAGTACTCTTTTAATCTTTAAAATAACAATTTGAGTTCTAAAAAGAGCGCAGATACAGAGCTTATGGCCTGTATCAAATAGGAAAGTGAATACTCATTCGATGTGACTATGTGCAACTCGAACGTTTCACAAAAAAAGTGTAGAAAGGCGTCCCACCCCATCGCTACCAAGCTAGCAAAACTAAATTTCCTTAAAATGAAAAAATACGCTATTCTTTCTGTAGAATCATAGGAAAGGATGGCGTTTTTATGTCTGTTTCTGTGTCTGACGAATTACAACTATTTGCTCAAGAGATTCAAAGTTTTTTATCTCCAAATACCTTACGAGATCTTGCTAGAGATGTTGGTTTTGTACAATGAACCAGTAAGTATCAAGCAAAAGATTTAGTAGCTTTATGTGTATGGGTGAACCAAAATGTAGCTATGACTTCTTTAACTCAGTTATCTAGCTGTTTAGAAGCATCAACAGAAGTACTTATCAGTCCTGAGGGACTGAATCAACGATTTAATAAGGCGGCCGTCCAACTTTTACAACACCTACTAGCCGAACTACTAAGCAAAAAATTGGCCGCATCTATGCCGATTTCTTCTCCATACACTTCTGTTTTCAAGCGTATTCGTATTTTAGATTCAACTGCATTTCAACTCCCGGATGTATTTTCATCGGTTTATCCAGGTGCAGGAGGATGCAGCCATACAGCTGGGATGAAAATTCAACTTGAGTATGATTTGTTAAGTGGACAGTTCCTACATATTCATACAGGTCCAGGTAAACAACATGATCGCACTTACGGCTCTCTGTGTGTCCCAACTGTGACAGCGAATGATTTATGTATCCGAGATTTAGGTTATTTTCATTTAAAAGACCTTCAATATATACAAGATAAAGAGGCCTACTATATCTCTCGTATTAAGTCGAATACACGTATTTATCAAAAAAATCCTAACCCTGATTATTTTCAAGATGGAAGAATTAAGAAAGGTACAGAGTATATACAGATAGATATGGAGACATTAATGAACTCCCTTCAACCAGGACAAACATGTGAAATAGCTGATGCTTATGTGGGAATGATTGATAAAGTGCCAGCTCGTGTAATTGTTCATCGATTAACAAAACAACAGCAACAAAAACGATTACAAGATCAAGCTATAAGAGAAAAAAAGAAAGGAATGAAGTATTCTCCTCGTAGTAAACGACTCAGTGGTATCAATGTATATATGACAAACATCCCTACAGATATTGTCCCGATGGGACAGGTACATGACTGGTATTCTTTGCGTTGGCAAATTGAAATTTTATTTAAAACGTGGAAGTCATTCTTTCAAATTCATCATTGTAAAAAGATAAAACGAGAACGATTGGAGTGTCATTTATATGATCAATTGATTGCCATTCTACTCTGTTCTTCTATCATGTTTCAAATGCGCCAATTGCTCCTCATGAAGAAAAAACGAGAGCTTAGTGAGTATAAAACCATATATATGATTAAAGACTATTTTCTTCTTCTATTCCAAACTATACAAAAAAACACCCAAGAGCTATCAAAGGTGTTACTTCGCCTGTTCAATCTCATACAGCAAAACGGGCGGAAATCTCATCGATATGAGAAAAAAACGGTCTTTGATATATTAGGTGTCGTTTACAATTGTACCATGTCTGATAATCAAGCCGCTTAATTCAAAAAAGTGAAACCCGTTAGGTTTTATTTCGTATGCAAATCTTTCAATCAACTAAATTTGCCCTTTAGAAAAAAGAAACAATCTAGCCTAAAATTGACTTTGTATAAGCTTAGCTTGATGGTGATGTGTCAGTACCCCAAAATGCATAAAAAACACGCATCCTCCCTGGTACAGGTGTATTTGCGTGCACCTGCCATTCACATGTATTGCAAGGATTGCTGTAGATTTGTTTGGATCTATAGTTTGTAGAACCGAAAAAGCGCTACAGCACTGCATTGAGATCGTATGTACGTAAACTGGTACTTAACTCAATTTGCTATCACACCGCACAGATGCAAGGCATTCCACATAAAAACATTGTGTTGTACTGTTACTAACACACCTGACAATCATCGTCAACATGATATTGGTGTTATATGAGGTTTCAACCTTCCTCAGTTAATTAATATTCAAAATCATTCTGTCCACAATTTCTTTATATCAATTAATTGTTCGTCATTAAATTCCATCTTGTATACATCCGGTTTTGATGTCTGCATTAAAAATTCAAATCCATATTGACTATCAAAATATCCCATCATTAAAGTCATGACAAGTCCATGAGTACCAATTACAATTTTATGACCTTTAAAATTTTTTAATATATCTTTCAATACTGCTACAGATCGGCTCTGACAATCTGTATTTGATTCTCCTCCGAGTAATGAAAAATCTGGATTGGAAAACATCTTCTTTACAAGTGGATACAATTCCTTATCTGATATTATCTTATCTTCACTTGAAAACATACATTCTCTAAGGTCTTCGTATATTAATATTTCTTTACCATAAAAATGAGCTAAATTCTCTATCGTCAACACAGCTCGACTATATGGACTTGAAATAAACGTTTCTACTCCTTCATCTTTCAATAATTCAGTTACTCTATGCGCATCAAGCCTCCCCTTCTCAGTTAATCCACGCGTTCTTTCGTCCCCTTCTATTTTAGGTGATTCGCCATGTCTAACCATGTAAATATATGTATACATAATTCCTCCCCTGAAAATACTTACAAATAATAGATTACTATGACTTTATATAACAACTAGTATCCGCTATACTCTGTTGTGTTGTAAGACTATTATTCTATGACTACATGACCTAAGATTTAACTTGAAGAAAGCTTACAAGACAATAGTTTTTTCCAGATTCTCACGCTATTAGATTTTCTTTTTCTTCGCTTTTATAATTAAAAAACTTGGCTGTTTCATTAATTTTTCATAAGATGATGGATAATTTCTTTTCAATTCTTCTGTAGGAGTTGGTTCTATCATTTTTTCAATTTCAAAATGAAGAAGTGTGTTATTTATAATGTCTTGCAATGGCCGGCGATAAAAATACATATCAACATATTTACCGCTTTTCTTCCATTTATCATGAAGCAATTCGCGCTTAAAATATTCCTTTTCCTCTGATAAATGTATGTCCATTGCTGGATGATGAACGGAGAACAAAAATGTTCCATTTGGCTTTAATATTCTCATAAATTCAGCAAATGTTCGTTCCCAATCTGCAATATAGTGAAGAGCTAAAGAGCTAATAATGCTATCATATGTACAATCTGCAAAAGGTAACGTATTTTCAAAATCTAATTGATAAACCTCAGCTTTTTCTCCTACTCTTCGCTTCGTAGCAGCAATCATCTCTGAACTTATATCCATCGCGGTTACATCTGCTCCCCGATTAAGAAACTGTTCTGTATACCACCCTGCCGCACAGCCAGCATCAAGTACCTTCATTCCTCTCAGATTATCAGGAAACTGATTCATCATAGCTGGACGTTCGTAATCTGTATTATACGGACTTTCATAATCGACGCTATGTTCATAATGGCCGGCAAGTATGTCATACGCGTCAATAATTTGTTGTTTATTCATATCCATCCTCCTCTAACTTCAAAAGACGTAATTTTCATTTTATCACATATCCAAACAATTAAGAATATTGAATTATCTAAAAAAAAAAAAAAAAAAAAAAAAAAAAAAAATCAATTAATCTCTCACACTTTGAGACACAAGAAAAAGCAGCAACTATACAGTTGCTGCTTCTTCTTGTTGTAAATCTATTTTACGAATTTCAATACGCTTAATTTGATGTGCGTCTTTTTCTAGAACTTTGAATTCATATCCTTCTGCTTCAACAAATTGTCCTTCTTGAATTTCGTGATTTTGCGTCATCACCCAACCGCCAATTGTATCAACTTCTACTTCATCAATGTGTAATCCAAATAAATCTTGAATCTCACTAATTAACACTTTTCCGTCGACAATTTTATGATACTCATCAACATGATGAATCGGAGGATGCTCATCTTCATCATATTCATCACGAATTTCTCCAACGATTTCTTCCAATATATCTTCAAGCGTTACAATTCCCGCTGTACCGCCGTATTCATCATACAAAACAGCCATTGGAATTCGCTTTTTCTGCATTTGCAGAAGTAAATCATGAATTGGAATAGTTTCCATTACTTCAATGATAGGACGCATAAACGTTCGGATAGATGGTAGATCTTCTTTATCATTTTTCATATAACGAATAAAGAAGTCTTTTACATTCACCATACCGATAATATCATCTTTATCTTCTCCAAAGATTGGGTAACGTGTATACTTTTCACTTCGGATAATTTTCATATGATCTTCTACTGAATCTTCAAGATAGAAACCAACGATTTCTGTACGTGGCACCATAATCTCTTTCGCAAGACGATTATCAAATTCAAAAATATTGTTTACATATTTATACTCCGCCTGGTTAATTTCACCATTTTCATAGCTCTCTGAAAGAATTAAACGTAATTCTTCTTCCGAGTGTGCTACTTCATGTTCAGAAGCTGGTTTTAATCCGAATAAACCAGTTACAAGACGCGCTGATGTATTTAACATCCAGATAAACGGGAACATGATTTTGTAAAATATAATAAGCGGTGCTGCAAACAACATTGTAATTGTCTCTGCTTTTTGAATTGCTACTGTTTTCGGTGCTAGCTCTCCAACAACAACATGTAAAAAGGTAACTGTTGCAAATGCAAGAATGTACGATACTGAATTCGCAACCGTTTCTGAGAAATGTAGATCTTGAAATAACGGCTGTAATAAACGATGAACCGTAGGCTCTCCAAGCGATCCGAGCGCAAGAGCTGTAATGGTAATTCCTAACTGACACGCCGATAAATACTCATCTAAATTTGTTGTTACCTTTTTGGCTGCTAACGCGCCTCGTTTTCCTTCTGCAACAAGTTGATCAATGCGGCTTGAACGCACCTTAACCATAGCAAACTCTGTTGCCACGAAAAATCCAGTAAATGCGATTAAAATCGCAATCATAACTAAATTAAATATTTCCAAAGAATCCCCCTTAGTTCGAAAACTAAGGTGTCCACCTCCTGTATGAATAATTGCTTTTTTTACTCTCTAAATCTAGAAAATAAAACGCTATACAGAAATTAAAAGGGTGGATAGCTCTACCTACTATAAAAGTAAGATAAGAGATTGTATTAAAGCTGTCGTTTGAGTTGATAAATGTTTCGTTAGTTTTTCGCGCTGTGAATCTGTTAACCCATCTAATAACGGTTTTAATTCTACTAATTCCGTCTCCAAACGGTGGATACGATCTGTTACGTCATTTACTTGTTCCGAAACGTTTTCATTAACACCGAGCAGCTTTTTTTTCTCCTCGATCCTATCCTTAATTTCAGAAAGCGGTATATGCATTTCTTTACATCTCTCAATAAAACGTAATGTTTCAATTGCTGTTTCATCGTAGTAGCGATAATTAGATTGAGATCGCTCCGCTTTCAAAATACCTAGATTCGTATAATAATCAATCGTTCGTTTCGAAACATGAGCCATGTGAGCCAACTGTCCGATTCGGTACACCTTCCCAACGACCTTCCCTCCCTATATATGTTAAAAACATCATACAATACATAAACTGTACAGTCAAACGTTATGGTTAAAAGGAATAATTTATAAAAATATTAAGATTTATCTTCACTCAAACAAAAATAAAAAAAGAAGCTACTATACACACCGTATAGTAACCTCTTTTTCCAATTACATTCTACTTAATAAAAACTCTTCTGTTTCTATTACTTTCGCAAACATATTATCTAAAGCACCCATAAATGCCGCATGCACATGTTTGGCTTGAATCGTTTCATTGCGAAATATGAGATTCTTTGTCGTACAAGCATCTTCAATTACTGTGCATCCAAACTCTAAATCACTAGCAGCTCTAACCGTTGTATCAATACACATATGCGTCATCATTCCGCATACCACCAAATGTTCAATGCCCTCTCGCTGAAGTAACTCTAGTAAATTTGTTCTCCGAAAACTGTTTGGATAATTTTTTTGCACGACATATTCATTGTCAAGAGGCGCTACATAAGGATGAATTTTTACACCTTCTGTATTCGGAAGAAAAAAAGTAGCCCCTTCTTTTACTGAAATATGTTGCACATGAAATACAGGTAAATTCATTTTTCTAAAGAAGTCTAACACTTTCTTTGCATTTCTTGCTGCCCTTAATGGTTCATGTAATTCAAATCTTCCACCTGGAAAATAATCATTCTGAATATCAATTAATACCAGTCCTGTCATCATTATTAGTCCTCCAATATTTCGAAAATTAAGTTATAATCTTATTATAGATCTTTATTGAATTCGCGATAACATTCTCATGAAAGACTTTAAAGTCATATGATTTCACCATGAAAGGGTTTGGAACCATGATTGATTCAACAGACTTACAAATACTTGATTTACTAAAGAAAAATTCACGAATGCAGTGGAAGGATATTGGAAAAAATATTCATATGACAGGTCAAGCTGTTGGAAACCGTATTAGAAAAATGGAAGATGAGGGGTTGATAAAAGCATATACTATTTTAGTAGATCATCTAAAATTAGGTGTGCAGTATACAGCTTTTATTACTGTTTTCATGAAGACAAATGAACACGCAAAATTCACTTTCTTCATCACAAATACAGATTCAATTGTAGAAGCCCATAAAATAAGTGGTGAAGGATGTTATTTACTTAAAGTACAAATAGACTCCCAAGAAAATTTACACAATTTATTAAATGAAATTTTAATCTTTGGCAACTATCGTTTAAACTTGTCAATTCATCAAGTAAAAGAAACTTACTAAAGATAGAAAGGAGAATAGCGATGTATTACAACAACTTATTCGAAAATGATCAGCCAGTAATCCGTCTCTAAGACGAGCATAAAATGCTTCGTCTTAAGGATATCTATCTCTAATCCTAAAAATAGACGGAGGTCGTATTATATGAAACATTCATTAATTGGTGCATTTTGTTTATCGCTTGCTGCAAGCATTTGGGGAGGTATGTATGTTGTAAGTAAGTATGTACTAGACTTTGTTCCCCCGCTTACACTTGTTTGGTTACGTTTCGTTATTGCCTTTACAATTTTGTTTATGATTTTACAAATAACGCAGCGAAAACAGAAAACAAAGATTCCGATTGGGAAAAAAGATTGGTTATTATTTGTCTGGATTGGTTTTATCGGTTATTTCGTCTCCATTACATTTCAATTCATTGGAACAAAATTGTCTGATGCACATACGGGTTCTTTAGTAACATCAGCAACACCAGCCTTTATGATCATTTTTGCAAGAATAATAGTAAAAGAACGTATTACCATTCGCAAGTTCATTTCTGTACTCCTAGCAACTATAGGTGTTGTCATTGTCATCGGATGGGATATAGAAATCGGAACGTATTTCACCGGAACACTCATCTTAGTCGGGGCTGCTATTACGTGGGCATTATTATCGATTTACGTCAAAATCGCCTCGCAACGTTTTTCTTCCTTAATCATTACAACGTATGCGATATTTTTTGCGCTTTTGTTTATTACACCTTGCATGGTATGGGAATTACAATCTAACAGCATACAAAGTCTTAACACATTTATAATCATAGGGATTTTATACCTCGGTATCATTTCAACTGCCGGTGCATTTTTTCTTTGGAATAAAGGTATGGAATTAATGGATGCAGGAATTGGCTCACTCTTTTTCTTCTTTCAGCCCCTTGTTGGATCATTTCTTGGATGGTTACTACTAGATGAAGAGTTAAAAACTACATTCTTCATTGGAGCTGCGCTTATTGTAGTGAGTGTTCTTATCGTTACAATTGATAAAAGAAAGACATCTTCACATAATAAATATACAATTCTATATACCAATGATAAATAAAGAAAACAAGGGTGGTAAATGCCATCCTTGTTTTTTTCATAGTTTATTTTATTCGTTACATCTCATCTGGACTATAATAATCTAACACATTATTACCTATTCCTACCTCTGAAAAAATAACATGTGTAACAGTTTCAGAAAATTTTGAAATATCATCGATAAACGCTTCTACTTCTTGAAAGCTTCGAACAGAAATTTTCGCTATATAGTTAGCAGGCCCTGCTACGCGATAACAAAAAACAGCTCTCGGATAAGCTTTCATGTATGCTCTAAACCTTTCACACTGTCCATTTTTTGTTTTCACTTCTAATACAGCATGAATATTAAAACCTAACTTATCATAATTAATTTTTGTCGTATATCCTTCAATAATCCCCTCGTCCTCTAACTTCCGTACTCTTTCAGCCACGGAAGGCGCAGACAAATTAACTTTTTTAGATAGTTCACGAATGGAAAGACGAGAATTTTGATTTAAACATTGTAAGATTTGTGCGTCAATTACATCTATTTTCATTTGTAATGTTCCTCTCATAAATTCGTTTTAAACACAAAGAAAAGTCTTAGAATACATTATTAACAGAAAGGAAAATAGCTCCATTCTATATTATCATATAATTATAAAAATTATTTCTCTATGTAAGGAGGAAACCCCGTGGCACTAGAAATGAAAGTAAATTGTCAAACTTGTAACACCGCTCTTCGAGGAGATTCAGAAGCATACATATGTGTGTATGAATGTACTTTTTGTCCACCTTGTACAGAGAACACACATCATGTCTGCCCAAATTGCGGCGGCGAATTAGTACGAAGACCAAAAAGAAAGAAATAAAGATTTCTCTTCCACATAGTAAAAGCGCAAAATCTATAAGACTTTGCGCTTTTACTTTTGTTTTTTCAACATTTGATTCCCTTTATCTTTTCTAATGATGACTTCTGCTAAATTTTTATATCCACTCTCTCTAAAAAGAGTCTTTTTATTTATGTATTAATTTCCCTTCAAGTGCGTCAATATATCTTTTCGCTGATTTTTGAACAGCTTCATTTGCTTTTTCCTTCACAATTCGATGGAATGCATTATACAAACGATTAAACCTTAATTTTCTTACTCTTTCAGCCATATCTTTCACCTTACTTGCTGGCAATGGAATTAGATTTGGATAACTATACATGAAGCTTACCCAGCTTTGATCAGCAACAACCTGAATAATATCCCCAGTTAATAATATTCCTCTTCCTTCATCTCCAGTTTCCCAATGTAAAACTGCGCCACCAGTAAAATGTCCGCCTAAACGATGTACTGTAATATCCTCGGAGAGTTTTAAAGATTCTCCAGACCAGAATATAATACGATTACTTGAGCGCATCACCCATTCTTTATCATCTTCATGAATGTATATAGGAACATCAAATCGTTCCCCCCATTCTACTTGAGTAGAATAATAATGCGGATGCGATAAAGCAATCGCGTGAATTCCTCCTAACTCATTCACTTTTTCTACTGTCTCCTCATCAATATAAGCGATACAGTCCCATAACAAATTAAACTTATCTGTTTGAACTAAATAAGCAGTTTGACCAATTCCAAATCCAGGTTTCGTTGTAATACTATGTAAATGTTCTTCTTCCTTTAAAATCTCATTGTTATATGTCTTACTTTGCTGTAAGTTTTCTAAAGTTGTCCATGATTGTCCCATTGGATTTACATATTGGCGTTCTTCATTACAAATTATACAGTTTACAGGCGGTTCTTTATAAAGTGGATACTGGACACCACACGTTGTACAAACATAATGCTGCATACTATTTCTTCCTTTCTCATTACATTGAATACAAATTAATCCAAAATATTATGAACAATACGTGAAATTAAACTTCTATATTTCAATAACTTAACGTTTAAGTAACAAAATCCCTCTCCAAACTCTCATTCCTATCCATAATATCACATTTTTTGCCTTTTATTCTATATTTTCTGAAAACAACCTCTTAATTTTATTGAATATTTAATTTATTATTTTATTTGTTATAGAAAAATAATAATTACCATAAAATATCATATGATAAACCACTAAAAGAAAGCGCTTAACAAGCGTAATTGATTAAATTTTCTATACAATAAAAATGATAGAAAAAATAAATTTACGAAAAATTCATTTTTGTCTTGCATAATAATTTATTTTTGTTATTATCGTTAGTGATTCGACAAAAAATGACTTAGTATTGTAATTGTTGTACAAAAAATTCAAAATATTTAAATTCGGAGGTTTTTTCGTGTCAAAAAATGTGCAAACTTCACATATTTTTGTGATTGGGCTTATGCTCTTTGCCCTTTTCTTTGGAGCAGGTAATTTAATTTTCCCTGCTATGTTAGGACAAACAGCAGGAAGTAACGTATGGGTTGCAACCGCAGGATTTTTAATTACAGGTGTTGGTGTACCACTACTTGGTGTATTAGCGTTTGGTGTTTCAGGCAGTGATGACCTACAAGCAATGGCAAGTCGTGTACACCCTTTGTTTGCGAGTGTATACACTTTTATTCTTTATTTAGCAATTGGTCCTCTTTTCGCTTTACCTAGAGCAGGAAGCGTATCCTTTGAAATAGGTGTAAAGCCATTTGTAGGAGAAAATAGTGGTCATTTACCTTTAATTATTTTCACTATTCTGTTTTTCGGGATTACTTGTGTACTCTCTTTAAACCCTACAAAAATCGTTGATGTTGTTGGGAAATTTTTAACTCCAATCAAGTTAACATTTATTGGAATCTTAATTGTTACCGCAGTAATAAAGCCAATTGGTGATATTCAAGCACCAACACAAGAATTTGTAACAAATTCTTTCTTCAAAGGCTTTCAGCAAGGCTATTTAACAATGGACACTCTCGCAGCTTTCGTATTTGGTATTATCATTATTAATGCGATCAAAGCGAAAGGTGTAAGTGACAAAAAAGAGATTATAAATGTTTGTATAAAAGCGGCGATTATCGCAGCTGTCGTATTAATTGCTGTTTACACTTCACTTGCATTTATGGGAGCTTCTAGTGTTTCTAAATTAGGACATTTAGAAAATGGCGGCGAAGTTTTATCAAAAGTAGCAAATTACTACTTCGGTTCTTTAGGAAATTTACTATTAGGATTGATGATCTCTGTAGCTTGTTTAACAACAAGTGTTGGACTTACAACAGCATGTTCATCCTACTTCCATAAAGTATTTCCACAAATATCATATAAAACGTTTGCTGTTATTTTAGCTGCTTTCAGTGCTCTTATTGCTAATCTTGGCTTAACAGAACTGATTACCATATCTGTACCTGTATTAACAGCGATATATCCTTTGGCGATTATGCTAATTTTCTTAACGTTTTTACATCGATTGTTTAAAGGAAGATCAGAAGTATATCAAGTAAGTTTACTATTCACTTTTATTGTAAGTATCTTTGATGGACTGAATGCGGCAAATTTGAAAGTTGATGCAATAAATTCCTTATTCTCTCGCATCTTACCTTTATATGATGCTGGATTAGGATGGATCGTTCCAGCACTCATCGGAGCTTTATTAGGCTATGGAATTAGTTTATTACGAGTGAAGAATAATCCTAATGTGGATACTTCTCATGATCTTGCACGTAAAAAAACATCCTAAACTTGTTAAGTTTAGGATGTTTTTTGCTTTTAATTTTTTTCTGTCCATTTTTTCAATCGGTGTATTTCTTCGCTAGAACCTATTTTTCGTCCATAACGTACCTGCTCGTAAATAGATATAATTTCATCACTTCTCTTTATACGAGATAACCATCGCTGAATCGTTTCAAACGGACGCCTCTTCTCATATTGCGGCAACGTCTTCTCCCACTCAATTAGAGCCACTCGTATTTCCTCTTCTGGAAGAAACGTACACTCTCCCGCATTTTCATGATTTTCTCTTTCACTTTCTATAACCTTTATATCCTTTTTCATCAAAGAGTTTACAATTTTTTTCTTTTTACGACGTACAAAATAGGTGATAATAATACTTCCTAAAACAAGTCCACCGATTATAGTATATACAGCTGTACTTTTCTGAAATAAACCTTCCAATCCCTTGTTCTTTTTTAATAACGGATTCTTTTTTATTACTTTTACTTTTTTTCCATCTGTTCCGTCATCTTCAATCTCTTTTTCTGGTTCATCATTAAAATAGATTGAATCCACACTTTCCTCTTTATTCGGATGAATAAACCGCTGAAACTTTTCTTGCGTAATCACAGCTCCTTGCGACAAAGCAGTTGCTATGATTAGTAAGCAAAGACAAATCATAATACGAACAAAAATATAGTTCTTTCCCAAACGTCATGTAACCTCCCTGCTTTCAATACGTTTATTTAATTTATTTCACCACTTGTAGCCATCCCCCATGTTTTTCAGGTGGATTCCCAATAATAATCGGAATAGCTCCAACTTCTTTCAGCCGGAAGCCAGTTTGATAGAAATAAGACGAGGATAGCGGAACATCTCGATCTGTTAAGGACGACAATAATTGTAATGTTTTATGTAATTGTTTTCGGTATTTACCAGACGTTATATGGACAATTCCATTTTCGCACATACTATTCACCCATAGCTCAAATGAACAATCCTGTGCTATTAGTTGCCGGCAAACGCCCGCTGTTACTTCAATTAAATACTCTATATCTGGACGCAGTGTATAACCCGTTGAACCTAATACATTTAAATAGACTGCGTACCGATCACCTTGCGTATATTCATATTTTTTTGCACTTAATACACCTGTTTTTGCCGTCGCTCCCCAATGTATAGAACGAAATGATTCTTGTTCATATGCTTTTACTCCAATGATTTTCGTTTCATCATAAAGAGGAGATACAGCCGCAGTTCGAAATCCATGCTTCCAGCTGTTTGTTTCTGGAATATTTACCTTAGCAATGCGAGGATATATACGGAAACACGGAAGATGTTGTCTACTTATCGGTATGTGAATTGTAATAAACCGAAATGGATCGGACAAAATAAGTTCTGCTTCTTGCCAGCTATGTAATCCTCTTTGCTGTGCTGATACATGTAAATCTATTTCTAACGTTTCCTGTTTTTTCAGCTGCAAAGGAATGCGATAAGAATGAACCGATTGTTCTAATTCTCCTTCTGACCATATCCATTTCATATGTTCATCTGAGCGGAACCGAAAGGCAACTTCAAAAATCGGCAGTTTTGTTGGATTTACAATGCGTAAACGGCAATGCCCAGTCTCATCAATAAAGAGACGTTCATGTTGTTGCGTTATTTCACAATATAGTTGTGAAGCCTTGCGAACATACCAATGAGCAAAACTAACCATAAGCAAATAAAAAAAAGCAAGTACAAACAGAAAGAAATTTTGTACAAATAACCACATTAGTACTGTAACAAAGGCAACTATCACTGCAACATACGTTTCCACAAACGGACGTTTAATTGTTAATTTCTCTTTCATACGTTCTCCACTGGAACAGCTACTTGTTCCAAAATTTCTTTCATTACATGTGCTTTCGTTGTTTTCATATCCCCCTCAATGCTAAGTGTTAAACGGTGAGAACAAACATGCTCTGCCAATGTATAAAAATCATCAGGTGTACAAAATTCTCTCCCTTTTAATAACGCACGAGCTTGTGCTGCTCGCATGAAAGCTAACGAGCCGCGCGGGCTTACCCCAATTTCAACGAGTTCATGTTGACGTGTCTTTTCCACAATATCAAGTAAGTAATCTTCCACTTCTTCATGAATTTCGACCTGCTTCGCTTTTTCTTGCAAAGAAAGAATGTCTGCAAGAGACACAACACTTTGTAAGCTGCGGAGCGGATCCTGCTGGCGGAAACGGCGTAACATCTCTTTTTCGTGTACTCGATTTGGATATCCTTGACGAATCGTTAATAGAAAGCGATCTAACTGAGCATCCGGAAGCGGAAAAGTACCCGCAGATTCTAATGGGTTTTGCGTAGCAAGTACAATAAACGGCTGCGGCAGCACATGCGTTTCTCCAGCAATTGTGACAGTACGCTCCTCCATTACTTCTAATAAAGCAGACTGCGTACGCGGAACGGCACGATTAATTTCATCGACCAGCACAATATTAGCGAAAATCGGCCCCATTCTCGTTTTAAAATCCGATTCTTTCATATCAAAATACTCTAAACCTACTACATCGCCCGGCAATGTATCTGATGTAAATTGGACACGTTGGAACTTCCCATCTATACTTTTTGCAAGACTTTTCGCTAATGACGTCTTCCCTGTTCCTGGGACATCTTCTAGTAAGACATGTCCGTTTGCTACCAATGCAATCATAGCTAAATCAATAACCTCTTCTTTTCCTACAATCACTTGCGAGACATTTTCCCGAATTCTTTCTAAAATTGACATACTCTCTTCATCCTTTCCCTCTGTTTTTGATATTTTCTGATATTTATTTGTAGTATATCAAAATCCATATATTTACTGTTTATTTTTTGAGATTTTTTGTAAAATAAGTTTTCTTTTTACATATGATATAGAAACAATACATGTTGTACTTCTTAGTCAGCTTATATCAATCGTATAATCAAAAAATTCCCTAAAAAAGTCACAATTTATTTAAAAACAGGTTTGCAAAAATAATTTAAATATTGTATATTATGAATCAACATACAAATGTTATAAAAAAGCAACGAAAAGGACACGAGGTATTCTTTACGGTTTTACAGAGAAGGAAGAATTGCTGAGATCTTCCTAACGCAGGAGAATAACTTACCACCTTGGAGCTGTATTGGGGAATTATAGTATCCAATGCCGTAGACGCTACGTTACAGCGCATGGAGCCATCTGCACTTTTTATAAAGTACGATGGGAATCTGGGTGGAACCACGGGTATTAACGCACTCGTCCCTGTTTTAGGGATGAGTGCGTTTTTTATTTTCTCAATTTCATACAACAATTGGCAACGAAAAGGACATGAGGTATTCTTACGGTTTTACAGAGAAGGAAGAATTGCTGAGATCTTCCTAAACGCAGGAGAATAACTTACCACCTTGGAGCTGTATTGGGGAAACATAGTATCCAATACCGTAGACGCTACGTTACAGCGCATGGAGCCATCTGCACTTTTTATAAAGCGCGATGGGAATCTGGGTGGAACCACGGGTATTAACGCACTCGTCCCTGTTTTAGGGATGAGTGCGTTTTTTTATATTCATAAAATGGAGTGATAATGATGAGTGAAAAAATGATTCAAATTCGTTTTCCAAATGGTCGTGAACAGGATTACGTGAAAGGAATTACATTAGAAGCAATTGCAGAATCAATTAGCCCCGGGCTAAGAAAGAAAGCTATTGCAGGCAAAGTGAATCATCAATTATTCGATTTACGCAGAGGCATACAGAAAGATGCAGAAATTGAGATTTTAACTTTAGAATCAAAAGAAGGCTTAGACGTGCTGCGACATACTGCAGCCCATATATTAGCACAAGCTGTCAAAAGAATACATGGTCACATCAACTTAGGAGTTGGTCCTGTTATTGAAAATGGATTTTATTATGATATGGATCTTCCTAATAGTGTTGCGGTTGAAGAGTTAGTTCAAATTGAACAAGAAATGCAAAAAATTATTAATGAAGATTTAGAAATTCAACGAATCGAAGTGAGCCGCGATGAAGCAAAGCAAATATTTGAAGAGCTCGGTGACCATTTAAAACTAGAGTTATTACAAGATATTCCTGCCGATCAAAACATAACTCTTTACAAACAAGGTGAATTTCTCGACTTATGCCGCGGACCACATTTACCGTCTACTGGCTTTATGAAAGCTTTTAAATTAACAAACGTTTCAGGAGCATATTGGCGCGGTGACAGTAATAACCAAGTCCTTCAAAGAATATATGGGGTTGCCTTCCCTTCTAAAAAGGAACTAGATGAGTATGTAATTTTTTTAGAAGAAGCTGCAAAACGTAACCATCGTAAATTAGGCAATGAATTAGAATTGTTTATGTTCTCTGAAGAAGCTCCAGGAATGCCATTTTATTTACCAAAAGGACAAATCATCCGAAATGAAATGGAAGCTTTTTTAAGAGGGATTCAACAAAAGCGTAATTATCAAGAAGTCCGTACTCCTTTTATCATGAATCAAAAACTATGGGAAAACTCTGGTCATTGGGACCATTATAAAGAGAACATGTATTTCACAGAAGTTGATCATGGAAAATTTGCTTTAAAGCCGATGAACTGCCCTGGTCATATGCTGATGTTTAAAAATAAACTGCACTCTTATCGTGATTTACCAGTTCGAATAGCTGAATTCGGCCAAGTCCATCGCCATGAATTTAGCGGTGCTCTAAATGGACTTCTCAGAGTACGTACATTCTGTCAAGATGATGCCCATATTTTTGTAACACCTGAACAAATTGAAAATGAAATAAAACAAGTCATTGATTTAATCGATTACGTATATCGTACATTCGGTTTCCAATATGAAGTTGAGCTCTCTACAAGACCGGAAAATTCAATGGGCGACGACGAGTTATGGAATAAGGCAGAAGGTTCCCTGCAAAATGTACTAGAACAACTAAATTTCCGCTATAAAATTAATGAAGGTGACGGAGCATTTTACGGTCCGAAGATTGACTTCCACATTAAAGATGCTTTAAACAGAAGTCATCAATGTGCAACTGTACAACTTGACTTCCAAATGCCAGAAAAATTCAATTTAAGCTACATTAATGAGAAAAATGAAAAACAACGTCCTGTTGTCATTCACCGTGCTGTATTCGGTTCACTTGACCGATTCTTTGGAATCTTAATTGAACATTTCGCCGGAGCATTCCCAACATGGTTAGCTCCCGTACAAGCAAAAATTATTCCTGTATCAGTTGAGGTGCATGAACAATACGCAAAAGAAATAGAAGAAAAGTTAAAGGATGCTGGTGTACGAGTAGAACTTGATCTTCGCAATGAAAAACTCGGTTATAAAATGCGAGAAGCACAAGTTCAAAAAATTCCATATGTTCTTGTTGTTGGCGATCAAGAAGCTGAGCGTAACGAAGTAAATATCCGAAAATTCGGGGAACAACAATCTTCAGCTGCACCATTTGATGAATTCCTTGTAAACATTCAACACGAAATTCAACATAAAAGTTTATAACATAAAGGAAAACGTGAGAAAGCCCAAAAATCATTGCAGCTTTCTCACGTTTTCATGTATATGATGCACTATAAATTATTTTGTAATTGTATAACCTTTCTTTTTCAGCAAAGTTAATACACCATTTTCCCCTTCTAAATGTCCTGCACCAACAGCGACAAAATGAACATCTCCGCTTATTATAAACGCTTCAAGCTGCGGTACCCACATCGTATTTCTTTCTTTCACTAAATATTCATCAATCTTTTCATTACTTTGTTTTTTGAATTCCTTCTGTACATCTCCTTTTTTATAAGCTTCCATCAACTTTATGAATTGTTCTTTTGCAGCTTCTTTTTTGGGAAGCTCTTTAATTAACTGATCAGCATCCTCATCGGGATATGCTTTTTGTAAAAATTCAAACTGCATCGCGATACTTTCAAGTGATTTATTTTCTAAATTTAATTCTTTTCCTAGTTGAACTAGCTGATTGTCAACACCAAGCGTTGCATCAAATCCACTTCCTTCTAAAGCGGCCAGTGACAAACTATTAGAAACATACCAAGGTCGATAATCTTGTAACGATTCATATGGAATACCATAATCTTGTACAACTTCATTTAAATGCGTTTTTGCCTCTGGTGATAATAAACTATCCAACTTCTTATTATCGCCTAACTTAGGCGCATTCAATAATTGCTCTTGACTTTCTCTGCTCATAACATTATTCATATCAATCTCAGTTACAAGATATTTCGAACTTTTCATTGCTTCTTTTATTTTACTTGGGAATGGATACATCCCTTTTTCTCCTATGTGAACCGTGCCTAATATATACAAATGATTTCCGTTTTTTTCAACTTTATAAAACGGCCACTTTACATTTACCGCCGCTTGCTCTTTCTTTTGCGTAGTAGCAGCACAACCTACTACCATGAAAGATAAAAAAATTACAAACAATAACTTCCATATCCCTTTTAGCATATCGTCTCCACTCTCTTCTCCTTGGTTTCATATATTAAAAACACTATCATTACAACATAAAGTACAAAGCAAATATTCAATGCCTCGTCTTTACTAATCCATTTGCATTGATTTCTTCTTTCTCTATATCTATTTTTGTACCTGTCAATTACCACATATCAAAATTTATATACTTTTAAAAAATTCAGTATTATTATGATGGATTTATTTTATATGATCGAGGAGAAAGTACGCAGAGAAGCCAAACATGAAGAGTCCCCTTTATTTTATCTTATTTTAATTTTTAAGATAATGAATCACTTCATTTATGTAACTGTCTAAAGGTTGTCTAGAATCAACAATTACATAATGATAATCAGATGGTTTTTTACTATTTTCAATCCATTTCTTAAATAATTCTTCAGATTCTACATGTTGAATCTGACTGATCATTCGTTCCCGATTTTTTAATCGATTATCGATTTCCTGCATATCATTCAGAAAACATTCAACATATTTGTATTTTGCATGATGTTTCTTATACAAAGGTGTCCCCTTTTTCCGCTAGTGAAACTTAATTCGTTATGTTTCTAACCCTCTCTGCCAGAACTGATAGCAAAAACTTCGGAAGTACAAGCTGTCGTTTTATTCTCTTAGGTTGTGTTATCAATCTATATAACCATTCTGTTCCCGTATCTCTCATAACCTTTGGCGCTCTTTTCACATTACCCGATAAAATATCAATCATGCCTCCTATACCTATAGACAAAGGAACATTTAATTCTTGAAGATTATTATAAATGAACATTTCTTGTTTCGGAGAGCCTAAACCTACAAGTAGCAAATTTGGTTGGAACTGTTTAATTTGAGCTTTCACTTCTTCCATTTGTTCTTTATCTACAAAGCCATGCCGTCCTTGAAAAATGGCATGCGGAAAACGAGTTTGTAGATTCTCTATTGCTTTTTCATTATTTTCTGGTGCAGCACCAAAAAGATACACACGATACCCATTTTGATTACAATACTCTATTAAATCGTGAGTTAAATCTGCACCTGTAACTCGTTCTTTCAACGGTCCATTTAAAATTTTAGAACCTATTACAACACCAATCCCATCAGCTGTTATTAAGTCTGCGGATAATAAAATATTTTTAAGAGCTGATGTCTGATTAGCAGACATCACAATTTCAGGATTCGCAGTAACAATGAATCTAGGTTTCTCTCTCTTGTCTGACAACCAATCTTTTAATTGATTTATTACCTCGTTATATTTCAAGCTACAAAATGGTATCCCTTTTATATACTGTTGTTTCATTTCTTTAATATACTCTCCTTCATATTTCCATAATTATGTAAAAAATACACTTTTTCACTATTTAAATATTTTATCACAAATATTTAAATAGACATATTTGTTTCTTGAAAATGAGAAGCAAAGCCTCCTACTTGAACATCTGTAATATTACCAAGGTTAATAGATACATTTACAACAACCTCTGAAGGTTTATCCATTACATACCCTTGCTCAAAGGTAAAGGTATTATGTTTTTTAAAATTGTTATTTTGCCGTATTAAATAACATGCTAGTGCGGCATTTGATGTACCAGTAGCGCTTTCTTCTGGAATATCAAACAGAGGTGCAAAGTTTCTGCAATGAGCTGTAGAATTATGTAGTGTTTCCAGCGTAAATACATGATAACCAGTTACATTATATTTTTTACTTATTTCAGCAATTTTTTTCATATCAGGAGTAACCTCTAGCAGATCCGAAAGTCTCCTTACAGGTATAATAATATCGCGTAAGCCTGTAGATACAATTTGAATGGGCATGTCAGATATTAGTTTTTCTTCATCTAAATTTAAAGATTTGATAATCTCTTCACAGGGAAGTATTTTAAGAAAATCAGGGAGATTTTGTTGTAAAGATATCATTCTATTGTTATGCACCTGTACATTTAGTATCCCTGCTTTTGTTTTTATTGTGTATACCCTTTTCGTTATTGCTCTAATCTGAGCTAATAAGGAGAAAGCGGCAATTGTAGCATGTCCACATATAGCAACTTCTTCATTAGGTGTAAAGTATCTAATCTCGTAATCTGAATTTGCAGAAGAAAACACAAAGGCGGTTTCAGAGAAATTTAGTTTGTTTGCAATAGCTTGCATAGCTTCTGTTGTAAGACCCTTTGTATCTAAAACAACCCCAGCTGGATTCCCACCTTTTTCATCTTTAGTGAAGGCATTTAACATATATGTTTTGATCTTCAATCTATTTATCCCCTTCCCCATTTTATTATGTTATAGATGTAGAAAGTGACATATATTTCATACAGATCTAGTTCATTTAAGATATATCCATAGCAAATAAAGAGGCTTGCACCTTATTCTTCAAGGTAAAGCCCTATTTAGTGATTTTATACAAAACATATTAATCTATTACTCTATATGCTCTTCATACAATTGAACAATCTCCATAGAGTTATCCAACCCCTGCAGCTTCTTTACGAAACTTTCCACACCAAATATTTCTGTAAATGTATGACTACCTGCGATAAGATTAATATTTTTAAACTGTGCATACTGAACTGTATATAACGTCTTTTCTCCTGTGATGTATGTATCACAGTCACTGTCTAACGCAGCTTGAATATGATCAGTTGAATGTCCTGCTCCTGTTAAAATACCAACTCGTTTTACTTCCTTATCATTATTTTTCCATGCCTTCACCTTTTCACCAAGCTTATTCTCTATTCTCTCGACTAGCTGCGAAAATGGAATTGGATCTGTATATTCGCCAATGCCAGGTAATTCATCATCATCATAAGAAGAATAGCTTACAATTTTATCAATTTCGATTACATGAAACAACGACGTACACGTTCCAAATTCAACAAAATCTAACGGTGAGTGTATCCAGAAGTGATTGATGTTATATTCTTTCAGTTTTCTTATACAAGCTTCTTCCATTCCATATAAGAACTCCCATGCAGCGTGATGCGTAATCATCATATCTACATTCTCTTTCTTTGCTTCCTCAATTGTTTCGAGCGTTAAATTTGTTGCATAACCTATTCTACTAAACTCTTCATTACTCACGTTTGTTAGTCCAAACTGATCTCCGTACTTATGTAAATGTTCTCCAAATATTTCTTCAATATTTTGCTTGAATTGTTGTATGTTCATATTTTTCTCATCCCTATACTTTTAATGTATTTTAATCATATACAAATTCTTCACTGTTCTTGAAAAACCTTCCTTTAACTCTTAAGTTTCATATACTTCATTTTAATAATTCGAAATTTATTGAAAATATAATTCTAAAAATATAGAATAAACTAAAAAGGAGGATGAACAATGAAAGTTATGAATTTAAATGCGACAAGAGAAACGTATTCTGTTCAAATTAAACATTCGATTTTATTCGAAATGGGATTAGGTATTGCGGCTTACACGTATTACGATTTTCACCATACTTTTGAAAAGCCGATAGATTATTGGAGGGACATTGAGAAAAAATTATCTGCTGCCGTTCAAGAAGAACTTCAATACACACACAAGCACAATACATGGTTCGCTTTACTGCAGTTACTTCACTCCCGTTCTTTTGATTCTCTTGAGAGCTTTTTTCATTTTCTTGACGAACTAACTGAAGAGGAATTACGTTGGCACTTTCTACCTTATATCGGATTACAGCATGAAGACAATCGAAGAAAAGCATCACGTAAAGAAGAAACAGCTATAGCTTCCCTCATAAAAGCTTGTCAACATCACAAGTTTTTCCCGGCATATATCAAACATATTTCATCTGTCGATACTTCCGTACTTAAACGACACTTGAAAATCATCTCTAAAGGCTGGCATGAAACAGTGATACAGCCTAACTGCATAAAGTTTACTAACATGCTTGAGCGTGATGCCCAGCAAAAACGTGCACTTCAATCAACTTATCATCCAGAAGAACTTGTCAAATATATAACGGGTAGTACATATCAACCTGAACCTTCTATTCATCAAGTCATACTTATCCCACAATATGTGTACCGGCCTTGGAATCTAGAAACGACTTTACCAGGGATTAAAGTGTTTTATTATCCCATTTCAGACGATAACGTGAGTTTAGTAGAAGATCCTTATACTCCGCCTTCTACATTAGTTCATAGTTATAAAGCACTTGGAGATGAAACGCGATTAAAAATTATAAAGTTGCTAACAGAAAGAGATCACTCACTTCAAGAACTAACCGAGCAACTCAAAATTCCAAAAACGACTCTTCATCATCATTTGTCTTTACTTCGAGCAGCACGCATCATTAACGGCAAAGGTTCTCGGTATTATATACAGCTTGACCACTTAACTTCTCTTCAAGAAAAGTTACAGCGTTTTCTTGGAAAGGGGTGAAGAGATGGAGCAACGTCAATCTGTATTTACTAATCGTTCCTTTTTATGTTTATGGCTTGGGGAAACCATTTCTGAACTTGGAGGAGCGATAGGAGCTCTATGTAATTCGCTGTTATTGTACGAACTGACTGGATCAAAATCAGTTATGGGAACGCTATGGTTAACGTACTTTATCCCGTCTTTAATTCTTCAACTCTTTATCGGCCCTTTCATTGACCGGATAAGCCGTAAATATATTATGCTGTGTTCTCAAATTTTAAGAGGGATTGTGTTCTTCTTACCCGCTCTTCTTATGTTCTTGGGGCAGATTGAAATATGGAGTTTATTTGTCATTCAAGTGGTACTTGGGATTCTGCAGCCTCTTTATGTTCCAGCTGCATCGGCCCTGCTTCCTACTATTGTACAACATGACAAATTAACACAAGCCAATTCCTGGATTGATGGCACAATGCGTACAATGAGTTTTTTAGCTCCTACATTAGGAGGGCTCATAATCGCTTACATAGGAGCTTTGTCTACTTACATAGTGGTAGGAATTTTATTTCTTATAAGTGCCGGTAGCCTTTCTTATCTCCATGAGCCTTCGGTTATACACGATAGTAAAAAGGCGACTTGGTTAAAACAAATCATTGCCGGATATCTATACTTTTTCAAACAACGTCCGCTCATTTGGCTTGGATTCTTTACTTCTTTAGTCCAATTTAGCGTCGGGGTAACGATGGTAATCAATGTTCCTTATATAATAGAAGAATTCAAAGGAACATCTTTTTCATACGGCCTTTTTATGGGAAGTTTTCCTTTAGGGTATGTGGTCGGCTCTTTCTTAGTAGGTAAATGGAGAAATAAGTGGTCGCTTAGATATATCATGCTTTCAGGTCTATTCATGGGCGGACTATCCTTTTTCTTACTTGGCTTAGTAACATCCTTTCCCTTTGCCCTTTTGTGCGAATTTCTAGGAGGTATTTGTTTTCCATTTTTCAATATTCACCAAACAAGTCTCCTTCAAAAAAACGTTCCTTCTCATCTTATGGGACAAGTGTTTTCTGTTCGTCTCTTTCTAATTCGGGCTACTATGCCTTTAGGTATTTTATTTGCGGGACAAATTGTTGAAGTCTCTGGCATCCGTCTTTTGTATATCATGATTGGTAGCTTTATTCTCATTCCTGCTTTATTCGGTATGCTCTTGCCGTTCTTTTCTTTTTTAAATGAAGAAAAAGATAGCGGTATTCATATTTAGTTTTCTTTATCACATCAAGAGACTGAGATGTTATTGAAAGTTCTCATTCGAAAAAATCGGAAAACAACTTTATTGAACCTATTGAGAATTGGTCTAGAATGGCTTTCGTTGGTTGTGAGAACTAGAAATGGTTAGTTCATTAACATACCCCACGCCCATCAAGCTAAAAATTGGTTGTTCCTCAAAACGAAAAAATGAACTTAATTTTCATAAATAAATGTAGAAAGAAAAAATTTTCGTTTTAGGTGTATTTCAACATCTTAGCTTGATAGCGATGGGTATCACCACATCGCCATCAAGTTAAGAAAAGAAAATACCCCAAAACGAAAAAATAAGCTTTTTTGTTACAAGTTAGTACAAAATTTCGTTCTGGGGTACTATAAAATTTTAGCTTGATGGGCATGGGGTGGGACGCCAAATAAAAAAAGCGTGTTTTGAAATAAGATTAATCAGAACACGCTCCTAATATTGGTAAATGTTTAATTATTTTTGCGCTCCTGATTCCATTAAAGCATTTGTTAATCTAAGAGAATATTTTTTATGGTTAGCTTTTTGAGTATTAAACAGTGTGATTCTGGATTGATAACCTTTGAGTCTTACATATTTGTGAAAGAAATATTCATCGTAACTCCTAATTTAATGCTCCATCATCTCATGGACAATATCATGTCCATCCATTTTTGATGGGTAGTAGGTAGGCCAGTGTATGACTTCATCCAATAAAACTTTACGATCGTCTCCCCAATAAAGATGGTAATGACTAGCTTTATTGGGATAGATACTATGATCACTAAATTGAATATACTGAGGAACTCCTTCAGCTTTTTCTGCTAGTTTAAATATGTATCTTACACCTCTATTTCCCGAATCATATGTCAGAATTTCGTACCCATCATAGATATACTTACCAGAATATTCTTCTCCATTTTTGAAAAACGTTACAATATTCCCTTGAATCACAATACGGTTAACATCTGTTTGATACCCTTCATTATAATACTCCTTATATTCTTTAGCTGTCATTTTACCTGTATGTTTCGCTTTATAAGCAAATACCTCATCAAGCGTTCCATCTTGTAGATATGGATATACAGATTGCCAGTCTCCTTCCCAATCGGAGAGTGATCGTTCTTTCACTTGGCTGTCTTCAAAATATCCTTCATAAATTTTTTTTGTTTCTTCATCATGTACATGACTATGATCGTGCTCATGGCCGTGATCGTGTTTGCTTTCATGTGTGTGACTTTCAGATGTTTTATTCGACTCGCCTTCGGATGAACTTGAAGTCTGACAGCCTACTAATACTAGTAGTGAACTAATAGTTAATATGCCTACCCTCTTTACAAATAAAATCTTCATTAATAACACTCCTTAATTTAAATCGTAATCATTACGATTTAAATTATACATATATCTTGACTAAACATCAAAAGAAAAATACCTCAATATCACTGAATAAATGACCCTATCCCTAAATCTTCGTAGATTATTACAAATGGTTCTGATACAAAAACTTCAGGGCAATTGCAATGAATCTATAAAATTTCGATAATTTAAGACCATTACGAGACAAAAACTCCACCAAACGGCAGTAACAAATAACCAGTTGCTTAACGTACAGGGAATCGGTTATTTTGTGTCTAAAATGTGTCTAAACGTACAATTTTCTTTTTTTGATATGGTGACCCCATGCCCATCAACCTAAGGTTGGGTATTCCATGAACTTCCGTTCTTATTGCCTACATGGGGTCTACATGATTGATATTTTGTTTATTTATTTTTAAAAATACGCATTCCAAATAAACCTTGATAAGGTGTATTTTTAAAGGTTATGCAGTTTTCTGCTTTAGATTGGATACAGTGCATTGGTAAACAACGCCTAAAATATCAAAGACTGTCTTTTTCTCATATCGATGGGATTTCCGTCCATTTTTCTGTAAGAGATCAAACAAACGAAGGAAAATTTTTGATACTTCTTTGGTGTCTTGTTGTATAGCTTCATATACTAAGTACAGATGATCTTGAATCATATAAATCGCTTTATATTCACTTAATTCTTTTTGTTTTTTCTGTAGTAACAGCTGTCGCATTTTGAACATAGTGGAAGAACAAAGAAAAATAGCGATTAACTGTCCATAAAGATGACATTCTAGACGCTCTCTCTTAATATTGTGACAATGATTGATACCAAAAAGAGACTTCCATGTTTTAAATACAATCTCTATTTGCCAACGTAAAGAGTAAATCTCGTGAACATGTTCCATCGGAACAATTTCCCACGGTATGTTGGTAATATAAACATTGATTTCTGTTAAACGTTTACTTTTTTCAGAGTATATAACTCCTTTTTTCTTTTCAATATAAGATTGCTGTTTCCTACGTTTATGAATTTGAGTTGATGTAAGTCTGTATATTACAACTCGTGAGGGTAATTTTTGTTGTCCAACATAGGCATTCCGAATTTCATAAGTATCCCCTGGTTTTATCTGATGCATGATATCTTCAAGATTAAGTAAAACATATAACGATTGCTTTTTTACCGTCCCATCCCGAAAGAATTCTGGAGATTCATTTTTTATATATACTCTATTATTTAATTTTAACCGTGAAACATAGAATACCCCTCGTTGATCCATTTGGTCTAAATCTTTTAGAGAAAAGTATCCTAAATCTCGAATACATAAATCTCCTGGTCGTAAGGTATCTAAGCACTCTGTACCAAAGGTTTTATCATTATTTTTACCTGGTTCCATTTGAAAATTGAGGAATTTCCCACTATGTAAATCATACTCTAGTTGAACCTTAATACCGGCTGTTTGTGCACATCCTCCTGAACCAGGATAAATAGGAGCCAAATGATTGGGTACTTGAAAAATAGTAGCATCTAAAATTCGTATACGTTGAAAATAAGAGGTGTATTGGTTTGAGATTTGAGACGAGTCGTTTAGTTTACTTTTGATTAAAAGGGAAAATACACGCTGCAAAAATAAAACCGCGCATCGGTTAAAGCGTCGATTAAGCCCTTCTGGACTCATAAGTGTAGCTGTATTTGCATAAAGCTGACTACATAATCGAGTAAGAGAATCACTTGCTACCTGTTGACTAATCCAGATACATAAAGCAGCTAAGTCTTGTGCGCCATACTTACTTTTACGTTTTACAAAACCTGTCTCTTGTGCAAGTTGTTGAAGAATATGTGGAGATAGATATCGCTGTAGTTCTTCAGCGAACAAATGAAACTCATCTTGAGTCGATAGATTCATACAAAAACGCCATCCTTTCTTTATATTTCTACAAAAAGAATAACGTTTTCTGTGAATTATGGGTATAAATTCATCTTTGATTGATAGTAATGTATGATGGCCCCTTATAGATTATTTTTTCTCACAGCATATGTGATTGCATTTGTTTTTAATAAAACAGACTTTTCATTTCGAATAATTTTATATTCGAGTGGTTTTACCATGATACTCAATACTTCCCAACCATCATATATTTGTCTTAATATATTCATCATTTCTTCTGTTGGAATGTTTATCTCCATTAGTGCATCCAATTTTTTATTGGTGTCCATATCAATTTCTTCAACTTCAGAATTTACAATGATACAATTTATTCCGTTGTACTTCGTTCCATCTGCCATTCGTTGAACAACTTTTCCAAATACCTCTTCTGATTGGACATGTTCTAAACTTGAAACTGCAACAATGAAGTCGAAGTTATTAGGCTTAATCTCATAGTTTCCTATATCAGCTTTTTCAGTTTGAATTACTTCTTGAACTTCATATTCCTGACTATATTCATTTAATTTTTGCAAAGCAGAGTCTAATACATCAACACACACAACTGTACCGCCATTTTCTTTTATAGCTTGAGCCAATGGGATACTATTTCTACCCACTCCAGAACCTAAATCAAGCATATTAAGATTGTCTTTGCCTTCAAACAATGGAATTAGATCTATTACCGTTTTTACAGGTTTATGTAGCCACGAACCTTCTTCAAACAGTTTATAATTATCATAACAATAGTCGTGATATTTTTTCTCTTCTTTTCTTATAAATTCAATTCTGTTCATTGTTTTTCCTCATTTCTCAAATTATGTATTCTATAAAATACTGTAACAGATTTAATATAACTTTTTGAACTATCTTAGCTTGTTACTTGAAGAAAAAAAAGATGAATCATATATACATGTGAGGTTGACATAACCACTCATTATTGAAAGTATCAAAAAAAATCTCACTTCTTATCTGAAAAAAGATAAGAAGTGAGATTTTTTGTTTTGGGGGCGACTTAATTTCTTAGGTTGATGGGCATGTATGGTGACCCCATGCCCATCAACTTAAGAACGGAAACAAAATGAACTTTCGTTCAAATAAACTAAAAAACCCTTAAAACACTTTTTATCCTTAAAAATGAGCATGCCAAATAAACCTAGGTAGGTATTATTTTTAAAGGTTATGCAACTTTCTTTTGTTTTCTAAGTCCACTATACTCATAGATAACACCCATAATATCAAAGACTGTTTTCTTCTCATATCGATGAGATTTCCGCCCGTTTTTCTGTAGTAGGTGGAATAGGCGGATTAGAATCTTTGTTATTTCTTGGGTGTTTTTCTGTATAGCTTGATACAACAGATGTAAATAATCTTGAACCATTCCAATCGCTTTATATTCGCTTAATTCTCTTTTCTTCTTTTTCAAAAGAAGTTGACGCATTTTAAACATAATAGAGGAGCACAGGAAAATAGCGATTAGCTTTCCATATAATTGGCACTCTAATCGCTCCTGTTTTACATTGCGATAATGGTCTATTTTGAAGAGTGATTTCCACGTTTTAAAAACAATCTCTATTTGCCAACGCAAAGTATATAATTCATGTACCTGTTCCATCGGAACCCATTCCCAAGGTGTATTCGTCACGTACATGTTTAATCCCGCTACAACTTTACTTTTCTCTGAGTACGTTCTATTTTTGGATTTTTCTTTTTCCGCGATTTTTGCTTGTCGTTTTTGAAGTTGCTTTTCTGTTAGTCGGTTAAAAATAACACGTGCAAACAGCTGTTGTTTATCACCGATATAAGCATGTTTTAATTCAAATGTTTCTCCAGGCTGTAGTTGATTTAAAATTTGTTTCACATCTATTTGTATGTATTCTGATTGTTTCTTAATTGCACCATTTTTAAAGCATTCTGGGTTTGGATTTTTCACATATACATTCGTATTCAATTTTAAACGAGAAATATAGTATGTACCTCGTTGATCCACTTGATCTAAGTCTTCCAATGAAAAATAACCCAAATCACGAATACATAAATCCCCTGGTCGTAAGGTATCTAAGCATTCTGTACCAAAAGTTTTGTCATTATTTTTTCCTGATCCAACTTGAAAGTTAAGAAATTCCCCACTGTGCAGATCATATTCTAATTGAATTTTGATTCCAGCTGTTTGGGCACACCCTCCAGAGCCTGGATATATATTCTCTAAAGCATTTGGCACTTGGAATAAGGTAGCATCTAGGATACGAATTCGCCCAAAATAAGAGAAGAGATGATTAGAAAATTGCGTTTGTTCACATACTTTTTGTTGTAACAGTAAAGAAAAAATATGTTGTAAAAACAAAACTGCTTTAGCATTTAAACGTTTATTTAAGCCCTCAGAGCTGAGTAAAGTACCAGTAGCTGCATGAAGCCTACTACATAATCGTACTAAGGGATCACTTGCTACTCGTTGACTGATCCAAATACAAATTGTAGCTAAGTCTGAGCCAGAAAACTTACGTTTTCGCTTTATAAATCCGATTTCTCTTGCAAGTTCTTCTAAAAATATAGGTGTAACATATCGTTGTAATTCTTCTGCAAATGGTAGTAGTTCATCTTGAATCGAGAGATTCATAAGAAAACGTCATCCTTTCTAATTTAGCTTGTTTAGAAAGGATAACTTTTTTTTGTGTTTGAAGGTATTAAAATCTCTTGAGTTGATGGGCATGTAAGGTGACCCCTAGTATGAAATTCAAAACCACTTCATAAATAATTCGAAATCTCAGAATCTCTATTGCCCGAGCTCTTTTTCTGATAGAACATGCAATACACGGGTACCATGTCAATTTGTGTTTCTCCGCTTAGAGCAAATCCGAATCTCCGGTACAAACTTACATTTTCAGCATTTTCCGTGTCCAGTGCGACTCCCTGCGATTTATTATCCGTATGTACCGTATGCAATAGGTGTTGCAACAGAGCCTTACCGATTCCCTTGCCCTGGTTCTCCGGGTTTACTCCAATCATGATAAGGTAGTGATGCGCCATTTTAGGAGCAAATGATCTTGTCACTCGCATATAGGAATTGAGGCGACCTAAAGTTTTTCCAGACAGTTGAAAAAACAATGGAATCAACCTCCCGATTAGTAATGCTCCTCCTGTTATATTTTGAAGCCTGCTAGGTTGCGGTTTTTCAACGGTGTATACGCCAAGCAAGTTTTTATTTTCATACAAGCCCCACACCTCTTCATTGAGCATAAAGCTTTTATCAAACATAAAGGACACAAAAGCTGTCACGCTATTTCTTGCTTTTCTATCAATCTCCGAATCACCAAATACATGCAGGAATAAGGGATCTTTGGCAAATGC
Organism: Bacillus sp. S14(2024); assembly: GCF_050473785.1. NCBI lineage: Bacteria > Bacillati > Bacillota > Bacilli > Caryophanales > Bacillaceae > Bacillus > Bacillus sp. S14(2024). Next base: position 2,047,474 of record NZ_JBFLUP010000006.1, on the reverse strand, counting down.
CTTGCTCATGAGTGATACGAATAAGGGCTTCTCCCGTTTGGTGAGCTTGGATATTCGATACGGAGCACTCATGCTTTTTCACCTGTGTTGTTGCTTGTTTTCTCATAATGATCAACGGCAAAGCTAAATAACACTTTAAGCATAAATAATAAGCAGATGATCAACATATAGGGCTGTATATTTGGCAGCATCGGTATCCAGCCAAGACCAACAGACAGGAGCAAGCCTGCAATAAATCGTTGTGAATGCTTCCCAATCAGAGCATTCACGATAAATGCTCCTGCAATCGTATAAGCCCAAACCCCGATCGAATACCAAATATCTGTATGTAAGAGAAGCGCAACAAGAATGATATGAAAGTGTATCGTAATGAATACGATTCGATTTGTTTTGCGTGCTGCATAAAAGTTGCTGGTTGAAGCTGTAAAGTTGGCTACGCATCCAGAAAAAATATCGAATATCAACAATAATGCCAGGGCACTGCGCCAAATCGGCAAGTTGTCTGTGAGTTCAGGGAATCTCAAATATAACGCAATGGTTAGCAATCCACCGAAAAACAGTATGGCTAGAATAGACCCAATACTTTGTTTTTCACCGAACACATCATGTAAAAATGAAGGAATCCGAATTTGTTTCATACAAGCACACTCCCATCATAAGTTAATGTTTGCGAACATCGTGTTGAATAAAAAAGATATATAGTAAATATACTATTTTACTACAAAATTATTATAAATATTTAAAATTGAGATTTCAATATATTTGTACTCCTTTTATTGAATTACTCTAAAACTTGGGCTACACTACAAGTGAGGTGGAGCATATGAACGGATTCGAAAGACGAAAACAGAACAAAATTGAGCAAATATACAGTTCCTCATTTGAATTGTTCTCCAAATATGGTTTTCAAAAGGTAAGCGTGAATGAAATCGCTCAAAATGCGAATGTTTCTCCCGCTACCATTTATAACTACTTTGGAACAAAAGAACAGCTCTATGCCGATATGCTTATAAATTGGATGGACAAACAGTTGGAGAAGTATGAGAAGATTCTGAATTCAGCGTGTTCCTTTCCTGAAAAGACGAAGGAAATTATGCTGCTAGAAGCTAAAAATTTACAAATTTTATCGGATAAGTTTCAGAAATCCCCATTCTCTGAGGTGAGTGGGTTGATGCAAAGGCTGGAGAGCTATAATGAGCAGAAGGTCATGCAATTTTTTATGAAGTTTGTCACGATTGGAAAGCAAGAGGGTTACATTCATAGAGATCAAACAGAAGATATTACTATGCTGTACTTCACGATGTACAAAAATGAGCTGGGTCGGCATTGGGAAGCGTCGAATCAAGAACGCATAACGAGAAATATGGATCAATTGATGGAATTGTTTTTCTATGGGTTGGTCGGAGAGAAGCAGAAGTAGGACGAAATTGGAAAATTGACTGTCTGTCCTGTTACGAAAAACCGTATCACAAATAGGGGTCACAACAAAATAGGAAAGGATGGCGTTTTTTTACACTTTGGGGTAGAGAAAATTCTTAAGTTGATGGGCATGTATAGTGACCCCTACTACATCTAAAGCAATATGTTCATATTGTTTTAGGTACCTTTTTTATAATATAATCATATTATAAAAAAGGAGGAGGATATGAATGCCTAAAATAGTTGATCAAATACAAAGGAAAAATCAGATAGCCACTGCTACTTGGCGTGTAATATTAGAAAAAGGTATCGATAAAGCTTCCATACAGCAAATCGCTGATGAAGCAAACATTTCGGTTGGACTTGTTCAGCATCATTTTTCTTCTAAAAATGAATTAATTCATTATGCAATGAATTTAGTATTGAATCGAATGGAAGAACGGGCAAAAACTCGTACAAGTGATTTTAAGGGAACAAAAGAAGAAGCACTTAGAAGATTAATGAAATTTATTATTCCTACTAATAAAGAAGAAATGTTGGAAGGGAAGGTTTGGATTATATTTCTGGGTATATCCTTTAGTTCCCCAGAGCTTCTTGAACTTCGGAAGAAAATGGATGACCATACGAGGTATCTTATGGGAATAATTCTAGATTTAATGAAGGATCTAGGATACGTCACACCAGGCTATAATAGAGATTTTGAATTGGAGATACTGTACGGATTTATCGATGGGCTAGTAATTCATGTCCTTCAAACACCAGAATCATATTCAGAAGAAAAAGTAAATCAACTTATTGAGTATTATTTAAAAGAAAAAAAAAGGGATTAATCGCATGAATAAAGTTTTCATTATTATTCTTGTAGTCGTTATTGTATTGATCATTAGGCAGCTTATCCCTAAGAGAGTAGATAGCTTCGATCTTCTTGGTATACCAATCATGGCTATAATCAGAACTTATATTGGTCTTCCAAATAGATTGGACTTTATAATTACAATTGAATTAATTAGCTTGCTTATCTTAGGAGCGATAGTTGGTTATTGGCAAGCTAAGAGGGTGAAAGTCTTTCATCATAACAATCAATTATGTAGTGTTGGAGGCTATACCTATATTATCGGATGGATTATTATGCTTTTGGGAAGAATTGTTATTTTATTGCTATTCGACCTTAACTCTCTCATATCGAGATTTCATGCAGGACATGAACAATTTACGAATGAAATAATTAAAGTTCTTTCTCATGCTGGAGATTGGTTAATATGGTCTACTATCCTTGCATCTTCCATAATGTATACCGTTACCTTATATAAGGATCACCCGGATATCAAGAAATTTATACATGCTCGTTTTAAAGAAATTAAACAACGGATAAAACATTAATTTAACTAACACGAATTGTGAAAGTATGTATTCGTTATTATAGGAGTGCCACCTATACCCAGCAACTTAATAAAAAACGTTATCCTTTCTAATAATCTAGCTTGTTTAGAAAGAATAACGTTTTTTATTTTTTAGGATAGTGAATATTCTTAAGTTGATGGACATGTGGCGGTACCCCATCGCTATCAAGCTAAGAAAATACAACTACCCCCAGAACGAGATTTTGTGCTAATTGGTAATAAAAAAGCTCATTTTTTCGTTTTGGGGTGGATTTGTTCTCTTAAGTTGATGGGCATGTATGGTGACCCCTATTACTCTTCACGTGTTTTAGGAAGGAGAATATTTTCGGATAAAAAGTCGGGATTTCTATTATTTGGGATTAGTATTAAGATTTTCGTTATTTAGTACAGTAATAGTGTTTTCTTTTTCTACAGGTTTTCTACTTAATAAAATCACTACAATAATGATACATATGGCCCCAATGATTTGGAAAAATAAGAAAGGAATATGCAAAATAAGTACAGATGAAAGAATTGAAGAAAGTGGTTCAGTACAGCCTAATAAAGTAGTTTCTTTAGGTGAAATGTATCTAATACTATCTAAGAATAGGTAGAAGGCAATTAATGTTCCAAAAATAACTACAAAAGTAATTAGTAATAGCGTATTTAAATCGATGTTCCCAATCGATTCCAAAAATATTATTTCTTTTTTAGAAAAGTAATGAACTAGTGTAACGCCTATTCCTCCTATAATCATACCCCAACCAACTAAAACAGCAGAAGACCATTTTTTTAATAAAGATTTGGAATAAAGAGTATAAAAAGCTAAAGATAATCCAGATAAAACTCCCCAAACAATTGCAGGGACTGATACAGTTAGGTTATCTATTGAGCCATTGGTTAATAATAAGAAAGTGCCCAAGGTTGCAAATGTTATTGCTAAAACATCAATTTTAGTAGGTAAGGCTCTAAATTTGATAATCAGATAAATTGTAATAAAAATTGGAGCTAAATATTGTAAAATTGTTGCAACTGCAGCATTTCCTTCGTTAATAGATGCAAAATAAGTGTATTGTACCCCCAGCATACCAAATATCCCAAAAATAATGAGCTGAGTAACATCATGTTTATTTTTCCAAATTGCAACAATTTCGTGTTTATTTTTACTAAAAAGTGAAACAAATAATAATATAAATCCGGATATTAATAAGCGAATTGTAACTAACCATTCAGTGGAAATTTCTTTTTGCTGAAAAAGTTGTTGAGCTACGGTTCCGGATAATCCCCATAAACTAGCACCAATTACAACCATAATCATTCCTTTAATTCGATCTTTATTAACTTTATTCAAATAAAACACCTCCAATAAATTAAACACTTCCATTTAATTTTAGATAAACATTTAAAATATATATTGAATGCAATATATCGCAATGGTTAAAAATTTTATGATAACTTCAAAATATAACTCACTAGATACATTTGTTGAATTTTACCTAATGATAATTTGTCATATAGATTATGTGGAATTATAGACTAAATATATTTTATACAGCTAATTATAAATCCTTAGAAGCTAAAATATTTTGAACATCTTTCATTGGACGTAACCAGTTATTAGACATAGTATTTTCTAGTAATGATGAGTCACCAATTTCTAATGCCCTAATAATACTTGTGTGTTCATCTATAGATTGTCTATCATGAATTACGTTTTGAAAGAAAATATACTCAAAACGCAAGGCATGAAGATGTAAGTTTTCTAAGAACGGTTCAATGTATTTGTTCTTTGAAATCTCAACAATTAGGTTGTGAAATTTCAAGTCTAATATTAATGCGTTTTTAGAATCCATTTTCTCAATAGCTTGTTTAAACTCTGTATTTATTAACGTAAGTTCTTCAATGTCACATTCCTTAATATTATTAATGGCTTGTTTCCCCACGAGGGTATGTATGCTTGCAATAGTTTCGTAAATTAATGGCACATCTTCTACTTGAATTGGAGCAATTTTAGTTTTTTGTCCTGGAACCATTTCAACAAGCCCAGAAAGTTCTAAAACTTGAAGTGCTTCTCTTACTGGTGTTCTACTTACACCTAAAGCCTGTGCTAGTTCAGTATCATTAATTTTTTCATTAGGTCTTAAAACACCTTCAATAATCCAATCTTGTAGTTGATTTAAAACAATGCTTTTTGCAGAAAATCTTGTTTGTTTATTAAAATTTTTAGGAATAGGCATGATATGACACTTCCTTTTATTCATTTTGATTTCGATAATATATGATATACGGAATAAAATAAAGAATAAACTATAAAAGTAAAAGGTTTAACAACTGTATTATTTAAGTTTTTTTGTTACTTATTAACTAGCGATAGGGTTCTTTCAATTGGTGGATTGAGTTGAGTTAATAATACAAAAACTCCAATTAGACAAAAAGCCCCTATTGATTCAGAAGCTGTGTATGAAATTTTAAAAAATAATACAGAAAATAGAATTGCAGTCAATGGTTCAATACAAGAACATAAGCAAATATCTTTAGGTGTAATATAATTTGTACTTTTTACATAAAAAAACGATGTAAGAATAGTTCCAAACACAATAATAAAGTGTTGATTGAGACTGTTTTAAAAATAGATAACAGGATAAATTCATTTGTAGAAAGCTTATTTAAAAGTAATAATGCAATACCTCCAATTACCATCCCCCACCCTAACACTATAAGTAATGACCATTTTTTACATAGATGATCTAACTGATTTATGTAAAATGCAAATGCCACACCAGATAATGTCCCCCAAAGTATAGCTAGTATAGAAACATTTAATTGGTAAATTGAGTTTTTTGTGAAGAAAAGATAAATTCCAATCATGAAAAATAAATATGCAAGTAACTCCCTTTTATTAGGAGAATTATCATTTTTAAGAATTAAGTAAATACCTAAAAAGACCGGAGCTGAATAAAGTAGTAAGGTTGCAACGGTAACATTCCCCTCTTTAATGGATGAAAAGTATGTATATTGAGTACCCAGTACACCAATTGTGCCAAACAGAATAATTTTATTGGCATCGTGTACTGACTTCCAAATATTTAGTATATCATGACGTTAGTTGCCAAAAAACGAGATAAATAATATTAGGATTCCAGAAATAAATAATTTTACTGCGACAATTGATTCTACGGAGAGATTACTCTGAACAAAAATTTTCTGAGCAAGAGCTCTGGATAAACTTCCAAATAAAGCCCCTAATACTATTAAACAAAGACCTTTTATTTTACAGTGTATATTTACTTTCATTATATCCCTCAAAAGGAATTATACAATATGTAATATATCACGTATTGTATTTATTAATGAAGAACATGATTTGATTTAGTAATAGTTTTTACAATTTTTTTATGTATGTTCTATACGAGGTACCGCCAGAATTTTGGAAAAAAACACGCTAAGCAAAAAATACAGAAAGCCGTCCAACTGATGTACACCTCCAATTGTTATTCGTGTCTAACAATTAGGGTGCACATCAAACAGGATGGCTTTACTTTTTACATAATTCTCGTTATTGGAAGTCAATTTGTTTTATTTAGTTCTGTATCGTACAACACCGAAATGTCATTCCAACCATAAGCTACATCGTCTACTACTGTTTCTCCAAACGTACTGGTTCTGCGAATATATTCCTTTCCACTCATTCGTTTATAAAAACCAAGTCCAGACTTATTTTGCTCCATGACCCATACGAACATAGAATGTATACCGCTTTCCTTAAAGTGCCGAGCAACAGCTGAAAGAAGCTGTCTGCCTACACCGAAACCTCTACAATCCTGTAAAAGATATAGTGCATATAATTCACCAGTAAAATGTTCCTCCTCAATGCTTCTTCCTGATGCAAAGCCTACAATTTTTCCTTTATCATTCATGGCAACATATATAAAAGACTCATTCTCTTTATCCAAAAACTGATTCCAGCGTTTTTCAGCCTCTTCGTATGATAATTTATCGAGATATTGATCTGGCACTAATCCCCGATACGTAGTTTTCCATCCATCTACATAGACCTTTGCTACACCTTCTATATCCTGTTTACTTGCTTTTCTAATCTTCAAATGAACCACCTTACCTAAAAAAGAAATTTATTAGAAATGATTATACCATTTCTTATTTTACTGATTACTCCATCATTACTAAAAAAGTAGTGTATATCCTATACATGCTCGGTTAACATAACGTAACATTATGGGAAGCAAAGAAAAAGGCGAATTCCTACTCTTACAAGGGGTTCGCCTTTTTCTTTTTCTATGACTCTATTCATTTTTTTATGCATTCCTATCCTGACATAGGCTTTTGGGTTCTCGTTTGTTACCCGATTAGCCGAAAAACTGTATAAAATCTTGCATGCTCTTAGCGTGGGGTTTTTCCAAAATGCTGGCGGTACCCCTTATAGATTTGTGATGCACTCAGACCTAAAGAATTTGTTTTGGGGATTACTCAAAACTTTAACTCGATGGGTATATGTAGTTGTGCGCCTACAGCATTTGATATTGTTGTTTTGCCGGTACCTGCTTTTCCTCTAAATAAGATTACTTGTTTCATCATTCCATATCCTTTCTTTTAAGTGTTCTCCATATTCGACATTTTGTGAAATAATCCTTCTTTTTAGAGGGGTCCCGCCACATACCCATCAAGCTAAGATTTTATCGTACCCCCTAAACGGAAATTTTGTGTTTTTTATAGCACCGAAGTTCATTTTTATCGTTTTGGGGGCAAGCTATTTTGTTAGGTTGATAGGCATGGGGTATCACCAGCAAAACGCGGATTTACAACGGTAAGGGTATTCCCATATTAAAACCCCAATCTCTCAGTGATATAAATGAGAAATTGGGATTATTCAATTTAATAATGACAAAACCACATCTCTATTTTTATTTACAGTGGTACATGAAAGTAAGAATCCGCGGAACAGTCCCTTGTTAAGTCAAGCTTAGAAGTAAACTTTCCGGCGTCACGTTGAGCAAAAACGGGCTCAGTTCGCCTACACTGTAAATTTGTAAGTGATGCATAGCCCGGGTGCAAGCAGTGTAGAACAATCTGCGCAGGCTCTCATCACCGTATACTTGTGCCGATGCATCATAAATGATGACGGCGTCGAATTCGATGCCTTTGGCCAAATACGCTGGTATGACAACAACGCCTTGTTCATATTCAATCGAGCCGTTCTTCACGAGTTTAATTTTATCAACGTCGCTAAGGGCCTCGTATGCAGCGATGCTTTCCGCAGCAGATTTACATATAATCGCAATCGTATTATACTGCCGCTTCCGCAAGTCTGTGACTTTGGCAGCGATGCAGCGGTGCAGTTCGGCACGATCCGACAATTGCGTCAGCGCAGGCTTCTCGCCGTCGCGTTCAAAAGCAGTAATCCGTTCGCCGCCAGGTATGAGTCCGCGTGTAAATTCGGTGATCGGTCTTGTGGATCTGTAGCTGCGGGTCAAGTTGATTGCATCCGTTTCATCCGGTCCATATAAGCCAGTAAGTGTGTAGAAATCGACCATTTCGCTGGCATGGGCGAATATCGCCTGGTTAAAGTCTCCAAGTACGGTCATCTTTGCCGAAGGAAATAAACGTTTCAAAAACTCAAATTGAAACGGAGAATAATCTTGTGCTTCGTCTACAAGCACATGTTTGATTGAGACGTTTGTCTGAAACCCTTGAATCAGTTCTTTTAAAAGTAAAAACGGAGTAGCATCTTCGTAAAACAGTTTTCCTTCACTCAGCATTTTCAGCGTCAACAGGCAAATATCCTCCCACTCTTCAGGTGTTTCCCCGGCAATCCACAGTTTAATCCGTGCTGGATCGGCGAAAAGCTGCTTGTATATTCCCGTAAAATCGACGAAACGAAGCGTTCGGATCCATTTGCGCAGCGGCTTCAACTTCTTGCGAACGATCATACGTCCGAGCACTTTGATTTCTCTCTCATAATCGTCAAGCGAGTCTTCCGTAAAGCCTCGTTTTTTCTGTAAGTAGGTATAAGCCTTTTGATACTCATCTTTGCTAAGCAACTCGATTTCTTCCTGTACCCATGACTTGGTCAACTCGAGTTTTTCGATTTCATCTATTCGCTCGTTTAGCCATTCTATCAACTTCTCAATCCTGTTGTGAAAGCGAAGCGAGGTGTCGCTGCTATAAAACCTTTCCGCGATTTGTTTGGCAGAGACGACCGGTTTTCCTCTGAATTTAATTCCTTTGAATAACATGCCCGATAATTCTAGCGACTGCCTGTATGTTTTGATCGTCTCGAAAAAACGGGTCGATGCCTTAAATCGGATGCTCGCAGTCCTAGTCCGGTAGGAGGAATCATCCGATGCAGTCAACACATATTCCAATTGCTCATAAGGACCCTCAACTTGAAATGCGTTGCTCAGCCGATGGTTCAAATATTCCTGGAATGTGGCCTGCTGCATATTCTCTTCCCCGAGTTCAGGTAACACATTGGATACGTAGCTATTAAACATCGAGTTAGGCGAAAATAAAATGATTTGATCGGCTTTCAGTCTATCTCGATACTTATAGAGTAAGTAGGCGATCCGCTGCAGGGCGGCCGATGTCTTGCCGCTGCCAGCGGCGCCTTGAACAATGAGCAGCCGCCCGCGATCATGCCGAATGATCCGGTTTTGCTCCCTTTGGATGGTGGCTACTATGCTGTGCATATGTTTGTCTGTGCCTTCGCCAAGCACCTGCTGTAAAATCTCATCTCCAATGGTGAGACTCGTATCGAACATTGATTTAATAACGCCGCCGCGGATAATATATTGCCACTTTTGATCTAACAATCCATGAACTACTCCTTCTGGTGTAACGTACTCAGCTGGACCGGGCGCGTAATCGTAGTAGACGCTCGATATCGGTGCTCGCCAGTCGTAGATTAGGAAATTCTCTCCTGTTGTATCCGTAAGTGTAGAGACTCCGATATAGATACTTTCCACTTCGGAAGTTCCTTTTTCGATGAAATCAATTCGACCAAAATAAGGTACTCCCTTCATTCGGTTCAGTACGGACAGCCGATTGAAGGCGTGCCTGTGGGTACTTTGGCTTACGGACAGAGCTTGAGCCTGTTGTCTTAAGCCAATGATCGTCTCAAGATAATCGTCAAAAGTATCTATGTTAACCTTGACGTCATCCCAAAAGTGTTTACGGATATTGAGTACTTCTTTTCGACGCTGGCTGGTTTCGTCTTCTATCTTGCTGATTTGCTCCGTGATTGTCTCCATTACGCTGTCCAATCGTTCTTGCTCCTGACGAAGTTCTGTGTTCATATCATGCACTCCTTAAAAAAAATTAAAAATGAAGGTTGACTAAATAAGATATTTTTTGTTATAATAATAATTGGGATAGTTTATATTTTTTAAGTTTAAAATTGTGTTTCTATACTAATTTATCACAGTTTCTCAAGTTTATCAATGTATTTAACATCACCACCGCTATGATAGATCATAATTGTTGTAAATTTATAGGAAGCAACAAGCTATTTTAAAAGATACATAACTCACAAAAATGATATCCGACTATACGATCATTTAAAGTAAGGTCAGATGAATTATAATTAATTGAGAAATCCTTCAGAGAACCTATCGAGCATTATACAATATTACGGTGAATTTTCTGCGTGAAGTATAAAAAAACAACTATTCCATTGAGGAACGGCTGTTTTCGTTTTTCCATTAAAGCCCCCACTAGTTAAATAGTTTTTCGGAAAAATTCATAACTTACATATAGATTACTTAAAGTATTTCCTTTGCATCAGAAGGTAAATTCCTCACATGTTTAAGATATTTCGTCATATTTGTATCGTCATCAATTGAATATGTAAACAATAAGTGATCTGCCACATCTTCTGCTAAAGTTCTAAACAATTCACAAGTGACAAATATAGAATCCCAAAAATTCTCATAATCATTATCAGAATAAGTTTTTTCATACGTCTTCCAATATGATTCAGGAAGATACTTTTTGAAATACTTACCCATTTTTCCCGTTGAAACATGGAAGTCATGTTTTAGGCCAATCCACCAAGAAACCATCTCATCCAATCTAACCCGTATTACATGTTCAAACATTTGCTTTGCATACGGCAATTCATCACGCCAAATTCCTTTTGCAACGTTTTGCAGGCACCACCAAAAATCACTACAGCAACTCATAAACATTGGTTCTGTTGGCTCTTTTACATGATAATCAATATCTGTGGGAGCAGGAATAAGTGGTAGAATGTTGTCCTTATCTAATAATGGAACTGTAAGTTTATCATTGACATATCCCTCAATCATTGTATCTTTCGTTTTAATATGAAGGTCAATACGATTCCCATCTGTAAAGAGCATTAAATACCCATAAGACTTATCAAAATCCGTATTCATACCAACTGATGTATTATTTTTATCAGGCTCTTGTATCATAAGTAAATCACCAAAAGTATGAATCCATGTCTTATCTTTTATAAAAGATGCTGTTTCCGTCACTACGTAAACAATATCGTAATCCTGAAAAATATCTTTCGGAGCATTAGCATTTGTTCTTGAACCATTCATATAGACTGCTCGAATTCGTTCATCTTTTTTAGCTACTCCTAGTATTAAATCAAACATTTCTTTTTCACTTCTCATTGCTATTCACCTCAAATTCCTGTTTCTATTGAGCAACTTCTCTTTATAGGTATTGTTGAAATATCCTGTACCTTTCGTTTAATAGCACAGGTTCTCGTCGTTCTTCTAACTTGTATACTTCATCATAAACAGCCGCAAAAAAACTAGAGTGTAGCTTAAATTAGATATTTAAATACTTAAAAGAGGTTGTCCAAGTGAAATTATTCGGAAAACCTCTTTTTTGATTCAACAATTCAATATTTCTTTTAACATTTTAAAATTTTGTTGATAAATCTCTGGCGAATCCCAATTTTTGTAGTCATGAGGTAATTTAATATTTTCGATGTCATTGTTCTCTCGTGCAATTACAGTTAAATCCACTATATAGTCTATTACTTTCGAAAGATTTGTTTTTGTTCCAATTGAACCATGTCCTGGAACCGCTATGTCAATATCCATCTCCCCAACTTTTTTCAAAATATGAATCCAATTCTCTAGATTCGATTCTTCAAAAAATGTTGGGTGGCAATCAACAAATAATAAGTCACCCATGAATATCACTTTCTCTTCTGGAATATAAAGAATTGCGTCACATAACGAATGTCCTCCGCCTAATGTGAAAAGCTTTGCACTACGCTTACTCCCATGAAAAGTTATTTCATCTATAAATGTTTGGTGTGGTAATACTAATTCAAGAGTTAGCAATGAAACTTCCAATTCACTTAAAAAATTTATTTGGTGTTCTAACTTTATATCATTGGTTTGATTTACTTGGTCTTTTAAGGAATGAATATAATTTCTTAGACCTTGTATATCATTTTTCTGCTTATTGATTCTCGATGGATGAATATCCTTCATTTTTTCGTATGTAATTTGACTTGAAATAATATTACTTCCCTTAAACGTTTGGTTACCTCGAATATGGTCTCCGTGCCAATGACTATTTATAACCCATGTAACTGGTCGATTCGTTATTTTTTCTGCAATATACTTTAAATCTTCCGCAGCTTGTTGTGTGTTACATGTATCAAAAACTATTGTTTTATCTCCTAAATCAATAAAACCTGCATTTGCTACAGCTCCACCACCTTCTCTTGCTATTGCAACGTATATCCCTTCACTAACTTTTTCAAGGCTAAAATGTTTACTAAAATATTCTTCATTCATTTTCCTCTCTCCTTAAATTCCAATTTTACCTATTATTTCGATATTTAAGTAAAGATGCCTTTAAAAAATTCATTATTATCGTAACAAGATTTTGATTAAACTTTTTATATTAACTGTGCCATGATTATTGGAATAATAAATTATACTTAAAAATTCTAGTTTAATATGTTTAATTTATGATCTTATGTTTTTAGGTGGAAAATTTGTAGTTTTGGTAATGAAGTATTTAAGTAGCTTATACAGAGGTTTATAAATAGATCTAAAGGAATACCATTTCCACTCTTTCTTAGGGTAGCATAAAATAATCGCGAATTTACAACGCTAAGCATATTTCCTTATGCTACCCCTATTATGTTTAAAACTTAATTATAGATCCTTTTTTGCATATATCTTTAGAGATATAACCATTGAAATAAAACCAATGACTAACGAAATGAAACAAGGAATCCATGCCTGAATCGTTTGTGAAAATGGAAATGTGATTGTAAAACTAATATGACTTGATTGAAACCATTTTATAAGAGTAGGAAATACAAAGGGTGTTAAAAAGATAATAAAAAACGAAATAAATTTTGTTTTTTCATAGCCAAATTTAAATTGAACAGGAATTAGTACCCCAAATATTATACTAAGAATTAAAAATGTTATTCCAAGGGCATTGATGTTTAATTTTTCTATGCCCGATGGCACGATAACTGATGTAATAATGCGGATGATGACACTACAAATGAAAATAACAAAAATAAAGAGATATTTTGCTTTTACAAATGCATTTCGTGTATATGGAGTCGCACAAAGATAAGCGGCCCCTTTGTACTTATCCTCAGATTTGGATACCGTACCGAACAAAATATACTCCAATAAAAGCACTGTTAAGAGAAAACTGATAAGACCACCGTCGCTTAATTCTAATTGTGAAGAAATGTAAATAGGGGCGATGGCAGCAAAAACAAGTAAAGTTAACAAATACTTTTTGACTAGCATCAAATCTTTTATTACTAGATTAATTAACATTTTTATCACCCCCGATATAAGTAAGCATAATATCCTCTATCGTTGGTCTTTCCATCAAAACATCAGGTATGAGTCGACGTACGTCTTCTTTTTTATTGGTAATCCCTTTAAATCCATATGGCGATTGATGCAAAGTTAAAAAAAGTTTTTGCGTTTGTTCATTAATAAAGCAATTGTCCCCTTTTACCAGTGCATGTGTATCCAGCAACTCATCTTTCTCTTCATTAAGTAAAATCCTACCATCATCAATTAAGATGACCATGTCAGCAATTTTATCTAAATCAGAGGTGATATGAGTGGAAAAAAAGACACTTTTCCCTGGGTCTTTCATAAAGTCGAGGAGAATATCCATTAATTCACTTCGCACCAATGGATCTAGACCGCTTGTTGGTTCATCCATAATTAATAGATCTGCATGATGAGAGAGCGCTAAAGCGACCGCATACTTCATTCGCATACCTTTTGATAAAGTGGCAATTTTCTGATCTAGTTTTAAATCAAACTGGTTTATGTAATCTAAAAAAACTGATTCGTCCCAGTCAGTATAGCAAGGAGCAATCACATTTTTCATTTCTTTCAATGTTAACTCTTCATAAAAATACCCTTCATCTAACACGATACCGATTTTATTTTTCGACTTTCTTTCATTATCACCCATATCCTTGCCTAAAAAATTAATTTTTCCGGAATCCTTCAAAATAAGACCTAGGATTGCTTTGATTGTCGTAGTTTTCCCAGAACCATTAGTACCGATAAAGCCCGTAATGCAGTCTTTATTTAGTGAAAAAGTGACATCTTTTAAAGAAAAACTATTATAAGCTTTATTTAGATTCTTCACCTCTAAAACAGGGTTCATTTTTCATTCCCCTCCTCTAAAATTAAATCCAGCATTGAATGAAGATCATCTGTGCTAATTCCTAAACCTCGGGCCATTCGACAGACTTCTGCTAACTTGACTTCCACCATGTGACGCTTGGATTCCATTAACATCTCTAAGTTTTCTGGTGCCACATAGGATCCTTTGCCAACTCTGGTTATAATAAATCCTTCAGCTTCCAGTTCGGCATAGACTCTTTTGGTTGTTAGGACACTTACATGTAGATCGTTGGCCAATGAGCGGATCGAAGGTAGCTGCACCCCTTCTTTTAATTCATTATTAAAAATTGAAGTTTTAATCTGATCTTTTATCTGCTGATATAAAGGCTGATCTGATACGTTACTTAAGATAATTTTCATTAGACACCCTCTTTATTAATAACTGTTATGGTCAAAGATACACAACATACACACTATATACACTTAAAATTATAAATGATTAGAATTGGAACAACAAGGTATTATAAAAGAGAGAATTGAAGAAAAACTATATTATTGGATTAACAAATATTTATGAAGTAAATTTAGAGCAATACTTTCATTTGAAAAAAGAACTAATATAAATAAGCCATCAGACTTAGAAACCGATAATTAACCTGATAAAATATAAAAGTTACTATTACTGCAAATACTTGAGGCATTAAATAAAAATAAGGGCAACTCCTTTTAATCGGAAGTCCCCTTTGTTATTTCATTAAAAACGACAAAATATGATAAATTCATTTTTATAAAACAACTTCAAACTCACCCACATACACTGCACTTCCTGAAATCTCAACCTCTAAAGTATCATTACATTCTTTACTTACTATTACTCTCACCTGTCCATCTTTCCCTATTTCATGCCCTTGCTCTACTAAAAATTCTCTTCTATCTTTGAATTCATCATCAATGAATGTAATATAGTATGCTCCCATAACTCCAGAAGCTGTACCAGTTACCGGATCTTCAATAGTACCAGCATATGGTGATGAAAAATGACGTGCGTGCATATGAGCATTTGAATCATATGCTTCTAAACAGAAAGGATGAATCGAAGCGCGAGGCACTTCTTTTAAAATAGATGGAAATAACTTGTTGTTAGGTTTCATCTTTTTAAACAACGCAAGCTTTTTCACTGGAACTAATAAAGTCCAATTCCCTGTACTTCCGTATACAATTGGCAACTTATCTTCTAAATCATTCTCATGCAGACCTATGGAAGCCGCTAATTCTTCCCTTGAGCCATGGAATTTTTGAAACTGTGGATTTGCTTGTTTCATCGTTATGTATGGTCTGCTATTTAAATCCATCTCTACTTGTATTGGTAAAACTCCTGCTTTCGTTTCAATTGTGAATTTTCCTGTCTTTTCTATTAAACCTCTAGTTTGTAATGCGTAAACAGCAGCTACAGTTCCGTGACCACAAAGATCCATTTCATATCCTGGCGTAAAGTAACGGATTCTCCAGTCTGCCACATTGGACTTCATTAAAAACGCAGTCTCATTAAATCCAACTTTATAAGCGATATTTTGCATCTCATCATCTGTTAGTTTGTCAGCATGTAAAACAACTCCTGCTGGATTTCCCTTATTTGGTTTATTGCTAAATGCATCGTAATGATAAACTGTTACTGTATTCAATTGATCCATCCCCTGACATAATGTTCGTAAAAGCCAATTAATTTATTAACTTATTGCTATAGCTTATTGACCTTCCTCCCCTCACTATCTAATATCCCCTTATTTCGAGCATAAAAACTAAACCTAATTTTTTCAATAAAGAAGGTATATCCGAACCACACAAAAAAATACAACTGTAAAAAAATAACGAAGCAGCCCCTTTTATACGTTTCATACCGCTAATCCACTATATAAATAACGATTGAACAATTCCCTATATTGTTATTCATCTTTATAATATATAAAAATCCCTCTCGTTACAGGAATGATATAAACTACAATTGAATAGTTACATGATACTCTATTCATTATCTGCAACACGTAACACCATGTTAATGTATAAGCAAAAAATATAAATCATTAATCTATTAATTTCCGAAAAATACTTTTAGGAGAAATTTACATATGACATATAAACGCAATCGATTACTATACGCAATGATGACCATCATTGTAATTGTATTAGGACTATGCTCAAGAAAAATTGCTTATGTGCTACCACATATTTTAAATACATACTTAGGCGATGCACTGTGGGCGTTAATGATTTTTGTTGGTTTTGGTTTTCTTTTTAAAGGAGCTCATATAAAAACCATTGCGTTACTGGCTTTATCATTTTGCTATATCATTGAATTTAGCCAACTATACCATGCTAGTTGGATCGATCATATTCGAGAAACAACTTTAGGTGGATTAGTATTAGGATATGGCTTTTTATGGAGCGACTTATTAGCTTATGCGATAGGTATTGGAGTAGGTGTGATAAGCGAAATGTTATTTGTACTGATTCGAAAACCTAGCAATCTTACATAAACTAATCTCCAGATCCGAATTCATACATATGGCTAATACATGTAAGCTTAGATTTTCCACGTATTAGCCTTTAATACTTCTATATTCCTAAGCACGCATTTCATAATCTAATAATATAAGTTTTTCATTTATTTGATGTTCTTCAACCACTTTATACCCGCACTTTTCATAAAAATGATGATTTCGAACATTATCTTTCGGCGTATCTCAACTCCACTTTACTGCCTCTGGAAATTCTTTTTGAACTAAATTCATAATTTGACTACCTAATCCTTTGTTTTAAAAATTTGTTTTCAAAAAGATTCGATTGATTCTATAATGTTGATCATTTAGATCCCTTACATCAATCCCACCTGCAATTTCATTATTAATCCAAATCGTATAGTGATGAAACAGCTCGATCTTACGCATTAATCTCAACTTTCTCTGTCGCAGGACTAGAATCATAGTCTTGATACTTTTCTAAATCAGATTGAAATGCCTCTTTTTGAATACATAATAATTCTTCTGCTTCTACTAGCTTCGTTTTTGCTAACTTTATATGCATGAGACTCCCCCTAAAATATTTTCTCAATTATTACCATAATAACAACTTTATCAAATATTCCAATAAGCATAAAATGTTTTATTTTATGAAATAACTTCTCTCCTGCTCTGCTACCTTAATTTTCGAATTTGTTTTTTCTCATCATCAATCCTTTATCATTTAAAAGCAATAATGCAGGAAATGGCTATTTCATAACGAAATGAATTATGAAACAAAAGGAGGCAGTATATATATGTACATCTATCATAACGGACTCATTATTCGCGAAGGAACGAAAGGAATACCAGCTTCTGCTGTGAAGAGTTTGTTTCAGGATGCTGGCTGGGTTGGAAATCATATCCCTACATGGCAAGATGAACGTTTCACTTTAATATTCGAAAATTCTACTTGGGCTTTTACAGTATGGGATCATGAGGAAATGATTGCGATGATACGAGTTATATCAGACCAAATTATGGCTGCTATGATTATGGACGTAGTCGTAAAAAGTGACTATAGGGGACAAGCGATAGGTAAAAAGCTTGTAGAGTTATGTTTACAAAAGCTCCCCCATGGTGATTGGTTTGCGAATACTTCAGCAAATAACTTTGATTTTTATAAAAAATGTGGATTCGAAGTAAGAGATCTTTCTCAAAATGGTGCTTGTGCATACTATGGATTTACAGAAGCAAGAAGACAAGGACATAGATAAAAATGAAAGGAATCAAAAGGTTGCATACTGCACACTTTTGATTCCTCTCAATCTCTACTTATCTCCTACTTACAACCCCAAAAATAAATTTGAATTCGTTACGATTCTTTTTCATTTTCTTAAAACCTTCTTTTATATCTATAATAAAACAAGTTTTCCCTATCCAGCACCTCATATATACCGATTCAAAATGAATCGGCCTCACAATACCACACTGCTCCGTCTCAGTTCCATCCTCATATTCTATTTCCGTCCTTACAAGCCATTTATTTCCGATTCCAAACTCAATATACTTCAATGTAATTCTCCCTATTAAAATGTTTATCAGTTTACAGATTAACATAATTATATTATGTTAACTTTTATTTCTTACATTCTCTCTTAGCATTATTCTTGTTCTATAAATACAATATAGAATCCTTCTTTTATTGCTTATTAACAAACCATAACAGTTTCATTTAGAACACTGACCTTCATCAAAACTATTAAATGCATTGTCATAACGCTCATTTTGTGACAATGCATAAAGAACAATAACCCTTTTTAAATAAAATTCAACTTTTGAAGGAGCCAAAAATTATGTAGCAATCTATCATCGAAGAGTTTAACTTTAAGGACAATGCTTAATAATCTTGCTTTTAAATAGTAAAAAGGATTGGCCTCCCCCTTTAGTTCTTCAATAAGGAAGCGGGAGGAATACTCTGTGGGAAATTAAAAACGTTCTTAGGATCATATTTGTCCTTAACTCGGGTTAGTCGCTCAAAATTGCTACCGTAGTAAACCTTGGGCCATTTCTTGATGGATAGATCTGGTGTGTTGACGTAAACTCCATTGGTAAAAGGGAGCAGTGCCCTGCGCAAGTCCTCCACCCAGCGAATACCTTTGGCAGCCCCTTCCGATTTACTCCAAGTGGCAAACAGGGTTACGTTAGACAAAGCCTTGCGGTAGAAGTAGGCCGTAGCACGGTTCGATATTTCCGCTACTGCGCCACCCACTCCATGAAAAAAGACAGAGGTTGTAGAATAAGGTGGCGGGTCATTGATAAATCGTTCAATTGTAGTAATTGCTTTTTCAGGCAACAGGCGATAAACGTAAGGTCCTACACTCTTAAATGGTAACGGAGTCGCCGGCTGGCGAGCATATATCAAAGATGCAGCTTCTAACCAAGGAAGATCTTTTATGGTTACCTTTAATGGAGTCCCAGCTCGCAGTAACGGCTGCAATAGGGTTCGTAATTCTTTAGCTGAGCCGAGAAAGACACCTTGCATTAACAGTGACGGCTGAACCCCTAAGGACATAAAGAGGGTCGGTGTAAGCCGCTTGTCAGCAGTAGGTAGGGTATAGTCTTGCCATACTCGCAGCACAGACTTCAGATCCTGTAAATCCCAACTTATTTCTGCATAACCGACCGTCTCAATCTGATGTGTGCGGAAGCGGAAAGAAGTACAGATGCCAAAGTTTCCGCCACCGCCCCCACGCGAGGCCCAAAACAGATCAGAATTGTGATTATCATTTGCGCGGATTATGCAACCATTTGCATCGACCAGCTCTAGTTCGAGTAGGTGATCTAAAGTTAACCCCCACGGCCGAGATAGAATGCTATGGCCGCCACCCAAGGTGACACCTGCGATACCTGGAGTAGGACAGACCCCGCTCGGAACCACCAATCCTTCAGATCCAAGTTCCTTAGTTAAGACGAAATTCCTCCAACCAGTTCCCACTGTAGCGATGCCTTGCTTATGGTTCACTTCCATTTGGGTCATCTCACTGACATCAATCACAATTCCAGCGTCGACGACTGACAAACCCTCGTAGTTATGGCGGCCTGAGCGTATACGGATTGGTACGTCCCGATAACGTGCCCAACGTACTGCGTTTACTACATCTTGCGTTTTCTGAGCGAAGACGATAACCAGCGGGTACCTGTTGAAGAATGTATTGAACTCCTGACGTGCAAAATTGTATTGTGGGTCACCTGGTACCACGATGCGTCCGGTTAGTTCGGGTTCCTTATCAAAAGTCATATGCACTTTCCTCCTTATCTTAAAGCTCCGTTCCCATTTGATGATTATGAAATAAGATTGGAAATTAGTATTGTTATCGTAAGAATAGTTTGATTTGGGATTCCGACACATATCCTTCAAGCCAATCTAATGATGTGCCCCTAATCCATAAATACACTATTCTTTTAGTAAAACTATTGAAAAGGGTGATGTTTTTATGGATATTTCACTAACAGAAGAGGTGCAACTCTTCGCTTTAGAATTACACTATCATTTATCCCCCTCTGAATCCCTCGGCATAAGGTTTCACTGGAAATATAGTCTAAGATAAGCAGTGGCTTTTCAACGCGCCACTTCTCTCTTCATGTTATCGCAAGGCTAGTTGAAAGGAAAAAAGGTCATCTAAAGCGTATGATGACCTTTTCATTTTATATATAAGGAGATGTAAAAGTTCAATTGAAGTACTTGAATGCAAGTCTATAACCTCACTCCCCCTGCAGTACGAGTATTTTTAACATTAGGAAGTGCACTCCTCATCTCTAGTACACTATATCTTAATGGTTACTCTATTTATCAGCTGGCGGAATGCTCTGAGGAAATTTGAAAATATTTTCTGGATCGTATTTTGCCTTCACTTGAGTCAACCGTTTGAAGTTGTTGCCGTAGTATGCCTTTGGCCATTTCTCAATTGAGAGATCCGGTGTATTGACGTACACCCCTTGAGTAAATGGAAGCATCGCCTTACGAAAGTCCTCTACCCATCGGATACCTGGAGCAGCCCCATCAGGTGTATCCCATGTGGAATATATTGACATGTTTGATAGTGCTTTGCGATAGAAATATGCTGTGTTCTTGCTCGGCACCTTGGCTACAGCTCCACCCAGGCCGTGGAACAAGACGGCTACCGAAGAAGTGGGAGGATCGCTAATAAAGCGCCGAATTATGTCGATCGCTTCATCTGGTAGCAAGCGTTCGATGAAGGGACCTACGCTCTTGAAGGGTTCAGGAGATACCGGTTGGGTGACCGCTATTCGTTCTACCGCTTCAAGCCAAGGAATCTCTTCGATGAACACCTCTTGCGGTGAGCCAACTTGAAGCAGTGGTTGCAGCAATTTACGAAGCCTTTTAACCGAACCGAGGAACACTCCTTGCATGAGTAGAATCGACTGCAAGCCTGAAGCTATCGTGAGAAGAGGAGTGAGTCTTTCATCAGCGTCAGAAACTGTGTAGTCTTGCCAAGTTCGCAGCACCGGCTCTAGGTATCGTAGATCCCAGCTGATGTTAGCGTAGGCGACCTTATCAATTCGATGTGTGCGAAAGCGAAAGGAGGTGCAGATACCAAAATTTCCGCCACCGCCTCCGCGCGAGGCCCAGAACAGATCGGAGTTTTGATCGGCATTAGCGCGGAGCACTCGGCCGTTGGCGTTGACCATCTCCAGCTCAAGCAGATTGTCACAAGTTAGGCCGAGCGACCGTGCTACGATGCTCTGACCGCCGCCCAAAGTGAGACCTGCAATACCTGTGGTAGCACAGAGTCCCCCCGGTACCATTAGCCCCTTGGCTCCCAGAGTCTCATATAAAGCAAAATCCCGTAATCCAGTCTGCACAGTAACGGTACCGCGCTTGCAATCAATATCTACCCGGTTCATCTCACTAACGTCAATCACTATACCGGCGTCAACGACCGACAAACCCTCGTAACTATGACGGCCTGAGCGTATACGGATTGGTACATCTCGATAACGTGCCCAACGTACAGCATTGGCCACGTCCTGAGTATTTTGGGCAAAGACGATAACCAGAGGAAACTTATTGAAAAAGGTGTTGAATTCCTTTCGAGCCGCATTATATTCCGAGTCGCCTGGTATAACGATACGTCCAGTCAGTTCGGGTTCCCTTTCCCATCGATTCGATTTCTTTTCTCCGCTCATCCCTATCACTTCCTTATCATTTAAGAATTTTCTGGTGCTCAAATTTTTTAAAAGAACAAAAAATTGTAATAAGGTTGTCAAGCTAATGTCAAATCATTCATGCAGGATATGTTAAACCTTTATGTGGTAAAGTACACCTTTAATCAATGTATTATAATCTGGAATAAAGTATGTAGCTAAAACGGAGTGGTTTTATGGGGAGTAAAATCGAGTTCACTCTGCTTTGGAACTGATGTATCTGGAAAACTACATTCTCAAGGTACTTAGAGGAAGAGGAATTGAGTAAATAACTATAGATACGAATTGAAAAGTATGCTTTTTTTCATTTGACACACTCTTTTCTTGTTTTGCACTCCAAAAAGAACATACGTTTCTATTTATACACTTTAAAAAACAAAAAAAAGCGATTCATCCCCCACCTCCGCTTTGCGCTTGAGCTGGGGGATGAATCGCCAGATATGATAAACAATATTCCATAAAGTCTTGATGGTAATGGGGCAAAACCAAAATTAAAGTTTTTTAAATCTAATTGGACTTACCATTAAAAGAGCGAGGATTAAGGTAATCCATGCATTACTATATGAAAAAAATCCCATACCAGCCAATGGTAATCCAGCAGCTGGAATAGGTAATCCCTTAAAATATCCAATAGTTGGTTTCACACTAAATTTAGCTAATCTTAAAGCACCCATCGTTGGGAAAAGGATAAATGCCAAAGAAGTTAAAATAGATGGTGCTGCTATCGAATGAAATAGAAGTGCAGGAGCAACTCCAAAACTAACAATATCAGCTAAGGAATCTAATTCTACGCCAAACTCACTATTCACTTTTAATTTTCTCGCTATCCTTCCATCAATAAGATCTAATACAGCCGAAAAGAAAATAAAAATGGAGGCTACTTCCCAAAAGCCACTCATATTCAAGGTAATTGAAAAAACACCGCACAATAAATTTCCAAGCGTAAATAAATTAGGTACATTTTTTACTATCCGATTGAACAAGATTGTCCCCCCTAAGTTGATCAAACTTCCCATTTATATAGCATTTTCTATATATTCTTCTGTTATTCCTAAAATTACATGACCACTGTACGCTAAGCTAATTTCGACAAGAAAAAAGCCGATTTCCTGTAGTTAAGGAAAATCGGCTTTTCATTATTCTAATTGTTGTATTCCTCTTATAAGAGCTAGTACTAGCATCGCTAACAGTCCCTATGAATGAGCTGGAGTTATAACCTCGTTGTACTTATATCATCGTATGTTTAATTTTGTTTATACACATCCGCCGCCAACTCTTGAAGTAAAAGCTCATCTTTCAATTCGAAATAACTCCCCTTCTTTTCTAACGCCCCTTTATCACAAAGAATATTTAATGTTCGTAGTAAATGCCGATAACTTGTTCCTAACAACTCCGATATTTCCGTTAAATTCCCTTGAAATATCAATGTTTTTTCTTCACTCTTAACCCTTTCACCTGTTGCAAGAATGTAACTCGCTAATCGGCTCTCAAGTGGATACAGTAAATTAATGGAGCTATTTTGAGCAAGTCTAGCAAGTTTATGGGCTAAAGAATCACAAATAAAACTTAAAAAGGTCGCATCATGAAGTAAACGCGTTCTAATTTTTTCCAACGGGATTCCAATACAATAGGAATCCTCGATCACTTGAACATTTGAAAAGGTTTTTTGAGAACGAACCAATTCTACATCTCCCATTACTTCAAACCCATTATAAAAAGTTAATAATAAAGATTTACCGTTACTTAAAGTCGTATATACCTTCGCTTTTCCTTCTACGAAGAAGTAAAGGTAATGAAGCGTTTCATTTTCTCTACATATGTATTCATTCTTTTTAAATAACAACAATTCCATCACAGTTTTTATATCATGACTAAAAAAATCTTCAATATTATTCTTTTGAATATACTCGTCTAACTTCTTCGAATCATATATTTTTTTCATAAATCTCCAAATCCCCTTTTCACTATGACATATGTCATAATACCCGATAATCCAATCATGTTAAATTAAGCTTAAAAATGCAAGGGGGAAATGCTATGTATAAATTACTTTCTGCACTTATTGGTGCACTCATTGCACTTATGATTCCACTAAACGGTATCTTAGCAGAAGTTATAGGAAATTATAACGCCAGTGTTCTTATTCATACTGTTGGATTAATTGCGGTTATTATTATTTTACTAGTAGGTAAATTTAAAATTAAGATTCATAAAGGAATTCCGCTCTACTTATATAGCGCAGGAGCTATCGGGGTATTCACCGTACTATTTACCAATATTAGCTTTTCAGCACTCGGTGTATCCTTAACGATTGCTTTAGGCTTACTCGGTCAATCGATTACTTCTATTGTCATCGATCATTTCGGATTATTAGGAATGAAAATTGCGAAGTTTGAAAAAAAGAAAATGGTCGGTTTACTACTTATTGCTTCTGGAATTGTTGTCATGAATATTTTTTAATGGAGGAAAAATGATGTTATATATATGTATTGCCATTTTAGCTGGATGTTCCGTTGTAATCGCAAGGGTAATTAACGCAAACTTAGCAACCAAAATCGGAATTTTCCAAGGTACTTTTTTCAACTATATTACTGGTCTCGCTTTTTCTTTATTATTTTTAATTTGTAGTAGTGAATCTTTTAACATGTCCTACACGACATTGCAATCCATACCGTTTCTCGCTTATTTAGGTGGTTTAGTAGGTGTTGTAGTAATTGGATTATCAAACTATATTATCCCTAAAGTATCTTCCTTCTATTTGACATTACTCATTTTTATTGGTCAATTAGGTATGGGAATTATCATTGATTTTTTCAATTCACATGAACTATCGATTGGTAAAATCGTTGGAGGTCTATTCGTATTAATGGGACTCACATATAATTTAATCATGGATCGAACAGATATATCTGTTCAAAATAAGAAACAAGCCTATTGAGGCTTGTTTCTGTTATTTTCATCCGAAACTTACGCCTTCTTATTTGATAACTTCTTTTCCACCCATGTATGAACGTAATACTTCTGGAATCACAACTGATCCATCTTCTTGTTGGTAATTTTCTAAAATTGCTGCTACTGTGCGCCCTACCGCTAATCCAGATCCATTTAACGTATGCACAAATTCTGGTTTTGCACCTTGTGTACGACGGAAACGTATACCTGCACGACGAGCTTGGAAATCTTCACAGTTTGAGCAAGAAGAAATTTCACGATATGTCCCGTAGCTTCAATGTCATATGTTTATGTAAATGATTTGAAACCATTGAAATTATTTTTTATTACAATAATCAAGTTTGTATGAGTAGACCATTTGGACGAAGACGACTCATCATAATTTCATCAATAAATTTACCGTTTGCTTTTAAACTCCCCTTCTTTATTCCTTCTTCTATAAACCCAAACTTTTCATACAGCGCTTGTGCGCCAGGATTTGTTGCGAGAACGCCAAGTTCCACTCTTTCAGGCATTAGCCAATTGTCT
This sequence comes from Bacillus sp. S14(2024), assembly GCF_050473785.1. Lineage (NCBI taxonomy): Bacteria > Bacillati > Bacillota > Bacilli > Caryophanales > Bacillaceae > Bacillus > Bacillus sp. S14(2024). The sequence goes on along the minus strand of NZ_JBFLUP010000006.1, from coordinate 2,021,839 downwards.
GTAAGATCGAGAATTTTTGTAAGCAATGCTTTCCCAATTCCCTTTTTATGATATTCACTATCTACACCCATAAATATATCTCCCGAATGCGATCTTCTGCCTTGTCCTTGCGTTAAACCTACAAATCCAACGACATTACCATTAAGCTCCGCAACAAATTCAAATTGATTGGGCCCTAAATTACGAATTCTATTTTCCATAGCATCTACTCTCATACTTGGCATAAAAACCATATATGGTAAAACCTCATCTTGTATACAAATCCGATGAATTGCACTAGCATCCTGTATGTGAACGGGACGAATATTCACTTCCATTTCAACATCTCCTTCAACTAAAAGGGTAAGATCATTTTGGAATATTCTACACAACATCCAAAGATTCCTACTTAATCCTTACTCATTCCTTCCATTCTCTTGTCAAATTCGACAGAACTCACAGTAACTCCAGATACACACACCTTAAAAGCTAGCGTAAAATTAGGATTATGTTCTTCAGAATTTTTAAACGGGACAGATGAAGATCGTCAAACTGTAGCAAAAGCATAGGAAAAAGCACTAACTGGCAGTGGGCTCGCTCCCATCGACGTTCATACACCCTTATGGTTGTAGAGTCATCACTTTCGGTTTCAAAAACATTATGAGGTAAAAAATAGCTTGGAAAGATGAGAGGATTTACAATGAGTAAATTCTAGAAAACTTGAGAAATAAATTATTTGAATTTTCGTTATTTTATTACCAAAAACTTAATGCTACTATTAATCTGTTCTCTTTTTTCAAAATTTTGGTTAGGGGGAAAAAAATAATGAAGAAAAAAAGTCTAGCGTTTGTGTTAGCGGCTGGAATGGCAGTGACAACGTTTGGAGGGACAAGCTCTGCATTTGCGGATTCAAAGAACGTACTTTCCACAAAGAAATACAACGAGACAGTACAATCCCCAGAGTTTGTATCAGGTAATCTAACAAGTGCATCAGGAAAGAAGGCAGAATCTGTTGTATTTGATTATTTAAATGCTTCTAAAAAAGATTATAAACTAGGTGAGAAAAGTGCAGAAGAATCTTTTAAAGTACAAAAGGTTATAAAAGATCCTGTTGGAGAAGCAACAGTTGTCCGTTTACAGCAAATGTATGAAGGTGTACCAGTATGGGGATCTACTCAAGTAGCTCACGTTGGAAAAGATGGTGTATTAAAGGTTGTATCAGGCACAGTTATGCCTGATTTAGATAAGAAAGAAAAGTTGAAAAACAAAAATAAAATTGAAGAAAAAAAAGCGATTGCAATCGCACAACAAGACCTAGGATTCACTCCAAAGTATGAAGTAGAGCCATCTGCGGACTTACATGTATATCAAAATGGTGCGGAAACAACATATGCGTATGTAGTGAAATTAAATTTCTTAGATCCAGAGCCAGGAAACTATTATTATTTCATTGAAGCTGATAGCGGTAAAGTTTTAAATAAATATAATACAATCCTTAATGCGGCGAATGAAAGTAAGGCACCAGTTGAACCTGCAGCTGGGGCTACCGCTAAGCCTGTAACGGGAACAAATAAAATTGGCACGGGTAAAGGGGTATTAGGTGATACAAAGTCTATTAATACAACATTATCTGGATCTAGCTATTATTTACAAGATAATACACGCGGTGCAGTAATTTACACATACGATGGAAAAAATCGTACGACTCTTCCAGGAACGTTATGGACAGATGTAGATAACATATTTAATGCTACTCGTGATGCAGCGGCAGTAGATGCGCACTACTATGCTGGTGTAACATATGATTATTATAAAAAAACGTTTAACCGCAATTCTTATAACGATGCTGGTGCACCATTAAAATCTACGGTTCACTATGGAAAAAATTATAACAATGCCTTCTGGAATGGGTCACAAATGGTGTATGGTGATGGAGATGGAACTACATTTATTGCATTTTCTGGAGGAATCGATGTTGTCGGTCATGAGTTAACACATGCCGTTACAGAATATAGTTCAAACCTTATTTATCAAAATGAGTCTGGTGCGTTAAATGAAGCAATCTCTGATATTTTTGGAACATTAATAGAATACTATGATAACCGTAACCCAGATTGGGAAGTTGGAGAGGATATTTATACGCCTGGTAAAGCTGGAGATGCGCTTCGTTCTATGAGCGATCCAACAAAATACGGTGACCCAGATCATTATTCTAAACGTTATACAGGAACAAGCGATAATGGCGGCGTTCATACAAATAGTAGTATTATCAATAAAGCGGCTTACTTATTAGCAAATGGCGGTACACACTATGGTGTAACGGTGAATGGTATTGGTAAAGATAAAGTAGGCACAATTTACTATCGTGCAAATACACTATACTTAACTCAATCTACAACTTTTAGTCAAGCACGCGCTGCCTTAGTACAAGCAGCAGCTGATTTATATGGCGCAAACTCTGCAGAAGTGACGGCTGTGAAACAGTCTTATGATGCAGTTGGTGTAAAATAGGTTCCACTCCCTTTTATATAGTGAAAGAGGCTGTTCCAAAAGTGAAACTTTGTGGCAGCCTCTTTCTTTGTATATAAATCATGTTTTTCTGATATAATCAAGTCACCACAGCCAAACCAATCAAAAGGAACGATTCTCTTATGTCTATAACAAAGTCCCTATGTATGCTAACCTTTTCTCGATTTTATTTGGTACCTTCAAATGCATAAAAAGCTAATGTTTTATTAGAATCAGAATGTATTTTTAGTCTCTCATATAAAGATGGCATTAATTCCTTTACTGTTTCACTATTTGCCCATCTTACTTCAATAATATCATTATCAGGGTCATTGATGTTTATTTCTCCATCAATGATTTTTGCATGAAAAGTAATGATTAAAGCATGATGACCTCGTTCTTCGAAGAACACTTCTCTAACGGAACTCAATCCAGTAACAACAATATTAAATCCTGTTTCCTCTTTTACTTCACGGATTACAGCCTGTTCTAAAGTCTCTTTCCCTTCAACTGCCCCGCCTGGAAGACTCCAATAAAAAGAATCACTCTTTATGTTTTTAACTATTAATATATTATCATTGTCATCCTGAATGAAGGCAGAAACCACGTTAACCCTTTTCAAAAACAACTCCCCCTTTTGAAGTTTCCCTACTGATAGCTATATCAATTATACTAAAAGCAAAGTAAAGAATGCATGAATAGACTCGATTCATTCTTTAAAAAGGGAAACTTAAAAGGAGCAAGCCATCAAATATTCATTTAATGTTCATAAAGGATACCAAAACGAATTAAAAATTGTGAGTTTCAAATAGATAGCAATAATCAGAGTGCATATCCCAATAAGAAGTGCCATATAATCAAGAGGCTGCATTTCCGTCCTATAGTACCAAGTCCGCTTCTCCTTTTTTCCAAAACCGCGTAAATCCATAGCATTCGAAACAGTATCAATTCGATCCAATGAATGTATTACAAGCGGCCAAAAAATCGTCATTCGATTATTAATGCGTTGAAAAAGGGATGCTTCTCCTTTATGAAATGGAATTCCCCTTGCTTCCTGTGCATGTTTAATGAGTTCGTATTCCGTTTGTATATTCGGAATGTAGCGCAGTGCAATATTAATCGCATAGGCAATTTTATAAGGCACTCCAATTTTGTTTAAGCTGCTTGCAAATTGACTCGGATGTGTTGTGTAAATAAAAATAAGTGTAAACGGTAATAAGGTAAAATATTTTAATGATAGTGTTATTGCATAAAAAAGAGTTTCCAGTGTAATAGCCGCATAGCCAATATGGAGAAGTGACGTATATGTACCTGTTAGCTCCGATCCATGTGTTGGAGTAATGAGTAAAATCATGACAGAATTTAGAATACTAAATGTGAAAATAACACTAAAAATAATCAATATGCTGCGCATTGGAATTTTTGCGATGCCTAGTAATATGCAGCCGATTAGAAATAAGCATAATAAAATACGAAAATCAAAAAATAAGAATGTGAGAATCATCCATATAATAAATAAAATTAGTTTTACAGCACCATCCATACGATGGAAACACGATTTTCCTTCTATGTATATTGTCCCCATCTTACTCATGGATGATCCCTCCTCCTCGCTTCCATATAAGATTGAACAAATAGCTGCGGAATTGGCATATTCCCATGTTTCGCTAAGCTAGTAAGTGAGCTCTCACGGAGGTTTGCCTGCTTTAAAATACGCTCGTTTGCCAACACGGTAGTTACTGCATCATCAGCAATGATTTCTCCGTTATGCAGTACAACCGCTCGATTTGCGTATTCTAGCGCTAAATTCATGTCATGTGTAATGAATAAAAAAGCCATTCCACGTTTTGCTAATTTTCGTATAAACATCATAAACTCTTTGTAATGAAAATAATCTTGCCCTGCAGTTGGTTCGTCTAAAATAATAAGTTTGGGATTTGTAACAAGAATCGAGGCTATCGTTAAACGCTTTTTTTGTCCATAACTTAATGCTTGTACCGGCCAATTTCGAAATGGATATAAACCACAAATTTGTAATGCATTTTTTACTTTTTTCTGCATTTCTTCTGAAGCATTCTTCAGTTTTACCGCAAATGCAGCTTCTTCCCAAACAGTTGCTTGTGTAATCATGTGATTAGGATTTTGCATCACATAAGCGATGACCTCTCCCCGCTTTCGAATTGACCATGTTGAAATATTAGTTCCTTCTATAAAAATCTTACCTTGATGGTTTTTTTTCATTCCCGTCATGATATGAGAAAATGTTGATTTTCCAGCACCGTTATTTCCTAAAAGAGCGAGTACTTCTCCTTTGTATATAGACATAGATACATCCTTCAATGAAAAATTTCTATTTGGATATGTAAACGTTACATTTTCTATTTTACATATACATTCTTTTTTAGATATTGCTGTATGCATTGGGTTTTGTAACATCCATTTTGATAACGTTTCATGTAATGTATGAGAATTAATATTTTCTATTGGATAAATCTCTTCATTCGAGAATGGATATTTCAATGTTTTTAATGCTTCTATATATACAGGCTCCCTCAGCCCCGCTTTTTGTAAAACATTTGTATGTAATAGATCACTCGGTGCTTCAATTGCGACAATACGGCCATTTTCCAAAAGAATAATTTTATCTAAATCGAGATCGAGCATTTCTTCAATTCTATGCTCAATAATGATGATCGTTTTATTCGTTTGTCTATGAATCTTCTTCATAAGTTGGATTGCTTTTTGACTGCTTACAGAATCTAAATTCGCTAAAGGTTCATCAAATAGCAAAATCTCAGCATTTGTAGCTAGTATGCCTGCTAGAGAAACGGATTGTTTTTGTCCCCCTGATAAATCGTGAGGGCTATGTGAATGGAACTTGATCATGTCTACTTCTTTAAGTGAACGTTTCACAATTTGTTTTATTTCCTCTTGCCCTGTACAATCATTTTCCATTGCAAACGCAACGTCTTCTTCAACTGTTAATCCGATAAATTGGGAATCTTGGTCTTGCAGAATCGTTCCAACACGTTGACTTAACTCGAATATACTCGTATGCCTAGGGTCTATACCACACACCGAAAGCTCTCCTGTACTTGTCCCTTCATAAGAAAAAGGAATGAGCCCATTAATACAATGAGCTAATGTAGATTTTCCTGATCCACTTCGACCAGCGATTAACACTTTTTCGCCAGGATAAATCTGAAATGTAATGTCCTGTATCGTTGGTTCAGCTACGCTTTTATATTGAAATGTGAATTCTTCAAAAGAAATAATAGGTTTCATATGTATATCCCTACTTCTCAATCTTTAATTGCGTATTCTTTTTATTCGCTTTCACAAGTCCTAACACAATTGGTAAACCGAGGATGAAAAATACGAGAACATCTGCGATAATCGCACCGCCTACTTGAATAGCAATTTTATCAAACGGTTCACCCATAATGAAAATGTCAAATGCACCCGCAAATATAATCCCTAAAAGAATACCAATTACACCTGTACTAGAAAGGTAGATAATATCTCCTTTACTGTACGTCCCATTTTTCACACTAAATGTAGCGCGCTTTTGGACAAACCCCATAAATAAACCTATGATTCCTGAGCTTAACACCCAGCCCCACCAAATGCCCCAGCCAGCAATGGCATCTGTGATTGTATGACCAATTAGTCCAATTAATAAAGCTGTAATTGGTCCAAAGATAGCACCGAAAATCGTTAATAAAGCAAGCGCTGGCTTAATAAAAGTATTCGGCGCAATGGAAAATCCCCATAATCCTAATACACCGTATATCGCTGAACCAATTCCAATTGCAACAACTAGTTTTGTAGAGAGTGTTTTATTCATTTATTGCCCCCCCTCCCGTTATATAAACTTACTTTGAATAACTTCTATGATTTGTATAGACGCTATCAAATTTATATGATGCAGCAGCGTAAATTATGTTTACTATATATACCTTTTGTACATATTGAATCCGACGTTCTAAACCCCTTTTTTGTTTGATGAAGCATGAGCATGTATGTCTATAGTTTGTTACATGTTTAATCTTAAAATGTGATGAACCTCACTTTCCCGTATACACCGTCTTCCGATACATTCCTAATTTTCACTTCTCAAATGATTTTTATAGATATTTTTAATTCGATAAAAATCAACAAATACAAAAAAATGAAAAAACCAATTCACATCGGCTTTTTCATTCAAAATAAAGCATAATAATTTACCCTCTACTAGTAACGGATATTTTTATCCCTTTCCAAATCCTCCCCCCTACAACCCAGCCGACCTTTGCAACCTTCTCGCAATTTCAAAGAAATCTTCCTGCGATATCCCTGGAGCAAATTCTTCTGGTAATTCATCTAAGTCTGGCATTGGCGCACCTTGAGGGGGACCATCAACAACTTGAAGCGGCTGCCCATCTTCCGGGTGTTTTCCTTTCCAAATTTTATTTAAATCTGTGTAATCATTATCACTAAAACGGTACAGTCTTAAATGGGCACCTTGATCTTCAAAGCGTTTTGCCACATCGAATGCTTTGTTAGATAAGTTTGGAATTGGGAGCATTTTTGTCACATCCACACCTGTTGCTACTTCTAACGCTTTAGCGTATGCCAAAACATGAACACCGCCGCGGACAAGTAAATATCCAATTGCTTCTTTCGCTGTTGGATGATCTGTCATTTCATAAACACGCATTTTGTTTGTCCGTGCTCCACATTCTAGGAAAAAGTTATGCAATAAGTCTAGTATTAAATTCCCACTATTAAATACATAATCTCCAGTCCATGCTTTTCCCATCGAGTCACCAACAAGAGTTGTTTGTGCTGTTGAAATAAAGTGCTGTATATTACGTTTATCTTTCGCAGCTTTCATTGATCCAATATCAGGATCTCCGGCATGCGTTGTTCCAGTTAAACAAAGGTTAATTGCAATTGAAATCAACTCAATATGTGCAAATTCTTCCGTTGTTATATTGGCAATTAAATCATAAAATGGCTTTAATTTCTTCTTCCCGCGAAAGTTAAAAGATTGAAACAGATAGTTATTTAGTGTGGACATCTCACCAAAGCGACCACCTAGCAATTCTTGCACCGCAGCTGCTGCATTTGCATCAGCATACTTCGGATCGGGGAGTGGAATAATTAATTTATCAATTCGTTTAAACATCAGCATGAATCCCCCTTATCTTCATCATTGCCATCATTACTGATGTATGAGGGATTAAGGTTGTTTCATGCACATGATCATTCCGGCATTACCCAAACAATTTGCTGCATCCGAATAAAGAAAGGTGTCTCCTTTTCTTCAATTACAATATGATCTGGTTTAACAGCTCTTAATATGCCATGTACGCTACCACGCATTGTATCCACAACAACATTTTTTCCAACAATCATTTGTAACGTTTGCACAACATACGGATCAACACTAGAAACCACTTCTCCGCTCAACTCATAACCATTTCGAAAATCTCCATGCACATCTTCGTATGAATAATCATCCATAATTATTACCTCCTCTTTCTACAATTCGCTTGTATTGTATGAAAGGGATTAGATAGATGTGCCTATCTAACAAAAACGAGATGCCATAATTATGGCATCTCGTTTTTGTTTCATAAGCTGAAAAATTTACTTTTCTAGCTTACGATTCCCATTTATACGTCCAAAATTGTTCACTCTGTAACCACTTTAATGTCGCTGGGTCTTGTTTTTTTAGCTTTGCTTCCATTTCTTCTAACATCGCTTCTGTTTGTGAACGATGTGCACGAAGCGCCGCTAATTTTTGCTCTAATACGTCGCTTATATCGTTAATTACATCTGGCTTACCTAATACTTCTTCACGATTTTTCGTAATCGCCACTGCATGAATAACTGGACGCTCTTCTTTTGGCATACGTTCTACCGCACGAACAGCCGCGCGTCCAAATGCATTATGATCTGGATGTACACCGTGCTCTGGGTAAAATGTAATGATTAGGGAAGGATTCACATCACGAATCACTTCTTCAATTTTATCCGCTACAAAGTCAACATCTTCAAATTCTAATGTTTTATCATGGAAACCAAGTAAACGTAAGTCTACGATGCCCATTGCCAAACAAGCTTCTTCTAATTCCTGCTTTCGAATACTTGGAATCGTTTCACGATTTGCAAATACATTTTTCCCCATATTACGTCCCATTTGCCCAAGTGTTCCGCAAGCATACGTAACAGGTACTCCATTATTTCGATATTGACGAATTGTTCCTCCCGCTGCAAATGATTCATCATCTGGATGCGGAAATACTACAAGTACGTGTCTTTCCATAATCTCCACTCCTTATGCAAATGGCGTTAAACTTAATTGCAGCGCAACTGCTAGACGCCCTTTTTCATCATGACCTGCTAATAACAGACGATTTTTTTCATCTTTTTCCCAATGCGTCACACCTTCTGCATATACCCAGCCATGCTCCATTTTCAAACCAATACGGTATGGATTCGTTCCCGTGATTTTACCGCGTTCAAAACGAATTACTGCATTACGCACAAATGCCCCAACTGTCATCGCTTTTTCATTTACATGCGAAGCATATGCGCCGTTCGTCGTTTCTAAATGAAGGTATACATCGTTATTTAGAAAACGTTCAATTTCGTTTTGCACGACAGAAGTATCTGTAATTATTTCCATCGGATTTCACCTCTTTTAATCAGTTTACGAAAAAACAATGTAAATTGCTATCTCTTATAATAGAGGACAATGGTTACTTTGCCTACTTTTTTGCTTTTTTATTTTTTATATTTAATACGGTATGTGAAATTCTATATTTGATCTATTCTGTATCTCCATTTCTTTCTGTATGCGAATTTGCTACAATAAAATTTATGCAGAGGGATATATTTCGACAATTTTATACACTAACATGTATAGATACTTAATAAAGAAGGTGAACACATTGGAACATTCAGCACATGAAGTTGCAAACTGGCAATATTACTTTGCCATTGCTGTATTTTTAGTAACATATGGCTTTATTATCTCAGAAAAAATTAACCGTGCTGTCATTGCTTTGCTTGGTGCTGCCATTATGGTGATTATGGGAATTGTAGATTTACATACTGCCTTTACTACACATATTCAATGGGAAACCATTACTCTATTAATCGGGATGATGATTCTTGTACATATTACAAGTCAATCCGGTGTCTTTGAATATGTGGCTATTAAAGCCGCAAAAGCAGCCGGCGGAAAACCAATTCGAATTTTACTGCTCCTATCCCTTTTAACCGCAGTTGGTTCTGCCTTTTTAGATAATGTAACAACTGTTTTATTAGTTGTACCTGTTACATTATCGATTACACGTATTTTAAAGGTACCTCCTGTTCCGTATTTAATTTCAGAAGTATTATTCTCTAACATCGGCGGAACAGCGACACTTATTGGAGATCCTCCAAACATTATGATTGGATCTGCAAATAAGCATCTTGATTTTAATGCGTTTTTACTAAATTTAGCACCGATTGTTGCTATTATTGCTGTCGTTACATTACTTATTTTATATGTTATGTATCGCAACAAATTAAAAACAACAGACGAACAAATTCAGAAACTGATGTCTTTAAATGAAAAAGACTACATTCGTGATCGCAGTTTACTCGTTAAGTCCTTATCTATTTTAGGTTTAACAATACTTGGATTCATTCTTCATTCTATTATTCATGTTGATGCTGCCGTAATTGCGATGACTGGTGCAGTCCTTTTAATGCTAATCGCTGTAAAAGAGCACGAAATAGAAAATGTATTTGCTCATATTGAATGGGTAACAATTTTCTTCTTTGCAGGTTTATTCGTTCTTGTCGGTGCACTTGTTGATATTGGGCTTATTTCCTCTCTTGCAAAGAAAGTATTAGATGTAACAAACGGAGATATTGGCTATGCATCCATCTTAATTTTATGGGTATCTGGCGCAGCTTCTGCCACAATTGATAACATTCCGTTTGTAGCAACAATGATTCCGCTTATTCAAAACTTAGCAAGCGGCCTTGGACTTTCTGCAGATTCTCCGCAAATTGAGGTACTATGGTGGGCATTATCTCTTGGAGCTTGCTTAGGAGGAAACGGTACGCTAATTGGTGCCTCTGCCAATGTCGTTGTAGCAGGAATTGCAAAACGTGAAGGATATGGTTTCTCTTACATGGAATTCTTAAAAATCGGGTTACCACTAACCATTGTTGCATTGCTTCTATCACATGCATATATTTATTTACGTTATTTAATGTAGAAAGGTTTGCAGCATGAGCTGCAAACCTTTCTTTTTCACCAAAAGATACCTATAACTGCAAGAGCCCCTATAATTATACCTCCAACTTGACCAATCATTGTTGGTGTCCATTCAATTCCCTTTTTCATTTGTACAACTGGTCTTTCATGCCGCAGTTGCTGCACTTCTGCTTGCAGTTGATGAATGGAGCCATGCAATTCCTTCACAAGTTCTTTCAATTCACCTATTTCTTCTTCAGCTGACTTCTTTTTTTCTAAATTCATTTTCAATACCCCTTTTAAATCAATAAATTGAATAATGTTGGATTGTGATTGATTTCCATATAACGTACTCCCTGTTCCTCCATTCGTCTAATAAGAGGCTCATAATCTTCTTTTTGTTGTAGTTCGATTCCAACTAGAGCCGGACCATTATCTTTATTGTTCTTCTTCGTATACTCAAAACGAGTGATATCATCATGAGGCCCGAGAATGTTATCTAAAAACTCACGCAAGGCACGGGGACGCTGCGGAAAATTAATAATAAAATAGTGCTTTAGTCCTTCATAAATTAACGATCTCTCTTTCGTTTCCTGCATCCGACCAATATCGTTATTACCACCGCTCACAATACAAACAACTGTCTTTCCACGAATTTCATCTTTATAGAAATCAAGCGCGGCAATCGGCAAGGCACCAGACGGTTCTGCAACAATCGCATTTTTATTATAAAGTTCAAGCAATGTCGTACATACCTTCCCTTCTGGTACAGCAACAATATCATCTAATATCCGTTTACAAATCTCATATGTAAGATGACCAACTTGTTTAACTGCTGTTCCATCTACAAACGAATCAATATGCGGCAGCGTAACAACCTCTCCTTGTGCAAACGCCTCTTTCATAGAGGCAGCACCTTCTGGTTCAACCCCAACAATTTTCGTTAAAGGACTAATCCCTTTTATGTATGTTCCAACTCCAGCTGCTAAGCCTCCTCCGCCAATTCCCATAAACATGTAATCAATCGTACAATCCGTATCATGTAGAATTTCTACACCAATCGTCCCTTGTCCTGCAATCACATTTGGATCATCAAACGGATGAATAAACGTTAATCCCTGCTCTTCACAATATTTCACAGCTTCTCCATAAGAGCTATCAAACGTATCCCCTTGCAGCATCACCTCTACGTAATCCCCTCCAAAAAAGCGCACTTGTGATACTTTTTGACTTGGTGTTGTATTTGGCATGAAAATTTTTGCTGGAATTTGTAATTTATGACATGTATAAGCTACACCTTGTGCATGATTACCCGCACTAGCACATACAACTCCCTTTTTTAACTCTTCCATCGGTAAATTGCTAATACAGTTATAGGCACCGCGTATTTTAAAAGAACGAACAACTTGTAAGTCCTCTCGTTTTAAATATACGTTACATTGATATTTCTCTGATAAAATAGGATCTCGCTCTAAAGATGTATTTCGAATCACATCTTTTAACGTATTATACGCAACGAGAATATCTTCAATTTTAATCATTTCTTTCACATTCTTCATATCTTTGACCGCCTCACTGTAGAATTTAAAAAGTTTTGTTTTACATTATACAGAATAATCTAAATATTTCAAATGAAGTTTAAATAAAAAATGAATCAACACAGTGCCTATGTTGATTCATCCTTTCATGATTGCGTTTCCATTTTAAATATTTGACCTTTGACATGTACCAAATTTATTTTTTTCATTTTATAAAAAAGCTATTAATCAACCTCTTGCCCAGAAATGGATTTCCATCCAACAGCTGTAACATCCACTTCTAAACTAAGACCATTCACCACTTTTTCAATTACAGCTGTTTTCTTAGCATCACAATGTAAAACTGCTCGAATCATGATTTTTTTACCTTCTTCAATCTCTTCACTATGTAGTTCTCTTAATTCTATTGCTTCTGTATCTAGCATTTGCATTAGCAACAACCTAATATGTACTTCGTCTTTATTAGAGCACGTTGCAGATAACACATAATTCATTTTCTCTGGCATTTGATCAGTTGATTTTTTATTCATAAATAACGCAACTGGACGAAGGAAAATATTAGCTAATAAAACTCCAAACGCTCCTAGTATAGCTACTTTTAAAAAACCTGCTCCGACAAGAGTCCCAACAGCTGCAGAACACCATAATGTTGCAGCGGTATTCAAACCACGAATACTAAAGCCATCCCGAATAATGACGCCCCCGCCTAAAAAACCAATTCCACTAACAACTTGAGCTGCAATCCGTGTTGGACTAGATTCCCCTGTCACAATAACTGACAATAAAACAAACAAGCATGCTCCTAATGAAACTAAAGCATTCGTTCTTAGCCCTGCCATACGATGAAGCCACTGGCGTTCTGTTCCAATCAGTGCTCCTGCCAATATAGCTACAAATATACGAAGTGCCATCTCTTGCAGCATCATCTTTTTTCACCTCTATCTATGTATAAAGAAGGATTCTGTATAAAATCCTCCTTCTTATATTTTACCTTAGTTCTCATGGGAAGGGAATTAACTGCTATTTATCTATGTTCTTAGCATTAAAACAAAAGCAACACAGAAACTGTGCTGCTTTATAACGTATAACATTACGATACATAATAATATCGAAATGAAATTTTTAATTATTTGTTCGTTTTGTTAAAAGAATAAAGCTAAGCATCGCACCGATATGACAACAAACAATCGTAATCCCCATCGGTACAGCTGTCTGTTCTCCTTGAATACCAACTAAAGGTGCTACTACAGCGCCGGATATAAAAGGTAAAAGTCCTAATAAAGCTGCGGCACTTCCTGCTGCTTTCTGCTGATTCTGCATCGCTAACGTAAATCCAGTTGTCCCAACAATCCCTACGCTAGAAACAATAATAAAGAAGCAGATTAACACTCCTATTAAAGAAGGTGCCAGTAAAATAATAAGAAGAAGAGTGATACCTCCTAGCAATGCAAAAAGAAGTCCGACTACCAATAAAGTACGTTCTTTAATTTTCCCTGCCAAACGCCCTGTAACTTGAGATGCAATAATAATACCAAACCCGTTAATCGCAAAAAACAAACTATATAATTGCGGCGAAGCACCAAAAATATTTTGAATAACAAATGGTGATCCTGAAATATAGGCAAACATCGCTGCTGTAATAAACCCTTGAGAAAGTGCGTATCCCATAAATACGCGATCTTGTAATAATCGTTTATAATGAGATAAACTCTCTCCCCATCCGCCTGCTGTTCTTTTCTCTGCATGTAACGTTTCTGGCAAGATAAAAATAACACTTAATAACATAAGTCCACTTAATACACCTAATACAATAAACACCCAGTGCCAAGAAGCAAAATTTAAAATTTGTCCGCCCATAATAGGCGCAAAAATTGGTGCCGCTCCGTTTACCAGCATTAAAGCAGAAAAGAACTTTGTGAGCTCAGATCCCGTGTACAAATCCCTCACAATAGCACGAGAAAGTACAATTCCTGCTGAACCGGCCGCACCTTGAATAAAGCGTAATACAATGAGCAACCATACAGACGGTGTCAACGCACATAAGAAGGATGCAACCGCATAAATAACAAGACCAATTACAATCGGTTTTTTCCTCCCTTGACGGTCACTCCATGCACCAACCCACAATTGGCCTAACGCAATTCCTAACAAACATGCCGTTAAGCTTAACTGCGTAAGTGCGCTTGTTGCGTGCAAATCGTCTGTTAAAGCTGGAAAAGCTGGAAGATACATATCAATAGAAAGTGGACCAATCGCAGATAGACTTCCAAGAATGATCGCTAAAATGATTCGTTTATCTTTTGCGACTTGTACTTTCATTTGTAATTCTGTTTGCAATCATATAACCTCCTTTTTATTTGCTCTACTAAATAAGAATATAGAATAACAAACAAGATGTAACTATATTAGTTACATCTTTGTTTTTTGTCAATACATTTATCCGATATTTTTCCAATTAACAAAATAAAAAAGGATATCCACAAATGTCGATATCCTTTTATCTTCTAGAATTTCAGTCAAATTCCCTTTATATTTGTCAGGGGCTGCTCATACATATCACTATGACAAGTATACATTGTTGCCTTGCCTTATCTTCTCTTACAATGTGCTCTATGTTAATTACAAATATTTTGCTTCACTGAAAACAATATTACCTACTTAGACAAAACACTCCTGACAATTTCTAATTCGTACTGATGCCTCGCGCCGTCCAAATACGATCAATTTCCGCGCCGTGCTGCCCTCCGTAAAGAAGAGCATCCGCTTGTTTAATTGCTCTCGCTCCGTCACGGAATGTAGCGTTAGGAGTAAGGGACCAATGCGATTGCAAAATGATTTTTGTCGCAATATCGCGTCCAAAAGCTTGCGCCATGTCATACTCACCTTGCGACCAAATTTCGCCGTCCGCATGAACTTCATTTACAATATCTTTCGGATACACTTTATTATTGTCCAATCTGCGAAGACAAGTTGGGTTCGTATTTGAATATGAAGTCGAATCCCATTCTCCGATACACGCTTTTCCGTAACCTGTATTTGATACAGCATCTTCATAAGTAGCTCCCAAGAAATCTCCAAAACCTTCTCCCATGGCTCCACCTTCCGAAGAATTCCCAAATCCAGCAACTTGATTATCTTGAATGGAATGACCGTATTCATGAGCAATAACCCCTGCATCTTCCGCATCATCAACTCCGCCGGAACCGAATGTCAGTGCCTTAGTCGTAGGAGAATAAAAAGAGTTATCAGCTGTAGATGTATTTACATTTGCTTTAATAGAACGGTTGTTAATATTATTAAAGCCCAGTTGTTGTATATATCGCTGCAAAGTATCAATGTGATAATATGTCATAACATCTTCAAATCTATCATTTGAACGTGTGTAATTATATTGAAGAGAGGCGGAATATGTTTTTACTTTCGACGCAATTGTTACATAATCTCCAATTAAATATCCCGATCCATTGAGGCCTTTTAAAGTAACTGTTTTGAGTTGATTATTCAAAGCAGCCGAATCTGCATCATTATTATCAGCTAATCCAGCCAAACTACCACTCGTCACTACAGGATTTGGCAGAAACACTTTTCCTTGTCCATCTACTTTTCGGTTTAAGTCTTTTTTCTTAAGCAGCTTTCCGTTTTCTGCATCAATAAATGTTTCCCACGCACCGAACGGCTTATGAGAGTGGATCACAATCCGATACACCGGAATTGCCACACCTTCTTCGATTATATACCCAAACTCACGTGTAGTCGGAGCCCATACATTTGTATCATCAGCTTCAATATACTGAGTAGATTTACCTTCTGCTTCCTTTTCACTTAGCTTTTGCTTTATTTGCTTAACACCCTGTACAGGAAGGTAATCTGAAACTGCCAGTACACCTTGTCCTCCTTTGTTGAGTGTGACTGTTACTTGTCTAGAAAACACAGGAGATCCATTTACCGTTTGTTGAAATCTAACATAAGATGCCACCTGTGTATCTGTCGTAGAAACATATTGCAAATCTGATAAATCTGCCTTTAAAGAATACTGAGCAGCGTTCGCTTTTAAATATTCGGTTGCCTGTACTTGAGGCGAAACTGCCTGTACCTTTACTTGTGTTTCCTCTACTGCAGAAGCAGTGGACATAATACCAAAAACCAACGGAATTGCCGTTGCAACCGCGACAACTTTTTTCAACAAAACTATCACTCTCCAATTTTAAAATTATTTCGAACGTACGAATAATTCTATAGGAGATAATATTTTACCTTTCCAATTTCTACGAACCTAATGAAAGTAAGATTTTCTCAATAATTTTGTATAATACAGGGAATATTTCAAAATCTATTATTCATGATAAATTGAAACACTAGTATTTATAGTATGTATTCCTTTCTTAGATCATTTTTTGATAAGGCTAATAATGAGCAATAAGGCATTACTTAAAATGCTTACTACACCTATCCAAAATAGCCAATATGTTGCGGTTAGCCAAGAAGCGGCTATGATGAGTAGCGCAATGGCAATTGATACACAATTGTCAATCCAGCTTCGTTTCTTATTGCGATGAAATTTATGGTTGGCCTGAGAAATAGATTGCTGGACTGTATTCTTAACATAATAGACTTTTTCTTTAATCTTATTCTTAATATCTTTTGCTTTCTGATGAAGCGTATTACTAATATAAGATTCATTCACAATCCGCACCCCCATATCGGCGTTTTGAAAACTCAGCCAAGACTTTTTCCTGATAGGAGTTCAACTGTTTCTGCTCATCAACTTCGAAATTTGCATTTTCTTCAAAACCATCTTGTTCTTCGCCGTCGAATCGATAGAGCTTTTGTAATAATCTCCAAAATGTTTCAATTTCGTCAGTCGTGAAATCGTGAAACATATCCGCTAAAAAATAGGTGGACTTTTCCGAACAAACAATTAAAGCTTTTTTTCCTTCAGGAGTAATCTCAATATTGATAGAGCGTTTATCTATTTTACTCGGCACAGTTTTAACATAACCTTTTTTCACAAGGCTTGTAATCAACTTGTTAGTGGTCTGTTTTGTTGTACCTAGCTTTTTAGCGATATTAATAAGTGTAGTTCTTTCGATTGGCAAATGTGCAATAGCAATTAGAGCCATATGTTGTCGGGCAGTTAATATCTCCATATATTCGTCCCCCCGCGTTTGAACCTTATTGACAACAGAAAACAAAGTCGCGTAACTTTGCTGCATAAAATGTAGTTCTTTCATTAAAAAGTTAATATCCATATTTAGCTCCCCTTCATATTAGTCACCATGTTTACAAATATAAAATACTATATCCCGCAAAACATGTCAACATGGTGACCATTTCTGCTTGTATTAACTTTTCTAGAATTAACAATGATTTTTTATTCATTTCCCTAAGTCTGTAAAAATGCAAAAAAGCCCCACTATGTATTTCGAAAGTAGGGATTCCTTTTGTTTAAAGATTTTTCTTTTTTCTCAAAACACTATACTACATTTAAAGGTTTTGTTAAAAATTGCACCAAAAGTTTAACGAATGAAAAAAGTTACTAAATACATTTATAATAAAAAACCGTTGTATGTAATTCTCCGTTTGCTGATTCAGCATAGCATGGAATCTTCCCCGCTTCAATAAATCCTAATGATGCATATAGTTTATTGGAAGGATCTCCTTCTCTTGTATCTAATACTAACAAAGATCTATTTTCTTGATTTGCTCTTTCTTCTACTTTTTGCATAAGGGCACGTCCAATTCCATTGCGTCTGAATGTAGGATGCGTCATTAACTTTCCAATTTCAGCTCGGTGACTTCCATTTTGCTTCGTACTTAAATGCAATTGTACGCTACCTGCTACTTCATTGTTGATTCTTGCGATAAATAGTATAACTTCAGGACTTAACACGGTTTCCCAGTACTTTATCGCCTTTTCTTGTTTCATTGGCGGTAAAAAGCCTATTGATGCCCCGTCATCTACTACTACTCTCAAAAGCTCTGAAAGCCCCTCAATATCTTCGTCAATTCTTTTTACTTCTTCTATTTCCATCTGATGAACCAATTCATCATTCCCCCTTTTCATATATAACGTAACTCATTTGTTTTAACCAAAAATATTTTTAGCCACCAGCCAACTACACCATCTTTTTTTAATTCATTATTTTACGAAAACTCATTCGACAAAATACCTTATTATCCCTCTTTTTGTAACTAATCCGCTCTTTAACACATAAAGTGAAACTTTATTCAGTGGGGGTTTTCTTCATCCCAATCGGGCTTTTACAGACAGTTTAGCTCCCACTTATCTTCCTCGCTTCTCTCTCAATCCTGAGGTGGGGGTCTTACTGCCCGCGAATAGCGGGATAAAAAAAAGATAAGGTAGAAACCTTATCTCATAGTATATTTACTATTTTTTGAGGATATGCCCGCACTTTTGAGATTGTGAGAATCAATATAAGAACAACTTTTTTATAATGATTCAAGTATTTACAGATTCCCTTCTCAACCGCATCTTTTTATTTAGAACCTGGAAGAGAATAGTCTTAATTCCCAATCACTTACTTGTCTAATATATTTATCCCATTCTGATCTTTTAATTTTAATAAATTCCTCCCAGATTGACCTTCCAATAGTTTCAGCCAAGATTGTGTCTTCTGCTAAATGATTTACTGCTTCATTTAAGTTTCTCGGCCCCCAAGAAATTCCTTTTTCTTTTAATTCAATATCATCTAACTTACTGATATCCACATCCATCGGTTCACCTGGATCCATTCTGTTTTGAATCCCATGGAGACCCGAAGCTACTAAACAAGCTGCAAGCAAATATGGATTGCACGTTCCATCTGCACCCCGAAATTCAAATCTTCTTGCTCTTGCTTTGTCAGGAATTCTTACTAGTACTGAGCGATTTCTGGCTCCGTAACAGATGTGGGCTGGTGCCCAAGATCCGGACTGCATCCGTTTATACGAATTAATACTCGGGGCGCCGATTGCAATTAGAGATGCTCCATGTTTTAAAAGTCCACCTATAAAATGATAGGCTTTTTCAGACATATCTAACCCTCTTGAATCTGTGGTATTTTGGAAGATGTTCTCACCAATTTTATCAAATATACTAATATGAACATGCAGTCCATTTCCCGGTAAGTGTTGGAACGGTTTAGGCATTAATGTGCCTATCATCCCCTTATCCCTAGCAATTTGTTTAAATAAATGCATAAATGTTACTTGATCATCCGCCGCTTTCAAAGCAGGAGCGTATTTCAAATTTATCTCTAATTGCCCAGGGCCATACTCGCTGGAAACTTGTTCTGTTTGAACACCCATCTTTTCCAAGGAATAAACAAAATCTTGAACAAAATCTTCTTGAATGTCTATGCCATCTGTAGAAAAACAATGGCTTTTATCTGCTGGCTCTAGTTTTCCATCTATTTCTTTAAGTAAATAGGCTTCCTGTTCAAATGCCATATACATGTTTCCGCCTAAGAGTGTTTCTGCTTCCGAAAGCAGGCGTTTCAATGCGCTTCTTGGACATCCCTCCCATGGTTCTCCGTTTTCATCAACTAAATCACAAAGCATTCTTGCTGTATTTTTCCGATAAGGAAGGATAGCGAAAGTACTTGGATCAGGTACCGCAAAGAAATCTCCATCGTTTGCTCCATACGTAGGGTTGGGAATATATTCATCAAAACAATCGAAACTCATAATTGCTGTACTAAAGTTAATTCCTTTTTCCATTGCGCTGTTAAGTTGAGAAGCACGGATTGTTCTTCCTCTCGTCATGCCAGCATAGTCTAAAAATTCCACTCGAATAAATTCAATATTTTCTTGTTCGACGATTTTTAAAACATTTTCTTTTGTTAACATGTTGATTGCCCCCCTTTTAGTAATCTTCTTAGTACACTATAAGTAAAGATCTTAACGCCCACTGAAATAATCTGATCATCAAATTGAAACTCAGGATGATGTAAATCATAACAAGGCTGATCTGTTTGTCTAATACCTAATCGGAAATAGGTACTCGGAACCTTTACAGCAAATGCACCAAAGTCATCTGCACCCATTGAAGGATCTTTCAATACATAAACTGAATTCGCACCTAATAATTCCTTTATTCCTTCTTCGATGCTATGAGTTAATGCTTCGTCATTTATCACCGGCGGATGGCTATATGTATATGTAACATTGGCTTTGGCTCCATACGAATTCACTATACCTTTAACCAGTTGAATAATTTGTGATTTTATCTTCTGTCTCGTTTCCATAGTTATGGTTCTTGTTGTTCCTTCTAGGACTACCTGATCCGCAACTACATTACTTGCCGTCCCGCCTTGAATTTTCCCGACATGAATCACTACAGGCTCGATAGGATTATGGCTTTTCGTAACAAGAAGAGAAAGAGCCTGAAGAACATTAGCGCTAATGGCAATAGCATCAATACCTTGATGCGGACGTGCGCTATGCCCTCCTTTTCCCACTATCTCAATCACGAAATTATCACAAGAAGCTGTAATGGCACCGTGCTTGATACCAACGGTTCCGAATGGTAAATGGGGCCATAAATGAAGAGCAATCATTTCATCGATCAAAGGATTCTCCAACACTCCTTTTTGTATCATTTCTTCTGCTGCGCCATCTGCTTCCTCACCCGGTTGAAAAATACAACGGACTCGTCCACTAAATCTATGTTTGAATTGAAATAACTGATAGACTGTTCCTAATAAAATAGCGGTGTGGCCATCATGCCCGCAAGCATGCATGACTCCATGATTTTGAGAAGAAAAGAAAAGGCCCGTTTTTTCTTCAATCGGCAACGCATCGATGTCTGCCCGCACCCCAATATGCAATCCCTCTCCCATTTCTCCAATAATATCAACGACAATCCCTGTTTCTCCAACTTTTTCGTACGGAATCTTCCATTCTTGCAAGCATGAAATGATATACTCGCACGTAGCGTATTCCTGAAAGGAAAGTTCCGGATACTGGTGGATATGTCTTCGAATACGAGTCAATTGTTCCGTCATTTCCTCACTCAATTCTATGTCTTGTTTTTCAATGGTTTTCAATGTGTTCAGAACCCCCTTTTTTAATTTCTATCTTCCCTGCTTTCACTTTTTGAAGCACAAACATATATACGGCCCCTATTAGAAGCCAAACAGATCCAATTTCAATCGCAAGCCGATCCATTCCATACACTACATAACCAATGATAATTAACCCAAAAAGAGGAAATACAAGGTGTTGAATAAATTTTTTTGATTTTTGGCGAATGATATAATGATTAATTACCGAAATATGCAATATAAGAAAACCGATCAACGCTCCAAAATTAACAATATTCGTTAACATCCCAATGCTATTTTCAAACGCCATTCCTACAGAAAAAGAAACAATAGCGACTAGAAAAGTACTAATATATGGTGTTTGAAATTTCGGATGAACTTTTGCGAATACAGAAGGTAGTTTACGGTCACGCCCCATGGAATAAAGAAGTCGGGAGATGGCTGCCTGAGATGCAAGTGCGCTGGCAATTCCCCAAGAAAACACTGTCGCAATGAGTGTCAAATTTTTCAGCCAGCTCCCCCCAGCCAATTCAGCTGCTTGATAGAAAGCTGTATCTAAATTTTCAATTTTTAATCCGCGGATAAGATCACTTGCGACCCATGTTTGAGATATAAACAATACGCCTGCAATCAACAAAGTAAGTACTGTAGCTCTACCTACAATTTTGTTACCCCCTTTTACTTCTTCAGAAAGTGTGGAAATAGCATCGAAACCTAAAAAGGATAGCACTGCTATTGAAACTGCCCCCATAACCATGTGTAGATTAAACTTGCTAGAATCATATATAGGCTTGATTGTTAGACTAGTACCGCCTACTCCTTTATATAAAGCAACCAGCCCGAATATTAGAAAAATAGCTAAAACCATAAATTGTAAAACCAAAATAATTTTATTTGCTTTTGCGGTAAATTCTACCCCGCGAATATTAATGAAGGTATTAAAGGAAATAAAGAGAACCAACCAAAACCAAACCGGCACTTCTGGAACCATTCCCGCTAATGAAACTGCGCTGACAACATAAGTTAAAGCAGGTACAAGAATGTAATCTAGCAAGATTCCCCAACCAGCAAGAAAACCAACATACTCATTAATCCCTCTTTGTGCATAAGTGTAAACGGAACCTGCCATCGGAAAAGCTTGGGACATTTTAGCATAGCTCAGGGCCGTAAAAATCATTCCAATCATACCAATGATATAAGTTAGGGCGACCATACCCTTCGAAGTGTCAGAGATATAGCCAAACACACCAAATGGAGCAATAGGAACCAAAAAAATCAGCCCATAAAATACAAGATCCCAAAATGTTAATGTCCTTTTTAATTCCTGTTTATAACCGAATTGTTCGATTGACATCTCTAGCTCCTCCCTCTATCTAATATTCAATTGCAGATTCTTTTTATAAACCCTTTCAAAATTTCTAAACAAAACCATTTCGCCAATCCATTGGGCTGTCTCTACATTCATATAATCAGAATCAACCCAATTATTTAAAACTTTCTCAAAACATTCCTTAAATAAATGCACTCCAAACCAATTCATTTCAGGCACAGTAAAAGCATCTGACCCATACATGACCTTATCGAAAGGAGCAAATTCAAACACTTGAGAAAGGATTCGTTCAACTCCATGACCAGCGAAAGGATTTTGCAACGAAATATCCATATAAACATTTGGGAGAATACTTACAATAAAAGCCGCTTCCTCAACCCAAGGATATCCCCCATGAACAAGGTGAACCTTCGTATCGATGTATTTTTTATCCCTAAGCATGTTTATTAAAAAACTCGGACTCGCTTTCGGCAAAACAACTTCTCCATCTCCAATACCAGTATGGATATGCATAACCTTATCTGCATCTGTACATTCTTCCATCGCAATATGAAGGCAATAGTCACGAAAAGCTTTCACTTCTGCTCGATCGTTCGCTTGAAATTCTTGGTATTGATCCCGAGCCATCTGTTCATTCATCTCTGAAATTTCCAGTCCACTTCTATACGCAATAATCGATTTTAAACCAATAACATCAGATTTCTGTAAAGCTTGTCTTAAATCTAGACGGTACCTTTCACTAAATTCCTCAAAACGATCACATTCTTTGCATAAATGAACCATAACAGGTTCAATTCTATGAATTTCCCATATTTTTGACCCACACAGATCTGCAAACTCATCTTTATTTAACATTGGCATTGGATATCCAAAATCAGTTACAACTCCAGTAATCTTAGCGTCCTGAAACAAATTCCTTGTATATCTCCTAAAATCACCAGCATATTTATTTCTGTTATTTACTACTTCCACCAGGTTAGGCTCACATGAAAAATATTTTGCAAGTCGTTGAATCAAAATCTGAACCCACATATTAATTCCCGGAAAAGGTTGATTCTTATTTTGCATATAGTTGTTTGTCGCGCGGGTAGGTATAACAGATAAAGATAGCTTCCTAACGAATTCCTCTACTGTATAAGGTTCTTGATTAGCAACAAAAGGATGAGCATGTACATCAATAGCATGAATATGTTGTAAAGATACTTTATTCATAAATAACCTCCTCTAATTTTTTAATTATTCTCTATGCAACATTCATGCCAAATAAAAAATACTAATTATATCAATATTTATCAGAATTTTTAAAATAAAAATACGAAAAATATTCTCCAAATGAAAAATATTCATCGAAAAATATTTTTCTATGACCGCCGGAAAAAAAATTTAAGAATCAGATTATCACTTTTGGTATAATTATAAATATTCAGATTATTTATATTTTCTCTATTCTATTGAATATTTATAAAGGTGGTGAACGCAATGACTGATTTTTCCTTTCTTCCCTTACATAAGGTTTGGAATTCCAGTTTTGATTGTATGATTCTCACTGGTGAACAAGGAGAAATCCATTCTTTAAACCGATCTGCTGCACGTTTATTTTCATCAAGTCCAAGTAACATAATCGGAACTTCTATCCATGAAATTTTCCCTGCAGAGGAATTGAAAAAAAGTTTTCAGTTCAAAAAAGAGAAAACAGGCATCACACTTTCTCTTGGTACCCGGCAGTTAATTGTAAATACTTCAGTTATCCAAATCGATTCTGAAACTGTCTACTACCTTCTTAATCTCAAAGACAATACCCAGATTCAACAATTGCAATATCAACTTCAACAAATGAATGAAACAAGGCATTTATACGAAGTAATATTAGATCAACTTGAAGAAGGAATCACGGCAATTGATCAACAAGGAAAAATTATATTTTACAATCGAAAAATGGGAGAAATTGATACGGTTGAACCTGCATCGGTACGAAATAAAAGAATATTAGATATATGGCCAATGGAGGAAAATTCCAGTACCCTTCTTACGGCTTTGAACACAGGGAAGACACTCAGCCATCGAGAAAATCATTTTACTACCAATGGAAAATCGGTCACAACTCTTTCAAAAACCGTTCCTTTATTTCTAGGGAATAAAAAAGTTGGAGCTTTAGAAATTGCAACTGATATTACAAAGCAAAAACAATTAACTGAAACCATTTTTCAATTACAACAACAAACAAAAGGAAGTTCTGCTCCTTCCGATTCTATGTTAGCTCGAAAAAACAATACAAGATTCCAATTTGATAACATTATATTTTCTAGCAAACAATTGAGACAGACGGTTGAACAAGCAAGAAGAGCTGCACGGTCTAATTCAAACGTCTTGATATTCGGTGAAACTGGTACGGGAAAAGAATTATTTGCTCAAAGCATTCATAATGAAAGCCCGCGGAAAAACAAGCCCTTTATAGCCCAAAATTGCGCAGCATTACCTGAGTCATTGCTTGAAGGATTGTTATTTGGAACAAGTGTAGGGAGCTTTACCGGAGCAACAGATAGAGCAGGACTGTTTGAAGAAGCTCACGGAGGAACTTTATTGCTTGATGAGATTAATTCTATGGGAACGAACCTTCAAGCAAAGTTACTTCGTGTTTTACAAGAAAGAAAACTTCAACGCTTAGGTTCATCTAAAGTTTTAGATATCGATGTGCGAGTTATTACTACAATTAATGAAGATCCTCTTGAGGCTATAGCCAATGGGAAACTGCGAGAAGATCTTTATTATCGGTTAGCGGTAGTAAATATTGTAATTCCTCCCTTACGAAATAGAAAAGAAGATATACCTACTTTAATAGAGTATTTCATCAACAAACATTCTACTTCCTTAGGTGTTAACGTCACAGAGGTCGATGAAGATGTTTATCAATTTTTCATGAACTATCAATGGCCAGGTAATGTTAGACAATTGGAGCATTCGCTGGAGGGAGCTTTAAACTTGATTTACGATGAAAGCGCCATTTCATTTGAACATCTTTCTCCTACATTTAAAAACAAAATGATTCAACAAATCAATCAACCATCCATTCAAGAACATTCAATTCTTTTCAAAAGCCTGCCGGAACAAATTGAGCATCTTGAACGGGTCATGATTGAACAAGCAATACATGAATCCCAAGGAAATATTACCAAAGCAAGTGAACAATTAGGAATTCCAAGGCAAAATTTAAATTACAAAATCAAAAAATACAAAATTACCTATCTCAAAGGATCATTTCGATAAAGTGAAACTTCCATCAATAGGATTTTCTTGATCCCATCCCCCACTGATGGTCAGTTAAACCAATCAGAATCTTACTACCCGTTAGTGAGGGGTAAAATTTAACAAATAAAAACAGCCATCATCGTTTTTTAATGAAGATGGCTGTTTTTGTGAAAGGAGTATTCTGCTTTCTATAAAAAGCTTTTTCAATTATTATCTTGATTTCTTTCTTCCATGACTCCACTGCCAATTAACAAGCTCCATACACCCCATTATCGTTATGTAACTCCGTAAGTTTTTCCTTAGTATATGCTCATCACTGCTTGGTGGTATCGCTCTTGAATTTGTTTTAAAAACGTCTCACCTAATTCAGTCATTCTGCCTCCAATAATAATGAATTCTGGATTCAACATATGTGCAATATAGACCAACCTAGTAATGATATACTGCAAAAATTGATCATATACCTCTTTCGCTTCTTCGTTTTTGATATACTCTATAATTCCCGCACTATTTATTGCCGTAAAAAAACAATTATCTATATATGTCAAAAAAGCAAAAAGGAAACTGGCATCCTTAAAAATTCATAATATAAATAGAAATGCATTTATGTTAATATTATAAATATTCTTTACAAAAGGGGTATGAAAATGAATATTACATTAGTAAAACCTACACTTACATTACAAAATGAATACTTAGATTTCTATCAAGAGTGGAAAGATAGCGGCGAGGATATGGTACCATGGGTCATTAGTAAAGACCCTTCAGACTTTCATGGAATGATTCAGTTTCTACTAGATTCAGAAAAAGGTGAAAATATTCCTGAAGGCTGGGTACCCGATTCCACTTATTGGTTGGTTACAGAAAATAAAAAAATTGTTGGTGCTGTGAATATCCGCCACCAATTAACAGAAAAATTATTGAATTGTGGCGGACATATTGGTTATGGTATTCGCCCTTCTGAAAGACAAAAAGGATACGCTACTACTCTGTTAGCTTTAGCATTAGAAAAAACGAAAGGATTAGGCATTCAAAAAGCTCTTGTTGTCTGTGATGAGAATAATGTCGGTTCTGAAAAAACCATTATTAAAAATGGCGGTATACCTGATTCAAACTATATCGAAGAAGATGGGAATGTTATAAAAAGATATTGGATTGAACTATAACATATGAAGTAACGATATATTCATATGAAAATCCTTAAACAGGAGGAACTCCCATGCCTACATTAGCATCTGAATTAGAGAGTATTGTTTGTAGTGTACCTACTAAGTTTGACTCTCTTTCTCATGTGGATGATAAACCTAATCCATCTAAATGGTCTAAAAAGGAAATATTAGGCCACCTATGTGATTCTGCGAGTGTGAACCATAAACGTTTTGTTGATATTCTCATTTCTAAAGAACCTATTACAATACATGGCTATAATCAAGATTTATGGATGCAAGTACATAATTATCAGCATACATTTTCAACCGAAGAAATACTACATTTATGGATTTCATTAAACAAACGAATCTTAAAACTTCTAACCAATGTTACAGAAAAACAATGGCAGCTTCCATGTAAAACAGAAAATCAAAACATAGTAACATTGGAATGGCTAGTTACTGATTATATTGAACATATGAACCATCATTTCAAACAAATATTTGGCGAATAAAACGATATGTACGAACAAAAAAAGATTTCAGCTTAGTACTGAAATCTTTTTTCTGTTGCTTTATAAAGTGAAAATTCCCATCAGTAAGGGTCTTACTTTATCTTACAGCACGTATCTCTGCGATCAATTTCTGGCCTTCTATATACATCACAAGCTTAACTGGGGTATCATTTTGATTTTCAAATACTAAATCTAAATAAGGATACGCAATCGTTGCATCTCTGCCTTTAGGTACATAGCCTACTTGTTTGGAATGTGTTGATCTCTCTACCATTGTTAATCCTGCTTGATCTGCAGCATTAAACAGCGTAGAAGAAGTTTGGCATACACCACCGCCATAACCATCTACTAATTTACCATCTACAATCTCTTTTCCTAATTGGTACCCTTTATCAGGTGTTGTATCACCTACTAAAGCATTAAAGGAAAATCTATCTCCCTTTCCTAATACAACTCCATTGACAGTGCTTGCAGATAAACGAATATTTTCTATTCTACCTCCCGTAGAACCTCCTAAATTCGTTTCATATCTCCCTAAAACTGCTCCGTTGCCACTTCCATCTTCTTGTGTTGCTACAGGCTTTTTCTCCACAATCGGCAGCTGATAAGAAGAATCCCACAACCCTACATTCGTCAATTGATCGATTAACTCTTTTTCCATTAATTCATAAGAGGGTTTTCCTTCTATCCATTTACCATCACTTGTCATACGAGAAGGAACCATCTTTGTATCAATACTCTTTCCAATTTCGCTAACAACCTTAGTAACTTCCTTTTTAAATTTCTTCTCATCTTCAAAATAGCCTAAACTTGCTAAATCGATTTTTTTTACTTCTTTTCCACTTCTTCCATCTACTAAACTTATACTTTTATTTACTTCTTCTTTAGCTTGTGCAACATTCCCACTTGCACCACTCACTAATGTAACCTCGCTAGCCTTCGGACTACATCCGCTAACTACGCTTATACATAGTGCTCCTAACATCAAACCTCGAACCTTATGTAACAATCTACTCTCTCCTTTTATTCTCTATCTTATTCTATTTCCAATTCAAACAAGTCTATGTATGATCACATTATTTCATAATATTACTTTTATTACATTATCGTTACATTTCTGTCATACTTTAAATTACTCTTTTCTTTCTTAAATGTCTACATATATTTACTAAAAAATCTTTAACTTTGTTAAAAATTTTACCCACCTTTTCTATCCATTATATACCAATGAGCGCATTGGAGACAATTTTTATCCATCAATATTTTACTATATTAATAGTACGTAAATTTCTAATGAATAACGACTCATTTTAAGGAAAAACGTTATAATAGCCATACGGAAGGAAAAGGTACCCTGTCATAATAGGTTTCCACCATGTCGGCCATCCTCTCCCGTATATACAGTATGATAGGTTCAACCAATTTATCCCGCTATTCGCAGACAGTAAGCCCTCCACCTTATTTCCAGGTAGTGGCGGCCGTGTAAATGCGCTAGAGAAGTAAACCAACTTCAACAAGTTATAGAACGTCAATCACGCCGCTTAAATAGACTAATTCAACGTCTACGCGTTGTTGAAAACAAATTAAACCTTCCATTTACAGCATACGAAGATGAATTTTAATATATAAAGCAAAAAACTAAGAAAGGAAGAGTCCTCCCTCCCTTTCTTAAATTGACGAATGTTTTCTCCATCTCTATACTGAAAAGAGTTAACGAAACGAAACAAGGTGATAATCATGGATTTTGAAATCAATTTTCTCTCCTTTTACGTCGTACAAGTAGACGGACAAGGTGAACAGGCAGATAAACGCTATAAACATTTTCAAACGTTAGATACAGAAGAATACGAAGACAGTCCGCTAAAAGACTTTCTAGACGGTGAATTATTAAAAATCTCAAAACGAAAAGTAGACCGTCATCCCAAAAGCGAACAAGTACCAACAAAAATCGGCCGCTTTATCGTTGAAGTTGGACATGAACTAGATTCAAATCCGAACTACAACCTATTTAACCGCATTCGCTTTGCAGAAACGAAAGAAACATTCAAGGATGTAAACGAACCGCTCGTTTATACATATATTGATACAAGCGCTGTACGGGGCGGTGTATTTCTCGTTGCTCAAGCAAAGCTTCGCAAATACTTCGACGATCCGTTCGTCTTTGTGATGAAATGTGACTTCGAGCCAAAAGTCGCTTCTATCTCTGATGAAGCAACACTAATCCGAAACGTCGAAATGGCAATCACAACGAAAAACATGAAGTCGATTCAATACCCATACATGCCAGAAGAAGGCATCGTGGAAGGTGGCGAACTAAAAATCCACCAAGCATCCCACGCCCGCTACTTCGAAGACTTCTTAAAATTCGTAGAATACGAGCGTTCCATGCCAGAAATTATGAAAACACAAGTTATGGATATGGTATACGACCAAATTGAAGACGTCTTTGAAGAAGGTACAGAAGAACGGGAACAATTCGACCAAGCGATGGAAGTATGGGCAGCAAGTCCAAAGCGTGAAATTATGGAGCATTTCACAACAGAAGAAGTAATGGAAGCAACCGCACAAATTGTAGAGCATACCCCTGAGATCGAATTAAAGCTAAAGGCAGACCATATTTCTGTAAAGGCTTTGCTTGCAGATTTTGGAGACCAGATTCATATTGCAAAAGTTAATGATAAATATGTACTGATGATTGAAGCGGATTCGCTTACATTTGAAAAAGGTTTCTCCCCTATTGAGTTTTTGAAGCCCGATGAGCTGGAGAAGGTTGTAGAGCGGATTGCGAGGAAGTTGTGATTTGAGTACGTTTGTGGCTAAAAAGAATTAAATAATATGGCCCTATTGTTTGTACTATATTTCATTCAATTAATCATTGATATTCAGATACTTCCACTACTTCACAATAATATAAAAATAATAAAAGACTACGGATAGATTTATTATTCGTAGTCTTTTTTATTTACAAGGAAAATACATACGTACGTATTCCAATTACCATAGCATAAGCAGACTTTTGTATTATATAGCATCTCAATTTCAAACTTTAACTTTTCGTTTACCTCTTATCCTACTTTGATTTGGAGTATTACACACATACTACAGGCTCTACTTAGTATTGTTCTCATCATCCTTTCCTTAGCCCAATATTTTGCTACGATAGTCTTTTTCATTTGGTCATTCATTTATCTACCATCCCATCTTCTTGAATAGATTTTTAAACCAATCTTGTATGCAATCCATGTAGCAAGAGCAATCCCTACCATTGCAAAGAATTTAGGGAATGTCCATATTAGAAGCAATAGTAGAGGAATCCATATGAAGAGCAATGACAGGAATCCTAATATAGTCTCCCCTGTATCGCTCATCGTGCTTCTTTTTCTCGATGCTCTTCCTCTTCTCCGTCTGCTAGGCGCTAAATTAATGCTAATACTTTTAGTTATGTTTGGGTTGTTTTTGTCTGTAGTCACGTATATGCCTATTTTTCTAGTCATTACTCTTCCTCCTATTACTCGATTTGGCGACTGCTAGTACCTTACTAGTCTTACAGCTACTTGAGTCTTGATTTTATCCCCATTAGAGCAAGACCAGTCGTTAAATACATGGCTCTCTAAAAACATATCTGCAGTAGTTTCCCCACTAGGGTTGGATGCGAAGAAATTACCTTCTCGACCTGCAGTAATCAATTGGTAGTCTCCTGCAGGGAAATCTTCTCCTACGACATATTCCCCTGCCTCTAGTGCTATAAACCCTCCTTTATCCTGTACCTTGGGCATTGGTTCACGGATACAGTGATTGTCTACCCAAACTCCGCTCATCTCTTTTTCACAATCATACTTGTTGTCATAAGGGTCATTAGCATTGTCGTCAGAAGTATCATCACGAGTGTTGTTATGAGTATAATATGATGAGTTATCTTCTTGAACTTGTTGCACATTAGAATCATGTACAGCCACCACTGATATAAGTATCAAGATAGCGACAACCCAAAACAATGCCCACAACAATATTTTTCGTCCCAATTCATTTCTTGCTTCTTTCGCATCCTCCTTGGCGTTCCCTTTCAGAATCCAAACGAGCAAGCAAGCTATTAAAAAGGCTAATACTAAACTCATTACGTATTCACTTCCTCAATCTTTACTCTGGATTGCTTTCCCAATTAAATTATGATGGCATCACCTCTTCCTTCAAGAAATCTAACTCATAAGCGCTCATCTCTTTTTCAATTTCATAGATTTCAAAGCTTTTATCGCGATTCCCCTTAAATTCCCTATATTAATATATCATATTTTTAATCCATAACTTACAAAATGTAAGATTCTAATTCGTACCATTGTTCATAACTTCCTCTTTCAAGAATCCTAATTCATAAGGTTCTATTTCTATTTCGGCTTCACGCTCTCATATTTCTTCTCGGACACTCAACATTTCCATACCATGTGTCTGAACCAACCTATGCTTATTCTCTCTGCAAGTCCCCCTCTGATTGTGAAAACTATCGCCCCTCTACACAAAAAAGGAATGAGTCACCCCATTCCCTTTACCATTATACAGCCAGTTAAGAACATAAATTTGTGGTCACAAATGGTCACAGAACTTACAATAACCACTGCTTTTTTAATAGAATTTCACTTACATAAATCCATGAAAATGCCTTTAAATCAACGTTTGCCCCGTAGCTCAGCAGGGAGAGCGCCACCTTGACAGAGTGGAGGTCGCTGGTTCGAACCCAGTCGGGATCATTAATACAGAATAATACCCTCCTTGATAATAAGTGGTGGTGTTTCATAATGCGTATTTTTATGATTGATACAAATCCTCATTTTTCTAAGGGCGGCTGTAATTCTTTGATATCCATAACAGGGCTTATGACATAGACAAACTCTCTTAATTATCTCCTCAATTTTATTTTTAGAGCCCTGTACCATTCTTATCTAACGGTAAAATGTCAAGCACGGTAATTCTAACACTTTACACAATTCTTTTGCTTTCATTTTATGTTTCACTTCATTCCATAGCTGAACGACTAGAATGGGTTTCAACGCCTTTAGATTTCCAGATACTTTCCCTATACAAGTAATTTGGGTTTCAATTATTTATTATTCAACTGTAGTTGTACTATTTCACTTAATTCTTGAAATCCCTTCCCATAAGAATATTGTTTTCCTACAGGCCGACTAAAACGATACGTTTCACCTTCACGATGCCACTTCATCCAAGTTTTAATCTGTGCTTTATTTTTAATTCTTAATTGATCCATAATTTCTTTGTTTGTGTACCCTTGTTTTTTCAGCTCGATTGTTTTCCATTTAATTTCTTCTGAATAAGATTTTCTCGTTCCCACAAAAGAAACACCTCCGTATATTCGCATTTAAATTAAATACGAATATACGGAGGTGTTTTTTCCTTGTCTTATTTCATTGGGTCACTTCAGTGTTTTTTCATGTCCCACTAATAGGGTTCACTTTAATCTAATTGATAGCTATTTTATATTTTTTGACTCTAGAATCAATTTTTTCTACATCTCTCAGCGTATTCTAGAACTAATCTGAGAAAATTCATTCACCTATGGAAACTGGAAGTATAATATCAACTGTTGTTCCCTTATTCATTTCACTTTTTATATTTATACTTCCTTGATGATCTTTGATAATCTTATAACTAACCATTAAACCCAAACCGGTCCCATTTTCTTTTGTTGTATAAAAGGGTTCGCCCAACTTAGATATTAAGTTATTTGGGATCCCAGGCCCATTATCAATAAAACGAATACGTACGCTATCTTTTTTTAATTGTATAACCTTAATATATATTTTACCGTTATTTGGAACAGCTTCTATTGCATTTTTAAAAATATTTATAAAAACTTGCTTTATTTGATTTCTTTCACATTTGACCAAAATAACGTTCGGTTCAAACTCTTTCATGACCCCTATATTTTTAACATTGGCGATTGTCTCAAGCAAAGTTATTACATCTAATAATAAAGATGTGATATTTTCATTCTGATAGGTAGTAACTTGAGGTTTGGAAAGTACTAAAAATTCACTAACAATGAAATTGATACGCTCGATTTCTGATAACATGATGTTATAATAATGTTTCTCTTTATCTTCTGAATCCTTATATTGAAGTAACTGGAGAAAGCCTTTTATAGATGTTAGGGGGTTTCGAATTTCATGTGCTACTGCTGCAGCTAATTCACCTACGATCGAAAGTTTTTCAGATTTCCTTATGAGTTCCTCTTTATCTTTTAATTCTGTAATATCTCTAACAATTACAAAAATGCCTACCATTTTATCCTCTATTAAGATAGGTACACTCTTCATGCTTACTAGTATACAATGTCCGCTTTTGATCATACACCTGCACTCTACCATTGAAGACTTCCCTTTTCCTATTTCTAAAAAGTGCTCTTGAACTTTATACAAATCTTCTTTGTTTATAAGATCTTTAAAAGACATTTTTGTTAACTCTTCTTCACTATATCCCGTTATTTTCCCGGTTACATCATTAACAGATATAAAATTTCCATTTAAATCTAAATGTATGATTGCATCCATATTATTTTCAATAAGGCTATTTAACTGCTGCTCCCGACCTTCAATATCTTTAATATTTCTTTGAATTAATTTATATAATAAAAATCCCGTTGCAATAACAAAAAGACATCCTTTTCCAATACTTATCCAAACAACACCATATGTATTAAACTTTGTTAATGTCCAATCAGTTATACTAATCCAAAAAATACTAGATAAAATATATATACTAGATATTTTAAACGAGACTTTCCTACTACGGCTAACATTATTTTGCATTTATAGATTCCTTTCCTAATTGACCAATACTTACTATAAATATCTCAAAATCCCGATGTTTTTGATAAGTTAGTTTTGAGCCATTTTATACGATTTGATTACACAAAAAAGGAGTGACCTGATTTCCAATTCTATTAACCTCATCTTATGATATTAATCAAACTTACTTCATATGAGAGAATGAAAAGGATGATCGAGATTACTCAATTTCATAATATCAAATTCTTTAAAGGGGTTGAATGCTTATCGAAAATGCAAATCATAGTAAAATTATCAATATATTTTAAAAATGTAAATTTTAACTAATGAAATGCACCTAAAAATACCAATTGATGTTATCAGTAATTTTTATTTGCGGTAAATGGGATCTTACCACATCGCTATCAAGCTAAGAAAATACAGCTCCCCCAGAATGAGATTTTGTCCTAACTTGTAATAAAAAGGCTCATTTTTTCGTTTTGGGGTGGATTTGTTTTCTTAAGTTGATGGGCATGTATGGTAACCCCTATAATGTATCCCTGAAAGTAAATTCGAAACTTTATAACGGATCCGACGCATCTGACATTGCTTTTGTTCTTAATACCTTTAACAGTATAAGTAGTGCGAATACATTTGATTCAGATGTAGCTGATCAAAATCAAATTGGAACAGTCTAAATTTACTTATCCTTTTCTCTCCACTGCATATTATTTCAAATCCCGTTTATACTATAGCTATTTTCAAATAATTGTAGCGAAGCGACCCCATATTTCTATTGTAGAATAGTCAGCTTTTACTAGCTACTCTTTTATTGAACTTGTACCACTCTCCTTTTCCTTATCATTTCACATTTATTTTTCATTATTTCCCTCATGGAAATCGGAATAACTTTTCCAAACACCATTACACCTCATTTCTCTACAAAATGAAGTTTTTGTTCACAGTATCGTAAAATTCAACATACATTGTTACATTAATATATATGTTAAAATCATTACATAAATCAATTAATAATCCTTGTTCAAAAGCCCCGCAAGCCCTGACACCCCCCTATTCAGTCAGGGCTTGTTTTATATTAGAATGAAGTTTTTATATGGTTTCTAGTATTTCCACACGTCGTAAATATTTAGTGGAAAAGTATCCAACAAACCCTTCTAAAAACACTACTGATGCACCGTTATACGCTGTAAACTCATCTGTTTTACACGTCCATATTTTTCCATCATAACACTTCGCTTCTAAACAGGTATGCATTATCACTGTGCCACCTTTATTCAACCTCTCTCATTCTCCCTTGCTACTAGTTGCGATAAGTAAGATATTCATTTTATCAATAAAAGGGATAGTAATGTCAATGTCATTTTAGACAGCAATTTTTATAGCCATATTTGCAGGAATAATTGCCGCTAACTACCTCCACATATCTGCTTCGCGCTCGAGGTGAGGATCTTCTCGCCAGATATGATAAAAAAGCTTTGCGAACGTTTTCGCAAAGCTTCCATAATTACGTACACTATAATAGTAATTTTCGTACTTCTTCTGTACTTAGACCAGTGAATTTTGCAATATCTTCTAGAGGCATTCCATTTTTATGCATACCACGAATTAATTGTGCACGCTCAGCTAATTTACCTTTTTTAGAGTAATAGTATCAGTATGTCCAAGTTTAAGAGATTACTTGCAAGAGTTTTAGAGTTTTTGCACCAGAACCATGTATCTAGAAGTCTATAAAAAACCCCAAGAATTTGGAGTTTTCTGATGGATAACTTCTTCCTTCAACAACGTAAGAACATGGTCGCTCAGCGACCATGTTCTTAGATTCTATCAACTTATTACATTGATTTACTTCGGATTGGATTGGATCCAATCAGCTATATCGTTGATCACATATTCTGGGATGTTCGTTGGAATAAAATATTCTTCAGGTCTGCTCATCGTACCCTCTCCCTCCGTAAAGAAATGGTTGAGCTTAGGATAAAGCCGATAATCTACATTGTTTCGATTCGCAAGCTGTTCTTTCCAAATGGGAATTTCAAAATTTGATACTACTTGATAATCACGTTGTCCCTGGATGATAAGAAGTGGATCCGTTTGTTCCTTCGCCATTTCTGCAGCCTTGATTTTACGGATGGAATTCCAGAACACCACCTGTCCCAGCTGGAATCCTACAGGAGGATTTTCACCGGAGAAATTAGGATCATTTAGAAGCTCAAACTGTCCTTTCATAAACGTATGTAACTCAGGTGTCAATTGTCCGATGGAAAGGAGATAATCGAATTGGTCCATGACAACATCCTGAATAGTGCGGGCAGGGCCGCCCATGACAATTGCGCCGGCAATGTTTTGCCTCTCGTCTTTATTGAGCATTTGAGGAACCATCATGCCTCCTTGGCTGTGGCCGAGAATGTAGATTCGGCTATTATCTATTTTCTTTTCGCTTTGTAGAAAGCGTACCGCAAGCAGAGCATCATCAGTCGTTTCTTTATCAACGGTATGATTGAGATCTGTCATCGTTTTTACAGAATGCTCGAACGTCCGCTTATTATAGCGAAGAACAGCAATTCCTTTGGAAGCGAGGCCTTGTGCCAAATCACGGAAGGGCTTCAAAGCATAGGCTGTTTCATCTTTGTCACTAGCGCCTGATCCTTGGACAAGGACGACTGTCGGAAAAGGTCCCTTTCCTTTAGGGACAGACAGTGTTCCAGGCAACGCGAAGGGGCCTTCTCCTATCACAATTTCCTTTTCAGTAAATGAGTTGGGATGACTGTATGAAGGTTCTCCTGCAACCGTAGGACTCAGTTGGATGTTTACTAAAAAATCATCTACTTTTCCTGATGGATCAAGCCTGACCATTATTGGAACGGTTGCTTTTTCAAAAATGAGCCCAATTTCCACATTTGTATGAACTGGATTTGATTTCTTTAGTTCCACTGCCCCGAAACCAATGAAAGAACCGGCATTTAATTGCAGTGGAAGTGTGTTCCAATAAGCTTCTATCCACTGTTCAGATATTCCTTTCTGTAAAGCGCTCGAAGTTGATTGAAGAGCACTTTGATAATTACCCATTTGCATATCTCGTACAAACTTAAAGGCCGTCAATACAGATCGATTCTTCCGTTTTGCAATTTCTGTAAGAGGATCCTTTATACCCTGGTTTGAGCTGTTTGTCATTTCCGTCGCAGCGACAAGCTTGCGGTCCAGGGAAGTTCCGCACC
This sequence comes from Bacillus sp. S14(2024), assembly GCF_050473785.1. Classification (NCBI taxonomy): domain Bacteria; kingdom Bacillati; phylum Bacillota; class Bacilli; order Caryophanales; family Bacillaceae; genus Bacillus; species Bacillus sp. S14(2024). The sequence continues at coordinate 1,984,271 of NZ_JBFLUP010000006.1, read as the reverse complement.
GATTGATGAGCAAGTCAGGAGAGTGAAGCGTTCTCACTGCATCGATCTTTTTTATCTCATCCAATTTCTGACAAACTAAATCATCTGATTGAGAATTTGCTTCTTTCCCAAATGCACTAGCGGGAATACTTAATATACATATTAGCCATACAAGCAATAGTTTCTTTCCAATTTGATTTTTCAACCTCATATTTTCCAATTTTCTCCTTTGTTATCATATTTCTAAAAATCTATGCTAAGTTTAGAAACGTTCGATGCAAAAGCAGCCTTCTCAAACCTGAAAACGGTTAATCTAAGATATTGGATAGAAGAATTTTACTCCTTTAAGTGATTTTTCCTCATTCATCTCTCCTTCCGTAAAAAAAAGAACCATATTTTTACATTCTATATTAAATCCTCTTAATCCTTTGTGAGAGATAGAAAATGGTATTAGTGCCTTATTTCCTTTTCTCTTTTGGATTCAATCTGGAAACGCTGATCCGACCCTAATTTTGCCCGCTTCTTTTAGACAAATGCTAAATTGTTAAAAGTTCTTATTTTAATTCCGGGCATTACCGCCAGGAATTAAAATAAAAGCCAGAGAATGAATGTATTACCCTGTTTAATTTTGTGGAGCACCCTACATCCATCAACTTAAAAAAAGTAAACACCCCCAAAAAGAAAAAAAGAGCGGACTTTGCCAAATAACTAACTGCAGAGCAAGAAAATTTTCATTTTTGGGGTACTACAAAACCTTAGCTTGATAGCGATGTGGCGGTACCCCTAGCTAAGACTTAGGTCTTAAAATGATTTAAACCTTTAGATCGTTATGAATGATAAGGTGTAATGATATGATTATATTAAAAATATTTTCCAATAATATACATTTGATTAAGAGAGGATAATACCGCCTTACTCATTAGATTGCTTAATTTGAGTACTTCATAAATAGATTTCTTGTGAACTACTCATCACTTAGCTAACGCTTGAAGTGGGAGCTTCTTGGGAAGTAAGTGCTTTTACTAGCCATTTATGTTTACCAAGCTAACGGGGTAGTCCCTACCCCTAAAAATAGTATGTGTACATTGGATTATTGCCCTGTACACGCTTGAGGAAGGAGAATTCTTTCGGATAATTTGTAAAAAAAAGAAATAACAGCGTCTTTTGGGAGGGAAATGACTTTGAAAAAAATTATTTTATTAATCATGATTCTTTGCTGTTACAGTCTCTCATATCCAATCGTTTCCTTGGCTGCTCCACCTTCAAACGATGAATTAGCAGACTTTGTCGACTCGTTCTTCCGTGAAAAAATGGAGGAGTATCATGTTCCGGGAGCAGTCGTCACGATCGTAGAAGGAGGCAATATCCGAGTCCTAAACGGTTATGGATATGCGGACCTAAAAGAACGGAAAGCTGTCGATCCTAAGCAAACCGTCTTTCGATTAGGATCGATAGCCAAAGTGTTCACGACTACCGCAGTCATGCAGTTAGCAGAGTCAGGAAAGGTGGATCTCTATAAAGACATTAAAAAGTATGATCCTACATTGAACATCCAGTACATAGACGGCCACCCCATTACACTCCACCATTTGCTGACCCATACTGCAGGATTTTACGAGAAAATCACCGTTGGTCGAGATAAAGAGCAGCAACTTCCATTGGCAGATGCCATTCATCAATACCTAGCTGACGTGGTTCGCCCTCCCGGACAGGAAATTTCTTATAGTAATCAAGGAATGTCGCTGGCGGGCTACCTTGTAGAGAAAGTATCGGGTGAAAAGTTTGAACAGTATATGAAAGAACATGTATTTAACCCTCTTGACATGGGAAGCTCTGGCTATAGTCCCGATGAGGAAACAGACAGGTTAGCCAAAAGTTATAATTATGGCCATGACAAAAAGTATATTCCTGTCTCATATGCCTACATCCATCATTTACCAGCAGGCTCGTTTCAATCGACTGCAGAGGACATGTCACATTTTATGATTGCCCAGCTTCAAAAGGGCAGGTTCAACAACCAACAGTTGTTTTCGGAGGAAACCGCTACAGAGATGCAGAACCGACATTTTACTCCCAATAAAGATGTACCTGGGATTGCGTACGGCTTTTATGAACGTTTTCAGAACGGACTGCGCATTATTGAGCATGATGGGAGCATTGATGCCTTCAATTCTATCATGCATCTGATTCCTGCTGAGAATACAGGGATCTTCATTTCAACCAATTCCAATACCGGTGTTCAATTGGCAGAAGAGTTTATCAGGGATTATTTGAATCGTTTTTATCCTGAAGGTCAAAAAAAACCGGTCTTAAGGGAGAATCCGACTTCTGCATCGAAGCTTAAGAGTTTAGAAGGATATTATGTACCTAATGGGCCTATGGTAGAGGGACCGTTCCGATTTGCACAAAATTTTTCCACTAGTAAGCTAGCAGTTAAGAGAGATGGTGTTATTACGATAAGCAGCAGTGGGAAAAGTACCACATATGTTGAGACGAAACCGTATTTATTTCAGGAGAAGAAGGGATCCGAGCTCATCTACTTGAATAAAGATCATCATACGTATTCGGCAAGCTCCACTCCGATCATGCTGTATCGCCAAATGCCCGGATATTCCAACCCAATCGTGAATGTCATTTTGATGGTTGGATTTATACTTGTGTACCCTATACAGATTCTAACTGCTTTAATCATACAGGTATTCTCTTTCATTCGAAAAAGAAAAAAAGCATTCCCATGGGTTATTACGTTTGCATCGGTCCTGTTTATTTTGTATTTTATGTTTGTAATATCGATTCCTGAGCTTTTGATCAATGCTATTCCAACCTGGTCCTATATATTGATTTACCTTCCTGTCATAACGCTGACCCTTCTGGTTGCTTTTACAATATGGCAATTAAGGAGAAAAAAAACAATCGGTCGTGGTCAATACGCGTTCGTAGCTGTAACTGCCATTTTTACGTTATATATGTATGCTTGGGATTTTTTTAAAATCTAAAATATGTTTTCAGAAAACGTGGTTTTGGAAGAAGAAATGGAATTTTTATATAAAGGGAGATTTACAGGACAATATTCAAACATTGGTAAAACCCCAGAAGGCTCTGGTGCAAAAAACATTTGATAGAGACATAGAACCTATATGGACTATTCAACGATAGTTTATGATGCAATTCCAAACAATTTATGAATGACTCTAACCTCATTTTGGGCAAATTTCAACCTTTAGTGAAGTTGCCCTTTTTTCATCATATTTTTGTCAAATCCGCAGGATTTTAAAATCTTCGTCATGCTTCACGTACTATTAAAGGTATTGAAACCATTCATGCCCTATATAAAACAAAGGCGGAGTCTCTTTGAAGACTTCGCCTTTGTTTTATATAGGGGGTACTAATGCATTGCCATCAACTTAAGAGAAGTAAACACCCCTAAAATGAAAAAATGAGCGGACTTCTCAAAATAACTAACTATAGAGAAAGAAATTTTCGTTTTGGTGACACTTCAAAATATTAGCTTGATGGACATGGGGTCCCGCCACACATCCATCAACTTAAGAAAAGTAAACACCCCAAAAACGAAAAAAAGCTGACTTCTTAAATAACTAAAGGTACAATTCGTTTTCATAGTTCACATAAATTTCAAAATTATAATCCCAAACTGGTAATATTTGTTATATAATAAAATTATTAAGACAGTTCTTCTTAGGTTATTATGTCTTATAAGATTGTTTATGTAGCTCTATGATTTACCCTACCCTAAAAAGAACTTGTAGTGATTTCTACAAGTTCTTTTTGTTTTTCTGGTTAAACATGGATGAAATAGTATGTAATTCTGTGACGTGTTTGATAGGCATAGGAGAGCAACACAATTCATTGAATTTCTACCTCTCTAATTTTTGATTCTTTCTTCATACTGTTTGGCAAGTTTATAAAATGAAGAACGTTTGATGCCATACTTTTTCATCGCCCTTACTGTTGTAATTGAACCGGATTTCCATTCCTTATAAGCTTCAATAAATGCTTCTGTTATTTCGACAGGAGGGCGTCCCAAGTGTTTTCCTTGTTTTCTGGCAAGAGCAATTCCTTCAGCTTGGCGTTGTTTAATATCAATGCGCTCTTTTTCTGCAAAGGCTGATAATATTATATTTTTAAAAAAAGGAAAGGTAGTAGAAACAGGTACTCGTGACGAATTAATAACGAGACATTCTAAATATGCCGAACTATATAAGTTGCAAGTTAAAAAGTATGTTTGAATGGGAGAGAGGAAATGAGTAAGATAGACAAACTAGTTTGCTTTCAAAAAGAAGATATTGATGTCATGGAATCTTGGTTTCAGGATGCTGAGACTTACCAAAGACTGGGAGGGATTCTACCTTTAAACGATTGGTACAAATTTGTCAAAGAAAATGAAAATTACGTAGTATGGATGGCTAAAAACGGAAATAAAGTCGTAGGAATTACTATGGTTGAAGTAGATGAAGATCACACAGGAAGTATTGCTATATTAACGAATCCGTCTTTACGTGGAAGGGGGATTGGTAAATCCTTAATAAAAAGTACGCTATTATTGGATGAAATGAGTCACGTCAGGAAATGGTTTGCAGGAATTGAGGCTGATAATAAAGCTTGTTTAAAATGTTTTCAGACGAACGAATTTGTATTTGAAAGTCTATATCCTGATGAAGATGGCTATTACTCGCTCGTATACTTTGTTAAATGTAATAATAAAGGCCGAAAAAGGTTCTGGTGCAAAGATGATTTCAAAAAAACATAGGACATGAATTTCCTATTAACTTACGGATTATGCTGCAATGCCAAACAGTTTATCAATGAATTCTTTTCGATTTTGGGCAGACTTCCCCCCTTGGTGAACTATGCCCAAAATGAGGTTGAAGTCATTTATAAGTTATTTAAGTTAGCTACTTAACCTCAAGGTTAATAGAATATTGCTATTCTATGATTCTAGCGAATTATTTTTGCACCAAAGCCTTAGTTTTCTTCAGAAGCCTTTAGTTGATGGATATATTCCTGAAATTGTATCCAAGTTTGCTGATGGTGTGGCAATACAGAATACTCGAGCTCTAAAGCATCTAATCCAAACTGAGATGTTGCTCTTTCCTTACCCGTTGGTTCAATAATTTCTGCAGCTTCTAACATGATAAATGGAGTTTGGCGAGTACTCCAAAACAAAGATGTTCCTTCCAGTGCTAGACGAATCAGCTCCCGTTTGTAGGGTGCTGGTAAATAGGTAATCCGTTGCCACATTTCTTGATCTGTTAACATGGATTCACGCTCCTTCTATATAACCCACTATTTTCTATTTTCAAAACATATATAAGTATATTTTATCTTTATAGAAAAAGAGGGAAAAATCTGGTGTTTCATTAAGCTAGTCATAACATGAAAGATGAGTTCTGTTTTTATACATGAGTGAGAGGGAGAATGGGAACGGGTTATCTGCCTAGGCCCCCTCACTCGTAACAACCGAAGGGCGTTAGTACTTTATCCATCCTAACGCCAACCGCAATTCATCTCCCGCCTATCGTTGGGCTATCGCCTTGTATACGCTTGAGGAAGGAGAATTCTTTCGGATAATTTGTTAAATTATTTATCCTTCAATTAGAATATTTAAAAGGTGAGTATCTATATCTTTTTTCAAACATTCATTTAAAGAATATATAACCTGATCATTTTCTTTACTTTTATTTAACTTTTTACAAATAGTTTTCTGTTTTTTATTATTTTCATTTGGAAATTTATCTTTTGAATTATTAATGGTATATCTAATTTCTTTTCCATATATTTCATACAGATTGCTCTTCAAAAAATTACAACTTACATTTCATGAAAAAATATAAAATTCTAAACCTTTCAGGAATTCATGATCAAAATATCAGCGTCCTACATATGTTTAAGAATTATAGTTAGATATAACAATGCTTTTATTTTCCTTTAATAGATTAAATATAAATAAAAATATAGGTTTTTAGGTAAGAAGGCCCCCAATTCTTCTATATTTACCTACAATTACATTTTCACTAATTTATTATGATATCGATGTTGATTTAAAGTAAATTAATGAAAGTAGCGAATCAGCTGCTTTTTATTTTGCATAAAAAAAGAACCTAGAGTAGTCTAGGTTCATCCAAAGGAAAGATACAGTTAAAAAAAGATTAGAGCATCTTAATACTAAAATATAAATAAAATATATGCAAGAGTTTATCGTGAGGAAAAGTTAAAACATTTTACTTCCTACTTTAATAGGGGACACATCACCGAAAGTGAAAAATTGCACGCTAAGCAAATTCGAGTTTCATTTCGAATATGCTTATTAAGTTTGAAGAAAATCAACAATCAAGTTTAACAGAGCCATCTTAATAAGGGTATCACCACATCTCCATCCAGCTAAGAAACTCATTATTCCCCAAAACAAAAAAGTTAGCTGAATTCTCATAAATAACTATAAAATAATAAATTTTTCGTTTTGGGGATACCTCAAAACTTTAGCTTGATGGGCATGGAGTATTGATGGTAAAACGCGTATTTTATATGCCAAGGATATGCATATAAAATACGCGAAATGACGGCTGTACCTCTTTATTGGTTCATATGTTGCTGTCAATGACAGCAACCTTGTCACTATCCATAGGACATATCCAACCTAATTCTTTTATTTTTAAGACAAAAGGATGCAACTTACTTAATGTACAATGCCATTCTTTTTTTTTCGTTAATTCATTATAATAAGCTTCAGCAGAATTCGCTCCTTTAATCCAATAAATAAATTGAATAACTTCATCATATTTCTCATGCGCTAAAACAAAATGACTTTCTGTCTCATATCCGTTTTCCCAAGCAAGCTGTAATGCTTGAGAAAATTCAAACGAATCATAAAATGCTGTAAACCATTTACGTAATGAATTATATGTCTTCATAATACTTCTCGGAAAACGCTCTGGATACAAATCATGTAACATTAAATATGGATTATATCCCCAATAGTCGTATACAGGCATAGCAATTCTATGGTTTTTCATCCATTCAATATCATAGACACGTAGTAATTGTTCATCAGTTAACTTCTCTTTTTCCTCAATCGTCCAGCGTAATGCTTCTAATCCTTTTTCTTTTGACCAAAAACCTTGACAAACCCTTTGTAATTCCCATTCTTTAAATCGATTTGGGTATAATTCATCTAACATCGCATAAGGTTTACCCCAAAATTTATGAAAAGGAGTTACTAACCTATTCTTTGTTAACCACTGGATACCAAATACTTGTAATAATTGTTCATCAGTTAACTTCTCTTTTTTCTCAATCGTCCAACGTAAAACTTCCAATCCCTTTTCTTTTGTCCAAAAATTCCTAGGAACAACACTAAATTCCCATTCCTTAAACCTTCCTGGATACAAATCATTTAGCATCGCATACGGACTTAATTTCCAATGTGTCATTAATGGTGTAATTAATCTATTTTTTCTAACCCATGCTAAGTTGTATACTTTTTTTATTTCCTCGTCTGATAATTTCTCTTTTTCTTCAATTGTCCAACGCAATACTTCTAAACCCTGTTCTTTCGTCCAAAAATTTGAAGATGCATGCTTCAACTCCCACTCTTTGAACTTTCCTGGGTACAAATCATTTAGCATTGCATACGGGCTACAGTTCCAAAACTTGCAACAAGGGGTATTAATTCTTTGCTTTTTAAGCCATTTTTCCCCGTACACTTGAAGTAGCTGTTTATCTGATAACTTCTCTTTTTCTTCAATGATCCAGCGTAGTGCTTCTAATCCTCTTTCCTTCGTCCAAAAGTTTGAAGGAGTAAACTTCAATTCCCACTCTTTAAATCTACCTGGATACAAATCATTTAGCATTGCATATGGACTACTTTTATAAAATAAAGAACAAGGAGAAGCAAGCTTATGTTTACCTAACCATTTTTGATTATACAAATTTATTAATTCTCTATCTGATAACTTCTCTTTTTCTTCAATGGTCCAGCGTAGTGCTTCTAATCCTCTTTCCTTCGTCCAAAAGTTTGAAGGGGTAAACTTCAATTCCCACTCCTTAAATCTACCTGGATATAAATCATTTAGCATCGCATACGGGCTACAGTTCCAAAATTTGCAACAAGGGGTATTAATTCTTTGCTTTTTAAGCCATTTTTCCCCGTACACTTGAAGTAGCTGTTTATCTGATAACTTCTCTTTTTCTTCAATGGTCCAGCGTAGTGCTTCTAATCCTCTTTCCTTCGTCCAAAAATTTGAAGGAGTAAACTTCAATTCCCACTCCTTAAATCTACCTGGATATAAATCATTTAGCATCGCATACGGACTACTTTTATATACAAGGAGTATCATACCACCTAATTTGTATTTTTTAATAAGAGCTATAGTCCAGTTTTTTTTTATTTGATTCTCATCCCATTGTAAAACGGTTTCAATTAGATGCTTTGTAACCCTTCTTGCCAACAGGTTTTTATCTTCCTCACTCCAAACATAGTGAGGAAAATTATCTCTTTTACTATCTAGAATTTCTTGATAAATTTCTTCTATTCTAAGTGCATCCAAAAAATCACCCTCTACTGAACATTTGCGACATTTAATTCCATTTTAAATAAAAAATTCCTGTAATTCATTATTTTGTTACAGAACAGGATACTTTGCCCCTAATCACAGCTATGCTGATACTGAGCCGATTATGAATAAAAAATGCTCCTCGGAATATACTGGACGGGGTACCGAAAACGGAACGGAAATAAATCACGCTAAGGGTTTTTGAGTCGTTTTAGTACTAATTGGGGTACAGCCTATTGCTATCAAGCTAAGATTTTAAAGTACCCCCTAAATGAAAATTTTGTGTTTTTTATAGCACGAAGGTCATTTTTATCATTTTGGGGCAACCTGTTCTGTTAGGTTGATAGGCATGGGGTTAATATTTTCGGTAATTTGAAAGTAAACTAATATTCAAAAGTTTACTTTCATAAAGATAGTATTTTTTGAGAAGGCTCTTTTCTCAAAAATTGTTGCTATTAAGAAGATTAGATGTATTATACTAATAACAGAAAACTGTTGCTCTTAAATTAGGAGGTGTTTGAATGAAATTATTAAAGAGATTGGGTGTTACTTTCGGTTCGTTAATTTTGACAACGGGCTTACTATTCACAATTGGGCATTTATTTTCTATTCCGATATTAATGTTTCACTACGAATATACTAATGACGAAAGTGGCTTCTTTATCTCAGGTGGGTCTTTGCTTCCACTTGTTATTAGTTTAGTTGTTAGTTATTTCGCAGAAAAGTTCTATGTTTATAAACACCAACAAAAACTTGGATAATCCAAGTTTTTGTTGCCTCTTTTAATGATGAAACAGTAAGACATACAAAAACGCCATCCTTTCTTATGATTCTACAGAAAGAATAGCGTATTTTTTCATTTTAGGGGGTATTTTGTTTTGTTAACTTGATAGCGATATGGCGCTACCCCAACATGGATACATTCTAAAATCTTTATTTTTCTAAAATGACCCGATTGTATAAAGGTTGTACTTCACGGGAATTATCTGAATAATATTTTTGAAAAGTTTGTAGCTGATTTTTTGAAATTTCTACTGGTTGTTTTAATACATACCATTCAACATTTTCTGTATAAGGTGCAGTTGTTAATGATCCTAAATAATGATAATAATTTCTTTCTTGTGGAAGCAATTGTTGTATATTAATAGTTGTTGTAGGTGGTAATTCTATTTTTTTGTTTTTTTGAATTTGGTCTAAAATAGTTTGAAATGCTTCATTTTTCGAGCCAATTGTGAAAAATACACCTAGAACAGCAAGACGACCGGATGAGCTTTTGTTAACAAAATGAAGCTCCATTTCATATTGTTTTCCATCTATTGTATGTTCACTTGGCGCGTGAAAATGAAATTGTGTTAAAGAAAATTGTCTACCATTAATATTAGCAATTCCATCCTGATTTTTTACTTCAATAGTATGGCCATTATCTTTTACGGAAACAAATGAATTGTTGTAATTTAGATCTAATGTTCCTATATCATTCATTGATTTTACATTATTAGATACAATATTAATCGGTGATTGATATTTACCCGATTCAATTATGTTAGATTTCGATTCGTTTTTTTCTTTTGTTGTTTTTAAAACATCATTAGAACAAGCACTAATTATAATGCTAAAAACAATCAAAAATGAAAATAACTTTATTTTCATAATATTTATACACGTCCTTTTGAATTATTTAGAAGAGCATAAAAAGAAGTATAGTAAATCATATCATGAGTAAAAAAAATAAAAATTTCATTTTTTGTCTTTATTAAAGGAAAAAATGAAATTTTGGTGTATGTCAACGGTACCGGACCTAAGGGGCATACGGCAACAATTCTTTCTTTTTTGAGCCACTCACCAATTTTGTTGTAACAAAAAGGATTAAAAGCAATAATGTTACGAATTATTTTAGATACAGTATTTTGTTACAGATAACTTAACAGTTAAGACACTTCGTATTTTTGGTAAAAATGTATTGCTATGACCTAGTTTTACACGTATCTCAGCTGAATTTCAACATGATTGATAAGGTTAATCCTTCAACTGGACTAGATTCATTTTAATATGGCTCCCAAAGGAAAGAATCGTTGCCGTACCCCATCGATATCAACCTAAGATTTTAAAGTATCCCCTAAACGAAAATTATAGCACCGAAGTTCGTTTTTATCGTTTTGGGGAACAATGAGTTTCTTAGCTGGATAGAGATGAGGTCCCGCCATACATCCATCAACTTAAGATTTTAAAGTACCCCGAAATGAAGAGAAAGTTGTTACTCTATGTTTCTAACTAACATTTTTGCACCAGAACCAAATCAATTATATTACCTTTGGAATTTATCGTACGATAGAGATATATTCATTGCGATTTTACCTTGATATACGTTTCATCAACTCACCAAGAATCATTAACTTTCTTTAATTGACGACTTATCCGCTTGTCCAATTCAGAACTATACTGATGTATCCATCGTATAATGATCGTATGAGGGATAGATTGTCCCTGCTTTTCCATCATTTCTACGAAGTCACAAAAACTTAAATTGTACCGAAATTACCATCACTTTGACTCAGCTATCGCTGACCGAATGGCATTACTGAATTTTTCCATCTTGGAATTATCATTTGTAAGCTCGTCGCGCAAAGCAGTGGTAAGCTCCAGTTGCACGCCTTTTAGGTTTTTACCCTTATTTACGATATTCTCCGGGTCGGTCCCTCCGAGATTGTCAGGTGTAGTCCCAATGCCGAAACCTGCGTCGGACAATTTACTCAAAATATTCTTCTTTAATTCCTCATCAAGTCCACCCATGTAAACTAGTTTTTCTGTTCCTTTCGCACCATGGATAGAAATAACTTTGTTTTTTTGTGCTGTCATTCCCAGAGCTATTGGGTCGTCATAATGGGTAGAAGTTAGATGCAAATCATTTCGCTCATCGTTATTTAAATCTTCATATTTTTTAGCATTAAATATGTAGTAACTGTAATCACTTAGGGCAATTTTTTTTGCAATTTGGTCCGTTCCAGATTCAATCCTTCCACCGTGGATTGCTAAAATGATTGCATCAGCACTTGGTATATCTTGGGTTTCAATGGTATAATCTATACCTTTTTGGTAATGCGTCGACAATTCTGCAAAGTTATTGTATACATCCGATGCGGCTGAAGCTGTAGACACAGCGAATGCTGAAGCAGTGAACAAAGATGTCAGAGCTAACATGAATTTTTTCATTTCAATTCCCCTTTTTATTTGAACTCTCACTTGTATGATCCTGAATTCGGAAAATGAATACGTGGTCATCTCAAGTGAACAAATGACTCCTGGAGAGTCAATGAAACGTATATCATGGTAAAATCACAATGGATGTATCTCTATGGTGCGGTAGATTTCGAAGAACAAACCATTGATTTTTATCTGTTGTGCAATTGCTTGTTTTTTAACCATAAATTCACTTATTTTTTATATGAGGATTAATACACACAAAAGTAATTATAACTTATTTTTATAAAATTTTCCATATTTATCCATATATTATTGTAACATAACTTCAATCATATGGTATTAGGGGTCGCCATACATGCCTATCAACTTAAGAAAAGTAAACACCCCAAAAACAAAAAAAGAGCTGACTTCTCCAAATAACTAACTGTAGAAAAAGGAAATTTTCATTTTGGGGGTACTTCAAAATATTAGGGGTCACGTCACATCGCAATCAACTTAAGAAATTGATTGTCCCCCAAAACGAAAAAATGAGTCGAATTCTCATAAATAACTGTAAAAAGGTAAATTTCTCGTAATGGAGATGTCTCAAAATGTTAGCTTGATGGCGATGTGGTGCTACCCCATATAGGAAACTACAAGAGAAAGCATAATAAAAAACACACGCCAAATTGGAAAATTTTTCAGATGTGGTGGGTTATTCTGCGAATCGTTTCCGTACCCCTAATATAGTAATAGTACTAAACAATTACTAAAAAAATCCGTCAAAAGGACGGATTTATCTAGGTTAGATATTTATTTAAAGAAGGTGTTAGAATCCATTCTATTAATGGTTATTTCAGTATTAGTTCTGTAAACCAATCATTTATGCAATCTACTGCGTCTTTGGATCTCATCTCATGTGTAGAACATATATTTGTATCGACTAGAACTTGTTGCGCCAACTACTTTCCCCCTCTCACCTATTCCCATTCATCTCTACTTGCAATACGAAGTGATTCTTCGATGTGTTCTGGGTTAAAATTTCTTCCTGAACCAGCAATTTTATTTAGTAATTCAAGTTTTTGTTCTGTCGTAAGTTCTTTTTCTTCTTCCTGTTGAGGATTTTCTTTTATACGATATGGTTTAAAGTGAGATTGACTTCCTAAACGTTTCTTGTTCATAAATTCCCCACCTTCTGTTCGTATTTAGTAACATCTTAACACAAAAATTCTAATAATGAAGGTGCTCATCATAGTGAAAAAAGCACAATACCACCTCTGAAGATTAAACAGACTATAATGAGAAGAGGATACTATGTCCAACATAAGGGCATATATCCTCTTTTTTCTTACATAATATATTCCATAATTAGATATTGAAAATAAAGCAGCTATATTATTGGAGGATATGGCAATGAATATGAAATTTAACTTAGGTAGCGATTTAGAAACTCCAAACCACACTGAAACCATTCCACTATATTCCATATTATCACTCCTCATTTTTTTAGAGTACCTGGTAACCCTTCTACTCCACCCTTGTATCTGTAATGAGACCACATTTGTAAGCTTCTTACAAATGTATCACAGTCAAGTTATGTGTCTATTATCTCTAATATTTCATTATGCGCTCGCTTAGACCCCGGCGCACGATGATGTTTTCCTAGTGGATTAATAAACTCAACATCTTTTGTTGGTATTCTCAATTCTTGGATTTGTTTAGCACTTATCCCCCATCTTTTAAAAGTATGGGCTCTTGCAATCATTAACCACTCATGTAACTTCCCAGGCGATCTCAATCTTGAAGAAATTACTTTTTTAACTTCAGGATTACTCCACGCTATCTCTAATTCATCTAAAGTTATATTATCAAACCACCTAACAAACTCACCATCTCTTACACTAGGAATATCTTTTGGGTTATAAATATTAGTACGAGATGTAATTTTAACAAAATTATTTTGAATAACTTCCGATTTCCTTTGATTTGGAGTTTGTCTTTTTACTGTAGTATCACCCGTACCCTTAAAATAAAAAGCACTCGTTTCCTATAATAGCAATCAAGGATTCTGGTGCAAATACTTAGGAAAGATATAAAGAAGCAAAAGTTTCCTAGTGGAATCTAGTCTTAAGCAGAAATTCCAAATAGTTGATGGATGAAATTCACTTGATTTTGGACAGACTTATCCAGTAAAACAGGTTGCCCTTTTTTTACCATATGCATAGCTTCTATTCCAGAAATAATGTATGTAGCTGTGCGAAAGGATTTCAATCCTAACATCGAACGAACTCGCTTTTTAATAAACCGATGATCTTGTTCCACTATGTTATTGAGATATTTCACTTGCCTTAGTTGGATGCCTAATGGCATCTTTTTTTCTTTTCTCAATTCTTCAACTGCTATAGGATAGGCTGGATTCTTATCGACCGTCACGACACGAGGCTCAGAGATATGAAAAGACTGCAAAGCTTTCTTGAAGAATCGCTTTGCAGCCTTTTGGTCTCTTGTTTTGCTTAGGCAAAAGTCAATGGTGTTTCCTTCAGAATCCACTGCCCGATATAAATACATCCATTGACCTTTTACTTTGATATACGTTTCATCCACTCTCCATGAATCATTTGTACGTTTTAGATGACGACGAAGTCGCTTGTCTAATTCAGGACTATACTGATGAACCCAACGCATAATCGTTTTATGAGCAACGATTATGCCCCGTTCCGCCATCATTTCCACCAAATCACGAAAACTTAGATTGTACCGTAGGTACCATCTTACTGTTAATAAAATAAGATCAGGCTGATAGTGTTTCCATTTAAACAAATTTTTCTTTTCCATACCGATCACACACCCTTTTAGAGTAATAGTATTAGGATGTCCAAGACTTAAAGATTACTTGCAATTACCCTGAAGTTTTTGCACCAGAACCAATTTAGATTTGTTAGCTTGATAGCAATGTGGCGGGACTTTAATAAATGGTTATTATTGGTATTTAGATGTTATAATATAACAAAAAAAGCTGGAGGAATTAATTTGAATACATCAATGAATACAATGAAAATTCGTCATATAATCGGGTGGATTTTAGTAAGTAGTATTAGTTTAATATTTCTTTCACGTGCATCTCTTTTTAATAATATTGCTCCTTGGGTTAAACAAGACGTTATATTGTTTAGCATTATTTATTTGGTTCCAATCTTATGGTTTTATAAAAAATGCAAAAAACAAAAGATATACTTTTATTCTAGCTTCTTTTCAAAGCCTTCTGAATTCCCTATTAAAACAATGATTGCAACTGTTATTATGCCATTTTTTTTAGTTATAGGTATAACCTTACTTTTATTAGCAATAGTAATGAGTTTTAATGTATCGGAAGGTACAGATAAAGCAATTGTATTAGGATCAAAAAGTAGTCTTCAATTTTTGATAAGTAGTATTCTAAATGCTTTAATAGCACCAATAGCTGAAGAGATTATATTTCGTGGATATTTACTCAACAGATTAAGCTTCAAATTAGGAGTTAAAAAAGCAATTATCATAAGTTCTATTGTATTTGGAATTTTACATTTACAAAGCGTATTTGGAGCCACTATTATGGGGATTAGCCTGTGTATATTGTATTTAAAAACGAAGAGTCTTATAGTACCAACTATTGTTCATATGATAGCTAATATTTTGGTAGTATTTAAAGATACTTTATTATTTATCAGCCCTTCTAAATTATCTACATCTTCAACACCAGACTTAGATACATCTATAGGTTTTATTGGTGCATTCTTATTCATTGGAATTGGATTACTATGGTTTATTCCTTTTATAAAAAGCAATTGGAGTTATTGTATTGAAAAAGGAATACCTAGTTTTACATATGAATCCGATATAAAAACTAATAAGAAGCAATCTTTATAATAAAAACCAAACGGGATCACTTCCTTTTTATCGAGATAAAATCCTTAATTATTCCTAAGATAAAAACTGCGTTATCCTCTCTATAATTTTACAAAAGAATGACGTTTTTATCGTTCTGGGGGGGGACTCAAAACGAAATTTTTACCTTTTTACAGTTATTTATGAGAATTCAGCTCATTTTTATCGTTTTGAGGAACAATCAATTTCTTAAGTTGATAGCGATGTGGTGCTACCCCATTGCCATCAAGCTAAGATTTTATGATGTTCCCCAAAACGATAAAATGAATACTTATGTGTAAAGGATACACATTTTTCTTGGATATAAGTATTTAAACATAATAAAGTCATTTAATTTTGATGTGAAAAACGAAGGGTAATGCTATTTATGAATGATAGCTTTACCCTTAAAAGTTGTTTAATTTTTAATGTAAGATACTTCACTATACTTAAAAACATACCAATAAAGCCGTTTAAATCTAAATGCTATCCCATTATAAATGAATAAACAAAACCATTTACTATAGCATATTGTTTTTCTCATACGCATTTAAGGCATTTACACCGTGACTCAAGGCTGCTCCGGCTTTTACTGCAGATGCAACGATAATTGCCTCCAAAACCTCTTCCATAGTTCCACCATATTTCTTATACTTGTTTACATGAACATCAATACAATAGGGACAACCAGTCGTATGAGCCACCGCAATCGCAATAAGTTCCTTTGTTTTCGTTGGTATTAATCCAGATACAAACGCCTCCTTCTCAAATGTTAAAAAAGCTTTTGAGGATGCTGGTGCCATTTTTATAAGCTCATTAATTCGTTTTAAATAAGAATTTCGATAAAGAACATCGTCTCCTTTGTAAAGACCGTTTAGATTTTCCATGAAGATCTTCCTTCCTTAATGAATGTTGTCCTCATTATCATATAATCTAAAAGAGGAGAATTTCTGTAACTATATCACAGAAAACGGCTAAATTTTTGTTGTAGGGCCTTTCGTTGGATGTTTACGATTTTTCCGCGATGTAAAGTAAGAAGTCCCTCCTTCTCGAACTTCTTTAGTGTCCGGCTAACTACTTCCCGTGCTGTACCTAACTCAATAGACAACTTCTCGTGGGTTATGATTATCTCGTCGGAATATAGAGAGGTATGTTTAATGAGATAATCTGCAATCCGATCGTCTATCCCTTTAAAAGCAATCTCTTCTACAAGCTGAGTCACAGTTGACATTTTACGAATAAATAATCCGTATATAAATCTGCTTAACGAATCGTATGTATGTATCCAGTTCCGAAAAGTTTCGGCCGGTATGATTAAGGCTTCAACATCGCTTTCGACTGCGGCAAAAGCCTCATAATCTAAATCACCCAATATGCTAGCTATCATCATTAAACAAACGCCGCCGCTCTGAACCCGATAGAGGGTTATCTCCCTGCCATTCTCTCCAACCCTATAAATGCGTACACAGCCATCCAAAATAAAAATAGCATGGTGTAAGCGATGCCCCCTTGCAAAAGCTACAGGAGTGGTTGGAACTTGCACTACAGAAATATCAGTTCTATTCCATTCCTTAGCTTCAATAGAGGACAGGCAAGGGAAACATTTTATAACCTGATTTAGTTTACTGATCATTTGTTCCTCCTAATCTTTATTAAATCCATGTTTAAATAACTTTTTTGGTGCTTAACGGATTAATAAAATAATATCAGAAAGGGTGGATTTCTTTTTTTGGTTCTGGTGCAAAAACTTCAGGACAATTGCAAGTAATCTCTAAAACTTGGACATACTGATAATATTACTCTAAAAAAGGGGCACGATCAGTATGGAAAAGCAAAATTTGTTTAAATGGAAACATTATCAGCCTGACATTATTTTATTAACGGTAAGATGGTATCTACGGTACAATATCAGTTTTCGTGATTTGGTGGAAATGTTGGAAGAACGAGGCTTCTCTATTGCTCACACAACCATCATGCGTTGGGTTCATCAATATGGTCCTGAACTGGACAAGAGAGTTCGTCGTCATCTTAAGAAAACCAACGATTCTTGGCGAGTGGATGAGACCTATATCAAAGTCAAAGGACAGTGGATGTATCTGTATCGTGCAGTTGATTCAGAAGGAAATACCATTGATTTTTATCTAAGTAAAACAAGGGACCACAAGGCTGCAAAGCGATTCTTTAAGAAAGCCTTGCGGTCTTTTCATGTTTCAATACCTCGTGTGATTACAGTTGATAAGAATCCCGCCTATCCTGTGGCGATTGAAGAGCTGAAGAAGGAGAAAAAGATGCCTTTAGGCATCCAAATAAGGAAAATAAAATATCTTAATAACATCGTAGAACAAGATCATCGCTTCATTAAAAAGCGGGTTCGTTCCATGTTAGGATTAAAGTCCTTTCAAACTGCCAAACAAATTCTTGCAGGAGTAGAAGCCGTGCATATGATGAAAAAAGGACAAATCCTCCAAGGGGAGAAGTCTGTCCGAAATCAAGTAAACCTCATTCATCAACTATTCGGCCTTCCAGCATAAAATAGATTCTACTAAGAAACGTTTCGCCTCTTTATGCCTCTCCTGAAGTATTTGCACCAGAACCAGCAACTTAATAAAAAACGTTATCCTTTCTAATAATCTAGCTTGTTTAGAAAGAATAACGTTTTTTATTTTTTAGGATAGTGCATGTTCTTAAGTTGATGGGCATGCACTATCCTAATAAGATAATCAAGCCACTTTTACGAACAGAACCTCTTTAAGAGTTAATTACTGCATATCTTGTTCTGTTCACTGAAAAAAAAATTACGTACTTCATTAACAGTCAAGCCCATTCTTTTGGCATCAAGAATTAATTCTTGCCATTCTAAATCAATAAAACCTGGTTCTTGCTCTTGATCTTTAACTTTTTTTTCAACCTGATTTTCCATCTAATCCCCCGTTTGCACCGGTAGCCCAGCCATCATAATGAAAATATCATGTTTATCACCTTAGACCTGGAGCTTTGCGTCCTTATCTTTCGATAAGTTTGCCTTTATCGATCAGATACTTCCTGCTTATCTTTATGTAGCTACTTATTGATATTATATAAAGAACCTAAACTTATGCACAATAGAAAAATAGGAAAAAAATCCTATTTTTCTATTCTAAGCAATTTCATAAAAATACTTAAACGGATGTAGAAAATACTTATTATTTGTTTTCTTTTTCAGTTTTTTTTAACTCCAAAAAAGCTTTAAATTCTTCTTTCGAAATACCAGCTTTCTGTAATTCCTCAAGTAACAAAATCCAATCCTTATCCAATTTTATGTTCTTCACCTGTATCCTCCAAAAATTTTAATTTATATCATAAGATATTTTACCAGATTAACATCTCTACAATATAGAAATATATTAGTTCAACTTGATTTCTCGGGTTCTGGTGCAAAAAGGCTGTAATGATAAGGTTTTGTAATTCTTAGCGTACAATTTTCTCAGAATAATATAGTGACCGGTTCTATTGCACTTCGCATAATATTTCACTATCTACACATATTACAAACATGCTAGACCACAGCCTGTTTCCTCTTTAGGATGAGCAATTAGCTTTTGCTTTACCAATATTTACATAGATACATTTTTTTGAAAGTTTGATATCTTACAAATAATTCCTCATGTGGCTGTTATACCATCTCCCTAGCTAGTCGAGGTTAGGGAGTTTTGACTTTTTCATGGGGTACTGACTGAAAAACGCGGATTTTATACGTTAAGACAATTTCTAAAAGTGAAATCTCATCTTCACTATTGTAAAAACACAAATAGTCCCCCGCAATAGGTGCTAGTTGACGTAAAATTCGTTATTGGAAGTTACTTTGTAGCTGTAAAAGGTGTTTCGATTCAAATAACATACACCTTTAAGGTCAAAACCTCTATTAGTTCATCTATACTGCCTGTAACATGCTCGACTTGTGGTAGATGATAAAACGTACTCGTTGTTTCAAAGTTGTTAAATTCCTCATCGGGCGAGTAAAGATATATTTTCTTGCCTGTACCTAAAGCAATTCCAAATTCAATGTGACTCCCTTTTCCTGCAGGCAGTAGCACTACAATAAAATCTGATTCTATTACAGCATTTTTCTCAGCTTGACCTATGTTTATTAAGTCAGTAAACGTTGAGGCTCTTTCATTTTGAGTCTAATCATACGTATGAGTGAATCCTTTGCTTTTTAGTTTTTCGCTAACATATCTAACGTTATCTTTGTTTTGAAAATTTGATGCCACATAGAATTTCATTGGTTTCCTCCATATCTAAAGTTTTTTATAACAAACCCCTCTCCAGAATAGAGAGGGATCTTCATTATGTAGAAACGCAAAAGTCTTGTACTTTCTTAACGAATGCCTTTGCATTGCTGATATAGAAATAATAGTTTCCTTTTTTCGTATGAAGCATAACTGTATCCATTCCACGATCAATAGCACCTATAAATGTACCATTAGATGGTGCATAGTCTGTTGGAATAGAAACACCTGTAATATCCTCCTTCTTGAAAACAACCTTGGAGAGCAATGGTGAGAGTATAATTTCATCATTTGTAAATTTGTATTTCATATATACTTCCTCCTTTTCCTTATTGTACCATTATGAAGAAGCGATTAGTTATGGGAAGCAAGAAAAAAGGCGGACCCTTATTCTCACAAGGAATCCACATTTCTCTTTTCCTATGAATCTATGCATCTTTTTATACATTCCTATCCTGGCGCGGTTTTAGGGTTCTCCTTTGTTACTGAATGAGCTGAAAAACTGTATAAAATCTTGCATGCTCTTAGCGTGGTTTTTGAGTCATTTTAGCCTTGTTTTAAATTGTGTTGCGTTAGCAACCGATTTGTCGAAATCTGCTTAACGTGGGTTTTTTCCGATTTGCTGGCGGGACTCCATATTGGTGATGTTGTTGGTAGAAATCATTCCTCGTCTTTTCGGAAAAGCAATTGCTTCTATCCACAAAGAAATGCTTGATGTAGAAATAGCAATAAATTTTGAACACAAAAACCTATATAATCAAGTCTATAATTGGGCGGTTAGAGAAGTTTTAAAAATAAATCAGGATGAGGAGTTAAAAGAAATTTATCTTGATTTGGAAAAAGATTTGAAAGAAATAGTTGAGAAGTTGCCAAAGCAATTAATTCATCGGGATGCTCATCTTTCAAATATAATATTGAAAGATCAACATGTTTCAGGAATTATTGACTTTGAAATTGCTGAGGTCAATGTTAGAGTGTTTGATCCATGTTATTGTTGCACAAGTGTTCTAAGCGAAATTTTCTCTATTGAGCCTTTGAAAGAGCTTTGGTTTAACTTTGTTCCAGAACTGTTTAGGGAATATAACAAATTAAACCCTTTAAATGAACTTGAGATCCAATCCATACCAAAAATAATGCTGGCTATACAAACTATATTTATGGCTTATTTTGTTAACTATCCGACCATATTTGAGATTAACAAAGATATGTTTCTTTGGATATATAAAAATCAATCTAAGCTTACAAATACAATAATAAGATGCTCCGTCTAGTACAAGAACCATAATAAAATTTGTTGCTGTTGTACATCATGGCAAATACCTATTAGTAATTGGACCCGATTCTCCTTAGGATAGGAAAATCGGGTTTTTATATTCAAAAAAATGTATTAGCGTACGCTATCCGCGTTTTGACGTCAGGACCCCATGCCTATCAACCTAAGCATTAGTTATGTAACTACAACCAGCGTAACTAGCCATATCATAGGTTGCTGTATAAGCCCTGTGCTTCTTTTTCTTAAAAATAGACACGACAAACAAGCGTCCAATTTGGACGTTTTTTTTGCTTATGCAGCTGTTTTCATTTTCCCTCTTTGCTCATATACAATACCCAGAATATCAAAAACGGTTTTCTTCACATACCGGTGGGATTTTCGCCCGTTTCTCTCCAAGAGCTTGTACAGACGAAGAAATATGCTTGTTAATTGTTGAACACCCTGTTGAATAGCTTGATACAGAAGCGGCAGATAGTCATGTATCATATAGATCGCTTTGTATTCACTCAGCTCCTTTTTGCGTTTTCGCAGGAGTAACTCCCGCATTCGAAACATAGTTGATGAGCAGATGAGAATGCGGATGAGTTGCCCATAGATATGGCACTCCAGCCGCTCTATCTTCACTTTTTTACATACATGAATGGCAAAAAGGGATTTCCATGTTTTAAATAGAATTTCTATTTGCCAGCGCAGGGAGTAAAAGTCATGAATTTGGTTCATTTCTACATATTCCGCAGGAATATTCGTACAGTAGAGATTGATGGCACTGAGCCGTTTGCTTTTTTCTTTATAAATGATTCCCTTTTTCTTCTCCCTCTTTGCCATATCCTTTTCCCGATTTCGCATTTGTTGTTCCGTCAGCCGATACAGGATAACTCGCGCGGGAAGCTTTTCATACATGCCAATATACACCTCTGATAATTCAATGGTTTCTCCGGGTTGTAACGTTTCTAAGAACTGTGCGACATCAATCTGAATAAATTCGGAATGCTTTTTTATTGTTCCATTGCGAAACTTCTCAGGATTAGGATTTTTGTAATAGATACGAGTATTCAGTTTCAGTCTTGAAAGAAAATATGCTTCCATTTCAGCAATGTCCCGAAAATCTTCTAACGAAAAATAGCCAAGGTCTCCAATGCGGACATCATCTTTTTCCAGAGAATCTATACACTGCGAACCATATACCTGGTCATTTTCTTTTCCTTCTCCTACATGAAGATGAAGTACATCTCCACTCAATAAGTCACATTCAAAATGAATTTTCACGCCAGCTTTATGAGCACTTCCACCAGCACCTGCATAATTACCTGCGAATATATCAGGTAATTGAAATACGGTTGAATCGAGTACACGAATGCGACGAAAATGTTCCGTATGAACACCAGAAATAGCAGGTTGTGTTGCAATCTTCTTTTGAAGCAATTCAATGAGAATGTCGTGCAATAGTTGAACAGCAGCGGGATTAAATCGTTCATTCAGTCCTTGTGGACTGATAAGTACCTCTGTCGCAGCTTCTAATGTGCTGCATAATTGATTAAGAGAGGAAGATGCAATTTTGTGACTGAGCCAGACACACAGTGACACAAGGTCTTGCCCATTGTACTTACTTGTCCTGCGGACAAACCCTACTTCTTTTGCGAGTCTGTGAAGGATTTTAGGGGACAAATGACTATATAGTTCCTGTGCAAAGAGTTGCAGTTGTTCGTGCAATGAAGTATCCATAAAAAAACACCATCCTTATCAATTACTCTACTAAAAGGATAGCGTATTTTAGGCATATAGGGATACATGTGGAAATTAGCTTGATGGGCATGTGCTTAAACCCGCTAAACGAAACAAACGCAATGATTCTATTAAGAAAAATGATAGCATAACAAGGTTTTTGGAGATATTTGTAGAATAATTGTCTGTAATAAAAGAAAAATTAAGTTTCCTTAGTTAAGAAAAGGGCAGAAAGGACAATAATTTGAATGGATAAATGGGATTGTTTAAAGCAACAAATAAAAGAAAAGTACAAAAAGCATAATATAGATAGACCTTTTGTTCTTGCGATAGATGGTTTAAGTGGTGCTGGGAAAACGACACTAGTACATCAACTAAAAAATGTCCTAGATAATGTAGTAATTATCCATATAGACGACCATATTGTTGAGAAAGCTAAGAGATATAATACAGGGCACGATGAATGGTTTGAATACTATCAGTTACAATGGGATACTAATTATCTAAAAGAACACTTATACGACAAATTGTATCAAAATGAAAAGTATTTATCTTTGCCATTTTACAACAAGGAAAAAGATACATTTACACAGAGAACGATAAAGATACCACCTAAAAGTATTATAATCATTGAAGGTATTTTTCTTTTGAGGGAAGAATGGAAAACATTTTATGACTACGTAGTATTCTTAGATTGCCCTAGAGAGATAAGATACGAGCGTGTACTTCATCGTGATACATACATAGGGGATTTGGAAGAGCGATTAAAGAAATATCAAAATAGATATTGGGTAGCAGAAGATTATTATTTAAAAAAGCAAAAGCCTTTAGAATTTGCTCATTTCGTTCAACAACTAGCGGAGGCTGATTAATAATTATTCGTTACTCTAAAAAATAAGCATATTCGAGTTTCATTTCGAATATGCTTATTAAGTTTGAAGAAAATCAACAATCAAGTTTAACAGAGCCATCTTAATAAGGGTATCACCACATCTCCATCCAGCTAAGAAACTCATTGTTCCCCAAAACAAAAAATTCAGCTGAATTCTCATAAATAACTATAAAATAATAAATTTTTCGTTTTGGGGATACTTCAAAACTTTAGCTTGATGGGCATGGGGTCCCGCCCACATTTTAACGAAAATATACGCTAAGCAATTTTCGACATCAAAAAACGTTGATTTTACTACTCTAAGCAAATTATTAATCTCAAAAACGTAGGTATTTGAGACAGATGCATTTCAGTGTAAAAGGTGCTGAAAAAATCCTAAATAACGTCTCAAAACTCATCTTTAAATCAAAATCTCAATTCAAATTGTGTTATTGAGTTTTGAGAATCCTTTAGCGTATAAAAACGTTAAAATGTGCGTGCTACCCCTATAGGTATTACACTGTAGAAAGGACTTAATTTAAACTATGTTAACTACACTCCCAATAATCATGACTAAAAATGGTCAGAAATTAAAAAGTTCATTTACTCGTATTGAAGAACGGTTAGACTTCATCACTTTCGATATAGAATTTCATGAACACCTTAATAATTCTAAGGTTGGAACTGCTACATGTTGTATTAAAGAAGATCATTCAGAAAAAACAATTCGAATTCATATTACTAGTTTAGATGCAGAGCCTATTGGAAAAGGTGTTGGAACAGCTATGGTATATTCTATATTCAGATGGACTTACTTTAGCTACCCTGGTTATGAACTCTATTTCAGGGGTAAGCTGAATACAGCCTTTGATGAAGAATATTTAATAGGTTTTTATACAAAAGTTGGCTTTACTGTGAAAAATGGCTACTTTAATCTAATAGTGCAAAGAAATGATATCCATATTTTCTGTACAGATACTGAAAATAGAGTATCTGACATGTATTTCGCTTTCATGATTAAGCAAAAAGATCACTATAACAATGTACTTGATAACTTTCAAAATGATTTCCAATCTACTTTGTCAGATATCCAAACGCAATTTAAAACAATGTCATTAGTATCATTTATTAAACAACGCTATTTTCAACGTTAATAGTCTAAAATATTTTTTTATCAGACAATATTTAGATATTTTTATTTTATCGTAGTTTAGAGTAGTAAATTCAACGTTTTTTTGTATCGAATTTTGCTTAGCGTATATTTTCGTTAAAATGTGGGCGGTACCCCATGCCCATCAACTTAAGAAAAAGAAATGCCCCCAAAACGAAAAAATGAGCGGCTTCTCAGAATAGCTATCTGTAGAGAAAGAAAATTTTAATTTAGGGGGGATATGAAAATATTAGCTTGATGGTGATGTGGAGGTACCCCATATTAATATTTTCTTAGTTATTTTAATCCTAACTTTGCACATAATCGATACAAAAAATATAGTCCATGTAACTGTTCTTGATTACGTTTATTTAAATGTTGTTGGCACTCCTCGACAATGCTTTTTGCCCCTTCAATATTGTATTCCTCCAAATTTCTAATAGATTTTTTTAATTGAACAATTTCGTGTGAATACACAGCTTTTTGTGTAAGCTTCATTAACAAAATTTTAATAAACTGATATGAATTAAAGTAGCGATAATTATTTTCACCTCTCTTTGAATTAACATATCTCTCTTTTTCCCAATATCGTATAGTAGAAGTAGAAATTTTCGCTTTATTTGCTACCTCTCCAATCGTCATTAGGTTATTTGCTATCGATTGAGAATCAATGATATTGTTTAGGTCTTTTATTATTCTAGTAGCTAACTCTTTTTCTTGATAGGTGACTGCTTGTATCTCGTTGATTATCCAGAGTGCAGAATTCAGATTTTTTTGTTGCAGTTTTTTTAATACAGCTGTTGTTATTTCCATTCCAAATCCAGGTGACATGGCTACTATACATTCAAAATATGCTAAATGTTCCTCCGTATAGATTCGATATCCTGTACCCAACCTTTCTGTGGTTGGGATAATCCCCCTTGTTTCGTAACTTCTTAAAGTGCTAGTACTTAAATTTAGCCTTTTCGCAATATCAATAGGCCTTATATTATTCTTCATTCTTTTTCATCCCTGTCAACATTAAATTTATTATAAAGTTTATCATTTTATCCCCTCTAAAATAAGTATATACAATTGAAAACTTTATAATTGGCTTTAATGTTATAAGATTAAGGAGTAAGTAATAAAAAATGATGGAGGGATCTAAATGTCAAAATTAAACATTCAACCCGAAATGTCAATTGAAGAGTTAGGACAAAAAGTATCTGGTTATCTAAAGGACCATTGGGAAGAAGTTCTTGCAAATACCATTGAGGAACTCCAAAAATTATTTCCTGAGTATGAAGATGCTACGTATGGTATGTACTTAGATAAACTACTTCCCCCAGCATGGAAAGAGCTTGAGAATGCTGGTTTTCAGTCTGCTGAAAAAACAAAAGAAGATGACTTTATTATTGCTGGGTGCTTAAATTTTAGAAATTCTATTGAAAAAGCAAAATGGGGAACGCCTGATCATGAAAAGCGTATCTTTTGGATTGTCATTGAAAACCAAAATAAACAATTAATTGGTACTTTTCTTTTTGAACTATCTCATTCTCATGTAAATTTCAACCTCCCTTCAGCTCCAAAACTAAAGACTTTTACAAGTACTGAAAGAAATGAAATTATCCAAAAAATTCTAAGCCTAAACGAAAATTCTTGATGTTTCTAAAATCAGACGCTAATGCAACACCATTTATTCAAAATAGCCCACTTTTTTATGCAACATAATTTAAGAAATAGGGGTCACCATACATGCCCCTTAACTTAAGAGATTTTAATACCATTAAATACAAAAAAACGTTATTCTTTTTGTAGAAATATACAGAAAGGATGGCGTTTTTTATGAATCTTTCGATTCAGAGTGAACTACAATTATTTGCTGAAGAATTATATGAACATCTCACTCCTTCATTTTTGGAAAATCTTGCTAGAGAACTAGGTTTTGTACAACGGAAACGTAAATTTTCAGGGCACGATTTAGCTACTATATGTGTTTGGATTAGTCAACGAGTAGCGAGTGATTCTTTAGTGAGACTGTGTAGTCAACTTCATGCTGTTACAGGAACACTCATGAGTCCAGAAGGACTCAATAAGCGTTTCAATAAAAAAGCTGTTTGCTTTTTAAAACACATTTTCTCTACATTGCTAAAAAGTAAAATTTGTGAAACATCAGTGATTCCAAGCTCTTCAATCGCTTATTTTCAACGAATTCGTATTTTAGATGCAACGACTTTCCAAGTGCCAAAACATTTAGCTAGTGTGTACCCTGGGTCAGGTGGTTGTGCACAAACAGCTGGTATAAAAATTCAATTAGAATATGATTTACATAGTGGTCAGTTTTTAAATGTTCAAATTGAACCAGGGAAAAATAATGATAAAACCTTTGGAACAGAGTGTTTATCGACATTACGCCCTGGTGATCTATGTATTCGGGATTTAGGCTATTATTCACTAGATGATTTAGATCAAATGGATCAACGTGGCGTGTATTATATATCACGGCTCAAATTAAATAATATGGTGTATATCAAAAATGAATTTCCTGAATACTTTCGAAATGGGACAATAAAAAAACAGTCTCAGTACATCAAAGTTGATTTAGAATACATTATGGATACCTTAAAACCAGGGCAGGTCTATGAAATAAAAGAAGCTTATATTGGAAAGGATAAAAAACTATTCACTCGGGTGATTATGTATCGATTAACAGAAAAACAACTTCATGAGCGTATGAAAAAACAAGTGTATACGGAAAGTAAAAAGGGCATTACATATTCGGAAAAGAGCAAACGATTAACTGGAATGAACCTATATGTTACCAATATCCCCTGGGAGATTGTTCCGATGGAACAAATCCATGATTTTTATTCTCTCCGCTGGCAAATTGAAATCATCTTTAAAACTTGGAAATCCCTATTTCAAATTCATCATTGGCAAAATATTAAACAAGAGCGATTAGAATGCCATGTTTATGGAAAACTTATTTCCATTTTTTATGTTCTTCTATTATGTTTAAGATGCGACAATTAATTTTACAAAAGAAGAAACGGGAATTAAGTGAATATAAAGCAATTGGAATGATTCAAGATCATTTACACATTTTATATCAAACCATGCAGCAAAACACTCAAGAAATAGCAAAGGTTCTTATCAGTCTGTTCCACCTTCTACAGAAAAATGGACGGAAATCTCACAGATATGAGAAAAAAACTGTCTTTGATATTTTGGGTGTTGTCTATGAGTATAATGAATTAAAAAAACAAAAGAAAGCTGCATAATTTTAAAAAAGATACTTATCTAGGTTTATTTGATATGCTCATTTTTAAAGGTAAAAAGTGCTCTAAGAGTTTTTTAGTGTATTTGAACGAAGGTTCATTTTGTTTCTGTTCTTAAGTTGATGGGCATGCGTCAGGACCCCTTAGAGTAGTAAAATCAACGTTTTTTCGTGTCGAAATTTGCTTAACGTATGTTCGTTAAAATGTGGACGGGACCCCATGCCCATCAAGCTAAGGTTTTGAGAACCCTCCATAACGAAAATTTTATCTTTTTACAATTATTTATGAGAATTCAGCTTATTTTTTCATTTTGAGGTAACTTGTTCTTTTCAGCTTGTTGGCGATGGAGTAGTACCCCTTATGGAAGGTGACAATTTTGTAAGAATACAAGCTTAATTTGTAAGACAAATACATGTTTTCTTTAACCATATTCTTCTAAAATAATATACGATCTAGTACAACAAACACTACAGTTCAATTGAATAATGTATAAGGAGGAATGAAAGTATATGAAGACATTATTACGTGTTACAACTGCTACAACTGTAATGCTATCAATAGTACCTTGGACTATTGATAGTGTATACGCAGAGCCTACTCTAAAGATTGGAGAAGTAGTTACCGTAAACGACAAGCTCTTGAAGGAGAATGCCAAGAAGTTTGTATATCTATTACAGACGGGAAATTTAGAAAAAGCCCTACAATACACAAATAATACATTCACTGAAAAAGATATTCCTAATTCCATCGTTTTGTTCATGAAGAACCTATCTTCTTACCAGATCGTACAATCAAATTTTTCTCGTAATAACGTGCATTGTACAGTCACTTTAACATTTCAAAATCAACAGTCTACCATACCAATAGAAGTGAAATTTGATAAGAGAGGGAAGGTCGATGATTTTTATGTTAATTTCCTATATTCTAAGCAAGAGTACCAGTTACCTAGTTATGTAAATCCTGATGTCTACGTTGAAAAGGAAGTGACGATTGGAAGCGAAAAGGACGCTGTACCTGGAACACTAACAATTCCAAAAGGAAAAGGTCCCTTCCCTGTTGTCATACTTGTTCAAGGAGATGGAGAATTAGATAGAGACTCCTCTATATTCGCCTTAAAACCATTTAAAGATATAGCCCTAGGTTTAGCTAGTCAAGGGGTAGCTGTTCTTCGATACGAGAAAAAGACACGCGAACATTATATACATACTTACCGAACATACTCAGTGCAAGAAGAATTTGTAGAGGATGCTTTAGCATCTTTGCAACTTCTAAAATCCATGCCATTTATTAATAAAAATAGCATATTTGTTGCGGGACACAGTAGAGGAGGATTGATGGTTCCACAAATTATAAGTAAAGCTCCCCCCGGTAGTTTTGCAGGTGGAATCATTCTTTCGTCCCCTAACCCTTCTATTACGGAGATCGAGTCCTATTTTGAAGAAGATTCAGGAGGAATGATATCAGAGGGAGAAATGGAATTTTACCGAAGTCAGTTACAATTGCTTAACCAACCAGATTTTGATCCAAGCCACCCACCGGAGCAATTCGTTTTACCTCCAAATGCCCATTGGTGGTATAGTGTAAAAGATTATAGGCCAAGTTCAGTTGTAAGAACCCTAAATATACCCTTGCTTGTCATGCAAGGAGGAGCAGATTTTCAAGTTCCTAGTTCTCACTTAGAAAAATGGCGGTCAGCGTTGCAAAATACTACAAATGCAACATTTAAACTGTATCCAGACCTTAATCACGGATATACAATAGCGGGAGAAAACAAGACCGTTCAAGACTATATGCAACCCAAGCACGTCCCCTTTTATGTGTTAAATGATATAAAACGATGGATAACTTCCAAGCCATAAAATTAATTTCATGGAAAAATACGAGGCGTCGCTATAAAGCTAACAAAACAAAATTCCCTTAAAATGAAAAAATACGCTATTCTTTCTATAGAATCATAGGAAAGGATAACGTCTTTTTTGCTTTATGGGTAGTGTAAAACCTTAGCCTGATAGTGATGTGGTGCTACCCATATATAGTCTTTATCAAATTTATTCTTATAATGAAGCTGAAACTTTTTGTTTTCTTTTCAAACGTAAGAATCCAGAAGCTGTTAGAACTCCTAAAATAACTAAATATGTACCTACTATTTGAGGTAATGAAATAGTAGCACCAGTTATAATAGAAAGAATCATCGTGACTACTGGAACTAAGTTGAAAAATAAAGACGTGTTACTTGCACCAATAGTAGCCATACCTTTATTCCACCAAAGGTAGCCTAATACGCTCGTAAATAGAGCCATGAATAAAATAGCACCCCAAGCTGAGAACGTAACGTAAGATAAAGGGTGAGGACTTGGTAAAAAGACCGTTAGTATCGTAAGGCAAAGAGACCCAATTACCATCGTATAGGTGGTTGTCTCCATTGAAGAACTACCATTTAAATATTTTCTTCCTAATACACCGTATAAAGCCCAACATATATTCCCTGCTAAGATCAGTAAATCACCTTTAGAAAAAAATAAAGTTCGAATAATTTCTAATGAACCTTGAGTGAGCACCAAAATAACACCTACTAAAGCAAAAGCCATGCCAAGCATTTGCTGTTTTGTAATCGGATTTTTTAAAATAAAATATGCAAAAAGTGCAGTTACTAAAGGATTAGTTCCCATAATCAATGCCCCATTTAAAGGCGAAGTATACTTCATCCCTAAAAAGAAAAAAGTGTTGAATCCAAAGATGCCTATAATACCAAGTAAGGTATACATTTTCCAATGGGTCTTAATGATTCTTATCTTTATTTGTTTTTGAAATCCCAAGATAAGTACCATAACTAATGCAGCTATACCAAATCGCCATGCTGCAGCACTTACAGCTGAGAAATAGTGAACAGAATACTTAGCCAGGTTGAAAGTAGCCCCTGTAAATACAGCAAAACCTATTAACATAAGATATATCTTACTCTTCACCTTTTAAGCCTCCAATCATCGTTTCATATGTCTCTAATTTCACCTTCGCCACATTCATAACCGTTTCAATCTCTTGTTTCTGCTCTTCTAAAAGGAGTAGGTGTTTCTTTAAAATATATACTCGGATTTGAATCTTTTTTAACTGGATGTCATTAGAATCAATATTTTCTAGAAGACATCCATCCTTTAGAAATTCTTGGATATCTTCTAAAGACATTCCTGTTTGCTTTAACATTTTCATGAATTTAAGTAATCTAATTTCACCTTCTGTATATCTTCTTTTCCCACCCTTTCTTAATGGAGAAGACAATAGACCAATCTTTTCATAATAGCGCAAAGTATGAGCCGTGAATCCTGTTTTTGTAGCCACTTCTGATATACTATACATTTTCATTTCCTCCTTTCTTTACATGCTACTACTTCGACTCAACTCTAAGTCAAGGATTAAATAACAACTAGAGGAAGAAAAAATAAAAAGGTACGGAATTTTTCCGAACCTTTTCGTTTAATTTACATAAGTCTCATTATCAGTGATCAACGATGCATAAAATTTTTGTTATGAGGGTAATTAAAAATCTTAGCTTGACGGGTATGGGCTACGTCCCCCTAAAAATATTAATTAATATCCCTCTTCTTATAATTTGGATAATCATTATTTTCTGCCTTTAATGATGCTAGGCTCCTATAGGGAAGTAAAGTGTACACTTAATATTAATGTATACTTTCGTTTTTTCATTTAGGGTATACATAGATTCATCATTCCTTCCACGAATGCATTCCATACAGGTTCTACATATCGCTCATAAAAGATTGATAGATTTTTTCAATCTTTGAGACCATCACATCTTGCGTAAGATGTTGTCGTGAATAGGCCTGAGCCTCTCTTCCTAAAGTTTCACGCAGACTCTTATTCGTTAAAAGCAATTTAAGAGCATTGGAAAGTTGTTGCACATTGCCTGGATCACAAATAATCCCTGTTTTTCCGTTTTGAATCATTTCTGGTATACCACCACAATTTGTTGTAATAATAGCTTGACGAGAAAGCATAGCTTCAATAACTGAAATTGGAAAATTGTCGTTAATGGTAGGTAAAACATAGATTTCAGAAGAAGAAAGAATTTCTGGTATATCTGTTCTTCTGCCAAAGAACTTAATATTGTCGAGACCAAGTTGTAGCACTTGGGTTTCTAATCTTTCTCTCATAACACCATCACCAACAATCCACACCTCTACATTAGACAAATCTTGTCGAATTCGCGAGAGCGCTTTCAAAAAAATATCATGACCTTTTCGAGGAGAAAGACGGGAAACACAAGAAATTACAACATTATCATTACACTTCTCTTTAGATATAGAAGGTAGATGAAAATGTATACCTGTATGAACAGTAATCAATTGTTCTGTCTTTGCCCCATATTCTTCTAAAGGAGAATGAAAGGAATTACTAATCGTTATAATTTGATCCGAGGCTCTTATTCCCTGTTTTTCAATTTCACTAAAATACGCTTCTTCAATTGATCCTTTTTTTATTTTATCGAACTTTAATCGACTTCTTGTAAAATGCCCATGTGGTGTAAAAAAAAGAGGTTTTTTATATTCTAAATTTAGTTGTCCTAATAAAAAGACAGCAAATAGATCTTCTGCATGAAACACATCATATTGTTCTAGACTTCTTTCTCTTAAAAAAGACTTGAACACGTTCAAAAAGCTCGTGTTTTTTATAATTTTTTCATTAGCTGTACCATATCGTTGTAACATAAAATCCCTTGCATGTTCAGCAGCTTGCGGAATATCTTGTTCTAGATGAACTGATGTCATTTGAGTAGGAGAGATAACATCTACGTCATGACCATATTTTTCAAAACCTGTTTTCAAGGAAGTAATATAGTTTGATAATCCCCCTGTATTTGGATATCTAAAAAATGTTACATAAAGAATTTTTAATTTTTTTGTTTTACTTGGTATACTATCTTTTTTGATCCCAAATGTCTGAAACGGTTTGATTCTATAATTTTTTTTACTATCTATTTGATAATATTCATCCATGATTTTTAGCAGACTCGCATGGAAAGGATAAATAGGTTCATTTCGCTCTTCCTTTGTTGTATTCAGAAGTATCTCCTCCTAACTCAGCTGATGGTGAAAGTTTTATATATGCTATAAACCTAATTCTTTTCCCCAGGTTGAAATTTTTTCAAGATGATACGTCAATAACTCACCGCCACGGTTATCGAATATTCTTCGTAGCTGGGTATGCAGTCCCTTTTCTAATGTTCTCTGCAAATATGCCATTTTATAAAGATTAATTGGAGCATTTTTAAATGTAATACCATTCTTCTTCATTTCTTTTGCATAGAATTCTACACAATGTGTGCGAATTTCTTCTGCACGGCCCTGCCAATCTTTTCTGAATCCTAGTAATATTTCAACTAGAACAACCATGTCAAACCAGACCGGAGCATATTTCGTTGACTCCCAATCGATAAACTGAATATTCCAGTGTGTATTTAATGTCATATTGTTGCTGCATATATTTTGCATATGAAGATCACCATGCGTTATCGATGAACCATTTTCAAATAGTTCCGGAAAAAAATCTGGTCCCTTATTACATAGTTTTATTAGCGATTTATAATGAGGTTTAATAACCTCCCTTAACCGGTCGTCTTTCATCGCATCATCGAGAAAATCAATTGTCTTTCTAATGTATTTAGCTCGATCGCTCCTCATGCGGCTCGATTCATAAATAGGGAGCCAAGATTCCCAAACATCTTTATGTTTTTTAACCTTGTCTTCAAATGTATGTGCATGAAGCTTGGCAACAGTGGGGATAATGTAGTCAAAATGTTTCGGAGAGAAGGTGATCTGACCGCGCACTTGGCGTATAAATTCCATAAATATCCATGTTTCATTTCCATTTTGTTCAATGAGATATATTTCAGGAAGAAATTCTTTCAATATAGGATAAGCTCTATCATATATATTAATCTCTACTTCATTTTTGTAATCTGATGAATTATATACTTTTAAAATGATAGGATAGTAACCAACTTTTGTTTGAAGAGATAATTTGTATATACTGCTTCTTCTTGTTGATTTTAGACACTCCATTTTTTCAAGATCAATTACAACTCTCTTATCCATTGAATAAGAGAGTTTTTCTGCAACTTTCATTTTTTCAAAATGATAAGATAATGTTTTTGCCTCGTACAAATGTTTTCATTCCTTTCGCTTTCGTTTCCAGGCGTTTTTCAAATGCGACCATGTACTTCTAATGAATGGCATTGGATCATCCCACGCAAACAAAGCAAACTCTTTTTTGCCTCGCAATCCTTTATAAAAGTCCTTCAACGTCATTTCATCTCTTTTTTTCTTATGGCGGAATGTTAAATAATACCGTACAAGATAGATCCATTTGATACCGTCTATTTGTTGAAGTCTTGGCGCTGGATTTTGCTTAGTTAAATATAAATAATACATGTAAACAAAATCGATGCCAGCAGGTCCTGTTAAACTATGCGTTAACCAAAAACGAGGGTTTATTTCGATAAACTTATAAACACCATCGCGAGGGTCCTTTTTAAACTCTGCCATAGCGATCCCTTTAAGGTTAATACTTTTGAAAAAAGGTAAGCATATATCCACTAATTCTGGGACCTGTTTACTAACGATGTGAGCCCCTGTTCCAAATTCTGCTGGGAATTGATGATTCTTTTGTAAAGAAAATAACGCTAGTAACTCCATGTTATCGTCATAAAATGTGGCAACTTTATAAAAACATTGATTATCGCCAGGAATAATTTCCTGCAGGATGAGTTTTCCATACTGTCGATACGATTTATACTCATTTCTAAGTTGGTCTGGATTTTGTATGAGAATAGCCTTCTTGTTTATCTTTTTTCGAAATTCATGTCCTAAAATCGGCTTTAATATACAAGGGAAATCGAGGCTCAGTATCGCTTCTTCCAATTGTTCTCCCTTCTCAATCACATACGTTTTAGGGCATGGAATATTATGTTTGACTGCGAGTTCATACATTTTATATTTATTTAGCGTTTCTTCAATCAATGAATGCTCAGGAAACAAAAATAAATAGTATTTAGACAGCTCCATTCGATATTTTGAAATGAATACCACATAATCATCTGCACCTGTATACAAAACGGGTTTCAGTTTAAATTCTTTAGCCAAGTTAATTAAAAAAATGAGCAATTTCTTTTCTTCATATAAAGGGCTTGGGCATATTCCACATGAAGCGAGGCGTGACTTTCCTATTTTATAAGGTTTCTCTACATCAAATGCATACACGCTAATTCCTTTTCTCGCTAAGCTTCTAATAATTCCGATTCCGTTGGCACTTAAATCCAGTACAACTGCTGCATGTTCATGATTCATAGAATCCTTCCCCACCTAAATACTTTTGTAGATTTTTTCAATATTTGCTACCATTGTCTCTCTAGTTAAATGCTTCTTAGCGAACGTTCTTGCATTTTTACCTAGCTGCTCTCGTGCTTGCTCATTTTCAATAACGAATTTTAATGCGCGTGCCAATTTTTTTGCATCTCCTGCATCGACAAGGATGCCTGTCTTAGAATGTTTAACCAGTTCAGGTATACCTCCCGACGGCGTCGAAATGACACAAACTCCACTATGCATTGCCTCAATAATAGAAATAGGTAGGCTATCATTTAAAGTTGGAAGTACAAAAATATCGCTTTTACTTAAAATGTCTGACACATCATTCCTTTGTCCTAAAAACTCCACCATGGAAAGATTCAAATCATCAACTTTCTCTTCTAACTTATCTCTCATCTCACCATCTCCGACAATGAGCAATTTAACGTTATCAGTATATTTACTTCCCATCTGCGAAAGAGCGTCAAGTAATACATCATGCCCTTTTCTTGGACCTAATCTAGCCACACATGTAATAACGAGTTTTTTATTCTCTGATGTATTTTTTGCACGATACTTATCAGGATAATCAATACCTGTCAGTACAGTTGTCATGTTCTCTTGTTTTGCCCCCAACTTCATTAATGGCTCACGAAATGAATCACTGAGAATAATAAGGTGATTAGCAAATTCAATCGCCTTTCTTTCCAATACTGTATGGTAGGCTTCTTCTAGCGAACCTTTTTGAAATAAGCCAAATTTAAGTCGGTTAAAAGTAAACATCCCATGAGGTGTAAATAGTAATTTTTTTCCGTAATATTCATTAATTCTTCCTAATATATTTGCTGTGAACAAGTCTTGCGCATGGAGGATATCATATTTTTTAATTTTGATATTTTCAAGCAGCATTTTTTCGAAGGTATACATATTTTTGAGGTTCCTGACAATTGTACTATTATAATTTTCATAACGAGTTTTTAAAAACTTTTTTAATTGGGGAACAACTGCTTCACGCACGTTTTCTACTCGGCTTTGGGAAAATTGGTTAGGTGAGACAATGTCGACGTGATGGCCCTGTTTTCTTAAACCTTCACTTAGTGCTGTAATATAATTAGATAATCCACCAGTATGAGGATAATCCCAAAACGTAGCGATTAATATAGATAGATTTTTCTTTTTAGACATCTTTGCTTCTGTATATTTATAACGTTCTTGCTTTGTACTCTTCTTTTTTTGTGATGAGTATGAACGAATTCCAAAATATTCATCCATTGTTTTGACTACATATGGATATGGAAACTCAAGCTTCATTTTCATTTCCAAACCCTCCTTATCACTTCGAACGCTTCGGCGTATGGTACACCAATTGTCATTCCCCTAACTCTTCCTAAGTATTGAATTCCTTCGTATGAACGTGGATGAGGAAAATCTCTCATTTCTACATCATAGTGTTTAAGCGCAGCAATCTTTGAATCTATTTGATCTGTAATGTTGACAAAATAATTAGGCTTGAAAGATTTATCATTCGTGTGAATATTCCACTCACTAGAGGAAACGGTTTCAAATGTAATCAATTCTATCGGTTGTTGGTTTGGTAAAGGTCGAGTCGCAGTCAAAACCGCTTGAAAAGTAATATGATGATCAATATTGAGGTCTCCATAATGATGAGTGAAGATTTTGTTTGGTTTATAAATCTGTATTAGTTTTTCTATTTCTTTCGTTAATTGATGCAGCGGGATCAATTCTAATTCTAAATTAGCATTCTGGAGAAATATCACTTCTTCAATACCTATCGTCTTATTTGCACATCGGCCTAGTTGCTGTATGTGATGAGCTTCCTCTTTTCTTCCTAGAGCAGTAATAATTGAAACTACGTGATGCCCTTCATCTACTAATCTTTTTAAAGTTCCGCCAGATCCTAATAACTCATCGTCAGGATGTGCGCCAATGACTAAAATACGTTCTTTCATTAGTATTCTCACTCCTTGTACTTCTTAATTTATGATTGATACCGCAAAAAGAAACCGTCATTAGCGGAAAACCTGCTTTTATTTATTACTAATAATAAATACTTCAGCTGTATAATCTATTGAGGTTTACATGTGTATTTCCGTCTTACATGATATAGAAACCCTGCCATTACTGAAAGTTCTCTTTCCCCTTCAACAATAGAAATATCTTTCCAATTAAGTACATACCAGTAGTTACTCTGCCATTTTCCTCCCAATCTTAAGGAAAGAAGTCTTATCGCCTACAAATTCTGAAAAACAAGCGTTCAGTGGTTTTAACATTAAAAAGTATCACTTCCAAGACGCCTCGTTTTTTATCGATATTACATCCATTTATTATAAAGAGAAGGCTGTATATTCTTCACATGGTTTAAAAAATCCTGTGCTAGTCCAAATTTTTCAAGCCCCTTTAATAACTTAACTGGAACCTGAATATTTGCAGTAAAAGCTCTTTTATGGTCAATGACTTTTAGTTGACCCTTTTCATTTATTAAAACATGTCTCACCTCAGCATCCCATCTAGTAAATCCTATCTTTTTTAATTCATTCAGCATCATTAAGATTTTCTTAGTTAATTCTTCTGTCATTTTTTGTTCTCTTTTCAAGTAACCGGCAAGAGAAATACCATGTATATACTCCATAACAATATAGTTTTCCCCATACTCATAAAGCCGTGGAATAATAGGTGATGATTGTCCAATTATCAAGGCTTTCAACTCTTTTTTTTGAGTTTCTTCCTGATAAAACATTTTCACGCATTTATCATAGGCTAATTCATATACTTCTCCATCTCTCCCATTCCCAATGAGCTTACATTTTTCCACATCTCCTCTACTTATTATTCTTTTTTTAAAGTATGATTTCATTTTATTGCCCCTTCATTATAATTTTGAAAAATTATATATCATCTCACATTCTATGATTCATCCCTTACATATGTAACCTAAACTAATATATATTTTTATAAATTAATTCAATTCATATATTTTTTAGTAGATACTATTTTAAAATCCTAAAATATATTAAAAAACAATAAAGTAACAAATGAAAAGGAGCGTTCATATTAAGAAAATAGGAAGTTTACAATTTATCGTTTGTGGGTTATTTTTAGATTCAATAAGGAGCAACTTTTCATTATTGAATCTAAAAATAGGAGTTGTTATCTTCACAAATTCACATTTCTATTCCTTTATATTGATATAAAAATAATTATTATTTTAATATATTGAATTAACGTTTCTTAGTCTTAATGTGTATGTTTATCCCGCATTTACGGGATAAACAATTCCTTTCATAACAAACCATAATATCATTTTTTTTTGCTGTCCCCTTCACAGGAATACTATTTCAGAATTCCTGTTCTTCTTATAATTTTTAGTGTGTTTTATTCCCTTGATCATTATTATTCATTGCAGCCAATACTTGAAGTTGCTGTTTAGCTTTCCTCAAAGCAGTATGAAAGTAATTTTGTAACAGCCGTAAGGTCGTATGATCGAAATAATATTGATCAGATACATTCTCCCATGTCTTGCTATTTATGAATGTATCCCATGTAAGGTGGGAATATCCATTTTTCTTTACTTCTTTAAATACCCATCTCTTCATTTTCTTTTTACCCTTATCTGTTAAAGAGCCATTTTTTACGAGTATGAGTTCTAAGCTTTTCTTATATTGTTTATGAATATCCTTTTGTTTAGCTGCGGTGAGAAATATATTCGCGGTGTTCTTAGCATCCGAAAAGGCACGGTGTTGTTTTCCTTCCCATTCTAAAGCCAATTGTTCCACTGCAAGTTTCAAACTTGGTGGATTTAGAAATAATCCTTCATATGCATGAAAGACAAACCTCTGTAAATCAAATCTTCTTTCTTTCTCAAGATCAGGACATTCCACATTGTGTCGTACACAATCTTCCGTGAGAAATCCATAATCCTCTTTCCCCCACGTTACAAACATATAATCTTCTCCAACAAACTCCCGAAATCGCTCAATTACCTTAGGGAATTTTTCTACACCTTTTACATCTTGCTTTGTAATTCCTGTTAATTTGGTTGTATGACGAGATAGAGATGCCGATGGTTTCACTAACGAAGAGAAAAACTCGATAATGCTCATTGTACTTGCTTCAATCTTGATAGCTCCAATATCAACAATTTCCGTTGGAGCATCTGATTGGTAAGGTCTAAAATTCCGCTCAATATCAAATACAATATAATATTTTGGTTCATACATACTACATACCTCTTCCTTATCTCTTCTTAACATTATATCCCCAATCTCTAATATGTATTAAAAAACAATATTGCAGTTGTTCTATTTTAAGATACAAAAAAAAAGAGAAGGGAGTTCCCTTCTCTTTCATTTCAATTACTTTTTAGTTACGTTAGTAGCTTGTGGTCCACGGTTACCTTGTTCAACTTCGAAAGTAACTTCTTGACCTTCTTCTAAAGTCTTGAAGCCTTCGCCTTGGATAGCTGAGAAGTGAACGAATACGTCTTCTCCACCTTCAACTTCGATGAAACCGAAACCTTTGTCAGCGTTAAACCATTTTACTTTACCGTTTTGCATGAAAAAATCCTCCTAAATTATGTACCTTCATGTACATGTCCATTTTCAACCACTTTACAAATAATAATTAGACATTAAAAAAACTGCAACCCAGAGAAGATTTAACATTGCTATCCCCTCTTAAGTTACAGCTTATTTAAATCTCTATGGTATTAAAAGTAAAATGGTTTAACACCACTATACACCTTTATTAGAATAAAAGCAAACTTTTATTCCATGTTTTTTTATAACCTCAGTAGTTGGTTGACTAACATCTTTCATTTCTTTATTTTTTCTATTGAATTAGCTTGGATTTCTTTTCTCTTGCCCTCCCACCACATAATGTGCATTCTTGTTACTAAAGCTCCAGCGTTCACTTTTTTCATTCAGTCATTATTTATCTGACTGTTTCCATCATGATTTAGCGATTTACATTCATATTTACCTCTTGTCAAATTACTCATATCATAATATTGTATATGAGTCTACAAATCAAATAAAAAACGGCTTGCTACACATAAGACTAAATAATGAATTATATAAGAGGAGTTCACGAAATGAAAAAATATCTCAAAAGAGCAATAAAAATATCCTCCATTTTATTACTTGCTTTCATTTTAATTGGTGCTGGTATTTTGTTTGGTACTCCCTATGGACATAAATTACGTGTAATTGCTGCGGAAAGTATTCTAACCTCACAACACCGTGATTTAGCAAAGTTCACTTTCTTATCACAACAAGAACTGGATGATATTTCAACTTCCATTAATAATCCAAAATGGCTAAATAGCGAATCTCTTGGTTTGCAGAAGCTTTCAAAAAAACAATTGGAAGAGAAAAAACATATGCCGCTTCATGTGAAAATCGAAACCGTTCAAGAAAAGTATGCCGATCACTATTTCGAAGGTAAGCTTATGACAATTAGTAATCCTTTTAATGTAAAACTTGTAACGCAACAAGGTACAGAAGGTAAAGATGTTGGTGAAAAAATTTACGTGATGGCAAAGCGAAATCACGCACTTGCTGCAGTAAATGCTAGCGGATTTGCAGATGAAACGGGACATGGGGGCGGTAAAGTCGGCCTAGGTATTGTTATCGAAAATGGAGAAGTCATTCATACACCAAAAGACATAACTACGCCAACTCTTATCTCAGGTTTAACAAAATATGGGCAAATGATAACAGGTAATTACTCTGCACAGCAATTACAGAATAAAAATGTTGTTTCTGCAGCTGGTTTTATGCCCCAACTTATCGTAAATGGCGAAAAAATGCTTACAAATGACGGAGGCTGGGGATATGGTCCGCGAAGCATTATGGCTCAAAAGAAAGATGGCACGATCATGTTTCTTATCGTAGATGGTAGACAACCTCACAGCATTGGCGCTTCTTTAAAAGATTGTCAGGACCTTTTATATGACAAGGGAGCTGTAAATGCGATGGCTATGGATGGTGGTTCTTCTGCAACTATGTATGCTCTAGGAGATATA
This sequence comes from Bacillus sp. S14(2024), assembly GCF_050473785.1. Lineage (NCBI taxonomy): Bacteria > Bacillati > Bacillota > Bacilli > Caryophanales > Bacillaceae > Bacillus > Bacillus sp. S14(2024). The sequence continues at coordinate 1,942,694 of NZ_JBFLUP010000006.1, read as the reverse complement.
TTAAACATTCCTTCCACTTTATCTCATAAGTCTCGTTATCTCCCAAACTGTTGGGTTGTAACTGCCAATGAAAATCAAAAAGTGGATGTAACAATTGACGGTCACGCAGCAGACAATACAAAAATTGCAGAAATTATGGGAACATCTACTGTTGCTTCTAGCGAAACAAAAAGCAACTAAGTATCTTACAGATACTTAGTTGCTTTTTTTCTGTTTCATTCATACTGTTGTGGTTTATTTTTTGAAGATACCAAATGGCTTACCAACAGGTAATACAACTTTTCCGAAGTGCGTATTTAATACTGCAGCTGCTGATCCATAGAATGAAAACAGTGAAATAAGCATTTCAGAAATTGCTGCTAATTTATGCATGGCATGTGGCATAACACCTAAAGTACTAAATGAAAGACCAATAAATAAGAAATCAATAAGTACAAAAATCATAAATAATACTTTATGTGTTTCCATTGCGCCAATTGTCATAAATAAGCTGAAAATTAAGTAACCAACAAATGCTACTCCAAGTTGCTTTGGATCCACAGTTGCTGCTAGTTTTTCGCCAAATACTCCAAGTTGAATTAACCATGAAGTCCCAACACCAAACCAGAACAATGCAAATCCACCAAACGCTGTTGTACCAAATGTATTATTGTGCTTTGCATCGTTAATGCATGCAAATAATTGAGCAAAACCTCCTAAAAAGATTGCCCATGGCAATACAAATGAAACACCACTTGTAAAGCCAAGTTTTTGCGAGGACGCAACAAGTGTAACCATTGCAAGTCCAAATAATCCAAGTGCAGACGGATCTGCTGTTGTCATTTTCACATGATGTGTAGTTTGCTTTTCCATAAAAACCTCCTGATTTAAACACATACTTGAATACAATACTGAAATCAGAAGGCACTGTCAATCCTTTTTATTAATACCTATGAATTGCGAATCTTCATATAGTTCATACACATATTCCCCTACTTCTAACGGTTTAATATTTATGTTTAATAAGTCCTTTACCGAGACCCATATCGGAATATATTCGCCTCGTTTCCTATCATTTTTCACATATTCCTCACCTTGTCCGTTGCCAAATGTACCACCAACAATTATTGCTTCGTAAAAATATTGTGTTCCGTTGTACTTAACTGTTGTTGCAAGTTTTTGGAGCTGTACATGTAAGCCAAGTTCTTCATACACTTCCCTAATTATTGCTTCTTCAGTGGTTTCTCCTTCCTCAATTCCCCCTCCAGGAAAGACGTAATATACCTCTTCATCCCAAATGCGTTTTATAAGAGCTAATTTTCCTTCTTCTACAATAATTGCTGCACTTCGGTCTCGCATCCTTATAGCACCTCCATATAACTAACATTTTCTTACTAGATTGGATCATCCCAAAACTTGATCGTATGAAGCGAAACTTTCATCAATGATTTCCCCCCATCTATCTTCCTCGCTTCTCTCTCAATCTTGAGGTGGTGGGTCTTACTGCTCGCAAATTGCGGGATAAACCCATTTTATGTATTTTTGTTTCTTCCAGAAATTTCGTTTATTGATCATAAAAAAACTAGACAAAATTGTCTAGTATCCTTAAGTTATGATAGAGAAGATAATAAAAAACCAAAGCGTATAGCATGCTCTATTTCGTCTGTCATCGCCCGAAAGAAAACATCTCGAACTGCTAAGTTTTGCGTTAATAAATAAGCATTTCGGTAATCTTCATACGCTTCCAGTTCATCTTCATAAGCACGTTCTAACCCTTCTTTATAAGAAGAATATTGAGTTTGCACTACTTGATACGTTGGTTGCTGTCCAGTTAGTGTTGTATACAATTGTATAAATTTTTGTAAATGTACTTTTTCGTCTTCCAATGCATGTAAAATATCTTTTTTATGTCTCGCATTTGGTGCTTCGTTTACAAGCCGACTATAAAAATCAATCGCAGCAGCTTCGCCTTTAATAGCTTCTAAAATAGCTTGTGACACTTGGTTATACATTCCCTCATATACCCGGTATAGTTGATTATACGAATTAGGGATTACATAGTACATACCTACTCCTCCTCGAAATCATGCATTACTTTATTGTATGTAGACGCATTCATTTCGTTCAGTTTAGTTTCGCTTATTAAAAAGGAATATCTTATACTATTACATATATAGTGAAAGAAGCTTTAAATATATGCGTTATGTAATATTAACAGGAACTTCTCGGGGATTAGGTGAAGCAATTGCTACACAATTATTACAACAAGGAACGAAACTCATTTCTATATCACGTAAACAAAACGAACAACTTATCGAAAAAGCAAAATACCTTCATATTCCATTTGATTTTTATTCGTTTGATCTACAAGATGTTCATCAAATTGAAGCATTGATGGAAAATATTTTTTCAAACATCGATGTAAAAACGGCATCTTCTATTCACCTTATTAATAACGCTGGTATGTTAGCACCAATGAAACCAGTTGAGCGGTCAGAAAGTGAACAATTAATTGCAAATGTCCATGTAAATTTAGTAGCTCCTATGTTACTTTCTTCAGCCTTTATGAAGCATACGAAAGACTGGAATGTGGACAAACGAATCATTAACATCTCTTCTGGCGCCGGACAAAAACCATACTTTGGCTGGGGAGCATACTGTACCGCCAAAGCTGGTATTAATATGTTTACAAAATGTGTTGCAGCAGAAGAAACTGATAAAGGCTATCCTGTAAAAATTCTTTCTTTTGCGCCAGGTGTTGTAGATACAGAGATGCAAACCGAAATAAGAGAAACATCAAAAGAAGACTTTATTCATGTAGACCGTTTCTTAGCTTTGAAAGAAGATGACCATTTACTTTCACCAAATTATGTAGCCAAAGCCGTTATTGACTTATTAGAAACAGATAATTTTCAACAAGGTGGTGTTGTACGCATTGATGAACAATAGAAAAACTCGCTAATAGCGAGTTTTTCTATTGTTTAGATTTTAAAAATAATAGAATTGACTCCATAATTAGTTCATAACCAATTTCTTGATAGATTTTGTTAGATGTAGGATTAGCTAGATCAGTATATAATGAAGTCGTTGCATACCCATTGTCTAACATATATTGACTGAGCGCTGATACACAGTTTAAAGCATAACCTTTTTTACGTTCTGCCTTTGGAGTATATACAAAATTTATTGTGATATTATGCTTTGTTGGTCTTGTAACAGCTGCCATTGAAACTAATTGTCCTTCTACTTCCCACCCGAACAAACGTTGACTTTCAATTAATTCAGCGGCAGTATGCACTGCTTCTTCCTTTGTAATTGATAAATTTACTTCTTCACAAAAGCAGTATACCCAATCTTCAATTAGATCTTGTTCTTTTAATTCTATTCGACGGAAAACCCCATTATTTTCGGCTTTTTTCATTACCTGCTTTAACCCGTATACCCCTTGCTTCATTTTGATTTGAATCGATTTATGTTGAAAATCCGCGAGTTGTTCTGCTAAACATTCTACCATCTGTTTTTCTCCAATTAATCCGGGCAAATCAGGATATGCAATTGCTAGTTGCTGTGCAATTTCTCTTATTTCATCCTTTTCTAAAGGCGCAGACTTTGCTACAATGGCTTGCTGATGATGCGTTTGAAGCATAACGAATACAAGCTCTTCCCCTTTTGTAGCCGTTGCCATAAATAAGGGAAGCTGCGAAGACCGTAACACACCCAATATTAAATTATTCTCTTGTTCATATGCTTCTAAAAAAGGAAGAATATCATTTTTAAATTGTACAAAATTCGTATATACATTTAGTTGTATCACTATAATCTCTTCTTTCTTTCCTAATCTATAGTGATATATTGGCGATTTACAAGTTAAATCCTTCTTTTATTTTATAAATGAAGGATAGTTGCAACAAGTTTATTGACTTGTTCTTCAGCTTCAGCAAGTTGTTTCTTCACGTTCTCTAGCCGCTCTTCCTGCTTTGAACGATTCTCTTTTCTCTCTTTAATCATTCGCTGCATTTGTTGTAAACTCGGTCCACCGTATACAGTTCGCTTTGCAACAAACGAATGCGGTGAAATGATTTCATTCCACTCTTCTTTTGTTAATACAACCTGTAATTCCTTTTGTAAATGCATATTAACATCGACAATATTTAGTTCGTGTAAATCTTTTTTCTGTTCTTCCGAAAGTTTAGCTATATAACTTGCTGTATAATGAGCACGGCGAAATGGAATATCATACTGCCGGGTTAGTGTATCAGCTAACTCAGTTATGGTAATCGCATGCTTTTTTGCACGACTTTGTAATATTTCCTTTTCAATTGTCATCGTGCGCACTACCGCATTCATTACACAAATAACTCGAATCGCTTTCTCAAATCCTTCATATAAATGGGGCTGTAAATCATCTTCTGTATCGACAATATCTCCAAACGGTGTATTATGAATCATTTGAAAAACAGTAAATGCTTCTCCCCAAGCGCTACTTGCAAGAGACCTTGCATGCTCAATTGATACTGGATTGCGTTTTTGCGGCATAATACTACTAATTTGTACATAAGGATTTGCAACTGTAATACCGTTATACTCTTTCGTAGCTAATAATAAAAAATCTTGGAGCCATCTGCTTGTATTTGTCATCGTCATCATAAGCGCGCTGCTTGCTTCTAATAAATAATCTGTACTTGCAATTGCGTCGTATGAATTTTCAATTACCTTCGAAAAACCTAGAAGATCCGCAACACGCTTTCGATTAATTGGAAAACTTGTGGTCGCAAGCGCTGCGGCTCCTAAGGGAGATTGATTTACAGCATGATAAGCGGTCCATAAACGCTCCGTATCACGTTGCATCACATCATAAATAGCAAGCAGATAATGACCAAACGTTGTTGGCTGAGCTGGTTGTGTATGTGTATATGCCGGCATAATCGTTTCCATATGTTCCTTAGCTCGCTCTAGCATACTCTCTTGCAGTAGCATAAAATGCTCGATGTATTGCAGGAGATAACGTCGTAAACTCATACGATACATCGCTACCCCCATATCATTTCGACTTCGCCCAATGTGCATATTGCTAACCACATCACTGTCTGCTTCTTGTTGAATCAAATGCTCAACTAGAAAAAAGAGATCTTCATACTCCTTTCTGTATACTAGCTCGTCTAATGGGACAGTTTTTACTTTTTCTACCGCTGCTACAATTTGCTTAGCATTTTGTTTTTTTAGCAACCCTTCTTCTAGCAACATAATGACATGCGCATGATGAATTTGAAACATGTCATCCAATAAATAATTCTTTTGAAAACAGAATATATGTTGTAGTATACAATCAGCATATGTTCTCCCCGGAAAGACTACACCTTCTCGCTGTAAAAACTCCTCGCTTCCCTCCCGCATTTTAAATAACTCCCCTCGCTTATTAATTATTAATCATCATACCCAGCTCCTAAAAAAATGTGTTTATCCAAAGAAAAAAACCGATGTATATACATCGGTTTTACTTAATAACAGTTGCTTTATATTTATCGTTTTGTAATATCTGAAAATGTAAATTTGATAAATGCTTACGTAATTCAGCACTATCTTCCTCATTTATATTATTTGCCAAAAAGACAATTTCTGTGCAGTTTCCACGTTTGTCTGTTGCATATACAGCTTTAGATAAAGACCATGGTGTATACCCATTTTTTTGACCTGCATGTCGAAAATGTTGACGATACTTTTTCCCTTCCATATCTGATTCTACAAGTTGTGACCATTCTTTTTCTTCCACTTTTGTAAAACCTTTTTGATGGTTTGCTTTCTCTAATAAAATCATATAGTCATTTGCAGAAGCAGCCGGAAGTCTATCTGACCAAATTTTCTCGTACTTTTCTCCTAAGAAAAGCGGAATTTCATTTTGCAGCTGCGGACCTTTTTGTTTTAAACGCTCATGTATCAGCATCGCATAACGACAATATTCTTCTTGCGGCATCGTTCTTAACGTATGTGCTAATTGTTGCTTTGGAACATGTAATTCCTTGTATAGATAGCCCGGAATATACAAAGATGAAACAATTGGGAATAATGGCTGATGTGATGGTAATCCCAATTGTTTTATATTTCCATTAATATTCTCTATACCAAGGCGGTCCATTAAATACTCTGTATTTGCATTTGAGCTAAATTTCATCATTCCTCTTGCTACTTGTTCTAGCGTAACTACATTTTCTTCTAAAAGTCCTTTTTTCATTAAAACATTTTGCCATTTCTCATGAGCACCGCCATCCGTATTTGGAACGTAATAACGATTAATATCGTCTATCGACACAAGCTCATTTGGATCAATTTTCCCTTCCCCTACTTGTTTTGTAAACTCCAACGCGACAATGAGCTTCATCGTACTCGCTACAGGTAATACAACATTAGGGTTTATAGAATACACCAATTTATCATTTCGCATCACTAGCAATGCGCTGTTTTTTTGATCTTTATTTTCTTCTACAAATGATGCAACATATTGTGCATCATCATTATTTGAACTCCATGCTTTTTTCACAAAAAAATTACTTGAGATAATAAATACAAATAAACAAAGTATTCCTATACATAACCCAATTGTCTTCAAATGGAATTCCTCTCCTAAACTTTGTCTTGTAATCTATTATAATATATTATTCATATGCAAAACAATAGAGGCAATCTATAAACAGATCGCCTCTACTATAACTTGTATACTGTCTACGTCATAACTCGAATAAAATCTTCAAGAAATTTTTTATAATGTAATTCCCAGCCAATTCTGACCCATTTTTTCATCGATTCTGCCCTTGGCTGTGGTCTAAAGTCGGCAATACTTTCACCTTTTGCAAGACCATCAATATCAACTTGAACACGACGATATACATATTCTATCAAGGAAGGATTAGCAACAGCCATCATTGTTACAACATCATGAATTGGACTTCCAGCTATGTTCGGATTTAATTTTTTATAGGCTTTATAGTAATAATTAAAAATTGGTTCGATTAATTTATTAAAATTTGTTTTTGCATTCTTTGTAATATATGGAACAGTATCAGGAGTAATGACTGCTTCATTTGTTACGTTCAGTGGAATTAACGAAACATTCTCAGCATATTGCATTACTAAATTTGAAGCAATCGCATCTCCGTGAAAATTCGCTTCTGCAACAGGGGTAACATTGCCTGGAACAAGAAATGCCCCGCCCATTATGTAATACTCTTTTACGCTTTTCATCAATTCTTTCTCTAAAATAAAAGCCGTTGCTAAGCTTGTTGAACGCCCCGCATCAACAATAATAAGCTCTCCTTTATATCTGTTAATAATCTCAAATATCTCACAAAACAGTTTCACATTCGCTTTAATTGTTTCAGGTGGACGAATAGGCCCTAATCCTTCCTGTCCATGTATTTCTGGATAGTATGTTATAAATTCTCCTGATAAAGGAATTTTTGCCCCATTAATAATTGGAATATCTTCCCTTCCAGCTATTTGCAATAAATAAGCAGCATTATTCGTCGCCTGCTCTTGAGTAACATTGCCATACCCTGTTACAACACCAACAATATCGATATCAGGGTGTAATAACCCATACATGATTGCTAATGAATCATCAATACCAGGATCTCCAAGAAACAGTACTTTTTTCAAAGCATTCAACTCCATCCTATCAACTGCTATTACTATATGAATGAAAAAAAATGTACAGAAGTAAAATCCAAACGATTTTTTATCCGATACGAAAAAGATCATAAACAAAAAACATACTGATTTTTATGCTACTCTTTTAGTAATGTTAGATTCTTATGCCAGAGAAGTGTTTAATAAAAAATATCCAAATCGTAGTTATGGATTATGGAATGCAGAAATATTAGAGGTTACACGAATAACAGATGGATTTTCTCAATTTGATTTTATAGTGAAAGTCTAATATGACACTTATACGGGTCCACATAATCGACCAGAAGGTCTTGTTACTAAAACTTTTAATGTGAAAATTGAATGGGTTACTGTAATTGAAATCAAAGGATAATTTCTGAATTTATTATTCAACTAACGGATACTTTAATTTAATAAAAAAGACAATACATATTAGTTATATAAAATATGTATTGTCCTTTATGAATCGAGATTTTTTTAATTTAGTTCTTGATAAGAGACAACTCTTGCTCTTTTTATATAAAGACTTTAAATTTGTTGCTGCAACTTACGTGAAAACAACGTGCTTCCTATAATATAAGCAATAAATGCTAAACAAACCGGAAATACAACCGTATGAACACCAAGAGGATTCGGAAGCAGCAAATGAAATCCCATATAAGAGCCAACTCCAACAACAATCGAAGCAAGGGCTCCGGCAGCATTTCCCCTTCTCCAATACAACCCGAGCACAAGCGGCCAAAGGAACGCTGCCTCTAAACCACCAAAGGAAAATAAATTTAACCAAATTAAGAAATCAGGAGGTTTAATCGCTGCAGCATAAACAAGTAATCCAACAATTGCTGTAATCCATAGCGTTCCTCTTTTTACTGTTTGAGCAGCAGCATTTTCGTTTATGTAATTTACATAAATATCTTTAATAATGGAAGAACTCACAAGCAATAACAATGAGTTAACTGTCGACATAATAGCCGCCATTGGAGCTGCTAAGAAAATACCAGCAAGCCAAGGAGGCAATACTTTCATCGCTAGCAATGGCATTACTTTATCAGGCACACTCACTCCTGGTAAAACAACACGGGCAAATACACCCGTTAAATGCATACCAATCATAATTGTACCGACGACAACAGTACCGATAATTAAAGCTTGATGCATCGCTTTTGAATTTTTATAAGACATGGCTCGAATACTAATTTGCGGCAAACCTACCACCCCAACGCCAATCAAAATCCAATATGAAGACACGTATGCCTTTGTTAAACTACCATCTGCTCCAAATGGCGTAACTAAATTGGGATTAATCTGTACAAGCTCGTGCATAATATTCGAAATACCACCGCCCGCAATAATTGTACCAATTAAAATAATTGTTGTACCGAGCAGCATAATAAGACCTAATATTGTATCCGAAAGCGCAACAGCACGAAATCCACCAATCAAAACATAAACAAGTACAAAAAACGTAAAAAGAAATAAAGACGTTGTATAAGAAAGACCTGTTAACGATTCAATTAATCTTCCGCCGCCAACCCACTGCGCAACGGTTGCTGAAAACAAGAAAATAATAATACATAACGCTGATAAAATAACAACAGCTTTATTGTTGTATCTTCCTTTCAAGTAATCAATTAACGTAATAGCTTCCATTTTTCTTGCAGTAATCGCAAATTTCTTTCCAAGTACAGTTAGTACAATGTAACCCGTTACAACTTGTATAGCCGACAACAATACCCAACCAAGCCCCATGTTATATGCAATTCCAGGTCCACCGATAAAGCTACTTGCACTTCCATACGTCGCAATCATCGTCATTGCTAATAATAGTCCACCAAGTTCGCGCCCGCCTAGAAAATACTCTTGCAAAAATTTGTTATGCGCGGTCGTTTGAACACGTCTCGCCGCATATACACCAATTAAAAACACAACAACAAAAGATAACATCATTGGAATAATTACATACCAGTTCATTTTCATTCCTCACTCTTTTCTTCCTCATCAAACGAAACATCTTGAAATACGAAACGGACAACAAATACAATAAGTAAAACCATTACAATAAACCCTACTATACAACTATAAAAGAACCAGGCCGGAAACCCTAGTATATATGTATATTCTTTTGGATTGCCACTACCTAATCCATATGCGAAACCGTACCATATTAGAAAGTTGATAACAGCAAGTCCAACTCCGATCCACGCTTCACGATGTGCGATACGAAAACGCGGATCATCATGATGTTGATTCATTTCTTTCTCCTCCTTTCACGATGTATTATTGTACCATTGTTTGTATCGTTTTTCCTATAAAAAAAGCAAAATGAATATCTCTTGTGAATCATATTAGACTTACATTACAAAATTACATATTTTTAACAATTTTAATATAAATAAGATTGAAATTTCTGATTTTTTAAGTTACGATTGAAATTGGATGTCCTTCACCTAGTTTATCCTGCACTAACGGTCAGTAAAACTGCTCTCCCAGGATTTTGAGGGAACAAAAAAGATATATGTCCGTAAGAGCCCAATTGATTCGACTAACCATCAGTGGGAAATGAAGAAAAAACATTGATGGAAGTTTCATTTTATCCCGCAACTCCTCTTTTCTTTGGAATAAATGCAGTATTTTGCTGCATTTACATTATATATTCTTTAGGGGGTTATACAATGAGTCAACTAGCTGTGAATCTCCATGAAAAAGTAGAGAAATTTTTACAAGGAACAAAGAAACTATATGTAAATGGAACTTTCATTGAAAGCGCTTCCGGAAAGACATTTAAAACACCAAATCCAGCAACTGGCGATACGTTAGCTGTTGTATATGAAGGCGGTCGTGAAGATATCCATAAAGCAGTCATAGCGGCACGCCAAGCATTTGATGAAGGACCATGGTCACGTATGAGCGGAGCTGAGCGCAGCCGCTGCATGTACAAGCTTGCTGATTTAATGGAAAAACATAAAGATGAGCTTGCACAGCTTGAAACACTTGATAACGGAAAACCAATTCAAGAAACAACAACTGCAGATATTCCTCTTGCAATTGAACATATGCGTTATTATGCCGGATGGGCAACAAAATTAGTTGGTCAAACAATTCCTGTTTCAGGAGATTATTTTAATTATACACGCCATGAACCCGTTGGTGTTGTGGGTCAAATTATCCCATGGAACTTCCCGCTTTTAATGGCGATGTGGAAGTTGGGTGCAGCACTAGCAACTGGATGTACCGTCGTACTAAAACCAGCAGAACAAACTCCTCTTTCCGCATTATATTTAGCTGAACTGATAGAAGAAGCTGAATTCCCAAAAGGTGTTATTAACATTGTACCAGGATATGGTGAAACAGCTGGTCAAGCTCTTGTTAGTCATCCTCTCATTGATAAAATTGCTTTTACAGGCTCAACTGAAGTTGGAAAACACATTATGAAAGAAGCATCCCAATCATTAAAACGCGTAACATTAGAGCTTGGTGGTAAATCACCAAATATTATTTTACCCGATGCTGATTTATCGCGTGCAATTCCAGCAGCACTTTCTGGCGTTATGTTTAACCAAGGACAAGTATGTTGTGCTGGATCTCGCTTGTTCATTCCAAAGAAAATGTATGATAATGTTGTTGCAGATCTTGCCTTATACTCAAAGAGCTTAACGCAAGGATCTGGATTAGATCCACAAACAAATATTGGTCCCCTCGTATCAGAAGAACAACAAAATCGAGTAATGGGCTATATTGAAAAAGGAAAAAATGAGGGAGCAGAAATATTAGTTGGTGGAAATAAACCTTACGAACAAGGTTATTATGTTGCTCCAACAATTTTCGCAGCTGTACAAGATGAAATGACAATTGCGAAAGAAGAAATTTTTGGTCCTGTCGTTGCTGCAATGCCATTTGATGACATTGATGAAGTTATTGAACGTGCGAACAAATCAGCATATGGATTAGCTGCTGGTTTGTGGACAGAAAATTTGAAGAATGCGCATTATGTTGCAAGTAAATTAAGAGCTGGAACAGTGTGGGTAAACTGTTATAACGTCTTTGATGCGGCCTCTCCGTTTGGAGGTTATAAACAATCAGGTCTTGGGCGTGAAATGGGTTCTTATGCGTTAAATAACTATACAGAAGTAAAAAGCGTTTGGATTAACTTAAACTAAAAAAAGTCTTACCAATTGTTCTATTTAGATTCAAGAAATTTGAATCAATCTTTGTTTCACCAAGAGCAAATATATAATGTTACACATTATATATGAATAAAAGAAGAGGATAGATACAAGCAGAATAATTCTGTATGTTCTATCCTTTTTTGTACTACAAATGCCCTCATTTGCCACAACATTTGGATTGGCTGTCCTCAAATAAAGCCCCAATTGTTGAAAAAAATATGTAATGAAACTTAGAGTAATTTAACTAGGAGAACTTACATTTTTGGATCCCACCATATGCCCATCAACCTAACAGAACAGGTTGCCCCCAAAGTGATAAAAATGAGCCTTATTTTTATAAAAGACACAAAATTTTCATTCTGGGGCATTATAAAATCTTAACTTGATGGCGATGGGACTAACCTCAGAAAGATCTAAATTCCACAATAAAAAGCAGAATAATGTAATAAACTTTGAGAAAAAATACCTTTAGAGGTGATTTTATGCGTATATTATTTCTTAGCTTTTTGTTTCCGTTGATTCTGCTATCACATACCAATGCCACATTTGCTGAAACAGAATCTAACCAATTAGAAAGCCAAATAAGTTCATTTATGTCAGGCTTGCAAACAAAAACACCTAAACAAGCTATAGAATTGTGGATATTAGGTGTAAAAAATCGAAGCGGTGCTGTTCAATTCGCCATGTTGTCACCGTCACTTCAGCAACAGACACAGAAGAAATTCGAGCAAAGTAGTTGGGTAACCGGGCAATCAAGTCCGTGGGTTGATAATTTCCGTTTTGTAAAAGTAGATAAGATTAGTAATACAAAATGGAAATTTACAATTGCATATGATTTAATAACCTCATTTGCCAAAATTGAAAAAGGACAAAAGATTATTACTGTAGAAAAAAATTCAGATCCAGGCAGCACTAACTGGTTTATAACGAAGATAACTTCAAAATATAACCCTTCTGAGGCATTTACCCCTGCTGAAACTATAATTTAATCAAGCATATTTTGAGACTAACTCCCCCTACTATTTTGGTGGAATTTTTTTGATTATAAAAAGACCTCATTTATAGGGAAGCTTTTCAAGAGAAAATACCTTCAGTATCCATATATAGTTCATAAGGTTTATTTTTTATTTAACATTGTTATTAAATTGATAAAATTTTGATAAAGGAATAGTGTTCTTTTTCAGTAAAAATCTTTATTACTTAGTAAAGGACTTTTTTTCTTTTTCATAACTATGAATTTGAAATAGAGTTACGATGTTTGTAAAAAAGACGCGAAGTTTTGAATAAAGTTACGACGTGTATAAAAAAGATAAGATGCTTTATCTCTTAACTCAAAGAAATCGAAATAAGTTTTGATTAAACTTTTTTATCCCGCATTAACGGGCAGTAATACTCCCACCTCAAAATTCAGCGAAAGTAAAGAAGATAGGTGGGAGATAAACTGCCCGTAAAAGCCCGATTGGTTCAACTAATAATCAGTGGGGGATGAAGAAAACCCCCACTGATTAAAGTTTCACTTTATAAAACTGAAAGATTATTTAAAAGAAAGGATTCATTTTGACTAAACTATATCCAAAATGAACCCTTTTCATTTACTGTAAAATACGTGTTTACGAGATACTTTTCATCAAACTTTATTTCAAAGCAATAATTAAGCTAAAAGGATAGCAAGACCTTTTCCCTGCTCTATGCCTTACTCCTTTTTATACTTGTAACCCACCACTTACATTTAGTACTTCTCCAGTAATGTAAGAAGCAAAATCTGATGCTAGAAAGGCAGCTGCATGTGCAATATCTTGCGGTGCCCCGATTCGCCCCGCTGGAATGGCTGCAATCATCTTTTCCTTTACTTTATCCGGTATGGCTTGCGTCATATCGGTATCCATAAATCCAGGACAAATTGCATTACATGTAACACCAAATCCAGCTGCTTCTTTTGATGCTGTTTTTGTAAGCCCAATTACACCTGCTTTAGCAGCCGCATAGTTTGCTTGGCCGATATTTCCTTGCCAGCTAATTGAAGAAATATTAATAATACGTCCATATTGTTGTTTACGCATATACAAAAGTGCTGGTTGCATACAGTTAAATACACCCGTTACATTTACTTGCAATACTTGCTCCCATGCTGTTTTTTCCATTTTATGCAACATTGCATCTCGTGTAATTCCAGCATTATTTACTAAAATATGCAATGCACCGTATGTTTGAATCGCATACTCAATTAGCGATTTTGCATCCGCATGGCTGCTTACATCACAAACATACGCCCTTACATCATATCCTTCTTGTAACAATTGTGTTGTCGCACTGTTTAAAGCTTCTTGATTCATATCGCTAAGTAATACTTTCGCTCCTAACGCGCCAAATACACGTGCAATTTCTTTTCCAATCCCTTGTGCTGCACCTGTAACAACAGCTGTTTTCCCCTCTAAAAAATTCATCTTTCTCCCTCACTTTTTCTATGTATTTTCTATATATTTCGTCTTATATATTTCATTCTCCTTTTTTGCATAAAAAAGTCTATTTGTGTCACACTATAATTGCAACTTAGCAAAACACAAGGAGATTGTGTGAGATGAAAAATAAGAATTCACAGCAAAACAAAGTATCTGATGGCATTGATGTTGAGTTTTCTCAAGAACTCGCTGACCAAGATGACTTAGAAGCTCAAGCTCGTGCAGATGCTGCAGATGCACGTCAAAAACACCAACCAAACAAAAAATAAACCGAGGACATATTCTCGGTTTATTTTTTATATTTTTTCACATAATGCGCAAAGGTAAGTAAGGGAAATAAGCGATGATAACTATGATAACGAATATAAAATTCCCCAGGCAATCCTGCTCCAGTCGGATATTCAATATGTTCTAAAGAATGCTCTAACAAATAATTGATTCCCTTTTGAATACATGCTGTTTCTGTATCATGTACAGCGATTAAGGCATCTAAAGCCCATGCCGTTTGAGAAGGTGTACTAAAAGGTATTGAAATAAACCGCTTTTCTTTACTACTCCTGCACGATTCTCCCCAGCCTCCATCACGATGTTGAATCGTTTCTAACCACCGCGCTGCTTTTTCTAACGTTGGATGATTTGCTGGCAATCCGTTTGCACGCAGACCTGTTACAGCAGCCCATGTACCATATATATAACAAACTCCCCATTTTCCATACCAAGAACCATTTTGCTCTTGAGTACGGAGGAGCCATTGCATTGCCTGATGTAAATCATTTGCACTTATTTTATTTGGCGCATAAGTTCCAAAAAACTCAAGTATCCTCCCTGTTAAATCTGCTGTAGACGGATCAAGAATCATATCTTCTGCACTATCGAGAGGAACATGCGCAAACATATGCTTATCAACATCCTTCTCAAACGCTCCCCAGCCTCCATCTTTATTCTGCATTCCAAGAATCCACTGTATCCCTTTATTCCAAGCTTGTTCTACTTTCTTATCTTTCTTCGCAATGTAAGTAAGTGAACGTAGCGCCGCTGTTGTATCATCACAATCTGGCACAATGGTATTCGCATCAGTAAATCCCCATCCGCCAGGAGGTAAAGAAGGTGCATGAACACGCCAATCCCCATAAGAAGTATGCTGCTTCTTTAATAAATAACGATTTGCACGTTCAATCATTGCATCATCTTCTGACACATTTGCTTCTTGCAAAGCATAACTTAAAAGAGCAGTATCCCACACTGTTGAAGGTGTGTTTTGCAAATGGACACCATTTTTTGTATTCCATATGTACGACTGTATCCCTGATACAGCTTTCTCAATAATAGGAGAATGTATAGAATGACCGAGAGCAAGGAGAGCGTAAATCATATAAAAAGTAGCGCTCGCGTATGTGTAAAGTGTTCCATTTCCTTCTATACGTTCTAGCATAAAACGTTCCGCTGCTTTATATCCTTTTTGATGAAGAGAATAAGGATAAGAAATGAGCTTTTTCCCTTCTAATAAAATTGTTTGCAGAACAGAAGAGCGTTTATTATGAAACCAATTTGATTTATTCGCACCCGCTATGTAACTAAGATTAGGAATCATATTTTCTTCTATTACAAATTTCTTATTCATACAAATGAGCGTAGGAACGAAATGAATACGTGCAGTATTACTCAATTCATACATACTAAACGGGGAATGATCCGGTAAAAAGAAAAAAGGCATGGGAAAATGAAACAATGCAGGGTAACCGTATTGCCCATGTAAGGCTAACATAAACTTCGTCATAAAGTGAGCGTTTGTAATGCCACCTTGTTCAAGAATAAATTGTTCTGCACGACGCATCATACGGTCTTCTTTCTTAAATTTCCTAGAAGCTAACAATGCAGCATACACTTGAATTGTAGCAGAAAGATTTCCATTCAGCTCATCTTCATACAATTTCCATGTCCCTTCATTTGCTTGTAAAGAACTAAGTCTTGTCACAAATGGCTCTATTTCTTTTTCTCTTCGCAACATACGTAATAATAGAATCATATGACAATCGGTTAACGGGGATCCTTCAAAACAAAAACGCCATGTTCCATCTCTTTGCTGCATCGTACGTAACGCTGTAATTTGTCTTTCCATTTCCTGTTTTACTTTGTCATACAGCAGCATAGATGTCCCCCCTCTTTATTGAATCCATATACAATATTCAATAACATACGTAAATATGTGTAAAACAAAAAAGCAAAGTGAAGTTCATTCTTCACTTTGCTTACGAACAATACCAAATCGCAACAACAATTCCTAAAATTGCCCCGACAACGACTTGATATGGCGTATGACCGACAAGTTCATTCAATTTTTTATACTCCGTTTGTCTCCCATGAAAAAAGTCATTTAAAATTTTGGCTTGTTTACTTACAGCAAGCCTCACTCCGGATGCGTCATACATGACAATAATCGCAAAAATTGTCGCAATTGCAAATACAGAGCTCGTAATTCCTTCTTCAATCCCAGTTGCTATTGCTAATGCTGTCACAGTAGAAGAGTGAGAACTCGGCATTCCACCAGAAGCAAAAAACTGTGCAAAATCAAATTCTCTCTTTTTTACTAAAGTGATTATAACTTTTGTAAGTTGTGCTAAAAACCAAGCAATCACTGCAGACATTAATGGATTGTTATGTAAAATTGTTTCCATAATTTGCACCTCACCGCTTATAATGGAATATCCTTACTTACATTATAAAGAAAACGGCATACATAATACTATGCCGTTTTACGAAACTTTTGCAGATTTATTTTTTATAAATTTTGGCTGCTTATTTAACATAAATTTCGTTTTCGCTATCGAAAATGTAAATAACGCAATCCAAATAAAGAAAAATGCTATCATATGAGTCCCTGTAAAATGTTCATGAAAGACGAAAATTCCTAATACAAGACTGATTGTGGGTGCAATATATTGCAAAAATCCGACCATTGATAACGGAATAAGCTTTGTACCTTTTGCAAAATATAAAAGCGGTAATGCAGTAACAATACCAGCACCAGCTAAAAGTAACGTCGACGTAATTGAAACCGATCCAAACGAACCAATTCCTTGAACACCTAACATCCCTAAATATACAAGAGCAATCGGCATTACAATCATCGTTTCCATCGTGAGCCCAATCATTGAATCATAATCTAATAATTTCTTTGATAAACCATATAAACCAAATGTACATGCCAACGAAATCGCAATCCACGGAATGGATCCATAGCGAACTGTTAAAATTGCAACCCCAAATGCCGCTAACCCTACGGCAACATATTGCCAAAAATTGAGTTTTTCTTTTAAAACGAGCGTGCCAAGTAAAATGCTTACAAGCGGATTAATATAATAACCTAGACTTGCTTCGATGACATGATTATGATTAACAGCCCATATGTACACAAACCAGTTCCCGCTAATTAATATAGAAGCAACAGTTAATGACATGAATAATTTAGGACGTTTAAAAAGTTGCACAAGCTCATTCATAAATTGACCAAAACGTTTGCAAATCAATAAAACAAGTAACATAAAAGCGAATGCCCAAACGATGCGATGAGCTAAAATTTCTTCTGCAGGAACTTCATCTACCAATTTCCAATAAAGCGGCAGAATTCCCCACATCATATATGCACTTGTCGCATATATAATTCCCTTTTTTTGCGCTTCCATTTGACTCCCCTCTTTTCTTTTTTCTTCATTATAAATTGTCCTTCTACCTTTTTACAATTTTCCGCTACATAACTTTTTTACACGGACCGTCTTACTATAATATCCAAAAGATATACACCCCTGCAGCCGCAAGAAATGGAATACCAAGCACAAACTTATTTTTATGTGTTTTATGATGAAACACATACATCCCAATCCAAGCTCCAATTCCTCCCCCTGCTGCAGCAACCAAAAACAACGTACTCTCCGGCGTGCGCCACTGTTTCTTCTTTGCTTTTCTTTTATCTAGTCCCATCATCATAAAAGCGAGAACATTAATAATTACAAAATAACCCCATTTCAGCATATTATTAAACCTCTTTCATACATTTTTTCAATCAATTATTTATCCTGCTACTTTTGGGCAGTAAGCCCCCACTGATAGGAGGCTCAATTTATTATACACTCATTTTATTTTTTAGTTTTATACATATGTAACAATGATTTTACCTAGCCAAACAAAAAATATTGACTATGATAATATTTTTGTGATAATATAAATAATTTTACTTATCATCTTATATATGATAAACTTAAAAAGGTTACCATATGGAGGTGGATTATTTGTTTCAAATTGGCGATAAAATTGTTTATCCAATGCACGGAGCAGGTGTGATTAAAGCCATAGAAGAAAAAGAAATCCTAGGAGAAAAACAAAAATATTATGTAATAAGAATACCTATTAGTAATATGGAAGTAATGATTCCGATGAAAAAAATGATACAATCACGTATACGATTAATTGCCGATATGCTTACATTAGAAAATGTATTACTTATTTTTCAGTACGGCGAATCAGATGATTCACTCTCATGGAAGCAAAGATATACCCAAAACATGGAGAAAATGAAGACGGGTGAAATACAAGAAGGTGCTGAAGTAGTTCGCGACTTAATACGTAGAAATAAAGTAAGGGCGCTTAATGCAAGTGAAAAACAAATGTTAGACAACGCACAAAAAATTTTAATTAGTGAATTAAGTTTAATTAAAGGAATTACTGAAAATCAGGCAATTGATTTGTTAAATACGAAAGTCGGTTAGGTAAAGAAATCCTTCTAAAACCGTTTTGAACTTGATTTTAAATTATATAAAATACCTAAAACGACAAAATAGCCTAACATCTATTTTGTTTTTTTTGCTTTATGTACCTCAATATGATATGATTACAAATACGATTTGATTATAGAAACATTACCCTCTAAGAAAAAATTCTTTTTCCTCTAAATGAATTATTCTCACCACTTTTATTCTCATACTTCTAAGTATACGATGAGGTTCATTTATCCAAGCATTGTTTTTGGATATCCCGATTCATACTGGCACGGTCATCGGAGCCGTAAGGACGAAAGAGAGGTAGGGCTTTCGTTGTTTTGAGGTTTCAAAAACGATAATGAACATTTACTGTTCTTATCTTCCATTTTAACGTAAAAATGATAACAGATTTAAATATATGCTTATATTTGCTCGGTTCATATAAATAGGAAACACATCTTTAGTAATATTTTAAAAGGTTTTTATATGAAAACAATCAAGACAGGAAAATGGTTTAATAGTGAAAAAGGATTTGAATGTACGAAGTACCAAATGATAGTAATGTTACAGTAATTTGCATTCAAACAAGTTAACAGAGGTCAAAATCTAAGAATGTTGTAAAACTATAAGAAAACGAAAAGAACATGCAGTAATTTACTGCATGTTCTTTATCGTTTTTCTACAGTTTCTTTTTCATCTCGATTCATACATTCATCAATAGGTTGACTATCTTTTCCCTCCATACAAATCATCGCATGATAAATTTCTGAATATAAGCCAAACACTTGATATACACTTCCAAGAAACGGCATGAGAATCCCTCTTTTCCAAATAATAAATTCCAAAGTTAAGGATTCCCTATCTTTTCCTAAACATTCGCATTAGTATCTTCCTCTTCTATTTGAACGTTAAGAAGATGTAACCATTTCTTATACGGTGCACTGTTTGGATCTACAAATTCTTTTGCATATGAGCGATTCCATAGTTGCTTTACAAATAAAGTCGCTTCTTTTTTTGCTGCTGTTTCCGCTCCGGTCCCGTAATAAGCTTTAAAATATTGTTCAATTTCATTAACAAGTAATCGTAACAATTCGTCAGATGTTTCTTCTAATGTCGGATCATATTTTGCTTCCTTATCGTACATCAAGATAACATCTAAAATATTGTGAACATGTTCTTTTCGGAGCCATTTTATATCTTGCGCACCTAACAGAAAGGAATGTGTATATAAATGTCCTCCGTGCTGCAATGCTTTTTCTTGTTCCTCTTCAAAACGAGAAATGATATTTTCATATATAAATGGGTTATGAAGCAGTGCACGATGCAATTTATATCCTTCATTTGTTACATTTTTCCCCATCGATTGAATAAGAGAACTTCGCCCCACTCCGTTATATTGGTAAACAAACTGACCGTCCACAGCGGCAAGACTAATCCAACGATATATATATGCATACAATAAAGCACGATTACACTTATCATAATCCAGTTTTGTTTGTGTAGCATTTAAGTCAGGCATAAAAGCAGGTAAGTGCCAATACTTATCAAGATGCGGTGTTAAATTCGATTTGCGAACGTTTAATTTATTTACACGGCGATAATAAGACTGAAAGTAATCTCCCTTCTCATTCACATAACCATTTGCAATATGTCCAGACGATAATTTCGGAAAATCTTGCAGCGACAATCCATAATGCGCACGGTAACATACAATTTCATACGGTGAAAAGGCTGCATCAACCGTTTCCTTTTCCTGGAACATCTCTTGTAACGTTTCTTCATTTAATCCTTGATGAACGAGCGGATGAATACCCCAATATTGCAATTCACGATGATGCGCAACTTTCGGTATAAATGGGCTTGCTAGATGCAGCAAATCTTCAATTTTTTCACTTACATACTCTGTCATATCACGCTTTTGAATAGCCGCTTCTTTCCGCAATGCATCAATAATATTTAATTCTAATTTATCTCGGTAGCGATCTTGTAATTCCTGCTCACAATATGTCAAAATATGTTTCCGATAAAAATCTTCTACTTTTTGTGATTGCCCTTCCTCTGCTTGCGCTCCTCTGCAATATTCACGATATAAACTCATATAAATTTCAGCAGATATCTCTTTTGGCAGCACACCATTGTTTACATGGTGATGAATATCCTTCCACATCTCTTCCTGCATTCGCTCATCTGCTAATACATATACATTTGTTGGATTGGTTTTCCCTTCAAATTCTTTACTACGTTTTTGAATGTCTAATAATAAATTTTCACGAGTTTCTTGTAAATTATCAAAGAAACGCTCCCAATATTGAATCATTTTCTCTACAGCTTGATATAAAGATTGATATACAAGCTCTAGTAACATTTCTTTTCGATATTCATTTAATTTGTGTATATATTGAGTTATAATATCTTGAAATTCTTTTCGAAATGTCCGCTGGTCATTGTGAAACATTTTCCCAAACCAATTTTGCTGCTGCGCCAATTCAACACGTCTAACGGCTGTTACCGTTCCTTCAATATTACTTACATTAAACTTTTTATCATAATTTTGGATAAGACTGCGCTTTTGTTCATTATTTTCATGTAGCCGATTCATTTTTTCGGTTAACAATTTACGAATTTCGTATAACATGTAGCGTGCAGCCACAGGGTGAACAGGATCTGTTTTCTTTAAAAACCATGTATTCAACTGATATGACTGTCCCTCTGAGCCGCTTGGTGTAAATCGATCAGCTTCAATCATATCATATATCAACGTTGTTACATGCTCATGCACACGACTTGGTATCGCATACGCATATAAACGCACAGCGTGGTCTACTCGTGCCACTTCACCTTTCATTTGTTCAGCAATTTTCAGCTTTGCAGCTGAAATTTTACACTCTCTCTGCAAACGATTTAACTCTTCATCTTTTTGTACCGTACGCTGCACATAATTTTCTACTGCTTCTAAAAATAATTTTGATTTTGATACACCAATCTTTCCGCCTTCTGCCCCTTCACGCGTTTCATAATACATTTGCTTATAAAATACATGTGCCTGTTCTGGACGAGTCGCCAAATGTTCTAAATCTTCTAAAAAACTTTTCCCCCGTTCAGGCTTTTCACGCTGCATGCCGCGGCGAACGTCTTGTTCAAACCGATTTTTCTTATCTTGAAAAAGTCGATCTAAATGAAGCCATGATTCATCTAATCCTTGTACCGCCCACTTTAAAGCGCAATAACGAAGAACATTTTCGTATGGATAAACAAGTTTTGCAGCTCCTGCTCCGCAATAACGAGCTTTACCATTTGAATCAGCAAGTTGTTGAATTTGATTATCTTCTTGTGCAAAATGACTCGTTGACATCGGACTAAATAATTGTAAATAAATTGTATTTGTCATTTGTTCCATATAATCAGACAAACTATGCAAATGATGACCATGTAAATTTTCATAATCATATAAGAAGCAATAATTGTATGGTAAATGATGCTGCATAATGGTATGATTTGTGCGTCCATCTTCATCCACTTGATCAGGACGATATTCTAACTCAATTGTAACGCCCCCGCGACGTGATAATTCTCCTGTAGATCCTAAAGTAATTGCATGTAATTCTTTTAATGATGCATATCCGTTTGCCTGCACTGATTCAAATTCTTTGCCGCTTATTGTACGCGTTTTAACGAGAACATCAGGAAGTAAAAAAGCACCGCGAATTAAAATGTTATGATGTTGCAACTTTTTTCGAAGCATTTCTCGTAAATATAGAGCAATTTGTAGAAACATACCAGAACCTGTGCCACCAGCTAATGACGTAACAATAATAACGCGCACACCATATTCCGTTGTATCACTTGTTACGGGGAAAATCTTCTCAATTTCTTGCCAAAAAGTTGTTAATTTATCTTCCTTCATCGCTGCGCGAAGTGCCAATCGAGAAATAACCCGAAGTTGACCAGCACCTTCCGTTAATGGTTTATCTAGTACAGTCGGGTCAATCGGAAACCAATCTGGAATCGTTGGATCTTCTGCCATATATTCGCGCGGTGTTTTACTGGAACTCGTTTGTGTCACAAATTTACGAATATGCTGAAAGTGACTTAACGTATTAATATCTGTATCAAATACGTGCATCGCTACTTTTTTACGCCGTTCCTTCGGAAGTTTCCGGTAAATATCATGTGTAACTGTACTTCCAATTCCGCCAAGTCCAATTAAAATTGTTGGTACTTGAAAATCCATGTGAACCACCTTCCTATTTATTCACATTCATATCTGTATACTTCTTTTCCATAGCCGCGATCAATAACAACCATTTCGTTCGGATATAACGTTTTATGCTCGCGTCCTACTTCTTCATCTGTTAGAAACATACCATCGATCACCATGCCTGGTACTTGAGAATCTTTCGTAACAAATATAGATTTTGATCCTTTTTTTGCAATTAACGTAACAGACTGCACTGTTTTCCGTTCCGCTCGAAATGGAATACCAAAATAATGATTCCACCATTTCGTTCGCAGTGATTCTGGTTCAGATTTATATAACCAATCTTCCGCAATAGATTGATCCCATTCATAATACATAAGCGCTTTTCTATGAAAACGCGGACGAACTATCCACCCAATGATAAGAGTTACAATAATGAATAAGATGATACTAAATGGTAAAACGAACTGAAAAATGGTCGCATAACGCTCTAAAAAAGGAACGTCAATAATAGACAACGAAATTTGTTTACTCACTTTTTGCGATTGTGAATCTCGTAATGTGATGGTAGCTTCTATGATGCCGGTATCTGTAAAATTAAATGTGTTGGAGTAATAAGGACGAGGATATACATATATTTGATTTCTATTTTGCTTTAACTCATAGTTGATAGATTTATGAAATGTAATAGTAGCTGTTTTCAACAATTCCCTTACTTCTGCTTCTGACATTGATTCTTCATTTAACAGTGGCTGTATAATAAATGGTGCGCTATGTTCTAAATTTGTAACTTTTTCTTTATAATTCGTTGTAACTACTTTTAATGATAGTTTTGGTTTTGGAACAGCTTGAATACGAAATTCTTTCGTTTGGCGATAAAACCCTTTTATATTCATGTACACATTTCCACGTACCGCATCTTTTCCTATCTTTGTTTCATAGTAGAAGGCTTTTCGTTTCCCATCCCATTGCATCGAATGCATTTGATTATTTATTTCTATTTGAGCAGTAAAATATGAGGCATCTACCGGTACATTTGTTGGTTTTGCTTCTATAATTGCTGTTTTATCTTCATAGATTTGTTCTGTTTCTTTTTTCTGTTCCTTTCCTTTTTCATATACAGAAACGGTATAATCTAATGCCGGTTCTACCAGTGCTTTCATATTTTCCTTTGTCACTGCTTGATCAATTTCTACTATATATTTCCCCGGTTCCATTACAGCATTATTTTTAGGTATTATATGTGTAATTCCACCATATAATCCGATTCCCGCTGGTGCTTGAATCGAAAATCTCGATTGTAAATTAAGCAACCCTTGTATATTTTGGACATGATACGGTATGTTCTGAGAAGATTGACTAACAAGTGTAATTCGTTTTAACGGAAATGGTGTTGTAATTTCAATCTTGTTTTCTATTATATTTGTTTTCACCGCTTCTTCTACTGTTGAAAACGGATCACGATTTGCTATTAAGGCAGCCGCTTGGTTGACACTGTGGACAACACCATCTTCTCCACTTGTAGGGAACACGATTCCATTCATCTGTTGTTTCCAAATATCTTTAAAGACATTCATTTGCGCATATTCTTGCACCCCTAAATTTTCTTCCATTGTAATTAATACTGCATGTAAAGAAATGTTTTTTTCTTCCATTTCTTTTTTAAAAGTACTGAGCGTTTCTGAAATCCTTTTTTTTCCACTACCATCTTGTTTTTCTAGCTCATTAAACGCTCCATCTGTTAGAATAATAAGCCAAAATTCACGATTCGCATTCACCTGAACTTGCCTCTTAATAGATTGGATAGCTGTTTCCACCGATTGAAAAGGTGTATTAGCACTCTCATTCCATGCTTGAATTTTTTCAATCTCCCCTTGCCGCTTACTATTCTCCAACGAAACTGCTATATCTTGCGATGGATGACTCATTGGGACATAGGAAAACGTATCTTTTTCATCTAACAATGCAATCAAACTTTGCAATGCATAATTTGCATATTTCCAACGATCATTATTACGCATACTACCAGAATCATCATATACAAGTGAAACAACGCGCTGTCTCGCTTCTTCTCCTTTCGCTAAACTAGAACAAGGACTAATACATATGAGTAGTAAAAACAAAATAGATGTGGCTATGATTCGAATATACATGTTGAAGCTTCGCCACCTTTGTAGACAAATTCCTATGTTTAAACTTATGAGACGAAATACAAGATATGACTTGTATTTCGAAAAACAAATAAAAACATAATATTATTATGTAAACTGATATTTAATAAAAAACCGACTCTATGCAGTTTTTTATTTTCTTCTAAATTCCATCACAAATTTCTTTCTCATCCAATATTTCTGCCACTTCTCATTGAAGTACACTTCAACTTCCTACGCTATTACAATGTGTCACTTTTCGGTTTAATTTATATTTGTTTCTATATATTAATGAAAAAAACTGACATCTATACTTTGGAGTTTATATGTAATAGTAATAAATAGAGCTCCACTCAATAACTCATTTCAGTTTACATAATTAAATTATTTTAAACTTTGGTATATCTTTTAGATTTTCATAGGATATCGCCTCTAATTTTCTTTTCCCTCTCCCTTCTATCGTTTCCGCCATGCATAAAGCATTCAAAATTGCCTCCTCCACTGCTTCAATTGTCATCGCAAATATATGAGAAATTTCTTCCCCATCTTCACGTAAAAATTGATATTGTAATAATTCAGTAGTAGGCGTATGAGAAATACGATTTGCTGTTGAAAAGGCAATAACGATATCTCCACTCCCATGTGCTCCGTAAGAACCTGCCTTTGCAAGTCCAAAAGTCGCTCGCTTTGCTATGCGCTGTAATTGTCTATCACTTAATGGTGCATCAGTTGCGATAACTATCATGATAGAGCCATCTGGCATAGTTTCCTCGCTCTCATTTCGAATATATAAGTCTTCTTTTCTCCCAAAATTCGTAACAACTAAAACCCCCACTGTATACGTTTCTTTTGTAAAGGTTATTTTGCGTGAACTTGTACCAATTCCGCCTTTATATCCAAAACAAGCCATTCCTGTACCGGCTCCCACACACCCTTCTTCTACTAGACCATTTTTTGCATTTGTAATGGCCTCAATTGCGTGCTTTGGTCTTACATAAAGCGTTCGAATGTCATGTAAATATCCATCATTACACTCTCCAACAACAATATTTACAGTTCCAGTTGTATCACCAATTTCTTCATTCTGCTCTAGCATATATCGTAATGTCCCTTCTAATACAGGAGCAACCCCAAATGTATTGGTCAACATAATCGGACTTTCAAGTACACCTAGTTCTTGTATTTGAATCGTTCCAATCGTTTTTCCAAAGCCATTAATAACATAAGAACTAGCAAATACTTTTTCACGAAATATATTTCCATCATGCGGTAAAATCGCCGTAACACCAGTACGAATATGCATTTCTTCCTTCAAAGTAACATGACCCACTAAGACACCTTCAACATCAGTAATGGCATTCCATTTTCCTACATCATATTTTCCAATTTTGACTCCTAGTTCACGTAACCGCACTCGCTTCATACTTTCACCTTTTTCTTAATTTTCTATCTTTTATTATAACAAAAATGAGAGTGCAATCTACATGCACTCTCATTGTTTTACGTATACTTCTACAACTGGATTTTCTTTGTGATCAGCATGAAGACGAATGTTACTTTCTTTTACATTGTAGATATCCGCCAATAGTAATACTGTTAATATGTTTGGAAATTTGCTATCTGTGCCATATTTTCGTTCAAGTGCTTCCTTATACTCAAATGCAAGATCTCCTTGTATGTATGTATACACTTCGAATCCATCTTGTAAATCACATACAATGGTATCAATAATATCAGCTCCTACTTGACGTGTCATCTCTTTTCGAAGTGCATCCGTTAATGCATCCCATGACATTTCATACGTTTGAAATGTATCTGAATGATTCATTTTTTCCGCTCCTTTTTATCTCACCCTAACAGGGAGTAACATTTTTCATTACTAGAAAACAGTCCTTCCTTATCATTCCCGTTTTTCACAGCAATTATGATGGAATAGACAAACGTACAAGCCACTCTTGTTCCTTTATCATATCGTAATATTGGAAAGAGAAAGGAGCAAAATTATATGAGTTCTCATAAACATTATCATACATGCCGGCGATATTATGGACGAGTCGTACGTATTGAAGATTATAAAGGTAATATCCATATTGGAAGAATTGTTGATCTAACAGGTGAATCAGTATGGATTGAACCCGTTCATCGCAAGCGATTTGACCACGGGTTCGGCTTTGGTGGCTTCGGCTGTGATTTCTGTGGTGGTTTAGGTGGATGTAACCATTGTGGATGTGAATTTGATGACTGTAGATCTGGTAGATCTCGTAGATCTCGTGGATGTGATAGATGTGGATTTGATGACTGTAGATGTGGATTTGGTGGCGGATTTGGTGGCGGATTTGGTGGATTTGGAGCCGTTGAACTTGGTCTTGGATTTATTTTCGGTATTTCATTAGCTGCTTTATTTTTCATTTAAAGAAAAGCCAACATATTTGTTGGCTTTTTTTAATAAAGTGAAATTTCTATCAGCGTTTTTTCATTCCCCGTAAAAGCCCGCTCAATCGGACTTTTACGGGGAATGCACTTCACCATTAATCAAAATTCCACTTTATTTTTGGCAAATAAAAATTCGGTGTCCTAATATATGCTTGTATTGATGTACAATTTGTTCATGCGCAATCCATGCGTGATACAGATCTTGTGAAATAAAATCTGATATATCCCATTCTTGTTCTTCTACAGGTGCAGAAATTGTTGCTGCAATGGTTCCGCCTCCAAGTACACGTACCGTTTTAAAATTTGCTTGTTTAAAGAGTATAACCCATTCTTGCTCTGTTAATAACTCCTCCATTCCATATAAAGTTACTATATTTTTTTCTTCATGTACTGGCAAATGATGCTCAATTACCAATTCAATAACAAGCAGCGCCCCGCCATATTGTAATACACGATAACATTCATTTATCGCTTTTCTTTTATTTGTAAACGCAAGAACGGATTCTCCTAATACAATATGAAACAGTTCATCATGAAACGGCAGTTTCTCTGCTTTTCCTGCAATGAGTTCAATATTCACTCCATCCTTATTCCATCTCTTCTTTGCTTTTTCAACCATCGTTTGATCCATTTCAACTGCACTTACAATTGAGCCATATTGTTTCACAATATAAGAAGCTGTCTTACCCGTTCCACATCCAATCTCTAATAATTTTGTATGCTGGTCTAATGAAAGCTGCGCTAACAATTGCTTTGTAAGCGCAAAACCTCCTGGATGTGCACTGCCAATACCAAACGCTGCTAGGAAATCTAAATAAGAATATTGTTTCATATCCATCTCCTTCTATCTCACATGTAACGGGCATATTAAAAAAAGAGCTATCGATAGAAGATTCTTGCCCGTAAAGACCCAATTCGTGGGGTTAACTATCATAAAGTGCAACATTTATTCATGAATGTTGCACTTTATTTCGTACTGCATATGTATTCATCACACTTCAAAATGTGCACATAAAGAAAGAGGATACGTCACCGCATCCTCTTTTCAAATAATTATTTACTGTCTTTTTCAGTGATATATGCCCATTTGTAGCTGAAATCACCACCAACATTATGCTTGATAATGTTGTGTACAGTTGGACGTTGTAAGTAAGAAGTTCCGCGTTGGTACAGCGGTGCAATTGCAGCATCATCAAGTAACATCTTCTCAGCTTTTCCAAGTTGTTCCCAACGAGTTTTCTCTTGCGTTAACAATGTTGTTTTACCTTTTTGAACAATGTCATCATACCCTTTATTTGAGTAGCTCATTTGGTTATGAGAGTTTGTTGTTTCAAACATATCAATGTATGTCATTGGATCTGCATAGTCAGGACCCCAACCAGCGTAAGAGATATCAAAGTCTTGATCTGTTTCTAGTTTTAATTTTTGCTTAAATGGTTGATTTTTCAAGTTGATTTTTAAGCCTGGTAAGTTTTTCTCTAATTGCTCTTTTAAGTACTCACCAATTTTCTTCGCATTATCAGTATCGTAGTTTAATAATTCAAGTGTTACTTCGTCTTTACCTAACTCTTTCTTCGCTTCATCCCAAAGTTTTTTCGCTTCTTTCGCATCATACGTTACAGCTTTTACATCTCCATTCATTTTACGGAAATCTTTATCATCTGGACCTTTTACGAAATTAGCTGGTACAAGATAGTCAGCTGGTTGGGAACCATCATTTAAGATTACATTCGCCAACGCTTTCTTATCGTATGCTTTTGCAATTGCTTGACGAAGTTTTTTGTTCTGAAGCGGTGTATCTTGTTGCTTCAGACGTTTTTCATTTAGGCGCAAGAAGAATGTAGACGGCTCTAAATAGCTTCCAAATTCATCTTTCTTCGATTTATATTTATCAACATATTCAGCAGCCAAAGTAACACGATCAGCTTGACCACTTTCATATAAGTTAACACGAGTAGATAACTCTTTTACAACACTAAAGTTGATTTCTTCTAACTTAACTGATTTCTTATCCCAATATTGATCGTTTTTCTTCAGCTTCCAACCTTGTTCGTGTTTCCATTCTGTCATAGCAAATGGACCATTGTATACTATGCTGTCTGCTTCTAGGCCGTACTTCTCGCCTTTTTCTTTTACAACTTTTTCATTTAATGGATAGAAAGAACCAAATGTTGTTAATTCAACGAAGTATGGAACTGGGTTGTCTAATTGTACTTCTAATGTATAATCATCAACAGCCTTTACACCTAAAGAATCAACTGGTGCTTTCCCTTCGTTGATTGCCTGTGCATTTTTCACATCATACATAATAAATGCGTATTCAGCAGCCGTTTTTGGATCTAATAAACGTTGCCATGCAAATACGAAATCTTTCGCTGTTACAGGATCGCCATTTGACCACTTCGCATCTTTACGAAGCTTGAATGTATATGTTTTACCGTCATCGCTCTTTTTAAATGATTCAGCCATACCTGGAGTTGGTTTTTGGTCTTTATCCAGGCGATATAATCCTTCCATTACGTTGTTTAACGCAAGGAAAGATACTTGGTCTGTTGCTTTAGAAGAGTCCATAGACGGAATTTCTTGCGTTTCTAGTAAGTTTAACACTTGTTTGGATGCTAACTTACCTTCTGTTTGTTTCTCATCATTTTTTGGCTCTGTGCTTGCTTTTTTGTCCCCTGACCCTGAACACGCTGTTAAAGCCATGCTCATCGCCAGCACTGGCGCTACTACAGCTGTGATTTTTTTAATCTTTTTCATTTTGTACCCTCCCTAATTTTATGTACGATACTACTTGTGAGAAACTTTTTGATAACTTTATGTTTCTATATAGTTATCAGAAAATTTCTATTAATTAATATTCTACTAATTTTTTAGATTTTGTAAAGTGTTATTATTAAAAAAATTTAAAAAATTATTTTTTTACAGTAATATTTATAATCATTCTGTAAAACAACTCAAGAAAAAAGGTATCCCTTTACTATATGGATGCTTAGGTTCTTTTATTTTATTACTATTTTAAAAAAAACACACAAACCAATTATTTACAAAATATCGAATTCTTATACATATCCTCTTTGTGATATTTTCATTTTGCACTCTTGTATTTCTAACAAAACTTTCTCATTATTAAAAGTCTTAAAATCATTTCATTACAGTAATATATGATCATTCTATGAAATGAAGTAGAACTTCCATTTAGTGTACTGCGTATGTATTCATCACGCTTCAAAATGTGCACAGCGAAAAGAGGATACGATATCGCATCCTCCTCTTTTCAAATAATTATTTACCTTCTTTTTCAGTGATATATGCCCATTTGTAGCTGAATCTGCTACCAACATTGTGCTTATAAATATTGTGTACAGTTGGACGTTGTAAAAATGCCTTTGAGCTTTGAAACATCGGTACGATTGCTGTTTCATCCTCAAGTAGGATTTTTTCAGCTTTCGCCATTTCTTCCCAACGTTTTTTCGGATCTGTTAGCCATTCACCTTGAGATTTCTTAATGATGTCGTCATAGTTCGCATTTGAATAGCTCATTTCGTTTTGTGGATTTCCTGTTTGGAACATATCTAAGAATGTCATTGGATCCGCATAATCTGGGTTCCAGCCCGCATAAGACATATCATAATCTTGTGCTGTTTCTAATTTTAATTTTTGCTTGAACGGCTGAAGTTTAATATTGACTTTTAAACCTGGTAAGTTTTTCTCAAGCTGTTCTTTTATGTACTCACCAATTTTCTTTGCACTATCCGTATCATAGTTTAAGAACTCAATTGCTACTTCTTCTTTACCCAATTCTTTTTTCGCTTCTTCCCAAAGCTGTTTCGCTTTCTTTACATCAGTTTTTACACCTGTAGATTTAAATGTTTCACGGTAATCTTTTCCATCTGGGCCAGCAGCAAACTTTTCTGGAATAAGAGCGTCTACTGGTTTAGAACCATCATTTAAGATAACATTTGTTAATGCTTTTTTATCAAAGGCCATTGCAATTGCTTCACGAGCTTTCTTATTCTTAAGTACTGTATCTTGACCGTTACGCTTTTGATTTAAACGTAAGAAGAATGTTGCTGGTTCTAACTGCGTTCCAAATTCATCTTTTTTTGCTTTATATTTATCAACATATTCAGCTGTTAAATCGACGCGATCAAGTTGGCCGCTTTCATATAAGTTCACACGAGTAGATTGTTCTTTTACAACACTCCAATTGATTTCATCTAACTTAACATTTGCTTTATCCCAGTACTGATCGTTTTTCACTACTTTCCAGCCTTGCTCATGCTTCCATTCTGTCATTTTAAATGGTCCATTATAGACCATCTTATCAGCCTCTAGACCATATTTATCTCCATTTTCTTTTACAACTTTCTCATTTAATGGTAAGAAAGATGTAAATGCTGTTAAGCCAAGAAAATACGGAACAGGATTATCTAATTCTACTTCTAATGTGTAATCATCTACTGCTTTTACACCTAAAGAGTCAACTGGTGATTTCCCTTCGTTAATCGCTTTTGCATTTTTTACATCATACATAATGAATGCATATTCAGCAGCCGATTTTGGGTCTAACAGACGTTGCCACGCAAATACGAAATCTTTCGCTGTTACAGGATCACCATTTGACCATTTTGCGTCTTTACGAAGTTTAAATGTATATTTTTTACCATCATCACTCTTTTTATAAGATTCTGCGACACCTGGAGTAGGCTTATTATCTTTATCAAGACGATATAAACCTTCCATCGTATTCCCTAACATAAGGGAAGAAACTGTATTTGATGATTTTGAAACATCCATTGTAGGAATTTCATTTGCTTCCACTAAGTTTAATACTTGTTTTGCCGCTAACTTACCTTCTGTTTGTTTGTCCCCATTTTTTGGTTCTGTACTTGCTTTTTTGTCCCCTGCCCCAGAACATGCTGTTAGTGCCATACTCATCGCTAATACTGGTGCTACTACAGCTGTGATTTTTTTCATCTTTTTCATTTTATACCCTCCCTAATTTTTATGTACAATACTAACTAAAAAAATTTTCCGATAACTCTATGTTTCTATATATTTATCAAAAAATTACTACCAATTAATATTCTACTAATTTTCTGAATTTTGTAAAGTGCTATTATTTAGAAAATAAAAAATTATTTTAATACAGTAATATTTTTAATCATTCTATGAAATAAACTAAGAAAATGGCATCCCCTCCCCCTTCAAGATACGGAATACTATAACTCTTTTATTTATTACTACTTTGTTAAACTAATATAAGACAATCATTTGAGTGCTGTTGTATTTTTTTACATATCTTCTATTTAGCACTTTCCTATATTCCTTTCGTATTGCCGAAAAAACTTTCTCATGTTTTATCAGACAAATTCATCTTTACTACTCACAACAATAGCAATCTTCTTATTCTTTCTTACACTAAATAAACCTATTTTGATGTTTCAATATGTAAGCTGTCGCTATACATAGCCACATACTCTCTCCCACCTAAATTTATGACGGTTTCTCCACGTGAATATATTATTTTAATTAATCTTTTTCAGAATCAAATATTTTCTTGAAAATTAAGTAATTATTACAAGAAGAAAAGATCAAAAAACAACCTTATCTCAGTTGAATAGTGAAATAAGGTTGTTTGTATTTTTTATAATGTTTACATAAAGTGTATTGCATCTTTATAAAGGCAAGTCTCTTCTCTTAAACAGCATAATAGCCGCTATAAAAAGAAGAAAAGATGCTGCAAGTAAACCAATACTTGACGGCCATATATTATAGCTTCCATCAACAATTTCTTGCGGTCGATACAAGTTAAATATAGATAACTTTCTCATCCAGTCCAATTTATCACTCAATTTCCCTAACATATCAAGTCCATAAAACAATACTGTTATTCCTGTAGAAATGCTTAGTGCTTTCTTTTCATCATCAAATAAACAGGAAAAGAAAAATGAATATGCACAAATTACAAGAAATACAAGTCCACCAAGAAGATTGAGTTTAAAAAATAATACTTGATCAAGAGATACCTTTTCAATTAGCCATTCTGCCCCGACTAAACCGCCAAGATAAGTAGCTATAACGATCGTAAATAACCCTATGATTAAGACAGATGCTTGTGTCAAAATTACCTTTGTACGTGAAACAGAAGTAGATAATAAATAAGCCATTGATCCTCTATCAACTAGATGAGCAACTAGTTGTGTTGATGCTAAAATACTATATATCATCAACAATAAAACAAAAATTAAACCATAATATTCTCCAGCTAAAAAATCATTCAATTGTTCAATCCCTTTTTCGAATCCCACTGCTTTTAATACCCCTTGAGGCATCGCTTTCAGTATTTCATCTAATCCCTTTACAGATGAGAATGATGGAAAGATCCAAATTAGTAACCATAAATAAAGAACTGAACCGACAGCATAGTTCAAAATCATTTTGGCATTTGCTTTTAAACTAGCAACAAGTAACGCTTTACTCATAACCGATTCGCTCCTTCCTCATCATAGTAATGCATAAAGATATTTTCTAAATCCATTGTTCTCATCTGAAAACCAATTACATCGTGCTGCGCTAATGTTTGAAGAAGCTCATTATAATTTCCCTGTACAATAATCGAGGCTGTATTCCCTTGCACACTATCAATTTGTAGTATCGTTTTCTGTAATGCTTGCAATTGTTCTTGTGAAGATACTGTCACATCAATAACTTGCCTTTGTTTTGCTCTCAAATCATGAATATTTTCTACTGTCAGTAACTTCCCGTCTTTAATAATCCCTACCCGATCACATGTCCGTTCGATTTCTGTAAAAATATGAGACGACATAAAAATTGTTTTTCCTTTTTGTTTCTCTTCTAATATAAGATCAACAAATAACTGTTGCATAAGCGGATCTAATCCTGAAGTCGGTTCATCTAAAATGAGTACTTCCGGATCATGCATAAAGGCTGCTACAATCCCTACTTTTTGCTTCATTCCTTTAGACATTTTTCGAATGGGCGTTTTCACGTCAAACTGGAAGCGCTCAATTAATTCATCACGTCGACCATTACTTTTCATACCACGCATTCCTTGCATAAGTTGCAGAAATCCCAATCCATTCATTCCTTCTATAAAAGAAATCTCTCCTGGTAAATATCCAACCCTTTTTTGAATTTCAGCCGCATCCTTCCAGCAATCCAATCCGAACATCGTCGCTGCTCCAGAAGTAGGTTGTATAAATCCCATTAAATTACGAATTGTTGTTGATTTTCCTGATCCGTTTGGTCCTAAATAACCAAATACTTCGCCTTCTTTTACTTGAAATGAAATATCGAATAAGCCTTTTCCATTTGAAAATTTTTTCGTGACATTTTGAACGATTAACATGATTCCACCTCATTTTTTGAAATATTAAACATTTTATATTTCAAAATTATTATACTCCTCCGTTATAAGAGAATCAATATTTTTTGAAATTTAATAAAGCCTATATTTCAAAAATATTGTTTCCTTTCTTATCATCTTGTATATTTAAGTGGAGGTGATTCATATGAACGGTTTTGAAAAGGTGAAAAAAAAGAAAAAGCAGGCTATTAAAGCAGCTGCATTAGAATTGTTTTTTAAATATGGATATAAAGAAGTAAAAATTGAAGATATTGCAAAACAAGCGAAGGTTTCACAAGTTACAATATATAATCATTTTGGAAGTAAAGATGCTTTATTTCGTGAACTCATTCAAGAGTTTACCATTCAAGAAGTTCATTATTATGAAGAACTGTTCACGAGCGACTTATCTTTTCAAGAAAAAATACATCGTATTATGACTCGAAAATTACAAAGTGTGACTCGTTTACATCCTGAAATGATTGAACAAGCAATGCAAACAGATGAAGAATTGCGTAATTTTCTATTTACATATCAAATGGAAAAAGCGCTTCCCCTTTTTCTTCACTTTATTGAAGAAGCACAGCAGAAAAAAGAAATTAATCCAGATCTTTCAAAAGAAATGATTTTGTTATATATCAATACATTTTCTAAAATGAGTGATCAATTCGTTGCACACTTAGTTGGTGAACATCGCGAACAGCAAACAAAAGAAATCCTCACAATGTTTTTCTATGGACTTTCTAATCCAAACTAAAAACCCGGCCTCGGCCGGGTTTTTTCCTTATTTACTTACCTCTCCTTCTTGCGTTCCTGGATATTTCGCACCTTCATACTTATAAATGTAAACCTTCGCAAATTTGTTATCACCTTTTTCATCGAAAGCTACTTTCGTAATAACACCATCGTATTCTTTAATAGCACGAACTGCATCACGTACTTGTTCACGTGTTGGATACTTTCCATCATTTTTCTTAATAGCATCTTTAATTCCTTGTAAAATAACGCCAGCTGAATCATATCCATATGCAGAATATGCTTCCACATCTTTTTTAAACTTCTCTTTATATTCTGTTACAAATACTTTCCCTTTATCTGTTGCTGTTGGTGCTGTCGCTACTGTTGTATAATACGTATCTTTTAACCCATCTTTTGCAACTTCTGCCATCGTCGGAGAATCAATACCGTCACCGCCCATAATTGGTGCTGTAACCCCTTTTTCACGTGCTTGTTTTACTAAAACAGATCCTTCTGAATACATACCGCCAAAATACACAAGATCTGGCTTTTTCGCGACAACTTGGTTTAGCACACCACTAAAATCTTTCTCACCAACTGTAATCCCTTCATAACCGACAATTTTTGCTCCTAGCTTTTCTGCTTCTTTTTTAAATGCATCGGCTAATCCTGTACCGTATGCTGTTTTATCTTGAATTACAAAAACATTTTTTGCCTTTACTGTTTCAAGCGCATATTTTGCTGCCGCTGGACCTTGGAAATCATCTCTTGCAACAAGGCGTGCAACAGTCTTTAATCCACGTTCTGTTAATTCAACT
This sequence comes from Bacillus sp. S14(2024), assembly GCF_050473785.1. Classification (NCBI taxonomy): domain Bacteria; kingdom Bacillati; phylum Bacillota; class Bacilli; order Caryophanales; family Bacillaceae; genus Bacillus; species Bacillus sp. S14(2024). The sequence goes on along the minus strand of NZ_JBFLUP010000006.1, from coordinate 1,905,968 downwards.
GCCGTACTCGATGGCGATACCATAACAAGATTTGCTTTCTCGTATGTTTCAGAAGCGGCAATAGATACACCTGACATTAAATGTCCGACAACACCTAATACATCTTTATCAGCTGCGACAGACTGAGCATTAGCAACCCCTTTTTTCGGGTCACCTTGATCATCTTGCGGAACAAATTGTAATTCAAAACCTAGTTTTTTAAACTCTTCTTTTTGTTTATCTACTGCAAGCTGCGTTCCAAGCTTAAGGGCTTCTCCAAACGCAGCTGATCCACCAGAAAGAGGGGATTCAGAAGCAATTTTAATTACTTTACTTGTCCTTGCTTCATTTTTCGTAGAAGCTGAATTATCAGTTCCTTTACTCGTACACCCTGCCATCATTCCCGCTAATAAAACCCCTGATAACAAAAGCGATATCTTTTTCTTCACAGTACTCCTCCCAAATTCATAATATTCCTAATATTTAAAATATTAATCTATACATAAAAGTTGTACAATAAAAATCGTTAGCGTTTTCTCGTAAAATTCCGACATGATTTGCTAACATACAAAAAGAAAGAGTCAGCACATACACTGACTCTACCATTTCACTATCATTCCTTGCTTACTACTTTGTAAACAAGCTGTAATAACACGAATTACATTTAGAGCTTCCTCAGCAGTAACAGGTGGCTTTTCTCGTTTCATTATCGCATCTCGGACACCTTTATAATAGTTCTCATAACACCCGATTTCTGTTGGAATATGAATTTCTTGTTCCTCTGTAGAAAGAACAGTATACATATGCATAGCATCTTCTCCATATCCTTCATCACCAGGTTTCTTTCCTGCCTTTAGCTGCTCTTCTTGGGGATCCATTCCATATTTAACAATCGAACCTTTTTCACCGTGAATGCTAAAATGTGGTCCTGCATGTTTAACGTGACTACCGCTATGAAGAATCACACGCATTTCTTCATAATGAAGAATAATATGAAAATAATCATCTATTTGTGACCCCGGACGCTGATTGACAATATCTGCATAAACTGCTTCCGGCATTCCAAATAGATGTAACGCTTGATCAATGAGATGTGAACCTAAATCAAACAACATCCCTGATCCTGGTAAATTATGTTCTCGCCAGCGATCGCGAACATGGGGGCGAAATCTATCAAAATGAGCCTCATACGTATAAACTTTACCGATTTTATCATCTTGTAATAGTTTTTGAACCGTTCTGAAATCGTTATCAAAACGGCGATTATGATATACACTTAACACAACACCATGCTGCTCTGCTAATGCTATCAACTCTTCCCCTTCTTCAACAGAAACAACAAAAGGCTTTTCAACAACAACATGTTTACCGTGAAGAATTGCCTTTTTTGCATATTCAAAATGTGTTGTATTAGGAGATGTAATAATAATAAGATCAATGTTCTCTTGCATAACAAGCTCATCAATTGTTGTCACAACTTCTACATGTGGAAATGATGCTTTTACTTTCTCTTCTTGTGAAGAAACAATCGCACAGATTTCGTAATCTTCAATCGTTTGTAGCAGCGGAATATGGAAGGTTGTACTAGAAAAGCCGTAACCTACAATACCAACACCTATTTTGTTCATAAAACCCCTCCAAATTATGTATGGAATATGATGAACTTTTATTATATCAACTTATCTTTTTTCTACATAATGTTTTGCTTTCTATATAAATCCAAATTAAGAAACCGATATAAAACCATTCTTTTTAGGTGGGCGAGAGCATCTGGCCATGCATAGAAGCGGTCAGGGCCTTTTTCTGCCACATGCGAAGTTCAAACAAAGGGAGAAAACAAGTGCACACTCCTCTTTCTCTGCATAGCATCAATCTATATATATAAAATTAAAATATATTTATATAAACAAAATTGATAGTGGTAACATGAATACTCCCCCACTTAGCAAAGCTTGAAGTGGGGGTTTCTAACGTTTCGGCCTAACGGACGATTAACGTCAGTGGAGTTAACACACTAGCGAGCTGTTTCACGCCTAACCCCTCTATCCCGTTTGTCCATGCATTCGGGACTACTTTTCGTAAAATATTCGCCGCAGCGTTTACGTCTGCGTTGATTTCGATGCCTTTTGCAGAACGATACATACCACGTTTTATTCGTTTTCCTGAAAAAGTTACATTTTGGTCATTTGTTCCATACGTTGGAATAAAGTCATGATCTAGAAAACTTGCTTTTGACGTGTACGATTCCTCGGTTACAATAACTTGAATGCCTACTGCATTTGCTTTGTATGTAATCATTCGAATCAATACACGATGCGAGATATGGCAAAACGTTTGATTATTTTTCTTTCCCATATTCGTTTCTTGCTTCCAACTTTTATTTTGACCAATAACGATTTTGCAAACTCTCTCTTCTTGAGCCAGTTTTACAATATGATGACTAGCTTTATGGAAGATGTCTTTTATTTTCAGGTAACGCTTTTGATGAAGTTTTTCTATTCTTTTTGAAGTAAAAGGTCCTTCCTTTGTTTGTTTACCTTGCCTGAGAACACTTGTAAAGTGACTCTTCATTTTGTTGTAATATTGATTTATGCTTTTGACGTGTTTGCCCTTAACAAGTACAGGCTTCATACCTGTGTTTGTTACAATGGTTGCAAGATTATCAATACCTAAATCAATACTCATATAACGACCATTCTCTTCGACGGATTGTTGTTCTAAAGGAACATCTACCACCAATTCCACTACATATTCATTGTATTTTGGAATGACACGAACTTGCTTCAATTTACCTTCATTAAACCCTAATTTCCCAATGTTTAATTGCAATTTTGTCTTTGGAAACTTTAAAAACTTATCATTTTTAATGACACAATCTTGGTTGGTATACAAGATTTCCTTTTCAGAAGAACGAATATACTTTGGAATTCTAGGTTTTCCCGTATATTTGTTGGGATTCTTTTTATAATCTTTTAAACTAGCAAAAAAAGACTTCCAATTTTGGAATACATTTTTCATGATGGATTGACTAGATTGCGTAGGTAAAGCACGATAATCATTCTGAATCATGGCTTTAAATAATGCATCCAGAAAATGATAATCTACATAAGGTTTTTCTGTAGTTGGTTCTGAAAACAAATTACATTTCACTTCTTTTTGTTTTTCCTTTGGTTTTGTTTTCTCTTTTTCCAATTTCTTTTGATAGGAAAGAAGTTGCGCATCATTCACCTCCCCTATGTTTTTAGAAATCGTATCCAAAACTTCTTTTTGTAAAGGTTGCAACTCCTTATCTTGTGTCAAACCTGTATACACTTGTCGTATATAAAAGTTTGTCGTGTTGTACATATTCTTAGCATTTTGGCAAGATTTTTGAAAATAGGAATACATACGATGCCCTTTTTTAATCCAAATCTGAAGAGCTTTATAATTTTTTTGATTTTCCATTGTCATTTTTTACACCTCCTTATTAAGGATATTATACCAAAACAAGAACGTATGTTTCTGTTTTTTGAACATAAAATATTTTTTTCGATTCACCTCACCACCTTCACATATGTTTAGAGGTGGGAGTCCTCTCGAAAGATATGATAGATTATGAGGAACTTCTCTTCTACATGTCAAAAAGCCACCCTACTTAGGGTAGCCCTCATACTATGCTAAATAAGCTTCTTTCACAAATTCATTATGCATCAATGACTTTCCTTCTCCTACCATTTTAATTTCCCCTGTCTGAATCACATATCCACGATGTGCAACTTGCAGCGCTTGATACGCATTTTGTTCAACAAGTAGAATCGTCATTCCTTCTTTATTAAGCTCTGAAATAATTTCAAAGATTTGCTCAACAATAATTGGCGCAAGTCCCATTGAAGGTTCATCTAACATAAGTAAATGAGGCTGGCTCATGAGCGCACGTCCAATTGCAAGCATTTGTTGTTCACCACCACTCATCGTACCGCCCTTTTGTTCTAGCCGTTCTTTTAGCTTTGGAAAATAGTGAAAAGTGCGCTCCATCCGTTCCTTCACTATTCTTTTATCCTTTACTGAAAATGCCCCCATCTCTAAATTTTCTTTTACTGTGAGGCGTGAAAAAATGCGTCTCCCCTCTGGTACATGAGCAATTCCGGATAATGCTGTTACATGCGGGGATTGTTTCGTAATTTGTTTACCCTCAAACAAAATTTCTCCTGACTTCGGTATAACAAGGCCACTGATTGTCTTTAATGTCGTTGATTTTCCAGCCCCATTGCATCCAATAAGCGTTACAATTTCACCTTTTCCTACAGAAATATTAATACCTTTTAACGCGTGAATGCCACCATAATACGCATTTATATTGGTAAGCTCTAGCAAAATACTTCCCCCCTTTTTATCGCGCATTACTTCTCTAACACTGCACTTTTCCCTAAATACGCTTCAATAACTTTTGGATTATTACGAATATCTTCCGGTCTTCCTTCTGCAATTTTTTCACCATGATCTAGCACAATGATATGTTCAGATATCTCCATAACAAGTTTCATATCATGTTCAATTAATACAATTGTTAGGTCCAGCTCTTCACGCATACGATAAATAAGCGCTGTTAATTCCTTCGTTTCCTTCGGGTTCATCCCGGCCGCTGGCTCATCCAATAGTAGCACTTGAGGTTTTGCCGCAAGCGCCCTAGCAATTTCAAGGCGCCGCTGTGCCCCGTACGATAAATTTTGCGCTTCTTCATTTAATAAGTGAGCTAAACCAACATATTCTAGAAGTTCGTATGCCGTTTGCTGGGCTTTTTCCTCTTCTCTCTTTACCCCTGGCAGGTGTAACAAAATTCCTAAAAGATTACTTTTCAAATGATTGTGAAGTCCTACCATGACATTTTCAAGTACCGTCATATTGTTAAAAAGACGAATATTTTGAAACGTACGGGCAATGCCATGCTTTGAAATACCATGCGGCTTCAAACCAGTTATTTTTTCTGCACCAAGTAGAATATCCCCTTCATCGGGCTTATACACGCCTGTTACCATATTAAAGAAAGTCGTTTTCCCTGCTCCATTCGGTCCAATTACAGCAGTTATCGATCCTTTGTTCACTTTCATATCAACACTTTTCACTGCAACAAGCCCGCCAAACCGCTTTGTAATATTCCGAACTGTTAAAATCGTCATATCCTCACCCCTAGGCTCCAAATACATTCTCTTTTTGTGTTTTCGATTCAATTTGTTTTATCCTACCTTTTTTCAGCTGCTCTTCATTAAATTTCCGATTTTTCGCAGGTATGAGTCCTTGCGGGCGATACAAAGCAAATAAAATTAAAATTCCCCCAAAGATAAAACGCTGCATTTTAGCTGGAGAAAGTGCATCCGGGATTGCAACCGTTCCACTTAAGTTTAATTGGTTTAACCAGTTTGTTAATTCAGTAAGTACTTGTAAATTTAAAATCGTCATAACTGCTGCTCCTAAAATAACCCCTGGTACACTCCCCATACCACCAAGTAATACCATAACAAGAATTGTAATCGACTCTAGCAGCGTAAAACTGGTTGGATCGACGAAAGTTTGTTTTGCTGCAAAGACAACTCCCATCATTCCTGAAAATGATGCACCGATTGCAAATGCTAACAGCTTTGTTTTCACAAGAGGAATTCCCATCGCTTGGGCGGCAATTTCATTTTCACGAACTGCCTTCCAAGAACGGCCTATTTTCGAAAACTCTAGTCGTTTTACAATAAAGATCACAAGTAGTAAAATACCGAGTACAATGTAGTACACTTGACTTGATTGCAAAAATGTAAACCCAAATAAAGAAGGTGGTTTTACAGAAGATAAACCCATTGCACCATTCGTAATATTAACCGGTTTATCTAGATTATTAAAAATAATACGGATAATCTCCCCAAATCCAAGTGTTACAATTGCTAAATAATCGCCTTTCACACGCAACACCGGGATACCAAGTAAGACTCCAAATATTGCCGCAATAAAACCGCCTAGTAAAATAAAAATCCAAAAGCTTTCTCCTGACAATGGATATTGACCGAATGGCATAAAATTATTTGCTTGAGCTGTTGCAAAAATACCGTATGTGTAAGCTCCTATTGCAAAAAAAGCGACAAATCCTAAATCTAGCAATCCTGCAAAGCCGACAACAATATTTAACCCTAGCGCCATTGCTATATAAATTCCAACTAATGTCGCCACTTCCATATAAGACTGATAAGCAGGACCACCACTGGCTGTGAATGGAAGCAATATAACTAATACAAATAACCCTATTAACCATTTCCATTTACTGTGTAAATTTGTGTAATACAATAATAAAAGAGACAATAATAATAGTAGAAATGCCGTTACTGACTTTTGTGCAAAATATAGACTCGCAGCAGTTATGCCCATATAAAGGACTAATAATATAAGTTGCATCCTCGTACTTTTCCTTATCATTTCCAGCCATTTTGTCATTATCATCACCTACACTTTCTCGGCAACTGCTTTGCCGAAAATACCTTCTGGTCTAAAAATTAGAACGAGAATTAAAATTCCAAAGGCAAACACATCCTTATATTCAGCTCCCAATATTCCAGAAGACAAGATCGACAAATTTGCAGCCGCAAACATTTCTAACAGCCCAAGCAGTATACCGCCAACCATCGCACCTCGAATATTACCAATTCCGCCCAGAACAGCTGCTGTAAACGCTTTCAGACCTAAAATAAAGCCAATGTACGGGTCTATTGTTCCATATTGCACAGCAAACAGTACACCTGTTGCTCCGCCAAGCGCGGAACCGATAAAAAACGTAAGAGAAATCACCTTATTCACATTTACTGACATTAACGAAGCAGTATCACGATCTTGCGCAACAGCACGCATCGCCATTCCCCACTTTGTTTTATTAACGAAAAAGTCTAGAGAGAGCATCATAATAACCGCAAGAATGAGTAGAATAAGTGAAGATGTTTTAAGTTGAGCGTTATTAAAAGAAGACATAATTGCTGAAGCCTGTACTGTAATTTGATCATTGAATAAGGTAGGACCTGTTATAATGTAGTTTCCTTTTTTTAATTCAGCAATAAAACGAACGATATCTTGCAGCAAAAAAGAAACACCAATTGCTGTGATTAACGTAATAAGTTTCGGTGCTTTTCGAAGCGGTCGATACGCGACCCTTTCAATCCCCATCCCAAGAAAACCCGTTATAAGAGATGTTGCAACTAAAACAAGTAACAACGCTAGCAAAGCTGGCATAACCGTCATCCAACCAAACCCCATAAAAACAAGGAAAATTGTTGTACCAATAAAAGCACCCGTCATAAAAATTTCTCCATGAGCAAAATTGATAAGTTCTAATATCCCATATACCATCGTATATCCTAACGCAACAACTGCGTACACTGCACCAAGTGTTAACCCGTCAATTAGCACTTGAGGAAGTGTATGCATGATTTCTCCGAACATAAAATTTCCTCCTTTTTATTTTTCTTTAAAAAAGGTACGGAACATAAGTACCGTACCCATATCACCTTACTTTTTCTCGACTTCTCCTTCTTGTCTTCCTGGATATTTTTGCTCTGCAAATTTATAAATATATACTTTTGCAAACTTATTATCACCTTTGCTATCAAACCCTACGTTTGTTACTGCCCCTTCAAAATTATTTGTTTTCCGAACAGTATCGCGCACTTGTTCTCGAGTTGGCATTTTGTTGTTATTTGCTTTAATCGCATCTTTCACTCCTTGCAGAAGTACACCCGCAGCGTCATAACCATAAGCTGAATATCCTTCTACTTCTTTATTAAATTTGCTCTTATAATCATCTGCGAATTTCTTTCCTTTTTCCGTCGTTTTCGGATCAGCAGCGATAGAAGTATAATACGTATTCTCAATAGAGTTACCTGCAATTTCTAACATCGTTGCTGAATCCATACCATCACCGCCCATAAAAGGAACCGCAAGGCCCTTTTCACGGGCTTGCTTCACTAACAGCCCACCTTCTGCATATAGACCACCAAAGTAAATTAAATCAGGTTTTTTCGCTAGTACTTTATTTAATACACCATTAAAATCTTTTTCTCCAACCGTAATAGATTCATAGCCTGCAATCGTTCCACCTAATTTTTCAATTTCTGTTTTAAATGCTTTAGCTAAACCTGTTCCATAAGCTGTTTTATCATCAATAATAAAAACGCTTTTTGCCTTCAGTGTTTTTAACGCAAATTCTGCTCCAGCAGGACCTTGAAAATCATCTCTTGTGCATATACGATTTACTACTTTCAAATTACGATCTGTTACTTCAACAGCAGTATTTGTAGGTGATACCATAACAACATTGTTTTTCTCATACACTTCAGAAGATGGAATCGCAACTCCTGAATTCATATGTCCAACGACACCGAGTATTTCTTTATCCGCGCCAATAATTTGTGCGTTCGCAACACCTTTTTTCGGATCAGCCTGATCATCATATGGCACAAGCCTTAGTTCATATCCTAATTTTTTAAACTCTTCTTTTTGTTCTTCTATCTTCAGCTGTGCACCAAGTTTAATTGCTTCCCCCTGCGTTGCTGAACCACCAGAAAGCGGTGATTGAGTCGCAATTTTTATGACCTTTCCACCTCCCGTACTTGCTGTATCAGCATTACCATTTGTTTTATCACTGCATCCTGTTAATAAGCCAAACATACATACCGCCGAAAGAACAAAAGCAAAATTTTTCTTTTTTATCACCCATATACCCCCATTTTAGTTTTTTCTAAATATTTAAAATATTTAGTTAAATAATAATGGAAGTATTTTATTTGTACAACTACTATTCTTCAGACAAATTTAGACAAAAACGCCCGACTTATTATATAAGTCGGGCGTTTTCTTACTGTTCTTTTTTCTGCGGCCACGTTTCCACAACAAGACCAACATCACTTACATCTATTAATAAACTTCCGTTACTGTAACGATCCTTATTACGAAGTGTATTCGTATCAATTTCTTCTATTATCTGCTTTTCTGTTCGCATACAAACAACTTCATCTGCTCGAACAACTTCTACACCGACAATGCGATATGGATTCTTTTTCAATTCTTTAAAGATAACGAGTCCTCGTTTTGCTCTCGTTGATTTTTCAATTTCTGTTGCTTTTAATCGTTTTACTGCGCCTCGTTGCGTAACGAGAACGAGCTGATCTTTCTCAGAATTGATAGGAAGACCGCATACAACGTAGTCATCTTCTTTCACATTCATTCCTTTTACACCAGCTGCTCGCACGCCAACTGGACTCACTTCTTCTTCATTGAAAACAAGTGCATATGCACCGTGCGTTGCAAGAAGAATATCTTGTGTTCCATCTGTAACAAAAATATCAACGACTTCATCATCTTTCTTTAAATTAACCGCGACAAATGCACGTGAATAACGCTGCACTTTATATTGATTTAATTCTGTTTTTTTAATCATTCCATTTCTAGTCACAAACGTAATAAATCGCTTCTCTTCGTCAAAATTCGGAACAACAGTTGCAAAGACGAGTGTTTCATCTCGGTCAAGCGAAACAATATTCGCAACGTGCTGACCTAAATCTTTCCAGCGAATATCTGGCATTTCGTATACCGGAAGATAAATATAATTCCCTTTGTTTGTAAATAAAAGAATTGTCGCGGTTGTATTTGTATCAAAGCGTTCGAGTAAGATATCGCCCTCTTTCATACCAAAGTCTTTTCCGTTCGATGCATTATGCGAGCGCCAACCAGTTCGCTTTACATATCCTTCTTTCGTTACAGTAACGATGACATCTTCATGTGGAATCATCACTTCCACATCAATTTTGATTTCTTCAATCTCTTCCTCAATTACAGCACGACGATTATCACTATACGTTTTCTTTACTCTCTTTAAGTCCGATTTAATCACTTGAAGAAGTCTTTTTTCACTTTGTAAAATCGCTTGTAATTCTGTAATTTTCGTTTGTAACTCTTCGGCCTCTTTTTCTAACGCTGTAATGTCTGTATTTGTTAAACGGTACAATTGCAGTGATACAATTGCTTCTGATTGTGCTTCTGTAAAAGAGAATCTTGCACTTAAATTATTTTTCGCATCACGTTTATCTTTAGAAGCACGAATTGTTTCAATGACTTTATCTAAGATTGATAAAGCTTTCATCAAACCTTCCACGATATGCTGACGATTTTCCGCTTTTCGCAATTCATATTGCGAACGACGTGTTACAACTTCTTTTTGATGCCCAATATATGCATCTAAAATCTTTGGTAATGTCATTAGTGTAGGGCGGCGATTATGAATTGCTACCATATTGAAGTTATATGGTATTTGTAAATCTGTATTTTTATATAAATAATTTAAAATACCTTCTGCATTTGCATCTTTTTTCAATTCGACAACAATACGAAGACCTGTACGATCCGTTTCATCACGAACTTCGGCAATTCCATCTAGCTTCTTATCTAAACGTAGCTCATCCATTTTCTTTACAAGATTTGCTTTGTTTACTTCGTAAGGAATTTCTGTAATTATGATTTGCTGCTTCCCACCACGAATCGTCTCAACTTCCGCTTTTCCGCGGATGATAATTTTTCCTTTTCCTGTTTCATATGCCTTCTTAATCCCATCAAGCCCTTGGATAATCCCACCTGTCGGGAAGTCTGGCCCTTTAATCAGCGTTAATAAATCGTCTACAGTACTGTTTGGTTTATCAATGCGCAGCATTGTTGCATCGATAACTTCTCCAAGATGATGCGGCGGAATTTCTGTTGCATAACCGGCTGAAATTCCCGTAGATCCGTTCACTAAAAGATTTGGAAACATAGCTGGTAATACAACTGGCTCTTCACTTGTATCATCAAAGTTTGAAACAAACTCCACTGTTTCTTTATCAATGTCACGTAATAACTCAGAAGCAATTGGTGATAAACGAGCTTCTGTATAACGCATCGCCGCTGCCGGATCACCATCGACACTACCATTATTTCCATGCATTTCAACTAATACATTTCGTACTTTCCAATCTTGGCTTAAACGTACCATCGCTTCATACACGGACGAATCACCATGCGGATGATAGTTACCAATTACGTTACCAACTGTTTTGGCAGACTTACGAAACGGCTTATCATTTATATTTCCTTCTACATACATAGAGTATAAAATACGACGTTGTACTGGTTTTAAACCGTCGCGTGCATCTGGAAGCGCACGGTCTTGAATAATATATTTACTATAACGTGCAAAGCGGTCACCAAGCACATCTTCAAGCGGGAGGTCATGAAACTTCTCTGCTTGCATGTTATTCCACCTCCGTTGCTATAATCATTTCATTTTCTAAAATATTTCCTTCTTCCTGCATACCAAATTGAACATTGCGCTCAATCCATTTACGGCGCGGTTCTACTTTATCCCCCATCAATGTAGCAACCCGGCGATCTGCTCGTGAAGCATCATCAATTTTAACGCGAATTAATGTGCGCGTCTCTGGGTTCATCGTTGTTTCCCATAATTGGTCCGCATTCATTTCACCAAGACCTTTATAACGCTGTAGAATATAACCTTTTCCGACCTTTTTCGTGACTTCATCAAGCTCTTCATCAGACCAAGCGTATTCAATGACTTCACTTTTCCCCTTCCCTTTACTCACTTTGTATAAAGGAGGAAGTGCAATAAATACTTTACCTGCTTCAATTAGCGGCTTCATATAACGATAGAAGAATGTCAATAGCAGTACTTGAATATGTGCACCATCTGTATCGGCATCCGTCATAATAACAATTTTGTCATAATTAATATCTTCAACAGAAAATTCCGCTCCAACACCGCCGCCAATTGCATAAATAATCGTGTTAATCTCTTCATTCTTAAAAATGTCGGCGAGTTTTGCCTTTTCTGTATTAATAACTTTACCGCGCAGTGGAAGAACGGCTTGGAAGCGACGATCCCGGCCTTGTTTTGCAGAACCGCCTGCCGAATCACCCTCTACTAAATATAACTCGTTCTTTTGTGGATTACGCGACTGCGCTGGTGTCAGCTTTCCGCTCAATGTTCCTTCTGAACGTTTCTTCTTTTTGCCACTGCGCGCTTCTTCACGCGCTTTTCGTGCTGCCTCACGAGCTTGTGCTGCTTTAATTGCTTTTTTCACAAGAAGCGTAGCCACATCGGGATTTTCCTCTAAAAAATACGCCAAATGCTCTGACACAACAGCATCAACAGCTGAACGCCCTTCACTTGTTCCAAGCTTTCCTTTCGTTTGTCCTTCAAACTGAAGCAATTCTTCTGGAACACGAATGGAAACAATGGCAGCTAACCCTTCACGAATATCCGTTCCTTCTAAGTTTTTATCTTTCTCTTTTAACAAAGAAACTTTACGTGCATATTCGTTAAATACACGTGTCATTGCTGTTTTAAATCCAGCTTCGTGCGTACCGCCATCTTTCGTACGCACATTATTAACAAAGGAAAGAATGTTCTCAGAGTATGCGTCGTTAAACTGAAAAGCCAATTCCGCTTCAATTCCATTTTGCTCTCCTGCAAAATATACAACTGGATGCAATGGGTCTTTCTCTTCGTTTAAATAAGAAACAAACGCTTCAATACCCGTTTCATAATGAAACACATCTTCTAAATCGTTGCGTTTATCCTGAAGCACAATTTTCATGCCTTTTAATAAAAATGCTGATTCACGTAATCTCTCGCATAACGTTTCATAATTATAATTCGTTGTGCTAAAAATCGTTCGATCAGGTTTAAAATGAATCGTTGTTCCAGTATCTTTTGCTTTTCCGATTTTCTCAAGTGTCGTAACTGGAACACCACCATTTTCAAATCGTTGTTCATATACGTAACCATCTCGTTTAATTGTAACAACAAGCCACTCCGACAACGCGTTTACAACTGATGCGCCAACACCGTGCAAACCGCCACTCGTTTTATAACCGCCTTGTCCAAATTTACCACCTGCATGAAGCACAGTTAAAATGACTTCTGGTGTCGGTTTTCCAAGCTTATGCATTCCTATCGGCATACCGCGCCCTTTATCTACTACACTTATACTGTTATCTTTATGTATTACAACTTTAATTTCATCGCCAAATCCCGCTAATGCTTCATCAACGGAGTTATCTACGATCTCATATACTAAATGATGCAATCCGCGGCTATCCGTACTCCCGATGTACATACCCGGGCGTTTCCGAACGGCTTCAAGACCTTCTAGCACTTGAATTGCATTTTCATCATATTGAAATTGACGCTTAGCCAAACTCCTTGCCCCTTTCCTACCAAAAAAATCAGAACATATGTTTTCTATTATAGAATAACGCTTTTTACTCACTTTTGGCAAGTTACGTTATTTCTTTTATATACTATTTTCATAAGAAAAATCCTTGCTTGTCACAAGGATTCCTCTACGCTACTATTTCAGAAAAGTAATCGTTTGTCAACGAAACATGGATATGTATTCCAAAAACAACTACATACTCCACCATTTAATAATCAACAAAATGATAATAATCCAAAATGGAGTGACAAGCAGCAATCCCCAAAAACAACCTTTAAAAAACTTCATGATGAACACCTCGTCCATCTGCTCCTCCCTATTATACGAATAGGAGCTCAATAAATTTCACAAATACGATCTATCCCACTATTTTGAGTAGTATCCTCCTCAAAATCCAGAGCAAAGTGAGGAAGATATACGGGGAATAACTCCCCGTAAAAGCCCGATTAATGAGAACTTTCCATCATTGGAAGGCGAACCGCCCCCCAATGATAGAAGTCTCACTTTATCTTGTCATTGCATGTTCAACTTTAATGCAACGATCCATAATGACAGTATAGCCTTTTTCTTTCAAAAAACGATATGTTTCCTCATCTTGTATACCTAATTGTGCCCAAAATGTATCCGCTTCAATCGCAGTAAACTCTTTGGCAACATCCATTAAAAACTCAGAACGACGGAATACATTAACGATATCAACATGCTCTTTTATTTCAGCTAACGATTTTACCGCTCGTTCTCCTAATACAGTATCTACGTTTGGATTAACAGGAATAATACGGTATCCTGCATCTTGCATCGCTTTTGACACCATATAAGAAGTACGTCCTGGATTATCAGATAATCCGACAACCGCAATAGTCTTACTATTTTTTAAAATCTCTCCAATTTCCGTACGAGTTGGATTTTCAATTGTCATATGTAATCCCTCCTGTTAGTTTAGTATAGCCGATAAAGAAAGTCTCTTTCAACATGAAAGAGACTTTCTTTATTAATTCGTAGTACCACTATCAGCTAGTGTTAATGTTTTCGTTATTTTCTCACCATTTCGATACGCTGTCACTTCTAGTTTGTCGCCTACTTTTTTCTTCTCATATAAGTATTTACGGAATTGAACTGCATTTTCTATTTTTTGACCATCAAAGGCAACGACAACATCATATTGCTGTAATCCTGCTTTTTCTGCTGGTGATCCTGGAGTAATTTGTCTTAACAGAACACCACTTGTTACATCTTTAGGTAACTTAAATTGACCTAATGCATAACTTGGGATTTCATCAAGACCCATTACTGTAACCCCCATAACAGGTCGTTTTACCTCACCATATTTTTCAAGAGAGTCAATTACTGGTTTTGCTACATTAATTGGAATGGCAAATCCAATTCCCTCTACTGCTTGCTGTGCAATTTTACTAGAGTTAATACCAATTACTTCACCGTTTTGATTGAATAGGGCACCACCGCTATTCCCTGGGTTAATCGCAGCATCTGTTTGAATAACTTGTGCTTGCCAATCTGGACGGCCATCCCCGTTAATATCAACCGGGATTTCACGATCTTTACTACTAATAATCCCTTCTGTTACACTTCCATCAAAGCCAAGTGGGTTACCAATTGCAATCGCAGATTCTCCTGCACGAATTTTATCTGAATCGCCAAGTGTTGCAATTTTATTAACATTTTTTCCATCAATCTCAACAACCGCTAAATCTAACCAAGGATCTTTTCCTACTAACTTCGCTGGCACATTCGTTCCATTACTCAACTTCACTTCTAATTTATTTGCACCATCTACAACGTGGTTATTTGTCACAATAAGTGCCTTATCTCCAACTTTTTTATAAATAACACCTGATCCTGAACCAGCTTCAGCTTCTTGTCCTGCTGATTGAGAAAATGGATCCATATTTTTTTGGAAATTCATTACACCTACAACTACTTCTTTTGCTCCTTCAATCATACCAGGGAGATCTGTTGCACCTTTTGTTTTATTAACAACTGGAACCGCCGTTCCCTCTACTTTTGTTCCAGAAGAAGATGAAATCACAGAGTTATTTGTCCAAGGCATATACGGAGCTGCAAAACTAATTGTAACGGCACCAATAACAGCACCGACAACTCCTGTAAAAAAGTATCCTTTTTTGCTGCTCGATTTTACTGTTTCCGTACGAGTTTCATTCGTTTCTGTTTGATTATAATATCCCATAACTTATTTATCCCCTCTCTACTTAAATCGTATTTTTAGTATAATCACGGTTTGTGTCCTTTCTGTGAACTCATCGTGAAATCCAAACAAAAAAATACAATCATATTTCATAAATAATCAAGTATAAAAAATTGTACATACAATTAAGTATAAGAATGTATAGATAGGCACCAATATTACTCTTCAAACTTATATCCGACACGAATAACTGTACCAATATGTGTTGCTTTATCTCCTAATTTATTACGAAGTTTCTTAATATGTGTGTCTACTGTACGATCATCTCCAAAGTAATCATACCCCCAAAGTTGATCTAATAAATGTTGACGAGATAATACAATCCCTTTATTCTCCATTAAATAAACAAGAAGCTCAAATTCTTTATGTGTTAATGTAATCTCTTCACCGTCTACCATTACAGTACGCGACAAACGATTCACTTCGATACCTGCAAGAGAAAGTGTATTTTCTTCAGCTTGACCTAACGCACCATCCGCACGTTTTAATAATGTTTTAGCACGTGCAACTAAAATTTTCGGACTAAACGGTTTTGTTACATATTCGTCTGCTCCTAATTCAAAGCCAAGTAAAGTATCATCCTCATCAGAACGAGCTGTTAACATAATGATTGGTACCGCTGATTCTTTTCTTACACGTCTACATACAGACCAGCCATCAATTTCTGGCAACATAATATCTAATATAATTAAATCTACCGTATGCTCATCAAACCGTTCTAATGCTTTCTTTCCATCTTCAGCTTCAATAACTTCAAAGCCCTCATTCCGAAAATAATCGCTAACAATTTCTCGCAATCTTTTTTCATCTTCAACAAGTAAAACTGTTTTATTCAATTCTATCCCGTCCTTTTACTCCTTCAATCGTATAATACGTTGATTTGAACTTCCGCGAAACGGTAATGTAAGGTCTCGCTTCGCTAGCTCAAACCTTCCATCTACTAATACATCTGCATACTGCAACAATTCTATCATATCATTATTTCGTGAATTCTGTATCTCCTCTAATGTATAACCTGTGTAAATCCATAAATTTTTTCTCATTTTTTTTACTGCTTTTGCTATTGCTTTCACTTCAGCAGCTTGAAAAAATGGATCTCCACCTGAAAATGTTACATCAGTAAGGGGGTTTTTTTCAATTTCTGTTATCATTTCTCCTTTTGTAATCTCAGTTCCATTACAAATATTCCAAGACTGTGGATTATGGCAGCCAAAACAGCGATGCGGACAGCCCGCAAAAAATACGACTGTCCGCAACCCTTCACCATCTACTACACTATCATGAATGATATTCATTACTCTCATATATGTTTCACCCGATCCGCTTCTTCACTTCGCTTCGCACTGTTCCACTTTGACATATCTCCTACAAGGTATCCAGTAATGCGGCGAATTCTTTCAAAATAATGTTCATCTTCATTGCTACAGCTTGGACATTCATTCCCAATCACACCATTATAACCACAACATTTACAGCGGTCCACTGGGTGATTAATGGAGCCATACCCTACACCACTTTGTGCCATTGCCTTTACAATTTGCTGTAATGCTTTTTGATTATGAACAGCCGCCCCGTCCAATTCAATATACGTAATATGACCACCATTACAAAGTGCATGAAACGGTCCTTCTAAACGAATTTTATCAATTACTTGAATAGGATAATAAACTGGAATATGGAATGAATTTGTATAATAATTATGATCCGTTACACCTGTAATCGTTCCAAATTCAGCTCGATCTTTTTTAATAAATTTTCCTGATAATCCTTCTGCCGGAGTAGCAATTAACGAGAAATTCAATTGATATTTCTCTGTTGCTTCATCCATTTTCTTTCTCATATATTCAATAATTTCATATCCAAGCTTCCATGACGCTTCATCTTCCCCATGATGTTTTCCCGTTAAAGCAACTAAACATTCTGCAAGGCCGATAAAACCAATACTTAATGTACCTTGTTTTAAAATTTCAGCAACACAATCTTCAGGTTGAAGTTGTTCACCACCACGCCATACTCCTTGTGAATATAAGAATTGAAAATCTCTTGCTTTTTTCGTCGATTGATAAGAAAACCTTTCTAATAATTGACGAACACCTAGGTCCACATAATCATTTAGAGCTTCAAAAAATACTTCTTTTGTTTCACTGATGCATGCTAATTTCACTAAGTTAATAGATGTAAACGATAAATTCCCTCTTCCAATCGCTGTTTCTTCTCCATGAATATTAGACATAACACGAGTGCGACACCCCATATAACATACTTCACTTTCAGGACGGCCATCATAATGTTCCGCATTAAATGGTGCATCTAAAAATGAGAAGTTTGGAAACAATCGTTGCGCTGTCGTTGCTAATGCTAGTTCAAATAAATCATAATTTGGATCTTTTTCTTCAAAATTTACACCTTTTTTTAATTTGAAGATTTGAATCGGAAAAATAGGTGTTTCTCTTTTTCCTAATCCAGCCTGCGTTGCTCGTAACAATTGTTTAATCAATAATCTTCCTTCTTTTGATGTATCCGTTCCGTAATTAATCGAAATAAATGGAACTTGTCCTCCGCCCCTGCTATGCATGCTATTCGAATTATGAATAAATGCTTCACATGCTTGGTACGTATCATTTTCTGTTTCTTTCCACGCAAACTCTTCTACTTGTTTAACTGTTAATGGATATGTTGCTAAACGTTTTTTATTTCTTTCAAACGTTTTTCTCACATATGGTGCTAAATCTATATCAAACAGCGCAAATGATTGACCACCATGCTGCATATTTTGATTCGCTTGAAAAATAATAGAGGAAAGTGCCAACGCACTTTTAATATCTTGTGGCTGTCGCATATATCCATGGCCTGTATGAAACCCATTTTCAAGCATTTGAGCTAATGGAATTTGCGAACAAGTTGTCGTACCTGTTGCATAAAAATCTAAATCATGCGGATATAAAATATTTTGATCAATTGCTTTTTTCACTTCTTCAGAAAGTAAATGTTCAATCGCATAATACTTTGCACTCTCAGATGCAAATTTCCCCATCATCCCCATCGGAGACCGGCCATCAACATTCGCATTTTCCTGCATTAAATCTTGTTCATTTGCATAAACGATTTTCGTAAAAATATCCTTTAGGTTCTCTTCATATTTACTGTTTTCTTCTATCACTTGCTTCATTCCTTAAACCCCCAACAACATCTTGTTCATTTACTATCAAAATGATACAACATATAGTAAGAGCAAATATGTGAAAAATGTAACATTCTGTGAAAATTTTTTAAACATTCATCGAACCTTTTATTTTTCCCGCATGAACGGACAATAAGAGTCCCATTAGTGAATACTCTCCATCAGTGAGAGATGAGGAACCCACCACTAATAGAAGTTTCACTCTATAAAAAAGAAATGTGTTCTTTACAAATGTATGGTACAATATACGGGAAAAACTCTTTTTACCCTTTATCAACACATTTGAATAAAGGAGACTGAACTTATGCTTACATATCTTTTATTTATCGTTGCCTATTTACTTGGCTCGATTCCATCTGGACTTGTCGTTGGAAAAATTGGCTATGGAATCGATATTCGCGAGCATGGCAGCGGAAATTTAGGAGGAACGAATACATTTCGTACATTAGGGAAAAAAGCGGGTTTCATTGTTACAATTGCTGATATTCTAAAAGGAACATTAGCTACAGCTCTACCGATGATTTTCGGTTTACATATCCATCCTCTATGGTTCGGATTAGCTGCAGTACTTGGTCATGTATACCCAATTTTCGCAAAGTTCCGCGGAGGAAAAGCAGTTGCTACTTCTGCTGGCGTACTATTATGCTACGCGCCAGTTACCTTTGTAGTACTAGCCGTTATCTTTTTTACCCTACTATTTACGACGAGATACGTTTCACTTTCTTCTATGTTAACAGCTATCGTTGCTGTTATTGCAGCAATTATAAACGGGGATAAAATCTTCATTGTTGCGATGTGTTTATTAGCTGGTATGGTTATTTATCGACATCGTGCAAATATTGGACGAATTATAAATAAAACAGAGCCAAAAGCAAATTTAACAAAGAAACAACAGAAACAAAAGTAGGATTGTAACCCACA
This sequence comes from Bacillus sp. S14(2024), assembly GCF_050473785.1. NCBI lineage: Bacteria > Bacillati > Bacillota > Bacilli > Caryophanales > Bacillaceae > Bacillus > Bacillus sp. S14(2024). The sequence continues at coordinate 1,886,398 of NZ_JBFLUP010000006.1, read as the reverse complement.
TAACGCAAAAAGAAAACGCAAAGCATATAAATGGCGTCTTTTTGCGTTATTTTTTATACTAAAAGAAAAAGTGATTATGTTGGAGGAACACAGATGAACATTTCAGTATCAAAAGAAGCAGTAAGCTGGTATAAAAACGAACTTGGTTTACAAACAGGCGATGCTATTCGCTTTTTCGTACAATACGGTGGATGTAGCACTGTTCAAAAAGGACTTTCATTAGGAATTCGTAAAGATAATCCAGTTACTCCTGCTGTACAAGTTCAAGAAGATGGCATTACTTTCTTTATTGAAGGCGATGATGAATGGTTCTTTGACGGACATAATTTATCTGTTACATTCAGTAATGATGATGATTTTCCGCAATTTCATTATGAAAAATAAAAACGTGGCCTAAGCCACGTTTTTTCATTGTTTTTTAATCTTCTCGTATGTTTCATACCACTCTGGGTACAATTTTTTAAAGGATACTGGACGAAAGCCTTCTTTTTTTGCACAAATATTTGTTGTAGATGCTGTAATACAACGTTCGCCGTTTCCATTATAAATTTCATAGCCGTAAATAACACGTAGTGGACTCACCGACTCCACCCATGTTTTCACAATTGCTTTTTCTCCGTAACGCATTGCTTTTCGATATGTAATTTGCAAATCAAGTACAGGAGATACAATCCCATCATTCTCCATTTCAACATATGAAAACCCTAAATCTTGAATTAATTTCGTACGCCCAAGTTCTAACCATACTAAATAATTCGCATGGTACACGACACCCATTTGATCCGTCTCTGCATAACGAATATCAATTTCGTGTTCTGCTACAAACATATTTTTGTCTCCTTCTCGCTTGCATTTCTTTCTACACCTTTAATCATAATACAGAGAAACTGAAAATAAAATAGAAGCGGCGGATCTTTTTCCTTAAAGGAGTGAGCATATGCTACAAATTATAACTGTGCGAAGCGGTGATAACGTATATAAATTAGCACAGCAGTACGGAACAACCCCAGAAACAATTGTGAGAGATAATGGATTAAATCCAGCTCAAACACTCGTGATTGGGCAAGCATTAATCGTGAATACGGAAGGAAATACTTATTATGTACAGCCTGGCGATAGCTTATATAAAATTGCCTTAACCTACAATGTCCCTGTCGCCAGCTTAGCAAAAGTGAATCATTTATCATTAAAATCTGCACTCCAAGTCGGACAGCAGCTATATGTACCAAAAGGAACAAAAAAAATCATTGAATCCATTGCCTATTTACAGCCGTCCACAATTCCGATTAAAGAAAGCTTAGTTACTTCCACCAAAGCTATCAATCCATATTTAACTTACTTAGCCTACTTTAGCTTTGAGGCAAAGCGTGACGGAACGCTAAAAGAACCTACACAAATATCTGAAATCGTCACAATTGCAAAACAAGGGCAAACGATTCCGATGCTCGTTATCACAAACCTTGAAAATGGAAGTTTTAGCCCTGAATTAACAAGCATTATTTTACGCAATGAGACAATTCAAAATACGCTCATTACAAATATTTTACAAACAGCACAAAAATATGGAATGCGTGACATTCATTTTGATTTTGAGAACCTTGCACCAGGAGACCGCGAAGCATATAATCAATTTTTACGCAAAGTAAAAACACGTCTACCAAGAGGATATACGCTAAGTACAACTCTCCCCCCAAAAACAAGTTCAACTCAAAAAGGTGCAGCTGCAGCTCAGGACTATAAGACACAAGGTGAAATTGTTGATTTCGTTGTCATTATGACATACGACTGGGGATGGCAAGGTGGACCGCCTCTTGCAGTTTCTCCAATTGGTCCTGTCAAACAAGTCATTCAATATGCAAAATCACAAATGCCGCCACGTAAAATTATGATGGGACAAAACTTATACGGATTTGATTGGATTCTTCCATTCAAAGAGGGAAATCCTCCTGCAAAAGCACTTAGTTCTGTTGCTGCTGTTGCACTTGCTCGGAAATATAATGTACCAATTCAATACGATTTCACTTCACAAGCTCCGCATTTTAATTATTACGATGAAAACGGAGTAAAGCATGAAGTATGGTTTGAAGATGCAAGGTCCGTTCAAAGTAAGTTTAATTTAATAAAAGAACAAGGTATTCGCGGTATCAGTTATTGGAAAATCGGGTTACCATTCCCGCAAAATTGGCGTCTCCTTACTGAAAATTTTTCCATTACAAAAAAAGGCTGACAATTGTCAGCCTTCTCTTATTTATTACGATATGCAGCTTCCTCTTTAATCTCTTTTCGCATTCCTTCAATACTTTCCATGCGGCGCTCATTTTTCGCTTCGATTTCTGCGCGGTCTTTCGCATTAGAAAACTCCGCAGCTTCCCTTGCTTCGTTCATATTTTCAATTGTGTTATATACTGCCTCTTGCAATTTCTCAACGTTATCACTACGATCATCTGGATTTGCTTTGTTTTGTTCTGGCATGCTGTCTTCCTCCTTTATTGAAAATACATACAACATTAGTTTGTAAAAAATATCTTTAATTATGTATGCAAAAAAAGAAGGAGAATGCTTCCATTCTCCCTCTCTTTAACCGTTATCAACAATCGGTTGTTTCCCTGATTTGTCTTGCATTTGTTTTCCTTTATTACCGCCAGCTGCTCTCGATTGCATTCCAATCTGGTTTGGAGCAAAATCTTGTGGATGTTTCTTTGGATTACCCATAATATCGCCTCCTTACAGCTAGTATTATACTAGCTATAAGAATTATTCAGCCTGCTTGAAAATACGCGTTTCAAATCGCTTCTCTAATTTTTCTTCAATCCGTTCAATTGCATCACGATCATTAAGTAGCTGCCGCTTATTTTCCATCACAAGTTCTTCAAACGTTCTCCGTCGATTTCTTCTCATACTGTTCACCCTTTCTCTTTCGTGTTACTAGTATGAACAGTTAAAAAACTCCCTAATCAGATTTATGTGAAAATTTTATTTTTAGCATAATTAATCCATTTAACCACAATATAAACTGAAGTATTGTAAACAACCTTTGCACTTATCTTGCTATTCATAGGCAATAAAGTGCAACTTCCATCAGTAGGAATCTTACCGCTCGTTCATGCAGGATAAAGTTTTAAAAAACAAAGAAAACAAGTGTGGGATGCCCACACTTGCAGAAGTTTCATTTTATGAACGCTGCAAAGTCTTCATTCCCTCCTCATACGCGGCAAGAATGAGGACTTCAAAAGCAACCAAATCCTCAGGCTGATCAATCATAATTCTTGTAACACCTAATTCACTTTTTGTAGCAGGTTCACATATAACAGTTGGATACACAGCTACTATTTCCTCTTGCTCTTTATTCGTTAATACGTATTTTTTTCTTCCCTTTAGTTTGATTCTTACAAATGAATAAAGCGCTTTGATATCCAAATAATTCCCGACACAAGCATGGCGAATAACTGTTGTGTCTTTGTTATGCATTTCCAATATTTCTTTTATGATTTCAAAGGCTCTTTCTTCTTCCTTTGTTAAACCTTGAGAAATCACCTTCTTTTCTTTTCCATTCTTCTCTTCTACACATTTTTGATATACGGCAGCGCAAGTGAAACAATCATCTAATGCATTATGAGAGCGTACTTGAATATGTAAAAATCGTTTCAATGTTTCTAATTTATGATTTGGTACATGTTTTATATATCGTTTTGCTAAACTAAGTGTATCCAGCACTATATTTTTTGGTGTGCCGAGTCCTAATCGTTCCATATTACTCTTTAAAAACCTCATATCAAAAGAAGCATTATGAGCAATAATCGTATCTTCTCCAATAAATGCAATAAATTCGGGTAAAACTATATCAATTGTCGGAGCACTTGCAACATCAAAATTCCGAATACCTGTCAACATTGTAATGCGGCTCGGAATCATCTTCTCTGGATTCACATACGAAACAAATTGATCGGTACATATATGATTTCGATACCGAATCGCAGCCATTTGAATAATATTATCTTGATAAGGATTAAATCCTGTTGTTTCAAAATCAATTACAACATAATCACTTGTGAAATTCCCCATAATCTTCTCCTTAGCTTTTTATTTACATTATAACTTAACATAATGAAAGAAGCTCAATTAGCATTTAAATAGAAAATAGGAATGGCACATATACCATTCCTACTTTCATCTTTTATTCCGCTATTCGCGGGCAGTTATCCCCCCACGCGGATAGAAGTTTCACTTTATTTTAATTTTGCGACTCTTTTCTCCATTTCTTTCACCGTCATCGGTCCGATAAATTTATCCTGGATAACTCCTTTTGTATCAATAAAATATGAAGTTGGAATTGTAATAACTTTATAGGTAGTCGTTACTTTTATATCTGTATCAAGAAGAATCGGAAAAGTAAGCCCTTTCTCTTGTGCAAATTTTTGGACCTTCGCTTTTCCTTCAGCCCCTTCTGACGCTGTATAATTCACCGCCAATACTTCTACATCTTTCTGATACTTATCATAAAATGCCTGTACATCCGGCATTTCTTGCTGACATGGACCACACCACGTTGCCCAAAAATTCACAATAACTTTCTTACCTTTTAAATCAGAAAGCTTCACCTTTGTACCATCAAGCTTGGACAATTCAAAATCAGGCGCTATTTTTCCAATTTCAATGCCATTTTGTGCAATTGCCTCTTTTACACCCTCTGTACTTTGCTTTTGATTGTCTGTTACTTGTGCTTTCTCTTTTCCAAACTGCTCATATATTGCATAACCAGCTAAACATACTAACACAACAACAATAGATATTTTCCGCCACATATGCACCATTCCTTATATTTTATCTTTATCCCCAAGATCCTCACTGATGAAAGTTTTACTTTATTTTAGCTTATACGGACAAAGATGGAAATATTCTCTATGGAAAGAAAAGCATATTTTTATAAAAATACAGAAATTCCCTATTTATTCATTTTATAATGCACCTATAAGATTTATCCCAAAGAATGTGTTTCAAATGAAAAAATGTCCAAATTGTAATGCTACATTTAGTAAAAATGTGAACGTAGAAGTGAAAGCAGCAGCGAAAGTAGCAAGAGAGTTTTCACAAAAAGAAGGGTTATTACAATAGAATAAATTTACAAATGCAAAAAAATCGTTTATATAAAAATTAAGTAGTTCAGTTTTTGTGGAGGAACCTTAGAAATAGCATACTAATTTCAAGACCAAATCACTATGTGATTTGGTCTTTTATATCCCCTGATATTACAAAGTTTTGACTGAATTTAGATATAAAATAGCAATGGAATTCGTATACTAAATAGCAGAGTAATAATGACTATTGTTATGTTGAAAATCGGGTACTAAAAGTGAACATTGCAAATCGAAAACGCCGATATATAATCATTAAAATGAGTACTAAAATAACTACAGGCGCGACCTTTAAATACCATGTAAAAGAATTTTTTAGATATATTCCCAATATAAATAACACAATCCAAAAACTTATACATAACAATTTACGGAAATAAATAACCCCACCTATCCCCCAGTATTTTAGTTTTTATTCTATTAATAACATACATCCCGCTAAAACAGGTGTCATAATCATCGAAAACTTCAAAATAACACGAGGTGCATAATTTGTAAATTTAGCTCCTATATATGCCCCTAGCATTGTTCCCATTAAAACTTGCACTAATAACATATAATCCAAATATCCTGCTGAGGTATATCCAACTCCTCCACCAATTGCAATTGGTAAAATAACCAGCATTGTAGTCCCTACTGACTGACGAATTGATAAGCCTAGTAATACCATTAATCCTAGTTGAATGAAAGGTGCTGAACCAATTCCAAATGCCCCTGCTAATATTCCAGTCGCACTTCCTAACAGAGCTCCTTTTCCTAATACATATGGGGATAACTGATCTGATAAACTAGTAGACAACCCTTTTTGATCTTGTACAAAAAACAAACGAATTAACATACATACCGCTGATAAAAATAACATAGCAGCCGTAAACCAATGAAGAAGTTGTTCAGGAATCCCAGCACCAATTTTAGATCCAACATATGATCCAAGCGCACCAAACCCTCCTACAACACAACCAATTTTCATGGCAACATTTCTTTCTCGATAATGACTCATCACTCCAGAAAGTGTTGTAAATGCCATCGCTGTTAATGATGTAGCGAGCGCTGTATGAATTGGCACGTGAAAGACGAGAGTGAGTACTCCAATAATAAACCCCGCTCCACCTGCTCCAACAAAACCTAACAAAATCCCCATTAGAAACATTGTAATAATAATAGCCACTTTCTTTCCCTCCAATAGCTCTATTATCCACATACTTCTTTTTTAAGCAAATAAAAAACCTCCACATGTAGTATGTAAGGAGATTATCTCATGGGTTATTTACAAATTGTAGGTGGGGAGTATTTGACGCTTACGGTTTTTATTTTAAAAATTCCATTCCCTCTAGAAGCTAAGTTAATAGTAACAATATTATATTTTGTTCTTTCTAGCTTTATTCTACGGCCACTCGTGTGCTCGCATAAAATAAAACAATATTAAAAACCAAGAGATACACTTGCCTCTTCGGTCAACAAGACAAAATTAAGATTTCAACCCTCATAATACGAGAAAACAGATATTTTCTAGTACAATTTAATACAACCTTCATTACATACGGGGACTTATTCCCAAAGCAATGTCATACAAATTAATAAATGATATCTTTCATACATGGCATGACAAAATCCCATGTGAAATACAACTGTTATAAACAAGACACTGGAAATCTTTTTGTTTGTCGCCACTACTTTTCATTTATTTGTATTTACAAAATATATATGTTAATACATTTAGAAAGTAGAGGAGTGAACCATATGGAAGAGCATCCAATTGCTAAAGAATTACGAATGATAAGGGTATGTCTCGTTATACTCATCATGGTTACATTATTTTCAGGTGGAGTCAAAGTGATTAAGACTTCTTCAAACCATCAAAACGTTCGACCTACAAATAAAGAAGTATATGACAAAAACAATATGACACAAATTGGAGAGAATACATTCGTTGTTAGAAACACCGATCCTAACAGCGGCGGTTACAATACAGTCAAAATCTTTACATACAATCCAAAAACAAACAAAATAACGCAAGTAAAAGAATTCAACTTTGGAAACTCCTTCAAATATGGATATCTATTAAATCAAAGAGAATAGAAGTATACAAAAAAAGAGATCGAGTAATGATCTCTTTTTTATATAGGTGTAAATCTAAGATAGAAAAATACAAGTTACGACCCACTTACATCCTTCCCGATGAAATGAGCACCTGATAAAATAAAAACAACAGATAACGTCCAGCCAATAATCCCTGAATAAGGAAGAATACCTTTCAATAAAAAACTACTTAGTGCCGCACAGCTACTCAGCAATAAACAACTTACACCAATTTTTCGGTTTGTTGACATGCCGCTTTCTCCCTCTCCGGTTTATAAAATTATATAATTGTCTTTATTCCTTTTCGGCACATGCAATTATATCTTAAGACAATTACATATAGTAATATCGTGTTTATTACAAAGAGTGAATGAAAACTTTCATTTTACTTAACGCAAGTTCATCTTGCAAATGAGCATAATGTCCACCATTTAATTCTTGAATATCAATACTAGGGTGCTTTTTCTTAACGTGCGCAATATTTCTCTTAATTTTATTTTGTAATTTCATAGGTTCCTGACTTCGATTACCATAAAACAATATACTCGGAACTTGTACAGAGGTTAACATTTTAGGAAGATTCGTTCGATATAGTGCTAACAGTAAACTAATACCCTTTGTATTGGCTGGTTGTTGATTTTTTATCGCTTGTCTTGTGTACTCATTATTTGGAAATCCATATTCTTCTATTTTGGTTTTTATTCTCTCTTCTGTCTTCTCTTCTCTTGACGTTGCATCTTCTTCTTTCCCTAATACCTTATTACCAAAATACCGATGAAAAAAACTAATAAACGGAACCATATATCCTAATTTCCCAAACATCTTCACAGGAAACAGCGGTATTTTATCATACCCTATGTCTAATAACATAAGTCCCGCTACTAGAGATGGATAATGGGAAGCATAAGCCAAACAGATGGCTCCTCCCAATGAATGTCCAATTAAAATAACTTTTTCCATATTCAGCTTAGTAATATAACGATGTAACCACGCAGCAGCATCTTCTAGTTTTATAACTCCATCCAAACCTTGACTTTGTCCAATACCAGGCAAATCAATCATATGCACTTGATAAGAATTTTTTACAGAATCAGCTATATGCAATCCTATATCACCTGACCAACCTGTTCCTGGAAGAAAGATAATTGGCTGACCATTTCCCACAACCCTTACAAAATGTTCATACATCATAATTTTCTCCCTTAGCAGTTCTATATTATAAATTATACAATATATTACCATAAATGAGTGAATATTCATTTTATTCTTTCGTAATTTACTCCTATTTCAATACATGATTAGAGCAGGAAAGATTATCCCATCTATCGAATACATTTTTTGTAAAATGAGAGTCACTTTCAAGAAACATGTACAAATTAATTCGAACCATGATGTTCATTCATGCAATAGCAATCGTTACATGCATGACATATACCCAAAAGGAGTGATTACCATTTCAGAAATCACACAAATACTGATTACTTGGGCTGAATGATCCAAGATTTACTTACTTGCTATTGGAGGGATTTCCCTAATGGTTGATAATATCCAACAACTCATTCAAGAGCATAGACAATTTTTCCATAATGATTATACAAGAAGTCTTCAATTTCGCCTTGAACAGTTAGAAAAATTAAAAAATTGTATTCGAAAATATGAAAATCAATTGCTAAACGCATTATATCAAGATTTACACAAAAGCGAGTTTGAAGCATATGCTGCAGAAATTGGTTTCGCATTTAACAGTATCAAGTTTATTATGAAATACTTAAAACAGTGGATGAAACCTCAAAAAGTAAAAACACCTATTCACTTTGCACCTTCCAAAAGTTACATAATAAAAGAGCCATATGGTACAGTGCTAATTATTGGACCTTTTAATTATCCATTTCAATCATTAATGGAACCTCTTATTGGGGCAATTGCGGCAGGAAATTGTGTAGTCCTCAAACCTTCAGAAAATGCACCAAATGTTTCAGCTGTAATTAACAAAATAATAAGTGAAACGTTTGATAAGCAATATATTCGTGTAATTGAAGGAGATAGAGAAACAACTTCTTTATTGATTCATGCACCATTTGACTATATCTTTTTTACTGGTAGCGTTCCAGTTGGAAAAATTGTCATGGAAGCTGCGGCGAAAAATCTTGTACCAGTAACATTAGAACTTGGTGGAAAAGGACCAGCTATTGTCGATGAAACAGCTAATCTCGATATAGCAGCCAAACGTATTATCTGGGGGAAATTCATAAATGCTGGACAATCCTGTATTGCACCTGATTATGTTATTGCACACAAATCTGTCAAGGTAAAACTGATTTCGAAAATGAAAGAAATCATCACAAACTTTTATGGATCAGATGTATCAAAAAGCAATGATTATGGTCGAATTATTAATGAGAGACAATTTGATAGACTTATTTCTATATTAGAACAAGACCAAAATTATATAGTATTTGGTGGAAATTCATCTAGAAGTCATTTATATATTGAACCAACACTTCTTGAAGTAAAATCATGGGATGATGCAGCTATGAAAGAAGAAATTTTCGGGCCGATTTTACCAATTATGGAGTACAATGATTTAGGTGAGGTCATTCATATGGTTAACAACCATCCCAAACCGTTAGCCTTGTATGTGTTTACTGAAAATAAAAATGTTGAAAAACAGGTATTAGGACGAATTTCTTTTGGGGGAGGATGCGTCAATGATACCATGTCACATATGGCTAATCTCCACTTGCCTTTTGGTGGAGTAGGAAATGCAGGGTTCGGTGCTTATCACGGAAAACATAGTTTTGATACTTTTACACATCGTAAAAGTATTTTAAAGAAAAGCTCAAAGATAGACTTAGGGCTTGTATTTCCACCGTATAAGAACAAAATTAAAATTTTGCGAAAGATTTTTAAATAATTAAGAAAGAAACTGTTTACTGAACATAGTGTATGGCAACCAAAAGTAAAATAGGAGTGGAATACCTAATTTAACTATTGCCATTATTATTTATGAAATCTGCCCCCACATTCTTAATACTAAAAAGGCATCCACTGAGAAACAGCAGATGCCTTTTGTGGTTTTAGCGTATTCGATTTTTTATGTAGGTTTTTTAATGACTTCTTCATGGTGATGTTGGGTTATATAAAAGTATTGGTACTCAAAAATCAATAATAAAGTTGTTTAATTCTTATTGAACTAAAGTACCCGTTACTCTATTTAGTTAAATAAGTTATTTATTAGAAAGATTGTCAATCACTTGAATAGCTAGTTTCAACGCTTTTATTCTTCTTTCTAAAAGCGTCCTTTGTGGACTACCAGCCTTTGACTTAACATAAATGTTCTCAATTGATGGAAGCAAACCAGCAAGAACATTGCGAGCTTCTGTTAAATCTTCCTGAGTATAATGATGGGGTCTTTGATTCCAAACGTTTTCTAGCATTACTAAGCCGATGCAAGCAGCTTTGAGTCGTTTCTTTACTAAGGTAGTATTTGCGCCTTTCTGAGTCATCTGTGACAAGGCATTTTCGAGTTTACTGATTGTCGATTGTAAAGATTTTATTGACTCCAATTTATCTACATTTGATATGTTTTCCATGTTAGTACTGTCCCTTCTTCGTTTCTGAATTATTTTGCTTGATAAAATCGTTAAGAACCTGATTTCACTCGCAATATTTTAACATAAATAACCAACACTCTTTGAGCGAGATTCTCAACAAACTGGTCCAATTGTTGAGCACAAGTTAACTAACACTCTTCAACTAACCTGCCTGTTAGTCCAATAGAAATTAAACAACTTTTTGTCACTTAACATAATGTTCCTTATTCCACTAACGCACCATCTCAAATTGCTATTTTTCCCACAATTAGTTATTCAAGAATTTGTCCCGATACATAAAGAATAAGCACAATTCTTGCTACAGAATTGCGCCCGAGTGCGGAAGTTACTTTTTTTAGGAGGAATTGTTTACCCCCTTAAGCTCATCGAAATCTGCCGGTCTACAAACCAAAATTCTAAATATAATCTCCAATCACACCTCATGAACTGACCTAGGTTCTCCAATCAGCTAGTTTCTTTACCTGCTTGGTGAAAGCTGCTCTCCAGGAATCTCCTGTAATTTTTCAGTATGAACGAACATATTCACTGCTGGCATTTGTACTTGATTCTCATGGAATATAGACATTAGTTCAAACCTTACTTGCCTGGAGGTTTCAAAGTACTCCTCAGGTTTAACCAAACCTACAATACAAAATTCATACCCAACATATTTAAGATTTGGATTTAAGTCTGTAACACCAACATATTGAAATGATTCAACAGCCTCGTCCCCTATCCTATATAGGCTTTGTTCCAATTTTTCATTGCAGACAACACATACTTTTTCTAACAATTCCTTTATTCTTGTAGGATCTTCCTGATAACTTACCGTAATCCGTTCAAGAACCCGCATCCAGCCTTTGTTAAAATTTTGTATCGTTCTAATCTCTCCATGTGGAATGGTAAGGAGCTTTCCCGACCATTCACGAATTTGCATAAAGCGAATACCGATCTCCTCAATGGTACCTGAACTTGTTCCGTTAAAAGTAACAAAATCGCCGACACGAAACTCTTTGTCCGTTAATCTTGCGAATCCTAATATAACATCTTTTAGCATCTGTTGTGCAGCAAAACCGATGACAACACCAGCAATCCCTGCACCTGTAAGAATACCTTTTATATCTACAAATTGACTAATTAGATAAAAAACAAGACTGATTAAAATTCCATACCTTAAAACTGAACGAATTACACTTTGAATCGTCTGTTCTACTTCTTCATCAAAAAAGCTGGACTTCCTAAAGAACCAATCAATAATACGGTTTATGACAAAGGAAAAAGTCATGAGGACCAAAGCAAATAGTATAAATCTTAAAAGTAAAAACTCCCTTACATAATTAAAAAATTCCTCAGTAACAGTTAATAAATTCATCCATCCACTTCCTTAACTATGTATTTTGATTTTTATTCACAGTTCATTTTCAACAATATGAACCTTTAACGAAACAACTTATTGTCACTCAACAGTTCCTTAATCGATCTTTCAATTCCAAATGTTCTTTTCTTTTTACTATAAATATACCCCTTTAGATTATTTAAAGAGGTATAAAGGTGCAATTTTTTTATAGACGGTACGACTTTATTTCAAATCCACATAAGTAATATTTACTCGTGGTAAATATCTAATTAAATCTATTCGTAACAAGGAATCAACAAAAAACGAGGACACTTCATTTAAACAAAGTCCTCGTTTTTTTGTTCATTATAATACTTATTTGATAATACGTAACCTCGACTGTCTTACTTGTGTTTCAAGATCAGCTAAATATGTTCTTGAAATATGTTTTCCTACTTCAATTGCGAATTTTTCATGATGTTGCTTCCCAACCACCATTGTTATAGTGAACATAGCCCATTCATAACCCATTAATGATTCGTATATGATAAAACAAGTTTTCCAATCCACACGAAAACAATTAGCCAAATACTAATAATAAGAAATCCTGTTATCCAATTCTTAGGTTTATTCATAGATGATTGTCCTTCTATTTTCCTTTTACAATCCTCTAATACTTCTTCAGGAATAAGCTTTAATGCCAAGTAAACGCCTAAAGGAACAAGAATGAGATCGTCAAGATACCCTAAGATTGGAATAAAATCAGGGATTAAGTCAATAGGGCTGAAAGCATAAGCAACAACAAGTATTGTAAATAACTTAGCATACCAAGGGACTCTTTCATCTCGATATGCTAAATACAGCACAAAAAGTTGTGTCTTTAAGTTTTTAGCCCATTTTTTCATTTTCTGTATAGTTGATAGCCCTTTTTCTGTTTGTACTCGTTTATTCTGACTCAAAATATCTCCTTCTTCATTTCATTTTTTTATAGTTTTCTATTCTTCAAGAAGGAATAATATTAGAGGTTACCTTCTTCCTCCCAATCTGTTTTCAAAATGGCATAAACTAAAGCATCATTTGATTGGCTCCCTTGATAAATGTAGCCTCTCAATAATCCTTCTTTCTGAAAACCTATTTTCAATAATAAATGAGATGATGCCTCATTTTCAGGATAGGTAATAGCTCCGATACGAAATAAATCTAATTCTTGAAAACCATATTTTAAAACCGCTTTAACAGCTTCAGATGCATACCCTTTCCTCCAAAAAGAAGGATGAATATCGTAACCAATTTCAGCTCGTTTACTCCAAAGTTGTAAATTATTAAAACCTACTGTACCGACAAAATCATTCGTCTCCTTCACAACGATTCCCCAGCGAATCGCACGTTTTTCTTGAAAATTTTTCACAAAAGAATCAATCATTTTAGCTGCCTGTTCTATCTCTTTAAAACAATTCATGCCATAGTAACGCGTTACCTCTTCAAGTGAAAAAATATCATATATACTTTGGATATATGATTGATCTATCTCAACTAAACTTAAACGGTCGGTTTCTAGAGTTGGGAATTTCATTGAAATTCTCCTTTATTCTGTTTTTCATTTATTATATCAAAACCCTTTTTATTTGCATGATAATTCAAATAATAATAAAGCGTATCCTCTAAAAACACTTAATAACAAAACGAAAGGAATATATATTTGTATAGTGGAATGTATTATTAAAAAAGAACGTACGTTAATATAACCATAGGGAATGTAATACAATGAGTCTAAAAATGTGACCTCAAAGACCTTTTATAAATAATACGGATACAGTTAGTAAGGATAAAAAAGGAATCTATTTGTTATGCAGAGGTGATTATAGTTGTGAAAAATCGTATCAGTAATTATACTGGAGGAATTTCGTCTGTAGGTATTTTTTCGCTTTCGATAATTTTCCTTTATCTTAACCCTTATACTGCGGAACCACCCAATCAACAAACTATTTTTAGTGTTTTCATTATACTATTACTTCCTTCTTGTTTAGCATTGGTTGCATTAATAATGATGAGAAGGCTAATTTTAATGAGTATTTTTTTCACATGGCTGTTACCGGCTACTATCTATTTAGGCATTGCTGCAATTCCAAGTATTTGGAATTTATATATTATTCTTCTAATCATCTACCTTATTTCTATCTTTTTAGTAAAAGCTGATAAGTAAAAATCCTTACCAGTACGATGTATTATTTCAATAGTATATAGGTAACGGTAATGAACTACGGGGGATCTTCCTTAAGTTTTAAAGTAAAAGCAAATTAAACATAAAATAAAAATTGCATTGGAGAAATCCGCTGCAATTTTATTACGTTTTGGAGTTATTGCAAATACAATGCCATCATAACATTATCTGCATATTGTCCGTTCTCAAATTTAATCTGTTTTTTCTCTCTACCTTCTTCTTTGAAACCTATTTTTTCATAAACGTTTATCGCCCGTTCATTTGTTGATATAACACCTAAACAAATTTTTTCTATGCCATCTTGTGTTTTTGCCCAATCTATTAATTGCAAAAGCATTTTTGTTCCTACACCTTGATTACGATAATTATCTAAAATCCCTATTCCAAATGAGCCGGTATGATTTAAGCGCTTCATTGAGTTTCTTGTAAATACTAAAAAACCAACAATACGTTCACTGTCTTCTGCAACGAATGTTACACCGCCCTGTTGGCTATTTGTAATTGTTTTCTTTTTCTGCGTTTCAATATCAACATGAAATTCTTCGCTTGTAGCAAGAAAAAACTCATTTTGAGAGATAATGCTTTTTCGAATATATAAAATGTCTTCTGCGTCTTTTTCTGTTGCCTCTCTTATGAGCAATCCAATTCCTCCAATACTATTTATCTACATGTTCAATTTTTAGTTTTTTGTATTCTTCTATACCATTGCTTTATTAAACTCTTTGGAACACATTAATTTTAGACAACAACTCTTGTAAATCATCAATTACATGTTCATCTGTAAATGGCTGTCCCCAAAATGTATCCTTCTTCCATATTGCATGCATTCCTATATTCCGAGCTCCTATTACATCATTCTCCGGATGATCGCCTACGTATACACTTTCTTCAGGACTGACTCTTAATCTTTCTAAAGCCCTTAGGAAAATTTCAGCTTGTGGCTTTTTTAGGCCCTCTTGCTCGGACACTAGTATAATATCCATATACTTCTCAATCTCTAGAGCTCGAATATTCAGTAACTGAAATTTAGTAAATCCATTTGTAATCATACCTAATAATAGTCCTCTATTTTTAAGTTCTTGTAAAACATATTCCATATGAGGAAAAGGAGTACAATGATGTTGAAAATTGGTTATGTAATCCTCTAATAATTGCTCCCAGGTTACACTCGAAATAGAATATTCTTGGAGTAATTGCTGATATACTTTGTCTTTCCAAACGTATCCTCTATGATCTAGTTCAATGAACCTCGTTACATATTGTTCTTCACGTATATGCTTAAATTCATTAATGTACCTTTTATATTGATCTCTAATAAAGAGCTTAAGAGAACAATCCCTATCTAATAGAGTTCCATCTAAGTCAAAAATCATAGCCTTAATCATTCTTTCTTCTCCTTTTCATCAGAATTCTTGCTACTATTTAAAATAAGTCCTAGATAAAAAAGCAAATTGTATACATAGTTGATTCACAGATCATCATTTTACTTCTTTCACTTTGATAGACATACTACCAATCGTACTCGTACCGTTTTTCATGGTTACCTTTACATCCCCTGCTTCTTTAAACGTATAAGGAGACAGTTCATAAATTTCTTTTACTTTAAATTTCTGATTCAAGTCTTGTATAGATCTAGCCGTAAGCAAAGACATTTTAGGCTCCCAAACTTCTTCTTTTCCGGATGGATACTTGATGAACATTCGAACATCTGCTGGGTGAATATCTTTCCAAAGTATTATATACATTTGCGTTTCTTGCCCTTTTTTAATCAATGTATCCGAATAATACCCTAACTCTCCAACGTTTCCAAAAACAGTATGTTTCTCATTGTTTACTGTAATATCAATAAACGGGAGTTTGTATGTCATTTTATGATATATTCCGTAAGCTATACAAAAAATAGAAATAATCGTAAGTCCTAGAAGAAATTTTTCCAGTTGTTTCCCTTGAAAACTTACCATCATAACTGAATTTGGAGCGATTTTTTCTGCTAATAAAAAAACAAGGATCACAATTAAAATTCCAATCCCAATAAAAATATACATACAATTCCCTCCCGCTTGATATATGTAAATTGCACCCCTTATAACGCTCTTTTACACCGCTCCATCGTTTTCCTTCCTTACTGCCATAAAAATTTTGAAAGCGAAGCAACTCACTCTACTACAACGATTCAATATTACTTACAAGATGTTTTCTGTGAAATAATATATATATGAGGAATCTTATGAAATTAGAAAAGAGCAGGCCATTTATTTTTGAAGAGGATAAACATAATAATTTTTCATCCATTAAAAAATGGAGCTATAATACATACAGCTCCATTTTCCATATATCACTATTCATTTATAGTTTTAAAATGTTTCTAATACGATTTTCCCAATCGTACTTCCTGTTTCAATCATCACATGCGCTTTTCTAATATTAGCAGCGTGAATTGGCGATAATGTCTCGTTTAATGTTGTTTTAATCGTATTTTGCTCAAGCAATTCACTAACTTGATTTAATAAAAGGTGTTGGTTAATCATATCTTCTGTATAGTACATAGGTCGTGTAAACATGAATTCCCAAACAAATGTAGCACTTTTACTTTTTAATAAACCTAATGCTAATGGTTTCTCATTTTCTACAATCGAACAAATCCCCCCTTGTGGTTTGATTACTTCTGCCATACCGTTCCAATGTTGATCCGTATTATTTAAGCAAAAAATGTAATCGACTTCTTCTATTTCAATCTGTGACAATTGTTCTTCAAATGATTTATGGTGATCGATCACATAATCAGCACCTAAGCTTTTAACCCACTCTTTCGTTTCATTTCGAGAGGCTGTTGTAATGACGTTAAGACCCGCCCATTTCGCTAATTGTATCGCAATCGAACCAACACCACCTGCACCGCCAATGATTAAAATATTTTTTGATTTGTTCTTTTCCTTATTATTAAAATCAATTGCTAAACGTTCAAACATTCCTTCCCACGCTGTAATAGCTGTTAAAGGTACAGCAGCTGATTGTGCGTGAGTTAAATTTTTCGGTTTTGTTCCAACAATTCTTTCATCTACTACATGATATTCACTATATGTACCAGGTCTTGTAATACTCCCTGCATAGAAAACTTCATCACCCGGTTGAAACAGCGTACAATCTTCCCCAACTTCTACAACAACACCACTAGCATCCCATCCAAGTATTTTCGGCTCTTCTTCTTTCTTATCTTTTGGCGCTCGAACTTTTGTATCAACGGGATTAACAGAAATGGCATGGATTTTAACGAGTAAGTCTCTCCCTTTCGGTATAGGTCTTGGTAATTCAATATCAATCAAACTGTTCTCATTTTCGATCGGTAAATATTCTAATAAACCAATTGCTTTCATGTTCATTTCCTCCGTTTAATAAAATTTGTCTTCTCTTTGCATTATAGATTGCAAATTTAAATTATGTAAGAAGGCACATTCATGTAGTATAGTATCATTAGTGTTACTGTTACCATCAATAAATATTACTATGGAGTGCTGTCTTTATGAGGAATAGAAAAAGCGGTTATGGTTGCCTTAATCATTATTTCTCTGATTGGATTATATTTTAGGAAATCAAGCATACACCAATACAAAATTAAATTGAAATAAAAAGCTGCATTATATCAGCTTCCTATCATTTTAAAAATATATTTAAGATTAGCTCCCTACATGTTTTTGTGACGAAATTGAAGGCTGACTAGAATTTTTTTGTTTTGTGATGGGAGCTACGAAGATTGGATTACTTTTAAATAACACACTGACTGCATATGCAACGATTACATTTAATAAAAGAGCAATAAGGCCGATATTTATATTGTAAATACTAATTTTCCCTATACTCATTCCAAGTACCGCCACATCTCCGGCAAGAATACCTGCGGCAATTCCAATTGGAGTAAGTTTACGAATAAAGAAAACACCGATAAATCCTGGAAGAATCTGTCCAAACCCATAATAAGCTGTATTAACAAGAGATATCATTAAGCTAGGGGCAAAAATCGTTATGGCCATAGATAGCAGTAAGTATAAGATGACTACACCTTTAATTGATTTTAGCTGCGCTTGTTCCGATATATTCTTTATAAGATTACGAGAAACTAAAGCACCAATGACAAGGCTAATCATAGATAGCACTACAATGCCTGATAACACTGCTCCTGCTGCAATGACGCCAATTAACCATGGAGGCAGCAAAGAAATTGCCGTAGCCATAAATGCACTGTTAGGTTTGTCTAGATTTGGTATTGTAGCCAGAGCAAAATACGAGATGATGATTAAAAATGGAAACATAAACATATAGAGCGGCATGACAATCTGTGCTTTTTTTACCGCTCGTTCAGAACGGCCAGTAAAAAACACACCTGTAACATGAGGAACTGCATAAAATGCAAATGCTTGAAAAATGATAGTTGAAATTGCAAAGTTCATATCCATTGGTTTATCAACTTTGACTAAAGCCCCCTGTTGTTTCGCCATTTCAAATAGGTGGGACACACTGCCAACCTTGTGTAAAACTGCTCCGCCTACAATCACAATAGCAAGAAACATTAGAATATCTTTTACGATAGAAATAATAGCCGGTGCTTTCACGCCTGATACCGATATGTATATATAAGCCATAACTCCAGCGATAATAGTCGCTACAGGAGCTGATAAGTGAAACCCCAGTGCATTTAAAGAAACAACCAGCCCTTCGAATTGTAATTGAGCCCATGGAATTAAAAAAATGAGTGCTGTTATCGTAACAGTCAATTCTAGACCTCGATGCGAATAATGACCTTTAAAAATATCCGCTATGGTCATTGCACCGTACTGCTTACCTGCCCGCCAAATTAAAGGTGCAAAGAAATAGCCGACAGCATAAGCCAGCAGGATATATCCTAAAAACCATATTCCATAACTTGGCCCTTTTGCATATACACCACCTGGAAATCCTAAAATAGTACCTACACCGTAAATTTCACCCACAGCTAAGAAAAATAGCAATATAGCGTTAAATTTTCGGCCTCCTACTAAATATTGCTCTACGCTGAGTTGCTCACTCTTCTCTCTTGAATATACAGCATACAGAATAGTAGAAAGTATGATAACAGAAAAAATAATTAGTGACATATGGTATCCCCCTTTTCTATAAATCCCCCTTCAGATTATGACGATCATACAACATCCAAGATAACCAAAGACAAAGCGATGTAAGCGGCAGCCATAGAAAAATCCAAAAATAAACGATCGGGAACCCCATGATGCTTATATTAGATGATGCAATAAATGGTAAGACACCAACAATAGCCGCAAACGGAATAATCATTCCAATAAAAATACTGCCGAACTTCATAGTGTACACCTCCTTTCAAAATAATATGACAATTTATAGAATTATCATTTTCTACATAAAATGGTAATTTCCTGTTTTGATTCAAAATTAATAACAACAATGAATATAGACCAAAACATATAAAAGCACGGCCGACAAGTAAAATCGGCCGTGCTTTTTATAAAGTCATAACTTATCTTACACGATTTTGGTGATATCGAAACATAAGAAGCCAGATGAGAGAACTCAATCATCCACGCCCTTATCAAAAAGTAAGACTAAATAGAAGAGATTTTAGTTATATACTATATATATCCAGTTAACAAAATATTCTATTTTATTTACAATTAAATAATATATTTTGGAAACCACACGAATTGTAATCTGAAAAATGGGTTAATAGAATAGGAGGAGTATTATGGCTCGTTGTACAAATTGTAAGGCGAGATGGAAAGCAAAAGATGTATGGTCTCTATTTTTCCAAAATGATGGTAAAGATTGTCCGTATTGTAATCAAAGACAATATATTTCAGCCGAAACCTTTCGTTTTTCAAGTGAAATTTTACGCGGCCTCTTTTTATTCCTTTTTCCTTTCTTCGTTGAACTAAGCGATGAGAGTCCTTTAGAAGACTTTAAGAAAAAATAATATAGATTTACTCCGTTTTACCTCCCCTTCTCTTTTTAAAAAATAGCCCTGTTAAATTTTAATGTTGATAATTGAGTAAATTAGAGGGAAACCCTTATATTTTGGTTTCCCGTTTTTATACTTTCGACTTGTTCGCTGTTAAGAAACATTTTTTAGCCAAGTAATAATTCGAAGTACCTGAAATGGTTCAAACCAAGTAATTAAAAACATCACAACGAAGAAAGAAATAAGTGATATGAATTTTAATGTTCCTTTTTCCCTTTTAGCAACTGCTATAAAACTTAGTACAATTCCAACTAAAAAAGAAATAAAACTAAAAAGGACAATCGATTCAGAATAGCCATCTATTATCGAATTTAATCCGAATAATAATAGCCCTATAAACATCAAGACTATTGACAAAACACTAAATTTTTTCATAATTCCACCTCCAAATATGATTTTACTATTTTAAGGAGTAAACGATAATTATTTTTTGTTGCATAAGAACTAACAATTACACGATAAACTTAGATAAGCGTAAGCTCTCATACAAATGTGATATTTAGTTAAATGTACCCCTAATATAAGACTAAACAAAAAATGAGAGCATGTATAACAACTCTCTCATCTGAAAGCAAGTTCTATTCAGCTGTCTTGTTACGAAACTTTCGTATATCTTTCATGATAAAAAGGACAGATAGGAAAACAACAGTATCACAGAGAAGCATAAAAAACATATTAAACATCGAGTTCCCTCTTGTTGATGCTATGGCACCTCCCAATCCAAAAAAGAGAAGCAAAGAGTTAGACGGATATAGATAATTCCTACGTATGATAACAAATACAACACTAAATATGACTAATATATATGTAACGTATTTCAACACTTCTACCAGCACTTCCATTACTTACTCACCCCATTTCATTCCTTTATATTCCATTTTATCATGTAATAAACAGAAAAAATATATTGTATTCATGTGGAATTAACATAACAACTCACTATATTCCCCCCTCGTTTTGTAAACAATCATTTACAATAAACAGAAGAAAACGTTTATTTTACCGAAAAATAGTAATATAATATTTACTAAATTGATGAAGGGAGAAAAATGATGGAGGATAAAGATTTAGTAAACGAATACTTGAATCTGTTGATGAATATGTTTGGAACTTTCAAATTATTATCCGAAAAATCAGCAGAATTTACACATATAGAACAACATGTAGTTGAGTATGTTTCCCAGCAAGGTAAACCTGTAAATTTGAAAACAATTTCTCAAAATTTAAATATACCGAAGCAACAACTTAGTGTTACAGTGCGTAACCTGGAGAAAGATGGCTATATAACAAAGAAACAAGATGATTTAGATAAACGAGCAATTTTAATTTCGCTAACGAAAAAAGCAGAAGATGTGCAACATGAACGATGGAAACAAATATATAACAATTTCACGGATAATCTCGAAAAATTATCTGATGAAGATCGACGTGACTTGTTGTACGGGTTGCATAAAACAAATAAAATGCTAGCAAAAATGATCGAGGATAATTAATCATGAAGTAAAGAGAACGTGTCTCGATTCATGGAATCGAACACAAAATCCCTTACGTAAGAATAGACTGAATTTATTTTCACAAATAACACTATTATTGATTCATTTTCTAGTACAACAGGAGTTCTGATACAGCAGTTTGAAACGGAGGATTTTTATGGTAAAAATGATAGATTTACAATCGGTTCAAGGTACTATGCTCATCCCTCTTTGGGGACGTGCCAATGGCAGCGAGAAGAATCCAGAAATTTTGGATGACAAGGAAGCTATTAACATTATCAAAGGATGTGATTTTGACTTTGCCGATATAGCCAAAACTTTTGGTGAATACGGCGGGATAACCTACATCGTTCGTGCTCGTAAAATTGATGACACAATCCGCAGATTCATCACTAAGTATCCTCGTGCTACCATTGTAAACATCGGCTCTGGGTTAGATACCACATTTTCAAGAATCGACAACGGGACGATCAATTGGTATAATCTCGATTTGCCCGATGCAATAGCTTTTCGTAAAACACTAATAGCAGATTCACCGAGAAATGTCAGCATTGCCAAATCTTTTTTTGATATTTCATGGTTTGACGACATTAAGTTTAATAAGGATGATGGAATACTCTTCGTCTCAGCAGGAGTTTTTTATTACTTTCAGGAAAGTCAACTTAAAGAAATGTTTTCCTCCATGGCACAGCGCTTTCCTGGCGGCGAATTGTATTTCGACGCGGAATCTAAATTTGCGCTTGGACTTTCAAACCGCACAGTTAAAAAGTCTGGCAACAAAGGCGCCATGATGTACTTTTACGTCAATAATCCAAAATCTATGGAAAAGTGGTCACCAAAAATAAAAGTATTAAGCTGTGAATCGTTCTTTAAAGGAATACCTACAAAAAAACAATGGGAAAGCAGCACACGCGTAATGGTACGAATTGTTGATCTTATAAAGATGCTAAAATTCGTCCATCTACGCTTTGAGGACAGATGAAAGTAACCCCGGAGACCTAATAAGATTACAAGGTATGAAAAATGCCAGTATAATTGACGGAATATTGATAATGGAAACAATGAAAAAACATGGCAAAGAGTTAAATATCTTTTAGGGATATCGATTTGTCTAATTGAATATATATTATGGAATCATTCATCAAAAAGGGGATATATGATGACAATATCAAAACTGATTCAAACCTTGTCATTATTAAGTGCTGTAGCTGTTCTTGTTGTCTCTATTTATGGTTTTATTACTGAATCAATCAGCTCCAATATTTTAATGATTCTACTATTTGTAATGACCGTACTTCAAGCAGTAAGAGCTTATCAATTAAAACAAAAAGCTACACTTATGCTTACCTTTTGGGTGTCTATATTTATACTCCTTGTATTAGGAAAAATGTACTTCTTATGATACAAAAATGAAGCCTTTAGTAAAGGCTTCATTTTTATTAAGTTAAAATTTTAGGGGGATGACAATGAATGAGATACAAGTGATGGTATGGCTTTTTCCAATACTTTTTATTTTTCACGATTTTGAAGAAATAATTTTCATACAACCATGGATAAGGAAAAACAGAGGCTATTTATGTGAAAGATTTCCTACGTTATCAAAAAGGTTATTACCTCATTTTGATAATATTACAACATCATCTTTCGCTCTTGGAGTGGCAGAAGAATTTATTTTAATTAGTATAATCACAATTTTTTCCTATGTAATGAATTGGTATAGCTTATGGCTAGGTTTGTTTATTGCATTTACTTTACACTTAGTAATACATTGCTTTCAAACATTGATCATACGAAGATATGTCCCTGCTATTATTACAAGCATTATTTGTTTAC
Source organism: Bacillus sp. S14(2024) (assembly GCF_050473785.1). NCBI lineage: Bacteria > Bacillati > Bacillota > Bacilli > Caryophanales > Bacillaceae > Bacillus > Bacillus sp. S14(2024). Next base: position 1,862,689 of record NZ_JBFLUP010000006.1, on the reverse strand, counting down.
CTATCTGCATTTACATCATTAAGCATATAGTACAGTTATTCCCATTAGATACTATTGTCTTGTATTCAATTTTAGGCTTTATAATCATGGTGGTCAATTTAGGTATCATTCACAAAGTGATGGATATATTCAACAAATGGTTAGCACAATATGAACAGTAAAACATCACTCCAAACATAAATGAAATATCAGTTCTTTATGAACCCTTAAATAATCCCATACTTTCTTAGAGCAAAGTCGATTCCATCTTCACCTGACTTTTTCGTGATAAAATCTGCAACTGCTTTTAATTGTTCATTGCCATTTCCCATAGCAATCCCAAGTCCTACTAACTCCAACATGTCTATATCATTTCCTCCATCCCCAAACGCAATAGCCTCTGATTGATCAATGTCAAAATACTGTAAGACACTTTTGATAGCTAGAGATTTAGATACTTCTTCTTGCAATACATTTAAAACAAAAGGATGCCATCTGCTAAACGTTAAATGTGGGAACTTGTGAATGTATTTCTCTACCATTTCATCAGTAGCATACAAGCACATCAAATAGACCTCTTTATTATGAATATGTTTATTTATAGTTGGATAAGCATTCAATGACAACGTTTCATTTAATGCTGCTAGTATTTCTTTATCTTCTACACCGTTCATACTAAAATCTTCTGTAAAGAATGACAGCCCGTTATTCTCGATATATGCAAATTCAACCACTTCTCGAATGATGTTTTTATCCATTGGTACTTTATAAAGAACTTCTTGATTATGCTTCACATAAGCCCCATTTGCTGTGATGAACGTATCTACTCCTAATTTTCTTATTTCATCGCACATAGATAACGGTCTTCCTGTTGCTGCAACCACCCTTAACCCTTTGTTTTTCAGTGCTTTTATAGCCTCTTTCGTACTATCTGAAATACTACCATTTTCATGGTGTGTAAGAGTTCCATCAACATCAAAAAATACAATTCTATAATCCATAAGATAGCTCCTTTAACAAACAATAAATAAGTCAGAAGGTATGTACACAAAAAAACAAAAATATTCAGAAAAATATTCACTTAAATAATATAAGCTTAAATATATTAATTAGCAACATTTCTAAAGATAAGAAAAACATGACTCATTGTGAAATAAAATCAACGTCTGATTTTCTAACAGACACAAATTTCATTCTAAATTTTTCTTGTTTCGCTCTGTTAAAGATTATTGTTAATATTTCACAAAAAAGAAAAGAACCAACTTTTTGGTCCTTATCTACGTTTTCTTGAACTTACGCACCCTCTAGTTCAATTTCCGATTCGGCTTTCCATATCTCACTAAAACGTGCCATAATAATTTTAATTCCTGAAGCACCTCCTCATAAGTTCCGCGATCGCTCCAAGATACTGGATTGCGCTTCAAGCCCATTACAGCAGATCCAATTATGTTCGCATCAATAAAATCATTTCGTGCAATGCGTCTTGCCAAGGAAGGCATTGTTGGACCTCTAAAATCCGCAGGCACCTCTTCTACCATAAGTACAAAGCCCATATGCCAATTAAGATTAATAGAATACTTAAGGCATATTTGCTCTAAAGTTCTCCCTACTTGAGTGTCCTTGAATGAAGGATCTGCAACAAGTACTTCCACATCTTCTTTAAGAGAAATATCCCCATGAACCTGGGCTTCAATATAGTGGTTAAGATTGCGGTTTGCCTCTTTGTTTGCTAGGTCCGTAAACGGCCTTTCTAGATTAACCAATAAATGATTGATTAATCTTGCTGGCGTCAGATTTCTTTCACCAATTGCAAAATCTCTTAAGAACGCCTCTTCCAAGAGAGCAGCCAAAATGATGTCAAACTCTTCATAAGTCCCCTTTTCTTTTGGGTCTTGATGCGAATCCAAATACGTGTATGTAGAACGATGAGAAACCTCAGGGGATAATAGAAAATAGCATGATCCAAAACGTGGAGCAGGCCCATCTGGATGTAACATCAAATTTAGTGCCCCATATTTAGGCCGTTGATTATTGGTTGTGCCCTCCAGTTGATATGCTCCTCCAAAAATCCTTTTCTCCCAGAGGTCTCGTTCACCACCAGAGTAGGCGGAGACGCTGCCATTAGATAAAAATGTTTCAAACTGACTCTTATATATTCCCTGCTCAAGCAGTGCTTCAGCAACGCTTTTCATAGTCGAATCTGGTCTATCTGGATGAAAATGTAGACCAATCTTTGCGTGAGACTTTAAGTTAGCAACAGCATTCTCAAAAATTTCATCCGAGATATTAGACATTTTAAGTATGTGATGAATTGTTGCTTTAGCGTCATGTTTATAGTTCCTTGCATACTTTGTAATATGCTCCAAAGCCAATAGTTGAGACCTTGATAATTCCATGAATGCATCTCTCCTTTCAATAAATTTCCTTAGTATAATTTGTTCTCCTTGTATTTCAAATGAAGTTTGATTCACAATCTACTCCCCAAGCCGTAGATTTAAAAGTACTTAGCTAAAATTCAATATGAGATTTAATGAATCCTTCTGAAAAGTATTTCGATTTATTCTTTACGGAAAGCGTTTCAAATGTTTATGAATGGAAAAATATGAATTGTTATTCATGTGGATACACCCACACCGTGTGATATTCACAGTGCCAGTGCTATCTTCAGCACACATCTTTATATTGCTTTTATGAATTACATAAATATGATAAAATATTAGAAAAGACGGTATTTTCTAAATATTTTATTTTTTATAGTTAAGGAGGTGAAAGAACGAAACGAACATCTAGATATTCATGTTATATTTTCAATTTTCTAGCTTACTTAGAAAGCGGTGAGAAAAGATTCAGTTTCTTATAGGTTCAACACTTTGTGGAATATCACAAATCATAACCACACTACTTCACTTTTGGGATGAAGCACACAAAATTTAAAAGAAGTTATTGTTTTGGGACTACATAAAGGGTATTAAATTTTATCATTTGTTGTTTTACTTTCTTGTTTCATTTCAATGTGAATAACAAATCAAAAATCTACTATACTGTGCTAACATATCAATGAAAATAAGGGGGGCACATGATGAAGAATAAATATAGATATTTTATCATTTTAATGATCGTTCTCATGACTGTTATTAATTATATAGATAGAGGTGCACTTTCATATGCACAATCTGCAATTATAAAAGAATTTCACTTAAATCCTGTGAGTTGGGGGGCAATTCTCGGCTACTTTGGATATGGATACATTTTTGGTGCCTTATTTGGCGGAGCACTTGCAGATAAAAAAGGACCGAAATTTATGTGGATTCTTGCTGGTGCCAGCTGGTCAATCTTTGAATTAGGAACAATATTTGCTGGGCAAGTAGGCGCTGCGCTATTTGGCGGTTCAGCATTAGCTGGTTTCGCTGTGTTTCGCGTATTATTTGGTTTTGCGGAAGGCCCTACATTCTCAACGATGAATCGAACAATGGCTAACTGGGTTTCACCAAAGGAAAAAGGCTTCGCTGTAGCACTTGGATTAATCGGAACACCAGTAGGTGCCCTCGTTACTGCACCAATTGTTGTTGGTCTTCTCTCTGTTACCAACTGGAAGATCACGTTCATTATTTTAGGTATAGTAGGATTGCTATGGACAATCGTATGGTCTAAAGTCTTTACGGATTTGCCTGAAAACCATCCAAAGGTTTCAGAAATAGAGCTGCAAGAAATTCGAAATACGGATAGCTTACTTGTTGGTGAAAGTCAATTCGAAAACAATCATCAAATACATACACCTTGGTACCATTTTTTCAAAAACCCTACCTTAGTCATGAATGCCATTGGGTATTTTGCGTTTTTATATGTGAATATTTTACTATTGACCTGGACTCCTAAATATTTGCAAGATGAATTTGGATTTTCATTAGCCTCGCTTGGTTATTTAGGAATGATTCCATGGGTTGGTGCTATTTTCACAGGATTATTAGGCGGGAAAATTTCAGATAAAATACGTGAAAAAACGGGGAATCTGCGTCTTGCAAGATCTTGGTTTACAGTCGCTTCTTTATTTTGTACAGCTATCTGTTTTATGCTCATTCCGACTGTCAAGAGTCCTGCAATGGTACTCACCTTAATGTGCATAGGGAATGCATTCAATTACTTACCGAATTCGATTTACTGGACAGTTGTATTAGATACTGAACCAAATAAGGCAGGCACATTTGGCGGCGTAACTCATTTCATTGCAAATCTCGCTACGATCATTGCTCCAACTTTAACAGGCAGCCTTGTTGTCAAATATGGATATCAAGCAATGTTTATTGCCGCTGCAATTGCAGTCATAATAGGCATGATAGCCATGGTTTTTGTGAAACCAGGGAGACAAAACTCTTCATTAAGAGATTCTAAAGTTGTTCATAGTCAAAAAGCATAATGTGAATTGTTTTGATATTGACATATGGGATTGTGATCCCTCTAAAGATATCTGATTACTACAAGCGCGACGATTGCAAATGATTTGCAATTAAGAAAAAGGAAGATGACTCTCGTCATCTTCCTTTTTAGGTAAAAATAAATTTTTATTTAAAATATTGTTCATTCAGAACTATGGGCAGTGACAAAAATAGTGTTACTAACATATTATTCTCACCTTTTCTTCAAACGTATCTGTACAAACATACACCATTAAAAGAAATCCATTTCGATAAGTGGAATTGTTACTGTCCCTATTTAATAAAGACCATTACTTATATGTAAAGTTCTTGTTATCCTCATTGTATTCAAATAACTTTAGTTATCTAATTCACACTTTCACAATAAACGCAATTTGAATACTTTTGAAGAACCTTATCTAACACCCCAACTGGCATCCTTATACCTAATCTTATGTACCAATTTCACCCCATGCGGATAAAATCCCTTTGTATTCCGCAACAGTGTCGAAATAGAGGAAGTAAATGAGCCTCACATATCTATCTAGTTGCCTGGATGCAGACGCGCATTAATCATGATCGAAAGTAGAAGTTTATGTCAATGAAGATCTGTCTTTCATCTACGCTTGTTTATTCCCTCTTGAAATTCACTTTCAATTTTCCTGTTGATTCTTTGTACAAATATCGCTAACAATAAACCAACACTGAAGGAACCCATAGCCACTGAAAGTAGGGAGAATTCGACAATCCACTTCCTTATCAAAAAATAGATCCCCGCTACAAGATAGATACAGATTGTAAATTTGAGGAACGGAATCTTATACAAGAAGTATTGCAGAAAAAAACCGACTGGTATTGCAAACATGAACAAGAACACCGCATAAATACTTAAAATAAATAGGATATCTATGTATCTCCACCTCCAAAAGGAAACAGTAATCTCCCCGCAAAGAGCTATTATCCAATTTTGTCCTACAAACTGTATTTACTGTAATTTTTAAAAGAAAAGTAACGTGGCCATTAACGCTATACCTATACATACATAAAAATCTTGTTTCCATGTACCCTTTGCAAACAAACTCCACTTTCTTCTACCAAGAAAACTCAATGTTTTGGCAGTTAGAAACATGAATACAACTAAACTGCAAAACATGATTGCTTTGCCCATGTTTACTTATCTCCTTTTCGTTACATTTTACCATATATAGGAAGATGAAGTGTGGAAAAATTTGTTTTTATTCATGTAGCGCATGAAGCTGATGCTGGATCTCCTTCCGTACCACAAGTAGATTGGAAAGGAAATCATTCAATTTCAAAAACTAGAACCCCAATAGCTCCCGCTTTATCCGAAAAAATTCAAGCAAATTAACATCGAATATTAAATATTATTTCCCCTGGAATATATTCCGAAAACTCTATTTTGAAAACACGGCCGCTAAGGAATATCGGCCGTGTTTTTTTGTAAAATCATAACCTTTTTTATCAGCAGTCAACATATCTGGAATTCAATATAAAACCCCTTCATTTTAAAATTGAAGGAGTTTTATAAACCACTAAATATCTATTTCATAGGGGTTACTATTTCTTCCTTGTTTATGACTTCAATAGAAATTGGAGGAAATTAGAACGAACTTATTAATCTGACATATAATTCATATTATTTCTTACCATGAAAACTCGTAATTGAGTGGTATCTTAATACAAAGGTCTTCTTCTTATCCATTGCGTCGCAACCCATTTTTCACCTTTGCTAACAGGTGCACCGCCATGTAAAGTGAGCTTGTTTAATGATGCATCCTGATAAAAATATTCGAAATATACCGCCATTCCTTTTTTTGGAGATACAGAAAGGTTGAGTTTTGGAAAGAAAGTCTCTCCGCCTTCTTCTACATCATTTAAATACATAACAAGGGTACTAATACGATTGTTATTTGCTGCCGCACTGTTTTCTGCAAAAAAATCATAATGCGCTTTATATTCTTGGCCAACTGTATACTTTAAAATATGTAACCCCTCTCCATGTTCAACAGGAACATTCATGATTGAAGCGATTCGTCTTTCGATTCTAGTAACGGCCTCATTTTCTTCTAAAAACGTACCACTACTCGTCCGAATATCATTTATTTTGCGCGAAACACCAATTTTAGAACGTTTCATTTTATTTTTAGACATTTCAATTAACGTTTCACATTCTTCATCACTTAGTACATTTGCTAACACGACAATAAGAGGCTCTTCTAATCTTGAAATAATTTGGATTCCTCTATCCTCTGTTACAATTGTGTTTCCAATGTGGTTAAAAATCGTTAGTTCCTTATTTTCAACTGTTTGATTTTCCTCTGTCATGTTCCCATCTCCCTTAAAAATGATTGGATATTATGAATATATCATATATTTCCCTCTATTCACCTTATTCTGATAATAATAACGAGAGCTTTTCCGTTGTATGTTTTAACACAGGAAAAAATCTCGACTTAAACGGGAGCCGAAATTCATATTCTTTTCTGTTTCTTGCATTGTATTAAGGAGAGATGGTTAATGAAGCAGAAGAACCGTACTGGTAAACATGCTTCATAAGCTGTTCGGAAAGAAGAATCATGGCCCATATTTCCCCATTTATTGATTGCCTTTTGCAAAATTGGATCTCGATTCATCGCAATCTCCTCCAATGTTTGAGTTAAATATTCATCTTCATAGGCTGGTAACAGTAACATCATCGAACAAATACATTTTCCTACGGGTTTACTTTTTCTTCACGTCACTGTTTGATTAATTTCGGTATCTCTACAAAATGGAATACAATATCGCCACTTAATGCTTGTTGCGATTTTATATTCCACAATTGTCCGATACATTTTACGATTAGTGAAAAATAGAATCGCTGCAATCATCCATAATAAAAATACAAGTACTATCATGCTTTCACCCCACTATTCGAGCTCGAATAAAATCGATAGCATCTTGGGCAATTTTCTTACGATTAACTACAATTCCTGAATGACCACAATTATATACATACCGTCTAGGCCTTCCCCACGATTCCCATAAATGGCTTGTATCTTCAATATGAACGTATTGGTCGTGCTTTGCTGAAATTAGCAAAATATTATCTTTATTCATCATAGGAATAGCTTGACTAGAATCTATTATCTTCCAATATTCAACTAAATCTTTATAAGTGACTCCATTATCTTGTAAATCAGCTTTGATGTATTTACCAGGATTCGTCTTCCATATTGAATAAGAAAGACGGTTCGCATAAAATACGGAAACTAACACATCAATTTCTGATTCAACAAGAGCCGTTAAATTCGTAATAAATCCTCCTAAGCTAACACCAATTAAAACCACAGGCCCTTTTTTATTTTTCTTAATCCATTGTATCAATCCCCTTAAATCGGCTACAGCCTGTTGGGTTGATTGTACTGTTCGCTCAATATTGGCACTAATCATGTATTCTCCACTATATAGTGAACACTCCGGTTTTCGTTCAAAATGATATGGCAGCGTATAATAATACATATTCCATCCTAGGTCAATCATTTGATTATGAAATATGTTTTTGACACGTTTATTGGAATCCATTCGCCACCCGTGGACCAAAATAACATTAGTTGCATCTTCATTTCCAGCTAAAAACGCTTCTCCTGGTACAATATCATTGCATGAATACCCTGACTTAACATTACTATCATATAAAAATTTAACGATTTCATAATTTTGTTCATTCGAACCTTCAATACTGAATTGAATATCTACAGGTCCTGTCTTATAAAAAGTTTGAACATCTTCTCCATCCAAATTTGCTTTTGGAAAAGAAGAGAATTGGTATTCATTACTTCTTTTTTTATGCAAATCATATAAGGTGAATTGATCTATTATTTTTGAGAAAAACAAAAATTCTTCCTCCAATTCTATAATGAATCATGAAATATCGTAACTAGCAATTTAGTTTATCATCTCAACAAATCTCTGTAGGGCAGCCGAAAAAAGTACATCTTTTCTCATAATAAAAGGGGACCCTTTTCGTCGAGGTTCCCCATTCTTGTTCAACTAACGTCCCCAGTTAGCTCAATAGCAAATAAATTACAACTCGTTATTTCTCCCAAAGCTCGATCAGTCGACCTTCAGGATCTTCAATCCAAATAAACTTTCCAAATTCACTAATCTCTTTTTTCTTTGCAAGAGGTACACCAATATGTTCAAGGTGCTTAATAGTCTCGTTTAGATTATGTACTTGGAAATTTAACATCACTTGTTGTTCTGTTGGAAAATAACTGTCATTCTCGGTAAAGAAAGAAAAGATAGTCTCATTTCCTAATTGGGGTTTTATCACAGTCCCATTCCAATTTTCTATTTCAATCTTCAACACTTCACTGTACCATTTTTTTATAACTTCAAGATTCTTAGTTCTCCAAAATATTCCTCCGAAACCTTTTATCATCATATCTAACTCCTGTCTATCATCAAATTTTTAGCTATCTGACTACATTGTGTTTTACTAAATTGCTAAACGCCTTATCCATCCTTACACTCCCGAATACTTGTTCCTATATTAATTATATAAGGGGAACGGTGAAGTTTCAATTATCAACCTTTACCTTTAACACAGCCTTAATAAAAAGGCCCCGTTATAAAACGGATTTCTATGTGAAAAATTGCTTAGTGTACAAAATTCGCGTTTTGTTGGTGCTACCCCATTTCCATCAACCTAAGAAAAGCAAATACCCCAATAAGTAAAAAAATATAATGAGCTGTCCATATGGACAGCTCATTTACATAATTTTCGTTAGCGGAAGTTTTTTTATATTATCAAATTTGATTAGTTTCTAGAGTCTATCTCCATGAAACTTTGATTGAATATAGTACATCTCTCCATATTCAGAACTTAAAAAGCCAATATTTTGCTTATTTAAATCTATAATGCCCTTGAACATATTAGGAACGGTACAATCCCAATTTATTTCGGAATTCTTGTAAGGATAATTGTTGTTGTTAGGATTTGGTGTGTGAATATACACTGCATCTTGTCCAGCATCGTGTACCTGAATACATACCCAAGATTGATATGATTTATCTAGTGTTTCGAGTTCTGTTAATAAGTTGTTATAAAGAGTTATATGTGCTTTTATATGTTCTCTTCTAAATTTCAGACGTTTATTACCAAATCCCAAATAATCAAGATGAGTATGCCAAAAATCGAACCACGCCTCATTATCAAGTAAAATATTACAAGTATATATGTTTGTTTTTTTCCATAATTGACGAAAATAGCGTTTCTTTCCTCGAAATTTTTTCAAAGTTTTCCTCCTAAATTCTAAATTTTTTTAATTATATCATTTAGAAGAAGCAATCTGTTTGGGCTTTTTATCTGTATATTCTATACATGCTCGGTTAACATAACGTCTCATTATAGGTAGCAAAGAAAAAGGCGTCCCCTTATTCTCACAAGGGTTCTGGTGCAAAGATGATTTCAAAAAAACATAGGACATGAATTTCCTATTAACTTACGGATTATGCTGCAATGCCAAACAGTTTATCAATGAATTCTTTTCGATTTTGGGCAGACTTCACCCCTTGGTGAACTTGCCCTTTTTTCATCATATGCAAGGATTCAATGCCACGTACTATTGAAGTAGCAGTTTCATACGTTTTGAATCCCAGCATAGAGCGTACTCTTTTCTTAATGAAACGATGATCTTGTTCTACGATATTATTGAGATATTTCACTTGTCTCATTTGGATGCCTTCAGGCATCTCTTGCTCGTCTTTTAACTGTTGAATGGCTACAGGATACGCTGGATTTTTATCGACGGTTATGACACGAGGCTTAGAAACATGAAAAGACCGCAAAGCTTTCTTGAAGAAGCACTTTGCAGCCTTTTGGTCTCTTGTTTTGCTTAGTAAAAAAGTCAATGGTGTTTCCTTCGGAATCCACTGCGCGATATAAATACATCCATTGACCTTTTACTTTGATATACGTTTCATCCACTCTCCATGAATCATTTGTACGTTTTAGATGACGACGAAGTCGCTTGTCTAATTCAGGACTATACTGATGAACCCAACGCATAATGGTCGTATGAGCCATCGATAATCCTCGTTCCTCCATCATTTCCACAAGGTTACGAAAGCTTAAGTTGTACCGTAGATACCATCTGACAGTAAGAAGAATAATATCGGGTTGATAATGTTTCCACTTGAATAAATTTTGCTTTTCCATACTGATCACGCCCCTTTTTAGAGTACTAGTATCAGTATGTCCAAATTTACTAGATTTTTTGCACCAGAACCGTATGTCTAAGACTTAGAGATTACTTGCAATTACCCTGAAGTTTTTGCACCAGAACCATAATTTGCCTATAGATAAACTATTAAATTTATATTCGTAGCTTTTGGTTTGCCCCAAAAAGAAGTAATTACAGAAAAAGCATTTGTAATGACGCCTCCTATGTGAATCGTAATTTTTGTACCGGTACAGTTAAACGAAATGTACGTTGTTACAGTGCCCCTTAAAATTTACAATCAGCATATATTATTTAAACTTATAAATTTTTAAGGGGTGCTAAATATGACAAGTTTACAAGATCAGCTTTTCGCAAGATTAAATCTTAAAAAACGTAATGAAGTAACGTTTGAAGAATTACCTACTATACTTTTTTCGTTTGCGCATACTATACCATTTGAGAATTTAGATGTTATAGCACGTAATACGAATCAAATCTCTCTGGAAAACTTACGAGAGAAAATTTTAACTAGTTCCCGTGGTGGACTTTGCTACGAATTAAATACTCTTTTTTACTATTTCTTAAAAGACTGTGGTTATGATGTACAACTGGCATTAGGTACGGTTTATAAAAATGATATAAATGCATGGGCACTTGAGGATGGCCATATAACAATTATTTTAATCTTTGATAATGTACAGTATTTAATTGATGTAGGTATAGCTTCGTTAGTACCTCTTGTTCCCGTACCTTTTACTGGTGAGTCTGTTTCTTCAAAAAATGGTTCGTACCGGGTGAGACGAAAAGATACGAGTAAAGGAAATTATGTTTTAGAAAGAATAGATGCTGATGGAGAATGGAAAGTTTGTCATGCTTTTTATAAACATATTATTGATGAGATAGTAGTAAACGATGTTCAAAGAAGAGTGATAGAAGATGAGAAGTCTATTTTTAATAAAGGACCAATTGCAGTAAAGTTGACGAACTCTGGTCATGTTTCATTAACGAATACAAGTTTAACTGAAATTATTCATGGGGAAAAAACTAAGCGTGAAATTACAGAAGATCAATATAGAGAGTTTTTATATACTTTATTTGCTATTAAGTTATGAATAAACAAATAGCCGGTTCTTATTCAGAAGCGGCTATTTTTATTATTTTTGGTGTAAATGGTTTTGGTCTAATATGTTTTGGAAACTGCGGTATAGTTAATGTTTTTAATGTTTCCGCAGCTTCTTCATATGTATGAAAAATTGGTTCTTTTCCATCATCTCCTTGTAAAACTAGCCCTTCATCTCGGATTACATATGGCATAAAACCACCCCTTCTATTAAAGAATTATGTTCTTTTGCAGCAGAATGCTACGATTTAAAGTTTGATTTTCTTAATACATATAGGGGTACCGCCACATGCCCATCAAGCTAAGAATTCATAATTACCCCAAAACAAAGATTTTACACAAATTGCTCAATTTTATCATTTTTGGGTAGTTTATTTTGGTTAGGTTGATGGCGATGGGGCGCTACCCCTTTAAAGATTAATTGCAATTGTTTTGAGTTTTTTGCACCAGAACCATATTCTCAATATACTGATCGAGTTCATCATGGGAATCTATTTGATGCTTCTTTCCACGATTTTTCATATAGTAGAAAAAATAGCATAAAGCAATGAATGGTACTCCGCTATACAGGGCAATTCGTTGGCTTGGATCGAAAGCAAGACCTACACAAGAAGCGAAACATAAAACAAAAGCAGCGATTGGCACGAAAGGATAAAGTGGTGTACGAAATTTCAAATTTCTAATATTCCCACCCACTTCAAGAAATCGCTTACGAAACATATACTGCGATAAAGCAATTCCCATCCATACTATAACCACTGCAAATCCTGATATAGCCACAAGCACTACATAAACTGTATCAGGTGCAACTACACTAGAGAATAATGACAAGCAGGCTACTGCCATACTTACAATTAAAGCATTAAGCGGCACTCCTTTTGACGTTACCTTTCCTAAGAGAGGGCTTATTGTTTTTTCGTTTGAAAGAGACCATAACATACGGGTAGATGCATAGAGACCGGAATTGGCTACTGACAGTAAAGCTGTAAGAATAACAAAGTTCATAATATCAGCAGCATAAGGAATCCCTATATTATCAAAAACCATAACGAACGGACTTTCAATGACTCCCGCTTTTTTCCACGAGATTAATCCAGATAATACAAATATAGCACCAATAAAGAAAAAAACTGTTCGCCAAATTACGTTTCTAATAGATCGCGGAATGTCTTTTTCCGGATTTTCACTTTCTCCAGCGGTAATACCAATGAGTTCTGTTCCTGAAAAGGCAAAGTTCACGGAAATCATAGCCATAAAAACTGGAAGCAGCCCATTAGGAAAAAGACCTCCTTCACCGGTAAAATTTGAAAGCATCGGGGCAGATGCATTGCCGTTCATAGGAATGAAGCCAAACATCGCAGATCCCCCCAATACGATAAATAAAATAATGGTGATTACTTTAATGCCAGCAAACCAAAATTCTGTTTCAGCAAAAAATTTCACTGAAAAGGCGTTTAGTAGAAAAAGTGTAATCGCAAAGATGAAACTCCATATCCAAACGGAAGTTTCAGGGAACCATCTCTTCATCAATAGACCGGATGCGGTAAATTCCGAACCTACCGTAACCACCCAGGTAAGCCAGTACATCACACCAATGGTGAATCCGGTAGCAGGACCGATATACTTTGTAGCATATGTTTGAAATGAACCGGTTATCGGCATAGCTACAGTTAATTCACCAAGGCATAGCATGACAAGATACATAATCAGTGCGCCAACCAAATAAGCGAGAATCGTCCCCCCCGGTCCAGCTTGATTAATCGTATAGCCTGTGCTTAGAAAAAGACCCGTTCCAATTACCCCACCTAGCGAAATCATGAACAAATGTCTGCTTTTCATGGAACGCTTTAACTGATTTTGATCGATATTATTTGCGTCTAGCATCCAGTCGCCTCCTTTTTGTATAAGTAATACGGCTCCTAGTAAAATCTTTTCTATTTACTCTTTATATGGTATCCATCATCTGGTCAGTACCGATGACCTGGAACGCTACCTGGTTAATCATCTCCGCCATAACCGAGTTGACTGGCATATAGGAAATCTTTTTCGATTCGATATGACATCTACTGTCTCCTAAGATTTACACTTAGTTACCTGCGATTATATTAAGTAACTCACTCATTGCTATATGCTTCTTGGAGTAGATAATAACATATAACAATTGGGTATTTTTTCACAGAATAATCAGACTATTATCCGTGAAGATCGACCTATACAGGTCGATTCTTATAAAGCTATCATTATCACCATTAAATTGTCTTATTATCTTTTAGATGACATTTTAAAGCAAACAACCTTTGGTTCAGTCATCTCTTGAAGTGCAAACTTAATTCCTTCACGACCTAATCCAGAACCTTTCACACCTCCAAAAGGCATAGCATCTATACGATAATCAGAGCTATCATTTACCATAACCCCTCCTACATCCAGTTTACGTATAGCTCCCAACGCCTTATCTAAATCACGAGTGAATATACCTGCTTGCAGGCCGAAATCTACATTGTTAGATTGGAAAATAGCCGTATCGAGATCGGGAACGCTGTAAATGGTAACAACCGGTCCGAAAACTTCTTCAGTTGCCAGCTTGCAATCCGCTGGTACATTCTCTAAAACAGTTGGGTAATAAAAAGAGCCTTCACGTTTACCACCACACAGCAATTTTGCGCCTTTCTCAACAGCTTCATTAACCCAACTCTCAACCCGCTTTGCTTCCTTCTCTGAAATCATAGGACCCATGTCGGTTTCCTCTGATAATTTATTACCTACTCGATACTGTTGCGTACGGCTAATAAAGCTTCCAATATTAATATTTTTTATTTGGAGCTCCTGGTAACTGGTAGTTGTGACTCCAAATATGCAAAGGCTTGTTCTAAATCAGAAATAAGATCTTCCGTATCTTCAATTCCTACTGAGATACGAACCAAACCCTCCGGAATACCAAGAGCTTTACGTTCTTCGAGGGTACATTCGACATGACTAGTCGTTCTTGCAGGTCCGTATATAGTTTCAACAGCCCCAAGGTTTCCAGCTTTGTTTGCATATTGTAGTTTTGGCAATAAAATTTTTATGGCTTCCATTTCATCTTTTAATACAAAACTTAATACTCCGCCGAACCCCCTCATTTGTTTCTTTGCAATATCGTGATGTGGATGTGTTTCTAATCCAGGATAATAAACCGCTTCTACAAGCTTTTGCTTTTGCAAATACTTTGCGATTTCCATTGCACTCTTTTCTTGCTGCCGCACACGAAGTTTTAACGTTTTCATCCCTCTTAAAATAAGATAGGCTGACCACGGATCCATCGTCGCTCCATTGATTTCGCGATAATGATAGACTTTTTGCATCAGCTCTTTGGATCCGCACACTACACCACCTAACGCATCGGCATGTCCGCTTAAGAACTTAGTGGCGCTATGAATTACAATGTCAACTCCTAATTGAAGCGGATTCTGATTAATAGGAGTAGCAAAGGTACTGTCTACAATAACCAATGCACCCACAGATTTTCCAGCTCTCGCCATTCTCTCAATATCAGTAATTTTCATGGTAGGATTGGTAGGAGACTCCAAATATAAAACCTTACACCCTTTGGTCACTTCAGCTTCAATTTCTTCATGATTTCCTGTGTTGCATAACGTCACCTCTATATCGAGATTCGGCAAGAATTCAGTAAAGATTTTATTGGTTCCCCCATATGTATCTTTAACTGATATAACCCGGTCCCCTGGTCTTAAAAATGTATGCAGTGTGCTGCTAATGGCAGCCATTCCGGATGAGAAACCAATAGCTGCCTCAGCTCCTTCAAGGATTCTTACTTTTTCTTCTAAAGCTTGAATAGTTGGGTTCATCATACGGTTGTAAATATATCCAGGTCTATTTCCCATAGCAACCTCATGCCACTCATCTACGTCATCGTAATTGTAGGCTACACTAAGCACCACTGGAACTTGAGTTGCATTGTAAGCAAGTGATTCTTTTTCTCCCGCCCATACAGCTTTTGTACCGTCTTTTACAGCTTTAAATTTTTGCTCACTCATATATCTCTCACCTCTAAACTTTTATAACTTTGCTAACTATATCCTTTTATTATCCAAGTTCAACCAGATATATAATATATTATATATTGTATATTTTTTATTAAAAACTCCCCCCTTTGTCTTATATTTGTTACCACTTCTCCTTTTATTTGCTTAAATTTACTCTTTCTTAATTTTTCTAGTCTTAAGTTAATTGATAAGAATAAATAGTAAATCAGCATGAGTTAATTATACTAGATATACAATATATTTTATTTTGTATATTGTATATTATACAGAATAATCAGAAAAATTATTTGTACTACGAATTATACAATGGCCTTATCGCTTTTTCAATGTGTGATTACTCTAATTTTAAAAATATTTTCAGATTGAAAGTGTTTAGTTTTTAATAATATCAAACATGCTCTATATATTTGGACGTCTTAAAACAAGAACCAACAACGCTCCGCCTCTTCCTCATTTCTTCAATCCATTTAAAATATGGAGCTCTACGCGTCGATTCGCTATATATTAGAATTAGAGACTATAGGGATGGATGTAATAGTGAGTTAATATATTGCAATATAGTGGAGATATTGAAGAGTTTATAAGCTGGTGCTAATGTAAAAATGTAAGAACTTCTGCTTTTATATTATATATTGTATAATATATAATATTATCTTTTAACTTAGGGGGAAAGAACTATCAAAAACAGATACCACTCACTAAAAGATCATGTATATGATTATATAGCAAAAAGAATTCAGAATGGAACATTGCTTCCTAACCATAAGATAAATGAAGCAGCACTATGTGAGAAATTAGAAGTAAGCAGAACTCCTGTAAGGGAAGCTTTAATACAACTAGCTTCAGAAAATTTACTTGAATACCTTCCCCGAAAGGGATTTATCGTTAAAGAGCTTGATACCAAGAAGAAGCTTGATGTTTTTCAAATTGTTGGTGTATTGGATGCCCTAGCCGCCTCATTATCTGTAGAACATATCACAGAGGATGATATTGAACTAATGGAAAAGTTGGCTAAGCAAATTGACCTTTCAATTTCACAAAAACACTATTCAGACTATCAAAAATACCAAAACCAATTCCATAAAGTATATATTGATAAATGTAATAACAATACGTTAATTGAACTCCTTGCTTCTTTACAAAACAGTTTTGTTAGACAAATTTATTTAAGTAAAGATGAAGAAAAACTTTTCGCTGTATTAGAGCAAATGAATGAAGATCATAAACAAATTATCAATTACTTAAAAAAGAGAGACAGAGAGAATTTAGAGCGACTTATTAAAAATGAGCATTGGAAAATAACTCATATAGATATGATATAGGAGGTTCTGGCGCAAAAATCATTTGATAGGAAATAAACCGGTTCTGGTGCAAAGATAATTTATAAAAAACGTAGGATATGAATTTTCTGCTAACTTACGGATTATGATACGATACCGAACAGCTTATCAATGAATTCTTTTCGATTTTGAGCAGATTTCACCCCTTGATGAACCTGCTTCTTTTTAATCATATGCATCGCTTCTATGCCACTCAGTATGTAAGTGGCTGTACGAAATGATTTCAATCCTAACATAGAACGAACTCGCTTCTTTATAAAACGATGATCCTGTTCCACGATATTGTTTAAATATTTCTTTTGTCTGAGTTGCATGCCTGATGGCATGTTTTTTTCTTTCCTCAATTCTTCAACTGCTATAGGATAAGCCGGATTTTTATCTACTGTTATGACACGTGGCTTAGAAACATGAAAAGACCGCAAAGCTTTCTTGAAGAAGTGGTATTATCCCTTTTGAGTAGACAGTGTAAAAAGACTGTTTTTGATAAGTAAGTGTTACACTCTATTTGGAGGGGATTTTCTTTGGCTAAAAAAGGACAAACATTTCAACCGTATACAGAAGAATTCAAACGTAAGGCAGTCATGCTGTATGTAAATGGAGAAAAGAGTTATCAGATTCTGGCAAATGAACTAGGGCTTAGAAGTCCTACTCAATTGAAAGATTGGGTAAAGAAGCATAAGCAGGGTGAGCCTTTGGCTGATCAACGAGGGGGAGAATCAAGAGAACTCAATCCCTTTCATCGCTTATCTAAAACAACATTTAAAAGTATCGAGGAAGAAAGAGATTATTTAAAAGCGCAGGTTGAATACTTAAAAAAGCAGTATCCAAATCTACATGGGAAGGATGGGTTCCAAAAGTAAAACGTTTTGAGATCATTCACGAATTACACAAGAATTATCCTATTACCTGGCTCGTAACGATTGCGGGTGTTTCCCGATCTGGCTACTATAAATGGAGAGAAACGGAGAAAGTTCGAAAAAAAAGGTACCAATATGAACAACTCTTGAAGAAACATTTAATGGCTATCCATCATACACGTCCTTTTTATGGATGTCCCCGCTTGCAAATAGCACTGAAAAAAGAAGGGTTTCATGTGAATCATAAACGTGTGTATAGGTTAATGAAAGAGCTGAATATTCGGTCTGTAATTCGAAAGAAACGCCGTTTCTTTGGGCGGAAGGCCTCTATCATACAACCGAATCGACTCAATCGTGTATTTAAAACGAATAAACCAAACCGTCTTTATGTTACAGATATAACCTATCTAGATCTTGGAGATCGTTTCTATTACCTGTCTGCCATCCAAGATCTTTTTAATAATGAAATCGTCGCGTGGGAGCTATCCAAACGAAATGATTTGAAGCTGGTGAGTGATACTGTCAAAAAACTGGCTACAACAAGAGAAGTACAAGGAGCAATCCTTCATTCAGACCAGGGTTTCCAGTATACATCTAAAACATACAATGATCAAATTAAAACATTCGGGATAATAGGTAGTCATTCTCGCAAGGGAAACTGTCTAGATAATGCATGCATTGAATCCTTCTTTTCACATGTCAAAACAGAGAATATGTATTTTTCTGGATGTAAAACAGAAAACGATCTCTATCGAGCCATTGAGGATTATATTTGGTTCTATAATCATGAACGATTTCAGAAAAAACTGAATCAGTGTGCTCCAATCGAATATCGGAACACACTGATTGCATAGTCTTTTTTGAATCTGTCCACTTGACAGGGGTAAGACCAAAGCGCTTTGCAGCCTTATGATCTCTTGTTTTGCTTAGGTAAAAATCAATCGTACTTCCTTCGGAATCAACTGCGCGATATAAATACATCCATTGACCTTTTACCTTGATATACGTCTCATCTACTCGCCAAGAATCGTTTGTTTTCTTAAGGTGGCAGCGAACTCTCTTGTCTAGTTCAGGACCATATTGATGTACCCAACGCATGATGGTTGTGTGAGCGATGGATAAACCTCGTTCCTTCATCATTTCTACCAAATCACGAAAACTGAGGTTGTACCGTAGGTACCATCTTACAGTTAGCAAAAAAATGTCAGGCTGATAATGTTTCCATTTGAATAAATTTTGGTTTTCCATACTGATCATGCTCCTTTTTTAGAGTAGTAGTATCAGTATATCCAAGATTTAGAGATTAATTGCATTATCTTGAAGTTTTTGCACCAGAACCTACCATTATACCAGGTTCAATAAAATATCCCAATAGGGTTTACCCTATTGATACAAGAATTTTTACCTTAACGTTGTAAATCTGCAAAATCCTGATGCTACCCCATATAGTATTGTTTTTTCGGGGGATGGACAAAAACATCCAATTATCAATGTTAACGACATTTTGTTCGGGATAGTTGTAGCTTTGGAATAAAGTTTGATCAAAAACCTCTTACAAATCCACATTCTGTGTTACACAAAAAGACTCCATTTTGAAAAAAAGATTGATCAAAATAGAGTCTTTCTTTGTGACTGGATGTTCAATTTTTATAAAAAAGTTTGATCATTTTCTACCTGTGCTGCTATACAATCGCGCCCGTTTGTGGAATATGAGTTTTCACCAATGGCTGTAATTCTTACTTTTGACAGAATTTGTTTGTCCTCTTTACTATTTTAACACTTAGTTTTATAATTTAATACTAGGACCAGGTGCTAACTAGTGTAAATAATTTGAAACGAAAATAATGGTGATCAAATGCCAGATGTGAAAGTATAAAGGAGAGGGATTTATGTTCAATACTCAACAAATTAAAGAAATTATTCCACATCGTTACCCGTTTTTATTAGTTGATCGTATTCTTGAAGTAGAGGAAGGAAAACGCGCAGTCGGAATTAAAAATGTTACCGCTAATGAAGAGTTCTTTAATGGTCACTTTCCAGATTATCCAGTAATGCCGGGCGTTCTAATTGTAGAAGCGTTGGCACAAGTAAGTGCAGTTATTATGTTAATGAAAGATGAAAATCGAGGAAAGATTGGGTTGTTTGCTGGTATTGACCGTTGTCGGTTCAAGAAACAAGTCCACCCTGGCGATCAATTACGTTTAGAAGTAGAAATAACCAGAGTTCGTGGTTTAATTGCAAAAGCAAATGCTGTTGCTACAGTAGATGAAGAAGTCGCTTGTGAAGCAGAAGTTACATTCGCTCTTTACAACGATAAAAAAGCCTAAAGATTTATTATCATCTTCACCCTCTTTTCTATAGAATTTACTCTTAGACAAAAAATCACCTCTTAGGAGAACGATATCTCACGAGGTGATTTTTATCAAACTTATTTCTAAGTTATCGAACTTTATTACAAATTATGAATCTTTATTATAAAGTCACAATAATAAAGTTGTTTAATCTTCGGAGAACGAATTATGAATAATCGCCCCCCGTCAAGCATTTAATATAACATTTATTATAAAGTGGAACCCCTTTATAAAATCCTTATTTCCCTTTCTAGCATTTCTTCAATATTGTCTACATAATACGGTATCCTCACTAACCTAATACCATGTTCTAAACAATATTTATTCTTTATATGATCTCTACGTTGAATATTTTGAAATTCTTCTTCTCCACCCAAAAAATGATAAGGATTAAAGTGTTGTTCACCGTCATATTCAATCATTAGCTGCACCGATCCATCACTAGAAAATACCGCGAAATCAAATTTTAACACTCTTATATCTTTACAATCATCAAACCAAAATTGACTCTTAAATACTATATTTCGTTTCTCTAAATACTTCTGAATTCGCATTTCACCATGGCTTTGATTACAAAATGGACACCTTACTCCTTTTAAGAAATCCCCTGGTCTACTCATATATGTATTACTACATTTATTGTGCCTAAATTCAATTTTAGCATGAGCATTAACATATTCTTCTAGTACTGTATACTCCTCTTGAACAGCTTGATACACTTCCTTTAAAAATTGTTGATGTGACTTTTTAGGGGTACCATAACATTTAGGACACCGGTTCCCAAATAAAAAATCATTGGGCTTAACTTCATATTCATAATTACATATATTGTGTCTCATTAAACATTTTGTACTGGTATTAACATATTCCCCTAACACTGTATATTCCTCTTTTACAAGATCTCTAACTTCTTGTATAAATTGCTTAGTTGTTTTTTTATGATTCCCATAACACTTAGGGCACCTTACTCCTCTTAAAAAATGATTAGGTTTAACATGATACTCAAATCCACATGTATTATGTCTCATTTCAAGCTTTATCTTACTTGTAATATATTCCCCCAATACTAAATATTCGTCCTTTACTAAGCTATATACTTCTTCTTTAAACATAGCTGTAGTTTTTCTTAATCTACCAGCACATTTAGGACAACGTACCCCTCTAAGAAAATGTTTAGGTGTTACTGAATATTGATAGGAGCAAATATTATGTTGCATTAAAATTTTAGTATGATTATTAATATAAATTCCAAGTACACTATACTCATCCCCAACTTGTAAATACACTGCATTAATAAACTCTTCTTGCGTCCGTTTCCTAACTGTCATTAAGATTTACCCCTCTAAGGGGTCTAAGATCTTAAAGTATCACCAAAACGAAAAAATGAGCTTTTTTGTTACAAGTTAGTACAAAATTTCGTTCTTGGGGGTACTATAAAATTTTAGCTTGATGGGCATGCGGCTGTACCCCTAAAAGGAAAATCAGCAATTACTTGGGCAATTTTAGAGGATTGGGAAATGCCTATTTTCAATTAATGGGGCAATAACTCAATAATACAGCATAAAAGATTAATCTTTATTTAAAACCAATTTTACTTTAAATACATGTAAATGTAGATTTGAAATAAAGTTTAATGGTTTTGAAAAAAGACTAACTGTTTATAAAAAAGTCGTATCGTTTTGAAAAAAGTTTAACCGTTCATTAAAACGATGTGCCGAAATGATCTACATTTCGGCTTTTTTCATTGAACTATAGAAGCAGTTTAGTATAAAAAGAGTTAAGGGGATTTGAGGTATTAGTTTAAATAAAAAGATTGCTGATTTTATTATCTGCTGTTTATAGGCATTGGAAGTGTTGGAGCAACAGAAGATATTGTAAAAGAATAACTGGAATTAAAGAACAAAGTTGAATTTCCATATCTTTTTTTAGCTATATAAAACGGAGTAGTTCAACTTAAAAAATTTACAATATTATAAACATTCAAATTGTAATATATATTTTGCTATAATCTAAAAGTAAATAAAATTAGTTATCGAGGGGAATAAGTATGAATCATATCTTTATTGTTTTAGTGGAGTTTTATCCGTCTTGGCTTGCCATGACTCGTGAAGAGAGAGAGAAAAGGGCTAATGAACTTAAAGAAATTACTTTAAAATATCCCGAAGTACAGGTGCGTTTCTTTGATGCAGAAGCTTTACCTGGAAAAGATTATACAGATATTATCATTTGTGAAACTAATAACATTCAAAAGTATCATTATATGTGGGAAGAAATAAGAGATCACTCTGTATATACTGAGGGGCATATGAAGATTAAAAATGTTATAATGGGAATGGAAGAAGCTTATAAAAAGTTTGAAGAAGATTCTTTGAATAGCAATTAAAGAAATATAAAAAGAATAATGTAAAATAATCAATCTTTTTTATAAAAAATCAATTTAAATTTAAACTGTAGAATCCATTTTGATTAATCTTTTATCAAAATGGATTCCTTTTTTATGCTGTAAAATATGAGCTTGCTAAATATTTTTGATAAAACTTTATTTCAAAGCTACAACTGACGGCAAAACGCGGATTTTATAGGCATAAGGATATGCAGGATTTCATGCAAGCTACAAGAACGGTTTGAACTGCTAAATGCTGTTGTGACAGAAATGTATGAAATCCTGCATGCGTGGGAACGGAAATCTGGAAAAATCTTGGTATAAATAATTTTCTGGGATTTGGTTCCTGCTGATAATGATACGTTATGTTAACCGAACATGAATACCATATACTTCAAAAAATCTAAATAAATCGGTTCTTTCAAATGGTACAATGAGGAAAAGAGGTGAAGATATGGGACGTATTTTATTGGTTTTATCAACTGTTTTATCTTTCATAGTATCAATATTGAATTTTATAGACCAAAGGTATATAAACGGGATTTTTATGGCAGTTATTTTTGTTTCAGTCTTAATTGCTCTGATAACAGA
Organism: Bacillus sp. S14(2024); assembly: GCF_050473785.1. Taxonomy (NCBI): domain Bacteria; kingdom Bacillati; phylum Bacillota; class Bacilli; order Caryophanales; family Bacillaceae; genus Bacillus; species Bacillus sp. S14(2024). The sequence continues at coordinate 1,839,383 of NZ_JBFLUP010000006.1, read as the reverse complement.
ACTTAGAAATAAAACCAAAGGATAAGATTAACGGTTCTGGTGCGAAAATAGCTTAATAGGAATATAGAACCTATTTGGCAATCCATCATACCCATAGGATTCCATATAATCATCAGTCATTTTGTTTAAATCAATAACTAGCTTGTTATCGATTATCTTCAACTCAAATTTTTCCATCCCTCATCCCTCCGCATAATATTTCACCATCTGCAAATACTACAAACAGGCTAGACCACAGCCTATTTTTTCCTTTGGGATGAGCAGTTAGCTTTTGCTGGCTGCTCTTTTACTTTCTTCATCCCTTACCATTCTTTTCAAGGAGATTGGTTCTGTTGCAAAATTTTCTACATGAAGCTACACTCTAGAAAACAGGATCTAGGAGAATCAGACATGAGATATTTTAAAGGACTTTATTGTAAATTAAGCAACTTTTTTGTCATTTAACATAATTCACATAACTTTCAAAATTACAATCTTTAAATGTTAATATTTGTTATATAATAAAGTTATTGAGGAATTGCCCCTAAAGTTAGTATGTCTAATGAAATTATTTGTTTTTCCCTAGTATGTACTTTAGCCCTAAAAAGAACTTGTAGTGATTTCTACAAGTTCTTTTGTATTTCCGGTTAAAAATGGATAAAATGGTATGCAATTCTGTGACGTGTTTGATAGGCATAAGAAAGCACCACATCCATTAAATTTTCGCCTCTCTAATTTTTGGTTCTTTCTTCATACTGTTTGGCAAGTTTATAAAATGAAGAACGTTTGATGCCATACTTTTTCATGGCTCCTACTGCTGTAATTAAACCAGATTTCCATTCCTTGTAAGCATCCGTAAAATCTTCTGTTATTTCAACAGGTGGACGCCCTAAACGTTTACCTTGTTTTCTGGCAAGAGCAATTCCTTCAGCTTGGCGTTGTTTAATATCAATGCGCTCTTTTTCTGCAAATGCTGATAATATTGTAAGGGTTGCTTTTTGAATTGCGCTCTGAATAACATCATTTGTACTTTCTCCAGTGTAATTGATGTTAATGTATGGTTCCTTTATAAATTGTAAATTTACTTTATGTTTTTCGTAATATCTAAATTCTTCTAATGTATCATTCATATTTCCTCCAAGTCTTGTCAACGAGTCAAACACAATCGTGTCTCCTGTACGAGCAAAACGTTTTAGCATTTGATAATTCTCTCTCTCCATATTTTTTCCAGATTCTTTATCAATGAAAATATCCCGATCCTCTATTCCTAAATCCTTCATATTCTGAATTTGTCGTTCTTCATTCTGATCTTTACTTGAAACTCGTACATATCCAAATTTTTTATGTTTCATATGCTACACCTCACTGTTAATTTTACCAAACATGTCCTTAAAGGTATATGAAAAATACGGATGTCTGTAAAGTGAGAAATAGACATTTATAGATGTGGTTTTTTATAGTATTCTATATATCTGTAAAGGTATACTTTTACAGATATATAAGTCTCAAGAAATATTTATACATAAAAAAGCATAACAGAACACTATTTGTTATAATTAGAATAATTGGAAATAAATAGTTACTGGGATATACGACAATTAAATAAGAGTTTAGAAATGAAAATAAAAAATGTATTGTGCTATTAGGTGAATAATATATATCTTTAAATTTCACTATATACTTTTATGAGACCCGAGAAAAACTTCAAAGAGAGCGTGATAATAAGCCTGATTTAAAGAGAGAGTATTATTGGCTTTCAGTTGAAAATTGATTATCGTTTAGCGGCCCTTCATCACATTAGATTAAGAAATCAGTTTTCAAAGATATTCGCAGGAGGATTTATTATGAAAAAGAAAATTACTTATAGTGTAATTGTTTTAGTTACTTTATCAGTAGGAACCTACATCACTCTAACATATAATGATAAAAAATTAGAAGAAAAAGTTCAGGAAAAACCTAAAGTTCAAACCATTCAAAAGCAACAAAAAGATAGTTATATAGTTAGCAATGATGATTTATCTAAAGCAGCTCAGTCTATTGGAGAAATCCAAAACGAGCAAACTATAAATGACATGATGATACATATGTCTTTCCAAAAACTCACATTCAATGGGAATAATCTTCATGTTCCTGGTACCCGTGATGTAGGTCGATTTCAAATGACCAAAGAAAACATTCAATACTTAAGAAACAACTTAAATGTTATCAATAATGATGAAAGACCAAAATATGAATCTATTCTGAACAAATGGTACGATGGAAATTTCGAATCTGCAGTTGAAGACTATAGAGAAATTCTTTATTTACGTTTTGGAAAAAAGCAAAGTGTGGAGGGATCTAACCTAGCCAAAAAAACTGATAGAGATGAAAAAGAGTTTATTCTCCATTTCTTTGATCAAGAAGGATTAGATATTCATAATAAAGAGTGGAAACAGGGAAAGTTGTAGAAATAAAACCAAATTTCACTCCACTAGGAAGTAAAATGTTTTAACTCCGTATTACGGTATTTCCTTTTGAGGTAGCACCACATCGCTATCAAGCTAAGAAAATACACCTCCCCCAGAACGAGATTTTTTCCTAACTTGTAATAAAAAAGCTCATTTTTTAGTTTTGGGGTGGATTTGTTTTCTTAAGTTGATGGGCATGTTGATTGGACAGGGAGAAGAAATATATAACAAGGTAATAAAAGACCCTGAATTTTTAGCAGAATACATACATGAAGATAACCTTGATGATGAAGGCTTCCCTCAAAATGAAGAATTGCTTTCGGTTGGGTTAGATGCCTATGCTTTTGGGATAGTGTAAAGTCAATTCGCAACTTTTAACTATTTATCAGAGGACTCTTACGATGTAGTATTTTAATATAGACCTGTTCTATAGATAACCAACTGTAAAAGTGATTTTGCCCAACTGGAAATCACTCAATTTACAGGTGGCTATCCATAATAAGGTTTCCTCTTTTACAGGGAGACGCTGTGCCAGCACCAAAATAACCTAGAACAATTGGTCACTGAACGGACAGAGGATATAAAGCGTAGTGAACGTTAATACCGGACGCTGGTTGAGAATCTGCCGGTAGTGATCTCGCGAAGTGAAGACAATATATTTTAAGCTCAGACTTCTTTTCTATTTCGAGCTTAAATGCTCCTTACCCCAGCTAAACAGAGCAACAATTATGTCCTTCAAACTCTCCCCGCTGGGAGTCAGTGAATACTCTACCCGTGGTGGTACCTCGGCATAGATTTTTTTGGCTACTATCCCCTGATACTCCAACTCCTGCAGCCGAGCCGAAAGTGTTTTCGGACTTATGCCCGCCACTGACCTCTTCAGCTCCCCAAACCTCCTGGTGCCGTTACAAAGTTCTCGTAAGATATGCAGGGTCCATTTAGAACTGATTAGCGCAAGGGTTTCTTTGATTAGGCAACTGGAATTATTTTCACAGCATTCTTCAATGTTTATCATATTAGTTACCTCCTGGAAATCAAATAACAAATATGTAACTACTTTACAATTTGAACTATTAGAAATATATTAGCATTGAAAAAAGAAAACATCAATAAAGGAGTGGATTAAAGTGCGTATACTAATAGCAGGAGCAAGTGGATTCGTGGGCTCAGCAGTAATGGGTTATTTGGCGAGCCAAGGGCACGATATCGTCCGACTGGTACGACATGATGCGAAAGCAGGTGAGATCCAATGGGATCCTGATGCTGAATCCATTGATGAGGATGGTCTCGAAGGTTTCGATAGTGTGGTTCACGTCGCAGCCCTTCCCAGTGAAACATGGACACCCGCTTTCAAAAAAAAGTGGTATTCCAATCGCGTTGGAACAAGCCGTCTTTTAGCTTCAAGCCTAGCAAAAAGAAAGCATAAGCCGAAAGTATTGATTTGCGCATCCGGAGAAACAATCTATTCACCATCAAATGACCAGCTCATAGACGAAGATTCACAACTTGCAAAAAATTTTGTGGGACGTCTTCACTTCGATGGCGAAGCAGCATGCACACCGGCTCTCGATGCTGGCATTCGCGTGGTTCATCTCAGATTTCCCACCATACTGGGTGGCTCAACTCTGAAAACCGCCATTCAAATCAATAGAGCTTTTGAAAGTGGCGAGCAATGGATGAGTTGGGTAAGTCGCGAAGATGTTCCAAGAATTGTGGATTTTTGCATTTCAACAGAGAGCTTGGCTGGACCGGTGAATGCAGCGAGTCCAAATGCGGTGAAAAACCGCGACTTTGTGAAAATACTCTCCAACGTAATTAATAAAGAATCTGGAAAACCAATCAGTGCATCTGAGCTCAGACAATTCCTGGGCGAAGCGGCCGATGATGTTTATTTGGTCAGCCGACGGCTTACACCTCGTAAGCTTATTGACGCTGGATACCACTACTGTTTTCCTGAACTTGAAGCAGCTTTGCGACATGAGGTCGGCTTGCTCGTGTAATGGGATCAGCTATATTCATGTGAAAATATCTTCCGAAATCGAAAAAGGTCTGGAAACTTCAGGAAATATAAATATCGGGTTGCAGATCCCGAATTTCGATAAAATAACCATTCTCTATTACGTTTTTACACGTATCTCGGTTGTACCCCTATACGGGGTACAACCAGCATTTTGGAAACTTCCCCACGATAAGCAAAAGAAATACAATAAGCCGCCCATATGGACAGCTCATTTACATAATTTTTGTTATTGGAAGTAGAATGATTTTAATTATTCCACTCGCTTCTTAGTAGGGGTATCGCCACATGCCCATCAACCTAACAGAACAGGTTGCCCCAAAACGAAAAAATGAGCTTAATTCTCAAATATAACTGTCGAGAGATAAAATTTTTGTTTTGGTGGTGCTTCAAAATATTAGCTTGATGGCGATGTGGTGCTACCCCATGCCTATCAACCTCACAAAATAGCTTGCCCCCAAAACGATAAAAATGAACTTCAGTGCTATAAAAAACACAAAATTTCCGTTTAGGGGGTACGATAAAATCTTAGCTTGATGGGTATGGGGTGGGACCCCCTTAGATAGTAACAATGTAATCTGTTGTAGCTTTGAAATAAAGTTTGATTAAAAACACCTCACAACCCCATATTTTACGATAAAGAAAAAGAATCCATTTTGAAAAAAGATTGATCAAAATGGATTCCACTTTTGAGATTGACTATTTATCTTTCATAAAAAAGTTTGATCATTTTTGTGATCTTTCCTCCATTAAAGCGCCCTATTCTGGAATAAGTTAAATACCCATGTCAGTGTAAAGTTTCTTTGTTAAATTAATTTAAAGAAATTTTAGATTCAATTCTAAATGAAACTACTTGATATCAAATTTTTACGTCGATACACACTTAACACGATACCCATTAAAAACGCATTAAACAGAGTTGGCATCAATCCATAGCTAATAAAAGGCAAGGATATAGAAGTGATCGGTAATAAGCCTAGGATCATTCCAACGTTATAAATGAACTGGACTACAAAAAGAGTCATTCCGCCAACAAGAAGCAATTTACCGTAACGATCATTTATTTTATAAGATATGACCATTATTCTTGCTACAAAAAGAGAAAGAATTAAGACAAGGATCAACGCAAGCAAGTACCCATAATAGTAAGTCAAACTTGCAAACACAAAATCAGTATATGCAGCAGGGATAGACTTTACATTTCCAGATGTACCAAACCAACCTGCTGACGACATTACCTCTTTTAAACGTATATACATAAACCCTGCGCCACCCGCATCTTGTTCCGGATTTAAATACCCTAAAAATCTATCCAAGTGGGGTCCTTTTAATGGGGACAAGAAAAATAAACCACTCATAATAAATAAACAAATTGGTACAACTGTAATGATCAATGTCTTTTTCTTACCTAGATTACTCCACCAAAGCATAACGAATACCATCATGGTATAGATAAAAATTGTTGAAAGAGTTGATACAATTAAAAATAAATACAAAGAAAATAAATACAAAATCACAAGATGCATAACCTTTAACCTACTGTTATTGAAAAAAGAAGCCCAAGCTAGAAGAAAAAACGGCACTGCCATTAAATATCCAATTGTGATGGGACCAGCTTTTATTAACGGTTCTCCAATCATTGAAGCGCCTGGAAAACAGTATAGCATCAAAAGGATAAGTACTCCAATTGTGTAAAACAGCCATCCCAGTCTCTCTAATTTCCGATAATCAATTAGCATCATCCCAAAAGCTGTTAGAACACCAAAAATAACAAATATCACCTTATTCATTAGTAAATCATTCGTATGTCCAAAAGCTACAATTGGCAAAAAACCTAGCCCCATAGCAGTCACTAATAAAATAATAATGAACCAATCAACCTTTGGCTTATGAAGTTTGTTAAGTTCTTGACCAAGCTTGATTGGACTTCCCATTTGTTCAACAGCCTTGTCTTCAGCAACTTCTTCACTTAACCCTTTCTCTATCCACATATTCTTCGTCTGTTTCAAGTGAAAATCCAGTTCAGTTGAAACAAGGTTCTTTGCTTCTTTTGATTTAATATGATTGGTAACTTCTTTTAAAAAACGCTCCCCTTTTTTATTCAAATTTGTCTCACTCCTGTACTAATCCTTTTAATATAAATCGTGCCTTTGTAGAATTTTTTTCTGCCTTTCGTAGCACCTTTCTTCCCTTATCATTTAATTGATAATATTTGGCTCCTGAATGATCCCAACTTGATTGGATAAAACGATTCTGTTCCAGACGATGTAATAAGGTGTATAAAAAACCTTCATTTCCTTCGAATTTTTGAACCCCTCTCCCACGCAATAGCTGTGCCAATTCGTACCCTGTTTTTTCATTCATGAGAAGTTGCAAAACTGCTAAAAGGATATCTTCTTCATTTTTGTATGATTGATTAATTTTTTCGTGTACCTGCTTTCGATGCTGATCAGAAAAACTCAGATGTTTAAAAGTTGTATTCTCCATTGATTTTCGTAGGCTTTTTAATCCATCTTCCATTTGATTATTCCTCCAATCCTTTCTTCAATAGTTCCTTAGCTCTTTTCAGTCTTGTTTTTATCGTATTTTCCTTCACTTCTATTACCATAGCAATATCTTTAATTGGCAACTCTTCATAATAAAAGAGATAAATCACTTCTCGATATTTTATCGGTAAATTCATTACTGCAGAAGCCAGCCTACGTTCCTCTGCATTTTGAATAACAATCTGTTCAACACTTTCTTTTTGAATCCCAATATACGTAGATTCATCCTCTGTAACAATTACCTTTTTGTTATACCAACTTTTTATATAGTCCTTACAATGATTAATGGCAATTCTCCATAACCATGTTTTTACATTTGATTTCCCTTTGTATGTATGAAGAGATTTATAACATTTAACAAATATATCTTGCGTTAAGTCCTCAGCGACCTCTTTATTATTCACATATGAATAAACAAGCTGTAAGATTTCCTGTCCATACTTGTTCATTATCTCATCTATAAGGTCCTCCTTATCTTCCATTTCAAACGCCTCTGCTGTTAATTCATCCACATCAGCTCCTCCTTCCCATTTATTAGACGACGCACTCCATTGAAAAGTTTTATAAATCCCTAAAAAAAAACGGTTGGCAATGTCCATACCGTTTTTTCAAACCTTTATTTCAAGCTTAATTTTTCTTTACTAAAAATAAATCTTTTATTTTAACAAAGGCATATCCCTTTTTGTTTTCTAAATAATTCTCTACTCTAATTTCTTATTTTACTCCATGAAATTCATTATCCTGCCACCGTTCGTTTAATAAGACTTACTCAATTAAATGGCCCGATTGCTGAATAAGAAAAAATCCTGCACATCAACACAGGATTTTGATCAAACTTTTTTACATATTATCAATCTTTATTTTAAACGATCAGACTTTTTTATAAATTATCAAACTTTGTTTTAAAGCCACATCTGTCTGTTATGAATCTCAAACGCATAATCTACAAGGTCCTAGCTCAGATGAAAAAGATGCAAAACTAGCAAAGCAAACTTTTTATTTTCCTTAAACCTCCGGAAGGAACGCGATTTGTATTTGGAACCTAAGCGGGACAACTGCAATAGTCGATTTGGATGAATTTTTTTTACATCTACCCGTAGCTTTAAATTTCTAATAACCTGTAAACGCTGTATGACTTTGAGAAAGGCTTCCGGAGAAGATTGGCCAGGGACCTCTCGAAGCCAAGCCAGTGTCGTTTTATTGTATACAGGACTTACTTTAAGTAGTGCATCCAGCTGTTGCTTTTGCGTATCACTTAGGGGTGATACTTTTCTCTTTTAACCAAAAACGGTCGTTTTTGGAACTATTAATAGTGTTTAATACATAATAAATATGGATATTTATGGTACAGTGATAGGGAGAGTGAATAGAAATGTACTTAAACCATTTGAGTAAAATAATGTAATAACACTCTAGGATATGATAAAATCAAGAATATACGTTCGGTCATTGTAGGGTTATTATAATTTAAGGGGGGAGAAATAATTGGAAGAAACAAAATATTTACAAGTTTGGAACTTAGATAATCTATTCCCAGGTGGAAGTGAATCATCTCAATTAAGTGAACATATAAAAGATTTAGATGTTCAGGTGAATAAATTTGAAGACAAACTAAATTTTTTTAATACCCCGCGAAACATAAATGAATCAGAAAAAGTTGCAGATTTACTTGATTACATAGGAGACATTCAAATTTATATATCACAAGCTAATTCTTTTATAACCTGTCTTCTTGCTCAAAATCCTAAGGATCAACATGCTATAACATTACAAGGAAAAATAACAGCAATATATACTCGTTTTGAATCTGCATTGAAAAAAGTGAAAAATACTTTAATAAAAACAAATCAATATTTGTGGGCGGACTTACTTAATACTGATGTTTTAGCAAATTACAAGTTCATACTAAATGAATGGCGTAAAGATACTAAAATGAAACTTTCAGATGAAGAACAAGATTTAGTGTCAGACCTTATGGTAGATGGGTATCATGCTTGGGGGCAATTTTATAATTCGTTTATAAGCAATATTAGAATTAAAGTTCAAATAAATGGTCAACAAAACGAATTATCAGTGGGGCAAGCTATAAATTTACGTTCACACCCTAGCGAAGAAGTTCGTAAAGAATCTCATACCGCTTTAGAAAATAAGTGGAGAGAAAATGAAGAATTATTTGCGAAAATATTAAATCATATTGCAGGATTTCGATTACAAGTTTACAAAAATTGTGGCTTAGATAATATAATAGAAGAACCCTTAATGAAAAATCGTATAAAAAAAGAAACGCTAAATGCAATGTGGTCTGCGGTTAATAAATTCAAACCCCCCTTCACTAACTACTTAAATCAAAAAGCAAAAATGAATGGTCATGAAAAAATGAAATCATTTAACTTTTGGGCACCTGTTACAAAGAGTGATCAAAAAATAAAATACGAAGATGCTGTTGATTTCATATTGGAGCATTTTAGTCAGTTTGGAACAGAACTAGAGCAATTTGCTAAACAGGCTTTCAATAAAGGTTGGATAGAATCAGAAAATCGCTCTAATAAGTCAGCTGTTGCTTTTTGTGCTGGGTTTCCACTTTCGAAGGAATCAAGAGTTTTTATGACATATGACGGTACGTTTACAAATCTATTAACATTAGTTCATGAGTTAGGTCATGCCTTTCATAACCATGCAATGAAACCTATTAATGGAATAAATAAACAGTATCCAATGAGTATTGCCGAAACTGCTTCAACATTTTCTGAGATGATTATTTTAGATGCTGCAATGAAAAAAGCGGGATCTACTAATGAAAAATTGTTTTTACTTGATGAGAAATTAAAGCGTAGTGTCATGAATTTTATGAATATTCATTCTATATTTTTGTTTGAAAAGAAATTTTACGAGGAACGTAAAAAGGGAATTGTTTCATCATCACGCTTAAATGAAATAATGCAAGAAGCAATAGATATAGGGTATGCTGGTTCCCTTGATAATGCTTCACTCCATTCATGGATATGGACACCACATTATTATATTACACAATCTCCTTTTTACAATTTCCCATATACATTTGGATATTTATTTGCATTAAGTATGTTTGCAAACGCAAAAGAAAAAGGGAAAGAATTTGAAAAAGACTATTTAAAATTGCTTCGTGATTCAGGAAGTATGTCAGCAGAAGATTTAGTAATGAAACACTTAGGAGAAGATATCACATTAGAAACTTTTTGGGAAAAAGGGATAAAATTATGTGTTAAAGATGTTAATGAGTTCATAAAATTAACTTCTTCACAAAATAAAGTGTTTCAATAAGTATAAAATACTGGAGGAAATAAAATCACTCAAAATGGGATTGTTTTAGTAGTTAGTATATCAGTATTTAAAGATGATAAAGTCTTAATAATAAAAGAAAATAAACCAACTGCCATTGAGAAGTGGAACTTTCCAAGTGGACGTATTGAATATGGTGAAGACATTTTCCATTCAGCTTGCAGGGAAGTAAAAGAGGAAACAGGCTTTGATGTAAAACTTAATAGCACAACTGGTGTATATAATTTTATCAGCAGTACAAACACTCAAGTTGTCCTATTTCATTTTAATGCCGAGGTTACTGGTGGTTTATTGTACCTTGAAGAAGAAGAGATCTTAGATAGTAAGTGGATTAATATAAATGAGCTAGTGAAATTTGATAATAAAGAACTACGCGAGCCAAGGGTATTAAAGCAAATAATAGATAATTTATTAGCAGAAAAGGTACATTCAATTAATATTTATAATAAACAATTGGGTAAATAATGATTATTTTGCTAATTGTAGAATTCTAATTTAATAGAAATCCCAAAAGTCAATTTCTTAACGTATAGGGGGTACCGCCCATGCTCATCAACCTAGGATTTTGAGACAGCCTCTTAACGAAAATTTTATCTTTTTACAGTTATTTATGAGAATTCGGCTCATTTTTCTCCTTTTGGGGAACAATCAATTTCTTAAGTTGATGGCGATGACCTTTCCAACTAGTTATGTCGCCACACTTTTAAATCGGTCAATCCAATGACTTAAATGAGCGCGATAACCGTTCACAAATATTCAGAGGTTTTAGTAACAGTTCTTTTTGTAAAGTAACACTTATTTTTGTCATTTCATTTTTTATAGGAAATTAAAAAAACTTGGCTGAATAAATCCAGCCAAGTTTTTTGTCCTTTACATTCCAATTTAATGAAAATGCAAAGCTTGAGTTACCTATTCACAATCACTGAGATTCATTTGTTATCGAATGAATAATTGTATAGATACACTAATAATTGTCGCTTTTCAACTAGTGTCGAGTGACAATTATTAAGTATACTCGCAATGCATGCAAAGTGCATAAATCTGTTTTGGATTTTATGTACAGTAACAATAATTAAGTATACTAATTCCACTTCAAAAAATAAGTATGTATATTTATTGTATAATAAAACACATCTGGTACGAGGGTAGTAAAATTATTTATGTATTTTATAGTCTCCAGAATATAGTAACAATTTTGCTCCAATTGTTAAATAATATTCACTTTTCGCAAACGCTTTACAAACCTATAACCAGTTACTTCGTAACCAAGAAATTTATATAGTTCGTGTGCTTTTACCCTTCTTTCACTTTTTCCACTTAGAAAATAAATAAAATCAGATCCTCTTTTCAAAGACCATTCTTCTACATATTTCATTAACGCTTTCGCAATACCTTGACCGCGATATTCTTTCTTTGTAACTAGCGATGTTATTTGAATCTTTTCATCGTTGTTTGTGTACGTTGTATGAATTGTTATTCCTATCATCCCTACTAAGTTATTATTATTTATTGCAACAAAAGTGTAATAATTTGGATTGGATTCGATACGTTCCATTCTTACTTTCATTTCATCTAATGAACTAGGATAACCTAAATCTGGCATTAAATCTGTAAATTGTTTGATGTCATCAGAATTATATTTTCTTATCTCCACTAAGGACCCCTCCACATTTTTTGTTGGTGCTGCTCTATTACTTCATCCCACTGATGTTAGCCATCTTGCCCTTTTAATTGAAGAAAAGAATTATTAACCAAGAATCGGCAGTTGTTTTTTCGATAATAAATCATTGACAAACATTTTATGTTCACTAAATATATTTTCTGGGAGCTCTTCAATTGGAAAAAATGTATTCTGTATGGACTCCTCGTTGCTTTCTACTAATTCTCCACTGTACCGTTTACAAATAAATGAGATTTGAACCAATGATACTTGATCTCCATTAGAAAATGTTTTGTCATATTGAGGACCAGAATAAAGCCCAAATAACTCAAGTTCGTTTAATAAAAGTCCTGTCTCTTCATAAACTTCTCTCCTGGCCGTATCCTGAACGCTTTCACCCAATTCCATAAACCCACCTGGAAATCCCCATTGACCATTATCAGAGCGTTTTTGCATTAGCACTCGATTTTCTTTATCAAAAATAATGGCACCCGCAACAACCATAATTACTTTTTCGTTACCAACCATCGACCTCAAATGTTGTATGTAATCCATTGAAACCATCCTCTCCGTCTTAACCCTAAATAAATTAGGATAAAACCTTCTTCAACAATCCTATGCTTTAGTTTTAGTATATTTATTCACAATTTTCATTTAATTTTAACATAAATCCTGATCCTTCGTATAAGTTAATATGGCTTTAAAGTAAGGATTGTTTGTTTTGTTTCCATCTGTACCACAAGCGGTAACTGACGCAATGTCCAAAGATGTCCCCGATCCCGAATCGATGCTTCCGATAGCTTGATCCCTTTCCCCCGTAATTCCTGTGCCACAATGCGCACTTTTCGTATCCCTGTATGGGTTCCATAATAAGGATGAACTCTAACTGTTACTTCATAAGCACCACCAACACCATTCAATTGTTTTACATTTATAAGCTCAGTCTCCCATCCCGCCCATTGAGGAACTCCCTTTGAAGCATCCTTCATAATTTATTTGTCCTTATGTACCTAGCGTTGTTGTATTTAGAGGCTGAATCTTAACCCTTAATCAGGACATCCTATGACAAGGAGGGATAATCAATGGTAATGAGGGTTTTATTAATAATATTAATCTTTTTTTGTTTTTCAACAATAGCTTCTGCTGAAGCACCACTTAGAGCTGCTTTTATCCGAGACCATCAGCTATGGATAAAAGAGGGAGATAAAGAAACACAACTCACAAAGGATCGGCATGTTTACTCTCCCCAATGGTCAAACGACGGTCGGTTTATTGCCTATTTGGATGGTGATGAACATGCTACAAAAACATATTTGTTTATTTATGATTCAAAGCAAAAAGAAAGCTACCAACCATATGAAACAATTGAAACAAGAAATTTTCAATGGTCACCGACTTCAAATCAACTAGCCTACAATGCGGGTGGTGTACTAAACATTACAAAAACAAAGAATGGACGACCAAAAGGTTTTGAGAATGTTTCTTTAGGTGTTAGCGACTTTGCATGGTTTCCAAACGGAAAAGAGTTCGTAGCTTCGTCACAATCCAATTTACTCCCTACTGGATGGGAACCAGTTCATCTTTTTAAAATTCCAGTAGACGCTAATCTCGATTCGAATAAAATAAAGCCTTTTTACACCATTCAAACAAATACAACTGACTTATTTGCGATTAATGCCGAATATTTCAAATGGAGTTCTGATGGTAAATGGGTTAGCTTTCTAGCTACACCCACAGCTTCTTGGTCCAATGATAGCAATACACTGTGTGTACTATCATCAACAGGAGACCACTTTCAAGTTGTAGGAAAAATGCTCTGGTATGAAGACTGGATAAAATGGGCTCCGACAAAAAATCAACTAGCCTACATATCTGGTGAAGGTAGATTTTTCGTTGAAAACAAAAAAACAACCGTTTCCGACATTCCAATCTTGAACCAACAAAAGGAATATACACCAAAAGGGTATGTTGATCTTGATTTAGATTGGTTCTCCCCAGACGTGGTGATCATTGCTCGTGCAAAAGAAAACAAGGAATGGAAAGAAGGGCCTGTTCCAACAATGTTTACAACTCTATATGCAATTAATATAAAATCAGCAGAACAAAAGCAGATTTCCTTCCCAAAGGAAAATGAACTAGACCGTAAGCCTCAAGTTGTTGGACCATATATTACTTGGTATCGAAAGACTCAGAAGGAAAATCAAGGAGATGTATGGATTAAAAATGGAATAAATGGGCCTGAACATCGCTGGTTAAAAAATGTAGACTCTGCTCCAATTTTTTTCACTACAAAGTAACAGAATCATCCACCGCTTCCACATTTACGTTTTTTACATACACATTTATTGTAAAAGAATGAGTTCGTTGAATTACCATAAGGTTACTTAAAAATGAGATACAATCAGCTGCGCTTTTTGTACATTCAAAACCTATCGTACACGATTTTGTCTATATAATTAACTACAGCAATTTAAATTCTTCGCAAAAACAAATTTTCATTGATACATTTGCTTCCCAATCTCCTCCCGTACCGCAAGTGGTAATTCACGGGGTATCCAAAGATGCCCTCGATCGCGAATTGATGTTTCCGAGAGCTTGATCCCTTTCTCACGTAATTCCTCTGCTCCAAAGCGCACTTTTCGTATCTGAAACATCTCCGTCGTTTCTACAGACTGTTCCAGATACGCTTTTTCACTAACATAACACCATTTTTAACGATGATAAGTTTAAAGTCAGTTGAATAATTATCTTGTCTAATTGGTTAATTTTGGTGTAAAATCGCAAGAGAACATAAGTTCTTATTATAATAGGCTATATCAATTGTGATTGGGGTGTTATAGGATGCAAACAAAAAAAGTTTATCTTTATTTATTTAATACAATGTCAGACTGGGAATATGGATATTTAATTGCTGAACTAAACTCAGGGAGATATTTCAAAAAAGATTTAGCGCCTTTAAAAGTAGTTACAGTAGGAGCTAATAAAGAAATGATTACTACGATAGGAGGACTTAGCATAAAACCAGATATCTCCCTTGATGAGTGTACTCTCGAGAGTAAAGACCTTTTAATTTTATCTGGAGGGAATACTTGGGGAGAGGATATTCATCAACCTATCTTAAAAAAAGTTGGCGAAGCTTTAAATATTGGCACTATTGTTGCTGCAATTTGTGGCGCAACTGAGGGACTGGCAAATATGGGATATCTAGATTCTAGAAAGCATACAAGCAATGACTTAAATTATCTAAAAACGGTCTGTCCTAATTATAAAGGAGAAAAATTTTATGAGATGGAACCTGCAGTATCTGGTGAGAATTTAGTTACTGCATCAGGAGTAGCTCCTCTGGAATTTGCGATGGAAGTATTAAAACAATTAGATGTATTTGCACCAGATACATTACATGCATGGTATAACCTAAATAAGACTCATCAACCTGAATACTTCTTCCAGTTAATGAATTCAATAAATAAATAAAGCAACAATTTATGCGAAAAGAGCCTAAATGAAAGAGAGATTAAATGAACCCCCGTAGTGTTCATTTAATCTCTCTTTCAGAATACTTTTTATATCAACTTTTTCTTTAAGAAATTCATAAACACGGTTTGTTTTCCAACCTCTTGGGCGACTTCTCCCTCCTGACGATGGCACGTTACCTACTTACCTACTTCTAGCCAAGGTTTATATTCTTCCTTATATCCCTGGCCTCGTCCTTCTTTTAAATAACAGTTGATTCTAACTTCAGTCCACTGATATTTACTCTCCATAATTCACCTCTTATATATTCAGTATTATCAGTATCATTAAAATCAAACTGGTTATGCTGTATTTATTTTGAAAGTTTCTCTCCAAAAAGATGAATGCATGTTTGTTATTAACATGGTATTTTTCCTACCATACATGTCCATCTCTTGCTACATGTATATACAAATATACTAAAAATACGCCCTATTACTGAAAGTAACACTCCCTTCCATTTGAACAAACAAGTAAATGAACATATAAAAACGTTTTATATTTTTAGTCTATTAATGGACATTATTGATATTCTTATTGACTTAATGGAAGAGTTTCATATAATGAAACTTTCAGTTAAAATTAACATACATACAGAAAAAGCGTTAAAGAGAGGATACGTACTATGTGGAAGACTTTTATCAGCAATGTTTCAACAGATTTTCAATTTAAACTTCCTGCAACAAAAGCTGAAATATCCCAAATAACAGAAAAACTTAATGTGGAATTACCGAATGATTTATCCACTCTATTACATGAAACGAATGGTGTGTTGGATGAATATGATTGTTCTTTCATTTGGTCAGTTGAACAAATCATTGAAGAAAATCTGAATGTAAGAAATTTCGATGATTTTAAGGATTTATATATGCCTTTTGATTGTCTGTTGTTTTTTGCAGATGGAGGAAACGGTGATTTGTTTGGATATGCAATATTAAATGGATCTATACAAAAAGATGATGTATATGTTTGGAATCACGAAAACGATAGCAGAACTTGGGTTGCCCCATCATTACAGACATTTATTGAATGGTGGAATGATGGTACCATTACTGTTTAATTACAATTTTCAAGCTAACTTTTATATCGAAACCAATAAACTAACCTGAAGTGAAGCAAATTAGATAACATATGATTAGATAAAAAAAGATAAGAAAAACATGATGCATTGTGAAGATAACAGTTTATGTTCGCTTCGATGTAAGAGAATAGAAAAGATAAGATAAAATAAGAAATGACATATCGTGATAAAAGAAGATCTAGCAAAAATAAGAACCATCATGATTGCATGTTTCCTGACTTAAAAAAGATACGAATTTCAAAGAAAAAGAGCATTGAATACAAAATTAAGTAGTTCCGATAATGTGGAGAAAATCCAAAATCACAGGTTAAATAACTTATGAATTAGCAACATACATAACAATATAATTATCACACAAAAAAGCTTGGGGTAATTTAAGGAACCCCCCAAGCTTTTTGATTTTAATGAGGGTTCCTATTATCATCATTCGTATTTGAAATGACTTATACTTATGATAGTTTGCGTCTGTCTAAATTTAGTGTATAGTCTTGGATTTAAAATTTGATTAGTTATTTTCAAACTATGAAGAGGTGTTGAGATGAGGTTGAATGAGTATATGCTCGAAACGTTTCCCAATTTAGAACTTAGACCACCTCTATTTTATAATTGGGCTATTGGTATTCGTTTTAAATTAGGTGTGGACTATGATTGCAATAACATTTATGAAAATTGCCTATATTTAGAAGGTGTTTGTAACAGAGCGATTACTTTATTTAAGTCTTTACATTCACCAAAAGATGATATTTATGTTGTAGTGGATGTAAATGACTTTGCAGACGGTGAAACTTTCAAACATAAATTGAACATCTTTTCTAAGTATGTAAAAGAGAAGTCAGTTTTGTTTAAGTTACAGCAAAATACAATCCCTTATATTTTTCCAGAAGACGATGAAGATGGAGAATATAAAACACATAGATTTACTTTGAAATGTAAGGCTTCTGACTTTAAATACATTCCTATGCTAAAAGCAATTTGTAATCAAGATATGGGAATAAAACCGAGCATTTTTCATAGGGTGTATTTCATAAATATTAACAAGAACACTATATTTCACGTTTATGATGATAGAGGTTGTGATTTATTAGCTAGCTCCCCTAAAACAATTAGAGATATTTATAATACATTTAATGATTGGATATTAGATTACGATAGAAATAAAATTGATAAAGTATTTAATTGAATTTAACTTATTTTAAATAAGGGAAACACCATATTTAGGTATTTCCCTTTAATTAATATAAAAATCAACATTAATCTTTAATAGAGTCAAATATTTAAATAAATTTAACCAAGTCTGGATTTAAGGCGACAAAATGAGGCAGCCAACATGAGTTGCAAACTATGCTTCCAAAGATACTAGGAGAAGCTATTACCACTAGTAAAGCAGCAACAAAAGATTCCATAGAATTCTTAAATTTTGTCTCTTATGAGCTGTTTGAGAACAATATAGTTGTATTTACACCTAAATTAGATGTTATTCACTTACCAGAAGGAGCAACCGCTATAGATTTTGCTTTTTCATTAGATGCTGAGAAAGCAAAACAGATGGTTGCTGTCCGCATCAATGGTCAAATACGCCCAGTTTCAACTCCCCTATCCCACTGGGATATTGTAGAGATTTTAACTAGTCAATATCCCAGTGATAAGTCTTGTTGGCTCAATTTTGCATATACCTCTAAGGCGCAATTGGCAATACGAAGTGAATTGAGAAAAGAATAGTTCGAAAGATAATCTAATTGACTTCCGCTTACGAATTTTATATCTATAGCCCTCCATCTTAGGACTGTTATTTCATTTTTTTAATTCGGGGAAGCAAGGATACTTCTATTCAGAAACTATCTTAGTATATAAAATCCATGTTTTAACATTGAGTCTCATTAACAATAATATACAAGCCATCTAAGAAGAGGTCTGCTATTTTTACTGAAACTTAGAACAGCGGAGGCGATCATTCTTAATTTGGGAGCAACGACACTGCAAGGTGACTTGTTTTTACATTTAATAAGGTAGGCTTTAAAATCAATGAGTTAAAATATAAAAACTTTTACGATAAGGTTGGAAAAATAAACGGATGGGATTTTAGTAAATTACAGTGTATGTCCAAAGGAGTTAAGTGGGATTTTTATGAAGAAGTAACTAAAAGATGCAAAAGTTTAGATATTCTTTTAGACGTCGGTACAGGTGGAGGAGAAAATGTATTAAAAATTGCCTCTTCATTGCTTTTCTTAGTTGGAATTGATCTATCAAGTGGAATGATGGAAACGGCTCAATCAAATCTTAGGAAATCAAAAGTGTTAAACGTTCGATTTTCTCAAATGTCCTCTGATTGTCTACAATTTCCTGACGGTTTTTTTGATGTTATCTCATGTTGCCACGCACCGTTCTTTTCAGCGGAAATAGCCAGAGTGTTAAAAAGCGTGGGAACTTTTTTAACACAACAAGTAAGTGAAGCTGATAAATTAAATTTAAAGACTGCATTTGGACGTGGACAAGCTTTTGGAGAAGTTGATGGAACATTAAAAGAAAAATATATAAGGGAACTGAAAGAAACGGGTTTTACTGAAATTCAATCCTTTGATTACAACGCTCTTGTATCAAACATACGAAAACACGGCCGACAAATAATCGACCGTGTTTTTTGTAAAATCATAGCTTATCTTATGCGATTTTGATGATATCGAAGTCACTCATTTATAAAATCTCTGTCATCCCCATAAAAGAATAAATAATCAAACCTACTCCCACTAATCCTACAACCAATAAGACAAAAGACATACTCCATATATCAAAGAATACCCCAATAATATCCAAGGCATATTCAATAATGTTCTTCTTTCCTCCCCAATCAGATTCTTTCAAGGACACAAAGAAGAAGCTAAACCCTATAATAGTGAGAACAAATCCAAATATGATTAATGAAAAGTAATAGTTCAAATAAATTCTCCATCCCACGTAATGTATTCGTGTTTTTTGTAAAGCCATAGCCTATTATATACGATTTTGATGATATCGGAACATCACAAAACATAAGAAGCCAACAGATGCGTTAAGTAGGACAATTGAAACATCAGTGCGAATGAAGGCTATAGGTGCTTTGTGTATCCAGTCTTGATAGATGATATAAGAAAAGCCCGCACATAAACTAAACAATATGATAGCCCATAGGAGAAAATAATATGAAATAAATAATCTCATAAACCCTTCCTCCAACATTGTTTTTATTTACCTATTCCATATAATGTTCTTATATTCCTCTATACTCTTGTTGCATGAAACCTAGTTAGATGAAAAACCACAATAAAAAACAACCAAATTCAAACATTGATTACAAATTACAATGAAAAGAGCTGCTATTTATACATAAAATACAATGGAACGATTCCCACGAAAATGTCTTTTATTGATACATTTGCTTTCGAATCTCTTCTTGCACCACAAACGGTAACTGACACGGTGTCCAAAGATGTCCCCGATCCCGAATCGATGTTTCCGAAAGTTTTGTTCCTTTCTCCCGTAATTCCTCTGCTACAAAGCGTACTTTTCGTATATGAAACATCTCCATCGTTTCTACAGACTGTTCCAAATACGCTTTTGTTTTGGGAAGCTTCGGAACCCACTGATAGAAACGACTTACATTTCCCAGCTGAACGCCGATGCGATGCCTGGTAATGCGTACAGGCGGCACGGTTTTTCGTAATTTTTCTACCACTTCCTGTACAGATAGAAGATATGTCTCGTCACGCTCTTCCCAAGACACATGAGAATGCTTCACAGAAGCTGGCACATGCTTTCTAGTTGGCATCGTCCCTTGAAACCAAGACCCATCATACCGTAAAAGCCATTGATACAGGTGAATGTCCTTTGTTTTCAATTCTTGCCGTGACAGAGTACCATTTTGAATCAATATCGCAAACAACGCTGTCCGCTTCTTCCGCACCTGTTCTTTCTGCTCTCTTTCCTTCTTCCTTTTCTCGTCTTCTTGCCGCATTTGACGGGAGATGGTGTTCCCGCTCACCCCGATCATGTCACCGATTTCTGCAAATGACTTTTGATTTTTTCGCATCAAGCGAACGTGTCGATACCATGCTTCTCCGTACTGACGAACTGATATCAAACGATATCGGTCTTGCGGATGTTGATCAGGACCTTTTCGTGTATACGTAAACCCACAGAAACAAGAAAAAATGCCAAGCGGCACCCCGCTTTTTCGGTGGCGTTCGATTCGGACATTTGAAATCACCTCTTTGTGATAAAAGGAGCAAGCAAGATTTAAACAAGGCCACGGACCTTCTCCAAAAGGTGTGTCCCTCGAATCATAGGTATGCACATCCTCCCATGAAACACCGAAAAAATGAAGAAGCAACAGATGCCGAATGGGATGTAACCATATGATTGGCACGAAGTGGATAAATTTGCGCCCATGTTTGAGGAGAACACTTCGCTTGCAAGAGGTTCAAAATGTTTTCCCCATAGAACGAAGTAAAATCTCGATAGAGTGTGCTGCGGATTTTCCCTTGCGGCGTGAGGTATCCTTGGCGGCGAAGTAATGCATCATACACCTTTCGCAGCTGTGCATCATCAAAATGATTATCCGCCTTGGCTAGTTTTTCGCTTTCACACGACAAGTGAAACAGGATGGCTTCTTCTTTTGCAGACAGAGGCGGGATAACGGGCTCTCCGTGACACACGCTGCGGGTTGCTCTAACATACGGATTGTCGCTGTAGGAACGATACGGAACACTGCTGTTTCGCAACGGTTCATGATGCTGTGTGCAGTAAAACACGCTTGGCAGTTGATGCGTCATTCGCCAATACGTTTCCCCGTACATATGGTAATCCTCTGCTACACATGCGGAACAATACCGAAAGAAATGAGGCGGGCGAATCCAACTTCGTCCACCTCCCGCACTCGCAAAGGCCGTGATGCCATCCTCATACCCATTTACCATCTTGTCATACACCCTTTTTCGTACATCGTCATCTGTCGTATTTGTATAATATCGATACATCGTGTGCTTCCCTATCCACTCCTCTACCGATCCAACTCTAAAGTGGCTCACATGGCTATGTACATGCCCAAGATACATGGGACATTCCACATCAGATCGCTTATGAAAATTTCGATTGCCGAATAATTCTTCTAATGATTGTGTTTGAATCAGATTGCCGCTTCTCGCGTGATAACGAGCAATCAAGCTATGAAACAATTCGTCTGGATAGAACCTTGGAAACTGTGTAATCATGTAATCTCTCCTCTAAAAAAGAACATTTGCTCTTATTTTAAAAGGGAAATTTACGGCTTTCAATCCGTATTCACCGTGGCCAGTGTAAAAAATGTAGAACAAATGTGAGAGTTTATGTTTCGTCAAAAAACATCTCTATTTTCATCATACCTAAAGGATTTTAACTGTAAATTGAAGTAAAGAAATATATATTATAGAAGGAGGTAAGTGAATGGGATTTAATTGGATACAACTGTTGTTTTGGCCTTTTATGATTCTCTCTGTCTTGTTTTCCATGATTGGCATATATGTTAGGAAGCCGAACCTTTTGATTGTTTCTGCCATGCTCATCGTACCTCTATCACTATATTTATGCGGCATGCCCTTATTTTCTATATGGGGATTACTTTTCCCGTTTCTTTATATAGGTGCAGCAAAATCAATCAAAAAACAAAAAATTTGGTTAGCGATCTTGTTTTCTATACCTGTTTATTTGTTAATTGGATGGCTTGGATATACAGTATTAAGTCAGTGAAAATTCGTTTAGACTAAGAGGTTCATCGGATAAGAATGTTCCTTTTTGTTTCAAAGTCATATCGATGTGAATTTTTTGATAAAATTACAAAAAGGGGGATGGTTATGAGAAAACTGATTTGCTTATTAGTGGCAATCACATATTTGCTATCTCTTTCAGGGTGTAATAAGGCTTATAAATATACAGGAGAAAGTAAAAACTGGAAAGGTTCTGTTATCGTTAGTCAATCTGAGAATAGCAAGAGAATGGAAGGTTCTATTCTTTATAAAGGGAAAGACGGAGAAAAACTCAAGAATATTCAATGGACAGTTACAGATGATTTTGATAAACAAAATGGTAATGGGTCATTGAATGAAGGGAAAATTAACATTTCTTACTACTGCACAGGTTGTGCGACTCACGAGAAAGATGAACCCTTTCACGTAACAGTGGAAGGGGACGGCAATAAAGAAACATTTGAGATGACATATCAATAAGTGGAATCCCAATATCTCCAAGAATTAGATAATATTAAGGTTTGAAATTTTTTGTCTTATCGAACCTCGCAAACATAGACTTGGCGAGATTCGAGTTTTTTTGAATGCATTGTATATTACATAAAGAATGACGTACTTATTTTTGAGTACGTCATTTCTATTATATCCAATAACAACAGACATTTTAAGCAATACAACTATGTTTTTACAACACAAATTCTTTTATGGGTTGCCTGTTATACCCTTCTTCTCCAGCACATCGTATAAGTCTGCTTAGGTGTTTTAACTTCCTTTTGAAAATAGTGAGTTTCAAACAACTGATTTAGCTTGAAATAATCTCCCATACTACACTTTAATAAAACTCTTCATACACGTTTTTCTCATCGTCTTTACAGCTCCAAATTCGTGTAATACTCCACTTCCTCTGCAATCAACTGCCGAATTTCTTCCGTATAGGTACGACATTGGGATAATTGACTTACTCTCGTTTTCTTCACACGTTCACCGTTCTTATGAAGATACCATGCAGTCCATTTTTTTATATAGATTGAATAAATTATAAACAAAATTAGAATTATCATAGATAAAGATATAATGTGGCTCATTATATAAGAAAAAGAAGAATAAATACAGATAGAAAAATTCGGCATGTTTTATCTTTTTTTGTACTACAAACGACCTCATTTACTACAACAACATTTTCATAGTTGTTGTAGTAACAAATCCTATTGATTACACTCAAATCGCGTATGCTAGGAAACGAAAAGCGACTCCTTGAGTTATCAAGACCTAAATTATAAAAATCCATAAAAGATAATCTAAATGAACAATAATTACGTATACTGTGACAAAATTAAGTATACTCGAATGAAGCACGAGTTACGTGTGATCATTCATTGATTTTTACAAAAATTGTTTTTACAAAAAAAGCTTCAATCGGAATAATTTTTAATATATTCAATTTATTGTAAATTTGTTATATACTTATTTCGTTGTTTGTTCATAAAAATTCAAGGAGTATTATTATGGATTTTATTACCTTCAAAGTAATTGGTATTTTTGTATTTTTAATGCTTATGACTTCGATTGAAGTTTTGGGTTACGGTGTTCGACTTGTAGGAGCAAAGTTAGCTTTAGTTGCTTCAGCCTTTGCTATATATAATATCTTGTCGCTAGTTGCGCGATTCTCTAATATGTTCCAACAACCATTTACTGCTTCCTTAGTTGATAGTGCTACACAGAATGGTGGATTAGAATTGTTAGATAAACAATTTAGATTTTTGCTATTAGGCTCTACCATGGGAGTAATACTAGGGGGACTTTTAGTACCATTCTTTATGAAAATATTTTCTAAAAGTCTTGTACCTTTATCAAAAGATGGCTCGTTTTTTAATTTATTTAAGTTGATAAATAAAACAAATTATAAAAAAGTGAAAAATTATTTTGTTATAGTAAACAAAACTAATTTAGAAGGAGTAAATTTCAAGAATATATCATTTAAATTGTTTATCATTAATACAATCGTTTCTGCTGTATTTACAGTAGGAGTTATGTCTGCTTTGTATGCAACTTTATTAGTTCCCCAGTACGATAAAGCAGCAATGTCATCATCAAATATTATTACTGGAGTAGCTACAATTTTGTTAACACTTATTATCGATCCGAAATTGTCTTTTTTAACTGATAAAGTTGTACAAGACAATCGCAATTATGGAGAATTAAAAACTTTTACATTCATGATTTTACTTTCAAGATTATTAGGCACATTAATGGCTCAAATTATACTAGTTCCAGGTGCATATTATATAGCATGGTTTGCCAAAATTATTTCTTAAGCGTATAAAAAAAGAGAAGACGACGAAAAGTCATCTTGGTATTATCCCCTATAAGTAATAGTGTATCATCTACAATTTTTCTTGTAGCCTTTTTACACTGTCTACTTATAGGGGATAATACCATCTCAACGCTTGTATCTATCCTCTTCTTTTCAATTATATAAATACTCATTTTTGTCATTCATTTTTTATAGGAAATAAAAAAACTTGGTTGAGTAAATCCAACCAAGTTTTTTGCCCTTTACCTTCCAATTTAATGAGAATACAAAGTCTGAAGTACCTATTCACAATCACTTTGTTTCATTTGAATCAGGTACACTATTAATTTGTTGAGGTACGTTAATATTTGTGTAGGTACACTAATAATTGTCACTTTTCATTACTTCTTACTAACACACTATTCTTATCTCCCCTTCGAACATAACTATATAAACATACACCATTAGACGGGGTTCATTTCGCAGAATTGTTACCCCCTCTATTAGATAGAAAAAATACTTACATGTAACGTTTTTAATTAAATTGAATAAACCAAACTGCATGGAATAAATCTTTGATGAAGGTGAACCATTTAAAAAACTTCATTTAGGCATTGGGTATAATTTGAATTTTCAGTTATAATTAACGTATACATATTTAAGTAAAGGTAAATTATTTGCAGGAGCGATGCTAATGAAGGACTTCATTGTAGTTTTCATTTCTATTTTGCTTTCAAACCTCATTTCCAAATTCCTCTATCATTATATCGGTATAAGTTACAATGTATTTCGAGATAAATTCGACTTGTTGTTATTTATAATTGATTTCGGGATATATTTCACCATCTTTTTAACAATCTACTCTCTTTTACGTAAATTTTTAGTAAAAGAAAAGAATTGAATTGTTCTTTTTTTCTTATGTATACAAAGAATTCTCCCATTTTCAGATTTCGTAGGAATGAGATGAGATAAAAATAAAGACATGTCCCAGATTCAAGCACTGGTTTGACATGTATAGTAGCAGGTATTTTCGTGTGGGCTGTTCTCGCAGCAAAGTATAATTATGTAACGACTATTTTCCTACGGAGGAATGAACATGTTAAAGGTTGTTCGGATTACATTTGCACTCATTGCATTAACTTTGTCTATCTATAGTTTTATTACAGAAAACAGAGGCATTATGCTTTATATGTTCATTACTTTAGGCTTAATGTCTTTCATTATGAGCATTGAGGAATTACGTGAACAAAGGAAAGCAAGTGGAACGATCTGTTTTATAGTTGGAGCTACTGTTTTATTCATCGCCATATCAGAATTTCTTCGCTAATATTAGCTTTTGAAGGAGGGACACAATGCTAACTGGATTACGTATTTTTTTCGGACTGCTTACAATCGTTCTCGGGGTTTATTATTATTTTACTAAAGCCGCTACACTTCCTTACATGCAGCTTTCACTCGCATGTATGTTTATTATCATGGGCATCTCTGAACTGAAAGCAAATAGAAAAACAATGGGGATCGCTTCCTTTTTTGTTTCTGGTTTTATCTTCTTCATTGTAATTTCGGTATTTTTGCGATAGGCTCTGTTAAAAAAGATTGTTGATTTGAGAGGTGTTTCAGCTGAAGAAAAGAAATCTATTGTATTTCGTATTTGTATGTATTTTAATATTATTTTCTGCTTGTAATAACACTAAAACAAATTCAAATGAAAAAGGTGGGGATAATACAACTATGTCCCTAGAAAAAATCGCCGAGAATAGCTTATCGGATAAAGAAAAGATGGAAATTATAAAAAATGAAAAGCCTGTAATCGGGGAACGAATTGTTACTAAAAAACAAGCTCACCTAATAGGTGAACAATACGATGGAAAAACCGTTACATCGGTGACGTTCGTAACAAATAATCAAGTATTAGGTAATATCACTGTTTATCTATATGATGGAAAAGTAATTGGCAAGGGGCTTAGAGATTGAAAAATAGGAGTAACGTAAAGGGTGCATCTAAATCGATGCACCCTTTACTATTAAAAAATTATAGTTTGAAAATCAACAATTAATAATAACAGAGCCTTGCGATAAAAAGATAAAAGCCATCTTAGTAACGATATTTTTGTTTGGCGACACTTCTCTTTGTCACATTCCAGAATAATCCGAAAAGCCAAATAAACAATTACACAAATAACAAATATATTCAATTTCAAATAAAGCATAAAAACTCAAAGTAAATTTCACTCTGAGTTTTTATGCTTATTTTTGTATATAATTCCAAACCGACTTAGTAACACATCTTTTTGTAAAGTAACATATCTTTTTGTAAAGTAACACTTCTTTTTGTCACTTTTCAACTAGTAAATCTATAACTTAGTTAGATACCTTAGACTCTTCTAACTTCTCACGAAGAACCATTTGTAAGATACCACCGTGACGGTAGTAGTCGATTTCTACTTCACTATCGAAGCGTGCTACTACTTCAAATTGTTTTTTGTTTCCTTCTGAGTCAGTCGCAACAACTTTTACAAGGTCGCGTGGTTTTACTGTTTTATCAATTTGAATTTCAAATGACTCTTGACCAGTAAGACCTAATGTTTCTGAACTTTCACCATCTTTAAATTGAAGCGGTAATACGCCCATTAATACAAGGTTACTGCGGTGAATACGCTCGAAGCTTTCTGCGATAACTGCTTTAATGCCTAAAAGGTTTGTACCTTTTGCAGCCCAGTCGCGTGAGCTTCCCATACCGTAATCTTTACCAGCGATAACAAGAAGACCTGTTCCGTCTTGTTTGTATTTCATTGCAGCATCATAGATAGATGTCACTTCGCCTGTTGGCCAGTATGTTGTGAATCCACCTTCTGTGCCAGGAGCGATTTGGTTTTTAATACGAATGTTCGCGAATGTACCGCGCATCATTACTTCATGGTTACCACGGCGAGAACCGTAAGAGTTGAAGTCAACTGGCTGCACACCATTTTCTAATAAGTAACGGCCTGCTGGTGTGTTTTTGCCGATAGATCCTGCTGGTGAAATGTGGTCTGTTGTTACAGAATCACCAAATTTACCAACTACGCGCAGTCCTGAAAGTGTTTCCACTTCACCTGGCTCTTTTGATAACCCTTCGAAGAACGGCGGGTTTTGGATATATGTTGAGTCGTTATCCCAAGTATATAACGCTTCGTTTGAAGTTTGGATTTCATTCCAGCGTTCGTTGCTGTTAAATACTTGTGCATATTCTTTCTTAAATAGTTCAGAAGTTACAACATTTTGTACAACTTCTTCGATTTCTGCCGCTGTTGGCCAGATGTCGTTAAAGTAAATTGGATTACCGTTTGCATCGTTACCGATTGCATCATTTTTCAAGTCGATATCAACTGTACCAGCAAGTGCATAAGCCACAACTAATGGTGGAGATGCTAAATAGTTTGCTTTTACAAGCGGATGAATACGACCTTCAAAGTTACGGTTACCAGAAAGGACAGATGTTACTAATAAGTCATTTACAGCAATAGATTCTTCTAATTCTGGTGCTAATGGACCGGAGTTACCGATACAAGTTGTACAACCGTAACCTACTGTTTGGAAGCCTAATTGATCTAAGTAAGTTGTTAATCCCGATTTATCTAAGTATTCTGTAACAACTTTAGATCCTGGCGCTAATGATGTTTTTACGTAACCAGGTACTTTCATTCCTTTTTCAATTGCTTTTTTCGCAACTAAGCCTGCACCAATTAACACATATGGGTTAGATGTATTTGTACAGCTTGTAATTGCTGCGATTGCAATTGCACCTGTTTTCATCGTTACTTCTTGATCTTGTAATACAACTTTCATTTCTTTATCAAATTCTTGCTCTGAGAAGCCGAATCCTTGGTTACCAACTGGTGCTACAACAGCTTTACGGAACTCATCTTTCATGTTAGAAAGAGGAATTAAGTCTTGTGGACGTTTTGGACCAGAAAGGTTAGACTCAATTGTATTTAAATCAATTTCAACAAGATCTGTATAGATTGGATCTTGACTATCAGCTGTGTAGAATAAGCCGTTCGCTTTACAATATTCTTCAACGATGCGAATTTGTTCTTCGCTTCTTCCTGTTAAACGTAAGTAATCTAATGAAATATCATCGATTGGGAAGAATCCACAAGTTGCACCGTACTCTGGTGCCATGTTAGAAATTGTTGCACGGTCAGCTAATGGCATGCTTTGTAAACCGCTGCCAAAGAACTCAACAAATTTTCCAACTACACCTTTTTGACGCAATACTTGTGTTACTTTTAATGCAACGTCTGTTGCTGTTGTACCACTTGGAAGTGTACCAGTTAATTTCACACCGATTACTTCTGGAACTGGGAAGTATGATGGCTGCCCAAGCATACCAGCTTCTGCTTCAATACCACCAACGCCCCATCCAAGAACACCGATTCCGTTAATCATTGTTGTATGAGAATCAGTTCCTACTAATGAGTCTGGATATGCAACAAGTTCACCTTCAGCATTTTTCACTGCATGAACAACCGGTGCTAAATACTCAAGGTTTACTTGGTGAACGATACCTGTTGCTGGCGGAACTGCACGGTAGTTATCAAATGATTTTTGTGCCCAGCTTAAAAATTTATAACGTTCTTCATTACGTTTAAACTCTAAGTCCATGTTAAATTGAAGCGCGTCTGGTGTACCCGCTCTATCTACCTGTACAGAGTGGTCAATAACAAGATCAACTGTAATTTCTGGATTGATTTTATCAGGATCTCCGCCCATATCTGCCATTGCTTTGCGAAGAGAAGCTAAATCAACAACAGCTGGAACTCCTGTAAAGTCTTGTAAAATAACACGAGATGGTTTAAACGGTACATCGATATCTTGAATATCTTTCGTTCCCCATTTCGCTAAATTTTCAACATGTTCTTCTTTAATAACACGGCCATCAACTTGACGAAGTACTGATTCAAGTAATACTTTAATTGAATATGGTAGCTTAGAAACATTACCTACCCCTGCGTTTTCAAGCGCTTTCAGATTATAATAGTGATACGTATTTCCATCTACTTCAAATGTTGCGCGAGTTTGAAATGGATTGTGTTTTACCATTATGGTTACCCCCCTGTTAAACGTGACTGAAATTGTCTGAATATAAAATGTAGACAAACTTTTCAATACCTTACGATAATATATTATTACAACTTAATGGATAAGTAAATAAGAAGAAACTTATAGTTTTTCATAAGTTTTCTTTATAACTTCGTTGCTGCATATTAAATTACTGGTTAACAGATACTATTTTTATAAAGTGAAACTGCTTTTTAGAAAGCGTCTTTCTTTATAAAAATTGAACTATCTAGGTTCTTATGGTTAGTTTTATTTTCATTCTCAACCAAATTTCCAAGCCAAAAATATTAGGGGGAATCATAATGGGAAAACGTAAAGCAAATCATGTCATTCCAGGAATGAACGCAGCCTCTGCACAAGGACAAGGTACAGGGTATAATGAAGAATTTTCGAATGAGCCATTAACAGCAGCTCAGCGTCAAAACAATAAAAAGCGTAAAAAGAATCATTGAACTATCCCTACCTAAACTCCTAACGGGTTTTGAAGAAGGGGATTCCCAACAGGGACAACTAAGACAAAATGCTTAGAAGACCATACCCATTCAACAAGGTATGGTTTTTCTGCTTTCAAACTTAGACAAACCTTTTACGTCCAAGTCTGTAAGAGCCCCTGGAGGAAAAAGTTCGTTCACAGAACGAATCTTGTTATGGTTCGAAAGCTCCATCTGATAGAATGTGTGAACACGCAAATCAGACAGGATGCCAGACAGCCACTTCCATTGCGCCCAATGATGCAGACCTACCATCTTCTCCGGTAATAGTGAATACAAAATTGGTGGAAGTTTTTCTTTAAATCCCATTGCTCTTCTAGCAATGACGTAAGAAGCTGCTTGGTGAATGCTAATACCAAAACGTTTCATATATTTGATTTTACCAATTTGAGAAGTATACGCTGGATTTACCTCAAATACTGCTATACCCATCTTCTCAGCACGGCTTTTAATAGCTGAAATCATCTTTTTGTAAGCAAACATGCTCATCATCATGTTTGCTTTTTTGTTGCCATAAGGGTTCTTAACCTTTGCTTTTGTTGTGTTTAATGTTTCTACTTATATACTTGAAAAAACACAAAAAAGCGATTCATTCCCCACCTCCCCTCTTCACTTCTCTCTGCCTCTTGAAGTGGCGGTCTTCACGCTAGATATGATAAAACAAAATCCCAAAAGATTATCTTTTGGGATTTTTCAATGCTTATACTTCAATAACTCCGATACTTTCACGAATCGATACCCTTGTTTTTGCAAAGCTGGTAAAATCTCTTTTAATGCTTCGACAGTTTGGCTTCTATCGCCTCCTCCATCATGCAATAAAACAATATCACCACTCTTCGCATTATTTAAAACGTGATTTACAATCTTATCCTTTCCAGGATTAGACCAATCTCTTGGATCTTGATGCCAAGACCATAATACAATTTCATATCCTGCTTCTGTTGCCGTATTAAATACAGATTCATTAATATATCCACCAGGTGGACGAAAAAGAAGAGGTTTATCTACCCATTTTTGTAAATACCGTTTTCCCTCTAGAATATCATTTTCGAGTTTTTGTCCTGTTGCACTACGTGCATACAAATGATTCATTGTATGATTACCAATTTCATGCCCTTCCTTTAACGCTTGGTCAATTAAATATGGATTACGCTTAACTCGGAATCCAATCATAAAAAAAGTTGCTTCAGCATTATATTGGCGCAATATATTTAAAATTTGAGGTGTATATGTAGAATCCGGACCATCATCGAATGTTATTGCTATTATTTTTTCATTAGTTGGCACTTCCCATGTTACGTGACCAGTTGGTTCTAACTCTTTTCTCATTAACATTTTTGCATCAACATGTTCAATTCCTATCATACTTAACATAACAATAATACAACTAATTATAATGCATTTTCCTTTAATTATCATGAGCTCGTCTTATGTGAAAAGGCTGCTGAGACTACTCAACAACCTATTAATCACGCACTTCCTCCACATTTTGCATAATATGTTGCAAATCTTGTTCATATTGTTGCAATTGCTTTCGCTGTGTTTCAGAAGCAACTTCTAATGCATTTTGAATTTGTTCATATGCTTCATGCACTTCTTGACGTAAATGTTTTAAATCCTGTGCATAATTTGGATCGTTTTTTACAATGTTGTTATATACATTTTCTGCATCCACCGTTCCTTGCTGTGCAGCTTGAAATGCTTGTTGCTTATCTTTATGATACGGCATAATCATTCCCCTTTCTGTTATTACTCTCCATTATCTTTTACCTTTACCTCAAAAAACATTCTCGTATAAATTTATGAAGTTTTCTCATCCTAATATAGAGCGGAATTTTAGACTTGGTACTTTCCTTCCGCTAATTCATTTCGCTAATCGAACTCTACTGTTCATTTGAATAACCACTAAAGCACAAGAAAAAGAGGGGTATAATAATGGAGAAAAATAACAGAAAATCCACTCGTAAAAATTCTCCGCAAGGACAAGTTTCTGGTGGTCAACCAGAACCGTTAAGCGGATCACACAAAGTAAAAAATAAAAAACATACGCGTCAAAAAAATCATGCTCACCATGACATGTAAAAAAGCAGACAGTGCATGCGCACTGTCTTTTTATCATATATTTCTAATATCTTCTCTTCTTTTTAAGCACATTTCCCCCTTTCTTTTTCACCTCTATTCTCAAAGTGAATATCGTAATATGAATGAATTTTTATGGAGGTTTTCTTACAATGGGCAAGAAAAAGAAAAAAGACTGCCTTTTTCATGTTGATGGCTTTGAAGAATGGATGAATCAATTTTGCTCCGATTTATACGCAAATTCCCCCTCTCCAAACGGTATCCATATTGACCTTTTTGAAACAGAGCAAGAATATATTTTAGAAGCCGATATTCCGAACATATTAGAGCGAAATATTCTGATTAAAAAGATGGAGACAGGCCTACAAATTAACATATTTTGTAACAATTCTGCCTTGCAGCATATGATTTTCTTACCAACCAATATTATATATAAAAAAATGTTAGCCTATCTTGATAATGGTCTTCTTACCATTCACATTTCTAAAACAGAAACAGCGCAATTTACAGAACAAACTGTCCTCTTTACAGAATGAATAGTCATATAAAAATCTAACACATGAGATAAGAAATACCCTTTTTTCTACAAAATAAAGTGAAATTGCCATGAGTGAGAGTATTACTGCCCGCATATGGCATGATAGAGCAGAAAGTAACAGAAAATTTGAAAGCAATTAACACCTTAAAACTACTATTGCACTGGCAATAATAAAAGGAGGCTGATTTTTAAAATGATCAGCCTCCTTTATTCATAAAACTTTATTTCGTCCCTACACGCATTACATTTGCGCTTCCCATTTTTCTTCTATCGTTCTTTTACGCAGCAAACTTCTTGTCAACAACAGAATCGGAAATGCAAGCATTGAAAGCACCGCCAAAATTGTAAAAATCGTAAAACCATTATGGTAACCGTAATGATCTAACAGCAGCCCGCCAAACCATGGCCCAATAACAGCTCCAATTCCTGAGAATCCCATTGCCCCAAAATATGTTCCCTTTAAATTTGCAACAGCAATTTGATCAATAAACACATCTGTCATAGAAAACATTAATACTTCTCCAATTGTAAATATGATCGTACAAACGAAAACAGCCCACATTGATCCCGCAAATCCAAATCCACATAATCCTACACCAACAAGTAATGTACCAACCATAATGGATACAAGCGGTGTATACTTTTTACAAACTTGAATGAGTGGATACTGAACAATTACTACAGTAATAGCGTTTAATGTTAATGCATAAGAAAATAATTTCACTCCATTTTCAAATAGATGGGAGTTCGCAAAATATTGAGAAAGCGTTGATGAAAATTGTGAGTATCCTGCTGTACTAATAATAATTCCAATTAATGCAACTAAAAAAACAATGTCTTTTCTTATAATGCGCAAGGAATCCATAAAAGTAACTCGTTCTGTCTCTTCTGTTTTTTCTTCTCCAACATGATACTTTCGAAGTTGTAATGCGAGTACAATTGTATAAAGAGCATACATAATAGCTGCTATAAAAAATGGTGTTGTTGATTCAGCAGTTCCAACCTGAAGACCAACAAGCGGCCCAATCGCAACACCAACATTAATAGCACCATAACGTAAGTTAAACATCATTAAACGATGCTCCGGCTTTGTTAAATCGGATAATAAGGCGCGAGACGTTGGTTCAAAAAATGAACGACACATCCCATTTAGCGCATTTAGTAAGAAAAATGTTAAAACATGCTCCGCAAATCCAAATCCAATAAATACACAAATCCAAACAATAATAGATGATAACATAATCTTTTTTCGTCCATAACGATCTGATAAATTCCCGCCAATGAAACTTGCAAATACACCTACTAATGCGCTCGTTCCAATAATCGCTCCTGTAACTCCTGCTGATATTCCTTTTGCATTCGTCAAGTAAATTGCTAAAAACGGAATACTCATTGATGTTGCAAACCTTGCAAATAATGTTCCAATAATAATAGTCATCCCGATAGGGTGAATATGTTGTAACTTCCCCTTCATCTCTTTCACCTTCTCTATCTACAAATACAATACAAAGAAAAAGAAAGCTGAAAAGCAGCTTCCTTTGAAAACATGATTTTTGTTTTCCTAAACGCGAGCCGTTCGTTTTAGCTCCATATCAATACCATATGTAAATTGTAATTCTTTTAATACTGCCTCTGCTTCAATGTCTATATTATGTTTACTATTAAACTCAGCTACCCAACTCTCTACTTCTTCATGTGTATAGCTATATTCTCCAGCTATCCAACTTTTCATATCAAAACATTCATTAATACAAACCTGAATAAGCAACTGATCGTACATAGCGATTACATCTTCTTTCTTCCATAACAATTCTTTCACATATAACCGATCAAACGTTACACTTTCTCGGTTACATTCTGTTAAATGCCGGGTCATTTCATGCAATTCTCGGTATATCTCAGAAATATTCGTATTCAGATGAATCAGTTTACGTACACCATTTTCATATAACATTTCATCCACCCCCGTTATGTTCCCCTTTTTCTTATTATAGCAAGAAAATTCTAAAAAAGAGAATTTTTCTTATGAAATATTAGGAAAGTGATACGTATTGTTTTACAATGAAAATAGTTACATTTGAAAGGAGTATAGACGTGAACCAAAAATTATATTACAAAGATGCATACTTACAAACATTCACAGCTCAAATTACAAAACAAACGCGTGACAACGATGGTAATATATATGTCGTATTAACAGAAACAGCTTTTTATCCAACCGGCGGTGGGCAGCCACATGATACGGGACAGTTAAATCAAACTCCTGTTATAAATGTGGAGGAAATAGATGGAGAAATTCGCCATTACATTACTAAAGAAATACATACAAATGAAGTAACAGGAGGTATTTCTTGGAAACGTCGTTTCGATCATATGCAACAACACGCTGGACAACATATTTTGTCTGCTATATTTTGGGACCATTTTAATATTCCAACAATCGGTTTTCATTTAGGAAGAGAAATCGTAACAATTGATTTAGAAACTTCCGACCTTTCTTTAGAAACAGCCGAAGAAGCTGCTTACCTTGCTAATCAAATTGTTTTTGAAAATCGTCCCATTACAGTTCAATGGGTAAACCAAGAAGAAGCAAAACAGCTTCCCCTTCGCAAGGAACCAACTGTAACAGAAAACATTCGTGTTGTGATTATTGAAAATCTTGATTATAACGGCTGTGGCGGT
This sequence comes from Bacillus sp. S14(2024), assembly GCF_050473785.1. Taxonomy (NCBI): domain Bacteria; kingdom Bacillati; phylum Bacillota; class Bacilli; order Caryophanales; family Bacillaceae; genus Bacillus; species Bacillus sp. S14(2024). Next base: position 1,803,883 of record NZ_JBFLUP010000006.1, on the reverse strand, counting down.
ACACATCCAAAACAAACTGGTGAAGTCGGCCCGATTCAGATTATCGATTGGGAGCGTCATAAAGGAAACATTCGACTTACATTTGTTTGCGGCTGGCGTACAATCGGACTTATGAAGCGCAATCAAGCTCTCGTAAAAAGCGCAGCCCAGCAATTACATAGTAAAGAAGACGATATTCCAAACAAAATAAATCAGCTCCTTTCTTCTCAAAAGGAAAATGAAAAAGCACTGCAAGCAGCGAACGAAAAACTCATTCTTGTAGAAGCAAATGAATTATTACAACAATCAGAGAAAACTTCGTTTGGAAAACAAATTGCAGTTAACTTTACAGATCGTTCTATGCAGGAACTGGCTAAATTAGCAGCTCTCATTACAGAGCAAGATGAACATATCATTACATATTTTGTTACACAAAACGGTGAAAATTTACAATGCATTTGCGCATGCGGTAAAGCCGTTGAACAAAACATGAATACTCTGTTAAAAGCAGCTCTTCCCCTTATAGAAGGAAAAGGTGGAGGTAATCAAAAAAGCGCGCGCGGTGGCGGAAAAGCAACCATTTCAGGTGAAGCATTTTTAGCTCATCTCATTCATATACAAAAAGAAACGCAAGAAGCATAAATAGCTTCTTGCGTTTCTACTATATTTGGAGACTCTTCTCTTTCATAATATGAAGGAGTTGATGATACGAATGAATATAATAATCTGCACCTTGAATTGCTAAATTTTGAAAGGTTATGATTCCTAGCTTTCTACCTTTTCGAACAAAAGCGCAAGTCCAATCCCTCCGCCAATACCTAACGTTGCAATCACGTATTTCATCTGTTCTCTTTGTGCTTGATAAAATAATCTTGTCACAAGCATTGCTCCCGATGCACCGTACGGATGTCCAAGAGCAATCGCTCCGCCGTTTACATTTAATTTTTCATAAGGAATGTTTAGCTCTTTCGCACATGCAACTATTTTGGAAGCAAACGCTTCATTCATTTCAATATAATCAATATCTTCCATGGTAAGATTCATCTGTTGCAATAATTTTTGCACCGCAAATATCGGTCCACTACCGGGAAAATGAGGATCTACACCAGCAACGACACTATGCACAAATCGTAGCACCTGTTTATAACCAAGCTTTTCAGCTTGCGTTTCATTCATAATAAGAAGTGCACACGCTCCATCATTCACTCCACATGAATTACCTGCCGTCACTGTTCCCTCTTGTAAAAAGGCAGGGCGTGTTCGTTTTATAATTCTTTCATAATTCATACGAGGCTTAATCGTTTCATCTTCTATAATATGAGAAACTGGTACAATTTCTTCTTGTAAATATCCTTTTTCTAATGCTGCTAATGTTCGTTTATAGCTTAAACATGCATAAGCATCTTGCATCTCTTTTGTAATTTCGTAACGCTCAGCTACATACTCTGCAGCAACACCCATATCAGGATCGCCAATATGTTCAGGTGAGAAGCGCGCTCGTTTCTCAAATAGTGAAGTGCTTACACTTTCGGCTCCACCTGCAATGTAACAAGTTCCCGCTCCGCCCTGAATTAGATGGCATGCCAATCGAATCGCTTCCAGTCCAGCTCCGCACTGACGATCAATCGTCACACCTGGTACAGCATACGGGAGACCTGCCTCTAATGCCGATAACCGAGCTACATTCCCACCAGGCCCGACAACATTTCCGAATATAACATCATCGATTTCTTTTTCAATACCTTTACTTATATATGTAAGTAAAGGGGCCGCTAATTTTTCAACCGAATAATCTTTAAATATCCCATTTACCTTTCCAATCGGAGTGCGTTTCGCTTCAACAATTACTGCTCTATTCATACATAAACTCCTGCTTTTCAATGATTTCTTTCGCTTCTGCCCGTGCAACTTTCCCGCTGCTTGTATGAGGAATTACATCTACAAAATACCACTCTTTCGGAATTTTATAGGAAGATAACTTTCCAAAACAAAATGCCTTCAGCTCTTGTTTTGATACCGCTCCTTTAACCAGCACTACCGTTTTTTCTCCCCAATACACATCTCTCTTACCAACAACAACTGCTTCATCAACATTTGGATGCATCTGCAATACACGTTCAATTTCTTCAGGAAAGATGTTGATTCCACCATATATAATCATATTTTTTTCTCGTCCTACAATATATAAAAATCCATCTTCATCAACATACCCCACATCATGAACTGTCATCCATCCATCACTCGTTACATGACAAATTGGTGCATCATCTATTATATATCCCATAAAAAACTGTTCACTCTTCACATAAATTGTGCCGACTTTTCCTTGCTCGACTTCTTGTCTTTCCCCATTACGAATACTAATTTTCACATTATGGCATGGTCTTCCAACTGAAGATGGTTTATTTTCATTATCAGTATGCGATAGTGCTGTAACAAAGCTTAATTCAGACGCGCCATAAAATTCATATCGCTTTGCCTTTGGAAAGACCTGTTTTATTTTTTGCTTTGCTTCAGCTTCCCATTTTGCACCTGATGAAATAATCTTTATCTCTCGTTCTATAACTTTTTCTTCTTTGTATAAGGACTCTAGCATTGTTGGAACTGTGTACATAACAGAAATAGCTTCATTTTCTAATATTGAAAGAACACGGTTTGGAATGAACTTTTCTGTCATATATATCGTTTGTCCTAAAAATAAAGCACTCATTGCACCGTATAAAAAGAGAGAGTGAACGAACGTTCCCGCGAGCAATACTGTATCATCCTTTTGCATATGAAAATCATGAACGTTACAAGCAAAGCTTTCTACCCATGATTGTTGTGAACGAAGAAACGCTTTTGCTTTTCCAGTTGACCCTGATGTGAATCCCATATAAAAAGGTAACTCTTCTACCTTTTCTACACAATTTACTGTAATAGAAACATTTGCTATCCTTTCAGACCACGTACTGATAGAAAATACTTTACTATTTGTTTGAGGCAACTGATTACATTTATGCTGTGCTACAACTATAATAGAAGGCTGTACGATTTGTAGTCGTTCCTCAAGTTCATGAATATTCCACTTTGGATCAAGTGGTACACAAATCCAGCCTGCCATAGAAGATCCAGCAAAAATTTGTAAAAACTCCACACTATTATCAAGCAAAATCGCAATCTTTTTATTACTTGATTCTTCCTCGCGAAGCCAATTGGCAACTTGACATACAGATAGATGCCACTCTTTGTATGTAACTGCTCTATCTTTTATTTTGATTGCAATTTTATTCGGTTGATATTGAGCATGCGCTGCATACGTTCTTGTAATTCCCACCTATTCCACTTCCTTTTCTATAACAAAAAGAAACACGTTTTAACGTGTTTCATAATGTGTACTATAGATTGTTCGTTTCAATGAACGTTGTAGTCTCGTAACAAGAATTGCTGCAAATACAGCCTTCAATATATCTCCTGGTAAGAAGACAACACTTAGTTTCGCCGCTTTTACTACACTTATATCCATCACAAAGGCCTGTACGATAACGCCGAAGAAATATACAACAAAAATACCACCAATAATATTAATGAAAAATGATTTCAAAAATGTTACGTTGCGAAGGCGTTCTGCGAAATATCCAATAACAAATGCTCCGATTACATATCCCATTAAATAACCGGCACTTGGTCCTACAAAAACCGAAAATCCACCGCGTCCACCAGCTAACAATGGTGCACCCGCTGCTACAACAAGTAAAAATACGAGTTGGCTAAGAGCACCTAGACGTGATCCTAACAAACCGCCTGAAAGCATGACACCAAGTGATTGTAATGTAATCGGTACAGGTGTAAATGATAACGCAATTGGCGGTATAAATCCTAAAACTGCCATAATAGCACTAAATAAAGCTACAAAAACTAAATTTCTTGTATTCATATTATGTTTTCTCCCGTTTGTAAACTATAAATTAAAATAAGGTAACATATCACATGTGATATGTTACCTTCCTCTTCTTTAATTGTCAACTAAAATATAATTATAGTTAACATTCACTTTCAACCTTCTATATAATATTGCTCCAATTCTTTTCGAAGTGCTTGCTTTAAAAACTTTCCGACTGAAGTTTTCGGAATTTCTTTCATAAAGACAATCTCATCTGGTAGCCACCATTTTGCAAATTGTGGTTTTAAAAAGTCATATAATTCTTCTTTTGTAACAGACTTACCTTGTTTTACGACAATGCATGCAACAGGACGTTCTTGCCACTGTTTATGTGGTACTGCAACAACAGCTGCTTCAAATATTGCTTCATGCGCCATCAAGGCATTTTCTAAGTCAACAGATGAAATCCATTCTCCCCCGCTTTTAATCACATCTTTCGTTCGATCCACAATTTTAATACATCCTTCTTCATCAACCGTAACGACATCTCCTGTATATAACCACCCATCTCGAAATCCCTCTGCTGTTCGTTCATCTTTATAATAACTTGCCGCAATCCACGGAGCACGCAGACATAGCTCACCCATTTCTTGTCCGTCCCATGCTACATCTCCGTTTTCCCCAATAACTTTCATTTCAACACCAGGTACTAAATAACCTTGCTTCGCACGAATCGTAAGCTGTTCTTCATATGGTAATTCACGTTCATAACTTTTTAAACGTGCAAGTGTGACCAGTGGGCTTGTTTCTGTCATCCCATATGCATGCACAAATGGGACATTATATTTTTGTTCGAATGCGGCAATGACACTTTTCGGTGCAGCTGCACCGCCGCATAAAATTCGTTTTATATTTGATAGATCATAACGATTCTTTTCTAATTCTTGCAGTACACCAAGCCAAATTGTTGGGACACCAGCTGCTATTGTTACTTTTTCTTCCTGCATCATTTCTAATAAAATCTTCGGTGTAAACATCGGTCCAGGAAGAACTTGCTTTGATCCAAACCATGTTGCTGCAAATGGTAATCCCCAAGCGTTTACATGAAACATAGGAACAACCGGCATAGCAACATCACTTTCAGAAAGTGCCGTTGTATCTGCAAGTCCAAGCGACATACTATGCAAAACAGTACTGCGATGTGTATAAACGACACCTTTCGGATTACCTGTTGTAGCTGATGTATAGCACATACCAGCTGGCATATTTTCATCGATATCTTTTAAAAACGGAAAATTAGGATTTCCTTCTTCAAGAAGTTGTTCATAGTGGTATGCAGGTTGAAGTGAAGTTTCTGGAAGCTCTTTTTTATCGGTCATGATGATATAAGCTTGTACAGTTGATAATTCCTCTTGAATACTCTCAACAAGCGGTACAATATCTTCATCAATCAGTAAAACGCGGTCTTCTGCATGTTGGATAATATAAGAAATATGTTGAGAAGATAAGCGAATGTTAATTGTGTGCAGTACAGCTCCAATACTAGGAATCGCAAAATATGCTTCTACATGACGATGATGATTCCACGCCAGTGTGCCCACTCGTTCTCCTTGCTTTACACCTAGCTTTTGCAATGCACTAGATAGTCGTCTCGTTCGCTCCCCTAGTTCCTTATACGTTAGGCGTGTAATTGTACTATGTGTACGAGAAATAATTTCTTTCTTTGCAAATAACTTCTCTGCCCTTTCTATCATCGAGCTAATTGTTAATGGTACATCCATCATCATGTTTTTTGTCCCCCTTTATAAAAACGCTTTCATTTTTTGAAGAACTTTATAACGAAACAATTATAAAAAAATAAAAGCCACAACTTATTATTATTTACTTGTTACTTTACATGATCAGACACTCCATCTTTGTTCACGAATACTTTTCTTTCATTTGCTTTTTTCCAAACAAAATACCCTGCTGTTACTACGATTAAAAACGGAATACCCGTTGTAAGAGTTGATTTAAACATGTCAGTAAACCAAGTTGTTATTAAAATTGCAAACATTAATACGGCTCCTAATGTAGTTAAATATGGGTATCCCCACATACGAACTGGTAAATCTCTTCCTCCGGATGCAACCCACTTCTTTCGAAAATATAAATGAGTAACAAAAATCATCATCCATGTAAACATAGCTCCGAACATTGAAATACCCATCATGAGCATGAATGCTTGATTCGGTGAAACAATTGTTAAAATTGTTGCCAGCGCAATACCAATTGTTGAGAAGAATAAAGCTGAAACAGGAACTCCCCTCTTGCTTAGTTGACCAAACCTTGCCGGTGCATAACCAGCCCTAGATAACGAAAACATCATTCGAGTTGTAATATATAATTGACTATTCATTGAAGACAAAGCTGCGATTAAAACAACAAAATTCATAATGCCAGATGCACCTAGAATATGTAATAACTCCATTACTTTAACAAAAGGACTCTTATCAACACCAGCAGCTTTCCAAGGAACAATCATTAACATGAAAGCTAATGTTAAAATATAAAAAATAATTAAGCGATAAATAGTTGAACGAAGTGCTTTAGGAACTGCTTTCTCTGGATTCTTTGCTTCGCCAGCGGTTACAGCAATCATTTCAATGCTTAAATAACTAAATAAAGCTACACAAACCGCAACCCACATGCCCCACCAGCCATTTGGTAAAAATCCACCGGCATTTGTATAATTTTGAATTCCTATTTCTGGATTCGTGTTAGTACCAAATACAACGTAAGCACTTAAAAGAATAAAACCAACAATAGCTACTATTTTAATCATTGAAAACCAATATTCAATCGTTCCAAATAAACTTACACTAGTGGCATTCACAAAAATAAGTAACGCTGAAAAGAGAATAACCCACATCCAACCAGGAGCAGTTGGAAACCAATATTTCATATACACTGAAACCGCTGTTACTTCAGTTCCGACCGCTACTACAATACTTGCCCAATATGCATAGCGCACAGTAAAACCTGCCCAAGGACCTATGTAATGTTCAGCATATGCTCCAAATGACCCAGAAGTAGGATGCGCTACTGTCATTTCTGCTAGACACCCCATTAATAAAAAAGCAATAATAGCCCCAATCCCATAACTAAGTATTACGCTAGGACCAGCCAAGCCAATAGCCATCCCACTTCCTAAAAATAAACCTGTTCCAATTGCTCCGCCGATTGCAATCATAGACAGCTGCCTCGTAGATAGTCCGCGGTGCAAACCTTTCTCTCTTTCTATAATTTCTTGAAAATGCGTTTCTTCCTTCTCCATATAGCCCCTCCATTCCTACTAATAAGTAAAAACTTAGATAAGTATAAAAATAGAACGGTTTATTTGTCAATATTTTTAGAAAATTTAGATAAATATTTATACATTTTTTTCTTGTCTTCGCCTTTAAAAACAAAAGGAAGAGTAATCTCTACACTACTCTTCTTTTTGGGTATTGTATTCATCTCGCAAAATAGCATACATTTTCGTATCTCGATATGCCCCTTTCACAAACATATCTTTTCGAAACGTTCTCTCATATTGCATTCCTAAGCGTTTCAGCACTTGTTCTGATTGAACATTACTAGCATGACACCTTGCTTCAATACGGTTTAACTGTAATGTTTCAAATCCATAATGGATACATGCTTTTGCTGCTTCTGTCGCAATGCCTCGTCTCCAATAGTTTGGCGATAATGCATACGCTAGCTCTGCCTTGTGATGATTTTTGTCATATTCGATAAAACCGCACGTCCCTATGATCCTTTTTTCGTTTTTCAGTTCTATTCCGTAAGCCGCCATTTCTCCTTTTTCATATTGATCTAAGATTGACTGTACGAATATTTGTGAGTCCTGTAATGTTTCATGCGGATACCATACTGTATATGTCGCAATTTCTGGATTTGAAGCATATTCAAATATATCAGCAGCATCTTGTATTGTTAACGGCCGTAAACATAATCGTTCTGTAATGAGTGTTGGATATTTTTCTGAGATATTTCTATACTTCATTCATGTCAGTTCCTTTCTACATCCCTACTTAAAATGCTGTATAATTACCCCTTTACCAGCTTCCACTTCAATTTCTGCAAATGCTCCGTTTATAAATGTAATTTGCGGAGGCATATGACCACAATCTACATCATAAATAATTGGAATTTGAAGTTCATCAGTAAGTTCTTGATATACATCTTCGGCAGTATAATCATTGACTGGATGGTTTGCAGCACTGCGGCCAAATAAAATACCTGAACAATTATCAAACCAACCAGCCAGTTTCATTTGAACCAACGTACGTCGTAAATCAGTAGTAGTTAACTCACAATTTTCAAAGTACCAAATGAACGGATCGTCATGAAAATGCTTCTTCCTAAACTCTTGCACGTTACCAAATGGCGTGCCAATAAGATGTCTAATCACATCGATACATCCGCCAAGCAATCGACCTGCAATTTTCACATTTTTATGCGGAATTGTTTTCCAATTTGTATCTTCTGTCAAATGAAAAACACACGGAGATGGATTATTATGCTGCCATTTCTTTTGATATTTCTCTGAGGAGTATTGGATAATTGAAGCTCCTGTTCCCGTTGATAAAACAGTTTGCCACATCGCTGTTGTATCATCGGAGTATTCGCCCCTTAAATCTACTAAATTTGTTCCGTGAGCAGTCGCTATTCCTGTGTTTAAAGTTATTGCTAATAATAAGGTACTTGTATCCGAGTACCCTAGTATCCATTTCTTGTTTATCTTTTCAAAATCAATTTCTTCTAGTATTTCAATTAATAGTTCACCACCCCAAGGAGGAATGATTATATCAATGTTTTCATCTTGCATCATTTCTATAAATTCATTTGCTCTCTTTTTCGCACTAGAGGACTTAGCTTTCTCCTGTGTCCAAACTGTTTTTCCGCAAACGACTGTATAACCTTTTCTTTCCATACTTTCACAAGACTGTTTAAACATATTATGCAGTGCTACATCTACCCCAGACGAAGGTGCTGTTACACCAATCGTTGCTCCTTTTTGTAAAAATGGATATTTTATCATATGTATTTCCCCATCCTTTTCTATATATCTAGATTTACATTCGTTGGACTACCCTTAAAACCCTTCATTTCAAGCAATCGAAACCGTATCAAATCATTGTTTCTGACTCTCAAAACAGTCTATTCATAAGCTTAATTCGGGACAATATAATATTCACATTTTCAATATAATCAATCACTTATATATTCAAACGCTAATAACAAAGTCTAACACTTAAAAAGGAAGCAGGAAAAATATGTCGTATTAAGTAATAGTAAAAAAATCCGTAAATGACCAGGAAAGGTGAATAAATAAAAATATGAAACATGTTATGAATGTAGAGTTTGCAAAACGATTAGAGCAATCTGAAATAGATATGATGTATTCGAGATTGAAAACCATTCAAGAACAAGAAAATAACCCAATGAGAATTGATATCCAAACTTTCGGAAGTGCAATGGCCTTTTCGGCAAAAGGAATCCCAGGACCTTCTTTCAATACCGTAAAAGGTGTAACGTTTACTGATACAAACAAAATAGATGAGATAATCGATTATTACGAAAAACAAGACATTCCTTGTCGCTTTGAAATTACTCCCGCTCATTCAACTCCTGAGCTATTTGAGTATTTGTCCCAAAAAGGGTTTTATCAAACAGACTTTCATACCACTCTTTATGGAGATGTAACAAAAAATACTATTTCAAATGAGATCATTGTTCGAGATTTAGAAGAATATGAGTTTCACCTCTTCGGAGATATTTATGTAAAAAGCTTTGGTATGCCTACTTTCACCATAGACGGTGTTAGTCAAAATAACAAAATATTATATGGGCAAGAAGGCTGGCATTTTTATTTAGCCCTTATTGAAAACACTCCAGCCGCAATTGGTGTTTTATATGCTAACAAAGGCGTTGCTTCTTTAGCCGCTTCAGCTACTTTACCTCATTTACAAAGAAACGGCTGTCAAACCGCCTTACTTAAACATCGAATGAATGCAGCAAAACAATTAGGTTGCGAATTAATTGTTGGACAAGCGCGTTTCGGAAGCATTAGCCAAAATAATATGGAACGAGCTGGAATGAAAATTGCTTATACAAAGGCAATTTGGACGAAAAGAGACTAACTCACTAGACTGCGAGTTAGCCTCTTTCCTTTGTATAAACCTGCTACTTAATTGGTTTTTCTAATACGTATAAGTCTTCTTCTAAATTTGTAAGTTTATCTGCGACCAGCTTTCTAGCGTCGCCTATCCCTTGATTATATATATGCGGCCCTAGTTCTTTTATCATTTCTTCAATTAAACGTTCCGCTTGAAAACGACCAATCTCTTCTAGCCCTTCCTCTTCAAAAAACTGTTGAATATGTTCTACAAGTGCTTCTTTTTTCTCATTTGGTAATTTCATGAAAATCATGCTATAAATCTCCTTTTTCATTATTAGATAAAATGAAACTTCCATCAGTGGGGGTTTTTCATCCCCCACTGATGGAAAGCTCTCACCAATCGGGCTTTTATGGGCAGTTGTCCCCTACCTATCTTCCTCGCTTCTCTCTGAATCTTACTGCCCGTTAATACGGGATAGACTGCTGCGCAATTCTGCCATTGAAAAACGCGTTCCAGGACACGTCTTTGTTACCCCGTCTAATTCACGATGTCCAAGAACCTGATCACTATCCAAAGTAAACTGACGCATTAATTGTTTACATAACCAATGCAAAGAAATCATTTGTACTGGCGTTGGATCATAGGCGTCAAAATTTCCAGATATGCAAATTCCTATACTCTCAGTATTATATCCTTTCGCATGAGCCCCTATATACAATCCCCTGCCCTCGTAAATCGTACCATCTTCTTCAATAAAGTAATTATATCCTATTCCGCTCCACCCTCGTTTATTTTGATGAAAATCATGTGTCTTATATATGTCCCAACCATTTTCCGCTGTATGATGAATAATAATTTTTGTAACAGCGTGCAATGGTTGCAGCGGATCGCGAAAAGATAGATTCGCTTTCTGAATACGCATAGTCTCACCCTTTACAGATGAATGATAATTGCTGTTTTATCATCTGGACGAACAAACTGTTTCGCTTCTAATTCCTCTATTATTTGTATGTATTGTGTAATACCATGTTCCCACACAAATTGTGCACTTTTTTCTAACGGCCACTCTAGATGAAACAAGCCATCTGAACAAATAAATAAATCTGTAATTTCTTGTCGTAAAAGTTTCCCTTGCTGAATAAACAAAACTGCTTCATTCATCCCATTTGCAACAGAATATCCATTTGGAATATTTGCCATATAACGATTGTAGCTTAATTGCGACTTTCTATCATCAAATATTGTTTCACTCGGAACAAAAAGCCCTTTTTTACGATCTTCTTCACGCTTTTGTTTTGCTCGTTTACTAATTCCTTTCACAGTGTCTTTCGTAAGTACTTGGACTGTTCCATCAATGAATTTAGCAACAATCATACAATCTCCAAGTTGCGCATATTCTATTGTTTTATCTGTTATATGAATAGCGGCAATACACGTACACCAAAGTTGCTCTTTTTTTGTTGTATCAATAGGATAAGATTGCATTTTTTCTTGCAACAACTGATTTGCTTTAGCAACTTCATTTCGCAATGAATCCATACCTGAAATAGATTCAAAGTATTGCTGAAACAAATGCGAAGCTAAGTATGCTCCATTATGCTCATTCTCATCTTGAAACTCAATAAGCGGCGTCGCCCCATCACACACACCATATAACTTTAAATCTTCATTACAAATCAGTGCATCTTCACATTCTCTTTTCAACGGACTTTTTTGCTGAAACACTTGAATTTTCATACTTATCCTCTCCCCCTTTTCAAGAACAGAAATCGCTCCCATTTTTCAAACTAATCTAATTTCCCTAAATAAACTGTTTTCCCTCAAATCTTACAAACTCATATATAATTTTGAATTAATATGAGTTTGTATATAAAGCATTTTTAGTGAAGGACGGGAAAGATATGTATCGATTACTTGGAGTGATTTTAGGTTCTTTAGTTGTAGCACTTTCTTTTAATCTTTTCCTTATTCCCCACAAGATTTTAAGCAGTGGGATTAGTGGAATTGCAATTATCATTGGAATCTTAACCCCATTTAATACTGGAATTGTAAACTTTTTACTGAACTTACCTATTCTTATTTTAGGGTATATTGGACTTGGAAAACGATTTATCGGTTACACAATCGTATCAGTTATCACACTTTCGGCAGCTTTATATGCTATTCCTGTGCATGCAGTGGCAACCGATGCACTACTTTCTTCGTTATTTGGCGGTGTAATTGCCGGGGCAGGTATTGGACTTGTTTTCAACTGCTATGGTTCAACAGGCGGATTTGATGTTATCGGTATGTTACTTTCACGTAAAAAAGATATTCAGCTTGGCGGATTCTTAATCGCACTTAATACTATTGTAATCATTATTTCTGGATTTTTCTTCGATTGGGATACTGCTTTAAACAGTTTATTATCTATTTTTGTTACAGGAAAAGTAATTGATGCGGTTCATACAAAACATCGAAAAATTACTCTAATGATTGTAACAAGTCACGCAGAAAAAATGAAAGAAAAGCTCCTTTCCAGTCTTGTACGCGGGATTACCTTACTCGATGGAGAAGGTGCATACTCAAATGAGAAAAAACACATATTAATGACCGTAATTTCTCGAGAAGAACTAGCTGGAATGAAATCTATAATTTCTGAAGTTGATCCGCAAGCGTTTGTAAACATTACAGAAACAGTCGAAGTATTAGGATTATTTAGAAGAGGTTAAAAGCGAGATGGAATAGTATCCATCTCGCTTTTTTACAACACTTTTCGTTCCATAAATTCAATACGGTTTCCAAATGGATCTGATACATAAAATCTTGTAACATCAGGACGTGCTGTATCGACTATAACGGAAACCCCTTTTTGCGTTAAATCATCTTGAAAATGTTCAATGTGCTGAACATAAAAAGCAGGATGAGCTTTTTGGGCAGGAGAAAAATTTTGTTCTACTCCAATGTGAATCTCTTGATTTCCGCATCGAAACCAACAGCCTCCTCGCTTTCTTAACTCTTCAGGTTTTGGAACTTCTTCTAATCCAAGTATGTCTCCATAAAACGCGCGCGCTTTCTCTTCACATCCTGCTGGTGCTGCTAATTGTACATGATCAATCCCTTGAATCTTAAACGTCATAATATCCCCTCCCTTTACTATCCTTATTATATCAAAAGGTATTTTATAAATAACTTATATACTTATTATGAAGATGTATAAAAAAAACGAAAGAACATCTGATATTTTCAATTATGAAGTGAACCTATCAATAGAACGATTACAGATAATTATTCCTTGCCTATCTTCTTCGTTTTCTCAAAATCTTAAAGAGAAAGACTTACTAACCGTTTTCAGAAAATAAAACTTATAATTTAGAAATATACAATTGAAATTGACTATTCATACTTAGCATGTCTATACTCTTAAAGGATATGACATTAGAAATATTAAATATTTAAAACAAGACATATAAAACAGTAAATCAGCTATCTAAAATCATCATATATATACAGAATATTTATCCGGGGGGATAATGAATGCAACGGAAACGGTTTACGTCTTTTAAAAAAAGTATACATCCAAAAAGACGCTCTATTATTACAAAAAATAAAATGACAGAATGTATAAATGCAACAGAGCATTGCACATCTCTTTTCAAACATAATCCTGATGGTATCTTATCTGTCGATTTACAAGGTAATATATTATGTGCCAATCCTGCAGCAGAAAGAATGCTAGGATATACAGCTAAAGAATTTGAAAAGATGACAATCTATTCTTTCATTACTCCACAACATACAGAACAAAATTTACAAATCTTAAAACATATAATGAATGGAAAACAGCAAGAATATAAATTATCTACGATACATAAAAACGGGCATCCTGTAGAAATAATTTTGAAAAGCTCACCAATTTTTGCAGATCATGAAATAGTCGGCACATATGTAATAATGAAAGATATCATGAAAATTAAACAAATAAACGAAGATGCTATATTAACAAAACAACAACTAGACTCACTTCTAAAAAATACAGTAGATGCCATTGTTGTTCTTGATTTAAAACTTCGGGTAATGAAAGCAAATAAAGCTTTTGAGACTCTATTTGGCTGGACTGAACAAGAAATGCTCGGAGAAACAATACCCACTATCCCAGACTTTTCAAAAGAGAAATACAACAAAATCTATCAAGAACTTGCTAATAACAAACTTTTCACATCACAAGAAACACTTAGAAAGCACAAAAACAGAAATTTAATTAATGTAAGTAATTTTATCTCTCCTGTTGTAAATACATACGGAGAAGTAGTAGCGTTCGTAAGTAGTTTAAGGGATATTACAGAGCGTAAAAAAATGGAACACGCATTAAAAGAAAATGAAAAACGTTTACGGACTCTTATAAATGCAATGCCAGCGTTTATCCTTTTGAAAGATGCAGAAGGAAGATGGCTTGAAGCAAATGATTATGCTATTTCTAGTTTAAATTTTGAAAATGTGCCATATCGCGGCAAAAAAGATAGTGAGTTAATCCAATATAATGAACTATATCGTAACTCCTTTTTATACTGTGAAAAATCTGATGAATTTGCATGGGAGAAAAAAGAAAGCATACGTGGTGAAGAAATTATTATGCATTCTAGTTCCACTCCTCTTATTCTCGATATTATAAAAGTACCTCTTTTTCATCCTGATGGGTCCCGAAAAGGAATCGTCATTATGGGACAGGATGTTACAGATTTGAAGAAAACAGAAGAACTATTGAGAAAATCTGAGAAACTAGCAGTTGTTGGGCAACTAACGGCTGGAATTGCTCATGAAATACGAAATCCATTAACTTCTTTAAAAGGATTTTTGAAATTGTTAGAACCCGATATTATTGAAAAAAACAAATGGTATGTTGATGTCATGTTAAATGAAATTGCTCAAATGGAATCGATCACAAATCAATTTATGGCAATGTCCAAGCCACAAGCTATATCTATAAAGTCCTGTCAAATTCAAACGTTAATTGAAGAAGTAGTAACTTTTATTTTACCAACAGCAATCATGCATAATACACATATCAATATGGATCACGGCTCTGTTTTACCAACAATTCATTGTGATGGAAATCAACTGAAACAAGTATTTATCAATATCTTAAAAAATGCAATAGAAGCAATGCCACAAGGCGGAAATATTTTCATTCAAACAATGCAGATAGAAAAACATTCTATCTTAATCAGCATTACAGATGAAGGTTGCGGCATTCCACAAGATCGTATTTCACGCTTAGGTGAACCTTTCTATAGTTTAAAAGAAAAAGGAACTGGATTAGGTTTGATGATGTGTTATAAAATAATTGAAGAGCATAACGGAAAGTTACAAATTACAAGTAAATTAAACAAGGGAACAACTGTAGATATTCGGTTACCTATCATTTCCGAAACAAAAATGAAATAAAGCGAAACTAACTATTAGTGGGGAGTTCTTCATCATTCACTGATGGAAAACTCTCACCAATTGGGCACATGCCAGCAGTTATCCCCTAGCTATCTTCCTCGTCTTCTCTTAATCTTGAGGTGTAATTATTACTGCCCAAAAATAGCGGGATAAATAAGAAAAGAAAACAGAAACGATACTTTTATTTAGATTCAAGAAATTTGAATCAATCTTGGTTTCAACAAGAACAAATATATAATGTTATACATTATATAAGAATAAAAGAAGAGGATAGATACAAGCAAAATAATTTGTGGATTTAAAACAAAGTTCAACCGTTTATAAAAATGATAAACCGAAATCTATCTGTGATTTCGGTTTTTTCTTTATTATGATAAAAGTTGATATTTAAGAGTGTAACTAATCGCTTACCAACAACCTTTTCAGAAAAGGTAAAATGCCCCTCTTCTATCAGCTAACAACTATTCATTTGTAATCAGTCCTTTAAAAATGATAGCAGTGCTTCATTAAATTCTTTAGCATGTGTTGCATTTAACCCATGTGGACCACCCTTTATTAAAGCTACCTTAGAATTAGGAATTGCTTCATGTGTTAGCTTCCCACTATATTCAAATGGAACAGTTGCATCTGAATCACCATGAATAACAAGGGTAGGTATATTAAATTTGGCTAAATCTCCTCTGAAATCCGTTTTGCTGAAAGCAGCGATACAATCTAGTGTTCCTTTAGGCGATGCACCCGCTGCAATATCCCTATTGTAAAGTCGAAATGGTTCACTGACTAAGTCAGTTCGATCTCCAGCAGCAAAAAATCCTCTCGTAAACTCATCAAGAAATGCTAGGCGATCACTTTTTACTCCATTTTCAAATCCTTGAATTGCTGCATCATCTAATACTCCCTCAGGATGATCTGCTGACTTGTAAAGAAATGGTGGTACAGCTCCTGCAAATACAGCCTTCTCTACTCTATTTGTTCCATAGTTTCCGATGTAGCGAGCTACTTCTCCACCACCCATTGAAAATCCGACCAGTGTGACATCTTGGAGATCCATATGCTCTAGTAACAGGTGTAAATCAGTAGCAAACGTATCATAGTCATAACCGTTCCATGGCTGAGAAGATTTCCCGAACCCTCGACGGTCATAAGTTATGACTCTGTATCCAGCCTCAACGAGAGCAGGAACTTGGTATTCCCAAGATCGACCACTTAATGGCCAACCGTGAATTAATACTACTGGCTTCCCTGTACCATGATCCTCATAATATAGCTCAATGGGCGTTTGATTTTCGGTTCCTACAGTAATTTTTGCCATTCTTCTACCTCCAAAAAATATTCTAATATATATCCTTTTCTTCAATAATCCGGATGAATCTTGTAACCTATTTATGCACGTTTATGTTGTGGACTCTAAGCATGAAACTCTATTGTTCCGATGAATTCATTTTCTGTTTTTGTAACAATTCCCCATCTAATACCTTTTTTCATCATGAAATAATTGCTGAACATTCCTCATATTCAATTCTAATAACAAAAATAGGTGACTATCAATATTGTTCTATCTATAGAATGTATAGGTAAAACCAATCAATTTTATGGTGAAAATAACTATAGTTACCATCTATAGAAATTATAGATAATTTAGAATTGATTAATGAATTGGTTTTCAAATACTATAAGTTTGTATAGCGCTTCATGTTCTGTGAATGCTGCTATAACTAATATTAACGGTCAGTTTAGTTACAAACTAATCGTAACAAACGAAGAAATTTATGATAATATTCCACTGTTTAAACTTTCTTCGATTACTTAATTTTTAGGAGGAATACATAATGTCTGATCTCTATTCTCGTATTAACAAAGATGATGCTGTCGTTCTTTTAGTAGATCATCAAACTGGTCTTATGTCCGGACTAGTACGTGACTATGGTGTTGATGAATTCAAGAACAATGTTTTAGCTCTTGCTCACACTGCTAAGTTTTTTGATTTACCAGTTATTTTAACAACAAGCTTTGAAAACGGACCTAACGGACCTTTAATGCAAGAATTGGTTGATCTCTTTCCTCACGCACCAAAAATAGCTCGACCTGGACAAATTAACGCATGGGATAATGATGATTTTGTAAAAGCAATCGAAGAAACTGGAAAAAAACAACTTATCATCGCGGGCGTAGTTACGGATGTTTGCGTTGCTTTCCCGGCACTTTCCGCTATAAAAGCTGGATATGAAGTATTTGCTGTTACTGATGCTTCAGGAACTTTCAGTAAACAAGTTGCAGATGCTGCCAATACGCGTATGGCACATAGTGGCGTGCAACTTATGAACTGGTTTAGCGTAGCGTGCGAATTACAACGCGATTGGCGCAACGATGTCGAAGGTTTTGGCAATTTGCTTGCTAGTAATCTTCCAGGTTATCAAAATATAATTGGAAGCTATATGGGAGCTCAGCGAGATCTTAGTAAACAAAATGCATAAATTTATTCCTAAGAAATAGCTATAAATCACTTTTTTTAAAGTGGATAGTATAAATTTAGCGCTGATTTAATCAGCGCTCCCTTTTAAATTAAGAAGTATAGCAAGCTTTTATTTTTACGATTACAGCTTAAATTAACAGAAAATATAATTGTTTCAAAAAAATTTATTTGAAACAATTCAAAAAAAAAAAAAAAAAAGGAGTGTTTTATTATGAGTAATTTAGAATTGTTAACCCCGGAGAACAGTGCATTAATTTTGATCGATTTTCAGCCTCAAATGACTTTTGGGGTTGCAAGCATTGACAGACAAACATTGATTAATAACGTTATGCTGCTTGCTAAATCAGCAAAAGCTTTTAACGTACCTACTATTCTTACTACAGTTGAAACACGCAGCTTTTCTGGTTATTTTTGGCCACAAATTCTTGACATACTCCCAAACCATGAAATTATAGAACGTAGTTCAATGAACTCTTGGGAAGATCCAAAATTTGTTGAGGCAGTTAAAGCAACAGGTAGAAAGAAATTGATATTTGCAGCACTTTGGACTGAAGTTTGCCTTGCATTCCCTGTGCTTGAAGCAATTAAAGCTGGCTATGAAGTTTATGCAGTTGATGATGCTTCAGGTGGTACTAGTTTGACAGCACATAATGCTGCTATGCGTCGTGTAGAACAAGCTGGAGCAATCCCAGTGACAGCAATTCAAGTTTTACTTGAATACCAACGTGATTGGGCACGCAAAGACACTTATGATGCTGTTATGGAAATTGTAAAAGAACACACTGGCGCTTATGGTCAAGGCGTGGAATACGCATATACTATGGTACATGGCGCGCTTCCAAGCAGAAAAATATGAAACAAGAAAGAGTAACTGTCGGAGAAACTCATACAGGGAACACGATGGATGCTGGCGGTACAGTAACAACGATTGTTACATGGAAAATTCAAGAAGGTAGAGAAAAACAGTTTGAAACATGGAGACATGAAATCGAAGCTGCCGCTACTAAATTTCCAGGGCATTTAGGCGTAAATCTAATAGTCCCCAATAACGGATCCAGGGAGTATACTGTTATTTTTCGCTTTGATACGTATGAACATCTACGTGCTTGGCAAGAATCAGATATTCGTCGAGATTTGTTAAAAAAGGCAGAACAATTTCAAGCTACTAATCCAACTTACAAAACTGAAAGCAGTTTGGCTTATTGGTTTGTTACTCCGAAAACGCCAGTTCCACCGCCAAAATGGAAAATGTCTATTGTTACCCTTCTGGGTGTATGGCCTCTTAGCATGTTGGTTCCTAAAGTGATAGGACCTATTATAAAAAATATGAATCCTATTATGTCAGCTTTTTTTGTTTCTGTATGTATAGTGTCCTTACTATCATGGGTAGTCATGCCGATTCTCGGTAAAACATTTCATCCATGGTTACAAAATAATAGGAAGTAGATGAGGTGTGAACATGAATTTACCGGATATGATCTTATATAACGGAAAAATCACTACCCTTGACCCATCTCAACCTGAGGTATCGGCTATCGCCATAACTGATGGTTTAGTCACTGCAGTAGGTGGAGATGAGCTTCTTGATAGTGCCACAGAAAAAACCAAAAAAATAGACCTTAAAAGAAAGAGAGCTATTCCGGGCTTGAATGACTCTCATATACACGTTATTCGTGGAGGTCTTCATTATAATATGGAATTGCGCTGGGAAGGTGTGCCATCACTTGCTATTGCTCTGGAAATGCTCAGAGAGCAGGCAAGGCGTACACCTGCTCCTCAGTGGGTAAGAGTAGTTGGAGGTTGGTCTGAATTTCAATTTAAAGAGAGACGGATGCCAACTTTGGAAGAGATTAATGCTGTTTCTGAAGACACGCCTGTCTTTGTGCTACATCTTTACGATAGAGCACTTGTAAATCGTGCAGGGCTGCGTGCACTGGGATACACAAAAGATACCCCAGACCCTCCAGGCTGTTTAATTGAGCGGGATAAACGAGGTAATCCAACGGGGCTTTTAATTGCCAATCCAAACGCTTCTATTCTTTATTCAAGTTTGGGTAAGGCTCCAGTACTTAATTTTGACGACCAGATTAACTCAACTCGCCATTTTATGCGCGAATTAAATAGATTAGGTATTACAAGTGCTATTGACGCAGGTGGTGGGTTCCAAAATTATCCTGATGATTACAAAGTTGTTGAACATTTAGCGGAGAAGGAACAATTAACTTTGCGTATTGCGTATAATCTATTTACGCAAAATCCAAATCATGAATATGAAGACTTTGCTTCATGGGCAAAAATTGTTTCTCCGGGTCAAGGAAATGATAAGTATAAAATGAATGGTGCCGGAGAAATGTTAGTATTCTCGGCAGCCGATTTTGAAAAATTTCAAATGCCGCGGCCCGAACTAGCTACGGTGATGGAAGCTGACTTAAAGAAAGTAATTTCTCTATTGGTGGAAAACCGTTGGCCATTCCGTTTACATGCAACTTATGACGAGTCAATAACACGTTTCTTAAATGTTTTTGAGGAAGTCAACAGAGAAATTCCTTTTAATGGTCTACGCTGGTGGTTTGATCATGCAGAAACAATCTCAGAGCGTAGTATGGAACGTGTTAAGGCTTTAAATGGCGGTATCGCCATCCAAGACCGCATGGCTTTCCAAGGTGAATACTTTGTTGATTTATACGGAAAAGAAGCTGCAAAGCGTACTCCTCCGATTTATCGTATGCTAGACCTGGGTATACCTGTTGGCGCCGGTAGTGATGCAACCAGGGTTTCCAGCTATAACCCTTGGGTTGCTCTTTACTGGATGGTTGCCGGAAAAACCATTGGTGGTCTTTCGATATACGATGAAAAAAATAAACTTGACAGAAAAGTAGCCCTGGAACTATATTCCAAAGGAAGTGCGTGGTTCTCTGGTGATGAAGGTAAAAAGGGAACCCTTGCAGTAGGTCAGTTTGCTGATATTGCTGTATTGTCTGCTGACTACTTTACTGTGCCGGAAGAAGAAATCAAAGACCTTGAATCATTACTCACCATTATGGGTGGGCAGGTTGTTTATGGAAATGATGAATTTAAAAATTTGTCACCTGAATTGCCGCCAGCATCACCTGATTGGGCACCGACGGGAGTTTATGGTTATGGTGGTGCTAACCTAGCCCACAATATACTTTCTCACGATGCCCATGATCACAAGTTACATAGTTGCAGTAACCCTCTCCATCAACACACTCATACCGTAATAGGAAAAGATGGAACTAAATGGGGTATTGGTTGTACTTGCTTTGCTTTCTAAGTCAGAACCACCGGTCTAATGCCGGTGGTTTTCTTTCTACAATAAGGGTTTGAGGTCGAGGACGGGCCCAAATGGTAATGGTATTAAGATCATATGCATGACTGCTAATCTCAAAATAATAGATGTAGCCGTGTCAAAAGACTTGAACCTTAACATTGGAAGGACTCAGCTCTTAATAAAATGAGGAACAGGCGCATATGAAAAGATACTTGGCTGATTTGATTTTTCCATTTTTCCTTAAATAAAAATCAATGGTATTCCCTTTTGAATCGACTGCACCATACATATACATCCACTGCCCTTTGACTTTAATATAGGTCTCATCCCAAGATTTATAGATTATTTTCAATTCCCCTGAAGTTTTCGCACTAGAATCATTATTGTTTCTATTATACTGATACTTTTTCAGGATCATTTAACTTCTGCATAAAGATACGTGCTGCAAAACTTAAAAATTTATCATCAAAGTGAATAAGATTAATATCTTGACTTGGTGTTGGATCAACAATACGAACTATGCTCAAAGAATCACTATTAACATAATCAACCAGTGAGAGTGGTATTATGGCAACCCCATGTCCATTGCATACAAGACTCAATAGAGAAATAGAAGATTTTGTTTCTATATTTGCCTCAGATAAAGATAACCCTAAATTTTCACAATATATCTTAATTGATTCACGACAACTGTTTGAAACCATTATTCTACTCAGCCCTACTAATTCTCGAAAAGAAACAAATGATTTTTCATTCAAAGGATGATTTTTTGGAATCACAAGGACGAGCTCTTCGCTATACAAAAGTGTGCTTGTTAATGTGTCTGGAGTTTGAAAACTACGTGTGATCCCTATATCAATATTTTTTTCAACGATTTGATTTACAGCAACTTCTGATTCTATGATTTTTACTAAGATGTTGGGATAATGTTGTTGAAATTGCATTATATAAGGTGTTAAATAGGTGAGGTCCTCTAATAACCCTCCTATAGTAATCACACCTCTTTTCACACCCTTTAATTCAAAGATCTCATTATGAACCTCATCAAATAGCTGCATGATAAATTTACCTTTATCAAATAGTAACTTACCTGCTTCTGTAATTTTGATACCTCTTCCAACTCGATGAAATAAAGGTGTATCAAGTTCACCTTCTAACACACGTATTTGTTGACTTAAAGTCGGCTGTGAAATACCTAGAACTTCCGCAGCTTTAGTAAAACTACCATTATTACAAACCTGAATAAAATACTCTAAATGTCGTAATTCCATTCTTGGCACCCACTCTCAGCTTTTATTAAAAATTCACTCTTAAAAGAACACTTATCCCCTGCACTATATAAGTAGAGCAGGATTCCTTTATGAATCTTAATTTTTAATTTCCTCACTAGTAAAATGATAATAACCGCAATCAATCCAACAATGTGAATAAGAACGCTGGCTTTATAGTTTCCTATAACTTCTGATAAGATGTCGTTTACTGGGATTATAAGTGCGATGAGAGCACCAATAAGTGCGGAAAGTAATTTATACATACCGCTTCTCCCTTGCATTTTTTAGGTTAATTTATCATGATTGGATTAACGAGTATTATGACATATGTCATAATCCAGAGGGGATTTTTTACTTTTATTTAATTTATGTTTAATTAGGATATTACTAATTCGAGATATATGTTCAAAAATTTATAGTTCTTGCGCATAATATCCTAGTTTTTTCAACTGTTCGATTATCACTTTTTTCTCACTAGAGTCCAAACCACCAAATATTTGCCGAATCGCCTCTTTATGCTGAGGGAAAATAGTATCCATCAATTCAATACCTTCTGAAGTAATTGACGCATACGTGACACGGCGGTCTTTAGGACATGGTTTTCGTATTAAGAACCTCTTCTTTTCCAACTTATCAACTACATACGTGATACTGCTACTTGCAAGTAATATTTTGTCTCCAATTTTTTGTATAGGCTGATCGCCTTTATTGTATAGTAACTCAAGAACTGCAAATTCAGTTGGATTAAGTCCATAACTTTTTATATCTTCTTCAATACGCTTTGTGATTGACTGTACTGCTCGTGATAATATAATAAATAACTTTAAAGATAAATTCTCATCATTATTAATCACACTCATAATCACCAACCCCTTGGAAAATACTTCTAATTCGAGATTTATTATATGATCGTCAAAATATTATGTCAATAATTCATTTTAGTTTTATCAAACCACTTATAATTTATTTCTCAACATGAGACGTATGGAATCCTAATAAATTAATTGGTAATATATAGACATCTCAATTGCGTTATTTCTTTTAAAGAGAGCTTGTTTTCTGACACAAGCTCTTTTTTATCATAGCCTACATAGAATTCGGAGATATTTTACATGGTGAGTTTTGTACCCTTACAGCGATAGAGACAAAAAATCTGGTTCTGGTGCAAAAACCTCAAAACAATTGCAATTAATCTCTAAAGCTTGGACATACCAAAAATTAAGCAGTCAGACGAATCCTGACTGCTAAAGTTTGATTAAAGAACTATTTCTCCGTGGCAAAATAAAGCAGTGCTATGATCGGAAAAGCGATTCCCATCCATAATGCTGCACCCCATCCACCTGAGGCGTATGCCCATCCTCCGATAGAGGATCCAACAGCACCACCCAAAAAGAAAATGGCCATGAATAATCCGTTTAATCGACTACGAATTTCTGGCTCCAAAGAGAAAATCAAACGTTGACTAAGCACAAGGTTTGCGGATACTCCCATGTCCAACAGAATAGCTGCAAATACTAAAACGGCTATTCCAACGGGCGAGCTACTCCGAATCATGAGTGGTAGTAATAAAGAAATGATAACAACAGCGAGAGCTATCCCAGTGGCAAGCCGAGTCCATCCGCGATCAGCTAGACGGCCACCTACTGGCGCAGCTACCGCACCCGCAACTCCGACAAGCGCATACAGTGCTATATCTTTCTGAGAAAAATGAAAAGTAGGGCTAGACAATAATAACGGAACAGTAGTCCAGAATAAGCTGAAAGTCCCGAATACACACGCATGATAAATTGCGCGACGGCGTAAGATTGGGGTAGTTCGCAGTAGTTTCCACATTGAACCGAGTAAGGCTGTATAGTTTGTGTTTGCCATTGGCCTCCTAGTAGGGAGTACTTTTAATAATATGATCGCTAAGAGAAGAATTACTGCCGCAGACAAGGCAAATATTGCATTCCATCCCCAAATGTCAGCTACTAGGCTTGATATCGGACGCGACAGCATGATGCCAAGTAACAGACCACTCATGACATTACCAACAACGCGGCCGCGTGTAGCTTCTGATGCAAGGTATGACGCAAAAGGTACGAGGACTTGTGCTGCGACCGATCCCAATCCGATGAAGAATGAAGCCACTAGGAAAAGAATGCCGTGTTTCACAAATACTGTGGCAGTCAGGGCAACTGTACTTAGAAGTAAAGATATAACTACTAGCTTTCGGTTTTCAACAATATCTCCTAAAGGCACAAGAAATAGTAAGCCGACAACATATCCAATTTGAGTTAGCGTTACAATCAATCCAGCACTACTAGTAGAAAGCCCAATTGCAGAGCTAATTAATCCAACTAAGGGCTGTGCATAATAAAGATTAGCTACAATGATACCACATGCAGTTGCTAGAAGTATGGTTAACCCTGTTGAAATATTTTTATCAATTATTTGATTTTTTAAATTAGACATAGTTAACTCCTCCTATACCATTATCCCGAAGTTCTTGAATCATCTTGGCAAATGCTGCCGCAGTGTTAGACGCCATTTTACTAAATTGAGTCTGAACTGCATCCAACTCTTCTTTCAAGACTTTCAATTGTGCCATCTCTCTCTTCTCCTTTCCCATGTATTATTGTAATAAGTTCTTGTGGAGTCTTATGCTTAGTTGCATCAGTTAACATTGTAAGATTTTTTGAATTTTAAATACTAAACGTTTAGTTCATTAATTAAAATAAATAATATACTAAACGTTCAGTTTTGTAAATAGGCTATTTTATTTTTTATTCAAATTAAGTATACTAAACGTATAGTTTATATTTTGGAAGGAATGATTAATGTGCAAAGTAAAAGAGGTCGGCCGCGTAATGTCGAAACGCATAAGTCTATCCTTTCCGCATCCTATGAGTTATTGTTGGAAACGGGCTTTAAAGCGGTCACGGTCGATAAAATTGCAGATCGTGCTAAAGTTAGCAAGGCCACGATTTATAAATGGTGGCCTAACAAGGCAGCCGTGGTAATGGATGGTTTTCTTTTTGCTGCCGCTGCCAAATTGCCTGTGCCTGATACGGGCTCGGCATTAAATGATATTCTAATTCACGCCACGAGTTTAGCCAGATTTTTGACAAGTCGGGAAGGGACCATTATTACGGAGTTAATAGGCGAAGGGCAGTTTGATTCAAAATTGGCTAAGGAATATCGTACCCGATATTTTCAGCCCCGGCGACTCCAAGCTAAGCATCTTCTGGAAAAGGGAATTCAGCGAGGAGAATTGAAAGAAACTCTCGATATTGAATTAAGCATCGATCTCATTTACGGGCCGATTTTCTATCGTTTGCTCGTAACTGGCGAAAAGTTGGATGATTCCTATGTGCATCATTTGGTGATGAATGCGTTTGAAGGAATCCGATTGACATGAATAACATTCGAACAAAAATTTATTTACCACGAAATTGCCGATTCTCCGCTCTCTCCATATAAGCCGTCATGACCTTTCATCACTTTAATATAGCTGAGCGATATCGACCACTGGAGAATCGAAGAACACTTTTTGAATCTATACCTGACCGATAAACTGGGTTTCCAACCATACTAATGAGTTGGATAGTGTGAATTTAGAGGGTATTGAGGAGCATTATATTATACGAATACAAATTTATCTTAAGTTGGTGGGTATGTGGTAGCGTCACATGCCTATCAACCTAAGAGGAATTTATATCCATAATTCATAGAAAGCGTTATTCTTTTTGTAGAAATATACAGAAAGGATGGCGTTTTTTTCATTTAAGGGGGAATTTTTTTGTTAGCTTGATAGCGATGGGGCGGGACCCCGATATAAATTTTTTAATCACATTTCGTTATTACAGTAAACATTCCTGTCATACTAGGTGAGTAATCCTTAAAATCATATTTTTCATAAAATTTTTCTTTTCCCTCTGATGCGAATAATCCTACAAACGCTTTATTTGGTGCGTTTTCTTTTAGATACTCTACTAACGCATTCATAATTTTTTTGCCAATACCCATTCCTTGATAATCTGGATGAACTACCACATCTTGAATGTAAAAGTAAATAGCTCCATCCCCAACAATTCTTCCCATTCCTATGGCCTTACTCTCATCCTTAACTGTAACGGCAAAAACAGAATTTTTTAATGATATTTCGGCAACATCAAAGTTCATATAATCTTCCCAACCCACAACTGAACATAAATATTTATATTCTTCTAATGTTGGTGCATAATTTGAGATTGTATATTGTCTTTTCATAAATTCTCCCCCTATCTCTCTATAATTTCAAGTTAGCATTTTTGTACTTCTTTTTCTTCCGAATGTTCAGATTTAAGTATATATCATATTCATGTAAAAGTTAACATAATCCCTCATTGAAGTAGAAGAAACATCTATGCTAGGAAACGTAAAAAATTTTGAAAAAGGATGAGCTTATAGGGGAATCATCCCATATACACCTTGTTTGTAATTAACACATAATGGTATGATTTCAATGTATTTACAGTTAATCATCTATGTTCCACGCTAACGAGTTGGGAATGACAATTCATTCCCCTGCTGACGACTGACGAAGTCGAAAATTTTTTTGGGGTTGGGGTGATCTTATGAAAAAGATAATTGGATTAAGTTTTATTCTATTTGTTGGCATCACATTATCCGGATGTTCAGATATAATAGAAAATTCTTTAGATTCAAGTGATAGAGGTGCTTATGAAGTTGCTACTAAACAAGAAACTGGAAACGGAAGTATTGAATTATTAACATCGACAATTACAACAAAAGATAATCAATTAGAATTTATGACTAAGGGAATTGATGAAAATAAAGTGACCTTTATTTTTGTTGCCAATAAAAAAGTATTTGAACAAAAAATAAAAAATGATGAATCCTACAAACTTAACATTAAGGGTATCAAAGATGCTCATAGGACGGACTACAAACCTAAAGTTCAACTTTTGCAAACTAAAGATGATGCCGAAAATGGAGACATAGTAACCTTTAAACAAGTTAGATATACAGTTGAAAAAGATTAGTTTTATAGTTATTTAAATTCAATTTGATAAACAAAAATAAACCTACATACTATATTACCAAAATTAATAGAATACTAATCGAGACTTATTTGTTTAGTGCTAGAGTTAAAGTTTACTCACGATTTCAAATATTGCTCGGATCAGGCAATAGCCATCGATGGCGGATTAAAATATTCAAGAGTAACGGGAAAACTTGATGATTTTGCCGATCTTACAGAATGGGAAGAAAATGTCCAGTAAAAAAGGTAGCTGCTTGGGTATGTCAACGGTACCGGACCGAACTCGAAAGAGATCGGGAGGATGAGGAGTTGACATACTTACTATGCAACCCTCTTGGTACTGAACAGTTCGCTTCAAAATTTCAATATAAATTTGTTATTTTAACTATTGGGACGAACTAGGAAACATTGATATACAAGACTTCTTGCCTCATATCCCACTTATTTCCCAACAATATAATTCGAATCTACCTTAATAAGATGCTACACGCATTTCATATTTCATTCATGATTAATGTAATCTTACGAAAGCACAGGCACGATTGTAGCTTTTCACAATGCATAAAACAAAAGAATTCCATAACCATACAATAACGTTAACAACAATACTAGTTAGACTCCCGATTAAGGCACTTCCTATAATATCAGATGGATAATGCTGTCCACTCCAAATACGTGAGAATCCTGTTAAAAATGCTAATAACCACATAAAGCACCCAAGAAAACGTTTATAAAAAGGAGAAGGTGCGTCACCCTCTCCTTTCTTCCTTATATTAACGCACCGTCATATCCAAGTTTATAACCATTAATAACGGTATTCACTGCCATTGAACCATCTTTGTAAAGATAATACCACTTGCCTCCTACTGACACCCAGCCTGTTTCCATCGCTCCACTGTTATTCAAGTAGTACCACTTACCTCCTACTGACACCCAGCCTGTTTCCATCGCTCCGCTGCTATTTAAGTAGTACCACTTACCTCCTACTGATACCCAACCAGTTTCCATCGCTCCACTGTTATTTAAGTAGTACCACTTGCCTCCTACTGATACCCAGCCCGTTTGCATTACTCCGCTGTCATTTAGATAATACCATTTGTTTCCTGTTGATACCCAACCTGTTTTCTTTACTCCGTTATTATCGTAGTAATACCATACACCTTGGTCATAAACCCAACCAGATGCTCCCTTTACAATTTGAATTTCTTTTACTGTTTTATTACCACTAACATCAACAAGTTCAATCTTAAATGTATTTACGCTATCTTTTAATGGTACTTCAATATTTTCGACAGTATGCTTAAATGCCCTCATTTCATACGGCTCAACAAATGCATGTGCGTACTCTTCGCTGCCATTCACATATAAACGTGCTTCATCAAAATTGTCTTCAATATCAACACTAATTTTCGCTGATTCTTCATTTTTACCGACATACTTTGGTGCACGTGTTACAGTAAGTTTTGGCGCTTTCGTATCAACGATAAATTGGCGCTGAATAGAAAATTTATTTCCAGAACCATCTCTTGCATACACATCTACAGCATGTATACCATCTTCAAATGGTAAAGTTGTTTTAAACGAATATAGATTTCCTTTTTCGTCTGGTTTTAATTGGATATCTTTTCCGTCAATTTTAAACTCAGCAATACCAGATTCATCAGATACGTTTCCTTCAAAGACAACGTCCTTTGTATTCCACGTCTTCAATGTTTCTGGAGATTTCAAATCAATAACCGGAAGATTTGTTTCTTTTTTGTCATTTACAAATGACACAGTCGCATTATTTGCATAGTCAAACGCAATAACTGCTACATGTAGTCCTGCCGGCACATCTTCTGGTAATGTAAATTTCTTTGTATCTGGCGCTAACATCTCTGGGAATACTTTCGCAATGTTTCCATCTTTATCAACGTAAGCAACGCGTAAATAGTTCACACCCGCCCCACTGTCTTGCGCTCCAATTATTACATCTCCATTGTCAATAAACGATGTTACCACCGGTGCTTTCGTATCAACAATTACTGGATATTTTACCGTTTGTTCTTTTCCATTTAATGTTCCTTTTAACTGAATGTAGTACGTGCCATCTGGGGCTACTTTGTTGTTTATCTTGCCATCCCATGTATAATTATCTGAGATATAAAATTGTCTTTCAGGGCGACTACCATCATAATTCTTTGTTAACAACTCATCTGTACGAATTTTTCTAAGCACTTTTCCTTTTTCATCTACAACAGCAACTTCTAATTTCTCTACATTGCGTAGTAAAGAAAACACTGGCGTTACACGATCATTTAATTCATCTCCATTTGGAGAAATTGCAATTTTATCTTTATGAAACTGCTTTGTAATTTCACTTTTCCCTAAGTATTCACCCTTTTCATTTACTAACCCTGTGCGTCCATAGTATGACTTCTCATCGTATACACCGTTATCAAAAATTGGTGCTTTACTCCAATCTCCCTTAAAACCAACAAATGGAACATGTAACGTTGGCTGTCCATCTTTATCGGCTGCTTCTAATTTAATGAAACCATCAACAAAGTATCCGTTTGGGAATACAGTTTCTGGTGATACTTGTGACGATAGTGAAGAATCGAGAACTGTCACTTTCGATAAATCAATTGTTACATCAAAAGATTTTGTCTTCCCAGCTTCTACTTCAATTGCGGCTGGAGCATTTACTTTTGCACCCTTTAATTCTTGCGACTCAAGCGCCATATGATCAATGCCGTCTTTTTCTTTTACAACTAAATCTGTTTGTACATTCCCGCTCACTTTATACGTTAACGGTTTATCACTAAAGTTTTGGACAGCTAACGTGAATGTTGCTGTATTTCCTTTAATCTCTTTTAGTGCAACTTTTGCCTCACCAGTCTTTTTGTTATATACCATAGCTGGCGTTTCAACAGCTGCATGGAGTTGCATAAGTCCAGCACCTTCACGACGCGGAGATGCATAATTTTCTAAACCTAATTGTGTATTATTGTCGCCTTTCTCCAAAACTGGCTTTGAAGTATTCATTAATAAATTTTTCGTACGTAATACTTTCTCCGCACCTGATAATTTAAATTCCTTCTCAACACGCTCAAGAACAAGTGCAGCTCCCCCAGCTACGTGCGGTGCTGCCATAGATGTACCGTTCATTAAACCATATCGGTCGTTATTTAGTGTAGAATAAATCTTTCCTCCTGGAGCTGTAATTTCTGGTTTAAAATCTAAATTTGGTGTTACTCCCCATGATGTGAAGTCAGACATTGTGCCAGCTTCTTGATTTACAATCTCTAGACGAGATCCATCAAATGTAACCGATACCTTTTTACCTGCTGTTAACAATTCTTTTAATGTATTTCCATCTTTAATACTTACAGAAGCAAGCGGGATTTTCGGTGCATCCAGTGCCATAGACACATAGTCACCGTGAGCAACACGCGGGCGTACGATAATACCAGCAGCTCCTTTTTCTTCTGCTTTCTTTTGGATTTCCGTATAATTTGGATTTGCAGCATCACGAATCGCTACAACAATTTTTCCTTTTACATCTTTTCCTTCGTAATCTTTCTCAGCTCCATCACCAACATATACAAGCTCTACTTCTTTATCTTTCACTGTGTCTAAGAAATTAGGACCTGACTGAGCTTTCCAACCTAGTTTAATAGTTTTATCTCCATCTACTTTCACTTGCATAGCATCTAATTGAATATGAGAATTTTCTACAGAAGCTACTTGCAGAGAATCATGGGCAATGCCTGGAGAACCAACTGTGCCGTAATCAGGATTAGAAGCAAACGGTGTATCCTTTCCTGAACCTGCAAACGCAGAGTTTCCAGCTGAAATAGACATAACAATTCCATTATCAACCGCATTTTGAATAGCTTTTGATTCAGGATTGCTATCATTAACAAATCCAGCAGATGAACCTAAACTCATATTCACAACATCTGCACCTAACTTGATCGCATCATCAATAGCTTTAATGTAAATATCTCCAAATGTAGACTCATAGTTTGGATCGTTACTAAATACTTTTAAAGCTAAAACCTGTGCTTCTGGTGCAACACCTTTAATACCGCCCGTATTTTCATCACCATTTGCCGCAACAGTTCCTGTTACGTGTTGACCGTGCATACTTGCCCCAGGTCCTATATCACGCACTTCTTCATTGTTATCAAAATAATTATATCCGTAAGGAACTTTATCTGTATAAAACTTTCCTTTCATATCATTTTGATCAACTGTTTTTGCTACTTTTTCTTTCGTCAAGCGCTCTTTGGAAGGGTCTGACAATTTCATATCTTTATGTGTATAATCAATTCCTGAGTCAATTACAGCTACAACCATACCTTGTCCTTTATAACCATAATCCCCCCATGTTTGCTGTGATTGTACCATCTCTTTACTTGTAATCATATCTGGTTTCACTTCTGGACGTTTATATTCATTTACAATATGTACACTTTCCACTTCTGGAAGGTCTTGTATTTTTTGAATCTCCTCCGCTTTTACACTACCGCTGAAACCATTATATACAGTATCAAAACTTTCCTTATAGGACATTTGAATGCCCTCTTTTTTAATCTTTTTCTTTACACTGCTTTGCTGACTTTGTACCTGATTTTGAATTTGTTCTTTTTTACTTTTAGAAGTTTTTGCATAGTCCATCCCTTTTTCTTGTGCATATTCCAGAACAGACTTCTCTTTTAATTTCACAATAACTCGCACTTCTTCTTTCTTGTTAAACTGTATATCAGGTGACGAAGTATTAGCTAGCTGTTGTTTTATCTCTTTTGCTACATTCGCTATTTGTGCTGCTTGTCCCGTTTGATTTGTTTCCGCGAATGCCGTTGTTGAAAACAACAAAGGCACTGTAGTAAGCACCGCTACAACCGCTTTATTTTTCTTTTTTTGTCCCATAACGTCTTTACCCCCATAAAACAAAATAAACGGTTTCTGCAATATAAATTTTATATCCCTAACTGAAAAACCGATTATTTAGAATATACATTATTTTCTAATAATAGTAAATATATTTCGACAATTTAAATAAAAAAATATCATTTTTCAACATAAAGCATAACCCTTCACAAATAAAAAACAGAAAAGCCAACTGATTGTTAGCTTTTCTGTTTCATTTATACATTAGTATGATGTCTCATCCATGGGGCAATTTCACTTTTCGCAAGAAGCAAATACCGTTTCGCGCGCTAGTAAAAAACTCATAATTACCTGTGCTGCTACGCGGCTTGTCATATCGCGAAAATCAAGCGTTGGATCGATTTCCACAATATCCATACCCGCCACAAGAGGTTCTTGCCCAAGTACTGTCATTGCATCAAGTAACGTGGTGCTATCCATACCGCCTGGCCCAATTGCCGGACACCCTGGTGCAAAAGCTTGATCTAATACGTCCATATCAACAGAAATATAAATAGATGTAACACCTTGATGGCGTAGTAATTCAATACTTTCTGTAATAATGTCCTTTATATGACGCTCTCTAACATGTTGCATCGTATATACGGTTACTCCATGTTCTTTTGCATATTCATGGTAGGTACGGGCATTAGAAAAGTTTCGAATCCCAATTTGCACCAGTTGCTTCCCTGTAATCACATCATTCTCTAGTAAACTACGAAATGGTGTACCGTTTGACGGTCCGCCATCTTCTAAATTTCGTAAATCATGATGGGCATCAAATTGAATAATCCCAACTTTACCTTTGCTTCTTGCAAAACCACTTATACTTGGAAAGCTAATAGAATGGTCTCCGCCAAGAACAATTGGTACCATCTGTGGATTCAACTTTGTAAGACTCTCTAACGTCTTCGCAATGCGCGCATGACTTTCTTTTATATCCGTGACATGCATCGTAATATCACCGCAATCATACAGAACACTATCTTTCATATCATGCTCTTCTGTAATTGCATACGTACTATAAGCATCTAACATCGCTCGAATCGTGTTCGGTGCAAAGCATGCTCCTGAATGACTAATGGATGGTTTTGAAAGCGGAGCACCAATTAATGCTGCTCCGAAGATTTCTTCGCTTTCATCCCAGCTCTTAATCATATCGCTCCATTTCGTTACTTCACGGTCAATAAACTTTGCATTCTTCTTTAAATAGTGGCCTTGCTCCACGCCTTGTCACCTCTTGTATACGCAATATTCCCTTGCTTCCATACTGTATTTACATGACTAACGCCGTAATGATACGGTACATACGCATAATTGTATGCATCCCATAATACGATGTCCGCCTTACGTCCAACACGGATTTTTCCAGCTGCATCACCGCGATTAATTGCATACGCTGAGTTTACTGTTACAGCATTCCATACTTCTTCTGGTGTCATTTTTAACTTTAACATCGCAATACTCATGATGAGTTGAATATTTTCTGTCGGAGAGCTACCGGGATTGAAATCAGTCGCTAAAGCTACTGCTACACCATCATCAATCATTTTACGGCCTCTCGCAAAGCTTTCTTTATTCAAGTAGAATGTTGTACCTGGCAGCAGTACAGCAACTGTATTTGAATTTGCTAACATCTCAATCCCTTTATCAGATGCTCCAACTAAATGGTCAGCTGATGCTGCACCAATCTCAGCAGCTGCTTCCGCACCGCCAAGTGGATCAATTTCGTCCGCATGCATTTTCACATCAAAACCAAGTTCTTTTGCCTTGAGTAAAAATTCTTTTGATTCTTCAACAGAGAATACTCCTGTTTCACAGAAAATATCAACAAACTCTGCTAATTGCTTTTCCTTAATTTCTGGTAACAAGTCAAGCATCCACTGTAAAAATTCTTTTGATTTTCCCTTATATTCTTTCGGCACTGCATGAGCCCCTAAGAACGTTGACACAACATCAATTGGATGCTCCTTCTGAACTTGTGCTGCCGCCTCTAATTGTTTCCACTCAGTTACGTCATCTAATCCATAACCGCTCTTCGCTTCCATTGTTGTTACACCAAAAGACAACATGCGGTCTAGGTGGAATTTTGCCTTTTCAACAAGTTCATCTTTTGTTGCTTGTTTTGTAGCATTTACAGTAGAAAGAATTCCGCCGCCTTTTTCTAAGATCTCTAAATACGGTACACCTTGTAGTTTGAGAGCAATTTCATTTTCACGAGAGCCGCCAAATACAAGGTGTGTATGCGGATCCACAAGACCTGGTGAAACCATTTTCCCTTCGCAATCCACAACTTCTTTTGCATGTAATTCCTTCGCTTCTTCCATTGTTCCTACGAATGTGATAACACCATTTTCAATACCTACCGCACCGTTTTCAATGACAGGAAGCGTATTCATCGCTTCCCGTCGTAGTAATCCATCTTCTTGATCCATTGTTAATAATTGACCGATATTCGTTAGTAACATGTCTAGCATATTTTCTCCCCCTTACTTCATCATCGGAATATTAACGCCTTTTTCTTTCGCTGTTTGCACCGCAAGGTCATATCCAGCATCAACGTGACGAACAACACCCATTCCAGGGTCAGAAGTTAAGACGCGTTCAATTCGTTTTGCTGCTGCTTCCGTTCCATCCGCAACAATAACCATTCCCGCATGAAGAGAATATCCCATACCAACACCGCCGCCGTGGTGAACAGACACCCAGCTTGCGCCGTTTACACTGTTAATTAACGCATTTAAAATTGGCCAGTCAGCTACAGCATCACTGCCATCTTTCATTGCTTCTGTTTCACGGTTTGGCGAAGCAACAGATCCGCAGTCTAAATGATCGCGGCCGATAACGATTGGTGCAGATAATTCACCGTTCGCTACCATTTCATTAATAATACGGCCAAATTTCGCACGCTCTCCGTATCCTAACCAACAAATACGAGATGGAAGTCCTTGGAATTCAACTTGGTCACGCGCCATACGAATCCAATTACATAAATGCTCATTATCAGCAAATTCACGTAAAATAACTTCATCTGTTTTATAAATATCTTCTGGATCACCAGAAAGTGCTACCCAGCGGAATGGTCCTTTTCCTTCACAAAATAGCGGACGAATAAATGCTGGAACAAATCCTGGGAAATCGAATGCATTTTTTAAGCCTTCATCAAATGCAACCTGACGAATGTTGTTACCATAATCAAACGTAATTGCACCGTTCTTTTGCATATCAAGCATTGCTTCCACATGCTTTTTCATGCTTTCTTTTGATAATTGTACGTAGCGCTCTGGATCTTCTTGACGAAGCACAGCAGCTTCTTCTAATGAATAACCAACTGGAACATAACCATTTAACGGATCATGTGCAGATGTTTGGTCTGTTACTAAGTCTGGTGTAATGCCGCGTTTTACAAGCTCTGGTAAAATTTCAGCTGCATTACCTAATAATCCAATCGAAATAGGCTCTTTCTTTTCTTTATATTCCTTCGCAACAGCTAATGCTTCTTCAAGAGATTCTGTATACATATCACAGTATCTCTTTTCAATACGGCGATCGATGCTGCGTTTATCAACGTCAATTGCAATCACAACACCGCCGTTCATCGTAACAGCAAGCGGCTGTGCACCACCCATACCGCCAAGACCAGCAGTAATTGTTAATGTCCCTTTTAATGAACCGCCAAAATGTTGACGTGCTGCTTCACCAAATGTTTCATACGTTCCTTGTAAAATCCCTTGTGTACCAATGTAAATCCAGCTACCAGCTGTCATTTGGCCATACATCATTAAGCCTTTTTTCTCAAGGTCACGGAAATGCTCCCATGTTGCCCATTTTGGTACTAAATTTGAGTTTGCTAGAAGAACGCGCGGTGCATCTTCATGAGATTTGAAAATTGCAACCGGTTTCCCAGATTGAACTAATAATGTTTCATCACTCTCTAAATTTTTAAGAGATTCTACAATTGCATGATAGCTATCCCAGTTACGAGCAGCACGGCCGATACCACCGTATACAACAAGCTCTTCCGGCTTTTCTGCTACTTCAGGATCAAGATTATTCATAAGCATACGAAGTGCTGCTTCTTGTACCCAACCTTTTGCATTTAACTCAGTACCTCTTGGTGCGCGAATTGTTTGTTTTACATTTTCCATTGTAATCTCTCCCTTATTATAGTGTTGTATTTGCATTAATGCGGTCCATTGTCCAATTTGTTGTTCTTAACCAATGAGCCGTGTTTTCAATATCTGTTGAAAAAATACGATCATTTTTAATAGATGGAACGATTTGGCGAACTTGGTGATAAAACGCTTTCGTTTGCGTGCTCATTTGTTCAATACCGCGGTACTCAGCTGCTTGCATCGCACAAATTGTTTCAATTGCTAGTACGCGGCGTACATTTTGAATAATTTGATGTGCATGACGCGACGCAATTGTTCCCATACTTACGTGATCTTCTTGATTTGCTGATGATGGAATAGAATCTACACTCGCTGGATGAGCTAACGTTTTATTTTCTGAAACAAGTGCTGCTGCAGCATATTGCATAATCATCGCACCGGATTGAAGACCTGGTTCTGGACTTAAGAACGGTGGTAAATCGTTTAACTGCGGATTGACAAGTCTCTCAATACGACGTTCAGAAATATTTGCAAGCTCTGCCATTCCTACCTTTAAGAAATCCATTGCAAACGCAATTGGCTGTCCGTGGAAGTTTCCACCAGAAATTACTTTTTGACCGCCGTCAAAAATAAGCGGATTGTCAGTTGCGGCATTCATTTCAATTTCTAACTTTTCTTTCACATAATTCAACACTTGCCAAGATGCTCCGTGCACTTGTGGAATGCAGCGAAGTGAGTACGCATCTTGTACACGAAGTTCCCCTTGTTTCGTAACAAGTTTGCTATCATGAAGCACATTACGAATACGATTTGCAACTTCTACTTGCTCTTTATATCCACGTGCAAGATGAACATCTTCATCAAATGCATCGATAATGCCTTGTAATCCTTCAATCGTCATTGAAGCAATTAATTCTGCTTGATAAGCGATTGCTTCTGCTTCTAAATACGCTACAATCCCTTGTGCAGTCATTGCTTGTGTTCCGTTAATAAGCGCTAATCCTTCTTTTGCTTCTAATGTGATTGGTTCTAAACCTTCTTTTGTCAAAGCGATCATCGTGTGAACACGCTCGCCTTTATAAAACACTTCCCCTTCTCCTAGTAAAGCAAGAGCAAGATGAGAAAGCGGTGCTAGATCTCCGCTCGCTCCAAGTGAACCTTGCTGCGGAACAACGGGATGAATTTGACGATTCACAAGTTCAAGAAGCATATTTACAACAAGTGGTCTAACACCAGAAATACCCTTCAACATTGTATTTGCACGTAACACAAGCATAGCGCGTGATACTTCTTCAGAGAAAGGTTCCCCAACACCACATGCATGAGATTGGATTAAATTATGTTGAAGCGCTTTCACATCTTCTTTTTGAATTAGTACATCACTAAATTTTCCAAATCCTGTTGTAATGCCGTAAACTACTTTACCTTCTTCAACAATTTGTTCTACAGCTTGCCTACATTCTGTAACTTTTTGCATGCTATTTGGACAAGCAGTTACCTGCTCTCTTTCAAACAGTATTCGTTTCATTTCTTGTAATGTTAATGAATGTCCAGTTAACGTAATCATAATTTTCCTCCTTTTAAAAAAAGCAAAAGGGGACCTTATCTTTTTAAGACAGACTAATGTCCTAAAAAGTAAGGCCCCCTCTTAACTAATTAACTATGGGCAGTTTTTTATATGTGATTAATACCTAATCCAATCGCCTCATGCTCAGATCCTTTCACAGGCGCACCTATCGTACCATATAACGCCACAGCAACCCATTCGCCTTCTTTTTCACCGTCGTATGGTGTGCCGCGCACAATCGCAAATCGAAGCCCTACTGTACGAAGAACGTCTGCTAACTGAATCTGTCCTCTCGTTACTCCGTACAACGCTTCCATAATTGCATGGTAAAGCGCGTGTGTTTCTCTGTAAACGTCTGTTTGAATAACATGGTTACTACGTGCAGCTGTTTCCATTGCAGCAACAACTTTTTGCGAATTCATTGAACCAACTTTGCCCGTACAATATGTCCATCCTTTTGGAAGGGATAAAATCGGACTCTCGTGTTCCTCCGCAAGTGCAAGAAGCATCGCCATGCGACCAATTCGTTGTGTTCCATGAAGAAGCATGTGACTCTCTCTTTTCTTTTGAATTGTTTAAATATTTCTTAATTTAAGAATAAATGAAAACGTTTAAATCGTCAATGGTTTACTATAAAAATTTTAATAAAAAATATTTATCACACATTTTTTTACAAAAGTAACCTGCAATTGTGTACACAATTTGTTTACAGCAAAATTTGACGCATGCTATATTCTCTCTAACGGCTTAGAGGAGGAAGAAAATGGTCAAAAGAAAAGATATTCATTTTAGAATATGTAACGACTTGCTAGAAAGATTTGATTCAGCTTTGGCATATGAAGGGCTTAACAAAACAGAAGTGTTAACGCATGCCATTCGAAATTTTTGTGCGCAAGTGGAATCTCAAAAGATGAATGATGTAAAACGGCAATATACAGTGAATGACCATCTGCAAGTACGAATCGATACACATCTAAAATATGAAGAAAAACCAGTAGATTTAGATAAAATAGTAATTTCTCAATTGCAATTAACAGCACAAGAAAAAATATTAGATATTGGCTGTGCATCTGGAAAATTTCTTATAACATTACAAAAACTTGGTCACCAAGGTCAGCTTACAGGGTTAGATCAATCCCCCACTATGATTCAAGAAGCAAAAAATAACAGTAGCAATAAAAGAACTATTGAATGGGTAATTGGAAATGCGACGAAACTCCCTTTTCCCTATAATTTTTACGATTGGGTTATTGCACGTCACATGTTGTATCATGTAACCGATGTCGAAAAGACTATTCGAGGGTTTAAAAATATTATCGGTCCAGATGGTGGTTTTCTAGCTACAACAAATTCCTATGCGTCATTACCACGTATAGAAGAAATGTGTAATCGAATGTTACTCGCATTTGGGTTACCTGAAAAGTCACCTACGGCTAGTCCATTTTGTTTAGAAAACGGTAAAGAACTATTGAGCGCAGTTTTTCCTATTGTTGAGGAAACTGTTATTCACAACTCTCTTCTTTTCCATGAATCTGCACCTATTGTAAATTATATAGCAAGTATGTTTCCATCGCTAAATATTCCAGATGATTTTCACTTACATACAGAGATGAAAAAATGGTTACAAGTTGAAATAGAACGGATTTTATCTCACCACAACGGCATATGGCGCGATCCGAAGGCTGTTGCGGTTTATCGCTGTAGAAAATAACAAAAATTGTACATACACAAGGCTGTCTTTTTTGAAGACAGCTTTCTTTATGAAAAGATCCTTCTCTTATCAAACTATTATTCTTTCAACATGTTTTCCATCATTACGTTTCTTTGTCCATGATAAAAGTTACATTTATGTTCTGTATATACACCGCAATATTTAGCAATGGCAAGTCCGAAATCGACAAATGCATGTCCTTGTGCTGTAATAATATTTTGATGACATACTACCTCTTTATAGATAAAATGTTCCTTAGAAAAACAATCTAATTTTCTATAATCTAATGTAACAGTATATGAAATATGTTGTAGAATACCAGCAGTTGCTAATACAAACGGTCCTCCGCATATCGCAGCAACTAGCTTCTCTTTTTTATACATTTGACGTACAAGTTCAAATAATAGTTCCGAATCTTTTACGTGTACTAAATCACCACCAGGAATAATAATTCCTTCATAATCATCTATATATACCTCACTTAGTTCATAATGTGGTTTCACTTGTAATCCTGTTTCACTTACAACAATCTCTTTTGTTAATCCAACTGTTTCAACTACATAAGAATCTTTTAAAGCAGCAGTAGCAACTGTAATTTCAAATTCTGCAAAAGTAGGATAAATCAAAACTAATATTTTTTTCCTCATATACCAGTCTCCTCTAACCATTTTGTAAAACAGTATTCCACTTCCTCTACTGACTTTGCATCTACATTCAAATACGTGACTGGAAATTGTTCATACCATCTTTTCTCTATTTCTATTAATTTTATTTGTTCTTCAAATGTACTTCGTTGTCTTACATCATCAAATTCTTTTCTTTTTTGTAGTACTTCTTTTGAAGCAGCCAAATAAAAAATAGCCTGTGAACGACATTTCCGTAGTTCCCTTAATTCATTTGACATTTCTCTTTCAATGTCCCAATTTTCCCCTATTAGTTTTGGATAATGTAATGTAAAAAATTCAATATCTTCAGGTCCGCGATCAAAAATGGTAATATCATTAGGTAACTGCTGAAATTCTTCTATTTTCGCTTCAATAAAAAGTTTCTGATTTGCAATAAATCCTTCTTTTGTACCAATATCTAACTGCATTTCTTTCCTCTTTTGGACAATTGGATACGGATTTTCGTACACAATCCGTATTCCCTTTTGTTCTAATCTTTTTGCTAACGTTGTTTTTCCACTTGCCATAGACCCTTGTAATGATATAATATTTCTCATTTTCTTCATCCTTTTTATCCAAAAGTTGTTTATCATTCCTTAAACCTTTTATTCCAATGCCTTCTTTCATTAAAATCAGATTCCCTCAATCTTCTAAAGATTTATTAACAGCTTCAACAGCATGTATGAAAGCCGTATCAAATAATGGAACGCTAGAATCCTCTGGTTTTACTAATAACCCAATTTCTGTACAGCCCAATATAATTCCTTCAGCTCCGTTATAAACTAAACGTTTAATTACTTCTTTGTAGTAATCTCTTGATTTTTGATACACTTTTCCTAAGCATAATTCTTCATAAATCACTTTATTTACAATTTCTCTATCATTTTCATTTGGAACTATCACCTTTATACCGTTTGATTCTAATCTAGATTTATAAAATTCTTGCTCCATCGTATATTTTGTTCCAAGTAAACCTACCGTGCTAATTCCTTTCTTTTTCACTTGATTGGCTGTAGCATCGGCAATATGTAAAATAGGAATATTGATTTTTTCTTTTACGTCATCTACAATTTTGTGCATCGTATTTGTGCATATAATAATAAAACCAGCGCCAC
Source organism: Bacillus sp. S14(2024) (assembly GCF_050473785.1). Classification (NCBI taxonomy): domain Bacteria; kingdom Bacillati; phylum Bacillota; class Bacilli; order Caryophanales; family Bacillaceae; genus Bacillus; species Bacillus sp. S14(2024). The sequence goes on along the minus strand of NZ_JBFLUP010000006.1, from coordinate 1,762,302 downwards.
CTTTTTCTAATGAAAATGCAGCTTCCCCCAACACTTCACCTGCTTGTTTCCAGTTATCCTCTGATTGATAACGTTCAATTTCTTCAAAATCAACGCTATATAAAAGACACTTTGCTGAATGCAATCCTCCTAATTTGTTTTTTATTTCTTCGTTAATAATCCGATAATACTCTACAGTTGATTCCCAGCTCATTCCACCAATAAGCCCAATCGTTTTCATAATTTTCCTCCCTGCAAAAATCTTCTCTATTAATTATATGGAATTTTCAAAATTATAAGCAAGATACTTCTTACCTTGTTTCCTTTTTCCATCTGTCTTATAATAAAAAACAGAGATTAAATTGAACGTATTTTTCCGTTATGTAAGCTTGAAAAACCAAGCTTACATTATTTTTTGCTTTTCCTTTTCTTTTAAAAGGAGTATACTATATAGGAACATATGTTCTTTTTACTACATACAGTAAGGAGCTTGAACAATGGTATACGACACAAAGGTACGATCATGGAACGAAACATTGAAACAATTACAAAAGCGTTATACTGGAGAAGCAGTTGAAAATCGCAAGCAGTTTGAAGACATTGAACTTATGACTTTCTTTCAAAACAACGAATATATTGCCCTTCCTACACATATTAGCGGCTTATCAATAGCACGCTTTACTTCTTATTCTATTTTCACTACCGAGGATAAAAATCGCAAAGTTGGCACGCTAATCATCGAATATTTCGAAGATGATACAGAAACATTCCGAATTGAACAATTATACTTTGTATAAGAAAGCTTGGCCAATAGGTCAAGCTTTCTTGCTTTCTATGAATCTCACTGCTTATAATAAAAAAAAGAATCGGTTTCTAATAACATAAAGGGGGAATTATGTTGCTTGAAGGATGGTTCAGTTGGTTTATTGTCATATGGACAGTTATTTTACTAGGACTCATGTCCATTGGTGGATACTTTATGTTCCGAAAATTCTTAAAACGATTACCAAAAGAAGATGGTATGTCCATTTTAGATTGGGAACAACATTATATCGATGAAACGAGGCATTTATGGAAAGCTGAGCAAAAGGCTTTATTAGAAGAACTTGTCAGCCCTGTTCCAGAGCTATTTCGCGACGTCGCTCGGTCTAAAATTGCTGGTAAAATTGGAGAACTCGCCTTAGAAGAACAAGCATCACAAATAACGGAAGATTTAATCATTAAAGGATATATTCTAGCAACTCCAAAACGGGATCATAAATTTTTAATTAAAAAATTAAAAGAAAAGCAAATTGACTACTCACGTTATCAATCGTTGCTAGCCAATTGAGCTTCCCCGCACCTTATGCTTCGCGCTTGAGGTGCGGGGATGAATCACCATGTATGATAAAAACCTCAAGAATTCTTGAGGTTTTTACGTTAATTTCATATCGTTTTTATTATAAAAATCATCTTGTTTTTTCATTTCTTTTTGCAACTTCGTAAACGAACGATACATTGCAACGCGCCAAGATATAATCATAGCAAATGCAAGTAAGAAAAACATTCCACTTAATTGTCCTACATCAAGTGACTGACTTAAATATGATTTAAACGCAATGCGAACAACAAGTAGACCGATTAAAATAAAGACAAACGCTTTAGAACGTTTTAAATAAATCTCTTGTCCACGTATTTCAAATTTTGATGTTTTAATAAGAAAAATAGAAAAGATTAACCCTACAATAATTGCTTCTAATATTTCTTGTCCTGTTAGACGAAATTCAGGGAGAAGATACATAATTGCACCCGTACTCATAAAGATTGGTGGAAGTACAATTTTCTTCAAAGTAGCTGGTTTCTTTGCTGCTTTCAAACGAATAAACATGACTCCGACAGCCATACAAACCGCCATAATACTTGATAAAAGAGCTAAATTCATTCGTACTCACCCTTTATTTTGGAAATATAGTCTCATTATATGCTTTTCTTTTAGTATTGCCAGTTTTCTATAAAAAAAACTAAAATCCTTTAAATCCACCAAATAAATTCGAAAAGAATATAGTGATTTTTGTAAGACCATTAAAATAAAGTAATACACCCATTGCAATCATAATATAACCGCCAATTTTAACGAACGATGCACTATGCTTTTTAATCCAAGTCATTTTTGTAATAAAGAACGACAAAATAAAGAATGGAATTGCAAAACCAAGTATGTAAGCAATCATATATAACATCGCTGATTGTGGATTTGTCGCAGCAAGTGCAATAACTGACACTAAAATCGGTCCTGTACAAGGTGTCCATCCCGCAGCAAATGCGATTCCAATTAAAGTAGAACCAAAGTAACCACTCGGTCTACTTTTAAATGTAATTTTTTTATCTTGCATTAAGAATGTTGGTTTAAACACTCCTACTATAATGAGACCGAAAGCAACAATAAAAATAGCTCCTAATTGGCGAATTAGATTTTGATAATCTACAAAAAATGTCCCTACAAAGCTTGTTCCAAAACCGATTGCAATAAAAATAATCGAAAACCCAATTAAGAAAAATGCTGTATGCAACATACTCCGTTTACGAAGCATGGCATTCTCCTCTTTTAAATCAGAAATAGACATCCCTGTTATGTACGATAAAAATGCTGGGTAGAGCGGTAAACAACATGGAGAAATAAATGATAAAAAACCTGCCCCAAACGCTAAAAAGATATTAATGTCTTGCATATTCCGCCTCCTCTCTTCTCATTTATTGTAGCAAAATTCACAGCGAATACCATGAAAAATTCATGAACTTACTATTATCACTATGAATATCGTAAAATTCTATTCGTAATATTGATATTTACTTTTTTATATAAAGTGAAACTTCCATCAGTCGGGAGTCTTTGTGCCCGCGAATAGCGGGATAAATCCATTTTGATTTTTCAACATATAAGTCGCTGCTATGCATTAGATGCTCTTGCCCACCTAAAAAGAAAAAAGGTTTTATATTGTTTTTTAATTTGGACTTATATATTTCACTTTATTTATTATTATAAAATATTTTTTTGTAATGAAAGTTATATTCATATTCCTGTTATATTCTTCAGCAATATATCCCTCTTTTTTCATCATTATGCATAAATATCATACTTTTATTATTATTCTATAAAATGTCACACTTTTCTTTCAGTTGACCCTACATTTTTAATTTTGTATACTTCCATCTAGCTATATTTGTTCGTTTTGGAACATAGTTACTAATAAAATAGATTGGAGGAATATAGGGTGCTTCGTTATTCATTACTCGTTTTATTAGGAGCATGCAGTTACGGTATTTTAGCAATCTTTGTTAAATTTGCGTACAGTGAAGGATTTACACTAGGAGAAGTAATCGGAAGTCAATATTTGTTCGGATGGCTCATTTTACTTGCGATTACATTAGTAATCTCTAGGCATCGTGTACCATTAAAGCAAATGATTATTTTATTTATCGCAGGCACATCAGCCAGCTTAACAGGTATTTTTTATTACGGTTCCTTACAGACTGTACCAGCTTCTATCGCTATTGTTTTATTATTCCAATTTGTTTGGATCGGGATTATTATTGAAGCAGTTGCAACAAAGACATTTCCTTCTAGAGAGAAAATGATTTCTGTACTTTTCTTACTAGCTGGAACGTTTCTTTCAAGCGGATTACTCGAACAATCGGCAGGAAGTTTTGATATGAAAGGTATCTTCTTCGGATTATTATCAGCAATTGCATTTGCTTTTTATATTTTCGTGAGCGGAAGAGTGGCAGTAGAAGTCCCATCATTACCTCGCGGCGTATTGCTTATGGCAGGCGCGTTAACATTAGTAATGATTACTTTCCCACCAACGTTTATATACAATGGTGCACTTACAAATGGATTATGGAAATATGGGCTAGCATTAGGAACATTTAGTATTGTGATTCCCACCATTACATTTACAATCGGAATTCCCAAAATCGGTTCTGGTTTAGCAACAATTTTAGGTGCTGCTGAATTACCTGTTACAACAATCATGTCGGTAGTTCTTTTAAAAGAAGCTGTACTTACTTCACAATGGCTTGGTGTTGCGCTTATCCTTGTCGGCATTACAATTCCTCAAATTGCATATAAAATGCGCGGCCGATACACAAGACAGCATACACATAAAAAAGTGGCAGCATAAAATGAAAACCGGACTTCTCTAAGAAGCCCGGTTTTCATTTTATATTATGTTTAACATATACATCAAACATTCATAATTTGCCAGTCACTTCATTTGAATCTACACTACTCAATTGATACACACATCGATAACATTGTCCCGCCGTCAATAAAATAATCATAATAAATGAAATAACTGTATACAAAAGGCCATATATCGTAATCGGTGCACTGCTTATTCCGTGACAACCCGTTACTCTCAAAATAACAATAGTAAATAACTTTAAAAATAACATACCATGAAGAAGCCCTACTATAAGCCCTCCTCCCCCTATCATAAGTTGCTCATAGCATAAAATAAGCCCTATTTGCTTTCTTTTCAGGCCAGTTAATCGATACGATTGTAATTCTTTTTGTCGCTTTTTCATAAAACAAGCATGTACATACAGTATGAAAAGACATGAAAAACCAAGGGCTATTGTTGATCCATAATATAAAGAATTCATTAGTAACGATCTATGATTTATTGCCCCTACAACAGCTTTATTATATTGAATGGATACGAAAAGAAAATATACAATCACACTACAAGAAATAACAACAAAATGTTGTATACGTTCTACTGCATGCTCTTGTATATTTTTTCGTGCTAATTGAAATAACGACATAACAACTCCTCCGTACAACTTCCTATACTACAAATTAGTATATAAAATGATATGTGCCTTCGCATCGAACTCCAATAGGAATTATATCTAAGTCTTTAGACTTAGATTGAAAAATACATATTGTATTGACGATAAAAACAGCGACGTTACAAAGTAACATCGCTGTTTTTATCGCATAATTTGCTTTTTCAGTTGTAAAAAGTATCGTTTTTTTAATAGTAAAAAGTAACATGTATGAACGAATAAAAATACCCCCATAACAATAAGTGATGAACGAAGAATCTCTGTTATGAATAATTTTTGCAACGTCATTAAAGCTACACTCGTATGTAAAACAGCTATGAGAATCGGAACAAAGAATAATGCTCCCATTTGTACAGTCATAATTCGTTTCATTTCGTCTTCGCCCATACCTAGTTTCATAAGCGATTGATAGTATTGTTTATCCGTTTCTAAATCAGTAAATAAACGAAAATATAAAAAGCTGACAGCAGATAAATAAAATATCACTCCAACAAACAAACCGATAAATAAAATAATGCTTGTCATTTGTTTAATCTCATTATAAGTTGTAATGCGTGATGAAAATTCATATTGCCCTTTTTGGTTTATTTGTTTCTCTAATTGCTCTGCTACTTGCGTCGTTTCTTCCCAGTTCTTCACTTCATACGCTGTATAACTTACTGTTTTTTGTCCCTCTGTAATCAATTGTTTCATTTCATTAGAAACAACGAAAATTTGCCCCGGAAATACAGCGCCGGAAAAAATATTATGTTGCAACACACGAGAAACATGAAATTGTGTTTCGCTTTCTTGTAACGTTACATCTGTTTCTTTAGAAGTATCAATAACATTACTTTGTCCAAAAGAAGGGACACGAGCTATTTCTTTCCCTGTTAATGCCACCGTTTCATAACCAAGCTGCTTTGCAAATATATTATAATCAGCCTGACTCATAATAACCGCTGGTTGCGTCTGATTAGAAATTGCTTGAAAACTCAACTTTGCACTGACCTTTTTATAGATAATTTTTTCCTTTTGAAAAGTAGCTTCAATTTCTTTTTCGTATTGTTCTTTCTGTGCTTGATGTTCATTATAAGTCATCAAACTAAAAGCAAATGGTATGTTATTCATCGTTTCATTCTTTTGTGCTTCTAAAAAAGCAGCAAACGTTCCAATGGCACAAAAAGAAACAGTCGACACAATCGTTACCATAAAGAACATACGTGCATTATCTTTCATGCGGTAGGCTAACATAGAAAAGGATAATAAATTTGTTTTCTTCCAATATATATGTTTCCATTGTTTTAAAAACCTTATGATAAATACACTAAGTTGTGAATATAAAAAGTAAGTACCAATAATTACAATTGTTGTAACAGGTAACAATAAAAACATGATAGTACCAGGTGTTGCTGCCATAGATAAAATATATCCAATTGCAATCAGACCTGCTGCAACTATAGATAATAAAATAGAAGCTTTCGGTTCAGGCTTGGGCTTCTTATTCCCTTTTAATAGCGCAATCACTTTTTTGCTTTGCACAAATAAACTTGTCATAAAAGCAACAATGAAAAACAATACCAAAAACACAACCGCTGTTAATTTCATAGCTTGCCATGGCATATAAAACGGCAAACTTTTTAAGTTCATCACTGTACTTGCTAACATGAAAAATAACTTTCCAAATAAACAACCGAAAGCAATACCGCTTATAAGAGCACTTATACCGACAATCATATTTTCAAAGAATATCATCCGAATCGATTGCCGCTTTGTAATACCATGAATAACAAAAATACCAAACTCTTTATTCCTAACCTTTAAAAATGAACTAACAGAGTAAAAAATAAAGAAAAAAGAAAAGAAATAAATAATGTATTCTGCAACAAGCATTCCTTGCCGCACAGCACCTGGAAATTCCTTACTTCCATAAATATCAGGATGAAAAATAAATAAAGCATATAAAAAGAAAATCATAACTGAAAATGCACTGCTTAAAAAATACGCGGCATATGCACGTATATTTCGACTAACATTTTTAAACGCAAGTTGAGAAAACGTCATCTCTTTTCCCCTCCCACGCTTTTTTTATTTTTATCAAAATATGTATCTTCATGAGCATGACATCTCCTTATTCTTTCTTCTCTTTCACTATAATAAAAAAAGAATGAGGAAAACATCGAACTTCCTTACATGCTTCAGTACAGTCTTACAGTTTTGTCATTTTTCTCGTCATTTTATAATATAAAGTGAAGCTTCCATCAGAGTGCCTTTTCTCCGATGGTTAGTTAAACCAATCGGGCTCTTACGGGCAGTTTTCCTTCCCGTTCTTCTCCAGCCTTACTGCCCGTTAGTGCGGGATAGATTCATTCTCCTTGCTTTCGCTATTTTCAAAAACTCTTGTAATTCTGGATTTATATTTACTTTTCGATACGCAACCGCTAGTTCCGCCACAAAATTAGAATCACATATTTCTTTATATACAACTTCTGATTGATATAATTTATTTGCAGACACTGGTATTACCGTTATCCCAATTCCAGCGGCAACAAGTCCTACTACTGTTTGATACTCTGTTGCCTCTTGTACAATTTGCGGACTAAATCCTGCATCTCGGCATAAAGAGAGAATATTATCATATAATGTTGGCCAAACATTTCGAGAAATAAAAACAAAGGATTCTTTTTGCAAGTCTTCAATATATATTGCTTGTTTACTCGCGAGAGGATGCGCCTTTGGTAAACAAAGTGTACAAGGAAGATGTTGAACTGTTTCCAATTGTAATAACTGACTTGTAATAGGCGGACGCAGCATCCCGACATCAATTCGATTATCATGAAGTGCATCTACTTGTTCTGGTGTAGATAATTCATGCAGTACAACGGATACATTCGGAAATTTATTTCGATATTCTCGAACGATTGGCGGCAAAATATCATACATTGCTGAACCAACAAAACCAATAGACAGCGATCCTATCTCTCCTCTTTGTGCTCTCTGAGCAACTTCGACCGCTTTCTCAATTTGCGTAAAAGCTTTTTTCACTTCCTTTAAAAACAATTCTCCTGCTTCTGTTAACTCTACTCTTCGTTTCGTTCTTGAAAATAGTGTAACTCCCATTTCTTGTTCTAATTGTTGAATTTGTTGACTAAGCGGTGGCTGCGTCATCTGTAAGCGAGCTGCCGCTCTTCCAAAGTGAAGCTCTTCTGCTACAACAATAAAGTATTGTAAATGCCGTAATTCCATATAGAACACCCTTTTTCATTGATATATATAATATATTAATAACATAAGAATTATATATTAGACAAATATTTTTAAAAAACCCTCACTGTTGGAAAGCTCTCACCAATCGGGCTTTTGCGGGATTAAAAAAAAAAAAAAAAAAAACGTATACAAGGGAGTCCTAATATACGTTTTCTTTTTCCCCTTCAATATTTAATTATCTTTCCATATCCATTTTCGTATTTCTCGCCTCAATCATTTCCTAGTATATACACAACTGACACAATAACTCATAATCTTCTGGAAATGAAAGATGTATATTTTTAAGTTCTTGAAGCGGCTTCCACTCAATCCTATAAATCAATCCATCCGGATCTTGAATTTTTCTTTCTCCCCCTACTATTTTCACAACATAATAGTGAACTTGTACAGGAATATTGAATGTAACACCTATTTTTTCGTGCACTTTTTCAATAACTTCAACACGATACCCTGTTTCTTCCCATACTTCACGTATGCAACACTCTTCTAACGTTTCTCCTTTTTCTAGGCCACCTGAAGGTACAGACCAACGTTTTTCTTCTTCTGGCTTTCCTTGTAAGACCATTAATACTTCATTATTATCATTCATACAAATTGCTGCTGCTCCAATCCAACGCTTCATCCTCTATCCCTCCCATACATATTATTCTGTCTTTCACCTAATTTTTCCTCGAAAAAAGAGGAAGAAGCTTGTAATTTATCGAATACTTTTAGCAACTTCAAAGACAGCGCATTCCTAAAAAACAGAAAGGAAGGATTCTGTGAAAGTTTCTAAGTATGTTGTGGATTGTGTGTTTTGTGAGGAAAATCGAGGAACACGACAAACATTAGTAACTGTTGCTGCTTCTTCTAACACATTGGCAGTTCAAAAAATAACTGAAGAATGTCAGCGCCGTTTTGGAAAAGCATTATTATTGAAAACAGAGATTATAAAAGAGGACATCATTGCAGGAAAAAAAGAAAGCTGACCAAAATGGCCAGCTTTCTTTTTTCCGATTGTAAACGGAAGAAACATTTATGTTTTCTCCGTACACATTATCACATGAAGATTAGGGGCATCCTCTAGGAAATCGGGATTTTTTCCATTATGTACGTTCCATAATGGATATCGAACAATATTTTCCGTACAGGAAAAGAAATCAATCGAGTTCGCATTTTTAAAAAAGGGATAGGGATATTACCGGTAATACATCAAACATTCAAATGTTACATTTATTATAGTATAGTAATATTCTTTATATGTGAAATATGTATTACATATATAATTAATATGTAATACATATTAATCTCTTATTTCATCTTTCTATCTTGTACATTTCTAAACAATAATAGAGCTAAAATTGCACCTATTAGCGCTAAAGTCATATCCCACTGTGTATCCCACGGATCTCCTTGCATACCTAAAAAGGCACTTGCTGCCGTTCCTGTCAATTTGGCAACTAAAAATTCAAGCAATTCATATAGTGCACTAAATGCTAGACACACAGCAATTACAAGGATTGATAACCATCCTCTTTTTTGAATTTCTACCACTCTAATGAGAACCTCACGTGTTAAAAGAGCAGGAACGAAGCCTTGCGCAAAATGACCTACGCGGTCATAATAATTTCTTTCTAAATGAAACGTATCGCGTAACCAGTTAAAGAGAGGTACTTCTGCATATGTATAATGTCCGCCAATAAGTAATATAAGCATATGAAGCCAAATCCAAACATACGTAAACGTCGTAAATCGAAAACGATGATATGTCGCCGCTAAAATCAATACAAGAATAATAGCCGGTAATACTTCTAGCCACCATGTAAACAAATCTTTCGGCTGTATTCCTAAAATAAATAAAGCGATCCAAAAACTAATAAATAATAACATATGTGAACGATGTATCGTCAAGTTCTCCTCCTCCTATAATTAAGCTATTTATACCATATTTCAACCCATCCAAAGAATATTCGTTCGATTAAAATATAAATTACACCATTTCATACAATCCTTATTGTTAAGTAATGAATGAACAAAAAACAAATATTTAAATCTTATTAAACATAATATAAAAACTTTCTAGAAATCCAGCATTAAATTTAATATGCTCATTTTAAAAAAATAAAGCCCTCAAAACCTTGTTCTTACAAGGCTTTCTGAAGGCTTCCTTTATTCTGCAACAAATACATATTGTAATATAACCCCTGTTGCGTCAACAACTCTTGATGTGTTCCTCTCTCAACAATTTGACCATCATGCATCACGAAGATTTGGTCAGCATCTTGAATTGTCGATAAACGATGCGCAATTGCAATAGTTGTTCTCCCTTTTCGCATACGCTGCAATGCCGTTTGAATTGCTTCTTCTGTTTCTGTATCGATGTTCGCTGTTGCCTCATCCAGCACTAATACTTTCGGATTTGTAGCAACAGTTCTCGCAAATGCTACAAGCTGTCTTTGACCACTCGAAAACGCCGCTCCTCTTTCAACTACCTCTGTATCATATTGATCTGATAACTGTTCGATAAATGTATTAGCTTGCACAAATTTTGCAGCTTCTTCCACTTCTTCATCCGTAATACTTTCATCATACATGCGAATGTTTTGTTTAACTGTTCCAGCAAATAAGAAAGCATCTTGTAATACAAGACCGATACGTTTTCGTATTTCCATCTCTTGAAAGTTCTCTAATCGAACTCCATCAATTACAATTTCTCCTTGATTAACATGATAAAAACGCATCAATAAGTTCATAATTGTACTTTTCCCACTACCTGTATGCCCGACAAAAGCAACAGTTTGCCCCGGTTTTACATGAAAAGATACATTTTTTAGTACGTCACGTTTTCCATCATAAGAGAACGTAACATTTTTAAACTCAATTTCTCCTTCCGTCATGAAAGGAGTTCCATTCCCTTGTTGTACTGGTGCTAAATCTTTTTCATCCATTAAATGAAACACACGAGATGATGACACAACTGCTTGCTGGAAGAAAGATAATTTCATCATCATTTCGTTTACTGGATCAAAGAAACGATGAATGTAGTTAACAAAAGCATATAATACACCAACTTCAACAGGACTATGCATTGCATCAATTCCAAACAGCGTCAACACCAATACAATTGCCAAAATATGAACAAGATCAGTCGCCGGACGTAAAAGAAGTGCATCTAATTTCAAATTGCGACGTCCTGCTCCGTAGTGTTTTTCATTTACTTCTTCAAATTCTTTACGCATCCGTTTTTCTTGGCGGAATACTTGAATAATGTTCATACCTTGAATAGATTCATTCAATTTTGCATTTAATATGCTTAATTGATTGCGAAGTTCTAAATAAAAGACTGAACTCTTGCGACGATAAAAAGCCATAATCGTAATCATAGTTGGAATAAGAAGTAATGAAAACAAGGCAAGCTTCACATCTAGTAGAAACATAGATATTAAAATACCGATTAAAAACACAATATTTTTTACAAAAGTAGATAATACACTTACAAAAAAATCTTTAATCGCCTCCGTATCGTTCGTTATCCGAGAAACGAGCGTTCCAATTGGTGTACGATCAAAGAAGCTAAGCGATAAACTTTGTACATGTTCATATACCTCTACACGCATATCTTGCACAATTTTGAAGGCAATGTTTTGGAAATATAATAAATTCAAATACGTAAAGAACACTTTTAATAAATGAAAGACTATATACACAACAAATAACGTCACTAATACATTTTGTTCAAAACTCTTCGGAACTAAATGCTCATCAATAAATTTCTTAATTAAAAAAGGGCCCATCATTTCCGCTATAGTTGCACCAACTAAAAATAAAAACGCTAGCGTCAGCAGTTTCTTATATGGCTTCATATAGGATAATAGACGCCATAGGTCACTTCGCTTTTTCTCGTTCATTATACCCCTCCTTTCTCAACTAGTGATTCTAATTGTTGACTTTCATACATGTCTTTATACCAGCCGTCTTGTTGCATCAAACTGTCATGCGTTCCACGCTGTACAATCTTTCCATCGTCAATAACGAGAATTAAATTTGCATGCTGAATAGCACTTAACCGATGTGCTGTAATAATAGTTGTTTTATTTTCACGTTCACGCTTTAATGCCGCTAAAATCGTTTCTTCTGTTTTTGCATCTACTGCTGATAAACAGTCATCTAAAATTAAAATTTCAGCATTTGTTAATAATGCACGCGCAATCGAAATACGCTGTTTTTGGCCACCTGATAAAGAAACGCCGCGTTCACCAACCACTGTTTCATACCCTTCTGGGAATTTCGTAATGTCCTCATGAATACATGCAATCGTAGCTGCGTGTACAATATCTTTATATGTAGCATCTGGTTTTCCAAATGCGATATTTTCTCCTATATTTGCAGAAAATAAGAAATGATCTTGTGGTACATACGAAATAGCGGAACGAATGGCATGTAACGTCATATCTCGAATATCGGTTTCTCCAACACGTACCGCTCCATCAAAATGATCATATTCTCGAATTAAACACTTTAATAATGTTGTTTTTCCTGCACCGGTACGCCCTACAATTCCTAAAGTTTCCCCTTTTTGTAAAGAAAAATGAATATCTTGTAGATTTATCACTTCATTTTTCTTGTACGAGAATGTATCAATATCAAACTTGATATTACCACTTGCTACTTCTTTACTTGCCCCTTCTCTATCCACAACATCCGATACTTGCATGAATAATTTTTGAATACGATCATAAGAAGCACGCCCACGCTCCATAATATTAAATAGCCAACCAAACGCTAACATCGGCCATACGAGCGTCCCTAAATAAGAAGTAAACGTAATAAGTTCTCCTATCGTAAGCTCACCACGAACAACCAATACAGAACCATAACACACTGCAATTAGGAAAGAAAAACCTACAATTAAAGAAATTGTTGGGTCAAATAATGAATCAATGCGAGCAACAAGAATATTTTTCTGTACTACATCTTCCGATTTATCACGAAATGCTTGTGAATCTTCTTTTTCTTGACCAAGTGAACGAATTACCTTCATTCCACTCATACTTTCCTGAACTTTATCATTGATTTCTGAAAAAGCCTGCTGCGCTTTATGAAAACGACGATGTAACAACGTTCCATAATAGTTTGTCGCAACCGCTACGATTGGCATTGGAATTAAACTGATTAATGTTAACTTCCAACTAATCGTAAACCCCATCGCAACAAGAACACATCCGCCCACCGCTAATGAGTCTACAAGCGTTAACACCCCAGAACCAGCTGTTTGCTGAACTGCTTGAATATCATTTGTCGCGTGTGCCATTAAATCACCAGTACGATGCTGTTGGTAGAATGATGGACTCATATTTGTAAAGTGCTTATACAATTTTTGACGTAATTGACGGGCTAACTTTAAAGAAGAGCCGAAAATCATTATGCGCCACACATAACGCAAAATATACATCGTCACCCCAGAACCAACTAAAATCCCTGCCCATTGTAATAGCTTCTCAGCTGTTAATGAATGATTGCTAATTTCATCAACAACAATGCCGATCACTTTTGGTGGCACAAGTTCAAGAAGAGCAACGCCAAACAATAAAAAAATACCAGCTATGTACGCTCGTTTCTCTTGTTTAAAAAACCATGCCAAATCTAAAAAAACTTTCATTTTATACCTCCTATCCCAAATGAGCGATGTTTTCAGTTTATCAAAATTACTGAATTTTTTAAAGTTTAAAACATTTTTAGAAAACAAAATAAAAAGGCACTCGAATAGGAGTGCCTTTTATAGCGCTTATTTCAGTTGTTGTTTATTCATTGCGCTCATCATTTGATTGATTTTCTTTTGGGATGGTTTTTGTCCCATTTGCATCATCATCATTTTTAACATTTGTTCATTAATTGGTGGATTTTTTTGTAAATAGTTCATCATATATTTGCGTGCGATGAAAAACCCTAACGCAACGCCTGCTACTAGTGCTAATACGCCCACTAGAACAACTACCCAAATTGACATATATTTTCCTCCTTCATGTTGTCTACCTTACAGTGTACTAAAACCTTTTCAATAAGACAAGATTGTATTCGACATTTTTTATATATAAGTACGCACTTGTTTGAGAGGATTTAACCATCCGTATTGTTTACTCTCATAATCCATCGCAAGAAATGTTAATTCACATTTTCTAAGTACTTCAAAAATGGCTGTTTCCATTTCAACATTTTTAGAAGTACGCATTCGAATATATTGTGGTTTAATACTCACTTCTCCATACACATTTTCATTGGATACAATATGCATATGCTCATTTCTTTCATGTTTCCCGTAAGTTCGTAGTACCTGTTCTATTTTATGATGTAATTTCATTACTTGTAAGGGCAACGTAATATACTTCATTTGTTTATACAACACTTTCTTTTCTGAAAGGGAACGAGACTGTGCAAAACTAGCAAACAAATCAAACAATAAAAACTCACGACCGAAATATAACTTCGTAACATCTTCTTGAATTAAGTACAGTTCATACGTTCTCATACTTTCCCTCCCGCATTGGACAACTTCATTTCTTTTCATTATATAGAAACAAATATGCAATGATTGTCTGACTGCGGAGAAAGAAAAAACTTTTTCTGTCGAATAAAGTGACACTTTCATCAATGGAGATTTCCCCCCTCCATTGATAGAAAATTCTCACCGATTAGATTCTTACTGCTCCTGAGCAACGGAATAAACTCTTTTATATAGAAAAATCTCTCCATGCCGGAGAGATTTTTCCAAAATCATTAAAGCATTTCTTTTACTTGGCGAACAACGTTTTCTACAGTGAATCCGTATTCTTCCATAATCTTTTCACCAGGAGCAGAAGCACCGAATGTATCGATACCTAGTACATCTCCTTCAAGACCAACGTAACGATGCCATCCGAAAGTAGCACCCATTTCAATTGCGAAACGTTTTGTTACTGCTTTTGGTAATACAGATTCTTTATATTCAGCAGATTGTGCTTCAAAGCGGTCCATAGACGGCATGCTGACAACAGCTGCGTCAACACCGTCTTGCGCTAATGCTGTTTGCGCTTCAATTGCTAAGCTTACTTCAGATCCAGTTGCAAGTAAGATTACATCAGCAGTTTCTTTTTTGCTTGCAGAAATTACGTATGCACCTTTTGCTACTTTTTCATACGTATCGTCTTTAGCACCTTCTAATGTTGGAAGATCTTGACGAGTTAAGATTAATGCTGTCGGTGTTTTTGTAGATTCTAACGCTAGCTTCCAAGCTGCAACAGATTCGTTACCATCAGCAGGACGAAGAACAGATACGTTTGGCATTGCACGAAGAGCTGCAAGCTGTTCGACTGGCTCATGCGTTGGTCCATCTTCTCCAACTGCGATACTATCATGTGTGAACACATATGTTACTGGCAGTTGCATTAACGCAGCAAGACGGATTGCTGGACGTAAATAGTCAGAGAATACGAAGAACGTACCACCGTAAGTTTTTAAACCGCCATGAAGTGCGATACCGTTCATTGCTGCACCCATTGCGAACTCACGTACACCGTACCAAATATTTTTACCGCTGTAGTCTTCTCTTGTGAAGTCTTTTTCTTTGTTCATGTATGTTTTGTTAGAACCAGCAAGGTCTGCAGATCCACCAAAGAATGATGGTACAGATTCAGCAATTGCATTAATAATTTGTCCTGAAGATGAACGAGTTGCTGTTTTTGAACCCATTTCGTATGTTGGTAAGTTCTTATCCCAACCTTCTGGAAGAAGACCTTTCATTGCTGTTTGTAGTTCAGCTGCTAATTCTGGATATGCTTTTGCGTATCCATCAAGCATTGCATTCCACTCAGTTTCTGCTGTTTGTCCAGCATCTTGTACTGTTTTACGGAAGTTTTCATACACTTCTTCTGGTACATAGAAATCTTGTTCAAATGCCCAAGTATATGCTTCTTTTGTTAATTTCGTTTCTTCTACACCTAGTGGAGAACCGTGTGAAGCTGATTTTCCAGATTTGTTTGGTGAACCGAATCCGATTGTTGTTCTTACTTCGATTAATGTTGGACGTTTTTCGTCAGCTTTTGCTTCTTCAAGCGCTTTCGCAATCGCTCCGATATCGTTCCCATCTTCAACACGAATTACTTGCCAGCCGTATGCTTTATAGCGATCCTCTACGCTTTCAGAGAAAGAACGATTTAAATCGCCATCTAATGAAATATCGTTAGAATCATATAATACAACAAGACGGCCTAATCCTAAATGAGCCGCTAATGAAGATGCTTCAGCAGAAACGCCTTCCATTAAGTCTCCATCACCGCAAATTGCGTATGTATTATGGTCAACAACGTTATACTCATCACGATTGTACTTCGCTGCTAAATGTCTTTCAGCCATTGCCATACCAACAGCTGTTGCGATACCTTGTCCAAGTGGACCTGTTGTTGCATCTACACCTGGTGTGTGCCCGAACTCAGGGTGACCTGGTGTTTTACTTCCCCATTGGCGGAAACTCTTTAAATCATCCATTGTTACGTCATAACCAGATAGATGAAGTAAGCTGTATAGTAACATTGAGCCATGCCCTGCAGATAATACGAAACGATCACGGTTAAACCATGTTGGATTATTTGGATTATGTTTCATAAATTGCGTCCATACTGTATATGCCATTGGCGCTGCACCCATCGGCATTCCTGGGTGACCAGAGTTTGCTTTTTCAATCGCATCAATGGATAATGTGCGAATCGTGTTGATAGAAAGTTGTTCGATTGAATGTGACATGCTATTCTTCCCTTCGTTTATAGTAGTAAACGTTTTCGTTTTACACATCTATATGATATCTTTCCTTGCAAGATTATACAACATGTACGGACAAATATGTTGATGTTTTTTCGGATTTGTTCAAAAAACGTACTAAAATTGATGATGTATATCAGCTATACTCTTATGTCCAAACCTTTCCTATACCCCTGAATTCTTTATTTCTTACACTAATCAATAATTACATATAATTCCTCATTATCTTTAAACATTGCATCCGAAATGATACACATATTTTTTTCGTATTTTTTTATGATTTAAACGATCGTATTTTAATTATAATTCATAACCACACTACATCTTCTAATGGAAAATCCAATTTTTTCTTATTTCACAAACAAAGGGTCCTATTCTCCCAGATGGAGAATAGGACCCTTAAAATTGTAAATATACATTTTACTTCTTATTACGATCTGCATACACTGCCATCGCATCACGCATAAACTCCGCCAAGCCTTCACCGAATTGATCAATATTTTTTGTAAAACGTTCATCATCGACATACATTTGCCCTAGACCTTTAAATGCATCCAATGAATAATGACCAAAGTTCTGCAAATAATCATACCATTCTTTAATTGCTTTTTGAGCCTGCTCTGATTCAGGTGAGTCGTTACGAAGTGCCGCAAGTTTCCTATAGATTGCATTATATTCTTCTTGTTTTTCTCTCGTCATGTTTGCTGCTGTTTCATTTGCTTTGTCAACAGCTTCATTTCCCCATCTTTCACGTGCCTCTTGCTCATATGGGTTTTGACTAAAATCAAACCCTTCAAATTTTTCTTTGTTCGTCATTTGAATTTCTCCTTTCGAATGTTGAATTGTCTTATCAATCGTCGCAATCACTTTATCTAGTCTAGAGCGCTTCTCAAGCAGCATTTTACGGTGCAAAACAAGTGCCTCTTCTCGATTAAATGAAGGATCATTGATAATTTCTTTAATTTCCTTTAAAGGAAAGCCTAGTTCTTTGAAAAACAGGATTTGTTGCAATGTCTCCAAATTATCGTTGGAATAAAGGCGATAACCAGATTCTGTAGTCTCCTCCGGGGTTAATAACCCAATTTCATCATAATGATGCAGTGTGCGCACACTAATACCAACTAAATCTGCTACTTCTTTCACTTTCATTGTCATCACTTTGCCCTCCCTCATTCCCTACAATAAAGTATAACGTAGCGTTAGGGTCAATAGAAAAATATAAAAAACACCTTCTATTCATTCACATGAAATAGAAGGTGTTTTCAATGGACTACCAATCTCCCACCATTTATGATCCTACTGATGAAGCTGAACTTTATACAATCCGCTTTCGAATTGAGCTAGAAATAAAATCAATGACAATTACCATTATAATAATTCCTAGCAAAATAATTCCTACACGAGACCAATTTCTAGAGCTCAATGCAAAAATTAATGGTGTCCCAATTCCGCCTGCACCAACCATACCTAAAATAGAGGCAGAGCGGACGTTAATTTCAAAGCGATATAGCGTATACGAGAAAAAGTCGGGTAATACTTGTGGTAATACAGCATACCAAAGCACCTGAAAACGATTTGCTCCAGTAGCAACTAATGCTTCTGTAGGCCCTTTATCGATATTCTCAATGCCTTCCGAATATAATTTCCCCAGCATTCCAATTGAATGTAATCCTAACGCTAACACTCCCGCAAAAGAACCTGGGCCAACCGCTTTTATAAAAAGAAGCGCCATGACCAATTCAGGGAATGTTCGAATAAAACTTAATACAAATTTTCCTGAGCCAGAAGTTACTTTTCCTGTACTCATATTCGTTGCTGCCCAAAAGGCAAACGGCACACAAAGGAAAGCAGATATGAATGTTCCTAACACAGCGATTGCTAACGTATCAACAAGCCCGTGCAGCAAATCCTCTCCGTCTGGCAAAGAGACATAATCCCAATCAGGATTGATTATCCCCGTCATGATTGCTTTTGTAATTTGACCAGCAGTTTCTTTTATCCCCTCCATTGGAACACCTGAAAATGCCCATATGTATATCATCGCTAATACACCTATGATGATCCAGCGATATAAACTTAGTTTCTTTGGCTTTGGAATTACGTGTATCGCCTTACTCATAATAATTTCTCCCGTAACACTGTACTTATATAGTCAATGATTAATACAACAATCAGTGTATAAATGATAATAGAAGCAGTTTGTTGATATTGTAAAAAACCGAGTGTTCGGTCGTAATATAAACCAATTCCTCCAGCACCAACTAAACCTAAAACAGCTGCTGCTCTTACGTTTACTTCAAATGTATACAACACGTAAGAAACGAAATGAGCTGCTACTTGCGGAATAACCGCATAAACAATCCATTGTACTTTATTCGCCCCCACTGCCGTCATTGCTTCTAGTGGGCCTTGATCAATCGATTCAATCGATTCATACAACAATTTCGCGACAATTCCAACAGAAAAAAAAGTAAGAGCCAAAATACCTGGAAGCGGTCCAATACCAAAAATCGCAACAAAAATTGCCGCGAGTAGCAAATCGGGTATCGTACGAATCAAATTTAAAAGAAACCGAGCTGGTCCATATAAAAAAACAGATGAAAATACATTACTCGCTGCCAGTAAAGCAAGCGGAACGGCAAGAATCGCACCTAAAGTTGTTCCGATAATCGCCATTCGAATCGTATCTAACATAGCAGGTGTAATCGTGCTGAAGTAACTCCAGTCTGGTGGTACCATTTCTTTCAGTAAATCCATCATATTCGGAAAACCGGTGACAAGCTTCGAAAAAGACGCCTCAACTTGCACACTACTTCCCCAGAACAATAGCATCAAAAGAACAAAGGTCAACATATGTTTCAATTTACTTGGGGGCTTTGGGATTGTTTGGGCTTTTATTGTCACATCATTCATTTTGCTGCCACTCCTAAAAACTCTTCTTCTTGCAAAGAACGACCATAAATCTCTGCAAATTTCTCATCCGTTGCTTCTTCTACCGGACCATCAAAAACGATCTCACCTGCATGTAATCCAATAATACGAGTTGCATAATCTCTTGCTAAATCGATAGAATGTAAGTTTACAATCGTTGTAATCCCGAACTCTTGATTAATGTTCTTTAAGTCGTCCATCACCTGTTTCGTTGTGAGTGGATCCAAAGAAGCAACCGGTTCATCAGCTAAAATAATTTTGGCTTCTTGCGCTAATGCCCGAGCAATAGAAACACGCTGCTGTTGTCCACCTGATAGCTCATCAGCTCGTGAATATGCTTTTTCTAAAATATTGACACGGTCTAATGCACGGAATGCTAGCTCCACATCTTCTTTTGGAAAACGTCCAAATATTGTCCGAAGTGTCGAGTGATATCCAACACGTCCAGCTAATACATTTTTTAACACAGTAGACCGCTTCACAAGATTAAAACTTTGGAAAATCATCCCGATGTCCCGGCGAAGATGGCGCAACTCTTTTCCTTTCGCTGCTGTAATAGACTGTCCATCAATTAAAATTTCTCCATCTGTAATTTCGTGAAGACGATTAATAGAGCGAAGTAACGTCGACTTCCCTGCACCAGATAACCCAACAGTAACAACAAATTCCCCTCTGTGTATCTTAATATTGATATTTTTTAATCCTTTTGTGCCATTGGAATATACTTTAGAAACATTGTGAAACTCTATCACAAACCTTACCTACTTTCTCAATGTTATAGAAGAAAAAACTGAAAAACGGCTAACTAGCAGAAAGTGAAAATCATTTCAGCCAGCTCGCCACCTTCAGCCATCATTTCAAAACGACCGGTCGATTACTGCGTTTTTACTTTCTTTCCGTAATCACGAACAATATCAAATTTGCTATCATCAGACTTTACATACCCTTCATGTGAGTATACTTCTTTGATAATTTTATGACCTTCTTCACTCTTTCCAATTTCAATAAACGCATCTTGTAGCTTTTTCACCCAATCAGCATCCATATCAGATCGTACAGAAATTGTATCGTTTGGAATTTTCTCTGTGAACTTTACAACTTTCGTTTGATCAAATACATTTGGATAATCTTTTTTCACAACATTACGAGCATCTTGGAACACAACTGCCGCATCCACATCGCCATTAAGAAGAGCGATAATAGATTGGTCATGACCCTTTAATGTTACAGGTTTCACATCTTTTAATGGATCAATTCCCTCTTTCATTAAAAGCGCTGCAGGCCATACATATCCAGCAGACGATGTCACATCTTGATAACCAATCTTTTTATCTTTTAAATCTTTAATACTATTAATATTCGAATCTTTCTTTACAACAAACTCAGACTTATAATAATCTACCAAGTCCTTTGTTGGCTGTCCTGTTGCATCATCGACCCCAAATCGTTGTGCTTGCAGTATCACATTTGCTGCTTTCTTTTCATGAGCCAGCACATATGCAGTTGGAGGTAAAAAGCCTACATCCACTTGCTTAGATGCCATCGCTTCTACAATTGTGTTGTAATTCGTTGAAACACTAACTTTCACAGGAATATTGAGTTTATCGCTTAATAATTTTTCTAACGGTTTTGCTTTTGCTTCTAACGTATCAGCATTTTGTGAAGGAACAAATTGAACATTTAATGTTTTAGGAACATACCCTTTTTTCGTATCTTCACTTTTACTTGCACTCGATTCCTTTGTCCCACAACCACTTAATAGACCAACTGCTAATACAACTGTTGCACCCATTGCGAAAAATTTCTTAAACATGTCAAATCCTCCAATTTTCTAAATTATAAACAATTTTTGTAAACATTTAGAAATATAGCACATTATTTCTTACATTGACTTTAATTTACAGAAACTTTACACTTTTAAAACATTCGGAAAATATTTTATTAAGATTATTTGTTATGATTTATCATAAGATAATAATAAAGAAGGTTGATACTATTGAATCCAAATAATGTCGTAAATATAAATATTTTGCTAACAAGTGATGTACATGGTACGGTTTATCCTATTCACTATGGAAATAACGAAAAAGCAGACTTCGGGCTTGCAAAACTCGCAACACGGATTGCACAAGAGCGCACCCAAAATGATCATGTCATCGTAATTGATAACGGAGATTTTATACAAGGTACTCCGTTCACTTACTACTACAGCAAATATATGCAACAAGAAAAGAACCCAATGGCCATCATCGCAAATCATATCGGTTATGACGCAGCAATTATCGGCAATCACGAATTTAACTACGGAATGGATGTATTAAATAAAGCTGTTGAAAATGCACATATGCCCTATTTAGCTGCCAATATTTTGAATCGGCGCACAATGAATCCTTATTTTGGAAAGCCATATATCATCCAACATATCCATCCCAATCTAAAAATTGCTATTCTAGGCGTAACAACGCATTACATCCCAAACTGGGAACAACCACATCATATTGAAGATTTAATATTTGAAGACGCAATGGAAACAACGAAGCAATGGGTTACCTATATTCGTGAACAGGAACAACCACATCTACTGATCGTATCCTATCACGGCGGTTTTGAACGTGATTTACAAACGGGAGAACCAACGGAAATGTTAACAGGGGAAAATCAAGGATATGCCATGTGTCAGGAAATTGAAGGAATCGATATATTATTAACCGGGCATCAACATCGCTATATTGCTCATACGAAAATAAATGGAGTAACTGTTTTACAAACTGGATCTAATGGACAATCATTAGGAAAAGTCCATGTCACCTTACAGCAAAAACAAAATCAATGGATTGTAAAAGAGTGTAATTCAGAATTGTTGTCCGCTGCAGGCATTCCCGCAGATGAAACAGTACTTTCACTCGTATCTACCTATGAAAAACAAACGCAACAATGGTTAGACAGGCCAATCGGTACCATTACCGGGGATATGCTAGTTCACGATGCGATGCAAACGCGTTTACAAGATTCTGCCTTTATCGAATTTATCAATAAAGTACAAATGGACGTAGCTGGAGTTACAATTTCTTGTACAAGCCTGTTTCATAATGAATCTTCCGGCTTTCCAAACCACATTACAATGAGAGATATTGTTTCGAATTATATTTATCCCAATACGTTAAAGGTCGTTCGTGTTACAGGAAAAGATATAAAAGAGGCCCTTGAACTATCTGCTGAATATTTCTCATTAGATACAGATGGAAATATCATTGTAAACCCTGCATATATCGAACCAAAACCACAGCATTATAATTACGATATGTGGGAAGGAATTTCATACATACTAAACATTTCAAAACCAGTTGGGGAAAGGGTTGTTTCCTTACAATATGAGGGATCTCCGATTCAATTTCATCAAGAATACGATGTGGTCATGAATAATTATCGTGCAAGTGGTGGCGGAAATTATTTCATGTATCAAAATAAGCCTATTATAAAAGATATACCAATTGATATGTCTGAGCTCATTGCGAATTACATATTAGAACGAAAAACGATCGAAGCGACGACTAATTATAATTGGAAAGTGATCAAATAACAATTTTTTATCAAACTCAAAAAAGATGGGCGACGCCCATCTTTTTAATTTAACTTTGCACGATCTTGCTTTTTTAATTCTTTTAATTTCTTCGGTGTTACATCTTTGCCCTCTTCGTTAACGACTTTGATTGCTTTCAATTCGTTTAACATATTTTGGCGAAACCCTTTTAAATATTGTTCACGGAGCGATTGACGCTCACGTTGCTCTTCTTCAGTTAAACCTTCTGTTTTTGCTTTTTTCGCTAAGAAATTAATGCGTTCAATGAGTTCGTGACTTAGCATCTCGAATCCCCTTTCTACTAAAAACTGATTATTATCATACAATAGTTACTCTTGTTTATCAAGCAATTGCTTCGTGTACTCTACATACCGGCGATGTACAGTCGCTTTTGATACTTCATGACCAAAACCACGGAGCGTTGCCGCAATTTCTTCAAATGTCAATTCATTGCGGCGCAGACGAACAATCTCTTCAATAGGCACTTCTTTTTTCTCCCGACCGGTACTTAAATGACGATTCTTTAAATTTTTCTCTGGACGAAATCCATTCTCTACGGCTCGCTTCATTCCACGTTTAATCTTTAAATTATGAATCTTTCTCTGGTATTCTTCTACGATACCAATAATATCAAGTACCATTGAATCTGAGTCAGAAAGCTGTAATTCACCATTATGCGCATGGGTATATACTTTTACTCCTTCTTTATGTAAACAATGCATTAAGGCAATTTTCGCATTCCCTCTCCCAAGACGTGTTTCATCTTGAATGAGAAGCACATCAACATATTCATCGCGAATAGTATCTAACACTTCTAAAATACCATCTCGTTCTATACTATACCCACTTGCTTTCTCTTCTACTACTCTTACAATATTCATTTGATACTGTTTAGCTAAATGCAATAATTCATCCTTTTGGCGTGCTAATGATGTTTCCTGCGCTTCTTTCGTCGTGCTCACACGTGCATAAATAATCGCATTCATTTCATACCCTCTTCTCTATCTCACTTTTCACATCATAGTGTATCACAAACTAAGCATTTGTTCGAACTTATGTTTGTAGAATATTTTTTCGCATGTTATAATACAAGTAAGAAAATTTAAAGAAAACGAGGTGTGAAAAACATGGAGAAGTTAACGAAACGACAGCAAGACATTCTCGACTTCATTAAACAAAAAGTACAAGAAAAAGGTTATCCGCCTTCCGTACGTGAAATCGGTCAAGCAGTCGGTCTTGCTTCTAGCTCTACTGTGCACGGACATTTATCTCGCTTAGAGGAAAAAGGATACATTCGCCGCGATCCAACAAAACCGAGAGCTATTGAAATTTTAGGAGACGCTAGCATCGAAACGGATACACAACCAGTCGTTCATGTACCGATTGTCGGAAAAGTTACAGCTGGTTCACCAATTACAGCAGTTGAAAGTGTAGAAGAACATTTCCCACTTCCGGCAAACCTCGTTTCAGGCTCAGATCAAGTATTTATGTTACGCATTTCTGGAGACAGTATGATTGAAGCTGGTATTTTTGATGGAGACTTAGTTGTTGTTCGCCAACAGCAATCTGCTTACAATGGTGAGATCGTTGTCGCTTTAACAGAAGATAACGAAGCTACGGTAAAACGTTTTTACAAAGAAAAGGATCACTTCCGTTTGCAGCCAGAAAACTCTTCTTTAGAGCCTATTATTTTAGATAACGTTTCTGTTATTGGAAAAGTAATTGGTGTCTATCGTCATTTACATTAAAAACAGACCAGCTTAGTGAACTGCACCCCAATTGTTAGACACAACTAACAATTGGAGGTGCAGTTTTTCTATGACTAAATATTCTTTTGAATTAAAATTACAGGCCGTTCTAGCATATTTAGAGGGATCAGAATCTCTTCAAACCGTCGTGAATCGGTTTCATGTAAGTCTTAGCCCACTCAAGAGTTGGGTTGCACACTACCGAAAACATGGTACAGAGGGATTGCTTTCAACCTATACAAACTATGATATTCATTTTAAAATGGACGTAATCAAGTATATGAACGATACGGGAGCGTCCTATTTAGAAGCAGCTACGACATTTGGTGTTCCTTCTGCTCGAACAGTCTGGCAGTGGAAATATCTCGTGGATACACAAGGGATTGACGCTCTACAACTAAAGGCAAAGGGGCGTCCAACCATGAATAAAAAGCCACAGAAGACTCAACCAGTACAAGGATCAGAAGAAGCGTTACGAGTGGAAAATGAGCGTTTACGTATGGAGAATGCGTATTTAAAAAAGTTACATGCCTTAATTCAAGAAAAGGAAAAGTTACAGAACAAGACAAAGCGCAAGTGATTTATGAGTTAAGGCATGAATGGAAAGTCATTGACTTGGTAAAGATCGCTGGCATTCCACGTAGTACGTATTACTACTGGATAAAACAAATGAGGCGACATGATAAGTACAGTCAGGTGAAAGAAGTGATTCAACGGATTTTCGAGGAGCACCAAGGTCGTTATGGCTATCGACGCATCACCTTGGAATTACGCAATCAAGGATATGCATATAACCATAAGACAGTTCGTCGCCTTATGAACGAGATGGGCTTACGCTGTCTTGTCCGTATGAAGAAATACCGCTCATATCGAGGGAATGTGGGCAGGATCGCACCTAACCTGTTAGAGCGTGATTTCCATGCGACAAAGCCGAATGAGAAGTGGGTTACAGATGTAACAGAATTCCATTTACACGGTGAAAAGCTATATTTGTCACTAATTCTCGACCTCTACAACGGCGAGATTATTGCGTATAACTTGGAAGCACGTCCTGTGTACCCCCTTGTATCAAAGATGTTGGATCGTGCTCTTGAACAGTTACAAGATGGAGATTCTCCTATTCTTCACTCCGATCAGGGCTGGCATTACCAGATGAAATCATACCAGCACGTGTTAAAGGAACAAGGTATTGTACAAAGTATGTCTCGTAAGGGCAATTGTCTAGATAATACAGTCATGGAGAATTTCTTCGGCTTATTAAAGAGTGAGTTACTATATCTCAAAGAGTTTGAAAGTATGGGGCATTTTAGGAAAGAATTAGAGGACTATATTGATTATTACAACCACAAACGGATTAAGGTAAAATTAAAAGGCATGAGTCCGGTTCAATACCGGACTCATGCCCAGAGAGCTGCCTAACACCCGTGTCTAACTTTTTGGGTTCAGTTCACTTAGCTGGTCTGTTTTTAATCCGCCTCGATTTTTACAGATCCTGCTGCTGTTTCCCCGCTAATCTGTACATTTCCGTTCCCTAAAGTAACTTCTTTATTTTCTTTCCCGAAAATCTTTACATTTCCTGCATGAGAAGAACCTTTTACAACGGCATCTTTCGGTACTTCCAGAAGTTGAATATCGACATCTCCTGCTGCTGACTCCGCATCAATACTATATTGCGGGTTGTGCTGCGTTACTTCTATTCTTCCTGCTGCCGTCTCTGCACGCACTTTCCCCTCTACTTTATGAAGAACAATCTTTCCCGCACTAGATGAAGCTTTTATCTTCTGCGCTTTCATTTGCTCCATTTCCACATTCCCTGCTGCTGTATGTGCAGATATATCTTCACTTTGAATATCTTGTACTTGGATCTTTCCTGCTCCTGTCTCTAATTCAATTTTATTGTATACGCGTTCAGGTACGATAACTGTTAAGCTTTCATTTTTAAAACTAAATGGTGAAAAAGAAAAGTCAAATATATGTTTCGTTTTTGTTTTCACTTCTACTTGCAGCGTTTCGCCGTTCTCATTTATGTCTAACTTTCGTTTTTCCTGATCACCGCTATACCGAACTTCAAATGAATCAGTTTTTCCTTTTTCAATCACAACATCTCCTACATCTCTGTCAACATGGATGTTTTTAATTTGCTCATTTTTAAATTGTTTCTGTTCCAATTCCTTTGCTTCTGCTGACCCAGTCACAGATTTCATAAAAAAGGCTGATCCTGTAAAAAATAACCCGATTCCTCCAATCGCAATACAAACAAATGCTATGAATACAATTTTCCTCATCTCATCTACTCCCCTTTAATTACTTTCAAATTCCAATTGGCGTATTTGACAAAAAGCGTTTTAAACCAAATTGTACAATAATACGCACCAATCCCTAAAAGTAAACCAATACCGAAGAGTATAATAGAAGCAAATACATCAGATAAAATAAAAATTTGAGCAAAAATAATTTTTGTTAGCAAAAGTAAAGGTGATAAAACAAATACAGTACTAACCATCCAAAGTGCGAAAATAAGACTTCCAATCGTTAATAACGGAGCTAACATAATAACCAAGTTTAGAAAGCTAAGTCCAATGATTGCTACAATCGCTCTTGTTACATTCGAAAAAGTTGGATTATGCTTCACCTGCTCTAAACGATGGGACGCTAACGTCTCCTTAGCGATTGTTTTAGGTGAACCAAGTGCTTTTATAATTTCCGTTTCTGTTTTCCCTTCTTCTATTCCAAATTGAAAATGTTCCTCGTAATCATATAAAATATCGTTTCGTTCTTCTTCTGGCAGCCTTCTAAGGTGTTCTGATAATTCATGAAGAAATTGTTCTTTAGTCATTTGCTACACCTCTTCAATAATTTCTTGTACTCCCCTTGCAAAATCACGCCATTCTGTCATAAGCGCATAGAGTTGCTCTGCACCTTGATTTGTTAACTGATAATATTTCCGCGGAGGTCCTTCCGATGATTCCTTTAAATATGTCTGAAAGTACCCTTCATTCGTTAACCGACGTAACAATGGGTACACTGATCCTTCTGATATTAAAAACTTATTTGAAATTTGCTGAACTAATTCATAGCCATAGCAATCTCGTTTCCTTACAAGCGCAAGAACACAAAGCTCCAATACACCTTTTTTAAATTGAACATTCAAAGGCAATCCTCCTTCCCATTCAGTACTATTTAATGCAAGGTACTTTATTAACCATAATATACCATTCAGTACTGAATATTACAAGGTACCATTGCCATTTTTATAAACAAAATGAAAATTATGTAATTTTTATCTCTCCCGCCTGATTGAAATATAGATCTTATCACCCATTAATACGGGTGATAAACAAACTACTCACACTTGTTCCTCCATAACCAAACTGTAATCGTTGGCATATAAAAATTTTAAAGGGATTTCTATCTTTCCTAAGGAGGTATCTCAATCATGTATTCTTTTCATCCACCCAAAGTCGTATTTCCCAATCAAAGCAATCCCTACCCTTGCTTTCTTCCTTCAATGGTTTCATATTCATCAATTCAGAATCCATTTTATCCTTTAGATTATATGAAATCAGTTCCTGTTTCATCACAAGCCCCGTTTCCTTTTCAGATTCAATCCAAGGAAGAAGCAACGAGAGGATCATGGACTCCTTTTCCTTGGGTTGAAAAATACGCATACGCTTTTGCAGGACCTTATAATAAAGCCGAAGTCGCTCTCACATTTGATGACGGTCCCGATCTCATATATACTCCACAAGTATTAGATAAGTTAAAAAAACATGATGTAAAAGCTACATTTTTTTTGCTAGGTGAAAATGCCGAAAGATATCCTGAAGTTGTAAAACGAATTGTTAATGAGGGACACATTGTGGGGAATCATACTTATAATCATCCTAATTTAATAAAAATAAGTGATGCGCAATATCATGAACAGATTTTAAAAACAGAAAAAATACTACAAAAGCTAACCGGCTACTCCCCTAAATTCATCCGTCCGCCTTATGGCATTATAAATGAAAATCAAGTTAAGTGGGCTACTGAACAAAACTTTATGATCATTCAATGGAGTGTGGATACGTTAGATTGGAAAGGCTTAAACACCGTGGAAGTTACTAACAAAGTATTAGGAAATACTTTCCCTGGAAGTATTGTCTTGCAACACGCTGCACCAGGTGGGAAACTGCAAGGTTCTGTAAACGCCCTTGATCAATTTATTCCTGACCTTACATCTAAAGGTGCACGCTTTGTGACTCTTCCAAAAATGTTTAATACTTCAAAACAGAGGAAATAACATTTCTATAAAAGGAGTATTTTGTTTAAAAAGCCGATTTTTTATTGACAACATACACGCACTTTTTAACTTCACACCACATAATGTAATGTAAATTCGCCGTGAAATTTACAACTTTTGCTCTCATTGTTTGTTTCCTCATCAAAAGGAGGAATATAATATGGGTTTTGATGGTGGTCGTGGAGGCTTCCGTGGCGGATTCGCCTTAATAATTGTGTTATTTATCTTATTAATCATAATCGGTTGCGCTTGTTGGGGCGGCGGATATGGTGGTGGATACGGCTACGGATGCTGCTAAGAGAAGGCACTCAATTTGAGTGTCTTTTCTTAGTGAATCAATACTTCCCTGTACATACTACAAACAGGCTACCTCCATGAAATCACATCTTGTAGCCATCTTTCCTCTTCAAGGATAAGCAGTTAGCTTTTGCTAGCTGCTCTTTTGTTTTTATTGGGTTACTACATAAACTTCTTCTGCGTATGAAGTGTATTTTAAATAATGCCTAATTGAAAAAAAGTCGTTTCTACGCTTATTCAATATCAACTCATTCAATCTGTTAATTTCACAAACATTGTGATGAGTAATTTCACCTAATTCCTTAAATTGCTTTACTCCTTCTCTCCATTTGACAATTACAACATCTCCCTTTTGTAACTGTTCAAATTGCTCTTGTGTTTCATGTTTCGTAAATTTCATATCCATCCCCTTTCCAATTGGACACATTTACCAATATTTTTTCTATAAAATTCATGTTATGGTAATTTAGTCTAGTACGTCGTTACTTGACAAAATACCTTTAGAAGCCCCGTTGATAAGCGGGGTTTCCTTTGCTAAAAAATGAAATTTTTGTTCACGATATCGTAAAATTTAACATACACAGTTGTATTAATGTATATGTTAAAATCATTACATAAACCAATTAATAATCCTTGTTCAAAAACCCCGCAAGCCCTGACGCCCCCTCATCCAGTCAGGGCTTGTTTTATATTAGAATAAAGTTTTTATTAACCAACTTTGTACGCTTTACAAACCCATTCTTCCGGAAAACTATCATAAAAATGTTCAATTGCTGCACCTAAATCACACCGATCATTATCATAGCTTCTTTCATGTACTAACAATCTGTTTATTCCTCCTTACTACTAAAATAGCGTTTTTGTTTATTTTTATAACTGCTAATCCTTTGCTCCCATTTACATTTCAAAAGTATAATATAGTAAAATGTATTTAACAGTTAAAATACATTGAAAATAGGAGGTTGACGTATGAATAAAAGACTTAAGATATTAATGAAATTTACACCTTTCCTAAGTTTGATTTTCATCTTAACAGGATTAGTTATGGCAATATTAGGTGCACTAGATCATAACCTCAAATTATTTACTGGTTCACTATTCCTAATTGCACAAACTGTCCTTGGAATAACATATTGGATGAGGTTTAAAAAAATTGGCTTCTAAACCCTATAACGCTTAGTACTAGCTGAAATGTTAAAGTATATCTACTGAACATTTCAGCTGTCACCTTCTATTCAAATAAGGATTTTGTTATAAATCACTCGTATTCATACGCTTGTCCAAATTCTTTTGTATTTCAAACAGTTCGCTAATATCAAATGTCTATTCCCATATTAGCGATAACATTGATAGAAGATCTATCACTGAATTTGAAGCATACATAAATGACATTTGGGAATGAAGTTTATTTTTGTGGGTGAATTGTGGGTAGATGAGCTTTATCATATTAAAAGGTGTTTAATACACAAAAAGAAAAAGACCCCGATACCAGTAGTATCAAGGCCTCTCACTCTTAGTAAAGAGTCATATATTGATCGCGTTCCCATTGGTGAACTTGTGTGCGGAACATATCCCACTCAATTTCTTTTGCTTCGATGAAATGCTCAAGTAAATGTTCACCTAATGCACCGCAAATGATTTCATTTGATTTTAATTCATTTAATGCTTGTGCTAATGTAGCTGGTAAGTCAATGATACCTGCTTGTTCACGTTCTTCTGGTGTCATTACATAAATATTGCGATCTACTGCAGGTGGTACCGCTAGTTTATTTTTAATTCCGTCAAGACCTGCTGCTAATAATACAGCCATTGCTAAGTATGGGTTTGCAGCTGGGTCAACGCTACGTACTTCTACACGTGTACTTACACCGCGAGATGCAGGGATACGGATTAATGGACTACGGTTTTGCGCAGACCATGCTACGTAACAAGGTGCTTCATATCCAGGTACTAAACGTTTATAAGAGTTTACAGTTGGGTTTGTTACCGCTGTAAAGCTTGATGCGTGTTTCAAAATACCTGCGATGAAGTGGCGAGCATCGTCGCTTAATTGTAAATCACCGTTTTGATCATAGAATACGTTCTCACTACCTTTGAATAGTGATAAGTTACAGTGCATACCAGAGCCGTTTACACCAAATAGTGGTTTTGGCATGAATGTTGCGTGCAGACCGTGTTTACGCGCAATTGTTTTTACAACAAGTTTAAATGTTTGGATGTCGTCACACGCTTTAATTGCACTTGCATATTTGAAGTCAATTTCGTGTTGTCCTGGTGCAACTTCATGGTGAGATGCTTCGATTTCAAAGCCCATTTCTTCAAGTTCAAGAACGATATCACGACGGCAGTTTTCTCCTAAATCCATCGGAGCAAGGTCAAAGTATCCACCGTTATCATTTAATTCTAATGTTGGATTTCCTTTTTCATCAACTTTGAATAAGAAGAATTCTGGTTCTGGTCCAAGATTGAAATCACTAAATCCTAATTCTTCCATTTCTTTTAACATACGTTTTAAGTTGTTACGTGGATCACCATCAAACGGCGTGCCGTCTGCATTGTAAATGTCACAAATTAGTCGCGCTACTTTTCCTTTTTCAGCAGTCCACGGGAATACTACCCATGTATCTAGGTCTGGATATAAGTACATGTCAGATTCTTCAATACGAACAAATCCTTCAATAGAAGATCCGTCAAACATCATTTTGTTATCTAGAGCTTTTGTTAACTGACTAACTGGAATTTCTACGTTTTTAATACTTCCTAAAAGATCCGTAAATTGTAGACGGATATACTTTACATTCTCTTCTTTCGCCAAGCGGAAAATATCTTCTTTTGTGTACTTTGCCATTTTAAATTCCTCCTTAGTCCCTCTAAACATGTTCAAAATTATCAATCATTAATGAAAAAACCTTGAAATATCACCTTGTCGTAAAGACGTTCGATTAAATCTGCCTGTATGTTGCAGTTCATCTCGAAGAATTTTACGAAGCTCAGATTTCGAAATTTCTTTCACTTCTTCTCTTACTTGTATTACTTCTGATTGATTTTCCTTCATTTGTAGTACTTGCTTAATACCAGCCATGTTTAAACCTTGATCTAACAAATCTTTAATTTCTAACAATTTATCTACGTCGTTAAATGAAAATAATCTACGATTTCCTTTTGTACGGGTTGGGGAAATCAATTTATGTTCTTCATAGTAACGAATTTGACGCGCAGATAACTGTGTTAAATCCATAACTATACTTATCGGAAACAGCGGGGCAGAACGTCGATCTTGTTGTGTCACTTCAGTTCCTCCTTCGCCTTAACTTGATTCTCATTTTATATCATGTTATGTATTGTGTCAACAGATGTTAGCTTTTCTTACATGATTTTTTAAAAATTTTTTTCACTCTTAATTAAAATATCTCAATTACCTACTTATATACAAAAAAAGCTACCAAAATTGGCAGCTTTCATTTAAGAAATTACTAATAGATTTTTTTCAATAAGCGCATCAATAGCAGAACAAATCGCAATCTTCACATGCGAATATGTTAAGCCACCCTGCACATACGCAACATAAGGCGGACGAATCGGTCCATCTGCTGATAATTCAATACTCGCACCTTGAATAAATGTACCTGCAGCCATAATCACATCATCCTCATATCCTGGCATATAATTCGGATACGGCGTAAAATGCGAATTAATTGGTGATGCATATTGAATCGCTTGGCAAAATGCAATCATGCGTTCTTTATCATCAAATTGAACAGATTGTATTAAATCTGTTCGCGGTGCATTCCAAGTTGGCGATGTATTCATACCAAGCTTTTCTAAAAAGGCTGCTGTAAAGATTGCACCTTTTAACGCTTGACCAGCAACATGAGGCGCTAAGAAAAACCCTTGATACATCTCTTGCAAACTATATAAAGATGCACCAGCTTCTGCTCCGATACCTGGAGATGTTAAACGATATGCACACGCTTCTACATATTGCTCTTTCCCAACAATGTAACCGCCAGTTTTCACGATGCCGCCACCTGGATTTTTTATAAGTGAACCCGCCATCAAATCTGCACCGACATGACATGGTTCAAGCTCTTCTACAAATTCTCCGTAACAGTTGTCTACGAACACAACAACATCATGCTTAATTTCTTTTACAAATGCAATCATTTCTTTAATTTCAGCAATTGTAAATGATGGACGAGTTGCGTATCCCTTCGAACGTTGAATACCAATCATTTTTGTATTTTCATGAATCGCCGCTTGCACTGCAGTAAAATCGACACGTCCCTCTTCCGTTAAAGCAACCGCCTGGTAACCGATGTTATACTCTTTAAATGAGCCAACACCTTTCCCGCGAACACCAACGATTTCTTCTAACGTATCATACGGCTTCCCGGTTATATATAACAATTCGTCACCAGGGCGTAAAATTCCAAATAACGCTGTAGAAATTGCATGAGTTCCAGAAATAATCTGCGGCCGTACAAGACCTGCTTCTGCTCCAAACACATCAGCATACACTTTTTCTAACGTATCACGACCGATATCATCATAGCCGTATCCTGTTGTCGGAATAAAGTGTGAATCACTAATTTTATGACTACGAAAACTTTCTAACACACGAAATTGATTACTTTCAATTACTTCATCAATACGTTTATGTATGTTTGTAATTTGCATTTCAACTTCTTTTACAATTGGAGCAATCTTTTCCCCATTCTTCAATCGATTAAACATCTTCTTTCTCTTCTCCTTTTCTTGCTGAATATCTATTGATTTGTCCGTTTAGCGGAGAATGAGCAAAAATATACCCTGTACATTCGTATGCTTGCTTCTCTTCCTGAAACGCCATTTCTGTTAATACTGTTTCTGTTCTTAAAAGCGTCAACAATCTACCTTCGCTTACCGGAATCATTAATTCATATGAATCCATCCGCTTCATCATTTCTATTTCTACAACTTTTTTTAATTTCTCTAAATCCGCCGCATCAAAAGCACTCGTCATAATAAAATCATTGTTTGGGAATGGGATGAAGTTCGGATGTAACTTATCTTTTTTATTGTACACTGTAATCATCGGAATTTGGTCAAACTCAAGATCTTGCAGTAATTTTTTCACTGTCTCCTCATGCCCAATGTAATTTGGATCAGCTGAATCGATAACATGCAAAATAACATCCGCTTCGTTTACTTCTTCTAACGTGGAACGAAACGCCGCGACTAACGATGTCGGTAAATCTTGAATAAATCCAACTGTATCTGTTAATAACACTGTATACCCACACGGCAACTGCATTTTACGCGTCGTCGGATCAAGTGTGGCGAACAGTAAATCTTCCTCAAATGTATCAGCAGCCGTTAACCTGTTAAATAACGTAGATTTCCCAGCATTTGTGTATCCAACTAAAGAAACTTGAAAAACCTGATTTTCTTTACGACGTTCACGATATCTCTTACGGTGCTCTACCACACCAGAAAGCTGCCTTTTAATCTCATCGATACGAGAGCGAATATGACGACGATCTGTTTCTAACTTCGTTTCCCCTGGACCTCTTGTACCAATCCCACCGCCAAGGCGAGATAAAGCTTGTCCTTGTCCCACAAGACGAGGCAACGCATATTGGAGCTGCGCAAGTTCCACCTGTAATTTACCTTCTCTTGACTTCGCGCGCTGAGCAAAAATATCTAATATAAGCTGTGTACGATCAATGACTCTCGCGTCTAACTGTGCTGATAAATTTCGAATTTGACTTGGTGTTAATTCATTATTAAAAATGATAACATCTGGTTCTAGTTCTTCTGCAAGTAGAGAAAGTTCTTCTAACTTTCCCTTCCCAACATACGTTGCCGGATGAAACTTAGAACGCTTTTGCATCGTTGAAACCAACACTTCTGCTTGTGCTGTTTTCGCTAATGATGCTAATTCTTCCATCGATTGTTCGAAACGTTCATTATCATCTTGCGGCAATTGACAGCCAACTAGTATCACTTTTTCTTTTTCTTCTATCAAATATACTCACTCATCCTTTTCGAAAATTAAACCTTCTAATATAATAGCAGAGTAAGAACATTTCATCTAGTTAGTGAGGGAGAATTTCATGGCATGGGATTTATTTAGCATCATTGGTACAATTGCATTCGCTTTAAGCGGAGCAATCATCGCAATGGAAGAAGAATACGATATTTTCGGGGTTTATATTTTAGGAATGGCAACCGCATTCGGGGGAGGAGCACTGCGTAATTTATTGATCGGCTATCCAATTGATGCGTTTTGGAAACAAGATATGTTATTTGAAATCGCAATCTTATCAATGACTATTATATTTTTATTCCCAAACAAACTCATCAAACATTGGAAACGCTGGGAAAATATTACCGATGCAATCGGTTTATCTGCTTTTGCAATTCAAGGTGCATTATATGCGAAAAAACTAAATCTACCAATTAGCGCAACCATTGTCGCAGCTGTACTAACAGGAATTGGCGGCGGTATTATTCGTGATTTATTGGCACGTCGTAAACCACTCGTACTACGAGCTGAAGTTTATGCATTTTGGACGATTTTAGCTGGATTTTTAATTGGAGCTAAAATTGTTACAAGCGACTGGGCATTCTATGTTTTATTCGTTCTTATCGTATGTTTCCGTATGATTTCTATTCATTACAAATGGCATCTACCACATCGTAGTGCAGAAAAGATAGAACATTTCAGTGATAAAGCGAAACTTTAATCAGCGAAGTAGTCTTACTATCAACGAATAACGGCATAAATAACAGATCAATCCTTTACTTCTGTAAAGGGTTTTTCTATTTTACTCCGTCCTAACCATATGTGAAATCTTAATTAATAGCGCTGACCATCCATAAAGACAAAAAAATACCACTAATAGAAGTTGTACTTTATTGCATGTTTTTTGTACTTATCCGTAAATACTATTTCTTAAAGAGAGGTGAGATAAGTGACAAAACATGTAAATAAAGGTGCACAAAGAAGCTCCGTAGATCAATTTGGACATGATTTAAATTCCGCTCACGAAAAAAGTAAAAAAATGGGGAAATATCATAGAGCGTACCAACGAAAAGTCAAAGAAGATTAGGAGTGATATTGGATGGCAAAAGGAAACAACAAAAGCAATCGAGGACAACACAGTAGCGTTAATCCACAAGGAATCGCATCAGATGTAGCAGATCAAAGTCCAAAAAGTAAATTAGAACAACGCGCAAAAACAAAGAATACAAAATAAAGCACAAAGCGTAACGCTTCGGGCTTTATTTTAAACAATTTATCCCGCATTAACGGGCAGTAAA
The DNA here is from genome assembly GCF_050473785.1 of Bacillus sp. S14(2024). Classification (NCBI taxonomy): domain Bacteria; kingdom Bacillati; phylum Bacillota; class Bacilli; order Caryophanales; family Bacillaceae; genus Bacillus; species Bacillus sp. S14(2024). The sequence goes on along the minus strand of NZ_JBFLUP010000006.1, from coordinate 1,725,335 downwards.
AGCCCGATTGGTGAGAGCTTTCCATCAGCGGGGATAAAGCCCCCACCGATGGAAGCTTCACTTTATAAACCATGCACTTCTTCTTCAAGCGTTAAATCACTACTTGAAATTGTAAGTAAATCGTATTTATCATACGCTTCTTCCTGAAGTAATCTCATCGCTTGTGTACGAATGGATTTTTCCACAATATTACGAACATAACGTCCGTTACTAAAAGAAGTAATCTGCGATGAATATTTTACCGCATTTAAATGCTCACGAAGATTCCACTCCGCCTCTTTTGATAATTGATACTCCCGTTCATCATACATACGTTTTCCGATTTCTAATAATTGATTGACCGTGTAATCAGAAAACTCAATAATGAAAGGAAAGCGAGATTGTAGCCCTGGATTTAGTGACAGAAAATGGTTCATCTCACGTGAGTACCCTGCTAAAATAAGCACAAAAGCGTGCTGCTTATCTTCCATATGTTTAACAAGCGTATCAATCGCTTCTTTTCCAAAATCTTTTTCGCCGCCGCGCGCAAGCGAATAGGCTTCATCAATAAACAAAATCCCCCCCATTGCTTTCCGAATAAGATCACGTGTTTTCTGTGCAGTATGCCCAATATATTCGCCAACTAAGTCCGCTCGTTCCGCTTCAACTAAATGCCCTTTCGATAGAACATTCATTTCAAACAATAATTTCCCAATCATTCTAGCAACAGTTGTTTTCCCTGTTCCTGGGTTACCTTTAAACAACATATGGAGGACTTGCTTCTCTGATTTTAACCCCATTTCTTGCCGTTTTTTATTTACATAAATCCATGCATAAATTTCCTTTATAATTTTTTTAATTTCCTGCATCCCAACAAGCTTGCTCATTTCTTCTTCAATCCGTTGCAACATTTCATGTTTTGTAACAGTTTCACTTGAAAGATTTGGCTTTTGTTCTGGCGAAGAAGCAGAAATTTTCTTTCGGTGATTTAGCACAATGTTAATTTGATTATTATTCTTCTTTCGCATCGACTGTTCCATACAATCACCTCACCTTTATCATTCCATTGACGATTATTGTCAAAATTTGCGCTTTCCCAAGAAATAAACCTTTTCTGAAAATTTTTGGTATAATGTAAGAAAACTAGGGTGGTGGGATTATGACAACAAAAGAACTTGATGATACAGTACAAGCTTTCTCTGCGTATTTAATCAACAAGGGACGGAAGCCTTCAACTATTAAGCGATACGTCTATGACATTGAAGATTTTGTTCATTGGTTACAAAAGAACAAAAAAATTTCTTCTAATAATATATGGCGGACTCTTTGTACAAAAGACTATGAAGATTATTTTTCAGACTTAAAAATGAAGCGTCATTACTCCGAAAAAACAATGCACCGTGTTTTTATTGTGTTAAATCGACTATATTATTTTTTAAACCTACCTAGCCCACTAAAAGATATGGAACTTGTTATACAGCCAGATCGAGCATTGCGAGATGAAGACTTCATTTCAACACGAGAGGAACAGCGTTTAAAACACATTTTAACTTCTTTAGAAGGACTTTCAGACAAACAACGTCCTGTACGTCCGTTACTCATGGATCGAAACGTATGCATTATTATGATTTTGCTTGATTACGGTTTATCGTTACAAGAGCTCGTTTCACTAAATATGCACCACGTTCATTTTGAAAATAATACATTATCTATTCCCGCTGTATCTGGAATAGAACGAATTATTACATTAACAGAAGAAGATAAAAAAAAGCTATATCATTACTACAAGAAAATTCCCGAACCCGTACGTCCAAGATACCATAGCACAGATCCATTATTTATTGCTTTTGATTTTAACCGAAATACATTTCGCTGGGTATACGAAAATGACGCCCCAAAAGCATTAACGGAAATCGCTGTACAAAAAATGATTCGGCTTGAAGTTGCACGCGCCGGGCTGCGAAAAGGAATTTCTGGTCAACATTTAAGAAATACATTTATTTTACGCCTCATCCAAAACCATGTTCCAGAACAAGAAATTATAAAACGAATTGGTTTTAAATCAAAGATTTCATTAAAAAGATATTATAACTATGCAAAACAAAAAGAAAACGCCTCATAATAGGCGTTTTTGTTATTTTTCATAGAAACGGCTCGTTCTTCCATCCCATTTTATATACTACTTGCATCTACTATGATAGGTTTTTAACTATCCCTTTCAGGAAGGAGACTTTCAATGTCTAATTTTAAAGATAACCAGAAAAAAATCTCAAAACCTTATTTTCCAAAACAACCTCGCCGACTTCCAGCTGTTCATTATACCCCTAATCGAGAATCGTACGGCACCCTTTTTTCAAAAGCATTAAGTGACTTAACTGATATAATTCCATCTGCATTTTCAAACCCATCACAATATAACACGAAAAAACTTATAAACACCTTAAAAACAATAAAGGGGGGTCTGAAACGTTTAAGCTTAACACTTTCACAGCAAGAAACTGGCATTGCGATTGTCGAAAATTTAATTACTATTTTGAACGAGAAACCTTTTGCAGCAAATACAGTATATATTGAATTACAAAATTTACTCAACTTTTCACTGCATATTACAAAATTATCCATGATGAATCATCATGAATTCGAAAATATCATTGAACAAACAGAGGAATTACAAGTAACTTTATTACAAATTACGCCAATCGGAATGAATGGCCAATTTCAAAGTAAACAGGTTCTTCTAGATCAACTGGAACCTCTCGTTCAATCAGATATCCTCGAACAACCAGAGCTTCTCGTTCAATCAGATACTCTCGAGCCACAGGAACTTCTTGTTCAATCAGATATTCTCGAACAACCGGAGCTTCTCGTTCAATCAGATACTCTCGAGCCACAGGAACTTCTCGTTCAATCAGATATTCTCGAACAACCGGAATTTCTCGTTCAACCTGAGCTTCTCGAGCAAACAGAGTTTCTTGTTCAACAGGATATTCTTGAGCAACCTGAACCTCTTGTTCAATTAGATATGCTCGAACTACTAGAGCTTTTTGTTCAATCAGATATCCTCGAACTACTAGAGCTTTTTGTTCAATCAGATATCCTCGAACAGCCCGAGCTTCTAAATCAACCAGATACTCTCGAACAGCCCGAGCTTCTCGTTCAATCAAATATTTCTGAACAATCTGAACTTCCCGTTCAATCAGATACCCTCGAACAGCCCGAGCTTCTCGTTCAATCAAATATTTCTGAACAATCTGAACTTCTCGTTCAATCAGATACCCTCGAACAGCCCGAGCTTCTTGTTCAATCAGATATTTCTGAGCAACCTGAACTTCTACATCAACCAGATATTTTCGAACAACCCGAGCTTCTTGTCCAACAGGATATCCACGAACAACCAGATATTCTCGAGCAACCGGAGCTTCTTGTTCAATCAGATATCCTCGAACAGCCTGAGCTTCTAAATCAACCAGATACTCTCGAACAGCCTGAACTTCTCGTTCAATCAGATACTCTCGAACAACCCGAGCTTCTCGTTCAATCAGATATTTCTGAACAAACTGAACTTCTCGTTCAATCAGATATTTCTGAACAAACTGAACTTCTCGTTCAATCAGATATTTCTGAACAAACTGAACTTCTCGTTCAATCAGATATTTCTGAGCAACCTGAACTTCTACATCAACCAGATATTTTCGAACAACCGGAGCTTCTTGTTCAACAGGATATCCACGAACAACCTGAACCTCTAAATCAATCAGATACTCTCGAGCAACCGAAACTTCTAAATCAACCAGATATTCTCGAGCAACCGGAGCTTCTTGTTCAATCAGATATCCTCGAACAACCTGAACTTCTCGAGCAACAGGCTCTTCTTGATCCATCAGAACCTCTTGTTCAACAAGCTCTTCACGAACTACTAGGATTTCTGGTTCAATCAGATATTTCCGAACAACCTGAACCTCTTGTTCAATCAGATATTCTCGAACAGCCCGAGCTTCTAAATTAACCGGATATTCTCGAACTACTAGAACTTCTTGTTCAACCAGATGTTCTTGAACAACCGGAGCTTCTCGAGCAAACAGAACCTCTTGCTCAATCAGATATTCTTGAACAACCGGAGCTTGCAGTTCAACAAGATATTCTCGAACAGCCAGATATAGCTCCTCACCATCAAACGGTGTAATCTTTTTAGCTTATATATTCATTAAAAGATTTCAAATTAAGATTCCTATATATTTTGAACACAAAAAAAGAGCGAATGATTCGCTCTTTTTGCTATGCACAATTCTGTACTATTCTAATTCAATTGAAACATTCTTTTGTGGAACAAATGTAGAAATAGCATGTTTATAAATAAGCTGTTGCTTACCTTCCGTTTCCAACAGTACAGTAAAATTATCGAAGCCTTTAATCAGACCACGAAGTTGGAAACCATTTAATAAGTACAGCGTGACAAACGTATTCTCTTTACGGAGTTGGTTTAAAAATTGATCTTGAATATTGATTGATTGCTTCATGTCGAATCCTCCTCTTTTTCTCTACTTACTTATTATTCGACTTAAGTTGTAGCTTTCCTTCTATATACTCTAAAATTTCTATGGTTTTTTCACCACTTGTAACGTCAAACCAATTAACATCCATTTTATTACGGAACCAAGTTAACTGCCGTTTGGCGTAGCGGCGTGAATTTGTTTTCAAAGCCGTCACGGCTTCTTCTAACGAAGTTTTCCCTTTAAAATGCTCATACAATTCTTTGTAACCAATGGCTTGAATAGATTGACAATCACGAACTCCATCTTCATACAAATGTTCAACTTCAGCTAATAAACCTTGCTCCATCATAATATCTACACGTAAATTAATACGACTATATAATAAACCTCGATCCATCGTTAAACCAATTAAAGCAACATCATAAAGCAACTCATTTTCCTGTTGTTCTAATTGATCGCTCATCGTCTGTCCCGTTGCATGAAAAATTTCTAAAGCACGAATGACACGTCTTACATTGTTTGGATGAATTCGCTTTGCACTTATCGAATCAACCTCTTCTAACTTCCTATGTACATACTCTACACCATATTCCTCCGCCTGTTGTTCTAACTGTTTACGATATACAGGATCTCCCGGCTCGTCAGAAAATTGGTAATCATATAATACCGATTGTATATATAAGCCTGTTCCACCAACAATAATAGGAAGTTTACCACGTTTTGTAATATCTGCTATATGACCACGCACAAGTTCTTGAAACTCAGCAACGGAAAATGAGTCTTCTGGATTTTTTATATCAATCATATAATGCGGGATTCCATCCATTTCTTCTTCTGTAACTTTCGCCGTACCTATATCCATATTGCGATAGATTTGCATTGAATCGCCACTAATAATTTCTCCATTTAACGCTTTTGCCAGTTCAATACTAAGCTTTGTCTTTCCAACTGCTGTTGGTCCAATAATAACAATAACTTTGTCCCGTTTTTCTTCTCCCATATACTTCAACTCTCTTTATGTAAAGTTATCCATCTGCTTATTATATCCAATCTTACCAATTTTAATAGTCAAAATGCAAGTTATCTTATTACGGTAATTGAAATTACATATATTCGTTAAAAATATAATCTATTTTGCATGTTTTGTCCAACCACTTCATATACATGTTAAAAATGAAAACGGAGATGATACTATGAAAGTTGGACAAGCTACTATTGATTTTTGCTCATTACTAGAGGATTTAATTTTAGCAACAGCAACAAAAGAAAAAAATTGCTCCCAGGAAGAATTATACTTCGCACTAAATTGTTTACTGCGCTCGTTTCATACGATGCTTGTAAGTGATGAGACAGATGCTAAAACAACCGAATATACACAAACACAATTTTGCTCTGCATATAACATCGTGACAGGTCGAACGATATATCCATTCTAAATCAAATCTCTGCTTTAAATTGTTTAACCAGTTCAGCTATGACTGTTTTTTAGAGATTTCAGGTTCATCCTCCCCTCCTGCTGCTTTATAAATATAATTTATAATAATATTGACTTCTCTTCTCTAATTTCCGTTTTATCCATCAGTCTTTCATTTTATAATGAATTTTCATTCATATTAGCGGGGGAATCATCATTCCATCGAATACTTCTCTTACCGTTACCCTCACTGCTTCTGCAAATATTATGTTGGTGAGAAAATTAACAAATAAAAAAACACTTCAATAAAGAAGTGTTTTTTATTCGTTTATAATGATGCTTGATAAATCTCTAAAACATCTTGTTTATTTAGCTTTTTAAATTGCCCAAATTCACCATAAACCATTGCCTTTTCAGCCATAATATCAATTTGATCTTCACCTATCTCGTAATCAGCTAAGCGAGATGGCGCTCCAATAGATGTCCAAAATTGACGCAATGCTTCAATTCCTTCCAATGCTATATCAACATCAGTTTTACCTTCTGTTTGAACATGAAATACTCGAATTGCAAATTGTTTAAAACGATCTACGTTTTCATGTAAAACATGTTTCATCCAATTTGGGAATAAAATTGCTAAGCCGCCGCCATGCGGAATATCATACACCGCTGAAACAGCATGTTCAATATTATGCGTTGCCCAGTCTCCACGTACGCCCATAGCCAAAATACCATTTAACGCCATTGTACCGCAATATAAAATCGTTTCACGGTGCTCATAACTTTCTAAATTATGCAGCAGCTTCGGAGCTGTCTCAATAACCGTTTGTAAAATAGATTCACAGTATCGATCTTGCAGCATTGTATTCGTACCTTGATGGAAATATTGTTCGAGTACGTGCGACATAATGTCAACGATTCCATAAATTGTTTGGTTGCGCGGTACAGATACTGTGTGATTCGGATCTAAAATAGAAAATTGCGGGAACGTCACTGGACTACCCCAGCCATACTTTTCGTTTGTTTCCCAATTTGTAATAACAGAACCTGCATTCATTTCAGAACCTGTTGCCGCAAGAGTTAACACTGTTCCAAAAGGCAATGCTTCTTTTGCAATAACTTTTTTCGTAACAAGATCCCACGCATCTCCATCGTATTTGCTGCCGGCCGCAATAGCTTTTGTGCAGTCTATTACACTGCCACCACCTACAGCTAATATAAACTCGATATCATTTTCTTTACAAATTTGAACTCCTTTGTTTACTGTTGATAAACGCGGATTAGGTTCGACACCACTTAACTCAAAAATTTCTGCATTCATTTCTTTTAGTATAGATATCACGTTATCATAAATTCCATTTTGCTTAATACTTCCGCCACCATATACGAGTAAAACTTTTTTCCCATACTGTGGCACCTCTGTTTTTAATTGCTCTAATTGACCTTTTCCAAAAATAAGCTTTGTTGGATTACGAAACACAAAGTTTTGCATACTTCTCATCCTTCCTTAATAAAAGTAGCTATACTTTTATATATCATATATTTAGCTTTTCACAAAAATATTTGCTTACACAAAAAAAGAATCTCAGCTAAAACTGAGACTCTTTTTAATAATAAGGTGAAATCATTAAGTATACGATAACACCTGAAAGACTTACATATAACCAAATTGGCATTGTCCAACGTACAATTTTACGATGACGTGTCAGTTGGTTTGTAAATCCGAATACTAAAGAAAATAATGCAAGCGGTACAATAATAGCAGCAAGGAAAATATGCGTAATTAAAATAAAGAAATATACATATTTAATGATTCCTTCTCCGCCAAAGTGCGTTGCTGGTGCTAAATAATGATACGTTAAATACGAAACACAAAATAACAATGTAGTTGTAAATGCTGCAAGAATAAATCCCCTATGTAGATTCACATTCTTTTTAATAATTGAAAACAATGCTGCGATTAAAAACACAAATGTAAAACTATTAAAAATCGCATTTAACATCGGCAAAATTTTTACATCAAAATGTACTTGTCCTTTGTAACCAACCGGTCCAAAAAATAAGAACAAAATAATTGCATTGACGACCACAGAAAGCGTTATTACAACAGGAGCATAGCTCTTCTGTTTAACAGAACGATCAGTCAAATTGTTCACTCCCTCATTCTTCTTAAAGTATATAGTAGCTTCATTATTTTAACATATTATCAACAGTGTAAATGTGACAAATGTTTGAAATAATTATATAAAGTGAAACTTTCATCAGTGGGGGTCTTACTGCCCACGAATAGCAGGATAAAAATAGAAAATCCTCCTTAAGTTTTTTACCACTTAAGAAGGATTGTACCGTTTCACATTAAACATTTCAAATTGTAACGTCTATTTTAGTTTTTATTTAAAAACATATCAGTATACGCTTGAAAAATCTCAGTTAATTGAAAAGTTATAAGAGACATTGCTGTTAATGAAAAGAATCCAATTAATAAGAAACGAATCCACATACGAATCTCCTCCTTGTATCATTTATTTAAAATCTAAATGACAAATCGGATTACAGTGGTCGTCTCCTTCTTTTTTCTTTACAACAGCAGTAATATAACGAATAAAGAAAATAACGATTAAAGGGAAATATACATGTTTTATATTTGTTTGCTTTAACGATATTTTCCCTTGTACGTCGGATGGGGACGTTAAAGAGAAGTCAGCGCCATTCATTTGTGCATATAAAAAGACGAATTGGAGACATAATAAAATATTTACAATTGAAATGATATCTTCCCAGTCAGTTGTACTCAAAAAATTATATACATCTAGCACATATTCCTCCAACGTTACCCCTCCCTTCCTTTTTCACTATTTTCCTCGTGTTGGTATAAAAAGTCAAGAAAAATATTTTATATTCACTATGACAATAGGGATTACATATAATAGCATTCCCCTTATCGCTTGATCTCCACTCAGCCAATATAGAAATTCATTTCCTTCATTTCCTTTACTTCCCTTATTACACATAGTATATTTCAGCCTCTCATCAAATAAGAGTGATTATTATTAATTACATATATGCCTAGAATACAATCATTTTAATAAAAAGGAAAAATCCCTATCACTCATACATCTTTTTTGAATAATAATTTATAAATTTTTATATTATGGCATAATTTCGAGGAGTTGACGGCTAATCATCTATGTTCCACGCTAACGGGTTGGGAATAACAATTTATTCCCCTGCTGACGACTGACGAAGTCGAAAATTTTTTTGGGGTTGGGGTGATCTTATGAAAAAGATAATTGGATTAAGTTTTATTCTATTTTCCAGCATCACATTATCCGGATGTTCAACTATAGCAGAAAATTCTTTGAAAAAAACGGGAAACGGAAGTATTAAATTATTAACACCAACGATTACAACAAAAGATAATCAATTAGAATTTATGACTGAGGGAATTGATGAAAATAAAGTGACCTTTATTTTTGTTGCCAATAAAAAAGTATTTGAACAAAAAATAAAAGATGATGAATCCTACAAACTTAACATTAAAGGTATCAAAGATGCTCATAGGACGGACTACAAGCCAAAAGTTCAACTTTTGCAAACTAAAGATGATACTGAAAATGGAGACATGGTAAACTTTAAACAAGTTAGATATACAGTTGAAAAAGATTAGTTTTATAGTTATTTAAATTCAACTTGATGAACAAAAACACCAATTCACTTGTTAATTTCTATTTTTTCCTTTTGACGTACCGCCCCATCGCTATCAAGTAAGAAATACGTTCTTCTCCAAAACGAAAAAAATGAACTAAATTTCTATGGACAACTATGAAAGGATGAAATTTCCGTTTTGGAGATACTTCAAAATCTTAGATTGATGGGCATGGAGTCTCGCCCACATTTTAACGAAAACATACGCTAAGACAGTTTCTAAAAGTGAAATTTCATCTTTGCTACTGTAAAAAAACAACTAGCCCCCACACGAGGTACTAATTGACGTAAAATTCGAAAGGGGAATCGACATTCTGGAAATTTTCTTGCTATCACGTTAAGTGATATCAAAAACCTCTTATGCTCTTCTTCGATCTTTTTTGAAAAATGACATCTAAAATAAAAACGAAATCTTATTAGATCTCGTTGGCTTCTCAATATAATTTAAATACTCGATTTTATGTATCAAATTTTAGAACAACACGAGCACGTAACGATCTACCTTGCACTAATATAAATAGTTTATTACCCACCTATAATCTTTCGACTATAAACAAGCAGTTCGCTACTCATACTAATGGTTCGTTCGACCGTACAAAATACCTGTACAACCATATATAACCTTTCGGCTATATATGACCGTTAGCCTTATAAGAGCTAAATTGCTCTCTAAAGCCTGCGGCACTCAGCACGATCTTAGCTCGACCCTATCCGATAAGTTGGAACCTTACTGTAATCATAGCAGCTAGCGTACGACTACAATAAACCTTTTCCCCACCGAATAGAATCTTCTCTCCGACTGCATACAAACCACATAGTTTATATGAACTAATGACCTGTATACAATCTTTGACCGACCTATATACACCTCTGTTATGAACCATATATAGATCTGGGCTCAACCGTTACGTACCCGATACCTATATCATGAGCAAATTCATTTCAATGTATGTACACTATAATCATATGGTAATAATTTACAATTACTGTTAAATTCCAGTATATTTTTAATTTTTAGAAAATTTATAATTTTTAGTATTTACAAAATTAGACCCTTGATATATGATAAGTACAAGCAAAACATACATATCAAAAAAGAAGGTGAATCCAGTGGGATAGAGCAAGGCGAATGTACAAATGATGTACAGGGTATAACACCAAAATCTGTTGAAAAAGAGGGTGGTACCACCAGAGTAGTGGGAGGCGAAAGCGTATCTAGTATACGCTGGGTAGTAAAAATTTGCAATGAACAGAAAGGATTACGAATACCATGAATGAAGAAATAGTGTAAGCGACCTTGTGATTCCTAAGAGGATGATCGAGGTCGCTTACTGTTGTTTTATGAGCTTTTTTAACCAAAATCTAAAATTATCGGAATTTAATGTATTTAAGAGACTATTAAAAGTCCCCCAGTTAAATGTAACTTTAAAATAAAACTTGATTAAAAGCATCTTATAAACACGTATTTTAAAGCAAAAGAAAAAGATTCATTTTGAATAAAGTTTAATCAAAATGAATCCTTTTCTTTTCAAATGAACTTTCAGTTTTATAAAAAAGCTTGATTAAAACTCATTTAGAATTCTTTGATTAAAGAGATAAAGCATCGCAACTTTATTTCAAATTCACAACTAATAATTTAGGCCCTTTCTATATTTCTTTAATCTCATGCATTTACTTTTTTACGTTCTTTACCATATTATCTATTTCTTTTTGAATCTTTTTAGGTAACTTTTGAAAAACTAACTCATAAGAATGAATAATCAACTTCTCCCATAACTCTTTAGGAATATCAGCATCTAAATAAATGGAATTCCAGTGCACTTTATTCATGTAATATCCAGGGATAATACCTTCGTATGTTTCCCTTAAATATTCAGCACGCTCAGGATCACACTTCAATGATAGTATAGGCTTGCCTACTGAATCCTCACCAAACATAGCAAACATTTTACTTCCTACTTGATAACGATCTGCTTGCCATTCTATTTTATAATCATGAATTGCTCCAGGCTGATTTCGACAATAATCTTCTAACATATGTTTCTCCATAACTAGACTCCTTATGTAAAAATTTATCACCACTTTAATTGAAAAGATAAATCACCGCATCTTTTTTATAAACGTCGCAACTTTATTCAAAACTTCGCGTCTTTCTTATAAACATCGTGACTTTATTTCATATACATAACAATTACTCCTATCTGGGGTCCCGCCACATGCCCATCAACCTAATGTTTTAATATCCCCCCTAAATGAAAATTTTCTTTCTCTACAGGTAGTTACTCTGAGAAGTTAGCTCATTTTTCGTTTTGGGGGCATTTATTTTTCTTAAGTTGATGGATATGTATGGTGACCCCTAATAGCTGAGAATTAATTTTGTTATTGTCTCAAGTTTTTTGTAATCTGTATGCGAAAGCCCCCAACTTTGTGAACTAAGTCCGGGGGCTTTCGGGTTTTTATAAGTAATATGTATCTAATTATGCATTACTCTTTACGGTTTTTACATTTTGTGGTTTCTCATTTGAATTACTTAAAATTCCACTCACTTTGAAAGTGAAGGCAGACAGAAGAAACATAATGGTTGTAAATATGCTAATAGCCTGGAACCCATTATAATATGCGTATAAAAATCCTCCAAGAGATGCTCCTATAGTGGTACCGGCATACATGGCTGTATTAGTTAGTGCTGCTATTGTTCCTCTAGCAGTAGTAGATAGTGATTGTAACAGGCTCATAATTAATGGGAAAATTAAGCCTCCTAAGAAGAACATCAAAAAGAAATTTATTTGAACTATGGTAATGCTTGTAGAATATGGTAAAAAGACATAGAAAGCAGCTAATAGAATAATTCCATAAAATAAAGAACGTGATTGCCCAAGCTTTTTAATAATAATATTCCCCCAGAAACTACCGATAGTGTTTCCTAATCCTAAGATTAGCATAGCAACACCAAGTTGTGTCACATTTAACTGAAAGTCGTCAGATAACCATGTACCAAAGAATGAGAAGGCCGCAAAGTTACCTGTCTGAAATAAGAAATAAGCAAAAAATACTTTTGCCGCTTTAGGTTCTGAAAATAATGATTTATAACGATTCAAAATAGATTGTTGATTAGTTGTGCTAGCGTTTGGTTGAATACTAGGCAAGGTGAATCCAATAGCAAAGATAAGAATTAAAGCACATCCTGAAATTGTAAAAAATGGAATAAACCAGTTATATGATGCCAAATATCCACCTATTGGCAATCCTAACATTTGTGAAACTGATAAGCCTGCTGTAGCAACTCCCATACTTTTAATAATTTTTTGTGGTGGCACTAACATAGGAATAGACGCCCATACTTGAGGCGTAACAAATGCTGCACTGATTCCAGCAATAAAGCGAAATATTACCATAGACCAAAAATTAGGAGCTAATCCACACAAAAAGGTGGATGCGGAAAAAGCAATCATCCCATAAATCATTACTTTTTTTCGATTTAATCCATCAGATATTGGTCCTGCTATAAGTGCGAAAATAGCATAGCCCAAAGCATAGGAACTTACCATCCAACCTGAAATATCTGTTGAAACATGATATTGTTCTCTAAGCGTAGGAAGTAAAGGAGAAATTATAAAAGTATCAGTTCCAATAACAAACATGATAGAAAAAAATAAAGTTAACACTTTTTTCATAATAAAGAAACACCTTCCTCTTATAGTTTTACAACTTTAGAACTATCAAACAAAAGAGCATAGTTTTATAACTTTTGAACTATCGAATATAAATTGAAATTTAGAGACTCTTCTTTAAAGAGTCTCTAAAAAACCTGGAAGATAAGTTTTAAAAACTTCTAAGTTAAGCTTGACATACTTTGTTCGAGCGTCTTTTCTCACAAGCGTTAATCCTGCTTCACGTAAAGTCTTAAAATGATATGAAGCAGTAGTTTTATTTATATCGCACCTTTCACCTACCTCTCCACAACTTAGTTCCTGATGGCTATGATAAAGCGCACGAACAATTTTAATCCTAGATTCATCAGCGAGTGCTTTAAAAATTTGACTTCTAATTTCATCATCTTTTAGTTTGATAATCATGAAACTATCGTACAATTTTCAAATTAAGAAAGCAAGAATTTTTTGGAAAAAGTTAATTCTTGTAAAAATAATACAAAATTTATAATAGGTGTCCTGCCGCATGCCCATCAAGCCAATCGAATGATGGGCCCCTAATCCATAAATACGCTATCCTTTTAGTAAGATTATTGAGAAGGGTGGCGTTTTTATGGATATTTCACTAACAGAAGAGTTTCAACTCTTCGCTCAGGAATTACACTACCATTTATCCCCTCAAATTCTTCAGAGACTCGCAAAAGATGTAGGATTTGTCCGTCGGACAAGTAAATATAACGGGAAAAGTCTTGTGTCGCTATGTGTATGGTTGAGTGACAAAGTGGCAAGCAAACCTCTAAATCAACTATGCAGTGCATTAGAGGCTGGAACAGGTGTACTCATCAGTCCACAAGGATTGAATGAGCGGTTTAACCTTGCTGCTGTTCAACTCTTACATGACATTCTCACCGAGCTAATGCAAAAAAAGATTGCCACAGAGCCTGCTATTTCTAGTATTCATACAGAGCATTTCCGTCGGATTCGTGTGTTAGATTCTACAGTGTTTCAACTACCCGATGCGTTTGCAGATAAATATGGAGGAGCTGGTGGAAGTGCTCATACTGCGGGTGTGAAAATTCAATTTGAATGTGATCTGTTAAGCGGAGATGTACTTCATCTACATGTGGGAGAAGGAAAAGAAAATGACCAAGTATACGGTTCAAAGTGTATCGATTCTTTAGAAAAAGGTGATGTCCGTATAGGGGACCTTGGTTATTTTTCAATAGAGGATTTTCGGAAGATTGATGAAAAGAAAGCATACTTTCTTTCTAGATTAAAGCTTAACACACGAGTTTATTATAAAAACCCAAACCCAGAGACGTTTCGGAACGGGGCAATTAAAAAACAATCAGAGTACATCCAGATAGATGTAGAGCAGTTTCTGGACACATTACAACCAGGGGAAACAAGAGAATTATCAGAAGTCTATATCGGTATGTGCGAGAAACTGCCTGTTCGGGTCATTCTGTATCGACTGACGGAACAACAACTGCGTAACCGTGAGAAAGATATGGCGAAGAAAGAGAAGAAAAAAGGCATTACTTATAAAGAAAGAAGTAAACGCTTAAGTGCTATTAATCTATACTGTACAAATATTCCAGCGGAATATTTAGCAACAGAAATGATTCACGATTTTTATTCCCTCCGCTGGCAAATAGAAATTCTGTTTAAAACGTGGAAATCCCTCTTTGCCATTCATATGTGTAAAGAAGTGAAGCTGGAGCGTTTAGAGTGCCATATTTATGGGCAGCTCATACGTATTCTTATTTGTTCTTCCACTATGTTTCAAATGCGGGAGTTGCTCCTACGAAAAAAGAAAAAGGAGCTGAGCGAATATAAGGCGGTGTATATGATAAAAGACTATCTTCTTCTCTTACACAAAGCCATACAGCAAGATGCCGAGCATCTCACAAAGGTACTCCTTCGACTCTACTCACTTCTAGACAAGAACGGTCGAAAGTCTCACAGATATGAAAAGAAAACGGTCTTTGACATTTTTGGAATTGTGTACGAACGAAACGAGAAGATGAAACAAGTTGCATAATTTTTGAAAAGCACCAGATCTGGGGCTTTTTTGGTATGCTTATTTTTAGGAGGAATCAGGAATCTTATCTAAACATGAGCTTTTTAATTGTTGAATTATCCCCCAGTGGGTATAAAAGATATTCTTAGGTTGATGGGCATGTGGTGCTACCCCAGAAAGATATTATTTTAGTAGCTGTCGGCTACTACTGCCGTTTTTCTTTAGGTTATCGTGATGTATCTGAAATCCTGAAAGAACGTGGTATTTCAGTGCACCCAACAACCATCATGCGATGGATTCATGAATATGGCAATCCCATCTATCAAATTTGGAAAGTAAAAAATAAATCTGCACCTTATGAAACCATTCATGCCCTATATAAACAAAGGCGAAGTCTTCAAAGAGACTCCGCCTTTTCAACGTACAATGAACTTCAACAATTACTAGCTACTTCCTAAACATTGTTCTTCATTTACCAACCTGTTTATGCTTTTTTCAAACTTTGCAACAGAACCAGTTTAACCATCATCGTGTTCATGGAACTTTAGGTTATTTAAGTCCAGTTGAGTTCAGAAAACGAGCCCTTAAAAAAGCAGTCTGAATTTGTGTTGACAATCCACACCTCCATCAATACTATCAAAAGAACCTTTATACTGTTACAGCTTGAGAAATCCATTGAGCAGTTAGTTCAGGAGATTCAACAGGAAACTGATGACCGTACTGAATACGTGTAATATCCAAGTGTTCAAACTGCTTTGGGACATGATGATCTTTGTCCAAAGCTCCCCATAGTATCTTAATTTTCCTCTTATCCCATGTCTCGGGATTTAACTGAATGGATTTTGATATAGTTAAGCAAGACATGACCGTAGCGTTAGTTTTGCGTATACGGGGGGATTTTAAATCACGGACCACAGAATGAGCGTAATTACTCAATAACTGACTGGATGTTCTGAAGCTATTGGCTTGAAGTAGCTCTTTTTCCAAACGGGCGGGCTCCATATATTTTAGAACGAAACTTGTAATACGTCGAAATCTATATTTAGGTTGGATAGGATGCAGTACTGGCTGCAATAAAATGAGTTGTTTGATCAGTGAGGGCAGCCGTTCCATCACTTGAGCCGCAATCAATCCGCCAAATGAATGCCCCACTAATATAACGGGTCTGTTCAACTCAGTGATCATAGTGGAAATGCTCTCTACATAGCCTTCTAGCACAGAAGGATTATGGTGATAAGGGGTACGCCCAAATCCAGGTAAATCTACGAACCAAGTATTTAAACTGCTTAAAAATTGTGAGAGGGGCAAAAGGGCATCGGCATTGCTGAACGTCCCATGAAGAAAAATAATAGGCGTTTCATTCCTATCTTTCTCTAGCGAAACTAAGTTAGCCCTTCTTCGTTGACTAAAATCTTTCTGCTCATTTTGATTCAGGCCTAAATGATTTAACCGATAATCCAAATCACTAATGATAAAAGGGAGCGTGGACGGAACTACGAATGAATTTCTGCCGTTCCTTTGTTCTATTTCTAATTTACTGTAAACAGGGAATTCCGACTTAACAAGAAAACTCATGGATTCTTTAGGAATACCAAGCATCTTACCAGCACCCATTCTAAGTACAGTTTTCAATAACGGAAGCGGTATAGTTCCTAACGGCTTTGTTGTCTGCAATTCGTGTGCCATGAGTTTGATGAAAGTTCGGATCGACGGACTCTCTTGCTTAGAATCTAAAAGATAGTAGGTATTGCTTGATAACCCTTCTGTATTAGCAAGTTTTGAAATAAACGAAGCCACATGATCAATATGAACCATTGGTAACCAATAATCGTCGCCGCCTGGAACAAGCGGCATAAGATTTCGCCTTACGGCATCGACTAAGATACTAAGGCCTCCAATCTGTTCTGTTTTCCCTGAGAAGGAGTCTCCGACGATTACACTAGGATTAACAGTAGATAAGGGAATGCTCATGTTATGAAGAGATTTTCGTATATAAGAGTCGGCTAAAAACTTCATTTTTTCATAAGGCGGTTGATTGTCCAGCAAATGATCTAGATCCAACAATGCATTTTGTTCATGATAGGGACTCATAAAGCCTGCGACATGGATAAAATGCTTTAATTCTTTTGCAGCGTGGATATCCTGTGCTAGCCGAGCAAGGGATTTTGCAGGGGCGAGGAAAGACTGCTCAGCTTCACTGAGGTTCAACTCAATATTCATTGGACCTCCTGCATGAATAATTAGATCAGTTGCAAGTAATTGCTTGTAGCTGTCATCACTTAAACCTAATCGAGGCTGCGTTAGATCACCGATAACAGGAACAATGTTGTTCTGTTGATCGGGTGCCAGTTGATTGATGATGGTAAGAAGACGATTTTTTTGACGTACAAGTGCATAAATCTGATGCTGAGAAGCTAACTCAGCGATTAAATGACGTCCAATATAACCAGTTCCGCCGGTCATGAAGATATTCATAATAAAAACACTCCTTTATTATTTTATAGTACTAATTAGTACTAATATATCTAAAAATATTACTTTAGCATGGAAGCTAAAGCAGGAAATAAATTTTTGATCATATCTTGGTTGTTAGAAGCTTGAGCCAAGAAGAGAGCACCCTCAATAGAGGAGACAATCAACATAGCTGTTTGTTTAACGGGCAGCTCTTCCTTTAGTTCTTGTCGTGCAATCCCTTGGGCTAAAATCAATTCAACACCATGCAGCTGTTTTTCAAAAAAACTCTTGATTCTATCTCTAATTTCAACCGCGTCAATAGGCGTCTGTGTATACAGAGTCAGGAAAGGACAACCGCCAAGGTAGTTATTTTGTTCAATAGTATCGCTTAAAATGTGGAGTACCGCTTCTAATTTCTCCTGAACGGTGAGCTCAGTTTGAGACACAATATAATTAATTCGCTGCTCGTAATGTGCTATCAACTGATTAACAATAGCGAGCAGCAGCTCCTCCTTGCTCTTAAAATAATAATAAATGTTCGTTTTTGAAACTTTGCTACGTGCGACTATGTCGTCCATGCTTGTTGCCAGAAAACCTTTAGTAAGAAACAATGTAAAAGCGGATTGCAGAGCAATATCTTTATTACTAAGTGTATTTTTTTTCATATTAGTACTATACAGTACTACAAATGGAGAG
This sequence comes from Bacillus sp. S14(2024), assembly GCF_050473785.1. Taxonomy (NCBI): domain Bacteria; kingdom Bacillati; phylum Bacillota; class Bacilli; order Caryophanales; family Bacillaceae; genus Bacillus; species Bacillus sp. S14(2024). The sequence goes on along the minus strand of NZ_JBFLUP010000006.1, from coordinate 1,706,921 downwards.
TCAAGGGAATGATTGATGAAATGCATACAAATATAAAAATCACTATGGAGGTATCAATACTCCTAAAGAATTCCCCATAGAAGTACGAGCCTGGATAAATACTCAATCCGAATATATTGTGACCGAACTAAAAATTAGAGGCTTCCAGTCAAGTGTCACTTTAGGAAATAGATTTGATATTTCAATTTTCCGGTTAACAGACATAACCGGAAAACCATTATTCAGAGTACAAAGGGCATCGCCAGCATTTTAGAAAACCCCCACGCTAAGCAAAGAATAAAATAAGTCAGCTCATTTACATAATTATCGTTAGCGGAAGTTATTGCAAACCCTTCTCTTTATTTAGAAAGGGACTTACATCATTACTTATGTACAGCAATATGTAGCATCACTTACTGCATCTTTAGGAATATACAATTTACCGTCTTTTATTTCATATGGAATGTTATTTCTTTTTAGTTTAGTTGTGTCAACACTATTAGCAGTATCACCCCACTGTACTAACTTACCGCTATATTCTTTTTGACAAGCTACTAACATTAGGAGAATAACAAAACAGAAAAATAGATTTCTAAAACGATGTTTCTCCATAATAACCCTCCTCCCCTACGTATTTTACCATTGAAAATAAACAATTTCTGTAAAAAATGAATGTATATCGTATTCATGCTTGGTTAACATAACGTATCATTATCAACAGTAACCAAATCTCAGAAAGCCATTCATACCAAGAGTTTGCCAACTTTCTGTTCCCTTCTCTGTATGCAAGGTTTCATACATTACTGTCACAATAGCATTTGACAGTTCAGATTGTTCTCGTAGTCTGCATGAAATCCTGCATATCTTTAGCGTATAAAATCCGCGTTTTGCCGTCAGTACCCCATGCCCATCAAGCTAAAGTTTTATTACACCCCCAAAACGAAAAAACTTATTTATCGTTTTGGGGGTGACCTGTTTTCTTAGGTTGATGGGCATGTATGGTGACCCCATATAAAGAGATTTTAAACATCTTAATCTGCCTTTCCATTATGTAAATATGGGAATAATGAAATTACCCCAAGGATAGCTAAACAAGCTCCAATCCATAGCGGAGATACAAAACCATATCCTTTACTGATCCCAAGACCACCTAGTGACGAACCAATAACAATACCTAGCGTAATAAAAGAACTATGAACGGTATTTATCATTATTCCATTACTAGCTGTTTTCATCACCCTCGCAACCATAGCTGGATTCAATGCTACACCAGTTAAACCAATAAAAATCGTAGAAATAACTGCAATGTATTTATTCTCTGCACTTAAAGCAAATAAAGACAACGCTATGATTAATATAATTAATCCACCCATAAGTATTTTCATTGTAAATTTATCAGCGAACTTGCCAATTATTATATTCCCAATTACCGTCGCACTACCATAGAGAGCAAGTAAATATGGAATACTTGCACTTGAAAAGCCTGTGACATTTGTAAAGATAGGAGTGAAATAACTAAATGCTGCAAACGTACCACCAATAATGAACATACTTGTTACGTACGCTGCCCAAAGATGAATATTCTTAAATCGCAGAAGTTCGTCTTTCCAATTTAATTGCTCTTTATTTGAAGATGATGGTAACAACCGTTGAATCATAATCCCTGATATTAGCACAAGAACAGAAACAGCCCCAAAACTAATACGCCAGCCAAAATATTGCGAAATAACGGTTGTTATAGGTAAACCTAATACAGTTGCGAACATTAAACCTGCAAGTACAATTGATGCAGCTTTTCCCCTTGAATCAGAGTGAACCAATGTTGCAGAAAAGGAAATCGCAACTCCAAAAGCTGAAGCTGAAGCAATACCAGTTATAATACGTGAAATCATCATAATATCATAGTTCCAAGCAATAGCTCCGAGCGATTGACCAATTAAAAATACGAACATTAAAAACAATAATGCTTGTTTGCTGCGCATTCGTAAGAGGATTGCAGTTAAAATGGGGCCTCCTATTACCATTGCTCCTGCATAAGCTGAAATTAAATACCCAATAGATGATACAGAAACCTGGAATGCAAGAGCAAGTTCATTCATCATACCTGCAACCATAAATTCTGATGTAGTCATACAAAAGATTGCTAAAGCTAATAAATAAATAATCGATGGCATAAAAACACTCCTTATTCATTATTGTAATGATCGGTACAAAAATAGTGCGAAAAAAGAGCGCACTAAGCGCCACAAATAGACTCCATTGTTCCTTTGATAACTTGTTCAGATAACATCCGATTTTGCATCGATACATTAAGAACACGGAATCCGTAATAACTGCTTAAAAGCAGACTAGCTAATTCCTCAGCTGATTGCTTCTTTGAAATTTCACCTGTTTGCAATCCTTCCTCCATCACTGTTTCAATAGCTTTTTTAAGAAGTTCAACATGCTTCGAGAAAATTTCTTGTACCATTAAATCGTTTTTAGCACGTTCTATACTGGCATTAATCAATAAACATCCTTTTTGATCAATATTCTCAAAGTCTTCTTTCAATGCCCATTCAAAAAAATTACTTAATCGTTCTTTAACTGGAATTGGAGTATCTAACAATTTCTTTTGTTCCCTAATCCCAATTTCATGGTAGCGTTCTAATACTTGTTTATACAGTTCATGTTTACTACCGAAAGTATTGTATAAACTTCCTTTTCCAAGTCCTGTATCACTGCATAAATCTTGTGTAGAACACCCCTCATATCCTCTTAACCAAAATGTTTTCATTGCAACATCTACAATTGAGGAATAATCAAACTCTCGGGGTCTGCCGCGTTTATTCAATCGTATCCTCCTCTCATTTTAAAGATAACATTAATAGAATACTCTTTTTTGTACCGCGTGGTCAATAATTTTGTTTTATTGTTACTGTAAAATAAAATTTGATTATTTTAGATTACGAATAATTAAAAATAGCTCCCTTATTCAAATACAAGTCTTATTTGAATTAACAATTTCATCAATCTTTATTATTGATTATCAAACTTTGTTATAAATGATCAATCTATTTTACAAAGCCACAAAAAGACAAAATATAAATTGTTTAATTATTTGTTTTTCTACGTTTCCATAGGAAAAGTCGGGGAGCGAAACTCAGCCAAGGAGAAGTCGTTGGTCTAATTGGGGTTACCATACATCGCTATCAATCTAAGGTAAATTTGTATCCATATAACAAAAAAAACGCTATTCTTTTTGTAGAAAAATACAGAAAGGATGGCGTTTTGTATGACTCTATCGATTCAAGATGAGTTTCATTTATTCGCTGAAGAATTACAGCGATATCTATCCCCAAGCATCCTTCAACAGTTCGCACAGGAGACGGGTTTCGTAAAACGTAAAAGTAAATATGGCGCACGTGATTTGGCCGCTTTATGTATTTGGATTAGTCAACACGTAGCAAGCGATTCTCTTACTCGATTATGCAGTCAGCTTTATACAAATACAGCTACACTCATGAGCCCAGAAAGACTGAATCAACGCTTTAATCCAGCAGCTGTCGCATTTCTTCGAGAAGTGTTTACTTCCCTTCTCACACAAAAACTCTGTTCAAATCACTCACTTTCTACACACGTGATCTCTACTTTCAATCGTATCCGTATTCTAGATGCAACAGTGTTTCAACTACCTGATCAATTCGCTACTGACTATCAAGGTTCAGGTGGGAGTAGTAATAAGGCAGGCGTGAAAATCCAATTGGAATATGATTTACTTAGTGGTCAATTTCTTAACGTGCAGCTTGGACCGGGAAAGAATAATGATAAAACATACGGTACCATTTGCCTTGAAACCGTAGAAGCAGGCGATTTGTATTTACGTGATCTTGGTTACTTCGATTTAGGAGACTTACAAACCATTCATGATAAAGAGGCTTACTATATCTCACGGTTGAAGCTGAATACACGCATTTATACCAAGAACCCTGAACCAGAATACTTCAACAATGATACGTTAAAAAAGCAGACAGAATACATCCAGCTTGATATGACACAAATGATGTCTGATCTAATCCCTGGTGAAATGATAGAAATCCCTAAGGCATACATTGGCCAAAATCAGAAACTTCCAGCACGTGTTATTATCCATCGTTTAACCGATGATCAAACGCAAACACGTCTGAAAAACCAAGCGATACGTGAAAAGAAGAAAGGCATTGTCATGAAGGATAAAAGTAAACGTTTAATGGGCATGAATGTATATATCACGAACACGTCGCTAGAAGAAGTACCGACGAACTACGTGCATCCATTATATTCACTTCGTTGGCAGATTGAAATTTTGTTTAAAACGTGGAAGTCACTCTTTAAAATTGATGAATGTCAAAATATAAAAAGAGAACGCCTAGAGTGCCATTTATATGGACAACTCATCGGCATTCTCCTCTGTTCTTCTACGATGTTTCAAATGCGTCAGTTTCTGCTTGAAAAGAAAAAACAGGAGCTGAGTGAATACAAAGCGATTTATATGATTAAAGATTACTTTCCATTACTGTTTCAAGCGATAGCCGTTGGCACAGAAAAACTTTTAAAAATTCTGCATCGCCTTTATCAGCTGCTCAAAAAGAACGGTCGTAAATGTCATAGGTATAAGAAGGTGACCGTCTTTGATATTCTAGGGATTGTGTATAAAACGACGGTGAAGCATAGACAAGTTGCCTAGCGAAAAAATCACGTTTTAATAGGCTTCTTTAGCATGCCTACCTTTCTATAAATTACCAGATATGAAACAAGGATCGTTTCATATCTAGTAATTTACTTGGTTAGCTTGATGGGTATGCGTCAGTACCCCTTATTACGCTGTTAATACCTATGTTACAACCATTGCAAAAGGTAAGTATTGCTTTTCAAGAATACATCATATGCTTAATTGGAAATGAAATTGTATTGAAGGGAGTCATACCGTTATGCAGCGGATAAAATTTATGATTAAACAATTCCTAAAAGAGCCTTTGTGGTTTAAAATACTAATTTCTACAACTTTGCTTATTTCAATTATTTTTAGCAGTTCACTTTTTTCGAATAATGGTTATTTTCAAAGCTGTTCAAAATTAGCTGCGGCAATCTTTTTTTGTACATATGCTATTAAATTTAGGAGAAGTCTTGTAACTTCTGTCATCTTATTTACTTCAGCAGTTATATGTATTTTTCTATCCATCCTGGCAATATATAAGTGATTAATGTGGCGTTTGTTCAATAAGCCAATGTATAATAAACGCTCAGAGCTTTTATGCCCTGAGCAATTTTAATGCCAATTATTGTGTATCTTGTTAATTCAAAAGCTATGTTGTTGTAAACACCCTTTTTTGAAATTGTTGTTGTTGTATATGAGGTCATAGAGGAGTCTATATAATAAAAAAGTACATCACTCTTATTGAGCAATGTACCAATACATATATATAATGTGTAACATTATATATGACCTCTTATCTTTATGAATAAAGATAGATAATATCACTTATTTATTTTACAGAGTAGGCTTGTCCTTGTTCCATGTCGCCCGGCGAATTCAAACGGCAATCACACAAAACCGCTATTCGCCCTAGATTCATCACCCCTGCCACAACGCAGGCTTTGTCACCATGAACCATAACATCGCCATTAAAAGAACAATGTAAATCCAAACAGAACGCCGCAACAATTGAATCAAGGCGTCCTTGTCTTGGCCCGTTTCGCTGAATTTCCGAATGGTCGGCGAAAAGGCGCGGGCCAGGAAAAATAATGAACTCGCCATGAGAATAAGAGTCATCACTATCCAAGGGGTCTTCCAAGTCCAAGGGCCCGCCAGTACAAGCAGAACCCCGGATGCAACCAGCACATGCCCGGCATGCTTGGCCAGCCTGACCGAAAATCGGAATACATCCAGATAAGCCTGCCGCGCGTGGGTCTCTGAAGCCCGCAGTTTTTTGATGAGCGGAAGCAATACAAAAAACGGGCCGATGGATAAGATTACACTGAAAATATGTACATACAGAAGCAGTCGATACAACATGTCCATCCTTATATCACATTAACCTTCGATGGGACGGAACTCATGAACCCAAACTCTCATATTTGGCAGCCATGGCATGCCAGGGTGAAGAGACAGGATAGATTGCTTATATTCCTCCACATTCGCATAACCTTCTTGACGGGCATGCTCATCAGTCAATTCGCCAAGTGACTGCGAATAGACCTTCTCCACAACATACCGGTGACCTTGAAGCTCCATCACTTCCCCGACATCTGCATATCTCCCGTTGCGTCGAGTAGCCGTTTTCTGTCCTGCAAGCACTTTTTCAATGTCCTCCTGAATCGTGATAAGACGTTCAATCGTACATGTTTTTGGCGGTAAAGCGTTCGTTTCATTTTGGTTTGTCATCTGGGGCACTCTCCTTTTTTTATTTAAACATAGGCCTACTTTATCATATAAAGAAATTATTCTATATAGCAAGTTTCTACTTAATAGGGATAACAAACTTTCATACAATGTTTATACGATAAACACCAATAATTAATGGGAAAAAGCATTACTATCCGGGTTTATTTCTTTTAAGCTTTCTCTTCAAATAACCGTGCAATTTCGATAATAACTTGAACAGCTTTTTCCATATTATCTACAGAAATATATTCAAATTTACCGTGGTAATTTTCTCCGCCCGTAAAAATATTTGGTGTCGGCAGACCCATATATGATAATTGAGAACCATCTGTTCCACCGCGAATTGGTTGGATATTCGGCTCGATATCTAGATTTTTCATTGCTTCATAAGCAATATCAACAATTTCTTTCACTGGTTCAATTTTTTCAAGCATATTGTAATACTGATCATTCATCTCAAGAATGATATTTTCCTCACCATACTTCTCTTGCATCTGTTTTGTAATAGCTGTTATATTCTCTTTTCTAGTATTAAAATGAGCGCGGTCAAAATCACGAATAATATAGTTAGATTGACTTCGCTCAACATCACCATTTAGAGAAATAAGATGGTAGAAACCTTCATACCCCTCAGTATGTTCTGGTGCTTCTTCTACTGGTAGTTGTCTATGGAATTCCATTGCCAATTTGGTTGCATTGACCATTTTATTTTTAGCTGTACCAGGATGAGTGCTATTCCCTTTAAAAATTAGCTTAGCACCAGCAGCGTTAAAGCTTTCATATTCTAATCCACCTAGTGGACCTCCATCCATTGTATAAGCAAATGCAGCTCCGAAAGCCTCCACATCAAAGTGAGATGGACCACGACCAATCTCTTCATCAGGCGTAAATGCCACTCTAATTTTCCCGTGTTTAATTTGTGGGTTATGTAATAAATAATTCATTGCTGTCATAATTTCTGTAATTCCTGCTTTGTCATCTGCACCAAGAAGTGTTGTTCCATCAGTTGTAATTAATGTATGTCCTTTGTAAGATGGAAGCTCTGGGAATAATTCCGGCGTTAAAACAACACCAAGTTCCTTATTTAACGTAATTGCCTTACCATCAAAATTTTCATGAATTTGCGGCTTAATATTTTTCCCTGTAAAATCTGTAGCTGTATCCAAATGAGCTAAAAAACCGATTACAGGAACCTGCTTGTCCGTGTTAGCAGGAAGCGTTGCCATTACGTAGCCATTCTCATCCATCGTTACTTCTGATAATCCAATCGACTTCAACTCTTCTACTAGTTGTTTTGCAAACTCAATTTGGCCAGGTGTTGATGGTACAGTATGGCTTTCTGCATCAGATTGTGTATCCACCTGAACATATCTTGTAAAGCGCTCTATAATTTCCTGTTTCATTCTACTACACTCCTTTTTTATCCATCTTTATTTATTATAAGCCTTTATTACAAATTTTTTTATTTCTTTTGGCTTTATCTTTTATATTTCAATGAACACTCAAAAAAAGCAGACCTTTGTTATAAAAACAAGGTCTGCTTTCCTATATTATTCACCTAAATCAACATTGTGGTACACTTGTTGAACATCTTCTAAATCTTCTAATGCATCAATCATTTTCTCAAATTTCACTTGTGCATCTTCTGGAAGTGTTACTTCACTTTGTGCAAGCATTGTTAGTTCTGCAACTGTAAATTCAGTTATACCAGCATTTTTGAATGCCTCTTGCACTGCATGGAACTGGTCTGGCTCCGCATAAACGATAACAGATTCCTCTTCTTCTAAAATATCACGCACATCTACATCTGCTTCCATTAAGATTTCAAGTGCTTCGTCTGCTGTTTTACCTTCAAGACCAATTACAGCTGTTGCATCAAACATATACGCTACTGATCCGTTTACGCCCATGTTACCAGCATTTTTACTAAATGCAGCACGTACATCTGCTGCAGTACGATTTACGTTATTTGTTAATGTATCTACAATTACCATTGATCCATTTGGTCCGAATCCTTCATAACGAAGTTCATCATAATTTTCTTCTGAACCACCTTTTGCTTTTTCAATCGCACGATCAATAATTGTTTTCGGTACGTTATACGTTTTTGCACGCTCAAGTACCACTCTTAAAGTCTGATTGGATTCTGGATCTGGTTCACCTTGTTTTGCTGCTACATAAATTTCACGTCCAAATTTTGCATAGACGCGGCTTGTATTTGCATCTTTTGACGCTTTCTTGTCTTTAATATTGTTCCATTTACGGCCCATATTTCTTTCACTCTCTTTCAGCTTTGAATCTACATAAAAATAGTAATATGAAATATGCTACTTCTTCAACACTTTTTCAAACTAAATATAAAAAGTTCGTTATATTTCACATTACCGACAAACAATATGCATTGAAGAAGTCCTATTTATTTACCATATTGTATTATACCTCATTACAAGTTTAATAATCAAAAAAAGACAAATAGTTCTCATCCATAAATGTAAAAATATTGAACTATTACAACTACTATCGGTATATCCTTTTACGTAAAAGAGCTAAGAGATTCTCTCTTAGCTCTTCTCATATTCTATGAGCCTATCGCTCAGTTTCATTTTTTATTTTACTTCATTTGCAAAGAAATGCTCACATACACTAGAAATACGAGTTAAATCAACATTTCCACCAGAAATAATCGCTGCTACTTTTTTCCCTTTTATATATGGATCAACTTTACCTGCAAGAAGAGCAGCTGTCGCTAATGCTCCAGCACCTTCTACAACAGCTTTTCCACGTTGTAATAAATCTTTCATTGCTACTTCTAATTCATCTTCTGATACAGTTACAATGTCATCCACTAACCCTTCCACAATTTCAAAAGTTAAAGTTCCTGGAATTTTTACTGCGCATCCATCAGCGATAGTAGGTGCTTCATAATGCTCTACGATTTCACCTTTATCATACGAAGCTTTCATTCCATGAACATTATCAGCTTGCACACCAATTATATTGATAGAAGGATTAAAGGATTTAAGTGCTACCGCGATTCCGGCAATAATTCCGCCACCGCCAATTGGTACAAGGACTGTATCAACATCCCACATATCATCAAGAATGTCTAAGCCAATTGTTCCTTGACCTGCCATTACTTCTACATCATCATATGGATGTAAATATGTTTCTCCCGTTTCTTTTATAATTTCTTCACATTTTGCTTTTGCATCATCAAACGTATCACCATATAAAATGACTTCTGAACCATATCCTTTCGTTGCTTCAACTTTTGCTTTTGGAGCAGAAGTTGGCATCACAATTTTACTTTTAATTCCTAGTAAATGTGAAGATAGTGCAACACCTTGTGCATGATTTCCAGCTGAACAAGCAATAACTCCGCGAGCTTTTTCCTCATCTGTTAAATTAGAAATTTTATTAAATGCCCCGCGAAATTTAAACGATCCTGTTAATTGCATATTTTCTAATTTTAAATATATTTCCCCGCCTGTTTTGCTTGTTAAATAAAAAGATTTAACAAGGGGTGTTTTTCGAGCATTTCTATCAAGAACTTGTTTGGCTTTTTTTATATCAACAATGTTTAGCGGCAAGGTTTCGGTAATCATACTAACACCTCTTTCAATTGTTTATAATCTAATCCTAACGTTGTTCCTAAATTTTCATAGGTAATGGTTCCTTTATAAATATTGATACCGTGTACTAATGCCGGTTTATTTTGTAGAGTCTCTTCTAAACCATCGTTAGCAATCGCTAATAAATAATCGATGTTTCCATTCGCTAACGCCATAGTAGAAGTACGCGGTGTCGCTCCAGGCATATTTGGCACAGCATAGTGTATGACATCATGCTTAATAAATATAGGATCATTATGTGTTGTATAGTGATCAATCGTTTCAACCGTCCCGCCTTGATCGATTGCAATATCAACGATAACACTTCCTGGTTTCATAGACTGAACCATATACTCTTTCACAATTTTTGGTGGTCTAGACCCCGGAATTAAAATGGTTGAAATAAATAGGTCTGCATTTTTAATTGTTTTCTCTAAGTTTTCAGTATTAGATTCCATGATTTCAACTGGAGCATTTGCATATTTTTCTTGTAAATAAGTAATCTGTGCTTTGTTTAACTCTAAAATCGTTACATGGCAACCAATTCCAACAGCCATATCACAAGCATTAATTGCTGCATTACCGCCACCCAAAATGACAACATTACCAGCAGGAATACCATCTATTCCTGATAATAAAATACCTTCTCCTTGATGTTGTTTTTCTAAATAGTAAGCTCCCATAAATACTGCCCGGCGTCCAGCAATTGCACTCATCGGTTTTAATAACGTTAAAACTCCATTTTCACTAATTGTTTCTCCAGCAATAGCGGTTGTTCCCGCTTTTCTCATCGCTTCAACACACTCTTTTGAAGCTGCTAGATGTAAAAACCCCCAAACAATTAAATCTTTCTTAAAATATTTATACTCTTCCGCTAAAGGTTCTTTTACTTTTACTACCATATCAACATCCCAAGCTTGCTCTTGATTTACTAAAGTAGCACCTGCATTCGTATATTCTTCATTTGTATAACCTGATCCTACACCAGCATCTTTTTCTACTAAAACTTCATGTCCAGCTTTAATTAATTTCTGGGCATTTTCTGGTGTCATCCCAACACGTGCTTCACCTTTTTTAATCTCTTTTACTACGCCTATTTTCATGTTGACACATCCTTTTAAATGTAATATTCATTACATTATTTGTTATACGATCCAAATAAAATTGCGGAATATATTAAACGTTTCTATATTTCCTTATTTGTCTGAATCGCCTGTTTACACCTACAAGATAGCACTCAGAAAAATAATGAGTCAACATTTTGTGAAATAGTTCACAAAATGTTTTTATTTATTTTGAAATAATTTTTTTCGTTCAAATAAGCATTGAATCCGTTTTCAGCTTGTGCTAGACTTTGTCACGAGTAACATCTCTTTTGAATTCAAATGAAATGCAATTTTATTTTTTTACTTACTTTTGTGATTTTTTTCACATATGAACGTAGAAATACTTTGTAGTGATTTTTGTGAATTATATCACAAATAAAATTAAATTTTATCAATATAAAGCACTATTAAAAAAATGAGAGGATATACTATTTAAAATTGAGATAAAAATGAATTCATCAGAGAGTGCATGTATTTTTCCAAACAGGAGTGATAATTATGTCACAAGAACAACTAAAAAAAGAAATCGGCTTCTTTGCTGCATTAACCACTGTTATTGGTACCGTTATTGGAGCAGGTGTATTTTTTAAGCCTACTGCCTTATACGGTGTAACTGGAACAGCGAGTTTAGGCTTACTTGCATGGGTAATAGGTGGAATACTAACTGTTTGCGCAGGTTTAACTGCTGCTGAATTATCGGCAGCTATTCCTGAAACTGGTGGAATGATGGCATATTTAAAGCGTACTTATGGAAACTTAACTGCTTTCCTACTAGGCTGGGCACAAACAGTCATTTACTTCCCAGCTAATATTGCAGCACTTGCTATTATTTTTGGAACACAAGCAGTTAGTTTATTTGGATTAAATGCAAATGAACATAAAATGATGATTATTGGAATTGCTGTTGTTACCGCAACATTCGTAACCTTGATGAACTTCTTAGGCGCGAAAGCAGCCGGAGGAATTCAAACTGTATCGACTATATGTAAACTATTGCCTTTAGCCTTACTTATTATTTTTGGATTATTCCACAAAGGCGACGTAACTCTACAACTGTTTCCAGTTGAAGCAGGACCAGGTAAATCACTTATATCTGCACTTGGATCGGGCTTACTTGCAACAATGTTTGCTTATGATGGATGGATTCATGTAGGGAATATCGCTGGAGAAATGAAAAATCCCAAAAAAGACTTACCTAAAGCAATCGTAATCGGATTATCTACTGTCATGGTTGTTTACTTACTTATTAATATTGCTTTCCTTATGGTTATGTCTGCAACAGCACTTGCAGGAACTGATACACCTGCATCTGAAGTAGCGACAATTCTGTTTGGAGCAATGGGAGGAAAATTAGTTACAATCGGTATTTTAATTTCCGTATTTGGAACAATCAATGGATATATCATGACAGGAATGCGTATCCCTTATGCAATGGCATTAGAAAACAAACTACCTTTTAGTAAATGGTTTGCGACATTATCTAAAAATAGTCGAATCCCTTATAATTCTGGGTTATTTATCTTATTTGTTTCTATCATTATGATGGTTATCGGTGGATTCAATACCTTAACAGATATGTTAGTGTTTGTTATATGGATATTCTATACAATGACATTTATAGCGGTATTCATTTTACGTAAAAGGGAACCAGAACTTGTGCGTCCTTACAAAGTACCTCTATACCCTATTATACCAATGATATCTATTATAGGCGGATCATTTATCGTTATTAATACACTTTTCACACAAACGTTGCTAGCATTATGTGGTATCGGCTTAACTGCATTAGGTCTTCCGATTTATTTTGCAATGCGGAATAAACATGTTCAAATTAAAAATAGTAATTAGTAATAACTCAATAGTTCACTATTATATCAATTGTTTCTTATAGTGCAGACGTGTATTAGATTCTTACTCTAAATAGATGATGGATCTTAATACACGTTTCTTTTTTGTATATACAGTTAATTTTTTTATAAAAAATCCCCCACCTATGCAAATAATACAAACTCCTAATTCATATAACTATCATTCCATAATAGTGACACGGTATCCGATACCCATCAAATTAACATTTTAAAGTACCTCTAAATTATAAGTTTACTCCTGCTTCGGTTACCTATAAAAATCTAGTTCGTTTTTTCGTTTAGAGAACAAAGAATTTTTTAATTTGATGAGGACAGATATTGCTAATATTTGAACCAAAACATGCACTACATCTTATTTTTTATTCTTATAAAAATATTAAATTGGTCTGAATGAAATCTGAAAGTTTGTAAAGTCCTCCTAAATACATTTCAGTTCAACTCCAAAATATGCCATTTCATTTTCAGCTAATTTTCAGTTTCAATTCAGGTTCATCTCAGTTTTACATTCCATAATAGCCTCATAGAAATTCAAATAAACAATAGAGATTCTGAATACTAAAAAACTAATTTATATATGAAAATCAATATCCATTCAAAGATAACAGTGTTCTGAATGCTTAAACATTGTATAAACAGTGCACGAATAGAAAATAACCCTTAGAAATATTTAACTTAGCTAGACCTAAAAAAGAGAGGAGTAGAATGAATAATGAGTAGACATAACAAATATGCAATTTACAAAGGGAAAGAATATAGAATTGTTAAAATGGATGGTCACTTAAGATTAATTTCTAAAGATAAACAAGATGTCGAGAATGGGTTTCTTCCTTTTAAACTAAATTCAGATTTATACTATAAAAAAGTAAAAACAACCGATTTAGAAACAGCATATGATGTTATACCATTTGCACAGTATAAAGGAATTGAATTTCAAATAATAAGGGTAAATGAAGAAGAAGGAACCGTTTTACTATATTCCATTGATTCTAAAATAGGGCGTGAATTTGGAATGCACTCACATGTTGGGGAGAAATTCGAAAAATATGTGAAAACAGAAGAAGTTGTATTAGTCGAAAAGAAAAAAAAGATTTTGGGATTTATATGAACCATATAAAACAACTTAAATTAGGAAGTAGTACCCTATTCCAGTTTGAAATAACAGCTGAATTTTACTTAAAATTGAAAATTCAGCTTATCTTATAAAAATAGAGATAATACTAATTGGATGTTAGGATTACATTTTTCGTACAGCTAAATCGACTCTTTGCAAAATAGAAGTAATGCATCAACTATTTTAAATACCATCATTGCCCCAAAATAAATCTTAGCTCAATTACTTATCAAATTAAAATTTATTATAAAATTTCTACGAATTGCTTAGCCTGCCGATCTAGAGAACTTACCGATTCAGAAATAGATTCAAATTCATTAACTGTTTCATCAAGTAGCATTTTTCCTTCTTTCACACTTAACGAAACAGCCTCTATACGCTTTGACATTCGATTAATTTCTAATGTAATGCCTTCAACAGTGTTTTTAACTTCACCAATGGAAAGTGAAACTTTATCAGAAAGACTCCGTACTTCCTTAGCGACAACATTGAATCCTCTACCATACTCTCCTGCACGCGCCGCCTCAATTGCTGCATTTAAAGCCAACATATTTGTTTGTGCTGCAATATCTTGAATAGTTTTAACGATTCCTGATATTAAATTTGCTTGTTCATGAAGTTGAGACAAATTCGTTACGTTTTCATCAGATTCATGATTAATTTGCTGAATCTTACTGAGCAGAGCCAAACTTCTCTCTTTTCCAACTTCAGATTTTTGAGAAAGTGTTTCCGATAAAAATTGGACTTCCTTAGCTATACGTAAAATACTATTTTGTCTATTCGTTATATTTGTAGCAATTTTCGAAACTCCCGCCACTGTTTTCCCCTCATCCTTAAAAATAGGCATATATGTAGCTTCCAACCAAATTCGATTTCCTGCTGCATCCATACGTTCAATTTTATCTTGATAACTTTTTCCGTTTAACAAATCACGCCAAAACTCTTCATAACTAGGACTGTTAGTAAACTCAGGGAAGCAAAATTCTTTATGCAATTTTCCAACCATTTCAGTTGGTGAGTATCCCATCGTTCTTGCAAAAAGATCGTTAACATAAGCAACTCGACGATTAACGTTAAAGCGAATAATCGCAAGGTTTCGCTCCATCGCTTTCATAACTAAGCGATCTGATACCTCATCAGTGGATAAATTCTGTCTATCATTTATATCATTCATAATATACTCCCTTTCTCTTTTAGCCATAAGTCTCCTTGCGAAAAACCCTATCTTTATATAATCGTTATATCAAAAAAACACAATACCGTCTATAAATCTCCATGCCAATCAATTTAAGAATTCAACTAAAATGTATTTCTGTCTCATTGTTCTCCAGCAAGATAAACTATAACCTTTTCCTTTTCAAATATCAGCAATAAAAATATCTTCTATCTTGCACCCTCAGTAGCAAACTCTTTCATTATGTTACTATAATAGCTTTCAATGATTTTATAATGGTGTTCTTCATGTATTGCTAAAAGCTGAATAGCCTGAATTAAGTTAGGATAGTTGGCCATTGGATCAAAAAACACAAGATGTCCAGCAATGTCTTCTTCAATATTTATAACTAACTCTCTCAATTTATCCGTTTCATTTAACAGCAATCTCTTTAACTCTTCTTTATCCATAGTATGAATCACTTTTTTCGGTGGCACTAAAATGAAAGGCGCTTTCATCCCTCTTCCATGCTTTTCTTTATATTCTGCATAAATATCATGTATTTGATTAGCAAATGCTGTCTTCCTTCTCATTTTTGCATACGGAATAAGAACAAAAGAAAATTTTGTTGCAACTTTAACCATTCTTAAAATTAAATATAGATGATAAATATGCTCACCAATAGACCATTTTCCTTCTTTTTGATCCCATAGTTTATCATTTGAAATAAATTGTACTTTTTGAAAAAAACAATGCCGTTGCTGTCTTAATGTTTGGAAATGGTGTGTCATACTTTCAGATTTCATCTATTAACTCCCCCACTTTATTTCATAAAAATTACTCTAATGAAATCTATCTAAAAAGTAATTTTCTTATTTTTTCATTATTTTCATCAATGAAAAGTACATATGCAACATCTACTCTTTTCATATACACTTATACCAATAACCGATACTACTTATTCAACAATCCGGTCCGTTTGTTGAATAAGTATCTTCATAATCTCATGAATATTTTAACATAAATTTCCTAATCTCCATTATCTTTTACTCTTAATATCTAAATTAATAACATAAATCACATTTTAAATGTAAATATGACAACAGAAATCGTTAACGTGTTAACAGCACTACTATTTCGAATACTATTTTAATAGTTGAAATGCAATACACCCTTATAAAAATATAAAAATCGAGTATAAAATCTATGCGATTTCACACTCAATTTTCTATGCTATTTAGATTGTTTCTCTACTCTACGCTATAAAACAAAAATACTAATTGGTAACATTTCATCAACTTACTTTTGTATTAGCAAGGTATAATGATAGAAAAATGTGTTCCCATTCCTTTTTTACTCTTTATTTCTATATCTCCGTTTAATTCTTTAATGATGCTATAAGCGATCATAGTGCCAAGTCCTGTTCCTTTTTCTTTAGTTGAATAAAATGGCATTGCAATTCTTTTCATTTCTTGAGAAGACATTCCTACTCCTGAATCAATAATATCAATTACAATATTATTTTTTATTTTTTTTATATTAATTTGTAATACTCCACCATTTTGCATAGCTTCAATTCCGTTTTGTGCAATGTTGATTAAACATTGTTTTAGCTTTTCTGGATCAGAATTTATATATAGGGAATTTTCAATGTTACTTTTTATTTCAACATTGTGTGAAAGTGCAAATGGTAAAATTATATTTTTTACTTGATGAAAAAGCTGCTTAATATGTATTGATTCGTTTACTATGTTTTGCGGCTTTGTTAAAGATAAATAATTATTAATAATAAATTGTACTTTTTCCAGTTCAACTAACATAATTTCCGAGTAATTATTCTGAGTTGCTTTTGTGAGTTCATTTTTATGAAATAATTGAGTGAATCCATATACAGTAGTGATTGGATTATAGATTTCATGTGCAATAGATGCGGCCAAGTCGCTAATTAGACAAAATTTCTCTGCTCTTTGAATTTTTTCTTTCATCTTAAACTTTTCTATCATTCCTTCTACTAAATAAATAGATAATAATCCTGTGAAAATATTAATTATTATATAATTAGCTAATAATTTAATAAAACCAACTTCTATTTTACCAATTATTTCAATCTGATTTATTACAGCAAAAACTGAAAGAAAACTGGTACAAATTAAAATAAGTAGTATGTTGAATACTATTTTTTTCTTTCGAAATGAATGAGGAAAAACTTATGAAATATTGTAATAGTAATTATAATAATACCGTATATAACAACTGATGAAAAAAAACCAGTTCCACCTAAGTAAAATCTATATGAAAAATATACAATACTGATAAAAATTAGACTTCCTGTGTTTCCATATAGTACAACTAAAAGAATAGGAATAAAGCGCAGATCATAAATATACCCAGCGTGAAAATGAATCGGGAAGGTCATACAAAGAATAATTGCAATGGATGAAAGAAAAGAAATTAATATATTGTTACATGCTTTTTTTTCAGTTTTGTCTAACCAAAACACTTGATAACCAAGGATACAAATTATAATAATGAATGTATTTAATAGTAGTGTAGAGATCCACATCTTTTATCCCTCCCTAATTCTTTGTAAAAAAATGAAAGAAAAGGTAAAAAAGCACTTTTTCAAGTGCTTTTTTACTGCTTATTTAGAGTTGATGGTAAAAAACATTCTTTAAAGGGAAATACAAGAAGAAAGTAAATAACAATAACGACTCACAATTATACATTTTTGAATATTCTGTTAATTTTTAAAAGATATCACCACCTTTTGTGTGATTGCTTTTATACTAACATGAAAATCGTCATATTGCAACAAAAAATCTGAAAATTTAATATTTTTAGTCGTTTTTTGTATTAAATTGTAGAAAATTTCATTTTCTATATTTTTATATAGATTAACTACCGATAGCATTAATTTTGTAAATTAAAAGTCCCTTTATTTCTAAAAGGACTTTTCTAGGTTATTACAATTCTTGTTCGTTTAAAAAGATTTCTAACCAAATTTAAGACAACACCTGACACAACCTATTTATGAATATTCTACAAAGCTCTGCGAATATCCAACAGTAAAGAAAACTTAATATAAATATGAATGCAATAACCTTTGGATCCATAGTTGTATCAACCGTAGGACCTAAAACTGGAAAACGGAATACGTACAGATTTATCATAATCCCCACAAGTAAACATGCTGCTGAAAAAGAAACAACTGCAATTCTCCTCTTCAATTGTAAAAAAGCTACACTCAGCGCTACTCCTAATAAACCTGTTGTAAAGGGAAAGATAATAAGTTCACTCGGCTGGATAATAAATAAGAGGAAAATCGTAAGGATATAAGAAAGGATTCCTTGACGGATTGAAAAGTAAGTGGCTAAAAAAATGGGTAATGTTGCTAGACAACTAATCAGAAACCCTATCCCTGGCATAATACCCCCTGCTGATTGAAACATGGCAGCAAGTGTACTCAATAAGGCTGTGATTACCAACTGGGTTGCAAGTGCCATCTTTCTTACATGAAGAGAATCTGAACCTGTCTCTATTATCAGTTTACACCAATAACGAACAAACCGTTTCATGGAAACCCCTCCTCAAAATATCCCATTTGCCACTTCCTATAATATTCACTGCCTTATGTTTTATGCAGTATTACCTACTAGTCATGCTTTTCAATCACTTGGAATGAAAACTACTCTTCTATGAATAATTAAAAATAGAAGCTTTTTCTAAGGGGGGATACGATGTATCGTACTGATACAATTAAAAGAATTATTAAACCAGAAGATATTTTAGTCCCACCAGGATATAAAATCGAAGTGGTTGCTGAAAAGCTTACAACTCCTATTAATATAACGTTCACAGATCAATGAAGATAAACATCAATCTCTTAGGTTTAAAATCATTTATTAATTAAGGTGATAATCACTAACTAGTTTCTTATATTACTTGAAGGTTTTTCTCCATCACTAATTGCTTGAATCGATTCAATTTTTACATTGATTCTATTTGGTGATTCTATAATGTTACCAGTCGAATTACTATTCACTGTAACATTTTGCCCACTAATCGTAACTAGATCTTTGCCGATATGCATTATAAAACCTTTAATATGGATTTGATTTAAAAATAATGTGATACGTAAATGGACTAACTGGTAATCATATAAAAGTTCTCTAATTTCATTTGTTATTTCTTTCATATCACTAGACGAACTTTTTGGATAATGAGAAGATTCTTCAGTTAATACCAACTGTGAATTATCTTTTGTCAATATAAATCTTCGAGATTCTAATGAATCACCAAAAAGCTTTGGTAATTTTAATAAAACATTAGAAGCTTTTGGGGATTCTAATGGGTCACCAAAAGGCTTTGGTGGTTTTGATAATTCATTGGGGGATTTTTGAAATTCTAATGAATCATCAAAAGATGTTTGGGGTTCTAATGAAACAATAAGAGGAATAGGGTTTATGTCAAACAATCTAAATCTAGGTTTACTATTTTCTTGATTTGAGCATAACAGACACACTTAAACACCCCCTATAATGAAAAGGTTGTATTATATAATAAACACAAGCTGTGAAAAAGTGACAATAAAAGTATAAAAAAAACACCTAAAAATTGTGTACCATATTTATTACATGTAATAAAAAGTACTATTAATAGGTTGATTCATATATAATTTTATATTTTCTATTTAAATCAAGGTTTTATACTGTATTCATGTAAAGTTAAACTTCCATCAGCGGGGGTCTTACTGCCCATTAATATGGAATAAAATTTATGCTTTTTTATTTTGCATTTTCCTTAAACCACAAAAAAATGCACTGAGTGTTTAATAATCCCAGTGCATTTTTTGACGTTTATTTGCTATTATGCTCCTCGATCATCACTAACTGATAGAATGTCGCTAATTTTTACGCTAATTTGGTTTGGATTTTCAAGTGTTATACCAGAATCATTGCTTTCTACTTCAACGCCCTCTCCATTACCACGACGAAGAGTAACAAAGTTTTTTTCAATTCGAGTAATAAAACCTTCTACATGGAACGATGGTAAAAATAGTACCACCCTTGCTCCTACTAATTGAAATGCCCGTAACAATTCACGGATTTCATCTTCATGACGCTCTCCCATTTACAACTTCCTTTCTTTTATAAATTTAAAAAGTAGTGAAAAAGTCTTTGTAACTCAATTTATCACTACTCTTTACGATAGAATATGTTTAGGATTTAAAAATGGTAATGGACAATTTGGCAATTTGTTCTAGCACTATCGAATTTTATTGAAATCAGGTAATGAGCCATAGAGGGAGCAATCGTGCCGTAAAGCACAAAATAACTTACGGAAAATATAATAATATAGGTAATTTCATATAATTAAAGTAATCATTTTAATAGGTACACTTTACACTTCCTAACAAAAATACTTCTCCTATCCTATATAAAAATTCATTAATATATTAAATAAAAAAACAGATAGTTGCTCTTCAGCAATTATCTGTTTTTAATAGAACATTATTTAAATCATATTTTTGGAGTTACTTTACGTTTACTTTTAGAATGTAATAAAAATTTAAAATGCTCACGCTACGCTGCGATAATTTTCTTGTTTTTCTTTTTGCTGACTAGGTGGTCGAATTAAAATAGCGATAATAAATGATACGACACACAATGCGCCAATCACCATAAAAGTTGGTTTAAATCCACCTAGAAGTGCACCGATAAAGGAACCTGCGAGTGCTCCAAAACCAAAGCCTTGATACACGATTCCGTAGTTTTTACTATGATTTTTTAGACCGAAGAAATCACCAACAATGGCTGGGAAAATCGTGATATTTCCACCAAAACAAAAAGCAACACTTGCTACACAGGCGAAATAAATGCCATAATTTAACTTCATAAAACTAAGAACAAAGACAGACATAGCTATAACGACAAACGTTGCGGTAACAATTTTCAAACGGCCGATTTTATCTGACAACGGTCCCAAAATGATTCGGCCAAGCGTATTAAAAATCGCAACCATAGCGACCGCATTAGCTGCTGTTGCTGCGCTAAGTCCTACGAGTTGAACACCGATATCTTTAACCATCCCAATTAAGTATAAGCCACTCATACATGATGTAAATAGCATGCTAAATAACAGATAAACTTGTTTTGTACCTAGCATTTCTCTTGTTGTAAAGTCATGACTTTTTGTTTCATGAACTGTATCTTCTTCAGCGGCTTGATGAATAAGACAAGCGCCTACCACTATCATAACTGCAACAATTAAGCCCCAATATAAAAACGCTTGTGATACACCAACTGAAGCAATGAACTTTGCGTTAATGTATTTAAAAATTAGGCTACCCGTGCCATATGCGGAGACAGAAATACCAGCAATTAAACCTTTACGCTCTGGAAACCACTTTATTAAATTGGATAGTGAAGTAATATAGGCTGTACCATCTGCGTAACCTACAACAACTCCTGCTAGTACATAAAGCATTGGTAATGAGGACACTTGCGAACTAAGCATCAAGCCAATTCCTAAGGCTAATCCGGCTATCATAATGAGTTTACGAAGTCCCAATTTCTCTTGTAATTTACCCGCAAACAAAGTTGAAAATGCTAAAGAAAAGCTAGTGATTGAGAAGGTTATCGCAACAGCGTTAAGACTCCAGCCGTATTTACTCACTAAAGGTTGATTGAATAAGCTCCATGTATATATCGTTCCAAGTCCCATTTGGACAATGACTGTACCGAGGACAACAAGCCATGGATTAATAGATGAACGTTTCATACTATCCTTCCACCTCTTTCGATTTGATAGCTTTATTGTATAGGATGTAAATGATTGCGTAAGCACTTACAACACAGAGCGTCAAATATATGAAATCAGTTACAGAAAAAGAAGGATGAAATGCAAAAAGCTGCTTGTTAAATACGAAGCAGCTTCTTTAATTCTTTTGCATAAGTACGGCTTACAGGCACTTTTGAATCCTCTTTCATAATTAAATTATACGTAGAGTTAAACCACGGCTGGATTTCAGAAATATGATTTACATTTACGATAAAACTGCGATGTACACGCATAAAATTCATTTGTGGCAATTTCTTTTCTAATATAGCAAGCGTATCGTACGTCACATACGTATCACAAATCGTTTTCACAATTACTTTTCCGTCCAACAATCCAGCATATACGATATCTTCTATATTCACTAATACAATCGATTCATCAATCGGCAGCGCTAATTTTTCCATTCTGCTAGATACATCCGGCACATGTACTTCTTGTTTCTCCGCCATTTCATGCTGTTTTCGTTTTTTAAATTTCTTAATCGTTTGGACAATGCGCTCTTCGTCAAACGGCTTTAAAATATAATCTAAAGCATCTACTTCAAATGCCTGAATGGCATATTGATCATAGGCCGTTGCAAATACAATAGCAGGTGGCTTTTTCATCTTCTTTAGTATATTAGCAATTTCAAATCCATTATCATCCGACAACTGAATATCTAAAAAAACAAGATCCGGTTTACTTTCCATCAACTTCTCTAACGCTTCTTCTACGCTGTCTGCCTCATCGATTATATCGACCTCTTTCGTTCGATATAATAAATATTTTAATTCGTCCCGCGCCAACATTTCATCATCGACTACTAATATTTTCAATATCGCTGCCTCCTTTTCTTTGAATTGGAATCGTGAAGGAAACCTCCGTCCCTGTTTCCAGTTCACTGACGATATAAAGCGTTGTACCTTTTCCAAACAACCCTATTAACCGTTCATTAATATTATATAATGCTGTTCCCGTCCCTTTTTTTGACGATACAATTGCTTTTCCTAACCGCTCTAATCGCTTCGGCTCAATCCCTTGACCGTTATCTTTTACTTTGAAATGCACGCTGTTTTTCTTGGCATAAACATGAATTTCAACTTGGCATAGAGGCTGTTTTTTAGGAAATGCATGACGAAGAGCATTTTCTACTAATAATTGCAGCACAAACGGTGGCAGCAGAATAGTATGCAGTTCGTCTTCAATATACATTTTCACTTCATATTTATTCGGAAATCTTGCTTGTTCTAACGACAAATACGCATGCACATGATTTAATTCTTGTTCTAACGGAATGAGAAGCTGCCTTGCACCTTGTAAATTGCAGCGAAAATACACGCTTAGCTGTAACAATAATTTCCTTGCTTTCTCTACATCTGTACGACATAAAGCAGAGACTGTATTAATCGCATTAAAGAGAAAATGAGGGTTAATTTGCGCTTGCAGCGCTTTTATTTCCGCATCTTGCAATAATTTACTTTGCAGTTCTGCTTCTCCAAGTTCAAGCTGCGTTGAAAAGATTTTCGCTAATCCTTCTGCCAGCTCTTCCTCTACGGGACTTAATGAATTGGGATTTTTAAAATAAAGCTTTAACGTACCGATGGTCTTTCCACGAGATGTGAGTGGAATCACGATTGCCGCTTGTAATAAACACCCTTCATGCTGACAATTAATCCCTTCGCGCGACTTTGCTTTCATAATTTTCCCGGTCTTTAACACCTCTTTTGACAATTCAGTAATTAAGCTATGGGAAGGAATATGATGATCAGATCCTAATCCAACATGTGCTAATATTTTTTCTGTATCTGTTAAAGATACTGCATCTGTTCCTGTAAAGCGATGGATAATTTGTGCCACCTGCGTACATGATTCTTCCGTTAATCCTTGGCGAAAATACGGAAGCGTTTTATCAGCAATGCGCAATACTTTATGCGTTTGTAATGCCTTCGCATGTTCTTCTTGTCGTAAAATGGACTGAATCATTGACAATAGAATAAAACTTCCAAAACCATTTACGAGAATCATTGGGAGTGCAATTGTTTTCACAATGCTCCAGCCGTCATCAATTATGAAAAGAATCATAAGCATTTCCAGCGATACCATACAGATGCTAAGCACTGCAGAAAACTTAGGGGTTACAACGCGATTCTGTTTTTGATATAAATAGCCAATATAACCTGTCACAATCCCAGCTAAAATAGAAGAGATTGCACAGCTTACTGCAGTCGTTCCCCCTAGCACAAAACGATGAATACCAGCTATAAATCCTACTCCTATTCCAACAATTGGACCTCCAAGTAACCCGCTAATTCCAATTCCCATAATACGCGTATTCGCAATCGTACTAGAAGAAGAGACACCCTGTAGCCAGTTATCATTCATAATCGTATTACCAGAAATCTCAATCCCTGTGTAGTTGCTTACAATTGTAAACAATGAAAATATGCCAATTAACATAAAGCTACCTTTATAGCCATCTTGCTTATGTAGCAGCCAACGGAACGTCTTAATATGCGAAAGTAAATATCCTAAAATAACGATTAAACCAACGCGTTCAATCATCATCAATAATAAATCTCCCATTTTATGTCCATCCTTCATGTATTCACTTTATTTCATTCAATATATTACATGATTATGTTTAGACCGTAAATGTTAATAGAATCCAAAAAAAATACTATAAAGATTGATTTTAGAGTTACCTTTTGTTTACTTCACTTTTTTCGGTCTTTGCAACTAGATGGTAGATCCATTGGCTACAACAAGACTTTATCAATTTCCTCTTTATTATTTAAATCGATATTGGGGAGCGCTTCAAACAAATAACGAAGATAATGATAGGAGCTTAAATTGTTCTCTTTTGCGGTTTCAACCACACTATACATGATGGCACTTCCCCTAGCACCTCGTGGTGTATTTGAAAACATCCATTTTTTTCTCCCACCGATTTTTCGTTGAACAAATTGGATGCTTTTCTCTGATTAAACTTTCATTTTTCAAAGCGGATTACCATTTAAATTGACAGGTGTAAAAAGATAAAAAAAATTGTTTACTGAATAAAAAAGTTCTTTACTATATAGTAAAATCCTATGAAAGCTTAATGTAGATTTAAATAAAGTTGCGACGTTTTTCTTATTTAATAAACGGAATATAATAATTGAATTGCGCTACAAAAAAGAACGTCTGTATTATAGATTTATAATAAAATTTGATTAGAAATATTGGATAAGGTGGTTTGAATTATCTTCTTTTATAATGTCTCTGTATAATAAATACAAGAATACTTCGATGTTAGTTAACTGTGTATTCCAACTGTAAAATTAAGTGAATCATAAAATGTTTTGAGGAGGGGTATGGATGGAATTGCAAGTAGGCGAAAAAATCACCTTTGAGCGAACATTTACAAAAGAAGATGTTGTCTTATTTACAAAGGTATCTAAGGATCAGGGGATTCATCATGTTACACCAGATGAACAAGGACGATTTGTTGTACAAGGACTTTTAACATCAACACTCCCTACGAAAGTTGGCGGTGATTATAATGTATTGGCTCGTAAGATGGATTTTGAATTCTTACGCCCCGTCTTTAGTGGTGATACGATCCGTTGTGACGTAATTATTGAACAATTTGAACTGGATGAAAAAAATCGCACAAAAATTACTGCGGCATTTACATGTATGAATCAACTTGAAAAAGAAGTATTAAAAGGAAGTTTCTCAGGCATAATTCTTTAATCATTTATAAAAATATGTAGTATAACTTTTGACAGGGTTGAAAAATCAAATAAGATAAATGTGCAATTTTGTACTATAGAAACTTAAACAATCGATGTAATAATTCATGGAAGATTTCCCAAAAAAGGATTGGCCCATTTAATCTAGTTGATTACAAAAAATGCCTGTCACTGCCTGGAATACCGAAAGTTCGATCAATTACCAGAAGTACAGGCATTTTATTTAACTATTTAATATGCATAGGAATTAATCTTTGTCCAAATACCTACACTCTTAATTTCTTTATACTCAGGTTCCCACATAGCATCTTCAATAGCATTTTCAACATCTTGAATATCTATTCTTGCAATTCCTTCGTGTATTGCAGCATGGGCTACTTCAATGGCTACGTATTTTGAGACTTCATGAAGCTTTTCAATGGATGGCAGCAGGGATGCGCCTAATGTGCTGGTATCTGACATTTTGGCAACTGCATTTGCTGCTGCTGCGAACATTCCTTTTGAGATGATTTCAGCTTTTGCAACAATTGCTCCAAGTCCAAGCCCCGGGAATACAAATGCGTTGTTTGACTGACCGATTTCATAGGAAACACCTTTGTATTCTACATCGGCAAAGGGGCTGCCAGTCGCAATTAACGCCTTGCCATCTGTCCATTTGATTAGGTTTTCTGGCACTGCTTCAGCCAGCGCAGTCGGGTTGGACATTGGCATGATGATTGGACGTTCAACGTGCTTGGCCATCTCTTTTATAATATCCTCAGTGAAGGCACCAGCTTGTCCGGAAGTACCAATCAGAATGGTTGGTTTCACCCTTTGAACTACTTCCATTAATGAAATGATCCCTTCCTCATTCTTATCCCAGTCTTTAACTTCATCCACCTTTCTTATATAAGGCTTCTGGAAGTTCAGAACATCTGGTGTTTCATCTGTTAGTAGACCCCGATAGTCTACAGCCCAGAAACGATCATTGGCTTCTTCTCTGGTCGAGCCTTCTAGAACCATGGCATCTGCCATTTGGTCTGCGTTACCGATGCCGGCAGCCCCTGGTCCAAAGACAACAATGCGCTGGTCCTTCAGGGATTCTCCTGTTACTTTCAAAGCAGACATAATAGCAGCAAGAGTAACAGCACCTGTCCCCTGGATGTCATCGTTGAAGGTAAGGATTTTGTCACCGTATTTATCCAAGATTTTTCGCGCATTGACGTTGCCAAGGTCCTCCCAGTGAATGAGAACCTCTGGAAAGAACTTTCTTGCAGTCTGAATGAATAAATCAATGAATTGATCATAACGATCACCGCGGACACGTGCGAATTTGTTGCCGATATACATAGGATCTGCAATCAAAGCCTGATTGTTCGTGCCAACATCCATCACGATTGGCAGAACACGGCTTGGATCAATACCAGCTGCAGCCGTGTACACGGCAAGTTTACCAATCGCAATATTAATACCGCCTATCCCTTGGTCCCCAATACCAAGAATGCTTTCAGAGTCGGTAACGACGATTAAATCAATACCATTTTGGGGCTTTCCTAGATTATAAAATGCCTTTTCAATGCCCTCAGGATTATCAATGGAAAGATATAAGCCACCTGGGTGACGGTAGCTATGGGAGTATGACTGGATTGCATCACCGACAGTAGGAGTGTAGATGATAGGGAGCATTTCTGCCAGGTGTTCTTTCAAAAGACGATAAAACAAGATAACATTGCGGTTATATAAATCATAAAGCAGCCCGTTTTTAAACAGATTCGTCGTCTGCATCGAATATTGTTCATAGACCCTATTAACTTGTTCATCAAGGGTGAGTACTTGTGGCGGTAACAGACCTTCAAGTCCAAGGTCTTCTCTTTCCTCTTTCGTAAAAGCTGTTCCTTTATTCAAAAAAGGATTGGAGAGAACTTCCTTTCCTTTTATTGTAGTTATAATAACATTCTCAGGTACATTCATGGTGTTTCCTTCCTTCCATCTTAAAATAGCTATTCCGACAATACCGCAACCATGTTAATAAAATTTTCCTTATCCCACTAGTTTTTTTAACTTAATGGCCCTTTTTTGTAACTAAACAAAGCAGACAGTGAAACCGCTGACTGCTTTGTCTTTGTTTCTTTTTCAAATTGGCTTAAAAGCTTCAGAAGCATGATGGCTAGGATAACAGTAGATTTTTACTTTATTGTCATGCTGCCCCTGCAATTGGTTTTTTAGCTTTTTTCTTTTCGGACATTTTAAATGCATAATTAACAATAATCGGACAGACTATTGCAGATATTACACATGCAGCTGCAACTTGTGCAGTAGCTCCTGGTGCTATGTGAGCTAAGGATGGATCTGCTGCTGCAACAACAGCTGGTGTAGCTACAGCGTTCCCTGCTGTTGACCCTGTTGCTAA
This sequence comes from Bacillus sp. S14(2024), assembly GCF_050473785.1. NCBI lineage: Bacteria > Bacillati > Bacillota > Bacilli > Caryophanales > Bacillaceae > Bacillus > Bacillus sp. S14(2024). Next base: position 1,678,748 of record NZ_JBFLUP010000006.1, on the reverse strand, counting down.
ACCAACGATAGGATTTTCTTTAAATAACTTCAAAAGTAAGTAAGCTCCAATCCCAGTGAATGCGGCTATTAATCCTAGTAATATGCCAGGACCTCCCGCTTTTATAATAGTTGAAAGATTCATTCCTGCACCTAATGGGAATGAGAAGAATGGGATTAATAATAATTTACTGCTTCCAAGGAACTTTCTCATATCAGGATCAATATTTCCTAAAATCATTCCTATTACGATTGGAATTAATACTCCTACAAGTGTTTGAAAAGGAATTGTGGCAAGTCCGGATGCACCTAATGCAACTAATGTAAAAAATGGACCATCTTTTAAAGAAAATAAAGCATATGCGCCTACATCAGTTTCGTCACCATACGATGAAGCAAGAGATGCATATAATCCACCATTAGCATTTAATAACGCTGCAAGGATGGCTAATGGTGATAATCCTAGTACTCCGGCAGGCCCAAAAATCGCTGCTACAGTTAAACCTATACCAGCACCCACTATAAATTTTCCTGTTAATAATATTGCACCTTTTTTTATTGCCTTTGGTGCTAATTTAAAATTAATTTGTGAACCAATTAAAAACATGAAACATGCCAAAATGGTAGATGATGCTTCTTTACTAAATAATGCCGTTGTAAAACTTCCAATTTTTAAAAGTTGCGGGAAAAAGGTATTCGTTAATACTCCTAAAAAAAGTGGAACAACCATCATACCACCTGGAATTTTATCAAGCGTTTTCTTAATTGGAATTTGCATTTTTAACCCTCCTAAAGTAGTTTTTATAATCTCGAAAGGAATCCGTTATTTTACCAATTATTCCAATAATTAAAGAAAACGGTTCCAATAATTGAAGAAAACGGTTCCAATTTTCTTGCATCTTGTACTATGTTTTAATCTCCCTTTGTTTTGTTACATGTCTATCATATTCGGAAGGAACGCGTTTTCATAGTTTATGAAAGTTTAATAATCCTTTTTGTAAATAAAAAAAGTAAGCAGTTTCAAAAACTGCTTACAAAAAGTTTTTTATTAGGTGTTCCTTATATTGGTTATATTCATGCTGATACACAGGCCGTCCGATTGTTCCATAGATGACTTTGACTTCAAGTATTCCTAAGTCCTTTAGGAAGTTAAGGTACTTTCTTGCTGAAACCTTTGAAATGCCTACAACATTAGCTACTTCATCAGTGGAAAAAGGCCCCCGCTTCAACTCTTGAACCGCATCCCATATCTGCTTTAAGGTATCCTTGGTTAATCCCTTTGGGAGTTCCTCTGCGATTACGGCTTCTTCTCTGTGCAAAAGTAAGTGATCGAGCTCCTGCTGACTTACCGAATCCTGTTTATGAATTAACCGAGTTTGCTCAAGGTAGGCAGCAAGTGCAGCGTTAAACCGATCAAACTCGAAAGGCTTAATTAAATAGTCGACAACACCATACCTTAATGCCCTCTTAATTCGTTCAAGATCTGAGGCCGCTGAAATAATGATGACATCACTTTCAAGATCATTTTTCCGAAGGTACGATAACAGCTCCAGGCCCTGTTTTCCCGGCATAAAAATATCCAGAAGAATGAGCTGAATATCATTCTTTTCTAAAAGTTGGATGGCTTCAGCAACTGAATTGACTATTGCAACTAAACGGAACCCGTCAATTTTAGAAAGGTACTGCTTATTGATTTTCGCTACCATTGGGTCATCTTCAACAATCATTACATTAATCATTTCCATACATCCTCTTCTTTATAAGGTATATATACAGCAAAATTCGTTCCCTTTCCAGGCTTGGACGAAATAATCAGGTCCCCCTCCAGTCTTTCAATTGCCTGCGCCAACAGGTATAATCCGAACCCACGGTGATTTCCTTTCGTTGAAAATCCTTTATTCAATATTTTGTTTTGGAGTGAATTCGTCATTCCCACTCCTGTGTCTTTAACCTCTATTGTTAAAATATCCTCTGCGTAATCCAGTATAAGGTCGATTTTTTTGTTTGGACTGTCTGCAATTGCCTCCATTGCGTTATCGACGAGATTTCCAATTATCGTTATTAAATCATGTGTAATTTCCGAGTTGGCAGGCTTGGGAAGTGTATTTGCGCTATCAAATGAAAGTAAGGCCCCTGATTCTCTTGCAAAGCTTAGCTTGCCAATCAGAAACCCGGCAAGAACCGGATCTTGGACTTTTTTCGTTACAAAGCCCACTTCCGTTTCACGGTGGTTAACGACTTCACTTACATAGTTAGCAAGTGCATCGTATTGTTCAGTACGAACCAGACCAAGAATGACATGAAGTTTATTCATGAATTCATGAGTCTGAGCACGAAGAGCTTCCGCATAATTGCGTACACCTGTAAGCTGTTCAGCCAAAACTTGAACCTCGGTTTTATCACGGAATGTTGCGATTGCTCCCACCGGCTGATTTTGCACAATCACTGGTACCCTGTTTACCAGAATGGTAACCCCATGCACGTTCTGTTCTTGATCGAGCTCTGTCTCACCCGATTTGATAATGCGACTTAACCGGGTCTCTGGCAAATAATCTTCAATGTTCTTCCCTATAGGATTCTCTCCAAGTCCGGCTTTTTTAAAAAGCTTACTGGCTGTCCTGTTTACAAGTGTGATTTTCCCTTCTTGGTCGATGGCTATGATTCCCTCACGCACAGACTGAAGCATGGAACTACGTTCTTCAAGCAGCTTAGCAATAGCGATCGGTTCGAGTCCTAAAAGGATTTTTTTGATGTATCTTGCTAGGCACACTGCACCGATTACACCTATTAGGATTCCGATTAACGTTCCTATAACGACCGCCAGTCGTCCTTTCTGTACCGCCTTTGTAACGTTCTCTAAAGTAATTCCTACAGCAACCGCACCCACTTGTTTTCCCTGTGAATTTTTTATTGGAGTAAATGCCCGCATGGATCGACCGAGAGTCCCCTTTGAAATGGACACATACTCCTTTCCTTTAAGAACTGGCCCTTCATCTCCTCCCATGAAGGGCTTTCCAACCAATTCGGGGTCCGGATGGGATTGACGGATTCCTTTCATGTTCATAACAACAACGAAGTTGACATTGATCTTTTCTCTAATTTGATTACTAAAAACTTGGACATTTTTCTTGTTCGCTTTCCCTTCAAGGGCTTCAATCACTTGCGGACTAAGGGCTACCATCTTTGCAACATTGAGGGCCTTTTCTTTTTCTGTTTCTTCCACACTGGAAGTAATTCTTTTGCTTATTATTAAATCAGTTATTCCAAGTGATAATACGACGACAATGCAAACAAATATAATAATAATGGCTTGTAAACTAAGTTTGCCCTTTTTCATAATCTCCTCCAGGTATTATTAAAATTATAGTATGTATAAGACTTATCCCAAAAATGACAAAAGGCCGCTAAGCTCATAAAAAAGCTGTAAGCAGCCTTTATCATTAATCATTGAATTAGCAAAATGGCACCTGCCATAATTAAGGTGAGAACCGTTGCATTTTTTAAAATTGACAGTTGAACATCCTCCGCTCCCAATAAACCCCAGTAATAACATAGTAGGTGTGAAATTCAAAGATGTCGCCCCCGAACACACTTTCACTTCATAAAAAGAAATTTATCCAATTATATTGTAGTACTGGAAAATGGCAGGACACTTTTTGTAATTAAAAAAAGTGTTTGGGCAGGGAAATAAAACCAGTTTTCAAAAGCAAGGAATAGCTAAAAAAATTATAAAGTTTTTACTTGAGAACTTCCTTTCACTCCCTGATAAAACATCCCGCTATCACGGAAAACTCTCAAATTCCTTTTTCAAGTCCTGAAACAGAGGACCGCGTACTTTCACTTTCTTTTAAAATAGGTAAACAAGACGTTTTCTTCTGCCATCACAAAAACATAAGATGCTAGAAGGAGTGGTAATGAAATACTCAAAAAGTATAATTGGAGAGTGATTCAATGGAGTTAAGACCAGAACTTATAGTGGAAGTAGTTCCATTTGGTCCAGACCAAGAAACTATAAATTAATTAAGAACTATCTGTGGCAATCATCCTTCTATCCAATCATTTTTACGGGGAACCAGGCATCTGTTGCTCTCATTGGAATTGCTTGATCATGAGGATATTCCTGGGAACCAAGCCATAAACAGTCCAAAAAATTCTCAATCTAGACCTCCTAGTAATTTTCTAGCCACATACTATGACTACACCAATAATTGTACAGTATTAGCAACTGGATCCATTTATGATCAAGGACGCATCAGAAGTAAATCTTCAATTGTAATTCTCTCCATATTAGTTACTTTGTACTCGCTTATATAATCAGCAATGGATTGTTTTTCACTTTTAATATAACCATCTTCGATAGCCATTCCAATTAACAACGAATCAATTGACTTAGCCATTGAAAAGATGTATTAATAGTGCCCTTGTCATATCCGTTGTAATATTCTTCTATCACTACCTTATCATCGTGGACAATGATAAAAGACGTGGTGTTTGTTTCCTTTAGTAAGGTATCCAATGGCTTTGTTCTGCCTTTTCCTCTATACATATAGTCTATTGGCATGGTTTTTAAGGATTCATCCAGGTTGTATGTGTAATATTTATGGTACGGTTCGCCACCCTTGATACTAAATTTGCTCCTCAACAATCTGGCCCTTTAGTGGAGTAACTTTTTGCTACTCAACAGTTCCTTAATCCGCCTTTCAGTTCCGATCTTCTTTTCACCTTTCACTATAAATCCCCCCTTTTAGATAAACAGATTCAAAGGGGCAAAACATCGCATCTTTTTTATAAACACCGTGACTATATTTAAAAACGACACATAAATTTGATGATGAAGGTTGCTATACAGCAAAAGATAAAAAAGATCTTTACTCATTCGAGAATGTAATGATTAAGCAGTTTGCTAGTAAAGAACTTTTTTATATAAAGACAACACTGTGTTCAGGGAAAATTTATTTTGACTGGGAATTATTGATTTAATTCATTTTCAAACGCAGTCTAGATAATTTTTACCTTCAAAATTTTACCTATTTTTTATCTTTTAATTCCCCCATGTGTATATTATTTTTAATTTAAAATGCTATTAAATTATTTAAAATCATAATAGAAATTATACTAAATACCTTTAAATGTAGAGTGACAATAAAGTTGTTGCATTATAGAGAATTAAACTAAAAAAGCACCAATCTTAATTCTTGATTGGTGCTTTTTCTTATTGATTTGCTTTTTTAACCATATCGGCAACAGTTACTGTACGTTTTGCTTGATGTTTCACGGCTGCTTGTACATCTTCAATCATTTTTCCATCTTGACCAACAGTAACACTAGTACCATATGGGTTTCCACCTGCACCAAATGTTACTGGATCCGTATATCCAGGTGCAGCCACAATTGCTCCCCAATGATACATAGAAGTATATAATGATAAAATTGTTGCTTCTTGTCCACCATGAGAGTTTTGTGCAGAAGTCATCGCACTAACAACTTTATTTACAAGCTTCCCATTAAACCATAATCCACCTGTTGTATCTAAAAATTGTTTCATTTGTGCAGGCATATTCCCAAAACGAGTTGGTACACTGAAAATAATCGCATCTGCCCATTCTAAATCATTTAATGTTACCTCTGGTACATCCTTTGTTGCTTCAATATGAGATTTCCAAACCGGATTTCCTTCTATTACAGATTGTGGAGCTAATTCTGGTACTTTTAATACTTTTACTTCTGCACCAACTTCTTTTGCACCTTCCTCAGCCCACTTTGCTAGTTGATAGTTTGTTCCACCCATGCTGTAATAAATCACTGCTAATTTTACATTTTCCATTGTTTTCTTCTCCTTTATTGATGAATTTCCAAATAACTTGGATAAAATCCCCATTTCATTACACCTACCTATTTTTTCACTTTTTTCAAATTATACTCCATACCATAAAATCTTTTTATCACGCATTTAGAAAAGTACGATACCACTGAGCTGCTGCTTCTACTTCACTCGCAGTCAACTGATGCCCTCTATTTTCCCAATGTAATGATACATTTGCATTCGCCTTTTCTAATAACGTTTGTAATTCTGCCGATTCCATAGGTGAACAGATTGGATCATTTGTCCCAGCTACAATAAATACAGATTTATCTGATAAATCAGGAAGCTCTATTCCTCTTCTAGGTACCATAGGGTGATGAAGAATGGCACCTTTCAGTGCATTTTGATAATGGAATAATAAACTTGCTGCTATATTTGCGCCATTAGAATAACCAATTGCTACTATATTTTCTCTATCAAAGTCATATGTTTTTGCTGCTTCATCAAGAAATTCGTTTAATTCTTTAGTACGGAAAACAAGATCCTCTTCATCAAAAACGCCCTCTGCTAATCTTCGGAAGAAACGAGGCATTCCATTCTCCAATACATTTCCACGAACACTTAATACAGAAGCTTCTTCATCAATTCTGCCCGCAAGTGGTAATAAATCTAACTCATTCCCACCAGTACCATGAAGTAATAATAATGTTGGTTTTGTTAAATCCTTCCCTTTATGAAAAAAATGTTTCATTATTTATCCCCTTCCAAAACCCGCACCTCAATAGGAGGTAAGAGTTCTTCTAATTCTTCTCGTTTTTGGTCGAGCCAAGATGGTAACATAAGCCTTTCACCCAAATCCTCTTTCGATTCATCCACTGTAAAACCCGGTGGATCTGTTGCTATTTCGAATAAAATACCGCCTGCTTCATGAAAATAAAGAGCCTTAAAATAATTACGATCAAGAATTTCAGTCGGATAATATCCTTTTTCTTTAAGAATAGACCACCACTCTTGATGTTCTTCTTCATTTTTTGCACGCCATGCAATATGATGAACCGTTCCCGCTCCCATTAGCCCTCGGACTGAAGCACTTAATTTAATATCAATTGTATTTCCAATCTCTGCTTTTGACTGAAATCGTAAGAATTCATTCTCTTGTCCGATGTATTCTAATCCAAATACGTGCTCCAGCAATTGAGCTGTTTTATGCGGTTGTGCAGAATATAAAGTAGCGCCACTAAATCCCATAATCGCGTTTTCTATTCCAACTCCCCCAAAACTCCATGTATTTTGCGGACCACCATCTCGCTCCACAAGCTCAATTTGAAGGCCGTCCGGATCCTGAAATTGCAAACATGTTTCTCCAAAACGAACAGATGAAACATATTCAATATTGAATTTCCGCAAACGAGTCTCCCAAAATGACATAGACCCATTTGGTATCATATAACCGGTTACTCCAACCTGTCCTGTTCCAATTCGTCCTTTTAACTGTTTGGGCCATGGGAAGAATGTGATGACAGTTCCCGGTTCACCAGATTCATTCCCAAAGTACAAATGATACACTTCTGGTCGATCAAAATTGATTGTCTTTTTTACAAGTCTTAGCCCTAGAATGCCTGCATAAAAATCAATTGTCCGCTGTGCATCATTTACCATTGCAGAAATATGATGAATACCTGCTATTTTATTGGACATTATTCTCTCTCCATTTCATTATTAAGCTATATTCAAATTACTGAGGTCTTTCAATGGAAAAAATCTCACCTATTTTCGCATAATTATGGCCTGCTAATCGACTCACCGCTCCCAATCGCTTTGGATTGATTCTTCCCTTTTCATAAATTTCATTTTCAACATGAAATTGAACCACTTTTCCTATAATCAAATCACATCCAAGAGAATCAGAATCGCCTAATTCTAAAGAATGCTCTAATACACATTCCATTCGAACTTTAGCCTCTTGTATTCCTGGTACAGAAATCTTTTCACTTGCAATTGAAGTAAAACTTGCAAGTTCAATTTCACTTTGAGTAGGAGGCAGATTAGCAGCTGTTTTATTCACTCTATCTACATTTTATTCATCCACAATATGAACAACAAATTCCTTACTATCGAGAATATTTTTTGCTGTATCTTTTTGTCTCCCCTCTGACCGTTGAATCGCTAATGAAATCATTGATGGATTAGAGGAAACGATATTAAAGTAACTAAAAGGTGCACCATTCAAAATATGTTCCTTTGAAATTGTCGTAACAAAGGCAATCGGTCTTGGAATAATACTTCCTATAAGAAATTTATAATTTTCTCTTTCCGTATTTTTGGATGGATCGATAGCAAAGAAATCGTTCCCTTCGTGAAATTAGTCTAATTCTCTTACTTCAAACGGCAATAATACTTGTTCAATCTGTTTCCTATTCGGCTCATATTGTTCAGGTAACATGAGTTTCTCACCCATTGTTTCTTGTGATTCATCATGTGCGAATCCTGGAGGATCCGTTGCAATTTCAAATAAGATTTCGCCATGCTCTCTAAAGTAAATTGCATTAAAATAATTTCTATCTCTCACAGGTGTCACACCATATCCATAGCGTGAAACGTGTTCTCTCCAATCCAATTGATCTTGATCATCACTAGCTCTCCATGCGATATGGTGAACTGTACCTACACCCATTTGTCCACGTCCAATAGAAGTTAGTTTTAAATCAATGATATTTCCAATCTCAGCTGAGGAACGGAAGCGAACAAAATCTCCTTCTTCTCCAATTCGTTCTAATCCCATTACGTGTTCTAATAACTCTGCAGTTTTGCTAGGTTGAGCAGATAGCAGAATTGCTCCACCAAATCCCTTAATCGCAACTTCTGGTTTTACGTCTCCAAAAGTCCAATTATTTACTTCTCCTTCTTCTCTTTCAACAATCTCTAAATGCAAGCCGTGAGGATCGTCAAATTCTAAATACTGTTCTCCAAAGCGCTCCATTTTTGTATACGGAATATTGAACTTTTCCAATCTCTTTTCCCAAAACTCCATTGCACCTTTCGGAACAACGTAAGTAGTTACCCCTACTTGACCATCTCCAATGATTCCCTGACGAGCACCTGCCCACGGGAAAAATGTAATAATAGTCCCTGGTTTTCCTCCTTCATCACCAAAGTAAAGATGATATGTCCCTGGATCATCAAAGTTTACCGTTTGTTTTACTAAGCGTAACCCTAAAACCCCAGCATAAAAATCTACATTTTCTTGTGGGTGACCTACGATTGCTGTAATATGGTGAATCCCCATTGTTTTCTTATTCATTTTGTATACTCCTTTTTTATTTAGATATTTAAAAACTCTTTTAATGATTAAACATGGGTTATTTCCTTATTCCTTTTTATTCGTTACATTTAATCTTGGTTACAAGGCATAGTTAAATTCATATTGTAGATATTTATCTTCAATTCAATTATCTTTAATTCGAGATAATTAGCAGTAAAAATTCCAGTTACCTCTTAATTATATTAACCATTCAGACGAGTTATAAAAAGAATAACAATATATCCCCTTTATAGCTTGCTTAAACGTAATTTATCTCGAATTAGAGATAAATTACAAAAAAATTATAGCTTTTGAGCATAGTATCCTAGTTTTTTTAGCTGTTCAATCATTATCCTTTTTTCTTCAGGACTCAAACCGCCAAATATTTGTTGAATCGCCTCTTTGTGCTTAGGGAATATCCCTTCCATTAGTTTAATTCCTTCTAACGTAATGGCAGCATACGTAACACGGCGATCTTTAGGGCAAGGTCTTCGTACTAAAAGTTGTTTTTTTTCCAACTTATCAACAACGTACGTAATACTGCTACTTGCAAGTAATATTTTGTCACCAATTTTTTGTATAGGTTGATCCCCTTTACTAAATAGTAACTCAAGAACTGCAAATTCAGTAGGATTAAGTCCATAGCTTTTTATATCTTCTTCAATACGTTTTGTGACTGATTGCCCTGCACGTGAAAAAGTAACAAATAACTTGAGAGATAAATCTTCATTATTAATCCTATCCATAACATCAATTCCTTTTTAATTATCTCGAATTCGAGATAATATTATAACACTCAATGTTGGTTGTCAACCTTTTTTGATTTTTTCATAAAAATATTCATTTTCACCTGAATTGATAAAATACCGTATTAAAATATCACATTATTTTTCTTCTAAAGAAACTATTTTTAGGAAAAGATTATTCAAAACTCATTTAGAATTCTTTGATAGAAACGTCGCGACTTTATTATAAACATCACATCTTTTTTCAAAACATCGTGACTTTATTACAAAGCAACAGCTTTTTTCTATATTCAATTGAATCATCCTTTTATAAAAAAGTTTGATATTTTTTGTGTTCCTTGCTCAGTTAAAGCGCCCTTTAATAGAACAACTGTTTTTTAATGATTTTAGGTAAACCATCTTTATCGTTTGACAAAGGCTAAATTTGCCATTATCATCAACTCAAACTTATTTACGGGGAGAGGTTAAGATGAAAATTTATGTTGATGCAGATGCTTGTCCGGTAAAAGATATCATAATCTCTGAAGGTACGAATGCTGAAATTCCTGTTATCCTTGTTACTAGTTTTTCTCATTTTTCTAATGCGGAACAACCATCAGGAGTGGAAACCATTTATGTTGATTCTGGAGCAGATGCTGCGGATTATCGGATTATGAAATTAGCAGAAAAAGGAGATATAATCGTTACGCAAGATTATGGTCTTGCTTCGCTAGGTTTAGCAAAAGGGTGTGCGGTACTTCACCATAATGGGGCTAGCTATACAAATGAAAACATTGACCAATTATTACAAATACGTTATTTGAGTGCAATGGCTCGAAAAAGCGGAAAGCGTACAAAGGGGCCAAAACCATTTACATCAGAAGATAGGGAGAAATTTAAGGGGCTTTTTAAAAGAGCGATTTCACATTAAAAAAGAACCGTTCACTTTTAAGAAAAGCAACAGGTCAAGATAGGTGTAACCTTGGAATAAAGTTTGATTAAATTAACTTAATAAACCTTAATAAAAGAGGCAAATAGAAAAAGCGTGTTTTGAAAAATAGATTGATTAAAACACGCTTTTTCTATATTCAATTGAATTATCCTTTTATAAAAAAGTTTGATAATTTTTGTGTTCCTTGCTCAATTAAAGCGCCCTATAATGGAATAACGAAATTACTTTATTAATTTTTAACCGAAACCCTTTTCATTAATCGCTTTAATTTATTTTCTGTATCCGTTTCCTCTACTGGTGTATAGATACTGCACCGTAAATCCATATCACCTTGAACCTGAAGAGAAGTTAAATTAAACAACATTTTGCCTGCTTTAGCATGTCTGAATTCAATTATCATTTCTGGAGCCTTACTTACTTGACTTTCTTGCCATAAATCCTGAAATTCTGAATGTGAATAACTCATTTCTTTAATAAATTGGTTGTACCATTTATCGCCTAAATAATGTCCGTAATAGGTACGGAAAATAGCAAGAAAACCTTTAGCAAAATGTTCCCAATTGACGGCCAATGTTTTAAATTCTTTTCTTGTGAACACTAAACGAATCAAATTTCTTTGATCATTCGGTATTTGTTCAAAATCTAAAAAAACATGAGCAGCTGCAGGATTCCAGCCCACTATATGGCAATGTCGATCTGTAATGATAGTCGGACAATAGGTTAATTCAGTTAGTATTCGCTTTAAAGAAGGGCTAAGCTCTGATTGATTCTTTTTTTGATTTGTAATTTCTGATTTTGTCTCTAATGCCAGGTCATATAAGTAGTCTCTTTCATCATTATTTAATTGTAGAGCTGTAGAAATACAATCAAGTACGATTGAAGAAACTTTAATATCTCTTCCTTGCTCTAGCCATGTATACCAAGTGGTACTTACACCTGCTAATTGTGCAACCTCTTCTCTTCGTAATCCAGGTGTCCTTCTCCGGGTTCCGACAGGTAAACCAATAGACTCAGGCTTAATTTGGGCACGCTTAGCTTTTAAGAATGTCGACAAAGCTTCAAGCCTAGTTTTATTATTCATTTTTAAACTCCTTATCTTATCCATTTAACCTAGTAGTAATTATACCAGGATAAACTATCCCTTGTAATAGGATAAAAGAAATGTAAAATACAAGTAAATTATTGATTTGGAGGGATGAAAAATGGAAAGAGTTGTGATTACCGGTATGGGGGTAGTGTCTCCTATAGGAAACAACATCAAAACATTTTGGAACAATTTGATTAACGGGAAATCTGGTATATCCACTATTGATACATTTGATGTTACTAATCATAAGACAAAAATTGCAGGTATTGCCAAAGATTTTGATGCAGATGAAGTTTTAGGAAAGAACGAAGCTAGACGTTTAGATCGTTTTTCTCAATTTGCTTTGGCTGCAGCTGAACAAGCTTGGGTAGATTCTAAGTTAGACCTCGATCGTATAGATGTAGAAAGATTAGGCGTATATGTAGGTTCAGGTATAGGGGGAATTGAAACCTTGATTGAAAATATTGATGTGCTTAGACAGAAGGGGCCTAGAAGAGTTAGCCCGACCCTAGTACCTGCCATGATTTCTAATGCTGCTGCAGCACAAATTAGTATCAAGTGGAACGCAATGGGACCTTCTTTGTCGCCCGTTTCTGCTTGTGCAATTGGAAATACAGCTATTGGTGAAGCCTTTAGACTAATTCGTTCTGAAGAAGTTGACATTGTGTTCGCAGGTGGAACAGAGGCAGCTATAACAGACTTATCAATAGCAAGCTTTGGTAATGCTACAGCATTATCAAGAAGAAACGATGATCCCACTAAAGCTAGTCGTCCATTTGATGAAAATCGAGATGGATTTGTCATGTCAGAAGGATCTGGAATTCTAATCTTAGAATCTTTATCTCATGCTTTACGTAGAGAGGCAAAGATTTATGCAGAAGTCATTGGATATGGTGCAAGTTCAGACGCACACCATATCGTAGCTACGCATCCGGAAGGTAAAGGAGCCTATCTTGCAATGAAATCAGCTTTAAAAAATGCAAATATATCGCCTGAAGAAATTGATGTTATTAGTGCCCATGCAACAAGTACAAAAGTGGGAGACATCTCCGAAACGATGGCTATTAAGCAGCTGTTTGGTAAACAAGCTTATCAGATTCCAGTAACAGCTAATAAATCTATGCTCGGTCATATGTTAGGGGCAGCAGGCGGGGTTGAAGCAATTGCTTTAGCAATGAGTTTAAAGGAAGGTATAATTCCTCCAACAATTAACTTAAGAAATCCTGATCCATTATGTGATCTCGATTATGTACCATCTATTGCTCGCCAAGTGAAAATAAATACGGGTCTGTCTAACTCATTCGGTTTCGGAGGTCATAATGCGGCTATTGTTTTAAGGAAATACGAGTGAATAAACTATCTCTCGTAAATCTAACCGTTTCTTAAGGAAACGGTTAGATTTATTCCGTTAAATGGCCCGATTGTTGAATAAAGAAATACTCTACAAAATGGATCTTTTTATCAAACTTTTTTACAAATTATCAATCTTTATTTTAAATCAACAATAGGGTAGCTGAAGCAACTGTGATGTGAAATACAAAGTGACCAATTCAGGTAAGAAACGTTTATAAACCCCGTAGCGTATAAAAAAGCTTAAATGTGAACTGTTTTTATATAAGTTTTTTTATTTATAAAATACAATATTTAAAATTATATTTATTCAGTTAAAAAAGCCCCTATAACGGTGCTAATTATTTTACAAAATATTGATCTAATTCTGCTGCTAATCTATCGATTAACAAGAAAATATACTATTTTAATGAACTACATGCTACCCCTAACACAAAAAGAAGCGATTTGTTTTATCGCTTCTTTTTCTCTACCTAATATTTTATCAAAATAACAAGAAGAGAAATCTATTATGATATCTCCATTCTATTTTCCTTACTTATTTTCATTTCAGTAAAGATAATTTTTCCCCAAACACAAAAATCCTACATCACCCGCTTAAACATCTTCTCCAGTTCATACGTCGAATGGTGCACAAGTATAGGTCTACCGTGCGGACATGTATATGGATTTGTTGTTGTTCGCAATTCTTCTAGCAATGCAAAGATTTGATCGTTCGTTAAATATTGATTTGCTTTAATTGATGCCTTACAGCTCATCATAATAGCTGCTTCTTCGCGCAGTTTTTTGATATCAACTTTTTTCAATTTCAATACTTGCTGCATCATTTCATCAATGATTTCCATCTCTTGCCCTTTTGGAAACCATGTTGGATGTGAGCGTACAATGAACGATTGATGACCGAATTGTTCTAGGAATAATCCTACTTTTTTCAGTTCTTCTAGTTGTTCCTCTACTCGTAAAAATTCATTGAGTGATAGGTCAATTCTATATGGAACGAGTAATTCTTGTACCTCTGGTGCAACTTGTCCTACTTTGTCACGGAAATATTCATAATTGATACGCTCCTGAGCGGCATGTTGATCAATCATATATAACCCTTTATCATTTTGAGCAAAAATGTACGTACCGTGCATTTGTCCAATTGGATACAGGGGTGGTAAATCGTTTCCGTTCATTTCGATTTCTTGCATTTCTTCCAGTTCTTCTAACTCAAAGTCTTCCTTATTCTCTTCCCACTCATTCTCTTGTGGAAGTGGTTCTTCTACAATCGGCTTGGACGGTTGCCAATTATTTTCTTCTTTTACAAGAGATTGTGGCGGCTGCCATTCTTGTTTTGGTGGATTCCAAAGCAGCGGCTGTGACTTCGGTTTTTCCTCTGGCTCATCCATTCCACTTGGCAAAACGATATTTGGCATCAATGGTTCTTTCGTTTTTGTATGCTCAAACTGAAACTGTTCTTGGACACTTTCATCTTTTTCTTTTTTCTTTGTCGTAACACCGGCATCAGGAATGAGTTGAATTTTTTTAAATGCATCTTGTAATGCTTTTTCAATAAGTTGCAATAGTTCCTGTTCTTTACTAAAGCGAACCTCTAGTTTTGCCGGATGAACGTTCACATCAACTAACATTGGATCCATTTCAATTGATAAAAAGCCAATTGGATAACGTCCAACAGGTAACAATGTATGATAGCCTTGTTGCACTGCCTTCATTAGAACAAAATTCCGAACGTAACGACCATTTACAATTGTTGACATATAGTTACGAGATGCACGTGTTACTTCTGGTAACGTTACATAACCACGAATAATAAAGTCTAGCGATTCTGCTTCAATTGGAATTAGTTTTTTCGCAACTTGAATGCTGTAAATTGCAGCAAGAACTTGTCTTACATCACCATTTCCTGATGTATGAAGCAATTTTTTCTCATTGTGAAACAAACGCAATGAGACTTCTGGATGTGACAATGCAATGCGATATACAATATCCGTAATGTTTCCAAGCTCTGTATGAATTGTTTTCATGTATTTTAAGCGTGCTGGTGTGTTAAAAAACAAGTTTTGAACCGTTATATCTGTTCCTTTACGGCTCGCTGTTTTTTCTTGTTTCAAAATCTCGCCACCTTTAATAACAAGGTGTGTTCCTGGTGCATCCCCTGTACTCGTGATTAACTCTAATTCACTAACAGATGCAATACTCGGCAATGCCTCACCGCGAAAACCAAGCGTCCGAATACGAAACAAATCATTTTCATCTTTAATTTTACTTGTTGCATGTCGTTCAAAGGCAACGATACAATCTTCTTCAGCAATGCCATCTCCATTATCGATGATGCGAATTTTCGATAATCCAGCTTCTTCCAAGTGGATTTCAATAGATGTACTATTCGCATCGATGGAATTTTCGACAAGTTCTTTTACAACCGAAGCAGGTCGTTCTACTACTTCCCCTGCCGCAATTAAGTTAGAAAGTTGATCATCGAGTTTGCGAATTTTCCCCATCTACTTACTCATCCTTTCTTCAACTTTTTCTGTAAACGGTACAGTTCATTTAACGCTTCTAACGGTGTCATATCAAGTAAGTCAATTTTTTTAATTTGTGTTAATACCGCTGTTTCTTTTGAATCAAGTACAGGTTTGTCTTCTTTTTTCACTGGTTGTTCCGCTGCAAAGAAGGATAGCTGTGATTCTTCTTCCACTTCTTCTTGCGGCAGTGCCTCTAGTTCTTCTTTCACGACTACAGGTTCTTGTACGATTTCTTCTGGAACCTTGACTTCCGTTCGTTTCGGAATCGTAATTTCCTCTTGTCCTTCAAGCTGTGCTAATACTTCTTTAGCACGAGCGATTAAGCTATCTGGCAGCTCTGCAAGCTGAGCAACGTGAATACCGTAGCTCTTATCTGCTGCTCCTTCTTGAATTTTATGCAAGAACACAACTTTGCCGTTTTCCTCAATTGCTGAAACATGTACATTTTTAAGCTGATCTAAACTTTCTTCTAACACTGTTAATTCATGATAATGTGTTGAAAATAACGTTTTTGCACCAATTTGATCATGAATATGCTCAATGATTGCTTGCGCTAATGCCATACCGTCATACGTAGATGTACCACGGCCAATTTCATCAAATAAAATTAAGCTTCTTTCCGATGCATTCGCAATCGCGTTTTTTGCTTCTAACATTTCGACCATAAACGTACTTTGGCCTGAAATCAAATCATCAGCTGCCCCAATTCTCGTAAAAATTTGGTCAAACACAGGAAGTACAGCTTCTGCTGCTGGTACAAAACAACCGATTTGCGACATAACAGTAATCAATGCTAATTGACGCATATACGTACTTTTACCAGACATATTTGGACCAGTAATTAAAAAAACATCCATATTTTCAGGCATTATACAGTCATTTGGAACATATAACTTGCCGTTTAATACTTTTTCTACAACTGGATGACGACCATCTTTAATAAAGATTTCTCGTTTACTTGTTAATGTTGGTTTTACAAATTGCTCTTCTTCACTTACAGTTGCAAAGCTTTGAAGTACATCTAGCTCACTAATAATTTTTGCTAATTGCTGCAATTTCGGAATAAACACTTTTACTTCTTCGCGAAGAGCCGTGAATAAATCATATTCTAACTGAACGATTTTTTCCTCTGCTTCTAAAATCAACGTTTCTTTTTCTTTTAACTCATCTGTAATAAACCGCTCTGCATTCGCAAGTGTTTGTTTCCGTTCATAACGTCCTTCTGGAAGTGCAGCAAGGTTTGCTCTCGTAACCTCAATATAGTAACCAAAAATACGGTTGTAACCAATCTTTAATGATTTAATTCCTGTTATGTCACGCTCACGTTTTTCAAGCTCTGCAATCCACGTTTTTCCGTTTTTACTTACATAGCGATATTGGTCTAATTTCTCGCTATAACCGTCTTTTATAATGTCACCATCTTTTATAGAAAGCGGTGGATTTTCTTGAATACTTCTCTCTAATAACACTGTTAAACTTTCACATGGATCGGCACCTTGAATTAAGTTTGCAGCATAGGAATTATCTAAAAGACTAACTGCCTCTAAAATAGCCGGAACTTGCAATAAGGAACGCTTTAATTGCAGTAAATCACGCGCATTGACACTACCATATGCAACTTTTCCTGCTAAACGTTCTAAATCATACACTTCTTTTAGCTTTTCTTTCAAATCTTCACGTAAGAAGTAGTCATTCACAAATGTTTCAACCATTTCTAAACGTTCTTCAATTTTTTCTTTTTGGATGAGCGGACGTTCCATCCACTGTTTTAGCATGCGTCCCCCCATCGCTGTTTTCGTCTTATCTAACAACCATAATAAGGAACCTGTTTTTTCTTTTGTTCGAATGGTTTCCGTTAACTCTAAGTTACGTTTAGAGTGGACATCAATCTTCATAAATTGATTTGTATAATAAATTTCAACCGGTTGCAGGTGATCTAGTGAACGTTTTTGTGTTCGTAAAACATAGCTAAATAAACGTCCAACTGCTGCAATTAATTTTGTTTGCGTTACATTTTGAACGAGGTGCATAAGACTCTCTGGAACTTTCGTTTCTTCCTCATATGAAACTGTCATTTTCAATGTTGCTAACATCTTGTCCAATTCTTCCTTAGAGAACGTGGAAGATACGACAATTTCTTTCGCACCTGTTGCGTATACTTCTAGTAATACATCTTCAAGTGTTCCGGTTAACAATGTTACTGTATTTTGACCTGTCGTTAAGTCATTACAAGCCAATGCATATGAACCATCTTCAAAATGTGCTAGTGCTGCAAGAAAATTATTTTCCTTTTCATCTATTGTACGACCTTCCATCATCGTTCCTGGTGTAATTAACTGAACAACTTCGCGGCGCACAACACCTTTTGCTGTTTTTGGGTCTTCAACTTGTTCACAAATTGCTACTTTATATCCTTTTTCAATCAATTGTTCAATGTAGTTTTTCGCAGCGTGATACGGTACACCGCACATCGGAATCCGTTCGCTCCCGCCCCCATCGCGACTCGTTAATGTAATTTCAAGTTCATGTGCTGCTTTTACAGCATCCTCGAAGAACATTTCATAAAAATCGCCTAATCGAAAAAATAAAAAGGCATCTTGATAATCTGCCTTGATCTTTAAATATTGCTGCATCATCGGCGTGTACTGTGCCATTTTGATCCTCCATACGTCTTTCTTTTTCACTTTAAAAATATATTATAACACAATTATACACGAATGATTTTGAACCATCATCTGAAACACATAGAAAAAGCTAGGAAGAGGTTCTCCCTAGCTTCAACTCATTCTTCTTCCGCTTCTACGATAAAGTTCGGATCAAGTTCTTCAAACTCTTCATCATTCACTTCAATTTCATCTTCAACTTCAGCTTCAAATTGATCATCATCTTCTTGACAGCCCTCTGGATTCACACTCACACAAATTTTTGTTTCGCCCACGACTTCGGTTACAAATTCCCGTTCCACAGTGACAGCCATTTTATTTCCATTTGGTGAAATAACAGCTTCTAAACAATTTGGATGTTGTATGACACGTGCAATAATTTCTTGATCTTCCCCAGAAAAATTCTTATCACGATAGCCGATGTTCACATCATCTGTGTAATGTACGCGTTCTGTCACAACTTCTGTTTTCGTATTTTCTTCATACGAATACCATGTGTTAATATCGTAGAATCCTTCGATTTCTACATACTTCCCATTTTTCCTTGCTTCATATGCGTGGTTAATAACCCAGCACCCCAAAATACTTGTCGGGGGATGATTCGGTGCAACAGTGTGAGTTTCTTTCATATACTTACGGCCTTTGCCCACAACTGCTTTCGTAATAATCTCTCTAAATTCAGGCATACGAACCCCTCCTCAATGAATGTTCAATTCATTATATGCGGGACAAATGCGGAATGTGTTATTCTTTTTTTAAAATGACCTGTCCTGCTCATTATGTAACATGAGGCTTCTATTTTTCAGAAGAATAGAATACATAATTACCTGTTAAAATGAAACAAAAAGAGATGTCGAATCCGACATCTCTTTTAACAACCACACGTGCCTTTTTTATTCGCTACTTCAGCACCTGTTTCTCCTTTTAACACATCTCCACCAGTTGAAATTAAAATTTCATCTGTGACTGTGTTTGAAATTGTACTTGCAACAAGCTGCAATAAATCATTTACATATGTTTGAGAAGATTTGAACTGCTGTACAACTGGAATTTCATCCAGTTTATCTTGCAACGCATCAATTTCTGATTCTACTTTTTTTAGAGCTTCCCATTTCCCATAATGTTGTAGATTCACTGCTTGTTTTTGCAAAGCTTTAATTTCATCAATCGTACGCTTCACATTCTCATTTTTATGAATTTGCGCTTCTGCACGTTTAAAGAAATCTACTTCTTCTGTTTCAGAAATCATTTTTGCTAATTCTTTCGCTTGCTCTACAATTTCATCTTTTGTAAAGATTTTCATCTATTATTTCACCTCGATTGGCTCCTCAACCAATTCCCCGTTTAGAGACCAAGTTTTTGCTTCTGTTATTTTCACTTTTACAAGCTGACCGATTACAGATTTTGGAGCTACGAAGTTTACAAGCTTATTGGCACGTGTATAACCTGCAAGTACTTCAGGATTATTTTTACTTTCTCCATCAACAAGCACTTCAACAATTTGTCCTTCATACGTTTTATTCTTCTTCGCAGAAAATTCATTTACTAACGCATTTAAACGTTGCAAGCGTTCCTTTTTCACTTCCATCGGTACATTATCTACCATTTTTGCAGCTGGTGTACCTTCACGTGGTGAATAAATAAATGTATATGCGCTATCGAAACCTACTTCGCGATATAACGACATCGTTTCTTCAAATTGTTCATCTGTTTCATTTGGGAAACCGACAATAATATCAGTCGTTAATACTACATTTGGAATCGCTTCTTTAATTTTACGTACAAGTTCTAAATAATGCTCACGTGAATATTTACGTGCCATAATTTTCAACATATCCGTACTTCCAGATTGCACTGGTAAGTGAATGTGTTCAACTAAATTGCCGCCTTTTCCAAGTACTTCAATTAAATGGTCATCAAAGTCACGCGGATGACTTGTTGTAAAACGAATACGTGCTACGTCAATCTTACGAAGTTCATCCATAAGATTTCCTAAACCATATTCCATATCTTCAAAGTCTTTTCCGTATGCATTTACGTTTTGACCTAGTAGCGTAATTTCTTTATAACCATTTGCCGCTAAATGACGTACTTCTTTAATAATATCTTCAGGACGGCGGCTTCGCTCTTTACCACGAGTATACGGTACAATACAGTACGTGCAGAATTTGTCGCATCCGTACATAATGTTTACCCACGCTTTAATATCCCCGCGGCGTACTTTTGGAAGATTCTCAATGACATCTCCTTCTTTTGACCATACCTCAACAACTGTCGCTTTCGAGAACATAGCATCTTTTAAAATGTATGGTAAACGGTGAATGTTATGTGTACCAAATACCATATCTACATGCTGATGTTTTTGCATAATTTTGTTTACGACAGATTCCTCTTGTGACATACAACCGCATACACCAACTAAAAGATCAGGATTTCTTTGTTTTAAGGATTTTAAATGACCAAGTTCCCCGAATACTTTATTTTCAGCATTTTCACGAATAGCACATGTATTTAATAGAATCACATCTGCATCTTCTGTAGAGAATGTTGGTTCATATCCAAGAGCTGTAAAGATACCAGCCATTACTTCTGTGTCATGTTCATTCATTTGACATCCATAAGTACGGATATAAAACTTTCTTCCTGCACCAAAATTGCGAAACTCTTCTGGTAAGCCAAAATCACGTTCAATTTTAACTTCTTCTTTTCCGCGTTTTTTCGCATCCTTTAAAGAAGGTGGCTGATATACACTTTCAAAATATTTACTATAATCTTTTTCTGCTTTTTTAGTAGTTGAAGTTGCTTGTTGCCCTGCTAATCGTTGCTCTTCGTTCATGAATAATCTCCTTTCAACCTTACATATACACAGTTTTGATTTTTAGTTGTTGTTTATTTTGTCCTTATAAAAAAGCTTATCGCTTCATTCCTATACACATTATTATAGTATAAAGCGTTCAGTCAAATTAAACAATAGAGAGACCTTGCATTCATGAACGATTTTACTTGATACTAAAAGGAAGGGAAGAGCTCATATTTAATGTAACTCTTGTTTATTATTTTATCATTCTGAATTTTCTTAGTAAAGAAAGTATACCCCATCACGCAATCACTTTATCATAATTGTGCATTAGAAAAGGCTATCGAAATTTCGATAGCCTTTCATATATTACATAAACTCTGCTACAAGTTCATCAAACATTTTTTGGTCCATTTGCAAATCAGCATGAACTAATGGTTTTTCACTATATCCTTTTACAAGCTCTTGGTAAGAAGGCTGCTCTGTATTTTGATAAATTAAACCTGTTACTAAACCTTTGTTTTGCATTAATGTTTGCATAGCAACCATACGATTAGATGGATCATATCCTTCTACTTCGCTAAGTTTTGTTAAATTCTCTTTGAACCAATCATACGTATTTACCTTGTTGTATGTTACACATGGGCTAAATACGTTAATAAGTGAGAACCCTTTATGTTGAATACCAGCTTCAATTAGCTGTGTTAATT
The DNA here is from genome assembly GCF_050473785.1 of Bacillus sp. S14(2024). Taxonomy (NCBI): domain Bacteria; kingdom Bacillati; phylum Bacillota; class Bacilli; order Caryophanales; family Bacillaceae; genus Bacillus; species Bacillus sp. S14(2024). Next base: position 1,656,854 of record NZ_JBFLUP010000006.1, on the reverse strand, counting down.
CTTTTAAATCACTAGAGAAACTTTGTGCCACAAACGTTGCCCCAGCAGTTAATGCCATTTCCATTACAGATAGCGCTGGCTCAATCGATCCTTGCGGCGTACTTTTCGTTTTAAAGCCCGCTTCACTACGTGGTGAAGTTTGCCCTTTCGTTAAACCGTAAATTTGGTTATCCATAACAATGTACGTAATATCAATATTACGACGAATAGAATGAATTGTATGTCCCATACCGATTGCAAAACCATCACCGTCACCACCAGATGCGATAACTGTTAAATCACGATTTGCCATTTTTACACCTTGTGCAATTGGAAGGGCACGTCCATGAATACTATGAACACCGTAAGAGTTAATATAACCAGAGATACGACCAGAGCAACCGATACCAGAAATCACCGCTAGTTCATCAGGATTTAAACCTACATTTGCAGCAGCACGCTGAATTGCTGCTTGTACTGAGAAGTCACCGCAACCTGGACACCAGTTTGGTTTTACACTATTCCGAAAGTCCTTAAATGTTGCCATTTAAAACAACCCCTTTTTTGCATTCGTTGTAAATTTCTTTTGGCAAGAATGGGTTTCCGTCATATTTCAACAGACTAGAAATTTTTTCACCATAGCCAAGATTCATCTTCATAATATTAGCAAGCTGTCCAGTTGCATTGTTTTCTACAACGACAACACGTTTTGCATCTTTCACAAGCGGCAGCATTTCAGCCGTTGGGAACGGATGAATTAAGCGAACATGAGCATGATTTACTTTTAATCCTTCTTGCTCTAAACGTTCCATCGCTTCTTCAATTGCACCACGAGTTGAGTTAAAGCCTACTAATAATACATCAGCGTCATCATATTTTGCATTTTTGTATACAGGGGTATTAAACTTGATATTCTCCATTTTACGGAAACGTTTGTCCATTTGTGCATTTCGGTTAAGTGCCGACTCAGATGGTTTACCTGTTTCATCGTGTTCTACTCCTGTTACATGGTGAATACCATTTTTCATACCAGGTACAACACGTTGTGAAATCCCATCTTCTGTTACTTCATAACGTTTGAAGTATGCTTTATTTTCACGCTCTGGCAACTCCGCCTGTAAATCAAGTTTACCGCGGCGAATTTCAACTTTTTCTAATTGAAGCGGTTCTACTGTTTGTTTACCTAAAGAAAGTTGTAAATCTGTTAAAAAGATTACAGGGACTTGATATTCTTCCGCTAAGTTAAATGCTTCTACAATATCATAGAACGCCTCTTCAGCAGTACTTGGTGCCATAACGATTTTCGGAATCTCACCATGCGTTCCGTAAATCATTGCCATTAAATCAGATTGTTCTTGTTTTGTTGGTAACCCTGTACTTGGTCCACCACGCTGTGTATCAACAATTACAAGAGGTGTTTCTGTAATTCCAGCTAATCCAATTGCTTCCATCATGAGTGATAAACCAGGACCTGCTGAAGCTGTTAATGTACGTACACCAGCATAGTTTGCACCAATTGCCATCGTACAAGCAGCAATTTCATCCTCAGTTTGAATTACAGTTCCTCCTACTTTTGGAAGCTTCTTAATTAAATATTCCATAATCTCAGAAGCAGGTGTAATTGGATAAGCAGACATAAAACGAGCACCGCCAGCTACTGCACCAAATGCGATTGCATCATTCCCAATCATAAACATACGTTTTTTTCCATCTGCTTTTTCAAGTTGCATCATATTTACTTTTTCACCGAGCAACTCTTTCATATATTGAGAGCCACGTTGAATTGCTTCCATGTTCTTCTGAACAACTTGCTCTCCTTTACGACCGAAAATTTCATCTACAACTTCTAAATACACTTTTTCATCTAGCCCTAATACCGCACTAGATGCTCCAACCGCAACCATGTTTTTCATTAAAGATGTACCTAGCTCAGAAGCGATATCCGTAAATGGAATTGCATATAAAAGTACATCCGTTCCTTCAGGAATGCTTGGATTGAATTTTGCATCTGCAACAACAATTCCACCAGGACGTAGTTCGTGGAAATTAAAATCAATAGTTTCTTGATCAAATGCAATTAAAATATCTAAATCATCTGATATCGCACGTACCTCTGTTGTACTTACGCGAATTTTATTGTTTGTATGCCCACCTTTAATTCGTGATGAAAAATGGCGATAACCATATAAATAATAACCTAGTCGGTTTAATGCAATACAGAAGATTTCTCCTGTACTTTCAATTCCTTCACCTTGTTGGCCCCCAACTTTCCATGAAAGTTGACTAATCATTTCCTACACCCCTTTAACTGCATACATTGTAGTGTATTTTTTTACAGTACTAGTTTAGCACTTTTTAAGACAAGAAACTACAATGGACACAAATTATACCTCTTCTGATTTCAGTAAATGTTTTGTATAATATTAATTCGTTTACAATTCTAGCTCTACCACAGTAAAATTGCAAGAATTTGATACAATTTTATTGTGTATTTTTCAAATTTTCTAATATTTATTCTTTCCTTCTATAATCTTTTATATAATAAAAACTTAGAATGAAATATGATGTATAAAATTACGATATATGAAATTGTTCACTTGCTCTTCTTTATATCGTTTTAATAGTTCATTTATGACATATTCATAATGTTCATACCGTTCTACATGTACCACTGTTTCTGTTATTCCATCAAAATCTGATCCAAATCCAACATTCTTTTCTCCACCAAGCATACATACATGCTCAACATGGCATAATATATCATCCACACAAACAGACTTGTTTGCTGCTAAAAACATCGGTACAAATGTTATCCCAATCATTCCATCTTTTTGGATCAATGCTTTTATTTGTTCATTCGTTAAGTTTCTTGGATGCGGACATAACTCGTAGCTATTCGAATGAGAAGCAACGGGATGATTTGCAAGTTCCATCACGTCCCAAAACCCTTTCTCTGACAGATGAGAAACATCTGTCCATATCTTGTAACGATTTAAATCTTCCACTACTTTTTCTCCAAACAGTGTTAGACCACCAGCTCGAGACTCTAACGCTCCAGCAGCAACTAAATTCGCGTAATTCCAAGTAAGTCCAATAGAACGAACACCCAGATAGTACAGCGTTTGTAGCTTTGTTAATTCTTTTCCAATTGCATCGCATCCTTCTAAAGTTAAAAGCGCTCCTATATCATCTGTACCTAATTGCTGAATATCTTCTTTTGTCCGAATCCATTTTATATTCGGCAGTGTCAAAATTTGTTCGTGAAATATATTTGCCATCTCTAATGCAACTGCAAATCGCTGTCCATATGGCACTTCTTCCGGCACATAAATGGCAAAACACTGAACACTGCCGGCCTTTTGTTTTAACTGATTGTACGTAATATGTAAAGAAGATTCATTTTGAAAGTTTTTTTTCCCTTTCCCCATCCATAACTGCCATAATACATCACAATGCGCATCAAAAATTTTCAAGATTCGTCATCCTTCCTTCTTGAGGTGGCATTATTTCCTATTATATTTTTACAGTTGGAAGTAAATCTCTTCTCACAAAAAATAATAAAGTGAAACTTCCATCAGTGAAGGAGCTTACTCCGCCCGTTAATATAGGATAAAAATGACCTGTTTGCAAATGCAAACAGGTCATCCAATTTAACGAGGCTCTACAATTAATTTAATTGCTGTGCGTTCTTCACCATCAATCATAATATCTGTGAAAGCTGGGATACAAATCAAGTCCACACCACTCGGCGCTACAAATCCTCTCGCAATTGCTACTGCCTTCACGGCTTGATTCAATGCACCTGCGCCGATTGCTTGCATTTCTGCTGAGCCACGCTCACGAATAACTCCAGCAAGTGCACCAGCTACAGAGTTAGGTACCGAAGTTGCTTTAACTTTTAATATTTCCATTGCACGTTTCCTCCTCGTTTCTTTAAAAAAGTATTAGCGATTGAATTCACTTTTAACTTATATTCACGAGCAATGGTTCATATTCCTGCTAAAACCCTGTGATTTTTCTAAAAAATTAAAATATATTTTCTTTTCTAATTTTTCTTGTTTTTTATTCAAAAAATGGCTGATCATCATTAATTAAGATACGATCAATTTTCTTAGCTTTTCCTGTATTTGGATCCACGTCAATTAAAACGGCACTTAACTGTGTTCTTCCATTCGTCACTTCAAATCGTACTGGAAGGTTTGTTAAAAATTTCTTCAGCACAGCTTCGCGTTCCATCCCTAAAATCCCATCATATGGACCTGTCATGCCAACATCTGTAATATAAGCTGTTCCCTCTGGCAAGATACGATTATCAGCAGTCGGAACATGTGTATGCGTTCCAACAACTGCTGTAGCGCGTCCATCTACATACCAGCCAAGTGCTTGTTTTTCACTCGTTGTTTCAGCATGAAAATCAACAAAAATAATGTTTGTACGCTTTTTCGCAATCTTAATCAATTCATCGACTTTACGGAATGGACAATCGATTGGCGGAAGGAATGTGCGGCCTTGTAAATTAATCACTGCAACTTCTATACCATTACAGTTTACAAAAATAAGTCCTTTTCCTGGTGTTCCTTCTGGAAAATTTGCTGGCCTTGCAAGATACTTTGCATCATCGATAAATTCAAAAACTTCGCGGTTATCCCATGCATGGTTTCCAAGTGTAACAGCCTGTGCACCGCACTCTAAAAAGTTACGATAAATTTTCTCTGTAATTCCACGTCCACCTGCAGCATTTTCTCCGTTAATAATTGTAACTGTAGGTGTATACTTTTTCTTTAATGCAGGCACGTAATCTTGAATCATTTTTCTTCCTGGTGAGCCTACTACATCCCCAACAAATAAAATTCTCATATTTCTTACCCTTTCTATCTATACATTCTTCGTAGTTTATGTTCCTAAGCTGTAAACTCAATTTATAAAAAATACAGATGTACTCTCATTATCTTTTTTCATAAATTGTTTCCGATTCTACAGGCTTTTCTATATTGTGTCCATTCCCGGCACAAAAAAATAAAGTGGTGTAACACCACCACTTTATTTTGCGTATTCAACTGCACGTGTTTCACGAATAACAGTAACTTTAATATGCCCTGGATAATCTAGTTCATTTTCAATACGTTTTCGAATGTCACGCGCTAAACGATGAGCCTCTAAATCATCAATTGTATCTGGTTTCACTAGGATACGAACTTCACGTCCAGCTTGAATTGCATAGGATTTCTCAACACCTTCATAAGACTCAGAAATCTCTTCAAGCTTTTCAAGACGACGAATGTAATTTTCAAGCGTCTCACTTCGTGCCCCAGGTCTTGCTGCTGACAGTGCATCCGCCGCTGCCACAAGAACTGCGATGATAGAAGTCGGTTCCGTATCACCATGATGAGATGCAATACTATTGATAACAACAGGATGCTCTTTATATTTTGTCGCAAGCTCAACACCAATTTCAACGTGGCTGCCTTCAACCTCATGGTCGATTGCTTTTCCGATGTCATGTAATAAGCCAGCACGACGAGCAAGTTTTTCGTCTTCACCTAGTTCAGCTGCCATTAGTCCAGCTAAATAAGCAACTTCCATAGAATGCTTTAAGACATTTTGACCGTAGCTTGTTCTAAATTTCAAACGACCTAAAATCTTAATTAAATCTGGATGTAACCCGTGTACTCCTACTTCAAAAGTCGTTTGTTCTCCAACTTCACGAATATACTCATCCACTTCACGTCTTGATTTTTCAACCATTTCTTCAATACGTGCCGGGTGAATACGTCCATCTTGTACAAGTTTATCAAGAGCAATACGAGCAGTTTCACGACGAATTGGGTCAAAGCCTGATAAGATTACCGCTTCTGGTGTATCATCGATGATTAAATCAATACCTGTTAACGTTTCTAGCGTACGAATATTACGACCTTCACGTCCGATAATACGTCCCTTCATCTCGTCATTTGGAAGATTTACAACTGAAACCGTAGTTTCAGCAACGTGATCAGCAGCACATCTTTGCATAGCTAAAGATAAAATCTCTTTCGCTTTCTTATCTGCTTCTTCTTTTGCACGTACTTCAGTTTCTTTTACCATAACAGCGATTTCATGCGAAATTTCATTTTCAACTTTTTCTAGGATAATGGCTCTTGCTTGCTCACGTGTTAGGCTAGAAATACGCTCTAATTCATCTTGCTGTTTTTGTACTAACTCTCCCACTTTGCTTTCCAAATCTTCAATCTGCTGTTGTCTTACTACAAGAGATTCCTCTTTCTTCTCTAACAATTGTTGACTTTTCTCAAGCGATTCGTCTTTTCGATCAAGGTTCTCTTCTTTTTGCATTAAACGATTTTCTTGTTTTTGTAACTCGCTTCTTCGGTCACGAATTTCTAATTCCGCTTCTGTACGAAGTGTATGAATTTCATCCTTTGCTTCTAACAGCGCTTCTTTTTTCAGTGCTTCTGCTTGACGATTTGCATCTTCTACAATACGCTTCGCTTCATTGGCCGCACCGTTAATCTTCGCTTCTGCAATGGACTTTCGAACAAAAAATCCAACAACTGCACTGACGATGGCCAGCAAAATGGAGATGAGTATCCAAACTACATTACTCATAATTTCACCTCCTCTTGCTATGAATGAAAAAAGACTGCATGGATGTACATTGTTTGCACTTGCAACGTACAGCAATGACTGTCGTCCCGCCTTTTCAAGGGACTTTCTTCATTTCACAATTAAAATAGACATATGCTTATTTCGGAAAGTATAAGTCCTATCCGAATGTTACTTCTCTTCTTGAGAAGAGTGTATCGTATATATTACAAGAAAAAATATACATTATCATTGTATCTACCGCTATTTTCATTGTCAAGCGTTGTCTACTTTTACTTTCTTTACCTCTGTAAAAAAATAAAAGACACGAAACCGTGTCTTTTAACCATCAAGAAGATTCATATCTTCTCCGCTTCCAGATGCCGCTTCTTCACCAATGCCATGATGCTCACGAATAAAGAATGCAATTTCATCTGTAACTTCTGGATTTTCTTTTAAAAATTGCTTCGCATTTTCACGCCCTTGTCCTAAGCGTTCTTCATTATAAGAGTACCAAGCTCCGCTCTTTTGAACGATATCAAGTTCAGAAGCCATATCTAAAATTTCGCCTTCTCTTGAAATTCCTTCTCCGTACATAATATCAACTTCTGCTACACGGAAAGGAGGTGCTACTTTATTTTTTACTACTTTCACTTTTGTTTTATTACCAACAATGTCATTGCCTTGCTTTAACTGCTCAGCACGACGCACTTCAAGACGTACTGTTGAATAGAATTTCAACGCACGACCACCTGGAGTTGTTTCTGGATTTCCAAACATAACTCCAACTTTTTCACGAATTTGGTTAATAAAGATTGCAATTGTTTTTGACTTATTAATCGCACCAGATAATTTACGAAGAGCTTGTGACATTAAACGCGCTTGTAAACCGACGTGAGAGTCACCCATTTCTCCCTCAATCTCCGCTTTTGGAACAAGTGCTGCTACAGAGTCAATAACAATAATATCAATTGCACCGCTTCGCACTAATGCCTCTGCAATTTCTAATCCTTGTTCTCCCGTGTCTGGCTGAGATAATAATAATTCATCAATATTAACACCTAGTTTTTGTGCATAAACAGGATCCATTGCATGTTCTGCATCAATAAACGCTGCTTGTCCACCTTGGCGTTGTACCTCTGCAATCGCATGTAAGGAAACTGTCGTTTTACCTGAACTTTCAGGTCCATAAATTTCAATAATACGGCCACGTGGATAACCACCCACTCCAAGGGCAACATCAAGTGCTAACGAACCACTTGGTACAGTAGAAATCTTTCGTTCCGCTTGCTCTCCTAGTTTCATAATAGAGCCTTTACCGAATTGTTTTTCTATTTGTTTTAACGCCATATCTAATGCCGCTTGACGATCACTCATTCAAAAATTCCTCCTTAACTTAAATGCTAATCTTATTATAATATCTTCTTTCCATTATGCCAACAAAAATCGAACGTTTATTCGATTTTTTTATTTTCCAGTAGACGAAAACCTGTATTCCTCCATATAAAATAATAGAAGCTAGAAGAGATTTATATCTCTTCTAGCTTCTTATACAGATGATAAAATCCATATTTGACAGTTCGTTCACGAATTTGCTGGCGACTTCCACTTAATGTAAGCGGTATAACAATCGTCGGCTGTTCATCCATTGCTAATCCAATAAATACTGTCCCAGGCTCTTTTCCTTCAGACGCCTCTGGCCCTGCTACTCCAGTAAAGCTAATTCCGATATTCGCTTGCATAAGTTTTTTTACATTTTCAGCAAGATAGCGAGCACATGATTCACTAACAGCTCCATCCGTTTGTAAAATCTCTTCTGGGACATGTAAAATATGTTGCTTTACGTTATTGCTGTAACAAATTACGCCTCCAGTAAACACAGAAGACGCACCAGCAACTTCAGTAATACGCTCACCAAATAATCCGCCTGTTAAACTTTCAGCACATGCAACCATCAAACCTTTTTGTTTTAACAACGTAATTGCTTTTTTATGAAGAAGATCTTGATTATATCCATAAAAAAATTGTCCTACCCTTTGTAAAATCAATTTTTCTATATCATTTATTAGCGTTTCAGCCTCTTTTGCATCATGATGCTTTGCAGTTAAACGAAGCGTTACTTCTCCTTCAGAAGCAAGGGGAGCAATCGTTGGATTCGTTTGAGCATCTATTAAGTCTTGAATCGTTGCCTCTAATTGTGATTCCCCAATTCCAAAGAATCGAAGAGTACGAGAATATAGATTCTCACCAGATGTAAAAGGAAGTAGCCAAGTTTCTACATAACTTGTATACATTGGATTCATTTCTTTAGGTGGTCCCGGAAGTAAAATATACACCTTGCTATCTTTGCATAATCCCATCCCTGGAGCCATTCCATGATCATTGGCAAACACAGTTGAGCCCTTTAAAACAAGAGCTTGTTTTTTATTATTTTCCGTAAACTCTCTTCCTGTTCGTTTATAATAGTCCGCAATTGAAGCGAGCGCTACTTCATCATATACAAGCTCTTCCTGCAGAGAAGAAGCAATTGTTTCTTTCGTTAAATCGTCTTTTGTTGGTCCTAATCCACCTGTAAAAATCAATATATCTGCACGTTTTTGAGCAATTTCAATTGCTTGACGCAAGCGATTATTGTTATCTCCTACAACAGTGTGATAGTATACATCAATTCCGATAGCTGCCAGCTTTTCTGATAAAAATTTGGCATTCGTATTCGCAATTTGTCCAAGCAATAACTCTGTACCAACCGCGATAATCTCTGCATTCATCTGCTATTCCCCCATAAGCCGTTATTTCGAATTGACAAAAACCTCTCTATTTTTCCAGAAATAATCCCATCCTGAAATAATCGTAAAAATAAGCGCAATCCATATTGAAATTTCTGCAATTGGAATATGAATTAAATTGAATGGAACATCATGCAACAAGTACGCAGAAATTGCAATGACTTGCATCCACATTTTAATTTTCCCAGGCATTTTTGCAGCCGACACTTCCCCAGTGCCAGCTAATACGAGACGCAAGCCTGTAACGGCAAATTCTCTACTAATAATAACAACTGCTATCCAAGTTGATACAAAATGTAAATCTACAAGCGTAATTAATGCTGCAGATACCAATAATTTATCCGCCAAAGGATCTAAAAATTTCCCTAGGTTCGTTACAAGATTATGTTTTCTTGCTAAATGCCCATCAATCCAATCTGTAGCAGAAGCAATAATAAAAACGATAGCTCCAGCTAAGTGTTGAATTGGCAATTCTACATCTCCAATTGTGTATGCACCCCAATCAAATGGAACGAGCATAATAATTAAAAATATAGGAATTAAGCAAATTCTTGATACAGTAATTTTATTTGGTAAATTCACAGCTATTCCTCCATCATGTCAAAAACGGTTTGTGCATTGAAAAAAGTCATCGGAACGATGACTATTATTGCGCAGGTTGTTCTCCTAAGTTTTTAATCACCCAAATTTGATGATACGTGTCTTCTGGCTTAATTGGGTAAGCAACAACTTGCCCATTAATTTTAATGTCAACATTTGGAGCACTACCAATGTTTAACCGCACAACATTTTTTGACCATAAATCCTGTTGTTGAGTTTGCCCTTCTGTTAAAGTACCCTTATAAAGTACATTATTATTTTCATCTTTAATATCTACATAACTTGTACCTTTTGCAGTAACTTCTAATTTGAATGCTTTGTTATTGCGAAGTTCCAATGTAGATACGTTATCTTTTGTCTCAACAAATTTAACCTCTTCTTGACCCGTAGCTGGTTGTTGTTGCTTCGGCTGTTGTTGCGTTTGTTGAGTTTCCCCTTCTTTCTTTTGATCAAGAGGTGAATTTTTCGCTTTCTCTACTTCTGTTTGTGCACTTTGCGCTTGTTTTACTTGGCCGCTGTCTTTGTTTGATACAAATCGGAAAACAAACCAAATTGCAACACCAATTGCAATGATAAGCACTGTAATTAAAATTTTAGGCATATGATCTGCAATCGGTGATGAAGTTGCTCTTTGTACAGTTTCCTGCGTTTTTTGTCCTCTTGAAATTTGCGGAACATCTTGAGAAGCTGACTGCGGTATCTCATGTTTATACTCTTCTAATACTGCCTCTCCATTAAGACCGACCGCTTCTGCATATTGCTTTATAAAGGCACGCGCGTAAAAATCCCCAGGCAATATACTGAAATTTCCTTCTTCGATACTAATCAAATAACGTTTTTGAATTTTCGTAACTTCTTGCAGCTGATCGATGGAAAAACCTTTCTGTTCTCGTGCTTCTTTCAGCTTTTGTCCTAATTCCGTCAATGCTAACACCTCAATATTTCTTTAAAAGTCAAACATGGAAAAATTATTTTGATTTCCTTGTTCAATTTCATCTACTAGGTTGTATTGAATTTCTTCATCGTAATCATTTCGTAACTCAATAATGTAATCAAAATCCTCAAGGGTATATTCTGACTGACTCACAAATATATCTGGATGCTCTACAACCTTTGTCGCTGGCAATCTCATAATTTCGCGAACAAGCTGCCAGTGCCGTTCATTTGCGCGCTTCGTTGAAACGATTCCATCTAAAATAAAGATATTATTATCATTATATTCATCTTCAATTAATTGACTACGCACCGTCTGTTTAATGAGAGTCGATGATACAAAAAGCCACCGTTTATTCGCACAAACACTCGCCGCAACAATAGACTCTGTTTTTCCAACACGCGGCATTCCGCGAATTCCAATTAATTTATGGCCTTCTTTTTTCATGAGTTCCGCCATAAAATCCACAAGCAAGCCTAGTTCATCACGAACGAAACGAAATGTTTTCTTATCATCCGCATCTCGCTGTATATACCTTCCATGTCGAACTGCTAACCGATCACGAAGCTTCGGTGAACGATATTTCGTTACGGTTATATTATCCATCGTATTTAGAATTGATTCAAGTCTAGAAATTTGTTCTTGATTATCACACATTAACAATAGTCCACGCCTAGCGTTGTCTACCCCATTAATTGTTACGATATTAATACCAAGCATACCGATTAACGAAGAAACGTCACCAAGCAAGCCAGGTCGGTTTTTATGTATTTCATACTCAAAATACCATTCAATCATTTGATGACACTCCCCTTGCTTACTTTACACCTACGTACTATATTATATGATTTTCCTCTAATAGGAAAGCGAAATGTATAATAGAACTCGATTTAATCTAGAGATTTTCAACATCGACAAAAAAGGGAGGATTCCTCCTCCCTTTTCTTACTTATGGTTTACCATTTTCACCATTAAGTTTGCGATTGTATGTTGCTCTTGCTCATCTGCAACTTTCCAAAGCTCCGCCAATAATTTTTCTTGGTCATTACGCGCTTCTACTTCATTTGCTAAATAATCACCAATGCGATAAGCCATGTCATTAATCGCTCCGCCATCTAGCCCTTTTCCTTGCGCTTGTTCTAAACGCTCTCCTAAAAAGCCTTTCCATTGTTCAAAGTTTTCTAATACTGACATTATTAAGCACCTCACTATAAAGTAATGGAGTCATGTTTACTATTTGCTATTATGTTCTTTTTTATGTATGAACAAAAAGCACAATACAATATTCCTCACTTTAGTAATTGTTAACAATGCCAGCCCCCATTAACCCCAATAATTTGACCTGTTATATAAGATGCTTGTGGAGAAATGACAAACGCTACCGTATTTGCAACTTCTTCTGCCATTCCTAATCGCCCAAGCGGAATTTCTTCTGCAATATCTTTCTTTTCCTCATCCGAAAACACACATAGCATCTCCGTTTCAATTGCACCAGGAGCAACAGCATTCACTCGTACACCGCTTAGTGCAACTTCTTTTGCCAAAGCTTTTACATACGAATTTTGCGCTCCTTTTACCATAGAATATAATACTTCACATGAAGCACCTATTTGTCCCCATATGGAGGAGATAATGACAATATTTCCACTTCGATTTCGAATCATTGAAGGCAGTGCAGATGAAACAAGTTTATATACATTTTTCACTTGCAGCTCCACCATCTCATTTAATTGTTCATTTGTAATGTCGGTCGTTAATCCAAAGATACTTTTTCCAGCTGCATATACTATAGTATCAATTGGATGATGAATTTGAGACCATAGACGCTCAGCACCATCCGCTTCTGATAAATTAGCTTGAATTGGAATAATACCTTCTAGTTCAAGCTGTAGCTCCAGAGCTTTATTTTCACTTCGGTTATAATGGACATATACCGTATACCCATCTTTCACTAACCGCCTTACAATTGCAGAACCGATTCCTCCGCTTCCCCCGGTAACTACTGCATATTTCTTCATTCTTTTCCTCTCTCTACTACATCATTTTTTCGGAAGAACTTGGCAAACACTTAACCGTTCTTCTTTTAAAAAGTCCTTCGCGACTGTTTGTAAATCTTCAACTGATAAACTTTCCAAAACAGATAATGCATCAAATAAACTGGAGCCATTAAATGCATAGCGTGTAAATTGATTTGCTATATATTCAGGTGAATTTAACGAACGTAAAAAACCACCTATTTTTTTCTTTTTCACACGTTCTAACGTTTCATCGCATAACTCATCATAATTTGTTTGCAATAAAATATTCGTGATTTGCTTTGCTAATTCATCCGGTTGTTTCGTATCTCCGCCAATCATTGCAAAACCGAAACTGCTTTCTTCTGTATAATCATACGAAAATGTATCATCAATTAAACCTTTATTATATAATGCTTCATAATGAGTAGAACCTTTTCCAAATAAATAATCTAACAGCAGGGTTAAAGCAATTTCTTGTTTCAGCAAATCTTTTCCTTCTTGCTTTAAGTCCTGTGTTTTCACACCAACTAAACATTTTGGTGTTTGTACTGGCATTGTAATAACCATTTTTTTCTCATTTACTTGTTCTGGCTCTTCATCAAAAGACCGAACAATTTCAGATTGAGCGGTATAATTTTTCTTCGCTTGATTCTCACGTACTAAATTCATTGTCTTCTCTGGATCAATAGAACCGACAATAAATAATAACATATTGCTCGGGTGATAAAATGTATGATAGCACTCATACAGTAAATCTTTCGTAATTTTGCTAATAGAATCAATTGTTCCTGCGATATCAATCTTTACAGGATGTTTTCTATATAAGCTGTCAATTAATCCAAAATATAAACGCCAATCAGCATTATCTTGGTACATTTGAATTTCTTGGCCAATAATTCCCTTTTCTTTCTCAACCGTTTGTTCAGAAAAGTACGGTTCTTGCACAAAATCCAATAATGTCTCTAGGTTTGTTTCAACGTTTGATGTGCAAGAAAATAAATATGCAGTTCTTGTAAAAGATGTGAATGCGTTTGAAGAAGCCCCTTGTTTACTAAATAATTGAAACGCATCATGGTCCTCTTTTTCAAATAATTTATGCTCTAAAAAATGTGCAATTCCATCCGGTACACGGAGCATCTCATCTTTTCCAAGCGGCACAAACATATTATCAATAGAACCATACTTTGTCGTAAATGTTGCATACGTTTTATTAAAACCTTGCTTCGGAAGGATATATACTTCTAAACCATTCGATAGTTTTTCGTAATATAACGTTTCTTTTAATTGTTCGTATACGATTTTTTCCATCTTAAACACCCTCCGTTCCATGTAAGAAGTAAATTGTATCTAGCTGAATATTATTAGCCACTTTAACGATTGCATCTTTCGTTACTCGTTCAATCCCTGTTAACCATTCTCCTACAGGGCGTTCATAATTTGCAATCACTTCATGATATAGAAGTTCTACAAGACCGCGCGGTGTATCAATTGTCTCTAAAATTTGATTTTTAATTACACTTTTTGTTTGTACGATTTCCTCATCAGTAAAATCACCATTTTGCATCGCTGTCATTTGTTCTTTAATGATCGTAACAGCTTTTTCATAATTTTTACCCTCAATTCCAGACATCACGAACAGAAGTCCTTTGTGACTTTCATAACGAGAAGCAGCATAGTATGCCAAACTGTTTTTCTCACGTACATTAACAAATAATTTTGAATGTGAAAAACCACCAAACAAACCATTGAATAACTGCAATGCAAAATAGTCTTCGTCACGATACGTAATATATGTGCGGTATCCAACATTTAATTTACTTTGTTTTAGTTCTTGTTTTTCTACAACTTCTTGTTCTTCTTCATTTTTCTTATGCAACAGTATATTTCTTTCTTTCACCTCACGTTTAGAAATAGAGAAATACTGTTTCACAAGGTCAAGAGCCCCCTCTTCAATATCACCTATAATATATAAATCCATTTCATCTTCTTCTAACACTTTTTTATAATATTGATACAGCGTTTCACTTGTAATAGCAGAAACACGTTCTTTTTGACCATTCGCACTTAATCGATATGGCTCTACTTTACACATCTCTTCAATAAGGCGTTCATTAGCATAACGCATTTTATCATCAAACGTAGATTCAATACGCTGCACAAGCGCACGTTTCTCACTTTCCACAACCGTTTGTAAAAAACCATTTCCTTCTGTTGCTGGTCTTAGTAAAATATCAGCAAGCATAGCAAGCGCTTTTTCAAAGAGCGGCGGCGCTTCTTGTAAATACGTTTCATTGGCAATGTCTATATAAATAGAAATAACATGATCTTCACCTTTTTTACTTACGTCTACTGCTAATGAAGAGCCATATAACTCCTCTAAATATTGACGAACACGAATAACAGATGGGTGTGTTTCTGTAGCACTTTGTAATACATAAGGAAGTAATGCCCGCTCTGTTACCGTTTCTTCGCATAACGGCGCCTTCAAACGCAATATAAATGTATTCGTTTTATACTTGTCTGTTGGAATCATATGTACGCGTAATCCACCTAATTCATGTGTTTCTTGTTTTATAAGTTCCATTGGTAAACCTCCTCTAAAAAGGAATTTTCTTCTTCAATATACAGTTTTCACAAAAGAAATTGCAACTTTTCTCCTGTATTAACGTTATTGTATGTAAAAAAACTCGCACTAATGTGCGAGCTTTTTATCGTTTTCCCTTTACATATGGTGTTCCAAGCGCTTTCGGTGCTTCAGAACGCCCAACAAAACCGACAAGTGCAAAAATTGTTAAAACATATGGTAATATCGTTAAAAAGACACTTGGAATTTGGTCTAAACCTGGGATTGTACCACCTGTAACGCCAAGTGACTGTGCAAATCCAAAAAATAACGCTGCACCTAGAGCCCCAATTGGATTCCATTTCCCAAAAATCATTGCTGCTAACGCTAAAAACCCTTGTCCTGTAATTGTAGCACCCGAAAAGTTATTTGAAATAGATGTTGCGAATACAGCACCGCCGACACCGGCAAACATACCTGATATACAAACTGCAACATAGCGCATTTTATATACGTTAATTCCCATTGTATCAGCTGCCATCGGATGCTCTCCAACTGCACGTAATCGCAATCCAAATGGCGTCTTATAAATGACGTACCAAACAACGAATGCTAAAATAATTGCAATATAAGAAGTTAATGGTACATCAGAAAAGAAAATTTTACCAATAACTGGAATGTCAGAAAGACCAGGAAGATCAATTTTTTCAATGCGGTATTTGATAAAATCAGTTTGACCTTTTCCGAAAATCTTTTTAATTGCAAACACTGTTACTCCTAATGATAAAAAGTTAATCGCTACTCCACTAACAACTTGATCGGCACGGAATGTAATCGATGCAACCGCATGAAGAAGTGCAAATACCCCTCCGCCAATTGCTGCAAAAATAAGCGCAATCCACGGCGTCATCGCTCCCCATGTATCCCCCATTAATAAAGTTGTAACAACACCAATAAATGCTCCAAACAACATTAAACCTTCTAATGCAATGTTAACAACCCCGGAACGCTCACTAAACACGCCGCCAAGCGCTGTAAAAATAAGAGGGGCTGCCGTATATAACGTACCTGTGACAAGAATGGCTAGAATATCTAGGAAACTCATTTATTTCCCCTCCTTGCTAAAACGAGAAAGTGCCCACCGTAAAACGTAGCTGCATGCTACAAAGAAAATAATACAAGCAACAATAACATTAATAAGTTCAGATGGAACATTCGCTTCAAAGTTCATTTGCGGTGCTGCACTTTTCAGCCCGCCAAATAAAAGCGCAGCTAATAGAATACCAAATGCATTATTTGCACCAAGAAGAGCAACAGCAATACCATCAAATCCTATTCCTGTAAAAGAAGACATCGCTGTCATACTTTGGAATGTTCCAAGTCCTTCCATCGCACCGCCAATTCCAGCAAACGCACCAGCAATTGTCATTGACAAAATAACATTACGCGACACTTTCATCCCTGCATATTTGGAGGCATGTTGGTTAAATCCAACTGATTTAAGCTCGTAACCTAATGTTGTACGATCTAATATAAACCACATAATAAATGCTACAACAATCGCGACAACGATTCCCCAGTGCAGGCGAGAACCGCCTGTTAAAGATGATAACCAAGAAGAAGCTAGAGACGCACTCGCTTGTATATCATACGACTTTTCATTTCCTTCATGTAAAAAACGTTTAATAATATCATAAGTTACATAAAGCGCGATATAGTTCATCATAATTGTAACGATAACTTCGTTCACCTTGTATTTCCCTTTTAAATATCCAGGAATAAACCCCCACAGTCCACCAGCAAGGGCTGCAACTAATATCGATAATGGAATATGTAGAAAGGCTGGCAGAGAAACAGCATAACCGAACCAAACAGCAGCGAGCCACCCAACTAATAATTGTCCTTCTACCCCGATATTAAACAAACCTGTACGAAACGCAAATGCTACCGATAAACCCGCAAGAACAAGTGGAATCATCGTTCGCAGTGTTTCTCCTATCGCACGTGGATTTCCAACCATTCCATCCCATAATGCAGCATAGCCGGCGATTGGATCGTATCCGGTCGTAATCATAACAATGGCTCCAACAAGTAAACCAAAAATAACGGATAATACAGGTACTAAAATATTAATCGTTCTCTCCGTTAAAAACTTTTTAGCCATTTGTATTCACCTTCTCTTTCTTCTTTCCCCCAGCCATTAATAGACCTAGCTGTTGTTCATTTGTTTCCTTCGCATTCACAATGTCCACAATTTTCCCTTCATAAATAACAGCGATGCGGTCACTTACATTTAAAATTTCGTCAAGCTCTAGCGAGAGTAATAGAACTGCTTTTCCTTTATCACGCTGTTCAATTAGCTTTTTATGAATAAATTCAATTGCCCCGACATCTAAACCGCGTGTTGGCTGTGCAGCAATCAATAAATCCGGATCACGGTCCACCTCACGAGCAATAATTGCCTTTTGCTGATTTCCTCCAGATAACGCCCGTGCCGGTGTATGCTCACTCGGTGTACGAACATCAAACTGTTGAATTAACGACTTTGCTTTTTCATATACCTTCGAAAAATTCAAAACACCTTTTTTGGAATATGGATTTTTATAATATGTTTGAAGTACCATATTATCTCCAATAGAAAAATCAAGAACGAGCCCATGTTTATGACGATCTTCTGGAATATGTCCAACGCCTTCTTCTGTAATGCGCCTAACCGGCCAATTCGTCACGTCCTTCTCTCTTAGCGTAATAGAGCCTGACTCAACTTTTCGTAAACCAGTAATCGCTTCTATTAATTCACTTTGTCCATTTCCATCGATTCCTGCAATACCAACAATCTCTCCTGCACGAACAGTTAAGTCAAGTCCTTTTACGGTAGGTAACTGACGTGCATCGTGCACAACAAGATTAGAAATCTTAAGTACATCTTCACGTGGTTTGGCGTCTGACTTTTCAGTTTTAAAACTCACTTGACGTCCGACCATCAATTCTGCAAGCTTGTTTTCATCTGTATTTGCAACGTCTACCGTACCAATTCCTTTTCCCTTACGAATAATTGTACAACGATTACACACTTCCATAATTTCTTTCAACTTATGTGTAATAAGAATAATAGATTTCCCTTCTTGTACAAGCTTTTTCATAATATGAATAAGCTCTTGAATCTCCTGCGGTGTTAATACAGCTGTAGGTTCATCAAAAATTAAAATCTCCGCCCCGCGATAGAGCGTTTTCAAAATTTCTACACGTTGTTGCATTCCAACAGAAATATCTTCTATTTTCGCATATGGGTCTACCGCTAATCCGTATTGCTCAGATAATTTTTTAATTTCTTTCGCCGCTTCATCAATAGCAATTTTACCGTTTTTCTTCGGTTCATTTCCTAGAATAATATTTTCTGTGACTGTAAAATTATGAACAAGCATAAAGTGCTGATGTACCATTCCAATCCCGAGGTCATTCGCCACATTCGGATTTGTAATTTTCACAGGCTGCCCTTTAATTTTAATTTCTCCTTGTTCTGGTTGATACAATCCAAACAAAACATTCATAAGTGTCGATTTTCCAGCACCATTTTCTCCAAGTAAAGCATGAATTTCTCCCTGTTTCACTTGCAGCGTGATATTATCATTCGCTACAATCCCCGGGAATACTTTTGTAATATTGTTCATTTCAATTACGTATTCCATACTATTCCTCCTTGACAGGACAAAGTTCTTTATATATACAAAGGTTAGTTCTAAGAACTAACCTTTGCTATTTCTCTAACATTATTTTTTAAGAGAAGCCTCGTATGTTTTATACTCTTCTGGAGTAGATGGTACTTTAATTTCACCGTTTATGATTTTCTTTTTATACTCTTCTACTTTTGTTAAAATCTCTGGATTTACTTTTTTCACGTTATCAGTTGTTTTTGCAATCCCGATACCGTCATCTTTTAAACCAAACTCTTCTGTTTTACCGCCTGTTAACTTGCCATCTTTTGCCTCTTGTGAAACTTTTTCTACTGCAACATCAACACGTTTTACCATTGAAGTTAATGTTACATTTTCTGGCATACCTTCTTGGTTTTGGTCACGGTCAACACCGATTACCCAAACATTTTCACCTTTTTTCTTACGGTTTTTCGCTTCTGTGAATACACCGTTACCAGTTGCACCAGATGCATGATAAATTACGTCAACGCCTTGGCCATACATTGCAGAAGCTAATACAGATCCTTTTTCTGGTTTATCAAATGCTTCAGCATATTGAGATACAACTTCAATGTTTGGATTTACAGCTTTCACTCCAGCTTTAAAACCAGTTTCAAACTTTTCAATTAACGGACTTTTTACACCACCGATAAAACCAACTTTATTTGATTTCGTTGTCATTGCTGCAACTACCCCAACAAGGAAAGAACCTTCATGGTCTTTAAATACAATGCTCGTTACATTCTTTTTATCCGCTACCGCATCAACAAGTGCGAATTGATTTTTCGGAAATTGGTCTGCTACTTTTTCAATTGATTTTTGCATTAAGAATCCAATTCCGAATGTTAAGTTGTAATTTGTTTCTGCAAACTTTGTTAAGTTAGGGATATAATCAGATTCCTTAGCAGATTGTAGGTAACGATACCCTTCGTTTTCTTTCAATTTACTATCTTTACCAAACTTCGTTAAACCTTCCCAAGCGGATTGGTTAAATGATTTATCATCTACTCCACCAACGTCTGTAACCATACCAACCTTAAAGTTCTTATTTTCTTTTCCCTCTTTTTTGTCACTTTCCTTATTCGTGTTACCACAAGCTCCTAAAATTGTGCTTGCTGCTAATGTTAATGATAATAAAATTCCAGCTTTTTTCTTCATAGTAAAATCCCCTCCCAAAATATGTATCTTTCATTTATATAACCATGTCCCCGTTCCCTTGCTGTCACCTCCCTAAAAGGAAACACTTTACATTCGTTTTCTTAACACATGAAAGCTAAATTTATCTGCTCGGAAATAGTTAATAGAATATAAAATCGGTTCATCATTTTGATCATAGTGCATTTGCTTTAGTACAAGTAGTGCTGTTTCTGGTTCACACTCTAAAATCGGTGATATTTTCGGATGATAACCAAGCGGTTCAATATGAGCAACAGCATACGTAATGCGTTTATTTGTGTTGTTATGAATAACCGTAAGCAATGATTCTTCTTTGTATTCTGATAAATCAGGAAGAACCTCTTTCGGCAGCTTATCAACACAATATACAACAGGTTCCCCATCTGCTGTACGAACGCGTTCAATCATAACTGTTTCAAAATCATCTTCACTATGAAATTTCTCTTTTTCTTCTTCTGTTAAATTACCTATTGATGATGATAAAAATACTGTACCTGGCGTTTTCCCTGCACTAGTAATCATATCTGTAATACTAGATAATTGTTCAATACCTGAAGAAAACAAAGGCTTTGCATTTACAAACGTCCCTACACCGTGCCTACGAATAACAACATTTTCTTCTTCTAAGATTCGAAGTGCTTCTCGCAATGTCGCTCTACTGACGCCTAACTCTTTTGCTAGATCAAATTCGGATGGTAGCTTTTGCTTCTCTTTATACACCCCGTTTTTAATCTTTTCTTTAATGTGGTCAATCACTCGTAAATACAAATGTCGACTATCTGACTTTACTGACATAAGACTCCCCTCGCACTTCACTTATTCGACCTCTGATGTAAGACCTCTTTTCTCTTTTTTCCACAATTACTATATCATGGATGCTCCTAAATAAAAATAAGAAAATTGAAATTTGTCGAATAAATTCTAATAGTTTTTTTAGGTGAAATTTTCTTTCTTCAACCTATAAAAAAAACTTTGTACACCTACATTTCTCATATGCTGAAAAAGTCAGGGACAAAGTTATAGTACACCTTGTATTTACACTTTTTCCTCATAGTCTAGCTAATTTATGGTTGCTAGGTAGAAACTTATGGACCTTATTTCCAAGATTATATGAGGTTTATTTTAATTCCGAAGTAATCGTACCACTTGATATGATTGCTGTCAATACAATCCAACAAAAAAATCGAACGTTGGAATTAAATAATATATAACCATTCGTATTCTCATCAAAACACGCCATCGGTAAGCGTTATCATTTTTATTTAATAAAGAAACCGACTAGAAGTATTTCTAATCGGTTTCTTTATCTCACATGAACAGGCAATTATCCCCCATTCATGGAATTTTCACTTTCCCCCGCACTAACTGGCAGTAAGCCCCCATCTCAAGATTTAGAGAAAACGAAGAAAATAGATGGAGAATAACTGCCCATAAGAGCCCGATTGGGCGGGCTTTCCATCAACGGGGAATAAAACCTTCCCTACTGATAGAAGTTTCACTTTATTACGAACTTTTCTCTTGAATATCTTTTACTAATACTTCACGGGGCTTACTTCCTTCATACGGCCCGACAACACCATTTATTTCCATCGCGTCAATTAAACGTGCTGCCCTTGTATACCCAATACGGAACCTCCGCTGCAACATCGAAACTGATGCTGTCTGCATATCGACAACAAGCTGAACTGCTTCATCATATAAGCTATCCTCTACTTCTTGTGTCGTTTCTGGTACATCTTGCGGGATCATATCCTCTTGGTACTGCGCTTTTTGCTGTGTAACAACATATTCTACTACTTTCTCTACTTCCTCATCCGATAGAAACGCTCCTTGCACACGAACCGGTTTAGAAGCACCAATTGGTACAAACAGCATATCACCGCGTCCTAATAATTTCTCTGCTCCCCCTGTATCAAGAATCGTTCTTGAATCAATTTGAGAAGAAACTGCAAAAGCAATTCGCGATGGAATATTCGCTTTAATAACACCAGTAATAACATCAACAGATGGACGCTGCGTTGCAATAATTAAATGAATACCTGCTGCACGCGCCATTTGTGCAAGACGCATAATCGCATCTTCTACATCTGAAGAAGCAACCATCATTAAATCCGCCAACTCGTCCACGATAACAACAATATATGGAAGCTCGGGTTGCTTCGCTTCGGATTGTTCGTTATGTTGCTTTATATACTCGTTATAGCCTTCAATATTACGCGTTCCACTATGAGCAAATAATTCGTAGCGACGTTCCATTTCACTGACAACTTTTTTTAGCGCCTGTGACGCTTTCTTCGGATCTGTTACAACAGGCGTTAATAAATGCGGAACACCATTGTATACATTTAACTCTACCATTTTCGGATCAATCATCATTAGTTTCACTTCGTGCGGCTTAGCACGCATTAAGATACTCGTAATAATTCCGTTTATACATACACTCTTTCCGCTACCAGTTGCTCCCGCTACAAGTAAATGAGGCATTTTATTCAGACGAGCTAGTACAGCTTCTCCTGTAATGTCACGCCCAAGTCCAATTAATAACTTTTCTTCTGGATGATTATTTGCTTTTGAATCTAACACTTCTCTTAACGTAACGATTGCAACTTCTGAATTTGGCACTTCAATCCCGATAGCTGATTTCCCCGGAATTGGGGCTTCAATTCGAATATCTTTTGCCGCTAAAGCTAATGCCAAATCATCACTTAAACTAACAATTTTACTTACTTTAACTCCCATGTCAGGATACACTTCATATTTTGTAACAGCTGGTCCTCTATGAACCTTTGTTACTTTCGCTTTCACACCGAAGCTTTGGAATGTTCGTTCCAACTTACGTGCATTTTCATAAATCGTTTCATTTTCATTGGTCACTTGCTTATTCTTCGGAAATTTTAATAGCTCTAAAGAAGGCAATTTATAATCTTTATTTTCAACATCTGAAAAATGCATTGGCGGTGCTGCTGTCTCTCCAGCAAGAGACTCAACAATTTTCCCGCCTTTCTTCTGCTTCGGCTGCTCCTCTTGCATAGGCAGAGATTCTTCTAGATTTGTTTCAGAAATAAGCGATTCATTTCTTATTGGATCTGGTGTTGCATAGTTTTCAGTAAAGTTTGATATAATTGGCGGCACTACATCAACCTCTTCTACACTCTCTTCTAACTCCGGTATTTCTTGCACATGACGTTCACTTCGCGTACGAGCAATCTTTTTCTTTTCTGTTTTTTCAGCAGCACGTTTTGTTTGCCACTCTTTGTAATCGCCTTGCATCGTTTCAAATTGCCCTCTGAGTATACGCCCAATCGGTGCAAGCACCTCGCCTATATGTTTATTTGTAATACATAGTACACCAAGTAAAATGAGAATCATTCCAATTATGTATGCGCCAACCTCATCAAATAAAAAGTAACATGTCGCAAACATAATAGCCCCAAACATTCCCCCGCCTAAATGAACCGTGTCGACTCCTTTTTTCATTTCATGAAAAAACAAATCTTTCGTAGTCACAATAACAGATGAACTTTGTACCGCTCCATCTTTTGTTAGGAGGTTGACTAGTGTAATATGACTAAACATGAGCACAGCTAATGTGATTAAATATATACCAATCAATCGTTTGTGCAATAAATTTGGCCACCCTCGTTTTATAACAAACGCTATAGAAAGAGCAATAACTCCGAGTACTCCAAGTATGTACCATTCCCCAAAGAAAAAGCGAAAAAATAGCACGAATGCTTTTCCGACAACACCTAGCTGCATAATTGTAATGATGGAGAGCGCAAAAAGAGTCAAACCGACGATTTCGTAGTACAAAGTTGGCTTTATGGTACGTCTTGCTTTTGTTTTCGTCCCTCTTTGCTTTTGTTTTGCCATTTCTTCACCTCAAATTCCAATTCAAAATATAACTTTTTGTAAAACAAGTGTAGTTTCCATCCCGCTCTATTGGCTGTAAATCTTCTTCACGTTATCTTACCAATGGATAATTTTAAACCAAATACAAATAAAGTAAAATCTCCATGAATGCAAGGTTTCATCCCTCACATCGTTAGCCCGAACAATCGAGATTTCACTGGAAATTATCCCGCTCCTATCTTCTTTGTTTTCTTAGAATCCTGAGGTAGATGATAATTTCACGCGAATAGCGGGATAAATTGAAGAAAGCAGCCTATACATGGCTGCTCCACCTTCTTGTTTTTTATATTATACCATAGCTCATAAACAAAATCCTGCTTTTACGAAAAGGATATTTTCTGCCCTGGCTCATATTGTAAAAAATGCTGGGGATCTGTACTTAATACACGTACAACAGAATAATCATTTTCATTCCCCATTTCAACAACCATATCAATACCATCTACATGTACAAGTTTCTGCCTTGTAAATTCTGTATGATCCATCGGATATATGAGTTGTTCTGGCATAATAGTATACAAAATCATTGTAATAACGCCCCGCTTTGTTCAGCTGATGCTTTTGCATCAATTAATTCATTTAATTTTTTGACCGCTTGACCAATTCCTCCAACATCATCAATTAAACCATACTTCACCGCATCTCCACCTACAACATTTGTACCAATATCTCTAGTCAAATTCCCTTTCGCAAACATTAACTCCTTAAAACGATCTTCCGTTACTTTTGAATGCTTTGTTACAAAACGAATGACACGCTCTTGCATCTTATCTAAATACTCAAATGTTTGCGGAACACCTATCACAAGGCCTGTAAGACGAATAGGATGAATCGTCATTGTTGCTGTTTCTGCAATGAATGAATAATCTGTTGATACAGCAATCGGCACACCAATTGAATGACCTCCACCAAGAACAATCGATACTGTTGGTTTTGAAAGAGAAGCAATCATTTCAGAAATCGCTAGACCCGCTTCTACATCTCCTCCAACTGTATTTAACAAAATTAATAGCCCCTCAATTTTAGGATTTTGTTCAATCGCTACAATTTGAGGAATTACATGTTCGTATTTCGTTGTTTTATTTTGCGGTGGCAATTGTACATGCCCTTCAATTTGCCCTACAATTGTTAAACAATGAATACGCGATTCATTTAATTGCGGAACATTTGTCTGTCCAAGTTGCTGAATTTTCTCTAACACAGACGCTTCTTTCGTTTCTTCTTTTGTCTCGGCCTCTTTTTCTTCATTTTTCATTTCATCACGCTCTACCATATCGAATCCCCTTTCTCACGTATACAACTATTATTTGTTAAGTTGTAAATTTCATTCGACAGAGGACAAAAGAAAAAGCCGCCTACAAATAGGCAGCCATCTCTTATACTTCCATGATAATTGGTAAAATCATCGGTTTTCTCTTTGTTTTTTCAAATAAAAATTGTCCGAGTAACTCACGAATATTTTGTTTTAACGTTGACCATTCAATAGAATATTCTTTAATAGATTGTTCTACAATTGTGCGTACAATATCAGTTGATTTTTCAATTAAAGCTTCTGACTCACGAACATAAACAAATCCTCGTGAAATGATTTCTGGGCCAGAAATAATCTTTTTCTCATCTTTTCCAAGCGTTACAACAACGACTAAAATACCATCTTGTGATAACATTTTACGATCACGTAAAACGATGTTTCCAACATCACCAACGCCTAATCCATCAATCAGCACATTTCCCGCTGGAACCTTACCGGCAGGTTTTGCCTCTCCAGCTGTGAAGGAAATCACTTCACCTTTTTCCGTGATAAAAATACGGTCTGAGTGAATACCAACATCTTGAGCTAAACGGGCATGCGCCTTTTGCATGCGGAATTCACCATGTACAG
Source organism: Bacillus sp. S14(2024) (assembly GCF_050473785.1). NCBI lineage: Bacteria > Bacillati > Bacillota > Bacilli > Caryophanales > Bacillaceae > Bacillus > Bacillus sp. S14(2024). Next base: position 1,630,730 of record NZ_JBFLUP010000006.1, on the reverse strand, counting down.
GCAAGAAATATTTCGGCTTCATTAAGTTCAACATTAGTTTCAATTCTTCTTGACTACCATGACCTGATACATGAACTTTCTTTTCACCGTAATACACTACATCAGCACCTGCTCTAAACAATAAATCAATTGTCCTTGAGACAGATGTTTCATTCCCTGGAATCGGCGATGCAGCAATAATAACCGTATCACCTTTACGAATTGCAATTTGTTTATGGGCTTGTCTTGCCATTCTAGAAAGAGCTGCCATTGGCTCACCTTGGCTACCAGTCGTTAAAATTGCTACCTTTTTCTCAGGATAATTATCAACATCCTGTAGTGAAATTAACATACCTTCTGGAATATTTAAATACCCTAGATTATTCGCAATATCAACAACTTTTACCATACTTCGTCCAACTACTGCTACTTTACGCCCAGTTTCATACGCTGCATCAAAAACTTGTTGAATACGATGAACGTTAGAAGCAAATGAAGCTACAATAATACGGCCCTCTGAATTATAAAATACTTTAGAAATCTCCAAACCAACTTCTCTCTCGGATCCAGTATAGCCAGGACGTTCTGCATTGGTACTATCAGATAATAAGCAAAGCACACCTTCATTTCCGATTTGCGCCATCTTCCCAATATCTGAACCATTATTTCCAATAGGAGTTTGGTCAAATTTAAAATCACCAGTATATACAATTGCACCTTGCGAAGTATGGAAGCAAACCCCTACTGCATCTGGAATACTGTGTGTCGTTTTAAAGAAGGAAACGGTCGTTGTGTCAAATTCTACCGTAGTATTAGAATCGATCGTTTTTAAATCCACACGACCTAACATACCCGCTTCTCCTAATTTTTCTTTCACAAGGCCATTCGTTAGCTTAGTTCCATAAACTGGAATATCCAATTTTCTTAACACATAGACAATACCACCAATATGATCTTCATGACCGTGTGTTAAAAATAGTCCTTTAACTCGCTCTTTATTTTCCACTAAATATGTAATATCAGGAATAACAATATCTATTCCAAACATCTCTTCTTCCGGAAACATAAGTCCCGCATCCACAATAAAAATTTCAGAATCAATTTCAACGCAGTACATATTTTTTCCTATTTCGCCCACTCCACCGAGAGCGAATACTTTTACAGTATCTATCTCTTTTTTCTTCATGTTGTTGCCTGGTTTAAAAATGTTGTAAAAACTGATCCCACTAACATTGTAGAGAAACCAGGGGAAACTCCACCATCATTTTTCAGCATCTAAAACGAAGGTCTTATCGCTATGCGATATCACGTTTTTTCGTTTTTAAACCAGGTTCCACCTCTCTTTCATTATATAAATCAAATATTTTATGTAATTTCATTTAAAATCCGATAATCCGTAAAGTTTTCCCATTTTTGCTAAGTGTACCCGTACAAAGCTACTTAGCCATATTATAACTGATACAAGAAATAGAACACAAGCTAAATTATAAGAAAGAAAAGAGAAGAATATGTATCAGATGATAAACTGAAGTCATTTCATCACTTCCTCTAAGTAATAAAGCGAAACTTTCATCTGTGGAGATTTTCTCTGTAGATAGGGGATTTTACACTGCCCTAAAGTAGTGAGATGGAGTAGGAAACATAAAAAAGTGACTTAGTACATTCCACTAAGCCACTTTTTCTATTAACGAGGAATAGATTGTATAACTTCAAGTAATTGCATTCTTTCTGCTTCAGTTAATGGTAGAAGAGGTAAACGAACAGAACCAACGTCTAATCCTACGATTTGCAGTGCCGTTTTGACAGGAGTCGGACTTGGTGCCATAAAGAGCGCATTCGTCACTCTTACTAACAATTGATGAAGCGTTTGTGCTGTTTTCATATCACCAGTTTGGAATGCTGCAATCATGTCTTGCATCTCATTACCAATTACATGCGATGCAACAGATACAATACCTTTCGCTCCAATCGCCATCGCTGGCAATGTTAAGCCATCATCGCCGCTGTATACAGCAAAACTATCATCAGTCTTTTCAATGATTTCTGTCATTGTTAATACATCGCCGCCTGCATCCTTAATTGCAACAATGTTTGGAATTTGCGATAAACGAACAACTGTGTCAACAGAAATTTGTACAATAGATCGGCCTGGAACATTGTATAACATAACCGGCAGTTTTGTACTTTCAGCAATTGTTTTAAAGTGCTGATACATACCTTCTTGGCTTGGTTTATTGTAATACGGTGCAACTAGCATAATTGCATCTACACCTACTTCTTCTGCTTTTTTCGTAAGCTCCGTAGAAGCATGTGTATTGTTGCTACCAGTTCCAGCAATTACAGGCACTCTTTTATCGACAACAGATACGACATGGCGATATAACGCTACCTTTTCTTCAGATGTTAATGTAGGAGACTCACCTGTTGTTCCACCTACAACAATCGCTGTTGTGCCGTTATCAATTAAATAATTTACCATTTTTGTTGTCTTTACAAAATCGATATTTCCATTTTTATCAAATGGTGTGACCATCGCCGTTGCAATTGTCCCAAAATCTATCATGGTCTCACTCCTTATAATTCCAGTTGCTTTTCTTTTGAAAGCTCAAATGCGCGATGAAGCGCATTTACAGCATCTACAAGTTTCTCTTCTTTAACAAGCACCCATATTGTTGTATGGCTATCTGCAGATTGTAATATTTGAACACCATTTTCAGCTAACGCTGTTACAATTTTTGCAGTAACTCCCGGAACACCTGCGATACCAGCTCCAACAATGGATACCTTCGCGCAGTGCTCAGTTACAATTGGATGATATCCAAGCTTATGCAGCACTTCAACAGCGCGACCTGCAACATCATCACTAACTGTGTACGCTACACCAGTAGGAGAAATGTTGATTAAATCTACGCTAATCTTTTCTTTTGCCATTTCTTTGAACACTTCTGTTTGTAAATCGTATGCCCCGTCCTTCGCCAACACTTTAATTTGCGTTACATTGGAAACATGAGCAATACCAGTTACAGGACGCTCTTGTACATCGCGACCTTTTGTTGCGCCATCATACGCTGCAATTAAAGTTCCTTCGCTATCAGAATATGTTGAACGCACACGCAGAGGTACTTTCGCATGCATCGCAATTTCAACTGCACGCGGATGAACAACTTTTGCACCTTGATATGCCATATTACAAATTTCATTATATGTTACATTTTCAAGGTGACGCGCATCTTTTACAATACGTGGATCAGCAGTCATCACACCTTCTACATCTGTAAAAATGTCAATATACTCAGCATGAAGTGCAACACCTAACGCTGACGCTGATGTATCACTACCCCCGCGCCCAAGTGTTGTCGTATCGCCCTCATTCGTTTGCCCTTGGAAACCCGTTACAACAATTACATCAAATTTTTCTAATTCCTTCAAAATACGCTGACAATCCATTTCAATAATCTTTGCATTTGTAAAGTCATCATTTGTAATGAATCCAGCTTGTGCACCGTTAAACGCTGCGGCCTTTACGCCATTTTCATTTAACATATTTGAAAACACAATTGCCGAAATTAACTCACCGCAAGATAATAGTAAGTCCTGTTCACGTTTTGAAATGAACGATTGTTTTTCATTTACAAGACTTAATAATGTATCCGTCGCATAAGGCTCACCTTTGCGGCCCATAGCAGATACAACAACTACAGATTTATAGCCTTCTTTTAATGATTTTTGAATGTGATGAAGAGCATGCTTTCGACCACTTTCATCACGCACAGATGTACCACCGAATTTTTGGACAATAATTTTCATTTTTGCACCTTCTTTTAGCCGTTTACACTAATTGTAATTTCACTAATCGTTCTGCAATTTGAACAGAGTTCCATGCAGCACCTTTTAATAAGTTATCAGATACGACCCAAAGATGGAATCCTTTATCATTGTTTAAATCTTTACGAATACGACCAACGAATACTTCGTTTTTACCAACTGCAGTTGCTGGCATTGGGTATACTTGTTCTGCTGGGTTATCTTGCAGTACAATTCCTTCTGCGTTCGCTAACAAATTACGCAGTTCTTCTACCGTTACACCTTCTTTTTCTACTTCAATGTAAACAGATTCAGAGTGACCTGATACAACTGGTAATCGTACACATGTTGCCGCTACTTCAAGTTCTGGCATATGCATAATTTTCTTCGTTTCATTAATCATTTTCATTTCTTCAAATGTAAAGCCATTATCTTCGAACTTATCAATTTGCGGAATCGCATTGAATGCAATCTGATAATGTTTTTCATCACCTTTTACAGGTAAAACATTTGCTTTTACTTCTTCACCGTTTAAAATAGCTTGTGATTGTTCATGAAGCTCTTCAATTGCAGCAGCACCTGCACCTGATACAGCTTGATATGTGGAAACGATTACTCGTTTTAAACCAAAGTGCTGACGAACTGGTTCGAGAGCAACTACCATTTGAATTGTAGAACAATTCGGATTTGCAATGATTCCGTTATGTTCTAATAAATCTTTTTCGTTTACTTCTGGTACAACAAGCGGAACATTTTCTGTCATGCGGAACGCACTAGTATTATCAACGACGATTGCACCGCGCTTTGCTGCTTCTGGTGCTAATTGTTTTGATACAGATCCACCCGCACTAAAGAGCGCAATATCCACTCCTTCAAAGCTTTCAGGAGTAGCCTCTTGCACGATTACTTCTTCTCCTTTAAATAAAAGCGTTTTGCCTGCAGAACGTTTAGATGAAAGTAACGTTAATTTTCCAATTGGAAAATCACGTTTCTCTAAAGTATTTAACATTTGTTCACCAACTGCGCCGGTTGCTCCAACTACAGCGACATGAAAAGATTTTTTCTTTTCCATCACTATGCCCCTTTCTAGGTACCAATCTTTCTATAGTTAGAATAAAAAGGAGTAACAAATACTCCTTCTAATTCTTAATAGAATTAATTTTATCATATTCTGAGATAAGAGTGATGGTTTCATGAAAAAAATTGTCTGTTTTTTGTTTGTTAATTCATGTATCTGAATTTTTCTACAACTACAGGTTGCAGTTGTTTCCCTTCCATCGCTTCAATCATTGTATCCTGCAACAATTCCATACGCGCTACCATAGAATTCGGTTTATTATGCGGTGCATCTTGCCCAAACGGTACAAAATAAATATTTTTTGTTGCCATCAGACGCATCATATTCACTCCGTTTAATCCGAGAGCATCATTTGTCGAAATAGCTAATACAACAGGTTTACCATTTCTTAATGTCGCTTTCGCTGCCATTAGTACAGGAGAATCTGTCATTGCATTTGCAAATTTACTCATCGTATTCCCTGTTAACGGCGCTATAACCATACAGTCCAGCGGAATTTTCGGACCAAGCGGCTCTGCTTTTACAATAGAGTCAATTACTTTATGACCTGTAATAGTTTCTATCTTTTCAATCCACTCTGCCCCTTCACCAAACCTCGTATTTGTCGTTTGCAATGTATACGATACAACAGGTAACACTTCAGCTCCTTCCGCAACAAGCTTCTCTAAATACGGCATAACTTCTGCATACGTACAATGCGAACCTGTTAATCCAAAACCAATTCGTTTGCCTTTCACACTCATTTTTTATTCTCCTTTCTCACTTCTATATCTGCCTTTAATAAATTAGAAAGGACATTCGCAAGAATTTGCCCGGCTGTTTTTGGTGCAACAATTCCTGGCAGTCCAGGTGCTAACAACGCTTTAATGCCTCGCTTTTCAGCATAGCGGAAATCTGTTCCGCCTGGTTTAGAAGCTAGATCGATAATTAATGTATGAGCTGGCATTTTTGAAATTACACTTGCCGTTACAATAAGGTGCGGAATTGTATTAATCACAATATCGACATCTTGCACCTCTTGATCTATATCTCGCATTTGAAATGGCGTAAATGTCATCTCTGAGATACGAGCGATATGTTCAGAGCGCCGGGCACCTACCTTCACTTTCGCTCCTAGCGACTGAAATGCTCTTGCTACGCTCATTCCAGTTCTCCCAAATCCCAATACCATTACCTTAGAGCCATGAATTGTATAATCTGTATGTTGAATGACCATCATAATAGTCCCTTCAACCGTTGGAATTGAATTATAAATTGCCACATCATCACGATCAAACAATTTGATAAGTTTTCGATTCGTAGAAGAAGCAATCGTATCTAAGTAAGTATTACTAATACCTGAATATATCGTAAAATGTGCTGGTGTTTTTTCAATTTGTTCTTTCGTAATAATTACTTTTTTATTAGAAAAAATTGTATCGATTTGTCCGTTTGCATCAGTTCCAGCTACTGGTAAAATGATGGCATCTAAAGAAGTAAAATCGAGATTCTGCATACTCTCTTTTGCTGCTCCTGTAAATCCATGATCAAGTTGATCAAAGCCTACTAATGAGAGTTTTGCATCAAGCTCAACTAGCTTACGAATAACTTCAAGCTGCCGTGCATCTCCTCCTATGACAGCAATATGGATATCAGTCAACATCCTTTACTTCACCTTCTTTTTCTCTCATTATAAGAAAAGCGCCTACTTTTTTCATTTTCCTCCACATCATATGTAATATACGAGTATAAGGTGATTGAAAAACAAAAAGTACGGATGATTTACATCTATGGATTCCTACAATAAAAAAAGACAACCATAATGGTCATCTTTTAAACAGAATCAGAATAATTAGCAAGATCAAAAATAATCATATCCTGCCCCACTTTTTTTATTCTACTCCACTCCACTCGTACTTCTTGTTGCCCTCGTTTGAATCCTCCCCATTTCCCGACAGGAATAATGAGCGCTTGAACCTTACCATCTTTCTCATCAATCTCTAAATCCGCATGTCCAAGTACTCCCATTCTTTCCGCACGTTGTAAATCAACAATTTCTTTCCCGCTTAGTTCACTTAATCGCATTCCATCCTCTCCTTATGTAGCATTCTAATTAAAAGGTTTCTTTTATCCGCTACTTTTGGGCAGTATGACTCCCCATCTCAAGATTAAGAGAAAGCAAAGAAGGTAGGTGAGGGATAACTGCTAGCCTTTCCATTAGTGGAGGATGAAGCCCCCTACTGATGGAAGTTTCACTTTATATTAAGTACCTATTCTAGTCTTGCAAAAAAAATGCCCACAAGTTTTGCCACCTTGTATAAAAAAACCGTTTCTCCTTAATAAGAAACGGTTTCATAGATATATTTATTTTGTTCTTATCCCTTTTGGAAGTTCTCCATTTGGACTAATAAGCGCTGCTGAAAACTCGTCTGTAAACATATTACGAATTAGCGTGTCTACATCCGCTTTTGTAACACTGTTTACACTTTCAATAATTTCATCTAAAGAGCGGTGTTTTTTCAACAGCAACTCATTTTTACCATTGCGGCTCATACGACTATTCGTACTTTCTAAGCTTAACATAAGATTTCCTTTTAGTTGCTCTTTACTGTTAAGTAACTCTTTTTCTGTGATTCCTTTATCTTTTAGTGCATCTAGTGTTTGTTGAATGGTTTCATATAATGTATCCAGCTGCTGACTACCCGTTCCTCCGTAAATTGTTAACATCCCTGTATCTTCATAAGAAGAATGATAAGAAAAGACAGAGTATGCTAACCCTCGTTGCTCACGTACTTCTTGGAACAGGCGGCTACTCATGCTGCCACCTAAAATATTATTTAATACAATTAAATTATAAATACTTTCGTCACCCATCTGTAATCCTTTAAATCCTAAACATAAATGCGCTTGTTCTGTTTCTTTTTTGCGCGCTACTTTATTTGGGTGAAAAATAGGGTTATGTACTTGTTCGCGATTTGTCGTTCCTTCATAATTCCCAAAATATTGTTCGACGATTTGAACAAAGGATTCGTCAATATTACCAGCGATGGAAACAACGACATTTTCTGGCGTATAATGATCTTTTATATATTGACGAAGCGTATCACCTGTAAATGTATCAAGGGTTTGTTCTGTTCCTAAAATCGGATATGCTAGCGGATGTGTTTCATACGTCGCTTTCGTTAGCATATCATGAACAATATCATCCGGTGTATCTTCATACATTTTAATTTCTTCGAGCACAACGTTCTTTTCTTTTTTCAATTCCTCTTCAACAAACGTTGAATTAAAGAACATATCCGCTAAAATATCAAGCGCATATTTCGCATGCTCATCTAATACTTTCGCATAGTAACATGTATATTCCTTTGATGTAAACGCATTAACCTGTCCGCCAATGCTATCGAAGGATTCTGCAATTTCTCTAGCACTACGTGTTTTCGTTCCTTTAAAAAACATGTGTTCTAAAAAGTGAGAAATCCCATTATTCTTTACATTTTCATTTCGTGATCCCGCATGAATCCATACTCCAATTGCAACAGAACGTACTGTTGGAATATTTTCCATTACGATTCTTACTCCATTTTTACACGTATATTTTTTGATCAAATGCCTTCCTCCTATTGACAAATTCTCTGTAAAAAGATTCTATTATATAATCATAACAAGTTTAACAGCGATTGTCATGCAAATGTGTTTAATCAATACGCTTTTCGTCTACTAAAGCAGATACGTCCCCTACCGTATACCCTTTCTCTTTCAGCTTTGAAATCAATGTATCCAGTGATTCTGCTGAAGAAGAAGTAGGATGCATTAAAATAATGGCACCAGGATGTACTTTACTTAACACTCGTTGTAGCAATACGTGCGGTTCTGGCCGTTTCCAATCAATTGTATCTACCGTCCACATAATGGTTCCCATTTTTAATTTTGCAGCAGTATGCACAACATCATCGCGAAAACTCCCACTTGGCGGTGCAAACCAGCGTACCTTTTGATTCGTTGCTGCTTCAATGACTTGATTTGTTTTTTGTAATTGTTCATAAATCGCATCAACCGATAAAGTTTTCATATCAGGATGCGTATATGAGTGATTTCCCACTTCCTGATTTGCATCTGCAATCATTTTTGCAAAACGTAAATTTTCCTTTACCCATCTTCCCTCAAGAAAAAAAGTTGCTTTAACTTGATGTTTTTGCAGTACTTCTAACATCCGAGAAAGATATTCGTTCCCCCAAGCAACATTAATAGTAAGGGCAACCATTTTTTTGCTTGGATTTCCTCTATAAATAGGAGCAGGAGATAAATCTGTTAAATGTACTTGAGGTGATACTTCCCGATATACCAACTGTTTCTCATCGAAACTCCCCTTCCTCTTCATGTTATCATAGGAAGCTCTTATATCTACTTCTTTTCCATTGTAACCTGGCGTTGCTTTCCATATTTTATCAATACATGCATTTTGTGCTGGAATCTTATACCCTTCAGCTTTTTCTTCAATTTCTTCGTACAAACGGTCTTTTGCATATGATATATGGGAAACATGCTGAGCAGAGAACAATAATATAACGATAAGTAAAATAATGCGAGTTTTCATAAAAATACCCTCCAATAAAATGAAACTTCTATCATTAGGCGTGACCTACATCCGCCACTGCTATTTAGCCCGATCTCACTTCTTCTCTTCCCCTAAATACTGAGACGGATTTACTTCTCGTTAAAGCAGAATAGTAAAAATCTCCTTTTTCTTTTCATTGTTAATTTAAACGTTCTCGCTAAAACTATACTCTGTTATATACAAAAAAACCTTGAGATATATCTCAAGGCTTTATACATAGTAAAAAAGCCAAGGAGTTCCTTGGCTTTTCGTTTATTCTTGTTCCTGTTCTTGTTTTTGCTCTTGTTCTTGCTTTGCCGCTTCTTTTTCTTGCTCTTCTTTAAGCAGTACTTTTCTAGACAAGTTTACACGACCTTGTTTGTCAATCTCGATAACTTTTACTGAAATCTCATCACCGATTTTCACAACATCTTCTACTTTGCCTACACGCTCAAGTGCTAGTTCAGAGATATGAACAAGACCGTCTTTACCACTAAATAATTCAACAAAAGCACCGAATTTTTCAATTCGTTTTACTTTTCCTAAGTAAATTTCACCTACTTGTACTTCACGAACGATATCTTCAATAATTTTCTTCGCTTTTTCGTTCATTTCTTGATCAACAGATGAAATAAAGACTGTACCATCTTGTTCAATATCAATTTTCACGCCTGTTTCTTCAATAATCTTGTTAATTTGTTTACCACTTGGTCCAATAACATCACGGATTTTATCCGGATTAATTGTCATTGTAATAATTTTTGGAGCATACGCAGATAACTCAGTACGCGGCTCAGCAATAACAGATAGCATATGATCTAGAATATGCATGCGTCCAACTTTTGCTTGTTGCAATGCTTCTTCTAAAATTTCACGAGATAAGCCTTCAATTTTAATATCCATTTGAAGTGCTGTTACACCTTTAGCTGTACCTGCTACTTTAAAGTCCATATCACCTAAGTGATCTTCCATACCTTGAATATCTGTTAAAATTGTGTAGTGTTCACCAGACTTCACAAGTCCCATTGCAATACCAGCAACTGGCGCTTTCAGTGGTACACCAGCATCCATCATCGCTAAAGTACTACCACAAATACTTGCTTGTGAAGTAGAACCATTCGATTCTAAAACTTCAGATACAAGACGAACTGTATACGGGAAGTCCTTTTCAGATGGAATAACAGGTTCAAGAGCACGTTCACCTAATGCACCGTGACCGATTTCACGACGACCTGGTCCACGCATTGGTCTTGTTTCTCCAACACTAAAGGACGGGAAGTTATAATGATGCATAAAACGTTTTGATTCTTCTACACCAAGACCATCTAAAATTTGCACATCGCCTAATGCACCTAATGTACAAATACTTAATGCTTGTGTTTGTCCACGTGTAAATAGACCTGAACCGTGCGTACGAGATAAAATACCTACCTCTGATGCTAAAGGACGAATTTCATCACCTTTACGTCCATCTGGGCGGATTTTTTCAACTGTAATAAGACGACGTACTTCTTCTTTTACAATTTTATATAAAATCTCATTTACTTGTCCTAATGTTTCAGCATCAGCTTCTTGTGCCTCATAATGCTCAATAACACGTTTTTTCACTTTATTAATTGCATCTTCACGTGCATGTTTTTCGTGCACTTGAATTGCTGAATGCATATCTTGTTCTGCCATTTCACGTACAACTTGATCAAGTTCAGCATCCACTTCATAAAGTTGTACTTCTGTTTTCTCTTTACCTACAGCTTGTACAATCTCTTCTTGGAAAGCAATTAGACGTTTAATTTCTTCATGACCAAACATAATTGCTTCTAACATCGTTTCTTCAGGCACTTGATCTGCCCCTGCTTCTACCATGTTAATTGCGTCTTTCGTACCAGCTACAACAAGATGGATATCACTTTTCTCTTGTTGTTCTACTGTTGGATTAATAATGAATTCGCCGTCAATACGACCAACTGTTGCACCCGCGATTGGACCTTCAAATGGGATATCTGAAATCGATAACGCTAATGAAGAACCAAGCATAGCTGCCATCTCAGAAGAACAATCTTGATCAACACTCATTACAATGCTGACAACTTGTACTTCATTACGGAAACCATCTGCGAAAAGCGGACGAATTGGTCGGTCAATTAAACGACTTGCTAAAATTGCTTTTTCGCTCGGACGGCCTTCACGTTTAATAAAACCGCCTGGAATTTTCCCTACTGCATATAAACGCTCTTCATAGTTTACTGTAAGTGGAAAAAAGTCTACATTTTTTGCCTCTTTTGATGCAGTTGCTGTAGATAGAACCGCTGTATCGCCATATCTTACTAATACTGCTCCGTTCGCTTGTTTTGCAAGCTGACCTGTTTCAATTGTTAGCTGACGACCAGCCAAATCTATCGAGAAGACTTGCTTTTCGTGACTCATTTAAGTACCCCTCTCAATTTAAAATATTCAGTTCTTCTATGTAAATGAATAATATATCACAATATCCTTCCTCTAGTATTACCGAAAATTCAGTAAGCTATCAAGAGTCAAAGATATATTTTTACCTAACAAAAAAGCGGGAATATTCCCGCTTTTTTGACTATCGACGTAATCCAAGCTTTGTGATTAGTTCACGGTAGCGAGTGATGTCTGTGTTACGAAGGTAAGTAAGTAAGTTACGACGTTTACCAACCATCTTTAAAAGACCGCGACGTGAATGATGATCTTTCTTGTGAGTACGTAAGTGCTCATTTAGAGTGTTAATTTGCTCTGTTAGGACAGCAACTTGAACCTCTGGAGAACCAGTATCAGTCTCATGAGTTCTAAATTGTGCAATGATTTCATTTTTACGCTCTTGTGTTAAAGCCATCCTATTTCACCTCCTAAGTAATATATCCCCAATTACCTAGCAAACGTCGGTGAGTCGTAATGCCAAGCAATGGTTATTTTAAAGTACATAAGATAGAATACTACTTTTCATTCGAAAAAGCAAGTATATTATTTGCACGGTTAAAATAATCTTCTGCTACTTTTTTATCTTTTGCAATTTGTGCAACTAATTCATCAATACCATTAAATTTCTTTTCTTCGCGAATTCGCATATGCCACTCTACAACAACAGACTCATCATATATATCACGCTGAAATTCAAATAGATGTACTTCAATAGAAAGCTGCTTTTCACTTTCCTTAAAAGTCGGTTTATATCCGATATTACATACACCTTCATGCCACTCATCACTTACTTTCATTCGAACGGCGTATACACCAACAGGTGGCAAAAGATAGTCATCATTTAGAGCAATATTTGCTGTCGGAAAACCAATTTGGCGTCCGCGCTTATCTCCATGAACAACTGTTCCTTCAACAGTATATGGTCTGCCTAAAATAGATGGTATTTGTTCCATTTCTCCATTGCGAATATGTTTTCGCAATAATGTGGAACTTACTTTTTCTTCTTGAAATTCTACTTTTTCAATCACGGTTTGTGTAAACTCCCCTCTTGCATGAAATGGCAAAGTTTCCATCGTCCCTTTTCCTAAACGTCCATACGAATAATCAAAGCCTGCTACAACATGCTGTACATTCAGCCCAATGATATAATCATCTACAAATTGTTGTGGCAATAAATTTGCAAATGCTTCGTCAAATTTCACAACATATAAAATATCAATTCCTAAACTTGCAATTACTTTTTCTTTACTTCGTAAAGGCGTAATATACTCTACATGCGCTTCCTTTTTCCCTAATACAACAGACGGATGCGGATGAAAAGTCATAACAGCACTTTTAAACCCTCGTTCTTCCGCTACCTTTTTTGCAGTATGAATGACACGTTGATGACCTAAGTGAATACCATCAAAATACCCTAATGCCATTACAGTAGGCTCTATTTCCGCTTTGTTTAATGCATGAGGATGAGTTAAATGAATGAGTTTCACGCTTGAATTCACCTTTTTCTATAATAATCCTTCTAATTATTCATTATAGCTGTAATTCTTGATTATTCACAAGTACTTTCATCGGTTTCAACATCCCTGGACGTTTTGGATGATGCTCATAAATCGCTAAACAGCGGTTATTTTCATCAAAGACTGTAATAAATGGCGCTGTCAATTGCTCTTTATTTGGTAAGAACATACCATTCTTTACTTTTTCTGCTTGTTCTTCATTAACAATTATTTTCGGAAACTTATGTAATGCTTCATCAATGGAAATAAAGATAGATTCCACTGTTCCATTTTGCACGTGTTGCTCAATTTCTTCAAATGATATGCAATCATCTAAGTGAAACTCTCCTGATGCTGTTCGTACAAGATCTGACATATGCGCCGGGAATCCAAGCTTTTCACCAATCATCACAGCTAATGTTCTTACGTATGTGCCTTTACTACAAGTCACTCGAAAACGGAAGGAAATTGTTGCCCCCTCAAACACTTCACGGTCATCAAGTAATGTGAATTCATGAATCGTAATGGTACGAACCGGACGCTCTACTTCTATTCCTGCCCTTGCGTATTCATATAATTTCTTTCCATTTACTTTTACAGCAGAGTACATCGGTGGTACTTGTTCAAGTGTTCCTGTTAAATTCTCCAATACGGATTCTACTTCTTTACGTGTAATCATACGATTTACATCCTGTTTTTCTACAATTTCACCCGAAGCATCTTCTGTAGTCGTCGAAAAGCCCAGCGTAACTTCGCCCTCATATGTTTTTGTTTCACTCGTTAAAAACTGAGCGATTTTTGTAGCACGTCCTACACAAATCGGTAATACACCTGTCACATCCGGATCTAAAGTTCCTGTATGCCCTATGCGTTTCTCTCTTAATATTTTTCTTAACTTAAATACGCAATCATGCGATGTCATTCCTTTTGGTTTATGTAATAACACTACACCTTCCATATGTTCACCTCATTGTTATACTTTTGTATGTCAAATTTACTTCAGATTGAAAAAATGGATAGACAAATGTCTATCCATTATTCTTCACGTTTATCTTCTTTATTAATTTCATGTAAAAGCGTATCAATTCGATGACCATATCCAATCGATTCATCAAATTCAAAGGAGATTTCAGGTGTTTTACGAAGACGAATACGTTGTCCAATTTCGGAACGAATAAAACCTTTCGCCTTTGCTAAGCCTTTTAACGTATTTTCCCTCTGCTCTTCGTCTCCTAAAACAGAAATATATACTTTAGCAATTTGTAAATCTCCACTTACTTGTACATCTGTTACTGTCACAAATCCAACACGTGGGTCTTTAATTTTACGACTAATAATGTCGCCTAATTCTTTTTTCATTTGTTCGCCCACACGGTTTGCACGTAATTTCATAACCATTTCACCTCATTCAATACCATTCCACTTGTGTTATCGTACGCTCAATTTCAGGAAATGAATCAATATACTCAAGTACGCGATTTATTTCTTTTTCGCAGATAACACGATTTGAGGATACGGAAACAATCGCAATTTCTGCACGTTGCCATACATCCTGGTGTCCCACTTCTGAAACAGATACATTGTAACGCTGTTTCACACGAGTTAAAACACGCTGTAAAATTGCTCGTTTCTCTTTTAAAGAATGCACATCATAAATCATACATTCGAATGAGAGTGAAGCGATAATCATCGCTTCACTTCTTCCATAATGTACGCTTCAATAATGTCCCCTTCTTTAAGATCATTATACTTCTCAATTGTAATACCGCACTCATAGTTTTGTGCAACTTCTTTTACATCATCTTTAAAACGTTTTAACGTATCAAGTTGTCCTTCATAAATTACTACGCCATCACGAATAATACGTACACCGCTATCACGTGTAATTTTACCGTCTGTTACATAACATCCTGCAATTGTTCCAACTTTTGTTACTTTAAACGTTTGACGAACTTCAGCTTGACCAATTACTTTTTCTACGAATTCAGGATCTAGCATACCTTGCATTGCTGCCTCAATCTCTTCAATCACTTTATAAATGATGCGGTGTAAACGAATATCAACATTTTCTAATTCAGCTGTACGTTTCGCGTTTACATCAGGACGTACGTTAAATCCGATTACAATTGCATTTGATGCAGAAGCTAAAATAATATCAGATTCTGTAATTGCACCTACGCCAGTATGGATGATTTTCACTTTTACGCCTTCAACATCAATTTTACGAAGTGATGCTGCCATTGCTTCTACAGAACCTTGTACGTCCGCTTTCACAATTAGGTTAATTTCTTTTACATCGCCTTCTTGAATTTGTTGGAATAAATCTTCAAGGCTTAGTTTAGATTTTTCACCGCGCTGTGCAAGCAATGCTTGTTGTGCACGTGATTCACCAATTTGACGTGCTTTCTTCTCGTCAGCAAATGCCATAAAGCGATCGCCAGCTTGTGGTACTTCGTTTAAGCCTGTAATTTCAACAGGAGTAGACGGACCAGCAACTTTTACACGACGACCAATATCATTTACCATCGCACGAACACGGCCGAATGATGTACCAACAACGATTGGGTCTCCTACTCGAAGTGTACCGTTTTGAACAAGTAATGTCGCGATTGTTCCTTTACCTTTATCAAGCTGTGCTTCGATTACTGTACCAGTTGCATAGCGATTTGGATTTGCCTTATATTCTTCTACTTCACTTACAAGAAGAATCATTTCTAATAAGTTGTCAATTCCTTCGCCTTTAATCGCAGCAATCGGTACGAAAATTGTATCGCCGCCCCAAGCTTCTGGAACTAACTCATATTCAGTTAACTCTTGCATTACACGGTCTGGATTTGCTGATGGTTTATCCATTTTATTCACAGCAACGATAATTGGTACTCCCGCTGCTTTTGCGTGGTTAATCGCTTCAACTGTTTGTGGCATAACACCGTCATCAGCTGCTACAACTAGAATTGTAATATCCGTAACTTGCGCACCGCGTGCACGCATTGTTGTAAACGCTGCGTGACCTGGTGTATCTAGGAACGTAATTTTTTTGTCGTTTACTTCAACTTGGTATGCACCAATATGCTGTGTAATTCCGCCCGCTTCACCAGCAGTTACTTTTGAATTACGAATAGAGTCAAGTAATGTTGTTTTACCATGGTCAACGTGTCCCATAATTGTAACAACAGCCGGACGTTCTTTTAAGTTTTCTTCATCGTCTTGCTCATCCATAAATGTTTCAAATTCTGTTTCACTAACAATTACTTCTTCTTCTACTTCAATACCGTAATCACCAGCAATTAGCTCAATTGTATCTTTGTCTAAATCTTGGTTAATTGTTGCCATGATTCCAAGCATAAAGAGCTTTTTAATAATTTCAGACGGCTCTTTGCTTAATTTTTTTGCAAGTTCGCTTACAGTAAGCGAACCAGAGAAAGTAACTTTATCTGGCGTTTCTACCGTTTGCGTTTGTTGTCTTCCAGCAAAGTTCTCTTGACGTTTGTCTTGATTCCCTTTACCTTTTTTCTTATTCTTATTGCTGTTCTTTTTGCTACGAACAACTTTTTCCTCTACTTCAAACTCATCTGCAACAGAAGTTTTTTCTGCTCCATCATTATATTGATTATCTAACTTGTTTACTACTTCATCATCTAACATCGCCATATGATTAGAAACCTCGATATTCATTTCTTTTAGTTTTGTAATAATATCTTTACTTGAGATATTGTGTTTTTTTGCATATTCATATACTCGAATTTTACTCATACCTTCACCCCCGGTAAGTTGTATCGAGCATGCTAAGCAGCTTCTTAGCAAAGCCGTCATCTAACACCGCTACAACGACTCGTTCTTCTCTCCCAATCGCATGCCCTAACTCTTGTCGATTTTCGACTTTTCTCATTGGTACGTTGTAGAACGTTGTTTTGTCCGTAATACGCTTTGTTGTATTTGCTGACGCATCTTCAGAAAGCAATACGAGCTTTGCTTTACCGCCTCGAACTTCTTTTAAAACAAGCTCTTCACCCGATATAATCTTTCGAGCCCGATTAGCTAGCCCTAAAAACGATTTCCAATTGGACACTTACTTCGACTCCTTCTCAACAAGCTCGATTAGCTCTTCATAAAGAGAGTCATCAATTTTCGCTTTTAGGTGATGTTCCAAGACATTCTTCTTTTTCGCCTGAGAAATACATTCTTTATCTTTCGATAAGTATGCACCGCGTCCTGACTGTTTGCCTGTTAAATCAATAGACACGACTCCCTCTTTGGAACGAACAATGCGAATGAGCTCGCGTTTTGATTTCATCTCTTGTGTTACAACACATTTTCGTAACGGAACTTTTCGATTGCTCACGTTCATCACCTCTATTCGATTTCGTCTTCAGGAGAATCGAATGCGATCATCATATCTTCTTCTGTTAAAAGTCCTATTTGTTTCGCATCAGACTCACTTTTAATATCAATTTTCCAGCCAGTTAACTTCGCTGCAAGTCGTGCATTTTGACCACGCTTACCAATCGCTAAAGAAAGTTGATGATCTGGAACAATGACAGTAGTTGCCTTTTCTTCTTCGTTTACAAGCACTTTTACAACTTGTGATGGGCTCAATGCATTTGCTACATATTCAACTGGATCATTTGACCAGCGAACAATATCAATTTTTTCACCTTTTAGCTCATCTACGATGCGTTGTACACGCTGTCCTTTCGGCCCTACACAAGAGCCTACTGGATCTACATCTATGTTTTCAGAGTACACAGAGATTTTAGAACGATCTCCAGCTTCACGTGCTACAGAACGAATTTCTACAGTTCCATCATAAATCTCTGGCACTTCAATTTCAAACAGACGCTTTAAAAGACCTGGATGTGTGCGAGATACATAAATTTGCGGTCCTTTTGTTGTTTTCTCTACTTTTGTAATGAAAACACGAATGCGATCATGCGGTTTATATTGTTCGTTTGGCATTTGCTCACTTACAGGTAAAAGTGCTTCTACTTTTCCTAAACTTACATAAATAAAGCGAGCATCTTGACGTTGTACAATACCAACCATAATGTCTTCTTCACGATCGCTAAACTCAGAATAAATAACGCCACGCTCTGCCTCGCGTACACGTTGCGTTACAACTTGTTTTGCTGTTTGCGCTGCAATGCGTCCGAAATCTTTTGGCGTAACTTCAATTTCTAGTACGTCGCCCTCTTGATAGTTCGGATTAATTTGTCTTGCTTTTTCAACAGAAATTTCAAGACGTGGATCAAATACATTTTCCACTACATCTTTACGCGCTAGTACTTGAATAGATCCAACTTCAGGATTGAAGCTAACGCGAACATTTTGCGCTTGGTTAAAATTTCGTTTATAAGCAGAGATTAAAGCTGCTTCAATAGCATCAATAATAATATCTTTGCTTATACCTTTTTCTTGTTCTAATACGAGCAAAGCATCTAACAACTCAGTGCTCATGAAGATCCCCCTTCTTACTAAAACGTAACTGCAAGTCGCGCATTGGCAACTTTATCCATCGGAATTTGGATTTCTTTTTTACGTGTTTTAATTGTTAATAGTAATGTGATTGTTGTTCCATCGTACGCGAGTAGTTTTCCTTCAAACATTTTCTCACCATCGATTGGCTCATACGTTTTAATCGCAACTTGTTTTCCAACTGCTTGCTGAAAATCTTTTTCTTTCTTTAATGGACGTTCCGCTCCTGGAGAGGATACATCTAAAAAGTAAAGATGAGGAATTGGATCCTCTTTATCTAAAGCTTCACTTAATCGCTCACTTACCGCACCGCATTCCTCAATATCTACTCCTGAATCAGAGTCAATGGATACGCGTAAAAACCAATCTTTTCCTTCTTTCACATACTCTACATCTACAAGCTCAAGACCAAGCTCTTCGACAATTGGCTGCGCAAGTGCTTCAACAACTTCTGTAACTTTCTTATCCATAAACAGCCTCCTTTCTGCCGCCATGTACCGTTTGAAAGATTTCACTCTGCGTATAGTTAACCAACGCAGCTTGTATATTCTTTCTCGTTAGCTAACAAAAGCCCTTGCCAATAAGCAGGGAATATCTGTCTTAGTATTACCAAATTTAAGAAGTAAAACTTGTAACAAAATATGTATATACGACAGAAGCGCCTCATCTATCGTCTTGGCGCA
Organism: Bacillus sp. S14(2024); assembly: GCF_050473785.1. NCBI lineage: Bacteria > Bacillati > Bacillota > Bacilli > Caryophanales > Bacillaceae > Bacillus > Bacillus sp. S14(2024). The sequence continues at coordinate 1,611,203 of NZ_JBFLUP010000006.1, read as the reverse complement.
GAAACATAGATAGTAACACGAAAGAGTGGGTTTCCCCACTCTTTTTTTAAAAAAATATACATGACATGGTTATCTCGCTTACTAGTATATCATAGCAACCATGGTTTTGCAAAGACTTTTCCTACCTATTAGAACAGTGACAGCTGGTTTTGATCTGGTAGTTCTCCTAAACAACCTTGACTGTCTAAATACTCAATAATTGTTTTTGAAATCTTACTGCGCTGCTGTAAATCCTCTTTGGATAAGAATTCACCATTTTCACGTGCTGCTACGATATTTAGCGCAGCATTTGTACCGAGGCCAGGTATTGCATTAAATGGTGGAATTAATGTATTCCCATCAATAATAAAATCAGTTGCACTAGAGCGATATAAATCAACCTTTTGGAATGAATAACCACGTTCACACATTTCTAATGTCATCTCTAATACTGTTAGTAAACTTTTCTCTTTCGGCGATGCATCTAATCCTTTTTGCGTAATTTCATCAATTTTAGCACGAATGGACGCTGAACCTTTTACCATCGCATCTAAATCAAAATCGTCTGCACGAACAGTAAAATATGCTGCGTAGAATAAGAGTGCGAAATGCACTTTGAAATATGCGATACGTACAGCCATTAGGACATATGCCGCCGCATGGGCTTTTGGGAACATGTACTTAATCTTTTTACATGAATCAATATACCATCCCGGCACATTATTATTGCGCATTTCCTCTTCCCACTCCGGAGGCACACCTTTCCCCTTACGTACAGATTCCATAATTTTAAACGCTAAAGATGGTTCTAAACCTTGGTAAATTAAATATACCATAATATCATCACGACAACCGATTACTTCACTCAGTGTACATGTACCATCATAGATTAACTCATTTGCGTTTCCAAGCCATACATCTGTACCGTGAGATAATCCGGAAATTTGGACAAGCTCGGAGAATGTCGTTGGCTTCGTTTCTTCTAACATTTGACGAACGAATTTTGTACCGAATTCCGGGATACCAAGTGTCCCTGTTTTACAGTTAATTTGCTCTTCTGTTACGCCAAGCGATTCTGTACCTGAGAAAATTTTCATTACTTCTGGATCATCAGTCGGTATTGTCTTTGGATCAACTCCACTCAAATCTTGCAACATACGGATTACTGTCGGATCGTCGTGTCCAAGTATATCAAGTTTTAATAAGTTATCATGGATGGAATGAAAGTCAAAATGTGTTGTTCTCCATTCCGCATCTAAAGAATCTGCTGGATATTGAATAGGTGTAAAATCAAAGACGTCCATGTAATCTGGTACTACAATAATACCACCTGGATGCTGTCCTGTCGTCCGCTTAACACCCGTACAACCCGCTACAAGGCGATCAACTTCTGCGCCTCGAATCGTTAAATTATGATCTGATGCATAGCCTTTCACATAACCATACGCTGTTTTTTCAGCAACTGTACCAATTGTTCCGGCACGATATACATTATCTTCACCAAACAGCACTTTCGTATAGTTATGAGCGCGAGGCTGATATTCTCCCGAGAAGTTTAAATCAATATCGGGAACTTTATCTCCTTTAAAACCTAGGAACGTTTCGAACGGAATATCATGACCATCTTTTTTATATGCAGTTCCGCAGTTTGGACAATCTTTATCAGGTAAATCAAATCCAGAACCGACCGACCCATCATTAAAAAACTGTGAATGTTTACAATTTGGACAAACATAATGCGGTGGCAAAGGATTTACCTCTGTGATCTCCATCATTGTCGCAACAAATGACGAACCAACCGAACCACGTGAACCAACAAGATAGCCATCAACAAGAGATTTCTTTACTAACTTATGTGAAATTAAATAAATAACAGCAAATCCATGTCCAATGATACTTTTCAATTCTTTTTCCAAACGGGCTTCTACAATTTCTGGGAGCTCATCCCCGTAAATACTCCGCGCCATTTCGTAACTCATATCCCGCGTTTCATCGTCTGCACCTTCAATTTTTGGAGTGTAAAGGTCATCTTTTACAGGCTTTACTTCACCGATCATCGATGCAACTTTTTGCGTATTTGTTACAACAATTTCTTTTGCTTTCTCTTCTCCTAAGAAGGAGAAGCAATCTAGCATTTCATCTGTTGTTCGGAAATACACAGGCGGTAATGAATGGCGATTCAATGGATTTGCTCCACCTTGCGAACTTACTAAAATTTTACGATACATTGCATCTTCAGGATTTAGATAATGTACATTTCCTGTTGCAACAACAGGCTTGTCTAACGTCTCTCCTAACTTTACTAGGTTAGAAATAATTGTCTTTAATTGACCCTCATCACGAACGAGCTCAAGCTCCACCAAATGTCGTAACACTTCTGGAGGCATAACCTCAATGTAGTCATAAAACTGTGCAACTTCCTCTACTTCTTCTGGTGCCTTTTGCATCATTGCTTCAAATACTTCACCTTTATCGCAAGCTGTACCAACTAATATACCTTCACGATACTTCTTTAATAAAGAGCGCGGAATACGCGGTACACGGTAGAAGTATTGAAGATGCGCGTAAGAAACAAGTTTATATAAGTTCTTCAGCCCTTCATCCGACGTTGCAAGTAGTGTCACATGACTTGGACGTCCACGTTTATACGCATCACCTTGTCCCATACTGTCATTTAACTGATCGTGATATTCAAATCCCTTTTCGATTACACTTTTTAGCATTTTCACAAGCAAATAACCAGTTGCTTCTGTATCATAAATGGCACGGTGATGTTGCGTTAATTCAATATCCAGCTTTTTACACAACGTATTTAAACGATGATTTTTCATCTCTGGAAATAAGAAACGAGCTAACTCTAACGTATCGATAACTGGGTTTTTCGTTTTTTCTAAACCGCTTTTCTTAAACCCAACATTTAAGAATCCCATATCAAAGCTCGCATTATGGGCTACAAGTGTATGATTACCAATCCATTGTTCAAACTTTTTAAACACTTCTTCTACTTCTGGTGCATCCGTTAGCATATCATCTGTTATACCCGTTAATTCAATGATTGTTGCTGATAACGGCTGATGTGGATTTGCAAAGGATTCAAAACGATCGATAATTTCTCCGCCTTTTATTTTCACAGCAGCAAGCTCAATAACCGTATCATATACAGCTGATAACCCTGTCGTCTCAACGTCGAATACAACATATGTCTCATCAGCAAGTAGTCGATGTTCTTCATTATACGCAATTGGTACACCATCATTAACAAGGTTCGCCTCTACACCAAAAATCACTTTAATTCCTGCTTTTTTCCCAGCAGAATACGCTTCAGGAAAAGATTGCGCAACAGCATGGTCTGTCACGGCTACTGCTTCATGTCCCCATTTTGCCGCTTGACTCACAAGTGTAGATGCAGATGTTACAGCATCCATTTGGCTCATAGGCGTATGCATATGAAGCTCTACCCTTTTTTCTCCTTCAGGTGCTTTATCTTTCCGAGACGGTCCTGTTATTTCATTAATATCGTTTGCAATCATGACTAAATCTCGAACAAATGTATCATTTTGAACAGATCCACGCGCTTTTACCCACATTCCTTTTTTCAACGATTGTAGAAGCGGAATATCTTCTTTATCGCGTGAGAACATTTTAATCATAATGGAATCGGTATAATCAGTTATCTTTAATGTCAATAACGTACGTCCGCTTCGCAGTTCTTTCGTTTCAACATCAAATACATAACCTTGTACTGTTTTTCTTCTTTCCTCATCTTGAATTTCACGAAGCGATGTAATTTCTTCATCAGGCTTAATGAGATAACCGAGTACAATCGGCCCCTCGTGTACAACATCACTTTCTTCCGCTTGTTTCTTGGCCATTTCTTCCATGGCTTGTATAACACGCTGTCGATCCTCTTGCTGTGTTTGTTCACGAAACTTTTGAACTTCCTCTTCATTTTGTTTTATATTTGTTTCTAGCTGAAAACGAGGAAATCCAAAAACTTCATATTGGTCTCCGACTGACTTCGCAATATTTTTCTTTAGCGCCGTAGATTCTAAATCATTATTCACATCAAGTAACAACTTCACTCCGTTTACATGTGGAAGTTGCTTTTTTAAATACGCAAACATAGGCGAGAAAGTAATTCGATCTGTACAGATCGGCCAATACGCCTTGACCTCTTCTTCCGTAAATTGCTTATTCTCTGTTTCTAGTGAAAATGACGTTTTTGCAATATGAGAAAATGACTGCTTAAGCTGTGTTTCAAGCAATTCATATAATTCTGTTGGTAAAATACGTGGTACTTGTAGATCAAAATGCCAACTCTTATTTGCTTTATCAACAACTAACCTTTGAATGCCACCACCTTGTAAATATTGATTAATAAGGTCTTCAGGCATTTGTAACTGTTGGAGCAAAATTTGAAATCGCTCTTGTTGTTCATTTGTTAATGACATAAGCAACCTCCTTCCATCTGCTATTATAAATTGAAACGTTCCACAAAGAAAGAGAAGGTACCTCACCTGGAGGTACCTCTTCTTATTTTAAAATATTAGCAATGTATGTGTGAAGTTCTTCCACTTTCACTTCTGCAGATTCATTTGTTGCACGTACTTTTACTTCAACAATGCCTTCATCGGCTTTTTTACCAACTGTTACTCGAACTGGAAGACCGAATAAATCTGCATCAGCAAATTTTACGCCTGCACGTTCCGCACGGTCATCTAATAATACTTCATATCCTTGCTCTTGTAATGAATTGTAGATATTTTCACCGACTTCACGCTGTGCATCAGATTTCATATTTACCGGAATCACATGTACATGAAATGGCGCAACTGCCTTTGGCCAAACTAAGCCATTCTCATCGTTAAATTGCTCAGCAATCGCCGCAACTGTACGAGATACACCAATTCCGTAGCAACCCATAATGATCGGTTGTGTTTTACCGTTTTCGTCCAAGAATGTCGCATTCATAGATTCACTATAGCGTGTACCAAGTTTAAATACATGTCCCACTTCAATACCGCGAGCAAAGCGAATTGTTCCCTTGCCATCTGGAGAAAGATCTCCTTCTTGGATGAAGCGTAAATCTGTATATTGGCTTACTTTAAAGTCACGTTCTGGGTTTACATTCACGTAATGGAAGCCTTCTTCATTTGCTCCGCAACATCCATTTACGATAGCTTGTACAGCATGATCAGCAATTACTTCTACTCCTGTTACATCAATTGGACCTAAAGAACCGACTTCACAGTTTAATAATTTTTTTACTTCTTCATGAGATGCAAGTTCGACAACAGAAGCACCGTATAGGTTTTTCACCTTAACATCGTTCACTTCATGGTCTCCGCGAACAAGAACAACAATAAATTTCTCGTCTGCTTTAAAGACCATAGACTTAATACAATTTGATGCCTCGATATTTAAGAACGCAGATACTTCTTCAATTGATTTTTGATCTGGCGTTGCAACTTTTTCAAGTGTTTTTTCTACCTCATCGCTCTTTTCATAAGAAGCAATAACAGGTGCCATCTCAATATTTGCAGCATAATCAGATGTATCAGAATATGCAATTGTATCTTCTCCTACATCTGATAACACCATAAATTCATGTGTATCTTTTCCACCCATTGCTCCAGAGTCAGCGATAACAGCACGGAAGTTTAAACCACAGCGCACAAAAATATTAGAGTAAGCTTGGAAAAGACGGTTATACACTTCATCTAAACTCTCTTGCGTTGCATGGAAGGAATATGCATCCTTCATTAAAAACTCTCTTCCGCGTAACAAACCAAAACGCGGCCTTTGTTCATCGCGGAATTTTGTTTGAATTTGATAAAGTGTTAAAGGTAATTTTTTATATGACTTAATTTCGTCACGTACAAGATCAGTAATAACTTCTTCATGTGTTGCTCCTAGAGCGAACTCACGATTATTTCGATCGTTCATACGCATTAATTCTGAACCATATGAATACCAGCGTCCAGATTCTTGCCATAATTCAGCTGCCTGAAGAGCTGGCATTAATAATTCTACAGCACCAGCTTTCTCCATTTCTTCACGAACAATACGTTCTACTTTATGCAACACTTTCAGACCAAGCGGCAAAAAGCTATATATACCTGAAGCATTTTGACGCATAAATCCTGCGCGTAGTAGAAGCTGATGGCTTTTAATTTCCGCATCAGCTGGTACTTCACGCAATGTAGGACTAAATATTATACTTTGTTTCATTCTATAGCACCTCTTTTATAAGAAAAACTTCCGTATATCGTTCCATGTTACGACTAACATCAGTAACATTAATAAAGCAAAACCAATAAAGTGAACCATTCCTTCTTTTTGACGGTCAATCGGTTTCCCGCGGAGCGCTTCAATTAAGAAGAAGAAAAGGCGTCCTCCATCTAATGCAGGAACAGGTAATAAGTTAAACAAACCAAGATTTATACTTAGAACAGCTGTTAAGCTAAGAACACGAATCGTACCATATTCTACAACTTGGCCTGTTAAGTTGTAAATCCCTACTGGGCCAGATAAGTCGTTAATCGAAAAATGTCCTGTAACGAGCTGAACAAGGGAAACAAAAATAAGTTTTGTCCATCTGTATGTTTCATCAAATCCCGCTTTAATAGAACCAAACAGGGACTTCTCAACAGGCGATTGTACCCCGAGTCTACCAACCGTAACATTGCCCTCTTTTTCAGCAGCAGGCGTAACTTGTATCGTCATTTTTTTACTATCACGAGTTACATCCATCTTAATTTCTTTTCCTGGATTTTCACGAACGATATTTACTACATCTTGCCAACTATTTGTCGGTTTATTATTAATTGACGAAATTTTATCATCTTCATGTAATCCAGCTTTCTGTGCCACGCTACCAGATACCACTTTTCCAATTATCGGTTTATCCACAGGAATCCCTTGTATAAAACCAATCATAACAAATATAACGAAAGCAAGAACAAAGTTCATTGCAGGACCTGCAAAAATAGCAAGCGCTCGTTGTCCTAACGTTTTTGAGCCAAATTGTCGATTATACGGCGCAATCTGCGTTTCCTCTCCTGCTGAAACATAACGAGCTTTCTCGTGAATCCGAAATGTTTGTAAATCTTCTTCGTACTCTTCATATCCAGATATGATTAACTTGTGTTCCAAGTCAGCTTGTTCCACTTCAATAACACGAACATTTGGATATTTTTCACGATTATCCAAAACAATTTTCGTAACCTCTTCTTTTTCGTTTAAAACAAGTCCAACTTTTGTACCAGGTTTTAGTTCAATGGTTTCTGGATCCTCCCCAGCCATTCGTACATAACCACCAAGCGGAAGTAAACGAACTGTATAAACTGTTTCATTTTTTTCAAACGAGAACAATTTTGGACCAAAACCAATGGCAAATTCACGACACAAAATACCAGCACGTTTGGCAAAGTACAAATGTCCAAGTTCATGGAAAAACACGAGTGCACCGAAAATTAAAATAAAGACAATCGCTGTATTCAAGTTCCATAACCACCTTTGCTAAATTTGTTCCATCACAAATCGTCTTGTGGCAGCATCGATTTCCTGAATTTCTTCTAAGCTTGGACGCGCAATGACATTGTGATGGTGCATTGCTTTTTCAATGAGGTCTTCTACTGTTAAGAAACTGATTTTCTTTTGCAGAAAAGCTTCTACAGCGGCTTCATTAGCTGCATTCATCACAGTTGGCATACTTCCTCCCATTTTCCCAGCTTCATATGCAAATTGAAGACAGCGGAAACGTTCCATATCCATTGTTTGAAAATGTAATGTTCCAATTTCCCATAAATTCAGCTGTTTAGCGTTTGGAAGCGAAAAACGATCAGGGTAAGTAAGTGCATATTGAATTGGAACACGCATATCTGGTGTACCAAGCTGCGCCATTACACTGCGATCTTCAAACTCAACCATTGAGTGAATGATACTTTCTTTATGTAATACAACATCGATTTGCTCATAAGGGATATTAAAAAGCCAATGCGCTTCAATAACCTCTAATCCCTTATTCATCATTGTAGCAGAATCAATGGTAATTTTCGAACCCATAGACCAGTTTGGATGACGAAGTGCATCTTCTACTGTTACATGTTGAAGTTCATTCCTCGTTTTATCTCGGAAACTTCCACCTGATGCTGTCAATATTAATCGAGAAATACGCTTCTCATTTTCTCCGTTTAAACATTGAAAAATAGCAGAGTGTTCACTATCTACAGGAAGTAAAGATACGTTATGCTTTTCTGCAGCTTCCATAACTAAATGCCCTGCTGTTACTAATGTTTCTTTATTTGCAATTGCAATCGTTTTTTTCGCCTCAATTGCTCGTAACGTCGGTAGTAATCCGACACTACCAACAACAGCGTTTACAAGTATTTCTGCATCCGGATGAAGTGCAACTTCAAGCAGCCCTTCATCTCCATATACAATTTTCGTATTTCCACAAACTGTTTGTAATCGCCAAGCATCTTCCTTTTGTTGTACAGACACAATCTCAGGAGAAAATTCTTGAATGATTTGCTGAGCAAACTCAATGTTTCTCCCCACAGAAAAAGCAACGAGACGGAATTGGTCTTGGTGCGAGCGCAATACATCTAATGTTTGCGTTCCAATTGATCCACTTGCACCTAATAAACTAATGGTTTTCATTACTCCAACTCCTCGTTCGTTCATTAAATGAAATGTAAGAAATGTAATAATGGTAATACAAATAACCAGCTATCAGTTCGATCGAGAATACCACCGTGTCCTGGTAAGATTGTACCCGAATCTTTTACACCATAATGACGTTTAAATGCCGACTCTACTAAGTCTCCGATTTGACCAAATACCGATATTGCAATGGTAACTGCAATAAGAACAGCTATATTCGAATGAACCGGTAAAAATACATTATACACAAGAGCGACAACAATTCCACATAAAATACCGCCGATAGAACCTTCTATCGTTTTATTTGGACTAATTTCTGGCCAAAGCTTTCGTTTCCCGATCGCTTTTCCAATAAAGTAAGCCCCGGAATCCGTTGCCCAAATCACAAACAATGCATAAAATACATATTGAATTCCTGCAAGACGAGTTTCATTCAAATAAAAGAAACCCATCGCAACATAAGTTGTTGCCATCAATAAAAACGCAGCATTGTCAAAAGTAAATGTATTCTTAGAAAGGACAGTATATGATAAAAGTAATAAAACAATTACAAATGTAATTTCTACTTTTGTTAAACCAATTGTTTCAAATACACCCGTTACATTACTTGGAACTAAAATAGTCCAAAGCAATAATGCTGCTAAAACTGTAGGCATAGAGATAACCGTTAGTTTATTCATTCGAATTAATTCATATAATCCAACGGAAGCTAATGCATACACTAAAATTGTAAAAGGCACGCCACCGTAAAATACGATGGGAATGAACAGCGCGGCAGCAATCACTCCAGTAATTATTCTCTGTTTCACTACCAAACCCTCTCTTTCTACACGCCTCCAAATCTGCGACCTCTATTTTGGAAGTCAGTAATGGACTGTAATAAATGTTCTTCTGTAAAATCCGGCCAATTTACATCAGTAAACCACAATTCTGTATAAGCAATTTGCCACAGCATAAAATTACTAATACGGATTTCACCACTTGTTCGGATTAGTAAATCAGGATCAGGCAATGTTCTTGTCATTAAGTACGAAGAAATAGTATCTTCTGTTATTTCTGTAGAACGAAGTTTTCCTTCTTCACTATCCTTAACCATATTTTGCACAGCAGATACAATTTCATCACGACTTCCATAGTTTAACGCAAAATTTAAGATTAATCCCGTGTTATCTTTCGTATCCTCAATCGCTTTTTCCATCGCTCTGCGCGTATGAGTTGGAAGGCGATCCTTTTGTCCTATGACACGTACTTGTACATTTTCTTCAATAAGCTCTGGCAAAAATGTACCTAAAAATTCTTCAGGAAGTTTCATTAAATAATCCACTTCTAATTTTGGTCTTTTCCAGTTCTCTGTAGAAAAGGCGTAAAGAGTCAGTACTTTGACACCGAGTTTACTAGCAAACTTCGTAATTTTCTTTACGACTTGCATTCCTTCATGATGACCTGCAATGCGAGGCATCGCCCTTCTTTTTGCCCATCTTCCATTACCATCCATAATGATTGCAATATGCGCTGGGATTTCTCCTTTTTTTGCTTCTTCTACGAGATGATCAAACGACGCGATCTTATTGCCTTTAAAAAAAGGAAGTTTTCTAAACATCATTCAAACCCTCCAACGAGCAGACATATGCCTAAAAGTGTAAAAAGACCCCCTTAAGAAGAGGGTCATATTTGCGAAAGCTTCGCGATTACACTTCCATAATTTCTTTTTCTTTGTTTTTTGTAACATCGTCAACTTTTGCGATATATTTATCTGTTTCTTTTTGGATATCTTCTGTATATCCTCTTAAATCATCTTCTGTAATGTCGCCGTTTTTCTCAAGTTTTTTCAATTCATCGTTTGCATCACGACGAACGTTGCGAACAGCTACTTTTGCATCTTCAGAATATTTTTTCACAACTTTCACAAGTTCACGACGACGTTCTTCTGTTAATGCAGGGAATGCAATACGAATAACAGTACCATCATTAGAAGGATTTAATCCTAAATCAGCTTTTAAAATTGCTTTTTCAATATCACCGATAGATGTCTTATCGTATGGCTGAATAACTAGCAAACGTGCTTCAGGAACTGTGATGTTTGCTAATTGTACAACCGGAGTTGGTGCACCGTAGTAATCTACTTGTACTTTATCTAATACAGAAGCACTTGCACGACCTGCACGAACTGTTGAAAGTTCACGAGAATATGCTGCAACTGCTTTTTCCATTTTCTCTTTTGCATTGCTTAACACTTGTTGTCCCATTATTATTTCCCCCTCACAATTGTTCCAATATTTTCGCCCAGAACGGCACGTTTAATGTTTCCTTCTTCCATGATAGAGAATACAATTAACGGAATATCATTATCCATACATAAAGAAGAAGCTGTAGAATCCATTACACCCAAGCCTTCTTTTAAGACGTCTAAATATGTAAGTGATTCGTATTTTGTTGCTGTTTCATCAATTGTTGGATCCGCACTATATACGCCATCTACATTATTTTTCGCCATTAAAATAACATCTGCCTCAATCTCAGCTGCACGTAGTGCTGCTGTTGTATCGGTAGAGAAGTAAGGGTTACCTGTACCTGCTGCAAAAATTACAACACGTTTCTTCTCTAAGTGACGATTTGCTTTACGACGAATGTAAGGTTCCGCTACTTGGCGCATTTCAATAGAAGTTTGCACTCGTGTTTGAACTCCTAAATTCTCTAAGCTGTCTTGAAGAGCTAAAGAATTCATTACCGTTGCTAACATTCCCATATAGTCAGCCGTTGCACGATCCATTCCCATTTCGCTACCAATCTTACCGCGCCAAATGTTACCACCGCCAACAACAACTGCAACTTCTACGTCTAACTCAGCAATTTCTTTCACTTGCTCAGCAACAGATTTAATAACAGACGGATTAATTCCAAATCCTTTATCTCCAGCTAAAGCTTCACCGCTTAGCTTTAATACTACACGATTATATTTTGGCTTACTCATAATGAACCTCCATTGCCTACATCTTTATTTTAAAAAAGGGAACACAATGTGTCCCCCAATCTTTATTAGTTGCTGCCTTTTACTTGGTTCATTACTTCTTCAGCAAAGTTGTCTTGACGCTTTTCAATACCTTCACCAACAGCGTAGCGAACGAATCCTTTTAATGTGCCGCCTTTAGACTCAACGAACTGACGAACTTTCATATCAGGATTTTTAACGAATGCTTGGTCAAGTAAGCAAATCTCTTCGAAGAATTTACCTAGGCGACCTTCAACCATCTTAGCAACGATTTTTTCAGGCTTGCCTTCGTTTAAAGCTTGTTGTGTTAATACTTGACGCTCATGCTCAACTTCTTCAGCTGTTACAGCATCGCGGTCGATGTATTTAGGGTTAACTGCTGCAATGTGCATTGCTACATCTTTAGCAGCCGCTTCATCTGTAGAACCTTCAAGAACTGCTAATACACCAATGCGTCCACCCATGTGTAGGTAAGCACCGAATGCATCTGCATCAGTTTTTGATACGATTTCAAAACGACGAAGTGTAAGTTTTTCACCAATTTTAGCGATTGCTTCGTTGATGTGCTCTTCTACTGTTTTGCCGTTTGCAATTGTTTGAGCCATTGCTTCTTCAATGTTAGCAGGTTTGTTAGCTAATAAGTGAGCAGCTAATTCTTTAATTAATGTTTGGAAACCTTCGTTTTTCGCAACGAAATCAGTTTCAGAGTTTAATTCTAAAATTAAACCGTCGTTACCGTTTGTTTCGATGAAAGTTAAACCTTCAGCAGCGATGCGGTCTGCTTTTTTAGCAGCTTTTGCAATACCTTTTTCACGTAAGAAATCAATTGCTTTCTCCATGTCGCCGTTAGTTTCTGTTAAAGCTTTTTTGCAGTCCATCATACCTGCGCCAGTTTTTTCACGAAGTTCTTTTACCATTTGTGCAGTGATTGCCATACTTTTCATCCTCCTAAAATATGTATTTATACCTTAAAAAAGGTGATAAAAGGCCGAACCCCTTATCACCTTTCCAAATTTGTTACGCAGTAACAGTTTCTTCACCTTGTTTTGCTTCAAGGATCGCGTCTGCCATTTTAGATGTAAGAAGTTTTACAGCACGAATTGCATCATCGTTTGCTGGAATTACGTGATCGATTTCGTCTGGATCACAGTTTGTATCAACGATACCGATGATTGGAATGTTTAATTTGCGTGCTTCAGCAACTGCGATACGCTCTTTACGAGGGTCTACTACGAATAATGCATCTGGAAGACCTTTCATATCTTTAATGCCGCCTAAGAATTTTTCAAGACGCTCTAATTCTTTCTTAAGTTGTACAACTTCTTTCTTAGGAAGTACTTCGAAAGTGCCATCTTCTTGCATTCTTTCGATGTCTTTAAGGCGTTTAATACGCTTTTGAATTGTTTGGAAGTTTGTTAACGTACCACCTAACCAACGTTGGTTAACGAAGTACATACCAGCGCGAGTTGCTTCTTCTTTAATAGCATCTTGTGCTTGTTTTTTTGTACCTACGAATAATACGTTACCGCCGTTAGCAGCGATGTCTCTCATTACGTTGAATGCTTCTTCAACTTTTTTCACAGTTTTTTGTAAGTCGATGATGTAGATACCGTTACGCTCTGTGAAAATGTAACGTTTCATTTTTGGGTTCCAACGACGAGTTTGATGTCCGAAGTGAACACCAGCTTCAAGCAATTGCTTCATAGAAATTACTGACATAATTTAGTTCCTCCTAAATGGTTTTTGATATCCTCCGTTCACTTCATCTTTAAGCGAAACTACAAGCGTAGCACCAACACTTAAATCAATGAACGTGTGTACTTTGTACTGACACCACTGACAACTATATCACAACAAAATATCACAATCAAGTCGAAAATACATACATTATGAAACTTTCTTTTCAGTTACTTATTTTTACTATCGAATCATATTACAGTATTGCCATTCTCCCTTATTTTTAAGCTATTTTAATAATAAAACGTTCCTCTCATTAAGATTTTTTTCTGCTGAGCACATTAAAAAAGAGCTCTTCTGCACAATACAGAAGAGCTCTTTTTCTCTTAACATTAGTTTGTTTTTAATTTTGCAAGTTCATGTAAAAATTTATCATTCAATACTTTAATGTATGTTCCTTTCATACCTAAAGAACGAGATTCGATTACACCAGCACTTTCTAACTTACGAAGTGCGTTTACGATTACAGAACGTGTAATACCTACACGATCAGCAATTTTACTTGCAACAAGCAATCCTTCTGTTCCATTTAACTCTTCAAAAATATGCTCAATTGCTTCTAGTTCACTGTATGATAATGAGCTAATTGCCATTTGTACAACCGCTTTACTACGTGCTTCTTCTTCAATTTCTTCTGCTTTTTCACGTAGAATTTCCATACCTACTACCGTAGAACTATATTCAGCAAGAATTAAATCATCATCTAAGAATTCTTGACCAAGACGCGCTAATACTAATGTACCTAGACGCTCACCGCCACCAACGATTGGTACGATTGTTGTTAAACCTTGACCAAACAACTCTCTGTTTTCTACAGGGAACGCTGTATACTCACTGTTTACTTCTAAGTTTGGAGATGTTTCAGTTACATTGAATAAGTTCTTTGTATATTCTTCTGGGAACTGACGCTCAGCAAGCATTTGTTTCATGCGCTCGTTTTCGATTTGCTGGTGGATTGCATATCCTAATAATTTTCCGCGACGACTTACAATAAACACGTTCGCTTCGATTACTTCACACATCGTGTCAGCCATTTCTCTAAAGTTTACTGGTTTACCTGCTGCGCTCTGTAATAACGCATTCAGCTTTCTTGTTTTTGCTAATAATTCCATTTCAAAATTTCCTCCTACATATTATTCACATAATTTTAATCACTTGGAAACTAGGGCGAGTCACCTGATGATACTATTACAAAATAAACTGGCTCACATCTTTATTTTTAGCAATCGTCGCTAACTTTTCCTCTACATACTGAGGTGTTATCGTTACCTTTTCTAACGTAATTTCAGATGCTTCAAACGATAAATCTTCAAGAAGTTTTTCCATGATAGTATGAAGCCTTCTTGCTCCAATATTATCTGTGTCTTGATTGACTTGATAGGCAATCTCGGCAATCTTACGAATAGCTTCGTCAGAAAATTCAATTTCTATACCTTCCGTTTCCAATAATGCTATATATTGTTTTACTAAAGCATTATCTGGCTCTACAAGAATTTTTATAAAATCGTCTGCTGACAATTTCGTTAATTCTACTCGAATCGGGAATCTTCCTTGTAGTTCTGGAATTAAATCTGACGGCTTTGACATATGAAAAGCGCCCGCTGCGATAAATAAAACGTAATCCGTTCTTATCGGTCCATACTTTGTCACAACAGTCGATCCTTCCACAATTGGTAAGATATCCCGCTGTACGCCTTCACGTGATACATCAACGCTATTCGATTGTTTACCAGCAATTTTGTCAATCTCATCAATAAAAATAATACCAAGCTGTTCAGCACGATAAACAGCCTCTTGTGTAACTTCATCCATATCAATTAAGCGCTGTGCCTCTTCATTTGTCAAGACTTTTCTCGCTTCTTTTACAGAAAGTTTACGTTTCTTCGTCTTTTTCGGCATAAAACTTCCAAGCGCATCTTGAAAATTCATGCCCATTTGTTCCATTCCTGTACCTTGAAGCATATCAAACATAGATGATTGTTGTTCTGTCACTTCGATTGTAATCGCTTCATCTTCTAGTAAACCTGCAGCAAGCTGCTTTTCTACTTCTTTTCGTTTCTGTTCAATTTCCCGCTCATCCTGCTGTTCCGATACTGAAGTTGTATTTTGATTTTGATACCCACCAAATAACATTTCTAACGGATTTTTAAATCCTGATTCTTTTTGTTTATGCGGTACTAAAATTTCAACAATTCGCTGATTTGCTTGCTCTTCCGCTTTATCCTTAACATGAACCATTTTCTCTTCTTTCACAATTCGAACAGAAGTTTCCACAAGATCACGAATCATAGATTCAACATCACGGCCAACATAACCTACTTCTGTAAATTTTGTCGCCTCTACTTTAATAAAAGGAGCACCTACGAGCTTTGCAATTCGTCTCGCCACTTCTGTTTTCCCGACCCCAGTCGGCCCAATCATTAAAATGTTTTTGGGTGCAATTTCATCGCGAAGTTCTTCCGCTAATTTACTGCGGCGATAACGATTCCGGAGCGCCACTGCAACCGCTTTCTTCGCGTCTTTTTGACCAATAATATATTGATCTAGCTTCTCTACAATTTGTCGCGGAGTAAAATGTAAATGCATATAAAATGCCTCCCTTACAGTTCTACAATTCTTCCACAATAATATTTTCGTTCGTATATACACAAATATTACTAGCGATTTCTAAACTTGCTTTCGCAATGTCTCTTGCTTTAAAATGATCACCTGCATGCTGTTTTAAAGCACGCCCTGCTGCAAGTGCATAATGCCCACCAGATCCAATCGCTAAAATGCCATCATCAGGTTCAATCACTTCACCTGTTCCTGAAACTAGTAATAGCGTACTTTTGTCCATAACGATTAACATTGCCTCTAATTGGCGAAGCATTTTATCTCCCCGCCACTGCTTTGCCATTTCTACAGCAGCTCGCTGCAAATTACCGTTGTATTCTTCAAGCTTCCCTTCGAACATTTCAAAAAGCGTAAAAGCATCTGCGACAGAACCCGCAAAACCAGCTAACACTTTACCGTGAAATAACTTTCGCACTTTACGAGCTGTATGCTTCATAACAACAGCATTTCCAAGCGTAACTTGCCCGTCACCAGCCATTGCACATTCTCCATTATGGTGAATTGCAAATATCGTTGTAGCATGGAAATTTCCCATAGAAAAAACTCCTTTATTTGTTTTTATAGCTTCTAAAAGCAATTTATGCGCGAGGATGATGCATCATGTAAACAGAACGTAACCTTTCCTTTGAGACATGCGTATAAATTTGTGTTGCCGATAAATTTTCATGTCCTAATAGCTCTTGTACAGTTCGTAAGTCTGCCCCTTCATTTAACATATGAGTCGCAAATGTATGTCTTAACATATGTGGGCTTATATGCATTGTAAGGGAAGTTTTTTTTATTAGTTCATTTAAAATATATCGAACACCCCGATCTGTTAACGGTGTACCTTTCGCATTTAAAAACACCATTTGGGAGTGTTTCTCCGATTTTTTCTCTAATCGTTTTCTCCCATTTTCTATGTAGGTTAGTAAAGCATCTTGTGCATAACTCCCAAAGGGAACATAACGCTGTTTCTTTCCTTTCCCCATCACCAAAATCGTCCCAATTGAAAAATCAATATCGGTAAGTTGAAGATTCACACATTCACTGACACGAATACCCGTCGCATACATGAGCTCCAATAAAGCTTGATCTCGCTGCCCTAACGGTTTGGCAGTATCGGAAACTTCAAATAACCGCTCTAATTCTTCGGCGTACAAAAATTTTGGGATTGACCACTCTTTTTTAGGGAGTGACGCAAGTGCAAATGGATTATCTTCTCTATATCCTTCACGCATCAAAAAACGGTACAGACTTCGTAAACTCGAGATTTTGCGCGCTACAGATTTTCTTGCTAACTTTTCATTATGCAAAGTGGTTAAATATAAACGAACATCAACGTACGTAATATCCGCAAAAGAGGAAATACCTTCTCGCTTCATAAATTGCACAAAATGTTCTAAATCATTCTGATAACTTTCAATTGTATATTTTGAATAATTTCTTTCAATTTGTAAATATCCGACGAATAATTGTAACATTTTATTCACATGTTCATCCATACTCTTCACCTCAATAAAGGCTACTAAATCGTATCACAATTTAGTAGCCTTTGCAAGAAATTTAACTAAATATTTACAAAATTTTGAATTGTTTCTAAAGCGCGATTTGCATACGCTTCATTACGTTCTTGCTTCTTCTTAATTTTCTTTTCTAGCGGTGCAAACAATCCGAAATTTGCGTTCATCGGTTGGAAGTTTTTCACATTCGTTGTTGTGATGTAATTCGCCATACTCCCCATTGCTGTTACTGGCGGTAGAACAACCGGCTCTTCACCTTTCACAAGGCGAGCTGCATTTATACCTGCCAACAAGCCTGAAGCGGCTGATTCTACATAACCCTCTACTCCAGTCATTTGTCCAGCAAAGAATAAATCATTTCGATTTTTATATTGGTATGTTGGACGCAGTAGTTTTGGCGAATTAATAAATGTATTACGATGCATCACACCGTAACGCACAATCTCTGCATTTTCTAATCCAGGAATTAGTTGTAACACTTCTTTTTGTGGTCCCCACTTTAAGTGAGTTTGGAAACCAACAATATTGTATAATGTTCCCGCCGCATCATCTTGACGTAATTGAACAACCGCATATGGCGTTTTCCCTGTTTTCGGATCTTCTAATCCAACTGGTTTCATTGGTCCAAACAGCAATGTTTGTCGCCCACGGTTTGCCATTACTTCTACAGGCATGCACCCTTCAAAGAAAACTTCCTTCTCGAACTCTTTTAATGGCACTGTTTCTGCAGCAATTAACGCATCATAAAAACGGTTAAATTCTTCTTCTGTCATCGGACAGTTTAAATATGCTGCTTCACCTTTATCATAGCGAGATTTTAAATAGACTTTCTCCATATCAATGCTATCTTTTTCCACAATAGGTGCTGCCGCATCATAGAAGTAAAAATAGTCCTCACCCGTTAGTTCTTTTAGTTGTGCTGATAGCGCTGGTGAAGTAAGCGGCCCTGTTGCAATTACAGTAGGTCCTACTGGAATTTCTGTAATTTCCTCATTCATTACCGTTACGTTCGGATGATTTTTCACATATTCTGTTACTTTCGCCGCAAATTCATGACGGTCTACAGCTAAAGCACCACCCGCCGGTACAGAACACTCATCTGCTGCACGAATAATAACAGAATCCATACGGCGCATCTCTTCTTTAATTACCCCAACCGCATTTGTTAATGTATTCGCACGAAGCGAGTTACTGCATACAAGCTCAGCAAATTTATCTGTATGATGAGCTGGTGTTTGTTTTACTGGTCTCATTTCATATAATCTTACTTGAACGCCACGTTTTGCAATCTGGTAAGCTGCTTCGCTTCCTGCAAGACCTGCACCAATTACATTTACTACTTGTGTTGTCATTTGTCTCACCTTTCTTTTTTCATTTCCCGAAAAAAATGTGAGCTGGTAGGCTCACATTTGTTGTTCTTCTTCATAATCACAAGAAATACACTGTACTTGAACGCCTTTTTTCAACTTCTTCTCAACAAGCATCCCTTCACACTTTGGACATTTCCGGCCAATTGGCTTATCCCAAGAAACAAAGTCGCACTCAGGATATGTGCCGCAGCCGTAAAAAAGACGTTTCTTTTTATTACTTCGACGCTCAATAATTTGTCCTTCGTTACACTTCGGACATGTAACACCGATTTCTTTAACAATCGGTTTTGTATTTCGGCAATCTGGGAAATTAGAACAAGCCATAAATTTTCCGAATTTACCCATTTTGAAGACCATTGGGTTACCGCACAGCTCACAATCTTCTCCGGCAGGCTCATCTTTAATTTCTATTTCGCGCATTTCTTTCTCCGCTTTCTCTAAACGCGGTTCAAACTCTTTGTAGAAATCATCAACAATTTGTACCCAATTTGCTTTTCCCTCTTCTACTTCATCAAGATTTTGCTCCATATTAGCTGTAAACTCGATATTAATAATTTCTGGGAAAAACTCTAAAATAAGTTCAATTACAATTTCGCCAAGCTCAGTCGGAATAAATCTCTTATTGTCTAACCCTACATATCCACGTTTTTGAATCGTTTCTAGCGTCGGTACATATGTAGATGGTCTACCAATTCCAAGTTCCTCTAACGTTTTTACTAAACGCGCCTCTGTATAACGTGGTGGTGGCTGAGTGAAATGTTGTTTCGGTTCGACATCTTTAGAAAAAACTGTTTCTCCTATGTCCAACTTAGGTAACATTCTATCCTTCTCTTCAGCTCCATCATCTTTTGCTTCCACATATACTTTCATAAATCCTGGGAATTTCACAACAGATCCATTCGCACGAAATTGAACAGAATTGTTTATCAATGTAGCTGTAACGGTATCCATTATAGCAGATGCCATCTGACTTGCAACAAATCGCTCCCAAATCAGTTTGTATAAACGATATTGGTCACGGCTCAAACAGCTTTTTAATTCATCTGGTTTACGCAAAACAGATGAAGGGCGAATCGCTTCATGCGCATCTTGTGCATTTGCATTTTTCGACTCTTTCTTTTTTTGTGTCCCTATGTAGTCTGCCCCAAATGCTTCTTCAATATAAGAACGTGCTTCTTGCTGCGCTGTTTCTGAAATTCTCGTTGAATCTGTTCTCATATATGTAATTAATCCGACCGTTCCTTGCTTTCCAATGTCAATTCCTTCATAAAGCTGCTGTGCAAGCATCATCGTTTTCTTTGCTCGCATATTTAACTTTCTCGCAGCTTCTTGTTGCAGAGAAGATGTCGTAAATGGTAATGCAGGATTACGTTTTCGTTCTTTTTTCGTTACACTTTCAACTGAAAATGCATTCCCTTGCATTTTTTCAATAACTTCATTTACTTGCTGTTCATTTGTTAACTCTACTTTTTCCCCGTTTATTCCATAGAAGGATGCTTCAAACGTCTCTTTTCCTTTTACAAATTCAGTTTTAATCGTCCAGAATTCTTCTGGTATAAACGCTTGAATTTCTTTTTCGCGCTCTATAATTAAGCGTACTGCAACAGACTGCACACGGCCTGCACTTAATCCTTTTTTTACTTTCTTCCATAATAAAGGACTAATGTTATAACCGACAAGTCGGTCAAGCACGCGTCTTGCTTGCTGCGCATCCACTAAATCCATATTAATCGCACGAGGATGTTTAAAAGATTCTTTAATGGCATCTTTTGTAATTTCATTGAATACAACACGGCAATCTGATTCTACATCTACATTCAGCGTATTAGCTAAATGCCAAGCAATCGCTTCTCCTTCGCGATCTGGATCGGCTGCGAGATAGACTTTTTTTGCTTTTTTTGCCGCTGTCTTCAAATCTTTTAAAACAGGCCCTTTACCACGAATGGTAATATATTTGGGAGTAAAATTATTTTTCACTTCTATTCCCATTTGGCTTTTAGGTAAATCGCGAACATGGCCCATAGACGCGACTACTTTGTATTTTTTCCCTAAATATTTTTCAATCGTTTTCGCCTTAGAAGGCGACTCCACGATTACAAGGTAATCTGACATGCTAGTGCCTCCTTAAGAGGTGGATTCAAGTCTTCATCTTCACTTACACAGATGCTCCTTCCTCAAAGTTCCTAAAACTTTTTGGATGGATTATTGACTAATATTATTGATTTCCCTCATTTTTGTCAATCAACAATGAATATAACATACAGTGACAATCTACTATTTGTCAATAATTGTTTAATAAAAACATGAAATATACTAGCAATTTGAAAGTTCTTCTATCACATCTTTGGCACATTGAACTAATTTCGCCCCTTGCTGGATGAGCTGATTCGTTCCAATTGCACTCTCAATATAGTTGGGTCCCGGCAAAGCAAACACTTCTCTATTTTGTTCTAAAGCAAAGTCCGCTGTAATAAGAGAACCACTCCGAGCTTTCGCTTCTACTACGAGAACACCTTGACAAAGTCCACTTATAATACGATTTCGCCTCGGAAAATACCATTTTTGCGGTGCATAATGCGGGGGATACTCCGTTACAAGTACGATTTGTTCTTTCCATTTTTCATAAAAAGATTGATTCTTCTTTGGATACATATATTGTAAGCCGTGTCCTAATACTGCAATTGTCGCAAAACGGTGCTCTACGGCAATTTCATGCGCAATTGTATCAATGCCACTTGCAAGCCCACTCACAATTAACCATTCATTTTTCATAAGCGGTTGTAAAATAGATTGTATGTTGCCTTTTCCATATAAAGACGGGTTTCTCGTCCCAACAACAGCTATTTTTTTTGCCTGTTGTAGCAATTCTTTTTTTCCCTTTCCATATAAAACAAACGGAGGATCAGGAATTTCGCGCAATAAATTCGGATAGTCATCATCCCATATCGTTATATAAAAAATGTGTTCATCTTGTAATTTTTGAATACAGAAAGAAGGATGTGTTTTTTGAAGATAACAAAAAAGTGCAGAGGCTTTTTGCATAGACAGCCCAAGATATTTTTCAATTTGAGGAACTTGAAAGGAATAAATGTCAGTTAACTGAGGATCGATATAAAGTAAACGCCGGAGTACTTTCCACTGATCCGCCAAACAGTAGTGAAGATGTAACAATCTCTCACGTTTCATATTTATTCTCCTTACCCATAATTAATATTATGTAAACAATGAAAGGTATAAAAGACACCCTCTTTTACAGAAGGTGTCTTTCTAAACTATTAATAATTTTTACAAGTTTCAAATAAACCTTTTTCTTTTAAAACAGAAATTAAAGTTTCACCCATAACAGCTGGTGTTTCAGCAACTTTAATACCACATGCTTCCATTGTTTTGATTTTTTCAGCAGCTGTACCTTTACCACCAGAAATAATCGCACCAGCATGGCCCATGCGTTTTCCTGGAGGTGCTGTTTGACCACCGATAAAGCCAACAACAGGTTTCGTCATGTTCGCTTTTACCCACTCAGCAGCTTCTTCTTCTGCTGTTCCACCAATTTCACCAATCATAATAACAGCATGTGTTTCTTCATCTTCGTTGAATGCTTTTAATGCATCGATGAAGTTTGTACCATTTACAGGGTCACCACCGATACCAACTGCTGTTGATTGGCCGATTCCTTCTTGTGTTAATTGATGTACAGCTTCATATGTTAACGTACCTGAACGAGATACGATACCTACATGACCTTTTTTATGAATGTATCCTGGCATAATACCAATCTTACACTCATCTGGCGTAATAACACCTGGGCAGTTTGGTCCAAGAAGACGTGTTTTCTTACCTTCCATGTATTTCTTAACATTTACCATGTCTAATACAGGGATACCCTCTGTAATACATACTACTAAATCAAGCTCCGCATCAACAGCTTCCATAATTGCATCAGCAGCAAAAGCAGGTGGAACGTACACAACAGAAGCGTTTGCACCCGTTGCTTTTACAGCGTCTTCTACTGTATTAAATACTGGTACACCTTCGATTTCAGTACCACCTTTACCAGGCGTTACACCACCGACGATTTTTGTACCATATTCAATCATTTGTTTTGTATGGAATAAACCTTGAGAACCTGTAATACCTTGTACAATAACTTTTGTATCTTTATTAACTAATACGCTCATTTCTTCTCCCCCGCTTTCTATTAGCCTACTAGTGAAACAATTTTTTGTGCACCGTCTGCCATAGATTCTGCTGCAACAATATTTAAACCAGATTCATTTAAAATTTTCTTTCCTAATTCCACATTTGTACCTTCAAGACGAACTACAAGCGGTAATTCAAGGCCCACTTGTTTCGTTGCTTCGATAACACCTTCTGCAATTACATCACATTTCATAATTCCACCGAAAATGTTAACAAAAATACCTTTTACATTTTTGTCAGAAAGAATAATTTTGAAAGCTTCTGTAACTTTTTCAGCTGTAGCGCCGCCACCAACATCTAAGAAGTTAGCTGGGTCACCGCTATAGTGTTTAATGATATCCATCGTTGCCATCGCTAGTCCAGCACCGTTTACCATACAACCGATATTTCCATCTAATGAAATGTAGTTTAAGTCATATTTAGAAGCTTCCACTTCTTTTGGATCTTCTTCATCAAGATCACGAAGTTCTAAAATATCTTTATGACGATATAAAGCATTAGAATCGAAGTTTAATTTTGCATCTAACGCCATAACTTTTCCGTCGCCTGTTGTAACAAGCGGGTTAATTTCTGCGATAGAGCAATCTTTTTCAATAAACGCACGGTATAAGCCCATCATAAACTTCACAGCTTGTCCAACAAGCTCATTTGGAATATTGATATTAAATGCAATACGACGCGCTTGGAAGCCTTGTAAACCTACCGCTGGATCAATATATTCTTTAAAGATTTTTTCTGGTGTTTTCTCTGCTACTTCTTCAATTTCTGTGCCGCCTTCTTCAGACGCCATTAATACAACTTGAGAAGTTGCACGATCTAATACAAGACCAACATAATATTCTTTTTTAATGTCGCATCCTTCTTCGATAAGTAAGCGCTTTACTTCTTTACCTTCAGGACCTGTTTGATGAGTTACAAGCGTTTTCCCCAGAATTTCCTCTGCATATGTACGAACTTCATCTAAGTTCTTCGCTACTTTTACACCGCCGGCTTTGCCGCGTCCGCCAGCATGAATTTGTGCTTTTACTACACATACACTCGTTCCTAATTCTTTCGCTGCTTCTACAGCTTCTTCTACTGTAAAGGCAACCTTCCCGTTCGGAACGCTTACCCCATAGTTTCTAAGGACTTCTTTCCCCTGATACTCGTGGATATTCATGGTCCCATCCTCCCCTATTTTCCTGTTTTACTCGAAAAGTTTTTTAATGTTTTTAAACACTACATTAGTCATTGTATAAAATGATTGCCACGCTGTCTACAATAAAGTGTCAGAAAACTGAAATCGCTTTATTCTTTTTTTAAAAATAGTAATGTTAATATACAAAAATAAAAAAATAAGCTGTAGATTAGCTTATTTTTTTATCATATCTTTAATTGGAGCAAACGATTTTCGATGTTCATCTAACACACCGTAAGTTTCAATCGCCTGTAAATGCTGTTTCGTTCCATAACCCATATGTTGCTCAAATCCATACTGCGGATATCGTTTTCCAAGCTCCTTCATCATACGATCACGCGTTACTTTCGCAATTACAGATGCAGCCGAAATAGAAATGCTTTTCGCATCTCCTTTAATAATAGACGTTTGAGGAATTGAAGTAGGAAGTTCCATCGCATCAATTAGTAAATGTTCTGGCGTACAAGATAAATTTGCAACAGCATCTAACATCGCTTGTTTCGTCGCTTGGTAAATATTTATTTCATCAATTACATTAGGTGGGATAATCCCAATCCCGATTGCTAATGCCTTCTCTTGAATTTCATCATAAAACCGCTCACGCTTCGCCTCACTCAACTTTTTCGAATCATTTAAACCTGGTATATAGAAATCCTCCGGAAGCACAACAGCAGCAGTAACAACAGGTCCTGCTAACGGTCCTCTTCCCACTTCATCAATACCCGCAATAGATACAATTCCTTTTTGACGGAGCGCACTTTCATAAATCGACATCTCAATAAATTTTTGTTTTTCTTTTTCTTTATCCCCTTTTTGTTTTTTCCATTTTGTAATGAGTCTTTGCACACCTTTTCGTTCGTCTTCTAATAACATAACAAAACGCTCGTCGTCTTCTTGTACAACTTCTTGTAATAGAGCTTCTATTTCTTGAATTGTTTGTTTTTTAGACATACGCAGTTCCTCCTCCAAATAAGAAAAGGCGTGCAAAAGCGCGCCTTTTCTTTCCCGTTTAACAAGTAGCAAGCCTTATCTCTGTATTCAGCAGAATGAAAGACACCGAGCTTAAAATAACTACCAGTAAAAATTCAATGAATGCAACGAACCAACTAGAAGTCCGGCTTTATGCCGCTTCCCCCACCTCAAATTTCAGAGAGTAGCCAAGATGATAGGTGAGGACTAACTGCTGGTATGTGCCCGATTGGTGAGAGCTTTCCATCAGCGGAGGATGAAGACAATTCCAACTGATAGAAGTTTCACTTTACGCTTCTTCTATTGTTTCTTCTGGTGTTTCAAAGGTCATTTTCCCAAGTTTACCACCACGAAGCTCACGAAGAACAAGTTCTGATGTTTTGTCATAATCAACAAGTCCCCCACCCATTAAACAGCCTCTATTCTTTCCAATTGCGTCAAATAATTCCACAATATCTTCTGGAATGTCATTTAACTTATAACGCTCTTTCAAACGTTCTGGGTACTGTTTCTCCATAAATCGAAGTGCATATACAGCCACATCTTGTAAATTTAAAATCGAATCTTTAATTGCACCAGTCGTTGCAAGACGAAGTCCAACCATTTCATCTTCAAATTTCGGCCACAAAATACCCGGTGTATCTAGTAATTCCATTTCTTTTCCTACTTTAATCCACTGCTGTGCAGTCGTTACACCCGGACGATCGCCTGTTTTTGCAATATTTTTCTTTGCTAATTTATTAATTAATGTTGATTTTCCAACATTCGGAATACCAACAATTAAAGCGCGAATTGCTCGCGGTTTAATACCTTTTGCAACCATCTTATCAAATTTTTCTTTCACAAGCTCCTTACATGCTGCTGTAATTTCTTTCATACCTTGTCCAGCTTGTGCATTAATAGAAATTGCTTTATGACCTTTTTCCTCAAAATACGCAATCCATGCCTTTGTTACACGATCATCTGCCATATCTGCTTTATTTAAAACGACTAGCCTTGGCTTATGCGTAATAATTTCATCAATCATCGGATTTCGTGATGATAATGGCAATCTTGCATCAACAAGTTCAATTACAACATCAATTAATTTTAACTTTTCTGTTACTTGTCGCCTTGCTTTGGCCATATGACCTGGAAACCATTGAATTACCATATTTCCACCTTCTTTTCTACGTTCATTTTACAATACGAGCATCTTTTAATGGCCAATATAACATATTAGCTTTCCCAATCACTTGGTCCATTGAAACTGTTCCAATTGTACGACTATCTTTACTAAAACGGCGATTGTCTCCTAATACAAATAATTGCCCTTTTGGAACTGTTGTCTTCCCTGTAATTTCTTCAAGCTTAAAATCATATGTTAGAGGACCTTCAGAAAGCTGCTTTTTTTCCTCATCTAAATACGGCTCTTTATACGGCTTTCCGTTAATATAGAGTGTGTCATTTCGATATTCTACCTGATCACCCGGCAAACCAATAACACGTTTAATGTAATCTTTATCTTCCGTTGCTTGAAACACAATAATATCAAAGCGTTTCGGTTCTCCAATGTGGTACCCAATTTTGTTGACAATCATTCGATCACGATCATGAAGAGTTGGTGACATAGATACACCATCTACAAGAATCGGGGCAAAGAAAAACTGTCTAATAACCCAAGCTAAAACAACAGCGATCAAAATGGCTTTTATCCATTCCCAAAGCGTACTTTTTTGTTTCGTCATGCGGTTCCCCTCCACAATTATGTAAGCTGTTTGTATACGAGCAATATACAGCCAGATTGGAAAAAGGGAGCTTGCAAATACAAGCTCCCATACATGTCTTATCGAATTTCTTTAATACGTGCTTTTTTACCGCGAAGGTTGCGTAAGTAGTATAACTTAGCACGACGTACTTTACCACGGCGAAGTACTTCGATTTTCGCGATTCTTGGCGTGTGAACTGGGAATGTACGTTCAACACCTACACCGTAAGAAATCTTACGAACTGTGAATGTTTCGCTAATTCCGCCACCACGACGTTTAATTACAACACCTTCAAAAATCTGAATTCTCTCACGAGTACCCTCTACTACTTTTACGTGTACACGTAAAGTGTCACCAGGACGGAATGAAGGTAAATCAGTTTTTAATTGATTTTTTGTAATTTCTGCGATTAATTGTTGCATATTCAATTCTCTCCTTCCAAACAGATGCTCATGCAAAGTCATTTCATAAATTGCAGCGGAACACCGTTGTTAACGGCTACTCTCTATAAGTAGCACAAGTGTTATAATAGCATATTGCTCGTTCTGTTGCAATAGCATTTTTTTACTTCTCTTCTTTAAATTCTGCTAACCATTTTTCTTCTTGTTTTGATAAACTACGTTCCTCTAATAAGTCAGGACGGCGCATATACGTGCGGCGAAGTGATTCTTTATGACGCCATTCTTCAATATATTTATGATTACCAGATATAAGTACATCCGGTACTTTCATTCCACGAAAATCCGCTGGTCTTGTATAATGCGGGTGCTCGAGTAAGCCTGTACTAAATGAATCTTCTATTTGCGATTGCTGATTTCCTAGGACATCAGGCAATAGACGGACAACACTATCTGTAATAACCATAGATGCCAGCTCTCCGCCTGTTAATACATAATCTCCTATTGAAATTTCATCTGTTACAAGATGCTCGCGAACACGCTCATCATACCCTTCATAATGACCACAAATAAAAATTACATGTTCTTCTTGCGCTAACTCTTCAGCTTTCTTTTGCGTAAAACGCTCTCCTTGCGGACACATTAACACAACACGTGGTTTACGCTCTGTTTCCTTCGTAAGCTGTTCTACCGCATCAAAAATCGGCTGTGGTGTCAACACCATTCCAGCTCCCCCGCCATACGGATAATCATCGACACTATTATGTTTATTAGTTGAATAATCACGAAAGTTTACAACTCTTAGCTGTACAGCTTCTTTTTCTTGTGCTTTTCTCAATATAGAAGAACCAAAAACACCCGTAAACATTTCTGGAAACAATGTTAAAATATCGATTTTCATTACAGTAATCCTTCCATTACTTGAATGGTTACAAGCTTTTCATCAATGTTTACTTGTAAGACAACTTCCTCGATATATGGGATTAAAACATCTTGGCCTTTTGGTTGTTTGATGACCCAAACGTCGTTTGCGCCAGGAGAAAGAATTTCTTTAATCGTACCAATTGTTTCTCCGTCTTCCGTTACAACGGTACAACCAATAATTTCGTGATAATAATATTCTCCTTCAGGCAATTCTCCAAGCTGCTCCTCTGGGACTTTTAATAAAGAGCCTTTCAATTGCTCTACTTCATTTATATTGTTATAACCTTCAAATGTCAGTAAATCAAAAGATTTATGCTGACGATGAGAAGTTACCTTTACAGCTAGTGGCTCAGCCACTTTCTCTTGCCATATGTATAATATGTTTCCTACTTTATAGCGCTCTTCCGGAAAATCTGTCCGAGAGATTACACGTACCTCTCCTTTAACACCTTGAGTATTTACAATTTTCCCTACATTAAACCATTTTGTCATAAACAGCACGTCACCCCTGTTTGTTATATGTCGTTAGCATCTCCATTCTCTTTGCTGAAGATGCGATTTATCTTAAAATGTTAAAAAAGGGTGAGGAACAGATCCTCGCCCTTTTTATGCTTATTGAATTTCCAGCGTTACTTTCTCATTTTGATGATGTCCCGCTGCATATAAGATCGTTCGAATTGCTTTTGCAACTCGCCCTTGTTTCCCAATGACTTTACCCACATCCTCAGGATGTACGATTAATCGATACTTCATCTCTCCGTTGTACAGTTCCTGTGTAACCTTTACATCTTCAGGATGATCCACAAGGGGTTTAACAATTGTTTCGATTAACCCTGTCATAGCCATTGTTCGAATTACTTACCTTGTTTAGATAAGTGGAATTTCTCCATGATACCTTGTTTAGAGAACAGGTTACGAACTGTATCAGATGGTTTCGCACCGTTTCCTAACCATTTTAATGCTGCTTCTTCGTTGATTTTAACTTCAGCTGGTTGAGCAACTGGATTGTAAGTTCCGATTTCCTCGATGAAACGTCCGTCACGAGGAGAACGAGAATCTGCAACAACTACACGATAGAAAGGAGATTTTTTAGCTCCCATACGTTTTAAACGAATTTTAACTGCCATTTATAAAGCACCTCCGAATATATTTCACACAGATAATAATATTAGCAAAAAGAGTGACCCTTTGTAAAGTATTTTTTCTTAACAGAGCCATCTTTTTTTCCTTACATAAATGGAAACTTCAAGCCGCCTAGTCCTTTTTTCTTACCTTTTTGCATACCAGACATCGTTTTCATCATCTTTTTCATATCTTCAAATTGTTTCAAAAGACGATTGATCTCTTGTACAGTTGTACCGCTACCTTTAGCGATACGTTTCTTACGACTGGCGTTAATCATTTCCGGTTGTTCACGCTCTAATTTCGTCATTGAGCGAATAATCGCTTCAATGTGTCCAATTTGCTTTTCGTCAACTTGAACATTTTTTAATCCCTTAATTTTCCCGGCACCAGGAAGCATATTAAGAAGTTCATCAAGCGGTCCCAATTGACGCACTTGTCCTAATTGCTCTAGAAAATCATCCAACGTAAAGGAAAGTGTACGCATTTTTTGCTCAAGTTCTCTTGCTTTTTCTTCATCAACTGTCGCCTGCGCCTTTTCAATTAACGTTAGAACATCACCCATACCTAAAATACGAGATGCCATACGTTCTGGGTGGAATACCTCTAATGCATCTAATTTCTCACCCATACCAGCAAATTTAATCGGTGTGTTTGTAACAGCTTTAATAGATAGTGCTGCACCTCCGCGCGTATCACCATCTAATTTTGTTAATACGACACCTGTTAAACCAAGCTGTTCATGGAAGCTTTGAGCCACATTTACCGCATCTTGTCCTGTCATTGCATCAACAACAAGGAAAATTTCATCCGGATTGGCTACTTCTTTAACTTGTGCTAATTCAGCCATGAGCTCCTCATCAATATGCAGACGACCTGCTGTATCAATCAGAACATAATCATGGTGATCTTCTTTAGCTTTCGCAATCGCTTGCTTTGCAATTTCAACAGGACTTACCTTATCTCCTAAAGAGAAAACTGGCATATCCAATTGCTTACCAAGTGTTTCAAGCTGTTTAATTGCTGCTGGGCGATAAATATCAGCCGCGACCAACATCGGTTTACGATTATGCTTTTTACGAAGCAAATTCGCAAGCTTACCTGTTGTCGTCGTTTTACCTGCACCCTGCAAACCAACCATCATAATAACAGTTGGCGGACGGTTAGAGACAGCAATTTTACTTTGCTCTCCACCCATTAATTCTGTAAGTTCTTCCTGTACTACTTTAATAACTTGCTGTCCAGGTGTTAAACTTTTCATTACATCTTGTCCGACAGCACGTTCAGACACACGCTTAACAAAATCTTTTACTACTTTAAAGTTAACGTCTGCCTCTAAAAGAGCAAGACGAACTTCTCTCATCATTTCTTTTACGTCGGCTTCAGTTACTTTCCCTTTGCCGCGAATTTTTTGCATTGTCTGTTGAAGTCGGTCGGCTAATCCTTCAAATGCCATATTGCCGCCCTCCTAATCTAAATTTTCGATAGCTTCAACAACTTGTTTCACTTGTTCATCTACATGCTCTTCTTCGCTGATTAGCTGCTTTAACTTTTCAACAAGTTGCTGCCTTTCTTGAAACTTTTGAAGTAACAATAACTTTTCTTCATATTCTTCAAGCATCGCTTCTGTCCGTTTAATGTTATCATACACTGCTTGGCGGCTCACTTCAAATTCTTCTGCAATTTCACCAAGCGAGAGATCATCAAGATAGTAAAGTGACATATAACTTCTTTGTTTTGGCGTTAACAACGAATGATAAAAATCAAATAAATAATTCATTCTCGTCGTTTTTTCGAGCATGTTGAATCACCCTTTGTTAAGTGAATTACCTTTACATGAATTAGTTTACATGGAGTAGAAAAGAGTGTCAAGTTTTTTTCTTAACATCTTATTTTAATTTAAAAAGAAGAAGCGGCAAGCACCGCCTCTTCTTTTTTTACCACATACCTACCAAAAACATTTCCTACTTAGATATACGTAAGAGCATGGAGGAATTCAGCAAACTATTAGTAACATATAAAGTCTCTCACTAATGAAAACCTTACTTTATTCTACTTCTGTTTCTACAAAGTCTGCAAATAGTCCATATACATATTGTTCTGGGTTAAATTCTTGCAAGTCATCCATTTTTTCTCCAAGGCCGACAAACTTCACCGGTACATCCATCTCATTACGAATTGCTAATACGATTCCACCTTTAGCAGTTCCATCTAATTTCGTCAGTACAATTCCTGTTACATTTGTCGCCTCGCGGAATGTTTTTGCTTGACTTAAACCATTTTGTCCAGTTGTCGCATCAATAACAAGTAACACTTCATGAGGAGCACCTGGAATTTCACGCTCAATTACTCGTTTTACTTTCTCTAACTCTTTCATTAAATTGACTTTGTTTTGCAAACGACCTGCTGTATCGCATAATAAAACATCAACTTTTCGCGATTTTGCGGCCTGAATTGCATCGTACATAACAGCTGCCGGATCAGAACCTGATCCTTGTTTAATTACATCTACACCAACACGTTCGCCCCATACTTCTAGCTGTTCAATCGCTCCGGCACGGAATGTATCACCCGCCGCCAATAATACAGACTTGCCGTCTGCTTTAAATTTATGAGCCATCTTTCCAATTGTTGTTGTTTTCCCAACACCATTTACCCCAACAAATAAAATAACCGTCAATGTGTTATCTTGTACATTTAATTCATTATTAAAATTACCATCGCCTTTGTAAATCTCAACTAATTTTTCAGAGATAACAGCTTGTACTTCTCTTGGGTCCTGGATATTACGACGTTTCACTTCATCTCTTAATTGGTCAATTAATTCCATTACTGTGGACACACCCACATCCGCACCAATTAAGATTTCTTCTAACTCTTCGAAGAAATCTTCATCAACCTTGCGATAACGATATACTAAGTCATTTACCTTTTCAGCAAAAGAGTTTCTCGTTTTCTCTAAACCGTGTTTAAACTTTTCTGTTACTGTATCTGTTTGCTTTGAAATTTTTTCTTTTAATTTTTTAAAAAAGCTCATTCTTTCCCATCCTCTCTATTCACTTGTCACAACTTCTGCTCCGTCATCTAAACGAACAGATACAAGCTTGGAAACACCAGATTCCTGCATCGTTACACCATATAGTACATCTGATTCTTCCATCGTTCCTTTTCGATGTGTAATGACTATAAATTGTGTTTCATCACTAAACTTTCTCAAGTACTGCGCAAAACGAGCAACGTTCGCTTCATCCAGCGCTGCTTCGACCTCATCAAGTACACAAAACGGTACAGGACGAACCTTTAAAATACTAAACAGTAATGCAATAGCTGTTAATGCTCGTTCTCCTCCAGAAAGAAGACCTAAATTTTGCAACTTCTTTCCTGGTGGCTGTGCAACAATATCAATTCCTGTATTTAATAAATCCTGCGGGTTCGTCATAACTAAATCCGCTCGCCCTCCGCCAAATAATTCACTAAACACAAGCTGGAATTCTGTACGAATTGCTTGGAACGTATACGAAAAGCGTTTTTTCATTTCCTCATCCATCTCATCAATTACTTGATGCAGTGTTGTTTTCGCCTCTTCCAAATCATCACGCTGCTCTAGCAAGAACGTATGACGCTCAGATACGCGCTCGTATTCATCAATCGAACCTAAGTTTACTGTTCCAAGTTCTTCAATGGATAATTTAATTAATTTCACTTTTTTACGAGCTTCATCACCAGACATTGTCATCGTATACTTTTGTTTCGCAGCTTCGAAAGAAATGGTATATGTTTCTTGTAAGTGCTGCAAGCGATTTTCTAACTCCACGTCTAAACGATTGATTTTTACTTCTTCATCTTTTAATACATCGAGCAAATATTTATGTTGACGTTTCGCTTCTTTTACTTCTAAATCTAAATATTCTAGTCGCCCTTGTAAATCAAGACGCTGCTCACGGCGTGAACTAATTAGTTCGACTGTTTGATTTCGATCGTGGGTTTTCTTTTGAATCATACTTGTAATTTGCTCTTCGCCACTGGAATTCGATGTCATTTCTTGTTTCAAGAATGCTAAATCTTCTTTTGTCTTTATAAGATTCTTTTTTGTCTCATCTTGTTCTTTCATGAAGCGGTCTACTGTCTCTTTTTGATTTGATAATTGTTGTTGCTTTTCAGCTGCTTGTACTTTTAACTCCGTAATTTCTGTCTGCACTTTTTCTTTCGAAGAATGTTGCTCACTCTTTTGCTTCGTTAATTCTTTAATTGTTGTATCAAGTTGCATAATTTTTTCTTGCAGCTCAGTAAGCGTTTCTTCTAGCTCTGTTTTCCGCCCTTGTATCTTCACTTGATCTTGCAAAAATCCTTCTAGCTCTAAATCATAAATAGATAAGCGCTCATTAATACGATGCTCTTCTAGTTCTAGCTGATTAATCTC
The DNA here is from genome assembly GCF_050473785.1 of Bacillus sp. S14(2024). NCBI lineage: Bacteria > Bacillati > Bacillota > Bacilli > Caryophanales > Bacillaceae > Bacillus > Bacillus sp. S14(2024). The sequence continues at coordinate 1,577,385 of NZ_JBFLUP010000006.1, read as the reverse complement.
TTCCTTGCATTTTTGTTCATCTACACGCTTTTCATCGACACTTTGTCGAATTTCTTTCATCTGCACTTCTTTTTCTTGTATTTCTTGTTTTAGCGCTTTGACGTAGCTTTCTAATTTTGCCGTCTTTTCTTCCATATCTGCCAACTTTTCATTCCACTCTTCTAATTCACGTTGACGTCCTAATAGAGAGGAATTCGTTTGCTTCACGGCACCACCCGTCATTGACCCCCCCGGATTTACAAGGTCACCTTCTAATGTAACAATGCGATAACGATATTGTAGCTGCTTTGCTAATTCATTCGCTCCTTTTAAATCATGAGCAACAATTACCGTACCTAATAAATTTGTAATAACATTTTCATATTTATTATTGTACTGCACAAGCTCTGATGCTACTCCTATAAATGATGCGTGCTGATTTACAATACGAAGTTGCTCTGCATTAAGTGCTCTCCCTTTAATTACACTTTGCGGTAAAAAGGTCGCACGTCCATGGCGATTTTGCTTTAAAAATGCAATTGCTCGGCGCGCATGTTCTTCTGTTTGTACAACAATATGCTGCATTGCTGCTCCAAGCGCAATTTCCATTGCCACTTCGTATTTTTTCGGCACAGTCAGAAGTTCTGCAACTGCACCTTCAATACCATGCAACTGGCTATCACGTGCCTTTAATACTTCACGAACTCCTTGATAAAATCCCGAATAATCCACTTGCATTTCTTCAAGCATTTCTTTACGAGAACGAGCTTGTTGAACATATTGATATGCTTGGTACAACTTGCTCTCATTTTCGCTATATTGTTCTTTACATTTCCCAAGTGCAATGTCCGTTTGCTGCATACTTGACAGCAGATTTGTAATTTGCTCTTTTATATGTTCATATTTTTCAACGAACGTTGATTTTTTCTGCGCAATTTCTATGCGCATCTGCACATATTTTTCATTTTCTTCGTCAAGACGCTGATTTTTGAAATCTCTTTGTTTAAATTGTTCCTCTAACATAGAAAGTTCATTTCGGTAACTTGCCTGTTGATTTAAAAGTTCAATATAATCACCTTTTAAATACTCGATTTGCTCATCTAAATTTTGTACATATGTAGACAACAATCTTTCACTATCATGCAGTTTCTGTTCTAACTCTTTCACATGATTTGTTAATTTCATTAATTCGTCAGTTCCTTGCACAACACTTCCTTCATATGCAGAAACCTTGTCTGTTAATTCATGAATGAGTGCTTCTAACTGTGCACAATGCGTTGTCGCATTGTGCTTTCTTTCTTTCAGCAGCTCACGTTGCCCTTCTAATTTTTCAAGTTCTTTACTAGAAAGAAGAAGAACCTCTTGCAAAGATTGAACAGATTCATCAATGGCTTGTACGTTTCCACGCACTTCTTCTAAATCCGCTTCATTTTTTTGAAGATGTGCTGATAATTTCACTTCTTCATCTTTGTTATGTTTAAATTGCTCGCGAAGCGCTTCCCATTTTTCATGTAACTCTTCAATTTCATATACAATTAATGCCGCTTCAACTTTTTCTAATTCTTCTTTTTTCTCAAGATAATCTTTTGCAATAGAAGCTTGTCTTTCAAGAGGTTCAACTTGAGCACTCAATTCATGAATAATATCTTCTACACGATTTAAATTATCTTGTGTCTCCGCTAATTTCCCTTCCGCTTTCTTTTTACGAATTTTATATTTCAGTACACCAGCTGCTTCTTCAAAAACACTACGGCGGTCTTCTGATTTACTACTTAAAATCTCTTCTACTTTCCCCTGGCTGATAATAGAAAATGCTTCACGTCCCATACCAGAGTCCATAAATAAATCTACAATATCTTTTAAACGACAAGATTGTTTGTTAATCAGAAAATCACTATCGCCTGAACGATATACTCGTCTTGTTACACTTACTTCGTTATATTCAATCGGCAAACGCTGATCCTCATTATTTAATGTTAATGTTACCTCAGCAACATTCAACGCTTTACGTGTATCACTGCCTGAAAAAATAATATCTTCCATTTTCGCACCGCGCAGCGACTTTACAGATTGCTCACCAAGTACCCAACGAATGGCATCTGTAATGTTACTTTTTCCACTTCCATTTGGACCTACTACAGATGTTACACCTGGTACAAAGTCAATCGATACACGTTCTGCAAAAGATTTAAATCCTGCTATCTCTAACCGTTTTAAAAACACGAAAGACCTTCCCCCTTTATGCACAAGGAATCCCCCTAAGTATAAGGGGGATTCCTATGAATGCTCTTTTAATTTTTCTAACGCTTCTTGGGCGGCATGTTGTTCTGCCTCTTTCTTAGACTTTCCACTTCCAAGTCCTAATGCTTCGCCGTTTAATGTAACACGCGATACAAACTCTCGATTATGGGCTGGTCCTTTTTCTTGCAAAATTTGATACTCTATATTACCGCTACCATCACGCTGAATTAATTCTTGTAGTTGACTCTTAAAATCCATCACATGAGAAAAAGCACCTTCATTAATTTTCGGATAAACAACTGCTTTTAAAAATCCCCATACCTTGTCTAAACCTTGGTCCAAGTAAAGTGCCCCAATAAACGCTTCAAAGACATCCGCTAATAACGCTGGACGTTCGCGACCTCCTGTCATTTCTTCCCCTTTTCCTAAAAGGACAAGATTACCAAATGATAGCTCATTCGCAAAACGAACAAGAGAAGGTTCACATACGATAGCCGCGCGAAGTTTTGTTAATTCTCCCTCGCTCATTGTCGGATATTTTTGAAACAAATATTGCGAAACCGTCAGTTCTAATACCGCATCACCAAGAAATTCAAGACGCTCATTATCTTCATGTGGCTTTTTCCGATGCTCATTCACATACGATGAATGCGTAAATGCCTGAATCAACAATTTTTCATTTGTAAATGTAATACCTATTTTCGCTTGAAACTTTTTAAAAGCCTCGCGATATTTCGCTTCATACTTCTTATCTCTATACTTTCTGTACGGCATAGGTCCCTCCAGATATATATGCTGAGAAAGCCCCGTATATAAACGGGACTTCATCAAGCATTATAGATGACTCTCTATGTAAGTCACAGCATCGCCAACAGTAGCAATTTTTTCTGCTTCCTCATCAGAAATTTCCATTTCAAACTCATCTTCTAGTTGCATTACAAGTTCTACTACATCTAGAGAATCAGCACCTAAATCTTCTTTAAAGTTTGCAGCTGTTGTTACCTCTGTTTCGTCTACTCCTAGACGATCAACGATAATTTTCGTTACACGCTCTAAAACGTCTGCCATATTCATTCACCTCCTTTAAAGAGTATTGACAATCAATCACTTTTTAATTTTATTTATAGATTAGATCACTATTTTTCCGATCTTCTCAAGCCATTATATTTAATATTGTACAGAAAAGCTAGATGAAATCAACCTATTTCTGTAGTTTTTCCTTTTACATCACCATACCGCCGTCAACATGAAGTGTTTGTCCAGTGATATAACGACTCGCATCTGATGCTAAAAATGCTACAGCATTTGAAATATCTTCTGCTTCTCCAAATTTTGCAATCGGGATTAATTTTAGCATTTCATTCTTCACATCTTCTGCTAATACATCTGTCATATCTGTTACAATAAATCCAGGAGCAATTGCATTTACTGTAATATTACGACTTGCTAGCTCTTTTGCTGAAGTTTTTGTTAACCCAATTACACCTGCTTTTGCTGCAACGTAGTTTGCTTGACCCGGGTTTCCAGTAACCCCAACAACAGAGGCGATATTAATAATACGACCATGGCGTTGACGCATCATATAGCGAGATACAGCTTTTGTACATAAAAAGACACCTTTTAAGTTTGTATCAATAACAGCATCCCATTCTTCTTCTTTCATACGCATTAGTAAATTGTCTTTCGTAATACCAGCGTTATTTACAAGAATATCAATTTGACCAAATGTATCAACTGTTTGTTTTACCATATCAGTCACTTCTTCGCTACTAGCAACATTTGCTTTTACTGCAATTGCTTCTGATCCTAATTTTTTAATCTCATCCACAACTTCATTTGCTTTTAATTCGTTTCCTGCATAGTTTACAACTACTTTCGCACCTTGTTTTGCTAAATCTAATGCAATTGCACGACCGATTCCGCGAGATGCTCCCGTTACTAATGCGACTTTATCTTTTAATAACATTAGCCTTCTCCTCTCAGTTTTGAAATGGTATCCTTCATCGTCTCTTCATCATATATCGCATATACTTTCGCAGATGGAGCGATTGATTTCATAAGACCAGCTAAAACCTTTCCAGGCCCAATTTCAATAAATGTATCCACACCAAGTTCTACCATCCGTTCAATGGATGGGTACCATAATACAGGGGAATAGAGTTGTTCAATTAATTTTTCTTGAATATCCTCTTTACGAGTAATACAATCTGCTGTTACATTTGCAACAACGGGAACCTTCACATCTTGAATTGAAATTTCATTTAACACACCGCGAAACTTCTCAGCCGCTGGTTTCATAAGCGATGAATGAAACGGACCGCTAACGCGTAATGGAATTGCGCGTTTTGCACCATTTTCTTTCGCTCTTTCTGAAGCCAATTCCACACCTTGCTTCGTTCCAGAAATGACAATTTGCTTCGTGCTGTTCATATTCGCAACTTGTACAGCATATCCTTCCTGTGTCACCTCTTCGGTCACCTGCTTTAACATATCTGGATCCGCTCCCAGAATAGCTGCCATTGCACCTTCGCCATTTGGCACAGCTTCTTCCATGTACTCACCGCGTTTTCTTACAGCGTATACCCCATCTTCAAATGACATAGCACCCGCTGCTACCAGTGCACTATACTCACCTAAACTATGTCCTGCAACATAGTCAGGTTTAATCTCATACTGCTCCAATGCCTTTAAAATTGCAATACTTGTCGTTAATAATGCTGGCTGTGCATTTGTTGTTAACGTCAACGTTTCTTGAGGCCCCTCAAAAATAAGTGATGAAAGAGAATCTTTTAAAATTTCATCAGCCTGATGAAATACTTTCGCAACCTCTTCATGACTTTCTGCTAATTGTTTTCCCATTCCAACTGCCTGTGAACCTTGTCCTGGAAAAAGAAATGCCAGTTTTCCCATTTCAAACCCTCCTCATTATTGAAGCGGCTCCTCCTCTATTACACTCGTAATAGTAGGAATAACTTCCTTCGCTACCATTTCTCTAGTTTGACGAATCGCACTAAAAATCGATTGGTCATTGGAGGAACCGTGCGCTTTGATGACAGGAGCTTTCAATCCAAATAAAGCCGCTCCTCCATACTCTGAATAATCCATTTTATCTTTTAACACCATAAGCTTTGGTTTTAATACCGCCGCCGCTAGTTTACTTGTAAACGAACTCATCAATTGCTCTTTTAGCATCGAGAATAATGCAAGTGCAGTACCCTCTAACGTTTTAAGGGCAACATTTCCGGTAAATCCATCACAAACAACCACATCAGCTACGCCGTTTAATAAGTCTCGTGATTCTACATTTCCAACAAAGTTAATCGGTGCATCTTTTAACATTGCAAAAACTTGTTTAGAAAGCTCGTTTCCTTTTCCATCCTCAGTTCCAACATTTAAAAGACCTACGCGAGGATTAGCAATTCCTCTCACTTTCTCTGCATACACAGATCCCATTACAGCATATTGGTATAAATGGATCGCTTTTGCATCAACGTTTGCTCCAACATCTAACATAACAAAGCCTTTACCGTCTACTGTTGGCATAGTAGGAGAAAGAGCAGGGCGTTCAATCCCTTCTATACGTCCAATTACAAATAATCCAGCTGCCATAAGAGCCCCCGTATTCCCTGCGGAAATACAAGCATCAGCTGCACCTTCTTTTACTTGTTGCGCAGCAAGTACCATGGAAGCTTGTTTTTTGCGACGTACTGCTCGTACCGGCTCATCTGTCCCTTCGATTACTTCATCTGTATGCAGTACAGTAATACGCTCTTCACTTGTTAAATACTTACGAATTTCGTCTTCTTTTCCTACTAATGTAATATGTAAATCTGAATATTGTTTAATTGCCTTCATTGCTCCGAGTACGACAGATTTTGGCGCATGATCGCCGCCCATTGCATCTATTACGATTCTCATAAGTTGTTACCTTCCTCACTATAATTACTAGATCGATACATTTCAAAAGTGCCTTTAAAAACAAGTTCATCTCCGACAAAACTTTGCACTTTTACAACCGTCCGTCCTTTATCATTCTCCACATCTTCAACACGCGCTTTTGCAACAACACGCTCTCCTAATTTTACAGGACGAATATATCGAATGGTGGACTTTGCAGTTAAAGCTAGTTCTTCATCAATAACAGCAACAGCTAATGAGTTCGCTTGTGCAAATAAATGATGCCCACGAGCAATTTGATTACGTTTAAAGACATGTTCTACCTTCACTTCAAAAATTGAAATCGCATGTCTATCTAATTCTATATCAATAATTTCTCCTACCACTTCATCAAGCGGTAAGGATTTTACATCTTCTTCATGTTGTTTCGTTGCTACATGTTTAATTCGTTCTCGCAATTCCGGAATCGAAAGTTCCATACGATCGAGACGAATCGTTTGAATACTCACTTGAAATTGTTCAGCTAATTCTTCATCCGTAATAAACGGATTTGCTTCTATTGTATGTTGTAACAACTCTTGTCTTTCTTTTTTCCTTCTTTTTTTCATTCCGCACCATCCATTTTTATGACTAGGTACTAACAGTAGTATATAAGCATTAAATACAGAATGCAACATTTTTTTGTTTCTTCCGCTTTAATCCAGCTTTTCTCCTTGAAAAACACCTGACTTCTCTAAATATTTCCGTAGCATTTCATACTGCCCACTTTGCCAAAATGCAGTTGAATCCACAAGTAAAGCAGCATCTTGCCTAGCTGTTTCTAATGCTCGATAATCATGTACCATATCAGCTACTTTAAATTCAGGTAAACCACTTTGTTTACTTCCAAAGAAATCTCCAGGACCACGCAGCTCCAAATCTTTTTCTGATAACACAAAGCCATCATTTGTCTCTGTCATAATACGCATGCGCTCTTTTCCCGTTTCTGATTTCGGATCAGCAATTAAAATACAATAAGATTGTTCACTTCCACGCCCTACACGACCACGAAGTTGATGAAGTTGTGATAATCCAAAACGTTCCGCATCATAAATAACCATTGTCGTTGCATTCGGTACGTTCACACCAACTTCTACAACTGTTGTCGAAATGAGAATTTGCACTTTATTTTCACTAAATTGTTGCATTACTTCATCTTTCTCCTGAGAAGAAAGGCGTCCATGCATTAATCCAACTTGAAATTTCCCTTGATAATGATGAGTCAGCATACTATGCAAATCAATTGCATTTTGCACATCCAGTTTCTCTGATTCTTCAATTAGCGGACAAATGACATATGCTTGTCGTCCTTTTTTCACTTCTTTCTCAACAAATCCAAGAACACGCTCAAACATATCGTGTTTCGCCCAGTACGTTTCAATTACTTTACGACCTGCCGGCATCTCATCAATAATTGATACATCCATTTCACCAAACGCAGTAATCGCCAATGTACGAGGAATTGGTGTTGCCGTCATAAATAAAACATCTGGACTTTCACCTTTCTCTCTCAAAACCCGGCGCTGCGCTACACCAAAACGATGTTGTTCGTCCGTAATAACAAGTCCAAGCCTATGAAATATGACTTCATCTTGAATTAAAGCATGCGTTCCAACAAGAATATCAATCTCTCCTTGTTCTAGTCTAGCTAATACCTCACGACGACGCGCTCCCTTTACAGAACTTGTTAATAATTCAATATTCATATTAAAATGAGCAAACGTAGATACGAGCGATTGATAATGTTGCTCAGCCAAAATTTCTGTCGGTACCATTAATGCTCCTTGATACCCAGCTAATTTCGCCGCATATAAAGCAATGGCAGCAACTACCGTTTTCCCCGAACCTACATCCCCTTGTAGTAAGCGATTCATCCGATACGGTGACTGCAAATCTTTCATAATTTCCAAAACTACACGATGTTGCGCATTCGTTAAAGGAAAAGGAAGTGCACCTATAAACTCTTCTAGCAACTCAAGAGAGACATCTTTTTTTATCCCTTTTGAACTTTCTCGTTCCATTTTACGAAGTGCTTGCATTTTCAATTGGAACAAGAAAAATTCTTCATATACAAAGCGCCGGCGCGCCTGTTTCATATCTTCTTGTCCACTAGGAAAATGCAAGGCATATAGCGCTTCGTAACGAGATAATAATTTATAACGAGACAACAGCCCATCTGGCAGTACTTCTTTCACAAAAGAACCGTATTCTTTAAATGCTTGTGCAATAAAGCGCCGCATCTGTTTTACCGTCAATTTCCCTTTAACCGAATATACCGGTTCTACTTCTTGTTGACGGACAACAGGACCAAAGTGCAGTTCAGATACCGAGATTGTTTGACGATGTTGATCCCATTTCCCAGTTATCGTTATTGTTTCATCAATATTTAATTTCTGCTTATAGTACGGTCTATTAAAGCATACGGCTGTAACTAAATAACGCCCAACGAGAACACGTACAGTGAGACGAGATTTCTTCTTTCCATAATACTGCAACAACGGCGCACTATGTACTTTACCTTCCACCGTTACACGTTCTTCGTGCTTAACTTCAGCTAAATCTTTCATCGCATAATCTTCGTATCTATATGGAAAATGCTCTAGTAAATCAGAAACCGTAAAAATCCCCATCTCATTTAATAATACAGCTGTTTCTTCTCCAATTCCTTTCACATCCGTAATCGGAACTTGCACAACTTCATTCAAGATCTTCACGCTCCGTTAAATCTTATTCCTAACTCTTCACATACAATACGTATCTTCTTTCCTTGTACGTTATATCATCATAATGACTACATATCTCCATTCGCATTTTAAATACGCAATCTCTACCTCTCCTATTCTACCATAGCATCAGTAAAGCGGAACAGTCGTTTCCCCCTTATCTAGCCGCATATACCAATCCAAATTCCAGCTATCCATTTCTATTTCTTACCATTTTATTCATATATAGCACTAATTATAAAGCGGCATTTCCATCAACGGGGTCTTACTGCCCGCGCATAGCAGGATAAAGTGAAACTTCCATCAGCGGGGAGGAGGGTGCTTCATTCCCCACTGATGGAAAGCTCTCACCAATCGGACTTTTACGGGCAGTTAGCCCACACCTATCTTCTGTAGAAAAGCGGAAGCGGTTCGCCCAGAATCGCAGGACGCCCACGCCCAAGGCAGAGAGGTGCCTTTTGCCTCGTCCGAGGGGGCGAAACGACCGGAGATTCTAGCCGCTAGAGCTAGACAGCGATTTTCTCCGAATCTTGAGGTGGGAGCTTACTGCCCGTTCATGCGGGATAAACAAGAAAGAGAGCCTCACTGCATTAGCTAGTAAGGCCCTCTCATTATTTATATTGTCTCACCCTATGCAGAGCAATCCCATTTTCGAAGGAGATACGCTACATACAAAGTTCGATCAGCGGAGCTAACCACTAACAGGGATGAAGTTTCACTTTATTCGACAGAAAAAATGAAGGAATATATAGGTTGATTTCCGTTATGAACCTCTACCTCTACATCTTCAAATTTTTCTTCTACAAATGCTACCAATGCAGCTACCTCTTCTTCCGATGCATCTTCACCTTGTAAAACCGTTAAGATTTCTGCATCTTCATCAAGCATATTTTCTAACAGCTTTTTCGCAGCTTCTAATTTCTTTGCATCCGTTGATACAATCTTCCCATCGGCAATGCACATGAAATCATCTTTATGAATTGTTACACCATCAATCTCTGTATCACGAACCGCATACGTAATTTGGCCTGTCTTCACATGAGTAAGCGCCTCATTCATATTTGCTGCATTTTCTTCCAGCGTTCCTACTGGATTGAATGCTAGCATAGCTGCCATACCTTGCGGAACTGTTTTCGAACGAACAACGATTACCTCTTGGTTCAATACAGAAGCAGCTTGTTCTGCAGCCATTACAATATTACCGTTGTTTGGTAAAATAATAACTTTTTCTGCATTTGCTTCTTCAATTGCTTTTACAATATCCTCTGTACTTGGATTCATCGTTTGACCGCCTTCAATAACTACCGTCGCGCCGATGCTTTCAAACAATTCTTTAATACCAGATCCCATCGCTACCGTTACGATTCCGTAAGGCTGCTTCTCTGCAGATTGTTTCACTTCTTCATGCATCACTGCAGGTTCATCTAATAAAGCAGTATGTTGTTCACGCATATTTTCTACTTTAATATTAATTAGGCTACCATAACGTTGTCCGTAGTTCATTGCATCTCCAGGATGCTCTGCATGAATGTGAACTTTCACGATTTCATCATCAGATACAACCAGCAATGAATCACCGTACACGCTAATATCTTCACGGAATTTTTGCTCAGAGAAGTTATGTTCTTTCATCTTCTCTTCGTCTAGTTTGACCATAAATTCTGTACAGTAGCCATATGTGATATCTTCTGTACTCAATTGGCTTTGTACACTACGGTGATGTTCTGCACGTACCATTTCATTCATAGATGGTTGCGCTGGCTCATCAGAAGTAATTGTTTCACCTTTTAACTCAGCTAAAAAGCCTTCATACACAACAACAAGGCCTTTACCACCGCTATCTACAACACCAACTTGCTTTAATACAGGTAATAAATCCGGCGTACGATTTAAAGATGCGTTCGCCTCTTTCACAACTTCTTCCATAAACAAAACAAAGTCGCGTTGTTTTTTCGCAACTGTGACTGCATGTTTACTCGTTTCTCTTGCAACAGTTAAAATCGTTCCTTCAATCGGTTTCATAACTGCTTTATATGCAGTTTCTACACCAGCTTCTAAAGCATCAGCAAAGTCAACTGTTGTTAACGTTTCTTTTTGCTCAATAGATTTTGAGAAACCACGGAAAAGCTGAGATAAAATTACGCCAGAATTCCCACGTGCTCCCATTAATAATCCTTTCGCTAGGCTCACTCCGACTTTCCCAGCATGCTCAGAAGGATTTCTCTTTACTTCTCGCGCTCCTGAAGTCATCGATAAATTCATGTTTGTACCGGTATCGCCATCTGGAACTGGAAAAACGTTTAAAGCATCAACTAGCTTGACGTTATTTGTTAAATTATTTGCCCCTTGCAGAATCATTTGGGCTAAACGCTTCCCATCAATTTTTTGAATTGACACAGATTTTCCTCCTTAATGCACATTACAAGTTTGTTACTTTTACTCCTTGCACGTAGATGTTTACAGAATCTACTGCTAGTCCTACTGTTTGATCTAATGTATACTTCACTTTCGTTTGAACATTGTGTGCTACCTCTGAAATTTTTGTACCATAGCTCACGATAATATACATGTCAATATGTACTTCATCATTCTCTTTACGAACAATAACGCCTCTTGTGAAATTTTCTTTTCGTAAGATTTCTGTTAATCCATCTTTTAATTGATTTTTTGACGCCATACCAACGATGCCGTAGCAATCTACTGCAGCGCCTCCAGCAATTGTTGCAATTACATCTGTACTAATATCAATTTGACCGAACTTTGTTTTGATTTCAATTGACATCTCGTTTCCCCCTTTAGAAATGGTGAAAGTGAGCTAGACTACTTTAATTACTATCATATAATCTTTTCAAAAAAAATTCCAACGTTCTTTACTTTTGCTCTCGTATTTATAGAATAATATAGCACTTCTTTTTATGATGAGCACAATAGTCCATTTTTATTATACAACACATATCCCTATAATATGTCAAGTGATTTTTCTTGATTTCCGCTTTTCTTACATATAGTGTCAAGTAATTTTTCTTGATTTCTTTCTTATACACTGTTGCATTCTCTTTTTAGTTGTGTTAAATTATAGTAGTGTTTTTAGCATCGCATAAAAGACTAACATTGAAAATTACGTAGGTTACGGTAGTTAAGGGAGGGAAATATAGATGGCTCGTGTTTGTGCTATTACTGGAAGAAAAGCTCGTTCTGGTAACTCTCGTTCTCACGCAATGAACGCTACAAAACGTAAATGGGGCGCTAACCTTCAAAAAGTTCGCGTACGCATTAACGGTAAAGTTCAACGTGTTTACGTTTCTGCTAGAGCATTAAAATCTGGCAAAATCGAACGTGTTTAATAATAAAAAAGAGAGCCTTTTGGCTCTTTTTTTATTATCCTCATGAAAAAAGCACCGGTAACAGGTGCTTTTTTTATTCCTTTTTAAAGGTATTCAACACCGCGCGAACAATTCCACCAAGAAATTTCGGCAACTTAATTGTATAAAATCTCATGGTTTCCCTCCTAATCCCCATTACTCCACTTGTTTACTATATGACGTAGCAACAAAAGTAGTTCTTCAATCAGTGCTTCTTATCACCATTAATATGCCAGAAGTAAATGAAAAAGTACCTTTTTCCGCAACGAGTTCATTACTAATACAAAGTGTTGATCCCCATTCTATCGTTTTATCTGTAAGAGGATATTTAAAACCGCGAAGAGTAATTCCCGATACTATTTCTGTAACAGGAACAAAAGATAGGTAAGGAAATGATGAATTTTCTTCTATTGTATATGTACCTGATTCTTTAACAAAAATTTCATTTTTATAATCTACAATGCTCATGTTCACATTTGCTCGTAAGGCCTTTAGTAGCATTTGAGTGTTTGCTAAACTATGATCCAATCTTCCACCTGTTGCACCAAAAATACGAATTTGTTCTGGTTCTTGCTCTAAAGCCCAATTAATTGCAATCTCTAAATCCGTTTGATCCTTTTCTTTCGGTACAATATGCAAGTCTTCTTTTTGTTTTTGCATCCATACTAACTCTTCTTCTGTAACAGAATCATAATCACCAAAAGCTACTTGTGGTGTTATTCCAAGCTGTAACAAACGATATACTCCTCGATCAACAGCTGCCCATACAACCTCTTCACTCTCATATTTTGAAAAATCTGCCCAACACTCTACTGGACCTCCAGCTAAAATATGAATAATCATGTTCTCTCTCCTTCTATAGAAAAAAGGCAATCTACCAATAGCTAGATTACCTTTTCCTTTAACCATTTTACCTATCTACAGACTCATTTTCATCCCGCTATTTGCGGGCAGTAAAACCCCCACTGATGGAAGTTTCACTTTATCCACGAATAGCCGCAATCGCTGCCCCGCGATCTTTTTGATTGTATACAGCGGACCCTGCAACGAGAACATTAGCTCCTGCTTCTACACATAATTTCGCGGTTTCTATATTAACGCCGCCATCAACTTCAATCTCTACTTGTAAATTGCGTTCACGAACCATGTCAGCAACTTGTTTAATTTTTGGTAATACAGCATGAATGAACTTTTGACCACCAAAGCCTGGGTTTACCGTCATAAGTAACACCATATCTATATCTCCTAATACATGCTCAATCATTGAAACTGGTGTATGTGGATTTAAAACAACACCCGCTTTAATACCATGCGACTTGATTAATTGAATCGTACGATGTAAATGCGGACACGCTTCTACGTGTACTGTAATAATATCCGCTCCTGCTTTTGCAAAAGTAGGAATGTACTGATCCGGATTTTCAATCATCAGATGAACATCTAATGGTAAAGAAGTAATGGGACGAATTGCTTCTACAATCAGCGGACCAATTGTAATATTTGGAACAAAATGCCCGTCCATTACATCGACATGTATGTAATCCGCTCCGCCTTTTTCTACATCTTTAATTTCTTCTCCCAATCTTGAAAAGTCTGCTGATAAAATCGATGGTGCAATTTTAATCATCATTAATACCTCGGCTTTCTATCTCTAATTTCTTCAACGAATTGCATGTAGTGCTCATAACGATAGCGTGTAATGCCACCTTCTTCTACAGCATCTTTTACCGCACACTTCGGCTCAGAAAGATGTGTACAACCTCTAAATTTACAGTATTGACTCTGTTCTTTCAATTCTGGAAAACAATATGTGAGATCTTCTACTTCTATATCGATAAAATCCAGCGAACTAAACCCAGGTGTATCTGCAACAAGGCCGCTTCCTACTTCAATTAATTCCACATGTCTTGTCGTATGCTTACCTCGCCCTAAATGAGCTGAAATTCCACTCGTTTTTAACGCTAAATCTGGACGTAATACGTTTAAAAGAGAAGATTTCCCTACACCAGATTGACCCGCTACAACAGAAACACAACCTTGTAAAAACGGCTTTAATACTTCTATGCTCTCTGAAGTTGTCGTTGAAGTAAATACCACATCGTAACCAATTGCAATGTAATCCCGTGCATACGATTCAATTGTTTCACGTGTTTTCTCATCTATTAAATCCATCTTACTGATACAAATAATGGGTTTAATATTATGAAACTCGATTAAAACTAAAAAACGGTCTAATAACAATGGATTAAACTCTGGTTCTACTGCAGAAAATACAAGCAGCGCTTGATCAACGTTCGCAATCGGCGGGCGCACAAGTTCATTTTTTCGCTCTAATATTTCTAGAACATATCCTTCGCTCGGATTTTCAGCTTGGAATACGACTTGATCGCCAACAAGCGGTGTAATTTTATGTTTACGGAATACACCACGTCCTCGGCACTGCGTTACCCCCTCTTCATGCTGCACATAGTAGAATCCACTTAAAGCTTTTATAATTTTCCCTTCTGGCATACATTCTCTCCTTCATTTATCTTGTTCTAAAGAACATAAAAAACCAATTTCTTTTTATAGATATTCATAATAGACTTTAGAACGAGATTCGTTCAACTCACCATTTATAAGTTCCTAACGTGAGTTTCACTTTACCCTGTTGGATACAGAACTTCTTTTTCGATTAACGTCGTTCCGTCACGAACAATTTTATAACGCCCTTTTTTTCCTTCTTGAATAACAAACTCAAGAGAAATTGTCGTAGACTCTGTTATCGTTCTCGTTTCAAACGGCTTATCCATAGTATTCTGCATATCTTCTTTATATATTTCAATTGTTTGTGGTTTTTTCTCTCCAGTTGCCGATGCTTGATACTCGATTGGGATATTGTCGACTTTTACAGTTTTTGTCGGCTTTTCTTTAGGTCCATCAGAGACAACAATTGTTACTTTTGTCCCTTCTTTTAAGTTCGTATCTGGCTTTGGTGATTGCGAAATAACAAGCCCTTTATCAACTGTATTTGAATACTCTCTCTTTATTTCTGGCACAAGCTTTTTATCGTTTAAATAGCTATTCACACTATTTTCTGTCCAACCAGAAAAATCAACAAGTCGAATTTGTTTCGGCCCCTTACTAATCCACACTTTTATTTCTTGTTCTTCCTCGACAATAGATTGTCCTGCTTCAGGAATTTGTTCTACAATTTCATCTTTCGGCTTTTCGCTTTCAATATAATAAGGTACAACGCCCTTATATTGAGTTAATTCATCTTTAATCTGATTATATTCTTTCCCAATTAAATTAGGCATTTTTTTCTTTTGTTTTCCACCTGATTGAAAAATCGTGATTTTTGTATTCTCTCTCACAATCCGTCCTGCCGCTGGATTTGTTTTAATGGCCTTACCTTCTTCCACTTCATCTGTATATACAACTTGCGGTGTCGTCAATTCGAACCCTTTATCAACAAGTGTATTGACAGCTTTTTCATAGGTCATACCAGACACATCCGGCACTTTGACTTCCTTTGGAATAAAGAAACCTGGAATAACTGTCACTGCCAATATTCCACACACAACTAAAAATATGAAAGTCGTAAGTAAAATTTTGAGCCATCGATTGCTTTTCTTTTTTTGTTGTTCTTCTTGTTTTACTTCATTTTGCTGCTTTTCTTCTTTCGAATTTCCAGATAAAACAATCGTTTCTTCGCTATTTGTATTTATCAATTGCTCCTGCTGAATGATAGGAATTGCCTTTGTTGCTTCCATATCTTCAGGTATATGGAAAGGTTGTTCATTTATTCGTTCTGGATATAATGCTGTTTCAATATCACGTTTCATTGCATTAGCAGATTGATAGCGATGAAATGGATCTTTCGTTGTTGCTTTCAAAATAATATTTTCTACACTTTGCGGAATATCAGGATTCCATCTTTTCGGAGATGGTGTTTCATTTTGCAAATGTTTAAGAGCAATAGAAACAGCAGATTCTCCAGAAAACGGCGGCCTTCCTGTTAATAGCTCAAACATCACAATTCCAAGTGAATAAATATCTGATTGCTTATTGGCAACACCGCCTCTTGCCTGCTCAGGAGATAAATAATGAACAGAACCAAGAACAGAATTTGTATGTGTAATCGTCGTTGCGCTTGTCGCTGTTGCAATACCAAAGTCTGTGACCTTTACAACACCATCACTTCGAATTAAAATATTATGAGGCTTAATATCACGGTGAACAATTTCAAAATGATGCGCATGAGCCATCGCAGCAGTTAATTGTTCCATAATATCAAGCGCTTCTCCTACAGGAAGAAGACCTCGCTGTTGTATGTATTGCTTTAACGTTTGACCAGGCACATATTCCATAACAAGATAATAAATTCCATCTTCTTCTCCGACATCATACATATTAACAATATTTGGATGAGATAACGTTGTGACCGATTGAGCTTCTCGATGGAAACGCTTAATAAACTCCTCGTTATTTGAATAATCAAGGCGTAACATCTTTACAGCTACATCACGATCAAGTATGTCATCATGCGCCAAATATACATTGGCCATTCCCCCGCCACCAATCATTTTAAGCAGTTTGTAACGGTCATTTAGGCGTCTTCCAATCATCACGTTGTAATTCACCTACTTTCGTTCGCCGAATCCGCATAATCAATAATGACAAGAGTAATGTTATCTTCGCCGCCAAGGTCATTTGCAAGCTGCACAAGTTGTTCACTTTTTGTTTGCAAAAGTTCATCAGATTGTAAAACCTCTTTCATACGGCTCATTGCAACTTTATTAGATAACCCATCGGAACAGAGCAACAACTGATCTCCATCTTCTAATACTAAAGTTTTCACATCTAATATAACGGTTTCTTCCGTACCAAGTGCTCTTAATAAAACATTTTTTCGTGGATGATATTCAGCATCTTCTTTTGAAATTTCTCCATGTCGAACGAGTTCATTTACAAGGGAATGATCTTCGGTTATAAGTGACATATAATCATCCGATAACATATAACAGCGACTATCTCCAATATGGCCAATTGTAACAAAAGTAGCTGTGCATATAGCCGCAACAATTGTTGTCCCCATTCCACTACATTCTGGATGTTCCCCAGAATATTTGTATACACGTTCATTAATAATTTGAGCATGATTATGTAACCATTGTTCTGCTTTTTTAGGCGTATCCATATTATACGTTTGTTCCCAATAGTCATGGAACAATTGGATTGCCATCGAGCTGGCAACATCGCCCGCTCGATGACCTCCCATTCCATCTGCTACAACCGCTAAAACAGCTCCATCTAGATTATGAAATACTCCTGCACTATCTTCATTATGTTGACGAACTTTTCCTTTATCTGATAGAAACACGGTTTTCATCATCTCACCTCGTCTCTTCTTTGCG
The DNA here is from genome assembly GCF_050473785.1 of Bacillus sp. S14(2024). Lineage (NCBI taxonomy): Bacteria > Bacillati > Bacillota > Bacilli > Caryophanales > Bacillaceae > Bacillus > Bacillus sp. S14(2024). Next base: position 1,559,745 of record NZ_JBFLUP010000006.1, on the reverse strand, counting down.
CTCCTTTGCACGCAATTGACCGCAGGCTGCATCAATATCATGACCTTGTTCACGACGAATCGTTACGTTAACACCACGATCTTTTAATGTTTTTTCAAACAAGAAAATTTGTTCGCGCGGTGTTCTTACATAATCGCGTTCTGGTACATAGTTAACTGGAATTAAGTTAACATGACATTTCACACCTTTTAACAGCTGAGCTAATTCCTCAGCATGTTCGACTTGGTCATTTTCTCCTCCAAATAAGCCATATTCAAATGAAACACGGCGTCCAGTTTTCTCGATGTAATATTTGATAGCTTCCATTAAATCCGGTAGCTTGTATGCCCGGTTAATTGGCATTAATTTTGAACGCAGCTCTGTATTTGGAGCATGTAAAGAAATCGCAAAGTTAATTTGTATATTTTCTTCAGCAAACTTATAAATTTTCGGGATAATTCCACTTGTTGATACAGTCATATGACGCGCTCCAATGTGAAGCCCTTTTTCATGATTCACGATACGTAAAAACGCCATTAAGCTGTCATAATTATCAAACGGTTCTCCGATTCCCATAACAACAAGAGAGCTTACACGCTCATCTGTATTATCTAGCTCACGTTGTACTTCGACAACTTGTGCAACAATCTCACCAGCTTCTAAATTGCGTTTTAAGCCGCCAAGTGTTGATGCGCAAAACGTACAGCCAATTCGGCAACCAACTTGTGTTGTTACACAAATTGAATTTCCATAATCATGGCGCATTAATACCGTTTCAATAGAATACCCATCATGCAATTGGAATAAGAATTTAATTGTTCCATCTGAAGATGTTTGCTTTACCAATGTTTTTAAAGTTGTAATATCAAAGGAATTCGACAATTTTTCACGCAATCCTTTAGAAAGGTTTGACATATCCTCAAAAGTTGTTACACGTTTTTTATATAGCCAATCAAAAATTTGACCCGCACGGAACTTAGGTTCTCCTTGTTCTTTTAGCCATTGTTCCATATCATGAAGCTGCAGGGAATAAATAGACGGTTTTTTTGTTTCTAATTCTTTTTTTTGTTTTTTTACAGTTGTTTCCATGATGCTACACCTTCTTTCTTAAACAAGCGATATAAAATCCATCCGTCGCAAAGTAATGCGGTAAAATTTGCACTCCACCTTCTACTACATACGGATGCACGTCTTTTGGCAATCGTTCTTTCATTGTTGTATCCCACTCAAATTCAGGGTGTGATTGCAAAAACAGCTCTACCACTTGTTCATTTTCTACTTTTTCAATTGTACACGTACTATAAACAAGGCGTCCTCCCTTTTTCAACAAAGGAGCTACCTTTTCTAAAATAGATAGTTGAATATTTGCAAGTCTTTCACTATCTTCTTTTTGTTTTCCAATTTTAATATCTGGTTTACGGCGAATTACACCAAATCCAGAGCACGGAGCATCCACTAATACTTTATCAAAACTCTCTTGTTCAAAATGTTCTTGTACTTTCCGGGCATCGAGCGCTTTCGCTTCTACATTTTCTAATTGAAGACGCTTTGCTTGTTGCTGAATTAAACGCACTTTGTGTGGATGTAAATCAAGAGAGATGACTTTCCCTGTTCCTTGCAAGCGTTCTGCAATATGCGTTGTTTTCCCACCAGGAGCAGCGCAACTATCAAGAATAATATCTCCCGCTTCCGGATTAAGTGCACGAGCCACAAGCATGGAACTTTCATCTTGGATAGACAACAATCCTTCTTGAAATGCTTTTGTATGAGCTACATTTCCTTTTTCTATTTGAATTGCATCTTCTGACAAATCACCATATTTTGCTTGAATTCCTTCTGTTTCTAGCATTTGAAGCGCCTCTTCTACAGATGCTTTCGCCACATTCACTCGAGCGGTTGGAACTGGTGGAAGTAAGTTTACTTCACACATTTTTTGTGCCGTTTCGATTCCGTATGCTTCTACCCATTCTTTTACAAGCCATTCTGGATGACCTGTCGCAATTGCAAGGCGTTTTTCAGGACTTTTAATCTCATCTAACGATGGAACACCTTCACGCTGAATAGAACGGAGTACTCCGTTCACAAGACCTGCAATTCCTTTATGTCCACGGCGCTTTGCGATTTCAACCGCTTCATGAATTGCCGCTCGCTCTGGAACACGATCTAAATATAACATTTGATACAAAGATAAGCGAAGTAGCACTTTTACCCACAGTTCAATTTTTTTCCGCAAAAACGGCTGTAAATAGTAATCAAGTGTATCACGTCTTTGAATTGTTCCATATACAATTTCTGTTAACAATCCAACATCTTTTTTATCAATATTGCTTTTTTCAATAAGATTGTTCAAAAGCAAGTTACTGTATGCACCGCTTTTTTCAACTTGTAATAAACCGTCAAGAGCTAATTCACGAACGTTTTGTTTCATGCGTCTACTCCTAACTTCGTACCAATTTCAGGCTTTGTTCCACGCAAAAATTGTGAACAGCTCATGCGCTTTTTACCAGATGGTTGCAACTCGGTAATTTTAATTGCCGTTTTATTTCCTGTTGCCACAATAAAACCATCTTCTTCAACTGCTATAATTGTTCCCGCTTCGGCTTGCTCCTTTACAGAAACCTTTTCTCCCCACCATACTTTTACAACTTGTCCTGCTAAAATCGTATAAGCAACTGGCCATGGATTTAAACCACGAATATGATTGTAAATCTCTTCACCTGTTTTCATCCAATCAATCTTTTCTTGCTCACGTTTAATATTATAAGCAAATGTTGCTTCATCTTCATTTTGTTTAATTGGTTTCAGCTTTCCTTCTATTAACAGCGGAACAGTTGTCGATAATAAGTGCGCTCCAGCCTCACTTAATTTATCAAATAATGAACCAGTTGTTTCACGTTCTTCAATTTCTACTTCTACTTGCGTTAAAATATCACCGGCATCTAATTTTTCAACCATATACATAATCGTAATACCTGTCTTTTCTTTTCCTTGCATGATGGAATAATGAATAGGTGCACCACCGCGAAGTTCTGGGAGTAATGAAGCATGGACATTAATACATCCGTACTTCGGTGCTTCTAAAATTTCGTTTGGTACAATTTGTCCGAACGCAGCTGTTACAATTAAATCCGGCTCTAGCGCCAACACCTTTTCATATTCATCTTTTTCACGAATTTTTAACGGTTGTAACACCGGAATACCATGTTTTTCTGCTTCAACTTTAACAGGTGTTGGTGTCATAATCTTTTTTCTACCTACTGGACGATCCGGCTGTGTCACAACACCAATCACATCATATCCATCTTCAATAAGACGACGAAGCACCGGCACTGAAAAGTCCGGTGTTCCCATAAATACAACTTTCACCATTCACAAAACTCTCCTTTTACATCTCTTCTAATTCGTTTTCTTCATAATATCGCGTTACCTTAGATGTAAATAATACACCGTGTAAATGATCGATTTCATGTTGAATTGCACGAGCTAAAAATCCGTCTGCTTCTAGTAAAAATACTTTTCCACGGCGATTTTGAGCACGTACTTTAATATACTCGGCACGTGTTACATCACCAAAAAGCCCCGGAAAACTTAAGCAACCTTCGGGACCTACTTGTTCACCACGTTGTTCCAAAATAACAGGATTAATCAACTCAATTTTCCCGTTATCATCATCAATGTCTACAACAGCAACCTGCAAACTTACACCAACTTGCGGTGCTGCTAAACCAACACCATCTGCGATCAACATTGTTTCGTGCATGTCTTTTAACAGTTTCACTAACTTTTTATCAAAGTTTATAACACGTTCACACGGCGTTTCTAATACTTCATTTGGATGTTTTACAATTTCTAACGTTGCCATACTTCTCTCCCTCTCAACATACAATGAGATTCAAATAAAGGTGCATCTTCTTATCCTGCTACTCGAAGGCGATAAGAGTCCAGTTGGTGAGATCTTTCCACAAGTAGTGAAATAAAGCCTCCCACTTGTATAAGTTTCACTTTATTTTATCCATTTACCTCTGAATTTGACTGCTACATTAACATGGTTGGATTAAAATCAATTGAGATTTGCAAGTCTTTCTGCATTTCTGCCTGATAATGTTCATTTACCATTTTGAGCACGTACTTTAAGTTTGGTTCCCGTTTGTATTTTATCATGCATTGATAGCGATATCTATCTTTTATACGAGGAATTGCTGAAGCAACCGGACCTAAAATCATCGTTTGCTGGGCACAATGTTGTCGCAAGAAACCAACAATTTTCTCTGTTACCTGCACCGCTTTTAATAATTCCGGATGGGATACTGTAACTAGTGCCACATAATAATATGGTGGATATTGCCGAATTTTCCTCATATACATCTCGCGTTCAAAGAACGTATCATACTGCTGCTGTTTCGCTAATTCTACACTATAATGTTCGGGTGTATATGTTTGAATAACGACTTCACCTGGAAGTTCATGACGTCCAGCCCGACCGCTCACTTGTGTTAAAAGCTGATATGTTTTTTCACTCGCCCTGAAATCCGGCAAATGCAGCATCGTATCTGCTGTTAATACACCTACAAGTGTTATATTTGGAAAATCAAGACCTTTGGCAATCATTTGTGTTCCAAGTAAAATATCTGCCTCTCCTGCACCAAATGATTTCAGGAGCTTTTCATGCATCCCTTTACGACTTGTCGTATCAACATCCATTCGAATGACACGCGCCTCAGGGAACAACTTTGTAATTTCTTCTTCAACCTTTTGTGTTCCTGTTCCAAAGAAGCGGATATAGGAACTATTACAAGCGGGGCAAGCATTTGGTAAATTTTCCTCATAACTGCAATAATGACATTTCAAGCGATTATTCATCCTGTGATATGTAAGTGAAATATCACAGTGTGGGCATTGTACTACATAGCCACAATCACGACACATGACAAATGTTGAATGGCCCCTTCTATTTAAAAAGAGTACCATTTGTTCCTTTTTCTCTAACCGATCCGCCATTTTCTCATGAAGAAGCTGAGAAAACATAGAACGATTCCCGGCACGAAGTTCTTCTCTCATATCAATAATCTCAACTGCCGGCAAATCCCTTTCATTCATACGCTTTGTCATTGTAAGCAGCTCATATACACCTTTTTTTGCGCGAGCAAACGATTCTAGTGTAGGTGTAGCACTTCCTAATACGACGGGACAATTGTGATATTCTCCCCGCCGAATTGCAACAGTACGTGCATGGTAGCGTGGATTGTCCTCTTGTTTGTAACTCGATTCATGTTCTTCATCAATTATAATAATTCCTAAATTCTCAAATGGTGCAAAAATTGCTGAACGGGCCCCTACAACTACTTTGACTTCTTTCCGCAAGATTTTACGCCATTCATCATATTTTTCCCCAACAGACAATGCGCTATGAAGAACTGCAACTTGCGAGCCAAAACGCCCTTTAAAACGATCCACCATTTGCGGCGTTAATGAAATTTCAGGTACAAGTACAATGGCTTCTTTTCCTTTTCTAAGCACTTCTTCAATTGACTGTAAATAAACTTCTGTTTTTCCGCTCCCTGTTACACCGTACAGTAAAAACGTCTCATGCTTTTCTTTTGTAATGGAAGTTAAAATCGGTGTAATGACTTGTTGTTGCTCTTCTGTAAGCGGCAATGGTTTTGTGCGCTCAAAAGCAGCATCATCATACGGATTTCGATACACTTCCACATATTTTTCAGCTAACAAACCTTTTTTCACAAGAGATTTAATGGGAGCATCCGTCATTTGTAATTCTTCCAATACTATTTTTAACGGTACAGACCGATAGTGTTCCATAAAATAATACAATACATCTTGCTGCTTTTTACTCTTTAGATGAAAGGCCGCTTCCTCTAATTCTTCGTAAGGCAAAACAGGTTGAATCATTTTTTGTTTTTTCTTTTGCGCCTTATCCTTTACTTCATAAACAACTTCTACAGTCCCTTTCGCAATTTCTGTTTGCACTGCACGGTACAACTGTGGTTGTTCATCTAGCACATTCCAATCGATGCTTTCTTTTCCCTGAAAGAGCAATTTCACATTGGCCGCTACGTCTTCCGGTCGATGAAGACGTAGCTGTTTTTTATATGTCGCTTTAATTGCTGTTGGCAACATAACTTGGAACGCTGAAATTTTGAAGCAAAGTGTTTCTTCTGTAAGCCAACTTCCAAGCTGTAGTAATTCCTCATTTAATACAGGTGTTACATCTAATAATTCATGCAACGTTTTCAACTTATTTACATCTACATCTACTGTATCTTTTATCCCGATGACAAATCCTTGTAATTTTCGCGGTCCAAATGGAACAACAACTCGCATACCCGTTTGAACAAGATCTTCCCAACGCTGAGGAATAATATAATCGAATGGCCTATCCGTTTGCCTTGCTGGAACATCGACAATTACACTTGCAAATTTCATGCATAATCCTCTTCCAACATTGTTTCAACTTGTAGTAAAATCTCTCTCGCTACTTCCTGCTTTGCTAGTAGCGGCAATTCAATCATGGCGCCATTTCGTTTATACATTGTCACAATATTTGTATCCGTACCAAATCCTGCACCTTCTGCTTTTACATCATTAGCAACAATCATATCAGCATTTTTCTCACGTAATTTTTTCGTTGCATACTCTTTAACGTTTGTTGTTTCTGCTGCAAAGCCAATGAGTAATTGATGCTCTTTTTGTTCACCTAATGTTTTAAGAATATCTATCGTGCGTTCAAGTTCAATAACCGTATCGCCATTTTTCTTTTTCATTTTTTCATCATAAACGATTTTCGGCCGATAATCTGCAACGGCTGCTGTTTTGATGACAACATCCATACTAGAATAATGATGTAAAACTGCCTCTAGCATATCTTGCGCTGATTGTACTTGTATTGTGCTTACATTCACAGGTGGCGTTAGCGCCGTTGGACCAGAAACAAGAATGACCTCTGCTCCAAGACTTGCCGCAACTTCGGCAAGCGCATAGCCCATTTTTCCAGATGAGAAATTTGTCATAAAACGAACTGGATCAATCTTCTCACGTGTTGGTCCTGCCGTCACTAGTATCCGTTTTCCTTGAAGTGGCTTCCCTTGTGAAAAATGTACTTCTAACATTTCTACAATGTTTTCTGGTTCTTCTAACCGACCTTTCGCAACATATCCACAAGCTAAAAAGCCTTCTCCAGGCTCAATAAATGTATAACCTAATTTTTTTAATGTTTGCATGTTTTTTTGAACAACTGGATTTTCGTACATATGAACATTCATCGCAGGTGCAATCCACACTGGAGCTGTTGTTGCAAGAAGCGTCGTTGAAATCATATCATCTGCAAGACCATTTGCGAATTTACCAATAATGTTTGCTGTCGCTGGTGCAACAAGGACAACATCAGCCCAATCTGCTAAATCAATATGAGCAATGACTGCTGAATCTTTTTCATCAAATGTATCTGTATATACATCATGGCGAGAAAGCGCTTGAAATGTAAGCGGTGTAACAAACTTCATTGCCGATTCACTCATTATTACTTTCACAAGCGCACCTGCCTGTGTTAATTTACTTGTTAGCGCAGCTGCTTTAAAAACAGCAATGCCTCCTGTAACACATAAAAGTATTTTTTTCCCTTTTAGCATAGGTCTCGTCCTCTTTCTTTCATGAAACTTAGTCCTATTCGAACTTCAAATTATTCATAATCACAAACATACAATTAAAGTGAAACTTCCATCAGTGTGATTTTTTCTTCATCCCCACTGATGGAAAGCTTTCACCAATCGGGTTCTTACGGGCAGTTATTTCCCACCTATCTTCTTTAGAAAAGCGGAAGCGGCTCGCTCAAAATCGCAGGACGCCCGCGCCCAAGGCAGAGATGCACTTTTTGCCTCGTCCGAGGGGGTGAAACGACTGGAGATTCTAGCGGCTAGAGCTGGACAACGATTCTCTCACTCTTGAGGCGGGAGCCTTACTGCCCAAAAGCAGCAGGATAAAAGTTGCCGCTCTCCTCCATCCTATATCGTAAAAAAATAACAACCTACTTGTAAATAGGTTGTTACTGTTACATAGAAAAGTATAGTATCTATGCCTCTATTTGTCGAAAAGAAAGCTTTATTTTTGGTTGTTATCTTCACTTGGTTCGTAGTTTAATAATTGTGCATTAATCTCTTCTAATGCTTTTCCTACACACTTATGAGATACTGGTTGCTCAACACCACAATCGTTATGCTCTTGCATTTCACGAGCACGCTTTGCAGCTACTGTAACTAGCGTATATTTAGAATCAATTTTTTGTAACAATGAATCAATAGATGGGTTTAACATATTATATTTCCTCCGTCATTTCTTTATAGTATTTTGCTACTCGCTCACGGCGACAATGTTCACCTATCACAATTGCCTTAATACGTTCGCAAGCAAGTTCCACTTCATCATTTTCTACTACGTAGTCATAAGCATCCATCATTTCGATTTCTTCTTTTGCTACTGTCAAACGATTTTGAATTACTTCTTCTGTTTCTGTACCGCGACCAACAATACGGTTTTTCAGTTCCGATAAACTTGGAGGAGCTAAAAAGATAAATACTCCTTCTGGAAAAGCTTTCTTTACTTGAATCGCACCTTGCACTTCGATTTCTAAGAAAACATCTTTCCCTTGCTGCAATGTTTGTTCTACATAATCGATTGGTGTTCCGTAATAGTTCCCAACAAATTCCGCCCATTCAAGCAGTTTATTGTTACGAATCATCTCTTCAAATTCTTCTCTCGTTTTAAAGAAATAATCAACACCATCTACTTCTCCTTCACGCGGTTTACGCGTTGTTACAGAAATAGAATACTGTAAATTTGTATCTTCTTGACTGAACAATTCCTTTCGAACTGTTCCTTTTCCAACACCAGAAGGCCCTGAAAGAACAATGAGCAACCCTCTTCTACTTCTCATATATATGTTAAACCTACCCTTCGTCACTTAAATCTTCTTTATTATTTAATCGATGAGCAATCGTCTCCGGTTGTATTGGACTTAATACAATATGTCCATCATCCATAACAATAACTGCTCGTGTTTTTCGACCATAAGTAGCATCAAGCAGCACATTTTGTTCGCGAGCTTCCTGTACTAATCTTTTAATCGGTGCTGATTCCGGACTTACAATGGAAATAATTCGATGTGCAGATACGATATTTCCATATCCAATATTTAAAAACCGCATGGCCATAGTTTGCGCCTCCTAGTAAGTCTATCCGATTTCTCCGTCTCGTATAACTTCGTATACAATTGACAACTACTCAATATTTTGTACTTGTTCACGAATTTTTTCAAGATTATTTTTCATTTCAACAACATATTTTGAAATTGTTAAGTCATTTGCTTTCGAACCAATTGTATTTATTTCACGATGCATCTCTTGTACAATAAAGTCCATCTTTCTTCCAACCGGTTCTGTACTTTGCAGCGCCTCTTGAAATTGTTCTAAATGACTTTGCAGACGAACTAACTCTTCATGAATATCACAGCGGTCTGCAAACACCGCTATTTCTGTAAGTAATCGTTGTTCCTCTAATTCTTGATTATGTAATTCTTTCAAACGGTTCTCCAAACGCTCACGATATTTTTGAATGACTGACGGCGCATAGGGAACAATGGCATGCATGCACGTGTGAATTTCTTGCAAACGATGCTCCAAATCTTTATGTAGTCGTTCTCCTTCACCATCACGCATCGTTTTTAACATACTAGCTGCGCGGCGAACCGCTTCATACAAACTATGTTCAAACGTTTCATTTACATTCTCAACCTCTTCAATTGCTGTCACTTCTGGCATAGCAATAAGCTGCTGCAATGTAATCGAATCCTGTAATTGAAATTTATCCTTCGCTTCTTCCATAATGAGCTTATATTGCTCTAAAAGGGACCAGTCCACTCGTAATTTCCGTTCAACGAGCCCTTCCCCTTCAACAATAATCGATACTTCAATACGTCCGCGGCCAACTTGTTCTGCAATTAATTTGCGGATTTTATCCTCGAACACCATCATTTGCTTCGGAAGACGAATATTCATCTCTAAAAAGCGATGATTGACCGACTTCATTTCTACTGTAATTTGAAACGCATCATTTTCTACTTTTGCGCGTCCAAACCCTGTCATACTCGAAATCATTTTATCACATCCAAGCCATGATCTTACTCAATGAAAAAGGTAATAGAGACTCTACTCTACTACCTTTTGAAATTATATCATACTTTTATCTCATTTACTATTTCAAGTTTACACCTCTTTTATATACAATTGGTTTCTTCTTTTCAGACTTTCCGGTTAGTAAAGATCCCACTAATAAGAATGTTGGAATAGAAGAAAGCCCAACAATCAAGAGCCAATCTCTCGCTTGAATTGGCATAGTACTAAAAATCGGCTGCAATGGCGGATAATAAATCACGACTAACATTAGTAAAATCGAAATAAGCACCGCTCCTACTAAGTACATATTTCCAAATGGATTACGGTGAAATACAGAATGCTCACTGCGGCAATCAAACACATGAATAAGCTGAGCTAAAACAAGTGTTGCAAACGCAACTGTTTGCGCATACTTTAATTCATTTGGATTTTGATTGTGCGCAATAATGAATGCTAATAGTGTCATAACACCGATTAAAAAACCGCGGCTAACAATTTTCCATGCAAGTCCTCTCGCAAATACCCCTTCTTTCGGGTGGCGCGGTTTCCTACGCATAACATCACCTTCTGGTGCATCAAGTCCGAGAGCCATTGCCGGTAAACCATCTGTTACTAAATTCACCCATAATATTTGAATTGGTACGAGCGGCAATGGTAATGCTAATATCATTGCAAATAACATAACTAAAATTTCCCCAACATTTGATGCTAATAAATAACGAATAAACTTCCGAATATTTTCGTAAATATTTCTTCCTTCTTTAATTGCTGCTTTTATAGTAGCGAAGTTATCGTCTAATAACACAAGAGATGATGCCTCTTTTGCAACATCTGTCCCAGTAATCCCCATTGCCACACCAATATCAGCTGCTTTTATAGCAGGCGCATCGTTTACACCATCACCAGTCATTGCCACAATATGATCTTTATTTTGCAGCGCCTTCACAATTTTCAATTTATGTTCCGGAGAAACACGTGCAAAGACATATGTTTCGTCTACAATATCTTCCAATTCTTCAACCGACATATTTGCGAGTTCAATACCTTCCACAACGCGGCCACCAGGTGGTAAAATCCCAAGCTGTTCAGCAATAGCCATTGCTGTTACTTTATGGTCTCCTGTAATCATAATTGTTTTGATGCCTGCATCTCTACATTCTTGCACCGCTCGCTTTACTTCCGGTCTTGGAGGATCAATCATTCCTTGCAGCCCAATAAACATTAAATCTCTTTCTGCTTCTTGTTCACTTTGAATATGATCAGCTGTTTTTAACGGTTTAAAAGCAACTGCAATTGTACGAAGTGCTTGACTTCCTAAATGATAAATCGCTGTTTGCACTTCGTTTCTATACAATTCTGTGAATGGCTGCTGTTTATTTCCCCATAAAATGGTTTGACTCATTTTTAATAAAACATCGGGTGCTCCCTTTGTTATCACAAATTTTTTACCTGCTTTGTCACGAACAATTACACTCATCATTTTCCGCGTTGAATCAAACGGAAACTCGTGAATGACCTCAAATTGATCCTTTATCCCTTCTCTTGAAATACCAGCCTTCATCGCTGCTGCAACGAGTGCACCTTCTGTCGGATCACCGTCTAATACATACGTTTTTTTCTTTTTTACAATATTTGCGTTGTTACATAAGCATCCAAATGTGAGAAGCTGATATAAAGAGCGAACCGCTGTCGGATTTATTTTCTTATCACCTTTCAGAAATTCACCTTTTGGTTCATAGCCTTGCCCCGTTATATTCCACATCTCACCACTCGACCATACATGTGTAACCATCATTTTATTTTGCGTCATTGTCCCTGTTTTGTCTGAACAAATGACAGATGCACATCCTAATGTTTCAACCGCAGGCAGCTTTCTTACAATTGCTTTTTTCTTAATCATACGCTGAACACCAAGTGAGAGTGCTACTGTCACAATGGCTGGCAATCCTTCAGGAATCGCTGCAACAGCAAGCGAAACACCCGCTAAAAACATATGATATATTTCATTCCCTTGATAAACACCAACCAACACAACGAGTGCCGTTAAAGTTAATGCAACGACAATTAAAATTTTTCCAAGCTGCTCAAGTCTTCGCTGCAGCGGCGTTTCATTTTGCTCCGCATTTTGCAGCATGTTTGCAATTTGTCCCATTGCTGTATTCATTCCTGTTCCAATAACAACTCCAATGCCGGATCCCCTTGTAATCATCGTTCCCATGAACGCCATATTTGTTTGATCACCAATAGAAACATCCACTCCATGCAGAACATCAATTTTCTTTTGTACCGGCACGGATTCTCCTGTTAATGCTGACTCTTCAATATATAGACTCGAAGCTTCAATGAGACGCACATCAGCACCGATACGATCCCCGCTTGAAAATTTAATAATATCTCCAAGCACAAGACCTTTCGAAGGAATTTTCATCCACTTTCCATTTCGAAGTACAATTACTTGCGGGGCGGCAAGCTCTTTTAATGCTTCCAACGATTTTTCTGCTTTTCTCTCTTGAAAGAAACCAAGGATTCCATTGATAATGACAATTGCAACAATAGCAATTGCATCAACATATTCTCCTAAAAAAGCAGAAATAATTGTTGCTCCAAACAAAACAAGTACCATAAAATCTTTAAATTGTGCTAAGAACACAACAAGTGCAGAAGGCCGTTTTGCTTCTTGGAGTTCGTTTGGGCCAATTTTTTTCAGCCGAATTTCCACCTCTTGCTCCGTCAATCCTGTTTTTACATTTGTATTCGTTCGCTCTTCAACTTCATGTGCACGCAGTTCATACCAATTCATCTCGCCACCTACCTCCTGATTGCAGACATGCTCTAATGAAAGCTTATTCAGCCTCGTCCGAAAAAATGCTATAATTAACTTTTAGTGAGAAAGGAGTGTTCAAAGTGGCATTCGATGGATTATTTACAAGAGCGATCACACATGAAATTGCAAATTCTCTTCAAACAGGAAGAATTTCAAAAATATATCAACCGTCAAAATATGAAATTTTGTTACATATTCGGGCATACGGAAAAAATCAAAAACTACTTCTTTCCGCACACCCAACGTACGCGCGTATGCATCTTACAACACAAAATTATGATTCTCCTGCATTACCGCCAATGTTTTGCATGCTTCTTCGTAAACATTTAGAAGGTGGATTTGTTGAGAAGATTGAACAAATTGATTTGGAGCGGATTATTCAAATTACGATTCGCAGCCGTAATGAAATTGGTGATGAATCATTAAAAACATTAATTATTGAAATCATGGGGCGTCATAGCAATATCATTTTAGTAGACTCCAAAACAAATATAATTTTGGATAGCCTAAAACACGTTTCCTTAGCGGTAAACCGGCACCGTACTGTATATGCTGGAGCTGAATATATTGCACCGCCAACGCAACAGAAAATCAATCCACTGCAAATTGAAAGGCAAGAAGAATTTATTAGACCACTCGACTTTTTAGTAGGAAATATGGATAAGCAACTCGTAGGAGCTTTTACAGGGATCTCTCCATTATTTGCAAAAGAAGTGGTTGCAAAGGCTGGTATGGTCAATGAACTTGCATTATCCGAAGCATTTTTCACATTACAAAAACCGTTGCTACAGCATCAGTATACGCCTTCGATGATGGTTGCTAATGGGAAAGAATTCTTTTATTTATTCCCACTTTCACACTTAAAAGGTGAAGAGAAAGCATTCTCATCTGTAAGCGAATTACTAGATCGGTTCTTCTTCGGTAAAGCAGAACGCGACCGAGTGAAACAACAGGCCCATGATTTAGAACGTTTTATGCAAAATGAAAAAACAAAAAACGAAAAAAAATTAATTAAATTGCAAAAGACTTTAGAAGACGCAAGTAAAGCAGATAAATATCAATTATTTGGCGAATTGCTTACAGCCAATATGTATGCAGTGAAAAAAGGCGACAAAGAAGTTGAGGTTATCAATTACTATGATGAAAATAATGGAACTGTAAAGATTACCCTAGATCCATTACGCACACCATCAGAAAATGCACAGCGTTATTTCCAAAAATATCAAAAAGCAAAAAATTCTGTAGCAATCGTTGAAGAACAAATCGAAAAAACAAATGAAGAAATACGATACTTTGATAGCTTACTACAGCAAATGGAAGCTGCTTCTTCTAAAGATATTGAAGAAATTCGTGAAGAACTAGCCGAAGAAGGATATATGCGTAATCGCAAGGCGAAAAACACAAAAAAGAAACCATCAAAACCTGTATTAGATAAATATATCGCAAGTGATGGAACTGAAATTTTAGTCGGGAAAAATAACAAACAAAACGACTATTTAACAAATAAACTCGCACGCCGTGATGAAATTTGGCTTCATACGAAAGACATTCCAGGCTCACACGTAGTCATCCGTTCATTAGAGCCAAGCGATGAAACATTAGTTGAAGCGGCAAAGCTGGCTGCTTACTTTAGTAAAGCAAAAGAATCTAGCTCTGTTCCAGTCGATTATACAAAAATTCGTCATGTGAAAAAGCCGAGTGGAGCGAAGCTTGGATTTGTTACATATGATAATCAACAAACAGTATATGTTACACCAGATGCAGATACTGTGATGAAATTAAAGGTTTAAAATACGAAGAGATGATTATGGTATGTAACGAACCGTAATCATCTCTTTTTCGTTCATTTTTCACTATTTACTTCTTCATAAAATACGTTATCTTTTCCCGCTATACCTTTCAAAAAAAGTAATTTTCCAATAAAAAATAAGCAACCGCTCACGAAACACACTAGTGAATTTTAATATTCCATTGAACATTTATAATACTCTAAAACTGTTTAAAAAAATTTACACAATCATTTTTAATGTCAAATAATATAGACACAAAATAGTCTTGTGTGTCTATATTATTTGACATCAATAAAAAAAGCTTCCCTCTACATCTTAAGGTGCGGCTCTTACCGCCCGCAAATAGCGGGATAAAAAATATTGGCACCTTTATTGCTTTATATAAGGAGATGAAAGGGAGGAATTAAAATGGTTTCAAGAATCAAGAAAATACAAGAACAGCTACATCGATACGAAATAGACGGATTACTGATTACAAAAAAAGAAAATCGCCGATATGCAACTGGATTTACAGGTACTGCTGGAGTTGTCTTAATCTCTCCTACAAATGCAGTATTTATTACAGATTTCCGTTATACAGATCAAGCGAAAGCACAAGTACACGAAGCAGAAATCATTATGCATAAAGGCAATATAGAACAAGAAATTGCAGCGCAAGTAGACAGATTACAAATAAACAAATTAGGTGTAGAAGAAAATAATATGACGCTGAAACAATATACAGCGTTAAAAAATTATATAAATATCGAACTTGTTCATGTAAATGAAATAATAGAAACAATTCGTACCGTGAAGGAAGAGTCCGAAATTGAAATGATTAAAATTGCAGCTCGCATCGCGGATGATGCCTTTCAACATATTACAACTTTCCTAAAACCCGGTGTATCTGAATGGGATATAAGAGATGAATTAGAATTTTTCATACGAAAGCAAGGTGCTTCCTCTTCATCATTTAACATTATCGTAGCTTCCGGTACTCGCTCTTCTCTCCCGCATGGGGTAGCTACAAGTAAAATCATTGAAGATGGGGATATTGTTACATTAGATTTTGGTGCACTTTATAACGGATATTGTTCTGATTTAACACGGACTGTTGCAATTGGCAGTTGTTCTGAGGAATTTGTAAAGATTTACAACATTGTACTTGAAGCTTTAAAACGCGGCACTGAAGCAATTCGCCCAGGTGAATCCGCAAAGACGATTGATGATGTTACAAGAAATTACATTACTGAACATGGCTACGGTGAATACTTCGGTCATTCAACAGGCCATGGCGTTGGATTAGAACTTCATGAACCTCTTAGATTATCAAAAGATAGTACAGACACACTGCTAGAAGGAATGGTTGTTACCGTAGAACCAGGTATTTATATCCCGAATTGGGGTGGTTGTAGAATTGAAGATGATATTGTCATTACGAAAACTGGTTATGAAGTGATTACACACGCTAATAGAGAACTTATTGTTCTGGGGTAAAGCAAAACTTTGAATAGTGGGGGTTTCTTCACTCCACTATTCATGAAATCTGATCAATCGAACTTTTACGGACTTCCTCACCTATCTTCTTTTTTTGCATAACTTTGAGATGGTCGATTACTATTAGGGAAAATAATCATAAAAAATAACAGGCATCTTTCAATATAAAGAAGCCTGTTATTTTTGTTCCATACCAACAAATCATCAGAATCCATTTTCTTTCACTATGACTTAGTGAGAAGAGCTATATTCTTTTGTTTTCTTAAATTGGATAACCGCCACTAGGTGGAGGCCACGCCTCAAATAAACGACGCAGCAATACAATTTCCCCCAAATGATAACTATTATGCGAAGCAATATTACGTAACGTATCCGCCCGCGTTACATCTGGATACTGCGCTAAAGGCTCATCAAGTTTTGTAGTTTGAGCAATTGTACAAGCAGTATCGATTCCCGCTAGAAATTGTCTTATAATCTCCGCCCATTCTTCTTGATTTTTCGCCATATTTTCAACTGGCCAACTCTCCTTCACGTGCGCTGGAAGTTGTGGTTTTTCTCCATGTAAACCACGTAAGAGGAATTCTTGCCAATACTTCATATGCATCACTAGTTGGTAGATGGAATACGGAATGTTTTCTACTTGTTTTCCTGATAGTTTCCAATCAATATCTGCAATTGCATTTTTAATCGGAATATGCCCACGTTCTCCCCGTAATGATTTTACTAACGTTCTAGCAAATGATTCATTGATCAAATGATTGCTTTCTGTATGCACATCATCCCATCCTTTTCCTTTTCAATTAATTATTATAGATTACCAATCTTAATATCGATTACCAAACGTATCACCAATAGGTGCAATCGTATTTAAGTATGCTAGTTCTTCTTTTGTTAAAGTTATTTCAAGAGCCGCTACGTTTTGCTCCAAATACTTCACTCGCTTTGTACCTGGAATTGGTACGATTCCTTCACCTTGTGCAACGACCCAAGCAAGCGCTAATTGTGCAGGCGTACATTCTTTCTCTAATGCAAGCTGTTTAATTCCTTCAACAATTTTCATATTAGAAGCAAATGCATCTTCTGAAAAGCGTGGATTATAGTATCTCCAATCATCAGGTGTTAATTGATCACGGCTTGTTAAATTCCCCGTTAAAAATCCGCGGCCAAGTGGACTATATGGAACAAATCCAACGCCTAATTCACGACAACCATGTAAAATATCTTTCTCTGGATCGCGAGACCAAAGAGAATATTCAGTTTGAACAGCTGAAATTGGATGAATTGCATGAGCTGTTTTTAATTGCTCACCTGTTACTTCAGATAGTCCGATATAACGTACTTTTCCTTCTTGCACTAACTTTGCCATCGCACCTACAGTTTCTTCAATTGGTGTATTGGGATCAACGCGATGTAAATAATATAAGTCGATGTAATCGGTCCCTAATCTTCTTAAACTTGCTTCACATGCTTCCTTCACATATTGAGGCGAACCGTTGTATCCTAACGCTTTTGTTGCATTTCGCAGTGCTCCAAACTTCGTTGCAATTTTCACATCATGCCGAAATCCCCTTAATGCTTTCCCTACTAGTTTTTCATTTGTTCCCATTCCCTCTTCATCATATCCATAAATATCAGCCGTATCGAACATTGTAATTCCAAGCTCGAGAGCGCGATGAATTGTTTTGGTCGCTTCTATCTCATCTGTCTGACCATAAAATTCAGACATTCCCATACAACCTAATCCCATTTCCGATACTTCTAATCCTTGTGAACCTAACTTCTTCTTTTTCATAAGTTCGCCTTCTTTCGAAAAGATAATGTAAAAAGAGAGTAACATACAATCGAAAACAAGTAAACTATTTTTACATTTTTAGTTTAATTAGTTTAATTTGTATAAATTCATAAATTTATTTATAATAAATGGATTGCAAGGAGGGTTGTTATGTTAAATAAAAATATTGATAATCAAGTAGAAATGAGAAAACAGCTCATTTTCAAATTATTACCGATCGTAAAAAAACAAGGAATAAGCCCGTTACGAACAGATGATATTGCTCGTTATATGGATATTAGTAAAGCAACTATGTACAAATACTTCTCATCAAAAGAAGAGATTATCCAATACATCGTCAAAATATATGCCGAATATATTACTAGTATTGATCAAACTATTTTTGAAGAAACAGTTCCGTTTGGAGAGCGATTTCAAAAAACATTTGAACAATCATTACTCATCTCTTTTTACATATCTGATGCCTTTCTATCAGATTTAAAACATAATGCTTCAGTACTATATGAACAAATCATACAAGCTCAAAACGAACGAAATAATCAATTAAAAAAATTCTATGAGGAGCATATAGAAAAAGAAGTGTTCAACGCTATAAATCCAACACTCATTCTGATCCAAGACGATGTACTACTACGGAAGTTCTTTGAACCTACAATCTTAATTCAAAACAATATGACTTTATATCAAGCACTCTTTGATTATTACATGCTTAAAAAGCATCAAGTCATCCACCATGAATATAGAAATAATGTAGATGATGAAAAAATGAAATCAACGATACAATACATCGTGCAAAAAGTATCGAATTATATATAGAACGAACATCAACTAACACTTGTTTCGTCTGAAGTGAACACGAATACACGAAAAAAACACCTCTATAATTCATACTAAAAATACGAATTATAGAGGTGCTTTCGCTTTATCTCGCTATTTGCGGGCAGTAAGACCCCCATCTCAAGATTCAGAGAAAACGAAGAAAATAGTCTCGAGATGAAGCCCCTACTGATCGAAGTCTCACTTTATTTTATATAAAAACAGGAATCTCCTCCTATTTCGAGAACTAAATTAAAAGGTTGTATTTCATAACAGGAGGATTGTAATGGAAAATTTATTTTTAATTGATAAGATTGACGGATTAAGCGATGATTTTTCTAAACTTGTTTCTATGATGAACTATGCACGCTTCTCGACACTACGTGCTGTTCAAGATTTAACAATTGAAGAATTAGACTATTTATATGATGAAAACGCAAATTCAATTGGTATGCTTCTATATCACATGGCGGCTATTGAATTTTATTATCAAATTCATACGTTCGAAGACAGAGAACCAACAGAGGAAGAACTAGAACGCTGGTTACCAGGCGTTGAACTAGGGAATCTTGGTCGCCAACAAATTAAAAACCAATCATTAGACTTCTACATTAACACATTACAAGAAGTACGCAATAAAACCATCGCCACATTCCAATCCCTTCCAAACGAATGGTTATTTAAAACAACTCCATTTTGGGAAGGTAAGCCAGCAAATAATTATTTTAAATGGTTTCATGTGTTTGAAGATGAATTGAGTCATCGTGGACAAATTCGAATTATTAAAAAGATGCAACAAGCTCATTCCGTAAAATAATATACAAAAAGATGTATTACTGTATACGTGAAGTAGTACATCTTTTTATTATGACTTTGATTTATCCCGCTACTTTTTAGCAATACGATTCCGATTGGTGAGAGCTTTCCATCAGTGGAGAATGAAGCCCCCATTGATGGAAGTTTCACTTTCTTTCATTTAAGTAAAAGACATTTTTATTTCGGTAAATGAAATTATATACTTTTTTTTGCCCCAGATTCACACTCTTTATCTTCAAATATGACAGAGCACACCTATTCAATAGAAGCGTGCTCTGATGGTTATTGGATTAATGTCCCTACTCTATCAAGTTTTAAAATAGGCTATACTTATTGCCCTCATGAATTTAACTTATATGCTTTAATTGTGTGTCTTCTTTCTTTCTATTCCGTCCTTTAAGTAAAGCAAAACCAATTAAAATTGCTAAAGTTGTAAAACAAACCACTGTTCCGACTGAAATTCCATTACTAAACGTTGAACCTATGAAAATAATACATAATCCCACGATTCCAATAATAGTCGTAGTTGGAAAAAAACTCATTTTAAAATTAGGCATTGTTGAATAATTAGGACGTAATTTAAGTTGTGCAAAGCAAATACTTAGCCAAAGCAATAACATTGTAAATCCTGGAATTGTCATCATTGTTCCAATAATACTATCTGGAGCAAAGAATGCTAGCCCTGCACCTATCAATAATAATAAGCCATTCAAAAAGATTGCAATAATTGGTGCACCTGATTTCGCAGTTTTTTTCAATATTTTTGGAGCTTCTCCTTTTTCAGCTAACGCAACCATTGTTCTAGAAGTAGCAAAAACTCCTGAATTCGCAGCTGAAAGAACTGCAGTTAATAAAACAAAATTCATGATATGTGCAACACCTGGGATACCAATGGCATTCATTACTTGTATAAATGGACTTTCATTTCCTGCAACTTGATTCCAAGGTATTAATCCAGCAATAATTGTAATGGGCAAGATATAAAATATGATAACGCGCCAAACAACACCCTTTATCACTTTAGGTAAAACCTTTTCAACGTCTTTTGTTTCAGAAATTGCTACCCCTATTAACTCAGATCCTCCAAATGAGAACATTACAATAAAACAAGCACTAAATACCCCTTTAATACCATTTGGAAAGAATCCCCCATGACCAAATAAATGTTCCGTTGGTGTCGATGGAGCAAAACTCGTTAGTCCGAATAAGACTGCTCCACCTAAAAGGATGAATAATACCAGTGCTAGAATTTTTATACTAGCAAACCAAAATTCCATTTCGCCATAGAATTTTACCTGAAAGCTGTTAATCCCCACAACTAAAAGCGCACAAATAGCACTTAATAACCAAAGAGGTACATTTGAAAACCAAAATTGTAAAAAAGAGCCTGCCGCTAATATTTCTACAATTGTAACAAGTGTCCAGTTAATCCAGTATAGCCATCCAACTACAAATGATACATGAAATCCAAAAGCCTTATGAACTAAATGTTGAACATTATGATTTGGATAAACAACAGCCATTTCAGCTAAAGCCACCATAACAATCATCATTAATAATCCACCAAGTAAGTACGAAACAATTACACCAGGCCCGGCAATCCCTAGAGTATCTCCACTCCCTTTGAAAATGCCCGTACCAATCATTCCCGCTAACGCTAAAAATTGAACATGTCTAGGTAATAACTCTTTTTTTAAGCCATCTTTCTTCATTCTTTTTTCCTCTTTCTGTTCCTAATTTTTTTAATTGTTTTGCAAGTAATGTTACATAGTAATAGCCATCTTCCATGGCTATTCACCTCCTTTACAACACTATTTTGACTCGGTTTTATCTAAATCAAATTTTTAAAAATAAAGGCCTATAAGCCTCCTAAAAACATAATCATCAATCCTTCATTTAGATACTTCTACTTTTAAAAGCAAATAAAAAATCCCTACTGAAATTAATCAGTAGGGACGATTTTATTCGCGGTACCACCCTAATTATTGACAAACTTTATATGTCAATCTCTTCATTTTCTATAACGGCTCTTCACCGTCTTCCCCTTACAATTCGCTCGAAGAAGATGCTCCTGGACTGTAATTCATGCTGTTCTTTGTACTGACTTACACCAACCGCCAGCTCTCTTTAACAGGGAGAACATACACTACTTTATTCCATTCATCGCTTATCTATTATTTAGTTGTTATGAAAATACAAAAATCCCTACTGAAATTAATCAGTAGGGACGATTTTATTCGCGGTACCACCCTAATTATTGACAAACTTTATATGCCAATCTCTTCATTCTCTATAACGGCTCTTCACCGTCTTCCCCTTACAATTTGCTCGAAGAAGATGCTCCTGGACTGTAATTCATGCTGTTCTTTGTACTGACTTACACCAACCGTCAGCTCTCTTTAACAGGGAGAACATACACTACTTTATTCCATTCATCGCTTATCTATTATTTAGTTGTTATGAAAATACAAAAATCCCTACTGAAATTAATCAGTAGGGACGATTTTATTCGCGGTACCACCCTAATTATTGACAAACTTTATATGTCAATCTCTTCATTCTCTATAACGGCTCTTCACCGTCTTCCCCTTACAATTCGCTCGAAGAAGATGCTCCTGGACTGTAATTCATGCTGTTCTTTGTACTGACTTACACCAACCGCCAGCTCTCTTTAACAGGGAGAACATACACTACTTTATTCCATTCATCGCTTATCTTATTTACTTATAAAGTATCTTATAATAAATGTAACAAAAAATCAATATTTTTTATTCCTGTAATTTTCTGTTAACAATAGCTACTTTTTCGGGTTATTATCAGGCTCATTGTAACAACGATTGTAGTGATGTTTCTCTTGTACTCCATTCTCAAACATAGTTTCTCATCAAAGCTATGTTTGAGAATACTACATGAAATCCGTAATTCTCCAGATTATATATGGTAATATAAACCATATATATAACAGAAGGGTGCGATACTTATGCCACACATCATTTCCCTCAATATCGGAACACCGCAAAAATTACAGTTTCAAGGGAAAGAAATTGAAACAGGTCTGTTTAAAGAAAGTGTTAATAAACCTTTATATTTATCATTACTCAACTTTGAAGGGGATGGGCAAGCGGATTTGAAACACCACGGCGGTAAAGATAAAGCTGTTTGTGTATATGCATTTGAACATTATCCATATTGGGAAAAAGAGTTATCACAACAGCTTCCATATGGAGCATTTGGAGAAAATTTAACAATTACAGGATTACTAGAATCTGATGTATGTATTGGCAATATATATAAAATAGGAGAAGCATTCGTACAAGTAACGCAGCCAAGACAACCTTGTTATAAGCTAGCATATCGCTATCATAGAAAAGATTTCCCGCTTCTTGTTCAAAACACAGGCTTCACTGGTTTTTACGTACGAGTATTAGAAGAAGGAACCGTTTCCCCTTCTGATGAAATTAAACGAATAGAACAAAATGAACATCATATAACAATTGCCTTCGCAAATGAAATGATGCACCATGATAAACATAATATAGAAGGAATACAAAGCATATTAGCAGTTGATTCTTTATCAGAAAGCTGGCGTAATACATTTACGAAGCGATTAGAGGGAAAAGAAACGAGTGCAGAAAAACGTTTAACAGGAAAATAACAAACTTATAGGAAAAGAGGACAGCGCGTGAGTGAAGTTATATTCACATTATTTATTTGTCCGTTACTTGTCTTTATTTTTTCTGTTATGGGTACACGAATTACAAAGACGTATTATATAATGCCTATTATTACATTTGCGATTTTTCTTATTGTAGCAGTAACATTATTTAATCGATCATTTTTCTTTTGGGTAGGGATGTATAGTATTTTTTCGTTTCTTGTTTCTTATATGACGCTATTATTTGTAAAAGGAAATAAGGAGGTAGATAAAAAGCAATAATCGTATTACATTTTAAGTTAAGGAGCATTATCCATGATTTTCTTTGATATTGACGGCACTTTACTTGATTATGAGTTTGCTGAAAAAAATGGTATCCTTGATTTTTTCCGTGAGCATAATCACATTTTTTTGGGTGAGGAACTCGAAGCTAGCAAACTATGGAACCAACTTTCAGAACAATATTTTAATCAATTTTTATCCAATAAATTATCGTTTCAGGAACAACAAAGATTACGAATGATAGACCTTTTCCAAACGTACGGTATTCATTTAACTCATGAAGAAGCTGATCAAAAATTCAAGCTATATTTAACCTTATATGAAGAAAATTGGACAGTATATGAAGACGTAATCGATGTTCTAAATACTTTAAAACAAAAAGGTTACTCATTAGGTATTATTAGTAATGGAGACTATGATCAGCAAATTGAAAAACTACGTCGTTTATATATCTTACATTATTTCAATCTCATTATCGCTTCTAGTGAAATAGGTGTGGCAAAACCTAATATAACCATCTTTCAAGTAGCTAGTATAAAAGCGAAACGTCCACTTCAAGATTGCTATTACATTGGTGATCGATTAGAAACTGATGCCCTCAGCAGTAAAAAGGCTGGGATGCATGGAATATGGCTAAATCGTAGTGAAAAAACACAATGCCGTGATGTTCCTGTTATAGACACCCTATACGAATTACTAAATATAATTGCATAAAAAAACACGACCGAGTTTCCCCCCACGGTCGTGTTTTCTTTATTATTATGCTGTAATCCAAGCCTCATCAGCTGGGTTTTTGCGCCATTCTTGTAGTTTTTTCGTTTCTGCTTCACCAATCATACCTTTTTCTGCTGCTACTTCTGTAAGTGCACTGTAGTCGCTTAAAGAGTATGATGCAACGTTTGCTGCTGCTAATTTTTCTTTTCCTGCTTCAAGTTCGTATGTGAAGATTGATACGATTCCTAATACTTCACAGCCTGCTTCGCGAAGTGCCTCTACACAAGTAATTGCACTGCCACCAGTTGAAATTAAATCTTCTACTACAACAACTTTTTGGCCTTTTTCTGCTTTACCTTCGATTTGGTTTCCTTTACCATGACCTTTTGCTTTACTGCGTACATAACACATTGGTAAGTTCATACGATCGCTTACCCAAGCAGCATGTGCAATACCTGCTGTCGCTGTTCCTGCAATAACCTCAACAGCCCCGAAGTGTGTTTGAATTAATTCTTCTAACCCTGCTGCAATTGCTTGACGTACTTCTGGGTATGATAATGTTAAACGATTATCACAATAAATTGGTGATTTCATTCCAGAAGACCATGTAAATGGATCATTGGGTTGTAAAAATACTGCTCCAATATCTAATAAATGAGATGCGATTTGTTTTTTCATACTGTTACACCCTCCCACTGTTCTTTTACAATTTGATACGCTGCGCGCGGATTTTCTGCTTTTGTAATACTACGTCCTACTACGATATAACTAGAGCCTAGTTCACGCGCACGTTTAGGCGTCGCTACGCGTACTTGGTCATTTACATCATCACTTGCAAGACGAATCCCCGGTGTTACTGTTACGAAAGCATCTCCGCATACTTCACGCAATTTTGGTACTTCCAGCGTTGAACAAACAACGCCGTCCAGACCGCTTTCTTTCGTTAATTTCGCATAATGAGCAACCGCTTCTTCTAACGTTTTCTCAATGCCGATCTCTTTTTTCATTACTTCTTCCGATGTACTTGTTAGTTGTGTAACTGCAATACAAATCGGTCTCTCTTTTCCTTCTTTCTTACCTTCCTCTAATCCCTCAAGCGCCGCTTTCATCATACTGCTTCCCCCAGCAGCATGAACGTTTACCATATCAACATCTAAACTAGCTAAATTACGCATCGCGCTTTTCACTGTGTTCGGAATATCATGAAGCTTCAAATCTAAAAAGATTTGATGTCCTTTTTCTTTTAGGTACGTAATAATCGCAGGTCCCTCTTTGTAAAACAGTTCCATACCAACTTTGACAAATAATCGTTCCCCTTCAAAGTGACTTAAAAACTGTTCTACCTCTGCTTTACCTGGAAAATCCAGTGCAACAATTAAAGATTGTGACATGTTTGCTTCCAGCTCCTTCCTTGACATTCCGAAATGTGTTCAAATCCTAATTCATCTAAAAGTGCTGGTAATTCTTCAATAATTGTTGGACATACAAATGGGTCAACGAAGTTTGCTGTTCCAACTGCTACTGCACTTGCACCAGCGTAGAAGAACTCAATTACATCTTCCGCTGATTCAATACCACCCATTCCGATAATTGGAATGTTCACAGCTTGACTCACTTCGTGCACCATACGAATTGCCACCGGCTTAATCGCTGGTCCAGATAGTCCACCTGTACGGTTTGCTAAAATTGGTTTTGCTGTTTTTAAATCTAAACGCATGCCAAGCAATGTATTAATCATCGTTAATCCGTCCGCACCAGCGTTTTCAATTGCTTTTGCAATCTCCACAATGTTTGCCACGTTCGGTGACAATTTCACATATACCGGCACTTCAGAAACCTCTTTTACTCGCTTCGTTAAATCAGCAGCAATCTCTGGGACTGTACCAAAAGCGATACCACCCGTTTTTACGTTTGGACAAGAAATATTTAATTCTAGCGCATGAACATTTGGTGCTTTCGAAATTTTCTTTGCTACTGCTACATAATCCTCAGCTTGTGAGCCCGCAACGTTCGCAATAATCGGAAGATCGAATTGCTCTAACCATGGTAATTCAGACGTCATTACCTTCTCTAACCCCGGGTTTTGAAGCCCGATTGCATTTAGCATTCCGCCTGGTGTTTCGGCAACACGAGGTGTTGGATTTCCATAACGAGGTTGTTCCGTTGTTGCTTTAATCATGATTGATCCAAGTACACTTAAATCATAAAACTGCGCATACTCACGACCAAACCCGAAGCAACCAGATGCTGGGATAATTGGATTCTTTAATGATAATCCTGGTAATTCAACTTGCAATCTGTTCATAGTACAACCTCCCCGATTGGAAATACTGGTCCGTCACTACACACCTTCTTGTAAGAATGTCCACTTGGATCTTCTTGCAAGTGGCATACACATGCGAAACACGCTCCAATACCACAACCCATACGTTCCTCTAGTGAAATGTAGGCTTTTTTCTCTTTATAGCGGCCTTCTAATGCACGAAGCATTGCTAAAGGTCCACATGAGTATAAAATGTCAAAGTCAATTCCATACGTATCGATTACATCTGTTACAAATCCTTTTGTACCATGTGTACCGTCGACTGTTGCAACATACGTATCGCCAAGCTCTGCAAATTTCTCTTCATAGAAGACAACATCTTTTGTTTGGAAACCTAAGATGTGAATGACACGTACTCCTTTTGCAACAAGGCGTTGTGATAACTCATAAAGTGGTGGCACACCAATTCCGCCTCCTACTAAAAGAGCCGTTTGTCCTGCTTCTGCTTCTTCTACAGGAAATCCATGGCCTAGTGGTCCTAATACGTCTACAAGTTCACCTTGTTTTTTCTTTGCTAATGTTTTTGTTCCTTGTCCTTCCGCACGATATAGCATTGTAAATTCGTTATTTTCTTGATCAACATTACAAATACTAATTGGGCGGCGCAGCAGAGGCGCAATGCCTTCTGCTACTTTAATGTGTACAAACTGCCCTGGTTCGTTCATTTGCTGTACAAGATCACCTTGAAGCACTAGTTCATAAATATTTTTTGCGATTTCTTTTTGGTTAACGACGATCATATTTTGCTTTTGCATCATGCACGTACCACCTCGTGACGCTCAGTTGGCGCAAATTCTTTCATTGCGTGAGCTGAAAATGTCATGGATTCTAGTACACGTAAGATTGCTCTTGTTGTATCTAGTGATGTTAAGCATGCTACTCCATTTTCTACAGATTCACGGCGAATACGGAAACCATCACGCGCTGGCTGTTTTCCTTTTGTTAATGTATTGATAACAAACTGTGCTTTTCCTTGACGGATAATATCAAGTAAGTTGTAGTCTTCAGAATCAATTTTGTTTACAACTTGCACCGGAATGTTTTGCTCTGTTAACGATTGTGCTGTTCCTGCTGTTGCTAATAAGTTATAGCCGATTTCATGGAAGCGTTTTGCAATTTCCATCGCTTCTTCTTTATCTTTATCCGCCACAGTAATGATTACTGATCCGTGCGTTGGAATGTTAATTCCAGAAGCAACTAGCCCTTTGTATAATGCTTTTTCAAGTGTTAGGTCTTTACCCATTACTTCCCCTGTTGATTTCATTTCAGGCCCTAATGTTGTATCAACAGAACGTAGTTTTGCAAATGAGAATACTGGAGCTTTTACATACACTTCATTCTCTTCTGGGTGATAGCCAGTTCCATATCCTTGTTCTACAAGATTTTGACCTAAAATAACTTTTGTTGCGATATTCGCCATCGGTACACCTGTAATTTTACTTAAGAATGGTACTGTACGGCTCGCACGTGGGTTTACCTCAATTACATACACTTCATCTTTGAATACTACAAACTGGATATTTAATAATCCAACAATGTTTAATCCTCTTCCAAGTGCAATTGTATTTTCAATAATTTGTTCTTTCAGTTTTGCAGATAAGCTTTGCGGTGGGTATACTCCAATTGAGTCACCAGAGTGAACACCTGCGCGTTCAATATGTTCCATAATACCTGGAATGAACACATTTTCACCGTCTGAAATTGCATCTACTTCAATTTCTTTACCAACCATATAGCGGTCAATTAGTACCGGATGATCTGCATGAACTTTAACTGCATTTTTCATGTAGTGCAGTAGTTCTTCTTGACGATATACGATTTCCATCGCACGTCCACCTAGTACGTAAGATGGTCTTACTAATACCGGGTAACCAATTTCTTCAGCGATTGCTACCGCTTGTTCTACAGTTGTTGCTGTTTTACCAACTGGCTGCGGGATACCAAGCTGTGTTAATGCAGCTTCGAATTTATCACGATCTTCTGCACGGTCTAAATCTTCAAGCGATGTTCCTAAAATTTTCACACCGCGTTCTTCTAATTTCGCCGCTAAGTTAATTGCCGTTTGTCCACCGAACTGAACGATAACACCTTCTGGCTGTTCTAAATCAATGATGTGCATTACATCTTCGATTGTTAATGGTTCAAAGTATAATTTGTCAGAAATACTGAAGTCTGTTGAAACTGTTTCTGGGTTATTGTTAATGATAATTGCTTCATATCCAGCTTCTTTAATTGCCCATACAGAGTGAACTGTTGCGTAGTCAAACTCAACACCTTGACCGATACGGATTGGACCAGATCCTAGTACAACTACACTCTTACGATCTGTTACAATTGATTCGTTTTCATCAGCGTATGTGCTGTAGTAATACGGTGTTGCAGATTCAAACTCTGCCGCACAAGTATCTACCATTTTAAATACCGGCGTCATATTGTTTTCTTTACGTGTTTCATAAATTTCACGCTCTGTTTTGTTCCAAGCAGCTGCGATGTAATGATCACTGAAGCCCATTTCTTTTGCTTCTTGCAGCACTTCCATATCGCCTACATGGTTTTTAACTTTACGTTCCATGTTTACGATGTTTTCAACTTTTTGTAAGAAGAAGAAGTCCATTTCACACCATGCATTAATTTCTTCTTTCGTTACACCTTGACGAATTGCTTCTGCTACAACGAACAGACGCTCATCATCTGCTTTAATAATACGTTTTTTCATCGTTTCTTTATCAAGCTCTTTTAAGTGATCTAACTCTAGGTGATAAATACCAAGCTCTAAAGAACGAACCGCTTTTAATAATGATTCCTCTAAGTTACGTCCGATTGACATAACCTCACCAGTTGCCTTCATCTGTGTACCAAGCGTTCTATTCGCTGATTCAAACTTATCAAATGGCCAACGTGGAATTTTTGAAACAACATAGTCTAATGCTGGCTCGAAACAAGCGTATGTTTTTTGTGTTACTGGGTTTACAATTTCGTCTAATGTTAAGCCGACTGCAATTTTCGCTGCTAATTTCGCAATTGGATATCCAGTTGCTTTAGATGCTAGTGCAGATGAACGACTTACACGTGGGTTTACTTCGATTACATAGTATTGGAAGCTATGTGGATCAAGTGCAAGCTGAACGTTACATCCACCTTCAATTCCTAATGCACGAATAATTCTTAATGATGTGTTACGTAACATTTGATATTCACGGTCACTTAACGTTTGGCTCGGTGCTACAACGATAGAATCACCTGTGTGAACTCCAACTGGATCAATATTTTCCATGTTACATACTACGATTGCGTTATCATTTGAATCACGCATTACTTCATATTCAATTTCCTTACAGCCAGCAATACTTTTCTCTAATAAACATTGTGTTACTGGGCTATGTTTTAAACCACTTGTTACGATTTCAATTAACTCTTCTTCGTTATGGCAAATACCGCCGCCCGTTCCCCCTAATGTGAATGCTGGACGAACGATTACTGGATAACCGATTTCTTTTACAAACTCATATGCTTCATCAAGGTTATGAATAATTTCACTTGGTGGTGTTGGTTCATTTAAATCTTGCATTAATGTACGGAATAAATCACGATCTTCCGCTTGCTCAATTGCTGATAATTTCGTTCCTAAAATTTCAACTCCGCACTCTTCTAGTACGCCTGATTTTGCAAGTTCAACAGCCATATTTAGTCCCGTTTGTCCGCCTAGTGTCGGCAGGATTGCATCTGGGCGTTCTTTACGAATAATACGGCTTACGAATTCTAATGTTAATGGCTCAATGTATACTTTATCTGCTGTTGCAGTATCTGTCATAATTGTTGCTGGGTTAGAGTTAACAAGGATTACTTTGTAACCTTCCTCTTTAAGAGATTGACAAGCTTGTGTACCAGAGTAATCAAACTCCGCTGCTTGCCCAATTACAATTGGTCCTGATCCGATTACTAAAATTGTGTTAATGTCTAGGCGTTTTGGCATAACTCTTCCCCTTCTTTCTTGAAGTTTTCAATCATTGTTAAGAAATCTTCGAATAAATCATTTGCATCTTCTGGCCCTGCTGAAGCTTCTGGATGGTATTGTACTGTAAATGCTGGGAACTTCGTATGACGAAGACCTTCTACTGTTCCATCATTTAAAGCTACATGTGTAATTTCAAGATCTGTACTTTTAACTGACTCTTCTTCTACTGCGTAACCATGGTTTTGAGAAGTAATGGCTACTTTTCCAGTTGCAAGATGCTTTACTGGATGATTTAAACCACGGTGACCGAATTTTAACTTGCTTGTATTTGCACCAGATGCTAGAGCGAACAATTGATGTCCAAGGCAAATCCCGAATAATGGTACTTTTCCGATAATGCCTTTTAGCATTTCAATTGCTTCTGGTACATCTTTTGGATCCCCAGGTCCATTACTTAACATAATTCCATCTGGGCTAAGGCGTAAAATCTCTTCAGCCGTTGTATTGTAAGGTACAACAATTACATCACAGTCACGTTTATTTAGTTCTCGTAAAATGCCATGCTTCATACCGAAGTCTACAAGTACAACGCGATGGCCACGGCCTGGACTTGGATATGGATCTTTTGTTGATACGCGTTTCACATGATCTGTAAAGACTGTCGCTTTTAATTGGCTAACGATGTACTCTACATCCGCATCCATGTCGCAAAGACGTCCGCGTAAAGTTCCATATTGACGAATTTTTCGTGTTAATTTTCTTGTATCAATTCCTGCTAATCCTGGAATGTTTCTTTCTTTTAAATACTCATCTAACGAAATTTCATTACGGAAGTTAGATGGGTGATCACAAATTTCGTTTACTATTAAACCATTTACAGATGGATGAATTGATTCAAAATCATCACGATTAATACCGTAATTTCCGATTAATGGATACGTAAATGTTACGATTTGATCACAATATGATGGATCAGATAATGTCTCTTGATATCCCGTCATCCCTGTTGTAAATACGACTTCACCTGATTTTTCAATTTCTCCGCCGAAGCCTTTTCCAATTAATACTGTTCCATCTTCTAAGATAAGCTGTCTTTTCATACTAATGCACTCTCCTTTTGCCATGCGATCTTACCGCTAACTAATGTCATAACCGGCCATCCTTGGCACTTCCAACCTGCAAATGGCGTATTTTTTCCTTTTGATAAGAATGTTGCTGGGTCAATCTCTTCTTCTTGTTCTAAATCAATAATTGTAATATCAGCTGCTCTTCCTTCTTGCAGTCGGCCTGCTTCTAAACCGAATGTGTCAGCTGGTTTTTCTGTTAAGAATTGAATTAACTGTTCTAATGTGATAATTCCCTTTTTCACAAGGTTTGTATATAGTAATGGGAATGCTGTTTCAAAACCAGTAATTCCAAATGGCGCTCTTTCAATACCTTGTGCTTTTTCTTCTGCTGCATGCGGTGCATGATCTGTTGCAATTATATCGATTGTTCCATCTAGTAATCCTTCAATTAATGCTTCATGGTCTTCTTTTCCTCGAAGCGGTGGGTTCATTTTAAAGTTTGGATCAACCGATGGGATATCATCTTCACATAGTACTAAGTGATGCGGTGTTACTTCTGCTGTTACTTTAATTCCAGCACGCTTTGCATCACGAATCACACGTACAGATCCTTTTGTACTTACGTGACATACGTGATAGTGACAACCTGCTGCTTCTGCAAGTAATATGTCCCGGGCAATATGTACAGATTCACATACTGATGGGATACCGTTTAAGCCGTGCTTCTCAGAAAACTTCCCTTCATGTACACAACCTTTATTAATAAGCGTATTTTCTTCACAGTGTGCAACAACTGCCATATTTAATTTTGCTGCACGCTTCATCGCTGCCAGCATCATGCTTGCATCTTGTACGCCTACGCCATCATCAGTAAACGCGAATGCTCCAAGTTCTTTTAATGTTTCAAAGTCTGTCATTTTAGAACCTGCCTGGCGTACTGTAATCGCTCCATATGGTAATACATTTACATGTGCTTTTTCTTTAATTCGTTTTTGCAAGTCTTCCATATGTTCTCTGCTGTCTGGTACTGGACGTGTATTTGGCATTGCGCAAATTGTTGTAAATCCACCTTTTGCTGCTGCAAGTGTACCTGTTTCAATTGTTTCTTTATGCTCACCACCTGGTTCACGAAGATGAACGTGTACATCTACTAATCCAGGTGCAATTAATTTTCCGTTTACATCGATTACTTCAGCATGATCTGCCGTAATATTTTCTGCTACTTTCGCAATTTTACCGTCTTGTACGAGAAGATCTGTTGCTACGATTTTTCCTTCTTCATTCAAATAACGTCCATTTTTAAACAAATAGTTCATGTTTCATTCCTCCTAATACATTTGGTAATGCGCGTTTTAGTACAGCCATTCTTACGTAAACTCCGTTTTCCATCTGTTTGAATATGCGTGAACGCTCACACTCTACGAGTTCACTTGCAATTTCTACATCACGATTTACAGGAGCTGGATGCATAATAATACTTCCTTGTTTCATACGCTTTTCTCGTTCAATTGTTAATCCGTGCTGCTCATGATACTGTTTCATGATATCTGTTTCATAATGATCATGACGTTCATGTTGCACACGAAGTAACATCATCACATCAACTTCTGGAACAAGCTCATCTAAACTTTTGTATGTTCCAAATGTGTTCGTTTCATCTTTCCACTCTTCAGGGCTAGCAAAGTAAATCGTTGCTCCTAGTTTTGTTAAAGCTTCAGCATTAGAACGTGCTACTCGGCTATGGCGAATATCTCCAACAATCGCAATCTTTAATCCTTCAAATCTTCCAAACTCTTGTTTAATTGTTAGAAGATCTAGAAGACATTGCGTTGGATGATTTCCACATCCATCTCCAGCATTCAAGATTGGAATGTTTACTTGATCCTTTAGCTCATCGAAGTAGCGATCTTGTTGATGGCGGATGACTACTGCTTTTGTTCCGATTGATTCGAGTGTTCTTATCGTATCGTATAGTGTTTCTCCTTTTTGTACGCTAGAAGACTCTGCTGAGAAGTTCAGAACATCAAGCCCTAATCGCTTCTCTGCTACTTCAAAGCTAAAACGTGTTCTCGTACTATTCTCAAAGAATAAGTTTGCAACAAACGTTTGCTCTGTCGTTCTTATTCCTTTTCCACTCGCGAAATCTTCTGCATCTTTTAGGATTTCTGAAATCTCCTGCTCCGATAATTCACTCATCGTTAACAAATGGTTCATTGTCATCCCTCATCTTTCTGATTTTTATCTTAACACCTTTGTATTTATATAACAATAACTGCATAAAAATACCCTAGCCATTTGAGACTAGGGTGTAACAAACTACACACCCTTTTCCGTCTCACAGGACTGAATTAAAAGGTTGCCTTTATGAAGCAATTTGCTTTGATTGTTTTTGTTGTTTTTGTTTCAGTTCAGGTAGTACTAAGTTTAGGATTACCCCTACAATTGCTGCAAGAGCCATACCTTCTACTTGGAAAGATTGACCGATATGAAGCACTGCGCCGCCAATGCCGATTACAAGTATAACTGACGCAATCATTAAGTTCCGTTTATCACCTAAATCTGTTTTCTCATCTACCATCATGCGTAAACCGCTTGATGCGATAACACCGAATAATAAGATTGATACACCACCCATAACTGGTGTCGGGATTGAGTGGATAAGCGCTGAGATTTTACCAATGAATCCGAACATGATTGCAAATATTGCTGATCCGACGAATAAATATACACTGTATGCTCTTGTAATTGCAAGCACCCCAATATTTTCACCGTATGTCGTATTTGGCGGTCCTCCAATGAGTGAAGCAATAAATGTTGCAATTCCATCTCCCATAATAGAACGATGTAAACCTGGCTTTTCAATTAAATCCCTGTTCACAACATTTCCAAGTACAATTTGATGTCCAATATGTTCTGAAACTGTAACGACTGCAACAGGTACCATTATTAATACTATTTTCAACGAAAATTCTGGTGTATATGTGACAAATGGTACTACGAAATCCGGTACATCAAACCATTTCGCTTCTATTACTGGTTTCAAATCGACTAAGCCTTGGAAGTAAGCAAAGATGTAACCGCCTATGATTCCTATTAAAACTGGTATGATGCCTATGAATCCTCTTCCAAAGATTGAGCAGATGATTGTAATTGCTAATGTGACAAGTGCAACTGAAAAGTGTGTAAAGCTATACTTTCCATCTGCATTATTCATTGCCATATCAACTGCTGTATGTGCAAGCCCAAGTCCAATTACCATAACAACTGGACCAACTACGATTGGCGGCAAGAGATTCATAATCCAACCGGATCCAGATTTTTTAATCGCAAGTGCAATCAACATATAGACAAATCCTGCCAGCATTCCGCCCAGCATTGCTGCTCCTGGGCCGCCTGCTGCTTTTGCTGTAATAATTGGTGCAATGAATGCAAATGATGATCCGAGATAAGCTGGAACTTGCCCTTTCGTGATTAGCAGGAATGCTAACGTTCCTATTCCGCTCGAGATTAGAGCAACTGCTGGACTTAGTCCAGTTAAAAATGGAACAAGCACCGTTGCTCCGAACATAGCAAATAAATGTTGTATACTTAGCAATAACCATTTTCCTGGTTTCGGTACTTCATGAATGTCTAACACTGGCTTTTGCTCCATTATTATCTCCTCCTCCAATGTTGAAAACTTGCAATAAAAAAACTCTTTGCGCCCTATGCACAAAGAGTCCTATACTTTCGTATGTCAAATTAGACATATGAAAGCCAAGACCCTTTGGCAGCCTCACAGGACTACATTTAAAAGGGCTTTATTTTTCGTATATGCTTACTCGATCTTGTTTGTCTGTTTCTTGAAGTCCTACTTCAATACGTTCTTCGCTCGATGTTGGAATGTTTTTTCCTACATAATCAGCGCGAATTGGTAGTTCACGGTGACCTCTATCTACAAGAACAGCTAACTGGATTTGCGATGGTCTACCGATATCCATTAATGCATCCATGGCAGCTCTTACTGTTCTTCCTGTATATAATACGTCATCAACAAGGATAACTTTTTTATTTGTAATGTCAACAGGAATATCTGAACCTTTTACAAGCGGCTCTTTATCTTTAGATTGCAGCGTCAAATCATCACGATATAATGTAATGTCTAATTCACCAACTGCCATCTCTTTCCCTTCAATTTGACTAATTCGTTCCGCTAAGCGCTGTGCGATAAAAATACCGCGTGTTTTAATCCCAACTAGAACACAATTTTCAACACCCTTATTACGTTCTACAATTTCGTGACTAATGCGTGTTAAAGCGCGGCGAATCATTTGATCATCTAGTACCACTGCTTTTTCTTTCACGTTCTTCACCTCCAGGCTTTTTTCTTGCATGAGAGGAATGGTATAAAAAAATCCTCTCGTCGTGTGCGAGAGGATTTTTTGAAAAAGGGTATACGTACCCTAAGTATTTCAAACCGTTACCTTCTCAACCTCACGGGGCTGTGTTAAAGGACTTATTCAACTGCTGTTATTATTGCAGTTTTTATAACGATTGTCAATATTATTTTCGCAATTCATCCAAAAGATCTGCAAAAATTTGTGGAATTGGTGCTTCAAATTCTAAATATTCACCTGTGCGCGGGTGAACGAAACCTAAAATACCTGCATGTAATGCTTGACCATTTATATCAAGTGTTTTCTTTGGACCATATTTGGGGTCACCTGCAAGTGGGTACCCAATATATTTCATATGTACACGAATTTGATGCGTACGACCTGTTTCCAGTTGACATTCCACATGAGTGAAATTATTAAAACGTTCTAATACACGGAAATGAGTGACAGCATGTTTTCCATTTTCCTCAACAGTCATACTTTGACGGTCTTGTTTATCGCGTCCAATTGGCGCATCAACCGTTCCTTTATCATGCGGAATAACACCATGAACAATCGCTTGATAGCGTCTTGTTACTGTTTTTGCCACAAGCTGATTTACAAGTGCTTCATGTGCCATATCATTTTTTGCCACCATCAATAATCCAGACGTATCTTTATCAATGCGGTGCACAATTCCTGGGCGCATTACACCGTTAATACCCGATAAATCTTTACAGTGATACATTAAACCGTTCACTAGCGTACCGCTCGTATGACCTGGCGCAGGGTGTACAACCATGCCACGCGGCTTGTTTACGACAAGTACATCACTATCCTCATAATAAATCTCTAAATTCATATCTTCTGGAAGAATATCTAATGACTCTGGTTCTGGAATGGTAACTGTAATTTCATCATTTGTTTTTACTTTATAGTTCCCTTTGATGTCTTTTCCATTTACGGTTACAACACCATCTTTAATCCATTGTTGTACTTGTGAACGCGACCATTCATTGTTCACCCCTGCAACAAATTTATCAATCCGTTCGTTTTTTTGCTCTTCTGTAACTGTTACTTGCACTACTTCGCTCATTATTTACTCCTTTGTTTTCTTTCCTTCTAGTAATGTTTGAATAATAATTAACATAACACCAACACATAATGCCGAATCTGCAATGTTAAATACCGGGAAGTTGTATGAGAAAATATACGTATGAATAAAATCAACAACTTCTTTTCGGAATACACGATCAATAAAATTACCAATTGCTCCGCCTAGAATAAGTCCAAGCGAAATGCCGAGAAGCTTGTCTGTCTTTGCATATTTTTGCATATAAATCACAATAAAAATAACAAAGATGACTGTGATAACATAAAAGAACCACATTCTATTTTCTAAAATGCCCCATGCAGCCCCAGTATTACGGTGAGACGTTATGTATAGCACATTATCAATAATCGGAATGCTCTGGCCATACTCCATTTCCTTTACGATAATCCATTTTGATACTTGATCAATGACAATCACAAATAATGCTATCAAATAATATATCATTTTCGTTTCCCCCACAATGACAGTGTACCTCAAAATTTTAGCATAGCTGCTATGTTTTCACAATGAAGCATCGCATGGGAGCATAAAATAAAATGAAATAGGTAATATAATATTGTTGTCTTTAAATTGTTTTTACTTTTTCATAAAAACATTCATAAACTGTACGTGCTGTTGGCATAGCCTTTAATTGTCTAAGCGTCATTCTTTGCCCTGTTTCTTCACAAATCCCATACATACCAATTTCCATTTTCAAAAGTGCTCGCTCTACATCTTTTAAATCTTCTCTCATATCATGCAATAATAATTTATTTTTCCCATTAGTATTATCTATACCTAAAAATTCCTGTCCAAATTCTACATCATACGCATACGTCTCTTCCTTTGCTAGTCGCTCCTGTAGTTCTCGTTGCATCAATTGCAGCTCTTCTTGAATCTCCATGTATGTGTCAGTCACAAGCGCGTCCCTCCCGGCTGGAATGTATCGTTAGTTTATCCGAAAAGCACGCGATTACCGCACACACATTTTTCCTTCCAAGGAAGAAAAAATCGACTGCATATAAGGCAGTCGATTTTCCTCATTTCATTATTTTACATAATGTTCTTTTACAACTTCTCCACAGCGTTCACATAATGTTGGATGGTCTGCATTACTTCCTACTGTTTCAGATACAACCCAACAACGTTCACACGTTTCACCAGTTGCTTGTGCTACAACGACAGCTGTATGTTCATATTTCGGTGCATCAGCTGGCGCTTCTTCCATCGTTCCACCAAGTTTATACTCAGAGACAATAAACAACTGTTTTAAATCTTCGCTAATAGACTCTAACATTTGTTTCATTTCTGCAGTTGGGAATAGGGTAATGCTCGCATTTAACGATTTACCAATTACTTTCTCATTACGTGCCACTTCTAACGCTTTTAATACATCATCGCGAAGTGTCATAAATGCATCCCATTTTACTTTTAACTCTTCAGCGCCTTCTACTTCTACAGCTTCCGGCATATCAGTTAACTGAACGCTTTCTTCTACTACACCAGGAACATATGGCCATACTTCATCCGCTGTATGAGGTAAAATTGGCGTTACAAGTTTTGTTAATGCAACAAGAACATCATACAGTACCGTTTGAATTGCACGGCGATCATGGTTATTTTCTGCTTCGATATATAAAATATCTTTTGCAAAATCTAAATAGAATGAACTTAAATCAATTGTACAGAAGTTGTGAATCGCATGATATACAGCTGCAAATTCATACGTTTCATAAGCATCTTTTACTTTCACAATTAAGTCGTTTAATTTCACTAACATGTAGCGGTCTACTTCACGAAGTTCTGCAGCTGGTACCACATCTTTACTTGGATCAAAATCAGCTAAGTTTCCTAATAAGAAGCGGAATGTATTACGAATTTTACGATATACTTCTGCTACTTGTTTTAAGATATCATCAGAAATACGTACATCAGATTGATAATCAACTGATGATACCCATAAACGTAAAATATCGCCGCCTAATTGATCCATAATCTTCTTCGGCACAACAATGTTTCCAATAGATTTACTCATTTTACGACCTTCACCATCGAGTACGAAGCCGTGACTTAAGACACCTTTATACGGTGCTTTACCTGTTACCGCAACTGCTGTTGATAATGAAGAGTTAAACCAACCGCGATATTGGTCAGATCCTTCTAAATATAAATCAGCTGGACGTTGCAGATCATCACGCTCTTCTAATACAGCTTGATGAGAAGAACCAGAATCAAACCATACATCCATAATGTCCGTTTCTTTACGGAATTCGCCATTTGGGCTAGATCGATGTGTAAAGCCTTCTGGTAATAAGTCTTTCGCTTCACGTTCAAACCATACGTTCGAACCATGTTCACGGAATAAGGCTGCTACATGATTAATCGTTTCATCTGTAATGATTGGATCACCGTTTTCTGCATAGAATACAGGAATCGGAACACCCCACGCACGTTGACGAGAAATACACCAATCACCGCGGTCACGAACCATATTATGAAGGCGTGTTTCACCCCATGCTGGTACCCATTTTGTTTCCTCTACAGCTTGTAATAATTCACTGCGGAACGCTTCAATAGATGCAAACCATTGTGCAGTTGCGCGGAAAATAATTGGTTGTTTCGTTCTCCAGTCATGTGGATAAGAATGCGTAATAAATGTTAATTTTAATAATGCACCAACCTCTTCTAATTTTTCCGTGATTGGTTTATTTGCTTTATCGTAGAATAACCCTTCAAATCCAGGTGCTTCACTTGTTAATACACCTTTATCATCAACTGGACAAAGAACTTCTAATCCATATTGTTTCCCAACAAGGAAGTCATCTTCCCCGTGTCCTGGTGCTGTATGTACACAACCTGTACCAGCATCTGTTGTAACGTGCTCACCAAGCATAACGAGAGAATCACGGTCATAGAATGGATGCTTAGCTACTGTATACTCAAGTTCGCTACCCTTTACTGTTTTTACAACCTCTGCATTTTCCCACTCTAATGTTTTTGAAACTGTTTCAAATAGCTCAGAAGCAATGATATATTTTGCATCATCTACTTTTACAATGCTGTATTCAAGTTCTGGATGAACAGAAATACCTAAGTTAGCTGGCAATGTCCAAGGTGTTGTTGTCCAAATGATGAACTTCTCGTCGCCTTCTAAAACATTTTTTCCATCTTTAACAGGGAATGCTACATAAATAGATGCAGATTTTTTATCTTTATATTCTATTTCCGCTTCTGCTAATGCAGATTCACTTGTCGGAGACCAGTAAACAGGTTTTTGTCCTTTATAGATGTAGCCCTTTTTCGCCATTTCACCAAATACTTTAATTTGCTGTGCTTCGTACGCTGGCTCTAATGTAATGTATGGGTTATCCCAATCACCACGTACACCTAAACGTTTAAATTGCTCACGCTGACGGCTTACTTGCTCATATGCGTATTCTTCACAAAGTTTACGGAACTCAGCAACTGTCATCTCTTTACGCTTAACACCTTTATTTGTTAAAGCTTGCTCGATTGGTAATCCATGCGTATCCCAACCTGGTACATATGGTGCTGAAAAACCATTCATTGATTTATAGCGCACAATAAAATCTTTTAATACTTTATTTAAAGCATGTCCCATATGAATGTCACCATTCGCATATGGAGGTCCATCATGTAGTACGAATAGCGGACGCCCTTTTGTACGTTCTTGTACTTTTTCATAAATGTTTATTTCCGCCCATTTTTCTTGCATTACAGGCTCACGTTTCGGTAGATTTCCGCGCATTGGAAATTCTGTTTTTGGCATTAATAAAGTATCTTTGTAATCCATGCTTAATTCCTCCTTAAATATATAAAAAAAGACATTTTTTCTAAATAAATGGAATAAAAAAGAGACCTTCTCATCCCCAAAAAGGGACGAGAAGGTCTCCCGCGGTACCACCCTAGTAGACTACTACATATAGCAATCCTCTTTATATTCTTAACGCGAATACACGCCTCTGCTTACTTTATTGTTCAGCGAGGAACTCCAGGGTGATATTCCCATTCTCTCCTTATCCTGAGCTTCCACCGTCCTCAGTTCGCTATATAAGGTATGAAAAAAGTACTTATCCCTATCTTCGTTTTTCTAAAAATTTATGTTGTATAAAATTATATGTAATAATAAGAAAAACGTCAAGCTTACACTGTTTCTTCTTTCTTAAGAAGCTCATCTACTTCTTCTTCCAACTCGATTAGCTTGTCCCAATCATCATTGTTTAGCATTTCAAGCTGTGCTTCTATTAGCATACGGAAACGTGTACGGAACACTTTCGCTTGCTTTTTCAATTCTTCAATATCAAATGCCACTTTTCTTGATTTTACTAACGCTTCGTTAATAATACGGTCCGCATTTTTCTCTGCTTCACGAACAATTAACTTTGCTTCTTTTTGTGCATTACGTTTTACTTCTTCTGCTGCTTCTTGCGCTACAACAATAGATTTATTTAATGTATCCTCAATATTGGAGAAATGTTCTAATTTCCCTTCTAGTTGTGCAACCTTTTCTTCTAACGCTTTCTTCTCACGAATTACTAATTCATAATCTTTAATGACTTGATCAAGAAATTCATTTACTTGATCCTCATCGTAGCCGCGAAAGCCACGACTAAATTCTTTATTATGAATATCTAACGGTGTTAACGGCACAAACGCCACCTCCAAGTAGGTTATCTAAAATTTCCTTTTTTAATTATATCTTTTCTTCGACAAAATAGGAGATTTTCCTTCTAAAAAAAGAAATCATTTTAAGATTCCATACAAAATTCTCCATTTATCGCGTTTTGTTTTTCCATCAACAGTGAGTAATTTACTCCTACCATAACCTCTGACAGAAAATACATCTCCCGGAAAGCAGTCATAAGCAGATTGCTCAACTACTTTCCAATTTACTTTCACAAGACCGTTTTTAATAAACGGCTGTGCTTTCTGACGAGATATATGAAACATTTCTGCTATCAATACATCTAATCGAAGCGACGAAACAGTTCCCGATTTCTCGTCCCACTGTTCTTGTATATGTAATACGTTTTCCAATAACACAGGTGCCAAAGACACTTTTGTTCTTCCAATCGATTGTAAATTCATTTTTATATACGAAACAACTTCTTTTGCAACTACAATTTGGGCACGATTTTCTTGGAGCCAAATATCTCCGCATTTTTCTCTCTTTAACCCAAGAGACATAAATGCCCCTAATATTTGACGATGTTCCAGCGTGTAAAATTTAGAAGGATAGTCAATTTCTAATACTTCTACTTGAAACTCTTCTTCATTCGGCATAAGATAGTTTGGATAAATTAACGCCCGTTTTCTTTCTGCATTAGGAGTAGCTCCATAAAATTGAAACATAGCATCTCCTTGATGTCCAACAATCATAGAAACAATCTGTTGTTCACGCGGGTCAAGAAAATCAGTCAGTTTCACTTGATGATATTCTTCTGCCGCTTGCTTCCATTCTAACACTTTATCAACGAAAACCGTTTCTTCAGGTCTAAAATGTTCATAGATGCTCATGTATATATCCTCTTACCTCACAAAAAATTCAAATACACGGATCAATCCTGAACTAGCTAAG
Organism: Bacillus sp. S14(2024); assembly: GCF_050473785.1. Classification (NCBI taxonomy): domain Bacteria; kingdom Bacillati; phylum Bacillota; class Bacilli; order Caryophanales; family Bacillaceae; genus Bacillus; species Bacillus sp. S14(2024). The sequence continues at coordinate 1,517,028 of NZ_JBFLUP010000006.1, read as the reverse complement.
CGTAGTACAATGATCGCTACGATTGGAGAAATATCGATTACTCCAATCGGTGGGATAAACCTCCGGAATGGTTCTAAATATGGCTCGCAAATACGGGCAAGGAAATCACCAAACGTCGACTCTCTTGCTCCCGGAACCCAAGATAGTAGGATATAGATAATAAGCGCCCAGGAATAAATTTGTATTACATAGAGCAATATTTGTAAAATCATTGTCATGGCGTATTACCACCTTTTTATATTTGTATCTTCCTCTTCACCGAACAATTCAGAAATTGCTCCAACAATGTCCACATTATCAGGTGTACATATAAATGTTTTTGGACCTAATTTTTGAATGTCTCCGCCTATTGCATATACAGTGCCGCTTAGAAAATCCACGATACGTAATGCTTGATCTGTAGACATGCGCTGTAAATTAATCACAACCGCACGGCGACCTTTTAAATGATCTGCAATACCCTGTGCCTCTGAATACGTACGTGGCTCTAATAAAACAACTTTTGAAGGGTGTTTTGCTGTTTCAATACTTACCACGTTTTGTTTCGGTTGTACCTTTGTAAGCGGAATATCCTGTTCCTGTTCCGGTTCCTGCTGTTTTTTCATTTCTTTTTGCTCCTTTTCATAAGCATAGTGTGCTTCTCGCTCTTCTGGTGTGTCAAAAAAGAAGTACTTTACTTTTGACCAACTCATAATAAGATTCTCCTTCCTTCTATTCTTTTCCTACTAAAATCGTCCCCAAACGAATAAATGTAGCACCTTCTTCAATTGCAATTGTATAATCATTTGACATTCCCATTGATAACTCCGTACATGGAGCATATGTTAGCTTTAAATCTTGTACTTGCTTTTGCAGTTTACGCAACATTTGAAAACAACTACGAATTTGCATTTCATCATCCGTGTAAGGTGCCATTGTCATAAGTCCAACAACCTCAATCTTATCCAACTGTTGTAAATTGTGAATAAACTCAATTGTTTCATCTATAGCTATTCCTTGTTTGGACTCTTCCTCCGAAGTTTTCACTTGTACAAAGCAGCGAATTGGTTTAGTTGCTCTTTTTTGAATTTCTTTTGCAAGTGAAAGACGATCAAGTGAGTGTAAATAATCAATTTCATTTACAATCTCTTTTACTTTTCTAGACTGCAACGAACCGATAAAATGCCACGTTGCTTTGTTTCCAAAGTACTCATATTTCTGCAAAAATCCTTCATTACGATTTTCACCAAGATGTATAAGCCCGGCTTGTAACACCTCATTTGTTTTTTCAATGCCTACTGTTTTTGTAACAGCAACAAGTGTAATTTCATCTAAAGATCTATTCACCCGTTGACATGCTTTTTCTACTTCTTGTTGAACGTATATTAAATTTTCTTGTACTGTCACTATTTTCACTCCTCCTTAAAGCCGATAAAACTAAGCATTCTTCCCGTCTTTCCATGATCGCGACGATGTGAGAAAAATAATTGCGTTTCACAGCTTGTACAAAGAGATGACATGATAATATGCTCTTCTTTAATCCCAGCTTGTAAACAAAGCAAACGATTTATTTCTTTTAAATCAATTGCATATTGTCCATCAGAAATCATTTCATATGGAACGGAACCATGAACCACTTGTTTAGCTGCAGATAACACACGTTCATCAACAACATAACAACACGCACCAATAGACGGTCCGATAGCAACATGTATATCATCAAGTGATACACCTTCGTCTTTCCATTTTCTAATCATTTCACTTGCAATTCCCTTTACGGTTCCTTTCCAGCCAGCATGTGCAAGTCCAATCATTTTATAAGATGGGGAATAGAAGTATAATGGAACACAATCCGCATAACAAGATGTTAATAACACGTCAGTATCTGTCGTATATATGCCATCTGTATTCGAGATACCATCTTCATAGGAAAAGACCCCTTTTCCCTTCTCTTGCTTGCCTACTTTTGCAACATGATAGTCATGAACCTGTTCAGAGCAAATCCAATTTTCTAATGAAACATGTAATTTTTCTGCTAAAAGACGTCGATTTTCATGAACATCTTCCACTTTGTCATGGACGTGTAATCCTAAATTCATTGTATGAAACGATCCGGTACTCACTCCGCCTTCTTTTGTCGTAAATCCAGCTATGATGGGCCCCAGTTGTTCCCACGCTTGTAAATGTAACATATCGTCCTTATATGTAAATGGTTCTCTCATAAAAAGGCTCCTTATAATAAAATAACATAAAAAGTATGGTACTTCCTGTCTATTTTACCATACTTTTATTTTTCCATAATGACAACATTAAAAAAAGAGGAATTTGTAACATTCTTTAAGAAATTGTCGGTGTTTGTATTGTTTCTGTAATTGTATTCGCATGATCTGCTCGAACTAAGATAACATCTTCTCCTATTTTCACAATTTGTCTCCAAGGAATGACAAATTCTTCTTCTTTTCCAAATAACCCTAGCATTTTTCCTTGTTTTGTAATAATAACTGCTTGAATCTTTCCCGTCTTCATATCGATATCGATATCTCCAATATTTCCAAGTTTCTTCCCATCTGACACATTGACAACATCTTTCATTTGAAATTCTGAAATACGTATCATTGCTATCCTCTCCTTTGTTTCATACTTAACTGATAATCACAATTTCACCGCAAAGCATAAACAAAGTGACACTCCATTACCCTTCACGTACAAAGTCTTTTCTATATAGCCATTATATGAACACATCACCCTCCCTATGAGCAGAATCTCCCTTTAAAACTATAAAAGGTCTCATCATAAATGATGAGACCTTAGCCTTGAATTGTTTTATTCATTTGTTTAATTGCTGATTTTTCAAGACGTGACACTTGCGCTTGAGAAATCCCAATTTCCTCCGCTACTTCCATTTGTGTTTTTCCTTGAAAGAAACGCTTGCGAATAATCATCTTTTCTCGTTCATTTAATCGCTTCATTCCCTCTTTTAATGCAAGTTCTTCGACCCATTGCTCGTCCCTTTGTTTATCATCACTTAGCTGATCCATCACAAAAATCGGATCCCCACCATCATTGTATATCGGCTCAAATAATGAAACTGGATCTTGAATCGCATCAAGTGCAAACACAATTTCTTCGTGCGTCACATCAAGTACCTTTGCTATATCCATCGCTGTTGGCTCTTTTGAATTCTCAGCAATAAGCTTCTCTCGTACTTGCAATGCTTTATACGCAATATCACGCAATGAACGCGAGACGCGTATCGGGTTATTATCACGCAAATATCTTCGAATTTCTCCAATAATCATTGGTACAGCATACGTTGAAAATTTAACATTTTGGCTTAGGTCAAAGTTATCAATGGATTTCATAAGTCCTATGCAGCCAACTTGAAATAAATCATCAACAAACTCCCCTCTGTTGTTAAATCTTTGGATGACGCTCAGTACAAGACGTAAGTTTCCGTTTACTAGTTTCTCCCTTGCGCTTATATCGCCGCTTTGCATTTCTCGAAATAGCCGTCGCATTTCTTCATTTTTTAGTACTGGAAGTTTAGATGTATCAACACCGCAAATTTCTACTTTGTTTCTCGTCAAAGTGTTCCCTCCTATCGGGAGTTGCTGTACAGTGTAAAGTATCTCCTTTGGAGGGAATTTTATGCATATATTCATTTATCCCGCATCACTAAATCCAACGATTGCTTTTCTAAAATGTAACTTACATTACTCATAAAAAAGCAATCGATCAAGCGCTTTAAATAAAAAACGTATTTGCTAGAAGATGCTTATCTTCATACCATTTTGTTAAATTCTTTACGAAGCCTTTTAATAATCCGTTTTTCTAAACGCGAAATATAAGACTGTGAAATACCAAGCATATCTGCAACATCCTTTTGCGTTTTTTCTTCTCCGCCATCTAATCCAAAACGAAGTTCCATAATTTGCTTCTCTCGATCATTTAATTGATGCAATGCTTTCATCAGTAAATGGCGGTCAACAGTTGCTTCCAAATCTTTTGTAATAATATCTTCATCCGTTCCAAGAACATCTGATAGCAATAATTCATTTCCGTCCCAATCAATATTAAGAGGCTCATCAAATGATACTTCTGAACGATTTTTATTATTTCTTCGCAAATGCATTAAAATTTCATTTTCAATACACCTTGAAGCATATGTTGCAAGTTTAATTTTCTTTTCTGGATTAAATGTATTAACTGCTTTAATTAAACCAATGGTTCCAATACTAATCAGGTCCTCAATATTGATTCCTGTATTTTCAAATTTTCTAGCAATGTATACAACAAGACGTAAATTACGTTCAATTAAAAGCGATCGTGCCGTTTCATCTCCCTTTGGCAGTTTTTGCAGTAATATCTCCTCTTCTTCTTTTGTTAATGGAGGCGGCAGTGCTTCACTTCCACCAATATAATAAATTTCATCGGTCTTAATTCCAAGTTTTAGTAATAATTTATACCAAAGATAAGTTAAACGAAATTTTAATTTCAACATAAAATTCCTCCCTTTTGTATTAAGCAATTGTCACTTCTTGAGACAATAACATTTTTGGATGTAAAATACATTGATACTCACCATTTGGTGATAGTTGCTGTGTATTCAAACCAATTAATACTTTATTTACGGTAACTGTAGTGCCTTCATGATAAACTCGTACAATGTCAGGTTTAATTGCCCATAAAAATTGTTGATTAACACCTACAGCACGATAAGGAATCAACCTCAAACGCGTTGCCCACTGTGATTCTTCATCTGGTATATATGGAATTGCTGTTTTCATTTGAACTTGCTCTATTAACCACTTTGGAAGCACATGTTCTAAAGAAGAAATAGGTATAATCATAACTGGTGTTTTTGTAAGTGGGTCATACAATTGATTTCCACTATCAATCAATCCATCTAGTTGAATATCATTTATATCAATTTTGATATCTACTTTCACAATTTGCTCATAATGGATTTTTGTCACTTCTACATCTGCAATTCTCTTTTTAGAAAAATAGTACATAATCGGAAAACCAATCATAACAAACACCCAACTTACAGGATCACCATATGAAATGGATTTTGTAGAAACAAGTCCATTGACCATGTCATTTGTTTGAAGAAAAAAGTGCGCTCCAACAAGGCCGCCTCCTACCATAAATGTTACAAAATAAAACGTTAAAACGGTCTGTAAAAATGTACGAAAACGAATAAAACCAAATGCGGTATAAACAATGAGGAATGAATATAATAATTTCATCACAGGATGTGTCATCACAGACGCTAACGGTGTGAATGCAAAAATAACAATTGTTGAACCGATACATGCGCCAAGTGCAAGTCTCCACCTTTTTACTTTTCGCTTTAAAACAATTGCTGTTAATAAAAGTAAAAGGAAATCAATGCAGACGTTTAATAACCAAATAATATCGGCGTAAACGACCAAACGGTTCACCTCTTTTTTATAAAGTTTAGACTAGTATAATGCATATCCTATGGAAAAGTGTGTCAATTGACGGAAGGGATTTTTTGTTATTTTGAAGCTTTCAGGAATAATTTGTCGTGTGAAAAAAATACAAATTATTCCTGAAATCCTGAATAGAAAAGATTTTTAGGCATAAAAAAAAGGCCTAAACAGGCCTTCTTTTTATTTAAAATCAAAATATTTAACTGACTATTAGTCACGGTAAAATTTCAATTCAATTATCGTCTGCGACGGTTACGTAAAAATGCTGGAATGTCAATGTCATCTACATCTGCACTACGTTCATTTACAACCGGCTCTTCGCGCTTTACTTCACGCTTTATTTCACGTTGTTTAACTGGTTGTACTGGCTGTTGCACATTTTTAGTAGTCGCGGTAGGACGAATAATCGGCTTTGGTGGCTGCATTGAAATGCTATCATCAAAACCTGTTGCAATCACTGTTACAACGATTTCATCTTTTAAGCTCTCATTAATTACAGAACCAAAGATCATATTTACTTCTTGGTCTGAAGCTGAAGCTACAATATCTGCTGCTTCTTGTACTTCATATAAACTTAAGTTTGTGCCACCTGTAATATTCATAATAACACCTTGTGCACCATCAATAGATGTTTCTAGCAATGGACTAGAAATCGCACGTTTTGCAGCTTCCGCAGCGCGGTTTTCACCAGTTCCCACACCAATACCCATTAATGCAGAACCTTTATTAGACATAATTGTTTTTACATCTGCAAAGTCTAAGTTAATTAAACCTGGTGTAGCAATTAAGTCAGAAATGCCTTGAACACCTTGACGTAATACGTTATCCGCTTCACGGAATGCTTCCAGCATCGGTGTATTTTTATCAACGATTTCTAACAAACGGTCATTTGGAATTACGATTAATGTATCTACATTTTCTTTAAATGCCGCGATACCAGATGCAGCTTGCGTTGCACGCTTACGGCCTTCAAATGTAAATGGACGTGTTACAACACCAACTGTTAGTGCTCCTAACTCCTTTGCAACTTGTGCGATAACTGGAGCTGCACCAGTCCCAGTTCCTCCGCCCATACCAGCTGTTACGAAAACCATATCCGCTCCGCGAAGTGCTTCTTGGATTTGCTCTTTACTTTCTTCAGCAGCTTTTTTCCCTACCTCAGGGTTTGCACCAGCACCAAGCCCGCGCGTTAATTTGCCGCCAATTTGCATTCTTGTTTCAGCTTTTGATAAATTTAAAGCTTGTGCATCTGTGTTTACTGCAATAAAGTCTACACCTTGTACACCATGCTCAATCATACGATTGACAGCATTGTTTCCGCCGCCGCCAACACCGATAACTTTTATATTTGCCATTTGATCTTGAGTAGTATCAAACTCTAACATGTCGAAATCCCCCTAGAACCTCATTTTTCGCGCTTAAATCTATTCCCATAAATATCGGAATACACGCTTCACTTTTGACATCATTCGTTCATTATTATTACTATTGTTATTGTTATTGTCATTACGTGGCTTTTGCTTTACAGGTTGTTGCACTGCAGCAGGTACTGGTGCATGTTGTAATTCATAGCTTTCTTGCTTCTCCTGAACACTTTTTCCTCGTAACTTCGCTTTTTGATAAGCATTTTTAATAAGTCCAACACCAATCGTATATTGTGGTTCGCGTACACCAATATAATCCGGCGTCGCAATACGAACATTTTGATGCAGAATATCGTAGGCAAGATCAAGAATACCTGACATCGAAACAACACCGCCAGTAAGTACATATCCAGCCGGCAACTGTTTCACACCAAGCTTTTGTACCTCATCTTGTACAAACATAAGAATTTCCTCTACACGAGCTTCAATGATATCTGATAGCTCTACTTGAGAATATTGCTCTGTTTGATCACTGCCCATAATTGAAACAGTAAATAATTCTTCCTCAGATGCTGTATCATAAAAAGCATGTCCATATTTTAGTTTAATTTGATCGGCATTTTCCGTTGATGTTTTCAATCCAATGGCTATATCTTTTGTAATATGATCTCCGCCAATTGGTAATATGCTTGCCGTTTGTAATTCTCCATCTTGGAAAATTGACAACGTTGTTGAACCTCCACCGATGTCAACGAGAGCAACACCTCGGTTTTTTTCATCACTTGACAAAGCAACTGTTGATGCCGCTAATGGTTGAAGACAAATATCAATTATTTCAAGACCCGCTTTTTCTACACATCGAAGCAAATTATGTAACAATGTTCTCGAGCCTGTAATTAATGTGCCTTCCATTTCTAAACGTACACCAATCATTCCGCGCGGATCATTAATTTCATCGAGACCGTCTACGATAAATTGTCGAGGTACCACATCAATAAATTCACGCTCTGGTGCAATTGACACAACTTGCGCTGCATCAAGTACACGAAGCACATCTTCGTTTCCGATTTCACGATCTTCATTTGAAACAGCGACTACTCCATGACAAGGAAGAAGCTGTACTTGATTTGCGTTTACACCTACAACAACACGTTCAATGTGTATCCCTACCATACGTTCAGCTTGTTCAATCGCCTTTTTAATCGATTGCACAGTCTCATCTATGTCAACAATGGAGCCTTTTTTCAAACCATTTGACTTTACATTTCCAACACCAATAATGTTTAAAGCGTCATTGACCATCTCGCCAATGATGACTTTAACATTGGATGTACCGATGTCAAGACTAACGTATATTTCATTGCTGTTCATTCTTTGGCACCTCCTTCTTTATTTATACCACAAAATTCAATATATGGAACAACAATCGTTGTTTTACTATGTTATAAGAAAAATATTCAACGTATTTATGTGTTTCCCTTTTTTAACGGTATATTTTTCTTATTTTTATTTGGCACTCATTCATTTTTCTAACAGTAATATGTAAATCACTGCTATAATTTGAAACAATCTTACCCGACTACAAAGATTGCTGCCAAATATAAGTCTACACCAAGATGTACTCCTAGAAAAGCTAAACTTACAGCTAAGATTATATTAAAAAAGAAAATAGAGAAAAATATGACTTAATTACATAATTTCTAAGAGTAAGTTTCTATCTTTCCTAAAAACAACTATTTTACAGTTAAAATATCCGCTTTATTACACCCTTATTGATTAATTCAGATATTCCGTATATGCTCCTACTTCTAAATGAATAATTGCCTTTTTATCTGGTGATAAGTTTTTAATAATAAGAGGATAAGCTTCCATTCGTTTTGCAAAATCTTGAATAACTGTACTTACTTCATATCCCTCATTCATATATAATGTAAGATGATCTGCATACAAATCTGTTGGCTTATAATGAATTTCAGAAATAGATCGAAGAACAGTTGGTGTTAATTTTTCTAATTCAGCAATCAATTCTTTCATTTTCTTTTCTTCAAATGGAACGAAAATCGGTGCGGCAATTGGCAATTTCCCATTCGGAAGAGCATCTAGTGACTTTCCATTTTCTAAAAGCGGATACAGTTTTCCTTCTTTATTAATGTAGCCAATTGTCACATACTCCTCAACATCAATAACAATTTGATTTGGAAATTGTTTCTTTACATGAGCCTCTTTAATCTCTTTTTGCTTCTTTAAATTTGTTTCTGCTTGCTGAGTCATTACACGAAAATAGCTTGTTTTATATGTAATGCCCGCTTGCTCCATTATTTGTTCATCCGTCATATAGTGATTGCCGTGAACCGTAATTTTCTTTATATTGCTAAGCGGAGATCGAAAATAGATTAAAAAAAGCACCAATAAAAATAAAATCGATACATATAAAATTAATCGTTTATTTACCTGTTTCTTCTTCTTTTGATTTTTTAATTTTGGTACACGATCTTGTAGTTTAATAACTTTACTATTCTTCATGTACGATCCCCCTATGTAACATAAAGAACGGCATGTTATGCATGCCGTTCTTCTCTTTCTATTATATCATAAATGACAATGCACGGGACAAACAACTATTATCTTCCAATAATCTCTACTTCTGTATGCATATCAACAGCAAATTGTTCTTTAATTGTTTTCTTCACAAAAGCAATTAAATCAAGAACATCTTGCGCAGAAGCAGTACCTGTATTAACAATAAAGTTCCCATGCATTTCAGAAATTTTCGCACCACCAATTTGATAACCGCGTAATCCAGCCTTTTCAACTAAATTACCAGCATAGTTTGGTAGTGGATTTCTAAAAATACTGCCTGCACATGGGTGATTCCAGGGTTGTGTATCACGGCGATAATCTTTATTCTTTTGCATAATCGCGATAATGTCTTCACGATTACCTGCTTTTAATTGTAACTCCGCCTCTAATACAATACCAGGACGCTTCTTTTGTAAAATAGATGTGCGATAGGAAAATTTTAGCTCTTCTTTCGTTAGCCATTCAATCGTTCCATCTTCAAACATAACACGAGCTCTCGTTAAAATTTCAGACATATCCGATTTATGAGCACCTGCATTCATATATACAGCTCCGCCTACGCTTCCAGGAATACCACTAGCAAACTCTAATCCAGCTAATCCTTGGCGGCTTAATAAAGTTGACAACTTAACGAGAGAATATCCTCCACCTACTCGTACAGTAACACCATCTACTTCTAAATGATCTAGTCCTTCTCCTAATCGAATCACAACTCCTTCAATGCCTTTATCCGATACGAGAAGATTGGAACCACGACCAATTGCAGTCCATTTTGTCCCATGCTTTTTCACAAGCTTTATCGATTTTTCCACACCTTCAACGCTACTTGGAACCACTAAAATATCCGCTGGACCACCTATTTTCATAGTTGTATAGCGAGCCAGCGATTCATTTTCCAATACTTTTCCTACCTGTGCTTCCATAAGTTCTTTTGCTAATTGTTTCATGATGCTCTCCCCCATATTAAGTCTCCTTATTACAGTAGTATGCAGGGCATTCACCTAACGTTATTTTCTACAAGTTTTTTCATAACTTCGAACAGCTTGTTTGCTGCATCCGGAATTCCTAATTGCCTTGCAGCTAGTTTCATATTTTGTAGTTTCTGTACATCTAGTAAAATTTCATCAATATTACCAATAAGCGTTTCACCTGTTAAATCTTTTTCAAGAAGCATTTTTGCTGCCCCTTTATCAACAACAGAAAGAGCATTTTTCTCTTGGTGATTGTTGGTTACATAAGGACTCGGAATTAAAATACTTGGTTTCCCTAAAGCTGTTAGCTCCGCTAAAGTTGTAGCACCCGCACGCGAAACAACAAGATCTACCCCAGTAAGTACTTCTGGCATATTATCAATAAACGGCTTAATAATAACATTCTGCGGATTTCCCTTTTGTTTCACAGCTTCCATTACTTTATCATAATGTACTTCACCCGTAACGTACAATACGTCATAATTTTTATTACCAAATTGTTCAATTGCTTCTAAAAATGCATCATTAATCGGTCTAGCGCCTCGGCTTCCTCCAAAAATTAACACTGATTTTTTTGAAAGAGATAACCCTACGGAACGCTTGCCTTTCATACCATTTTGGTTCATTACTTCCGAAGCACGAGGATTTCCTGTCATCACAACTTTATTTTGCGGAAAATGTTCTGCTGCCGCATCAAAACAAACTGCTACTTTATTCACGTAGCGACTCAAAAATTTATTTGTTACACCAGGTACACTATTTTGTTCATGCACAACTGCTGGAATACCAAGTTTGGCAGCTGCATATACAACTGGACCACATACATAACCACCTGTTCCAATTACAACATCTGGATTAAAACGGCGAATATAACGTTTACTATCTTGTACACCTTTTACAAAACGCATCACCGTTTTCACATTATCAACTGATAATTTCCGTTTAAATCCGCTAATAACAATGGATTGAAATGGAATGCCGGCTTTGCGAACAATTTTACTTTCCAAACCATTTTCCGTACCAATATATAAAAATCTCGCTTCAGGATGAATTTTTTTGATTTCTCGAATTAACGCAAGAGCTGGATAAATATGCCCACCTGTTCCGCCACCGCTGACTAATACTCGCACTGCCTGTTCCTCCGCTTCTTTTTCCTATTATCCCGCTGCTCACGGGCAGTAAAAGTCTGATTGATTCAACTAAACCTTACTGATAGAAGTTTCACTTTATGTATGCCATTCATATACCAATCGCTTTGTTTCCGTTTTCACATATGAAAAACCCTGTCATAAAAACAGGGTTTAGTAGCGAGAATGACGACTTATATTTAGTAATACTCCAATCGCCATCAACATAAGGGTCAAGCTAGACCCACCATAACTTAAAAATGGCAAGGTAATTCCTGTAACTGGCATTAATCCAGTTACAACGCCAATGTTAATCATCACTTGAATCGCAATCATCGCCACAATCCCGACTGCTAAAAAAGTACCGTATAAGTCTGGCGCTCCTAACGCTACGCGAATCCCACGCCATAACAACAGACTAAATAATAATAACACAAACGAACCACCAATAAAACCTAATTCTTCGGATAGAATCGCAAAAATAAAGTCTGTTTGCGGCTCTGGTAAGTAAAAGAATTTTTGTCTACTTTGTCCAAGACCAAGTCCAAATAATCCCCCCGGTCCGATTGCAAGTAGCGATTGAATAATCTGAAATCCACTACCAAGCGGATCCGACCATGGATCTAAATATGATGTAATACGCTTTATTCGATACGGTGCTGATGCAATAAGCCCAACAAATCCTCCAACTCCAATTAACCCTAACATTGCAAAATGAAAAATACGTGCTCCCGAAACAAAAATCATAACAACACAAGTTCCAACCATTACGGTTCCTGTTCCCAAATCGGGTTGTAACATAATCATACCAAATGCAACAAACACGAAGCTAAGCGCAGGAAGTAACCCTCGTTTAAAAGACGTAATCATTTTTTGATTTTCCGATAAAAATTTCGCTAAAAAAATAATCATCGCAAACTTCATAAACTCTGAAGGCTGAATAGAGAATGCCCCTACACCAATCCAGCTTCGAGCCCCGCCTCGTACTAGTCCAATTCCAGGAATTAAAACTAAAATAAGGAGAACAAAACAAATAAGCAAAATCACTTTGGAGTATGTACGCCACACCCAATAATCAATCTTCATAATAAAAAACATAGCAACGACACCGAGCCCAGCAAATAACAATTGACGTTTTGCAAAAAAGAATGAATCCCCCATTTTATACGAAGCCCATACAGCACTAGCACTGTATACCATCACCATTCCTACTGTCAAAAGCAACAATGTCACAATAATAAGAATAAAATCAGGAGTCTTCTTTGTTGGCAATGAGCATCACCTCTTTGAAAGCAGCTTTTCGTTCGCCATACTTTTTCACAAATGAAGCAGCATTATCTAGCTACTTGCAGACAGTATGACTCCCACCTCAAGATCGCAGGAAATCAAAGAAGATAGGTGTGAGATAACTACCTGTAAGAACCCGATTGATGAAAGCTTTTCATCAATCGGAGACGAAGCAAAACCCCTCTAATAAAAGGTTCACTTTATCTACCTATAAAAGAATCATCAGTAGGAACAATCCACTGATGATTCTTTCACTTTATACTAGCTTATGCACAGCTTGTATAAACATGTCTCCTCTTTCTTCAAATGTTTTAAATTGGTCCCAGCTTGCACATGCAGGAGATAAAAGAATCACGTCTCCCTCTTCTGAAAGAGCATATGCTTCTTGTACCGCTTGTTCCACATTATCGACACGTTTAATAACTTTCATTCCAGCCTTTTCTGCAGCTTTAACAAGCTTAGGTGCAGTTTGTCCAAATGTAAATAGCGCCTTCACATGCCCGAAGTATGGGATTAAATCATCAAATTCATTACCGCGATCTAACCCACCAGCTAATAAAATTACTGGCTGTGTAAATGCAGACAATGCCTTTTCTGTCGCCAACATATTTGTTGCTTTTGAATCATTATAAAACTTACGATTTCCAATCGTTGTTACATACTCTAAACGATGCTTTACACCTGTAAAACGTTTTAAGACTGCTATAATCGCTTCGTTAGCAACCCCCATAAGCTTTGCAATGCTCATAGCAGCTAATATATTTTCTAAATTATGTTTACCTGGTAATACGATATCTTGAATATCAATAACTTTTTCACCTTTAAAGTAAAGAGCACCATCTTTTACACAAGCGCCGTCTTCAATCATTTTTGACGTAGAAAAGTACACTTTTTGTCCTTTACTTTGCTCAGCCAGCATCATTACATCTTCATCATCAGCATTAATAATACTGTAATCATTTTCAGTTTGATTTCTAAAGATATTCGCTTTTGCTAAACCATATTCTTTCTTTGTCCCATGATAATCTAAGTGTGCTTCAAATAAGTTTAAAAGCACCGCAATCCTCGGTTGAAACGTTTCAATACCCATTAATTGAAAAGAAGACAGTTCTGTTACAATCGCTTGCTGCTCAGTTACATCTTGTGCAACTTCACATGCTACCGTACCGATATTTCCAGCAATAACAGGCTGTTTTTCCCCTTCTTTTAACATTTCAAATGTTAATGTTGTTGTCGTTGTTTTTCCGTTAGATCCTGTAATTCCAATAAACGGTGCTTCCGAAATACGATATGCTAATTCTACTTCTGTTACAATCGGAATATTTTTTTCTTTTGCCGCTACAAGTAACGGGTTAGAATACGGAATCCCAGGATTTTTTACAACAAGAGAAATATTTTTTTCTAATAATTCTAAGGGATGACCGCCACATACAACTTCCATTCCTTGACCTTGCAACTCTGTCGCTAACGGATTTTCAGCTAGCGGCTTGCTATCATTTACAATTACATTTGCTCCAAGTTTCTTTAATAAAATGGCTGCAGCATAACCGCTTTTTGCCATACCTAATACAAGAATATTTTTATTTTGATAGTCAGTTATCGTTTTCAATTACATCCACACCCCGATATAAATTCCTAACACTGCAAATAAAAGCCCTACTGACCAGAATGTTACAACCACTCGCCATTCTGACCAACCGCATAATTCATAATGGTGATGAAGCGGACTCATTTTGAATACACGCTTTCCCCTTGTTTTAAACGAAACAACTTGAATAATAACAGAAAGTGTTTCAATAACAAACATTCCACCAATGATGACTAATAATAATTCTGTTTTAGTTAAAATTGAAACAGCAGCTAAAGCACCACCAAGTGCTAAAGATCCTGTATCTCCCATAAATACTTTTGCTGGATGAGCATTAAATACTAAAAATCCTAACACCGCTCCAACAACTGCCATACAAAAAATAGCAATTGTGTACTGCTCGTGAGCAAAAGCAATAATGCTATACGCACCAAATGCAATTGCGGCTGTTCCTGCTAATAATCCATCTAAACCATCTGTTAAGTTAACTGCGTTTGAAGCTCCTATTAACATAAAGAGAACAAGAACAAAGTACGCCCAGTGTAAGTCAAACTTAATTTCCGTTCCTGGAATATTTAAATGTGTGTCAAATCCTTGTCCCTTTGCAATAATAAAGAAAGCTACTGCAATAATAAATTGTCCTATCAATTTTTGTTTTGATGTCAAACCAAGATTTCTTTTTTTAACAACTTTAATGTAATCATCAAGAAATCCGATTAAACCATAACCAAATGTAACAAGAAGCAATAAATATGTCTCAGCGCTCTTTTGAAACTTAAACATCATAATAATAGACGTAATCATAACTGAAATAAAAATAACAATTCCGCCCATGGTTGGTGTTCCTGATTTCTTTTGATGTGACTTCGGACCTTCATCACGAATACTCTGTCCAAACTTTAAACGGCGTAAAAATGGAATGAAAATTGGTGACAACGCAACTGAAATTAAAAAGGCCACCCCAACTGTAATTAATAATCCTTGTTCAAGCATATTTAGTCCCCCTCTCTTGTTGCTATTCTTTCATGCTTAAACGTTGTGCAATTGCCTCCCCAGCAACTTCACGATCGTCAAAATGATGTACTTCTGTACCAATAATTTGATACGTTTCATGACCTTTACCTGCAATTACAATAATATCGCCAGCTTTCGCCTCGGCAACGGCATGAAAAATTGCTTCTTTACGATCAACAATCACTTCATAATTATTTCCTTTTATACCTTCTATCATATCATCAAGAATGGCTTGAGGCTGTTCGCTGCGTGGATTATCTGATGTATAGATTGCATGCGTTGCATACTGAGATGCGACCCTCGCCATAATTGGTCGTTTCGTACGGTCTCGATCCCCACCGCAACCAACGAGACAATACACATTTCCTTTTGCAAATTGTTTCGTTGTTATCAATACATTTTCTAAACTATCCGGTGTATGTGCATAATCAACAATGACTGTAAAATCTTGACCTCTGTCAACAACTTCAAAACGCCCAGGTACACCTTTCAATTCTTGCAAAACATCAATAATCGTTTGCAATGCTACACCAGAAACGATACATGCTGCAGTTGCAGCTAATACATTATAGACATTAAATTTTCCAATTAACTTCATCGTAATCTTGATGCTTTCATTAGGAGTTACAAGCGTAAAAGTCGTGCCAGCACTTGTCATCTCAATATTTTTCGCCATTACATCACTTTTCGTATCAATACCATACGTAATCACTGTCGCTGCCGTACTTTTCATATAATCTGTTGCTGCAGCATCGTCATTGTTTAATACAGCATATTTTACACGATTATGATTGTAGCTATTACCAAGTTGTGCAAATAATAAGCCCTTTGCATGTTTATACTCTTCCATCGTTTTATGATAATCTAAATGATCTTGCGTTAAATTCGTAAACACTGCTACATCATAGTCACATCCATGTACTCTACCAAGGTGCAATGCGTGTGAAGATACTTCCATAACAGCACTATTTACATTTTGTTCAATCATTTTATGGAACGTCTTTTGTAATGTTAATGCATCTGGTGTTGTGTTTTTCACTTCAAACGTTTCGTCACCTATTTTCATATTAATTGTTCCAATTAATCCTGTTTTATGTCCATGCGCACGCATAATTTCGTTCATTATATGCGATGTTGTTGTCTTTCCATTTGTACCTGTAATTCCAATTAAATGTAACTTTTGTGTTGGCTGCCCATAAAAATAATCAGCTAACACCGCTAAAGAACGTACTGTATCTTTAACAAGTACAACTGGAACGTCAACATCAATTGGTCTTTCCGCAACAATAGCAGCCGCACCTTGCGCGGCTGCTTGCTTAGCAAATTCATGGCTGTCAACCGTGAAACCTTTTATACATACAAATAAACTTCCATTTGTCACTTTACGCGAATCCGCTTCAATAGATGTAATTTCCGGATTTTCTTTTGGAACAACCGGAAAACCATGCAAACTTGATACGAGTGTATGCAACTTCATTTCTTTAAACCCTCTCTACTCTTTTATTTATCTCTTATAAATGGATAGTTTCAAAGAACTCCATACATAAGAGCATAATTTATTAATTAACAGGCAGTGAGAAACAAGTGTCTCACTGCGAGTTAGTTGAATGTTATTATATCGTAAATAAGCACTTCATACTTAATGAAAGTATATGCGAACCTTTGATCCTGCTTTTACTTTCGTGCCGGGCTTTGGAGATTGTTCGACCACTTTGTCTCCTTCGCCGCTAGCATCCAATTGTAAATCAACAAGTTGATTTTGTAATTCCTTTCGATCCATGCCTACTACATTAGGAACTTCTATTAAAGGCGTCTCATCCCAAGCTAATTTCTTTTCAATTTGTCCTTTTCTAGGCTCTACTCCCATCACTGGCAAGACATCACGAAGAATATTCCCAACAATTGGTGCAGCTACAACTCCGCCAAATTGTGTAATCCCCTTTGGATTATCTACAGCAACATACACAACAACTTGCGGATTATCTGCTGGTGCAAACCCAATAAACGATACAATATAGTTGTTATCCAAATACTTCCCATCTTTTACTTTTTGGGCTGTACCAGTCTTTCCTCCAACACGATAACCATCAATATAAGCTCCTTTACCCGAACCCTTTGCAACAACATTTTCAAGTGCATAACGTACTTTTTCAGATGTTTCCTTGGAAATAACTTGTCTCTTTGCTACGGGCGTTTTTTTACTGATCACTTTATTCGTAGTCGGATCAATAAATTCTTTCGCTATATATGGCTGATATAACGTGCCGCCGTTTACAGCAGCAGCTACTGCCGCAACTTGTTGAATAGGGGTAACAGACACCCCTTGACCAAATGCTGTCGTCGCTTGTTCAACAGGTCCTACTTTTTTTAAATCAAATAAAATTCCTTTACCTTCTCCTTGTAAATCAATACCCGTTTTTTGACCAAATCCAAAATCACGAATATATTGAAACAGCTTTTCTTTTCCTAAACGTTCTCCAAGCTCTATAAAACCTGGGTTACAAGAGTTTTGAACAACCTCTAAAAATGTTTGGCTACCGTGCCCCCCTGCTTTCCAGCAACGTAATCTTGCACCGCCAACTTCTGCTGCTCCATCATCATAAAACGTATCTTTCTCCAAGTCTACTAATTTTTCATTTAAAGCAGCTGCAAGTGTAATAATTTTAAATGTGGACCCTGGTTCATATGTACTCCATACAGGGAGATTTCGGTTAAATACTTCCGGTGAAACACTTCTGAAATCTGCTGGATCAAAACTTGGACGGCTAGACATACCTAAAATCTCACCATTATTTGGGTTCATAGCAATTGCTATCATTCCATCTGGATGATACGTCGAATCCGCAATATTTAATTCTCTCTCCATAATCGTCTGAATACGTGAATCGATTGTTAACTTTAAATCCAAGCCATCTCCAGGTTCTTTATAATCATCACCAATGTTCGGCATACGTTGTCCTTTCGCATCTGCAAAAAAACGTACATATCCTTTATCACCATTTAATTCTTTGTCATAATATGACTCCAGTCCCATAAGACCTTGGTTATCACTCCCAGCAAATCCAAGTACATGCGATAGATATTTTCCAAACGGATAATATCGAATTGAATCTTCAGCAATGTATACCCCTTTTAAACTTAAAGCCCTAACTTCTTTTGCCTTGTCATGAGAAATTTTCCGCCCACCTTTGTCTAATCTGACTATGGACTCTTTTTTCGTAAGACGCTGATAAATTTCTTCTTTCGACACACCTAAAACTGCAGCTAATTTCTCTGCAGTCTCTGCTGGTTTTTCAATTTGCCTCGGTACCACAAAGACAGTTGGTGCACTTTTATTTGTTGCGAGCTCTACACCATTTCGATCTACAATTTTTCCTCTCTCAGGTTCAAATGTAATATTACGGCTCCATGAATCTTTCGCACGATTTGTTAACATATTTCCAAGAAAAAACTGCACATATCCAAGACGAATATCGATAATGGTAAAAATCAGTATACCAGATATAAGCACAAAAATAAGTCGTTTTCTTACTGTTACATTCGATACACGCATATTGGAACAAGCCTCCTTTACGCTTAACTTGTTCCAATATATGCTTGTACTTATTTAATTAGAACACGACCACTTCTCCTATATTAAGTGCCGGCTTTTTTGTCCGGCTCCGTCTCCGCTTCTTGCTGCGGTTCAAGGGGCGGAACAAGTTTTACTTCCAGCGGCGTTTTCTCTTTTAATGGGGCACCTTCAGCAATACTTTGCTCGGTTACATATCCTGTACCTGAAAGTTTCAAATCTAGATTTAATGTTTTCGCTAAATTCATCACATCACGAAGTGCCCAACCATTAATATTCGGCATTTTCGGTTGATCTCCTACTAAGAATATTCGATCGCCCGTTAATGTTTTTTCACCCGCTTTTGGCACTTGCTGTTTGACCGTTCCTTCTCCCAATATAACAGGTCGGAACTTCGCCTTTTCTAATATTCCCTTTGCTTCTTCCATCGTTTTGCCTGCTACATCTGGAACAGCGGCTTGCTGCTGTTTTACTTGTTTTTGCACATCTTTTACTTCATTCGGTTTAATCTTTAAATACTCCAAACTATTTTTCGTTACAGATTTAAATATTTCAGCTAACGGTTGTGCACCATTTTCAGTGTCTTTTAATTTAGGCTGCTTAATTGCTAAATATACCACAAGCTGCGGATCATCTATTGGTGCCATACCAAGGAATGAGAAAATATAATTTTGTTTCCCTGTCATATACCCACCGTTTCCATCCGGAATTTGTGCTGTTCCGGTTTTACCACCAACAGAATAGCCATCAAGTTTATACGCCGTTCCCGTTCCTTTCGGCGATGTTACAACTCGTTCTAACAATTGCCTTACTTGTGCTGCAGTCTCTTTTGTAACTGGTTTCCCTACCTCTTCTGGATGATTTTGCTTAACAACTTTATCATTCAATTGATCTTCAATTCGATCAACCACATAAGGTTTCATCATTTTCCCGTCGTTAGCAATTGCAGTAGCCGCTTGCACAAGTTGAATTGGAGTTACAGTAGAACCTTGTCCAAATGCCGTTGTTACTTGCTGAATTTGCTTATCAAATAAAATTCTATTTTTACCTTCTCCAGGCAAATCAATTCCTGTCTGTTGATCTAAGTGAAATTTATGAATATATTGATGGAAACGATCAGGTCCTAGCTTTTCATTTCCTAAAATAGCGAAAGCAACGTTTGATGAACGCTCAACACCTTCATCAAACGTAATCGAGCCCCATCCTGCACCGTTATTATGATCTCTAATTTCCGAATTCCCTACTTTGTACTTACCCGATTGATAATACTCTTGACCATTGTATACACCTTCATTAATCGCAGCCGCTAACGTAAAGATTTTCATTGTCGAACCCGGTTCATACGCATTAGCAATCGGATCATTTAAATAGTTTTTAATTTCTGGTTTATTTGGATCAAAACTTGGTCTACTAGACATCGCTAAAATTTTCCCTGTTTTTGGATCCGCTACAACTCCAATTAACATTGATGGATCATAATGTTTTTCTGCTTCTGCCATCGCATCTTCTAGAAAACTTTGAATGCGTTGGTCAATTGTTAAATATACATTATCTCCATTTTTAGGAGGCTTCACATCACTTTTTTTATCATCTAGTGAGACACCTTTCGTATCACCTGTATACGTCATACTTCCGTTAGAAGCACGTAAATATTTATCTAAACTTTGTTCAAGACCGAACTGCCCTACTCCAATTCCTTGATCATTTGGCTTAGCATATCCAAGTACATAAGAAGCAAAATCTCCGTTCGGATATACCCTTGCTTTTTCTGTAATGAAAGAAATTCCTTTTATATCCAAACTTTTAATTTGTTCCATCTGTTCTTTTGTTAAATTTTTTCCAATTGACCCGAACTCTACTTGTGTCAGGTCTTTATTTAAGTACTTCAAAATTTCTTCTTTACTTACATCAAGTACTTTCGATATTTTCGCCGCAGCATCTTCTTTGTCTTTTATATGATTTTGTCCTTTTAAAGCAGCGACCATCTTATATGAATTTGTATCTTGAGCAAGTACATAACCATTTTGATCATATATGGTTCCTCGATTTGCCTCGAGCACCCCATTTTTATTATGTTTTTGCTGTGCAATTGTCTCTAAATCTACTCCATGCACTGTTTTCGTGGTTTGAATATAAAGAAAGCGGGCTAACAACAGAAAAAAGAGCAGGAGAAAAACCTTGATGAAGAACCCTGCTCCTTTGTTGGTATGAAATTTACGTGTATTCATCTCTTCTTCACACCTATTGTATTAATTTAAGCCTTTTACATTATTCGCATTAATTTCAAGCCCATGTTTTTTTGCAATTTCTGCAATGCGATCATAACGTGTTAGCTTTTCAGTTTCAGCCTGTAATTCTTGATTTATTTTTTGTTGTTTTGTAATTGTGCTTTCCATTTCTGTTACTTTAGCATCAGCTTCATATAACGCCGCTTTATTACCAATAAATGCTACACATGCATATAATAAAAAGCCAATAAATACAACGTACAATAATTTTTCAATTCTTGTAATTTTTGTTTTCACACCTGGCTGTATTACTTGCTGCGGAGCTTGAGATTGTACTTCTACTTGCTGCTTTTTATACTTAACGGCTAAATTTGTCATACCTCTCTCTCCTTTTTATAATTTTTCAGCAATTCGTAGTTTTGAAGAACGTGCTCGATTATTTTCTTCTAATTCCACATCAGAAGGTAAAATTGGCTTTCTTGTAATTAGCTTCAATTTCGGTTTATATTCATCGGGAATAATTGGTAATCCTGGTGGAAGCTGAGGTGTTGTACTATGTTTTTTAAATGTCACTTTACAAATGCGATCTTCCAATGAATGGAATGTAATAACACTAATTCGCCCACCTGTTTTTGTTATATCAATCGCCGCTTCCAACGCTTCCTCAAATACTTTTAATTCATCATTAACTGCAATACGAATTGCCTGGAATACTCTCTTTGCAGGATGCCCACCAGTCCGACGTGCCGGAGCTGGAATCCCTTCTTTAATCAATTCCACTAACTCTCCAGTTGTTTCAATTGGCTTTGTCTCACGGTACGCTTCAATTTTCCTTGCAATTTGCTTCGAAAATTTTTCTTCACCATATTGAAAAAAGATTCTTACAAGTTGTTCATATGACCAACTATTTACAACGTCATATGCTGTTAACGGAGCATCTTGATCCATGCGCATGTCAAGCGGAGCATCGTGATGATAACTAAATCCACGTTCTGGTGTATCTAATTGCGGGGAAGAAACACCTAAATCAAATAAAATACCGTCTACTTCTGTAATTCCTAATTCATATAATCTTTCTTTCAAATAGCGAAAGTTACTTTTTACAGTTATAAATTGGCCGTTATAAGAAGAGAATTTTTCTTTTGCATTTTGGATTGCAATCTCATCTTGATCAAATGCAATTAGTCTTCCTTCTTCGGAAAGTTGAGATAGTAAATAAGCACTATGACCTCCACCTCCTAGCGTACAATCTACATATGTACCGTTTGGTTTAATTTCTAAGCCATCTACTGTTTCTTTTAAAAGCACTGTTACGTGTTTAAACATTGTTGCACCTACTTTTTGCAAAATAATCCTCTTGACGCATCTTTTTATCCCGCTTTAACAGTCAATCCGCAAAATTATGAGGAATTGAGATAACTGCCCCTAAGAGTCTGATTGGTATAGCTGACAATTAGCAGGAACACAACTCCCTACTAATGGTAATGTCACCTTATTATATACTAAATTTTATCATCTTTTGCGGGAAAATACATAAAAACATGTCGAAAAAGATAATAATCTACTTTCGTTTTGTTTCATTTTGTCAAAAAAAGTACTGTTCTTCAAAAAAAAGAGCACTCTCAACTTTTACACGTTAAAATTTACAAATAAAATTGTTTTACAGATAATTCCACGAAATAAAAAAAAATCCTGCTCTTAAGAGCAAGATTTTATAATTTTATAATATGCTGTTTTCCAGTCCAACTAAAAGTTTGCTTCATAACTCGTTCCACAAAATCAAGTCCATAAACATTTAAGTAATAACAAATATTCCATACTCGTTCTTGCGGTGCATATAGAGGTTGTAAAGAATTTTCAATTCGACGAAATTTATTAAGCTGCACTTCATGTTTTCTCTCAAAATCCACCTGAAGTGTTCGCTCTAACAATTCAAGTTGTTGCATAATTTTCAACTCATTTTTCTTTGCAAAATCTCGCAGACCTGGATTTACTTTTTGTACAAATTGTTGTAAAGATGTATGAATCGCTCCAATTTGCTCCGCTGCATGAGTAAATTGATCGTCTATCGGCTCTTCAACTTGCATAGATAGCCACTTTTCTCGGAGTGCAGTAATACCTTTATTGAACACTTCACTTTCCTGCAGCTGCAAATCTTGTAAATCAGTTTCGATATCGCGCGCTAAATAGCTAATTGTCAAACGCGGCACAACTGGTGGCATTTGGAAATCCATCACATGAAACACTTGTTGTAGTTCGCTCCAATACGCAATTTCTCCTGGCCCACCAATAAATGCGAGCGTAGGGAAAACATATTCTTGCATAAGCGGTCTTGTTACAACATTGTTACTAAATTGTTCAGGGTGACTCTCTATTCTTTCTAGGAGCTCCTCATACGAAAATGAATACATCCCCTCTTTACAGATGAAACGGCCCTCTTCTTCTTCTAACAGCAGACGCTCTCCATTGATGTTCATAAAAATATGAACAGCATTCTGTTTTGTTTCAATAATCGGTTTATATCCTTGCTCACGTAACACACGTTGCTGATCGTTAAGTCCTTCTTGCACATTTTTATAGCGTGCTAATATTTCTTTGAAAAAGGGCACTTCCATAGTTCGAAGGATTGAGTGATGAGAATCTACAAGAATTAAACCTGATTGTGTAAATAACTTTGTAATAAGATGCGCAAAGAAATCAACATATGTCCGCGATTGCTGTAAACATTCATCTACAAAATGCAATACATCCTTTGTATATTTTGTTTCTGGATATGTTTTAAATATTTCTTCTATCCATCGTTTACAATCCTCAATGGAAATCTCCATTTCAGAAGCACTCGCTTTATATGGATGACGCTCGTGAAAAATTGTCTTTTTCACCTTTCCATTTTTCGTAACGAAAGCATGGTTAATTTCATCAATGTCATGATCTTCTCCAGCAATCCAAAAAACAGGAACAACCCGTACCCCCAGCGATGCTTCCTTTTCCTTTGCAAGTTGTAAAATAGATATAATTTTATGAATTGTATAAAGAGGCCCAGTTAATAACCCTGCTTGTTGCCCCCCAATAACAACATATGTATCGTCCTCTAACAAAGCATGGATATTTTGAAGTGTTTTTTCTCCCGCATTCAATTCTTGATTATATTGCAATAAATGTGATACTAACTCTTGCCTTGGATACTGTCTATTTCGTAAATCATGTATACGTCTTACAAAGCCCTCTTCCGTTATCGGATAATCAAAGCATTCTTGAATCTCTTTTTTATGTTTCAAATAGTCCCCAACAACGCCTTGAAGTGGGACAGAGATTTCTTTTATCTCCATATACTTCTTCCTTTCATATCCTGATCTCTCACCAACCAAATTGTAGTCAATGTTCGTTATAAAAGCAAAGAATATCTCTTATCTTTCTAATCCTTTTATAGAATGATACAAAAAGGAGAGCGTCGGAACTGATTTTTGATACTGTTCTGCCTCCCGAATTAAATAACCAATAATTGCATCAATTTCTGTTTTTCTATTATTCTGTACATCCGTTAACATAGATGAAGTATTATGAGCCGTATTTTCACATACTGTACATACACGTTCCCAATACTCATCACATTTTGAATCACCTACAATTTCCATCACTTCCGAAAACACTTGCTTCATCACTTTGTAAAACGATGGATTTGTTAATAACTCACCATTTTGGACACCAAACAACGCAGTTAAGGGATTAATGCATGCATTAACGACAAGTTTATAAAGCATTGTTTGTTTCCAATCTTTTTCAATCACTAACGGAAATTGACTGGAAGAGAATACAGCAAATAGAGATTCAAATTGTTCCTCTTTTCCATGTATAAGCCCAAATTTCGTACTGCCTATTCCAGTATGATGGACGGTGCTAACATTTTCTTTTTTCGCCCCGTGCTCTACAATCCCTACCGCAACACCGGCACTTTGAATCTGCTGTAATACATGAAGATGTCCCATTCCATTCTGCAAGAAAATAAGCCGGTTTGCCGCTTGCAAATACGGCCATATCCCTTCCAAATGATATTGCTTCACAGCGACAAATATATAATCATGTGTTTTGTTATTTATAGTCTCTAAAGGACTTACAAACGGATATACAGTTTCTCTTGCACCGTTGTGCACACACGTAATCCCACACTCGTTCAATCGCTCAGCTTGTTCTATTGTTCGGGTATATAGTGTAACAGTCTGCTGATTTTTTTCTAAATAAAATGCAAAAAGGAGCCCGATTGCTCCCGGTCCAACTATACCAATCTCCATCTACAAAGGCCCCCATTTTTATCCCGCTATTCACGGATAGTATACCCCACATCTTAAGGTTCAGAAGAAGCGAAGGCGATATACTGAGGATAACTGTCCGTAAAAGCCCAATTATCGAAAGATTTTCATCAGTAGGAAAGAAACCCCACTCATGAAAGTTTTACTTTATATTTTATAGAATAATTTTAGCAAACTTTTCAAAAAAATTCTGAAAGAATTATCTCTTTTCTTCATAAAAATGAAAAAATGCGTTATAATACTATTATAAATATTTATACTTTTCTTTTTTTTTACACCTAGAAAAGGATGTGATTACATGCACTTTCCCAAAGTTGAGCGCTTGCTCATCAATTATAAAACGTTAGAAGAATTTAAAAAGTTTAAAGGTTGCGGTGCTGAAGAATTATCTATGTTGGAAGATTTACAAGCAAATATCATCGAAAATGATAGTGAATCTCCTTTTTATGGAATTTATTACGGCGGCTCTCTTATAGCACGCATGAGCTTGTATACGAAACAACAGTCCGTTAATAATTTGTTTACTGGACCTTATGTAGAACTTTTTAAACTTGAAGTGTTACCAACATTCCAAAAACAAGGATTTGGTAAGATGCTGGTCAATTACGCAAAACAATTGCACCTTCCTATCAAAACAATTGCTCGCGTACAATCTGCCGATTTCTGGGAAAAATTACACTTCGAAAAGGTAACTATTGATGATGGAGATTTTTACATCTGGCATCCAAACGCAAATTTGAATGCGGTTACAAATAGTGAATCTGCTTAAAAATAAAAACAGCTGTAATTCAGCTGTTTTTATTTTGATGTTTTTTCAAGTATTCCTTTTTCCCGTTTTCTCTCTTTTTCGGAAGGCTCTAATACCATTGCACTTCTTTTTCTGTCAATATAATCAAATAAAGTGCGATACTCTTCTTCATACAACGACAACTGCTGCAAAAGCCCCTCTTTTTCCTTTTGCAACACTTCAATCTTTTTATATAAATCCGTCTTTTCTTCTTCTGCTTTATATCTTTGTAAAAAAACAATTACATCTTCTAATGTTAATGAAAGAGAATTTATTTTCTCTTTCTTTTGTTCTTGCACTTCATTATTTTCAGTTTTCCTCATTCGCTTTGCTTCTTCAATACGTTCTTTATATTGTTTACGCACGTAAGAATTCCAGCGAAATCCACAAGCAGCAGGTGTACGTGATAAATGTCTTCCTACTTCTTTGAAGGCAGAAAGTTGCGTTCCCCCTTCACGAATATGCCGGAGCACTACTTCTGCCAGAAGTAAATCTTCGTCATCAGTCCATGCATCTTGTCTTGTTGTTGCCATCTCTCTAGTCCTCCTTATGCATTTTTTATTAAACATATGCAGTTACTAGAAAAGATAGAAGAATAACATGTAAAGAAAAAGTTAAAAAAAATAAACGCAGAAGGTTTCCCTTCTGCGTTTATTTTCGCAATTACTTGCTGATTACTTCTTTACCTTTGTAAGTACCGCATGCTTTACATACACGGTGAGCTAATTTCGCTTCACCACAGCTTGGGCACTCTACCATACCAGGTACTGATAATTTGAAATGCGTACGACGCTTTCTTTTTACTGTTTTAGAAGTTCTTCTAAAAGGTACAGCCATTCTTCCCACCTCCTTAAAAGAGAAAGTTATTTTCATACGAAGGCCTGAACCGGTCTTCTGGTTATTTGTCAAAAAACTTCGCAAGTCCTGCTAATCTTGGATCAACAGGCTTTTCTTCGCTTTTTTCCGAAATCACTTGCCAGTCTCGACCTTGCATCGGTGCTCCTTCAGAAACATCCTCACTGAAAATTTGCATTGGAATCTCCAATAGTATATTTTCCTTAATTACAGGGAGTAAGTCAAGTACTTCTCCTTCTAAGTAATGAAAATCTGCTTCGGTTTCGTAATCTTCTTTCGAAACTAAGAACACCTCAGTTGTTTCAATGTCAAATGGTAATGTTACATCTACTAACGTTCTAGAACATGGTAACACCATGCTTCCTGTTATATGTAGATGGAACGTAAATTTGTTGGAGCCAAAATCAACTCTACCTGTCACATGAACAGGAGTAATGTCTCGAACATCTTTCTCAACATTTTTCAGCTCACTTACATCTACCATCTCATCCAACGTTAGTCCTTTATGTCGATATTTGTTCAATTCATGGATGGACCATTTCATATCATATCACCTCAAGGCAACAAACAAAATTATAGCTAGCTGTTGTATATTTGTCAATATTTTTTCTTTACACTATAATGGAGTCATTATAGGAAATAATATATAGATTATCATGTTTTAGGAAAAGATGCTACACTGAAAGGAGAGATTATTATAAAAGCTAGCGGCATTATTGTTGAATATAATCCGTTTCACAACGGTCATGCTTATCATGTGCAACAAACCCAAAAGTTAACAAATGCCGATATAATTATTGCTGTTATGAGCGGATCCTTTTTACAGCGAGGAGAGCCAGCCCTAGTTTCAAAATGGGCGCGAACACAAATGGCATTAGCAAACGGAATAGATATTGTCGTTGAACTTCCTTATGCCTTTGCAACACAAAAAGCTGAAACATTTGCAAACGGTGCTATTTCGATATTAAATGCTCTTCACGTCTCTGAAATTTGCTTTGGAAGCGAAAGTGGTAATATCGAACATTTCCACAATACAATTACGATACACCAGTCTGAGCAGGATTTATTTAATCAGCTTGTACAACAATACATAAAAACTGGAATGAGTTATGCAAAAGCCACTTCTGAGGCATTTTCATCCTTACAAAAAAACGTAGCTACTATTGATGTCTCAGAGCCAAATAATATTTTAGGACTCCATTACACAAAAGCAATTATTGAGCAAAAAAGTTCAATGAAAGCAAGTACAATTAAGCGTTTTGCTTCGCATTACCATGATGAAACATTTCAAGATGAACGAATTGCCAGTGCTACGAGCATACGTAAACAATTATTTCATGAACAGAAAACTTTTTCAGCAATTGCTCCATTTGTTCCAAACATAACAAAGCTACTTTTAGAGCAATATAAACATTCCTATCACCTACTACATAACTGGGAACATTATTTTCACTTACTAAAATATAAACTCTTAACAATGTCCCCCTCTCAATTACAACGTATATATGAAGTAGAGGAAGGATTGGAGCATCGGATTTTGTCTTCTATTCGGGAAGCAACTTCATTCACGATATTTATGAAAGCATTAAAAACAAAACGTTACACATGGACACGACTGCAGCGTATTTGTACTCATATTTTAACAAATACAACGAAAGAAGAGATGCAAAAAGCTCACATAGAACAGCACGCACAATATATCCGTTTACTCGGCATGTCCCAGAAAGGACAAACATATATATCCAGTATGAAAAAACAAATAACTCTTCCTTTGCTTTCTCATACAAAAACGTTACAGCATCCCCTTCTAGATATAGATCGAAAAGCAAGCGCTGTTTATTACTCTATCTTACAAGAGCCCCTTTGCGGTGAAATGATAAAGCGTGATATAACGCAGCATCCGATTCGGTATGACGAAACGCAACGTGTGTTTTTATAAAGTGAAACTTTCATCCGGTAGGTCTTACTACCTGCAAGTAGCATAATAAAAAAATCCTCTCTTAAACGAGAGGATTTACTTTTTTTCTGGCATTTTGTTCAAATATGCTATTGCATCATCTAACGTATCCACAGGTATAATCTTCATTTTTGTATTTATATCTTTAGCTGTTTTCACTGCTTCTTTATAATTTGAATTCTTTGCTCCCTTCTCATTTGGAGCAAAGAATACTTCTGCACCTGCATTATTAGCGGCAACTACTTTTTGAGAAATACCTCCAATTGGCCCGATTTCTCCTTTTTCATTTATTGTTCCAGTCCCAGCTATTTCGTGTCCTTTTGTTATATCTTCTTTTACAAGCTGATTATAAATCTCTAATGTAAACATAAGCCCAGCAGAAGGTCCTCCAATTTTATGCGCATCAATTTTCACGTTAGGACTTACTGTAAGTTTCTTATCCGTAATAATAGAAATCCCAATGCCGGCACGACTTTTATCTTCCGGAATTGGCTTTAGTACAAATTTGTCTTCTTTCTCATTCTTTTCACGCACATACTTAATACTTACTTCATCATTTTGTTTTTTTGTTTTCATGTACGCAATAAACTGCTCTGCTGTTTGAAATGGTTGTCCATCTACAGCAACAATACGATCGCCAAGCTTTAACTTCTCAGCAGCCGGCATACCATCTGCAAGTCCTACTACGAGTACCCCTTGATTTTCAAACGAAACAGGGTAGTTTGCTCGTTTATATGCATTATAAATTGCCGCATCTTGCGAATCTTTCATTGCATACACTTGGCGAAATTGATACTCTTCATCACTTTCACCTTTTTGTAAAATTTCTTCTGTTTTTAAAATTTCAGCATACTTGTTAAATTTAGCAGAAAGAAAGTTAACAACATTTGCTCGTCCCATTGAAACCGTAACGAGCATAAAATCACCCTTCTCTTTATTCCCTCCTTCAACTTGTACGTACGGCTCTAATTTCTCTGCCATACCTGGCTTTGTAATATAGTATGGCAGAGGAACAAACACAATCAACATTGCAACTATAACTCCAATAAGTAATGCATATAAATACCGAAACTTTTTAAACATCTTTTTTCTCCTTCCACTGTTCAATCAACGTATAAATTGTTTGAATATGCCGCTGCGCTTCTTCTTCTCCAACACGAATAATATCTTCTATATTCGTAAAGGCCCGTGAACTAAATTGTTCTACAGCTGGATGCATCATAAGATCTGATGCAATTTGTCTATTTACTACAAGTTCATGCTGCATAATTTCAATACTTTGCATAATGACATCATAAATAGATGTAACTTCTCCATTGACCTTAATAGGGGATACATCAACGGCAATGACAATATCAGCCCCTAATTTTTTCACTACTGATACTGGAATACGATCAATCACTCCCCCATCAACTAGTAGCCTTCCATTTATTTTCTCTGGAACAAATATACCGGGTACAGAAATACTCGCCCTGACAGCATCTGCAATAGAACCTTGTGTAAAGATAACCTTTTCACCATTTAGAATATCAGTTGCTACAACCGCTGTCGGGATATCCAGTTCTTCTAATTTTTTATTATATGTAAACATTTTAATCATATCCTTCACACGTTTGCCAGTAATAAACCCCATTTTAGGTACAGTGAAGTCCAAATAGTATTTTCGCTTAAATACTGTTGCTAAACGATACAAACGGTCCACGTTACTTCCTGCAGCATAAAACGTACCTATTAGTGCTCCCATACTGCTCCCAGCAATCATATGAATGGGTATCCCCGCCTCTCTTAACACTTTAATAACACCTACATGTGCAAACCCTTTCGCACCGCCTGACCCAAGTGCTAATCCAATTTTTGGCTCTCTCATCTTCTTCACCCTCAAAATTTTTTCACTCTCTTTTTATACTTATGGTCTAATTTCACCATGTATCCTCGTATACTGAAATGAACATTTGGGACAAAGGGGGATACAAAATGTACGAAAAATGGAAAACCGGCTTTCTCACCATATCGGTAACTTTTTTTACAGTTTCTCTCGTACTCCACCCCCAAGCGGCACTACAATCATCTATTCGAGGGTTAAATATATGGTGGGAGGTTGTCTTTCCTTCATTACTACCTTTTTTTATTATTGCAGAACTTCTAATTGGACTAGGGATTGTAAAGTTCATCGGCGTGTTATTAGAACCCCTTATGCGTCCACTCTTTCGTGTACCTGGTATCGGAGGATTTGTATGGGCAATGGGGATGGCCTCTGGCTTTCCTGCTGGTGCAAAATTAAGTGCTCGGTTACGCCAGGAGAATCAACTTACACAAATTGAAGCAGAGCGCCTTGTGTCTTTCACAAACTCTTCTAATCCATTATTTATTTTTGGCGCTGTAGCAATTGGTTTCTTTGACAATCCAAAACTAGGACTTATTTTAGCAGCTGCCCATTATGTCAGTAACTTCACAGTTGGACTGCTCATGCGCTTTTACCAAGATAGACACACACAAACAAAAACGAAGAAACATTCAACGCCCATTCCATTGCGGCACGCCTTTTCCGTTCTTCATAAAACTCGATTACAAGAAAAACGCCCCATCGGCAAATTAATCGGTGACGCTATTACTTCTTCAATTCAAACATTACTTATGATTGGCGGGTTTATTATTTTATTCTCTGTTTTCAATAAAATGCTAACTGTTTTTCATATTACAACTTTCCTTGCTCTTATTATGAAACAAATATTAATTGTATTTCAACTTTCGCCTTACTTTAGTTTCCCTATTTTGTCTGGTCTTTTTGAAATGACACTCGGGAGCCAAATGATTAGTCAAACAGAGCACACTTCTATTTTACAACAAGCCATGATGACAAGTTTCGTTTTAGCATTTAGCGGTCTTTCAATTCAAGCTCAAGTTGCCAGTATTTTAGCAGAAACAGACATTCGTTTTAAACCATATTTTATCGCACGAATTATTCAAAGTATCCTTGCTCCAATCTATACATATATATTTTGGGGACCACTTTATGAAAGATTACATTCTTTTTCACCTACCCAATATGATATACCAGTCTTTTTATCTGAACAATCTACCCTGCTAACAAAAGGATGGGCCTTACTAGTTACATATGGTCCAATCTTTACACTGTTTTGTTTATATTTATATGTTATGTTACTATTCATGCGTTTTATCAATAGCAAAAAACCCCGTTCATCATAACGGGGTTTGAAACTTCTCTTTTAAGGCACGTTCTACAATTGGCGGAACGAGTCCAGCGACATTACCACCATAACGCGCTACTTCTTTTACAATACTTGAGCTTAAAAAGGAATATTGATTATTTGTCATAATAAAAAATGTTTCTACATTCTCTTCTAATTTACGATTCATGGATGTAATTTGCATTTCATATTCAAAATCAGATACGGCGCGCAAACCACGTAAAATCGCATTTGCATTACGCATCCTCGCATACTCTACTAATAAACCACTGTGTGAATCAACTTTTACATTCGGAATATCTTTTGTTGCCTCGCGAATTAATTCTAAACGCTCTTCTACCGTAAAAAGTGGTGTCTTTGATGAATTATTTAAAACAACAACATATACTTCTTCAAAGACTTTTGCCCCTCTCTTAATAATATCTAAATGTCCAAGCGTAATCGGATCAAAACTTCCCGAAGAAATTGCTATGCTTGCCATTCGGTCCCCTCACCTTCATACTTATAAATCGAAATCGCTGTAATACCATAGTTTTCAGCTCTCACCTTCACAAGTCTTCCAATTGTTTCAGGTAATTCTACATCTACCCCATGTTCTGACATAACAATTCCGTTTTCTTTCAACAGACCATGTTGATCCATTATACTAATTAAAGAGACAATCTTTTGATCCTTATACGGCGGATCTAATAGTACAAGATCGAATGATATTTCACGTTTCATAAGCGCCTTTACAGCACGTTCCGCATCATTTCTATATACTTCAGCTTGCGCTTCTAACCTGCAACTTTCTAAATTTTGATGGATAACCTTTATAGCCTTTCCATCGCGGTCAACAAAAATAGCTTTATCTATCCCTCTACTAAGAGCCTCAATACCAAGACCACCGCTTCCTCCAAACAAATCAAGGGCTAAACCACCTTCAAAATAAGGACCGATAATATTAAAAATGGCTTCTTTCACCTTGTCTGTAGTCGGGCGCGTTGTATTACCTGGTACAGCTTTTAAAGGATGACCTTTACACTTTCCTGAAACTACTCTCATAATTTGTCACTACCTTTATCTCTTTCTAACAGATTGTTCATATAAATCATTCTTGCGCAAGCTCAATGTTACCTACTACTCGCGGACAGTAAGACTTCCATTAACGGAAGCTTCACTTTATGTATATTCATCTTTTTTATCCTATCATAAAACATATGAAAGAAAAATAAAAAGCAAAAGAGAAATTTTAATTTTACAATGTATATCTTTATATAGTTTGGACATAAATAAGGATAACAACATCACCTTCGATGTTGTTGCCAACCGCGGAGAAGACTTACGTTTCCCCATAAGTTCTTCCTCCGGTTTCTCCTCTCCCTTTGCCTTCTTACTAGTCATACTAGTGTAAGAAGGGCCCTGCTTCGGCAGGGTTTTTTCTTTGCCTTCTTTTCATTTCAAAAATGAAATGATACAGTAAAAGAAGAAGGAGGGAAAGACATGATTCAACGTTTTATTCAACTAGGTGAAGGTTACTCCGATTTATATGAATTACTAGAAATCGCAAAGGCAAACCAACACCGTGTATCTCATATGTTACAATTCCACACACTAAAAGATAATAAATCAGTTTGTTCTCTTGCTGTTGTTCTACATCCAACAGCAGTAGGCAATTTTCAGCCACTATACATATGTCTAGAAGGAATTCCTGTGGAAAAAGATAAACAAAGCAAACGCATTGCCTTGTTTGAAAATACCGCTTCAGAAATTGGTAAACAAGTCGTTTCTTTCACAGTCAAACCATCGACAATGTTTCCAGAAAAAGAATTATATTTCAACCATCTCATTGGTATATTGCGAATGAACCATTTCATCCCGCCAATGCAATAAAGTGAAATTTCCACTAAGAAAATCTCACTAGTTCTACATGCAAATAATACAAGAAAAACCCACCAAATTTTGGTGGGTTTTTAATCAATCTTATTATAATCATATTCTTTTGCACGATCTGGCCTAGAATTTTCAAACTCCGTTTTTAAAAATGGGCGATAAGATGGCTCTACCTTTTTTACAAACGGAAGCTTATTTAATTTTTGCATCATATGTTCCAATTGCTCCATATCACAATACACAACGGCATATTTAAACCGCTTCGATATGTAATGAATGTTTCCGTATTTCCTTAAAATTTTAGCGTGTTTTAAGGAATGTAGATAGACAATCATACTTTGTCGTTGCCCAAACATAATTTTCTCCTTTTATATAATTTCATTCTTTCTATTTTACAAACACACACAGAAATTTATAACTTTACATACAAGTCCTGATCAGTTTTTCAAACACCAAAGGATATTAGTGGGGTTTTTGTATCTATTTTCTTCTATATCCTAAAAAACGGGGCAAATCACCCCGTTTTTTTGCACCCACAGCTACCACCAGAACCACAACCTCCTCCACATCCCCCTGCATCAAAGAACGGGTTCCCTGTTGGAACTTTAATAGAAGTTGAGATTTCCATCCCAATCACTGTACTGACTTCATCTAATAGCTTTTGCAATTCATTTTCTGCTTTTTTAAAAGCAGCTATCACTTCATGCAAATCTACCGCCCGTTTCAATTCTCGCATTTGCGCAGAAACTGAAGTAAAATCCGGATGATATTTCCCAAAACGCTGCACTTCTTCATATCGTTCCTTCAGAGCTATAAACTGTTTAATTAACGTTTGTGCTTCTTGATTTTGCTGCAATGCATGATGGCATTCGCGATAACGCTCAGCTATATCTGAACAAACAACTGCTTTCGCTAATTGTTCGGCTTCATCTAGAATCATTACGCTCTCTAGCGTCGCTAGTATCATAAGAGACACCTCCGAATACTAATCATATCACATTTATAACGGAACTACTAACTTTGCATTCCCACTTAAAAACAACTTATAAAGAGATATGTTCTGCAATATTATATCTTAATACGGTCCATTTTCCTTTTGATTGTTTCACATAGCTCATACATGCATTTTTTAAAGACGTTTTAAACGTAATTTCACCTGGAACAATCGCATGAAGAATCGCTTTAATAGCATGAGAGTGCGCAACAATAATAATTCGTTTCCCATCATACTGACAAGCAACATCTTTTAATGCAGAAAAACAACGCTCTACAATTTCTTCCTCTGTTTCCATGCCCTCGACATTCCCATCAGCAATGAGCTGCCTTACTTCATCAACTGGTTTCCCTGATACTGCACCAAAATCGCGTTCTATAAAACGTTCATCAAGATGAATTGTATTTATCCCAATCGCATCAGCAATTGTTTGTGCCGTTTCGTGCGCTCTCACTAAAGGACTGCTAATGATTACATCCCATGTTCCAGATCGTAATACTTCTGCACTCTGCGCTGCTTGTTGTTTTCCAATCTCATTCAAAGGAATGTCTTCTCTCCCTTGAATAATCTCTTGAAAATTCCAATCAGTTTGTCCATGTCGTACTAAACAAATTTCCGTCATGCTGTAACTCCTTTTTCCAGAATTCTTTTTTATTGTAACAAAAGTTTCGCATGACGGACACAGTTTTTACTTCCAATTAATCAACTTAATCAACGTTTTGCTGTTTCATATATTGAAACATATCTATCATTAGAGAAGCAACCGATAACTGGTTTTGAAACTTAGCTACCTTGTCTGGAATTGTCTTTTTAAAATATTGCATAGCTGCCAGTTCAAATGATTCCTTTTCACTTGGATTTCTAGAAAGTTTCCGATACCAATACGGCTGCTCCCGAATATATTTCTGTAAATCTTCATTCGATCTCACAAATTCGATGAGTTCTTTTCTCATCACTTTTCCTCCTAATCTTTTTGAAAGAAAAACGGATTATTTTCCGAATTACGCTGCTGTTTTGGTGCTCGGTTCCCTTGAAACTGTTGAATAACTTGCTGCACGCTTCCAAGTGCAGTGGTCATATTTGCTAAATGTTGCTGCACCTGGTCCACATCTAACTTTTTAAAAAACGATACCATTTGCCCCATAAAGTCCTCAGACTTTTCTCCGCGATCTTCTTGTACAGAAGGAGGAATAGTCTCCCCGTTCACTTTGTAATGATTCCATACATCATCTTGTTCTCCAAGTAAATACCACTCTTCATAAAATTGTTGCCACGATTTCTTTCCATTTCGAACGTCATGAACCATCTTTGGATGCTGGCGTACAAACTCTTTGAATTGTTGAATAGAAGGATGTAAATCTCCTTTCACCGCTGTCATTACAATCACCTCACCAGATGTATCTTCTACTATATTGTAAGAAAAAAAAGGCGCATGGTTCGCCTATTTTTAGGCAATTCATACACCTTACTTTTGAATAAAATTTTGCGTATAAAATTTATCATACACTCCAATTCCTAAATCAGTGAATTGTTCGTTTAGTAAATTCTTTCGATGTCCCTCACTATTTAACCATCCTTGCACTGCTGCAATTCCATCACCATACTGGGCTGCGATGTTTTCTCCCGCTAGTTGGAATGATACATTTCCTTTTTGCAAACGATCCCCTAAAGTGCCAAATGAAGGTGAGTCATGCGAAAAATAATTGTTATCTTTCATATCTTTACTATGTTCATATGCTACTACCGCCGTTTGTTGATCCCATACTAATAATGGAAGGTGGTAACTACTACGAATTACATTTGTCAAATCTAAAATTTGTTGTGCATTTCCTTGTTCAACTTGCTTCACTTGCTCTGGCGATAATGGTTGTGGATTCGTTAATTCCCCAGAAGATACAATTTGATATGGCCTTTGTTTTATTAACGTTTCATCATCCATATAACGAACACCGACAAGCTTATGTGTAAAATGATCAAAATATAATTGCGCCCACCCTTCTTCCATAGAAACAAGTGGTTGTTCTGCTACTTCAACATCAGACAATTCAAATTGATAACTGTTTTTCCCCATTCTAAGTGAAATTTCATATGAAAACGGATTCCTTTTATAAACATCTTCATATCTTTCACCGATACGAAATGGAGAAATATTCACTTTCTCTCCGCCAACATAAATCGTAACAATTTTATGATCCAAAATCCCAAATTGCACATATTGTGATAAATCTTGATTATATATCCACCATTCATAACCATATGCAGATGGTTCAATTCGCGCCGGTTCGCCCCACTTCACTAACAAATTTTCAGGGTCACTACCAAGTAACTGCGGAATTACTTCTGGCATACCTAGATTTTCTTTTTTCATTTTTACGATTTTATGCTCTGGTTTTGAATGCGGAGATTGTAATATATATTGAGAAACGAGTAATTTCCCGTATAAATCAATCGCTAAAATAAGAATAGTAATTACTATGATACGGAACAATTGTTTCAAATTATATACCTCCTGAATACCCATAAAATTGAGGTATACACAAACAAAACTGTTTTTCTCTATTTTGTGTGTACCACACTATGTTCACTATATCATATTTCTTGCATGAAAGTAGACATTATCCCTTTTCTCTCTATATGAATTGTATTTTCTTACTATTCGTACTATTATAAAATCGAGGGGATCTTACGTTTAAAATAAGGAGGATATTTCATGCGATTTACAAATACGAAACTTGAAGGTACAGTTGTTGACTTCACACTTCTAACTGAGGTAATGGACAAGCATCATTTTGTACTAGCCGGGCAATGGGATTACGAGCGGGTTACATACGACTATAAATTTGAAATGCTAAAAGATGTGTATTATTTACGTATACAAGGTTTTGCCATAGAAGGAGACATTGGAGGCAGACATGCCCATATTAAATTATTGACACCGCTTCTTGGTAAACATTATTATCCACATGGTGTAGAGTACGGGGAGGACGAAAATTTCCCGAAAAATGTTCTTCAAAAAAGTGAGCAGTTACTTCAAAATATCGAAAAAGAATTGCAAGATTTAGCGATTATAGAATAATAAAGCAAAAAGAAGGTGTACACAATGATACACCTTCTTTTTGCTTTGTAAATTCACCTCACTATTCGTAGACAATAAACTCCCAACTCAAGACTCAGGAAAAACAAAGAAAATATGTCAGAGATAACTACTGACATGAGCTCAATAGGTAAGAAGTCTCCATCAATGGAGGGTGACAAACCTCCCACTGAAAGAAGTTTCATTTTATTTTGTCTGCAAATACGGGGGTAATGCATGAAGCTGTTCTGCATCCTTTTTTCGTTCTTTACGTGCCCACGAGAAGAAAACATATCCAATCACTGTGCCGTTCACAATTTCTTGTATAATCTTCATTACAATACCTCCTGTTTCTTGATCCTCTAAAGCAGGAAGCCAATGCAAGAAATCAGGACCTGTAATATTTAAGTTAGATAATGTTCCAGCTGGTACACAAAGTTCCATTGCCTTCATCCATGCACTTGGATCTGTATAGGTAGCAAACAATGGCCCTGTGGCAAAAATAATAAGTGCACAAGATGGCGTTAATAACATACCATTGGCAAACATATAACCAATTTTTTGAATATCACTTAATGTTTGATATTCTGGTAATGGATTAAATATAGGCCACCATAGCATCATTGCCATAAAGAATAATAGGGCAAGAGCGACTGGATGCCCTATTTGGCTTTGCTTTACTGCATCAAATACGACAGGCAAGTGATACATAGAAAATAGCCCGTTAAAAACAAATAAAGCTACAATAGGATTTGCCCATATACGTAACATCATACGAATAAATCGAAATGATGTTATGTATTGAAACAACCAATCCGGTAATCCAAGTAATAACAGTGGAGGTACAACGATACACATGATTGCCATTTCTAACATATGTGCGCTAAACGTAATATGTCCAAGTAAATCAATTGGCCCCCCCTTAACAAAATACAAAAGGAACATACCACTTATAAAATAAAAAATTTTTCGTTTACTTACTTTTTCTCCATTCGGAAAGCGATGTCGATACTTTCCAATAATTAAAAGATAACCAATCACAATAGCTAACATAAAAAGAAAAAAGAATGGGCTCCACAGTGCTTCAAAACCGAATATCCATAAGTTGCTCACTTTTTTTCACCCTCCCTTTCATATGTAAAAGGGGATTGATGAAACATTCAATCCCCTTTCTTTTTAAAGCCAAACAATTGTCATAAAAGCTAAAATTGTAATTAAGCCGACTATCAGACCAGCATACAAGAAAAATGTAGGTGCTTCATGCCCTTTATGGCTCATATGCATAAAATAATACAATTGAAAAATAACTTGCACAACAGCTAACAATATAATAAATGGTACGGAAAAAAGCGGACCAAATGTTTTAGGATATGCGACTGCTGCAAATGCAATGACTGTTAAAAAAATCATTAATCCGAAAGTAACGACTTGATGCTTCATTTCTTCCGCACTTTTTTTTCTGCGATAAGCAAGATCGACTTTAGGATTACTTATATTTGTTTGTTTAATTGCCATTGTTTATCCCACCATTCCCATTAAATATACTACAGTGAAAATAAACACCCAAACTACATCGATAAAGTGCCAGTAAATTGATGCCACGTAAAACTTTGGAGCATTGTATAAATTTAAACCACGCTTCGCATTACGGATTACTAAAGTTGAAATCCAAAGTAATCCAAATAGTACGTGTAACCCGTGCGTACCAACTAACGCATAAAATGCAGAACCGAATGCACTACTTCTCATCGTATGTTTAAACTCATGAACATAATGATTAAATTCATAAATCTCAAAACTTAAAAATCCAATCCCAAGCAATACAGTGACAATAAGCCAAAGCTGCATTTGCTTAAAGTTAAAATTCTTCATATGATACATTGCATATACACTAGTTAAACTACTCGTTAACAGAAGCATTGTCATAATGAACACAAGCGGCATTTGAAACATCTCTTGTGATGACGCTCCACCATTTGTTGAATTTTTCAGTGTTAAATATGTTCCAAATAAGGACGCAAACAGTACTGTCTCGCCTCCTAGAAACAACCAAAATCCAATAAATTTATTCTTTCCCTCAAGGGTTGCTTTTTCAGGCTCTGCTGGAAAGGTTTCATTTGTTAATTTTTCCTCTGCATGCATTATGCCTTGCCCCCTTTATCTTCTAAATCTTCTTTATGAATATGGTATCCATGATCATCAATTACAGATCGTAAGAGCATTGCTCCAAAAGTAATAATCAGACCAATAATCGCTACTACTAGCCACATTTTCTCTTTCCCCGCATGCATATACATCGCTCCAAATGCTGCAATAAATAAGCCTAAAGAGATGACAAATGGCAGGAAAGATGCATTTGGCATGTGAATATCACCAATCGGTTCTGCTGGTGTCATTTCGTTTTTCCCTTCACGTTTTTCAATCCATAATGGATCCAATCCACGCACAAACGGTAATTGCTTAAAGTTATACTCAGGTGTCGGCGCTGGAATTGACCATTCTAATGTACGACCATCCCAAGGGTCGCGACCAGCTTGTTTTTTAGAAAAGGATGTTTTTACAACATTAGCTAGCAGTACAATTGTTCCGAGAGCCATAAATACTGCCCCTACTGAACTAATTAAGTTACCTACTTCTAATCCTTGTCCTGGCAAATACGTAAAATAGCGACGCGGCATACCCATTAAACCAAGGAAGTGCTGAATAAAGAACGTTAAATGAAAGCCAATAAAGAACAACCAAAATGTAATTTTACCAAGTGTCTCATTTAAAACTTTATTAAACATAAGTGGCCAATAATAATGAGCACCTGCAAATAAGCCAAATACAACACCACCAACAATTACATAATGGAAGTGAGCTACAACGAAATAATTATCATGAAATTGATAATCAGCAGGAGCTGATGCAAGCATAACGCCTGTTACACCACCCATAACAAATGATGGAATAAAACCAACAGCCCACATCATTGGTGTTGTAAAGCGAATACTTCCACCCCACATCGTAAAGAGCCAGTTGAAAATTTTAATACCTGTTGGAACAGCAATTGCCATTGTAGCTACAGAAAAAATTGCATTCGCTACTGGTCCAAGACCTACTGTGAACATATGATGTGCCCAAACCATGAATCCTAAAAATCCAATTAATACCGTTGCAAAGACCATAGATGAATATCCGAATAAACGTTTTTTAGAGAATGTAGCGAAGATTTCTGAGAATATTCCGAAAACAGGGAGTATAAGAATGTATACCTCTGGATGACCGAAGATCCAGAATAAATGCTCCCATATAATCGTATTCCCTCCTAGAGCTGGGTTAAAGAAGCTTGTGCCAAATAAACGATCCAACATTAACAAAGCTAGACCTACTGTAAGCGGTGGGAATGCAAATAAAATAAGTGAAGATGTTACAAAAGTAGTCCATGTAAACATCGGCATCCGCATATATGTCATCCCAGGTGCCCGCATATTAATAATAGTAACAAGGAAGTTGATTCCTCCTATTAATGTACCAATACCTGCAATTTGCAGACCAAGAACATAGAAATCAATACCGTGTCCTTTGGATGCGAGTGATAACGATGCATATGATGTCCACCCTGCATCAGGCGCCCCGCCTAAAAACCAACTTAAGTTTAAAAATACGCCTCCAAAGAAAAATAACCAAAATCCAAGAGCATTAATAAATGGAAACGCAACGTCTCGTGCACCAATTTGAAGTGGTACCGCCGCATTCATCATTGCAAATATAAGTGGCATTGCTGCTAAGAAAATCATTGTTGTTCCATGCATTGTTAACACTTGGTTGTACATATCTCCAACGAGAAAATCATTGTTTGGAATCGCTAATTGAAGCCGAATAAATAATGCTTCTATTCCTCCGATGATAAAAAATAACCCACCTGCAATTAAATAGAGAATGGCAATTTTTTTATGGTCTACTGTCGTTAAATAATCCCAAATTACAGAACCCACTCCCTGTTTTTTTGCTACAGAACTCACGTTTTCAACCTCCCCTTCGCAAATAGTTTCTCTTTACTTTTCAACTTTTAATGTTTGTAAATACGCATTTAATGCATCTACTTGATCGTCAGTAAGATTACCATACTTTCCAGCCATTTTGTTGCCTGGTTTCATGCTTTCAGGGTCTTTTAACCATTTCTTCACATTTTCTTCATTATTTTCAGCAATACCTGCAACCATATCACGATCTGCGAAGTTGGCTAAATTCGGTGCAATACGTGCAGAAGGTGGTCTGTTATCGTTTGATCCAACAGCATGACAACCGATACAACTCTTTTCAAAAATTTGTTTACCTTCCTGCTCTTGCGTAGAAGCAACAGCTTTCTTACCATCTAAGTCTTTCATACTAGCAACCCATTTTTTGTACTCGCTTTCATCAACAGCTTTCACTTTAAACTGCATTAAAGCATGAGAAGGTCCACAAAATTCTGCACAAAAACCATTATATGTGCCTGATTTATCCGCTTTAATCCACATTTTGTTTGTATTATCTGGATTTGTATCCATTTTTCCAGCTAAAGACGGAACCCAAAATGAATGTTTAATATCAGAACCCTTTAAATTTAAATACACTTTTTTACCTGTAGGGATGACTAAATCTTGCGAAGTTACTAATTTTTCATTATTGTAAGAAAATTCCCACCAATAAAGATTCGCTGTTACATCAACAACGATTGTGTCTTTATCAATATTCTTTTTCTCAATAGCACTAACGTCAGCAAGTTTAAACGTATATGTAACAGTAGGGACAGCCAATACCAATAGAAGTAAAATTGGAATGACTGTCCATATAATTTCTAGCTTGTGATTTCCTTCTACTTGCTTCGGAATATAGTTTTCCTGTCCCTTTCTTTGACGGAAACGCACAATTACATACAAGAAAATAATCGTAACAACAAGAACGACACCAATCATGATTGCACTGGCTAACAACAATAAATCGTATTGCATTTTTGCTACTTCACCTTGTGGAATCAAAGTAGATTGAAAGGCTTTACCGCATCCCCCTAACAGTAAAGCCACTAGTGAAACGAGCGAAAGCAATCGCCACTGTTTCTTCATGCAAACAACCCCCACTTTCTTTGTTAATTAGATTGTACTTTATAGTAAGTAAAGTAAATCTCAACGTAAAGAAGTCTCTTGATGTCGTTGTCTTAGAAGAATGTTACAACAATCATTGAAATAAATAAGATTGTTAAGTAATTCAAGGAGTATACAAACATTTGCACGGACCATTTGATGTCGTCTTTCTTACGGAAGCCATAAAACCCTAACGCGATCCAACCGATGTTAAGCACTGTTGCAATTACCATAAATGTTACTCCAAGCGCACTCATATAAAATGGAAGTGGCAATAAGCAGACTGTCCAAATCATAATTTGACGTTTTGTTATATCAAATCCATATACTACAGGAAGCATTGGAATACCTGCATTACGATATTCTTCAACA
Source organism: Bacillus sp. S14(2024) (assembly GCF_050473785.1). Classification (NCBI taxonomy): domain Bacteria; kingdom Bacillati; phylum Bacillota; class Bacilli; order Caryophanales; family Bacillaceae; genus Bacillus; species Bacillus sp. S14(2024). The sequence goes on along the minus strand of NZ_JBFLUP010000006.1, from coordinate 1,473,329 downwards.
CGTTTCATCGCAAGAGCGAGGAAGTGTGGAATTTGCCATATAAACATAATTAAGAATAACATCCAAGCAATAGGATGATCCAAACTTGGATCAATAGCTGCCCAACCAATTAAAGGTGGAACCGCTCCTGATACACTACCTACTACTGTATTAAGCGTATATGCTCTCTTTGTCCATAATGAATAAAGAACAACATATGTGAATGCTCCAATAAAACCAATAATTGCAGCCATCGGCGTTGTAAGAAGCAAGAATACGAAACCTAATAGTAATAATACAATACCAAATGTTAATACAAAACTCGGTTTCATTTTCCCGGTTACTGTCGGACGATTTTTTGTTCGTTCCATTAAATGATCAATATCACGATCAATGTAGTTATTCAAACTACATGATCCTGCCATAATAAGTGCAGAACCAACAATTGTGAAAAACATTTTATCCAGCTGATCCACAAAGTTTAATCCATTAAAATGTAGAGCCAACCAAAAACCTGTAAATACCGTTAATGTATTTGAATTTACAATTCCCATTTTTACAAGCGCTAATAAATCTTGTACACGACTTGTTTCCGGCACATCCGTTACGGTTGATTCCTCATGCAATTGACTTGTTGCATGGCTCATCGTTTCAACCCCCTCTAAAACTTTCATCATAATTACTCTGCAATGAGCATTCTCTTTGAAATAAAACGCTCTTTAGCTTCTATATAGCAATATTATTACAGTAGAAATGTTGTTTTTTGCTTCTGCTATTAATATACACTTCTCACTCGAATATATTAAAACATATTTCATGAAAAATTTGTGAAGAAAACATGAACTTTTTGTGTCTGTCATTAAAAAGTTTTTCCCTACTCTCTTCATAATAGCACGTAATTACCTTTTATAATAAACCATTTTGTCAAATTTCGCATGTATTTCCGTTTATTTATTTATAAAATCCGCTGTTTTTGTTAAAATCAGTAATTTATTTTCTGGATTTTAGTATTATTTTATCCCATCTTCCCCTTTGCCGTCCGCCTTTGCTATTTTATAAGATTTTATATATCATAGGACTGTAGTGCAGTTCAGTTTCTATAATATTTATTTCATCAAAATATTGCACAATAACTTTAGAATAGAAAGCTGGTGAAAAGGATTGCAACGTTTTATAAAATGGTTAGCAGTCATTACGAGTCTTGATTTATTCCTTGTTCTTCTTGGCGGAGCATTGGTTACTAAGACTGGTTCAGGACAAGGGTGTGGTAAATCTTGGCCGCTATGCAATGGGCAACTTATTCCCTCGGACCTATCAATACAAACAATTATTGAGCTGAGTCATCGCCTTACTTCAGGTTCTGCAGGAGTTCTTGTTACACTACTATGTGTCTTAGCTTGGAAATACTACGGGCACGTTCGTGAAACAAAAACCCTTGCCATTCTGTCTTTCGCATTTTTAGTAGCTCAAGCACTTATGGGAGCAGCTGCAGTTGTATGGGGACAAGTTCCGGCTGTATTAGCAATTCACTTCGGTATCTCTCTTATTTCGTTTGCTGCTGTTATTTTATTGACACTCCTTATCTTTGAAATTGATAAAAAGTTTGATGTCCACTCACTTAATATTGATAAGAAGATGAGATTTCATATTTACGGTGTAACAATTTACAGTTACATTGTTGTCTATACAGGAGCATTGGTGCGCCATGAACACGCAAGCTTAGCATGTCCAACTTTTCCATTATGCAGCAAAAACAGTCCATTTCCAACGCAATTTCATGAATGGGTACAAATGGGACATCGATTTGCCGCTACATTAATTTTTGTTTGGATTTTATACGCAATGATTATAGCTATCCGGCAATATAAACAACAAGCTGTTATATATTATGGATGGATTACTGCATTTAGCCTTGTGATGTGTCAAGCAATCTCTGGTATTTTAGTTGTATTCACAGATGCAAGCTTAGTCATGTCACTTCTTCATTCACTCTTTATAGCATGCTTGTTTGCTGTATTATGCTATTTAGTTATGCTAGTAACACGCAGTAAAACAAACATACAAAAAACAGAAATGAATCGTACTACACAGCAAAAGAAACTATTATAATAACTTTCCTATTACGACAAGCTATTACTTTCAAAAAAAAACAAAAAGAGCTGCTTTCATGCAGCTCTTTTTGTTTTTTGAAATAATCCTGAATGAGAACGGTGTGTAAAAAAACTGACTAACAGCTGTTCTATCCCGCATTAACGGACAGTAAGAATCCAACTGACGGAAGTTTCACTTTATATTATTGTTCCAATTCAATTAGCAAATCACCTGTTTGAATTGCCTCTCCATCTTTCACATATACTTTTTTCACAGTACCAGTAAATGGGGCTTGTACAGTTGTTTCCATTTTCATCGCCTCTGTAATTGCCATGGAATCACCTTTTTTCACTGTATCTCCTTCATTTACTACTACTTTAATTACAGTCCCTGGCATTGTTGCATTAATATGATTTGGATTTTCGCGATTCCCTTTCACTCGTTGGGAAACTGTCGCTTTAACACTTTCATCTTTTATAACAATTTCACGAGGCTGTCCGTTAAATTCAAAATATACAACACGTGTACCATCTAATTGTGGTTCTCCAATCGAAATTAATTTCACAATTAGTGTTTTACCACGTTCAATTTCTACACCAATCTCCTCACCCAGTCTCATACCATAGAAGAATGTTGGTGTGTCAAGAACAGAAATATTTCCATATTGGTCTGCAACTTTTTGATAATCCATAAATACTTTCGGATATAACGCATACGATACAATATCAAACATCGTTACTTCACGACCTAGTTTATGGAATAACTCTTCTTTTACCCCTTCAAAATCAATTGGTTCTAACAATTCACCTGGTCTTACCGTTAAAGGCTCTTTTCCTTTTAAAATAATTTCCTGTAACTCTTTCGGGAAACCACCATACGGTTGTCCAAGGTCGCCAGAGAACATTTCCACAACTGATCCTGGGAAATCTAATGCATGACCACGCTCATAAATATCTTTCTCTGTTAAATGATTTTGTACCATAAATAGGGCCATATCACCCACTACTTTTGACGATGGAGTTACTTTAACAATATCACCAAACATATCATTAACGCGGCGATACATTACTTTCACTTCATCAAAACGATCTCCTAAACCGACAGCTTTTGCTTGTTGTTGTAGATTGCTATATTGGCCACCTGGCATTTCATGCATGTACACTTCTGTATGCGGTGCATTCATGCCACTTTCAAATGAAGAATAATATTTACGAACATCTTCCCAATAATGAGAGAGCTTCTCTAAAGATTTCACATCCACATTCGGTTGTCTTTCATTTCCTTCTAATGCATAGAACAACGTATTAGCGCTTGGTTGAGATGTTAATCCTGCCATAGAGCTTACCGCAACGTCTACAATATCAACTCCAGCTTCAATTGCTTTCGCATATGTTAATACACCGTTTCCGCTCGTATCATGCGTATGAAGATGGACTGGAATCGATACCGCCTCTTTTAATGCAGATACTAAGTCATATGCTGCATTTGGTTTTAATAATCCCGCCATATCTTTAATCCCTAAAATATGCGCACCTGATGCCTCTAGCTCTTTTGCTAAGTTTTTATAATAATTCAAATCATATTTACTGCGCATCGGATCATGGATATCACCTGTATAACACATTGTTGCCTCTGCAATCTTACCACTTTGACGCACAGCATCAATCGCAACACGCATACCTTCTACCCAGTTTAGACTATCAAAAATACGGAATACATCAATACCAGCTTGTGCAGAACACTCTACAAATTTTTGAATTAAGTTATCTGGATAGTTTTTATATCCTACTGCATTTGATGCACGCAGAAGCATTTGGAATAATACATTTGGCATTCTCTCACGTAATTGTAATAAACGTTCCCATGGATCTTCTTTCAAGAAACGATACGCAACATCAAACGTTGCTCCTCCCCACATTTCCGCTGAAAATAAGTTCGGCAACATTCTCGCTGTTGGTTCAGCAATGTGTTTTAGCTCTTGTGTACGAATACGCGTTGCTAATAATGACTGATGCGCATCACGAAATGTAGTATCCGTTAACAAAACTTGTTTTTGTTCTTGAACCCATTTTACTAACCCATCGGCTCCGCGCTCATCTAAAATTTGCTTCGTACCAGTTGGAAACGGTTCAGAATATTCAACATTTGGAATGCGAGCTTCTGCAAAAATCGGCTTTTCTTGTTTTCCCACTCCAGGAAATCCATTTACCGTTACTGTGCCAATATACGATAGCATTTTTGTACCGCGGTCTTTTCGTTTTGGAAATACGAATAGTTCTGGTGAAGAATCGATAAACGATGTATCATATTTTCCTGTTAAAAAGTTTTTGTGCTTCACAACATTCTCCAGAAATGGAATGTTTGTTTTAATACCACGAATACGGAATTCTTTTAAATTACGTTCCATTTTGGCTGCTGCTTGTTCAAACGTTAACGCCCAAGTGGTTACTTTTACAAGTAATGAGTCATAATATGGTGTAATAACTGCACCTTGGAAGCTGTTTCCTGTATCTAAACGTACACCAAAACCACCACCAGAACGATATGCCATAATTTTCCCTGTATCTGGCATGAAGTTATTAAGCGGATCTTCTGTTGTCACACGCGATTGAATCGCAAATCCGTGTGTAATTATATCTTCTTGTTCTGGAATACTTACTTTTTCGCTATGTAAAGCATAGCCATCAGCAATCAAAATTTGTGATTGAACAATATCAATACCTGTAATCATTTCTGTAATCGTATGTTCAACTTGGACACGTGGATTTACTTCAATAAAATAGAAATTGTTTCCTTTTACAAGAAACTCAACTGTCCCCGCGTTCACATAATCGACATTTTTCGTTAATTGAACTGCAGCTTCACAAATACGATTGCGAAGTTCTTCTGGAAGAGACACACTTGGTGCTATTTCTACAACCTTTTGATGACGGCGCTGCACTGAACAATCTCTCTCATATAAATGAACGACATTACCATGTTCGTCTGCTAATATTTGTACTTCAATATGCTTTGGATTCTCAACAAACTTTTCAACATATACTTCATCATTACCAAACGCTGCTTTCGCCTCGGATTTCGCACGGTCATACGCTTCTTTTAATTCATCTGCGCTGCGTACGATACGCATTCCTCGACCGCCGCCACCAAGAGCTGCTTTAATTATAATCGGGTAATCATATGTTTTAGCAAAGCTTTCTACTTCTTCAATTCCACTTATTGGGCCATCGCTACCAGGAATGACAGGAATATTCGCTAGTTGCGCTTGTGTTCTTGCCTTCACTTTATCTCCAAACATATCTAAATGCTTACTCTTTGGACCAATAAAGATAATGCCTTCTTCTTCACAACGTTTTGAAAATTGGATATTTTCTGATAAAAAACCGTATCCTGGGTGAATCGCATCAACATGATTACGTTTTGCAATATCAATAATACCTTCAATATCAAGATATGCATCGATTGGTTTTTTACCTTCTCCTACCAGATACGCTTCATCTGCTTTATATCGATGATATGAACCGCTATCCTCTTTAGAGTAAATCGCAACTGTGCGTAGTCCTAATTCTGTACAAGCACGAAACACACGAATCGCAATTTCACCGCGGTTAGCTACTAATACTTTTTGAATACGTTGCAGCTTTTTCATGATTTTCCCCCTCTATTTTCCTACCATTCATAGCAGCAAAGATTTGCCCTGCTTTAGCAGAAATAAGTACTTCACTTCTAGCAGTGTGATATTCACTATCCAAAAGCTTCACCTTATTTTTATTCATCATACCTTATTTTTTGGCAAATGATAAGCTTTCTGTTCAATTTGTCTCACAAAATTAGTATAGCATAAATTTCAAGAAGCAACCAAGCTTTTTGTAAACACATTCGATTAAATGTGACATACTTTTTGTTAAAAACCATCTAAATAAGTTCTTTTTTTGTGAAATTTTGCAAAAAAAGAAGCTTTGTACACTTATACAAAGCTTCTTTATTTTACAACAACGAGATGTCTCTCTTGTTTAGGCTGTTGCTCAACTCTTATTTCTTGTTGTTTTACAGAACTAGCTACATTTAACAAAATCCCCATTGCTAGTAAATTCGCTAATAAAGAACTTCCTCCGAAACTGATAAACGGAACCGGTACACCAGTAAGAGGCAATAACCCTGTAATTCCACCTAAATTTACAACAGTTTGCACACCTATCATACTTCCTATACCAATCGCCAAAAAACTCCCAAATGGATCTTTACATTTTTGAGCAATTCGGAAAGAACGAATTACAATCACTAATAATGCGATTAAGATAATCGCCACGCCTATAAAACCAAGTTCTTCCGAAACGATTGCCATAATAAAATCTGTATGCGGCTCTGGTAAATAGCCGTACTTTTGAATGCTATTTCCTAATCCTCGTCCACCAACTCCACCTGAAGCAATTGCAACAAATGAATTAACCAATTGGAAGCCTTTACCTTGCGGATCATTAAAGGGATTGATTGCTGTTGTAATTCGGGCAATCTGAACAGGTGATAAACTATGTTTACCAATAAAATATAATAGCGGTGCCCAAATAACAGATGAAAAAGTCACACGCTTTAGCCAGCGTCCAATTTGTATACCCGAACAGAGGAACATAATTCCAACTGTCCCTAAAATTAACAAAGCTGTTCCTAAATCTGGCTGCTTATAAATTAATAAAAAGGTTAAAAGTAAAAAAATAGCCGTACTACCTGCTCCATGCCAAATTGGTGTATTCGTCTCTTGACGTTTTGCCAAAAAGCGAGCTGATACAATGATAACACCAACTTTAATAAACTCAGCTGGTTGCATTCCAAATATCCATGCTTGAGCATTGTTTACAACCTTTCCTTTCCACAATACTAAACAGAGCATTAGAATACTACCAAAAACAATAAAAACGTTAACAATTCGTTTTCTCCAGAATTGAAAAGGAAGGGACATAACAACACATAATATGATTGTCCCTAGTATTTGTTTATTAAGCTGCGAACGAAAAAAGTAATCGCTCGCGTATCCATATTTTGTAATCGCAACGATAGAACTGGCACTATACACCATAATGACTCCGAGCACGCATACGATAACAAGAGGAAGCACTAAAGAATAATCTATGGACTTCCAAACTCTTTTCATTCAAAATCCTCTTTCTCTTTTCTTTTTTAACAGTTGTATTCCATATGTATTTGTGTTCTTCCTGCTTTTCAGGAAAATCATTTTTTGCACAAAAAAAGCTCAAACTGATTCAGTTTGAGCTCCTTATTTGAACCAGCTATTATTGTTTGTTTGTAAAAGCTTCATGCAGTGCCGATAGCTCTCGTTCTAATTCTCCTAATATTTCCTTACCTTGATCTTCCGCAATGAGACCAAGACGAACCGCAAAATCAACTTCACGGGATAAGCCAAACATTTGTGTATCGAGCACTTCTTCGTATAATGGACATTGCGGCATCGTAAGGTGATCCATTTGCACCTTAATAAGTCTTAGAATTTTCTCTGCATCAGCTTGTAGAAGGGCAAGTGCCTTTTCCTGATGATTTGTTACTGTCTCAGACGTCAAATTGATTCCCTCCGTTTCCGTCCTACTCTCCTATCCTATCTACTAATATTAGCGATAGTTTTCATAAATTGCAATAGAAACATTTCCTGTGACAATTGTCCTTAGTCCTATTATACTGAAAAGTGGGAGTATAAGACAAATGGGGGAACAATAATGAGTGAAATATTATTTATTAACGGAAATGTACGCTTTCCAATTACAATTGATCCAAGTGTCTGGATTTTTGATGATCGAAAAGTAGACTTAACAACATACTTTACAAATCCACAAGAAACAAAAAATGAATTAGCACATTATACTGAGCAAGCATCTAAACATTGGGATCGTGAAATTAGAGAAGGAGCTATTTTCCCGCCTGTCAATAAAAGCATTGCAAGATTTGAAAAAGAGAAAATTATTACAGGGACATTCGGTATACCATTCTTACCTTTTTTACAAAATACTGAAATTTCCAGCGATGCAACTCATGTAGAAATTCATACAGAAACCGGCATTACAACTATTCCATTACAAAAAGCAAAGGATGCTATTCTCGGCTTTTCTAAAAACGGAAAACCGCTAAAAGAAGATGGTCCTGTTCATCTTTATTTTGGAGATAGCTCTAATGTCAATGATCCAATTCGATATATCCGAAAGTTTACCATTGTGTAAAGTGAAACTTCCATCAGTGGGGTTTTTTTATTCCCCACTGATGGTTAGCTCTCACCAATCGGGCGCATGCCAGCAGTTATCCCCCACCTATCTTCTGTAGAAAAGCGTAAGCGGCTCGCCCAGAATCGCAGGACGCCCGCCTCCTCGGACGAGGCGAAACAATCGAAGATTTTAGTCACTAGGGCCGGACAACGATCTTCTCTCATCCTTGAGGTGGGGGGGCTTACTGCCAGTTAATGTGGGATAAACAAAAAAGAGTGGCTTTTCACCACTCTCCCCTACAATAAATCCGCTGCTAGTTGTGCTAAATTAGAACGCTCACCTTTCACAAATTTCACATGTCCACTAATTTTTTGTTCTTTAAACTTTTCTACCACATATGTTAAGCCGTTATTATATTCGTCTAAGTATGGATGGTCAATTTGTTGCGGATCTCCCATTAAAACAATTTTACTTTTCTCTCCAACACGCGTTAGGATTGTCTTTACTTCATGTTTTGTTAAATTTTGAGCTTCGTCTATAATAATAAACTGCTCTGGGATACTCCGTCCGCGAATATATGTTAAAGCTTCCACTTCAATAGAACCCATCCCCGCTAAAATTGCATCTAATTCTCCAGGTTTTTTTGTATTAAATAAATATTCTAAATTATCGTGAATAGGTTGCATCCAAGGCCTTAACTTCTCTTCTTTCTCTCCTGGTAAATATCCAATATCTTTTCCAACTGGAACAATCGGTCTTGCTACAAGTAGCTTTTTATACATCCCCAAATCTTCTGTTTGCATAAGCCCCGCAGCTAATGCTAATAATGTCTTCCCGGTTCCTGCTTTTCCAGTCAATGTAACAAGAGGAATATCTTCACGTAGTAATAATTCCATCCCCATAATTTGCTGTACATTTCGAGGACGAATCCCCCAAATTTGCTCATTCGGAAAAATAAGCTTTTTCATTTTTTTCCCCGAATGATCAACAATGCCAAGAGCTGAACTAGATCCCCCTAAAGCATCCTTCATCACAATGAATTGATTTGGATAAAAAGGGTGATTTGCAATTTCAGAAAGAGGTAGTTCTCCTTTTTCATAAAAACGATTTAAAATCTCTTTTTGTATGTAATACTCTAAGAAACCCGTATATATATTTTCTACTTCAGTAACGCGATCACTCAAGTAATCTTCAGCTTGTAAACCTAGCGCATCAGCTTTCACTCTTACAAGCACATCTTTACTTACAAGGATGACAGATTTTCCATCTTCTTTTTCTTGCTCTTCTAATGATAAATTTTTGGCAACAGCTAAAATACGATTATCATTTGTTTTCTCTACGAAAATATCTTGTAACTGAACAAATGAACGATGATTTAGCTCAATCCGAAACGTCCCCCCGTTTTCGAGAGGAATACTTTCATGCAGTTTTCCAAGTTCGCGAAATTTATCTATTAGTTTTGATACGTAGCGTGCATTTCTTCCCACTTCATCCATATAACGTTTCTTTGAATCTACTTCTTCTAGCACAACAGCTGGGATGACTACATCATTATTTTCAAAAGAAAAAATAGATAACGGATCCTGCAAAAGCACATTCGTATCTAACACATAAATTTTATTCAACCTTTCCCCCCCTGACTCCACCATAAAATTTGTAGAACAAGGGTTTCATCCATATTATGGACGAACCATTGTTATAATTATATGTACGGTACAAACGAGATAGAATAGAAATCACTTGAAATATAAAGTGAAACTTCCATAAATGGATTTTTTCACCCCCCACTTATAGTGAGTTGAACAAATCAGATGTATGCTAGCAGGTACCTCACCTACCTTCTTCGTTTTCTCAAAACCTTAAAGCAAGAGACTTACTATCCGCGATTAATGGGATAAAGAAAAAGGATGAACAACTTTCTTTGCTGCCCACCCTTTTTTCACACATCTTTCATCGCTGATAAAACTTGGTTATCTAATTTTGCTGCAGCGCGAAGATCGTATGTTTTTTCATATTTTGGTTCAATAGCAAGTTTCGCACCGTAAAACATTACGTCACGCACCTCTTGCACAGAAACTTCAATTAACGTTAATTTAAGCGGCACACCTTCCATCCGCTCTGATTTTATAATCGCTTCACCACTAATAGAATATACAGATTCATTCGCCATAACGGTAAGAACCAGTCCTGCATGATGACGTAAATTCTCTACAATGCGCGAGCGTTGATCCACTGCAAAACGGATAGATTTTTCATCCATTGCATATACCCATGAAATTGCATTTACATTTGGAACACCTTTTTCAAAATCAGTCGTTGCAATTGTTACAATACGTTCTTCACGCAACACTTGCATTAAGATAGCTGTTAATGTTGGTTCTACTATGTTTGCCATATTTCCACCTCCATAATCATCTATACTGATTCCGCTCTAACAGGCAAGAAGACTCCCACTACAAGAAGGTGGGACTATACCTATACGGTTCAACTAACCATCAGCAAGAATTCAAGCTCCTTGCTAATAGTTGTTTCACTTTATATAATAACCTATTTTTCGAATTGCGAAAATATTTATTTTTTCTTCTATAGTTCAAAAATATCTAACACACATGATATACTAAAGTACGATAGAACTTGTGCTGAGGTGACGAAATGAGAGTCAAATGTATTCTTTGTGATAAAAAAGAAGATTTAAATGACGAAAATCCAATAGCGAAACGGATTCGTAACCGTCCTATTCATACATATATGTGCAAACAATGTACCGATCGTATTACAGAACGTACTTTGGAACGAAAAGCAACAGGGCACTTTAGACTGTATCGCGATAAAACAATAGAGGATGAATGGTAATCTACTAAAAGGAGTATATGCTGTAATTACAAGTAGAATAACTATAGAAATTTTACTAAAAATAATTGCGCATATCATATAATACCTGTCTTTATTGTAGACTTTATTCCTATCGTTAGGGCCATTCGTTTTCCTAGATAACTTTTCTCTTTACCACCTTTCTCTATTCCTCTTAAACAATGGTAATAATAAAATGAAACTTCCATCAGTAGTTTTTTCATCCCTCACTAATGGTTAGTTGGACCACTCAGGCCCTTGCTATCCGAAATATAAAAACAAACATCACTCTATAGTAGACTGATGGCCATTTACTATGTGACGCGATAACTATGTGCACCATATAAATAAGCTCTTATCAAATATGATAAGAGCTTATTTATATTTTTCTGGCTCACGGTTCATCTGGTCTAAAAAACAATCAATCAGTTCAAGTGGAAACCGAGTTGATTTCTTTTCCCCTTCTTTTTCATATGTAACAAAATACATATCTTCTTTTTTTTCTACCGTAACATGTTTCAACTGATAATCTTCAAGTAACATATTATGAAAAAACATATATGTTTCTTGCGCAGCCTCATCATATGGGCGAGCTTCTGCAACAATTTTAATCGTTAACCAATTATATAATGCATCTTGCACAAAACGCATTTTACATTACCCCTTTAGCTTGCTTTTTGTTGTTTCGCTTGACGTAAACGTAATTTATACATACCAAGTATAATAATTGCTACAACAAGTCCCTCTCCTATTGGTAGAAAGATAGCAAAAAACGTTAAAATAGTACAACCAAGTATTAATACAGTATAAATTACTACATTCTTTAATAAAGGTAATTTTCTAGCAAACCCTAAATTATAAACAATAATGCTAAATATAATAATGGTACCGTAAAGCAACCACATCCCCACTTCTGGATTGACATCTACATTGTACAACTTTGCAAAAAATGACATTTTTTCAAACACTACACTTTCCCCCTTACTCACGCAGATGAATAACAACTTTTTCTATTTCATTTCCAATTTACCTACTATAAGAGTACCCTGCAAAAAAAGTACTGTCCACAACAAAAATCGAATTTTCAAAAAAATAATCACAATAAAAGAGCTGCCTTTTATCAAAAGGCAGCTCTACATTACTTAAGCTTCTACAGATTTCTTTTTCTTAGCAGCTCTTTCGCGCTCACTCTTATCAAGAATCTTTTTACGAAGACGAATTGATTCTGGAGTTACTTCACAGAACTCATCCTCGTTTAAGTACTCTAATGACTCTTCTAAAGTCATTAAGCGTGGTTTTTTCATTGTTGAAGTTTGATCTTTCGTCGCAGAACGAATGTTAGTTTGTTGTTTCATTTTTACAACGTTAACTGTTAAATCATTCTCACGTGTATGTTCTCCGACAATCATACCAGCATATACTTCTGTACCTGGTTCAACGAAGATTACACCGCGATCTTCAACTTGCATAATACCGTATTGTGATGCTTTTCCTGTTTCAAGTGAAACAAGAACACCTTGGCGACGTCCACCCACTTGTCCAGCATGTACTGGTTGGTAGCAATCGAATGTATGGTTTAAAATACCATAACCACGAGTTAATGTTAGGAATTCTGTCGTGTAACCAATTAAACCACGTGCTGGAACCATGAAAGTAAGGCGAACTTGACCGTTTCCGTTATTCACCATATCTAACATTTCACCTTTACGTGCACCCATTGATTCCATAATAGAACCAGTGTATTCTTCAGGAACATCGATTTGTACGCGCTCTACAGGCTCACATCTTACGCCATCAACATCTTTAATAATTACTTCAGGCTTAGATACTTGTAGTTCATAACCTTCACGACGCATATTTTCAATTAAGATAGATAAATGTAATTCCCCACGTCCAGATACGATCCATGCATCAGGAGAATCTGTATTATCTACACGTAAACTTACATCTGTTTCTAATTGTGAACGAAGACGCTCTTCAATTTTACGAGATGTAATATATTTACCTTCACGACCTGCAAATGGGCTGTTATTTACAAGGAATGTCATTTGTAGTGTCGGCTCATCAATACGTAATAACGGCAATGCCTCTTGATGTTCAACTGGACATACCGTTTCACCTACGTTAATGTCTTCCATACCAGAAACAGCTACTAGGTCTCCAGCTTTTGCTTCTTCAATTTCTTGACGTTTTAATCCCATGTAACCAAATAATTTTGTTACACGGAATTGTTTTACACTTCCATCAACCTTCATTAATGCAACTTGTTGTCCTACTTTCATTGTACCGCGGAATACACGACCAACTCCGATACGACCTACATAATCATTATAATCAAGAAGTGCTACTTGGAATTGAAGTGGCTCTTCGCTGTTATCAACTGGTGCTGGAATATGTTCAATGATTGTGTCAAATAATGATTTCATATTCTCTTCTTGGTTTGCTGGATTTGAATCTAAGCTTGCTGTTCCGTTCATTGCTGATGCAAATACAACCGGGAACTCTAATTGATCTTCGTTTGCACCAAGTTCAATGAATAAGTCGACTACTTCATCAACTACTTCATCAGGGCGAGCGAAGTCACGGTCAATTTTGTTTACAACAACGATTGGCGTTAAGTTTTGCTCAAGAGCTTTCTTTAAAACAAATCGTGTTTGTGGCATACAACCTTCATATGCATCAACAACAAGTAGAACACCATCAACCATTTTCATGATACGTTCTACTTCTCCACCGAAGTCAGCGTGACCAGGTGTATCTAAAATGTTAATTCTTTTATCTTCATAGTGAATCGCAGTATTCTTCGCTAAAATTGTAATACCACGTTCTCTTTCTAGATCATTTGAGTCCATTGCGCGTTCTTCAATGTGTTCATTCGCACGGAACGTCCCCGCTTGACGTAATAACTGGTCAACAAGTGTTGTTTTACCATGGTCAACGTGGGCGATAATTGCTATATTTCGTAAATCTTCTCGTTTTTTCAACATGTCCAACTCCTAGTGTCTTTTTAATCCTTCTCTATTATAAGAGCGAAGGGGATACAATGGCAATCAAAATAAAATCAAGAATGAAAATATAGTTGTATTCTCACTTTTGTGAAAGTACAATGAAATTTGGAGGGTGAAATATATGGAACAGATTCAGTATCGCTTTTTATTCACAGCTATCATTGGCGTTATTTTTATGATTGGTATTGGAATTATGATTGCTGAGAACAGCCCAATCGGTGCTATTATTTGCATTATCGGTACGATTTTTACAATCGGATACGGATTTATAACAAAACGAAAAATGCGTAAACTACGATAACAACAAAAAGTAAGAAGCGATTTTCTATGCCTCTTACTTTTTTGTTTTTTCTATGGATTTTATACTCTTATTGTACATATTGCAATACCTCTTCATATACGCCTGGTCTTGCAACGAGAACGCTGCTCTTCTCAATAATTCGAAGTGGATCGCCATTAAAGGTCGTTACTTTGCCTCCAACCTCTTCTACAATAATCATTCCTCCGCCGAAATCCCATGGAGATAAACGAGGCGTCACATACGCATCCAATCTCCCTGTCGCTACATATACCATTTCAAGTGCTGCACAACCATACGAACGTGTTCCTCTTGCCCTTTTTACAAGCTGTGCCATCTTTCTCATATCAAGACGAGGATTATCAGTAAGCCACGTTGCATTTACAGCAACAACCCCTAAAGACACTTGACTTGGCTGCAATAATGGAATTTCTATATCATTACAAAATGCTCCTGCACCTTTTTGCGCATGATATAACTCATCATGAACTGGATCATATACGAGACCAATTTTTCCGATACCGTTCTCATATACGCCGATTGAAATTGCAAAATTTCGCTTTTGATGAACAAAATTCATCGTGCCATCAATCGGATCAATTAACCACACAACCCCATCTGATGAAGCTAACTCATCTCCATATCCTTCTTCTCCAAGAATATAATGTTCTGGAAAGGTATCTTTAATTTTCTCGATAAAAAACTGTTCAATTTCCCGATCCATATTCGTTACTAAATCTGAGGCATTTGACTTCGTTTCGATAATAAGAGATTGCTTCAGCGATGAAACAAGGTGTCGTCCAGCTTCTTTTATCCATTGTTTTGCATGTACATCAATTTCTTTCCACACCTCTTGCATATTTAAACACTCCGATCTGTACAATTCACAGAAAAAACGAACCCTTTATAAGGTTCGCACCAACTAAATTTTTATACATACACTATTATTACGCCTCTAACCGAATCATTTCAAGTCTTAACACTTCTAATTTTTTCATACATTCTTCTTTTTTCATATCATCATTTTCCATCATCGCATCATATAGAGTTGCTAATTCATAATCTAATTCTAAACGCAGCACCGGAATTCTCTTCTCCGCATCTGTTCTTTTTAATGCATTAATTACCTGTCTCATATTCGTTTGCCTCCTCCCAATATTCGTTTGCCCTCAACTAAAATTTACTTAATTTTCTGATTTTTTGTTTTATACTATATTATGTGGGATAAATCATCTATGCAACTAATTTATATTTTTATCTGAAAATTTTTTATAAGCTTCTTTTTTATGAATTGTACAAGCTATGCTAGAATAGAAACAAACTAGGAGTTGGAGGAACAACCATGACATCAAAAACTTTCAAAGAAAAAGATTTTACAGTGTTCTCTGTGGATGGTCTAGAAGAAAGAATGGCTGGAATTAAAATGAACATTCATCCGAAGTTAGAAGCACTCGGTGAACAATTTGCTCATTTCTTAACGAAAGAAACAGGTGAATCCTTTTTCTATCATGTAGCAAAACACGCACGTCGTAAAGTCAATCCACCAAACGATACTTGGGTTGCATTTTCAACAAATAAACGCGGATATAAAATGTTGCCACATTTTCAAATTGGATTATGGGGTACACATGCTTTTATATACTTTGGATTAATTTATGAGTGCCCACAAAAAATGGAAGCGGCTCATGCCTTTTTAAAACATTTAAATGATTTAAAAACGAATATACCAAATGATTTCGTTTGGTCCATTGACCATACTAAGCCTGATGTAAAATTTCATGATACCCTTCAATTAGAAGAGTTACAGGAAATGATCGAGCGGCTATCTACCGTAAAAAAGGCAGAGTTATTAGTAGGAATTCATATGCCTCCAGAAGAGTTTACAAATCTTACTGATGAACAATTTATTAAAAAAATCGAAACGACGCTGCACTCACTCCTTCCTTTATATAAAATTTGTAATCGATAAAGCAAAACGGACAATACATGTATTGTCCGTTTTTAGTTGTTATTACATTATAACACTTCATAATTTATTTTTCAAAATTTTTTTACATTTTCACAATATCTTCTTCTTCTAAATTTTTCGCCTTTTGAATTGTTCGATAGATGGAATAACCACTCACTTCTTGAAATTCTTTGTCGATTTTCTTTTCTTCTGCTTTCCCTGGTACAATCTCTTTAAAATTGCGATACAAGCTCATAAGATTTTCTCTCTTTAATCCTTTCTCATAAGCTTGTTCAATTGCTTCATAAAATTTAATTACTGCAACCATTTCTTCCGTTGACCAATCATAATCAATTGGATATTGATATTCCATGATAACACCTCATTTATTCCATTTCGCCCTAATTTGTATTTGTTCCTCTTCATAATCATAGGTACTATAAAGCGAAACTTTAGTTCGAGCTTTTACGAGCAATAGCTCATATAGCCCCTCTTTATTTTCTCAAAACCATTTGATTTTGGGTATTACTATTGTCGAATGTCATGATAAATTCTTGCCCAGTTGGGATATCTTTCATTCTTTCCATCACTTATCTAACCCATACAAGATCATCTTGCTCTATGCTTTAGTACTCCAAGCCATTCAACTCTTCTGCATCATCCAAGTTAATACACCTAAATTCCTTTTCATAGCAACCCCTCTTTGCATTATACACTATTTCCTGTTTTGCCACGCGTTGATCTTCCTACGTAAAAATGATAATTACCATTATTATTTTTCTATACATCTTTCGATATAGGTGATATAATGCTTTTGTTTTGTAGAACATAAAGTGATCCTTCAATTAGTAGTATAGATCTTCTCTCTACTATCGTTTAGTAAAACAGGATAAACATAAAACAAAACTAATAAATATTAATAATAATTAAGAAGAAGGGGTGTATAAGTTGTCCCAATACGAAACACCATTGTTTACTGCTTTAATAGAGCACAGCAAGCGCAATCCAATCCAATTCCATATCCCAGGCCATAAGAAAGGTCAAGGAATGGATCCTGAATTCCGCGAATTTATTGGGCATAATGCATTATCAATTGATTTAATTAATATTGCACCGCTCGATGATTTACATCACCCAAAAGGTATGATTAAACAAGCGCAAGATTTAGCCGCGAAGGCATTTGGCGCTGATCATACATTTTTTTCCGTACAAGGAACAAGCGGAGCAATTATGACAATGGTGATGAGTGTTTGTGGTCCTGGCGATAAAATTCTTGTACCACGTAACGTTCATAAATCTGTTATGTCAGCGATTATTTTTTCAGGTGCAAAACCGATTTTTATTCATCCAGAAATTGATCCAACATTAGGAATTTCACATGGAATTACAATTCCTTCTGTAAAAAAAGCACTTGAAGAGCATCCTGATGCAAAAGGATTACTTGTCATTAATCCAACATATTTTGGTTTTGCAGCCGACTTGCAACAAATTGTCGAGTTAACTCATTCCTATAATATACCTGTTTTAGTGGACGAAGCTCATGGTGTTCATATTCATTTTCATGATGAACTACCAATGTCAGCAATGCAAGCTGGTGCCGATATGGCAGCAACGAGTGTTCATAAATTAGGCGGTTCATTAACACAAAGCTCTATTTTGAATGTAAAAGAAGGGCTTGTAAATGTAAAGCATGTTCAATCTATTATTAGTATGCTTACAACAACTTCAACGTCTTACATTTTACTAGCTTCGCTGGATGTTGCAAGAAAGCGTCTTGCAACAGAAGGACGTGAGATTATTACAAAAACAATTCAATTAGCAGAAAAAGTTCGAAAACAAGTAAATGAGATTGAACATCTATATTGTCCTGGTAAAGAACTACTAGGAACAGATGCCACTTTTAATTACGATCCAACAAAGCTCATCATCTCTGTAAAAGAATTAGGAATTACAGGTCACGATGCCGAGCTATGGTTAAGAGAGCATTATAATATAGAGGTAGAGCTTTCTGATTTATATAATATCTTGTGCCTTGTTACACTTGGAGATACAGCAGAAGAAACAAATTTATTGGTTCACGCTCTGCATGATTTGTCAACTACATTTAAAGATAGTGCAGAAAAAGGCGTACAAGTACAAGTCGAAATTCCAGCAATTCCTGTTCTTGCATTATCTCCACGTGATGCCTTTTATTCTGAAACAGAAGTTGTTCCTTTTGCAGAAGCTGCAGGCCGCATTATAGCAGATTTCGTTATGGTCTATCCACCAGGCATCCCAATTTTTACTCCTGGTGAAATTATTACACAAGAAAACTTAGACTATATTCAAAAAAACTTAGAAGCAGGATTACCAGTACAAGGCCCTGAAGATATGACATTACAAACATTACGTGTTATTAAAGAATATAAACCAATTAGCGAATAACACCCACCCCACTTCATATTTTTGAAGTGGGATTTTTTCTTTACAATCATATCCCTCTTTGTTTTCACAGTATTTTTCTTATGCACTCTTTACCCGCCTATTCATACGATATAAGGTGAAACTTCCATCAGTTTGTTTTTTTTCTGATGGTTAGCCCTACCAATGGGACTCTTACAGGCAATGTCTCTCCTACCTAACTTCTTTATCACATTAAAATTTTGAGGTGGGAGTCTTTACTGTATGTGAGTACAAAAGAAAAAGAACGTAAACGTATAGGTGGGATCTTATGATTGTAATTGGGCGTTCCATTGTACATCCATATATAAAAAATGAAACCGAACCATTCTTTTCGGAAAAACAAAAAATTTTAGAGATAATGACAGGAAATCAAGAAGTATATAACTTTCAAACATTAGACGAGTTAAATTTTGATATAAACATTCGTGTTTATATCATCACTTCTGCCCTAGAGTTATTTCAAAGCGGACTTCAATTCCGTACATTTGGGCAATCTTACTGTAATCCTGAATTTTGGGAACGCACTCATTTAGGGGGATTTCAACTTCGCCCTAATGTGCTACCCTCTTTCGCAATTCGTGATATTTTTGCAAATGGTAAAAAATACGGAACAGAATGTGCAACTGCGATGATTATTATCTTCTATAAGTCACTATTAGCACTATACGATGAAGGAACGTTTAATCGTTTATTTGCAAACTTGCTTTTATATACGTGGGACTATGATAAGGATTTGAAACTAATTACAAAAACCGGAGGAGAAATTGTTCCCGGTGACCTTGTTTATTTTAAAAACCCACAAGTAAACCCGGCAACAATTGAATGGCAAGGAGAGAATGCAATTTACTTAGGAAATTTCTTTTTTTATGGGCATGGTGTCGGTGTAAAAACAGAAAATCAAGTTATTGATTTGCTTAATCAACGACGTATTCCTTTCGCTTTTTTATCAGCATACTTAACAGACTTTCTAACACGTATAGATAGCCGTATGATGAGTCAATTTGCTTCTGCGAAGAAAATACAAACACAACTTGAACTCATTCCGATTCGAGATGATGCCATTATTGCAACAGTTGGGCATACAACTTCAATTCACTAAAAAACGCCTGCATATGCAGGCGCTTCCTTATTTATTGGGCTTTAGTATGCTCTTTATGCTCACAATCGCATTTAGAGCTACATTTTCCGTATAATACCGTTACTTTTTCATCCTCAAAATGTGCAATTGTGCTCTCACAAACTTGACATACGATAGTTCCCATTTTAAATTTCCCCCTATTATTGTAATCCCCAAGACCTTTTTTGTAACCGCTTAACTTTCTGTCTTTATTTTAATATGTTATACTTTTTTCGTCAATAGTTTTTAAGTATGACACATTGATTATTTTTTAATTTTATTAGTATGAAACATTTATAATTAAAAAGCAGCCGCATATTTTAAATTACGACTGCTTTTTAACAATTATTCCTCATATTCAGCATGCACAGATGTTGGTGGCAGCAGAAACTTAAAAAACTCCGCAAGATCCGTTGCTTCTTCACTCGTTTTTAATTTAAAGACAGCTTGTAAATGTTGCACATCCTCAATATCATCCTGTCCAAGGAGGGTTGATCGACCAGTTTGCATACAAACAACAAGTGGTTTACCAAAAAACATAGTTGTATACACTACACCAAAATCATACCGAGTCTCATTTGTCATGAAACCAAGAAAGCGGACTTTTGCTTTTTCATGTTCATCATATAATTTCTCAAACACCGTCTCTCGCTCTCCTTTCTTCTTGGTCTTTCCATATTGTATATATTAAACAAAAAAAGGGATATCCCTTTTCAATTGTAAAAAAATTCATAATAATGTTAAAATAGTGATATATCATGTCATTAGGAGGCTTATTATGCAAGACGCATTCATTAAACTTGTCCCAAAGTCAAAACAACAATCTATCTCATTAGACGATGTAAAACAACTCTTTCATTATTATAAAACGATTACAGCTCAAACAGGCCAACAAATAGGCTTTACATACTCAAGTACTGCCTTTCCATACGAAATAGTTGATACATCTGAGACAACTCTCTATTTAAAAGCTAATCATGAACGCTATCATTCTATTTATGTAGGAATAGGTATAGAAAACGAACAATCTTTTGTGCAAATTACATTGCCGCCTTCTGCAACATTTGGGGATAAAGGAAAAGCTAATGAATTTTCTAGATTTCTAGCAAAAAAATTAGAAGGGGAATTACAACTTTTTAATGGAAGAACAATGTACTTTTATAAACGTTAACTAGTAAAAAAGAATAGCTTACTTATAAAAAAAAGCATGCTATTTGCAATAGTGAAAAAAAATGCCTTTTTTCTAGCGTGCAATATAATATGAGCAATAACATAAGCTAAATAAAAAAATACAAAAAAGAGCAACACTTTGTAATGCAACTTATCACGGTCCGATAATAATAACACAATTGAAAATCCGCTCCATATAATGAAATGGAGGAATGAAACCACTGTTATTCTCATGGCATTGCCTCCTTTCGCACGTCCTATTATATTACAATATATGGGCACCATATGAAATCATTACATAATATAAAGAAACACACCTTAACTATCCTAAAAATAAGGACAAGTAAGGTGTTTTTTACTTTTTTAATCTAACTATCATATGTAACTAACAGTATATACAGGATTAAAATAAAGTGAAATTTTCATCAGTGATGATACCCATCCCCCGCTGATGAATAACTCTGCAAATTGGATACATGAATTAGTTGCTGGACCAATTGTTCGTTATAATACAATTTCTCATCAATTACATACACGAACTGTTGATGCAGATAAATTCTCCGAAGGAATTCGTCGTTTTATTAATTGATATTCTTCCATTTTTCCAGAAAGAATTTAATCATGAAGAACTAGAAAGTTTATATTTTAAAACAGATCATCATTGGAATATGAGAGGTGCATTTTATGCATATGAATATACAATGAATTATATATCTAATCACTCAAAAATATATAAAAATGATACGGTAAAGGGACGTCATATATGAATTTGAAAGATGCATATGAGTTTGTGAGCCAACTTTCCTTAGAGGAACAAAAGAAATTGTACTTAGCATTAGGGCATGATTTCGAAGATACGGACCCACCAAGTTCCCAATTGATTCGAGACATTCGGGAAACGCGTTTTCATGACAGTCTAGCCTGTGTGCATTGTGGAAGTAAAGCTGTGAAACGTAATGGAACGTATCGTGCTCGCCAACGTTATCTCTGTCATGATTGCGGTCGCAGCTTCAATGACTGCACCAAAAGTCCAATGGCAGGCACTCGTTATCCAAACAAATGGTTGGCTTACATTCAATACATGGTCGAAGGAATCTCTCTTCGAAAGATTGCGGAACATCTTGATATTCATCTTTCCACCGCCTTTTATTGGCGTCATAAGGTATTGTATGCCCTTCGATTGATAGGCTTTCAGCCGTTGCAAGGAATTGTAGAGTCGGACGAAACCTATTTCTTAGATTCAGAGAAAGGAAAACGTGACATTTCTCATCGAAAAGCACGGAAACGTGGCGGAAGTGCATCCAAACGCGGTATCAGTAAGGAACAAGTTTGCGTATTGGTCGCACATGACCGTAATGGCACCCTCTTGTCTAAAAGGGCAGGATACGGACGCATTACAGCAACGGAAATTGATGAAGTCATGGGTCATCTGTTAGGTGGCTCTCTTTCCCTATGTAGGGATGAAGCTACCAACTACAAACGGTTTGCGGAGCTAAAAGGCTTGGAACACCACACAATTAATACTCGCAAGAAAGAATATGTGAAACGTGGCTTGTACCATATACAACATGTCAATAGCTACCATAACCAATTGAAAGGATGGTTGTTCCGTTTTCGCGGGGTAGCGACGAAATATCTAGATAACTATCTCTACTGGCATCAATTCTTATATAGACGGAAGAAAGCCAAGAAACAAATACAGACAGAGGATATGTTCTTAGAGGGATTCCGACGTGCATCAGGGGTAACAGTAGAAAAAATGGGGAGAATTGCATAATAGAGATGGCAAAGTCCATCTCTGGGATTTAACGATTGATAATGTTCTGTTCTGATAATACCAAATCAATAAAAGACGATAATTCACCGACAAATGTTTTAACTCCCTTCACATGATAAAAGGTGCTAGTCGTTTCAAAGTCAAGTATGTCAGTATGTTCAGAGTATAAGTAAATTGGTTTTCCTACCCCTAGAGCAATACCGAGCTCTATGTGGCTTCCTTTACCTGCTGGACTCAAAACAATGAGAAAATCGGAATCTAGAACGGCTTGTTTTTCCTGTTCTCCGATTTCTATCAAATCTTTCAATGTATTTGCTCGTTGATTCTTTGTCCAATCATATGTTTGAACAAACCCTTTTTCATTTAATGAGGAAGCAACTGACCTTACTGTATGTATGTTTCCGAAGCTTGAAGCTACATAATATTTCATATCGATGCCTCCTAATAATGAAAAATTCTCCTTTTATTTTAACATATAAATCTATTCTCCTAAAGCAACAATCTTTAAGAACAGATCCTATTTTTAACATATTTCCGAAAGAAGCCCCCATCTTCAAGCGCGTGACGGGCAAAGGCCCAGCGGTAAGGAGGGGATGCATTTCGGTTAGGCATAGCCTAACTGATTTGTAAGAACCGCCAATTGTTCGTATAGTGTATACGCTCCATATCTGACATCTTCACTTGCTCATAGGATTTAGAAGGGTTTTGTATGTACTGTCCATGTATATCTTGTATGTATACCACTTTTCCTGTAAATCCTGTCACAAATCCTACTTGTCCAAATAACATTTATTGATCTTCATTATCCAACAAAAAAGGTGCTCAATAACAGTTAGTCGAACAAAAAGCTGATATAGTAACGTTTTTATATAATAATACAAATGTTTTGGATGGTATGCTCAAATTCCAAACCATTAAGTAAATAAAATATAAAACAATTTTAATAGAATATTACTGCCTCAATCTGAAATTAGACTTAGACTCATTTTTTCTAAATAAAACAACCGCCTCCTAGATACTAGGGGACGGTTGTTTTATTTATCTTATATTATTTTACAATGTGAATTGGCATTCCAAGAGCAACTTCAGCTGCTTCCATTGTGATTTCACCTAATGTTGGGTGAGCGTGGATTGTTTGAGCGATATCTTCAGCTGTCATTCCAGCTTCGATAGCTAAACCAATCTCAGAAATAATATCAGAAGCGCCTGCGCCTGCAACTTGTGCACCTACAAGAAGACCATCTTCTTTACGTGTTACAAGTTGTACGAAACCGTCTGTGCTGTTTAATGATAATGCACGACCGTTTGCAGCGAATGGGAATTTAGACACTGCTACGCTCATTCCAGCTTCTTCAGCTTGTTTCTTAGTGTAACCAACAGATGCTAATTCTGGATCAGTGAAGCATACTGCTGGAATTCCGATGTAATCGATTGCCGCTGCGTGACCGCTAATTGCTTCAACAGCTACTTTACCTTCGTAAGAAGCTTTGTGAGCTAATGGTGGTCCAGGAACGATATCACCAATTGCATAGATATTTGGTACGTTTGTACGGCATTGCTCATCGATTTCGATTAGACCGCGGTCAGTCATTTTAACTCCAACTTGCTCAAGACCAATTTCTTGAGTGTTTGGACGACGACCTACAGTTACTAATACGTAATCTGCTTCTACAGTTTGTACTTCGCCTTTAACTTCGAAGCTAACTTTTACGCCGTTTTCAGTTTCTTCAACGCCTTTAGCCATAGCTTTCGTATGGATTGTTACGTTACCTTTTTTCTGAAGAGCGCGTTTAACAACTGTGCTCATTGCTTTTTCGAAACCAGCTAAGATTTCATCGCCAGCTTCTACTACAGTAACTTCTGTACCGAAGTTAGCATATGCAGTTCCTAATTCCATACCGATGTAACCGCCGCCGATTACAACAAGTTTCTTCGGAATTTCAGGTAAGCTTAATGCGCCTGTAGAGTTAATAACACGTTTAGAATATTTGAATCCAGGAATTTCAATTGGTGTAGAACCTGTTGCAAGAACAGCATTTTTAAACGTATACGTTTGAGCTGCATCTTCAGTCATTACGCGTAATGTGTTTGCATCTACGAAGTAAGCTTCACCGCGAATGATTTCAACTTTGTTACCTTTTAGAAGGCCTTCTACACCGCCAGTTAATTTCTTAACTACGCCGTTTTTCCATTCTTGAACTTTTGTGAAGTCAACTGTTACGTTTTCTGCCATAATACCCATGTCATCAGAATGTTTTGCATTCTCATAACGATGACCTGCATTGATTAATGCTTTAGATGGAATACATCCAACGTTTAAGCATACACCACCAAGGTTAGCTTTTTCAATAATAGCTACTTTTTGTCCTAATTGTGCTGCACGAATTGCTGCAACATATCCACCAGGACCTGCACCAACAACGACTGTATCTAATTCAATTGGGAAATCTCCTACTACCATTGTTTATTACGCCTCCATTACTAATAATTGTGGGTCGTTTAATAGACGTTTAATTTGGTTTAATGCTTTCTGAGCAGTTGCACCGTCGATTAAGCGATGGTCAAAGCTTAAAGATAATGCTAATACTGGAGCTGCAACGATTTCACCGTTTTTCACAACTGCTTTCTCAGCAATACGGCCGATACCAAGAATTGCTACTTCTGGGTGGTTAATAACTGGAGTGAACCATTGTCCACCTGCAGAACCAATGTTTGTGATTGTGCAAGAAGCACCTTTCATCTCTGCTGGAGCTAAGCGACCTTCACGTGCTTTAGTTGCAAGCTCATTGATCTCGTTAGAGATAGTGAAGATAGATTTACGATCAGCATCTTTTACAACTGGTACTAAAAGACCTTTGTCTGTATCAGCAGCGATACCAATGTTGAAGTAATGCTTGTGAACGATCTCTTGAGATGCATCATCTAAAGAAGTGTTCATCATTGGGTATTCACGTAATGCAGATGTTAATGCTTTTACAACGTATGGAAGGTAAGTTAATTTAATACCTTTTTCAGCTGCAACAGCTTTGAATTTCTTGCGATGAGCAACAAGTTCAGTTACATCTACTTCGTCCATTAATGTTACGTGAGGAGCTGTATGTTTAGAGTTAACCATTGCTTTTGCAATCGCTTTACGGATACCGCTCATTTTCTCACGAGTTTCTGGGAATTCACCAACTGGAATTGGTTGTGCTTTTGGAGCTTCTTCTTTCGCTGCTGCTGGAGCTTCTTTCGCTACTGGAGCTTCAGTTGCTGCTGCTACTTGTCCACCGTTTGCAAATGCATCGATGTCAGCTTTTACAACACGACCGTTTTTACCAGTACCAGCTACTAGACGAATGTCTACACCTTTTTCGCGTGCATATTTACGAATAGATGGCATAGCAATTACGCGCTCGTTAACTACTTCTGCAGTTGCTGCTGGAGTAGCCGCTGCTGCTGGAGCTTCTTCTTTTACTTCTTCAGCTTTTGGAGCTTCGTCATGATCGTCACCTTTAAATTTAAGGTTTTCATAACCAGGAGCGTCAAATTTAACAAGAACATCTCCTACTACTGCTACTGTACCTTCTTCTACAAGAATGTCAAGTACTTTACCTTTAACTGGAGAAGGAATTTCTACAACAGCTTTATCATTTTGTACTTCAAGAAGTACATCATCTTCGTTTACTTCATCGCCTGGTTTAACAAACCATTTTACGATTTCACCTTCGTGGATACCTTCACCGATATCTGGTAGTTTAAATTCAAATGCCACGGAATTCAGCCCCCTGATTCATATCATTATTATTAAGTATCGCAAAAGAAATCAGCATGCGCTGACTTCTTTTGCACATAAAAGTAAAATTAAAATTAGAAGTTCATTACTTTGTTAACAGCTTCAACAATATCCTTGTGGTTTGGTAACCATACGCTCTCTGCTTGAGAGAATGGGAATACTGTATCAGCAGCTGCAACACGTACAACTGGAGCTTCTAAGTTTAAGATTGCACGATCATTGATTTCTGCTACAACATTAGCTGCAATACCAGCTTGTTTTTGAGCTTCTTGAACTACAACAACGCGGCCTGTTTTTTCAACAGAAGCAATAATTGTTTCGATATCTAATGGTTGAACTGTACGTAAGTCAACAACCTCTAAAGAGATGCCTTCTTTTTCTAGTTCTTCAGCAGCTTTTAATGCAGCATGTACCATTGCACCGTATGTGATAACAGATACATCTGTACCTTCACGTTTTACATCAGCTTTACCAAGGTCAATTGTGTATTCACCTTCTGGTACTTCTTGACGGAAAGAACGGTATAATTTCATGTGCTCTAAGTAAATAACTGGATCGTTATCACGAATTGCAGAAATTAAAAGACCTTTCGCATCGTATGGAGTAGATGGAATTACAACTTTTAAACCTGGTTGTTGTGTCATTAATCCTTCTAAGCTGTCAGCGTGTAATTCTGGCGTATGAACACCACCACCGAAAGGAGAACGAACTGTAATTGGAGCAGTCCAACGTCCACCAGAACGGTAGCGCATACGAGCCATTTGACCAGAAATAGAATCCATTACTTCGAAAACGAAACCGAAGAATTGAATTTCAGGAACTGGACGGAAGCCCTCAAGTGCTAAACCAACTGCAAGTCCACCGATACCAGACTCTGCAAGTGGAGTATCCATTACACGGTCTTCACCGAATTCAGCTTGCAAACCTTCAGTAGCACGGAATACACCGCCGTTTACACCAACGTCTTCACCAAACACAAGTACGTTAGGATCATTTTTCATTTCAACGCGTAAAGCATCAGTGATTGCTTGAATCATTGTCATTTGAGCCATGGCTTACTTCGACTCCTTTTCTTTGTAAATTTCATATTGTTCAGCTAAGTTGTAAGGCATTGTTTCGTACATGATTTCCATTAAATCAGTAACTTTTTGTTTTGGAGCTTGGTCTGCTTTAGCAATCGCTTCTTTAATATCTTCTTTAGCCTGTTCGATTACTTTTTCTTCTTCTTCTTGAGACCAGATGCCTTTGTTTTCTAAGAACGCACGGAAACGTACGATTGGGTCTTTTTGTTCCCATTCGTTTTCGATATCTTTTGTACGGTAACGAGTTGGGTCATCACCAGCCATTGTATGTGGACCGTAACGGAATGTTAAAGTCTCGATTAAAGTAGGGCCTTCACCGTTTACTGCGCGCTCACGAGCAAAAGCAGTTGCTGCGTATACAGCTAATGGGTCCATACCGTCTACTTGAATTCCATAAATACCTGCTGCAACTGCTTTTTGTGCTACAGTTTTTGCTGCAGATTGTTTTTCTACTGGAGTAGAGATTGCATAACGGTTGTTTTGAACAACGAAGATTGCTGGAGCTTTAAATGCACCCGCAAAGTTCATACCTTCGTAGAAGTCACCTTGAGACGCTCCGCCGTCACCAGTGTAAGTAATTGCAACAGATTTTTTACCACGTAATTTCATACCTAACGCAACACCAGCAGTTTGGATGATTTGCGCACCGATAATAATTTGTGGAGAAAGTGCATTTACATCTGCAGGCATTTGGTTACCCATGAAATGTCCGCGAGAGAATAAGAATGCTTGGTATAGTGGTAAACCGTGCCATACTAATTGTGGAACATCACGGTACCCTGGTAAGATGAAATCTTCTTTTTCAAGAGCAAAATGACTTGCTAATTGAGAAGCTTCTTGTCCAGCTGTTGGCGCATAGAAACCTAAGCGACCTTGACGGTTTAAAGAAATAGAACGTTGGTCTAATACGCGAGTATACACCATACGACGCATTAATTCTTTTAATTGATCATCAGTTAATTCTGGCATAGCTGCTTCATTCACAACTTCGCCTTTTTCATTTAAGATTTGTAATGTTTCAAATTGAGCTGCGATAGCTTTCATTTGCTCATCAACATTAAATAGGGCCTTTTTTGTTTTAGTACCCATTCCGTTCACCTCTTCCTCTCTTGAACCATATTCTTAAACGCTTTCACTAGCACCTTGCTAAGATAAAAGCATAAGCGCGAAAACTGACGCACCATTCGTCAGTTATTGAATAATTTGTGCACCTAACAATCTGTACTAATGTTTTTATTTAAACAAATTAATACAATCTTGATCACGTTTTTAAGTTTACAACTATTCTAATCACCCTGTCAATCACTTTGATTTCGAAATTTTTTCGGAATTTAACGAGGTTTTCTTAACAAATACACATTTTCAAAATACTATCTGTATTAGTGAGTGAACCTCACCTGTTATATTATTCCCTTTTCACACATATTTTGATCATAGAATAATATGTAAACGATTTATTTCACTCTTATCTTTTGTCCCATTTTAATAAAAATATGCAGCTCTTATCGCCTTTTAGGCAAATAACTATAACATTTTTCTTCTTTCTTCCATACATTATATTAACCGCAGCATTCGCGGAAATGGTAAAGGAGGTTACACCATGTACGGATACACTCATTGTTATTACCCAACTGCTTGCGCATGTCCTACGTATGGATATGGTGGATATGGTGGATATGGTGGTTGCGGCGGATTCGGACACGGATTTGCTATAATCGTTGTATTGTTTATACTTTTAATTATCGTCGGTGCTTCTTGCATCTGTTAATGTAAAATGAAACAATTATAAAAGAACAAGGCGGTTTGACTACCTTGTTCTTTGTCATGACTTTTCCCACGACCTTTGGTAGACTAAAGATGAAAGGAGAGATTGCATATGCTTACAATGAATGATGTGATTCGTGAAGGAAATCCAATTTTACGAGCAGTAGCTGAGGAGATAGCTCTACCAGCGAGCGAAGAAGATGTACATATATTACGAAAAATGATCGAATTTGTTATTAATAGTCAAAACCCCGAAATGGTTGAAAAATATAATTTACGTCCTGGAATTGGTTTAGCAGCTCCTCAAATTGGTGTTTCTAAAAAAATGATTGCTGTTCATGTAACCGATAGAGATGGAACGTTATATAGCTACGCTTTATTTAACCCGAAAATTATCAGTCACTCTGTAGAACGTACGTACCTATCAGGTGGCGAAGGTTGTCTATCGGTAGATCGCGAAGTCCCTGGCTATGTGCCTCGTTACACTCGCATCACTGTAAAAGGAACAACAATAGACGGTGTAGAAGTGACACTACGTTTAAAAGGTTTACCAGCTATTGTCTTCCAACATGAAATTGATCACTTAAACGGTGTTATGTTTTATGACCATATTAATAAAGACAATCCATTTTTAATCCCAGAAAATACAACACCTTTAGAAAGATAAAATGAAACTTCCAACAGTGTTTTTTCATCCCCCACTGTTGGAAGCTCTCACCAATCGGGCTTTTACGAGCAGTTATCCCTCACCATATCTTCCTCGTTTCTATTTCAATCTTAAGGTGGGGGTCTTACTGCCCGCGAATAGCGGGATAAAATGCAACTCCTATCAGTAAGGGCCTTTGCTGTCCGCCAATAGAAGGATAAAAAAATTAGTCTGTTTTCATTAAACTTAATGAAAACAGACTAATTTTTACATGAAATGGTTTTCATACTGATCCTTTACAATAATCCTGCCCACTGCAATCCATGAAGGATACCATCTTCTGCAACATCTTTCGTTACATAATTAGCAAGTTTCTTCAAATCTTCATGTCCATTTCCCATAGCAATTCCTGTCCCTACAGTTTCAATCATTTCGAAATCATTTAACCCGTCCCCAAATGCATAAACCTGTTCTCGAGTGAATCCAAGCTTTTCAATAAATTTTTCAATTCCTTTCGCTTTCGATCCCCCCATCGGAATAATGTCCATAGAATAAGCATGCCAGCGAATAAAATGAAATTGCGGATAGTCGTTGATAAACTTTTCTTCTTCCCCTGCTTTACAAAATAGAAGCGTTTGATAGATGTCACGCTTTTCATAAAAACTAGGTTCAAACACGGGATGACTCATGCGAAGACTAGCAAAGCTTTCTGCTACATAATTATGTGATGCCACTGTCGCCTTCATGTCTTGATGATCCAAATAAACAAGAGGATAGCCTTCCTCTTCTGAAAACTTCGTGAAGGCATGTAATGTATCTGGGTGTAAAGGATTTTTATATACAACTTCATCTTCAAATACAACATACTGTCCATTAAAACTTACGTAATTATGAATATTTAGCTCTTTACGAATATCTTCAAACATAAATGGTGCACGTCCTGTTGCAATTGCTACATGTACCCCATTTTCTTGAAGGCGACGTACAGCTTCTCTTGTAGATTGTGGTATTTCCTTGTTATGATCTAGTAATGTTCCGTCAATATCAAAAAAGACAATTTTATCATTCATTTACATAATCCTTTCTACTACATCAAGTTAAACATCTCACTTCATCGTTTAAATCTCTTCTCAAATACTAAAAAAGTATAACATATAAAACATCTATGAAGAAAGCGCTCAGCATCTAACCATCTTACCTAACTATGCATATACTGAAATAAAAACGGCACTGCAATTCAACACATGAATTTTCTTTTCTATTCTATCTCATACTATAATTTG
The DNA here is from genome assembly GCF_050473785.1 of Bacillus sp. S14(2024). Lineage (NCBI taxonomy): Bacteria > Bacillati > Bacillota > Bacilli > Caryophanales > Bacillaceae > Bacillus > Bacillus sp. S14(2024). Next base: position 1,441,893 of record NZ_JBFLUP010000006.1, on the reverse strand, counting down.
AACGAAATATCTTCTTAATAGTAGTTCATTTTCTAAAATTCACTTCTTATTGCACATTAGAATAAGATTACATGCATGTTTTGAACGAAGAAAGGAAGGGACAATCGTGCTAAAGAAACTGAAGAAAAAGTTAAAAGTATATTGGAACGATTTACTTCGTAAAAAAACAATTGCTTAAATCGTGCCCATTTCGGGCTTTTTTCTTCATTCTTATTCGAAAAAACATGAAAATCATAACCGTTTGCTTTATAATAGGTAAAAGATAGCCTAAAACATAAACAAGGAGAGATTGTTTTAATGATTTTTAAAGTATTTTATCAAGAAAAAATGCTAGAGGTACCTGTACGTGAAAATACTAAGGTACTTTATCTAGAAGCTGGGTCTGAAAGAGAAGTTCGCACAAAGTTACACAAGTTCGCATATAATATCGAGTTTATCCAGTCTGTAACTGGTGCTCATCTTGAATATGAAAAGCAATATGCAGATTTCAAATTAGCGGAGAACGTCTAATTTATGAAATTCTTAAAAAATGATCAAACTGCTGTTTTCGCGCTTGGCGGACTCGGTGAAATCGGCAAAAATACATATGCTGTCCAATTTCAAGATGAAATTATTATTATTGACGCTGGGATTAAATTCCCAGAAGACGAACTTCTCGGGATTGATTACGTCATCCCTGACTACACGTATTTGGTACGTAACGAAGAAAAAATTAAAGGACTCTTTATTACACATGGTCACGAAGATCATATCGGTGGAATCCCTTATTTATTGCGTCAAGTAAACATTCCAATTTATGGTGGAAAACTTGCGCTCGGACTGATTAAAAATAAACTAGAAGAGCACGGATTACTACGAAAAGCACAACTGTATGAGATTAAAGAAGACGATGTAATTAAATTCAAAAAAACATCCGTTTCTTTCTTCCGCACGACGCATAGCATCCCAGATTCGTACGGTATCGTCGTGAAAACACCACAGGGTCAGGTTGTTCATACAGGAGACTTTAAATTTGATTTCACACCAGTTGGTGAACCAGCAAACTTAACAAAAATGGCTGAAATCGGAAAAGAAGGTGTCCTTTGCTTGCTATCTGATAGCACGAATAGTGAAGTCCCTCACTTTACAATGTCCGAACGCCGCGTAGGCGATAGCATTCAGGATATTTTCCGTAAAGTAGAAGGCCGTATTATATTCGCAACGTTTGCTTCAAATATCCATCGACTGCAACAAGTGGTAGAAGCTGCAGTAGCAAACAATCGAAAGATTGCTGTTTTTGGCCGAAGCATGGAAGCAGCAATGGAAATCGGACAAAATCTTGGCTACATTCGCTGTCCGAAAGATACAATTATTGAACCATCACAACTAAATCGTATACCAGCAAACCAAGTTGTGATTTTATGTACAGGAAGTCAAGGTGAACCAATGGCTGCATTATCTCGCATTGCCAATGGTACCCACCGTCAAATTCAAATTATCCCTGGTGATACCGTCGTATTCTCGTCCTCTCCGATTCCTGGGAACACGGTAAGTGTAAGCCGTACAATCAACATGTTGTATCGTGCAGGTGCTGATGTAATTCACGGACCACTGACTGACATTCATACAAGCGGACATGGTGGACAAGAAGAACAGAAATTAATGCTGCGTCTCATTAAACCAAAATATTTCATGCCAATTCACGGTGAATATCGTATGCAACGTATGCATGCAAAATTAGCGAATGATTGTGGTATTCCTGAAGAAAATTGCTTCATAATTGATAACGGTGATGTACTTGCGCTTCGTGAAGATGAAGCAACAATTGCAGGAAAGATCCCTTCTGGTTCTGTTTATATCGACGGAAACGGCATTGGTGATATTGGTAATATCGTACTTCGAGACCGCCGTATTCTTTCAGAAGAAGGACTTGTTATCGTTGTTGTTAGCATCGATATGAAGGAATTCAAAGTGGCAGCTGGACCAGATATTATTTCTCGCGGATTCGTTTATATGCGTGAAAGCAGTGATTTAATTAACGATGCACAGACATTGATTACAAATCATTTAGAAAAAGTAATGGAGCGCAAAACGACACAATGGTCTGAAATCAAAAATGAAATTACAGATACGTTAGCTCCATTCTTATACGAAAAAACAAAACGTCGTCCAATGATCTTACCAATCATTATGGAAATTTAAATAAAAAGGACAATGCCAAGCTGCATTGTCCTTTTTATTATTTTGCTAAAAACATTTCAAAGCGATCCACATCATTATCATGACCAATGACTATCAAAATATCTCCCATTTGAATATTTTCTGTCGCACGCGGTGAAACAAGAACTTCCTTTCCGCGTTTAATTGCCACAATGTTTAATCCAAACTTCGCACGAATATCTAATTCAATTAACGAATGACCATCAATCTTTTCATTCGCAATAATCTCAACGATGCTATGTTCATCTGAGAGTTCTAAATAGTCTAAGACACTACTTGAGGCAATATTATTCGCAATTCGTTTCCCCATATCACGCTCAGGATGAACAATATGATCGGCACCAATTTTAGTTAAAACTTTTTCATGATAATCGTTTTGTGCTTTCACAGTAATATTTTTCACGCCTAATTCTTTTAAAATAAGAGTCGTTAAAATACTTGCATTCAGATTATCACCAATCGCTACCACAACATGATCAAAATTACGGATTCCTAAACTTTTTAATACCATTTCATCTGTAGAATCGGCAATTACAGCATGGGATGCAATATTTGCAAATTCATTTACACGGTCTTCATTCATATCAATCGCCATAACTTCTATTCCTAGCTGCGCTAATTCCCGGCAAATGCTGCCGCCAAATCGGCCAAGACCAATAACAGCAAACTCTTTTTCCTTCGTACTCACACAAATTCCTCCAATAATATCGAATCGTATAAAGTAAATCCTCCATCAGTGTTTTTCATCTCCCACTCATGGTTAATTGAACGAATCAAGCTCTTATAAGCAGTTATTCTCTTATTCATTCTTTTTCTCTTTAAAAACTAGATACAAAGACTTTACTGCCGTTTAATTAGGATCAACTATCATTGTAGCATACTTTATAAAGTGAAACTTCCCTCAGAGGGGATTTTCTTCCTCTCCCTCTGAGGGAAAGCTCTCGCCAATCGGGCGCATGCCAGCAGTTATCCCCCACCTATCTTCTGTAGAAAAGCGGAAGCGACTCGCCCAGAATCGCAGGACGCCCGCACCTAAGACAGAGAGGTGTTTTTTACCTCGTAGGAAGAAGTGAAGCCACCGAACATTCTAGCCACTGGAACTGGACAATGCTTTCGCCGAATCTTGAAGTGGAGGTCTTACTGCTCCCAAATAGCGGGATAAACGTTACAACAATTTCCTTTCTATCTTTATTTTTGTTTTTGAATATAGAAAAATTGTTGTAAATAAAACGCAAGCATACATATTAACATACCGAAAATAAATACATTTCCAAATGAACTAAACGTCTGAAATACAAATACTAAAGTTTCTTGTCCAAAAAAAGCAAATAATAACTGTATAAAAGCAAATAACAATGCAAATTGATAGTGCTGCTGATGAAATAAATAATGAGTAGCTCCTAAAAAACCAATAAAAGAAACAATAAATACCCACCATATTTCAATCATTTTTTGCCACCCTGTTAGCTCATATCCGTTCACAATAATAGCAATTGCTCCTATAACAAACATTGTTGGAACACTCCAAAACAAAGCCCACTTTCGAAAGAGTAATACCGCTTGCCTGTCTTCTCGTTTATACGCGCAATACGTTAAAAAAGCCGCACTTATATATAAAAGCGATACAATTGTCAGAACAATAATTAACCAAAAATGAAGCTGATAATACTCATTTTCTATATTTGTAACAATTGCAGCTATCAAACCTGGGATACATATACCAGTATATCCTTCAACTAGAGCTTTGTTCCAAAACACCATATTACCAATTCGAATTCCTAATAACATAAAAATAATGGCACCAAGGATAAATAAAGTCATTTTATTTCCAACTAAGCTCGTTGAAAAAGCAATCAATCCAACAAATAAGAATAGTACAAACGCATTCATAATTTCTACAACAGGCGATAAATACAATCTCATCCACTCATATGTGCTTGCATAGCTTTCTTTTTTTGCTAAACAATATGTATAGAAACTAACACCGAAATATGTCGCAGCTATGATTACATATGTATATAAAAAGAAACATAGTATAGTACTTCCGATTTGCACACTATCCCCTACCCTTTTTCTCTATATAACAAATTGATTTTACACATTTTGTATATGAAATGTAAACTAAAAACCTCCCTATCACGAGGGAGGTTTTCTATTATTCAGCTGTTTTTTCAGCTTCATCAAGAACACGATTAACTCGTTTTGTTAGCATTTGCATGCCGCTACCACCAGCTTGGAAATGACGCAGCACACCATTTTTATCAAAAACATAATATGCTGGCACATATTGATTTTCAAAGGAATCTGTAATTGCATGCTTATTGTCTACTAAAATCGGCTGTACAATACCGTGCTCCTCTGCCACTTCTTTCACTTTTTCAAGATCTAAATCTTCTTCTGAACGCGGCATATGTACAGCAATTACATTTAATTTGTCTTTATAATCATCACGGAATTCGTTAATGCTCGGCATCGCTTCTTTACATAAATGACAACTAACAGACCAAAAATGAATCAATGTTGGTTTATCGCCAATTAGCGCTTCCCTTACTACTTCTCCATTTAGTACAGTTGTTGCTCCTTCTAAGGAAGGCATTGGTTCACGTAACTTCATTACATTTCCTCCTTATGTATGTAGAGAAAGGCCTAACAACGATTTGTTAGACCTTTTTTTCACTCAGTCAAAAAATTAAACGTTTAAAGTTGCTTGACCTGGTTTCCAGTTTGCTGGGCAAAGTCCACCAGTTTGAAGAGCTTGAAGAACGCGGATTACTTCGTCAACTTCACGTCCAATGTTATTATGATGTACAACTTGATACATTAATTCGCCTTCTGGGCTAATGATGAATAGACCGCGAAGTGCGATACCCTCTTCTTCAAGTAATACGCCATATTCACGAGATACTACATGATTTGTATCAGCAGCTAATGGATATTTTAATTCACCTAAGCCGTTTTTCGTACGGTCAGTGTTAATCCATGCTAAATGAGTATGGATTGTATCAGTTGATACACCAATTACTTCTGCATCTAAGTCTTCAAACTCATCATAACGATCAGAAAGTGCGATGATTTCTGTTGGACATACGAAAGTGAAGTCCATTGGATAGAAGAAAAGCACTGTCCATTTATCTTGTTTCATAACCTCTTCAAGGCTTACTTTACCAAATTCTTTGTTTGGCATAACAGCATCCATCTCAAAGCGTGGAGCCTGTTTTGCTACCATACGTTCTGCCATATGTATCAACCTCCGTTAAATTTTTTGTCATATGTTATCTACTCTTGTATTATATATGAAGAATTAGTTTTTAGTCAATGTTATTTAATAATTATTATAAAATAACTAACTATTAACTTTTTCCTCTACCTACCATTATAAAGTATTGTGCTAGAATTACAAAAAAAATGCACGATAGATCATAAAAATTTTCTTATATAAAAAGGGAACACGCATTACGCTCTGTTCCCTTTCCATTTTACGTATGTTGTTAAAAAAGTAATCGCTTTTTCAATCGCCAACTCATTCGGCTGTAATTTCGCATGATGTAGACCATATTCAGATTCTACTCCGAGCCAAAACATAAAACCTGGAATATCACGAAGCATGTATCCAAAATCCTCTCCTGTCATCGCTTCCGTACAGGTAATAACATCCATATCTGTATGTTCGGACGTAAATTTCATAAATTCCTGCGTTAACATTTCATGATTATATACTTGGTGATACATCGCTCCATAATCAATATGCGCTGTACATTGAAAAGACGCTTCAATCCCTCCAACAATTGCTTCAATGCGTTCCTTCACTCGTTTCATAGACTCAACAGATAATGTACGAATCGTTCCTTCTAAACGAGCCTTTTCCGCAATAATATTTTGTACTGTCCCACCTGTAATTTTCCCAATTGTAATAACTGCGCTATCTAGCGGATTCACATTTCGACTAATAACAGATTGGAGCTGTGTAACAAGGTGGCTTGCCGCAACAATCATATCATTAGCTGTGTGTGGATATGCTGCATGCCCACCTTTACCTTTCAAATCAATGTATAACTCCGATGTATTTGCAAAAAGCAACCCTTCCTTTGTTGCAATTGATCCAATTGGATATTCAGGTGCAATATGAAGCCCAAGAATCATATCCGGCTTCCATGCTTGAAATTCTTCACTTTGCAATAACGGAAGAGCACCGCCCGGCCCTTCCTCAGCTGGTTGAAAAATAAAAACGAGATGATCGTCAATTCGCTCTGTTACAAAAGCTGTTAATAATCCAAGACCGATCGTTGTATGAACATCGTGGCCGCATGCGTGCATCATACCTTCATGTAATGAAGCAAATTCATATCCTGTCTCTTCCGTAATCGGAAGCCCATCAATATCAGCACGGTAGCCAATTGTTTTTTCCGGATTTCGACCATGTACTTTTACAATGACACCCGTTTTCCACGTTTTTACTTCCATATATTCACTTGGAAGAGTATTTATATAATTTAAAATATATTGTTGTGTTTTCCACTCTTGAAAACCAATCTCTGGAATTTGGTGTAAATCTCTGCGCATTTGTATAAATTTATTTATCATCATCTTTTCACCACCATTGATAAAAAGCGTAAGAGCTCGCAAGCTCTTACGCTTTCTTTTTTATTTTTCTGGATTAAGTTGACGAAGTTCTTGTTTAATTTCTGTTTTCGCTTTTGTTTTTTCGTCAATTTCTTTAATAACGCGTGCTGGTGTTCCTGCAACAACTGTGTATGGCGGTACATCTTCTGTTACAACTGCACCTGCTGCAACAACTGCACCTTTACCTACTGTAACACCTTCTAGAACTACTACATTTGCACCAATTACAACATCATCTTCAACGATAACCGGTTTTGCAGAAGGCGGCTCGATAACGCCTGCAAGTACAGCTCCAGCTCCGACGTGACAATTTTTACCCACTGTTGCACGTCCACCAAGTACTGCATTCATATCAATCATTGAACCTGCACCAATTACAGCACCAATGTTGATTGTTGCATTCATCATAATAACTGCATTATCACCAATTTCAACATGGTCACGAATAATTGCACCTGGTTCAATACGTGCTTTAATGCCTTTTAAGTCAAGCATTGGAATTGCAGAGTTACGACGATCATTTTCTACAACATAATCTAGAACATGCTTTTTATTTTCATCAAGAATTGCCTTAATGTCAGACCATTCTCCAAATAATACACCTGATTTTTTATTTACAAATGCTTGTACTGTTTCTGGGAATGTAATTTCTTTTAAATCCCCTTTTATGTATACCTTTACAGGAGTTTTCTTCTCACTTTTTTGAATAAACGAAATAATCTCGTTTGCATCCATCATTTTCATGCTTGTTGCCTCCTAAATCCATTTATAATGTTACTCTACCAAACGAAAAGGCTCCTCGCAAGATAATAATCTTATTTTCCCTCTTGAATTTCTTCAATAATTTCTAAAAATGCCTGCACTTGTTTTAACTGTCTAGCCGATTCACTTGTTAATAGCCATGTTTCTCTAGTCAGTTGTACTGGAGTTTTATATGTTTTTTGCTTCACTTCTTTTAAAACAGTAGAGGGCAAAAGGGCATAACCAATACCATTTAAAACAAGCTGCTTACACGTTTCAATTTGATCGACAACAATTGTACGTTTAGGCGGATTAGAAAATAAACCATACCACCAATTCTGTATTTGTCCATAATATGTCGAATCACTTTTAAATTGAATGAACGGTCTATTCGTATCTTTTAACATGGAAATATCCTTAATCTCCGTATCAACTAAATATAACTCATCTTCAAATAATTGTTGTTTATATCCTTTATATTCTTGTGTTCCTCGCAAAATTGCAACGTGAACGTCACCTTCGTAAAAATGATTTTGCACTTCACTACTCCAACCTGTAAAAAGAGAAATTTTCACAAATGGATACCTTTGTACAAACATCTTTAAAACTGGCGGTAACCAGTATTGTCCAATAACAGAAGCCACAGCAAGTTTTAAAGTACCATATGTTTCCGTCTGAAATGTTGCTAATTCACTTTTAATTGCTTCTTCTCTCTGTAACATATCTTTAGCATAATTCGCTACTTTCTCGCCTTCTGGTGTAATCGTTAAGCCTTTTTGTGAGCGAATAAAAAATTTCATCCCCCATTGTTTTTCCATCGATTGGAGTCTTTGACTAAGCGCTGGTTGTGACACAAATAAGCGCTCAGAAGCTTTTCGCATATTTAGCTCTTGGGCTAAGATAACCATCATTTGAAAATCATCAATTTGCAATGTTTTCTCCTTTCTTCGTTACAACTGAACGATAAAAGCGACTTCTTCTTTCATTTGAAGTCGCCTTTTTCAAAGTTATCGATTAAACCGTCTTACCATTTTATTTAGTAATTTTAAGATTGCACGTCGCGTCAAAATCCCTTCAAAATATCCTTCCTCATTTTCAACACATACAAACGGATGATCAATCGTAATCTCTAATGCTTTTGCAAATGAATCCTGTAACTTTAGGCGTGGAATATCACCTTTCATCACACTTTCTACTTTCATGTCCTCTAACTTTTCAAATTCAATACGTTCTAGTCCCAAAATACCATCTAGAATCATTGCCGTACTCACTAATCCATGCAATTTGTACATCGGATTTAGTACTGGAATAGCAGAATAGCCAGACTTCACCAAGACAAGCAAAGCATGCTCAAGATTATTTCCAATTTGAACATGTGCTACTTTTTCAGATGAAATCATTAAGTCTTTTACAAAAACTTGCTGAAACTCCTCTTTTGGAATACTAATCATATTGTTATCCCTCACTTTATCCCATTCTAACAAGTAGCAATTGTAAACTAATCGTAAAAAACCAATTCATTCAAGTAATTCTTTATTTTCTCACTTCTATTTTCAGTTTATGACAACGTTTACATATTATTATTTGTCCTTTTGTTTCTCATATAAAATAAATAACCACAGTTCATTTTACCATAGAAACAAAAGAAAAGACTACCATTCTGGCAGCCTTAATATCCTTCATTTTTTAGACGAGCAAATAAGTTTGTGATTTGTTTGTAATGAGATATATCTGTTTTCTTTCGCCCAGTTTCGATATCAGAAAGTTCAACGGCAAGTATTTCACTCGCATAATTTTGCCGAAACAAAACATCTAACAATAAGCTTTGTTCCTCTTTTGTTAAATCAATTTCTCTACTCATTTTCTCCTCTCCTTATTCAACTGTCCTTATTCCTTATTATATAAAATATTTCCCCTATTTAATAGATTGAAAATTCAGTACAGAAATTATTTCGTGTACCGATTTGCATAGCTAGACGCCGCATATGCATCAGGCTTAATTTTAGGCGTTAACCCCATCGCTGTAATTTTATTTGTCATATCTAAAATAAACTCTCTCGTCAAACCGTCTTTCCCAATATCTAAATGAATTTCCATAACAAATTCAGCACCTTCTCCGCGGTACGGATAAAGAAGTTCCCACAACTGTTGTATTCGCTCAGGTGTAAATAAACAAGCAATCTCTTGACTAAACTGTGTTTCTAAATAGATTTTTTCTCGCAAACTCGGGGGCTTTCTCCGGATTGTCTGATGGTATAAACAACCCCACGCTCCTTTTCCAACACGGTGCAGATGAATTGCTGTAATAAAACGAGTATCATTTTGATGCACTTGTGAATCTGTTCCAATTGACAATCGATACATATTACGCGGTGCACTTTGAATAAAATGACAAATTCGTGAGAATACAGTCTCAAAGTTCATATGGCGCTCTGACAAATTGTAAAATTGATATTTTCCGTCCATACAGTCACGTCCCTTCTCATAGACAGACTTTCGTATTCTCATTGTATGGGACAGAATAACAAAATATGTCTTACTTATCCTTTACTCGTTTCGATATTCCGGATCAAATATGTACAAAATGGACATTTGAAAATAACATTTTGATTAGATTGCGCTGTTAATACATGTGTAATTTCTGACTCCCTATGACATTCCGGACATACAACAACAGGTATTTTCTTCATTTTTCTCACCTCTTTATCTCACTCATCGTGGACAATAAGAGTCCAATTGATAAAAGTTTCATTTTCTAGAATGCATTATCAGTGTAGGAACAGAGAGCTAATATTATTCAGCTTACATAAAAAAAGAAGATGCCTTTATTCTCAGGCACCTTCTTTTTATGTATCAAGAAAGAATATCGTAAATCTCGATTGCAACCATATCAATATTATCAAATTGATATACTTGTGGTTTTTCTCCTTGTTGATACACTTCTAGCTCGTACATATCGCTTTTATCAAAATATTTAACGCTACATTTGCGTTCACCGTTCACTTCAAAATAGCGTTGTGCTACTTCGCCGCTTTCAGCTTGTTCTTTTAGACTAACAAGACGAGTTAAAATTCCTTGGAGCAGAGACATGAAATCTCCCCTTTCTCTAATCTTCCTACGAATAGGTTTTGCAGCAATACTCATTCTATCCGTCATAACTGAAAAAATGTCCCACACACTAGGATAATGGTTATGAGCAAGAAACTCAACTAAAATTTGTCGAAAAAACGTACAAAAGGCCGAAATAAATGCCTTTATTCCGTTTCTCCCACGCTCAACAGCCAAAAAACTTTATCTCAATGCGCTTCTATTTAAGGAAATTTCACTTTATTGAAGTTTTTTACACACGAGAATATAATAGAAATGAGTTGAAGAGGAGGATTTACATGAAGAAAGTAGATGTATATACACAACCAGATTGTCCACCATGTCAAATTATAAAAGAATTTTTAAAACATAATCATATTACATTTACAGAATATGACGTGAAAAAAGATACTGCGGCTCGCAATCGCCTTCTCTATGATTACAATTCCTATTCTACCCCTACTGTTGTTGTAGATGGAGAAGTTGTAGCAGGCTTTCAAATTGAAAAATTACAACAGCTTTTAGAACTAGAACAATAAAGTGAAACTTCCATGAGTGGGGGTTTTCTTCATCCCCCACTCATGGAAAGCTCTCGCCAATCGGACTTTTACGTGCAGTAAGTCCCTTTTTATTCTTTTTCAAATTGTCTAATCTCAGATAAAAGCTGTTTATTTTCGTGATACCCTGCTAACTTCCATTTATCACCATCTTTTTGCAGTGTGATAATTTGATATTGGTCATTTGTTATATTATGTTCATACACATATAACAAATTATACTCTTGATTGTATACAATTTTTGTTTTTGATGAAAAAGTAAATGGCGCTTCTTTTGTAGGCAATAAATATTGAGCACTTCGTTTTTCATCCTGACTATTTTCATCCGTAAAAACTTGAAGGAAATTTTCTGTGAAATAAGGAGATAATGTATCAATCATTTTATCCATTGACAGTCGCTTACCACGAATAGAAAATTGTGCTTCATATCCCTTTCGAATCGTTTCAAATATTTCATTTTGATCAAATTTTGTTTCTTCTTTTCCAAGAACAGTTGTTACACTTTGTCCAATTACAAATGCAACAAAAAGAAATAGCACAATCCAAATCCCATACTTTTTCATTCTCGCACCCTCCTTGTAAAAAGAGCTTGTCCTTCTAGTATTCATTGTAGCAATGATTATATAATGACAGCGTACCTTTCGTTCGTAAAATCTTTACAACGATAGACATCATTCTTATCATAGTTGTCACTATTACCAATTTATGATAAAAACAAACAAAAAAATGCACGAAATATTTCGTACATTATAATAAAACATCTTCTTCATATAAAAATTCATAAGACAAATCAATAAATAAATAATGCTCATCATCAATAGGAAACGAGAATGTTCGAACCAATTCACCCGTTTCAAGATCCCCATATAAATCAGACAATCTTCCTTTTTGTTCAAAGCGCAGTTTCATAATGTTTTCTAAAAAGTATGGACGCCAACTCCAATTCTTCATATAATATTCTGGCATTAACACCCATTCTCCGTCTTTTTTCATGACGTTTCCTGACTGTTGAAAGCCATCTTCATTACAAATATAGGTACGGAAGCTGCAATGTGTTACTTGTTGACTAAAATTCACTAGCCATTTATTAAAATCTTCTATTTTTCTTTGTTTTGCTAATACATTTCCAACATATTCTCGAAGCGTTTCAGTCAGTTTATAAACTTTTTGCAATTTTCGTTTTTCATGCTGAATAAATTGATGACACTCATTGCCAAGACGCTCTTTCAAGATGTCTTTATCGATCAAATTTTCAGAAAATTCTTTTAAGTAATCCCCTTGATAGTATCTCCCACCATTTTTCCAAGCGTATTGCAACTGATAGAACGCATCAATATCTTCATACAATAATGTTGCACCAATACGTCTCGCTAGGAGTGATAATGAATATAAAATATCCTGATACGATTGTAATAGTGCCGTTTGACGTAAATTTGTTAAATCTACTTTTAAAATATCAGGAGCTAGCACACTAATTCTTTCAAGGTTACTTGTTCCTGTTCCTACTTTATTAATTGCAACCTGAATCCCATATGTACGATAATACATAAGTAAATGATTAAATTGTTCAATATCTTCTTTAAAGTCATGTTCTGTTATTTCTAGTACGATACGATTTAAACGTAATCCTTTCTTTTCATACGTTAATAATAAGTGTAGTAAACTTTCACTTTCATCGCTCATCAGTATATTTGCATTACGATGCAAAAATAATAAAAATGATTGATCTGTTTCTAAATATCGATCTAATGCTTTTCCTGAAATAATATTATCTACTTCAAGTTGAAACTCACCTGGAATCGAATCATCATGAAAGAAGGAAGCAAGACTGTGAATTCCTTCTTCTGTTTGTATGCGTCCTACTACTTCATATCCAATTACAGTATGTTCATCTGCACTAAAAATAGCTTGATAATAAGGAAGGACTTGATCCAAATTACTCATCACATCTAATGCATCTACCATAGTACTCCCTCCTTTTACTTTTCAAAAATTATAACACGTTATGTAGAAAAAATAACAAAAAAATCCCTTCAGTTTTCCTGAAGGGATTAGAGGGGTAAAATGCTAAGGGGAATTAGCAATTCTACTATGAAGAAAAAAGAGGTCTTAAATATACCCTATAAACAAGTTCCTTGTAAAGGCCATATTTCTATATGTCACAAATTTGTCACAAATATCCCATCCCTTAAAACGGATATTGATGTAAATGTTGGCCACCATCCATTGTGATGCAAGCCCCATTTATGTACGCAGCTTCTTCAGAGCATAAATAAAAAGCCAAACCAGCAATTTCTTCTGGTGTTCCAAGTCTTCCTAGCGGCACACTTTGCAATGTTCGCTTTGCTGCTTCTTCAGATATCCATAGCTTGTCAGCCCCACCTGTACGCTCAATTGGCCCTGGAGCAATTGCATTAACACGAATGCCATATTTACGTCCCCACTCAACAGCAAGCGTTCTTGTCATCGCTAATACACCAGCTTTAGCTGATGCAGAATGAATAACACCAGGACCTGCATCCCATGCGTAAGTTGCAACCATATTAATAATTGTTCCTTTTATCCCTTTTTCAATCCAATACTTCCCGATTGCTTGACTACAATAAAATGTACCATTTAACACAATATTAATAACAGCATTCCAACCATTTGGCGATAAATCTTCAGCCGGACAAAGAAAATTTCCCGCTGCATTATTTACGAGTACATCGATGCGTCCAAATTCTTCATCGATTTTTTCAATCATTCTTTTTATATCCTCAGTATTACGCACATCCATTTGTACAGGTAATACTTGTCCTTCAAATTGTTCAATTTCTTTCTTTGCCTCTTCTAATCGTTCTATTGTGCGTCCTGTAATAACAACACGCGCTCCCTCTTTGGCAAAACGAGTCGCCATTCCTTTGCCCATTCCACTTGAACCACCTGTAATTACAACTACTTTTTCTTTCACAATATCCCCTCCCAAAAATGAATACATATTCATTTTATCACTTTATTCACCAGAATTCTTTATAAATTTTAATTTTTCTGATATATTTTAATAAAATATACTATTCTATCGTTAACAATGAAAGGAGAGAAAATAAGTAGCGACTCATTCTAACAAATCACACCTTTCTACTACGATTATTTCCTATCATCTCGCTCATATTAATATGAATCATATAAACATGAATCATATAACAAGAAGAAACTTTATCAAAAAAGGTATTCGCACACTATTATATACTTGTATAACGGCCGGAACGGGTTACTATTATGCAAAATATATTGAACCATCCCTTCTCTCTTTTACGTATCATACGATTCGTTCTCCACTTATCCCACGTGGATTTAACGGTGTTAAAATGGTTCAATTTAGTGATTTACATTTAGGATATTACTACTCGCTTCAACAACTTTCTAAGGTAGTAACAAAAATAAATGAAAAAAAGCCTGATATCGTGTTTTTTACTGGAGATTTAATCGATAATTATCAAACATATGAAGATACTCCACTTGTTGCATCAATTTTGCAAAATATCATTGCTCCGCTTGGTAAATTTGCAATTTTCGGCAATCATGATCATGGTGGATATGGGACTGATTACTATCATCACATCATGACGCAATCTGGTTTTGAAATATTACAAAATATTGAAAAACGTATCCACCTATTAGATGGAAGTGAAATTTCCATTTTTGGTATTGACGATATCTTGCTTGGAAAACCTGACATACACGGAACCTTACAACAAGCACAAAATAATCTGTATACAATTGCTCTCGTGCATGAACCTGATATCGCACCGCATATTGCAAATTTCCCTGTCAATTTACTACTCTCTGGACATAGTCATGGTGGACAAGTACAACTCCCTTTCTTTGGCGCCATTATCACCCCTACATTTGCAAAACATTATATTGAAGGTTTTTATCATATCAAACAAAACTATGACTTGTTATTGTATGTTAATCGAGGTCTTGGAACAACCCGTGTACCATTTCGATTTTTAGCAAAACCGGAAATTACGCTCTTCACATTACAATCGACATAATATCCGAACTTATTTCGCCTATTTTCCGCACCATTCTCTCTTGTACTCGCTCATCTATGTTATCTTTTCCATATGATAACAATGAGTTCAATGAAGGAGGTTTTAACATGTATCCACAATACCAGCCGATTCCGTTCCGCTCAGCACCAGTTGTTCCAATTGGAGACTCACGATTTCTACCATTTTTCGGATTCCCTTTTTTAGCTGGTCTTGCAGGAGGTTTAATCGGCGGAGCATTGGCATTTGGCCCTAGACCATATTATCCTTGCTATGGCTATGGCGGCTTTCCTTGTCCAACACCGTATTTTTACTAATGTAAATAGAAACAACTATGGAAAAAGGCCTCATATTGAGGCCTTTTCTCTATATTATATAAACAGCTTCAAAATATAAAAATATAAGGATATACATCTATTGTTTCGCTACTTTTAGACAGTAAAACTCCTATCTCGAGATTGTAAGAAATCCGAGAAGATAGGTAAGAGTTAATTGCTAATATGCGCCTAATTGGTGAAAACTTTTAATCAATAGAGAATTCAACATCCACTGTTGGGGGTTTCACTTTATCCCGCATTAACGGGCAGTAAGACCCCCCGCCTCAAGATGCAGAGAAAAGCGAAGAAGAGACGTGGGGATAACTGCCCGTAAAAGCCCGATTGGTTCAACTAACCTTCTGGGAAAAAAATGCTCCCAGAAAGAAGTTTCACTTTATTCTTCCTCTGTGTGTGTATATGCCATTTGAAAGAGTCTCATTTGACTTTCCATTTCTTGCGTATCATCATTTACTACATAATGATATTCTCCATACTCATCTTGTTCACGCGCTTTTACATTATCATCTAAAATGAGTTGTAAAATATCTTTAATTCGCGCTTTCATATCGAACCCTAAAATCGGAAATGAAATTTCCACACGTTTTTCCATATTGCGCGTCATCCAGTCGGCTGACGACAAAAATAACTTTTCTTCTCCGTTATGGTGAAAATAGTAAATGCGGCTATGTTCTAAATAACGGCCTACTACACTAATGACACGAATATTTTCACTTACACCTGGAATTTGGGGACGTAAACAACAAGTTCCCCTTACAATGAGGTCAACTTTCACGCCAGCTTGTGATGCTTCATATAGCTTTTGAATAAGCGGCTTATCTGTTAACGAATTCATTTTCGCAATAATATAACCATTTCCATATTGTTTATGATAACGAATCTCTTCATCAATGAGTTCAATAAATTGCTCACGAATATCAAACGGAGCAACGGATAATTGATGAAAATGGGGTTTCATGGTATACCCACTTAAATAATTAAAAAAGTTTGTCGCATCAATACCGAAATCTTTACGTGATGTAATGTATCCAAAATCAGTATATAATTTCGCTGTTGCGTCATTATAATTACCTGTGCCTAAATGAACAAAACGTTCAATCTTCCCATATTTTCGTCTTACAACAAGCGTAATCTTACTATGTGTTTTCAAATGACTAACACCATAAATCACATGACAACCTGCTTTTTCTAATTCTTTTGCCCAGTGAACGTTATTTTCTTCATCAAAACGAGCCTTTAACTCTACAAGTACTGTCACTTGCTTCCCATTTTCTGCC
Organism: Bacillus sp. S14(2024); assembly: GCF_050473785.1. Taxonomy (NCBI): domain Bacteria; kingdom Bacillati; phylum Bacillota; class Bacilli; order Caryophanales; family Bacillaceae; genus Bacillus; species Bacillus sp. S14(2024). The sequence goes on along the minus strand of NZ_JBFLUP010000006.1, from coordinate 1,425,040 downwards.
GCTGTTTTTAAAGCTTTAATAACGGGGGAATCTCCACTTACACGATACAGCGTTTGTTTAATCGCTAACACATCAGGATCTTCTGCTGCATCTGCTACAAAATCAATGACAGGTTGAAATGATTCAAATGGATGATGCAATAGGATATCTTGTTCTAGAGCTTTTTCAAACACATCTTCTTCATCACCTAAATCTTGAGGTGGCTGTGGAATAAGTGCTGGATAGATTAAATTGTCATATGTAGATGCTAACTTCTTATAAAGCGCAAATAAACATGTTAAATCAAGTGGGCCATCAATCATATATACATCTTCATCTTTTACTTCTAACGCTTCGTATAATAAAGATAATACTCGTTCATCTAAGTTATCTGTTCCTACCTCTAAACGAACCGCTGCGCCCCATTTTCGTTTTTTTAATTCTTTCTCAATTACTTTTAATAAATCACGTGCTCCTTCTTCATGGATAGTCAAATCCGCATTACGTGTAATGCGAAAACGCGTAACAGCAGATACCATATATCCCGTAAATAATTTATGAGTAAAGTTACTAATCACATCTTCTAAAGAAATGAATTTTTGCCTATTATCTTCATTCGGTAAAAAAATAAAGCGCTCTAATAATGATGGAACTTGAACGATGCCAAGCTTGGTTCGATTTTCTTCTACTGTTTGTCTTTCATCATATAAAATAGCAGCTAAATTTAAGCTTTTATTCAATAACATTGGAAACGGTCGGTACGCATCAATTGCCACAGGTGTTAACACTGGAAAAATCTGCTCATCAAAATATTCTTCAATAAATTCCCGTTGTTCTTTCGTTAAATCGTGAAAAGATAATAATTCTATTCCTTCTTCCTTCAACGCAGGAAGTACAATATTTTGATAGGTATCATACTGTACTTTCATTAATTCATGTGCCTTAGTTGAAATCTTTTTCAACTGTTGTTTCGGCGTTAATCCAGCTTTATTTTCTGGTTGATTAAATCCAGCTCTTACCTGATCTTTCAATCCTGCAACACGCACCATAAAAAACTCATCTAAATTTGAGCTGAAAATACTGATAAACTTTAATCTCTCTAATAATGGATTACAGTCACCTTGCGCTTCTTGTAATACTCGCTCATTAAAGGCAAGCCAACTTAATTCACGATTGTTATAATAAGCCGTATCATTGAAGTTTATAAGACTATTCTTCACCGTTTCCATCTCCCCATCACACTTCCCTCTAAAGCTTTATCAATATAATTTTATTATATTCATTTTACCAAATATCCTTTGAAAGAAATGTAAATTTTTTGTAAAGAAGTTCGTACAAATTAACGTTTTTCGTGAAAATATAGTTCAATGTTTGCTTTTAAAGCTTTTTCCAGCTGTTTTTTCTGTTTTTCCGCCTGTACTTTTTCGGATAATGCTGATTGCTTACAGCAAATATAAAAAGCAAGAGCATCTTCGTTATTTACAATATGAATGGATTCGACAAGATTACGATTTGTCACATTTAATGCTGCAGAAAATTGTAAAATAGACCCTAATAATCGTATTTTTCTTTGTTCATCTTTTTCAAACCAATCTGTAAATGGTTCGATACATTGTTTAAACAACAATTTCGATTTATATGAAGCAATTAATGCTAATTTAATTCTTTCTTTATGCATCATGCCATCTATTGTTTTATTTGCTAACAAATAAAACGTATGCTGGCTGCTTGACTCTTCATCAATATATTTTCCAATATTAAATACTTTTGCTGCCCTATGAAGCAGAGTCCAATCTTCTTGCGTAAAGGAAATAACCCCTTTTTTTCCTAATTCTTTGCAAATAGTCATGGCATTTTTCATAAGTTGCATCACAACATTCATATCCATCTCATATTCATAAGAAAGTAAATGTAAACTTTCTTCCACAACATTGGGATAATAAGTAATCCCAAGTGAATTTGTTAATTCTTCATAAAAAACACCTTCTCGTAGTCCTTTTCTACTTAACGCAAAAGATGGTGCTTCTATAATAGTTGTTAACATCCTAAACACTTCTACCGCTGAAATAATGGTATCAGCTCGATCTTTTGCAAGACCCTCTAACTTTTGCAGTTCTGTAAATGAAAGCCTTAATAAATGTTCGTGCACATGTTCAATATCAGCTGGCTTCATCTTATATAAATGTAATCCAGAAATCGGATAAGAGATTAGATTCTGGTGAATGTTCACCATATTCCGTGCACTACCTCCAATTGCAATTAACGGTAATTTCTTACCTTTGAGCCATGGAAGCGATTGAAACTCATACCATAAATAATTTCTTAATTCCTCAAGTTCTTCTGAAGTTGGTGTATCATCACGAATGAATTGTTGCTTTAATGATAACGCTCCAAACGGAAAACTATAATATTCGATAATTTCTCGATTTTGGAAATAAGTAACTTCTGTACTTCCGCCTCCAATATCAACAGTAATTCCTTCTGTGAAAGAGGTGGAGTTCATAACCGCCATATATCCATAACGTGCTTCTTCATACTCAGACAATACCCGAATCTGAAAATCAGTGTGTTCTTCAACAAGACGTTTAATTTCCATTTGATTTTTAGCTTGCCGAACTGTTGCGGTTGCTACGCACAATACTTTATGTAACTGGTGAAACCGTGTGCTTTCTTGAAACTGCAGCAAAGTATGTAACAATACATGGATTCCTTCTTCAGTTAGAACACCATCTACTAAATAGTTGCGTAAGCGAGCAACTACCTTCGTATTTTCAATTTCTTTGTAAAAGCCACCATTTTGTTTTTCATAAATAACTAATCTCATCGTATTTGATCCAATATCAATAATCCCATATTGTTGTTTCAACACTCTCGTCATCCTTTTCTCTGTATCATTATATCATCATTTAAAGTTTTAAAGGCCTGTCCAACATAGCGTAAGAGCACTTAAGTTCATGAATAAGAGATTCTTCCAGATATTTTCCTCTACATAAAATAAAGTATTACCTTACTTCAAAGAAAGATATAACTATTATACAAAATAGTTGTTTTTATTCACAACATTGCTTTAATATTGAAAATACATATAATAGCTTTCTATATAGAAGAATTGCTAGCTTTTATTAAATTATGATACTGTAAACAGGAAAGGAGTGCTAAGATGAAATCTTCACAATCCCAGTCTCGTTCCTACAATCAATTTTCGGTCCATCAACTTGCTGAAGCAATTTTCAGTGTCAACCGACATGCAAAATCAGCTACAAATCCGAAATATTTATATTGGTTAAAAAAGACAGCTTTAGAACGATTAATTTCAGAAAAGCAAGCTACGAAAGAAGGTTTACACTTTTCCAAAAACCCACGCTTTAGCCAGCAACAATCTGACGTTCTTGTCCGAGCAGGTAATTATTACTTCCACATTCCTCCTACGAAAGATGATTTTCGTAATCTTCCACATCTCGGTAGCCTTGATTGTGCATATCGAAATCCAAAAACACATCTATCCTTAACATCTGCTAAAAAAATGCTCCAGCAGTATATTGGGGAAGAAGCATTTCAACAAGAAAAAAAATTAAACGAATCCATTCCTTGGTATCGTCGTACTTACACAAAAAAATAAAGAAGCTTTGGCCGTTTTGGCCAAAGCTTCTTTATTTTTTATCTTCTTTTATTTTAATGTTTGCTTGCTTATAAAAGGACAATTTTTCTTGATTATATTGTTTTGTGTATTCATTAAATTTATTTTTTGGAGAATCAATATCTTGATAAGATTGATTTACAGCTTTTACTTTCTCACTAATCGCTTTTAATTTTTCATCTTGTGCTTGCAGCATCGTATACAATTCTTTTTCTAATTTTAATGATTTTTTATAGCTATCATACATTTTGTTAAAAGCATCATAACGGCCTTTATACGCATCTTGTACTTTCTTTGCTTGTTCTTGTAGTTTTTTATCTTCCAGTTTCTTTATATTTTTATCAACATCTTTTACTTCTTTTTGTGCTTTATCTAACGTTTCTTTCTCTTTATCTAATACTTTTTCACGATCTGCATCGACTTTTATAGCTTGATCTAATTTCTCTTTTACGACTTGATTGCTATCTTTTCCGTCCTTTACAATCTGGTTGTACAATTCTTGTCCTTGCTTTTCTAATGTTTCCAATGTTTTCGCATCTTCAAACATTGTTTTTTCTTGTTTTGCAGCATTCTCAAATGCCACGTATAGTTCTTCTTCTGGTTTAGGTCCGAAGCAACCTGCAAGTAAACTCATTGATATAACTGCTACTAGTGCTACCTTTTTATATTTCAACTTCAATTCCTCCTATTTTATATGCGATTATCATGCCAGAAATTTAATGGAAAATGATCTGCTTCATCGTATACTTCGAATTCATACCCTTTTTTACGAAGATCATCAATGATTGTTTGTAAAGCTTGCACTGTTTGCTTTTTCTCATGCATTAAAACAACTTCTCGTTCTGTATTAACGTGTGAGACAACATTTTGGATAACTCCGTTTGGATTCCCCGGTAATTTCCAGTCTAATGAATCAACAGTCCAATCCCATTCTTTCATACCAGCAGATGCCATTTGATCGCGCAGCGCTTGAGTAAGTCCAGGCATACTTCCATATGGACAGCGAACAAGGTTTGGGTGAATGCCTGTTACCTCTTTCATAATATCTTGTGCTTGTTTCATTTCTTCAACAAACTTACCTTCTTTATACAGTTTTGTATAATTATGTGTCATACTATGAACACCTGGATAATGCCCCTCTTTTACTAAGCGCTTCACACTCTCTTTATAGGCTGGAATATTCCCACCAATCATAAAGAATGTTCCTTTTATATCATTTTTCTTTAAAATATCTAAAATTTCTTTTTGAAATTCACTTGGTCCATCATCAAATGTTAAATATACTACTTTACGTACTTGACCGTTATATTTTTCGGGCGCTACTTTTTTCATTTCTACCTTTGGCTGTTCACTTGCAAACTGAACGGAATTTTTTTGATTCGCAACCGCTTTTGCAGGAGAAGTAATTGATTGAAACATAAAAAACCCTGCTGCTACAGCACAGATTGCAATAACAACAATAACCAACCGCTTAATTACTGTAGAGCGGCGGTTCGTAACGTCTATCATTCTATCATTCCCTTTCTATCTTTCTATCTCTACTTGTTTCATTTTACACAGTACAAAGGAATCGATGCAATATTTTCCGATTATTCTCCAATTGTCTTCAAAAGGAAAAGTGTAGAGATTTTTCCTGCTCTACACTTTTAATGAGAAATCATTGTGCAAAATGTACTGACACATCCATCGTTAATTATATGATGATTAACCATATTTTTAAAGGGATTTGTTACAAAACACACAATATATTGTAACAAAAATGAAAAAAATGTATCGAAATAATAATGTTGTAATTTCAGTTGTTACATGACTCTATTTTGATATAATCGCATTTGTGCTAGCTCTAATAGCACTTCAAATGATTCTCCCCCTATTGGATATGTTGCTCCACCAAATATAAATGTGATGTATACAATATTATCTTGCAATATTTTTGTTAAATTTTTTAGTAATTCGATTCATTAATGTTGATTGTTCGTGCCCCTTATCTGCTGCAATCATTATATATTTATTTTCTTTCCAGCATGTTATAACCTCTCTTTTTCGAACTGTCTGCACCAATGTTTGTTCTACTTTTAGAACCATTCGCTCTAGGTTTGGTTCTAAAATACTAATCTTTAGTTCCTCTCATTCTTGAGGTGTGGGTCTTACTGCCCGTTAATGTGAGATGACATTTAAAAAGTTTATTTCAACAAAAAAGAAAGAAATTATCTATTGCATATGGATAATTTCCTTCTTTTTTATTTGTACTCATATAAGACGATATTCAATTACTTAAAATAAATTCGTTTTTATAGTCCTCTATTCCATAATTCGTTTTTATCGTTTTATCAGCAGGGCCTGTTTTGTTTGCAATGGCCCATACATTTGTTGGTTATGTTGGAATGTATACGTAGCACGAAAAGGTAAAGAAAGTGATATATTGTTTCGCTCAGCTTTTACTTGCAATACTAAACATGCTTTTTCTTTGGGCGATAAGTTATCAATACGCCAGCGAACAAGTTGAAAAAGAAATTCGTATTCTCCATTATTGGACGTTAATGTATTTGGTATATACGATAATTGATCTCTAATCATATGACTTACGCATATACGAGAAACAGCCTCTTCCCCTTTATTATCCACTTCAATTTGAATTGCAATTATATCTTGCAGTTCATAATAAATAGTGTCTGAAAACGAAGACTGTTGTTCCATATTACACACCGTAAGCGTTACTTCTATATGAGGAGTATATTGCTTATAAGCTAAATCCTTATCATTACTTCCTGACCATAAAGAAGGTTGTATACACAAAGAAAACTTTTCACGATTTTCTAACTCCCCCCAATATTTCACCATACAAATTCACCCCACTCTAATATTAAATATATAAATTTCACACTCCCTACTTTTTTCTTCGCGGCCTTCGACAAAAACTTAACCTTTTCTATCCTTTACTTTATATAGTATTCGATAAGCGAAAGAAAAAATCATTCTAAAAAAGCTGTACATTATGTACAGCTTTGCTGATAAGGTCCCATGTATTCTTTTATCTTATACTAACCATAAGTGGCATATGAAAAACTTTCCTACTGATAAAACCTTCACTTTATATATTTATTATTTTTTCAATTCCCTCTATATTTTACGACGATACATAGACAGTTTCCTGCTCTCTCTAATTCTTATAAGTACGTACCATTTCCTTTTGTCACTTCCTATATTATGAATCATTTTCAATAATATGTTTTGTTTAGGACATTTTATATTTCTTCATTTCTACATTTTTTATAAATTAAGTAACCAATAGCATATTTTTCACATATATACCGCCTAAATAAGTTGTATGTATATTATTTAATCAGGAAATATGTTTATATTCTTTGACTAAAAGATACATATGTACGACAAAATAATTTTGCCGAAAAAAAATTATTTGTCATTTAGTCAAATTTGACTATAATATAATTTATTGTTGATATACAAAGGAGGGTTATGCTTGGAGGAACAAATAACTCAAAAGCAAGCAAGTAATACAAAGTTTGTTGTAACAGGATTGTTACTGGGAATCCTACTAGCAGCAATGGATAACACAATTGTTGCTACTGCAATGCCTACCATTGTAGGTGATTTAGGCGGTTTTGATAAATTTGTATGGGTCACTTCTGCCTATATGGTAGCTACAATGGCCGGAATGCCTATCTTCGGAAAACTATCAGATATGTACGGACGTAAACGTTTTTACATAGGAGGATTACTTCTATTTTTAGTTGGGTCAATACTTTGCGGCACTGCATCTAGCATTGAACAATTAAGTGTATACCGTGCAATTCAAGGAATTGGCGGCGGTGCTCTTATGCCAATCGCATTTACCATTATGTATGATATTTTCCCAGCAGAAAAACGAGGTAAAATGACAGGATTATTTGGAGCTGTTTTTGGAACGTCAAGTGTGTTTGGACCGCTTCTAGGTGCTTATATTACTGACTATATCAGCTGGCACTGGGTATTTTATATTAATATTCCATTAGGGATTATCTCGCTCTTTTTAATTACAAAATACTATAAAGAATCTTTACAATATAGTAAGCAAAAAATTGATTGGGCAGGCGCTGTTACTTTAATTATTGGTATTGTTTGTCTCATGTTTGCTTTAGAACTCGGAGGTAAACAGTATGCTTGGGATTCAAGCGTAATTGTGAGCTTATTTGCTACGTTTGCTATTATGCTTATTATCTTTTTCTTTATTGAACGAAAAGTGGAAGAACCAATTATTTCTTTCCATTTATTCAAAAAACGTTTATTTGCCGCAAGTCAAGGCGTTGCCTTCTTATACGGTGCAACATTTATTATCTGTACAATGTACATTCCTATTTTCATCCAAGGTGTTCTTGGTGGATCCGCAGCAAATGCTGGATTAATTTTAACACCGATGATGGTCGGGTCTGTTATTGGAAGCCAAATAGGTGGACAGTTATCAACGCGTACAAGTTACCGTAACATTATGATGATCTCTGGTCTTTTCTTTATTCTTGGTATGTATTTATTAAGTACGTTAACAGTCGATACGTCACGTACAATGGTTACAGTCTTTATGATTTTAGCTGGATTTGGCGTCGGGTTTTCCTTCTCTGTCTTAAGTATGGCTTCTATTCATAATTTAAATATGAGAGAACGAGGTTCGGCGACATCCACAAACTCTTTCTTCCGTTCACTTGGTATGACACTTGGTGTAACAATTTTTGGTACGATTCAAAATCATGCATTTACAGATAAACTAAAATCTGTTTTCCCGCCAGAACTAGCAAAGATGGCTCCAAAAGGCGGCGATACAAGTTTCTTATTATCTCCAAATGCGACTGAAAAAATACCACCACAAATTTTACATGGCATTAAAGAGGCACTAGCAACTTCTATCGCTGACACATTTTTATGGGCGCTTATTCCTGCAGCACTTAGTATTATATGCATCTTATTAATGGGAAAAGAGCGACTAATTGTACCAACAAATAAGAAACAAAAACAAGTTAGTTAATACGAGCCTCCTCTTCTGAATAGAGAGGAGGTTATATTAACTGTAGTAGTTTGATGTTATTGGAGTTGAAGCAAGATGAGCATGAAATTAGTCATTCTTGGTTTACTTCTCGAAGGAGAGAAACACCCTTACGAAGTGCAGCACATTATGAAAGAAAGGCAAATGAATTGTTATATTAAATATGCAAAAGGGTCGTTATATTATGCCTTCGAGCAACTAGAAAAACAGGACGCTATCGCTGTTACACATATCGTACGTGATACAAACCGTCCTGATAAAACAATTTATCATATTACAGAAAAAGGAAAAGAACTCTTTCATACTCTTGTACTCGAGCAAATTCAAGCAAAAAATCATATATATAAACCAATCTACGCGGGTCTTTCCTTTAGTCATTTCAGTGACAATCAACGCATTGTTCCGATTCTTAAAAAGAAAATTGAAGAAACACAGACATTTATAGCAACGATGCAAAACATATATATAAATAATAAAACTAGCATTCCTCGTACACAGCTTTATATTTTGGAAAATGTTATTGATCATGCTTCTGTTGAATTTCGTTGGCTGAAACAACTGTATAAAGACGCACTAGAAGGAAAACTTTCAGAAATCCATACAGAATTAGATAATTAAACATCGAAACAGTCACCAAGGAGTGACTGTTTTTTGTATTCATAAAAATGGATTTTCTTAAGCGTTTTTTTCCTTTTTTCTTTTTTGTAACCTCTTCCCTTTTTCATTACAATACGAATATATAAAGTGAAACTTCCATTAGTGGGGGTCTTACTGCCCGCGTATAGCGGAAATAAAGGAGGTGACATCTTATGAAGAATAATTTAATTAAACAATATGGATTCTCTATATACTACCATTCCAATTTACAAAAACAGCTCTTATACATCCTAATTCTTCGCAGTGAAATTGCATTTCAATCTTATACATTGCATCCAAATGAACAACTAGAACTACTCTCCTATGACCGCTTACTCTTTCATCATGCTCACGATATATATAAACGTATACAGTCTTACTACTATAACCTTTCCCATACATACCCATCATCACATTGGTGGTGGCATTTAGAAAATTTTTCATGTTAATAAAACTAAATAAGTATTCTGAAAAATCTAAAAAGATTCATATTTCAAAATAGTAGACAAAATTAAAAATATTATGTTAGAATGTGTTTCAATATCATATCCGCTAGTTACATTCCTTTCCAAAAGGAGATAGGTACACGAAAAAGTTCATTTCGTGTTTAAAAGGGAAGTTTGGTGAAAATCCAACGCGGTCCCGCCACTGTAAGTGCAAAGATTTCTTTCGATATACCACTGTGAAAACGGGAAGGTGATAGAAATCGCTGATGCATGAGCCAGGAGACCTGCCTATTTTAACGGCACTGATAGACTCACGGATGATGAGGAAGTGTTTTTAACGAAAGAGGAGCATTTTCTGCTTCTATGTCTACTTTTCGTTAAATGCATTTCCGAGTAAACGGAAATGCTTACTTATATTTAGGGGAGGAAATCAAAATGACAATTCAAACAAGTAACTTAGGATATCCGCGAATTGGATTACATCGCGAATGGAAAAAAGCTTTAGAAGCCTTTTGGGCAAACAAAGTGGATGAACAACAATTTGTAAAACAAATGAAAGAGATTCGCCTTCAACATGTAAAAACACAACAAGAAAAGGGAATCGATCTTATCCCAATTGGTGATTTTACATATTATGATCATGTCCTTGATACAGCATGTATGTTTGGATTTATTCCATCTCGTTTTTCAAAGTATACATCAGAGCTTGACGTATACTTTGGTATGGCACGCGGTTCAAAAGATCACGTTGCTTCTGAAATGACGAAATGGTTTAATACAAATTATCATTATATTGTTCCAGAATATGAGAAAGGCTTACATATTTCTCTTAAAGACAATCGTCCACTTCGTTTATATGAAGAAGCAAAACAAGAACTTGGCGTTGATGGTAAACCAGTTATATTAGGACCGTATACATTTTTAAGCTTAGCAAAGGGTTATAAAAAAGAAAACTTCTCAAACATTTTACAAAAATTAATACAGCCATACATTCAATTGCTACAAGAACTACAAGATGCTGGCGTACGTTGGGTTCAAATTGATGAACCAATCTTTACATCCTTGTCAAAACAAGAAATTGGTATAGCGAAAGAATTATATGAAACGATTCGTAATGCTGTTCCAAATATATCTATTATGCTGCAAACATATTTTGATAGTATAGAAGAAAACTATGAAGAGATTATTTCATTCCCAGTTACTGGTATCGGACTTGATTTTGTACACGGTAAAGAAGGTAATTTGCGCGCCCTACTACAACATGGCTTCCCATCTGATAAAGTATTAGGTGTTGGCTGTATAGATGGTCGTAACATTTGGAGAGCTAACCTGGATGAAACCCTTTCTCTTTTCAATACATTACAAGAAACTATACAACCAAAAGAATGGATTATACAGCCGTCTTGTAGTTTACTTCATACCCCTGTTGACAAGACGATTGAAACACACCTTGAAAACGAATTATACGATGTGCTTGCTTTTGCAAATCAAAAATTAGAAGAACTTACTATTTTACAAAAAGCTCTCGTTCATGGAATAGAAAATACTTCTAATGAATTACAAACATATCGAAATGCTCACGAAGCAATTCAGACTTCTGCAGTTCGTAATCGTAAAGATGTACAATCTACATTATCAGCATTACAAGAAGAAGACTTTTCTCGTCCTCTTTCATTTAAAGATCGCTACAACTTACAGCAAAAAGCGCTGAATTTACCATTACTTCCAACGACAACAATTGGTAGCTTTCCGCAAACACAAGAAGTTCGTCAAACTAGAAAACAATGGCGTAGTGGTGACATCTCAAATGAACAGTACGAACAATTTATTGAAGAAGAAACAAAAAAATGGATTCAATATCAAGAAGAAATTGGTCTTGATGTTCTCGTTCATGGCGAATTTGAGCGAACAGATATGGTAGAATATTTCGGCGAAAAACTTGCTGGTTTCTCCTTTACAAAAAATGGATGGGTGCAATCGTACGGTTCTCGCTGTGTGAAACCTCCTGTTATTTATGGTGACGTTGCGTTTATTAATGGTATGACAGTAAAAGAAACAGTATTTGCACAAAGTTGTACTAATAAAGTTGTCAAAGGTATGCTAACTGGTCCTGTCACTATTTTAAATTGGTCTTTCGTTCGTAACGATATTCCAAGAAAGGAAGTTGCTTACCAAATTGCACTGGCACTTCGACATGAAATTAAATTACTTGAATCATCTGGTATTCATGTTATTCAAGTTGATGAACCTGCACTGCGTGAAGGACTGCCGTTAAAAGAGAAAGATTGGGACACATATTTAACATGGGCTGTTCAAGCATTCCGCCTTTCTACTTCTTCAGTGGAAAACGAAACACAAATTCATACGCATATGTGTTATTGTAACTTTGAAGATATTGTGGAAGCGATCCGTCAGCTTGATGCAGATGTTATCTCTATTGAAACATCAAGAAGCCACGGGGAGTTTATTGATACATTAAAAGAACATCCGTATGAAAAGGGGATTGGACTTGGTGTATATGACATTCATAGTCCACGCATTCCAAGTATAGATGAAATGTATACAATTGTAGAACAATCATTAAAGGTGTGCGATCCAACATATTTCTGGATTAATCCAGATTGCGGCTTAAAAACACGAAAAACAGAAGAAGTTATTCCTGCATTAGAACATATGGTAAAGGCAGCTGTAAAAGCTCGCCAGCTTTTACAAGCAAATGCACGATAATAAAAATTAGAAAACTACTGTCCAAGAGACAGTAGTTTTCTAATTTCATCCTGCTAATTGTGGGTAGTAAGAGCGCGATTGGTTCAAAGAACGCTATAATACTTAACAAAACAACGAAAGGTTTATCCTGCATTCATCATTAACAATATACTTGCGCCCTTGAAAAGCCACTTTACTAATGTAATGACTAGTTTCTTCAAAAAACAATTCATATCTTACTTTATACAAGTCATCTTCTGAAGGTTCTTCTAAGAGAATTGCTTGCATAGTCACTATATACTTTCCTGACGGAACAAGAAAATGAAGTCGATTTGCTAGCACACTGCTTATAAACACTCCTTCTTGTAACACTGTAAACGGAACTGATACTGTTCGTATTGCTTCTTTCTTTTCTACAAATTTCTGAGTAAATACCCTTACTTCACACGTATAATCAGATAAGGCTTCAAATATAATCGTTCCTTCTGCCCTAGCATAGCCTCTTTCAAAATCTGTATCCGTCCAATCTACATACGGAGATGTCCTATCTTGATTCATTACTATCAATTGTGCATAAGAAATTGTTAACTCCACTCTTTTCACTCCTTTTTCTATTAAGTGATGCGAAGCAATATATTATTTCACAACAAATTTCACCCGTGTTCCATCTGGATATTGATCTAATTTATTACCAACCCACGAGCCAGCACCTCGATTATCTGCGGGATTAATATATTCAATGTGCGCTCCTTTTCCACCTTCTTTACACATCGCCATCGGCCATTCATCACGGTCATAGCCCTTCTTTGGCGGGTATGGAGCTAGCGATTGTTTCCTTCTATCTGCAGCACCATTTCGATCAATGGTACAAATGTTAGAATGCCCTTCCTGTATTGCGTTTGCAATATGTTTCCCTGTTTCCGGATATCGTTCTTTCGGAAACTCAAGAATGCGGTCGTACGCTACCTCTTTCTTGTTTTCTGATGCTGGCGTTATCAGAACTTTGTATACCCCAATTAATAAGGACAGAATTGCAATTATTGTAATCAAAACGCCTTTTACTTGTTTCATCCAGCTTACATCCTCCATTTTCTTCCTCTTTCTCTTTCATTATAACAAACTTCATATTCCTATGTTTTCAGACATTATTCTATATTCCTATCTTCTTTTCCATCAATAACATGCCATTTTATGCAACTTTCCACTAAACATGTAGAAAACTTTCAACCTTACGACATTTTTTTTCAAAGGAAGTCCAAAACAAGAAATGGAATTGGTATACATGATACTTTTTAGGGAGGAAATGTCATGAGCGGAACATATAAAACGAAAGATGTCACAAATAAAACGGGAATTCCCAAAAATATGGTTCGTAAATATAGCCAACTTTTAGAACAACATGGCTATTTAATTGATAAAACTGCTGAATCTCGCACGTATAAAATGGATGATTTACGACTACTAAAACTGATTCACGAGCGAGCCGCTGCATTGGAAGAAGACATTATGGAAACGATTGCATTTATACTAAAAGAAAAGGAATCTCCACCAGCTTCCCCTGCTATTGTAGAGGAAAATACAGACCTACAATTAAAAGAGAAAGACCAAAAGTTCGAAGAATTTATGCACAAGTTAGATATGCTTGCTCAATTAAACGAAGCAATTATTCATCAAAATTCTACCCTCATTACGCAGAATCGTTTAAAAGATGAAAAGCTAAACGAATTAATGCACCAAGTATATGTAAAAGAATCAAAGCAAGAGGAAATGTTACAAAATCTTGTAGATCACGCAGCAGAAACTGATGCGTTGCAAAAAGAAAAAATGAATTTACTCATGAATCATATGTATAAACGCGAATCCAAACAAGAAGAAAAAATGAACAAACTTATGAATCAAGTTTATAATAAGGAAAACAATCGGGATGCTCAACTTATGCAAGTCATTCGAGAAATTCAAGAAACAAAACGATTAGTTGCTGCTTCACAAGAGCAAAGTTTATTTAAATCATTTAAAAGTTTATTCATTCGATTTAAATCTGAAAAAACAGGAGAAGTAAATAAATAAAAGTTACCGTACCTCGGTAACTTTTATTCTTTATATACTATGTTTTGCAACACAGCCGGTAAGGTAATAATCGCTGCTGTTCCTTTTCCAATTTCACTTTTATATACAAGTGTACCATTGTGAGCTTGTAGGATACTAAATGTAACCATTAATCCCAGTCCTGTTCCCTTTTCTTTCAATGAATAGTATGGTTGTCCAAGTCTCTCTAGTTGCTCTTTTGTCATTCCAACACCACTGTCTTTAACACGAATAACAATAGATTCATCCTCTTGCAATGCAGTCACTTTTAAATACCCTTTATTTTCTTGAATTGCTTCAATGCCATTTTTTACAACATTCATAATCGCTTGTTTTAATTTTGTTTTGTCACCTATCGTATATAAATTCTCTGCAATTTCAACCTGTAAATATACACCTCGCATTGCAGCAAAGGAAGACATTAACGTCGTCATTTCAATAAGCTGTGCAGATAAACAAATATGTTCTTTCTTATCAATTTGCGGCCGAGCTAAATTTAAATAGTCTGAAATAATTTGTTCCGCCCGGTCTAATTCGGCCAAAACAAGGCGCATGTATTCTTTATTCTTAACATCTTCTGTACTTTCTAACAATTGAATAAATCCACGCACAACTGTAAGTGGATTACGAACTTCATGGGCCACGCTTGCTGCTAACTCGCTGACAATATTTAATTTCTCAGACTTTTGCATTTCAGTTCGTAACATTGCATTTTCATATAAATACTCTGTTAAATACACTTGGAATGTCATCGTCATAATCATAATAAAAGAGGCAAATATGTATTCACTATACAAATAAGATACCATTGGCGTAAAGCCTTTCTCTAACAACAAACTAACTATTTTAACCCCTAAAGAAATGAGTGTATAAAAAGATACCAACATAAAAGATAAAATAATTTTTTTATTTCTTGGAAATGCACTCCACTTTTTAGATAATAAAAAAGGGATTATAGAGATACAAATAATTTCCAGTAGCCACAACCAGTTTAAACCATGCAGAAATCCATCATATAAAATAGCCATCGCAGCTGGAATCATACCAACTGAGCCACCATACAAAAATGCACTAATTATTGGAATTTGGTGAAAATCATAATTGCAGGTTTCCCAAGCACAAACCGGATATGTCATCGAAAGGATAAGCGTAGTTGTTGATAATAATACAATAAAATAGCGATTGCGCTTTTGAAGCATGCTTTGATAGCGATTTAAACGAATTGCTTCATACAAGAATAACGGCAAAATGATGATAGCGACTTGAATCATTAAATCATGGATAAGTACCATCCCCTCATCCCCTATATTCATTTTGATATGATTATACCATTTTATTGACAAATTTGTTTTATTTTTTAGACTATTCTTAATATTACTGTAAACAATTTGTGGAAATTAATTCACAAATGTTACAACTTTTCAAAATGATTGTAAACTATGTATCAAATTGTCCTTGCACAAGATACAATAAATACAGGTTAAGAAATCGATTGGAGGAAAATAAAATGACAGGAACTGCGCTCGTCTTAAACGAGGAAAATCTTGTTGTACTAGAAAACGTTGAGAAATCGGTGTATAAGAAATTACAAGAGCAAACAGGTACAAACAATTGTGCATGCTCTATAAACAACTCAGTAATACATCTAGGAAAAGTTTCTTCCGTCCTTTGGAGTGAAGACGAAATCGATTGGGAATACGGGTATTAAACAAAAGGTCGCCTTGGCGATCTTTTTTATTTATAGCTTTTCAAAGCGATTGTATGATAAATATGATACAATAAAAAGAAATTTTGCAACGGAAGAAAGGGAGACAAAATGGAACAATTTATTAACCCTCGTGTAAAGGATATTCAAATTTCCGGAATCCGCCAATTCTCTAACATGATTCAAAATTATGATGACCTTATTTCATTAACTATTGGACAACCTGATTTCCCAACTCCTTCTTTAGTGAAAGAAGCTGCTAAGCGTGCTATTACAGAAAACTTTACAAGTTATACGCATAATGCGGGTCTATTACAGCTTCGACAAGCTGCTTGTGATTTTTTAAAAGAACGCTACGATTTAGTATATTCCCCGGAAGATGAAACAATTGTAACGATCGGGGCAAGTGAAGCAATCGATATCGCCTTTCGTACGATATTGGAAGAAGGAACTGAAGTAATCTTACCAGCTCCTGTCTATCCGGGTTATGAACCTATTATTCGTCTATGCGGTGCAAAACCTGTTTTTGTAGACGTCCGTGACACAGGATTCCGCTTAACAGCAAAAGCACTCGAAAAAGCAATTACAAACAAAACCCGTTGCATCGTATTACCATATCCATCAAATCCAACTGGTGTAACGTTATCAGAAGAAGAACTCAAAGAGATTGTTACAGTATTAAAGGATAAGAACATTTTTGTTCTTTCCGACGAAATTTACAGCGAACTTGTATACGAGAATAAACATATATCTATTGCAAATTTCCCAGAAATGCGAAATAAAACGATTGTAATTAATGGTTTATCAAAATCTCATTCTATGACAGGGTGGCGTATTGGTTTTTTATTTGCACCAAACTTTTTAGCTAGTCAAATTTTAAAAGTCCATCAATACAACGTTACATGTGCAACCTCAATTGCTCAGTATGCAGCAATTGAAGCATTAACGGCAGCAAAGGATGCACCCCGTATGATGCGTCATCAATACAAAAAGCGTCGTGATTATGTATACAACCGTCTTGTACAAATGGGATTAACTGTTGAAAAGCCAACAGGAGCGTTTTATTTATTTCCTTATATCGGTAATCTAAACTCCTCTTCTTTTGATTTCGCAATGGAGCTTGTGAAAGAAGTTAAACTTGCAGTTGTTCCAGGCTCAGCATTTTCTGAGTACGGTGAAGGATACATTCGTATTTCTTATGCTTATAGTATGGAAATGCTGAAAGAAGGCTGTGACCGTTTAGAAACGTTTATACAACAAAAAAACTAAGAGGAATATCCTTTCCCCTTAGTTTTTTTGCATTTATACTATCTTTTCTTCTCTTTCCAACCATCTCTTATGATAAAAAACCAAATAATCCAACTGTTATCCAGCCAACTAATGTCACTACATATTGAATGAAATGGATTGGTCCATCTTAGATTCTATTTCAATATTTCATTACATGTTTGGCGTTTCACCAATTTATGTGGGATAATAATACACTTCGGTGAAGTTTCACAATGTTCGATTTTATCAACTAAATATTTCGCTGCTTCATAACCTAGCTGATAAATATTTACATCGACTGTTGTTAATGGTGGATTTGCTATTTCAGACAATAATACGTTATTAAAGCTAACAATAGAAATATCTTCCGGCACAGAAATTCCCTTTTCTGATAAAGCACTTAATACACCTAATCCAATTAAATCATCCGTTGCAATAATAGCTGTTGGCTGCGCATCAAGTGTCATAAGTTCTTCTACTGCTTTTTGACCACTTTCTCGTAAAAATCCAAGATTTAAAACATACTCAGCTGGCAAAGATATATCAGCTAGTTTTAATGCATCTGCCATTCCAGCGAGACGATCTTTCGTAACAAGTAAATCCGAATCACCACCGATAAAAGCAATTCTTTTATGTCCAAGTGAAATTAAATATTCCGTTACTTCTCGTGCGGCTACATAGTTATCATTATCAATATATGTAATCTCTTCTTTTCGTTCATATGGTTTCCCAATGAGAACAAACGGAAAATTTTGCCTGTGTAAATATTCTAAAATACGGTCATTCATACGGGAATATAAAAGAATAATGCCACCGATTTGCCTGCCTTGCACCATTTTCACAACACCATTAAAAATTTCTTCCTCCGTTTCTCCCGTTGACATATACAATGAATATTCTTCTCCATGTGCAAATGAACTAATTCCTCGAATAACTTCTGGGAAAAATGGATTTTGAAACGCTTTACTCGCAGAGCTTGGCATAACAAGTCCAATCGTTTTTGTTGTTTGATTCGCAAGGCTTCTCGCATTTAAATTCGGATGATATCCTAATTCAGCCATTACTTTACGAACGCGTCGTTTTGTTTTCTCACTAATGCTCGGATTATCAGCAATTACACGCGAAACCGTAGAAGGAGCAACATTTGCTTTTTTTGCCACGTCTTTAATTGTAACTGTCATAAATTTGTTCCTCCTCTCTTTTTTATCTACATAATTTATACAAGTTACCTTTATTTTTATCCCGTTATTGGCGACAGTAAGACCCTCACTGATGAAAGTTTCACTTTATTCCATTCATAAAAATTTCTATTAATGTAAATCTATATCTATATTCTCCCTCTTCATGTATTGTAAGGGATAGAACCTTATTTTCCTATACTATATACTATTTTTTTAAAAATTACCCTGTTCTTATGTTATCTAAATCGATATTCCTATTAAAAAAAGATAAATGGAACATAATGTCCCATTTACCCCTTCGTTCCCCCAGCTGTTAAACCAGAAATAAAGTATTTTTGCAAAGATAAAAATAAAATTGAAATTGGTATCGCAATTAATACCGATCCTGCCGCAAATGTTGTAAATTCATTACCGAATTTTTTCGCTACCATTTCATATAGCCCAACAGCTAACGTATAATTTTCTGGTGTGCGTAATATAATACTCGCTAAAATAAAATCAGTAAATGGGCCGATAAAAGTAAATAATGCTACAACCGCAATAATTGGTTTTGCCAAAGGCATAATAATTTGCCAAAAAATCCGAAAATGCCCTGCCCCATCCATACGGGCTGACTCGTCTAATTCTTTTGGAATTGTATCAAAGTACCCTTTCATGAGCCACGTATTCATTGGAATTGCACCGCCAACATAAATTAAAATCAATGCTAGATGTGTATCAATTAATCCTGTCAGCTGTGCTAATATATACAATGCAATTAATGCTGAAAAGTTTGGAACCATTTGAAGAATTAAAAAGGTTAGTAACCCATTCTTTCTCCCGACAAAACGATATCTCGAAAACGCATATGCTGTAAAACTAATTGACAATACAGAGAAAATCATTGTCAAAATACTAACTTTCAATGTATTTTTATACCAAAGTACATAGTTACTTTGTGAAAGGTCCAATAGTTTTCTGTAATGATCCAGCGTTGCATTTTTAGGAATTATACTTGATCCCGACAAACTATCTCCTGGGTTAAACGAGGAGCCTATAATCCATAATAATGGATAGAAAATAATAACACACATCATGAAAATTACGAAATAACTTAATGAAAGGCGTAACATCTTCTGTCGTTTTATATTCATTTACATCATATCCTCTTCTTGGAATGATTTTGTTCTTTTAAATTGCCATAAAGCAACTGAAATAACGATTACCGATAATATCATCGTTAATGCTGCTGCTTTTCCATATTGAGCTGATGTCATCGTTAACTTATAAATCCAGGAAATTAAAATATCCGTTCCACCTGCATTTTGTCCCGCTACAGCTGGACCACCACCATTAAACAGATAAATAATACTGAAATTATTAAAGTTGAATGTGTATTGTGTAATTAAAATAGGAGCAGTCGCATATAAAACGAGCGGCAATGTAATTTTACGAAATTGTTGCCAAGCTGTCGCACCGTCTACCGTAGCAGCTTCATACAATTCACCTGGAATCGATTGCAGTATACCTGTCGTCATCGCAAAAATAAAGGGAAATCCGAGCCATGTTTGAATAAAAATTAAAGCGATTTTCGACCAAAATGGATCTGTCATCCAAGCAATGTTTTCAATTCCAAATAGAGCTAACACTTGATTATTAATTGCTCCAAATGATTCGTTAAACATACCAGCAAATACGAGAATAGATACAAACGCCGGAACAGCCCAAGGTAAAATGAAAATTGTACGAATTACTGCTTTTCCTTTAATACTTGGTTGATTAACTAAAATGGCTAAGAAAATACCAAGTGCAACTTGTAATGTCGTTGCCACAAAGGTCCAAATCACAGTCCAAGAAAATACACTTACAAATGTGTCTCGCCACATTGGCAATGTAAAAATATCAACAAAGTTTTTAAACCCAACCCACTCTACAAGTTTTGCAGGAGGAGAATGATATAAATCATAATTGGTAAATCCAATTAATAGGACGAAAATAATTGGAAGTACAACAACAAAAATTAATAGAAGAAAACCTGGTGAAACCATCAAATATGGAAAACCTTGATCTAATAAATGATGATATTGCTCTTTCACAGAGTTCAGTGGTATTCCTACATCACGCTTTTTCCCGTTTTGATACGCATCATATAAATTAAAGGTATATACACCTAGTCCAAACGCAATAACGATAAGCGCTAAAATACCTTTTACTAATAGAAAAATAGAGTGATCACGAGGAACTTCTGTACCGAGCGTTACGATTCCCCATAACCCGATATTTAACAAATCAGCAAATGCTACAAAAAAGGAACAAGTTAATACTAGAAAAATAATACCTTTTACATATTGTTTATTGTACAGTTGACCAATACCTGGAATAATAGACAACGCTGCCGCTGTTTTTCGGTGTTTTGAACCGTTTACTGCATGTGTTGGTTCAAAGGATGTTTGCATAGTTCTTCCCCCTTTTTTCTTCCCCTTGGAAGGAGGAGAATTCGTGCCTCTTGTTTACAAAAGACACGAATTCTATATTATTTTTTCTTGCTATGATTTGCTTCAATATTTCCTTTAATTTGTTTCACAGCCTCATCAAGTGCCGCTTTTGGTTCTTGTTTACCTGTTACAACTAATTGCAGCGCATCACCAGCTGGTTTCCAAACTTCTTGCATTTCTGGAATATTCGGCATTGGAATACCATTTTCGGCTTGTGTCACTACTGCTTTTGCAGCTTCGTTATTTTTAATAACCGGATCTTCCATAACTGATTTCACTGGCGGAATTTCTTTTGTTTTTTCAAAACGAATTTTTGCATTTTCTTCATTTGTTACCCAATCAGTAAATTTTGTTGCTAAATCTTTATTTTTTGAGAAGCTTGTTACATGCCATCCTTTTACACCAACAAATGTTTTCATTGGCTGACCATTTGGTAATTTTGGCATTGGAGCTACACCATAATCAATTCCTGCTTTTTCCATCGCCTGGAATGCCCATGGACCATTCATAATAGAAGCAGCTTTTCCTTCATTAAATAATCCATCTGCAGCTGGTCCCCCAGACTCACCGATAATTCCTTCTGGAAATAGTTTTTCTTTATACCATTTTTGAATATACTCTGCACCTTGTACTGCACCGCTATTATTTAATCCAATATCAGCTACATTTGGTTGTCCGTCTTTCTCACCAAATACATAACCGCCCATACCAGCCATAAATGCATTCGCAAAATAGAAGTTATCTCCTAATGCTAAAAATCCATATTTCCCGTCCTTCGTAAATCCTTTTGAAAAATTAAATAGTTCATCCATCGTTTCTGGTGCTTTTGGCATTAATTTTTTATTGTAAATGAATACAGGTGTTTCAATCGCTTTCGGTAACCCATATAATTTTCCATCATACGTTTGCGCTTTTAGCGACAAATCAGTAAACCTATTTTTAACAGAATCATCCACTTTTATCTCAGAAAGTAACCCCTCTGTTGCTGCATCCCCGATTTGATCATGCGGTAATGTTACAACATCCGGTCCTGTACCAGCTGGACCATCAAGACGAAGTTTTTTTACTTGTTCTGTCATCTGAATCTCGACAACTTTTACTTTTACATTATATTTCTTCTCAAAACTTTTTACGGCTGGATCTAAACCAACACCTTTTTTCTGATCTTCCCAAACAAGAAGATCATAATCTTTCTTCTCCTTGCTCGCTTCCTTTTTCCCTGAATCTTTCGGTCCGCATGCCGATAACATACCGATTGCCAAAGCTGAAACTGTTAATAAAGATAACGCTTTTTTCTTCATCCCTAAATACCTCCCCAAATTATGTATATGGTACTCTAATTAATGAAAACGTTTGCAAATAATAGTTTTATAGAAGCACAAACAACTTCTCAATCTATGAAAACGTTTGCGCTATTTGTCTATTATTATACATACATTTATATGTTTTGCAAATATTATTTTTCAAAAAATTTACGCAGTTATTCTTTATATTCATTGACTTTATATGGAATGCGTACTACCCTTATAAGCAATATTAAAATTATATAAAAAGCAATCGTTTGCAATATATCCTTATTTTAAGAACTAGTAAAGGAGGGTTTTTATATGTTGAAAGAAGCAATATACCATAGACCAAAAGATAATTACGCATACGCTTACAATGAAAAAACAATTCATATTCGGCTACGTACGAAAAAAAATGACGCAGAAGTAGTATCCTTCATTCATGGCGATCCATATGAATGGCAAGAGGGAAAATGGGTAACACAAAAAATACCAATGAAAAAGAGTGGCTCGACGGATTTATTTGATTATTGGTTTGTATCAATTGAACCAAAATTTAAGCGTTTACGATACGGATTCGAACTGAAAAGCAGTACTGAAGCTATCACTTATACAGAAAGAGGCTTTTTCTCTGAAGCACCAACTGACGACGTCGGCTATTACTTTTGCTTCCCATTTATACATGAAAAGGATGTTTTTACAGCTCCCTCATGGGTGAAAGATACAGTATGGTATCAAATTTTTCCAGAACGATTTGCTAATGGAGATTGTACATGTAATCCAGCAAACACTCTTCCTTGGGGCAGTACAGATCCAACTGCAACAAATTTTTTTGGCGGGGATTTCGTCGGCATTATGAATCACCTTGATTATCTTGTAGAACTTGGTATTTCCGGCATTTACTTTACTCCAATCTTTACAGCACATTCTAATCATAAATATGACACGATTGACTATATGGAAATTGATCCTCAATTCGGGACGAAAGAAACATTCCATAAGCTTGTGGAAGCATGTCATCAACGCGGGATAAAAATAATGCTAGATGCCGTTTTTAATCATAGTGGATACTTTTTTGATAAATTTCAAGATGTTCTTGAAAAAGGAGAAAACTCTTCCTACAAAGACTGGTTTCACATTCATGAATTTCCAATTGTAACAGAACCTTTGCCTAATTACGATACATTCGCTTTTACACCGCATATGCCAAAATTAAATACCACTCATCCAGCTGTAAAAGAATACTTACTAGAAGTGGGACGTTATTGGGTACGAGAGTTTCACATTGACGGCTGGCGACTTGATGTAGCAAATGAAGTGGATCATAGTTTTTGGCGTGAATTCCGCAGTGAAATAAAGGCGATCAATCCTGATGTCTACATTTTAGGCGAAATTTGGCATGATGCTCTTCCATGGTTACAAGGCGATCAATTTGATGCCGTTATGAGTTATCCAGTTACAAACGCTCTTCTTTCTTATTTTGCAAATGAAACCATTAGGGCGAATGAATTTATGCACCAAATTACCGAATCTTTACATTCATATTCTATGAATGTAAACGAAGTTGCTTTTCACCTATTAGATAGCCATGATACACCACGAATTTTAACAACCTGTAAAGGCAATAAAGAAAAAGTAAAATTACTCTATGTATTCCAACTCTCTTTCATCGGTTCACCCTGCATTTATTACGGTGATGAAATTGGAATGGAAGGCGAAATGGACCCAGGGTGTCGAAAATGTATGATCTGGGATGAAAATAAACAGGATAAAGAATTATTTCAACATATACAAACATTAATTTCACTTCGGAAACAATATAAAGCCTTTGGTGGACACGGTTCCTTTCAATGGATTGAAGCTAATAACAAACACAATTATATTTCTTATACAAAAACATACGGAAAAGAAACGATATTATTCGTTTTAAATCCAACAAATAATAAAATTACAGCTCCTATCCCTTTTGATATGGCTGGCAAAAAAATTGTAAATCTGTATACAAAAGAAGAGTTTTCCGCTGAAACAAACTTATTACAAATTACACTTCTACCATATGGATTTTCCATTTTAAAATGTTGAAATTAACAAGCCTTGTGCAAAAAATTACACAAGGCTTTTACTATATTTATCCGTGACAAAGCAGCAAGCATTTTAACGAATCTATCATGGTTAGCAACCACTCCCTAGAAACCGGTATATGTTGTATTCTGTAATTTACAATCCAATGCATCGTTTTATGTACCAACACTAACCATTCTAATCGAGAAACAAGAGAGACCCGTCTCCAAGCCTCTCTATTGTCTACTTACATATTTCTCATTTCAATTTATACACCCTCGTTTCATAAGGCTGTAAAATAATATTTTCAATTGTTTCATCCTGCACATCATAATTATGTATCAACAACTCTACATTACTGTACGCTATCTCTTCCGGTAATTCAAATACACATGAATCCTCCGTAAAGTTTGCAATGACAAGTAATTTCTCACCTTTCCATGTTCTTACGTAAGCAAAAATAGATGGATGGTCTTCTAAAATTAAATCATATGTACCATACACAATTATTTCGTACTTTTTACGAAGTTCAATCAATTTCTTATAATAATGAAAAATAGAATTTGGATCATGTAATGCCTGTTTCGCATTAATTTCTTTATAATTAGGATTTACTTGAATCCATGGCTTACCTGCTGTAAACCCAGCATGTTCACTGTCTTCCCATTGCATTGGCGTCCGAGCATTATCGCGTCCTTTAGCATAAATAGATTGCATCACTATTTCATGATTCTCACCACGTTCACTTACTTTTTCACGATACATATTCAGTGTTTCAATATCGCGGTACTCATCAATTGAAGTAAATTGGACATTTGTCATTCCAATCTCTTCACCTTGATAAATATAAGGGGTTCCCTTCATCATATGAAGTACCGTCGCTAACATTTTCGCTGATGGAATACGATAAGTTTTATCATTACCAAAGCGAGAGACAACACGAGGTTGATCATGATTGTTCCAATACAAACTATTCCATCCTGTATGTTCTAATGCTTTTTGCCACTTTGTTAAATTCTCCTTTAATGTAACAAGCGAACATGGCTTTACATCCCATTTACCGCTTTCCCCAGAATCTAAATCCATATGCTCAAACTGAAAAACCATTTGTAATTCCTGACGATCTTCAGCTGTGTAAAGCTTCGCCTCTTCCGTTGTTACACCAGGCATTTCACCAACTGTCATAATATCATATTGAGATAACACTTCTTGATTCATTTCATGTAAATACGTATGAATATTAGGTCCATTCATAAAATATTGATGACCTGATACATACCCCTCTGCTTCTGTATTCACAGCTGGTAGTCCCTCAACTTTTGAAATAAAGTTAATGACATCCATACGAAAGCCGTCAATCCCTTTGTCCAACCAAAATTCCATCATCTCATAAATCTCTTTTCGTACATGTTCATTATCCCAATTTAAATCTGGTTGCTTTTTTGAAAATAAATGTAAGTAATATTCATCTGTGGTTTCATCATATTGCCAAGCAGACCCACTAAAAGCAGCTCCCCAATTATTTGGTTCTTTTCCGTTTTTTCCTTTACGCCAAATATAGTAATCTCGATATGGATTATCCTTTGACTTCCGGGATTCAACAAACCAATTATGTTCATCTGAAGTATGATTAACAACTAAGTCCATCATTAACTTCATGTTACGTTTATGCATTTCATCTAACAATTGATCCCAATCGTTCATCGTCCCAAACTCATCCATAATCTTACGATAATTACTAATATCATAACCGTTATCGTCGTTTGGAGATTCATAAACCGGTGATAACCAAATTACATCTATCCCTAGTTCTTGTAAATAATCAAGCTTTGAAATAATTCCGCGAAGATCACCAACTCCATCACCATTACTATCCATAAAACTACGCGGATAAATTTGATATACAACACTTTCTTTCCACCATTGTTTCTCCATCATGCTACCCCATTTCATTATTTAATCGCAAAACAAGCGCAAACGTTTTCATTGATGAATGATAACAGATTTTAAATAAAATGAAAACAATGCTTACATTTTTTTGTATTGACTAAAAAATAAAATGAAAGCTCTTTTAACATAAAAACATACTATTTATGCGCACACTTTCTTAAATTTATGAAAACGTTTTAATTTTTTATTTCTTTTTTTTATGCATTAATTTATAATAAAAACAAAGAAAACGTTTGCATAATTTTGCTAGGGGGAAAAGTCATGGCAGAACTAAAATTAGAAAATATTTATAAAATATACGATAATAATGTAACAGCAGTAACAGATTTTAATTTGCACATACAAGATAAAGAATTTATTGTATTTGTTGGTCCATCTGGATGCGGAAAATCAACGACATTACGAATGGTCGCTGGTTTAGAGGATATTTCTAAAGGGGAATTCTCAATTGATGGCAAAGTAATGAATGATGTTCCTCCAAAAGATCGCGACATTGCTATGGTCTTTCAAAATTATGCACTCTATCCTCATATGAGTGTTTATGATAACATGGCATTCGGCTTAAAACTTCGCAAAATACCAAAAGACGAAATTGATCGCCGTGTGAAGGACGCAGCCCGTATTTTAGGACTAGAAGAATATTTAAATCGAAAACCAAAAGCATTATCTGGAGGTCAACGGCAACGTGTTGCATTAGGACGTGCCATTGTTCGTGATGCAAAAGTCTTCTTAATGGACGAACCGTTATCAAACCTAGATGCAAAATTACGCGTAACAATGCGATCAGAGATTTCTAAGCTTCATCAAAAACTAGGAACAACAACTATTTATGTAACACATGACCAAACAGAAGCTATGACGATGGCATCACGCCTTGTTGTTATGAAAGACGGAAAGATACAACAGATTGGAACACCAAAAGAAGTATATGAAACACCAGAAAATGTTTTCGTTGGCGGATTTATTGGCTCTCCTGCGATGAACTTTTTCCGTGGTCAGTTAACAGAAAATCACTTTGTAATTGACAATAAGATAAAAATTAAAGTATCTGAAGGGAAAATGAAACTACTAAGTGAACAGGGCTATATCAACCAAGAAATTATTTTAGGAATTCGCCCAGAAGATATTCATGATGAACTCTTATTTTTAGAAGCTTCACAAGATACAACATTTACAACAAAAATTGATGTTGCTGAACTATTAGGTGCAGAATCTATTTTATATATGAAACTTGGAGGCCAAGATTTTGCAGCACGTGTTGATGCAAGACATACTTTTACACATGGCGATCAGATCAAGCTTGCTTTTGATATGAACAAAGCACACTTCTTTGATGTAATAGCTGAAAAACGCATTCGCTAAATAAAGTGAAACTTCTATCAGTGTTTTTTTCATCCCCCATCTATCTTTTGCGGCTCGCTCAGAATCGCAGGACGTTGGAGCCGCTATTCGCGGACAATGCTTTTCTCTGAACCTTGAGGTGGGGGACCTCACTGCCCGCGAATAGCGGGATAAAAAAGAAACCGTCCTCAATTTATACGTGGACGGTTTTCAACTTATTATACTAAAGATTCTACTGTATGAAGTGACTGTTCCTTTGTACTGATAACACCAAAAATAGGTAGATCACTCAATCTCACTTCTTCTTGCTGCCCTATAAAAGATGACCTCAATTGTTTTATTTCTATCCAGACGTCATTTATGCAAAGCGCATTGGAATCGTTCTCTTTTTCATGAGAAAAAATTGGGGCTATTTTATATAATCCCGCATTATTAAACAACATATCTATTCTGCTATAGGTTTCAATTGCAACTTCTAAAACATGTTGCCAATCACTTTGCTTACTCATATCGTGAGTAACAAAAAGTGCAGCTCCACCTAAATCTACAATTTCCTCCACTGTTGCTTGTCCGTTTTCCTCATCAATATCGGTCACAATTACCTTTGCACCTTGCCCTGCCAACAAAAGAGCCGTATTACGGCCAATGCCGATGCCTCCACCTGTTACAACGGCAACTTTTCCTGCTAGCTTCATCGTCATTACCCCTTCTGGTTAGTCTCAACGTCATACAGTATACTCTTTTTTTTTTAGCATCCGCAAGCAGGAAAAGATAGATAGATATATATATATAATATAATCGTTTACTTTCGAGATTTCTCTTTTTTCTTACTATTATACTGATCAAAAACTAAACCAACAAAAATAAGAATCCCCCAAAACAATAAACTTTCTCCTGTCATTTCACTTCCTCCCCATATAAAAAACATAAACTCTGTATTGTAAATATTTAGTATAATATTAATATTCCGTCTATTTCCCGTAAAAAAAGCGCGTCTTTCCGTGACGCGCCATCAATATGGAGGGTACTATATAGGAGATGCCTGTCCTATATAAATTCTATTATACCAATTGAAGATATCGAATTTTGTAAAAATTTAGACTCAATAAAAATATTTTTACAAAATGTTAATTTTCACAACATATATTTCCTATTCAATAAAAAACCCATAGTGTCCTTCATTATACTAACAAAAATCTCTGATAATAGTATAATCAGTTATTTCACTTGAGTTATTACTTGTATCTCTATAAAATTGAAACATTTCATCTTTACCAAATTACACAAAAATTTTTTCGAATTTAAAAGAGAGAGGCAATCTCTTCCCTCTCTCCCTACACAATACTCATAACTTTCGTTTTTACTATAAGATCATGGAAACCACTATTATCACTTCTAAACAACATCATGTATATATTACATATTGCTGGGATTCCAAGTAGTAATATGTTTGGTACTAGCAATACAATAAACCTCATTATTAATATTCCTAACGTTAACTTTTCACTTGTAAGCGATACAAGTTTTGTACGTGTAATTTTTTTCCCTGGTGTATATCCATTCCAAATAAATGGTAGAATAATAAAATAAAGCGCCATTAATAAAAATGCAAGCCCAAGATCATAACGGATGTCTCCTGAACTCACATTAAAACGATTCAAAATCGCTTTATAGTTTCCTGTTGTAATTGCAACAACAGCACCATACAAAACAGAAATGAAAAACATATCGATTATTGCAGCCCCTAGACGATTCATAACAATCGCTGGTTGATGTATTTTCAACTTCATGTTGTGCCGACTCCTTTTTTCTATCCTTTATTAACTGTTTCATCGTATCATGTCTAAAAACAGTTGTAAACAACTCATAAATTGGTGTTTTATTTTCTTTTCCTGTAAAATATGTATCAATCATATTCCGGAAGGAGGAGCTCATATTGAAACGCTTCATCATCATTTGTTCTCTCATATTTTTAACTAGTTGTTCAACAAATTTTAATCCATCTCATTACAGCGTTGGAGATGAATATGAGCTCATTAATGTTTCAGGCAATGCACTAGAACTTTTTCCTAAAGCAGACGCTTTATACGCCTCCCAATATATCCCACCAGAAATTGTAGAAATTGCTTGGAACGACACCTATATTTTAGCAAAGCAGATAGAAAAAATAGATGATCCTAATAACCCTGATGCTTCTATTACGAATGAAACGACTGAAAATTATTGGATTATCGATTTAAAAAATAACCGCAGATTTGGTCCCTATACAAAAAAACAATTTGAAGAACAAAAACAAGAATTTCGTATCCCTAAACAAGTTCAATTACAAAATATAAAAACTTACTTTACAAAAGAAAAAAAAACATCTTAAAAAAAGGTCAAATGAAACATTTCATCTGACCTTTTCCTCTGTATTTTCTTTATAAAACAACATTCTATAAACAATGGTTCCAAACATAATACAAAATAACAACAGTAATGCCTGTTGAATTAATACAAGATGCAGTTGTAAAATGGTTTGAACATTATCATGATAGTTATAGTATCCCCATCCGTATAAAAAGACGAATACGACTATAAGTATATAGATTTTATATTTATAGAAATAATGTGCAATACCCATTCCAAATCCAAATAGTACTCCTATATATACAATTTCATATAGAAGATGAGTAAGTGATAGTTGCTCGATTCGTTGTAACATATATAATAATCCTATTTGAAAGCAAACAGCTATAATAAACCCGACCAAAACCGTGAACACTCTCACGGATTGTCTCTCCTTTCATTCTATTCACTTCATTATATTCACGAAGTGATAAAACGAGCAGGCCATTGCCGGGAATTGCTATTACATGAAAAGAGTTTGTATATCTTTCCAACCGTACGCAATTTCTTTTACGCGTAATTCTTCAATTTCTTTCTCATCTAAAAAAGAAGCTTGTAACGCTTCATAAAAGTATTTAGACGGATTGTTTGCTACTACCCAAACAAGCATAGAACAGTATCCGTTCTTATACAAATCTGCTGCCACTGCTTTTATCAATCTTTTCCCAAGTTGGTTACGCTGATATGCCTGTAAAATATATATTGCATATAACTCTCCGTCATACTCATATATACCAGTTCGCTCTTTCCCGCCATCTGCAAAACCAACTATTTTCCCATCAATTGTCTTGGCAACATAAACATATGACTGCTGCTTCTGTAATATTTGTTTCCACAACGCTTCTCGTTTCTCATACGATTTTTTATCTAACACTTCTTTCGGCATAATGCCTTCATATGTTTCTCTCCAACTATCAACATGAACACGTGCAAGCTCTTTGGCATCATTTATATTTGCTTTGACAATATACATGACGTTTACTTCTCTCCCCTTTGATTATACTCTATATGTTCTCGTTTCATCGTTATAACAGCTCCGCAGCTCTTACATACTTCCACCTCTGCTGTCATTTCTGCAAGCGGAACAATATAACTTCCAACATTACTTTCTATATAAGGTGACATAGTGCCTTTTTCTATTTCTTTACTACCACATATGTAGCATCCCTTATTCATTTTCATTTCCCTCCTAAACGCTATATGTGTATAAATTCTCTACAAAACGACATATTTCCTGTCCTACTAGCAATGAAGAAAAAACCATTTCACTATTATAGTGAAATGGTAAACGTTTGTGGTTCTGCTATTTTTTCATGTGTATCGCCTATTGCAAGTACATCTGTTGTAAAAGAAACTGTATTTACTTTTTCATGATTATCACTTAGTAAAAGTCCAATTAATCCTTCTCTTGTTTCTCCAGAACTATAATCCTCTCTCGATACACTTTTTGTACCAACAAGCGTATCTTCTGCATATAAGAAATTTTTCGTTGGCACATGAAATTGTTGTGTTTCATTTACAGTTACATCATTCATAGAAAAGAACTGCATTTCTTTATCGCCAGTATTTTCAACCTTATATGTAATTTCAACATATTTAGCGGTATCACCAATATCTTGTCCACTTAATGAAGCATACCATTCTGCCTCTGCTTGGTCCATTGTCTTACCTAAACGACTTTGTACTTCTTCTGGATTTAATTTTGTATACATTTTCAGTGTCTCTTTTGTTTCATCTTCCATATTCGATAACGTGATAACTCTCACATTTTCTACATAGATTTTCATCGTTCCAACTGTAAATGTTTCATTTACATGTTTGATTTGTTCTAATTTTAGAGTACCCCAGTTTTTTTCTTTGATTTCTTGCCCAGCTTTTGTTAATTGTATACCGCCGTACTCATTCGTTTCTGGAATGGCCTGTTTCTTCGGTTGTTTCACTTTTTCTTGGTGAGTACAACCACTTAAAACAATAACAAAACTACACAAAATACAAAATACGTTCCATATTTTCATTGTCTTTCTCCTTCTATGCTTTAAAACAACGATTGAATTACTTTTATATTAATTATTTTTTCTATGAATATAAAGTAAAGTTTCTTTCAATTTTTGTTAATATTTAAATACAAATAAAAAAACAACATAGATAACCCTTTCTTTTTAAGTAGATAAGAGTATTTAGCCATGCTTAGAAAGTTTCCTGTCATATGCAAGAAAGAAGAAAGTGAGTACATGTCATGTTTTAACCTGCACCGCAGCGACTTATATGTTAAAAAATCAAAATGGATTTATATATTTTGAAGCGAGGTTCTTATATTGAAGGAGAAACAACCTTTTTTACAAACAATTCCGTCCATAAATAAAACCAGCCAGTGAGCACACTGGCTGGTTTTATTTCTTATAATGCTTCTATAAATAACGCTGCTCCCATGCCGCCGCCGACGCAAAGAGAAGCAATACCCTTTTCTAGTCCTTGTCTTCTTAATTCATGAATCAAGCTTACTGTAATGCGTGCTCCTGTACATCCAATTGGATGTCCAAGACTGATTCCGCTACCATTTACATTCACCTTTTCACGATTTAAGCCTAACTCTTTTTCTACTGCTAAATATTGCGCAGCAAATGCTTCATTAATTTCAAACAAATCCGCATCATTTACTGACCAATTTATATTTTCCAATCCTTTTCGAATCGCTGGCGCTGGACCGATTCCCATAATTTTAGGATCTACCCCGGCCATAGAGTATCCAACGATTCTTGCTAACGGTTGCAGCCCTTTTTCTTTCGCTTTTTCTTCACTCATTAATACTAACGCTGCACTTCCGTCATTAATACCCGATGCGTTTCCTGCAGTTACTGTTCCACCCTTACGAAAAGCTGCTTTTAAACCTGAAAGTTTTTCTAACGTAATATCCCCACGTGGGTGTTCATCTTTAGAAACAACAATTTCTTTTCTACGTTCTTTTATCGTGATCGGTACAATTTGCTCGTCAAAATAGCCCGCTTCGATTGCATGAAGAGCACGTTGATGGCTTAACACCGCTACTTCATCCTGTTCTTCACGAGTAATTTCATATTGCTCAGCGAGGTTTTCTGCAGTTTCACCCATCATAATATGATGAATTGGATCTTCTAGTACCTCCCATACCATATCACGAATTTCTCCGTGTTGTAGTCGTTGTCCCCAGCGGTTCTCCTTTAATACATATGGACTAGAGCTCATCGCTTCTACTCCTCCTGCAACAACAACATCACTTACACCTAATTGAATTTGCATTGCTGCTGAAATTAATGCCTGCATACCTGAAGCACATTGACGTTGAATTGTGTAACCTGTAACTGTATCAGGAAATCCCGCCATAAGTGCTGCTGTTCTTGCTGTATTTGCCTCATCTGTTCGTTGAATACAGTGACCTAAAATCACTTCATCTACTTCATGCGGTAAAACACCGCCTCTTTTTACAGCTTCCTGCAATACAGGAACCATTAGTTCAGTCGGTTTTACATTTTTGAAAGCTCCTCCAAATGTTCCAATTGGTGAACGAACTGCAGCTGTAATGACTACATTGCGCATCGTGTACTTTCCCCTCTCTTATGTACCCTGATAAGTTTTTGGATGGAATACCATAAGATGTATGTCTATATCTATTATATTATTAAGTAACTAAAAAATCAAAATATTTAATATAATAAAAGTAGAAAGAAGGTTCATTCTTCTCTCTACTCTGTTAATGCCAATAAAAATTTTTGAAGGATTTTTTCTGTTGTTGTATTTAATTTTGGTAATTTATCAATTGGGAAATATCGGATGTCTAACCCTTCTTCATCGCATTCTATTTCACCATATACATGATGTGCTTGAAATACATTGATTACATTATAAATTTCGTCTCCATGCGGATAACGATAATATAATTCCTGCCCAGAGAGTACACCAAGAAATTGTAAGAAATCTGCTTTTAAACCTGTTTCTTCTCTTAATTCTCTCCCTGCTGTTTCTTCAATTGTTTCTCCTAACTCCATTGCTCCCCCTGGCAATCCCCAATCATATGTATCAGAACGAAGTTGTAATAATACTTCATTCTTTTCATTTAAAACAATAATTGCTGATCCTACTATAATAAGTGGTTTTGTTCCAACTAATTCCCTTAATTCCTGTATATACCCCATTATATAACTCCCCTTTCTTTTCCTCTCCTATCATAGCAAAATTCCTTCTTTATTTGTTTGATGCATATAAAAATATTTCATAAACAAAAAAAGAAGCTAATTCACATTAGCTCCTTCCTTATTTATTATTTAGCCCACGCGGCTCTCATATTTTACTTCTTCAAATGCTCTTTCAATTTCTTCATCACGGTAATGTACGTATGTAAAACGTCCTAATTCTATTAAACGTGCGATTTCACGCAATGCTTTTGCTTGTTCATACTCTTGTTTTATGGAAACATGAACATAAAACTTCATAAGTGGACGCTCATACAAAGGTTCACCTACTTCCACATATACATTCTCTACCCCTTGTACAACTTGAGCATAACTTGCAAATTGATAAATAGCTTCACGATCTGAAACAATTTTAAATGTATACATGTTTTTTCCCCCTTTTCTTTTTACTATAACAAAAAATGAGTATATAAACGTGTCGAAGTGTGACTATTTTCTGACTTCTTTTAAACATTTTTTTCGCGGCTAACACACAGCTGCTAATAATCCATCAGTGGGAGGCTTACTGCTCATGAATAGCGTGATAAAGTGAAACTTCCATCATGGGGTTTTCCTCATCCCCTACCTATCTTCTTTGCTTTCTCCGAATCTTGAGGTGAGGGTCTTGCTGCCCACGAATAGCGGGATAAAATGAAGTCTCATCAGTGAAGAGGTAAACAAGTGGTTTCAAAGAAAGTACTCATAATCGCTGCATTTCTAATCATCTCATTACATAACAATCACACCGCTAAAAAAACCAGCAACATGAACACTACATATACATACCTTGATACTGTAATTTCCCACAAATTACCCTAATACAAATATAATAATTTCTTATCAACTTATGTTGTGACACGATAAAAAACTATACTAAATGATAGTTCATTTGTCCATGCACATTCTCTATTTTCACATAAAGTAGTGATATAAACATTTTCTATAGTTTATAAAGGAGAGGGTATTGTTGTGTTTTTATTATTATGATCGTTATCGAAGAAAATCCCAGTACACTGAAAACCGATCCGAAAACCGATCTGAGAACCGATCTGAATCTGGATCTGGATCTGGTGGATCTGATGGATATGGATCTGGATATGGATCTGACTCACAAGAAGAAATTACAAAAAAACATACACACAATCACAATGTTGCTCAGATTTCAGATAGTGGAAATTCCCGCGTAAGTTTAAATGTAGACTCTGATTTGGATTCTGAAACAGCTTCTTCGAATCAGCAGTCTACTGATGTAGGACAGGAGCAAGGTCAGGGGCAGGGTCAATCACAAGAACAAGGACAAGGGCAACCACAAGGGCAAGGACAACCACAGGGGCAAGGACAACCACAGGGGCAAGGACAACCACAGGGGCAAGGACAATCACAAGGACAAGGACAGTTGAATACAGATGTTACAAACCAACTATTAGCGGCTTTGCTTCCATTTTTAACAAATGCATTAAATAATGCCGCTCAACCCCCACAAAATTATCAAAATCAGAATTATCCAAATCAAAATTACCCAAATCAGAATTACCAAAATCAAAATTACCCAAATCAAAATTACCCAAATCAAAATTATTCAAATCAAAATTATCCAAATCAGAATTATCCAAATCAGAATTACCAAAATCAGAATTACCAAAATCAGAATCACCAAAATCAGAATCACCAAAATCAGAATCACCAAAATCAGAATCACCCAAATCAGAATTACCAAAATCAGAATTACCAAAATCAGCATTACAATAATCGAGACATATACGATTAGGCTACTAAAACGTAGCCTATTTTTGTAAGGAGGTTTTATCATGTTACCAAAAAACGGCTCAAATATTTCAAACAGCGGAAACTCTCATGTTAATATAAACGTAAACGTCGATACAAGCTCCATTGCCTATGCGATGATGTGCTATTGGCACACGAGCGGTATGATTACGGATGAACAATTCACTCATATGCTAACAAATTTTAGCAATTTACTTACCAAAGATGATGATATGTTGCCGCACCTTTTATCAAATAAAGAATATTCCCCATACAAGATGCGCTCAAAAAATACTGTAGATACATTAAAAACATTTATCCCTCCTTTTTTCAATCGTTAAATATATTTTCTTTTTATCTCTTCCTAAAAATTCACTATATTTGAGGTGTCCCATATGTATCCTTATGTTAACATATGTATTTGCATTGCTCCTGGAGCGAATATTAATGAAGACCGGATTGCTAGGGATATTACAATTGCTGAATATATTTGGCATCCTATTGTATTTCAAATTGAAGATATCAGCACGTTAGATGAAGCATATCGTTTTAATGACGGCGAAATTAGTTACATGTCTTCACTAAAATCACAACCAAAGTTGACTTCCTTATTTGCTGAATGTACCGAACGTGCATCGCAAAGTGATATTTATATTTGTTATATCGGTAGTGATTATTTTCAAGAACACTCTGTTATCGCTTGTGCCTATTCTTTATCAACTAATAAACAAATTAAAGGTTACATTATATTAACAAACTCCGCTTCAGCTTGGAAGAACATGTACACACTTGCACATGAAATTGGTCACATTTTATTCACGCGCCGTGTACAGGACAAGCTTACAAATGCAGATCCCGAATGCCCAAACGGTTCCGAGCATCATCCTTCTCCCACAAACCTTATGCATTACATCATTCCTACCCCTTATAAATCACAAATAGATTCCTTATTAACAAATACCCAAAGAGAATTATCTTTAAAAAGCCCCTTATTACGCAAAGAAAAAAAGTAACCGTTACAGTTACTTCTATATATACAAATTAAAAAACTATTTTTAGGAGGACGAGAGCATCTGACCGCACATAGAAACGGTCAGGGCCTTTTCCTACCACATACAAGGTTTGAAACAAAAAAAGTTATTTATATCATCTTCTTTTATTCCTTTTGTTAATAAATACACTTTCATATCAATTAAAAACTTTTCGCCTTCTTTAGAAACGTTCATTTGTAACCTCCTCGTCTAGATTACTTATTTTTGATTTACTTTCATTGTTTCAGCGTTAGAAATACAAACTTTACCGTCTGCTTTCCTTTCCCTCTAACAACCGCTGCACACTACTTTGCATCACTTCCCATCTTTCCATGAAATCCTCTAATGAATCTTCACCTTTTTCTGTTAATGTATAATATTTTCGCTTTGGGCCAGATGGCGATTCCTTCATCGTGCTTGTAATTAATCCTTCTTTTTGCATGCGAATTAGTAACGGATAAATACTTCCTTCACTTGCCATTGTAAAACCGTACTGTGCCAGTTTTTCACTCATTTCGTATCCGTATATTTCTCCTTCAGAAATAATAGCAAGCATCCTTCTAAAATACCTTTTAGCATTTGACTCGTCGACATTATTCAAATCCCCCTTCTATCTTGTTTTACAAGGTAGATAAGTATAAGTATTTTGCTATACAAGATAGCTTGATCATTTTTTCCAAAAGATTGCAGGATTTCCATCCTTATTTCTCTAAATAGAGCACTAGAGCTAACTATATTTATGAAGGAGATGGAATCGAAAATGTTTATAAATCGCGTTGTATTTTTAACAGGTGCTGCAAGCGGAATTGGATACGAAATGGGAAAAGCCTTTGCAAAAGAAGGCGCAACTGTAATGATTACAGATCGTTTAGAAGACAAGGCACAAACGGCAGCGAAACAATTACAAAATGAAGGATATAAAGTGTTTGGAATGCAATGTGATGTAACAGTAGAACAAGAGATTGTACAAGCTATTTCTGAAACAGTTACACGTTTGGGTTCACTTGATATATTAATTAATAACGCAGGCATGCAATACGTTTCCCAAATTGAAGATTTTCCAACTGAAAAGTTTGAAATGCTTATTAAGATTATGCAAATTGCACCATTTATTGCGATAAAACATGCTTTTCCTATTATGAAAAAACAAAAATACGGACGCATCATTAATATAGCCTCTATTAATGGTCTTGTTGGATTTGCTGGCAAATCTGCATATAACAGTGCCAAACACGGAGTAATTGGGCTCACAAAAGTAGCAGCGTTAGAAGGTGCCGAACATAATATTACAGTAAATGCACTTTGTCCTGGTTACGTTGATACACCTCTTGTTCGCAATCAACTTCAAGATTTAGCGATAACTAGGGATGTCCCGCTTGAACATGTATTAGAAGATGTAATTTACCCGCTTGTACCACAAAGGCGATTGCTCAGCGTGGAAGAAATTTCAGACTACGCCTTATTTTTGGCAAGTGAAAAAGCGAAAGGCATTACAGGACAAGCTGTTGTCATTGATGGTGGTTATACCGCACAGTAAAGTTCAGCCTCTTTTTCTTCTATTATATATACAAAAACGGATTGTGCCTTTACCACACAATCCGTTTTCATCACATATTTTATCCCGCTACTTTTGGACAGTAAGACCTCCACTGAGGGAAGTTTCACTTTATCCCGCATTAACGGGCAGTAAGACCCCACCTCAAGATTTAGAGAAAAGTGAAGAAGATAGATGGGGGATAACTGCCCGTAAAAGCCCGATTGGTTTAACTAACCCTCAGTGGGGGATGAAGCTCCCCACTGAGGGAAGTTTCACTTTATTTTGGAGCGTCATATCTTTGCATCTGCTTTGGTAACTTCTCAATCGCGACAATAACGCCATCTAACTTACTTTCAATTCTATGCAGTAAGTATAGCGTAACGACAATCGGAAAGCCAACATTGCCAATAACCGATATCCATTCCTCCATAGTCTCTCCTCCCTTCTTATTATAAGTAAGTGAAACTCCAAAAAAGTGGTAAATAAAAACAGGCTAAATCATTTCAGCCTATTTTTCCGAATATCTTCAATTGTAGTTAATGCCTTATATTCAACAATAGTCGGCAACTTCGTTTCATTCAAAAGGGCGATGAAATCTCCCTTCCAACTAACAGAACGAGGTACTGACACGCTTGTACCTATGCTTTCACTTCCTTCTCAAAAACAATAGAGTTAAATAATATATGGAACAAGCGGGCATCCGCATTTTCTGTTTTATGTAAAAGTAATTTTCTTCCTAACCGTAATGCATGCCTTTTTGCTTGTAACCTTGTTTCGTTATGAGAAATCCCATCTAAATCTGCAACATGCGCTAATCCAATTGTACGGCGGATGATTTCACATCCTGCAAACCCAACTGCATCAATGAAAATATTGTTCAGTACAATTGGTAACCATTGCTTTTCTTTCGTATACGGTTCTACGCCTTCGAGCACCCATAACTTCGTAAATGTTTCTACGAAAACGCTCCATGTTTGCTCAATATGATAAAATAATACGCTGCGTTTGTTTTCTTCACGTGAGAGCGCATTTAATAATAAATTTGCAATAAATTGGCCTAAATCGAATCCAAACGGACCAAATGTCGCAAATTCTGGATCAATCACTTTCGTTTCTGAAGATGATGAAAATATACTTCCAGTATGTAAATCACCGTGAATTAATGCTTCTTTTCGCGTCAAAAATTTATACTTACACTGCGCTACTTGTAGCTTCAAATTTTTATCAAACCAAAGTTCGTCAACAACATCCTGTAATTCTTCTTCATACTCATTTGTTTCATAGTTTGCAAATGGATCAGTAAATACAAGATCCTCCGTAATCTTACATAAATCAGGGTTTGCAAATTGACTATCTAGCACTCTTTTTTCTTCTGCTTGTAGTCCAAAATCAGATGTATAAAAAAGAACATGAGCTAAAAAACGCCCGATATGCTTGGATAATAGAGGATAGTCTTCCCCGTTTATCAATCCTCTTCTTGTTATCGTTAATGTTGATAAATCTTCCATAGCAATAATCGCTAGTATTTCATCATGCCCGTATACTTTCGGCACATACTCTGGTACATATTTTGCAAAAATTTGCAACGCATGATTTTCAATGGTTGCACGGCGTAAAGAGAGCGGCCAACTTTCTCCTACTACCTTTGCATATGGAAGAGCCTGCTTAAGAATCAATCCCTTCTTCCCATCATGTAAACGAAACACATAATTTAAATTTCCATCACCAATTTCTTCACAAGTGACAACTGCCTTTTCTGGAAAATAACTATTTTCTTTCGCATATGTAACGGCTGTTTTTTCTGTTAATTCTTTATATTCCACTCTGATTCCCCCTTAATGTATCGGGGTTTTTCATCATAAGAAAAACCCCTTTCGATGACGAAAGAGGTTTGAAGATTCACTTCTCCCCTCTTATCTATCAGAAAGTCTCTCTTTCTGTTGGAATTAGCACCGTGCCTTACTAGGCGCGAATTGTGCGCCCCATTTCACAATGGTATTACGGTCGGTTGCTGGGCTTCATCGGGCCAAATCCCTCCACCTGCTCTTGATAAGAGTATATAGTTGTCTGAATTTTTCAGTTTCTGTTGTTGACTATACCAAGAATAAAAATTGTTTGTCAATACTTTTTCACTTATATAGTTCTGGACGGCGATCAAAAAAAACTGGAATCCCTTTACGCACTTCAGCAACTTTCTTTACATCTAACATTCCATACAAAATCATTTCTGTTTCATCTGCCTCATTCACGACTTCTCCCCAAGGATCAATAATAAGCGAATGCCCTGCAAAAACATTATTTAGATCACGCCCTGCACGATTGCAAGCTACAACATAACATTGATTTTCAATTGCCCTTGCTTGAAGTAATAACCGCCAATGTGCTAAGCGAACAAGTGGCCACTCTGCTACAACGAATAATACTGTTGCCCCATGTGCAGCATGAACGCGTATCCACTCTGGAAAACGAATATCATAGCAAATTGTTCCTGCACATGGCATACCCTCTAATAGAAAATGCCCAGTTTCATTTCCAGCAATTAAATATTTATGCTCATCCATCAGTTGAAACAAATGTACTTTACTATATTCACTCACAATTTCGCCGCTTCGATTACTAATATACATTGTATTTGTAACACCTTTCTCTGTTTGCTTAGCAATCGATCCTCCAACAACATTTACACAATTTTGCTTACTCCACTTGGATAATAATTGTTTCGTATATTCCCCATCTGGATCAGCAATTTCAGTAAGTCGATCCAAATTATAACCTGTTGTCCATAGCTCTGGTAATACAATAACGTCTGGCTTTTCCTTCATTGCTTCTTTTATTTTTTTTTCAGCATGTTCTATATTTTTCTCTACATCACCAAAAGTGATATCCATTTGAATGCAAGCAATTTTCATTGATTTCTCCCTACTCCCTTTTATTTTTTCCTTTACAAAAAGTTGAAAAGATTATATCATTTGTCACTATAATTGCAACAATTTTCAAAAGAGGTGGAAAGTATGAAACATTTTCAACCTTCTGAGGTATTAACATCATTACCGACACAATTTTTTGCTGCACTTGTCACAAAAGTCAACAAAGCCATGGAAGCTGGTCATGATGTTATTAACTTAGGACAAGGAAATCCAGATCAGCCAACGCCAGCGCATATCGTAACAGCATTACAGCGTGCAGCAGAACAACCATTTCATCATAAATATCCGCCATTTCGCGGACACGAAAACTTAAAAGAAGCTATCGCTACGTTTTATGAACGTGAATACGGTGTACAGTTAAATCCCAAAACCGAAATAGCTGTTTTATTTGGTGGAAAAGCTGGATTAGTTGAATTACCGCTTTGTTTTACAAATCCAGGCGATACAATTCTCGTTCCTGATCCTGGTTATCCAGATTATTTATCAGGTGTTGCCTTAGCGAAAGCAAAACTTTCAAAAATGCCATTATTAGCAGAAAATCATTTTTTACCTGATTATACAAAGATTGATTTACAAACTGCTGAACAAGCAAAACTAATGTTTTTAAACTACCCGAACAATCCAACAGGAGCCGTTGCAACAACAGAATTCTTCGAAGAAACGATATCATTTGCAAACAAACATAACATTTTAGTTTGTCATGATTTCGCTTATGGTGCCATTGGCTTTGACGCTAAAAAGCCAATTAGTTTCTTACAAGTTAATGGAGCAAAAGATGTTGGTATTGAAATTTATACGTTATCAAAAACATATAATATGGCTGGGTGGCGCATTGCATTTGCCGTTGGGAATGAAAGGATCATTGAAGCGATCAACTTATTACAAGATCATATGTACGTCAGTATTTTTGGTGCCGTACAAGAAGCTGCTCGCGAAGCATTATTAAGTCCACAAACTTGCGTAGATGAACTAGTAGAACGCTATGAATCCCGAAGAAATGCTTTCATTACTGCCTGTCGTTCTATTGGCTGGAATGTTGCTGCACCAAAAGGATCTTTCTTCGCATGGCTTCCAGTACCAGATGGATATACGTCAGAACAGTTTGCTGATGTACTATTACAGCAAGCGCATGTCGCAGTCGCCCCAGGTATCGGCTTTGGCGAACACGGTGAAGGCTATATTCGCGTTGGCTTATTACATACAGAGGAACGCCTTCATGAAGCAGTTCATAGAATTGATCAATTAAAAATTTTCAAAAAAACATTGACAACGTAAAAAAACTCTGTCAAAATTCAGTTATCAAAAAATGAAAACATTTCTGAATACTTCTTATCAAGAGCAGGTGGAGGGACGAGCCCGATGAAACCCGGCAACCGATCTACTTTATGTAGGCACGGTGCTAATTCTCGCAGCATTAAGCTGACAGATAAGGAGCTGGTTGTAAAAAAACCTCTCCTTAGCTGAGAGGTTTTTTTATTCAACTAGGAGGTTATAAAAATGAGCGGAATAACAGCAACATACTTAATTCATGATGATTCTCAAAGTTTAATTCAAAAGGCAGAGCAAATCGCTCTCGGCTTAACAGTTGGTTCCTGGACACACTTACCGCACTTACTACAAGAACAATTGAAACAACATAAAGGCTCAGTCAT
Source organism: Bacillus sp. S14(2024) (assembly GCF_050473785.1). Taxonomy (NCBI): domain Bacteria; kingdom Bacillati; phylum Bacillota; class Bacilli; order Caryophanales; family Bacillaceae; genus Bacillus; species Bacillus sp. S14(2024). The sequence continues at coordinate 1,381,745 of NZ_JBFLUP010000006.1, read as the reverse complement.
TAGTGTAGAAGAATTAGAAGGCAATGAAAGAACAAATATATACCTTGATAAAAAAGTAAAACGCGGTCTTATTAAAATTCATTATCCATCTGCTAATTTCAGCACTGATTTACCAGCGATTTTCACAACCGTTTTCGGAAAATTATCACTGGATGGAGAAATTAAATTAATTGATTTGACATTTTCTGATGATCTAAAAGAGCGCTTCCCAGGTCCTAAATTCGGTATCGATGGGATACGAAACAGTTTGAATGTTCACGATCGCCCTCTTCTCATGAGTATTTTTAAAGGAATGATTGGCCGTAATATCGGGTATTTAAAAACACAGCTTCGTGATCAAGCAAGTGGCGGTGTAGACATCGTAAAAGATGATGAAATTTTATTTGATAATCCATTAACACCACTGTCAGAACGCATTCGAGCTGGAAAAGAAGTATTGCAGTCTGTATATGAAACATACGGTCATAAGACGTTATACGCTGTTAACTTATCCGGACGAACTTATGATTTAAAAGAAAAGGCAAAACAAGCAGTTGCAGCTGGAGCTGATATATTACTCTTCAATGTATTTGCTTATGGGCTTGATGTTTTACAAGCTTTAGCGGAAGACGATGATATTTCTATCCCACTTATGGCACATCCAGCAGTAAGTGGAACTTACATAGCCTCTGAATTATACGGATTTTCATCTTCCTTATTACTTGGCAAACTACTTCGCTATGCGGGTGCAGATTTCTCACTATTTCCATCGCCTTATGGAACTGTTTCTTTTAAAAAAGAAGAGACGCTTTATGTAGCAAAAGCACTTACAGATGAAAACGAACCATTTAAACGCAGCTTTCCAGTTCCGTCTGCTGGGATTCACCCAGGACTTGTTCCGCTTCTTATTCGCGATTTTGGTCAGCAATGTGTTATCAATGCTGGTGGCGGTATTCACGGACACCCGTCCGGTGCACAAGGAGGCGGAAAAGCGTTTCGATCTGCCATCGATGCAACGCTAACAAACACGCCTCTTCATGAGGTTAATGATCCTAATTTACAAGCCGCCTTGCGTTTATGGGGTAATCCTTCTAAAGAGGTGAAGGCATGAGTATTCAAATTTTTTGCGATTTCGATGGCACAATTACAAATAACGATAATATTGTTGCCATTATGGAAAAGTTTGCACCGCCAGAAGCGGAAACAATTAAACAACAAATTTTATCACAAGAACTTTCTATTCAAGAAGGTGTTGGAAAACTTTTTTCTCTATTACCTACAAGTCTACAAAATCAGATTATAGCTTTCATTAAAGAAACCGCAGTCATTCGCACCGGTTTTATAGAATTTGTACAGTTTTTACGAGAAAACAATATCTCACTTTATATTATATCAGGAGGAATGGACTTTTTTGTTTATCCTCTTCTCGAAGGACTTGTTGACTCTACCCAAATTTATTGTAATACAACTGATTTTTCCGGTAAAACAATTCAAGTAAACTGGCCGCATCCGTGTGACGCACATTGCGAAAATAAATGCGGTCTTTGCAAATCAACACTTATTCGTCACTTAAGTTCACAAAATGATTTTAAAATTGTAATTGGTGATTCTATTACAGATTTGCAAGCAGCAAATCTTGCTGACAAAGTATTTGCTCGTGACTTTCTTATTACAAAATGTAAAGAACATCACATTACTTATACACCTTTTGAAACATTTCATGATATCCAAAACGAAGTCAAGCAATTGTTAGGGGTGATGAAGTGAAACAGTTATTTCGTCAATGGCAAGAACTAAGTGACCTGAAAAAAGAACTAACCGACCGGAATTGGTTTCCAGCAACAAGCGGAAATATTTCAATAAAAGTGAGTGACAATCCACTTACCTTTCTCATTACAGCAAGCGGAAGAGATAAAACAAAAACAACACCTGACGACTTTTTGTTAGTCGATCAAAATGGAAGCCCTGTTTTAGAAACCGATTTACGCCCTTCTGCGGAAACATTGTTGCATACTCACATTTATAACAATACAAACGCTGCATGTGTCTTGCACGTCCATACAACCGATAATAATGTCATTACAAACGTATACGACAAAGAAGTTGTGCTTTGTAATCAAGAAATTATTAAAGCTCTCAATATTTGGGAAGAAGGCGCCTCGATTCGGATTCCAATCATTGAAAATTACGCTCATATTCCAACGTTAGGTGCGAACTTCCGCAATCATATTTACGAAGATGCAGGAGCTATTTTAATTCGTAATCACGGTATTACAGTATGGGGAAAAGACAGCTTTGATACAAAAAAAAGATTAGAAGCATATGAGTTTTTATTCCAGTTCCATATTAAACTTTTATCAATTAGAGGAGGCGTTCAGCATGGCGCAAATTCGTATTCATGAAGTTAACACTCGTATTGAAGAAGAAATAGAAGTACAACAGTTTCTGCAAAATGAAGATGTTTTGTATGAAAAATGGAATATTACAAAGCTCCCTGTTCATTTACAAGAAAATTATGCATTAACTGATGAAAATAAGAAAGAAATTTTAGCAGTGTTCGCAGAAGAGGTTGCTGATGTTTCTAAGCGCCGCGGCTATCAAGCGAGCGATGTTATCTCACTTTCTAACGCAACACCGAATTTAGATGAATTGTTAGTAAACTTTAAACAAGAGCACCATCATACTGATGATGAAGTTCGCTTTATCGTCAGCGGACATGGCGTTTTTGCCATCCAAAGAAAAGATGGTCAATTTTTTGATATTGAACTTGAACCAGGGGATTTAATCTCAGTTCCTGAAAATACGAGACATTATTTTACACTTCAAGATGATCGTCAAGTGGTGGCGATTCGTATTTTTGTGACAACTGAAGGTTGGGTTCCTATTTACTAAGGTAGTATGTTGAATAAAAGGGATGGTCCCCTTTTCCTTCCTTTTATTCACTCTACATATATACATCCTCCTATAGACAGGTTTATCTCTATTCAGGAGATAAACCTGCATTTTTTGTTGAATAATTTTTTACAATTTTATGAACATTTTGTGAATTTTTTCTGAATATTCTGTTTAAAATGTGTTATAATACAAATAATAGAAAAAACAAGGGAAATTGTAAAAAGGAGGAAGGGAATACATGGAGTTAATTTTAGCCATTCTTTTCGGTGTCGTTTGCGGGTCTATACCTGCTGTTGTGGGAGCTATTATGGAGGAATTAGAGGTTGGTATGATTGGTTTTGTCGCATCTTCTGTAAGCGCTTTATTTTTTGGTTTATATGGTGCAATTCCTGTTTCTATACTGTTTGCACTATATATATTACGTCATTCTCGCACAAAACGATTTACTCGAACTAGAATGGGTGAAGTCATTCCCTTTCCAATTGAAAAAGCACGCCGCGCAACAGGCCTTTCTTAAATAAAAAAAGTCCTCATATGAGGACTTTTTTATTTATTTTCTTCTAAGAATTGAAATAGCTCCTGTAAATGAAGTGCATCCTCTCCATAACTAACCGAAACATAAAATTTCCCAGCTACTTCTGCATTCATATATACATCAATAAGATCACGTTCGTACTTTAATGCTAAATAAAATTCCATCTCTTCTAGCATTTCTTTCGTTGTTCGAATGACATAACGACCTGTTTCATCTCTACCATATTCAAATACCGGTTCAAAATTATACTTCTTTTTAAACGCAGCCAGTTGCTTATCATTAATATGAATTGTTTCTGCGCGCTGCACTGTATCAATGATATTATCAAATTTCTCCAAGCCCATACACTCACTCCTTTATGTATCGTTTATACAATGCCTGTGTGCCGCTATTTTCTTCACCGTCTTGCATCAATTGTTCATATAATTCTCGCGCAAGAGCTAAGCCAGGTGCAGATAATCCAAGCTGTTCTGCTTCTGCTAACGCAATTTTCATATCCTTTATAAAATGTTTCACATAAAATCCTGGTTCAAAGTCACCTTGTAACATACGCGGTGCTAAATTACTTAATGACCAGCTACCTGCTGCACCAGTAGAAATACTTTGTAACACTTTTTCTGGATCTAAACCTGCCTTTTTTGCATAAGCAAGTGCTTCACATACACCAAGCATATTAGATGCAATTGCAATTTGGTTGCACATTTTTGTATGTTGTCCACTACCTGCATTTCCTTGCAACATAATGTTTTTACCTAACAATTCAAATAAAGGTAAGCATGCTTCATATACTTCTTCATCCCCACCGATCATAATCGCAAGACGCCCTTCTTTTGCTCCAATATCGCCGCCCGATACCGGGGCATCTAATACATGAATTCCTTTGCTCTTCCCTTCTTCATAAATACGCTTCGCAAGAGTTGGTGTTGATGTTGTAAAGTCAATCGTAATCGTCCCTTGCTTGGCATGAGTAAGAATCCCCTCTGCACCGAAATATACTTCTTCCACGTCATGCGGATAACCAACCATAGTCATTACAACATCTACTTTTTTTGCAATTTCTTTAGGAGAATCACACCAGTGTGCACCTTCTTCAATCAGTGCTGCTGTTTTTTCTTTTGTACGATTATATACATAAACAATATAACCAGCTTTTATTAAATGACGCACCATACTTTTTCCCATAACACCTGTACCAACAAAACCAATAGAAGCCGGTGGCAATATCTGATTCATCTTCTTATCCCCTTTTCTCTAATAAATCACTCACAAGTTTACGAAACTCATTATTAAATCCATCATCAATTCCATTTTGCACATTTGAAAATGCAATCACAAATAATTGTTTATCCCAATTAAAATTGTTAAATGTATTCCATCCCGAAAGTACACCATGATTATGATAATAATCAGGATATATATATAAGCTAAATGCATATTTTTTTTCTGAGGATGGTGTTAACATTAACTTTAAACTTTCAGCAGAAATAAGCTTATTTGTCATAATTGCTTCATCTAGCTTTTTCATATCCTGCACCGTTGTATACATCTCTCCGCATCCATACAACCAATTCATTGCTAATTTAGGTGCTAACACAAGCTCTTGCTCTTTCCTTTTATATCCTTTTGAAAAATTCACATCTCCTGCTGGTGTCTCTCCCATCCCCGACTCCGTCATTCCTGCGGGAATAAAGATATGATTTGTAACATATTGTGCTACAGATTGACCCGAGATTTTTTCTACAATATAAGCTAGCACCATATAATTATAATCCGAATATAACCAGCCATTTCCAGGTTGAAAGGCAGTTGGTTGTTGTCCCAGCCATGTCACTAAATGAAGGCGCGATGACGCATTTACTTTCCCTTTTCCATGTTCAGGGAGTCCCGATGTATGCGTTAATAAATGATACAACGTAATATTTTTACTAGCAGGAAAAGAAGGAATATATTTATTCACATTATCCTGTATGTTTACCTTCCCTTGTTCTTGCAACTGTAGAATTGATACCGCAATTGTCGTTTTTGTAATAGAACCAATTCGATATTTTGTTTGCGGCGTATTTTCAATTTGTTTTTGTACATCCGCGAAGCCATACCCTTTATTTAATATTGTACGACCTTGATATGAAACGAGAACCGAGCCGTTAAATTGTTTATCTTTTAAATATTGTTCTAGTTTTTGCGTAACAGCCGTATAATCAATTTCCTTTTCTCTTTCTTTTATTGTTTCAGTAGAGGGTATTGTTTTTGTTGACTTTGCTTCTTTTTTAGCAGGTACTTTAAAAAAGAAATAGCTCCCAACTAATAAAATAGAAAGCAAAAAAATAATGGTACTCCATAACGTCTTCATTACTAAAAATCCTCCGTCGCATCTTAAATAATTATTCCCCTCTTCACCATTATCCGACAATAAAAAAAAATCGCAACAATTTGTTGCGAAAAAGTGTTACATTTTTTCTTTTCTATATAAACACACTTGATTTTTCCCCTTGTTTTTCGCTTCATATAATGCAATACGTGCTCGATGCATCAATATTTCTTTCGTAATTCCATTTTCGTATGCAGCAACACCAAAGCTTGCTGTGATCTTTGAAATTCCAGAAAATTTTTTTGTTTCGATAAAAAAACGAAGTGATTCTGCAATTTGAAATGCTTCTTTTTCTGTTGTATGAGACAAAAAAATAATAAATTCTTCTCCATCCCACCGAGCAAAAACATGATGCGGCTGTAATTTTGCTGTCACAAGTTCTGCTAGTTGTGACAATGCTAAATCTCCAAAATCATGACCATATGTGTCATTTACCTTTTTGAAATCATCAAGATCAAATAGAATAAGAGCAAATGATTGACTCATTCGTATAGCAGTTTCCCAACCTTGTGAAAATAGTCTTTGAAACTTCAACTGATTATAAATATTTGTTAAGGAATCAATGGTCGCTAAACGCTCTTGCTCTTTATATTCTTCTTCTAATTCTGTAATATCTGTACATGTAACGATGAATCTCGATACATCATCCGGCAAAGGAGCAATACGTAACAAGAACACAGTTGCTTCTTCAGCGTCGTTATACATTTTGATTTTTCTTGATTGCGTTAAGCAATCATCAATCCACATCATATCATTTTCTGCAATATAATACCCGTTCTCCCTTGCAAAATGTTCAGCAAATGTCATGTGATCCTCATGATATGACATAAGATCTTCATATCCGAAGAAACGCAAAAAATTTGTATTGCAATCTATAATTTCATCATCTTCTAGAATAAACAACAAATCATTCTGAAAATCAAATATCATTTGAAGTAGCTCTTGTTGTAATATAACTTGTTTTAATAGTGACAACTCATACAAACTCTTTTGCACTTCAGCAAGTATAGATTGAGGCGTAATTGGAGGCAATACAATATTTCGCACCCCAAGTTTAATAAGGTCAACAAATTGAGATGTAACTTGTTCACTCCATACAATGATAAAAGAAATATCTGAAGTAAATAATTCTTTTACAAATTCGACTTGGGAAGAATGAGAAATATATATAATTACGATTTGTGGTTGAACTTTTTCAAACAATATTTTCCCTTCCTTAAAATCATGTGCTAAAAACAAGCACTTTGGCTTTAACGCTGCTACTGTATGTTCTTGATTATGACCTTCTTCAATATACAATACATTCATATCGAGATCCTGTAATACATTTTGAAAAACTGTATGTTCTAATAAAAAATGCAGAATGTTCACCACTAGGCTTTCACTCACTTCATTTATCTCATTCTTACAAGCTTAAGAACCCCCTTACGATAGAGTAATAGAGTTCGTCACTTATAAGAACTTGATTTGTTCAACAACCCATCACATGGCAGTTTCACGTTATATAAACCTTTTGAAGTCCTGTATCATCTTTTTATTGTATGACAACAATAAGTGAGACGTTTGTGCGAATATCTTCTTTTATTCCTATCTTTTTTTAAACACTTGACAATATAACTACATATATTATATTCTTTTACAGTACATACTTACAAAATGTAAGTTAAGAACATTTTTACATTCGTCTCATTTATAAATAGAAACAAAGCTTGGAGGAATTATAATGACACAGCAAGATTTCTTTACTGTTTTATACGAACGTACATCTAATCGTGCTTTCAATCCTGAAAAAGAAATTTCAAAAGAGGAACTATATAATATTTTAAAAGCTGCTGGTCAAGCACCATCAGCATGGAATTTACAACACTGGAAATTTCTTGTATTCCAAGGTGAAGAAGTACAACGCCGCTTACATCCAATTGCATATAACCAGCAACAAATTCTTGATGCATCTGCAGTTGTCGCTATATTAGGTGACTTAGAAGCAAATAAAAATGTTGATGCTGTATACGGTCCACTTGTAGAACAAGGACTTATGCAAGAAGAAGCAAAAAATCGTTTGGCACAAAACATTGAAGGTGCATATCAACGTGAACAATACCCACGTGATGCTGCATTCTCTAATGCATCTTTAGCAGCAATGCAACTTATGCTTGCAGCAAAAGCAACTGGTTGGGACACATGTGCAATTGGCGGTTTTAACCCGCAAGCCTTAATGGAAGAGTTTAATGTGTCTTCTCGTTACCTTCCAATTATGCTAATTACAATTGGCGAATCTACATTAGCGGGGCACCCAGCACCACGCATGAGCGTAGAACAAGTAACAGAATGGGCAAAATAAAGTGAAACTTCCAGCAGGTATCTTCCACCTATCTCCTTTGTTTCACTCTAAATCTTGAGGTGGAGAGATTACTGCCCGCGAATAGCAGGATAAGAGACGAAGGGATTTTCCTTCGTCTTTTTTAATCCACATCTATAGCAAGCCAGTAATTATCACTACTTTATCCAGCTACTCAAAGGATAGAATCTAAAGATGCTTTTTTGTTACAATTATGATACAATAGTAACAAATTGATAACAAGTGAGGGATTTTCGTTGAATTTATATGGAAGCTTTATCGCGATATTGTGCTACCTAGTCACAGTACTGCTTCTGTACTTCGTTGGAGATATGACAAATATTGCGATGCTACAGTTTTCAAAAGAAACAGCGCTTCAGTCCGAAATTGGTCAGCATGCTTCTCGATCTATTGCACCACTACTATTAGCACTTCCTGTGTATATCATTGTTTTATATAAAAGCAAAAAAATATAAAGACTGCCTTTAAAAAAGAGGCAGTCTTTTTTATTTCCATATCAGCTTTTTGTCCAAACTCTCATTTCCCTCTTCTCATATGTTATAAAAAGAATCGCAACAGTCTACCTAAAACATTTATTCTTTTCCTACAAAATAGGAAAAATCTTTTAAAAAAATCTGCAATGTGTCCAAACAAAGCATGTACCTAGAGCATATCTTATTAATGTGAAGGGGGTGAGAATTATGTTCGGATGTTTCGGATTTGATGGCTGCGATCGCCGCAGCGGTGTACGCAGCAACCGCTGTGTACGCAGCGACCGCCGTAGCTTTAAACGCAACGACTGCCGTACTGGTCATAGAAATCGTTTTTGCAACGTTCTTAGAAATGTTTCAATCGGTACTCGAATCGCTCAATTAGTAGTAAGAAATAATGGTACTTTCACTAACGTTGTATTTGAAGGCTTCTCAAATGGCGTAGCACTTTTCTCAGGAGCTACTACAGGTGTAGGAACAACAGGTGGTTTATTACGTGTTTGCCCAGAAGATGTTGTAGCTATCGTTATCTAATAGAAGTCATTACCTTCCAGGAAAGCTATCGCTTTCCTGGTTTTATTTATTTTGTTACTTGCGAGAAAAAATATCTACCTAGAAAATTTTTTACGTTATAAAAAACCCTGAGACCGATTTCAATCAGCTCAGGGTTTTTTCATTAAATGCTTTTTACAAGTTCTACTACTTCTTCAGCAGTTGACATGTTTACAGCTTTTTGTGCTAACTCTTCCATTTGTGCCTTTGAAAGCTTGCGAATTTGCGTTCTCGCTGGAAGAATAGATGTTGCACTCATACTAAATTCATCTAATCCTAATCCAACTAATAGCGGAATTGCTAGAGCATCTCCTGCCATTTCACCGCACATACCAGCCCATCTTCCTTCTTTATGAGCTGCATCAATAACCATTTTTACAAGACGTAAAATTGCTGGGTTATATGGTTGGTATAGGTAAGATACGCGTTCATTCATACGATCCGCTGCCATTGTGTATTGAATTAAATCATTTGTTCCGATAGAGAAGAAATCTACTTCTTTTGCAAACTGATCAGCTAACACGGCAGAAGCTGGGATTTCTACCATCATACCAACTTCAATGCTATCAGACACAACTGTACCAGCCTGCACAAGTTTTTCTTTTTCTTCTAATAAAATTGCTTTCGCTTGACGGAATTCATCAAGAGTTGCAATCATCGGGAACATAATTTTTAAATTACCGTATACACTCGCACGAAGTAATGCACGAAGTTGTGTACGGAACATATCTTGTTCTTCTAAGCATAAGCGAATCGCACGGTAGCCTAAGAACGGGTTCATTTCTTTTGGTAAATGTAAGTATGGAAGTTCTTTATCGCCGCCAATGTCAAGTGTACGAACAACAACTGGCTGACCTTCTCCTACACCTTCCAGAACAGCTTTGTATGCTTCAAATTGCTCTTCTTCTGTTGGAAGGTTGTCACGGCCCATGTACAAGAATTCTGTACGATATAGACCAACACCTTCACCACCATTGTCAATAATACCTTTTACATCTTTTGGTGTACCGATGTTTGCTACAAGTTCAACATGGTGGCCATCCGCTGTAACTGTCGCTTCATTCTTTAATTTTGCCCATTCTGCTTTTTGCTCTTCAAATTGTGCTTTCTTTTCTTCATAAACACGAAGAGTTTCTTCAGATGGATTTACAATTACTTCTCCATCTAAACCGTCGATGATTACGATATCGCCGTTTTGGATTTGCTCCATAACAACTTTTGTACCAACAACAGCTGGGATTTCCATTGAACGAGCCATAATTGCAGAGTGAGATGTACGTCCGCCAATATCAGTTGTGAAACCTTTTGCATATTTACGATTTAACTGTGCTGTATCAGACGGTGTTAAATCTTCTGCAATGATGATTACTTCTTCAGAAATTGTACTAGGATTTGAGAAGTTAATTCCAAGTAAGTGTGCAATAACACGCTTTGTCACGTCACGAATATCCGCTGCACGTTCTTTCATATACTCATTATCCATGCTCTCAAACATAGTAATGAACATTGATGCAACTTCATCCATCGCAAATTCAGCGTTTACTTTTTCGTTTTTTACTTTATCTTTTACTGGATTTACTAGTTCTGGATCATTTAATACTAGTAAATGTGCTTCAAAGATAGCTGCTTTATCAGCACCAAGCTCAGCAAAAGCGTGATTTTTAATTGCTTCTAATTCAGATTTTGATTTCTCAAGCGCAGCTTCTAAGCGTGCGATTTCCGCAGCTTCATCCGTAATCGTTTTCTTTTCAATGTTAAATTCAGGATTTTCTAGACGGAACGCCTTTGCAATTGCAATACCACTTGACGCGGCGATTCCTTTAATGTTAAGAGTCATTATTCTCCTAATCCTTCGTTTTTCATAGTTTCTTCGATAGCTGCTACTGCTTGAGCTGCATCATCACCGTTTGCAGTGATTTTGATTTCTGCGCCTTGTTGAATACCTAAAGACATAACACCCATGATTGATTTTAAGTTTACAGTTTTGCCATTATACTCTAAGTTAATATCAGCACCAAATTTGCTTGCAGTATTTACAAGTAAAGTTGCTGGACGAGCATGAATTCCTGAGTCGCTAGTTACTTTAAAGATTTTTTCCATAATAATCTATCTCCTTTAAACTACAGTATATTTTAGGTTGTATAGACGTTAGTACTACACACTCTATTGTATATAATAGGCGATGTTCGGTCAACTACATCGCCTATTATAATTATAAACATTTTGCGTCTAAATTTTACTGAATGTCAATAACGCTTGTTTCACCTTTCTTGACATTACCTTGCTTTTTGATTTCAACTTTCTGTCCTTCTTGTAAGTTTGTGAAAACAATTGGCGTAATAATAGAAGGCGCATTTTCTTTTACAAACGCTATATCTACTTTTAATAAAGGTTGGCCTTGCGTTACTTTATCTCCTTGAGAAACTAGCGCTTCAAAGCCTTCTCCATTCAATTTCACCGTATCAATACCAAAGTGAATTAGAATTTCTTTTCCGCCTTCAGATTGAATACCGATCGCATGTTTCGTTGGGAATACGTTCACAATTTCACCATTTACCGGAGAAACTACAGTTCCTTCCGCTGGTTCAATCGCAAATCCATCACCCATCATTTTTCCGGAAAACACTTGGTCCGGCACTTCTGTAATCGGTAAAATTTTACCTTCAATCGGAATCGCAATTACTTCATTTACATCTGCTTTTTGTACAGGCGCTTCTACTTTTGCAGGCGCTTCTTTTGGAACATGCACTGCACGACCTGCCATAATATCTTGAATTTGTGATTTTAACGTATCAGATTTTGGACCGAAAATCGCTTGAATATTGTTACCAACCTCAAGAACACCTGCTGCTCCAAGCTCTTTTAAACGATCTTTATTTACATCCTTTTGATCCTTTACTTGAACACGTAAACGTGTAATACAAGCATCTAAAGAACCAATGTTTTCTTTTCCGCCAAGCGCTACTAAAATTTCACCTGGAAGCTCGCCTGCTTCTACTTTTTCGGCCCCATCAGTGTCTTCTACTACCTCACGACCTGGTGTTTTTAAATCCCATTTGCGAATCGCAAAACGGAAACCGAAGTAGTAAATTACTGCTAATACAAGACCAACAATAATTACCCACCACCAAGCGGTACGGCCTGGTAAGACACCAAATAGCATAAAGTCAATAAAACCACCTGAGAATGTCATCCCGATTTTAACACCTAAAATTTGCATAGTCATAAACGACAAACCAGCAAACACAGCATGTATTCCAAACAATACAGGTGCTACGAATAAGAATGAGAACTCAATCGGTTCTGTAATACCTGTTAAGAAAGATGTTAACGCAGCAGACCCTAAAATACCAGCTGCCATTTTTTTGTTTTCCGGACGTGCTTCATGATACATTGCTAATGCTGCTGCTGGAAGACCGAACATCATGAACGGATATTTACCTGTTGTAAATGTACCAGCTGTTAATGCGACACCGTCTTTTAATTGTGCCATGAAAATCTTTTGGTCACCGTGAATAATTTCACCCGCCGAGTTTGTATATTGACCAAACTCAAACCAGAATGGTGCATAGAAAATATGATGTAGTCCAAACGGAATTAAAGAACGCTCAATTAAACCAAATATAAATGCCGCTAATGTTTTATTTGTATCAATCATTTGATGCGAAAATGCATTCAAGCCGCCTTGAATTGGTGGCCAAACAAAGCACATTAGAATCCCTAAAAGTAAAGAGAATGTTGCTGTTGCAATTGGCACGAAACGTTTACCAGCAAAGAATCCTAAATATGGTGGCAATTCGATGTTGTAGTATTTGTTATAGCAATATGCTGCTAATATCCCTACAATAATACCACCAAACACTCCGGTTTGAAGTGTTGGAATACCTAATACATTTGCATAAGAGGGATCTGTAAAACCAGTTTTAACTGGAACTTTATCACTTACAATTGTAACGAATTTGTCTACTCCTAAGAAGACGCTCATCGTTTTGTTCATAATTAAATATCCAACGAAGGCTGCTAATCCAGCTACTCCGTCTCCGTTTGCTAACCCGATAGCAACCCCTACTGCGAATAATAATGCAAGGTTTGCGAAAATAATATCCCCAGATTGTTCCATAATTTTTGCTACTTGAACAAACCAGTCTGCTTTTAAAGCAGGGATTATATTTGTTAACTGTGGATTTTGAAATGCATTACCAAATCCAAGTAAAATACCTGCCGCCGGAAGGATAGCAACTGGAAGCATTAATGCTTTTCCGACTTTTTGAAGAACACCAAAAATCTTTTTAAACATTTGGATTCTTCCTCCCTTTCTTTTTTATTTTTACTTTCGGCAAATGCAAAAAGGCATGAGTTAAAAAAAGGTAGAAAATAGCTATCAAGGAGTAGTATGTCCCTTTCAATAGCTACCATTCCAACCTCTTCTTCACTCATGCCTGATCGAATCAGTAACACGTGTCGAATCGTAATGAAATAAGTGCGATATTCAGTTCACGCAAACGTTTCCGTTTATCGATACGCAAAATTTGTCGAAAGTAATAACTTTCTGTAAGTTTATTATACATAAGTCATGTAAGCGATTCAACAACTTTTTTTAACGTTTACATTTTCGACAAAATCAAACAATTCCTATACTTGTTCTACCTTCACAAGGCGCTGTAAATGCATCGTTAAATAAATTGTTTCCGCTTCATACACAGGCAATTGCAATTGTTTTTGCATTACTTTAACAAGCTTCCATGCCAAATTATAGCACTCTGGAAATTCAGCTTTTAATAGAGCTGCAAAATGTTGTGATTCTTCCACTTGTTCACCATTTTTCACACGTTCAATTGCGTATTGCAAATGCCGAACAAGACGTAAATAATGAATGCTCTCTTTATCTAACACGATCTGTAAATTTGCTTCAATTAAAGAGACGAGATGAGCAATCAATTTAGAATTTTGACTAATAGAAGACACTTCAGAGTTTGTAATAGAGCTATAGATATGCAATGCGATAAATCCAATCTCCCCTTCTGGAAGATGAATATTTAAACGAGAGTTAATTAATCCTACAACTTCCTCTGCAATTTTATATTCGTTTGGATACAGTACTTTTGTTTCTACTAAAAATGGATTATCTACTGTAAATCCTTGCTTTAATCGCTTAATAGCAAAAGCAATATGATCCGTTAAAGCAATATGAATATGCTCATTTAACGGTGTAGCTACTCGATCTTGAATATAAAACATAAGATCATTCATTAATTCAATTAACTTCTCACTCACATGCGGAACAAGAAGTTTATATTGTTCACGCTCACGTTCATTTGTTAACACAAACATTTTTTCAATCTGTTCTACTTCTAACATTTCTTTTGCTTTTTTGCCAAACCCAATTCCTTTTCCAATAACAACTACTTCTTCATGTTCTGGATGGGCAGCAATAATAACGTTATTATTTAAAACTTTTTTAATTTCGAGACAATTATTCATTCAACACCACCCTTGCACGTAAAAAGGTCTTCTTTCATGTTACAGAACAATCTTATTTTTCGTCAATGTAAAACATCTACCATTTTGAAAATGTCGTTTTTTAGACATGATTGTATGAGATGCGTATAATGTAATGATATACGCCTAGTAGAAAGGAGCAACACCATGATTAAAATGTTCATAAGCGATATTGATGGCACAATGATGCAACACGGAGGTGTAATCAATGAACAAGATATAGAGGCACTGCGTAGCCTTGCTGACCAAAATATAATCCTTTGTTTCGCTTCTGGAAGACTTGATAATGAAATTGCCGAGTTAATGAACAAAGTTGATATGAACTTTCATCGTATTAGTGTAAATGGTGTATTTGTATATACACACGAAAATAAACAATTGCTATCAGCAACATTTGATTCTACTATTTTACCAGAGCTATTGTCTATAACAAATAAAGAACCATTCTTTCGCTATGTAAGTGATGAATATAATTATTATATTGAGGAAAAAACACCGTTTATTCATGAGCTCGAGAAGCAAATAAAAATGACTTCCGTTGCAGAACCAAATTTGCTCGAAAAAATCGATAAGACAATTTTCCCGAATAAAATTTCAATTGGGGGTACAAAAGAAGATTTAGTTACTCTTCAAAAACAAATTGATGAAACTTTTAAAGGAAAAATAAGCACCTTTATTTCTGCCGAGCAGTGTTTAGATGTGATGCCACCTAACATTAGTAAAGGTTCTGCTATTTCTGTCTTATTAGAGGAATTTAACATTCAGCCTAATGAAATAGCTTGTATTGGTGATTCTTACAATGATATCCCAATGTTTGCTTTAACACCTCATAGCTTTGCGATGGCGGGCGCAGATGATGAAGTCAGACAACACGCAACTCATACAGTTTCTTCTGTTAAAGATGCGATTGAATATGTTCTTCATTATAATGAAGAACATAAAAATACGACTCACTCCCTATAAGGATGAGTCGTATTTTTATCCCTCTATTCGCGAGGAGTAAAAAGCCGATTGGTGAGAGCTTTCCATCAGTGGGGTTTTCTTCATCTCCACTGATGGAAGTTTCACTTAATTTCACTCCATAAAACATTATTTTCCTATTTATTGCGTGAAATATTTGTAATAAACTTATAGCGATCTCCTCTGTAAATACATTTTACGTATTCCAGCGGTAACTCACCTTCTGCATACGACCATTGTCTCATTACAAGCACAGGTGCTTTCTTTGGAATATGAAGATGCTCAGCCTCTTCATCCGTTGCGATAGATGCTTCAATAGATTGCGTAGCACGAACTAGCTTAAAACCTAGTTTTTTTTCTAAATGCTCATACAATGATTGCTGCAAAATTTCTTCGTTAATATCTTTTACAAGAGATGGTGACAAATACGTTGTCTCAAACGCAATTGGTTCTTCATCAGCTAAGCGAATACGTCTCACTTCATAAACTGATTCTCCCTCTTGAATTCTAAGTCTGTCTGCTACTTTAGCAGTAGCCGGAACAAGGCGAAAGCTTAATAACTCACTACTAGGTTCCATTCCACGAGAGAGCATATCCTCTGTAAATCCAGTCATGCCTTGCAGCTTTTGTTCAACTTTCGGAAGTTGTACAAAAGTTCCAATTCCACGCTTTCGGTATAAATATCCTTGTTCAACTAAGTTATTAATTGCCTGTCTGATTGTCATTCGACTTACTTCAAACTTATCACATAATTCATTTTCAGATGGAATTTTATCTCCCGGCTTCCATTCACCGTCTTCAATTAGTTGTTTCACCCACTCTTGAATCTGATAATAGATCGGAAATGGTGAATACTTGTCGATGTTCATCAGCAATCGCCTCACTGCATAAAGATAGAGCTTCTTGATCTGCGATTACGGTTACATTTGGATGACGTTGTAAAACTGTAGCCGGACAACCTTCGTTTACGTTCCCTTGTAGCATTTCCTTAATCGCTTCTGCTTTTTTCAAGCCAGAAACAATAAGTAAAATTTGCTTCGCTTTCATAATGCTACCAATTCCCATTGTAATGGCATGAGTTGGCACATCTTCTTCTTTTTCGAAGAAACGACGGTTTGCTTGACGAGTAGATTCTGTTAACTCAACAATGTGAGTTGCAGAATCAAGTGGTGTTCCCGGCTCATTAAATCCGATGTGACCGTTTTCACCGATTCCAAGAATTTGCAAATCAACTGGATTGGCATCAATAATGTTTTCATAACGTTTACATTCCTGTTGTAAATCGCCTGCCATTCCATTTGGTACATAAGTTTTTTTAAATGGAAGATGATCAAACAACTGTTCTTGCATAAAATAATGATAGCTGTTTTTGTCTTCGTGTGGTAAATGTACGTACTCATCTAAGTTTACAGTGGTTACACGGCTTGTATCAAGTTTATTTTTTCTCATTAATGCATAAATCCCTAATGGAGAGCTTCCTGTAGCCATTCCTAGCACTGGATTTTCTTTTGATTTTACAATTTCTTCAATTATTTTATAGCCTGCTTCTGCTAATTCTTCTGGAGTTTTTACAACAAGGATATTCATCTATTTACTTCCCTTCTTTCATATGGATTCCTAATCGAACGGTATCATATACATGTAAATCTTCTGTCATAACAACAAAATCTGCATCTTTACCTACCGCTAATGCACCTTTGTTATTTAATCCAAATTCTTCCGCTTGGTTAACCGATGTCATAAGTACAGCATCCTCAATTGAACATCCTGTAAATTCAATTACATTTCGGAACGCTTGGTCCATTTTCAAAATACTACCAGCTAATGTTCCATCTTCTAATCGAGCACTACCATCTTTTACATGTACAGGCTGTCCGCCAAGTTCATATAATCCATCTTCTAAACCCTTTGCACGCATTGCGTCAGTAATAACACTTACTTTTTTAGGACCTTTTAATTTATATGCCAATTTCACCATGTCCGGATGAATATGAATACCATCTGTAATCACTTCAACCATTACGTCTGGGTTTAATAACACATGACCAACTACACCCGGCTCCCGATGATGCAAACCACGCATTTGATTATAAAGGTGTGTTGCATGTGTAATATTTCTACCTGTTAATTGCTTATCAGTTGCATCTGTATGTCCGATTGTACCGATAACACCAGTTTCTGCGAGGTATTGTTCAAACTCACGCGCCCCTTCTTCTTCAGGAGCATATGTTACCAGTTTAATTAAATTTCCGCTTGTTTCTTGCCATTGTTTAAATTGTTTAATATTTGCAGGAACAATGTATTCAAGCGGCTGTGCACCTGCACGTTTTTTTGAAACGTACGGGCCTTCTAAATGAATATATTCAATATGTGCACCTTTTCCCTTTGCTTCTTTTGCAGCACTTAGAGCTGCTTCAATTGCTTCAGGAGACTGCGTCATTGTTGTTGGAAAGAAAGTTGTAACTCCTTCTTGTAACATCTGTTTACCGAGAGTTACTAATCCATCGCTATTTGCATCCATTGCATCAATATCGTATCCACCGTGAATATGAACATCAATCATTCCTGGAATTACAATATTCCCTTTTATATCATGAATCTCTTCATTTTCTTGTGGTACATACTGAGCCATCAATCCCAGTTCTTGAATTTGATCTGTATAACGAATAAAACCGTTTTCTAGCACTTCATGACCTGTATAAATTTTGGCATTGATGACAACTTGCGTTTTCATTTCCATCGATCCTTTCCCATATAATACTACTTGTATTATTACCTATTTGCCTATTTTCATCATAATATATACACGAGTAGTTGTCTATACAATATAGATGAATTTTTGATAAAAGAAACAGGTAATTCACTTTTCTTCTCTAATTATAATATATAACATTCATTTTATTCAAAAGGAGAGATTAACAATCTCATGAAGAAATCCGCAATTATTTCATTCACTATCTTTATAACAGTAGTTCTTATTGGCTGTGGAACGTATTATATTATGACGAAAATGAATATATCTAAACAAGTCTCAACACCTCCAGAACCTCCAAAAGATGCTCAAACTGCAACTATTTACAAATCAATTCATAAAAAGCATGAATTACTAAACAAATTGATCTGTTATGACCAATATAAAAACTGGACCCCTTCCTCTTCTTTATGGACTGAGCATGATGCTACCTTAAAACAAATTGAAGAACAATTCTTACAATACACACCGTCAGTTGAAGGCGATTTACAAAAAGACTTTCAAAATATTGTTTCTTACACGAAACAAGCCCGTAAAGAGAAAAAAGCAACTACACTTGTAGAAATACATCGTGTTATGCATGACTTAGACATTTTATTAAACGGATATCAAGAAAAGCTTTGGAACGTTACTGTATATAAACGTAATTAACTATATTTGTAACTTCAGCAACTTATATACCCGCTGCTGAAGTTAGCTGATACATACACTATTTTAACAACGGTAAAGGTAACTGATGCTGAATAACAATACGCTCTCCATCTGTCTCAATTTCAACATCATGTTTTACTGTAGTATATACAGTAATGCCATGCCGATATAGTCGTTTCATCACACTTCGATGTGGATGACCATACGGATTCTTTTTATCATATGAAATAACAGCAAACTGCGGTGCAACAGCCGTTATAAATTTTTCACTCGTTGATGTATACGAGCCGTGATGACCAACTTTCAATACATCTGCATGTACATCATATCGTTTTATCATTTCTTCCTCTGTATTTGTATCTGCATCTCCCATAAATAAAAAATCAGCCTTACCATAACGAATTTTCAATACAATAGAGGATTCATTATTTTCTCGCTTCGCTTTCCCATCATTTAACACTTGAATAGAAATATGAGGATCTAGAGGGATATATTGCTTTTCTTTTACTCGTAAAAATGGTACACCTCTTTTTTTAATACTTCTTATGTACGTATGATATGTAAATGAACTATATAGTTTTCCACTATCTAACACAAGTGAAACTGGCATTTGTTCAATAATTGGAATTAATCCCCCGATATGATCCATGTCAGGATGCGTACCAATAACAACATCTAAACGCTTAATCCCTTTTTTAATTAATGTATCAATAATAGGCTCTCCTGCTTCATACGGTCCACCATCAATTAAAATTGTTTTCCCATTCGGTAAAGAAATAATTGTTGCATCCCCTTGCCCAACTTTTAAAAAGTTTACAGTCATCTTACCTAAATGCGTACGCTGACTTGAAAAGGAAGAAGCCGTATGTATAGAATTATGCTGACGTATAGGGGATGCACTATTTAAAGTTATACATAATACAATTGAAAATAGAAAAAGAGCGATACGCACATCTTTCATACACCTTCTCCTTTTTCTATTTAGTATGACGCAGCTTTCATTTCATATACAAAAAGCTTGGCAAAATGCCAAGCTTTCACTTCGAAATTTCTTGTAAAGAACCAAAGAATAAATCCGCTTCATTCATTCCTTCGCCCTCTTCTGATAAAGCAGGTAATTCATCTAATGTTTGTAATGCAAATGTATCTAAAAACTCTTTTGTTGTGCCGTACAAAATGGGACGTCCTGGTCCTTCTGCACGCCCTACTTCTTTAATTAACAAATGAGACACAAGTGTTTGCAAAGCGCGATCTGTTTTTACACCGCGAATCTCTTCGATTTCTGTTCTCGTAATTGGCTGACGATAAGCAACAATTGCTAATGTTTCTAATGCCGCTTGCGATAAAGATGCAGCTGTTGGTGCATCCATCAATTTTTGATAATACGAGGCGTGTTCTTTCTTCGTTGTAAAACGATACACCTTTGCAAATTGAACAATTTGCAAACCTCGTTGCAACTGCTCATATTCCGTCTGTAATTCCTCTACAAGCTCTATTACAGCTTTCACTTCTATTTCTAACACTTTTGCGATTTGTTCCGGATAAATCCCTTCATCACCTGCTACAAACAGCAGTCCTTCTATAACTGCCTTTTGTTCTTGTCTATCCAACGATAAAAGCTCCTTTCTCACATTCCTTGTATCCATATACATCATAAAGACCGAACAACAATATATTGCGTTCGGCCAAACTGTACAACTATGATTTCAATAAGAAAATCTCATCAAAATTATGCTCTTGCTCAATGACAATTTGCTGATGTTTCATAAGCTCTAAAATTGCTAAAAATGTAACAACAACCATTTCCCGGTCGTCATCTGCAAATAAATCATAAAAACTTTGACGACCTCCTGCCATTTCTAATTGTTTTAAAACATCACCCATTCGTTGTTCAATCGGGATCTCTTGCCGAGCAACTGTAGCTGTTACCGGACGTTGTATTTTCTTTCGACGCATTAGCTTTTGAAATGCTGCTAGCATATCATATAGCGTAACATCAATCGGCAGCTTTTCATCATCCTCTTTTTGAAACATCATAAAATCAAGAGGCGGGCGTGTATATAGCTGTGCTCGTTCTTGTTCTTTTTCTTTTAATTGGGTAGCGGCTTGCTTATATTTCTTATACTCAATCAGGCGTTCCATTAACTCTTGCCGAGGATCTTCTATAAATTCTTCACTGCTATCCTGTTCATCTTCTTCATGCTTTGGAAGTAACATTTTACTTTTAATTTGTAATAGCGTCGCGGCCATAACTAAATATTCACTTGCAACATCAAGCTGCAATTCTTTCATCGCATGGATATATGATAAATATTGTTCTGTAATTTCCGCTACAGGAATGTTATATATATCAATTTCATAACGATTAATTAAATGTAATAACAAATCTAAAGGGCCCTCAAATGCCTCAACTTTAAAATTATATTGCACAAATCATCCCACCACATTTTTTCTGTCACTCCATAAGTATAGAGCATACTCATACACTATCCAACCTTTTTCAGAAATTTAATCAAAAATAGACGTATACCTATGCCACAATGCCCATCGTGTTCATATGATAACAGTGTAATGAGTACATTGTAGGAGGTTACAAACTATGGGAGGACATATTGGAGGTTTCCACGGCGGATTCGCTCTACTCGTTGTCTTGTTTATTTTATTAATTATTGTCGGTGCAGCTTGCTTCTGTTAACTGACATAAAGCGACTAGAACAATCTCTAGTCGCTTTATATTTATCCCCACTGTTGAAAGTTTCACTTTATGATACACTATATATGTACGCTGCTTAGAATAGGAGTGAAAAGCATGTATCATGAAGCATACATACAGTTTTTAATTCATTTTCATAGTGATTACGACTACTTTGAATGTCACGAAATTTTAGAAGAACATTGGAAAACAAAACCTCGCGGAGAACGTGAGCAACATTGGGTAGGTCTCATTCAAATTGCTGTTGCTTTATATCATCATAGACGTTGTAATTGGAATGGCGCTCAGCGAATGATGAAGAGCGCGCTCTTCATTTTACAAAATGAAAAACAACACATAGAAGCTTTAGATTTAGACTATCCCAACCTATTATTGCTCCTTGAGGAACGACTGCACATCATTCAAAATCATAAACCTTATACAGCACTATTTCTTCCTTTTTCTAATCCGAATCTAGAAAACATATGCATACAATTATGTAAAAACAAAGGACTTTCTTGGAAAGATACTTCTTCTACTCCAAATGACGATATTATTCATAAACATTCTCGCCGCAATCGTGAAGATGTGATTGCTGAACGAAATGTGCAATTACAAAAAAGAAAGCAGAGATAACATTATCTCTGCTTTTATCCTGCTACTTTTGAACAGTAAAATCTCAACCTCAAAATTCAGAAAAAAGAAAGAAGATAGGGTGGAGATAACTACTGGCATACGCCAATTGGTGAGAGCTTTCCCTCAGTGATGGATGAAAATAATCCCCACCGAAGAAAGTTTCACTTTATTAATGCACATTATGTTCGACTTCTTTGCATTTCTCACAAAAGCCAGAAGTTTGTTCATTGCCGCATATCGTAACATTCGGCAGCATTGTTTGTAATTCTTGTACCATTTTTGTTCCAATTCCCACGTGACGATGCGAAGGGTTCACACTAATATGCTGAATTTCTAATACACCTTCATCTTGTTTTACCGTACCAATAATCCCAACAATAGCATCGTCCTCTTTCCATAAATAGAGCTGCCAATTATCATTTTTTTCATAATCCTTCATCGTTGCTTGTAAACGTTTTATATCTTTTTCCATTGGCATAAAAGAAAGAAGTCCCATTGCAATTTTTTCATAACTTTTTTTAAAACGAATTAACATGAAATTTATCCCTTCTTACAAAAGTTACAAATCATATATCCCCTAAACCAGCAATTTAAATCTTACATCATGTCTATTTTACAATATTTCTAATTAGCTGAGAAGGGTTGCCCAAAAACAACTTTATAATCATACAAAGAGGGAAAGAGGAAGTCAAATATAGATATTCTGTTTATAATAATATTGTCCGCATTTAGCTTAAATGGTACATAAAAACATAAATTCTCCCATACGTATCTTTTACCGCTCTTAACTTACACATTCCTTTTTTACAAAAAAAGAGAGAGCATTTTGCTCCCTCCTCACATTTTACTCTTCCCAAACTTTAACTTCTTTCATAACATCGCCTTGACGCATATTTAATACTGGCTCAATACCACTTGTTACCTTTCCAAATACAGTATGAACACCATCTAAATGCGGTTGTGGTTCATGTACAATAAAGAACTGGCTTCCTCCAGTATTTCTTCCTGCATGTGCCATAGAAAGTGCGCCTACACCGTGTTTATGAGGGTTGCCATCTGTTTCGCAAGGAATGGAGTAGCCAGGACCACCTGCTCCTGTTCCTGTTGGATCGCCACCTTGGCTTACAAAGCCAGGAATTACTCTGTGGAACGTAACGCCATTATAAAAGCCTTCGTTTGCTAGTTTTTTAAAGTTATCTACTGTTTTTGGTGCTTCTTCTGGGAAAAATTCTAGTTCGATTTTTTCACCGTTTTCCATTAATATGTATCCTAAAGTTTTCATGTATAATAAGCTCCTTTCAACAATCTCAGCCTTATATTACCACAATCACTGTAATAAACAAAAATATTATTGCAAAAACCTTTATAAAATCCGACAATCCTGCTGTTTCTTTAACAAATCAATCTGAAGACGGATGACAAATACAGAAAATATACTATAATTACTTTGTTGCCCGAAAATTTTAGAAAGAGAAAGGGAGCGATTTTTCGTGAAAACGAAACTATTAGCGCTGCTATTAGCTATGATGGTCTTTTTAATTCCAACAGCTTCATATGCAGACGTGATTGAGGGAGAGTCTATTGTTACATTAGGAGAAAATTTAACAGAGCAGCAAAAACAACAGCTTCTTGAAGAAATGAAAGCGCCAAAAGATGCACAAATTATTACGGTATCAAATGCGGAAGAACATAAATATTTAGATGGAATTGTACCAAACGCACAAATCGGCACAAAAGCAATTTCTTCTTCTATGATTACGTATACAAAAAAAGGATCTGGTCTTGTTGTACAAGCACATAATATTAATTGGGTAACGGATGCAATGTATACTAACGCATTAATTACAGCAGGTGTAAAAGATGCGAATATACACATTACAGCACCATTTAAAGTATCCGGAACTGCAGCTTTAACAGGTTTAATGAAAGCTTACGAAACAACATCGAAAAAAGAAATTCCAGACGAAGTAAAAAAAGTGGCAAACGAAGAAATGGTTCAAACTGCAAAACTTGGTGACCAAATCGGGAATGATAAAGCTGTACAACTTGTTGCGAACGTTAAACAAGAAATAGCAAAAGAACAGCCAAAAACAACAGAAGATTTACGTTCACTCATTAAAAAGGTTGCAGATCAACTTGGAATTACATTAACTGATGAACAACTCAATAACTTAGTAGCACTCTTTGAAAAAATGAAAAATTTAAATATTGATTGGAATCAAGTTAGTAACCAATTAAATAAAGCAAAAGACCATGTTTCCGCGTTTCTAGGTTCTGAACAAGGTCAAGGCTTTTTAGAAAAGCTAAAAGGTGTATTCTCTAGCTTTATTGACTTTATTAAATCACTATTTAACTAAAAAAAGCTCGTCATTGACGAGCTTTTTTATGCTAACAATGGAAGTTTCATAATTGCTTCTTCTACAGAACGAACAACATGATTCGCTTTTTCTTTTACATATGGATGAGCATGATGCAACGTAAAAGAATGCGGCGTCACAGAAAACATTGAAACATCATTAAAAGAATCCCCAATGCACGCTACTTCATGTGCCTCTACTTGTAAGTGTTCCATTAAAATTTGCAGCGCACTTCCTTTACTAATTCCAACTGGCATAATATCCACATATCTCTTTCCTGAAATCACTACTTCTGCTTTGCCTCGAAACTTGTTTCGCAGCTCTTCATCTAACATTGTAACTTTTGCTTCTTCTCCATATACAAATAATTTTGAGGGATGAATAGTTTGTCCAAACTCTTCCTCTAATGTCTCCACTTCTGCGATTTTCACTTGAATAGATTCTTCAAACATACGATGATGCTCATTTTTCTTTTTCGTATATCGGTGCTCCTTCGCACATACAATATCCGCCATCTCTTTTTCATGTATATATTTATATATTTCCCGGGCAATTTCACCATTAAAAGTCGATTCGTGGAGCTTTTCCCCTTCTTTCGTTAATAAGACCGCACCATTTAACCCTGTTGTATAATAAGGGAAAGCGAATTGCTTCACAGCATCATGAATACGATGAGTAAAACGGCCAGAAGCAAAACAAATATCCGTTCCCTTCTCTGCCAGCCAGCATAATGCTTTTTCATCCTCTCGATGAATCCGGTTCACATTATAAACGAGTGTATCATCTAAATCACTCACAAATAACTTAATCATGTAATCTCCCCTTCCATACAACATATGTACTTCTAGTGTACAAAAGAAATGTTATGTTTTTGTTAAAAACATATAAATTTATAATAAAAATGAGCAGAAGTTTCCTTCTACTCATTTTTGTCGTCTTTTATCTTGTGGATGAACTATACTTGGACGCACTTTCAAATTAGGAATAGACGGTCGAATCAAAATTTTCACGAATGCTCCCCAATCAAATGGAAGAAACGGCCAAAGATATGGTGTTTGCAAACTTTTAGTCGATGCTAAAAATAAAATTAACAATGTCATTCCAATAACAAATCCTGTATCTCCAAATATAGCTATACATACGATGAGGAATAATTTAGCAATTTTATTCCCTAATCCTAATTCATAACTTGGCGTTGCAAATAATCCAATCATAGAAATGGCAGTATATAGAATAACTTCTGGTACAAATAGACCGACATCAATTGCTATTTGACCAATTAATATAGCTGAAATTAACCCGGCTGCTGATGACAATGGTGTTGGTGTATGAATAGATGCCAGTCGCAAAAATTCCAATCCTACTTCTGCTAAAATAATTTGCAAGAAAATTGGTAAATTTGTCGTTTTATTCGGTCCAATAAACGCAAGTTTTTCTGGCAATAAAGTAGGATCAAGTACAAACGCAAGCCAAAGTGGTAATAAAAACAGTGAAAACAATAGTCCAATAAATCGAGTCCAACGTAAAAACGTTCCGACAGCTGGATTTTGCCGAAACTCCTCAGCATGCTGTACATGATGAAAGTATGTTGTTGGTGTAATAATTACGCTAGGAGAAGTATCTGTCAATAGCAAAACATGTCCTTCTAGCAAATGATTCGCAGCAACGTCTGGTCTTTCTGTATATCGAATAAGTGGAAAAGGATTATATCCTTGTTTAACAAGGAACTCTTCAATGGTTTTATCAGCCATCGTCACACCATCGATTTGAATACTTTCTAACTCTTGCTTTATTATTTTCACTAAGTCTGGATTCGCAATATCTTGTATATATGCGATACAAGTATCAGTTTTTGATCGGTCACCTACCCGCATCATCTCATACCGCAAGCGAGGATCACGAATACGCCGCCGAATAAGACCCGTATTCACAATAATATTTTCAACAAATCCATCGCGGGCCCCTCTAACAACTTTCTCTGTATCCGGCTCTGTCGGAGTTCGTCCCGGATAACTACGAACATCTATTACAAATGCTTCTGTTTCTCCCTCAACAAAAATAACGATTAAACCTGACAAAACCTGAAATATAACATCTTCCATCGTCTTTATTTTACTTACTTGCTGATGAATAAGACGATTTTCTAACAGCTTTACAGTATTGTCTTCATACCTTTGTATTTCATTCGTATCAACAACCTCATCCAAAATGTGTATAATGAAGTTTGAATCACATAAACCGTTCACATAGAAAACACCAATTTCTTTATCTAAAATTTGAAATTTACGAATTCCCACATCAAACGTAACCCCAAGTCCAACCGTTTGTTTTAAATAATTTTCATTATCGCTTAAAAATGAAGAAATTGGTATACTAGTCTTTTTTTGATTAGTCATAAAACCCACTCCTTTCTAAAATTACTTGAATTGCTTTTTTTGTAATCGGTGATCCACGCTTGCAGTCATCATTTCCGCGCATTTTTCCAATATCCCCAATTCCAACAATAATGGGAACATGTAGTTCATCTAAACAGTAAACGGTATCACCATTAATCCTTCCTATTTCAACATCCGCTAACCCAAACTTATCAACACCATATTCGGTTAACCGTCCTTCCCGATCGATGCTTACATCAACGCGGGCCCATTCCCAATGATGTGTATTAGAGGCGACAGCTAATACGCCAAGCACATCAATTTGTTTATTTGTTGCTACATATTTTAGTGCTTTTTCTCCTGAACCTTCTCCAATATATCCACTATCATCAAACATAACAAAAACTGGGTCATGTGGTGTTTGCATGATAAGCTCAACGATCTTTCTCCCTGTTAATTTCGTTGGATTACTTTGCGATGCCGAAATACATCGTCCCCCAAACTCCTTTGATAGTAACTCGATTGTTCGCTGTGCATATTCATCTCCGTCTGTCACCAAAATAACCCGTCTTCTCATCTTGTTTATCCTTTCGGTTTAAAAATAAGTGCTGCTAAAAATGCAAATAAAATTGATGCTGAAATTCCAACAGATGTTAACTTAAACATTCCCATTCCAATCCCAAGATAACCATGCTTTTCTGCAGCTTCCATCGCACCATGCAATAAAGAATGACCAAAACTTGTAATAGGAACAGTTGCTCCTGCTCCTGCAAACTGAATCAATTTATCATAAATTCCAAATCCATCTAAAATAGCGCCAGCTACTACGAAGATTGCCATAACGTGTGCAGGTGTTAATTTTGTAAAATCTAACAGTAGTTGTCCGATGACACAAATCGCACCTCCAACTACAAACGCATATATAAATTCCACATATTACACCCCTTTTATTCTTTCAAATACGATACCGTGTGCAATCGTTGGAATCGTTTCTTTTTGTTGAATCATAATCGGATTTAACAAGGCACCAGTTGCTACAACAAAAATCCGTTGTAAATTCCCCTTTCTCATTTCTTTCATTAAATGTCCATATGTCACAACTGCAGAGCAGGCACAGCCACTCCCACCTGCAAATACTTGCTGGTCATCTCTGTAAATCATTAAACCGCAATCATTATAGACATTACCTATGTCATAGCCTTCATCTAACAAAAGTTGCCGCGTAATTGGTGTTCCAACTGCAGATAAATCACCCGTCACAATTAAGTCATAATCTGCAGCACTTCTTTTTAAATCTTCAAAATGCTGTTGAATTGTATGGGCTGCAGCAGGCGCCATAGCAGATCCCATATCAAACGGATCTGTTATGCCTAAATCTTGAACTTTTCCAATGGTTGCTGATGTTACTTTAATTGAACTTCTTTCACGACTAATTAAAGCTGTACCAGCTCCTGTAACAGTGAATGTCGCTGTAGTTGGTTTTTGCCCTCCATACTCTGTTGGATAACGAAATTGCCTTTCAGCAGTGGCATTATGACTACTAACTGTTGCTAATACGCGATTTGCAAATCCACCATCAATAAATGCAGCGCCAACAGCGAGCGTC
The DNA here is from genome assembly GCF_050473785.1 of Bacillus sp. S14(2024). Classification (NCBI taxonomy): domain Bacteria; kingdom Bacillati; phylum Bacillota; class Bacilli; order Caryophanales; family Bacillaceae; genus Bacillus; species Bacillus sp. S14(2024). The sequence goes on along the minus strand of NZ_JBFLUP010000006.1, from coordinate 1,353,059 downwards.
TCCATAGAAGTTGAACACGCTCCAAACATTCCTAAAAATGGAATCGAAAGTTCTCTAGCAACATAATTTGCTGTAACCGTTTGATTTAATAAATCTCCAGCTAAAAAAAAATCGATATCAGATGCTTGCAGCTTTTCTTTTCGCAATACTTGTTGAATGGAATCCCTCATTAATCGTCTTTCTGCTAGCTCCCAGCTCTCTTCTCCGCAATGCAAATCATCATATGTAATATCAAAACTATCTCCAAGCGGTCCCTCCGCTTCTTCCGGTCCAACAGCCGTTCCTGTCGCATTCACATATACATCGTTTTGAAATACCCACGTTTGTTTCCCAGTTAATCTCATCTGTCTTCTCCTTTACTTACATAAAGTGAAACTTCCCTTAGTGATTTTCCCCACCTGTCCTCTTCGTTTTCTCTGAATCTTAAGGTGAGAGATTACTGCTATTAGGGTGAGATAAACAGCTTCCATGTATACCGAATGAGACCGACAACATACGCTCCAACAACACCAAATACAATTACACTTCCAGCAATCTTGAACATATTGGTGGCAATCCCAAGAACAATCCCTTCGCTGCGGTGTTCCATCGCTGCACTCACCATTGAATTTGCAAATCCAGTAACTGGGATTGCTGATCCTGCCCCTGCAAATTGTCCAAGTTTATCATATACACCAACCCCCGTTAAAATAGCCGACAATAATATTAATGTTGTGATTACTGGATTTCCCGCATTTTTCTCCGTAAAATCAAAATAGTGTATATACATCTTCATCAAAGCTTCACCTAATGTACAAATAAGTCCTCCAACAACAAAAGCCTTGACGCAATTCATAACATAGTTAGGTTTTGGTTGATACTTTTTCACGTTATTTGTATAATCATCTTTCAATTTTCGCGGTGTCATTTACATACCTCCTATTTCACAAAATAAATCCAATGAAATAAAGAACCTACCACCTTACCAAGAACAAGTGCGATGAGAAGAATAACAATTTTCCCATCAACCCCAACACGTTTTGCCAATATCGGAAGTACATTCAGCACTTCTGTTAAGGCAGCGGCAAGCATTCCAATAAATGTGCCACACAACAATCCAAGGAGCAAAAGCCAATACGGTGAAGCCACCAATGTGATCTCGCGTAAACTGCACCATGCGCCGCTTAATGCGCCACTCACAACAGCCCATTCATAATATTGAACACGATGACCACTTTTCGTTAACTGAGCAAGCCTTGGAATCACACCTAATACAGTTAAAAATGCAACGTATCCTCCTCCAACAGCAATTCCACCAGCAAATCCAATAAAGATTACCCCGATATATTCAATCATTTGGGATTTTCTTTATCATTTCTTTATTTTCATTCATCATTACATATTGATCGAGAGATTGCTGGTATTGGAACATTTCAACTTCTAATGGGCTCGGCTCCTCATTAATGCGCTTTTGAAAAACATGATTAAAAAAAAGAATCATTCCAAGCCCAAGTCCTAACGAATATGGGATTTGAAATAAAAGTGGCTTTTTGTTGTTTTCTCCTGTAATCATGTAATACAAGCGTTGATGTACTTGCTGCATACTAACATCTTCATGAAAATAAATAATAGCAAGGGCAGCCCCCACAAATAGTAATAGCCAAACCATTCCAAAGAAAAAAGGATTTACTCGTTTTTTCTCATATACGATTTCAACAATAGTTTGTGCTGAACCAAGCAAATTAATTTGTAAATTGCTAGAATACTGTTGAATGCGCTGAATAACTTTCATCACATCAATTACCACATGCGTTTTATCTTTCTTTGTAATTTTGTATACAGCCTGTCGTTTTATTTCGTCGACAACATGTGAATCCCCAACTACTTGTGCAACATCACCAACTGTAATCTCATAAGCAGGAGACACTTGAAGACGACTTCTCATCTTTACATAAATCGTTTGCTCCACTCCAATCACCTCTTAACTATTCCTCGTAGTTGTAGTATGGATATTGGAAAATTTTCTAATACAACTTTTTTAAAATAAAAAAACGAATAGACTATTCGCCTATTCGTTCCTTCATTTGCTTTAATATTTTCTTTTCTAATCGTGACACTTGTACTTGAGAAATCCCTAAACGCTCCGCTACTTCTGATTGCGTTTGGTCTTTATAATATCTCAAATATACAATCAGTCGTTCACGTTCATCTAATTCACGAATCGCTTCTTTTAAAGCAATCTTATCAAACCACTTCGTTTCAGAACGATCCGCAATTTGATCTAAAATGGTAATAGGGTCACCATCATTTTCATACACCGTTTCATGTATAGATGACGGTGTCCGACTTGCTTCTTGCGCCATTACCACTTCTTCTGGCGTTAATTCTAACGCCTCAGCTATCTCGGTAACTGTCGGTGCACGGCCATACTCTTTTGATAATTCATCTTTCATTTTGCGAATTTTATTTCCAGTTTCCTTTAAAGAACGACTTACTTTCACTGTCCCATCATCACGTAAAAAACGTTGAATTTCTCCAATAATCATTGGGACTGCATATGTCGAAAACTTTACATCAAAAGATAAATCAAATTTGTCGACAGATTTTAACAAACCAATACAACCAATTTGAAACAAGTCTTCCGGTTCATAACCGCGATTTAAAAAACGTTGTACAACCGACCAAACAAGTCTCATATTATTTTGTACAATTAAATCTCTCGCTCCTTGATCACCATCTTGACTTCTTTGAATTAATTCTTTTAACTCTTGATCCTTTAACTGGCCTTTTCCTTTTTCACTTCTGACCTCTATGTCCATAGGCAATTCTCCTTAATTGCATAGAGCGTTACTTTTTGATAGATACTTCGTCAAATGGATCGTTGTCCCGAAAGATTCATTGGAAATAACCTCTACTTCGTCCATAAAATTTTCCATAATGGTAAATCCCATTCCGGAACGCTCTAATTCGGGTTTTGTTGTGAAAAGGGGTTGCCTTGCTTCATCTAAATCTAAAATTCCAATCCCTTCATCACGAATCGTTAACTTTACCATATCCTCTTCCAAAATAACCGTAATATACACAATGCCATCTGGGTGTCCTTCATACCCATGGATAATGGCATTCGTTACCGCCTCAGACACAACTGTTTTCACTTCAGTTAACTCTTCCATCGTTGGATCAAGCTGCGCAATAAAAGCTGCAACTGTAACCCGAGCAAACGATTCATTTTGACTTAATGCTGAAAATTGAAGGTTCATTTCATTTCTCATCTACGCCACCCCCAATGTCGCGAGCGCATGCGCTTCATTTTCTTCTAAACGAATAATTTTAAATAGCCCTGACATCTCAAACAAGCGTTTTACAGCAGGAGAAATTGCACATACAACCATTTCGCCGCCTAAGCTTTTGACATGTTTATATCTTCCTAACACAACACCAAGACCAGAACTATCCATAAATGCTAATTGCTCTAAGTTTAAAATAATATGATGAACATGATGCGTCTCAATCATATCAGTGACTTTCGCTCGCAACTCTTCGGCAGTATGATGATCCAGTTCGCCTGCTAAACGAACACATAAGACATCACGCTTTACTTCTAAATGAATAGAAAGACTCACTCTATTTCCTCCTTACATTCAAAATTCGCGCATACACGCAAAACATATAAGAAGTTTTTCTCTAAAATAAATGTAGAATCCTTCCACCTGACAAAAGAAGTATTATTTCGTCATAAAATGAACCTTCTAGCGGCATCTCTTACTATTAAGATAACAACTGACTCAACAACAAAAGAGAAAGCGGCAACAAAATTGCCGCTATTTCGATGTCGAAAACATCCCAAAACTTCGTTTAAATAACTCCCACCAGCTCGCTGCTGCGACATCATCTTTCGCAACGATTGTCTGTTTCAGTAATACTTGATTATCTTTTTTTATGACAAGTGTACCTAAAGCATCCCCTTTTTTAATTGGAGCTTTCACTTTTTCCTCAGCCACTACTTCTTTTTTAATATTTTTCATCGTTTCTCCCTTTTTCATTAGTAGAGAAACATTGTCAGATGCAACTAAGTCGACAGTTTCTTTTTTTCCTTTTCCAACTTTTACTGTCTGAATTTTTTCGCCTCTTGTATACATTTTTTTCGTCATATATTGACTAAATGCATAATCAAGAAGCTTCGTTACTTCCGCATTCCGTTCTTTTGATGTTGGAGACCCCATAATAACAGAAATGACGCGCATGCCATTTCGCTCTGCAGATGCTGTTAAACAATATTTTGCCTCTGTTGTGAAGCCTGTTTTCACGCCATCAACACCTGGATAGAACCGAACAAGCTTGTTTGTATTGACAAGCCAAAATTTCTTATCCGTATCTTCTCGTAAATAATCTTCATATTTACCTGTATATTTGCGAATTAACGGGTATTTCATTAATTCCTTTGCCATAACTGCCATATCATATGCTGTTGAATAATGGTTCTTGGCTGGAAGGCCTGTTGGATTTTGAAAATGAGTATTTTTAAGTCCTAAATCTTTTGCTTTTTTATTCATCATGTCTACAAATCCTTCTTCTGACCCAGCGATATGTTCAGCAACTGCAACTGATGCATCATTTCCAGATGCAATTGCAATGCCTTTTAGCATTTCATTGACTGTCATTTCTTCACCAGGCTCAAGGAAAATTTGCGATCCGCCCATAGAAGCTGCATGTTCACTCGTTCTCACTTTATCTTGCAATTTTAGTTTTCCTTTTTCAATTTGCTCCATAATGAGTAGCATGGTCATAATTTTTGTCATACTAGCAGGTGGCAACTTTTCATTTGGGCTTTTTTCAAATAAAACTTTTCCCGTATCCTGTTCAATAACAATCGCTGACGATGCTTGTTCCGCTAGCTTTGGTTTTGTTTCCGCTTCTGCTTCTTTTTTCTCAGACTGCGCAAAACCAATTGGAACAGCGGAAAGCACTAACATGAAACAAACAAGTATTCCAATCAATCGCTTCATGACTAACCCTCCATTCTATATCACACCTATCTTTTCCAAATGAAGGGTTTTTATACCATCTTTTTCTAAAAATAGAATTGACAAACAAAAGTGTATTATATATTGTATTAGGTGTATTACACATAATAGTACACTTAAAATTTCATCAGGAAGGAGACATTGCTCTTGCACATTCAACTTGATCCAAGAAGCAACACTCCGATATGGGAACAAATTGTTCACAACGTAAAGGAACTAGTTTTAAAAGCGATACTCGCACCAAACGATAAACTCCCTTCTGTTCGGGAACTTGCCTCTTCACTCGTAATTAATCCAAATACAGTGAGTAAAGCGTATCAAGAATTAGAGCGACAAGGAATTATTGAAACACTGCGCGGCAAAGGAACATTTGTATCCCAATCGATTACCCCAACACAAGATGAAAGGAAAATCGCTATGGTGGAAAAACAATTTCATCAGCTATTACTAGAAGCTTCTTATCTCGGTATTTCAAAAGACAAAATTCATGATTGGATTGATTCATACTATAAAGAATTAGGGGGAAATACTCATGCTGAAGGTGACGAACGTAAAGAAAACAATTGATAACCAAACAATATTAGAAGACATTTCATTTACTTTAAAAAAAGGAAGCATCGTCGGATTACTCGGAAGAAACGGAGCTGGAAAAACAACATTATTACGCACACTCGTTGGAATTTTAAATCCAGATGAAGGAACGGTTACATATAACGAGATTGATGTTCACAAACATCCTGAAGTAAAACAAACGGTCGTATATGTCCCTGACTCTACAAATGTACTCAGCGGATATACAGTAAAAGAAATCGTAAAATTTTATAAAGCAGTCTATCATAATTTCAATGCAGACTATTTTTATAAACTACTAGAACGCTTTAACTTACCAGAGAAACGCATTCGCACCTACTCCCGCGGAATGAAAGCTTTGCTAGCGATGATCCTAGCTTTTTCTACTGGCGTAGAATACATTATGTTAGATGAACCAACAAATGGACTAGATCCAATTGTGAAAAGACAAATCCTTCAATTTTTAATTGAAGAAGTGGCAGAGCGCGAAATCACTGTTCTCATTTCTACACATCACCTAGATGAAGTCGAAAAAATCGCAGACACAGTCATCATTTTAAAAGATCATACAATCACATCAATCACAGCTTTAGAAGATACAAAATCACGCTATGCAAAAATTCAAGTAGCTTACGAACGCTCACTACCACAAAAACTGATGAATTTATGTAATGTGAAAGTATTAAACCAAACAGGAAAAGTTTATACCGTCTTAATCGAAGGCAATGTAGCTACTACGTTAGAAAAATTTCATAAAGAGCAGCCACTCTTATTAGAAGAGTTGCCAATGTCACTTGAGGATGTATTTGTTACGGCATTCGAGGAGGGGTCACATGTTTCATAAGGCGTTGTGGATGCGAAACTGGAAGCAAGGAAAATATATTATATTGCTATTCTTTTTTAGCTGTCTCTACTTTTTTCCATATAAATATTATCAAGCAGCACAACAACAACTCTATTTTTATCATAAACTTCACACAGAAGGAAAATTTTATTATGAATATACTTTTTTTGCCTCTAATAGTTTTTGGATAGCCTTTATTGCAATTATTTTAGGATGTATCTTAATAGGATGGGAACGTAGAAATCAATCTGAGGATATGCTTATAGCAATGCCGTTTAAGCGACGTAATATTTTCTTATCAAAATGGCTCTTTGGAGTGGTTCACATTGTAGGTTCTTTTTTTATAAGTTGGATACTTATGTATCTCGTTTATAAGTCAACAATTCACTTTGAATATCAATCATTTTATCCATTTCACCGATACTTTCTCTATGCAATTATTTCGTATGTTGCAATCTATACAGCTACCTTATGTATTGGAACATTTACAGGGAGCGTTATTTCACAAAGTATCTTTAGCATTACTTTTTTAGTTATGGGGTGTGGCGTATTTTCACTAGGACTCTCTTTTCTAATTACTCATTGGAACGCAGTAGACAATGAAAATCATTGGAAAACATCTGAATTACTTTATGAATTCAATGAAAAAACAAGTATTTCAGCTCCTATAAACAAGTTTACTATCGATTACAATTATGATTCAAAAAATCGTCGTACCGATGATACTAAAAATACTCTAAAAGGTCCTGCATTTCACCAATATTATTCTGCCAAAGCAATGCTGGTTCCTGTCTTTTATACAATTTGTTGCTTACTACTTGGCACATTTCTTTTTACACGGACACGAAATGAAAATCATATGAAAATCTTTCTTTTTCAAAAACACCGCTTGCTATGGATATCAGGGACTACACTTTACTTTGCTTTAATAGGTGGGCGGCTTTTAAATCCTTTTGGCTTATTATTGAATTACTACGTCGGTTTCTTTTTAGTTGGGAGCATCACCTATTTCATACTATCTCGTGCTAGCAAATATAAAATTTTTTAAAGGAGCGATCCTATGTTTCAGAAAGCACTTTGGCTTCAAACATACAAGCAAAGTAAATATATCGTATGGTTATTTTGGCTCATTAACTTCTATCTATTATCGTGCAGATATTATTTGGCAGCTGCAGAACAACTAAACTTTTTGCATGATAATATGAAATGGAAATATCGTTTTCATTACAACTATAGTTTCCCTGAGGAAACTATAGTAATACAAGGTGCACTTGTTATTGTTTTAGGTTGTGTACTCATTGGCTGGGATCGTCACAATCAATCTATCGATTTACTTTGGTCGATGCCATTTAAGCGAACACATATCTTTCTTACAAAGTGGCTTTTCGGTGTTTGTAATATTATTGGCGTTCTAGTATTGAACTGGGGGATTTTCGCTATTTTGAAAAAAACAACTTTTCATAATAAATATCAAATATTTTCACCGTTTCACTATTATTTTCTATACGCAACCATCGTACTCATTGCAATCTATACGCTAACGCTATGTATCGGAACAATTGCTGGAAATGTTGTATCACAAGGTTTGTTAACTACAATTGTTCTTATCCTACCTTTTGTATTGTCTATTTTGATTGCTGGATTCATTTCTGTTCATACAAATAAATCATATTCTAACACTTACGAACAAGAAAATGCATATATGAATAAAGTTGAAAAACTTACTACCTTTTCACCTATGATACATTTTCAAATTCATTTTAATTACGATCCGCAGTCTGCCTATACAGATAAAACAGGAAAACGAATTAATGAGCCTAACTTTAGCTCAATTCCGTCTCCCGGGACATTAATAAGCCCTATTCTATATACATTGATTTTATTACCATTAAGCACGTACTTATATACTCGGTCACCTAATGAACAGAACGGAAAAATACTACTTTTTCCAAAGCTGCAAAAGCTCTTTATCGTTTGTACGGTAACGTGCTTTGCCTTGCTTGGTGCTCGTTTACTAGGAGGAATCAATTCGTTGGCGAGCTATTATATAGGTTTTCTAAGTACAGGATCTATCTGTTATTTCATTTTATCTCGTCTACTAAAACAGAAATTCTCTTTCATAAGAAGATAACGATTTGTTTACCCAAGAAAAATATACATTTAAATTGAGGGTTCCATAAAGCATTATGGATGCGAAACTGGAAGCAAGGGAAATATGTCATTTTACAACGAATGTTAAAACATAAACTTTCTTTATATGCAAAAAAGCCTCCTAGTCAGGAGGCTTTTTTCACGTTGTTTCGTCTTCCACTATAGTTCTTCTCTTCATCCGTCCCAAATCCATCCCCATTTGTCACGATTTGATCTGTCGGTGCGACAACACTTTCAGCAACTTTCCAGTCTCCGTGCTCTTGCACAAACACTTGTAAGAAATAGTTCATTCCATTTAGCTGATACGGATTTTCTTTTTTCACATCATACCGCGCAGCTAAATAATAGACTTGTACGTTTTCTTTTCCAAATTTAGCTACATACTGAGAAACTCGCGGAATATACACTGAAGCTTTGGTCAATGATATTTGTTTTACGTTGACAAGAGAAGAACGTTTCACATTATGTAAAGTATCTTGATGACGAATCTGATCACTATGGTAAAATAACACGGAATTTTGCATGGAACGTACCCATAATTGCGCATATAAAACAGATTCATTATTCGAAATATATTGCAATTCCTTTTGTACAATTTGTTTCGGAGATGCTGCACTTATTTGTATACTGTAACATAATAAACATATACCGATAATTCCAAAAGAAACGATACGTTTCATAGTCTACCTCCTATTCCATATAGGTAAAGTATAGGAGTTTAGGTTAATTTTTATGCAACGTAACTGTTCCATAGGATGATGAAGCTATAAAAAATAGAAAAGCAAAAGTTGCTTTTCTATTTTTTATAGAACTCTGCTAAAGAGTTCCAATACCATTTCAATTTCTTGATCGCTCCAGTCCTGGAACTTCTCTCTATAATATTCTTTTCGAACATTTTCAAGCTTTTCGGCAACTTCTTTCCCGCTATCCGTAATTTCTAAATAAACAATACGCCTGTCTGAATCAGAGCGCTTTCTCATTACAAGTCCCTTACGAACAAGACGATCTGTAACCGCTGTAATATGACTCGATGTAACGTTCACTTCACTTGCAATTTGCGATGCCATTTGCGGGCTTTTCCAATATAATGCACGCAGTACAGAAAACTCATTCCATGGCATATACTCAGAAAAGAGTTCATTAATATCATTTTGTAATAAACGAATCATTTTTCGAAAGGAAATAGATAAGTCTAAAATAAGTGCTTCTCGTTTTTCGTTCACTGTTCTCGATCCTTTTTTATAATATTTACACATATTATAATGCATGAATACCTTAATTGTATATATTTTCTTTCTACTTAGATTTTCCAATATATTTCTAAATTTAAAGAAAAAATGGACTTCCTTCCTTCATATAAATGAAGTAAGGAAGGTGAACAGTTATGCAAATTGGAATGCCCCCATATGTACATGATTTACGTAATGGTAAAGAAGCAACTGTTACTGTACAAGGTGAAGGTGTCGTAAAAGCAAAACCCGATGTTGTTGTTTTAACAATTGGTGTTCGTACTGAAGGTCCAAATGTAAAGCAAGCACAAGAAGAAAATGCTGCTCTTTCTACTCAGTTGCTTGCATCTTTAAAACAGCTTGGAATTACAGATCAAAATATCAAAACGCTTTCTTACACCATTACACCGCAATATGAACACGTGAACGAAAAGGCTATTTTACGCGGTTATCAAGTTGAGCATTTATATGAAATTATTGTATTGAATGTACAAAAAGCAGGAGAAGTATATGAAGCAGCTGTAGCAAACGGGGCAAATGTCGCCAAAGGACTTGTATTTCGCGTTTCAGATCCAAACGCTTACTACAAACAAGCATTAGTACTCGCTGTGCAAAATGCCCAAGAAAAAGCAAGGACGATTGCTGGTACATATAGTCTAAATATAAATCCCATTCCCATTTCTCTCGTTGAAGAGTCCTCTCAAATGCCGCGGGAATTTGTTGCTTATTCCGCTGTCCATAGTGGTGCCCCCCCTATTCAATCAGGAGAATTGGAAATCATTTCAACGGTACGTGCTGTTTTTACCTATATTTAATTATATCCAATAAAAAGAAGTAACCGTTCTCATTTTAGTTATTGTAAAAACCTTTTGTTTTGTTATAATTAAAAATGGTGAGTCCTGCATAGGGATATCACGGGCGGGAGAGGGATATAAAAAAGAAGGTTTAACATGAAAGGAATCCTTGAAAAAACATTTAAATTAGACCTACATCACACATCGCCAAAACAAGAAGTACTTGCTGGTGTAACATCATTTTTCACGATTGTTTATATTATGATTGTGAATGCATCTATTTTATCAGATGCTGGTATTCCTCTTGAAGCAGGAATTTTAGCAACTGTATTCAGCTCATTTGTCGGATGTCTATTGATGGCATTTTGGGCAAATGCACCAGTAATTCTTGTACCAGGCATGGGAGTAAACGCATTTTTCACGTATACAGCTGTGCATACGCTTGGTTTAACTTGGCAAGAAGCATTAGCAGCTGTCTTTATCGCTGGTATTATTTTCGCAATTGCTGCGTTTACACCTATTGCTCGCACGCTTTCTGCCGCAATTCCAAAGTCGTTAAAAGAAGCTATTACTGTCGGTATCGGACTATTTTTAGCATTTATCGGTTTGCAAAAAGGTGGTCTTGTCGTTGCGAATTCGAATACTGCTGTTGCATTAGGAAAATTAAGTAGTCCAGTTGTTTTAGCAACACTGCTTACCCTTATTGTTGCATTAGTTTTATTTATTCGTAACGTACGTGGAAACTTTTTATGGACAATCGCAATTGGAACAGGAATTGCTTGGTTATTTGGTCTTGTTGATACAAGTCAAGTTGGCAATGGCTCATTTTCATTTGCTAACTATGGTGATGTGTTTGGTGCAATGTCATTCGGGAAACTCGCTTCTTTACCATTTTTAATTGCAACGTTCTCATTGAGTATGGTACTCATTTTTGAAAACATGGGCCTTTTACATGGTTTATTAGAAGATCAGCGTAAATTCTCTCGTGCTTATCAGGCAAATGCAATTTCAGCGATGACATGCGGTCTATTTGGCACAAGTCCAACTGTTTCTACAATAGAAAGTGCTGCTGGTATTACAGCGGGCGGCAAGACAGGTCTGACGTCTATCGTCACTGGTGGATTATTCTTTGCCTCATTATTTGCTTTGCCGTTTGTAAAGCTGATTCCAGATAGTGCCATCGCTCCAATCTTAATTATTATTGGCGGTTTAATGATTACAAACATTCAACAAATTCCTCTGAACGATTTTTCAGAAGGATTTCCAGCGTTTTTAATTATCGTTATGATTCCGCTCACATATAGCATCGCTGATGGTATCGCTTTTGGATTCATTGCATATTCAATCTTAAAAGTAGCACTCGGTAAGCATAAAGAAGTTGCAAAACCTCTTTATATTATCACATGTCTCTTCTTACTCATGTTTGTGTTACCTGCCATTGGCTAATAAAAAGACGCCGGGAATTCCCGGCGTCTTTTTATTTAAACCAACCTTTTTTATAAAACCATACCATCATTCCACCACCAATAAGAGCCATTATGGCTAAACAAACATAATAACCATTCACCCATTTTAACTCTGGCATATTGTCAAAATTCATTCCATATACACCAACAATAAATGTTAATGGCATGAAAATGGTTGAAAAAACCGTTAATGTTTTCATAATGTTATTCATATGATGAGAGTTTAGCGAAAAGTAACTATCCCGGATATCTGCTGTTAGCTCTCGGTTTGTTTCAATCATCTCAGACAGCTTTAACAAGTGATCATAAATATCTTTAAAATAAATTTCATGATCATTCCCACCATAAAAACGTGTTGAGTTTAAAATACGATACAATAAATCACGCATTGGTACAATTGTTCTTCGTAATTTTGATAAATCAGTACGAATATCAAATACTTCTTCTAATACAGTACTTGCTATATTACCTGTTAAATTATCATCAATTGCATTCAAATGATCTTCAATATAATATACTGGAGCAAAATAATCATCGACAATTTGGTCAATAATCATATGGGTCACATGAAGAGTACTTCTCTTTATTCGCTGTCTTTCCCCAAGTTTATTCCACGCTCGTTCAATTGCCTTATTATGCGAAAAGTGAAAGGATACAACAAAATGATCACTAACGAATAAATCAATTTCGTGTGGCTCTAATCCCTCTTCACTAAAAGCATGAAGAACTAAAAAATTATACCCTTCATAAAAGTCAACTTTCGGCCTCTGTACATACTCTAAACAATCTTCAATCGCAAGGGGATGAAAGTTGAAATAGTCTTGTAAAATATATGTATACTCTTCTTTTGTCGGTTTACATAAATCTAACCAAAACCACACAATATCTTCTCGCTTTGTTTCTTCTAATGACAAATCATATAATATTTCATTTTCTTTTGTTACTGCACAAATTCTTATCATAGTTTCACCCGTTATTATTATAAGCAAAAAAAGCTAAGGAGAAAACTCCTTAGCTTTTTTATCTCACAATTCGTGAACAAATTGTCACTTTATCTTATTTCTCAACGATGCCATGTACTAACTTTGGTGCATCTACGCGTTCTGCAGATACCTTCATGTTTTCGTAAATTTTTTGTTTTACGTCTTCTACATTTTCACGGTTCGCGTAAATCGTGACAAGTGATTCACCTTTTTTCACGCTATCGCCTACTTTTTTACGAAGCATAAGTCCAACTGCTAAATCAATTTCTGATTCTTTCGTTGCGCGGCCTGCTCCTAAAAGCATCGCTGCTGTTCCAATTTCATCTGCAACAATTTCAGATACATATCCATCTTCTTTTGCCTCTACTTCAATCTTATATTGTGCTTGCGGCAATTTAGAAGGATCATCTACAACTGAAGCGTCACCGCCTTGTGCTGCTAAGAACGTTTTAAATGATTCTAGTGCTTTTCCGTTGTTCATAACTTCGATTAGCTTTTCACGCGCATCTTCTAAAGAAGAAGCTTGTCCAGCTAGATATACCATTTGACTTCCAAGCGTTAAACATAACTCTTCTAAGTCTTTTGGTCCTTTTCCTTGCAATGTATCGATCGCTTCTTTCACTTCTAAAGCGTTACCGATTGCCTCACCAAGCGGCTGACTCATATCAGAAATAACAGCCATTGTTTTACGGCCAACATTGTTACCGATACGAACCATTGCTTCAGCTAATTGCTTCGCATCCTCGTCCGTTTTCATAAATGCACCTGCACCTGTTTTAACATCAAGTACGATTGCATCCGCACCAGCCGCAATTTTTTTGCTCATAATAGAGCTTGCAATTAACGGGATAGAGTTTACCGTTGCCGTCACGTCACGAAGTGCATATAACTTTTTGTCAGCAGGTGTTAAGTTTCCGCTTTGGCCAATAACAGCGATTTTATTTTCATTTACAAGGCGAATAAATTCCTCATTTTCAATTTCCACATGAAATCCTGGAACTGCTTCTAATTTATCAATTGTACCACCTGTATGCCCAAGACCGCGACCAGACATTTTCGCAACTGGTACACCAAGAGCTGCGACTAATGGACCTAACACAAGCGTAGTTGTATCACCAACACCACCTGTTGAATGTTTATCAACTTTAATTCCTTTGATCGCTGATAAATCAATTGTATCACCGCTATTTACCATTGCCATCGTTAAATCAGCACGTTCCTGCTCATTCATATCTTGGAAGAAAATTGCCATTGCAAGTGAACTCATTTGGTAATCTGGAATATCACCATTTGTGTAACCTTTAATGATAAAATTAATTTCTTCTGTCGTTAAAGCTTTACCATCACGTTTTTTTGCAATTAGGTCCACCATTCTCATTGGGAACTCACCCCTTCATTTGTTTTACAATTGCTTTTACAAGCGATAAGAAGTTTGCTTTTACACGCTCTGTTGTTTCAATTACTTCATCATGATGAAGCGGCTGATCTAAAATTCCAGCTGCCATATTTGAAATACAAGAAATACCAAGCACTTTCATACCGGCATGACCAGCTACAATAACTTCTGGTACAGTTGACATTCCAACTGCATCACCGCCAATTGTGCGAATCATACGAATTTCTGCAGGTGTTTCGTATACAGGACCTGTCATCGCAACATACACACCTTCTTGTACTTTAATATTTAAGTCAGCAGCAACTTGTTTTGCCATTTTGCGAAGGTCTTTATTGTATGCTTCAGACATATCAGGGAAACGTACACCCATCTCAGAATCATTTGGTCCGATTAATGGATTATGCCCCATAAAGTTAATATGGTCTGAAATTAACATTAAATCTCCTGGCTCAAATGATGTATTTACACCGCCAGCAGCATTTGTAACGATAACTGCTTCTACACCTAACTCTTTTATAACACGAACTGGGAATGTTACTTTTTGCATATCGTATCCTTCATAGTAATGGAAACGACCTTGCATTGCTACAACTGTAACACCTTGAAGTGTACCAAATACAAGTTGACCAGCATGGCCTTCTACAGTAGACACAGGAAACTCAGGAATTTCACTGTACGGTACAGCTACTGCATTTTCGATTTCATCAGCTAATACACCTAAACCTGAACCAAGGATTAACCCTACTGTTGGTGTTTCTTGAAATTTTCCTTTTAAATATGTAGCAGATTTTGAAATTAACTCGCGATTCATTTGATATTCCTCCTTATTTATCTAGCTCGTTTAAGAAGCTTTGTCCGTATTTTGGCATTGTTACACCGAAGTTTTCTGCAACTGTGGCACCGATATCAGCAAATGTTTGACGAAGCGGTAATTCTTTTCCGCCTTCTTTCATACTTGGACTATATGCTAATAATGGTACATATTCACGTGTGTGGTCTGTACCGTGATGAATTGGGTCATTACCATGGTCAGCTGTAATAATTAATAAGTCGTCTTCTTTTAACTTTTCAAGTATTTCAGGAAGACGTGCATCATATTCTTGCAATGCTTCTCCATAACCTTGAGGATCACGGCGATGACCGAATAATGCATCAAAGTCAACAAGGTTTACAAAGCTTAAACCTGTAAAGTCCATACCCGCTGTGTCTGCAAGTTTATCCATGCCATCCATGTTAGATTTTGTGCGAAGAGATTGTGTTACGCCCTCTCCATCATAAATATCAGAGATTTTACCGATTGCAATTACATCATAATTGGAATCTTTTAATTCGTTCATAACTGTGCGTCCAAACGGTTTTAAAGCATAGTCATGACGGTTTGGCGTACGTGTGAAGTTTCCTGGCTCCCCAACGAATGGACGAGCAATAACACGACCTACCATATATTTTTCATCAAGTGTTAACTCACGTGCAATTTTACAAATGTTATATAATTCTTCAAGTGGTACAATTTCTTCATGAGCAGCAATTTGCAGTACGCTATCAGCAGATGTATACACAATTAATGCACCAGTTTCCATATGTTCCTGTCCAAGTTCATCTAGAATCCCTGTTCCAGAAGCTGGTTTATTCCCAATAATTTTACGCCCTGTTTTCGCTTCTAGTTCATCAAGTAATTCTTTCGGGAATCCTTCCGGGAATACTTGAAACGGTGTATCAATATAAAGACCCATAATTTCCCAATGACCTGTCATTGTATCTTTTCCCATAGATTTTTCTTGCATTTTTGTATAATATGCAAGCGGCTTCTCTGCTTTTGCAATCCCTTTCATTTCACGGATGTTACCAAGACCTAAATTCATCATGTTTGGCATTTTTAATCCGTTCATATGCTCTGCAATATGGCCAAGTGTATCAGAACCTTTATCGCCATATTTCTCAGCGTCTGGTGCTTCTCCAATTCCTACAGAGTCCATTACGATAAGGAAAATACGTTTATATTTGCTCACAACTGTAACCTCCTATATATGCTACTAATGTAGTATGTTCAAATCGCTGTAAAAACTTCCTTCTTCTTCTAAGTCAGATGTCAGACATCTCATGCTGCTATCATAACATGTTTACGCTTTCTTTTTAATAAATTTTTATCACATTTCGTTTTTTTTTCACATTTTCATTGTAATATATTCTACCTAGAAGCGCTAATGTTTCCCAACATACAAATAAAAAAACAGCTCTTTAAAAGAGCTGTTTTTTTATTTCACTTCAACTTTTTCTTCTTTATGATCATGAAGATCACCTTTTTTCACATGAACCTTTACATTATATGTTCCTGCTTCTTTAAATGTATAAGTACTTGTATACTCGCCTTTGTTACCTTCTTTTGCTGGAATAAACTCATGCTTTTCTGCACCGTCTTTCCAAATTTCAAGTTGAACTTCCGCACCAGTTAGTGCTGCTTCTTTTTGTTGTACATGTGCTTTCAGTGTAGATTCTGTATTTGCTTTCACGCCATCTGCCATCAGATGAATCATTGTATCACCATGAGCATGATCGTCATGATGACCATCTGTTTCTTTTTTTGTATCCTCAACTTTTGCATTTCCAACAGCCACTTTTACTTCTGGCATTACATGCATATCACGTGCATTTGTATGTGCGATAATATGATAAACACCATCAGATGGGAATGTTTTATCAATTGCATAAACACCGTTCCCTTTATGCTTCGCGTCTAGCATTTCTTTTTTCTCTTCGCCATCTTTCCAAATTTCAAACTTTACATCTGCATCTGTTACTTTGTCTTTCCCTTGTGTAACAATTGCTTGTACTTCTACTTTTTCATTCGGCTTTAAAGTTTCAGGATTTGTCTTCACTTCTACTTTTACTTCTTCAAGCGGTTTATCTTTTTTCGCTTTCTCATCTGATTTCGTATTACAACCAGCTAACGCTAGTATTGCGATAAATAATGTAATTAAAAGTTTTTTCATCATAACTTCCTCCTTCTTCCTATCTTAGTATAGAGGAAATATGTGTTCATATTCTAGCCATCTGCTGAAAACAATGTACGAAATGTTTGTGAAGTTTTTGTGAAGTGCTTTTATTTTCCCCCGCTATTCGCGGGTAGTAAGCCCCTCACTGATGGAAGTTTCACTTTACAATAAGTAAAAGGGCATGAATACTCAGGCCCTTGGATGAAACTGTTTATATACATCTTTTAATCTAGCTTTTGAAACATGTGTATAAATTTGTGTTGTCGAAATATCAGCATGACCAAGCATTTCTTGTACTGCCCTTAAATCTGCACCATTCTCTAATAAGTGCGTTGCAAAGGAATGACGTAACGTATGCGGTGTAAGTTCTTTTTGAATATTTGCTTCTTGTGCAAGTCTCTTTAAAATCTTCCAAAACCCTTGGCGAGATAAACGGTTCCCATGATGATTTAAAAAAAGCGCTTCAGCCATTTTCTTTCCTAATAGTTCCGGTCTTCCTTTTTCAATATAATACTGAATCGCTTCTGTCGCTAAACTGCCAAGAGGGATAATTCTTTCTTTATTTCCCTTTCCGACGCAACGAACAAAGCCCATTGTTAAATGTACATCTGATAAGTTTAATTCAATTAATTCAGAAACACGTAATCCTGTTGCATATAATAACTCTAACATAGCCTTGTCACGAATTCCAAATGCACTTGTTCCTTTCGATGTTTGCAATAGTGCTTCTACCTCATTGATTGATAACACTTTCGGTAATTTACGTTCACCTTGAGGCGTTTCAATATGTACAGATGGGTCATGTTCCACAACACGTTCACGTAATAAAAATTGATGAAACGATCGTACAGATGCAATGTGACGCGCCATTGTTTTCGAAGATTTCCCATTATCTTTTAGATGATGTAAAAAGTTCACAATATGCATACGCGCCACATCATGAAAAGATGTAATTTGTTCTACTTTTTGTAAATACTTCGTATAGCTTTTTAGATCGCGCTCATATGATACAACTGTATTTTGAGCTAACCCTTTTTCAACAACCATATAATGAATAAAGTCTTGTAATTGATCTTCCAATCTTCTCTACTCCCCATTTTCATAGAAAAAAATCATTCTGTTGACGAAAGCATCCTTTGCAGGCTCCTCTGTTCCAGATACCTTTTCTACCATTCCTTCTTTAGGTTTTTCATAACGATGATAACTTTCATATTCTTCATTTATCCATAGTATAGCGAAATAAAACAAAATGGTACAACCGATAAACAATAAAAATACCTTCATACCATCAAAAATAACTTGAATTGCTCGGCGCATTGTGAATTCCTCCAAAGTTTATGTTATTACAACATATGCCAAGCTTTTCATCATTTATACCTAATTATTGAAAACACCCGCCACTTCCCTCTCTAAAATCTTGAGTTAAGAAATCTTATCCATTTTCAGTAAAAAAACCTCTTCCTAACTAAATAGGAAGAGGTTAACTTTCTTCTGTTAATTTTTCTTGACAATTTTTGCAAATACCATGGAACGTTAAGCGATGGTCTTTTACTTTAAAACGCCACTCAGTTTCTACTCTTTTTTCTACTTCACAAAGTAAATCTTCTTGAATTTCTTCTACTGCACCACATTCTGTACAAATTAAATGATGATGAAAACGTGATGCTCCTTCTTGTCTTAAGTCATAGCGCGAAACACCGTCACCGAAATTAATCTTGTCGACAATCTTTAACTCGGATAATAATTCCAAAGTCCGATAAACGGTTGCAAGTCCGATCTCTGGCGACTTTTCTTTTACAAGGAGGTAAACATCTTCCGCGCTTAAATGGTCTTCTTCATTTTCTAGCAGCACGCGAACCGTAGCTTCACGCTGTGGTGTTAACTTATAACTCGCTGCATGTAATTGCTTTTTAATTCGATCAATTCTTTCTTCCATTCGGTACTACTCCCTCCCTCGCCACTCTTACCCCATTATATCAGAAGAAGGAGAACTGTCAAAAGAAAAGTAATCAAAATTACTTGATAATAATTCTCAAAGTGTAATTATTTTTTGTTAATAGTATCCATGACTTGTTTCATAAACATTGGTGATACATAAGCTTCAATCCCTGAGGCAATCGCTAACACTGCACCGATAATAAGAAAAAAGCAAGTGTAGCGGATAAAAAGTGGTAATAGGGGCTCATTTATTTTTCGGATAAATTGATGACGAATCATGCGCAAGGAAAAGTTAGCGGCAATCGTCGTCATAATAAGAAATGTTGGGATAATGATTAAATTTTGTGGAAGTACAGCCACAAATGCTAATAATAAACCGTTCCATCCAAGTTGACTTACTAAGAAACCTACTGTAAAACCAACAACAACTCCTTTTAAAAATAATAAAATAAAAATAAGTGGTAAACCAATAATGGAGATGCCTAAAATCCAAATAAAACCAATATATTTCAGTTGCGATAAGTAGCTTTCGCAAAACATTTCACCTGCATTTGCAAATTGCCCTTTGGAGACTTGTCCAAAAAACCGACTTAAATAAAAATACAAATCTTGTTTTTGACTCATTTGTAAACTATTCACAAGAATCGCCCCAAAAATAACTCCCATTAATAAAAGTACAGCTACAAATACATATAATGAAGAATGTTCCTGTACATGATATGTTACACGATCTTGCCAAGACGATTTCCTTAGCATATTACGTCCCCCCGTTCTTCCTCTTACTAGAATGTATGATAGAAAGAAAAAAGTATGACGAATTAACATTGAAATTCCACGCCACTTTGCTAAACTTAAAAGTAGAGAATAGGAGGGATTTCATTTGAAACAACTATTATTAGATTTTCCAACATTATTTCAGACCGAGCGTTTGCAGGTACGTAAACCGTTCCCTGGCGATGGGGCAGAAGTTTATGAAGCAATTCAAACTTCTTTAGAGGATCTACAGCCATGGATGTCTATTACACATGAAACTGAAGAATCAGCAGAATCAGCAGTAAGAGCCGCGCATGGAAAGTTTTTACTTCGTGAAACATTACCGTTTCATCTATACGATAAAGCATCAGGTACTTTCATCGGTGCGCTCACCCTTCACCCAGAAAACTGGGATATTCCAAAGTTTTCTATGAGCTTTTGGCTTCATAGCTCTTATACAAAACAGGGATATATGACGGAAGCATTAAAAGGAGCTGTTCAATTCGCCTTCGATAAACTGGGAGCAAAACGACTTGAAATTCGCTGTGATGCCAACAATACAAATGCACGATTAGTAGCAGAGCGCCTAGAGTTTATTCTAGAAGGTACGCTAGAAAATGATTTTCTTGCTCCTGATGGTAGTTTACGTGATACATGTGTATATGCAAAAATACAATAAAATGAAACTTCCTTTTGTGAGACGTTTTTTCTCATAAAAGTTTAGTTGAACCAATCGGGCGCATGCCAGCAGTTATCCCCCACCTATCTTCTGTAGAAAAGCGGAAGCGGAGCGCCCAGAATCGCAGGACGTTGGAGCTGGACAACGCTTCTCTCTGAATCTTAAGGTGGGAGTCTTACTGCCCGCGCATAACGGGATAAAAAAGATGCTACAGCTAGCCATCTTTAAATTTCACAAAAATAAACACTCGCTTTACGCGAGTGTTTTTATTTTTTCAATTGTAGATATTGAATTGCAAACATTGTCTTCGCATCATGAATACGCTGTTCTTCTATAAGTTGAAGCGCTTCTTCTAATGATACTTCCATTAATTCAACGAACTCATCTTCATCAAGAGCCGCTTTGTCTTCTTTCTTCTTCAAGCCAGTCGCTTCATATACATATACAATTTCATCTGCGAACCCTGGTGATGTGTAAAATGACGTAATGAGCTTCATGTTATCACATATGTACCCTGTTTCTTCCTCCAATTCACGAATTGCTGTTGCTTCAGGTTTTTCTCCCGGCTCTAACTTTCCAGCAGGAATTTCTACAAGCGCTTTTTCCATCGCTTTGCGATACTGTTCAACTAACACAATTTTCTCGTCATCTGTAATTGCAATAATCGCTACCGCACCAGGATGCTTCACAATTTCACGTTTACTCGTCTCACCATTTGGCAATACTACTTCATCAACACGAACTTTAATTATTCTTCCATCAAAAATAGGCTCAGTCGCAATCGTTCTTTCTTCAAGATTACTCATAAGACTTCATCTCCTTGTTCTATTTCCTAGTCTTTCTTCATACATTCTATCACATTGAAAGGAGCGAGAAGAAAATGAAAGTGTATATTTTACCAAATCGAGTAACGTTAGTCGGAAAAGCTTGGGAAATCCGTCATATGCTAAAACAATATGAACAACGTTATAAAACTGTTCATGACTGGATTACAAATAAACAAAGGTAAAGTGTTTGTGAAACTCCTTACGCTTTCGTACAATGAAAGCAAGGAGGGTAATTATGAGAACACGTCAATTAGGAAATTCAGATTTATATGTAAGTGAAATTGGACTTGGATGCATGTCACTGGGGACAAATGAAACAGAAGCCATTCGGATTACTCATGAAGCGTTGGATTTAGGCATTAATTTTTTAGATACGGCCGATTTATACAATTATGGATTAAATGAAGAGTTTATCGGAAAAGCACTGCAAGGAAAACGAGAGCAAGTTGTACTTGCTACAAAAGTTGGGAACCGCTGGACAAAAGAAAAAAACGGTTGGTCTTGGGACCCTTCTAAGGCATATATAAAAGAGGAAGTAAAAGAGAGCTTACGCCGATTAAAAACGGATTATATCGATTTATATCAGCTACATGGCGGAACAATTGAAGATAATATTGACGAAGTCATTGAAACATTTGAAGAACTAAAACAAGAAGGAATCATTCGTCATTACGGAATTTCTTCCATCCGTCCTAATGTCATTCGCCAATATGCAGAGCGTTCTAATATAGTAAGTGTTTTAATGGAATATAACATATTAAACCGCCGCCCAGAAGAATGTTTCCCATTCTTGCAAGAACATAATATTAGCGTAATTGCCCGCGGTCCACTCGCAAAGGGCTTATTAACTAGTAACAATGAACAGAAATTAGCTAAAGTGAAAGAAAAAGACTATCTCTCTTACAATTATGATGAAGTAAAACTCATCGTATCTCGTGTGAAAGAAATAACAAATAATCGCTCTCTAACAGAAACCGCGCTTCAATATTGCCTGCATACCCAGGCAACTGCAGCTCTCATTCCAGGCGCAAGTTCAATTGACCAATTACGTGAGAACGTAAAAGCAGGCACTACAAATTCATTGACAGACGAACAATACACACACATTCAAGCAATTGCAAAATTAGATACATATGAATCTCATCGATAAAAAAGGCTACCGAAAAACCGGTAGCTTTTTTACATCGTATCGTATTTCTCTGGATTTGTTCCTGAACGCTTATTACAGTCTAGTTTATCAATTTGTCCTACTTCTTCTTCCGTTAATGAAAAATCGAAAATATGAAAATTCTCTGCAATGCGAGAAGGTGTAACAGATTTCGGAATTGTTACAATCCCACTTTGAATATCCCAGCGTAAAATAACTTGAGCAGGTGTTTTCCCATATTTTTTAGCAATCTCTTGAATAATCGGGTGTTCAAATACCTCTCCGCCTCGCATAAGCGGACTCCATGCCTCCATTTGAATTTGTTCTTGCTGACAAAAATTGCGCAGTTCAAATTGTGCTAACATTGGATGAAGCTCGACTTGATTCACCATTGGTTTAATATGACAATTCGCCAATAAATGTTTTAAATGATGAATATGGAAGTTTGACACACCAATCGCACGTACTTTTCCTTCTTCATACAATTTTTCAAGAGCGCGATATGTATCTACGTACTTTCCGCGTATTGGCCAATGGATTAAATATAGATCCACATAATCCATCTGTAACTTCTTTAAACTTGTTTCGAATGCTTTAAGCGTCGTTTCATATCCTTGTTCATCGTTCCATACTTTTGTTGTAATAAAAAGCTCTTCGCGAGCAATTCCAAATTCACGAATTGCTTCTCCGACACCGCTTTCATTTTCATAAATAGTAGCTGTATCAATTGCACAGTATCCGACCTCTAACGCAGTATGTACCGCTCGTTTTACTTCCTCTCCTTCTTTTGCTTTATATACTCCTAAGCCTAACATTGGCATTTTCACGCCATTATGAAGTGTTGTTGTTGGAATATGCATAAAAAACTCCTCCTTATTAAAATATAGGTTCATCACCATAAATCGGTGGTGACAAAATTAACTCCCTGTTTCTAAGCAAAGGCTCCTCTGATGGTTTGTTTGAACAACAATTACGATACGTGAGTTTTCGGTTGTTTCATATCCTTAAATGTGAAATTATTCAATTTTATAATAACACCCCCTACGGTGATGAACCAAAATATAGTCAAATGTATTTATAATGTAGAAATTTATATAAAATACAATCCGTTTCAACAAGAAAAAAATAAAAAGTCTAAAAAAACGATTTGTTTACATAATCTCGTTATGTTAAAAAATCAAATAAAGTAAACCTTCCAGCTACGGGAGGCTTAACGCCCGTTAGTAGCGAGACAAAATAATTACAATTTCTCTGTATGTTAGCCGATCCTTTCATTACTTCTTTTTTCAAAGAGTAATTCCTTGCTTTCTTCATTCTTTTATCTTACAGTGTAAGCGTAAAACAAAATACACAAAGTAGAGGGAAAATGATGAAAGCTCTTGTATTTGACACATTTGGAGAACCAGAAGTATTACAATATAAAGAAATTCCCAATCCCGTTATTGGACCTAATGACATTCTTGTAAAAATGAAGGCAATTGGTTTAAACTTTGCGGATGTCTATAGAAGAAAAGGAAATTATCACCTTGCTGGCCAACCACCATACATTTTAGGTTACGAAGGCGCCGGAATTGTAGAAATGGTAGGAAATAATGTTACGACCATAAAGCAAGGAGATTCTATTGCATTTGCAGATGTTCCATATGCAAATGCAGAGATCGTAGCAGTTCCAGAGGAGAAAGCAATTCCCCTTCCAAATCATATTTCATATGAAACAGCTGCTTCTATTTTACTGCAAGGTTTAACAGCTCACTACTTAACTCGTGATAGCTATGCAGTAAAAGAAGGAGACATTGTACTCGTACACGCTGCTGCCGGTGGTGTAGGACAGCTTCTTGTACAAATTATCAAATTATTAGGCGGTAAAGTAATTGCCCTTACCTCTTCTATGCAAAAAGCAAAAACTGCCGAAGAAGTTGGCGCAGACTGGGCCTTTTTGTATGAGGATGATTGGAAACAGAAAGTCATGCATGCGACTAACGGAAAAGGTGTAGATGTCGTATATGAATCTGTTGGCTCTACGCTGATGGATAGCTTTGAAGCAACACGTATTGGAGGAACTGTTGTTTTTTACGGAATGGCAGGAGGCGATCCAGCGCCTGTAGACCCGCGCATGCTTATGGATACATCTAAGACGCTAACCGGCGGGGATCTATGGAATGTACTCACTTCTCATAAAGAACGCGTTCTTCGTTCTGAAGAGCTATTTACATGGATTCAACAAGGAAAGATCAAATTATCTGAGCCAGCTACATTTTCCTTAAGCGAAGGAGCAAAAGCACACCATTACTTAGAAAGTAGAAAAAGTACAGGGAAAATTTTATTACTTCCATAAAACAATTATAAAAATAACGTGCCGCATATACGCGGCACGTTATTTTTCCTTCATCCATTCTATAGCTCTTTGCTCCCTATCACGAACAAATGCATCTTTCCCTTTAATATACTGATTAATATCATATGTAAATTGTTTCTTACTTAAAGTCTTTCCATGACAAACTACTTTCACCTAATAATTCTTCAAACGATTTATTTTTTTCACGCTCACGCTGTTCTTTACGCTTTCTCTCTAATTCTGCTTCTTTTTTCTGTTCCTCTTGCTCTTTTAGCTCTTTTTGTTTACTTTTTAGCTGCTTCATTAATGCTTCGTTCAATTGATCTCCAATTGTTACTGTTTCTTTTTCCAACTTCATCCCTGTTTGTTTCTGTGCTTGCTTTTGCTTTTTCTTCGCCATAATCAAATCACCTTTTACTTTTTTCTTTATTATAGTAGAAAATGTAATTTACCAGCAACCACAAGAGCCGCATCCCTATTACTATTAAATTGCTCGAATCCCCATTCCATATGAAGATACAAAACAGTTAATCATCTATAATAGTTATTTATTTTCTATAAATAAATTAGCCGTTAAAATATACAACTTTCATAAACATAAGAAATCAAACTTTTACATGCAGGTCCCCTTTTAGATCTTATTGCCTGCAAATATAAGATAAAAGCGGGAAATCCCGCTTTTATTATCTTTCATGATGTCTTTCTAAATATTCTTTCAGTGCAATTTCTACAAGCTTAGACTTGTGTACACCATTTCTAGCAGAAAAACAATCTAATTGTTCTAGTACTTGTTTAGAAAGAGAAAATGTACGTTTTTTTTTCTCTCCTTGCTCCACAGACGTGATACATATTCCACATTCTCGTTTTTGCAACAACTCATAAATATGTTGCAATTGCTCATAAATGAGGCGCTGATAATCTATTTTTTCCTGTTGTAGACTCACAGCTTCTTTTAATTGTAAATGACGAGGTTCTTCCCCTTCTCCAACAAATACCCTTTTTTTCTGCTCACCATCATATTCATATCCGAGTAATCGTAATTTTTTTGATAGTGCATATGGACTCATTTCCAATCGTTTCGCAACAATCGCTATTGGTTCACGATTATTTAAACGATCAATAATTTCAGCAATTTCCACCTCCTCCCTCCTCTCTATTAAACATAAGATAACGTGAAACTTTCATCACCGGGAGCCTATTGCTTGTTAATGCGGGATAAAGTTATTATGTTATGATACAATAATTTCTTATTAGTATATTTAGTATATGATAAAAATAACAGCACTGTTCAATATATCGCAATCAAAAGGAGGTCGTCCTCATGTTCATTCGCAGCAGCACCCCCTCTTTTTACGATAAAAATAAAGGACACATCGCAAATAGTATTGCTACAATTGAAAATGTTCTTATCAATAATCGCAAACAATCATTACTCATTCGTGGGCAAGATCTCAATCAACCTCTTTTATTATGCTTACACGGTGGACCAGGAATGGCTCAAATTGGCTTTGCACGCCATTTCCAAACAGAACTTGAGAAACATTTTATTGTTGTCAACTGGGATCAGCGCGGAGCGGGAAAATCTTTTTCATGGCGAGATTTCAAAGAACCACTAACAATTGAACAATTCATTTTAGACACACATCAAATAATTGATTATCTTCTAACAAAGTTTCAAAAAAGGAAATTATTCCTTCTTGGGCACTCTTGGGGCAGCATCATTGGATTATTTGCTGCACAGCAATCTCCCCAATACATCGAAGCATATATCGGAGTTGGCCAAATTGTGCATATGAAGCAAAATGAGGAACTGCTTTTTGAACATTTAATTCGATCCGCAAAGCAGCGCGGACATGACAGTGCACTGGCCTCTTTAAAAAAACTTGGAAAGCCTCCATTTTTAGATAAGAGACGACTACTTATCCAAAGGAAATGGCTCGGTATCTTTGGGGGCGCTATTCAAAAGGGGACATTTTTTTCTTTCATTCGAAAAGGGTTTCGATCCCCAGAATATACATGGATAGATTGGATTAAATTTTTTAGTGGAAATATGAAATCCGGAGAATTATGGAGGGAAATGTTGAAGATTGATTTCTTTTCACAAGTTCCAAGCGTTTCATTTCCTGTATATTTTTGTTCTGGACGCTATGACTATCAAACGCCTTATGCACTTGTCCAACAATATTGTGATGTTCTTAACGCACCTATAAAAAAAATGATTTGGTTTCCAAATTCAGCTCATTCTCCAAATTTTGAAGAACATGAACGTTTTGCAGCAACGTTACTTGATATTAAACAAGAACACTTCTTACTGCACCCTTGATTAAGTGAAACTTTCATCAATCAGACTCCTACTACCTACGAGTAACAAAATAGAAAAAAGGTGCGTGTTCTCACGCACCTTTTACTTTGTTGATTCTCTCTCAATTAGAACGAAATCTAAATCAGCTACCTCTTGGTTATATTCCACCTTTTTTATTTTTGCAATTAACTTATGAATAGCAAGTGCTCCTACACTTGTTATCGGGGGAGCAATTGTCGTTAAAGCTGGCGTGGACCACTCTCCTTGTACACTTCCACTCAAGCCAATAACTTGTAAATGTTTCGGAATGGAGATATAAAGTTTTTGGGCAGCACGAATAAAGTCAATTCCTACAATATCGCTACAAGTAACGATTCCATCTATGTATGGATGTTTTTGTAATACCTCCGCAGCTATTTGTTCTGAATCTATCTCTTTCCCATGCATTTCTATAACTCGGTAAGATATCTTCTTCTCCCAAACCGCGTCTAAAAAACCAGTGAAATGTTCTTCCATCGCTTCATTACTTGTATCTTCATGAATATAGGCAAGAAACTGACATCCTTTCTCTTCTAAAACAGAAACAGCTTGTATCGCTGCATTATAATACTGTAAGGCAACCCGCTTGACCGAATCGACAATTACAAACGGAACTGATACTATTTCGTTTTGCAAGCTTTCATATACATCACGTGTCATAATAACACCTGCAATATTATTTTGCTCCAATACATCCATGTAACCACGCTTATGTTTCATATTGCATATAACAATTTGATACCCTTTTTTGTAGGCTTCTTCTTCAATAACTGTAAGTAATGGCAAGGATGCCGGGTCTTGTAAATCAGGTATAAGCAGAGCAATCATCGTAGAAGATTTTTTAAATAGCGCCTTGGCGACCGCATTTGGTTTATATTGCAACTCCTCAATTGCTTTCTTCACTTGCTTAACCGTATCTTCGTGTACATACCCTTTTTCATTTAATACTCGTGAAACTGTTGCGACTGAAACTCCTGCCAACTTTGCAACATCGCGTATCGTTGCCACATCTTCACCCCTCAACATGGAAATGGTTTACAATTTTACCGTAAAGCAAAATAAAGTCTACGTCAAGGTTATTATCGTACATTTCTGAAAATTGTTACATAAAAAAAGAAATGCTTACACAGCACTTCTTTCTTCTTTCAATTGCTTGTCTTTTATCGCAAAAGCTTTCTTCAACATCGGCGGTGTAATCATCGTTGTCAAAATAACAATAATAACAATCGCTGTAAAGTAATCTTGCGCTAATAATCCTGAAGCCAAACCTTGTCCTGCAATAATTAGGGCTACTTCGCCACGTGAAACCATTCCAGATCCAATAATTGTAGAAGACTGAAGATCAAAACCTGTCATACGTGCTCCAAGGCCACAACCAACCAATTTCGTTAAAACAGCAATTACTGTTAAAATGGCGATAAACCAAATTTTATCTCCAATTCCCGCAAACGTAATATTCATTCCAATACTTACAAAGAAAATAGGAACAAACATTGCATAGGCAATTGGTTCAACTTTCTTCTCAACTTCATGTTTATAATCTGTTTGGGAGATAGCAATCCCTGCCGCAAACGCTCCGATAATTCCCGCTATTCCTAATAATTCTCCAAAATAAGCAAAGGAGAAACAAATAATAAGGGCTGCGCTAATAATAGATTCTGACACACGAAGCGGAGAAAGTAAGCGCATAATCATCGGAACACCTTTCCACCCAATCAGGATAATAGCTGCGAAGAAGACAACCTTTTTCAAAATAATCATTGCTAAATTTACATCACCTGCACCTAAGAAACTCATGGCAAATGCAAGTAAAATAACAACGAGGATATCATCAAAAACAGCTGCGCCAAGCATTGTTGTACTTTCGCGCGTTTTCATTTTCCCTAAATCCCGAAGCGTTTGCACAGAGATACTAACGCTAGTTGCACAAAGAAGTAAGCCTAAAAAGACTGCATTTGCTTGCTCCATTCCCATAATCAGACCGGCAACATAGCCACCTAAAAACGGCATAATAATTCCACCAACTGCTACTGCTAAAGAAGAATTGCGATTTTCATTTAGTTCCTTTAAATCCGTTTCTAAACCAGCCATAAACATGAGGAGAATAACCCCAACCTCACTTAATTGCTTCAGTAAATCCGTATTATCAATTAATCCTAATACTGCTGGACCAATCATAATACCAACAATAAGTTTTCCAAGTACAGACGGTTGCCCTAGCCTGACACTTAAGTCACCCGCAAGCTTTGTACTTAGCAAAATTACTGCTAATTGAAAGAAAAATATCATCTCATCTCTCCTTTTCTCATCCTAATCATTAGAATCATTATAATTATATATGATGTATACTAGTCTGTGAAATTATCAAATTAGCACATTTATATAATTATTCCACTCATTTTCTCCCAATAAATTCCTTCAACAAAAAAACTTCCTATTTATAAAATAAGGGCATATATATTAAACTATCTAACCTTTAATCTTACATAACTTTTTTTCAAACTCAATTTCATGTAAGATTGGAATCCCATCATAACCAATAATCGGAATTTCTTGCTTCAGCTTACGAGCTTCTTGCACAGCATCTATATATAAATTTGTCATAGTAAATCCTCGTTTTTGGTAAAATCGAATCGCATTCACATTATCATTTGTCGTAATAAGCCAAACCTTTTCACAAAATTGTTTCTTTGCCGCATCTATTACACACTCTACAAGCCGTGTACCAACCCCTCTTTTTTCTTTGAAACTGTCAAGTGATACAATTTCACAATTTTTATTAACAATATAATATGTGACGATTCCTACTATTCTGTCATTTTTGACTGCAATAAATCCTGGTAATCGATCTAATTGATGGACATGTCCTTTTGAAACCATTACAGTACTTCCCCAATTTTTTTTCATAAATTGACTAATTTCTTCTTGCATCTCTGCTTTTATATTTTGAATTCGCACCATACTCATCTCTCTCACCTTTACATATTATTATGATACAATATAATTGTATCATATGTATTGTAGCTTGGAGGATGGAGTATGAAAGCGTTTTTGAAGGTATTATTAACGATAGTGGGTACTCTTATTGGCATTGGCATTTTCTTCACGAATAAAGTCATGTATTTAAAGAAAAAAACCGAAAAAGAAATTTTAGAACGTGAAACAAAACAGCATTTTCGCTTAGAGGACTTTGAAGCTCTCTCAAAGGAAGAAGTATACCTCTCTTCTCAATTTGGTTATAACATTCATGGTTACTATATTCCTACTAGCGGCCATTCAAATAAGTTCATGATTTTTTGTCACGGCGTAACCGTCAACAAAATGAACTCGGTAAAATATGCGAATTTATTTTTGAACAGAGGATTCAATGTAGTTATTTACGATCATCGTCGTCACGGACAAACAGGAGGAAAAACAACGAGTTACGGCTATTATGAAAAACACGATTTAAAAACGGTAGTAGATTGGCTCAAACAACGATTTGGTTCAAATATTACACTTGGTATTCATGGTGAATCGATGGGAGCTGCGACATTATTACAATATGCAGGTATGGTTGAAGATGGCGCTGACTTTTACATTGCCGACTGTCCATTCTCTGACTTTTATGAGCAGCTTCATTACCGTTTAAAAGTTGAGTTTCATTTGCCAAAGTGGCCTCTTCTACCAATAGCTAACACACTTTTAAAAGTGCGTGATGGTTATACACTTCATGAAATTTCTCCAATTGATTGTGTAAAAAATATTAAAAATCCTGTGTTGTTCATCCATAGTAAAGACGATGAATACATTTTATGCAAGATGACGCAAGCATTGTATGAAGCAAAAGAAGACGCAAAAGAACTCTATATTGCTGAAAAAGGCGCCCATGCTTGTTCATATGCAGAAAATAAAGAGGAATATGAAATGGCAGTTGACCAATTTTTAACAACATACGTAAACGAAACAAAAAACAGGCTTTCATAAGCCTGTTTTTATTTTAGTGAAATAACAATTGGTTCATCTTTAGCAAAGTCGGGAGCAAATAACAATTCAGATTCTACCTCTTCTTTAGGCATTTCAAATACGATGCTCGCTTGCAATGAATCGTATGATTTTAGCCTTCTATCATGCAATATATTTGGATTCCTTTTTGTTTGAAATACCCCATATATTTTTCCAGTCATTGAAATAACATTAAACTGAGCAGGTTTCACAACAATACTTTTGTTTCTATTGTTTTTTAAAGAAAAGTTTATAACAAGAAGCGTGTGGTTTTGTTTCGCAGTCCACACATCATAATGCACTTCACGACTTATATTTTTAATATCAAATTCTATTTGATGGGCGGATAAAACCCCTTTGACACTTGATTTATTAACCTGTTCCTCTCTATTACATCCGGCAATACAAAAGCATATAATGATACTTATTATGCTCAATCGTTTCCGCAACAACTTCCACCTTCTTTGCTGTTTCTATCGGTTGTATGATGTACACAATGCGCATTTTTATGCACATGGAAGATCTAATCTATAAGTAAAAATACAAATGAGTCATCCGCATGATTACATAAAAAAGGCAAACTCATCTCCCTATGAGTTTGCCTTTTTCTTATCTCAGCCAACAGTAAAAATCATTTTATTAGAAACGAATACCTACTAATAGCAGCCTATGTTACGCCAATACGTCTGTAACTTGATCCATATTTTCAGAAATCCATTTTACCGCTTCATCTAGTGATAGGAACTCTGTTGTTTGAAATGTGACTTCATCTTGTAATAACCACACATCTTTCACTTCTTGCTGTACACCAGCAATCGACCAATGAAGTAAGCTGTATGGGTGATTATCGTTTAAAAACGATACCCACGTTCGCTCTTGTGCAATGTTTTGTAATGTACGTAATTGTTTGTTCATGTTTATGTTCACCTTAATATCTTTTCAGTATATAACTTATTATATCATTTCTATTTTCTCACAAAAAGCATTGTTTCTAAACATTGTCAAGTAATTCTAGTAAGTATATGATAGACATAAGCGTTTGGTAAGGAGGTGTAATAATGGAGAAGGTACAAATTAAAGTAAATAATAATGGTTCGTTCCGTATTACAGGGGATGTGGAACTAATCGATGCTGAAGGGAATGTATTTCCAGCTAAACCGGCATTTTCTCTATGCCGTTGTGGATTATCCCAAAATATGCCGTATTGCGATGGTTCACATAAAGGCAAATTTGAATCTGTTGTACGTGCACCGAAAGAATAAAAAACACGCGCACAAGAAAATGTGCGCGTATTTTTTACATGCCCCCAATATAAAAGCCAGCAAAAGCGCAACCAATACCTATTACATTACTCATAACAAAATATAGTAATGCCTTTTGCCCTTCTCGTTTATGTATAAGTTGTATCATTTCTAGTTGATACGTCGAAAACGTCGTGAATGCTCCCATAAACCCTGTACCACATAACAATATCCACATTTTAGCTACTTCAGCACCAAATAACATACCGAGTAAAAATGAGCCAATTATATTTATAAAAAATGTTCCATATGGAAAAGCATTTCCGTACTTTTCTTTCGCTACAGTACTAATAAAAAAACGTGTAATTGCACCGAAAAAGCCCCCGATACTGACAAGTAGAATATTCATATGTTTCCTTCTTCCTTCAACCTGCGTGCATACAGCATATTCCCAGCATAAAATCCACTACAAGCTAAAAGTAATCCCCCAATCATACTTGCGCCCACATATAAAAATGCCATTGTGAATGCTTCATGCTGTAGTAGCTTCAGTGTTTCCACACTAAACGTTGAAAATGTTGTAAACGCCCCAATTATTCCTGTACCAACAGCACTTATCATAAGCGGTGAAACTTGTTTCATCCGAAAAACAGACATCGTTAAAAATGCTAATAAAAAACTACCACTCATATTAGCTAACCATGTTGCTAATGGAAAACCAGCAGAAGATGTTGGTCCAAGCAATTGGCCTACTCCATAGCGAGCCAAAGCTCCAATAATACCGCCTATTCCTACAGCAATATATTTTTTCATACTCTCACCTCGTTTTAAACACGATATAAAACCTTTTCTACACTAGTATAGCAAATTAATCCCGCCGCTAATGCAGCTTTAGCTTCTCCTTTATTTTCATGCAATTCTTCACATTCAAATATTTTTTTATAGCCTTTTGTCTTTTTTGTGCTATAATGTGAGCAAACAGCATCCTTCGGGGTCGGGTGAAATTCCCAACCGGCGGTGATGAAGTTCACACTTCTAAGTCCGTGACCCGTTTTCAAGTTGAAAACGGTGGATCTAGTGAGAATCTAGAACCGACAGTATAGTCTGGATGGGAGAAGGATATGTTTTCTAGTACGTATAATAGGATACAACGTTTATTTCAGCATGTGTATTTGTATTGTTTATTTTTAAACATACACTTGTTTTCTTTCGTATACTATTTGGTTCTCTGCTGAAATAACGGGATAACACTAGCATGTGAAAAATCCGATATTTGCTAAGCTTCTTTTCTATGCAAACATATCAATAATTGCTAGGTTTCTTAAGTATACTCTCGTATCCTTCTTATATTTCTAGAAACATCGTCTCTCTCACCCCAAGGATTATGTCCTTGGGGTTTTTTGATTTTTTAAGAGAGGTGAGTTTATGACAGATCAAGAATATATGGCACTTGCTTTGCAATTAGCAAAAAATACAGCTGGTCAAACAAGTCCTAATCCAATGGTCGGTGCTGTTGTTGTAAAAGATGGAAATATCATTGGAGTAGGAGCTCATTTACGAGCAGGAACTGAACATGCTGAAGTTCACGCTCTACACATGGCGGGTGAAAATGCCCATGGTGCAACAGTATATGTAACGTTAGAACCATGCAGTCATCATGGAAGAACCCCCCCTTGCTGTGATTTACTTATAAAAAAGAACGTAAGCCGAGTAGTCATTGCAGTGCTCGATAGTAATCCGCTTGTTTCAGGTCAAGGTGTCAAGCGTTTACAAGAGGCGGGAATTGACGTAACAATTGGTGTACTCGAAAAAGAAGCAAAAGAATTAAATCGTTACTTTTTTCACTACATGAAAACAAAGCGTCCATTTGTAACATTAAAAACAGCAATGAGTCTCGATGGAAAAATCGCTACTAGTACAGGGGAAAGTAAGTGGATTACAAGTGAATCATCGCGCGCTGATGTACATCGTTATCGTCATACACACGATGCCATTCTCGTTGGTGTAAATACAATCATTACCGATAATCCGCATTTAACAACGCGCCTTGTAAATGGCGGGAAAAATCCGATTCGCATCGTACTTGATACGCATTTGCGAACTCCACTTTCATCTCATGTAATTACAGATGGAGAGGTGCCAACATGGATTGTCGTTGGAAATGACGTTTCCAACGACAAAATTTCAAAATTCCAATCTGATATGGTATCTGTATTGCAAATGAAGACGAGTAACATTGAAATAAACGAACTGGTCGATCTTCTTGGAGAAAAAAATATTCTTTCTCTCTTTGTCGAAGGTGGACAAACTATTCATGCAAGTTTCTTAGAAGCAAAATGTTTTCAGGAACTAATTACGTATATTAGTCCAAAACTAATTGGTGGTAAAGATGCCCCAACATGGTTTGGCGGAAATGGTTTCACAAAACTGCAAGATGCACTTACCTTGCACATTCAATCGATGGAACAAATCGGCGATGATATAAAAGTAGTTGCCACTCCAAGGAAAGAGGTGCTTTATGTTCACAGGAATTGTTGAGGAACTCGGAACAATTGCTAACATGCAACAAACCGGTGAAGCAATGCAACTTACAATTTCGGCACAAACAATTTTGTCAGACGTAAACTTAGGTGACAGTATTGCTGTAAACGGGATATGTTTAACCGTCACTTCTTTTACAACACACTCTTTTACCGTTGATGTCATGCCAGAGACGATGCGAGCAACTTCACTGCAAACTCTTAGCCGCAGTTCAAAAGTAAATTTAGAGCGTGCTATGAGTGCAAACGGCCGCTTCGGTGGACATTTCGTTACAGGGCATATTGACGGTATCGGAACAATTGTTGATAAAAGGCGGAGCTATAATGCCGTATATTACAAAATACAATTACCAAATGAACTACTTCGCTATTGTTTACAAAAAGGATCTGTTGCCATTGACGGTACGAGTCTTACAATTTTTGGTGTTGATGACTCTTCTATCACAATCTCCCTCATTCCACACACGTTAAGTCAGTCAGTAATCGGAGAGAAAACTGTCGGCGATATCGTGAATGTCGAGTGCGATATGATTGGAAAATATATTGAACGTTTTATTACGCAGCCAACACCTAAAAAAAGTTCACTTACAGAAAGCTTTTTACAAGACAACGGATTCCTATAAGGGAGGAAATGAAATGTTTCATCGTATTGAAGAAGCACTAGAAGATTTAAAGCAAGGAAAAGTTGTTATCGTATGTGATGATGAACATAGAGAAAACGAAGGGGATTTTATTGCCTTAGGTGAGTACATTACACCGGAAACAATCAATTTCATGATTACACACGGGCGCGGTCTTGTATGTGTTCCGATTACAGAAGAATATGCCGATCGTTTGGAACTAAAGCCAATGGTTTCAAATAATACAGATTCTCACGGCACTGCCTTTACAGTTAGCATCGATCACATTTCAACAACAACTGGTATTAGTGCTCATGAACGTGCAACAACTGTACGTGAGCTACTAAACCCAAAGGCGAAAGCAAGTGATTTTAAGCGTCCTGGACATATTTTTCCATTAATCGCAAAAGCAGGTGGTGTCCTCCGCCGCGCTGGGCATACAGAGGCTGCTGTAGATTTAGCAACATTATGCGGCGTAGAACCAGCAGGTGTCATTTGTGAAATTATAAATGAAGATGGTACGATGGCACGCGTTCCTAATTTATTAGAGATCGCAAAGCAATTTAATCTCAAAATGATTACAATCGAAGACTTAATTGCATATCGCCGTCATCATGAAACGTTAGTACAGCGTGAAGTGGAAATTACTTTACCAACGGAATTTGGTACATTCCAAGCAATTGGCTACTCCAATTCTCTTGACGATAAAGAACATATCGCTCTTATAAAAGGAGATGTCTCCACAGGTGAACCAACTCTTGTACGCGTCCATTCCGAATGTTTAACTGGCGATGTATTTGGATCTTGCCGCTGCGACTGTGGTCCGCAGCTTCATGCAGCCCTTGCTCAAATTGAACAAGAAGGAAAAGGGGTTCTTCTATACATGCGTCAAGAAGGACGCGGCATTGGACTGCTTAATAAATTACGCGCATATAAGCTGCAAGAAGAAGGTTACGATACTGTAGAAGCAAATGAAAAACTTGGCTTTGCAGCTGATCTTCGCGATTATGGTATAGGTGCACAAATTTTAAAAGATTTAGGATTACAGCAACTTCGTCTTTTAACAAATAATCCTCGTAAAATCGCGGGTTTACAAGGTTATGATCTAGAAATTGTCGAGCGCGTACCGTTGCAAATGCCAACAAAAGAAGAAAATAAGGCATATTTACAAACGAAATCAACAAAATTAGGTCACTTATTAAATTTATAATAGATTAAGGGAGAGATATATTATGGTATTCGAAGGTCATTTAGTTGGTACAGGATTAAAAGTAGGTATTGTCGTTGGTCGTTTTAACGAATTTATTACAAGCAAACTATTAGGCGGTGCATTAGACGGTTTAAAGCGTCATGGAGTAGAAGAAAACAATATTGATGTCGCTTGGGTTCCTGGTGCATTTGAAATTCCATTAATCGCAAAAAAAATGGCAAACAGCGGAAAATACGATGCAGTTATTACACTTGGAACAGTGATTCGCGGTGCAACAACGCATTATGATTATGTTTGTAATGAAGTTGCAAAAGGTGTCGCTTCTCTCTCGTTACAAACAGAAATCCCAGTTATCTTCGGCGTATTAACAACAGAAACAATTGAACAAGCAATTGAACGTGCTGGTACAAAAGCTGGAAATAAAGGCTGGGAATCTGCTGTTGCAGCTATTGAAATGGCAAACCTATCCCGCCAGTGGGCATAAAGTGAAACTTCCTTTTGTGAGGGGCTTTTCCTCACAAGAGGTTAGTTGAACCACTCGGGCTCTTATGGCTGGTTAGGTTTTCTTCCTGCTCTTACTTCTTACCAGCCGTTTGAGCGGGATAAAGTGAAACTTCCTCTTGGGAGGTGCTTTTCCTCACAAAAGGTTAGTTGAACCACTCGGGCTCTTATGGCTAGTTAGGTTTCGAGCAAACAACAAAAAGAGGCTTCGGCCTCTTTTTGTTTTCTTATTTTTTATTTTCTCTGTTCCTCTTGCACAATATGAAGCTCTCTACCCACTTCTTTTAAATCATTTCCCTCTGCTTCAATTCCAAAATGCTCAGCTTGATACTGAAAATGCTGCTCAATTCTCGCTTGCATACCTTTCTGTTCAGGATTTTCAATTGCTTTCACTGGGTCTGCACTAATTGCTTTTAACAAAATAAGAAAGCTCATAACTGCTAATACATATTTATGCATGCAAATCCCTCCAAACCATTGCTAATATCTCTCTTACTATGTACAATTGCGGAGTGGGAAATTCGGTCACGTATTATGGTTATCTTCTTACAAATTGAATGACCATGAGGGTTATATACGTTTTATTACATTTTATTTACAAAAAAGAAAGCTCCTATATCAAGAGCTTTCTTCCTTAATCTTTATTGATTTTTTACAACTACAATCTGTAACTTTATTACAACGCACATTCCTCAATCTCAAATCCTAAATCTTCAATCATTCCCCAATCTGCTGTTGGTTCTTGACCAGCTGTCGTTAAATAATCACCAACAAAGATTGAATTTGCAGCAAATAAACCAAGCGGTTGAACAGAGCGTAAGTTAATTTCACGTCCACCAGAAATTCGAATTTCTTTTGACGGATTCACAAAGCGCATCATTGCTAATACTTTCAAGCACTCTATTGGTGTTAATTCTTTTTGTCCTTCTAACGGCGTTCCATTTACAGCAACAAGGAAATTACATGGGATAGAATCCGCATCTAAGCGTTTTAATTCAAAGGCAATTTCTACACGTTGCTCCTTTGTTTCCCCCATTCCGAAAATAGCACCCGAACATGGTGATATACCCGCATGCTTCGCTTTTTCAACTGTATCAACACGATCGTCGTACGTATGAGTTGAGCAAATACTCTCATAATTATCTACATGCGTATTTAAATTGTGATTGTAACGATGCACACCGGCTTCTGCAAGACGCTCTGCTTGATCTTCATTTAAAAAGCCTAAACAACAGCAAATCTTCAAATCAGTTGTATCACGGATTTCTTTTACTGCTCCAATGACATGTTCTACTTCTTTATTAGTTGGACGGCGACCGGAAGCAACAATACAATATGTACCTGCCTTACGGCGAACCGCTTCATGTGCACCTTCTACAATCTTCTCTTGCGTTAACCAAGCATACTTATCAATTGGAGCCTCTGATACGATTGATTGGGAACAATATCCACAATCTTCTGGACATAAACCAGACTTCGTATTAATAATCATATTTAGTTTTACTTTTTTTCCAAAATAATGGTGACGAATCACGTACGCAGCATTCATAATTTCTAAAATTTCTTCATCATTTGCTTGCAATATATTTAGTGCTTCTTCTTTCGTTACAGCTCGTCCTTGCACTACCTCAGATGCGATTTGCTTCCAATTTGTTTTCGTTTGTACATGTTTCATTTGTTCTCTTCCCCTCTTTTTTCATATAAGAAAATAAAGCATGATATGTTGCTGCAATTCTTCCATCTTCCATAAAATCTTGTTCATATATGCGAAGCATACTACGAAAAATGGAAGGACTTTGGCAATAAGATCCTTCGTTACTGTTCGTAGCCCCAACTTTACGAATGGATTGTAAAAACTCACGAACTGTAGCGAAAGTTTCTATGTAACATGTTTCAGCAACATGTATATCCCCTGTTATTCTTTTACATAATCCTTGCAACTGCTGTCCTGTTAAAAAGGTTTGACCAACAGCTGTTCCATCCTCTATTGCACATGCTATTTTTGCACGTTGAAATGACGTATGCAGCTCATGAAACGTTTTATATCCAAATGTTGAAAACAGCAGCACACCATCTTCACATAAATTTTTATATAAATTCGCTAATACAGCTGATAATTCATTTAACCATTGAAACGTTGCATTAGATATCATCACATCATATTTTTCATAAAGTTTAATATGTTCAATGTCTTCACATCGAAATGTAACAGACTCCATATTGCAATGCATTTTTGCTTTCGCAATCATGCTTTCTGCAAAATCAACAGCTGTAATCGTCGCATTCGGAAAAAATGTCGCTAGTTTCTCTGTTACATAACCTGTGCCGCATCCAAGCTCTAAAATATGAATTTGCGCCGCTGCATCGTAATGTTCTTTCATATAAGCAAGCAGCTGGTCTGCCATCTTTTTTTGTACATTTGCATATTGATCATAGGATACAGCAGCTTGATTAAATCGTTTTTGTAATAACGTTTTGTTGATCATTTTGTTGTATCCCCCTTACAAACTGTAGAATTTCTTTAGCACATCGTTCTGCATGTGTAAAACAAAGTGCATGTCCAGCTTCTTCTATAATCGTTAGCAATGCATTTGTTTTTTCATTTATATATTGTGCTGCAGACAGAGGACAAATGGCATCAGCCTCTCCGTGAAGAAGTAATAACGGAATATCTATTTGCTCCAGCTGTTCTCTAGCATCTGTTTCTATTAAGTAATCAAGTCCACATTGCAAAGAATAAATTGAATCACCTTGAAACTGCTCAGCTACTTTTAAAAATGCAATTTGCTCTCCAATTTCCTGCTCCGTCTTTGAAAACATGCTTACATAAAATCGTTTCAAGGTAGCATCTTTTTGATTGAGAAGGCTTCGCTTCATTCTTTCAACAAAAGACCCTTTCCATCCATGTACATAATCGGAGTCTATTGTAAATTTCGCTGTTCCTCCTAACAAAACAATCCCTTTCGTTTGCAATGAATCATACACTTGAAGAGCTGCCAACGCCCCAAGTGACCAACCAACTAAAATCACTTCTTTATCTTTAGCTATCTCTATAATTCGTTGCCTGAAATCCTTTTGGTCTTCAGCGTTCCGCCAATGAACAATATGTACTGGAAATTCATGTAAATACGGAAAGAATGATTCCCAAACTTGCTCTTCCATGCCCCATCCAGAAATGAGCACAAGACTAAGTTGCTTCATCAAATCACTCCTTCTTCCTTTCCAATTTGTACAATCCGCTGTGCTGCCCATTGTAGATCATCATTCGTATGCTGCGCCGTCACAGCAAACCGAATGCGTGAACTATACTGCGGAACAGTAGGTGGTCGAATGGCAATTGCCGCTATCCCTGCTTCTTGTAATTTCATACTGAAACGAAGCACTGCTTCATTAGAACTCACGATAACAGGAACAATATGCGTAGTGCTGTCTCCGATATGAAAACCGGCCTCTTGCAACGCAGTGCGAAAATATCCGCCATTTTCTATTAACCTTTGACGATATGTTCCATCTTTGCTTACAATCTCAATTGCTTTTCCGATTGCTCCAAGCGTTCCTGGAGGTAAAGCAGTTGTAAAAATAAAACCACGCATAGTATTAATCATATAATCGATACAAACAGCACTTCCGGTAATATAAGCACCATAACAGCCCAGCGCCTTACTAAATGTACCCATATGAATATCTATTCGCTTTGCTAACTCTGGATGGTTATGAGCAAGGCCTGCTCCATTCTTGCCGTATACTCCGCCAGCATGCGCCTCATCAACCATAAGAAGCGCTCCGTACTTTTCTTTCAGTATTACTAGATTCTCTAGATGAGCCATATCCCCATCCATGCTAAAAATAGTATCTGTAACGATAAGCTTTCGTTTTTCTGCTGGAGCAGATTTCAGCAATCTCTCTAAATGTTCCAAATCATTATGACGATAGCGCTTATGCTCTGCACCGCTTAATACAATGCCATCTACAATACTTGCATGATTGAGCTTATCGCTAAACACAATATCATGCCTACCTACAAGTGAAGAAATTGCTCCAACATTTGCCGTGTAGCCGCTATTCACAATTAGTGCTTTTTCAGTTTCTTTCCATGCACATATTCGTTGTTCAATTTCTTCATATAACGGATAGTTACCTACAACAAGACGGGACGCCGTTGCTCCGGTCCCATATCTTTTTGTTGCTTCCACTGCCGCTTCTTTTAACTGTTCATCTCCAGCTAATCCTAAGTAATTATTTGAGGCTAAATTTAGCATCCTCTTTCCATTTCGAACGAGCCACGTTTTTTCTGCGTGTTCCGTCACGAATAATGTTCGGTGTTGTGATGTTTCTGTAAGACTCGTTAATTTAGACTGAAAATGTGCTTCCCACACTGGATTCATGGCGTAAAAACTCCTCTAACCTTGAGATAGCAATGCTCTCTTCTGCTGCTTGTAATAATTCTTTTCGCGTAAAGCCCTCACGAAGCGCTGGTAATAATCCAATAACCGGTACGTCACTTAACTCTTCAATCATTTTTTTATTTTCTAGCACTCTCTCTTTTTCATTTTGTTGGCATCCGGAAAAAATAACACCTGCGACTAATAGACCGTGTGCTTTTGCATAAGAAATAGTTAAGACAGTATGATTCACTGTACCAAGTGTTGGCCTTGCCACAATAAGCAATGGTAGTTGCAGTTGTTTCGCAAAATCTACAACAAGGGCATCGTCTGTGTAAGGAACTACAAGTCCGCCAGCACCTTCTACAAATAAAGAGTCAAATTGTTTTGATAATTCTTCGTAATGACTTGTAATATCTGATAATAATACTTGTCGCCCTGCCCGCTTCATTGCTAGACGAGGCGCAAGCGGTTCCTCAACTGAGTAAGGACAAATCTCTTCGCATGATATTGTTACACCGGCAGCTGCTTTCAACCGAGCAGCATCACCTTCTGGATGGGAAGAAAGGTGACCGCTTTGCAATGGTTTATAGACACCGATATTATATCCACGTTGACGAAGCACACCTGCTAATGCACCTGTTACAACCGTTTTACCAACTTCAGTATCAGTTGCTGTTACAAAGAAACCACTCATCATTCACCCTCCGTTACCTCCTGAATTGCTTGATGTAAAATCATAATCATATCATCAAGTTCTTCTATTGTAGAAGCGAGCGGCGGCATAAATACAACAACATTTCCTAACGGACGAAGAATCATACCTAAATCACGTGCTCTTCTACAAACCTTCACACCCATTCGCTCCTGCCAAGAATATCCTTCTTTCGTTTCTTTGTTTTGTACGAGCTCAAGGCCAACCATAAAACCACGCTGACGAATATCTCCCACATGTTTACATTCATGAAAAACTTCTAACCGTTTTGCGATGTATTCTGCTTTATGAGCAACAGCCTCTATAAGATTTGTAGTTTCAAATAATTTCAAATTCGCAAGTGCTACTGCACAACCTAGTGGATTCCCTGTATAACTATGACCATGGAAAAACGTTTTTTGCTCCTCATAGTCACCTAAAAATGCATTATAAATTTCATCTGTTGTTACTGTAATTGCAACCGGTAAATATCCTCCTGTTAAACCTTTTCCAGCCGTTAAAATATCCGGTGTAACGCCCTCATGTTCACATGCAAACATTTTACCCGTTCTTCCAAATCCAGTGGCTACTTCATCTGTAATAAGAAGAACATTGTAAGCTGTACAAAGTTCTCGCAATCCTTTTAAATAGCCCTCTGGCATGGTAATAATGCCGCTCGCTCCTTGTACAAGAGGTTCTACAATAACAGCTGCTACTTCCTCGTGATTTTGTCGCAACAACTTTTCCATTTCTTCTAAATGTTTTTTCACAATAACTTGATGATTTTCCCCATAAGGAGAACGATATGTATACGGATATGGTACTTTTAACGTATCAAATAGAAGTGTACTATACACTTGGTGAAACATATCAATAGCTCCAACAGATACCGCTCCAATTGTGTCACCATGATACGCTTCTTTCATCGTAATAAACTTTTTCTTTTCAGGTTTTCCTTTATGCTGCCAATATTGAAATGCCATTTTAATTGCAATCTCAACCGATGTGGCACCAGAATCAGAATAAAAAACTTTCTTCAGTCCATTTGGTACAATTTCAATAATTTTTTCGGCTAACAAAATACTTGGTACATTCGCAATACCTAGCAATGTAGAGTGTGCTATTTTATTTAATTGCTCACGAATAGCGTCATCTAGCTCTTGTACATGATGGCCGTGAACATTGAGCCAAATGGAAGACACACCATCCCAGTAGCCTTTTCCATTCACATCGTATAATTTTCTTCCTTCTCCTCGTTCAATAATGACGGGATCATCCTCCAAGTAATCTTTCATTTGGGTAAATGGATGCCACACATAGGCCTTATTTTTTTGAGCTAGTTCCTCATATGTAAAAGTTTGATCAATACTCCTTACAGTCATGATTGTCACCTCTAATGTTAACTTATTTTAATTTAAAGTTAACATTAGAGGTGAAACACTGTCAATTCTTTTTCAAACAATAATATTCTCAAAAAAGAACAGCTTATCAAATGATAAGCCTCCCTATTTACTGTGCTGGATTTTACCAATCTCCTGAATTAATTGTTCATCTATTTTGCCTTCTATTTCAATTCCTAGCTCTTTTGCATACTCTCAAAGAAGCTCTTGGCGCTTTTTAGAACGCACTGCATCTATTTCTTTTCAAATCTGTTCTTTTGTTTTCCCTTCTGTAGAAACTCCTAATTTATTAGCTGTTTTATGCATTTTCTCTTCTTCACTTATGCTCTTTTCTTTTTTACTTTGTTGTATCGTTTCTTTCGGTCTTTCAGCACTTGTCTTTATTAAATTAGGAGATACCGCAACCGCTTTATAAATTCCAGAACCGCCGACGACTATGAACACCATAGAAACAATTATTATTTTCATCTTCATATTTTCTCCTTCCCTCATGTTCATTATAACGAACAATCATTATAATTTGTGTTAATTTTCTTTATATTATTCCTATCGTATACATTTAAAAATAACTATCGACATTCTTCTCTTATTTATAATAAAAATTAACTTTTTACTCGGTGAACAATACTTATCAATTATCTTACCCGGTCAAGCATTTGCAG
This sequence comes from Bacillus sp. S14(2024), assembly GCF_050473785.1. NCBI lineage: Bacteria > Bacillati > Bacillota > Bacilli > Caryophanales > Bacillaceae > Bacillus > Bacillus sp. S14(2024). Next base: position 1,308,376 of record NZ_JBFLUP010000006.1, on the reverse strand, counting down.
AAAAATACGATGAGCTGGGATTAAAACGTCGCAATCTATCACGTGTATTAGAAGATGCCGGTACAGTTATTAATTCGCTCGTACTGTGGGTAGTGGTGTATTTCTCGCAAGTGTCCTAAAAGTACCAACAATGAGCTACCTTCCATACACCGTTTTCTGTTTACTTTGTCCAATCATCACTTTACTTGTTGGATTCACAGGCATTAGCCTTTCATGGAATAAAGAACAGTCCGCTGCTTAGCAGTGGACTGTTCTTTATTATTTATTTAATTTCTTTCTTCTAAATAGTGCTAGCGCACCTGCACCAATACATGCTAGTCCTGCTGCTAATGTCGTAAACACATTCGTTCCTGTATTTGGCAAGCTATGATCTGTTTTGTCTTGATCTTGGACTGAATCTACTGTTGTTGATTTCTCTTCGCCATTCTTATTATCTTCTGGTGTTTTCGGCTGATCTCCACCGTTATTATGATCTGGCGGCGTTGTTGGTTTATCATTCTCGTTATCTCCACCAGTTGATTCATTCTTTTTCGTTAAATCAATTGCGTATTTTGCAAATTCATTTTCTGATGGACCAACATAAGAAATATTCCCGTCTTTTTCTATATATTTTTGGGCGTTCGGAGAAGAATCAAATGTGACATTCAATTTCTCACCGGTAACTGTTTTAAACGTCCAGTTTTTATCGGCTGTTGGGTTAATTGTTTTCATTTGTTTCATATATTCTACAATAATTTGACGCGTTTCATCAGGAGATTGCAAAATTACTTCTCCTTTACTTACACCTGGGAATGTTTGACTGCTACCACGGTAATTATTTGTTGCTACAACAAACTCTTGATTGTCTGTTACTGGTTTTCCATCATACGTTAAGTTCACAATACGATTGGCAGCTTCATTTACAACTTTTCCATCTTTGTCAAACTTAGCTGGCTGCGTTACATCAATTTCATATTTAACACCATCTAATACATCGAAATTATATGTTGGATAATTTATATTTACTAATTTTTGCTCATCTGTTTTACTTGGATCAATTTGGTTAAATTGACCAGCAGACATCTCTAACCAATCTTTCAACTGAGCACCATTTATCTTCACTGCATATAATGTATTTGGATATACGTATAAGTCCGCAACGTTTTTAATTGCAAGCGTTCCAGCCGGAATATCTGTATAATATGTAGATCCGTTACGTCCACCTGCTTTAAAAGGTGCACCCGCCGATAAAATTGGCATACCTTCAAATTTTGTCCCCTTCATCTTCTGCTCTGTATACCACTTTTGTGCATTTGTTACAATTTGAACAGATGGATCATCTTGTACAAGCGCAAAATAACTATTGATTGGTGCTGTTGTTTCACCAACTGGTGTATTCACATATTTAATTGTCGCTTCATGATCATCTTTCACTGCTTCTACTAAAGATTTATCTGATTCTACTAAAGCGTTTCCTTTACTATCTGCAATTGGACGAACAGAAGGTTTAGATTTATCTTTTTGCACTTCCCATTTTCCATTAACTTGCTTCAATTCCATATCAATAATTCCTAAGTTACTCCCAAAAACACCAGGCATTACAACCGGAACACCATTAAATGTATCAGTTACAACCGCATGGGAATGTCCTGTTAATACCGCATCGACACCTGGAAGATTCGTTAAATAGAACGAAGCATTTTCCATTCCAATATTGTATCCACTCTTATCAATACCAGAGTGGGCCAATGCAACAATAATATCTGCACCTTCAGCTTTCATTTTTGGAACCATTTTTTTCGCTGTCTCTACAATATCTTTCGCTTTTACTTTTCCTTCTAAATTTGCTTTATCCCAGCTCATAATTTGCGGTGGAACAAAGCCCATTACACCAATTTTTACTTTATGTTTCTGACCGGACTCATCTTCTACCTCTTTTTCAAATATATGATACGGTTTGAAGTAATTTTGGTCATTTTCTTCATTACTATCTTTGTCATCTTTATATACATTAGAGTTAATTACAGGAAACTCTGTTTTGCTAATCGCTTTGTTTAAGAAGTCTAAACCATAGTTAAACTCGTGGTTTCCAAGAGAAATAACGTCATACTTCATCATGTTCATTAAACGATATAATGGATGCACATAGTTTCCATCTAGCCCTTTTACTTTTGCTACATAATCGCCAAGCGGTGTTCCTTGCAGTGCGTCTCCATCATCAAATAAAACAGAGTTTTTTGATTCTTCCCTCGCTTGCTTCACAAGAGTCGCTGTTTGAACTAATCCTACTTTATTATCTGTTTTTGTTTGATAGTAATCATAATTCATTAAGTTTACATGAATATCAGAAGTTTCTAATATTCTTAGTTTTACAGTACTTTCCTCCCCCTCTGCATATGCAGGTGTAGGCCATACTTGCGGAGCAATCACTCCCATTGCAAGTGCAGCACCAGCTAACGTTTTTGTCGATTTTTTCACATAAAATCCCCCTTGTAAAATAATCCCATGCGACTAAATAGAATAATAGTGTGTATCCCTTCACACCGTCAAATTCTGAAAGAAGTTAGGTGTCTTACTTCTTCTGAGAACATAATAAATCTACCTGTCTGACATCTATCATAACGAACAGGAATTTATATCGTCAATGTAATTTGACAGATTTCTACAAATCTTCCGTAAAAATAATGTAAATTTTTTTGAAGGCATAATGCCTATCCCATTACTCCCCCTAATGAATATGGTACAATAAGCATCTATAAGGAGAGTATAACGATGAAAAAGGTCATTTTATCTGCACTTTGTCTCCTCCTTCTTATCATTACACTTCTGTATTATGATCAGGATCATGAGACAAATGTTCAAAAAGAATCTTCAGCTGCTGCTGTTCCGCACTGGATTGATACTCAAACAGGTGCAACACTTCATCATCTTGTCTTAGGCGATTCTCTTGCAAAGGGCTACGGCTCTACACAAGGTGGATATACACAAATTGCTTCTCATAGATTAGAAGAGCAATTACAAAAACATATTATCGTCGATAACCTTGCTGTAAACGGCTTAACAACAGATGGTTTACTTCAAATGATACAAACAGAAGAAATAAAACAAAAAATAAAAGATGCTCACATTATTACAATTAGTATTGGTGGGAATAACGTTTTACACATAAACAGAAATGTCGGTATTATAGAAGGAATGAAATTATTAAATGAAGAAAAAGATCGTTTTGAACGAGATTTACAAAACATTGTAAAAACCATTCGTATGTCTAATCCGAATGCACTCCTCATTTTCTCTGAGCTCTATAACCCATTAAAGCTCGAAGATTCCATTGCTTCTTACGCAAGTATTTTCTTAGATAGCTGGAATAAAACAATATATTCAATTTCAAAAGAAAATCAGCCTTCACTCGTATTACCGATTCGTAAATTATTACCAAATGATCAAAAAGACTTACTATACGACCAAGTTCATCCGAATGATAAAGGATATGAAAAAATTGCAGAATCCTTTATACAGCAAGTGTTGTCATATAAAGTGAAACTTCCATAAGTAGGTGGTTTTCCTACTTATGGTTAGTTGAACCAATCGGGCCCTTACAGGCGGTTTTACGTCTTAGATTCCCCTAAACTACCGCCTGTTTGGGCGGGATAAAGTGAAACTTCCATAAGTAGACGATTTTCCTACTTATGGTTAGTTGAACCAATCGGGCCCTTACAGACGGGATTCCCTCTTATACCGCTCACACATACCGCTTGTTTGGACGGAATCAAGATACAAGCAAATAATTCTATTTTTATACATCATAATTTTTTGTTACAATAAGAATAGAAGGGGGCCTGTTATATGGAGTCACGTGAGTGGGAGCGTATCGTTGATCATCTTCTTTCGTTAGTGCCTCTTTTTTATCGCAAGTTTATGCTTCCTGGAGAGTTCTCTTCTCGTAGACATATGCCACCATCACATACACAGGTGTTATTGTTATTGCATGAACGAGATACATTAGCGGTTTCAGAAATCGGAAAACGGTTAGCTATTTCAAGACCGAATATGACACCATTGCTAAATAAACTCATTCAAGAAGAACTTGTAGAGCGCCATTATAGCGAAAAAGATCGGCGTGTTATTTTAATGTCTCTTACAGCCGAAGGAAAATTATTGGTAAATCAATACAAACAATTCCTTTTAGAAAAACTGAAGGAAAATTTACAAACGTTATCATCAAGCGACCGGGAACAACTGACCCATTCGCTACAAACAATTCAAAACTTAATTATGAAAGCAAATATATAAAGCTGCTTCTAGACAGAAGCAGCTTTATGTTTCGTAATAGTTTCCATAATATACATTGGAATACGGCCAAGTAGTTAAATACGGTTTACTTTCTTGTGATGGTTGAATCTGTCTTACGTACGGGACAGGATAATATACAATACGCTGATAGTACCTAGGAGCATAATAAGAAAAAAACATCAACTTTCCCCCTTTTTAGAAGCATATTCAAAAAGGAAATTTGATGTGCATTCATTATATTTGTGCAATTGGTCTTTTTATTTGTTTCTTTCTTTTCGTCAATCTCAGTTTGCGGTTTTTCTCATATAAATAGTACATAACAAAATAGGCAATTATGCCGAGTACGATCCCTAAAATTGTCATACCTATTAATACATATACTTCATTTTGTAACAGGCTTTTTAACATTGTTAGTGCATTCCAGGAAAAAAAGTCTCCTATTGTATAATGCTGATGGTGAATTTTTTTTATCTTAAATGGACAAATAAATTTCCCCAATGCATGTGCGAAAGGAATTAAAAGAACAGGTAAAAATGATACTTTCCCAATAATATTACCAATGACAGCCGCCGGAAACGAACCTTTCAACAATCGAACAAGCGGATAAAAAACAAGGTATATAAGAGAAGCCGTATGAATGACTAGCATTTCTATTCCAAAACCAACAGCAAATCCTCTTGATACAATTTTCGCGCCTTCTGGTGCACGCAATAATTTATAATAATTTAACTTCATTCCTCGCCAAATACGCTGAAGAAGTGAATACGTTTTCTTATTTACTCGCATCTGAATCAACTCTCTTATATTTTTCTATTGTTTATACTATTATAAAGTATAAAAAGAGAAAATGCGAAGCCTAGATAAGACATTTTAAATAAAAAACAACCTCCTCTTATTTAAGAAGGTTGTTTTTCTTGTAATAAACTAACTAATAATGCCTTTTGTACATGCAAACGATTGCCGGCTTGCTGAAATACAATTGATTGTGGGCCATCAATAATTTCTGCAGTTACTTCTTCTTCACGATGAGCTGGCAAACAATGTAAAAAATGATAGGTTGATTTTGCAAACTGAGTGAGCTGCTCGTTTACTTGATACGGCTGAAATAATTCATATTTCTCCTTACTATCTTCTTGACCCATACTCATCCAAACATCTGTATAAATAAAATCCGCTTCTTCAACAGCTTCTTTTGGATTATACGTAACTTCAACTTTCGCACCTGTTCCTTTTGCAATTTCTATCGCACGTTTTACAATCGCTTCATCCGCTTCATATCCTGGAGGTGTTGCAACTGTAATATTCATTCCTACTTTCGCACTCGCAAGCAGCAATGAATGACAAACATTATTTCCATCCCCAACGTAAGCAAGTTTGATATCTTGGAATGTATTCGCTTCTTCATAAATTGTCATTAAATCCGCAAGCGCTTGACATGGGTGATGTTCGTCTGTTAATCCATTAATAATTGGAATTGTTGCCTCTTTTGCTAATTCTTCTACTTCTGCATGTGAAAATGTTCGTATCATAATTCCATCAATATACTGTGACAACACTTTAGCCGTATCAGCAATACTTTCTCCTCTGCCGAGCTGTAATTCTTTACCGCTTAAAAACATGCCATGCCCACCAAGCTGAATCATGCCAGCTTCAAATGATACACGTGTACGAGTAGAATGTTTATCAAAGATTAATCCTAAAATTTTCCCATTTAAAAACGGTAATGTTTTTTCTTTTTTTACATACATCGCAAATTCGATAATTGCAATTATTTCTTCTTGCGTTAACTCTTCTAATGTTAAAATATCCTTTGTTTGAAGTTTAGGTACAGCCGTTGTTTTCATGCAAAATTCCCCCTCTATTTAATCAATGTTTGTTTGCATACACGATTCATCATATGCACCGCTTCATCTATTTCCTCTTTCGTTACGATAAGTGGCGGTAATACACGCAGTACATTGGGCCCGGCTTGCAAAACAAGCAGCCCTTCTTTCTCTAGCGCGGCCACCATAGCACTAACTTCTCCCTTGCAAACAACCCCAATCATAAGCCCTTTCCCGCGAATATCAATAATCCAATCTATATCCTGCAATTCTTCTTGTAATTTTCGTAAAAAATATGTACCTTTTTCTTGTACTTCTTGCAAGAAAGAAGACTGTGAAATGATTTGTAATACTTCTTTTGCTGCTGTCATAGCAATAAAGTTCCCACCAAACGTCGAACCATGTGTTCCTGGAGAAAAAACAGACCCTAACTCTTTCTTACCAAGCATCGCTCCAACTGGAATACCATTTCCAAGTGCTTTTGCGACTGTGACAATATCAGGTGAAATTCCCATTTGTTCATATGCAAATAACGTCCCTGTTCTCCCGATTCCTGTTTGCACTTCATCAATGATAAAAAGTGCTCCGTATACATGACACAACTTCTCGATTTCACGTAAAAATGTGATATCTGCTGGAAGAACACCACCTTCTCCCTGCACAATTTCTACCATAACAGCTGCAACCTCTTCATTCATTGCCTCTCGAAATGCAACAATATCATTAAAAGGTAGATGCAGAAAACTTGGGAGGAGCGGGCCGAATCCATCGTGGATTTTAGATTGTCCTGTTGCACTCATTGTTCCAAACGTTCGTCCGTGAAACGATTGTTTACACGTAATTACGACTGATTTCCCTGTATACTTACGGGCTAACTTCAGCGCTGCTTCATTCGCTTCAGCTCCGCTATTACAAAAAAATGCGTAGTCTAATTCTCGATCTTTCGTTAATAACGCGGCTACTTCTTCTTGCACTGTATGCGGAAATAAATTTGAAATATGCCATATTGTTTTTAATTGCTTTTCTACAGCATTTACGACCGCTGGATGACAATGTCCTAAATTGCATACTGCAATTCCAGAAGTAAAATCTAAATATTGCTTTCCTTGTTTATCTGTAACCTTTGTGCCGCTGCCTTTCACAATTTCAATGTTTCGTCTACTGTATGTTGGAAAAACATGCTGTCCCATTATAGATCCCCCCCTTTTTTATTGTTGTACCAACCCACTCTCCTTTATTTGTCAGAAAACGTTGCGTACCGTTTACAATTACAACATCCTTCACACCTAGTTCCAATGACATCAGTGCTGCTTTTACTTTCGGAATCATTCCACCAGTAATAATTCCATTGTCTATAAGCTCAAGAAGCTGCTTTTCCTCTGCTTGCTCAAGGAGCTCCTCCTTATATATGACACCATCTACATCTGTAATAAAAATTAAATTTTTCGCATTCATCGCTGTCGCAATTGCTGCTGCCGCTGTATCTGCATTGACGTTGTATACTTGCCCATCCATTACTCCAACAGGCGCAACAACAGGAACAAATCGATTTGCCAACAAATGTTCTAGCAGCATTGTTTGAACATATTGCACTTCACCAACAAAGCCAAATTCCTCTTCTAATGGAGCAACTTTCAATAGCATTCCATCACAACCGGATAATCCAATCGCTCCAAGCTCTTGTTCATTTAGCTTTGAAACCAATGTCTTGTTTGTACTACCGCATAATACCATTTGCACAATTTCCATTACCTCTGCTGTTGTCACACGTAATCCATCTTTCTTTTCAATCGGGATACTTAATTTGTTTAGCATCGCATCAATTTCAGGTCCACCGCCATGAACAATAATCACATCATACATTTCTACCATTTGTTTCATGCATTGGAAAAATGTTTCACCTAAATGAGCTAACATACTACCGCCACACTTTATTACAATACGCTCTCTCATCTCTTCTCTCCTTATGTGTGATAACAAGCATTAATTTTCACATATTCATAACTTAAGTCGCATCCCCATGCTCTTCCGCTTGCTTTGCCAATATGTACATATACATCCATAACAATCTCTGATTGCTGTAACATTTGTTTCATCTCTTCTTCTGAAAAATGTTGCGGTTCACTACCTTTTAATACGGCAATGGACTGGATATAAATATCAACTGTACTTGGCTCAATGACAATGCCGCTTTGTCCAATTGCGCTAATAATACGACCCCAGTTTGCATCCTCACCGTATGCAGCTGCTTTCACAAGATTGGAACCAACGATTTGCTTCGCAATCATATTTGCTTCTTCTACAGTTCGTGTGCCATGCACATTTATTTCAATTAACTTGGTTGCTCCTTCTCCATCTTTTGCAATTTGTTTTGCTAAATCTTCACAAACCTTTCCAAGCGCCATCAAAAATTTCTCCCATTCTGGATGCCCTTCACATATTGCGGTTGTATTTGATAGGCCGCTTGCCATAACAAGTACCATATCATTTGTAGATGTATCACCATCAACTGTAATTTGATTAAATGTTTGATTCGTAATTTGGGATAAAGCTCTTTGCAATGCTTCACTTTCAATATTCACATCAGTCGTAATAAACCCAAGCATCGTTGCCATATTCGGATGAATCATCCCTGATCCTTTTGCAGCCCCGGCAATTGTAACCTCTTTTCCTTCAATAGAGAGCTTATAGCACGATTGTTTCGCAACTAAATCTGTTGTCAAAATAGCTTCATAAAATGATGTAGCAATTTCTACTTCTTTTGATGGTTGTAAAGAAGCAATACCACTTCGTACTTTCTCCATTGGTAGAGGCTGCCCAATAACTCCTGTAGATGCTACCGCAACGTAATGCTCCTCTATATGAAACTGCTTGGCTACTAATGCACGCATTTCATATGCATCTTGCAGTCCTTTTGCCCCTGTACAAGAATTTGCATTTGCACTATTGACAATAATGGCTTGTAATTTTTGCTTGGCAGCAATACTTTCTTTCGTAACAACAAGAGGAGCTGCTTGAAATTGATTTTGCGTATAAACAGCCGCACAGCTAGCTGGTACTTCACATAGGATTGCCCCTATGTCTTTCTTCTCTTTTCTTAATCCTGCATGAATTCCAATCGCTGCAAACCCTTTTGGTGTTACAATCGAACCGTTTTCTATCTTCGTACATAATACCGTTTCAATCATCTTTCTTCCCCCTTACGGATACAACGGCATAAAGTGTAAATTCTTCGTTTCTTCCACTCCTGCCAATATATTTGCATTTTGCACAGCCTGCCCAGCTGCACCCTTCATTACATTATCAATAACTGCTACAATCGTAATTCGTCCTGTCCGCTTATCATAAGCCGTTCCAATGTCACAAAAGTTAGATCCCCTTACTTCTTTCGGACTTGGAAAAATTCCCTTTTCTCGTATTCTTACAAACGGTGAGTGGCAATAACTCTCTTCATAAACCTGTTGAAGTACATCATCTGTTATTTCCCGCTTTACCTTTGCATAGAGCGTTACCATAATTCCCCTTGTAATTGGAATAAGGTGTGTACTAAATGTGATTGGTTTCATGTTCTCATCCCACTCTTGCAACATTTGCTCAATTTCCGGGACATGCTGATGTTCGTTTACCTTATAAATGTATAAATTATCGTGAATTTCTGGAAAATGCGTCATACTTGTTGGTGTTTTTCCAGCTCCAGAAACCCCTGATTTTGCATCAATAATAAGTGAATCCACTTCAATTATGCCGTTTTTTACTAACGGCGCGGCCGCCAGCAATGTTGCAGTTGCATAACATCCCGGATTCGCAATTAAGCTTGCAGTTGCAATTTCACTTTTTTTCCACTCCGTCAATCCATATACAGCTTGTTGTAATACTTCTTCTTTCGCAGCTGTTTTTTTATACCACTCTTCATATATAGACGACTTTCGAATTCGAAAATCTCCAGATAAATCAATAACTCTCATACCAGACTCTAGTAAACTTGGAGTCAAATTCGCTGATACCCCAGCCGGTGTTGCTAAAAATACAAGATCTGCTTCTTTTGCAATTCCTTCAACATCTACTTCTTCTAATGTATGAGAAATAAAAGTAGATAAATGAGGATAAGGTGTTGTCATAACTTCTCCAATTTGCGAAAAAGAATGTACCGATGTCACCGTAAAGCTTGGATGATGTGTTAATAACCGTAAAAGCTCAATTCCTCCGTATCCAGTTGCCCCAATAATTGCCGCTTTCATAATTCCTCCTCATTACCTTTTAGATTTAAGTATGATTATAATATTGTATATTTATGAAGTCAATTAAATATTTATAAATTTTTTAATAATAAAAATTGATACAAAAAGTTGTTTTACTAATAAAACTTTTAAAATACATGAATTTTTATGCAAATTAACAATATAGAGACTTTCTTTTCTAATTCAAGTACAATAAAAACAATACATATATACATGTAGGTGGGAAAAATCATGAATGAAAAACTAATTCAAAAAATGATTATAAAAAGTTTTCAACAATATCAATGTACGCCAACTTCACAAGAAGACTATAAAATGCTTGTAGAACGTATTCAAAACATGATTTCTAATAATACAGAGATTGATTTGTATGAGGCTATAGAGGATGTTGTATATGAATACATTACGCTATCGTAGAGATTGAGAAACTTATAACATGTTAAAGGAGTAGGAAGCATGAAAAGGAGATTATAAAAAATGAAAAAAATTTTTATTCTTCTCGGATTACTTACTTTCTTTTTAACAGCTTGCCAAGATAGCATCATAAACTTTACGGACATTTATCCTCATGTTCATGTAACAAAAGTAGAAATAACGAAAGGAAACGGAGAAAATACGATTATCACAAATCAAACACATATCGATGAATGGATCAATCGCATGCAGTCTATTACATTCACAATAGAAAAAAAACAAGAAAAAATAGTCGGATATTTATATTCCGTAAAGATGTATAAAAAGAACGAAGAAGTAGGCCGTTTCACGACTTCTGAAATTAACGGATATTATTACAAAAAAAATACTGAACTAGAATCAGCAATAGAAAATTTAATGAATAAAAAATAGGAGATTCTCAAAAAGAGAATCTCCTATTTTTTACTTAGTGATTTTCCAGCTACACGCTCAAATAACCCTGGAAACAATGAAAAAATAATCGGCCCTAAACTCATCCACTTGGGTAGATTTACTTCACGCTTTTTCATTTCAATTGCTTTTACAACTTGATGCGCTACATAGTTTGGTTTTAATATGTAACGTCCCACACTTTTTACGTATGTACCAGATTGATCTGCTATCGTATGGAAGTTTGTATCAATTGGACCTGGATTAATGGCTGTTACAGTAATATTTGTATTTGCAAGTTCCATGCGCAAACTATTGGTAACCCCTAATACTGCATGCTTTGTTGCTGCATATGCACTTGATTTCGGTGTTGCAATTTTCCCTGCTAGCGAAGCAATATTCACAATTTGTCCACTATTTCGTTTAATCATATAAGGTAAAACCGCCTTCGTACACGCTACTAAACCAAATACATTTACATCAAACATATCCTTTACCTCTTGAACGGATGCATCAACGAATGTTTTAAAAACACCAAAACCAGCATTATTGACTAATATATCAATACATCCTATATCCTGAAGAATTTGTGTAAAAACAACCTCCACTTCTTCTTCATTACTAACATCCAAAACATAATAATGGCAAGGCGTACAATATATGCTTTCAATTTTTTGTTTGAGCGCTCGTAATTTTTCTTCTGTACGGGCAATTAATACAGGAGTTGCACCTTGCTCCGCTACTTGCAACGCTATCTCTTCTCCAATTCCACTGGAAGCTCCTGTAATGACGATTACTTTATCTTGTAAACGCCGATTCATAGATGTCACCTACTTTGCATAGTAAATCCATTGTTTAGATGACTTGTCAATCATCACTTGTTGATTATATGCTAAAAAATCTAATTGTCCAACTGTTTCAGAGATGGTAAGCGGTAACTGCTTTTCATATAGCGTAGGAAATAGTTTGACACACACCTCGAATGCTGTCATCGGTTGTGCTTTTAATAAATTTAATACTTTAAAAGCTCGTGCCTCTTGTTTTTGTAATCGCTCATTTACTAGTCCTACCACATCAAGAACATCTTCTCCATGCCCTGATAGAACACGTGAAATATTCATACGAGCTAAGCGCTTTAATGTTTCATTGTACTGCAGCATCGGTTGTGCTCGTTCTATTTCTCCCTCATATGGCGGTTCTAGAATTGGATTAGAAGAAATATGCCCAATCAACACATCCCCGCCAATTAACACCCCATCTCTTTCACGATATAAAGAAATATGGGTAGAAGCATGACCCGGTGTTTCAATCACCGTAAACTCCGGTAAAGAAGCAATACGATCTCCTTCTCGTACAGTATGTGTAAGCGAACGTTTACAGGAGTAAATCATTGTTTTCGTTAACAATGCACCTTGTGGTAACAAGACTTCTGGAACTCCAAACTGTACAGATGCTTCTAAAAAGAACTGTTGATAACGCTTTATAAATTGCGGATTTTGTGTAATCCATGGCTCATTCCACGGATGACCGACAATATTTGTTCGTTCAGAAAATATATCCAGCAATCCGCAATGATCTGCATGGTGGTGTGTAAGAACAACCGTTTCAATGTCTTCTACTTTATATCCTAATGCAGCTAGTTGTTTCTCCAGTGCAAGTCTCGATTCTTTTGTATTTGTTCCTGTATCAATTAATGTAAGTGTTTCTCCCTCTACTAAAAAAACATTGACTGTTTCAACCGCAAATGGAACAGGAATTTCCATTCGATGAATGACTGTCATACATATTCGCCCCTCTTTCTTTCCGTTTCAAAAAATGAATCTTCCTTCAGTTTACATCTTATATAAAAATTTGTCATTATTTTCAGACAAAAAGAAGGGATTTTCTATACAGAACCGAATGTATGTAAATTTATAAGTTATTCTCATATACACAGTAAAAGGAGGACTCATCATGTCACTACGAAAAATTGCTTTTGTCGGTGCAGGTTCAATTGCCGAAGCTACGCTTGCCGGCTTATTACAAGCTCACGTTGTAAAAGGGGAAGAAATTACTGTCAGTAATCGCTCTAATGAAAGAAGACTGCAAGAGTTACATCATCGCTACGGAGTACATGGTACACATGATAAAAAAGAGCTGCTTGCTCATGCCGATATTATATTTTTAGCAATGAAACCAAAAGATGTTGTGGAAGCTCTTACTCCATTACGGGATTACATTACAGAGAATCAATTAATCATTTCATTATTAGCAGGTGTATCTACGACATCCATTACTAATTTATTACAAAAAAATGTTCCTATCATCCGTGCAATGCCAAATACATCATCAGCAATTTTAAAATCCGCTACTGCTATTTCTCCTTCCGTTCACGCAAAAGAAGAACATATCATGCTTGCAAAAACGCTTTTTGAAACAATTGGTCTTGTTTCTGTTGTAAAAGAAAAACACATGCATGCTGTCACCGCTTTATCAGGAAGTGGACCAGCTTATATTTATTACGTTGTCGAAGCGATGGAAAATGCTGCAAAACAAATCGGCCTAGAGGAAACTGTTGCAAAATCACTTATTCTCCAAACAATGATTGGTGCCGCAGAGATGTTAAAAACAAATACAAAGCACCCTTCCATATTACGAAAAGAAATTACATCACCAGGAGGAACGACGGAAGCTGGCATTGAAATATTGAAAAGCTTTCAATTTCAAGAAGCACTTATTCAATGTATTACAGAAGCAACAAAACGTTCTCACGAGCTTGGTGAAACGTTAGAGAAATTTGTAAATGAAAAATAAAAAACCTTGCTGAGTAAGCAAGGTTTTTCTCTTATTCACTTTTCTTTCCAAAAATTTCCTCTTGCAAACGACGCCCCGTTGGCGTTGCCGCAAGACCGCCTTCTGCTGTTTCACGAAGCGCACTTGGCATCGATTGTCCGATGCGGTACATCGCTTCAATTACTTCATCACAAGGAATAGCACTCGTTACACCAGCTAATGATAAATCAGCTGCAATCATCGCATTTGATGCACCTGCTGCATTACGTTTTACACACGGCACTTCTACAAGCCCTGCAACAGGATCACATACTAAACCAAGCATATTCTTAAGTGCGATACTCATCGCTGTTGCTGCTTGCTCTGGTGTACCCCCAGCCATTTCAACAGCTGCTGCCGCTGCCATACCACTTGCTGAACCGACTTCCGCTTGGCACCCACCAGCTGCCCCGGCAATGCAAGCATTATTCGCTACTACCATACCGAACGCACCAGCTGTAAATAGAAATTCAATCATTTCTTCACGTGTTGGGTTTAATTTTTCTTTTAGCGCAAATAGTACACCTGGTACTGTTCCAGCTGAACCAGCTGTTGGCGTTGCGCAAATAATACCCATAGCAGCGTTTACTTCATTCGTTGCGACAGCTTTACTTACCGCATCTAAAATTGTATCCCCAGACAACCCTTTTCCGCTTTTCATGTACGCTTGTACTTTCACTGCGTCTCCGCCAGTAAGTCCAGTCGGAGATTTTACGCCTTGAATTCCACGCTCTACTGCTTTTTCCATTACAACTAAATTTCTTTCCATACCAGCGATTACATCTTCACGAGAAAGTTTTCTTGTTTCCATCTCACATTGAATCATAATCTCTGCGATTTTTACGTTTTTCTCTTCTGCTTGTGCAACTAGTTCCGCTGCGTTCCGAAACATGTTGTGTCCCCCCTGCTATTAATCCATGATGGTTACTTGACAAATATTTGACTGCGCGTTAATTTCATCGATTATCTCATCTGCTAACAACTCATCCGTTTCAATGACCATTAACGCTTTTCTTCCTTTTTCCTTACGTGAAACACTCATCATACTAATATTGATTTCGTGCTTTGCAAGAATAGATGTAACTGAGGCAATTGCTCCAAAACGATCATTATTTACGATAAGAAGTGCCGGACTTGTACCTGTTAATTGCAAATCAAATCCATTTAGCTCCACAACTTCAATTTTCCCACCGCCGATTGAACAAGCAACCACTTCAATTTCATCCTCAGCTTTATACAAACGAATTTTCGCTGTATTTGGATGTACTGCTTGTGCTTCTTCTTCAATAAATGTAACATCAATTCCACGTTCTTTTGCAATTTCAAGTGCCTGCGGAATACGAGGATCATCCGTTTCAAATCCTAGTATGCCCCCAACAAGCGCTACATCTGTACCATGACCTCGATACGTTTTCGCAAACGAACCATATAAAGAAATGATAATTTTCTCAGGTTCATGACGGAACAGCTGACGAGAAACTTGCCCCATTCTTGCTGCACCTGCTGTATGTGAACTAGATGGACCAATCATAACTGGACCAATAATATCAAAAACTGAGCGATATTTCATAATAGTTCCCCCTAAATCTTCATTATGAAAAAGTTACCTACTAATAATCTATTAATCTGTCGCTTTTTTGTTTTTCTATTTGTACTAATAAATTTATAGAATCAATTTAATAAACTGATACATACCATCAGCTATCATAATATATAAGAGTCATCTTGTCACTTCTTGATTTATTTTATTTTTTTACAAAAACAAACAAAACATAAATTTATTACGTACAAACAACTTGAATACGCTTTCATTATATCTCTTTTTTTACAGAATTTAAATTTTTTAATATTTCAAACTAAAGACGAATTTTTCACACATTCAGTTTAATAGTATTTTACCATAAGTAATTCTTCTCTATTTTACGAAAACGATACAATAAAAAACCATGACAGATACATACGTTATCTCTGTCATAGTTTTTTCATTATTTTGATACAGGAAAACTTTTTAAATCTGCTGCAATTTCCGTGTTTGGAAATACTTGTCTCGCTTCTTCAACGAGCATGTTACATGCTTCACCTTGATAGCGAGAACTAATATGAGTTAAAATCATTTGTTTTACATTTGCTTGCAGCGCAATATTCGCCGCTTGCTGTGTTGTAGAATGATAATAATCATGAGCTTGCTGTGAATCTTCCGCGCCGAACGTCGCTTCATGTACAAGTACATCAGCATCCTGCGCTAATTCAATACTGGCTTCGCAATAACGTGTATCGCCTAAAATTGTAATAATTCGTCCTTTTTGAGGTGGTCCAATGAAATCCTTTCCGCAAAGTATACGTCCATCCTCAATCTCTACTGTTTCTCCATCCTTTAACCGCCTAAAGATTGGTCCCGGTTTAATTCCTTCCTCTAATAATTTATCTACGAGAAGATGCCCTGGAATATCCTTTTCTACAATACGATAGCCAAAACATTCAATTCCATGTGACAACCGTTTCGTTTCCACAAGAAATTGCTTATCTTCATATACAATACCTTCTTCGGTAATTTCTATAATCTCTATCGGGTATTTCACATGTGTTGTACTCACTGCCAATGCTACTTCAATAAACTGTTTAATCCCTTTTGGGCCATATACAGTTAACGGAGTTGTTCCTCCTTGAAAAGAACGGCTGCCTAACAAACCTGGTAATCCAAAAATATGATCCCCGTGTAAATGCGTAATAAATATTTTCTCAATGCGACGCGGGCGCACTGATGTATGTAAAATTTGATGCTGTGTTGCCTCACCGCAGTCAAACAGCCACGTTGCACCTCGTTCTTCTAATAATTGCAAAGCTATCGCTGATACGTTTCTTCCCTTTGAAGGAACACCAGCTCCCGTTCCTAAAAATACAAATTCCACGTTGCATCCTCCAAGCATTTCATAATATCTATCGCTATCTTACGGAATATAAACAAAAATGGCAAATATACTTTGTACAAATCACTCATCTAGACAACTATATAACACGAACGTTTACCACAAAAAACTTTACACTCGTTCGTTTTTTTGTAGTAAAATGATACTATCATTTATACAAGGTGGCTGAAACAATGAAAGAAGTATTTCGTTTACAAACTGACTTTTCTTCTTCTTTTGATCGCTGGGTAAGTTCATTTATTTCTGAAACACCAGCAGAATTACAATGGTCTACATTAAAAGAATTAATTCATGAATATATTGCATTGCATACAGTTCAAGCGGTACCAGAATACATCTCTTCTTCCATCACATATTATGCACAACGCATTTCTACGACGACTAATACAGACATTGTGATTTACGAAAGTCCTTATATCTCATAATATATTTACGTATTAAAACATAAAAAGGTATCGGCTTCCGATACCTTTTTATGTTGGGATGAATAAGCAAAACGGCTGGTTTAAATACAAAATGCCTATCATTTGTCATGTATTGTTGCAAATTGCTTAATCATTTCATTTAAATCCTTCGCTGCTTTTGTAGGAATCTGATGCTTTACATTATCAATGAAATTTAATTTATTACATGGCAATTTTTCATATGAATTTATTCTCTAAATTTTGCTGAAATGTTCTCTCTTGTTGTCGAAACAATTGACTGCCGTGCTGAATAACCTTCGTACCATACTTACTATTTAGTTGTTCCATCACTGTCAAAAGCGGCTCTGCCTTCGCATCTTCTTCAAAAGAAAATAAATCAAGCTGTTTAGTCGCTTCTGTTTTCCATTCCAATTCACAAGCAGTAATGCCAAGTAATCTAACAGGGTCACCATCCCAATGTTTTTTCCATAGCCTTATTGTTGCTTGAAAAATATCTGGTGATTCCCAAATTGCATTTTCTAACAATTTACTGCGCGTAATCGTTCGGCGATTATAGTATTTAATCATAATTTGAATATTATATGTAACGAGAGCACGTTTTTGTAATCTTCGGCTCACAGATTGAGATAAGCGCTCTAACATATCCAGCAATTCCTTCTCTTCGTCCACATCTTTTGGCAACGTAATAGAATTTCCGATTGTTTTATATTGTCCCATTTGACTTGGATCAACATCCCTATTATCTATACCGTTTGCACGTTTTTGTAAATCCAATCCATGACTTCCAATTACAGAACGAATAATATGAGCTTTTCCAGTAGCTAAATCCCCAATTGTATGTATATGTACATCTTTTAATTTTTCTGCTGTTTTCTTTCCAATCCCATGCATCTTTTCAACTGGAAGCGGCCAAAGAAGCTCTTGTACATCTCGTTTACGAAGCACTGTAATACCTAGAGGTTTTTTCATATCAGAGGCTGTTTTTGCTAGAAATAAGTTCGGAGCAATCCCAATGCTGCACGGAAGCTGTAATTCTGTTAGTAATGTTCGTTGAATCATTTGAGCAATTTCTAACGGTGAACCGAGTCCATAACACTCTGTAATATCTAAATACCCTTCGTCAATTGAAACAGGTTGAATTTTTTCAGTAAACCGCGCAAGAATTTGAAACAATGCAAAAGAAGCCTCTCTGTATAACTCAAAATTTGGATGTTTTATAACAAGTTCCGGACATAATCGTTTTGCTTCCCAAACAGGCATTGTCGCACGAATTCCCTTCGCCCTTGCTTCATAACTGCACGTTACAATAATTCCTTTCCGTTCCTTCGCATCCCCAGCTATCGCTAACGCTTTACCTTGCAATGATGCATCATGTGCGATTTCTACAGATGCATAAAAACAATTCATATCAACATGCAAAATGACGCGGCCATTTTTCGGATACATTTCACGCATCGTTCTCACCTCACAGGAACATTCGTTCTTATTTTATCAAAAACATTATAAAAAAATCAATTTTATAGAGGAGGAAATTGCTAATTTATAGAAGTATGTCCACATGGAAATTTCAAGGAGGTTAAGGAGAAAACATGACTACACGTGTAAAACCCCTTTATCTAATTTCACTATCTGTTTTCTGCTTGTTGATCATCTATTTACTACTTCCAGTCATAGGTATCGATGCTCAAGGGCTTCTTTCCTCTCTATTACCATTTTCAACTTTATACATCCTCCCATGGATTTTTCTGTATTGGTTTATTCGCCTCGTGAAGGCGTTGGAATCAAAATAAAAAGAGGCTAGCTTTTATGCTAACCTCTATTTCCACATTACTTCGCTACTTCTTCAATAATCGCAACAACCATTTCTGCTGTTTTTACTAATTCTTCAACAGGAATTTTTTCGTTTGTTGTATGAATTTCTTCATAACCAATTGCTAAGTTTACTGTTGGAATACCATGTCCAGCAATTACGTTTGCATCGCTGCCGCCACCGCTTTGATGAAGAGATGGTGTACGACCGATTTTTTCAGCAGCACGTTTTGCAACCTCTACAACATGATCACCATCAGCAAATTTGAATCCTGGGTACATTACTTTTACTTCTACTTCCGCTTGTCCGCCCATTTCTTTAGCTGTAGATTCAAATGCTTCTTTCATTTTGCGAACTTGCTCTTGCATTTTTTCGTCTACTAAGGAACGTGCTTCAGCAAAAATTTCTACATAGTCACAAACGATATTTGTTTGTGTACCGCCTTCAAAACGACCGATATTTGCAGTTGTTTCAGAATCAATGCGGCCAAGTGGCATTTTTGCAATAGATTTTGCTGCAATTGTAATTGCAGATACACCTTTTTCTGGTGCTACACCTGCATGAGCTGTTTTACCGCGAATAATTGCATTTACTTTTGCTTGTGTTGGCGCTGCAACAACGATTTCTCCAACCTTTCCATCGCTGTCTAATGCATAACCATATTTCGCTGTTATACGTTCACGGTCTAATGCTTTTGCACCTACAAGACCAGATTCTTCACCAACTGTAATGATAAATTCGATTTTTCCGTATGCAATATTTTTCTCTTTTAACACGCGAATTGCTTCAAACATTGATGCAAGTCCAGCTTTATCATCAGCACCTAAAATCGTTGTACCGTCTGATACGATATAACCGTCTTGAATAGACGGCTTAATTCCTTTACCAGGAACAACTGTATCCATATGAGAAGTAAAGTAAATTGTATCTACGCCTTCTTTTGTTGCTGGTAATGTACAAACTAAGTTACCAGCACCGTGACCAGTCTCACCCATTGTATCGTCTTCAAATACTTCAACGCCTAAAGAAGAGAATTTTTCTTTTAATACTTTGCAAATTTCAGCTTCGTATTTTGTTTCAGAGTCTACTTGCACAAGTTCCATAAATTCATTCACTAAACGTTCTTGATTAATCATGAGAATGCGCCTCCTGCATTATGTATGTAACAATGACTATTATAGCAGAATTTCGTAAAATTTTCGAAAGAGATGGTACAAGGTGTTTTTTACATTATTTTTTAATCACAATAACCTTACTACTTTCAATTTTGTCTAAGTAAATCCCTTGTCTCCTTTTTTATTTCTCGTTACAATAAAGTGAAACTTCCATCAGTGGGGGGGTTCTTCCCCCCCACTGATGGAAAGCTCTCACCAATCGGGCGCATGCCAGCAGTTATCCCCCACTTATCTTCTTCGCTTTTCTCTAAATCTTGAGTTGGGGGTCTTACTGCCCGCGAATAACGGGATAAATAGAAGAGATTCGTAAGGAGGATCAATATGAATAAAAAAACTCAAAAAATTATGGTTTATGTTATGTTAATTACAATGCTTATAACAACATTGCTTACTGGGATAAGTATGTTTTGGTAAACAAGGACTGCTTTGTCCTTGTTATTTTATTATAATCACAATACCAGCGATACTAAACGCAAGTCCCATCGCGAGTGCTAGTACAAAGCTGCTGTAATGTTTCTGATAAAAAGCGGCTATTGCAAAAGTAAAATTGAGAAGAGAAATAAAAAAGATAGCTATAGTGAACGGAAAGATATTAAAAATAGCCAATATAAAAGCAATAACAGAAAGAAATGCTACCAAAAATTGAATGTATGGTAAGCTCTGATTTATATACATAACAGCAACCCCTTTTCACCAAGCCTTTATTTACCTCTCATTAACGAACAATAAAGTGAAACTTCCATCAGTAGGGGTCTTACTGCCCGCGAATAGCGGGATAAACCTCCCTCAAGAAAGGAAATTTCAATTTATCTTCATAAACGCATTCTATATGTACACGTATCAAGACAAGATTCAATACAATAAAAAGCCAACATATACTGCTGGCCTTTTTCGTAAGCAATCGCGCCTTTTTCTTTTGCAAGCTGCTCAAATGATTTTTTTGATTTAACAATCCATACTTTTGTTCCAATTGGAACCTGATCGTATAAATACTCTACATCTTTTTTATACATGCGAATACACCCTTGCGAAACATATTTGCCAATCGAGCTTGGCTGATTCGTTCCGTGTATTCCATATTTACTGCCATCCGTACCTCGGGCATTAAACCCAATCCATCTAGAACCGAGTGGATTTTCCGGTGAACCACCTGGAATATTCTTTGCAATATAATATGGATTTTTTACTTTCATCACAACATCAAATGTACCCTCTGGCGTCAAATCATTCGTTTTACCTGTTCCAACTGGAAATGTATTTTGTATCTTTCCATCATGAATATATGCAAGTTGGTTCGTTTGTTTATTGACGATAATAAGCGGATCGCCAACACGTGGATTTTCACCGAGCGGCCAAAGCGGCGATAGGGAAATAAATAATATGAATGAAAGAAGATATGGCATATCTCATTCCTTCCTTCTTATATTAATTCTTTGATGTTATATTTCCCTTTGAATCGACTTTTAATGAGTAAATATTGCTCTATTTCATAGACGAGTTGAAAGAGCTTAGCACGCGTTTCAAATTCTTCTCGCGTTTTTGGAAGCGGCATTTCCCGAAAGATTTCTCGCATCTCCTGCAGTTGCCTTAATGAAATAACCCCCGTACTTTCTGGGCTAATTGCAGTCCCAATATTTTCAATTACATCCGCCACCATACCCGCTTGTTCATATGACCAAGATAACGAAGCGGCTAACGGCATGATTCTTTCTAAAATTTCATACTGCTGCTGGCGCATTTGAAAATAACGATAGTAGTAATCATCTTCACGCATAAATTGATTTTCTAACTTTTTGAAAGACAAATCTTTTGCCTTTTCAAGTAATTCTTCCGTTTCAATTAACTCTTTTCCATTCCACAAACTATCACGATTTCTTAAATATACGGCCATTTCAAACAGAATTGTCTTAAAGTTAGATTCTATTTTTTGTTGGTACTCTCTTAACTTATTTTCAACACTTGGCATGTACAAATTAATTAACAAAGCAACACTAATTCCAACCGTTAAAATTGCAATCTCATTTCCAACAATTGACCACGTAATTTTTTGCAATGAAAATAAATGCATAACAATAACAGAGCTTGTAACAATCCCTTCTTGAATCTTAAGCATAACTGCAGTTGGAATAAACAGAAGTAATAAAAGTCCAAGTGCTAGCGGTGTATACCCTATCGATTCAAAAATAAAAAATGCAAACACCATAGAAAGTAAACAAGCTAAAAAGCGATGAATAGATACTTCTAATGATTTTCTTTTTGTATTTTGTACACATAAAATAACAAGAATACCGGCTGTGCTATAAAACTCCAAATGAAAGAATTGAGCAATCCACACAGCCAAGGCAGTTCCAGCTGCTGTTTTCACTGTTCGATATCCAATTTTAAACATATTAACGCTCCTATTATGTACGAACTACTTTCAAAATAAGTATACAGTGAAACTTCCATCAGTGGGGGATTTTTTCATCCCCCACTGATGGTTAGTTGAACCAGTCGGGCTTTTACGGGCAGTTATCACCCACCTATCTTCCTTGCTTCTCTCTGAATTTTGAGGTGGGGACTTACTGCCCGTTAATGCGGGATAAAAAAAAGGATGACGCAATGTCATCCTTTTTCCATTATTATTCACGCAACTTTTATATATTACAACATTTTTTGCAAAAATTCTTGGGCACGCTTGCTTTCCGGTGCTGTGAAAAACTGCTCTGGCTTCGCATCTTCTACAAGTTTTCCGCCGTCTAAAAAGAGCACACGATCGGCCACTTCTTTTGCAAAGCCCATTTCGTGCGTTACAATCGCCATCGTCATTCCTGTCGTTGCAAGAGATTTCATAACTTCTAGTACTTCTTTTACCATCTCTGGGTCTAGTGCTGAAGTCGGTTCATCAAAAAGCATAACATCCGGCTCCATTGCTAATGCTCTTGCAATTGCAACACGCTGTTTTTGTCCACCAGAAAGGCGATTTGGATATGCATCCTTTTTCTCAAGTAATCCCACTTTTTCTAATAATTCTTCAGCCTTTTTTACTGCGTCATCCTTTGAGATACCTTTTACTGTAAGAGGAGCATACGTAATATTTTCTAACACTGTCATATGAGGGAATAAGTGAAAATGCTGAAATACCATCCCAACATGCTGACGAACTTCCATAATATCTGTATTCGTATTTGTTACCTCTTGATTGCCAATCCAAATTTGTCCGTTCGATGGTACTTCTAATAAATTCATGCAACGTAAAAACGTTGATTTCCCTGAACCAGACGGCCCAATAATCGCTACTACTTCGCCCTGTCCAATTGTTGTTGTAATATCTTTTAATACTTCGTTATTTCCAAATGATTTATGAAGGTTTTTAACTTTAATCACTTTTCTTCATTCTCCCTTCAACAGCTTTTCCAATGAATGTAAGAATAATAACGAGAATGTAATAAATCATACCGACAAATAAAAGTGGTTCAAAATATGACAATGTCTCACCGCCAACAATATACGCGCGGCGCATTAAGTCTGTTGCGCCTATCACAGTAACAACTGCTGACTCTTTCGTTAATGTAACAAATTCATTTACTAATGCTGGTAAAATATTCTTTAATGCTTGCGGTAAAATAATATTTCGCATCATTTTTCCATATGGAACACCGAGTGCCATCGCTGCTTCTGTTTGTCCTTTATCCACCGCCTGAATTCCGGCGCGAATAACTTCCGACATATATGCACCTGAGTTTAAACTAAATGCTAAAACTGCTGCTAAAAATGCCGAAATATCATACCCTGTAAGTTGAGGGAGACCATAATAAATAAGCATTAATTGTAGTACAAGCGGTGTACCACGGAAAATAGATGTATAGAAATCAGCAATAATACCTAAAACTTTAACTCTAGCAATTTTACAAAGCGCCAAAAGCGTACCTAGCGCAAAACCAAGCAAAGAAGCTACAAAAACAATTTTTAACGTTACTTCTAATCCCTTTAATATATACGGTATTGATGGCGTAATTTGCGAAAAATCCAAGTTCATCCTAAGTCAGTCCTCTCCAGAAGATGGAAAGGCGGCTTATTTCTCGCCGCCAAACCATTTCTTCACTAATTTATCCATTTCTCCATTTTCTTTCATTTTCTTAATCACTTTATTAAACTCCGCTGTCTTATCACTATTTTTCGGAAGCGCAATTGCTGAACCAGCTTCATCCGCAGCTTCCGGAATTTCTACACTCTTTAACTCTTTATTTTTTTCTAAATACCCTTTTGCTACTGTATCTTCTAAAATAATTGCATCAAAACGGCCTGCTTGAATTTCTTGAATTAGTTCTGGTATACGGTCACGTCCTTCAAATTGGAACGATACTTGTTTTTGTAAATTCTTTGCCTTTTCTTCTTGAATTGATCCTGTTTGTACTCCTACTTTTTTACCTTGCAAATCTTGCAATGTTTTAATATTTGAACCTGCTTTAGAAATAATCAAGTTTTTAGAAGTAAAATAAATGTCCGTAAAATCAGCATTTTTCTTACGTTCTGCTGTCGGTGTCATCCCAGCCATTACAAAGTCAACTTTTCCAGCTTCTAATGATGCTAACAATCCGCTAAAATCCATGTCTTTGATTTTAACTTTATAGCCTAATTCTTTACTGATATAGTTCATAACATCAATATCGAAACCGATAATGTCGTCACTCTTTTTCGCATCGACATATTCAAATGGTTTATAATCTGCAGAAGTTCCCATTACTAAAACTTTATTTTTATTAGTACTTCCTGCTTCTTCACGCTTACTACAAGCTCCGAATATACTTACGATTAATATAAGTGCAAGTGAAATTGATAAAAATTTCTTCATTACTTCTCCTCCTAAAAGTTGTATATTTAATATTTTTATAGAATTTTTATTCGTTGAATGTATTGTAGCAATTAATTTATTTTTATGCAATAAATAAAATAAAAATAAATTAATTTTATTCTCCCTACATATCATTACCAGTATGTAAACTGCATAATTTTATGCATAAACAACTGATTTTATGTATAAAAAAGAACCGTTAAGATTTCATTCTTAACGGTTCTAAAAACGTATATTACATTTCATCACAATGTTCTTCAAAGTACGATTGTAATTTAGCAATAACTTGCATTGGTTCATGACCTTCAATTTCATGACGCTCAACCATTGTCACAATCTTACCGTCTTTTAATAATGCAAACGACGGAGATGACGGTGGATATCCTTCAAAATATTCACGAGCACGTGCTGTTGCTTCTTTATCTTGGCCTGCAAATACAGTAACAAGATTATCTGGGCGTTTATCATAATGAACAGAATGCGCTGCTGCTGGACGGGCAATTCCCCCTGCACAGCCACATACAGAGTTTACCATTACAAGTGTTGTACCTTTCTTTTGCAGCGCTTCATCTACAGCTTCTGGAGTTGTTAATTCTGTATAACCAGCTGCCACGATTTCTTCGCGTGCTTGACGGACAACATCATTCATAAAAAAGTTGAAATTAATCAAAGTTTTCCCTCCTTACATATCTCTATCTGTATCTTACCAATAACCCTTTCTAAAATACAAGTAAACTTACTTGCTTTGTGTAGTTATCATTTACTAAGAAAAACGTCTTAGAGACCTTGCTCTAAGACGTTTTTCTTAGTGACCACGATGCTTCTGTTTCGCTTTCTGCACTTTTAACGCACGTTTTTTCCGTTTTTCTACTTCTCGCATTTCTTTCGATTGCACTTGCTTCTCTTGTTTATGCACTTCATACCATAACTGAATCGCTTCTTGTGCTTTCGTAAATTTTGAAGTTTTTAATTCTCTTGCGGCTTGCCGAATCATGCGCTTTACATTTTTCGGACGTTTTTGCTGTTTAATCTCTACTCCGCATTTAGCAAAACGATCAAAATACGGTAACAACGTATCATTTACAAACAAAAGCACTTCTTCATCAGACGGTTCAGTACCAAAAATGTGCCGTACTGCATACAACTTTCCATTTTCTTCTCTTTCAATCATTCCTACAAAATACTGACCGTCATGATATACTGTCAATTTCATTGACAGCCCCTCCTTTACAAACTTATTCAGAAATGCTGGACATCCCGGAGGGGAAGGTTACTGACATAGAAATTATGCGTCCGGACTACCAACCGGAACTGTGTTTTCACATTTCTCTCTCCATTATATTACATTTTTACTTATTTTGTATCATTTCTACATATACTTCAATCATTCTTTTATGCGATCCTACAATATACTCTGGTAATTCTGTAACCGGAAAAAACTTTAATTGTATTGCTTCTTTTTTGTTTGCAATAGGTTCTCCTTCATAATCATGCGTATAATATGCAGTCGTTACTGCTTGGAATTCGTCACCATTTGCTAGTTTCACAAAATGTTTTGCACCTGAAAACACATTAATGAGCTGCAAATTCTTCACACGAATGCCAGCTTCTTCATACACCTCACGGTATGCAGTTTCTTCTGGTGATTCCCCCAGCTCCATTAATCCCCCAAGAAGTCCCCATTTCCCATACGGTTCTTGTCTTTGTTGTAATAATACTTCCCCGTCTTTATTCAATACGAGAACAACTGAACCGACTAAAATTAAAGGGCGATGACCAACTATTTTCCGTAACTCCTCCACATATCCCATTCCAACAAACCTTTCTTTTTTATTTCCTTGTCCACACCATTGTATCATATGTATAAAATGGAAAAATGCGTAATTTTTTTACTTTTTAAGCAAAATATTTATTTGTCCCTTTTCATCTACCGTCGCTAATTCAATCGATTGAATAGGTCCTCTTTGCTTTAACTCGTCTTTTACCCACTCTTCTGTTTTTTCTATTAAAGCAAGAACATCTTTTTGGATACTCCCATTCTTTACCAAGATAAATGTAATAGGTGATTGTTCTACGTATATTTTCATATCTTTTCGAGAAATTGTTTCATGTGCTGCATATTGAAATACTGAAACGACTCCACTCGCTTCCCATAAAGCTAACTTTACCGTTTGAATATCCGTAATCCCCTGCAATCTCAGCTCAGAAAACAAATATTCTACTGTAATCCGTGCTTTCTTTAAATTATTAAATTGAACGGAACCATTATGTATAAGAATAATAGGAGCAGGTTCTAAAAAGCGTCTCCACCAATCCACCTTTAATGTCAAAATAGAACTTACTATATGAAGTACTACGAGAACAAATGTTGTAATCAGAGAACCGAGAAGGCCTACTCTTTCATCAGATAATGCGTTCGATATATTTCCGCCTAATAATAGCACTAGCACAAGATCTAAAAAACGAAGCTGAGCAATAGAGCGCTGTCCCATTGCCTTTGCAACAATAATCAAAAACATATATGCCAATATGGCACGCAACATCCACTCTCCATTTGAAAGGTGACGTGTCCCTTCAAAAATATGTATATGCATAAATCGCACTCCTCAAGTAAACATTATTACGAAAACTGAATAACCTACTACATTCTCTTTAGTTTATGTTTATTGAGGATACCTATGTAAAAAAACTGATCCGCATACAAACGGATCAGTTTTTTAATCTATATATTCTTTAGCTAACAGAAAACATATACTTTTTGTATGTCTTTCTTACTGCTAATATGAGTCCCACTAGCATCATATTAGAGAACAAGGAGCTTCCTCCATATGATAAAAACGGAAGAGATATTCCTTTTACTGGCATTAACCCAACAATCATTCCAATGTTTTGAAAAATCTGCAGTGCTAAAATACCAATTGCTCCCGCACATACTAATGTACCAAATAGGTTATCTGCTGCAAATCCCACTATGGTTATTCGATAAATAAGAAGAAGAAATATAAATACAATGAAAGCTGCAAAAATAAATCCTCCATCTTCAGCAATAGTAGCAAAAATAAAGTCTGTATGTTTTTCTGGAATATAGACACTTCCATGCCCAATTCCTTTCCCTTCCATACCACCACTACCAACTGCTAAAATTGATTGTTGTGTTTGATATCCTTGATCTGTATAGTCAAAAGGTGCCAACCAACCTAAGATTCGTGACTGTTGATGTGGTTTTAGCAAAGGAATTAACTTATTAAAAAGAATACTTGGATATTCAAAGTAAATATATATTAATGTACCCATTATTACACTTGGAACAACTGTCAATAGTGCAAGCAGCTTCCTCTGAATACCTGACATAAAAATAATACAAACAATTGCTGAACCATATAAGAAAACCATCCCCGTATCAGGTTGCTGATACACAAAAAGCGATGGCGGAATTGCTACTAATACAATTTTCCCTACAAGCAATAAGTCAGTTTTAAATGTTCTTACCATATATTTTTCATTATGCTTTACTGCTAAACTTGCAACTAAAACAACTAAGGCAATCTTAAAAAATTCAGAAGGTTGTATCGACCCTAAAATTGGGAATCTAAACCATCTTTTTGCACCTAAAATTTCCGGTGTAAATTTTGATACTGGTAATATACGAAGTATTACAATAGAAGCAAACCCAACAATGTAAAAAGGCCAAGCTAACTTTTGAATTTGATCCGTATCCATACTTGCAACAAGTAATAGTAATACAGTTCCTATTATATAATTAATTCCTTGTTGCAACGCGAAATTTGTTGTTCCATACTGTCCTGTTTGTTGACTACTGTATATAGCAACTAAACTTGTTACACATAAAATACCTAAGATGAAAAGCAATTTCTTATCCAAACTTTTCTGAAATTCTGCAATAGCCTTCATGATATCCTCCTGAATCAACGTCACACATAAAATGAAACTTTCATGCTTGTACTCTTTATCTATCAAAATAGGAATGCTTTTATTCTGTAGAGCCAAACAAATAAAAAAACAACCGTTATTTATTTTAGCTCTATATATGAGATATTGGCAATGTATTGTAGAAAATTTATAATACATAAACGTTCATTGTAAGATTAACATTGAAAGAAAGAAATTGGATAGAAGAAAAAAATTCCTTTTACAGCAAATCATAGCATATAAAAAGGCTCGCAAGCGCGAGCCTTTTTTATTAATATACAGAAGTATTATCTGCAGACGTATTTTCAAGAATTTCTTTCACACGGCCTAAGAACTTACCACAAATGAATCCATCCAGTACGCGATGGTCAAGAGATAGACATAAGTTAACCATATCACGTGCACCGAACATACCGTTATCCATAATTACTGGACGTTTCACGATAGATTCCACTTGTAAAATTGCCGCCTGTGGATAATTAATAATACCCATAGACTGAACAGAACCGAATGATCCTGTATTATTAATTGTAAATGTTCCACCTTGCATTTCGTCAGCTTTCAATGACTTCGTACGTACTTTCGTTGCAAGCTCAGTAATTTCACGAGCGATACCTTTAATTGTTTTCTCATCAGCATGCTTAATAACTGGAACGAATAGTTCATCGTCAGTTGCAACTGCGATAGAAAGGTTGATATCTTTCTTCTGAACAATTTTATCGCCAGCCCACATAGAATTAATTTGTGGATATTCTTTTAACGCTTGTGCAACAGCTTTTACAAAGAATGCAAAAAATGTTAAGTTGAAGCCTTCACGCTTTTTAAATCCGCCTTTAATTGAATTACGGTATGAAACAAGGTCTGTTACATCCACTTCAATCATCATCCAAGCATGCGGTGCTTCATGCTTACTGCGCAGCATGTTTGCAGCAATCGCTTTACGCACACCAGTCACTGGGATTTCAATATCTCCAGGCATTGTTGGTACAGATACTGGTTTTGCTGCTTCTGTTTTTGGAGCTGCTGGTGTAGCCGCAGCCTTTGGTGCTTCTTGTGTAATTGGTGCAGCTGCTGCTTCTTTCTTTGCACCTGCTTGTGGAATATTTCCAGATTCCACTAATTTTAAAATATCTTTACGCGTAATACGGCCATTTGTTCCCGTACCTTCTACTGCATCTAAATCAATATTATGTTCACCTGCAAGTTTTAATACAGCTGGTGAAAAGCGCGGCTTACCATCAGTTGGTTGCTTCGCTTTTGGCGCTGCTGGTGCTGATGCAGCTGTCTCTGCTTTTGGCGCCTCTTCTGTTTTTTCTTCTACAGCTGTTGCAGCTACTTCATCCGCACCTTCAACTTGAATCATACAAATCACTTCACCGACAGCTAATGTATCACCTTCGCCAGCGATTAACTCAGTAACAACCCCAGTGAAAGAAGATGGTACTTCTGCGTTTACTTTATCTGTCATTACTTCTGCAAGCGGATCATATTTATTTACATGATCACCAACAGAAACAAGCCATTTACTAATTGTACCTTCCGTTACACTCTCCCCAAGCTGAGGCATCGTAATTTTTTCTACAGCCATGTATAGTCCCCCCGATTAAAATTCCGCAAGTTCGCGCATTGCTTTTTCAACTTTATCTGGATTTACCATAAAGAATTTTTCCATTGTTGGTGCATATGGCATTGCTGGAACGTCTGGACCTGCAAGACGAGCAATTGGTGCATCAAGGTCGAATAAGCAATTTTCTGCGATAATTGCTGCTACTTCACTCATAATGCTTCCTTCTTTATTATCTTCCGTTACAAGAAGAACTTTACCTGTTTTTGAAGCTGCTTCAATAATTGCTTCCTTATCTAACGGATATACAGTACGTAAATCAAGAATGTGAGCAGAAATGCCATCTTGTGCTAATTTTTCAGCAGCTTGAAGAGCAAAATGAACACATAATCCGTATGTGATAACAGTAATATCGTCACCCTCACGTTTTACGTCTGCTTTTCCGATTGGTAATACATAATCATCTTCCGGCACTTCACCTTTAATTAAGCGGTATGCACGTTTATGTTCAAAGAATAATACTGGATCTTCATCACGAATTGCTGCTTTTAATAAACCTTTTGCATCATACGGTGTAGAAGGAATAACAATTTTTAAACCAGGTTGATTTGCAAAAAGTGCTTCTACAGATTGAGAATGATACAATGCACCGTGAACACCGCCGCCAAATGGTGCGCGGATCGTGATTGGACAAGTCCAGTCATTGTTAGAACGGTAACGAATTTTTGCTGCTTCGGAAACAATTTGGTTTACCGCTGGCATAATGAAGTCAGCAAATTGCATTTCTGCAATTGGGCGCATTCCATACATCGCTGCACCGATTGCTACCCCAGCAATTGCCGATTCTGCAAGTGGTGTATCAAGCGCGCGCATTTCACCAAATTGATCATATAATCCAGTTGTCGCTTTAAATACGCCACCTTTTTTACCAACGTCTTCTCCTAATACAAATACTTTCTCATCGCGTTCCATTTCCTCGCGCATCGCTAATGTAATCGCGTCAATATAAGACATTACAGCCATGAAACGTTCCCCCTTATTCCGCGTATACGTGCTTTAATGCAGATTCTGGATCCGCATACGGAGCATTTTCTGCATATTCTGTTGCTTCGTTTACGATATGCATCACGTCATCTAACATTTGTTTTTCAGATTCCTCTGTTAAAATGCCTACTTCTTTTAAGTAGTTTGCAAATGTATAGATTGGATCTTTTTTCTTTGCTTCTTCTACTTCTTCTCTATCACGATACACACGATCATCATCATCACTAGAGTGTGCTGTTAAACGATAAGATACTGTTTCAATTAATGTTGGACCTTCACCACGGCGGCCACGATCTGCCGCTTCTTTTACAGCTTTATATACTTCAAGCGGGTCATTTCCGTCTACTGTGTATCCTGGCATACCATAACCGATTGCACGATCAGATACATTTTTACAAGCTAATTGTTTTTCAACTGGGATAGAGATTGCATATTTGTTATTCTCACACATGAAAATAACTGGTAATTTGTGTACTCCTGCAAAGTTTGCACCTTCATGGAAGTCACCTTGGTTAGAAGAACCTTCTCCAAATGTAACAAACGTTACTAAATCTTTTCCTTCCATCTGTCCTGCTAATGCAATACCTACTGCGTGCGGCACTTGCGTTGTAACTGGTGAAGAACCTGTTACGATGCGATTTTTCTTTTGTCCAAAGTGTCCAGGCATTTGACGTCCGCCAGAGTTTGGATCTTCTGCTTTTGCAAATCCAGATAGCATAAGCTCTTTTGCCGTCATACCAAATGCTAACACGACACCCATATCACGGTAATATGGTAATGCGTAGTCCTTTTCGCGATCAAGTGCAAATGCTGCGCCTACTTGTGCAGCTTCTTGCCCTTGACAAGAAATTACAAAAGGAATTTTCCCTGCACGGTTTAATAACCACATACGCTCGTCAATTTTACGTGCGAGTAACATCGTGCGATACATTTCTAATACTTGCTCATCGCTTAAGCCAAGCTCTTCATGGCGCTTTGCTTTTACTTCAGCCATTTTAACACCCTCCTAAATCCTTTTTACCACGCTCTATTATAAAGCAAGAACGATACACTATCCATTCCCACTGGTTCGCTTTTACCCGTGTAACGCTTTTCCATCAACTGCTAATGCAGCTTCGCCAATTGCTTCTGATAATGATGGATGCGGATGAATTGTATGTGCAACTTCCCAAGGCGTTGCATCTAATACTCTTGCAAGACCTGCTTCTGAGATCATATCAGTTACGTGTGGTCCAATCATGTGAACACCAAGAATATCATTTGTTTCTTCATCAACAACAAGTTTTACAAAACCATCAGACTCTCCGTACACAAGCGCTTTTCCGATTGCACGGAATGAAAATTTACCTACTTTTAATTTGTAGCCTTTTTCTTTTGCTTCTTGCTCTGTTAAACCGACAGAAGCAACCTCTGGGCTACTATATACACACTTAGATACCATAGAGTAATCAATTGGCATCGGCTCTTTTCCAGCAATATGTTCAACTGCTACAATTCCTTCATGAGAAGCAACGTGCGCAAGTTGCAAGCCGCCAATTACATCGCCAATCGCATAAATGTGCGATTCTTTCGTTTGATAATATTCATTCGTTTGAATATAACCTTTTTCAACAACGATATCTGTATTTTCTAAGCCGATATTTTGTGTGTTTGCTTGTCTTCCAACAGATACAAGCATTTTTTCAGCTTTAAATTCTTTATTTTCACCGTTAAGTTCCGCTTGAATCGTAACACCATTGTCTTTTACTAAAGTTTCTGGTAATACTTTTGCACCAGTTACAATTTTAATGCCTTTTTTCTTAAGCAAACGTTGCATTTCTTTAGAAACGTCTTGATCTTCAAGTGGAAGAACATGTTTTGCATATTCAAGTACAGTTACTTCCACACCGAAATCAGCAAGCATAGATGCCCACTCAATACCGATTACACCGCCGCCAACAATAATGACAGATTCAGGAAGCGCTTCCATTTTTAGAGCATGATCAGATGACATAACATATTCACCATCAAGTTCAAGTCCTGGTAAAGAATTTGGACGTGATCCTGTTGCAACGATTACATTTTTCGGAATAAGCATTTCATTCTCTTCTCCGCTCGCTAATTCAACAGAAATCGTTCCTGGCATCGGTGAGAAAATAGATGGGCCAAGAATACGACCAATTCCTTCATACACATCGATTTTCCCTTGCTTCATTAAATGCTGAACACCTTTATGAAGCTGGCTAACAATTTTTTCTTTACGTTCTTGTACTTTTGCAAAATTTAATTCTACATTGCTCGTTACAACACCGAATTCTTCACCTTTTTTCGCAGTTGCAAAAACTTCAGCACTGCGAAGCAACGCTTTACTTGGAATACAACCTTTGTGTAAGCAAGTACCACCTAGGTTCTCCTTTTCAACAAGCGCTGTTTTTAGTCCTAATTGTGATGCACGAATAGCAGCAACATATCCGCCTGTACCGCCGCCAACAATAACTAAATCGTACTCTTTTGCCATATTTCTCAACCCCTAGCTACGGTTTCTTTTTCCCTTACAACATACTCTTTTGCAGCTTCTTCTTCACGAAGTACACGAAGCGCACCTTCTGCTAATGCTTGTAGTTCATCTTCTCCTGGATGTACAATGACATCAGCAATCCAATGAACACGCTCTTTAATTTCATCAACAAGAATTTTACTATATGCAAGTCCACCAGTTAAAACAATTGCATCTACTTTGCCATGAAGAACTGCACTTGCCGCGCCGATTTCTTTTGCAATTTGATATGCCATTGCCGTATAAACAAGTGTTGCTTCTGGATCACCTTGTTCTACCATCTTTTCTACTTTAATTGCATCATTTGTACCAAGTAAGCTTACTAAGCCTCCTTGTCCAACGATTTTTTTCATCATTTCGTCACGGTAATAGTCACCAGAGAAGCACATTTCTACAAGCTGACCTACCGGAACTGTTCCTGCACGTTCTGGACTGAATGGCCCTTCTCCATTTAAACCGTTATTTACATCAATAACTTTTCCTTTTTTATGAGCACCAACTGAAATACCGCCGCCCATATGTGCAATTAGTAAGTTTAAATCTTCATATTTACGATCAAGTTCTTTCGCAATTTTACGAGCTACTGCTTTTTGGTTTAGTGCATGAAAAATACTTCTTCGCTCCATGCCAGCTATTCCGCTAATACGGGCAATATCATCCATTTCATCTACAACTACTGGATCAACAATAAACGCTGGAATGTTAAGTCCAGAAGCGATTTCATATGCTAAAATACCTCCCAAATTGGAAGCATGATGACCACTATAACCATTTTTTAAATCTTCTAGCATAGCTTCGTTTACTGTATACGTACCACCTTCAATCGGACGAAGTAATCCTCCGCGCCCGCATACAGCATTTAACTTAGAAATATTAATACCATGAGAATGAAGCACCTCTAAAATAGTTTGCTTACGAAATTCATATTGATCAATAATACGCTTATATTTCCCAATCTGTTCTTCGTCATGACGAATTGTTTCTTCTAAAACAGGTCTTTCGTTATCAAAAACACCAATCTTCGTAGATGTACTACCAGGATTAATGACAAGAATTCGATTCACGGACAAGGCTGCTCCCTCCACCATTTATTTAGAAAGACAGCAGCAACTTCTAAATGAAGCCGCCACTGCTTTCACATTTACTTTTTCTATTAATTAGCGACGGCTTAAAATGTTATGGCCGTTACTTAAAAATGTGCTGCGTGTATTTTTTAAGCTTGCGATGCGCTCTTCAGCAAGACGATCTGCCGCTACATATGTTGGCACGCCATCACGTTTTGAAATTTCGATTACTTTTGCAATTGTGTCATAAATTGCTTCTACGCGTTTTAATGCACGCTCTCTATTGTATCCATATAACTCATCCGCTACGTTAATTACGCCACCTGCGTTAATTACATAGTCTGGTGCATATACGATACCCATTTCATGAACGATATCACCATGACGATCTTCTTTTAATTGGTTATTTGCAGAACCAGCAATTACTTTCGCTTTTAATTGTGGAATTGTTTCATCATTTACTGTTGCTCCTAATGCACATGGTGCATAGATATCACATTCTACACCGTAAATTTCGTTTGGTTCAACAGCAGTTGCACCAAATTCTTCTACAGCACGTTGTACCGCTTCTTTATTAATATCTGTAACAATTAATTTTGCACCTTCTGCATGTAGGTGTTTACATAAGTGATAAGCTACATTTCCTACACCTTGAACAGCAATTACTTTACCTTCTAAGCTATCTGTACCGAACGCTTCTTTTGCAGCTGCTTTCATACCAACGTATACGCCGTAAGCAGTTACTGGAGATGGGTTACCAGAAGAACCGAATGAAGGTGAAATACCTGTTACGAAATCTGTTTCTTCATGAATAATATCCATATCATCTACAGTTGTACCAACATCTTCTGCTGTAATGTAGCGGCCATTTAACCCTTGAATGTAACGACCTAATGCACGGAACATTGCTTCGCTCTTATCTTTACGTGGATCACCGATAATAACTGTTTTTGCACCGCCTAAGTTTAAACCAGCTGCTGCGTTTTTATATGTCATTCCTTTTGCAAGACGAAGAGCATCTTCAATTGCAGCTTCTTCAGAATCGTATGTCCACATTCTTGTTCCGCCAAGAGCTGGTCCAAGAGTTGTATCATGAATTGCAATAATTGCTTTTAATCCTGATTCTTTATCTTGACAGAATACTACTTGCTCGTAATCGTAAGTTTCTAAGTATTTGAAAATTTCTAATGTCATTGTAATTTCCCCCTCGATATGTTTACCATTTTCAATTTTAGCCCGTTATACTGGACTCATTTCCTTAATCATTAATGAAAATAAAACATGTACTGCAAGAAAGTTTATTTAGAAGCAGTCGCAACTGCCAATGCTAATGAATACACTTTTGTTTCTGCTGAATCTGCGCGAGATGTTAACACAATCGGTGCTTTTGCTCCGGCGATAATCGCTCCTACTTTTGCATTTGCAAAGTATACAAGCGATTTATATAATACATTTCCAGCTTCAATTGTTGGGACGAGTAAAATATCTGCTTTACCAGCTACATCACTTTGAATTCCTTTATGCTCTGCTGCAATTTGTGAAACAGCAATATCTAAAGCAAGTGGTCCATCAATGATACAATTTTTAATTTGTCCTCGACGATTCATTTGCGTTAACATCGCTGCATCAATTGTTGCTTGCATTGCTGGATTTACAACTTCTACAGCAGCAATTGGAGCTACTTTCGGTACCTCTACTCCTATTGCCCGGGCAACTTCAACTGCATTTTGTGCAATCGCCGCTTTTTGCTGCACATCTGGAGCGATATTCATCGCTGCATCTGTTATGATGATAAAGCGATCGTAATTTGGTACTTCAAAAGCTGCAACGTGTGATAACACACTGCCTTTACGAAGACCCCACTCTTTATTCAATACCGCTTTCAAAATGTTAGCTGTTGGAATGTTGCCCTTCATAAGTACATCCGCTTCTCCGCCTCTTACAGCTTTTACTGCTAATTCAGCAGCTTCTGCATTCGATGTAGCGGAAATCACTTCAATATGTTCTGAAGGCTGTAATCCATGTTCCTGTAACATATTCATAATTTTTTCTTGATTTCCATATAGACGAAATTGAGCTAACTGTAATTGAACAGCCTTTGCAACCGCTTCAATTACTTCATGATCTTCAGCTACTGCAACAGCAACTGTTTTTTTCGGCTGCTCTGCTGCCTGATCAATTAAAGTTTGTAACTTCATATTTTGTAATCAACCCTTCCTCGTCGTCCCTCGCTTATATATTAAAGCAAATATCGTGCCAACTTTTAAATTCCTTTTAAATATTTTTGAAAACGCCTTCAAAACGTAGAAAAATCAACATTTTGTAACTAAATAAAAAATTCTGTCTAATTTCGTCGCATTATATTCACCGTGCAATTTATTGCACGGTATGAAATTTATTGCATGCCATTTTTTGCACGTTCGTATTTTTCTAGCTTGTAATACAAATTCCGAACGGAAACCCCTAATGCCTGAGCTGTTTTTGTTTTATTCCCATCAAATCTAGATAAATACTCATGTATAATATTCCCTTCAAATTCAGCTACTAAATCCTCAAGAGGCTTTTCTTCTAATTCAGGAAGTAAATTACTCCCTTTCAGTTCAGATTGATCCTCTTGATGTAACGGAGGTAAATGATGTACATCAAT
The DNA here is from genome assembly GCF_050473785.1 of Bacillus sp. S14(2024). Classification (NCBI taxonomy): domain Bacteria; kingdom Bacillati; phylum Bacillota; class Bacilli; order Caryophanales; family Bacillaceae; genus Bacillus; species Bacillus sp. S14(2024). The sequence continues at coordinate 1,270,433 of NZ_JBFLUP010000006.1, read as the reverse complement.
ATACATTTCATTATAATTCATAAAAATAATTGCTCGTCCTAAAATATTTTCAAGCTCACGAACATTTCCAGGCCAATCATACGACTGCAAATACTGTACGGCCGATTCCGTTAATCCTTCAACATTACGCCCATAATCTTGATTAATTTTTTGAATCAACCGATCAGCAATTTCAGCAATATCCTCTTTGCGCTGGCCGAGTGATGGAATATAGATCGGAATTTTATTTAAGCGATAATATAAATCTTCCCGAAAATTACCATCTAAAATTGCTTTTTCTAGATTCACATGCGTTGCGGCAATGACTCGAACATTAATAGGAATCGGCTTTGTACCTCCAACCCTCACGATTTCTTTCTCTTGCAAAACACGGAGTAATTTTGCCTGTGTATTCGCAGACAATTCGCCTATTTCATCTAAGAAAATACTTCCATTATTTGCTTCCTCAAAAAAACCTCGCTTCCCTCCGCGGCGCGCACCGGAGAATGCCCCTTCTTCGTAACCAAATAGTTCACTTTCTAATAACGATTCGGAAATTGCCGCGCAATTTACCCGAACAAACTTATTGTACTTCCGATTGCTGCCATTATGAATGGCGTGTGCAAATAATTCCTTTCCAGTTCCTGACTCTCCGCGCAGGAGTACTGTCGCTGGTGTATTCGCTCCTAGTTTCGCTTGTTCAATTGCTGCTACAATCCCTTCAGACGTTCCAACAATATCATCGAATGAATATTTTGCCTCCAACGTACGAATAATTTGTCTGGCCCTATTTAGTTCATTTGTTAACTTTTGAATTTCGGATACATCACGAATGACACCAACACTTCCCTTTAAAATCCCATCAACAATAACCGGAGCTACGTTTACAATAACATCTCTCTTTTTTTGACCAATCTTCATATGAATACCACGTACCGCTCTGCGCGTCCGAAGCACCTTCATATGCATACTTTCCCCTTCTACAATATCCGTTGTCGCTGGTTTACCAATAATATCTTCTTCAGAAAGGCCCGTTAATTTTGTATAGGCTGGATTAATAACAAGCCCTCTCCCTTGTTCATCAACAACGGAAATCGCTTCTTCAGAAGAATGGATAATCGCTTCTAGCAACATTTGAATTTCTTTTAAATCCGTTACTTCTTCAGCTAAATTTACAATTTCGGTAATATCTTTGAAAACTGCAAACGCCCCTTGCACTTCTCCAACTTCATTTAATATCGGAATGCGCGTTGAAATAATTTTCTTTCCATTGTGTAATGTTAATTCTTGATTAATCTCAAGTTGCTTCGTACGAATAATACGAAGCAACTTACTTGTTGGAATTACTTCTAATATGTATTTATTAACAACATCTTCACTTTTATACCCTATCATTCTTTCCGCACTTTTATTGAATAATAGTACATTCCCATCTTTATTAACAACAATCATACCGTCATGCGTTGAATTTAAAATCAGATCACGCTGCTGCGTTTGTTCTTTTAATTGCCCAATCAACATTTCTTTTTCATGTGCAAGCTTAACAACAATATTCGCAACATCTCCCGGGACAAGCAGTACATCTTCTTTTTTCTTCACCAAAACCTTTTCATACACACTGTAATCACCTGTCATATCAAAAATGACATCAATATCCTCTCGTATAAAGGCTTCCCAGTCACTCCCTGTAGAAATATAAAGCCCCTTTGCAACTTGTATACCTTTTGCGTTTTCATTAATATCCACAATTGCAACCACTTCAAATATATTCGATTTTTGCAACAGACTTAGAATCGCACTGCCTCCAGCACCTGCTCCAATAATTAATGCTCTTTGTCTCATATATCATCACTCCTTCCGCAGCAAGTCTGCAAAATTTTTCACACCTCTATCTTACTTCTTACAAAACCCCTTGACAAATGAATACAAATTATAACATCATTTTGTATATACTAAATTGTCTGAAAAGGAGTTTTCTGCATGCAACGTTACCTCGCTCTTCTTTTAGCAGTTATCCCTATTTTACTAGCTGTAGTAGGCATTAAACTGATGAGAGATACGGTTTTCGGCATTCTTTTCTCTCCAATCCCTACATTATGGTTGCAATTTTTAATTGGAGCACTCTGTTTTGCGATTGGTTTTTATATTTTTGGCGGCTTCGTTTTATATCGTGATCGAAAACGAAATAAAGTACAAGCTCGATTTCGAAGATAAAGTGAAACTTCCATCAGCGGGCTCTTACTACTCGCAAATAGCGAGATAGAATTCTTCAACTTGAAACACTCCACAATATCAAACGTTCACACAAAAATGAGACCTTCTCTGAAGAAAGGTCTCATTTTTCATCTTGCAATAGCCTTTTTGCAAGTCCTGGAAAGTCTGTAATAATAGCGGTCACATTCATCTCCAAAAACTTTCTCATCACTTCTTCATCATTAATCGTATATGGACGCACCGCTACACCATTTATCATTGTTAATTCTATAATCCCATCCGAAATATAACGATAGTTCGGATGAATGGCACTGGCGCCCATCTTTTTCGCATAAGCCCAAGGGCTATGCAACCCTTCTTTATATAAAATCGCTGTTTCAATATCAGGAGCCATCATATGACACTTTTTCATACTATGATGATTAAAAGAAGATAGAATAATTCGCTCCTCCATACGATATTTCCGAATAAGTGTAATCACCTCTTCTTCTAAACCTCGATACGGCACCTTATTATTCTTTAATTCAATATTAAGAAAAAGATTGTTTTTTCCTAGCCATTCTAACACCTCTTCTAATAAAGGAATGCGGCACACACCAACCTTATTATAAAATGTATAACTGGCATCCAATGCACGCAAATCTTTATATAAATAACTCCGGACTGCTCCTTTTCCATTCGTCGTTCGATTTACTGTTTCATCATGAATGACAACAATTTTGCTATCTTTTGTGAACTGAACATCCAATTCAATTCCATCGGCTCCGAACTGCTCCGCCGCTTGAAAAGAAACCATTGTATTTTCCGGATATGTTCCCGCAGCCCCGCGATGCCCAAAAATAAGCGTCATCTTATCACCTCAAATCTTATCTGCTCTATCGGCTAGCAAGAAATCATTACAAGTTACTAACCTTACGAGTTGCTGCCATCAGCAAGTCTCCCACCGATGGATGCTCCACTTTATGTTATACTATACAAAAAGGAGGTACTTTTATGAAACCATTACAACTTTCACCAGAAACAGCTATTAAGTTATCTAAAGCTCTCGGTGTTCCACTTGAACAACTTATGCATATGCCTCAGCATATTTTAATCCAAAAACTTGTTGAATTAGAAAAACAAAATCAAGATAAAGAATAGACAGTCCTGTTGTGTACAGGACTTTTCTTATAAGGTTCCAATCCACTAACACATCTTATCTCTCTTTTATTACCAAAATGACATGGAACACTTAAGTATTCCATCTACTCAAAAGAAAACCTCCGATACCACCACTGAAATAACAAATATCCCTATTGATAGAAAGTTCACTTTATATATGAATGACTTATTCGTTAACAAGCAACTTATGCTCATCTTTCGCATTCATCTATTGTAGCGACCAATCTTTTTAGACATAACTTGGGATTCATTTATTAAACAAAAGGTTTCCGACTATATATTTAATTTTCAGGATTTTCCAGGCGATAATGTTAAATTCGCCAAAAATAAAAACCACCTTCCATTAATTTGTATTTTCACAAACCAATAAAAGACGGCTCTTATTAAAATTAACGTTATTTATTAGTACAAAAAGAAGTTTGTTGATAACTTTACATTACCGCCAAGCATTAAAAAACTTACAATATCAATCTTTACGAAGCTTTATGTTCCAATCTCAACTTATCTGCCACCATCGCGATGAACTCACTATTTGTAGGCTTCGCTTTTGACATAGATACCGTATAACCAAATAAAGAAGAAATGGATTCAATATTACCTCGGCTCCATGCAACTTCAATCGCATGACGAATTGCACGTTCTACACGACTTGCTGTTGTATTATATTTCTTTGCGATATCTGGATATAGTACTTTGGTAATTGAACCAAGCAATTCAATATCGTTATATACCATAGAAATTGCTTCTCGCAAATACATATACCCTTTAATATGAGCTGGTACACCAATTTCATGAATAATACTCGTAATGCTCGCATCTAAATTTTTTGGTTTCCCATCAGACGTTGTGGCAGAACGAAAAGCTGGCAGTGGACGTTTAATTGTAGCGCTTGATTTTCCGCTCACTTGACGAATATGACTAGTTAAGTTTTCCATATCAAATGGTTTCAGAATAAAATATGATGCACCTAAATCAACAGCCTTTTTTGTCACATCCTCTTGTCCAAACGCTGTTAGCATAATAACATTCGGCTGTTTGAAACGGTCAATATGACGCATTTTTTCTAGCACTGCAAGTCCATCTAAATGTGGCATAATAATATCAAGAACGAGCACATCCGGTTGTCTCTCTTTTAATAAATTTAAGCACTCTTGACCATTGTAAGCTACACCAATCACTTCCATATCATCTTGAGCGGCAACATAACTCTCTAACATAGATACAAGTTCTTTATTATCATCCACGAGACACACTTTAATTTTCTCCACAACTTTTCCTCCCTACTAATGATTTCTCCCGACATAAAGTATTAGCTTCTAGACTACATGAATTGTTCGACAATTATGTGAAAATCCCCTTTAAAACTTTCTTAAATTCCGAAAAAATCACAAAAAAAACATCTTTATCGTTCATTTCTTAGTTTTCTTTTACATATTCCATCATATGATTACAACCGAATATACATACTTTACTTTTATTTTACAACAAAAAACAACCATTGCGAAACTTTTGTAAATTTTCAACGACTTTATAAAGTGAAAATTCCTTTCATGAATGCTTTTTTTCACGAAAAGTTAGTTGAACCAATCAAGCTCTTACTGTCCGCGAATAGCGGAATAGATCAAAAAAAAAAAAAAACAAGCTGAACTTATTCAGCTTGCTTTTTTCTGATCGGTATAAATATTAATACCCGCTTCATGTAGCATCCACTCAATATGAACACCATATCCAGATGTTGGATCATTGACAAATACGTGTGTTACAGCACCAACTAATTTCCCATCTTGTATAATAGGACTACCACTCATTCCTTGTACAATTCCACCTGTTTTTTCTAATAGACGTTTATCTGTAATCTTAACAACCATTCCTTTTGTCGCAGGGAATTTTTGCGGAACTGTACTTACGATTTCTATATCGAACGCTTCCACTTTATCTTGATCAATAACTGTCAAAATTTTTGCAGGTCCTTCTTTTACTTGATACGAAAGGGCAATCGGAATTGCCTCATCCATAATTCCATTTTTCATTCCTGTATTTAATTTACCAAAAATACCAAATGGACTATTTGTTGTGATATTACCAATAATTTCATGATCTGGTGAAAATCTTGCTAATTTTTCCCCCGGATCACCATTACTACCACGTTCAATGGATGTTACCGTCGAACGGACAATTTGCCCATCTTCAACTTGAATTGGTTTCTTCGTATCATTGTCAGAAATAACATGACCAAGTGCACCGTACTTCATTGACTCTGGATGAATAAATGTCATCGTTCCAATGCCTGCAGCTGAGTCACGAATATACAATCCAATTCGATACGACTGTTCTCCCCCATCTTTTTGAGGCGTTAATTTTGTTCGAATATATTTTCCATCTCGCAATAAAACAAGATTAAGCGATTCTCCTGTTTTCCCGCTATCATGAATAAATGGTGCAATGTCACTCATTCTTTCAATAGTCTTACCATTTATTTCAGTAATCATATCTCCTACTTGTACACCTGCAAGTTCACCCGGGGATACTTTTCCTTTTTCTGTTTGGATTAAATGATGCCCTACAACTAGTACCCCTTTTGCATTTAACTTTACTCCTATTGATTGCCCGCCTGGAACCACCCTAAAATCTTTTAGTACTTTTACATTTACTTTTTTCACCGGCAATCCCGCAAGCTCATAAACCATATCAGCTTCTCCGCTTTGATGAGGATTTACTGCAATTGTTTTTTCGCCAGCATGTTGAGAAGCAATTGTAAAAATCGTTTCATCTGTTGATTTTGTTTGAAATACAGGTAAAGAAGATACTTGTGAATCTTGATTTTGAAACATAACAAGTTGCTTTGGAAGTGAAATAAACTCACGGAGCGGTTTATAACACCCAATAAAGACAAGCGAAACAAGGAGACAGATTCCTATGATTTTTCGAAATTGCTCTAATTTCAATCCTTTCACTCTCCTCGCTCCTAACCCACATTCAGCCATGCGGCTTCACTTTTTAATCTCTCCTTGCTACCCTTTCTTTATAACCGGAAGAATTAAGAAATCATTGTTGTTACCAAAAAAGCTATCCATTATTGGATAGCCTCTGCTGCTTGTTTAAAACGATGCGCTTGCGAGAGCAGCTCTCTTGCATGCTCTGTTGTTAAATCAGTAATTTCCACACCAGAGATCATGCGAGCAATTTCTGTTACTTTTTCTTCCTGATTCAGTACAGTAACAGATGTAACTGTTCGCTCATTGACAATTTGTTTACGAATAAACAAATGAGAATCTGCCATAGACGCAACTTGCGGTAAATGCGTAATACATAGCACTTGTGAATTGACAGAAACACGATAAATCTTTTCAGCAATTGCCTGTGCAACACGCCCACTTACCCCAGTGTCTACCTCATCAAAAATGACAGAAGCAACACCTTGATGTTTAGAGAAAATACTCTTTAACGCTAATATAATACGGGATAATTCTCCCCCTGAAGCTACTTTAGAAAGCGGCTTTAGCGGTTCTCCTGGATTTGTAGAAATATAAAATTCCACACAGTCATATCCATCTTGGTTCATTTTTACAGGAGCTCCTTCGACAAGAGGATCGTCAATTGTCCCTTCTTTTTTCTTTATCATTACTTCGAATTTTGTCTTTTCCATGTACAGCTCTTTTAACTCTTGATGAATTGCCGTTGTTAATCGGTTCGCAAGATTGTGGCGCATATCACTTAAGGATTTTGCTTCTTTTAATATAAGCTGTTCTATTTCTTTTAATTTCTTTCTTGTCGTTTCAATGTGTACATCTTTATTTTCAATGGTAAATATTTCTTGTTCAATTTCATCCGCATACGCTAAAATCTCTTCTACAGTATTTCCATATTTACGTTTTAACATACGAATTTCATTTAAACGCGTTTCAATTTCATCTAAACGATTAGGATCATACTCCATCATATCTAACTTTTCACGCAGCTGATAAGCGACCTCTTCCAATAAATAATAACTATTTGCAATTGCATCATAGTTTTCTTGATATGCAATATCTAAATCCGTAATGCTCTCCATTTGATTCATTGCATTTCGAACATGATCTAAACCAGAACGGTCTTCAGTTAAAGAACGATACGAATCACCCAGCGCCTTATAAATCTTTTCGAAGTTTGAAATCTTCAATCGTTCTTCTAATAAGTTTTGTTCTTCATCTATTTTCAAGTCTGCATTCCGAATCTCTTCATGTTGAAATTGAATCAAATCTAAACGATGCGCCATTTGTTGCTCGTTCTCTGTTAAAGAGAGCAATTGTTTTTTTAATTGCTCGTATTCTCTATAAACATTTTGATACTTTTCTAACTGAACTAAGATATGGTCCCCATCAAAATGATCAAGCATAAATAAATGACGGTCTTCATTCATTAAATCTTGCGTTTCATGTTGCCCATGAATATCAACAAGCGTTTTCCCAATTTCCTTTAATAGACTTAATGTAACCAACTTTCCGTTTACGCGGCATACACTTTTCCCATTCACAGAAATATCTCGTTTTAAAATCATCATGCCATCTTCAATTTCAATATCAAGTTCTTCTGCTTTCATAACGCAAGGATGATTTTCATCCTCAATATAAAATAACCCTTCAATTTCAGCTTTCTCTGTCCCATAGCGAACAAATTCCGCAGAACCGCGTCCTCCAACAAGAAGACTAATCGCATCAATAATAATGGATTTCCCTGCACCCGTTTCACCGCTTAAAACAGTCAGCCCTTTTTGAAAAGAAATATTCAATGATTCAATAATAGCAAAGTTTCTAATCGATAATTCTGATAACAATGCCTCATTCACCTCGTTATCTAATTCACACTCCGCACTGGAGGCTTAAACTATTCTCACATACATTCTTCTGTTGATTCTCTTCTTAATGAAGAATATGTCATGTAACCTGCTTCATTGTACCAAACATTTGTTTTTACGGTCAATGTAACAATAATGATATTTTGATATGGAGATGTGTATTTTCACATGCAATTTTGGATTTTTATCCCACATTAACAGGCAATAAGCCTTCCCCATTGATGGAAGTTTCACTTTATATTTCTTCATAACAAAAATATCTTGCTTACTTTTCACTCTTCTGAGCAATAAAGTAAACAAGATTCTTTTTGTTACAGCATATTTAAAAAACGATTCGATACAACTCCTGTATCTTCAGATGTACGGCAAATAATTAAACACGTATCATCACCGCAAATTGTGCCAATAATTTCATCCCATTCTAAATGATCAATAAGTGCACCAAGAGCATTTGCGTTACCTGGCAATGTCTTTAACACAAGCATATGACCAGCTGAGTCTAATTTAACAAACGAATCGATAAGATTACGCTTTAATTTTTGAAGTGGGTTAAATCGTTGATCGGCTGGTAAACTATATTTATACCTTCCGTCATGAAGTGGTACCTTTACTAAATGTAATTCCTTAATGTCTCGTGATACTGTCGCTTGCGTTACATTAAAACCTTCATTACGCAAAATATCTACTAGTTCATCTTGTGTTTCAATTTCTTTACTCGCAATAATTTCTCGGATCTTAATATGGCGCTGCCCTTTATTCATGTCTTTGCACCTCGCACTATCTCTTACCTTAGTTTAACGTTGGTATACTTCTCTTATTTATGTTAACGTATAACCGGTTACTTGTACACAATTGTTTTTACAATTGTATTTACAACGCTAACTTTCTATATGATAAAAAAAGGAACAACGATTGTTATTCCTCTTTTCCTTTTTGCTTCAGGGCTTCGTGAGCTTCTGTTACAACTTCCTCTACTCGAATAGGAGAATGATTTTCCCCTTGTGCACGCTCACCATGCCATTTTAAATGAATTAAAAATTCAATATTCCCATCTCCGCCTGTAATTGGGGAGAACGTTAAATTTTGAACATCGTAACCCTCATTTAATGCAAAATCGACAATCATTTCTATAACCGCTTCATGCACTTTACGGTCGCGAACAATTCCCTTTTTCCCCACTTGCTCTCGCCCAGCTTCAAATTGCGGCTTAATGAGGGCTGCAACGTCACCACCAGGAGTTAACATTGTTTTCAGTACAGGTAAAATTAATTTTAAAGATATAAATGATACATCAATACTGGCAAATTGCGGTAACCCTTGCTGCAGATCAGCAGGTGTTACATAACGGAAATTCGTCCGTTCCATTACCACAACGCGCTCGTCCTGACGCATTTTCCACGCAAGCTGATTATAACCTACATCTAACGCATATGATAACTTCGCTCCGTTTTGCAAAGCACAATCGGTAAATCCACCAGTTGAAGAACCAATATCTAACATAATTTTGTCTTGCAAATCTATTTGAAACGTCTCTAATGCCTTCTCTAGTTTGTATCCACCACGGCTTACATACCGCATCACTTGGCCTTTTACTGTAAGCTCTGTATCTTGCGGTATTTTTTCACCAGGCTTATCTAAACGCATTTCATTAGCATATACAAGACCAGCCATAACAGCTCGCTTTGCTTTTTCTCTTGTTTCTACAAGTCCTCGTTCTACTAATAGTACATCTACTCTTTCTTTTTTTCCGCTCATTTGTTACGCCCTTTTTTGTTTTAATGGAATCATTGTACAAATGCGTTCAACAACTGCATCTGTTGTTAAGCCAATTTCTTCAAGAAGTTTAGATACACTGCCATGTTCAATGAAATGATCAGGAATACCCATACACTCAATTAATGCATTATGGTACCCTTTCTCACTAGCAAATTCTAACACGCCAGAACCAAATCCCCCCATTAAACACGCCTCTTCAATTGTTAAAATTGGCATATTCTTTCCTAACAGCTCATGTAAATATGCTTCATCCATAGGCTTAATAAAGCGAGCATTTACAACCTTTACAGAAATACCTTTCTTCTCGAGGCATTCTGCTGCCTCCATTGCCATCGGAATTGTCGTACCAAATGTTAAAATGGCTGCTTGTGAACCTTCACGAAGCGTTTCCCATGTACCGATTGGAATTTCTTTAAACTCCTCATCCATAGGTACACCAAGCCCATTTCCACGTGGATAACGAAGTGCAATTGGTCCATTTTCATAATTAATAGCCGTATATACCATATGTTGGCCTTCATTTTCATCTTTTGGCATCATGAGAACGATATTCGGAAGATGGCGTAAAAATGCAATATCAAATATACCTTGATGCGTTTCTCCATCAGCTCCTACCAACCCTGCTCGATCAATTCCAAAAAAGACATTTAAATTTTGACGACACACATCGTGAACAACTTGATCATAAGCACGTTGTAAAAACGTAGAATAAATCGCTAAAAACGGCTTCATATCTTGCGTCGCTAAACCAGCTGCCATCGTTACCGCATGCTGCTCAGCAATCCCTACATCAAACATGCGATTAGGAAACTCTTTCGCAAATTTTTCAAGCTTTGATCCAACCGGCATTGCTGGTGTCACAGCAACAATACGCGGGTCATTCTTCGCTAGCTTGCGAACCGCCTCACTAATAACAGAACTCCATGCCGGCGCAGCTTCTTTCGGTTTCACGAAATCACCAGACTCAATTTTGTATGGCCCTGTGCCATGCCAAGTTCCCACCACATCACTTTCAGCCGGCTTATAGCCTTTTCCTTTTTTCGTAATGACGTGGACAATAACAGGGCCCTTTGTTTTCTTTGCATATTGAAGATTTTCAAATAAACTTTCATAATCGTGACCATCAACAGGGCCTAAGTATGTAAAGCCTAACTCTTCAAAAAATACACCAGACACAAGTAAATATTTCAAACTGTCTTTTACTTTTTCTGCTGTTGCTGCTACTTTACCGCCTACTGCTGGGATTTTCTTCAGTAAGTATTCTAATTCATCTTTTACCCATTGATATTTCCCTGCTGTACGTAAACGTCCAAGTACGTTATGCAATGCACCAACGTTCGGGGCAATCGACATTTCATTATCATTTAAGATAACCGTCATATCTGTTTGCTCATGTCCAATATGATTTAGCGCTTCCAGTGCCATTCCACCTGTTAGCGCACCATCACCAATAATTGGAACAATATACTCTTTCGTTTTCTTTAAATCACGCGCAAGCGCCATTCCCATTGCGGCAGATAATGAAGTAGAACTATGTCCTGTTTCCCATACATCATGCTCACTTTCGCAACGCTTTGGAAAACCGCATAATCCTTTATATTGTCGTAATGTACCAAACTCCTTTGCACGCCCTGTTAAAATTTTATGTACATAGGATTGATGTCCTACATCCCATAAGAATTTATCCCTTGGACTATTAAATACTTTATGCAAAGCAATTGTGAGTTCTACTACACCTAGGTTTGGAGCAATATGTCCACCAGTTTGAGAAAGCTCTTCAATTAAAAACTTTCGAATATCTTCGCTTAACGCCTCTAATTCACTTATAGACATATCCTTCAAAAAACTAGGATTTTGAATTTGCGTCAGATCCACAAGGATCACTCACTTTCGTTTCATAATCTGTCATCGTGTCAACTATTATACAAAATACCTATAAAACATAGTTGTACTTAATTGTATTAAAAAAATCAAGCATATTCTTTAATTTTATACGATGAAAAAAGAGCCGCTAACACAAAGTGATAACGGCAATGTAATCTACATATATTTTTGCCAATAACAAGAAAAGAAAAACCTTTGTCTACATTTATACCATAAAATCCTGAATGGCTCAACAAACGAAAACGTTCTTAATACTAGTGATTACGCTTTGCAATTAAATCACAAATTGTTAACAAATATTCATCTTGTAATTGCAAAGAAGAAATTGCGTCTTTTGCTTTTGCAATTGTCTCTTCTAAAATTTGCTTCGCTTCTTCTACTGTAAACAACGTTGTATATGTGCTTTTTTCATTTGTCATATCGCTTCCGACTGGCTTCCCAATTTCTTCTTCTGTTCCTTCTACATCTAGAATATCATCACGAATTTGAAAAGCAAGTCCAACATATTTCGCAAATGTAAGTAGTTTTTCTTGTTGCTCAGTCGTAGCCCCTGATAATAGTGCACCGGCTAATACTGCAAATTCTAATAAACGGCCGGTTTTGTGCTTATGAATATATTCTAACTCATGAAGAGTTAACTGTTTTCCTTCCGCTTCCATATCCGCAACTTGTCCCCCAACCATTCCTTCTGGTCCTGCTGCCTTTGCAAGTTCTAACGCAATGCGCAGCTTGATTTCAGGAGTAACGTCTGTATGCTCTTGCTCTGTTACAACTTGGAATGCATATGTTAACAATCCATCGCCGGCTAATACAGCCATCGCTTCACCAAATACTTTATGATTTGTCGGTTTCCCGCGGCGTAAATCATCATCATCCATACAAGGCAAATCATCATGAATTAAAGAGTATGTATGAATCATTTCTAGTGCACAGGCTGTACCTATCCCTAAATCTCTATCTTTCCCAAACGCTTGAAGCGTCGCAAATAAAAGTAACGGCCGGAGACGCTTTCCGCCCGCTTCTAATGAATATGCCATCGCCTCGCGAAGCACATTCGGACATTGCAATGTATTTGCATAACGCACAAGCTGTTCTTCAACAAATGCTTTGCTCTCTTTCATAAAAGCATCAAAAGCTACATACGCCATTATGCTTCATCTCCTAGGGCAGTAAAAGGACGAAGTTCACCGTCTTCACCAAGTATAACTGCCATTTGGTCTTGTACATCTTTTAATTTTTCATCGCAAAGCTTAGAAAGTTCCATACCTTCTTTAAAATATGAAATTGCTTCTTCAAGCGGAACATCGCCTTGTTCAAGCTTAGAAACAATTTGCTCAAGCTTTGCAATCGCTTCTTCAAAGCTCACATTATTTTCCATCGCCTAGTTCACGCTCCTCTATTCCACATACATTACATTCTAACAAACCATCTTGAAGCTGTACTGCAACCGCATCTCCAAGGTCAATTTCCTTCACGCTTTTTAACACCTGTTTTTTATTGTTATACACAAGACCGTAGCCTCGCATCATCACTTTAAGAGGACTTAAGGTTTCTAACTTCTCTACTGCTCTTGTAAAAGCAAATTCTTTCGCTTGTAAAAGAGTTTGCATTTCGCGTTGCAGTTGTTTTTGCAATGCATCCACCGTAAGCTTTGTTTGTTCAATTTTTTGAGAAGGATGATGCTTTCCTAAATAAAAGGACAGCTTCTGAAGCTGATTCGCCTTCTTCTCTATGTAACGTTCTTTCGTTTGCATCAGCTTATCAATTGTACGATCCAATTGTTCTTCCTTTTGCTCATACAGTTGTTTCGGATATCGAAATGCATATGATTTTTGTAATGCTTGCAGATGTTCCTGCTTATATTTCATCATCTCACGCATCGCTCGCGTTAACCGAAGTGTACGCTGCATCACTTTTTCTTCTAATTCAAGAATGTGAGGAACTGCCAATTCAGCTGCTGCTGTTGGCGTTGGCGCTCTTAAATCCGCAACAAAATCAGCAATTGTAAAATCCGTTTCATGACCAACTGCAGAAATAATCGGAACTTTACTCGTAAAGATTGCTCGGGCCACTGTTTCTTCATTAAACGCCCATAGTTCTTCAATTGAACCTCCGCCGCGCCCAACAATTAATACATCCATATCGTTCATTTCATTTGCCTGTTCAATAGCCTGTACAATCGAGGGAGCTGCGAACTCCCCTTGTACAAGAACTGGAAATACAATTACATTTCCAATAGGATAACGGCGTGTAATCGTCGTTATAATATCCCGAATGGCCGCACCCGTTGGTGACGTAATAACACCGATTGTTGTTGGATAAGCAGGAATTGGTTGTTTATATACTTGTGAAAACAGCCCTTCCTCCTCTAAACGAGCCTTTAACTGTTCATATGCTAAATGAAGATTCCCTACTCCATCTGGCTGCATATCATGAACATAAATTTGGTATGAACCACTTGCTTCATAAACAGAGATCTTCCCTTTTACAAGCACCGTCATCCCGTCTTCTGGTCTAAATTTCATATTACGATTGTGACTTGCAAACATGACCGCAGCAATTCTTGCATTTTCATCTTTTAATGTGAAATACATATGACCGCGGCTATGATATTTAAAATTTGAAATTTCTCCTTTTAACCAAACAGACTGTAAATGAGGATCATACTCTATTTTTGTTTTCATATAACGAGTTAATGCTGTAACGGTTAAATATTGCTTATCCATCTTTCTCTCCTCATAGCCGCTTTGTAATTACTTACAAACAACACCTGCGCGCTCTGCAGATAGTACTGTATTTTCTAGTAGCATTGTAATCGTCATTGGACCTACACCTTTTGGTACTGGAGTAATATAGCCTGCAACGTTTAATACATCTTCAAAGTCAACATCACCACAAAGTTTTCCTGTTTCTAAACGGTTTACTCCGACATCGATTACAACTGCACCTTCTTTTACATAGTCAGCTGTTACCATTTTTGCTCTGCCAACTGCAACAATTAAAATATCAGCTAGCTTTGTTAATTCTTTTATATTCGCTGTTTTTGAATGACAATAAGTAACTGTCGCATTTTCATTTAAAAACAGTTGTCCTACTGGTTTTCCAACAATATTGCTTCGTCCAATAACAACAACGTGTTTTCCTGTAATATCAAGGTTCGTTTCTTTTACTAATTCTAAAATACCGTGCGGTGTACATGGAAGGAATGTATCTTGTCCTGTCATCATACGGCCGATACTAATTGGATGGAAACCATCCACATCTTTCTCAGGAGAAATTTTTTCAATGATAGCCTTCTCTTCAATGTGATTCGGCAAAGGTAATTGCACTAAAATACCGTGAATACGATTATCGTTATTTAAACGATCGATTTCTGCTAATAAACGATCTTGTGTAATTGTATCAGGAAATGTAATTAATTCAGAATAAATGCCAACTTGTTCGCACCCTTTTTCTTTTCCCTTTACATACGAATGAGAAGCTGGATCATCCCCAACTAAAATAACAGCTAATCCTGGTACAATTCCTTGTTCTTTTAGTTCTGCAACTTTCTCCTTTAACTGTGCTCGCTTTTTCTCTGCAACTTCATTTCCTTTGATGATTACTGCTACCATGTTAAAATTCCCCCTTAAAAAATTATAAAGCTATTTTTCTTCTACCCCGCTCTAACGAGCAGTAGAGCCCCCATCTTAAAGGTTTGAAAATTCAAAGAAGATAGGTGAGGGTTAACTGCTCATAAAAGCTTAATTAGTCTTACTAACCATCTGTGAGGAGATGAAACTCCCCCCAGATGAAAGTTTCACTTTATCCCACTACTTTTGGGCAGTATGATTCCCACCTTAAGATTAAAAAGAAACGACAAAGATAGGTAGGGAATAACTGTTCATAAGAACCCGATTGGTGAAGGCTTTGCATCTGTAGGGAAAATCTCCCCACAGATGCAAGTTTCACTTTATACTAGATAAAACGCCGTTAATAAAACGACGAGATTCCTCGTCCCCATATGCTTTTGCAATTTCGATTGCCTCGTTAATAGATACGCTGTGCGGAATATCTTCCATGTATTTCATTTCATACACAGCAAGTCGTAAAATACTGCGATCAACAATGCTAATGCGCTCTAATTTCCACTTTTTTAAATTTTGACGAATAAGCTCATCAATTGCTTCTTTATGCTCTACACACCCGAAGACAAGTGTTTCTAAAAATTCATTTGTACTTTCGCCTTCTTCAAGTGCGTTTTCTACTGCAGCTTTCGGATTATATTCTCCGGTAATATCCATTTGATAGAGTGCTTGCATTGCTCTTTCTCTAGCCGTCCTACGTTTCATTATAACTCTCCTTTATACTTCAAGTCTTTCTTATGTTTTGTTATATTATTATAATTTATAAGCCGTCGAATTACTTACTCTTTATAAATTCCGCTGAGTTCTCAACCTTATAATACAATGATAATACCACAATTTATCGTTTCATACACGGGTTCCCTAACGGAAAAATAATAAAAAGATTAACTTCAAGTTCCATATCATACCACAATGTACGTTTTTTTCAAAAATACGTATTTACCCTTAAATATTTTTCATTTTTCCGAATGATATTATGTTTCTGAAATTAAGGTAAAAGTATACAAAACGATAAAAAAGGTGCCTGTATAACGAGGCACCTTTTTTAGTATTACACTGGCTCAATTTCTGTCTTTGGTGTTTCAAATGTTACACCAACGATATGCACGTTTATTTCTTTCGGTTCAAGGCCTGTCATTGTAAGAAGCGCTTGACGGATATTATCTTGAATGTTTTGTGCAACAACTGGAATTGCTACACCAAAGTACATTAATACATAAACATCAACGATAATGTCATCGTTTGCTAACTCTACTTTTACGCCCTTTCCGTGATTTTTCTTTCCTAACTTCTCAACAACATCTGTTGCAAAATTACCACGCATTGCTGCTACACCTTCTACTTCAGAAGCAGCAATACCTGCAATTACTTCAATTACTTCCGGTGCGATTTCTACTTTACCAAGGCTTGTGTCTTGCCCCATGTCTAACATATGATCAGCCATGAAAAAACCTCCTTTAAATGTATCAGTGCGCCGTTAAATCATGCTGTTCTAGAAACTTAGTGTTAAATTCACCTTGTACAAACTCAGGATGGTCAAGAAGTTGTAAATGAAACGGAATCGTCGTATGTACACCTTCAATGACGAATTCACTTAACGCTCGCTTCATTTTTGCAATTGCTTCTTCACGTGTTTTTCCGTAAACAATAAGCTTTGCAACCATCGAATCGTAATAAGGCGGAATCGTATATCCAGGATATACAGCTGAATCGACGCGAATACCAAATCCTCCTGGTGGTAAATACATTTCTACCTTTCCTGGAGATGGCATAAAGTTTTTGGCAGGGTTTTCCGCATTAATTCGGCACTCAATTGCCCAACCGTTAAATTGTACATCTTCTTGCTGCAGCGATAACCGCTCTCCTGAAGCAACACGAATTTGCTCTTTAATAAGATCTACCCCTGTTACCATTTCAGTTACAGGATGTTCGACCTGAATCCGTGTATTCATTTCCATAAAATAGAAACTTTTCGTTTTATATTCGTAAATAAATTCAACTGTTCCAGCACCTGTATAATCTACTGCCGCCGCTGCTTTTACTGCCGCTTCTCCCATTTGTTGACGAATAGTAGCATCTAAAGCTGGAGAAGGTGACTCTTCTAACAGCTTTTGCAAACGACGCTGAATTGTACAATCACGCTCTCCTAAATGAATGACATTACCATAGTTATCTGCCATCACTTGAATTTCCACATGACGGAAATCTTCAATGTATTTTTCTAAATATACACCAGGGTTTCCAAAAGCGGTACTTGCCTCTTGCTGTGTAATTTGAATTCCTTTCACAAGCTCTTCTTCAGTGCGCGCAACGCGAATACCTTTACCGCCGCCGCCCGCTGTTGCTTTAATAATAACAGGATATCCAATCTCCTCTGCGAGTGCTACAGCTTCTTCGATATTCTTAATGATTCCTTGTGAACCCGGTACAATCGGAACCCCTGCTTCTTTCATTGTATCACGTGCAACGTCTTTTGTGCCCATTTTTGAAATAGCTTCTGGACTTGGACCGATAAAAATTAAATTACATTCACGACAAAGCTCTGCAAAATCAGCATTTTCTGCTAAAAATCCATATCCAGGGTGAATTGCATCACAACCTGTTAATTTCGCAACACTAATGATGTTCGTTAAGTTTAAATAACTCTCCTTTGATACGGTTGGACCAACGCAGTATGCTTCATCGGCTACTTGTACATGAAGCGCTTCTTTATCTGCCTCAGAATAAATCGCAACTGTTTCAATGTTCATTTCTTTACAAGCACGAATAATTCGTACAGCAATTTCCCCGCGGTTCGCAATTAATACTTTTTTAATCATAATTCAAGACTCCCTTATTATGCTTTTACAAGAAATAGCGGTTGTCCATATTCAACAAGCTGACCGTTATTCACAAGGATTTCAACGATTTCTCCATTTACTTCTGATTCAATTTCATTAAAGAGTTTCATTGCTTCTACAATACAAACAATTTTCCCTTCTGATACGCGATCTCCTACATTTACATATACAGGTGCATCTGGTGATGGAGATGCATAGAACGTTCCGACCATTGGAGAAGTAATCTTTTTCAAGTTCTCATCTTGTACTGCCGGTTTCTCTTCTTGTTTTGGCGTTTCACCTTGAGCTGGTGCAGCAACTACTTCTGTTGCGATAGCTTGTACAGGTTTTTGTGCTGCAAGAGCAGGTTGCACAGCAACTACTTCATTGCCACGCTTTTTCATCTTAATTGTAGTACCATCTTTTTTGTATTCAAATTCATCAATATTAGAATCATCAATCAACTTAATTAATTCACGAACTTCTTGAATTTTAAACATATAAAATCCACTCCTATATACTTGTTTGTCCTGCTGCAATAGCTTGGTTGCTTCTACAAGCCATCATTCATAAACGCCATTGATGGAAGTTTCACTAAATCTTGCTATAACAGACAATAATAAATTACTTCGCGTACTCTCAATAAAAAACTACTATGAAGTTTCACACTATATATTCATCTTACGATAAATATTTTTAACATTCCAACTTATTTTTTCTTTATGATAAATAAAAACTCCTGTGAAAATAACAGTATATTATATTTTATCACCTAGTAATAATACCAAGCTTCACTCAAAATTGGCAAGACCACTTCTGAAAAAACAGTGACATATACCTTATTATGTAATTTTATTTATTTTTTACCAAATATTAAAGGTTTATTTACCTCCACTTCATATCCCCTTCATATAAAAGGAGTATCGTCAAAGTAGAATCCTATACAGTGAGGTGCGAAAACGTGAACATTTGGCTTATTCTCTTTCTACCAACTGTTATTATTTGGGTTATGGCTCTTGCTATTCAAATGAAATGCGGACAAAGTAATCGCCTTCATCAAGAACCGATGATTTTTTGCTCACAACGAATTTCTCCTATAAAAGTAAAAGAGGCTGAATTACAATTGCTAGACTAACTTCTAATAAACAAAAAAGGCTATCGAAAAATCGATAGCTTTTTACTTTGCGATTTCAAATCGAACGTCTGCCATTAAGCCCGTTTCACTTTTTACAAGCTGCATAATTTTATTTGCTTCTTTCGCAGAAAGCTTCGCTGCTTTCACTGTCACTTTAATGTCATTTCCATCTGCACGTACAAGTGCATCTTTATAGCCACCTTCTGTTTTAATCAATGTTTCTAATAATGTTTCTTTTGCTGCTAAATCACTTAATGCATTAAAGTCATCTTTTGCTTTACTTCTCTCTTCAGCAGAAGCGTTTGTTGAGTTCATTACATCTTGCA
Organism: Bacillus sp. S14(2024); assembly: GCF_050473785.1. Taxonomy (NCBI): domain Bacteria; kingdom Bacillati; phylum Bacillota; class Bacilli; order Caryophanales; family Bacillaceae; genus Bacillus; species Bacillus sp. S14(2024). The sequence continues at coordinate 1,250,679 of NZ_JBFLUP010000006.1, read as the reverse complement.
ATTTTTCTTTCACTTCACTGCGCTGATCTTCCATTTGCAAACGTAGTGCTGTGAAACTATCATCACTAGCAGATTGACTAGATACATTACCTTCTTTTTTACTTGTTTCTTTTTTACTTGTTTCCTTTTGAGTTCCTTGCTTCTCTTTCGTTACTTCTTCAAGAGATGTTGTAACAACCTTACTTTTATTATCTGGCGTCATTACATAGTATACCGAAAGAACAACAACTAAACTTAACATCGTTAATAACCAAACTGTTTGTTTTTTTAGCACTTTATTTCCTCCCTAATTCTTTTTTGGCAAGACAGATACACGGTGGCTTGGGACATCAAGCATACGCGTAACAGCTTCTTTTACCATTTGTTTTACTTGTATATTATCCACTCCTTTTGCAACAACAAGAACACCTCGAACTTTCGGCTTCTCTTTTCGAAGTACAATAGGAGTTTCTTTATCCCCTTGACGTACAATCACGGTTTTATCATCGGTAGACTCATCCTCAACTTTTCGTGTTCCACCTTCTTTATCTGTTTCATTTGTCGTTTGCGATCGCTTCACCGTATTTTTGTCGAGTATTATTTCTTCAGATGAATCAAGATTGACTGTAATTGTTACATCTTTAACACCTGTAATACTTTCTAATGCTTCTTTTAATTGTTGCTCATATTCTTTTTCATATTTATCAATGATAGATTTATTGTCGCTGTCCTTTTGTCCAAACGTCGGTACATCTTTAGGCTGTTCTTGCCCTGTCTGCGATTTCAAAACAGGTACTTCTGGTTTTTTCGCTTGAAAAAGATTACTAGAAAACATAAGAAGCATACCGAGTATAAGCAAAACAATTAAAAACTTTGATGTTATTTTTTTCTCTTTCTCATCTTTTTCATTTCCTTTAAAAAAATTGCGAAAAAATTGAAATTTGTTATTCATTTGCTTTTTCTGCCCCCCCTTCCATCTGAACTTTAATTTTGTTCTCTTCTAATTGCCATTTGTTTGAGAAGAATTGTTTCATTTCAGCTGTGTTTTGTTCTGATGTCTTTCGAGGTTCTTTCGAATTAATTTCTACCTTTTGAATTGTTTCAATAGCTCCTTCTCGATTACGATCCTTTTTTTGAAGCATTACGACAACAGACTGAATATCTTGCTGAGATTTCACTTCCTTTTTTTCTTCTGGTACTTGTATCTGCAAACTCATAACGGCCATACCATATTTTTCTTCCAGTTCTTTTCCAATTTGTTTTTTCATTTGGACAGCCATCTGTTCTAAAATATATGCACGTTGTGAGGCTTGTATTTCTTTTTTCTTTGTATCAATTTGATTTTCTACTAATCCATTGGCCACATACTTGTCTTGACTAACGTTTGCAATTACATCTTGAATGTCTGTTTGCAATAATTTAAACAAGGGCGTTAAGATTAAAACAACTAGAAGCAAACTAACAACAAATTTGACATACTTTTGTAATTTTGAATTAGGAAGTAACATATGAAGCATCGTCGCTAATAGTAGAAACACAATAATATTCCGAATCCACTCTACTACAAATTGCAACCTGATCACCCCCTAACGCATCATTAACGTAATATTTCCAGCTGCGATAATAATAGTGATACTTAAAAAAAACATAAACGATACAATAGCCAAGCAAGCAAACACGTATATAATGCTTCTACCGATAATATCTAGGCATTGGATAATCGCCCCTCCACCAACAGGTTGTAGCACTGCTGCTGCAAACTTATAAATAAAAGCAATGCAAAAAATTTGAATCGCAGGAAAAGCAACGATAAGTAATAAAATAACAATCCCAACAATTCCAATTGTATTTTTTAATAATGCAGATGCACTGAGCACTGTATCTGCTGCTTCGGTAAACATTCGCCCCACAACTGGAATAAAGTTTCCCGTTACAAATTTTGCTGTTTTAACAGCAATCCCATCCGCTACTGCTGTTGCCGTTCCTTGTACAGATAGCACACCAAGAAAGATTGTTAAGAAAATGCCAATGATGCTAACGCTAACATTTTGAAGCAGCTTGGACAATTTTGTGACTTTATATTGATCACTCATTGTACTTACAATACTTAAAATCGTTGCAAGCAGCAGGAGCGGTAAAACAATATAATTCATGAGCATCCCGCTCGTATTCATAAGAAAAACAATAATCGGATGAAAGAAGGAAACAGATACAACACCGCCTCCAGTAGCAATAAGCGCCAACAAAATAGGAAGAAGTGCTAAAATGAAATCTATCATTGTTTGAATAGTGTCCCTTGCATACGTCATTACAACGTAAAAACTATTTAAAGCAAAAACGATAAGCACCATATATACAACAGCATCTGCTATTTTTCCAACACTACTTTTTTCAAAAGCAGATTGAAGTGATTGAAGAAGCGCACTAAAAATAGTAAGCATAATAAGTGTCCCAAGCAACTTTCCATTAGCCACTAATTCATGAAATAAATATTTTAGTAATCCAATTAACCACTCTTTAATTGAAAAGTTTTTTTCTCCTTTTACAAACTCCATAAAGCTTCCCTTTTGGCTTTCCGGCAAATATCCCCCGTACTTTGCAACAAGGTCATCCCAATATTTCTTTACATCTTCTATCCCAAGCTTTCCTAGCTGTTCATCCACAACATTTTGTTCTAAGGGAGAAGCTTGTACGATAATTGGCAAAGAAAAAAAGAGGAGAAAGGTAAACAAAAGCTTTATTCCAAACGATCGCACATTTCACCCCTCCTTTATCCGGTTGGTAAAAAACCGAGAATTGTTTCAATTACAACCGTTAATATTGGAATCGCCATCACTAAAATTAAAATTTTTCCTGCTAATTCGATTTTTGAGGCAATCGCTCCTTGTCCTGCATCTTTCGTAATTTGTGCACCAAATTCTGCAATATAAGCAATTCCAATAATTTTTAGCAGCGTTTCCACATACACATTGCTCACCTTCGCTTCATTCGCAATGCGCTCAATCATCGTTAAAATAGAGTGAATTTGATCGATTATAAGTAAAAACATCACACTACCGACAAATACAACAAACAATGAAGTTATACTCGATTTATGTTGATTCAATACTGCCGCCAAAAAGGTCGCCACAAGCCCAAGTCCTACAATTTGTAATATTTCGATTCGAATCGCCCCCCTTTACTGAAAGAGAAAGACGCTTTTAATCTTGTCAAACAAATTGTTAATTAAAAATGCAACTTGAAATAAAATAACGACAAAACCAACAAGAATAACCCAGTTGGCAATATCTTCTCGCTTTAGTTCTTTCAGCACAGTATGAATGAAAGCTAAAATAATACCAATGCCTGCAATTTGAAAGATTAATCCAACGTCGATCGACATCACCTTTCCCCCTTACAACAATAAAATAACGATAAGTAGTCCTGCTAATACACCTAAACTTTTCATCATCTTTTCGTACTGAATCTGCATTTCCTTTGCTTCCCCTTCTTCTCTTTCTAAATGCGTAATACATAAACGAATATGCTTTTGCTGTGATTCCCGGTCGTGTTGTCCTAACGTTTCTCCAAATTGCTGTAAAATTTCATATTCTGTTTGCTTCAAGGCCGTGAGTTTCCAATTTTCTTGTAAGCTATCCATCCATGCTTCCCGAACCGTTTGCTCTCCCCTTTCTAATCGTTCATGGAAGCTATGAAATAACCAGTTCAAAGGCTTTGGCATTTGTTTTTCAAGACGTGCAGCTGCCTCTGACAACGGGGTATGTCCATACATAATTTCCGCCTCAAGTGATTGCAATGCTGCCTTTAACAACCGTAATTGGCGAGGGCGCTCACTATATTTCTTCGCATATGAAAAACCAAAAAATGTTGATACCGCAAGGATAAGTGCGGCACCAAAAAATTTAATCATACGTTCAGCACCTTCTCCCCGCGGCGAATTGGCTTTCCGCTGCCATCCTTCATATTCAAAATCGTTCCTGGTCCTTTTATTTTAGAAAGCTCAATAAAGCGTTCAAATACGCCCAGTTCTATGATTTTCCTTAGCGAAGGTCGTTTCAGTATATCTTCATGCCCTTGTCCATGCACACTAGTAAACAATTGAACACCAGCATGAACAGCTTCCATAATTGCTTCGCTATCTTCTGGTCGGCCGATTTCGTCAACAATTAATATATCGGGACTCATTGAGCGAATCATCATCATCATACCTTCTGCTTTTGGACATGCATCTAACACGTCCACTCTTGTTCCAAACTCATATTGCGGTACACCTTTCACGCACCCCGCAATTTCTGATCTTTCGTCTACGATACCAACTTTACAAGAAGGAATATGTTGCCTTGGAACCCCCGCACTCATACAACGCGCTACATCACGTAATAATGTTGTTTTGCCTGTTTGCGGCGGACCGATAATCATTGTATTCAGCCAATGCTTCTCATATAAATATGGTATAAGCGGCTCAGCAATTCCCTTTTTTTGGCGAGCAATTCGAATATTAAATGACGCCACATCCCGAATCATTTTCACTGCACTCTTTTCCATAATTACTTTGCCCGCTAAACCAACGCGATGTCCTCCGCGCAATGTAACATACCCTCGCTTTAATTCTTCTTCCATCGTATAAAGTGAATATTGACTCAGCTTATTCAGCAAATATGCTGCGTCTTCTACCGTCACAATATAGTTATAAAAATGCGCTTCACCGCGCGCAATACATTCAAGCGGTCGACCAATCCGAATCCGTATTTCTTCTAATCCGTCATTTTCTTTATAGTCTTGTATAAAACGTTCGATTTGCTTTGGCAACATCTCTAATACTTCTTTCATAGCTCTCTCCCCATCACATCGCTATTTCAGTACCGCAATAAAAATACAGCCAATTCCAAGCGCTAAAAAAAATAATTTCAAAAAAGAAAATTCATTCGTAACGCTCGCAATTCCAATTGACATCGTTACAATCAAAACAGTTGGCCCAACAAATGCAAGCATGCCATTTACGAACAATGCCTTTTTGGCATCATTGAAATACAACATAAGCAAAGCGGCGAAAATCTCCATGCTTCCCGAGAAGAGCCTAAGAAGCGCCATCACGAGCACAGATGTTTCAAATGCCGCTAGCCATTGTTTCATCCTCTCACCTCTCTCGTTATCCTTACACCGTTCTAACAGCACACATATATCCTGCTGAAACAAGATGAAAGAGTACCTTTGTACAACCATATGCAATGGTTGTCTATTTCAGAAGTGGAAAAGTAATTTTTTAATTATCAAATAAAAACAAACAGAATTTTCCGTTAAATTGTGATATATTGGAATAAAAAGGGTGGAAGTATGAAAGTTCTTAAAATTATCCTTACTATCTCGGTAGAAGTGGCTGCTATTTTCTTGTTTGCAAAATTTGTCGATTGGCCATTTATAGAAAGTTTCTTTTTAGGGAGTTTAGCTATTTTCAGTATCACTTGGCTGTTACTTTTAAATATGAACCGAAACGCTAATATGGATCGTGCTATTACAAAAAGTTTCACGGGGCTTAACACCGGGGAAATAACACCTTTTCAAATTCGAATGAATCCCTATATGGCTGGGACTCTTCTACTGCTTGTCATTAGCCTTATTATTACTGTCATTTATTACGTACCTTATTTCACATAAAAAAGGCACTCGTGGATAATCCACGAGTGCCACTTTCAATTACGCACGAGAAACGTATTTTGATTCTCCTGTGTTGATAATAAGCATTTCACCTTCGTTAATGAAGATTGGTACTTGTACAACTAGACCAGTTTCTAATGTAGCTGGTTTTGTTACGTTAGAAGCTGTGTCACCTTTAATACCTGGTTCTGTTTCAACAACTTTTAACTCAACAGTGTTTGGAAGTTCTACACCAAGTACTTCGCCTTGATATGTCATAATTGCTACTTCCATATTTTCTTTTAAGAATTTTAATTCGTGTTCGATTTGCTTGTCAGCAAGTTCGATTTGCTCGTATGTTCCATTATCCATGAATACATGAGCTTCACCGCTTGCATATAAATATTGCATACGACGGTTTTCGATATGTGCTTTTTCTACTTTTTCACCAGCACGGAATGTTTTTTCTTGAACAGAACCTGTACGAAGGTTACGTAGTTTAGAACGAACGAACGCTGCACCTTTACCTGGTTTTACGTGTTGGAAATCTATAACCTGCCAAAGGCCGTTATCCACCGCAATTGTTAAACCTGTACGAAAATCGTTTACTGAAATCATGCAAAAAATCCTCCTGTATTTTACAAAATAATGAGTTCTTTTGGAGATTTAGTTAACACTTCATTACCTTCAACTGTTACTATAATATCATCCTCAATACGAACTCCGCCTACATTTGGAATATAAATTCCAGGTTCTACAGTCACAACCATTCCTGGCTCAAGTACCGTCTCAGAGCGGAAGGCTAAACTTGGTCCCTCATGAATTTCAAGACCAATCCCATGACCTGTAGAATGCCCAAAATATTCACCGTATCCTTTTTCAGTTATGTAGTCACGCGTTAACACATCAGCTTCACGGCCAGTTAGACCAGCTTTAATGCCGTTTACACCGCGCAGCTGCGCTTCTAATACGATATTATAAATTTCCTTTAATTTGTCGGACGGCTCACCTACTGCAATTGTACGAGTAATATCAGAGCAATATCCTTTATAGTAAGCACCGAAGTCTAATGTAACAAAATCTCCCTTTTCTATCAATTTTTCAGATGCCACGCCATGCGGCAATGCTGAACGAAGTCCAGAAGCAACGATAATATCAAACGAAGAAGAAGTTGCTCCTTGCTTTCTCATGAAAAATTCAAGTTCATTTGACACTTCAATCTCAGATACTCCCGGGCGAATAAATGATAGAATATGTTCAAAGGCAGCATCTGCAATCTGTGCAGCTTCCTTTAATATCTTAATCTCTGAATCAGTCTTAATCAAGCGTAACTTTTCCACAATACCAGAAGTTGCAACAAATTCTGCATCAACTTCCTCTTTATATGCCGTATAAGAGCTGTATGTAAGAGTATCTTGCTCAAAACCAAGCTTTTGAATTCCTAGGTCTTTTACTTGTTTTGCAACTTCTTCAAGAATCGGACCCGTATGCTGCACGATCTCATAGCCAACCGCTTGTTTTTGCGCTTGTTCAACATATCGAAAATCTGTAATAAACAAAGCGCGTTCATTTGAAATTAATACAACTCCTGCCGTTCCTGTAAAGTTTGTCATATATCTACGACTATGTTGATTCGTTAATAAAATGCCATCAATACCAGCTTCTCCAAATGCACTTCTTAATTTTGTAAGTTTCTCCATGGATTATGCCTCCCCGATTTTCTCCAATAATGCAAGTAACGCTAAGTGATAGCCATACAAACCAAATCCTACAATTTGTCCTGCTGTGACCGGTGCCGTAACAGATACATGACGAAACGATTCGCGCTGATGAATATTTGAAATATGCACCTCAACAACAGGAATCGAAACACTCGCAATCGCATCACGAATTGCATAACTATAATGCGTAAATGCTCCGGGATTTAGAATAATTCCTTTATATGTACCCTCAGCCTCATGAATGATATCAATAATGGCACCTTCATGATTGGATTGGAAACACTCTAGCTCCACTCCCAAACTTTCTGCTTGTTGTTTCATATCTATTTCTAGCGATGCTAATGTTCCCGTACCATACACATTAACCTCTCTCACACCGAGGCGGTTTAAATTAGGCCCGTTAACGAGGAGCAATTTATTCATATACCTAACTCCTTAATAAAAAAAATGTCTATATAACATTTTACCATACCTCTCACTTATTTGAATAGTTTGTCTTTTCCTCATTCCCTATAACCCTTTTCGTTATTCACCTCAAACGAAACAGAATATGCAATAAAAACACCATATAAAATAAAAATACATGCTGTCGTTATAATGGTTGTCCTAGGCATTTCCAACGCACTTCTTATGACAGGTGCAACAGATCCAATCACAAAAAATAATATTCCCCACCATATAAGACCGTATATAACACCTGGAATCACACCTTCAAACTTACTCAAAGCTGCCCTATATATAAAAGCCACAATAATTGAAAGTATTCCCATACACACAATTCCCGCTACGTTTCCCCATACACCTTCTTTCCAATTTCCAAGTGCAAACGGGAGCAGCAAATAATTTGGGCCCGCCTCAGTGAAGGAAAAAAAATTGAGAAAGTACCAAACAGCTCCCCAAAACAAACCTCCAAACACACCAATTTGAACTATTTTTTTCGTGACAGATTGTTCTTGTTTCACATCCACACCTCCGCCTACTAGTATGTCCGAAACTAATTTAAAGCATGTTTAAATACTGCAGAACTTGTCTATAAAAAGAATAGGAAATGTCTGACTAACCTGTTGATTTTCCTTGTCAGAAGTACGCTTTTGTCGATAAAATAAAGGAAACTGTAGTGTTGTCATGTAATATAATGACAACACCTAGAGTCGCTACCTCTTTTCTGATAAGAGAAAAACAAATACAGGTTGGTGTTGACATGACAGAGAAGACAAAACAAATCTACGGCGGTCAAGCGGTAGTAGAAGGAGTTATGTTTGGCGGTAGAGAATATACTGTTACAGCGATTCGTCGTAAAGATAAGTCTATCGAATTTTATCGATTACCTCGTGTTCGTAATAAAGTATCATCTATGTTTAAAAAAATTCCATTTCTACGCGGCATCGCGGCAATTATTGATGCAAGTGCAAATGGGGCAAAGCATTTAAACTTCGCTACAGAACGCTTTGATGTACATCCCGCAGATGATGAACAATTCGTACAAAAAAAAGAAGAACAGTCGAAGCTAACGATGATACTTAGTGTTGCGGCAGTCGGGGTCTTATCCTTTATCTTCGGAAAAGTGATTTTCACTGCGGTTCCTGCGCTTTTAGCAGAATTGACAAGACCCGTTTTCCCATCTCATGCTGGGCAAATCATTGTCGAAAGTATCATTAAGCTTGTATTATTACTCAGCTATATTTACTTTATTTCACTGACTCCACTTATTAAACGTGTATTTCAATATCACGGGGCGGAACATAAAGTGATTAATGCTTATGAAAATAATCTCCCATTGACAGTAGAAAACGTACAAAAACAAACCCGTCTCCATTATCGTTGCGGCAGTAGCTTCATTTTATTTACTGTTATTATTGGGATGTTTGTATATTTTCTCGTTCCAACAGATCCTCTTTGGGTTCGCCTTATGAATCGTATTTTGCTCATTCCTGTAGTGCTAGGTATTTCGTTTGAAGTGCTTCAATTTACAAACAGCTTGCGAAGCGTTCCAGTACTCCGCACATTAGGATACCCTGGTCTGTGGCTTCAGCTGTTAACAACGAAAGAACCAACAGATGATCAAGTTGAAGTAGCAATTGCATCTTTTGAAGAACTACTGCGTCTAGAAGAAGGACAACAATAACTTTTTCGTAATATTATTCAACTCCTTTGCCTTTCGTTAATAAACTAATTAAAATATCTTTCTTTTTAGGAGGTGTTCCTTATGAAGGGTCGCTCATTTATGTTCGCTCTATTTGTTATAATTGTTGGGTTAGCGGTATTTAGCCTTGTATCATTCACAATTGAAAATCCAATGGGAGTTGTAAAAAACATTGCGATAATGCTCATTGTTGTTGGTGTCTTTTATTTGCTTTATAAGATGCTTACGAGTTCAAGCGGTTCAGCTAATAACTCACAATCTTCCTACAAACGTGCTGCGAAACAATCGAACCGAAAATATGGAAAACAGAATGTAACACCCCTAAGCAAAAATTTGTTAAAGAAAAATGCTTCCGATGCTAAAGGAAAAAAAGGAAATGCTTCCTTTCTAAGACGCAAACGAAAGCAATCTCACTTAACAGTTATTGAAGGAAAAAAAGGCAAAAAGAAAGACCGCGCTTCCTTTTAGAGAAGTGTGGTCTTTCTTTTTGCCTAATATGTTCAATAACTTTTATCTTTCATAGAATGTAAACGTAAATGATGCGTTTCAAAAACAAGGATTTCGTCAAAGTCAAACACAATCGCTTTCAACATATCCTCTTCCTACGCAAATAATCAGTATATATATTCTATGCTGTGCACCAATCTCTCTTTTTTACATACAAAAAAGGAAACTGTTCCTCAGTTCCCTCTCTTACTGCGCCTGTTCCTCATTTGCCTTTTGAACACCACGAAGCTTCTCAACTCGAAGTTCATCTTGTTCAAAATACTGCACTAAATCGCCAATACGATCGATAGCTTCCCAGCTTAAATGATGTTCAATTCCTTCTACATCATTATAAATCTTACTTTCATCTACACCGATAATACGCATAAACTGCTCTAACAATTCATGACGATAGACAAGGCGCTTACCAATTTTTTTCCCTTTTGATGTTAATACAAGTCCTCTATATTTTTCATAAATTAGATATTCATCTTTATCAAGTTTTTGTACCATTTTTGTTACAGAGGATGGATGTACACTAAGCGCTTCGGCAATATCAGATACACGGGCATATCCTTTTTCTTCAATTAACAAATAAATTTGTTCGATATAATCTTCCATACTAGGAGTAGGCATCGGTTTCCTCCATCCAATTCAGTTTATATATTCCGCACTAAGCAATCAATAAAATGATACAACAGAAAGGATATCGTGACAAGGGTGGAAACAAGCCCATTTTCCCAACACATGATAGAACCCACATACATAGCTTGGGTTCTATCATGTAAAATATTGAATTTCAGCATTCGGAAAATATTTATGAATATAACCCCCGATTGTTTGTAAATAAAGTGAAACTTCTATCAGTGGGGGACTTCATCCCCCACTGATAGTTAGTTGAACCAATCGGACTTTTACGGGCAGTTTCACAATAGCCACCTTATCGTTTTCTTAGTATAAACGAAAGACTGTATGAAAACGCAGTTCAAACTTTTCCACTTTTATTCATCTGCATTCTTAAATATTAACCTAAAAAAGCAAGAGTATCTATCCTATCACTTAATAATGTGGCAAGGTACCGCATTGGCCCTTTTCTTCTTTACGATATCTAAATTTTTATTTAAAGTCTCAAGGTTTTAACGGTTCTTTTCAGGACTGTTTTTCGTTTGTCTAAATTTACAAAAAGAAAAATAACATAAACAAAAAAGAAAAATACAAAATAATTAAAGTAAATTGTTGACGTGATGCTTTTATTATCGGTATCATATTTCTTCGTGAGCAATTATTTTTCGTTATACGATTTTTTATTATTACTAAATTTTTGAGAGGGGAAATTTGATGTCACTTAAGAAGAAAACACAGGTGCGCACCGGCAAAATGGTACGTGAACTAATGTTAGCAGACGAAGATGTGAATGCTTCGCTAATTATGGTATATAGTGAAAACGGTGTAAACGCAGAAATTAAAATCGAGGGCTTAACGCCAAAATGTAACGAAGAATTATTTTTGAGCGGAAAAGTAGATTGGAACAAAAGCGTTATTTATAAAATTGTCGATTTTACTGGCAATGCCGAAGTTGGTAAAGTGACATTAAGCGCAATGAAAAAAAACAATGTTTCACTGCAAATCGAACGCGTTATGTGGAGTAAAGAAACGAAAGAAGAAATGACAGAATTAGAAGACAATACACTATCAGTTGTCGAAACACCTACTCCAAAAAAAGAGACAGTAGTTGAAACTTCAAAAGAAGTTACACCTGTAACAAAACCAGTGGTAAATGTTGCACCTACTCCAACACCAATTCCAAAGCCGGTGCGTCCAGAACCTGTAGTTAAAGCTACACCAACTCCTGTACAAAAAGATGTAACTGCACCTACTCCAGTGCAAAAAGAAGTAACTGTGTCAACTCCAGTACAGCCAGTAGTTACAGCTAAACAACCTGCAACAAATCAACCAAACTCTGAATTACAAGAAAAGTATGTTCGTCTTGTAAAGCAAGCTGTGGATGTATGTCAAGATTATGAACTTGGTATGGATGTAGACGATTCTATCGAGAACTTAAAAGGTGAGTTACAAAAACAAGGAATATCGGTAGCATTTGATGCAGAAATTATGGATGTTGTAAATCGTTTACGTTCACTAAAGCAAAAAGGAATTAAAGTAGAGAAAGTATTAAATTTATTATAAATGATAAAGCGAAATTTCCATCAGTCCGTTTTCTCATCATCACTGCTGGAAAGCTCTCAACAATATAAAAATAAGGAGATGGACATCCATCTCCTTATTTCTTATAATTCCATTCATCACTTTCATATTTTTCTTTTGCTAATGTTTCCACTTCATGCAATTGTTCCTCTGTTAACTGATACGGAACAAGTTCCACATTTAATCCTTTCTCAAATCCAATGTGGAATGCATCAATAAGTTGCTGAATTGTAAATGTACGATCTGTTAATTCATTAATTGCAATTGCTTTAGAAGAGAACATTTTTTTCATACGTTCTTTTACACGTTCATTTGGAAACAGAAACAGATCATACAGCGTATCTAAATCAATTTCTAATGGAATCGATCCGTGCTGTAAAATAACTCCCTTTTGACGAGTTTGTGCACTTCCAGCAATTTTGCGCCCTTCTACAACGATTTCATACCATGACGGAGCATCAAAGCAAACTGCTGAACGCGGATTTTTCAAATTTTCACGTTCCTCTGCCGTTTTTGGTACTGCGAAATACGCTTCTAAGCCTAGTTCTTTAAATCCATCTAATAAACCTTGCGAAATGACGCGATATGCTTCTGTCACTGTTTTCGGCATGCTTGGATGATCTTCAGATACAATTACACTATATGTCAATTCATTATCGTGAAGAACGCCTCGCCCACCCGTTTGACGGCGTACAAATCCAAAACCATTTCTATTCACTGCATCCATATCAATTTCTTTTGAAGCACGTTGGAAATACCCCACTGTTAACGTCGGAACTTCCCACTCATAAAAACGAATTGTTGGCGGCATTTCCTTTTCACTTTGCCAATTTAATAAACATTCATCTAACGCCATATTAAACGCTGGAGAGCATTTACCAGAATTTATATAACACCATTTTTCCTTTTCCATCCCACACCTCATATAACTAATTTTTCTCACATTCTCTAGTCTATCAAATTCGACAAAATTTGTGAAAGAATACGAAATTTCTTCTAATACAAAATGAACTTGTTGCATAAATACATATGGGCATTATAATATTGAAAGTAGGATAAGAAAAAAGGGAGCGATACAATCGTGTCAACAAATGTTATTATTTTACTAGCCATAATCGTAGGATTTATCGGCTACTCTGTATGGATGTATTTCTATCAAAAGAAATTAATTAAAACACTTTCGGAAGAAGAATTTCGCACTGGATATCGTAAAGCACAACTTATCGATGTTCGTGAAGCGGACGAATATAATGCTGGGCATATTTTAGGAGCACGTAACATTCCGGTATCACAATTACGCCTTCGTTACAAAGAATTACGTGCTGACCAACCGATTTATATGTATTGCCAAAATGGTTTCCGAACAGGACGCGCAGCACAGTTTTTAAAGAAGCACGGTTACAAAGAATTTTATCAATTGCAAGGCGGCTTTAAAACTTGGTCTGGTAAAGTGAAAAAGAAAAATTCATAATAAATAGCTAGCTTGTCTATCACAAGCTAGCTATTTCATTCCATTTTACTAGCGATATACGTTAAATTTTTCTTTACATCTTCACTATTTTGATCACGCACATTTCGGTACAGCAACTGGTATTCTACTTTCTCTTCTTTCCAAGTGAGCGTCGCAATGTCTTCTCCATCCATTTCTCCGTCACTACTTTTAAAATAAGCTGTTATGCCATTTTCAAGCTTTACTTGCTCCTGAAAATGATTTTGTTCTACAACAAAAGGAAAATTATATGAGAAATTGGCAACTGTTAATTCAATATAATCCTTCATGTTTTTTTCACGTCGTTCATATTTAATATCAAGGGCAATTCGCTTATTTCCCATTTTTCGAACTACTGCTTTTGGATTATCTTTTGACTCATACGGTAAATATGATGGTGTTTGAAACGAAAACGGAAGAACGTTTTTTACAGCTTGTACCGATACTGGATCAGACATCATATCTTCACTTGCCTCTAAACTTGCTGCAAATTTTTTTTCCTCGACCATCGTTTGCTGAAAAGAACATGCATTTAACACCATACTAGAAAATACGAAACAGAGCACCCGTTTTTTCAATGTGTATCCGCCCTTTCTCAACGTTCTCTTTTCTATCAAGATACAATTGAAGCTTTCGTATGTTATGTTCATATTCTCTTTTTCTTACTGTTCCACCTTTGAAAACTTTCCTCGTTTATCTCACACAATTTGACAAAAACGCTTTCCCTATTCTCACGCCGAATATAATCGTTACGCGAATAGCAAAAAGCGTTATTAACAAAATAGAGTATGAAACGCTTTTCATGTCAAGAGTTTTACAAGATTTCTCTTACCTTTTTCTTGTATAATAGAAATAGAGGTGAAACATATGGTAAATATAAAACAAATCGCGAAAACGGCTGGAGTCTCCGTTACGACTGTTTCACGCGTCTTAAATGACCATCCATATGTCAGTGCAGAAAAACGAAAACGCGTCCTAGAAACTGTTGAAGAATTGAATTATGCTAAAAATGTAAATGCCGTTCATCTTCTTAAAGGGAAAACACATACAATTGGTGTTATGCTTCCTTTTATTAATCTGCCGTACTTTAGCACACTTATTGAAGGGGTTGGAACGAAAGCACTTGAAGCTGGATACCGCATTAATCTCTGTCAAACAAACTACGATAGCATTGAAGAAATGCGTGTCCTTGAAATGATGAAAATGAAACAATTTGATGGTATGATTATTTGTTCCCGAACGAGCTCATGGGAAGCCATTGAACCTTACGCAAAATTTGCCCCTATCATTTCGTGTGAAAAACTGCTGCATCCGCTTATATCTTCTGTCTATGTTAATCATTATGACGGCTTCCGTATTGGGACAGAATATTTATTACAAAACGGACATGAACACATTGGATTTTGTTTAGCACGTGAAAAAAGTGTGAGTACAAAGCAACGTGAGCAAGCCTTTTTTGATGCGCTTCGTGCAGCTGGAAAACGCGCACAGACAGACTGGCAATTTTACCAATGCTATAGTATTCAAGACGGTGCGAATGTCATTCAAAGCATACTAACGATGAAAAATCGTCCTACCGCTCTTTTTGCTGCAAGCGATCAAGTTGCTGCTGGATTACTAACAGAAGCAAAAAAACAAGGACTGCGAGTACCAGAGGATTTAGCAATCTTAGGATTTGATAACCATCCTATTTCTGAAGCGTTAGAGATAACAACAATTGAAAATCCTGGCTTAGCAATGGGAAATCGTGCTTTTTCCTTATTTTATGAACAAGTACAACAGGAACAAATTACAGGGACTTCTGAAGAGTTACCGTTTCGTTTAATTGAACGAGGAACAGTGTAAAGCCCCTATTATTAGAGCTTACACTGTTCAATTTTGTATAATTGTCCTCCTTGACTATATATTTTTTTCATCTTATAATTTAACTAACGAACGGTAGGTAGGGGATGAACATGACAGCAAACCGTATAAAAGCTGTAGCATTATCACACTTTGCACGCTATGGCTATGAAGGAACTTCACTAGCAAACATTGCACAAGATGTTGGTATTAAGAAGCCGTCAATATACGCACATTTTAAGGGAAAAGAAGAGCTATATTTTATTTGCTTAGAAGAATCTTTACAAAAAGATCTTGAATTCTTTAAACAGTATGTGAAGAATTCAGAAGAAACTCCCTTTGGAGACTTTTTATTTCGTCTTCTTAAAAATTATGGCCATCGCTTTCAAGAAAGTATTGAAACAATGTTTTGGTTACGCACTTCGTTTTTTCCACCAGATGCCTTTCGTGAGCAAATTGTCGAAAAAGCAAATGCATACATCGAAAACATCGGACAGCTTTTAGTACCTATATTTGAACAGGCACAAGAAAAGAAAGAACTTTGTAGCATTGAAGTAACAGAAGCTGTTGCAGCTTATTTATGTTTAATTGACGGATTAATGGTTGAATTTTTATTTGCTGGAATACAGCCATTTGAAAATCGATTATACGCATCTTGGAAAGTATTTTGGCGCGGATTGTCAAGCTGACGGATTGCAGACGCAATGCGTCATTTTCCGGCCCTATACCTAACGACTGGTAGGAAGGAGAATAAATGATGGAATGGATTTATGTTGTTATAGCAGGAATCATTGAAATTGTATGGGTAATTGGTTTAAAACATGCAACAACACCACTGGAATGGATTGGTGTAGCGATGGCAATCGGTATTAGCTTTTTCCTTTTATTTAAAGCTTATGCAAAACTCCCGGTAGGGACTGTGTATGCTGTTTTCACAGGAATCGGAGCTGGAGGAATTGTGCTAACAGAAATTTTTGTTTTTGGCGAACCATTTTCGCTTGTAAAAATCTTATTGATCGGTTTAATTTTCGTTGGTGTTATTGGTTTAAAACGAGTAACAGGTGAACAAGTAGAGAAGGAGGCTGCATAAACATGGCATGGTTATTTTTAATTATTGCTGGTATATGTGAGATTACTGGTGTTATCTTTATGAAGATAGCCAATGAAAAAAAAGGCTGGATGCCAAAACTTATGTTAATCGCCAACTTTGCAGTAAGTTTCTTCTTCTTATCCCTCGCAATGGATACACTGCCAATGGGAACGGCTTACGCAATCTGGACGGGAATCGGAACTGCAGGAAGTGCACTGCTTGGTATTCTTATTTTCCGTGAATCCGCTGATTGGCGCCGCCTTGCTTTCTTAAGCTGCATCTTATGCGGTGCAGTTGGCTTAAAATTAATGAGTTAACGAGGTGAATGCTGTGTGGAAAAAAAGAGGAAAACAAATTATGACAGGAATCATGATTGCAGTTGCACTCTTATTGCAATCTATATTCCATATTGCAGAATGGTTATTCCATAAAGCATTTTTAATCATCTCTTTTATTCCAAACATGGCTCTTGAAGTAGCTTCCTTTGCTTGGTCGATTATCGCTTCAATTGGAATTATCATCATTTGGAGTATCGCGAAACTTTGGAATAAATTCTTTTCAAAAGACAGTTCTTCTGACAAGAAATAACTGTCTTTTTTCATATAATTTCCTCCTTTGCACATACTACCAAAAAGGAGCTGATTATATGCAAACTTCTGTACATAAGCATATTTTACTACTATTTTTTGTCTTTATTGTATGTGTTGTGTTTTTTAGTGTAGTACTGCATACGTATAACGTGCCTGTTTATTCACCAAGTATGGTGTCAGTTTATAAATTTGTTGTACATAATTTGCTTCATTGAAGAAGGTGTCTCGTAATGAGATACCTTCTATAACGTACGATTTTCTTTGTTTCTCATTATATTTCCTGTCGTCATGAAAACAGTGCCGAATATAAGACAAGTGGGGACTGATATGTGAGTAGGAATAAAATGAAGTGTAACGCCAAGCCCTGTTCCAATAATGAATAGCAATCCAACTATTATGAAGAAGGTCCCCATGATTTTCATAATTCCATCCTCCCATTTATCCCGCTATTCGTGGGCAGTAAACTCCCACTGATGGAAGTTTCACTTTATATATCTTTCTGCTCATATAATTTCATACAAACTAAAATTGATCAAACGTGCTTTTTGATGTCCAAACACAAAGGAAATTGGGATGACTAAACTTAAATAAATCACTACAAGCTCCATTGCTACTAGCAATCGTAGAACTTATAAACTCTATGTCTTCAAATCCAAATTCTATTTCAACCATATACTTGAAAATAACAATACCCTTATTTCCCTCCACAGTATATACACACTCTCCTATTTTAGGCAACAAAAAAAGACCAACAATTTCCTGTTGGTCTTTCATATATGTATTACTTCTCAAAGCGATTTAACATCTCATCTCTCATCCCAAAACTAACAACAGCAATCCCGACATACATAAAAATAAGAACTGCTGGATGTACTGTATTGTACCAGTGGCTATCAATAATTAAATATACCGTTAATACTGTAACAAGTAAAAAAGCAACAATAAACATGTAAAAATGTCTTTGACTACCCATAACGAACTCCTCTCTAAATTACTCATTTATTGTAACGAATTCTCCCCTATGACTCAAGACTAACTTTCCTGTAAATGGTCTAACTCGACTTTCACTATGTCATGACAAGCGATTGGAATAAGTGTTCCTTTACTATCAATTGCGGTTACACTTTTATTATCTAATACGTGATGCTTCACTCTCTCTAACATTTTTTCTGTATCTTGGTAATAAAACTCTTTAATATCCTTAATCATCTCACCATTTTCTAAATGGTACACCATCCTATAACGCTTATAGCCCATCTTTTTCATCCCCTTGTTCATTTCTTCACATATGTATGAAAAATTGACATTTTTGCTTCTCATTCACTTTAATTTCATTAAAATTCTAACAAAAATACACAATTTTATCAAAGGGACTTTTTCAACAAAAATGTTGAGAAAGTATGAGAATTCTTCAATCTTACATAAAACCCGCAATTTTATAACATCTTTTTTAGGTACTGATACCTTATTCGGCAATATAAAAAAGAACTCGCCTATAGCGAGTTCTCTCCAAAATATTTTATTGATGATTAAACTTGTACCATAGATGGTTTTTGATAACGTAAAATCGGCTTACGCGCTGCCATTGTTTCATCAAGACGCTTAATTACTGTTGTATGCGGCGCTTCTTGAACTACTTCTGGATTCTCTTCTGCTTCTTTTGCAATTTGAATCATCTTATCGATAAAGCCATCTAATGTTTCTTTTGATTCTGTCTCTGTCGGCTCAATCATGATACATTCTTCCACGTTTAATGGGAAGTAAATTGTTGGTGGATGGTAGCCGAAATCAAGCAGACGTTTCGCAATATCAAGCGTACGTACGCCAAGTTTCTTTTGACGACGACCAGATAAAACAAACTCATGCTTGCAATGTCTATCAAATGGAAGATCATAAAATGGAGCTAATCTTCTCATCATATAGTTTGCATTTAATACAGCATATTCTGTTACTGCACGTAATCCGTCTGGACCCATAGAACGAATGTACGTATAAGCACGAACGTTGATACCAAAGTTTCCATAGAATGGTTTCACGCGTCCAATTGCTTGTGGACGATCGTAGTTAAAGTGATAGCCATTTTCTGTTTTCTCTAAAATTGGTTTTGGTAAAAATGGAATTAAATCAGCTTTCACACCTACTGGGCCAGAACCTGGACCACCGCCGCCATGCGGACCTGTAAATGTTTTATGAAGATTTAAATGCACAACGTCAAATCCCATATCTCCTGGGCGCGCTTGACTTAATACTGCATTTAAGTTTGCACCGTCATAGTACAATTTACCACCTGCATCATGAACGATTTGTGCCATTTCTAAGATGTTTTCTTCAAATAAACCAAGTGTATTTGGATTTGTTAACATAAGTGCTGCTGTTTCTTCGTTCACAACACGTTTTAAATCTTCTAAGTCAACAAGACCGTTTTCATTTGATTTTACTGTAATTGTTTCAAAACCTGCTACTGTTGCAGATGCTGGGTTTGTTCCATGTGCAGAGTCAGGAACGATAACTTTTGTACGGTTATGGTCACCGTTTGCTTCATGGTATGCACGGATTAACATTAATCCCGTCCATTCCCCATGTGCACCAGCTGCTGGTTGAAGTGTAACAGTATCCATACCTGTAATTTCAATTAAATGTTCTTGTAAGTCATACATTAATTCCATTGCACCTTGCACTGTTTTTTCATCTTGAAGCGGATGAATGTGTGCAAATCCTGGGAATCGTGCCACGTTTTCATTGATTTTTGGATTGTACTTCATTGTACAAGATCCTAGTGGATAAAATCCAGAATCCACACCATGGTTACGATTTGAAAGTGCTGTGTAATGACGCATAATATCAAGCTCTGATACTTCTGGAAGCTCTGCATCTTCAGTACGAATATACGCACTCTCAAACACATCTTCTAATTTTACTTCTTCTACATCTAATTGGGGTAAGCTATATCCTACGCGTCCTTCTCTACTCATTTCAAAAATAAGTGCTTGATCTTGGTTCTTCATTGGATAGCCCCCATTTCGTTTACAAGTGTGTCAATTTCTTCTTTTGTGCGTAGCTCTGTTACAGCTAGAAGCATATGATTTGTTAATTCTTTATAATCACGGCCTAAGTCGTAACCACCGATAATATTCTTTTGTACTAATACATCATTTACTTCTTGTACTGGACGTTTGCAATCTACAACAAATTCATTGAAGAATGGTCCAGCAAATGCTACTGTGAACCCTTTTGCTTCAAACTGACGTTTTGCATATTGTGCTTTAGAAATGTTTTGACGTGCCATTTCTTTTACACCTTGTCTTCCAAGTGCCGTCATCGCAACAGATGCTGCTAATGCATTTAATGCTTGGTTTGAACAAATATTAGATGTTGCTTTATCACGACGAATATGTTGTTCACGAGCTTGTAATGTTAATACGAAGCCACGTTTACCATCTGAATCCACAGTTTGTCCTACAAGACGTCCTGGAACTTTACGCATAAATGCTTTCGTTGTTGCGAAATAACCGCAGTGTGGTCCACCAAACTGTGTTGGGATACCAAATGGTTGTGCATCACCAATGACAACATCAGCACCAAATTTTCCTGGTGGTGTTAATGCACCTAGTGATAATGGGTTTGAAGAAACGATAAATAATGATTTTTGTTGATGAACAATTTTTTCAATATCAGCTAATTTCTCCACTTGTCCGAAGAAGTTTGGATATTGTACGATTACGCAAGCGACAGTGTCGTCTACTTCACTTTGTAATACGTTTAAATCTGTTACACCGTCTTTATGATCAATTTCAACAACTTCAAGATGTTGACCTTTTGCATATGTCTCAAGTACTGCTCTTGATTCTGGATGCACCGCTTTAGAAACAAGAATTTTCTTTTTACGAGTATGACCTGCTGCTAGCATTGCCGCTTCTGCTAACGCTGTACCTCCGTCATACATAGAGGAGTTTGCTACATCCATACCCGTTAATTCACAAATCATTGTTTGGAATTCAAAAATTGCTTGTAATTCCCCTTGTGAGATTTCCGGTTGGTATGGTGTATAAGCTGTATAAAATTCTGAACGAGAAAGAACATGATCAACAATTACTGGTGCATAATGATCATATACACCTGCTCCTAGGAAGGAAGCATAGTCTTTTAAGTTTGCGTTTTTACGAGCAAGCTCAGACAGTTCTTTTAAAAGTTCTGGTTCTGATTTTGCTGGTTTAATATTTAAATCCCCTTGAAAACGAACGCTTGCTGGAATATCAGAAAATAATTCATCAATCGATTGCACACCAATCGTTTGTAACATTTCTTTTTTGTCTTCTTCTGTCATTGGAAGATAACGATGCAACATGAAATCTACCCCTCTCCCCGTTACTTTGAACGTTTGTAAAATGGTGTTGGAACGACAACTGCTTTGACGCGTTTGTTACGAATTTCAATTTCAACTTCTGTATCAATTGCTGCATATTTTACATCAATTAGCGCTAAACCAATGCTTTTCTTTAACGTTGGAGATTGTGTACCACTTGTAACTTCCCCGATTTTTTCATCGCCTACATATACTGGATAATGAGTACGCGGAATACCACGCTCAATTACTTCGATACCGACTAATTTACGAGGTGCACCGTTTTCTTTTTGTTCCTTTAAAGTTTCTTTTCCAAAGAAATCTGCTTCTTTATTTGGTTTTACTGCAAAGCCAATTCCAGCTTCAATTGGTGTAATATCTTTCGATAACTCTTGACCATAAAGTGGAAGTGTTGCTTCAAAACGAAGGGTATCACGAGCTCCTAAACCACATGGTTTTAAGCCATCTTCTTCTCCTGCTTCAAGAAGTTTCTCCCAAAGCTTTGCAGCATCTTCGCTCTTACAGTAAATTTCAAAGCCATCTTCACCTGTGTAACCTGTACGAGATACAAGGGCTTCTACACCATCTACAAGAACATTATCTTTAAATTTAAAGAACTTAATTTCTTTCAAATCTTCTGACACAACTTTTTGTAAAATGTCTTCTGCTTTTGGTCCTTGAATTGCAAGTTGTGCAATTTCGCTAGAAACGTTGACTACTTGCACATCACCGCTTACATGAGACGCTAACCACTCGTAATCTTTTTCAATATTTGATGCATTGATTACTAATAAATAGTCTTCTTCCCCACGTTTGTAGATTAATAAATCATCTACTGTACCACCATCTTCGTAACACATTGCCGTATATTGTGCTCCGCCTACCTTTAAGATAGAAACGTCGTTTGTAACTACACGTTGTAAAAATGCTAAACTATCTGCACCTTTTACTTCTACTTCTCCCATGTGAGACACATCAAAAAGACCTGCTGCTGTACGAACAGCCTCGTGTTCTTCTTTAATGCTCGAAAATTGAACTGGCAATTCCCAACCACCAAAGTCAATTGTCTTCCCACCATACTTCGCGTATACATCAAATAGCGGTGTACGTTGTAATGTAATCATGTTCTCTCCCCCTTACGCTGTCTATGACAAATCAATAAAAGTTGGCTTCCCATATCTAAACATTTTTAATTCTGAAAAGATGGGATATACGGAATCTCACACTATTTTTTTATGAAAGCGTAAATAAAAAAGTACTTTCTTGGATAAAATACGAAAGATTCCACACATTTCACATCATTATCCTAACATTTTTCGAGTCGTTTCATCAATATTCTAGCTAAAAAAATAATTTAGAATTTATAGAAGGTGAGATTTTATCCATGAATGTCGAAATTTCAATAGATCGTTCTTGGCAAGAAAACTTCTTAAAACGAATAGAAGAAGATGGCCCGTGGACAAATTGGGAACTATTTCATCTAGCATATCAAACTGAACAGTCCCTTCTCATTCCAACATTTGACGGGTTACAGGCACCCAAGCATTTACCTAACTTCACGCCACTTCCACATCAGTTAGAAGTAGCACAAACAGTCATTGAACAAATGAATGGAAAAGCAATCTTAGCAGATGAGGTTGGTCTTGGAAAGACCATTGAAGCCGGACTTATTTTAAAAGAATATATGGTGCGCGGTCTTGTGAAAAAAGTGCTTATTCTTGTACCTGCTTCACTCGTTTCACAATGGGCATATGAATTGAATACGAAATTTTTCATTCCAGCTGTCGCACAAAGAAAAAGTTACTCCTGGGAGCAAGCTGACGTTATCGTTTCTTCCATCGATACAGCAAAGCGCTCTCCGCATCGTGACATTGTTTTAAATTTAGAATACGATCTCATTATTATTGATGAAGCACATAAACTAAAAAACAATAAAACGAAAAACTATGAATTTGCGCAACTATTAAAGAAAAAGTTTTGTTTATTACTTACAGCAACACCTGTTCAAAATCGCATTGATGAAATCTTTAATCTTGTCTCATTATTAAAACCTGGCCATCTCGGCAATCAATCCAATTTTGAAGAATACTATGCCTCTAAAAATCGCAGCGCTGAAACAGATGAACATTTAAAAGAGCTTATCAATAAGGTAATGGTACGGAACCGCCGGCATGACACTGGCATTGAATGGCCAAAACGACACGTTCATACACTTTTTGTAGATTTCAATGAACAAGAGAAAGCCTTATACGATGCAATTGAAGGGTGGAAAAGGCAAGATGCATTTACTTCTGCATTTTCTGCTTTAACATTAAAGCGAGAAGCATGCAGCAGCCGAGAAGCTGTTTATTTCTCACTCAAAAAACATGTAGAAAAGCGTCAAAAAGAAAATGAACAATATACACTAGATCCATACATAGATGTGTTGATGGAAAAAATTAATTGTATTTCTTCCAACTCAAAAGCAAATAAAACATTAGAAATTATTAAAGAAATTAATGATAAAGTTGTAATCTTTACAGAATATCGTGCTTCTCAAATGTATTTACAATGGTTTTTAAAGCAGCATGGCATCTCGTCTGTACCATTTCGCGGCGGATTTAAACGCGGTAAAAAAGATTGGATGAAAGAATTATTTCAAAATCATGCACAAGTATTGATTGCTACAGAAGCAGGCGGCGAAGGAATTAATCTACAGTTTTGCAATTATATGATTAACTATGATCTTCCTTGGAATCCGATGCGACTGGAACAAAGAATCGGACGTATTCATCGTCTTGGACAAAAGCATGATGTTCATATTTATAATTTGGCAACGAAACATACAGTAGAAGAACATATTTTAAAACTGCTGTATGAAAAAATTAACTTATTTGAGCGTGTCATTGGCGATTTAGATGAAATTTTAACAAGAATTAATATGAAAAATATTGATGCGCACATTCAAGATATTTTTGCACATTCCAAAAGTGAAGGAGAAATCCGAATAAAAATGGAAAACTTGACATCCATTATTGAATTTGCAAAACGAAATGAAACTGAGGTGCGTGGTTATGCAGCAACATGAAATTCATAGTTATTTAAGTTGTTTTTTCGAGGCAAATAGCTGTGAAATTTTGCAGCGTTTTCCACATTTACTAGACGTACAACTAACAATCAGTATGGACAAGCTACTGATGAACCGTCCATTTTACTGGCATTATCTTGAGAAGACTGGCGGAACACCAAACCCGATGCGTCTTACATTCATTACCGATCCAGAACATGAGGAGAAAGAAGGCGAGTTCATTCACTATGGTTCTCCGCGCTTACACCAAATTTTTCAAGCTACAAAGGAATTAGGTGCTTACATTCGTTTATTTGAAGAGGTTCATTCTAATGGACAGGTAAGCACCCCGCTTCATCCTTGGCTTGGCATCAATATAAAAGTCTCCTATCAATGTGATCGAAAAAAAGACATGCTGTATTCCGTTGGTATCCATCTTATTTCTGGTACGATGATTACAAATTTTCATGAAGCATTATCAGCACTTCGTTTAACACCAAAAATCCCTGATTTTTGTTTTACATTAACACCTATTATTAAACCGCAAAGCGGGTTATCTAGAATTGAAGAAGCAATGAAAAATGTCATTGGGACAGACGATCACACATGGGCTGAAGAAGCAAGAGTGCGTTGGAATCACGATTTACAACTATTAAATCGCTTTTACGAGGAAAGTGATGAATTACCAGAAAGCTACAAGGTAGAAAAACAAGCATTGCAAGAACAATATGAACCGCGTATTACCATGCAAGTTATAAACGGCGGACTCTTTTATGTCACAGCGAATCATTTTCTAACATAAAAAAGCACCTTCTAGAAGGTGCTTTTTTATCCCGCTACTTTTGGGCAGTAAGACCCTCACCTCAAAATTCAGAGAAAGCCAAGAAGATAGAATAACTACCCCTAAGAAGCTCGATTGGGCGTGCTTTCCATCAGCAGGGGATGAAGCCTCCTCACTGATGGAAGTTTCACTTTATCCCGCATTAACGGGCAGTAAGCCTCCCACCTCAAGATTTAGTGAAAAGCCAAGAAGATAAGTGGGGATAACTGCCCGTAAAAGCCCGATTGGTTCAACTAACCATCAGTGGAGGATGAAGCCCCCCACTGATGGAAGTTTCACTTTATATTTTCCCATTATATTTTCGACCATCGTTATGTTCTTGTTGATGAATCTTTGTCATTCGCTTTTGATATTCTCTCTGTTTTGCACTCACATGATTTGCATCTGTTTCTTTATTCTTCTTTGAACCGCCTGCTCCGTTACTCATTTTGTTCACCCCACTCGCATATACTTCACCATTAGTTTTAGCAATCATAATTTTCCTTATGCAAAAAAAGTAAGGAGAGGCATTGGCCTCTCCTTACACATATTTTTGAAACATATCATGCAGACCTTGATTCACAAGAAAAGAAATCTGCTCATCAGACTTATCAGGATAACGATCACGTAGTCGAATAGATGCCTTTATAACTAAATTTTCTAATACAGAGCGACCTCCTTTTCCATAAATCGTTTCCGCATATTCTACCAACTTTCCGTCCTCAACTCTTGCAGGGTTTTGATCAAAGAAAAATTTACTCATTTATACCACCTCTTTTTGATAACGTTTACATTTATATAGATTCAATATGTTATTTATTTCACAATTAACGTATGCATGTATGAATGATTAGTTTCATTATAAAACAATATTGTCACAGTATTAATGTGTAATTTAGACAAATTTGTGAACAACCCAAAAAATGAAAGCGTTTTAATTATTATATAACAAAAATGATTACCTTGCTAGAGGTAATCATTTTTGTTTCTATTCTTCGTTTAATACACGCTCAAGACGTTTGCGAAGCATTGGCATACCACTTCCACCTGCTTGGAAATGGCGCAGTTTACCTTCTTTATCAAATACGTAATACGCAGGGACATATTTATTTTCAAATACATCTGTAATTACATGTTCGCTGTCAACTAAGATGGGTTGAATGATATCATGACTCTCTGCCATTTTTTCAATTACCGCTAAATCTAAATCATCTTCTGAACGCGGCATATGAACTGCAACAACATTTAAACGATCATCATACTCATCGCGTAATTCATTTACTTCTGGCATTGCTTCTTTACATAGATAACAACTTACTGACCAAAAGTGAATAAGCGTTGGTTTATCTCCAATTAACTCTTCACGTGTGATTGTGTCATTTAAAATTTGTGTTGCGCCTTCTAATGATGGCATTTGCTCGCGTAATTTCATAAACTTAATTCCCCCTTTAAATTATAACGTTTCTTGCCCCGGTTTCCAGTTTGCTGGACAAAGTCCGCCTGTTTGCAATGCTTGTAGAACGCGTAATACTTCGTCTACTTCACGTCCGATATTGTTGTGGTGTACAACTTGATACATTAATTCACCCTCTGGATTTATAATGAATAATCCACGAAGTGCAATACCTTCTTCTTCTAATAACACACCATAGTCATTGGATACAGTATGATTTGTATCCGCTGCTAATGGATAACGTAAATCACCTAAACCATTTTTCGTACGATCTGTGTTAATCCATGCTAAATGTGTGTGCACTGTATCTGTAGAAACACCGATTACCTCTGCGTCTAAATCTTCAAATTCGTCATAACGATCAGAAAGGGCGATGATTTCAGTTGGACAAACGAAAGTGAAATCCATTGGATAGAAATATAGCACTGTCCATTTATCATTTTTCATATTTTCTTCTAAACTAACTTTTTTAAATTCTTTATTTGGCATCACTGCATTCATTTCAAAACGCGGTGCTTGTTTTCCTACTAAACGTTTTGTCATATCCGTATTCTTCCTCCTAAGAGCTAATTGATATTTATTTCTATTTTATAATCATTACAATTAGTATTATACATGTTATTAAATTGAAGTCAACATTAAATTAAAATTATTTTAATTTGAGTTTCTTTATCAATTAAATAGGTGTAATATTCAGAAATATTGTTGTAAAATACAATTAGAGGAGGATTTTAATGAAACAAAACCATAAAGCTCTATACGATATCGTTTTTTATCTCATCTTTCCATTTGTTATTTGGAAATTCGGCAAACATTATATGGATGCGTATTATGCAATGCTCATTTCTTCTGTACCAGGTATTTTCTATACATTGTATAGTTTCAAGAAAGAACGACAATTTCATGTGACTGGCTTTTTCATCCTTATTACGATGATTGTAAACACAAGTGTAGACTTACTTTCTGGCTCAGCTGAAAAGATGTTATGGAATGACGTATACTATCACATTACACTTGGAACTCTTGTCATATGTACCATTTTTATTAAGCAACCACTTATGTTATATTTCGCCGCCGACTATGCTGCTCTCCAAGGTTATGATCGAAAGGAATCACAAGTGTTGTACCGTGATCCTCGTCTCTTTCCATCGTTTCAGTACTTTACTTTGTTTTTTGGCTTACAGTTTATTGTACTTAGTTTCATCAAAATATATATGATTTCTAAGTTTGGGGTAGATGGATACGGAGAAATGAAAGCAATTATGACAGGAATTGGTTGGTTCGTTTCGATAGGAATCGGAGCTGGATTCCTTTGGGTTGGTCATAAAATTAGGCAAGTGACAGAAGCAGAATTTAACTTATAAAGTGAAACTCCCATCAGTGGGGGTTTTTTATTATTTTGAAGTAGAGTGTTTCTTTTTCTTTGGTTCTGTTAAAGAAAAAGAAATAGCATAGCTAATAAAAAAGAAAGCAAACTAAAATCGTGGATGCCGATAACGAAAAACATATACAAATATCACTCTGATATCTTTATATAGTGTTGGCATTCTTGAAGGAATAACTAAATCAAACTACAAGGGCGGTGAAAAAAATGGCTAAAAACAAGAATAATCAATTTAAAAATAATAAAAATGCTCAGCCAAAAGCAGATGTAGAATTTTCAGGAGAAAATGGACTTGAAAAAGTAGCATTAAGAGCTCAAAAAAAGCCAAAATAAGTAAAAAATATAAGGCAGTGAACTTGATGTTTTTAGAGATACTAATAGGTGCATTCGTTAAGTAAGTAAGAAACAAAAGTAGCAAGATAAACAAGTAGCTCCACTGTTTACAAACAGTGGAGCTACTTGTTTAGGTTATATTGTCGAATAGATGACGAGTACAACTCGCCGTAGAAATTGTACTATGGCATGCAGTTCTTTTCTAGTAGTAAATTATTCCAAAAGCATTAACTCGATTTTTTTCGCTTTTTCTTCACTTGCCGGTAAAATACTGCAGCACTTAACGGCAGTACACCGAACCAACGATTTAAAAATGGTTCTCTTTCCTCGCGGCGCTGTTGCCGCTTTTGTTTTCGGTCAGCTTTTGGAGCATCCATATATGATACGAATTGTTGTGTCATATATCTTATATAATCATTTGTAGACATATCTCTCACCCCTACTAGAGTAGTATGTCCACTTTTTTATACCTTAATCTGCGTTTGAATTTCTTGCACAATTGCTTCAATACTTTTATTTGTCGTGTCTATTCTCAATGTTGCTTCTTCATAATAGGCTTGACGCTTTTCAAATTTCTCTATAAACGATGGGATGTTTTCTTTTTGAAATAACGGCCTTGTTGTATCCTCAGCAATGCGCTTTGCAATCACATACGGATCACAATACAAATAAATTACAACGCCATGTTCTTTCATCCATTGTCGATTTTCAGCTTTTTCGACTATTCCCCCTCCTGTTGTAATAATATAATCATTTGTAGGTAACGATTGCAGTACTTCACTTTCATACTTTCGAAATACATCTTCTCCTTCTTCCGAAAAAATATTTCGAATGATTTTCTTCGTGTTTTCTTCAATACGTTGATCTGTATCAATCACTGGGATCTGAAGTACACTGCTTAATGCTTTACCAATTGTCGTTTTCCCAGCTCCCATAAAACCTGTTATATATAATGCTCTCATACTACAACCTCTCCTCTTGCCAATTCGTAATCGCTTCGTTATTTGTATTATAACGAAAGCTCACTTTATGTGTGAGCTTTCGTTTCGTTATACATTGCAAAGTAACAAAAGCATCCCCATCTACTGTTGTGTAACCGCCCTTCGCTTCCCCTTTTTCATACGTATAAAAAAACTCTCTTTTTCCCATTCCAGTTTTTAATTCTTGTTTCACTTCTGCAACAGCTTGATCGGTTATTTCTTCTAATATAAACAATTCTTCTGCTTCTGCATAAAACTTTTGATCTGATAAGAATATATTTGTCTCATATACATAGAAAGACATGAGCAACAATATGAGAATGATTGTTCCCGGCATTGTAAATCCACTTTCAGACCTCATCTATTCACCTCAATAGCAGAATAACGGGTAACAACACCATCATATATCTTACCACTTATATCCTGCACGCGTATTATCAATGTATGCGCTGTTAATTCATAAGAAATATTCTCTACTTTTTGTAAAAGAACTTCATGTCCCGTACCATTTACTTTTCGAACAACATTATTTCCAGACATAACATACGTAATACGTTCTCCTGTCTTTGTTTTTAAAAACAATTTTCCGTCTCCACTATTTCCTTCCTGTACTTCTCGAATTTCAATTTGCACTTGCTCTAAAAAGATATTCCATTCCCAATTCGTAACTTGTTTAGAGTAAGGAGTTTCTATAAATAATACGTGAAGCCGAGGTAGAAGAAGAAAGAATACCGATAACAATAAAAAACACATCATCACTTCTAATAACGTAAATCCTTTTTCTTTTTTGCTATTTTTCAACATAGCGACACCGTTCATTTTCTCGTTGTTTCATATCTTTCCATTGTACACATGCCTTGTCAGTTTGCCATTGAATTCTATACGTTACATTCTCATATCGCTTTTCTATTACTGGTGAAATTACATGATGATACATATATACGGCCGCTGCTTCTTTTAAGAATAGCTGTGCTTTGTACCGGAGTTGAATATTTTTTCGTTCTTGCATAATGAGAAGCGTTTGCGGGAGCAAGAGTGAGACCGTCATCATTAATAAACTAAGGGACACAAGAATCTCAAGCATAACCGAACCTTTTTCACACTTCATAATACGTAAATCTTCCTCTCCCAAGCTGAAATACGATATAATACGTTTTTGTCTTATAAGAAACAATAATTGTGCCGCCTCTATTAATATTTCCATCAGCACCGTAAGTCATTGGATTTGGAAACGTATTTAAGTTCACCTGTATATCAGATGGATAGTAACGAACAAGAACAGGATCTGTTTCTCCTGAAGATGTAATGCTATACTTTGCTTGATTGGTAAACCATCGTAACGTATGACGATTACGATGGCTTACCGCTGATTGTTGCATAAAAAGAATGTCTTGGGAAAATTGATTGATAAACTGATCAATTTTTTGTTTTTCATATATTGAGGATAGATTAAAGTATGTTACAACACTTAATATAGAGATGGCGCTTAATACGATGAGCATTTCTAATAGCGTAAAGCCATTTTTCTTCACGATTTTCCTGCAACTGCAACTTCCCCACTTGTCGCATCAATTGTAATACTCTCACCTTTTGGACAAGTTTTAGATGTAATATATTTACCATTGTATAACTCGTCTACTGTTGGGACTTTATTATATTCTAGTTGATACGCTTGTACTTGCGCTTCAACAGACTTTACAAAGGCGTCGCATCCCTTCCCTTGTACAGAAGAGCGCTGTTTTACCACATTTGGAATAATAAGAAGCAGTAAAACAGAAATCACAAGCATTACAAGCAACATTTCTAACAACGTAAAGCCTTTTTCATTTTTCACAGAACAAGCCTCCTAAATAGAATCCATCATTTGAAACATCGGCATAATCATCGCCAAATACATGAGAATAACAACTATTCCGATACATGCAAATAAAAGAGGTTGCACAACAAATAAAATACGATTCATTTTCTCTTCCATCTTTTCTATTGTCAGTTCACTATAATCGGCAAGCTCAGCTGCTAAATTCCCATTTGCTTGTCCATGTTTAATAATATAAGAAAGCTCCCGTTCGTAGTAAGGACGGTTCATCATAATGAAATCAAGATGTTCGCCTATTGTTAATAACTCCTGTATTTTAAGAGCTTCACATTGAAAAAACGGATGATGCTTTTGTTCCTTCATTAATGTGAGCGCTTCTAATATAGATAACCCGCCTTGCAAAAGACCGCTTAATTGAATTGCAAAATAGTGTGAGTTCGTTAACATAAAAAACTGTTTTATAAGAGGCACTCGCATAAAAATATTCATTCTTCTAATCGGGTGCAATCTCTTTACATACACCATATATATAAGCACTACAATGCCGATTACCAAAGCAGCTCCACCTATCACATACGGAAGGATTTGAATAAATGTTAAAATATCGTCTGTAAACGAAGAAGAAGACCCTTGGAGTGAACGATATAAAGTTGAAAACTGCGGAAGAAGAACCATATTAAATACGAGGAGGATTCCTAATAAAAACAAGGAAAGAAAAAGTGGATAACGCAATACTTTCATCATATTTTTTTGGTGTTTATCTTTTCTGCTGAGTAGTGAGCTTCCTTGTTGCAATGCAAAGGAAATGTCACCATGCTGCTCTGCATAAAATAAATAACTTAAAATATCTGGGTGAAATGCAAGTTTATAGAACACATCATGCAAGCTACTTCCTTTTTTAAATTCTTCAGCAGCATCTTGAAGCTGTATTTGTTTTTGAGGATTTAAGTGGAAATGAAGAAATTCTAATGCATGTAATAAAGAATATCCTTTCTCTAAGAGCTCACCAAGCCTTCGGAGCAATAAGGCTTGTTCATGTAACCGCCACTTCTCATGTTTAAACATAGATATCTTCTTCAATAAACCCTAATGCATATCCTTTTCTTAATTCATCTTGAAGCGTTGTATATTGATACATCGCTTGTTTTCCATTCGCTTCCCGAATTACTTCTTTTAGCTCATAACCGTACAATAATTCATAAATGCTTGCTCGGCGTACATGACGCATTTTTTTACATAACGGCGAGCATTTTCCTTTGCAAAATGGACATTTCAATTCCACTAGTCTTTGTGCCGCTACTGCTAATAACGACTGTTCAATTTCTTGAAGGGTAATACCATAATCCATTAAGCGTAACACCGCACTTTTCGCATCATTTGTATGCAATGTTGTCATAACTAGATGGCCTGTTAAACTTGCTCGAATCGCCACTTTTGCCGTTTCTTCATCTCGAATTTCTCCTACTAAAATAATATCCGGGTCATGACGTAAAATTGCTTTTAATCCAGTTGCATACGTAATACCAGCTTTTTCATTAATTTGAATTTGTAATAACCCGTCCTTTTTCTTTTCAACCGGATCTTCAAGCGTAACAATACGGCGAGTCTGCTCCTTCTTCGCTACTTCTAAAAGAGCATACATCGTTGTTGTTTTTCCTGACCCTGTAGGTCCTGTAAAAATAATTAATCCATGCGAATGATGTAAAAAAGAGAGAAGTGTTTTCGCGGAACTTGGGAATAATGAGAGATGTGAGAGATTTGGCACCGCCGTTTGCAAGTGCATACGAATGACCAAACTTTCATGATGTATAGTTGGCAAAGTAGAAAGGCGTAAATATACTTCCTCCTCATCAATTTTCATCTGCAATGAACCATTTTGCGGCTTCCTCCTTTCACCAATATCCATAGATGCTAAAAATTTAAAGTGCGATACAAGCCGTTCGCAAAACTCTTTTGAAATACAGCGCTTTGTCATCAAATCTTTTCCAATACGTAATTGCACAACAG
This sequence comes from Bacillus sp. S14(2024), assembly GCF_050473785.1. Classification (NCBI taxonomy): domain Bacteria; kingdom Bacillati; phylum Bacillota; class Bacilli; order Caryophanales; family Bacillaceae; genus Bacillus; species Bacillus sp. S14(2024). The sequence goes on along the minus strand of NZ_JBFLUP010000006.1, from coordinate 1,217,319 downwards.
CATCTTCATGACGCGGCACAATATGAAGATCTGATGCACGTAACCGACATGCTTCTTTCATGATTGTGTCAGCAAACTGTTCAACAGCATTCACTATTATCCCCTCCTCACTATTTATATATCATAGCCATCATGAAAAGAAAAATGAGGAGTTTTCTATTTCTATCATGAAATTTTCGAATTTTCTGGGAGAAAAACAAGAAAAAGTATGTGAAATTATGAACAATTAATGAATCATTGCCAAAACTGATTATTATACAACATTATCTATATTATAATATTGTTATCCCAGATAAAGTGATAAAGGTGGCGATCCTCATGGAACAAGCTTTAAAAATTACAAACGTACTATCTGATCCAACACGCTATTATATTTATCAATATATTTCTCAAAAACATACTGATGTTACTGTACAAGAAATTGCTGACGAATTTAATATTCATCCAAATGTTGCACGTCTACATCTCTCTAAGCTAGAAGATGTAAATATGTTAAAATCAGAAACAAAAAAAACAGGCAAAGGCGGCAGACCAAGCCGGTTATACGCACTATCAGACGATGTAATTCAACTACAGTTTCCGTTTCGTGATTATCAATTGTTAGCACAAATTGCATACAATACATTACTTAGCTTAGGCGAAGTTGGTAAAACTGCGCTATATGAGACAGGTAAACAGTTTGGCAAAGAATTAATGGAACAACATCTACGTCAACTAAACATTAACGAAAATGAATTGACTGTAGAACAAAAAGTACAAATTGCCAAAGAAGCTTTAACAACAGCCGGATTATCTCCGACATTCGAATTAAGCATTGATGAAACAAAAATTTTCTATGAAGTATACAATTGTCCTTTTAAAGAAGTAGCTATTCACCACCCAAAAGAAATTTGCAACATGCATGGAGATATGATGAAAGGTATCTTTGAAATTCTATTTCCAAACATGGATTTAACACGTAACGATACTATGCTAGAAACAAGTTGTAAGTCTTGCAGTTATCATATTCATATGTAAAATAAGAAGCCAGGTTATACTGGCTTCTTATTATTTTGCAAATGTTTACAATAGTTAGAAAAGTGCATTATAATAAAAGGTGTATTGAGTTCATACAAAAGGAGGGGAATGGGATGGAGCGCATGTTTCGCGTTCTCGGCTTTTGGACAGGTATTTTTTCCGTCATGTTTTATTTAGGGGATATGTATAGCACAGCACTATTATTTTTAGGACAAACAGGATTTTTTGTACTTTTAAGCTATTTAAAATTAACAGAGCGCATGTACATTTATGTATTCGGCGCATATTTAACAGTTTTCTTCATAGGATTTACATACTATACGACATTCCTTCTTACACCAGGAGTAGGACATTAAGATGGCATATACGCCATCTTTTTTTATACCTAGCTTATTTCATAGTTGACTCATAGGTTTTATTGGAATATATTTGTATGTAACAGATTTGAAGGAGGAAAATAGTATGAATACATTGTCAGTTAGCATAAACGTTGTAATTATGCTCTTATTAGTAGGCGTGTTATATTATATGCAACGTAAGCACGTTTCATTTAATAAACGTGTATTTACCGCACTTGGACTCGGAATTGCATTTGGACTTATTTTACAATTTTTTTATAAACCAACTTCTGAAGTCATTATCCAATCCAACAATTGGTTTAACTTAATTGGAAGCGGTTATGTTAAGTTATTACAAATGATCGTTATGCCGCTTATTTTAGTTTCTATTCTTTCAGCGTTTACAAAATTGAAACTAACAAATAATCTTGGTAAAATTAGCGGTTTTATTATCGGTATTTTACTTCTTACAACTGCAATTGCAGCTGCAGTCGGAATTGCTTCAAGTGCTGGCTTTCATGTTTCAGCAACTGGCTTGCAGCAAGGTGATGCTGAAACAGCTCGCTTGAAATTAGTGGAAGAAAAATTCACTTCCATTGACCAAACACCCATCCCGCAAAAATTATTAGAATTACTCCCTGCAAATCCATTTCTAGATTTAACAGGTGCCCGTCCAACGTCAACAATTTCTGTTGTAATCTTTGCAGCATTTATTGGAATCGCCTTCTTAGGAGTGAAAAAGAAATACCCAGAGCAGGCAGAACAATTTAAAATTATGCTCGATGCCGTATATGCGGTTGTCATGCGGATGGTAACATTAATTTTACGTCTTACTCCATATGGCGTACTTGCTCTTATGGCAAAAACAGTTTCAGGTAGTGATATCCAGGCCATTTTAAAACTTGGAAATTTTGTATTAGCGTCTTACGTAGCACTCATTGTTATGTTTATTATTCACTTATTACTTATCGCTCTTTCTGGTCTAAATCCAATCCAATATTTGAAAAAGGTATTCCCTGTTTTAACATTTGCGTTTACTTCACGCTCAAGCGCAGGTACACTGCCATTAAATATTGAAGCGCAAAAAGAAAAGCTAGGCGTTTCAGAAGGAATCGCAAACTTTGCGGCATCCTTTGGTGTATCAATTGGTCAAAATGGATGCGCTGGTATTTATCCTGCAATGCTTGCGATGATGGTTGCGCCAACTGTTGGTATCGATCCGTTGCAGCCGCAATTTATCTTAACGTTAATTGCTGTTGTTGCAATTAGTTCATTTGGCGTTGCCGGTGTTGGAGGCGGAGCAACATTCGCGGCACTCATCGTACTTTCTACAATGAACTTACCAATTGGAATTGTTGCTCTATTAATCTCTGTTGAACCGTTAATTGATATGGGACGCACAGCTTTAAACGTAAGCGGTTCTATGACAACTGGTTTGATTTCTAGCAAATGGCTCGGAGAATTAGATGTAAATACGTACAATGAAACAGTCAATAAAACTGAAGAAGTTGCATTATAAGAAAAAACAGCTGACAGTAATCTGTCAGCTGTTTTTTCCAGACATAGTTATACCATTCCATTTGTTAATGAACGATCGTTAAAGTAAGCACAGTAATAAAATTTTTTACAAATAACCTTGTTCCTCGCACCAATCATGAAATTGCCGAACATCTACATCAATTAAAACAATATCTTTTAACTCAATATCGATATTCATACCGTCAATTACAATCGCATATTCTGTACTGCTCTTCGTATCATTTCGTTTTATGACTCCAATTTGATTCCGATGTGGTCCATCTTTTACATATGCTTTTTGTCCTGTAATATCAAAGTTCAACATCTTCACCTCTTTCATTTGCTCCATTTCTGTATGTATATGATGAAACAACGAAAGAGTCCCCTACTTTTTGCTTTATTACAATTATTTTTCATTTGTTTTAATTGTATAAAATATACATAAAAATTCATGTTACAAACGAATTGATAGCGCTTTCTAAAATAAACTCATGTTATACTAATACAGTGAAAAAACCATTAATCGGGACTTCACTGATAATCAATTTCGCACATCGTTTTTTGTGACATCTATTCTTCACTATCTTTTAGGCTTTCTCACAGTCTTAAAGTGGAGGGCTTACTGTCCACAAATAACGAGATAAAGTCGAATTTCTTAAAGAGGAAAAACAATGAATACAGTAATCATTACAAAAATCATCGAAACTTTAAAATCATATGGATTTCAAAATGCAGCATATTGTGAAAAAACAAAACAGTATCTGTTTCACAACGACACAGATATTATGAGCGGCTATGCAAAAATAACATATAGCGCTCAATTTGAAAAATTCAGCGTACACATTCATCCTATTGAAACACATCACCTTACAGAATTGCATGAAGTCGAGAAGCATATACAATCTTGCATACGAAAAGTTGAGTATTTAAATACAATCATTGAAAAGCAATGTAAAAACGCAGAACATACAAAAAAAAGAACGTGCTAAGCACGTTCTTTTTTTATACAGTCATATTTTCTTTAATTTGAATACCTGACGCATTCTCTATTAATTCAACTACTTCTTCTAGTGTCATATCAAAAATCGTTCGCTCACCTTCCACATAAGGAAACTTATGAAAACGCTTCTCCATTTTTTTCACTGCATCAGATGAAAATATCGAGCTATCTACATGAAATTCTGATTCCAATAACACAATACAATCTAATAAATGAAATCCTAAACCATTTATAAAGGAAATGAACTTCTCTTTTGACTGCGATGATACAAAAACGTTACGCTCAAGTTCATAAAATAATTCTTCGCCTAAGATCTCTTCCAGTTCATCATCATGTTCACGATTTATAATCTCTTCATACCCATAATCATCAACAAGTTCTTCTACTTCTTCTCCATCTTCAAATAGTAATTGTGCTAAAAGTGCACCTTTCTTATATTCACTTTGCTGTACAACTGTTAAAAAGTTTGTTTTCCATCCTTGCTCTAAATTCATATTTCGTTACTCCTTCTATACATTCTGGATTTTTAAATATATATTTTGTTGCAATTGCTTTTTCGCTTTCTCATTACATTGTTCAACAAATGAAGATATGACAGACGCTCTTTGCATCTTGCCATTTTTATAAACAAACGGATCAATTAATCGTGCTTTTCCGCCCTTATAACAAATGTCGTATTCTTCCCTATTCTCTTCTAATTCTACTTTTGAATGTAAGGAATTAAGCATCTTCTCAATTTCACAATCCCCACTATTGCGCAACATATGTAACACCGTTTCATCATCAGTTAAAAAATTAGATACATGCAAAATGTTCTTTCGCAACGCTTCTTGTAATACCTTTGTTAATATATAATAACCATACGAATTCAACGGATGCAAAAAGAAATCAATCGTTTCTTTATAATAAGTTTCTGTAAACCATTCTGCTGCCTGTACTGATTGTAAACATATTTGTCTATTATGAACTGTTACGTCCTCTAAAAAAGAGCACACTTCTTGCTTTGAAATCATTCCATATGTGTATAAATCCCGTAACGTATAGTCCATACGATCTGCACATAATTTCGGTAGAGGTTGTTCTAACAACGTCCATTGTTCCCATTTCTCAATCATTCTATAATCATAGCCATATCTCTGCAAAATAGCTGGAATATCTGAAGCTTCAATAACGTCTATAAAGATTTGTTCATGATAATCCTCATCTTGCTCCTCTAATACGTGATCCACAATGTGAGAAAATGCAGTATGCGATATATCGTGAAGCAAAGCTGCAATTTGTTCTTCTACGCTACCACCTAACATTTTTACAAGAATCATAACGCCAACTGAGTGCTCGTAACGTGTTACATTCCACGTTGGATTCACGAGAAAGCTTGCGCCGCCTTGATGTACCTTCTTTAGGCGCTGCACTGCTTTTGATTGCAAGAGTTCTGCGAGCACACCATCTATATGATGTTCACCATATATAGTATCATTAATTGTAATCAAACTCTTGCCTCCTCTAACACTTGTTCAATAAATTCTTCTATACCGCCTTCCACTATATGTACTTCTGGTAAATGGTAAAACGTTGTATCTAAAGAATGATTTTCACTATACAAATATACCTTTTTACCCCAAGCAAGTGCCATTCCAAACTCTGTATGACTCCCTTTCCCCCCATCCAATACAGTGAAACTTCCATCAGTGGGACTGTTTATCCCTACTGATGGAAAGCCCGCCCAATCGGGCTTTTACAGACAGTTATCCCCCACCTCTCTTCTTTGGTTTCTCAGAATTTCAAGGTGGGGGATTTACTGTCTGTTAATGCGGGACAAAAGCAGAAAAACGTCTGCATCTTGTACAGCTTGTTTTTCTGCTTTTCCAATACTTTCTAATTCCAATCTATTTGTCGTTTTTTCATTTTTTGTCCAATCATACGTATGAATTCATCCTGCTTGTTTCAGTTTATTAGGGCAGACAAGAGGTTTATTTGTAAAGGTTGAAGCAATGTAAAATTTCATACTACTTCTCTCCTTATTATGGAATACATAGACAGGAAACCCTTTATATGCATGAAAAAAGAGAACGTTTACAACTATAATTCTTTTTTTACTTTTTTATTGCTTTTATCATTTAACATATCTAATTCAGCTGTAATTTCTGATTTTTCTAGTTTACGTTCTTGTGAAAAATTCCGTCCCATATAAACTATAATACTACCAATATACAATACTAAACAAACAACTAGAGCAATGTTTTCATAGAGACTTAGCCCCAACATAGTCACTCCTAATCTCATCCGTATTTTCACGCATCAACAATTAGAATTCTCCTGTCAAATCTATGTTATTGTAACATAAAGTATGCTGTTATCTCTATTCAAAAAGCATGATTTCTATGAAATCATGCTTTCGTGACGTAATCAATTATCGTTTGTAACGCTTCTTGTCCGTTATACTGCTGCATAGATCTTTTATACTGCAAACGATGTTTATATAATTCTTCCACATATTCAACTAGTAACGTTTCCGTTAAATCTTCTTCAAATAACACGCGTCCATATCCTTGTTTTTCAAACGACTGTGCATTTAAAATTTGATCGCCTCGGCTCGAAGATTTCGGAAGAGGAATTAATAGCATCGGCTTTTGCAGTGTTAGAAATTCAAAGATTGCATTGGATCCTGCACGAGAAATGACAATATCTGTTGCTGCTAATATGTCTGGCAGTTCACCATGAACATATTCAAACTGCTTGTATCCTGGCATACTTTCAAGCTTTTCGTCGAGATTTCCTTTCCCGCACAAATGAACAATTTGATATGTTTGAAGAAGATCCGGCAATGCACCGCGAACTGCTTCATTAATGCGCTTTGCCCCTAAACTGCCTCCCATAACTGTAATAACTGGCTTTGATGCAGTGAACCGTAAAAATTGCAGTCCTTTATTGCGACTCCCTTGCAATACCTCTTCTCGCACAGGTGACCCCGTATAGACTGTTTTTTCTTTTGGTAAATGTTTTTTTGCTTCTTCAAACGTAACAAATATTTTCGAGGCAAAACGAAGAGCAATTTTATTTGCAAGCCCCGGTGTCATATCAGACTCATGTAAAAAAACAGGAACACGGTTTAACCATGCACCAATTACAACTGGTACAGATACGAAGCCACCTTTTGAAAAAATAACATCTGGTTTTAATTTCCGAATGCGTACATACGCATCCATAACCCCTTTCATCACAAGAAAGGGGTCTTTTATATTTTTTAAATCAAAATAACGACGAAGCTTTCCGCTTGCTACACCATAATAAGGAATCCCTTCTTTTTCAATGATAGTCTTTTCTATTCCATTATGCGAACCAATATAGCAAACGTTCCACCCACTCTTTTGAAAATGCGGTATAAGCGCTAAATTAGGCGTAACATGACCAGCAGAACCTCCGCCTGTAAATATAATCGTCTTCACAGTAAGTCTCCTTTTATAGAAGTTTTACTTTAGATTATAACACACTGAAATAACGTGCTTCCGGATGAGAAAACACCATTGCTGTAACGGAAGCCTCAGGTTCCATCATAAACCCTTCAGTTAAGGAGATTCCAATTTCTTCTGGATAAATGAGACGGAATAATTTTTCTTGATCAGCAAGTTCCGGACATGCAGGATAGCCAAAAGAAACACGAATTCCTTGATATTTTGTACGGAATCGCTCTTCCATCGTCATGTTTAGTGAATCTGGAAATCCCCAGCGATCACGTATGAGCATATGCGTTTTTTCAGCTAAGCCTTCTGCAAGTTCAAGTGCAAGCGACTGAATAGCATGGCTGCGCAAATAATCACCTTGCTCTTTCCACTTTTCTGCTACAGCGCGTACGCCTTTCCCAACCGTTACAGCTAAAAAAGCAACATAATCCATTTCATCTCCAACTGGGCGCAGGTAATCACCTAACGTGCGGTGCGGAGCTTTCCCTTGTCTTGGGAATGTAAATCGCTCTAATACACGAGCCCGATCTTCTGGGTCATAAATTAAGATATCTTGGTTTTTACTTTGTGCAGGAAAGAATTGATAAACTGCACTCGGACGTAACCATGATTCTCCTTCACGAAGCAATTCATCAATTAAATCATTGAGTTCATGGGCCCTTCTATCTCCTTCTTGCAGCAACTTTTTCACATTCCCTTTTAAACCCAAATGATGCCCAAGTAACATTTGTCGATTTAAAAACGGAGCAAGATGTGCTACTGGAAAATCCCGGAGAACGACACGTTTTGTAGAATCTGGTATGATAACTGGCACTGCAGGTAATTTTTCAATCTGTACTGGTACCTCTACTACTTTTTTCTCTTCTGTTGCAACAACATGTAAGTGGCGATTCGCTTTTTCTTCACGCATTTTTTCTCGTTCCTCTTCATGCTGCAGACGATTGATAAGATCTAACCCCGTCATCGCGTCGCTTGCGTATAATACGAGTCCTTGATAAGAAGGAGAAATACGCGTTTCTGTGAATTTCCGCGTCAGCGCTGCTCCGCCTACAACAATGGGAACATCAATATTTGCTGCTTTTAAGTCTTCTGCTGTTGTCACCATCTGTTGCGCAGATTTAACTAGCAATCCTGATAATCCAATAATATCGGGCTTTTGTTCTTTCACCTCTTGAATAATACGATCAGATCGCACATTAATACCAAGGTTCACAATATCATATCCATTATTCGATAAAATAATTTCCACTAAATTTTTACCGATATCATGTACATCCCCTTTTACTGTAGCAAGCAATACTTTCCCTTTTTTGGCACTATCAGTTGTCTCCATATATGGCTCTAAATAAGCAACTGCTGCTTTCATGCTTTCCGCACTTTGCAACACTTCTGCAACAATCAGCTCATTATTATTAAATAAACGCCCTACTTCATCCATTCCTGCCATAAGCGGCCCATTAATAATGTCAAGCGGCTTTCTTCCTTCAGCAAGCGCAGCTTGCAAGTCATCGTGTAATCCTTGCTTCGTTCCTTCGACAATATAATGAGATAGGCGCTCATCAAGCGTTAGCGTTTCAGCTGCTATGACTTCTTTCTGCTTCACATTACGATAAAAGTTTGTAAACTTCTCTAATGTTTCTTTCGTCGTTTCAAACAAAAGAGCATTTGCTAGTGCTTTCTCTTCTTCAGAAATAGAGGCATAGCGCTCTAGTTTTTCAGTATTAACAATTGCATAATCTAAGCCTGCCTTTGTAGCATGATATAAAAAGACTGAATTTAATACTTCGCGTCCTGCTGGTGGTAAACCGAACGAAATATTACTTACACCTAATATCGTTAAACACTCAGGCATTGCTTCTTTTATAAGCCGAATGCCTTCAATTGTTGCCGCAGCTGAACCGATATATTCTTCATCTCCTGTTCCAACAGGGAATACAAGTGCATCAAAAATAATATCAGATGGGCGTACTCCGTATTTCGTTGTTAATAACTCATAACTTCTTTTCGCAATTTCAAGCTTCCGCTTGGCCGTTACCGCCATACCAATTTCATCAATTGTTCCAACAACAATAGCAGCTCCATACTGTTTAATAAGTGGAATCACTTTTTCAAAACGCTCTTCTCCATTTTCTAAGTTAATGGAGTTAATCACTCCTTTTCCTTGCAGATAAGTAAGAGCTCTTGCCATAACTTTCTCATCTGTCGAATCGATCATAATTGGCACCTTTAATACTTTCGTCACAGCTTGCAGGAAATTCTCCATATCTTCTACTTCATCACGGTCTGGATCTGCCATACAAATATCAATAATATGGGCATTTTTCTTTACTTGTGCCCTCGCTACTTCTGCTGCTTCTTCAAAATTCCCGTCTGCAACAAGACGTTTAAATTTCCTTGAGCCAATTACATTCGTACGCTCCCCAACGAATAACGGACGCATTGCATCTTCATATTGCAACGCTTCAAGCCCGCTAATTCCATGTCCTTTTCTTTCTTGTTTCACACGTGGCTGAAATGATAACAACGCCTCTTTCATCGCTCGAATGTGCGCTGGCGTTGTTCCGCAACATCCACCAACAATATTGACCCAACCTTCTTCTGCAAACTGCTTCACTTTATATGCAAGCGAATGCGGTGATTCATGATAATGACCATCTTCATCCGGAAGCCCAGCATTTGGATAACAAGAAATATAACACTCTGATAACTCTGCGAGTGAACGAATATGTTCTCTCATAAACTCCGGTCCTGTTGCGCAGTTTAACCCTACTGATAATGGATTCATATGCTCTACCGATAAGTAAAATGCCTCAATTGTTTGCCCAGCTAACGTTGTTCCCATCGGTTCAATTGTTCCAGAAATCATAAGAGGAACTCTTTTATCGGCCTCAACAAATGCCTTTTCAATTCCTAAACAGGCCGCTTTTACATTACGCATATCCTGACTTGTTTCCACAAGTAACAAATCTACACCACCACGCAATAACCCGCGCGCCTGTCTTGTGTATGCCTCAATAAGCCCTTCAAACGTCACCCCGCCTGTAACACTAATCGCTTTTGTTGTTGGGCCCATTGCTCCTGCTACATATACTTCTTTTTCGCTCTCTATTACAGCCTGTTTTGCTAATTGGGCTGCCTTTTCATTTAACTCCTCATCTAAGTGAGAGAGATTATAATCACTTAGTACAATGTTCGTTGCACCAAATGTATTCGTTTCAATAATATCTGCTCCTGCTTCAATATACGTTTTATGAATATGTAAAATAACATCTGGTCGTGTTTTTACTAAATATTCATTACATCCTTCATATTCTTCTCCGCCAAAATCTACAGCCGAAAGGTCTTCTTGTTGAATCATCGTCCCCATTGCACCATCTAAAATTAAAATGTCTTGCTGCAATCTTTCCTCGATTGATCTCATACATTCATTCCTTCTTTCTGCTCTTTCTTCGCCTGAATATACTTAACAAGTACTTCTGTCACTTCGTACTTTAAAAATGGTGTAATTAAATAAATACCATTAAATAATTCCATTGCAACATCAATTAACTCTTGAGATATACGAATCCCTTCTGTCACTGCTTCTTCTGACGTTCTATGTCCATCCATACGCCTTCTCACTTGTTCTGGAAGGGTAATGCCTGGCACTTCAAAATGTAGAAAATCCGCATTTCGTTTACTTACAAGTGGCATAATACCAATAAAAATTGGCTGCTCAATATGCTTCGTTGCTTCATATACGCTTCGAATGACTGCAGCATCATAAATAGGCTGCGTTAAAAAATACTCCGCTCCAGCTGCAATTTTTTTCTCCATTCGTTTTACAGCTGCTTCTATATGTCTTACATTCGGATTAAAGGCCCCGCCCACTGAAAAATGGGTAGCTTCTCCAATTGTTTTCCCTAAAATAGAACGCCCATTATTCATTTCTTTAATCATTTTAATGAGCTCTACAGAAGAAAGATCATATACAGATGTTGCACCAGGAAAATCACCAACGCGGGCTGGATCCCCCGTTAATGCTAATACTTCCTCCATACCGAGCGCTGCTAATCCAAGTAAATGAGACTGCAGCCCGATCACATTATGATCACGGCACGTTAAATGAGTCAATACAGGAATATCATTCTTTGTTAATAACGCACCCATCGCCATGTTTGATACACGAGGTGATGCTAAGGAATTATCTGCCAACGTAATAGCATTTGCTCCCGCACGCTTCAACGCTTTTGCTCCTTCAAAAAACCTTTGTGTATCCAAAGTTTTTGGCGGGTCAAGCTCAACAATCACTGTCGTTTCTTTCTTCACTTTTTCTGCTAACGTAATTCGATCCACTGTATGTACACGCTTCGTTGTTATTACTTCTGCATGCTTTACAACTTCTTTAGCTGTTACAGGACGCTCATTTTCAAGCGCTCGCTTCATCGCTTCGATATGAGCAGGGGTTGTACCGCAACACCCCCCCAGTAACCTAACTCCTTGCTTAATAAATTCTGGCGCCATCTCTTCAAAATAAGCAGGGCTTCCTTCATATACATAACGACCTTCTACATACTTAGGAAGACCGGCATTTGGATATGCAGATAAATAACCATATTCAGGAATTGCTATTGTTTTAAAAGATTCAATCATATGAAGCGGCCCTAATTGACAATTTAATCCGACCACATTTGCACCATACTCTATAAGCCGCTTCAATACACTATCTACACTATTTCCATTTTGAGTTGTACCAGCCGCATGAAGAGCAAGCTGTGCAATAAGAGGGACATTTGTTTGCTTTCGTAATACTTTCACTGCATGAAGCAATTCAAATTCATCGTAAAAGGTTTCTAATAATATCCCATCAACATTTTCTTCTAGCAGAGCATTTGCTTGCTCTAAGAGCATAAATTCTCGTTCCATATCAGTCGTTGTAACTGCTCCAATGTGTTTCATACCACCGATTGTTCCAACAATTGCATTCTTTTCTGTCGCTGCTTCTTTTGCATGTCTTACAGCAGCACGGTTAATCTTTCTTACGCGATCCTCAAGCCCATACATCCGAAGTTTTCCTTCATTTGCTCCATATGTATTTGTTTGAATAACATCTGCCCCAGCAGCAACATATTGTTTATGAATCGAAATAATCCGCTCCGGCTCAGATAAATTCAATTCTTCAAAGCAGCTTTGTAAACCATGAGAGTGCAACAATGTTCCCATTGCTCCGTCCCCAATAACAATTCCTCTTTGCAATAAATCTAGTAATTTCACATATCTCCCTCTTTTCTTTTCAATATAAAAACCCCCTCTTCTCAATGAAGAGGGGGACAGCATTTCATCCTCCTCTTATCATTCAGAACAATTTGTTCTGCAGGTCTTAGCACCGTCTCAAACATGTTGTTTGAAGGTTGCTGGGTTTCACAGGGCCTTTCCCTCCACCACTCTTGATAAGAGTTTCATTCTATTGTGAATGCCAAAAGTAAACATCATCCGTTCACTCATTAACAATCTTTGTTAATTTTTTCATTAATTTAGCATGTTGAAGTAAGAAAGTCAACGAAAATAAAGAAAAATAAAATTATTCAAAATATAGTTGCACTTCTTTCTAAATTTGTTGTAAAGTAAAAAACATAATAAAAAACTTCATATTTCGAATTCTTATCGAGAGAGGTCGAGGGACTGGCCCATTGACGCCTCAGCAACCATTAACAAGCTTTTTATTTGTTAATAAGGTGCTAATTCCAGCAAATTGAGAAATGATTTGACAGATAAGAAGAAGACTATATTCGTCATATATAAGCCTTCTTCTTAGAAGGCTTTTTTATTTTGTATAGGGAGGAATTCTATTATGTCTACAATTGAAACGAAGCTTGCCCAAATTGGAAACCGCAGTGAAACAACAACAGGAACAGTCAACCCACCTGTTTACTTCTCCACTGCGTATCGCCACGAAGGAATTGGAAAGTCAACAGGGTTTGATTATTCCCGAACAGGAAACCCAACACGTCTTCTATTAGAGCGCGCAATCGCTGACTTAGAACAAGGAGAGCAAGGCTATGCCTGTAGCTCAGGAATGGCTGCCGTTCTCCTTGTCCTTTCACTATTCCGTTCTGGTGACGAACTTATTGTATCTGAAGATTTATACGGCGGAACATATCGTTTATTTACAGAGCACGAACAAAAATGGGATATTCGATCCAGATACGTAGATACACAGCATATACAGGAAATTGAAAAAGCAATCTCACCAAAGACAAAAGCAATTTTCATAGAAACACCAACAAATCCACTTATGCAAGTAACGGACATCGCAGCAGTTGCTACCGTTGCAAAACGTCACAACTTGCTTCTTATTGTTGATAACACATTCTACACACCGTATTTACAACAACCCTTAACAACAGGTGCTGATATTGTCCTGCATAGTGCTACAAAATATTTAGGTGGTCATAACGATGTATTGAGCGGACTTGTCGTTGCTAAGGGTGAAAAGTTATGTGAGGAACTCGCTCACTACCACAATGCATCCGGAGCTGTATTAAGCCCATTTGATTCTTGGCTTTTAATACGCGGCATGAAAACATTAGCACTGCGTATGAAGCAGCATGAAGAAAACGCAAAAGCAATTGTTGCCTATTTACAAAGAGAAGAATCTATAACTGATGTGTTTTATCCAGGAAAAGGCGGTATGATCTCTTTTAAACTAAAAAAAGAAGCATGGATTGATCCATTCTTACAATCTCTTTCTCTTATTACGTTTGCAGAAAGTCTTGGCGGCGTAGAAAGCTTCATTACATACCCAGCAACACAAACACACGCCGATATACCAGAAGACATTCGCACTGCCCGCGGCGTGTGTAACCGTCTGCTCCGTTTTTCCGTAGGAATTGAGAACCAAGATGACTTAATTCAAGACTTACAGCAAGCACTAAAACAAGTAAAAGAAGGAGTGAGAATATGAGTTATTCACTAGATACGCTTTTACTTCATAATCGTTTTAAGCATGATAAACAAACAGGGGCTGTCAATGTTCCTGTTTATAATACATCCACATTTCATCAATTTGATGTAGATACATTTGGGAAATATGATTATAGTCGCTCTGGAAATCCAACGCGCGAAGCTCTCGAAGAAATAATTGCTTCACTAGAAGGTGGAAGCAAAGGGTTTGCCTTCTCATCTGGCATGGCTGCTATTTCAACAACGTTTCTTCTTTTATCACAAGGAGATCATGTTCTTATTTCTGAAGACGTATACGGAGGTACATATCGAATTATAACTGAAGTTCTCTCTCGTTACGGCGTTTCTCACACATTCGTTGACATGACAAATTTAGAAGAAGTAGAACGAAAGATTCAGCCGAATACAAAAATTTTTTATGTTGAAACACCTTCAAATCCATTATTAAAAGTAACAGATATTAAAGCCGTTTGTGAGCTTGCAAAATCTGTTGGGGCACTCACTTTTGTTGATAACACATTTTTAACACCCCTATTTCAAAAACCGTTAGAACTTGGAGCTGATATCGTTCTCCATAGTGCAACAAAATTTATTGCAGGCCATAGCGACGTTACCGCAGGATTGGCAGTTGTAAAAGATGAAGAGCTTGCAAAAAAAGTTAGCTTTTTACAAAATGCTTTTGGTGCTATATTGGGACCGCAAGATTGCTCCCTTGTCCTTCGCGGCTTAAAAACATTACATGTTCGCTTAGAGCACTCTTCACGAAGCACTGAAAAAATTGCCTTTTATTTGCAAGAGCATCCAAAAATTAAAGATATCTATTATCCTGGATTACCGTCCCACGCCGGATATGAAACGCAGCACAATCAAGCAAAATCAGCAGGAGCTGTCCTTTCCTTTACACTAGAATCTGAACATGCATTACGACAGTTTTTGGCCCACATTCAGCTCCCTGTATTCGCCGTCAGTTTAGGAGCTGTTGAATCCATTCTTTCATATCCAGCAAAAATGTCCCATGCTGCAATGTCACAAAAAGAACGCGAAAAACGAGGAATTTCAAATTCACTGCTGCGCTTATCTGTTGGATTAGAAAATCCAGATGATTTAATTGCAGACTTTGAGCATGCCCTTACGTATGTAGAAGAAGTTGTTATCTCTTAAAAAGGGGTAAACTAGAGAATAATATAAATACAAATTAACAAACCGACATAAAACCCCTTTCTTTTTAGGTGGGCAAGAGCATCTGGCTATGCATAGAAGCGGTCAGAGCCTTTTCCTACCACGTACAAAGGTTAAAACAAAGGGAGAAAGCGAGTGCAGGTCATGTTTTGTTCTGCATAACAGGAACTTACATGTTGAAAAATCAAAACTGTAATTATTGGTATTCCGAAAAAGAATTATAGACCTAAAAAGTTCCTTCAGAAGGCTGAAGGAACTTTTTTTCATATAACTCCCGTTAGCGGAAATAGAAGATGAAAGCTCATCTAACTTTAAAGTATTAAACTGATAATTTCATTAAAATTTGAGTTTCTTTGAATCCTAATCTTTTGTATAATTCTTTCACCGTATTCGATGCAAATACATTTAAACCTATTTCATCATAGCCCTTTAATTTTAATTCCTCAATTCCGTGCTGGATAAGCACCTTAGATAGTCCTTTTCCACGATATTCAGGTAAGACAAATATATCATAAATAAATCCATGAATTACATCTGTAAAGTAATCTTTATTTTGACCAAGAAGAATCCATCCTTGTATTTGATCCTCTTCTTTGGCTACTAGATAATATCCCCCTTTTTCCAGTATAGCGGTAAACATTGCATATACCTTTTCTTCCGGAGGATTAACTGTCTTACCAGTACTTTCATATACTCCAGCTGCAGAATGCTTTAAAATAACGCCCACATCTTGATTATTAGCTTTTAGAATTGGACGTGACATCATATATACTTTCTCTCCCATCGCTATTAAAATAAGTTTCCATAGAGATTTCCTTTTGATGTAGCCATGTATTTTGCACCTCTACACATCGATTTTCATCGTATCGTAAGCAAACGTTATATTCATACCTTCTGCTCGTAATTCAGCTTCGATTTCTTTCAGTTCATCATATCCATGGTTATCTACTTCTTCAATGTGCGTAATAATTGTTTGTTTTGCTTGTAATTGCTTCGCTACTTCTAGCGTATCTTCAAACGTCGCCTCGCGTATGCGTTCAATAAAAGTACGATCTCTTATCTGCTTTTTCGTCTTCCAATCAAACTCGACGATTCCCATAGGTAAGATTGCTACATCTAAATTACCAATTAAGTGAGCAGGCGGTTCCCATTTATATAATTCATCCATTGCAATTAATACTCGCTTTTCTTTTTCTTCTAATAAAAGTGCATACACATATTGTTCATATAAACGAAACGGAGTAACTTTCACTTTATTTTTCTCGAAAGGTTGCTCATCTCGTAATACGATTAAATCAATCCATCCTTGTTGCTGCATAAATTGAAGATGATCCCATGATCCTAGAAATTGTTTCATATCTTCTGCTACTTGCTCTGGTACATACACAGTAGTAGCACAAGCTTTATTCGTTTCAAACGCCATTGTTTCCCATATTCTCCGCCCCATCGTATGATCAGGATGCCAATGTGAGTAAATCCCGGCTTCTACTTTTGAAATGTGAGATCGCTCTAATTGCAATCGTATTTCCTCTGGTGTATCAATTAATAAATGAAGGTCGTGAATAAAAATACTTGGCCCCATTCTACTATATGGTAAACCTTTTTCTCTCGCATCTTTACTTACTTTACTATAACTCCCTGGTCTTGGAATCGGCGTGGCACCACCTGTTCCTAAAAATTCTATCTTCATGAATATCCCTTCTTTCCATCCTTACCAATTTCTAGATTGCTATATACAATACCTTTTCTAATTATTCTAAAAATTTTAATTTATATTGTTGAAAGAAACATAAAATATGGTAAAATTGTGATATAAATGAAAATGTTTTTTATTAAGAACGAAAATATCCATAATTTTAATTTACAAACCTTGATTTATCTCATTGGAAAAACGTCCAAAATTATCTAGTTTATTTACACCATGTTCTCTTTTCTTACAGTTTCTTTACTTTAGAGCATTTTTTTTGCAACAACTGTTTTCTTTGCTTTAAAATTTTGTTATGTATATTATGGTATAACAGCACGCATGGAGGTGGAAAGAATATGTTAGAAACCTTTCAAAAGGAATTAGAATTGTATGAAAACAATGCAGAATTATTGAAAGTACTTGCTCATCCAGTTCGTTTATGTATTGTAAAAGGATTGATTGAACGAGGCCCAAGTAACGTTTCTACAATGTATACAGGTTTAAATATGCCCCAATCTACGATTTCCCAACATTTAGCAAAGTTAAAAAGCGCTAAAATTGTTTCAAGCGAAAGAAAAGGGCTAGAAATTTACTACAAAGTAGAAAATGAAACGATTATTCAATTAGTTCGCGTATTACTAGGTTAGGGGTATTCAAATAAAAATAGGTCGTATTGTATATTTTTGATCTCATATCTTTAATATAAATATATATCATGAGAGGAAATATAAAAATACTACATAATCCTAAAAGACGTCGTATTAACCTATAAAACAAGGCGCAGAATTTTACTCTGCGCCTTATTTTATGAAAAAACATGTAGATAATGTTCTAAGTTTAAACACGAAATCCCCTTTTGCTGAATGACAACATCAAAAGCATCTCCCATACCACCTTGTAAAATCATAGAACGAATTGCACGGTTTTTCTTCTGTTTATCAGAAAATGGATTACGATCTTCATGATTTACAAGCTGTTCTAAAATACCTGCAGCTAGTAAAAACTCTCTTTGTTTCGTATGCCATACTGTTTGTAAGCCGTTCTCTTCCCCAACTGTCTTCAATGCATCCCAATGAATATGAGTTGTTATATCCATCTCTCCTGGGAATTGAAGAGGATCATGAATCATTTGATGCTTATAATAGCTTCTCATGCTTCCTTCACGATGAGCTGGATGCGCCCATTCTTCATTTGTATAACCATAATCTACGGTTATAAGTAAGCCTTCTTGCAGCCAACTTATCAGTTGTTTTACATAAGCATTCATTTGTAACGGTACTTCAAATCGTTGTCCTTCATAAAGTGAGATTTGATGTCTTTGCAAATACTTTATAACACTTTCACTATCTAGCGGTCGCAATACTTCAACAAGCTTACCTTCACTGTTATACTTTATACGCACTTCATATAACATTCTTCCTCGCTTCTCAATCACTTCTACAGGAAACGCATCAAACAACTCATTTGAAAAAACAATCCCTGTAAAGGAAACTCCTAATTCCTCATAGGATGCATATTGCGAAACATTTGGAAAGGAAATAAGTTGTTGTTTCTGCAACTCTCTATGAAACGGACTCACCTCTATAATTGAATATTGCATATTTCCAAACGTATTGGGAGATATCGTTTGCCACTCTTGTAATACGTCATATGCAAATTTTCCTGTTCCACCACCAACTTCACATATATGCGGTGAAACAACTCCTGATTTCACAAGCTGAATAAAAAAATGAGCAAATGTTTTTGCATAAATAGAAGACACGTTACTGCTTGTAAAAAAATCTCCTTGCCTTCCGATTTTTTCACGTTCTTTCATATAATAGCCATTATTTACATCATATAATGCAAGGCTCATATATGTACTATAAGAAATAGACTGATCTATTTCTTTTTCCATTGCTTGTTTTAGAACGTGTTCCATTCTCGTACCCCTTATTGTAAAAATGGATTATTTTCTTTTTCAAAACCAATTGTTGTTTCTGGACCATGTCCACATAACACTTTCGTATCATCCGGCAGTACAAATAACTTCTCTTCAATACTCATAATTAATTCTTGGAAACTACCTTCTGGCAAATCCGTACGACCAATGCTCATTTGAAATAAAACATCTCCGGAGAATACAGCATTCGCTTCTTTGCAATAGTATGAAATACTTCCTGGTGAATGACCTGGCGTTTCGTACATATCAAATGTAAATGAACCAATTGTTAATACTCCTTCTTCCTCAATGATGTGATCCGCCGGTTTTGCCGTAATACTACGGTTCATCATAAAAATTTGCGAACCATTAACAGTAGCATCGCCTAGCCAATCAGCCTCCTCTTGATGAACATATACCGGAATTTGAAAAGCAGTACGTACCTCATCTACCGCACCAATATGATCGAAATGTGCGTGTGTTAATAAAATAGCTAATGGCTTTAACTGCTCTTGTTTTACATAATTTACAAGTTTCTCCCCTTCACTACCTGGATCAAAAATAATACATTCTTTTTGATCATTACTTAAAATATACGCATTTGTTTGTAGTGGGCCTAACGGCATTTGAATCCAATTCACTCTTAATCTCCTCCAGTCATTACATTCATTTTCATCATACAACATTTTCTTCTCATAAGAAAAGAAACGATACCTCGACAACAATATAGAAAACATGTACAATTAAAATGAAAAAATATTACAAAAACTCAAACAAAAATGAGGGAGTAGAGGGGGATATGTATGGGTCTTGTTATTATTTTTGCGTTAGTCACTCTGTTAGGTTTATACTCTTCTCTTAAAACGTTGCGAGATAAGAACCTTCTTGCTGGAGGCTTTTCCGTTGCAACTGCACTTGTTTTCGGTTGGTTTACAGTCATGACTTTTATAAACAGTGGCTATCCAACAGCACATTAAGCAACTTGTTTAAACTCTCTACATACATCATGATTTCTAGCATATGCAAAAAGGAAGGGATCTCCCTTCCTTTTTCTTATCATACTCGTAAAAGATTATTCATTTTATTAATCTTCAACACATATAAAAATTCACATTACTTTGCTTCATACATATACTTTTTCACAAGCCACGCACCACCGATTACTCCGGCATCATTTCCAAGTGTCGCAATTGCTAGTTTTGTGCTTTTAACAGCACGTGAAAATGCATATTGTTCAAAATAGCGCTGAATTGGTTGCAACAATGCATCACCTGCTTTTGATACACCGCCACCAATAACAATTTTCTCTGGATTTAATGTACTAGCAATGTTTGCTACCGCTAGCCCTAAATAAGAAGCTACTTTGTCTACTATTTTTGCTGCTAATGCATCACCTTGTGCAAGTGCATCAAATACATCTTTCGATGTGATGCTTCCTTCTTGCTTTAGCATCAAACGTAGTACACTTGCTTCATCTGTTTCCTGCATTTTTTGCATCGCAACGCGTACAATACCAGTTGCTGAAGAAACTGTTTCTAAGCATCCTGATTTCCCGCAATTACAAGCAAAGCCATTTTCTGTTACAACTGTGATATGACCGATTTCACCAGCTGCTCCGCTTATACCATGTACGATTTCACCATTTGTGATAACACCGCCACCAACACCCGTTCCAAGTGTCATACAAACAATGTCTTTTGAACCTTCTCCAGCACCTTTCCACATTTCTCCAAGTGCTGCAATGTTAGCATCATTATCAACGACCACTGGTAAACCAGTTTCTACTTCTAACAAATCTTTAAGAGGATAGTTTTTCCATCCTAAGTTTACTGCTTCATAAATCATTCCAGAAGCAACATGAACAGGACCCGGGGCACCCATCCCGATTCCAATTAATTTGCTTTTTAACTCACCTAATTCTTCTAACTTTTTATCAATTGCTTTCGCAATATCAAGTGTAATATGTTTTCCCTGTTCACTTATATTCGTTGGAATTTCCCACTTATGTAAAAACTCACCGTAAATGTTAATAAACGCTAACTTAATTGTTGTTCCACCAAGATCAACACCAACCAACCATTTCTCTTCCATTTTACTATCCTTCCTTCATCGATTTCTTTAGCTAATCGCGGCCAGTAAGACCCCCACCTCAAGATTCTGAGGAAACAAAGAAGTTAGATGGGGAATAACTGCTGGCATGCGCCCGATTGGTGAGAGCTTTCCATCAGTGGGGGATGCCCCACTGATAGAAGTTTCACTTTATCTCTTTTTGAATTTCCTGCTTTAATAAAAATAAGGCAGTTTGATAATCTTTTGGCTCAATCAGCTGTGATTTATATAATTCACGAAGCTCATCGCCCATTAATTGTAAGTCTGCAACACGGTCTCCTGTATAAATAATCGTTCCAAATTTCTTTAATAATTGTTGAATATCATAAACAGATATCATTCTTTCACCTTCTATGTCCACTTACTATAAAAACATAATAAGAAAACGTTCACATATTTTATCCCGCTATTCGCGGGCAGTAAGATCCCCACTAATGGAAGTTTCACTTTATTATAATAAACATAAAAAAGAATCGTCAATTTATAATTAGACTATATAAGTTCTAACATAGAAATCGTTTCTTTTTCTGTAATAATTTTTTGTACAGTTTTATCAAACGGTTCAACTGGGATATGAGAGACAATTTGAAAATCAAAAACTAATGATAGCGTTTTCTCTTTATAGTTCACAAGATAACGATCATAATATCCTCCACCATATCCTACACGCTCTCCTTTTCGCGTAAACGCAACACCTGGCACGAGAAGTAAATTAATCTCTTCTGCTGATACCTCTTCTGTTATAGACGGATCTGGCTCTCGTAAATTCATATAAACTGTTTCCAGTTGTTCAAAATTCGTAATTTGGTGAAATGTCATTGTTTTTGTTTCGCGATTACATTTTGGGACAACAATTGCTTTCCCTTCTTCCCATGCCTTTTCAATAATTGCATATGTATTTACTTCACGTTCCATAGAAAGTGTAATCCCGATTGTTCTTGCCTCAATCCATTCTCGTTGTTTATATAAAGAATCCGCAATTTTTGCTGATAAAGTCGTATACTGTTCTTCCGATAAAGTATTCATACGCTGCAATATTTCTTTTCGTAATCTTTTTTTCTCTTCTTTCATCATAAATTCCCCCTATATACAAAAGAAACAGTAGGAAAATATCCTACTGCTTACTTTGTTTCGCGGTGTAACGTAGACTTCTTGTCACGCTTGCAATATTTTTTAAGCTCAAGACGCTCAGCGTTGTTACGTTTGTTTTTCTTTGAGATATAGTTACGATCTCCGCATTCTGTACATGCTAGAGTAATATTTACACGCATTCTTATTTCCCTCCAGTCACTAATAACTTAAATCAGACTATACTATAATACCACTTTTAAAATAAAAATTCTACACCTTTTGATATTGTCTAATTTTTTCTATAAGGGTATTCATATTTTCCTTTGCTATGACTGGATTTCTTGCTTGAGAATACACAAGAAATTTCGGTTGATTTACATCAGAAACAACATAAGACCACTCTTCTTCCGCATGTGTAAACTTAATTCCTTCTAATACCTCAAACTCACGCTGTGCCATGTCTCGCAGCAACATCCCTAACACTTTTCCTTTCTCATTCCATGAGCAAACTACTTCGTCACATAATAAGTAAAGTGGTGGATATTGCTCTAACATTGCCGGAAGTGTTTTCCCTTGAAGAACGATTAACTCCAATAATTTACCAATTCGAAATAAAATATCTTGCTGCCATCTCATTTGAAATAATTTCTTATTTTCATTCTGCATATAGAAAAGAAGATAACATTCCCCTAACTTTAATGATAATGGATAGACACATTCATCTTTTTCAAATAATAAATTTGGAATATCGATCTCCTCACAATTTGTATTTTTGTAAATATTCCCGTAAGAATCATATAACTCAAATGTATTTCCCTGTTCATGAAACATAATAGCCATATCTGCTTGACTCGATTTCATTAATGACTTAATATGCTCTTTTTTTTCAGCCGCATATATCCACGTTACTGTGCAGTCAATTTTCTGTAAAAAAGATAGTAACAAAGACTGAAACATTTCATCGCACTTATTTATAAGAAGATGGAATGTTTGTTTTTTTATAGCTGGTACATCTATTAATTGCAGAGCAGATTCAATATACATTTTTGAACAAACATGTATGACTTCGTTATTACCGATTTTTTTACAATCGACATATCGAAATGACTCCGCCATATACAAATTTTCTATTTCTTTTTGCTTTTTATATGTTAATCCCATTCCTTCTTCATTATAAAATTGAATGACTAGTTTCTCATCTTGCCCCTTATAAAAATACACACCGCCAACGACATTTGTTTGCCCGACCGCATATCGAAAACAAGACTCATTTATTTCTTGGCATTCCATTGTATGCAATCCCACTGTATGAACAGCATGTAAAAAAATATGTTTAAACATTTCTACTTCTGTATGTGCACTGCTGCCAATCAGCAAATTTCCTCCTTCTTCTAATAAAGAACCGTATGCCATTGCCAATTTCACAACAACTTGCGGTGTAATATCTAAATTACATCTTCCACACATACGACTTTTCTGCAGAAAACACGAAATATTTTCATGCTCTCTAATTCCAGATGAAGCAATAATTGTACTATTTTCAACAACTTTCTCTGGCCATACTTTTCCCTTCGCCTTGATCACTACATTCCGTCCAATTCGACATTGATCAGCCACAACACTCTTTTCAAATAAAGTAACTCCATCTTCAATAATTGTACTTGCCCCAACTGTTGTTCCAAGCAACTCACATTGCTTTCCTATGTACGTATGGGGGAGTAAAATACTTTTTTGAAGACGGGTATATGCAGAAATTATGCTATGCTTACCGATAATAGAATACGGCTCAATTACAGCTCCTGTTTGTATTGTTGTTCCTTCACCAATAAAAGCAGGACCGTGGATCTTTGTTCCTTTTTCAATTGTTACATCTTCACCAATCCATACCATTGGCAACACTTCTGTATATGGAATAGGTACATGAACTTTTTTCGTAAGCAAGTCAAATTGAGCTTGACGATATTGAGAAAATGTTCCAATATCAAGCCAATATCCATCCGCTACATATCCATACATGGCTTCTTTGTTTTCTAATAAAGGAAATACATGATGACTAAAATCAAAAAACGTATGAGGTGTAATATAAGAAAAAATCTCGGGGTTCATAATATAAATACCAGTGTTTACTGTATTGGAAATTACTTCGTTCCAACTTGGCTTTTCAATATATTTAATAACTTCATGACGCTGATTTGTTACAACTAATCCATACGATAACGGATTAGCTACTTCTTTAACAAACATTGTAACTATTCCGTTATGACTGTTATGAAAATCAATCCCTTTAGATAGCTGAAAATCTGTTAACGCATCTCCGCTGATCACAACAAATGGCTCATCTAAAAACTTCTCTGCTTGTTTCACACTCCCCGCCGTACCAAGAGGAGGAGTGTCTTCAAAATAATAGAGCTTTACTCCCCATTTACTACCATCACCAAAATAATTTTGAATAACGGAACTCATATATTGAACAGTAATAGCAATTTCTCGAATACCATGCTCTTTCAATAGTTCAATACTATATTCCATCACTGGCTTTTGTAGTAGAGGCAACATGGGCTTGGGAAGGTTACATGTTAACGGACGTAAACGCGTCCCTTTCCCTCCTGCTAAAATAACCCCCTTCATCGGCATTCAACCTCCACATTTATGATGTTGAACTGCTTTTTCATACGTGTGTGCGGTTGCTCTTGCAATTTCACCCCAATTATAGTGAACAAGAACATCTTCATATCCTTTGTTTGCCACGCACTGAGCAACTTCTTGTTGTTCTATAATAAATATTAATTTCTCACTCAAATTTTGCGAGCAGCCTGATTTCATTTGAAACCCATTCACACCATCTATAATGATCTCTTGCAGACCACCCACACGCGAAACCAAAACTGGTCTCTTTGCAAGCATCCCCTCTAATGCAACAATCCCAAAAGGTTCATACAAACTTGGAATTAATAATACATCACACCTTTGGAGAAAAGCTCGTTGTTCTTCTTCTGTAATATGACCGAGAAAAAAGATAGAGTGTTGCAGTCCTCTTCCTTGAACAACTGCACGGTACTGCTCTAACATGGGCCCTTGACCTGCAATAATAAATATAACCTGTGGGTATAGCTTAATAATCTGCGGCGCAGCTTCAATAATCGTATAAAAACCCTTCTCATTGACAATACGGCCAATTGAAAATACAACCAATCGTTCTGCTAAATTATAACGCTGTGTAATTTCTAATGAAGGCGTAACAGCATGAAAGAAATGGCGGTCAATCCCATTTGGATGTACAACAACACATTCACCATTTATTTCCAAATCCCGCGCAACCTCATTTTTCATAAACTGACTGCAAACAATCACAATGTTAGATTCTTTTACTAGCTCCTTTTCATGCATATGTATTTTCCATTGCAGTGATGTATAAATCCCACCATTGCGTCCATGTTCCGTTGCATGAATTGTTGTAACGAGTGACAAACGTTGCTGTTTTTGCAGTTCCATTGCACAAATAGCAACAAGCCAATCATGAGCATGAATCACATCAAACGTATAACATTTACACAATTCTTGTGTATAAGCAAACATAGACTTGTTTAACTGAGCAATCCATTCATAAAAATGATACTTTTCACGATCATCAACTGAAACACGATGCACATGTACATCTTGTATCTTTTCATATGTCGTGCAACGCTCTTCGTGTACCGTTACTACATGCACGTAATGTCCATTATGTGCAAGAGCCCGGGATAATTCATATACATGCCTTCCAAGGCCACCTACCATCATCGGGGGATATTCCCATGCCAACATTAAAATATGCAAAGGCTCCATACATCCCTCTTTTCTCTTCACATAGAAGAATAAAGTGAAACTTCCTTTCATAAACACTTTTTTTATGAAAGGTTAGTTGAACCAATCGGGCTCTTACGGGTGGTTTGAATTTCTTCTTGCTATACTTCTTACCAACCGTTTGAGCGGGGTAAAGTGAAACTTCCTTTCATGAACGTTTTTTCATGAAGGGTTAGTTGAACCAATCGGGCTCTTACGGGTGGTTTGAATTTCTTCTTGCTATACTTCTTACCAACCGTTTGAGCGGGGTAAAGTGAAACTTCCTTTCATGAACGTTTTTTCATGAAGGGTTAGTTGAACCAATCGGGCTCTTACGGGTGGTTTGAATTTCTTCTTGCTATACTTCTTACCAACCGTTTGAGCGGGGTAAAGTGAAACTTCCATACAAAAAGTAAGCGTTTTCTTTAAGTTGCATTATATTCCATCTTACCACCGCAATAACGAAGTAACAATAATCCTTTTTTGTCATATTTCGACTAAAAAAGAGAGGAGCATTCTGCATTCCTCTCTTAATAATTCTTATTCATTTAATAAATAATGCTTTCCTTTTACAAGATAAAAAACATTTTCCGCAATGTTTGTACTATGATCAGCCACTCGTTCAATATAACGTGCAATAAACGACAGCTGTGTGATTTGTCCAATCGTCTCTGGCTGATCTGGAATAGAAGAAATAAACTCACGAATTGCTTTCCCATAAAGTTCA
Organism: Bacillus sp. S14(2024); assembly: GCF_050473785.1. Taxonomy (NCBI): domain Bacteria; kingdom Bacillati; phylum Bacillota; class Bacilli; order Caryophanales; family Bacillaceae; genus Bacillus; species Bacillus sp. S14(2024). The sequence goes on along the minus strand of NZ_JBFLUP010000006.1, from coordinate 1,190,527 downwards.
TCGACTGCATCATCCATCTCAGCAATCTTTTTCGCATATGTTAAGTTTTCTTCTCTATAAGATCGAATCACATTTTGCAACATATCTATTGCAATTTTGAACATATCTTCAAGGTTTTGTAATGATACAGATACTTCTTTTTCACCAAGACGGATTGTCGACTTAGCAATATTTACTGCGTGATCTGCAATACGCTCTAAATCTGTTGCGGTTTTAATTGAAATAAAAATTCTTCGTAAATCACTAGCAACAGGTTGTTGTTTCGTAATCAACATTAATGCAAAATCATTAATTTCTTCTTCCAAATTATCCATACGATAATCACCATCGATTACCTCAAGCGCCTTCTCTACATCTCTTGTACGCAATCCTTCCATTGCAATTTCAAGAGCTTGTTTTGCTAATTCACCTAGTTCAATAATTTTTTGCTGTAATGCTTGCAAATCATACTGAAATTGTTCGCGTACCATGTTGGTCCCCCTTTATTCGTTACACATGCTCCAATATAAGTTGAAGCTCTCACCGAATTATTCCAATTGATAAGAACATACCTTTCTCTCTCAAACAGACGCTATTAACCGAATCGGCCTGTAATATAATCTTCTGTTCGTTTGTCTGTTGGAGTTGTAAATAATTTATTCGTTTCTGTATATTCCACTACTTCTCCGCTTAAGAAGAAAGCAGTTTTATCAGAAATACGTGCTGCTTGTTGCATGTTATGTGTAACAATAACGATACTGAAATCTTTCTTTAACTCTTGAATTAACTCTTCTACTTTTAATGTAGAAATTGGATCTAACGCTGATGTTGGTTCATCCATTAAAATAACATCTGGTTCAATCGCTAAGCAACGTGCAATACATAAACGTTGCTGCTGTCCACCTGATAGCCCATACGCATTATCATGTAATCTATCTTTTAATTCATCCCAAATCGCCGCACCGCGCAAACTCTTCTCAACAATTTCGTCCAACGTTTTCTTATCGCGAATACCATGAATTTTCGGGCCATACACAACATTTTCGTAGATTGATTTTGGAAATGGATTTGGCTTCTGAAATACCATTCCAACATGTGTACGTAGTTCCTCAACAGGATAAGATTTATCGAAAATGTTACGATCACGATATTCAATCACCCCTGTTGTCCTAACGATTGGTACTAGTTCAACCATACGATTTAATGTTTTTAAATACGTAGATTTTCCGCAACCACTTGGCCCAATAATTGCTGTCACTTCATTCTCATAAACACTTAAATTAATATCCTTTAACGCATGATCTTCTCCGTACCATAAGTTTAAATTTTTCGTATCAAATACAACTTTTTTTGTCTGAGGGATAGTCTTTTCTTCATTTTTCACCTGTACATTTACTACTGTAGATACCATTTTGAAATTCCCCTTTCATCCATGTACTTCTTACTTACGATTTCGTAGCCATATTGCAAAAGTGTTTATAAAAACCAACAACAGTAGTAACACAATAATTCCAGCTGCTGCTACATGTTGAAACTCCTCCTGCGGCCTGCTCATCCAATTAAAAATTTGAATTGGTAAAACTGTAAATTTATCAAATACATCCAGCGGTACATAGTTTGCAAAAGCAAGTGCCCCAATGACAAGTAATGGAGCTGCTTCTCCAATCGCTCGTGATAATGCCAAAATACAACCTGTTAAAATTCCTGGCATCGCTGCCTTAATAACAACACGAGACATCGTTTGCCACTTCGTTGCCCCCACTCCATAAGAAGCTTCTAACAAAGATCTCGGTACAGATCGAAGTGCCTCTTGCGCTGCTACAACAACTGTCGGCAAAACGAGAAGACTCATCGTTAATGCTGCTGCTAATATGCTTTCACCTAACTGCAGCCCATATACAAACATTGTTAATCCTAATAATCCAAAAACAACAGACGGCACTCCTGCCAATGTTTGAATGTTGATTTTTATCATTCGTGTAAACAATGATTGCTTGGCATAGTATTCTAAATAAAGAGCTGTTCCCACTCCTAATAAAAAAGAAGTAGGGGTAACAACACTCATAAATAAAATCGTTCCTGATAAAGCCGCTGCAATACCAGCTTTCTCTGGATTTCGCGATGCAAAATTGGTAAAAAAATCAAATGAGATATATGTTATGCCTTGTCGGAAAATTTGGTACAGCAAAAAAATTAATATACAAAGTGAAAATAGCATAGTTATACGAAATGCAACCTTGCATACACGATCTTTCCGGAATCGAGAAGACATATGTTCTTGTATATTTCGCTCATTTAACATGCGCATATTATGTCGCCTCCTTAAAGCGACGCATAATATACTGCGCAATCATATTCATGATCAATGTAAAAATAAATAGCGTTGCTCCGACAGCATACATACTGTAATAGGTCAACGTACCATAAGGAGCATCCCCTAAGCTAACTTGCACAATATAAGCCGTTAGCGTCTGAATAGACTGTGTCGGATCTAATGATAAGCTTGGCGTTGAACCGCCCGCAATGACAACAATCATCGTTTCTCCAACTGCTCTTGAGGCGGCTAACACAATCGCTGCTACAACTCCTGTAAAAGCTGCTGGTAATACAATGTTCTTTGCCGTTTCAAAACGAGTGGCCCCAATCGCAAAGGAAGCTTCTCGCACCTGATTCGGTACAGCACGCATCGCATCCTCACTAAGAGATGCAATCGTTGGAATCATCATGATACCAATTACAATCCCTGGACTAAGTGCGTTAAAAAACTGTAAATCCGGAACGACGCGCTGCAAAATAGGTGTAACAACTGTTAAAGCAAAAAAACCGTATACAATTGTCGGGATCCCCGCCAGCAGTTCTAATACCGGTTTTAATACCTTTCTTGCTGCATTAGAAGCGTATTCACTTAAAAATATCGCACATCCTAATCCAATCGGAATCGCAACAACCATTGCAATGATAGTAACAAGCACAGTTCCATATATAAGCGGTAAAATACCAAACTTAGGATTTTCAAAAAAAGGAAGCCATTCTTTTTCTGTAAAAAAGGAAACCATTGGTACTCTTTCAAAAAACATAAATGTTTCATTTGCTAAAGTTACAATAATTCCTATCGTTGTAACAATAGAAATACTGGCGATTATTCGTAGTACGAAAGGAACCATTTGATTGATTCGCTGTGCTTTCTTTCGCTTGCCTATATTTCTTTCAATCAAATGTTGAACAGAAACCGTAACGCGACTCTTATCATTACGAGCCAAAGATGAAAACCCCTCTCCATCCTGACATTATTTTTGTATTTCTGTTAACATTTGTAGCTGTTTATTATATTTATATTGCGGTAGCTTCACATATCCAATCTCCTCTACAAGCTCCCCTGCGTGCTCCATCATAAAAGATACATAATTCGCAACGCTTGTTTTAGCTCGAATAGAAGAATTGTTTATATATACATAGAGCGGCCTAGACAACGGCTTATATGCCCCGGATTGAATTGTTTCTTTCGCTGGGGCAATACCGTTAATTTTTACAGCCTTTACTTTATCACGATTCGCGGCATAGTATGCATATCCAACAAATGCAATTGCGTGTTTATTACTCATAACACCTCTTATTAGAACATTGTCATCTTCAGATAACGTGACTGTTTTTGTTATGAGTTTTTTTTGTAACACTACATTTTGAAAATAATCGTACGTACCAGAATCTACCCCTGGTGCGTAAAATTGTATCGTTTCCTGCGGCCATTTCGGATGAATTTGTGACCATTTTTTCGTTGTTCCACTTTCACTCCATATTGTTTGTAATTCTTCTATTGTAAAATTATCTGCCCACGTATTTTCACGATTCACAATAAGTGTAAGACCATCATAAGCAATTTGAAGTGGTGTATACGTGATATGATGCTTCTTAGCAAGTTGCTCTTCTTCTCTTTTCATTGGCCTAGAAGCATTCGTCATATCCACTTCGCCTTTTCCAAAACGATGAAACCCTCCCCCTGTTCCAGATATACCAATGGAAATTTTTACAGAGGGTTCTCTTTTCGTATACTCTTCTGCTACTGCTTCCATAATCGGAAAAATTGTAGAAGATCCATCAATTTGTACCTTCCCTACAATATTCGCAGCAGAAATAGGTAACGTATGAGCAGATAAAAAAAATATCGATAATATAACCATGGTGTATGTTCTATTACGTTTCACGTAATATTTCCTCCTAGGAGCCTTCTGATAACAGAAGTACACATATAAGAATAATGCCGAACTATTAACTCGGTTTTAATAGTTTGTAAAAGTTTTGTAAATATCCACATTTTCTATGCGCTAATGAACAAGCAGTGATGCGTCTGTATACGAAACTTTCATTAGCGAATGCTCCCCCTCCTATCTTCTTTGTTTCCTCTGAATCTTGAGGCAAGAATCTTACTATCTGTGAATAGTAGGATGAATTCCATTTCATTTATAATTTTACGAAAACACAAGCCATATTCCATAAGCTTGTACACTTCTGTCATCACTATATGCGGCACATATAAAAAAAAGCACACTATCTTCACAGATAGTGTGCCAACCTTGCATATTTTTATTCTTATTGATTTGTTTTTGAAGTATTTTCTAATGCTCCAGCGTTTCCATTAGCTTCTTGCTTTTTCAAATCAAAGTATGCGTCCATAACTCGGCGTGCAATATTTCTGCTGACTGGATTATGATCATCAGACAGCCATGGAACAACAACAGAAAATGCAACTTCTGGATCAGATGCCGGCGCATATCCGATCATCGTTAAATTATACGTAGTTGGTAATTGACCACCTAACCTTGCTCTTACTTCTTTTTGGTCAGGACCTGCATAAGCTGCCTGTGCTGTTCCTGTTTTTCCTGCCGGATCATATGTGGCAGTACCAAAAGCAGTATGACCTGTTCCGTTTTGTGTTTGCATTACCATTTTAAAACCATCTTGGACGTGTTTAATATAAGAATCTTTCATATCCACTCGATTTAAGACAACTGGTTCCATCGACTGCACAACTTGTCCTACATCTTCTGGTTTTGAAGTCGGCCTGCGAATTTCTTTTACAATTTGCGGCTTCATGCGATAACCACCATTCGCAATCGTTGATACATATTGTGCCAATTGCAGAGGTGTATAAGTGTCAAACTGTCCAATCGCTAAATCAAGTAGTTTACCAGGTTCCGCTGCTTGTCCTCTTACTCCATACACTTCATTCGGTAAATCTATTCCAGTCGGTACTCCAAGACCAAATTCACCAAAGTTTTTACGCATTGTATCAAAAGCCGATTGTTTAATGTTTAATGTACCATTCGGCACATAATCTACACCTGCAATTTTCATCGCCGTTTTAAACATATATACGTTTGAAGATCGTTGCAAAGCAGTTAAGTCATCAATCGGTCCCATTCCTGAGTCTGTCCATGATTTTTTCACATTCGTACCCTTAAATTTCAGTGGTTCATCGACTTGTACTTCTCCTGGCGTAATTGCTCCTGTTTGATATCCTGTCAAAAGAGTTGCTCCTTTTACAGTTGAACCCATTTCATATGAACTCGTCATCGTACCAAGTGCATAATCTTTTATCTTAGGCTGTCCATCTTCATTCACAAATTGTTTACCAGCCATCGATAAAATTTCGCCGTTTTTCGGATTCATCATAACAACGAACGCACGGTCCATATAACCGGCTGAACCTGAAGCTTTCGCTTTTTGCATTTCGTCTGCGATAATTTGCTCAACCTGCTTTTGCAGCTCCATATCAATAGTCAGCGTTAAATTCTTTCCGCTTTCTCCTTTAGATACGTAATCTGTTTCAATAATATTACCTTTTGAATCTGTAATATTTTTCACTTCTGCTTTTGTACCATGCAATGCGTCTTCGTATTGCTGTTCAATATAACTTTTTCCGACGCGATCATTACGATCGTAATCACGAACTAAGTAGTAATCTAGATTCTCTCGCGGTAATCCCTCATCAGAGCTCGTTACACCGCCAAGTACAGTGCGGAACATATCATCATAAGCATAGTGACGATCCCAATCAACCGTCGTGTCTACTCCAGGCAACTTGTCTAAGTTCTCACTAATTACAGCATATTCTTCAGGTGTAACATCTTTTTTTATAATTTGCGGCGTCATTGCATAACCGCTGTCCATTTTACTCTTAATTGCTAACACCTTTAAATCCTGAGCAGTTAATTCATTTAATTCTGCTTCTGTAATACGGTCAAGTTGACGCTGTGCCAGTTGCTTATCGTCAATCTTTTGCGCTTTGAGATCCTCTTTGTCTTTTTTGGTAATTTTTTCTTTTGCCCGCTCTGGATTTAACAGAATCCAAAAATCTTTTTTATCTCGTTCTGTTAACTTATCAGTCGGTACATCGATTAGTTTCGCAAGTTGTTTTGCGGTTTCTAAACGTTCTTCAGGTTTTGACCCCTTCACTTTTGTATACGTAATCGTTCGAAGTGGTGTATTATCTACAACTGCACGACCGTATCTGTCAAAAATCTTTCCGCGTGGAACAGGAGTACTTACCGTTAAGTTTTCCTTTTTATCTACTTCATTTTTATAATCTTCACCATGTACAATCTGTACCATTCCTAAGCGGACAATAACTGTCGAAAACAGTAAAAACACACAAAAAAACAACACATTTAACCGAAATGGAATCTTGGCTTTCTTCTTTTTCTCTTTCTTGTTCTTGCTCATACGAACCCCCTCTGCCAACAGCTATGCAAGCGGAAAGGGACACCTTCTTCAGGTGTCCTCGCTACTGTCATATACGTTTTACTATTCTAACATAAAATAGGGCAGAAGTTAACCTTCTCCTTCAGTTGTATTTTGAGTCGTTTGTACAACTTCTAGCCCTGTAGAATGCGCTTTTTCATCATCGTATTTGACATTTCGAATTGCAAAATAGATGAGTAAATGTCCAGCACCCAATATTAATAATAAAACAGGCAAGCTTTTTTCTGCCGGAAATAATGAAACCGCTAGTAGGAAACTTAAAACGGAACAGATTCTTCCTCCGTTTAACCATAGTTCACGAACAACAATATATTCTACTCGCCGCTCTTTTGCTTGTTTGGCTCTGCCAATTATATCATATGTCATCGAACCGTATGGAACAAGAAGAATTGGATACGCCACAGCAATACAAGCTGCATAAATGAGCAATTTCGTATACGTAACATGAAAGACAACTAAAAATACAACGGCATATAAAATAATTCCACCAATTAAAATGGCTTTTTTTCTCCATTCCTTTTTCATTACACGTGCTACTAAATAGTAACAAATGAATGAAACAGCAGAATTTACAAGTCCATATTTCCCCAGCGCTAATTCACTTCCAGAAGCTAAATACACATATACAGAAATAACAAATATAAATGTACCTTCCCGTAGACCTTGAAAGAAATGAGCAAGTGTAATTCTTCCCCAGTTTTTATTATTCTTTCTCTCTTTCATTACTTCAACCAGTTCATAACGTCCTTCACATTCACGCTTTGTGAGAAAAAAACTGACCACAACTGCAATAGTAAATAAGGTTAAAGACAGAAAAAAAACGAATGTATAACCACTCCACTTTTCCATACGCGAAATGATAAATCCGGATGCAATCGGACCAATCATGCCCGAAAATGAGCTAAGCAATCCGAGAAATCCGTTAAAAAAATCCCGTGTCTCCGGCTCTGTAATTTCAAATGTTAATAAATTAAATGAGAGCCAATAAAACCCATATCCCATTCCAAGCAAACTACCGATAAGTAAAATATACTGCGAAGCATTTGTTCCTGTTAGTAATACAACAATAAAAAAAATAGCTAATGTTGTCACACCAATTCGGAGCAAAATCGTACGATCCACTCGTTTCGCTAATTTTCCAGCAACAAGAAATGTCAGCGGTTGTAAAACAACGCTTGCTAAATTATAGAGACCAATATTCACAAAATCCTTTGTTTGTTTCCATAAATAAATATTAACAAACGTATTCGACAACGAAATAGCCAACGCATATAACCCGCCAATTGTCAGTAATAATACTAAGTCACGATTCACCTCAACATCGCCAATTAAATGTTTCCATTTCATATGAACTCTCCTTTACTTCACATGTTCTAGTCTTCCAAAGAAGACCACAATTATGTAAAGAAGAAGGGATAAAGTGAAACTTCCGTCAATGGAATGTTTTTCTCCATTGGCGGTTAGTTGAACCCATCAAGCCGATGTGAGAAACAAAAAAAGCTAGGAGAAACATCTCCTAGCTTTTACAATTATAATTATTTTGCGTCTTGGTAACGTTTTTCAACTGCGTTCCAATCTACAACGTTCCAGAATGCACCGATGTAGTCAGGACGGCGGTTTTGGTAATGTAAGTAGTATGCATGCTCCCAAACGTCTAATCCTAAAATTGGAGTTTTACCTTCCATTAATGGAGTATCTTGGTTTGGTGTGCTTGTTACTTCTAACTCACCATTGTTTACAACAAGCCATGCCCAGCCAGAACCGAAGCGAGTTGCGCCTGCTTTTGCAAACTCTTCTTTAAATGCATCAAAGCTGCCGAATTTTGCTTCAATTGCGCCTGCAAGTTCACCTACTGGCTGTCCGCCGCCATTTGGAGAAAGGATTGTCCAGAATAAAGAGTGGTTTGCATGTCCACCACCGTTATTGCGTACTGCTGTGCGAATTGCTTCTGGCACTTCGTTTAAGTTTGCAACTAGCTCTTCAATGCTTTTTTCTGCTAATTCCGCATGCCCTTCTAATGCAGCATTTAAGTTTGTTACGTATGTGTTGTGATGTTTTGTATGATGGATGTTCATTGTTTCTTTGTCAAAATGAGGTTCTAATGCATCATACGCATAAGGTAAATTTGGTAATTCATGTTTTGCCATTGTTATATTCCTCCCATTGTATGTATTGCCGATAATGACTTGGCATACAAATTTATTTTACCCTAATTATATAGGGGGTGAAAACAAATTTAACGTATTGCCTCGCTAACATTAAAGTAGCAAATTTCCCATTTCTTTTCAAACGAAATGCTCATGTATTTCGTAAAAAAAGCTTCCTTCTATAAGGAAGCATATGTGCTATGTATGAATATGTGAAATGGGTATGGACCCTGTAGGACTCGAACCTACGACCGGACGGTTATGAGCCGTCTGCTCTAACCAGCTGAGCTAAGGGTCCACAATATATATATGAATAACTGCCAAGGTATCTTATGTGCTCTAGTCAGTTAAACTACTACGGAATGTATGATTACACATAAAAATGTAAGATAAATTTACCATATTGAAAAGAAATGTGTCAATTGTATTTTCCATATCACGCATGATATATCTTGTGATTCTTTAGAAACGTACGTTACAATGAGGTGATAAATCAGTATATTTAAAAGAAGGAAGTGAATTCATGTCCGTATTTACACAACTATTCAAAAGCTTATATGTACCAAAAGAAATGGCGCTCTTTCGTTTTCAAAAAATCGGAAAAACGATTCTTTACATAATGTTGTTATGTTTATTGGCTACCGTTCCAAAAACAATTCTATTTGGAAATTTCATTCAAGATGGTATCAGTCTGATTGATCGTTCTATCGAAAAAGATGTGCCTGATTTTAAAATTGAAAATGGCGAACTTCACGCAGACATCAACAAGCCCATTGTAAAAGATGACACAAATTCTATTTTTGTATTTGATCCAAACGCAACAGATACAAGTGCATATCCAAACCGAGATGGTGTGTTCATCTTAAAAGATAAAGTGATTTCAATATCAGAGCAAAAACCACAATCATTTCCATATAGTGACTTTGGAAATACAACTTTTGAAAAGAAAGATATTCAAGAATTGGTTACATTTATCGATAGCATATATCCAATTGCTATGTTCGTTATCGGGATATTTATTTACTTATTCCAACTCTTCATTACATTCCTTGGTGTTACGCTATTAGCATTTATCGGCTCTGCAATGAGCGGACAGCGCAAGCTATCTTACAAACAAGTTTGGACATTAACTGCTTACAGTTATACAATCCCAACAATATTCTTTATGATCATGGACTTGTTAAAAATTAATGTCCCAAGCCCGTTACTTCTATTTATTGCTGTTGTCCTCATTGTTCTTTACTTAACAATAAAAGAAGTACCAAAACCAAAAGAAAAAAATTCACTATAAAAAATGCCTTCAAGGCATTTTTTTTTTGGACAAGCATATATTTCTCTACAAAGGAGTGGAGAAATATGAAAAGACTTGGCGGTGTTTTATTGTTGCTTGTCCTCGGTTACATTCTGTACTACGATATTACAATCGGCACTTTGCCGTTACTTCATACATATCCCAAAACAAAAGAAACTTCAGCTAAAGCTTCAAAGAACGACCAAAAAGAAAAAATATTATCAGCAAAATATAAAATCATTGAGGTAAAAACAGGTGATACCGTTCTATCCATTACAGAAGAAATTAACAAAAAAAAAATTCCTTCTATTGAAAAGGTTGTGACAGATTTTAAAGGATTAAACCAAAATGAATCTCCTGCAAAAATACAAATCGGAAAAAAATACAAATTCCCTCTTTACCCATAATAGCATTACATAATTCTTGTCAACTGCAGCAAAGCGCTGATACAATAGAAAAAGTGAAACTAGACATTTGGCTTCACTAGATAAATACTGTATATAATATAAATGTATTTGTCTATAAAATAAGAAACTTCTTTTATAAGGAGAGCGATCTATTCGTGAATGAAATAACTCATCGTACAAAAACACGTCCTGTTAAAGTTGGAAATTTAACAATTGGCGGTAATAATGAATTAATTATACAAAGTATGACAACAACAAAAACGCATGATGTGGAAGCAACAGTTGCTGAAATTAAACGTTTAGAAGAAGCAGGTTGTCAAATTGTTCGTGTAGCCGTTCCAGATGAGCGCGCTGCAAATGCAATTGCTGATATTAAAAAACAAATTAATATCCCTCTTGTTGCTGATATTCACTTTGACTATCGCCTAGCATTAAAAGCAATTGAAGGCGGTATTGACAAAGTTCGTATCAATCCAGGCAACATCGGTCGCCGCCATAAAGTTGAAGCAGTTGTAAATGCTGCAAAAGAACGTGGCATTCCAATTCGCATCGGTGTAAATGCAGGTTCATTAGAACGTCATATTTTAGAAAAATATGGATACCCAACAGCAGATGGCATGGTAGAAAGCGCATTGCATCACATTAAAATTTTAGAGGACTTAGATTTTCACGATATCATCGTATCGATGAAAGCGTCCGATGTGAACTTAGCAATTGAAGCATACGAAAAAGCATCACGTGCTTTCGATTATCCATTACACCTTGGAATCACGGAATCTGGAACGTTATTTGCTGGAACTGTAAAAAGTGCAGCTGGTCTTGGAGCTATCTTAAGCAAAGGCATCGGTAACACACTACGTATTTCGTTAAGTGCAGACCCAGTTGAAGAAGTAAAAGTAGCACGTGAACTATTAAAATCATTTGGTCTTGCTTCTAACGCTGCTACATTAATCTCTTGTCCAACATGCGGACGTATTGAAATTGACTTAATTAGCATCGCAAATGAAGTAGAGGAGTATATTTCAAAAATTAAAGCACCGATTAAGGTTGCGGTACTTGGTTGCGCAGTAAATGGTCCTGGTGAAGCACGTGAAGCTGATATCGGGATTGCTGGAGCACGCGGAGAAGGTTTACTTTTCCGTAAAGGCGAAATTGTGCGTAAAGTACCAGAAGAAACAATGGTAGAAGAATTAAAAAAAGAAATTGATAAAATTGCAGCAGAATATGCGGCAAAACAAGAAAAATAAAGTGAAAAAGTTCTAATAAAAAAAGCTTGTCAGTTTCAAAACTGACAAGCTTTTTATTGTGCACACTTTGGGCAGCGTCCATATATTTCAAACTTATGCCCAGTTACTTCAAATCCTTTAAAATCTTTATTCATTAGTTCCATTGGACACGAAGTAATTTCCTTCGTTCCTCCGCAATCTAAACAAATGAAATGATGATGGTGTTCTGTAGTAGAACATTTGAAGCGAAAATGCTTTTCACCATTTAATTCAGTCTGTTCCAAAATACCAATTTCTACAAATACAGTTAAATTGCGATAAATGGTATCAAAGCTTAATCCCGGATAATCATCTTTCATATTAGCTAAAACATCTCTTGCTGTTAAATATTTATTGTGAGCTGCAAATAGGCGAAGCATCTCTTCTCTTTTACCGGTATGTTTATAGCCTTTCTCCTTCATAAGGTGTAAAGCTTCTGTAAGATTCATAATCATCCCTACTTTACGCAGTTTTTTTCTTCTCCCATAAGATTGCACCAATTAAAATAAGAACTGCTAACACAACAATTGTACCACCTGGAGCGAGGTTTAGCTGATAAGAAGCTAACATACCTCCGACTACCGAAATTTCCCCAAATACAATAGAGTAGAAAATCGTTTGTTTAAATCCTTTCGCGATGCGGATACTCGCTGCAACTGGTAATGTCATTAACGATGAAACAAGAAGAATACCGACAACACGCATTGAAACCGCAATCACAAGTGCAACTAAAATAACAAAAATAAAGTGAATCCATTTTGCACGCAAACCTGTTGCTACAGCATATTCTTCATCAAAAGATAATAAGAACAGTTCTTTGTATAATAAAATGATGACAGCAAGAACAACTATAGCAACCAATCCAATAATAAGTAAATCACTGCTTGTTACTGCACTCACACTACCAAACAAATAACTAAATAAATCTGTATTAAATCCATTTGCAAGCGAAATGAACACAACACCAATTCCAATACCAGCTGATAAAATAATTGGAACTGCTAACTCTTGATAATGTTTATATACCGCTCTTAATTTTTCAATGAGTAAAGCACCACCAATAGAAAATACCATTCCCATATATAATGGATTTAAAAAACCACCGGTAAACACTGTCTTTTCTAGTAATAAGCTCGCTGCAATACCTGATAACGTAACATGACTTAACGCATCAGCAATAAATGATAAACGACGAATTACAACAAAAACACCTAACAGCGGGGCAACAAGTCCAATTAAAATTCCAGCGTATAAAGAATTTCGTAAAAAGTCATATTGCAAAAAATCCTGTATCATCGTATCCCCCCGTGATGCTCGTGATCATGCTCTAAACGATGAACATGATGACCATATAATAACGACATTTCAGTATCTTCTAACTCTCGGAATGTCTCTATATTTCCATGGAAATGTAACTGCTGATTTAAGCATGCCACATGCGTCACTTTTTCTGTTACCGCGCCAATATCATGCGTCACAAGAATCAGTGTAATTCCTAATTTCTTATTTAAATGTGCAAGCATTTCATAAAAACTCTCAACATTTTTCACGTCTACCCCCACTGTTGGTTCATCTAAAATCAACAGCTCTGGGTCGCTGACAAGTGCTCTTGCAATAAAGACGCGCTGCTGTTGCCCTCCAGAAAGCTCTCCAATGTTCCGATTTATAAAATCACTCATTCCAACATCTGCGATAGCCTGTCTTACCTTTTCTTTATCAGATTTGGATAAAAAGCGAAATAAGCCCTTTTTAGAAACAAGTCCCATCGAAACAACTTCAAATACAGTTGCTGGAAAGCCAGAATTGAAGCTATTTGCCTTTTGTGAAACATATCCAACTTTATTCCAATTTTTAAATTTCTTACTATCAACACCAAACAACCGAATCGTCCCTTGTTTCGGTTTTAAAATACCTAATATGCATTTCAATAATGTAGATTTCCCCGATCCATTTGGGCCTACTAAACCTAAAAAAGCTCCTTTAGGAACTTGTAATTGAATGTTCTCTAACACATTTCGCTCTTCATAACGAAAGGTTAAATTCTCGATTTCTAATATATATTCCATCATATCTCACCTATTTTAATTCAGAATGATTCCGATTTATTTCTATTTGAATTATATTATAGCTCATTACGAGTTGTAAACCAATCTGTCCTAAAATATACCTCTCATTTTAGACAACCCTTCTATTATAGCAAAAAGCAGAGAAAATCTCTCTGCTTTTAGTGAATTGCTGATTTAAATTTTGCACCTTTTGTTTCTTGTGTATTCATAATAGTAATAAAAGCATTTTCATCTACTTCATGAACAATTGATTTTAGTTTCGTTACCTCTAAACGAGTAATAACTGCATAGATGACTTCTTTTTCTTTATCTGTATAGCCACCTTTCCCAACTAGCTTCGTTGTTCCGCGACCAAGTCGATGTAAAATTGCATTTGATACCTCTTCATAATAGTCTGACACAATAATAACTGCTTTTGTTTCATCTAGACCTTGAATAACTGTATCAATCGTTTTAAAGGCAATATAGTATGTCATGACAGAATACATTGCTTGTTCTACTCCAAACACAAATGCCGCCCAAGAAAAGACGAAAATATTCATAAACATCACAAATTCACCAACAGAGAACGGTAATTTTTTTGTTAGTAAAATACCTAGAATTTCCGCTCCATCTAATGAACCACCATGCCTAATTACCAGTCCAACACCAACACCTAAAATTAATCCGCCAAAGACAGTCGCTAAAATCGGCTCTGTCGTAAAGGGCTGAATAGAATGCAATGTTGACTCAATGAAAGCTAAACATACAACTGCAAAAACAGAAGATAACATAAATGTTTTTCCGATTTGCTTATAACCTGAGTACATAAATGGTAAATTGAGGATTACAACTAAAGTGGAAAAGCTTAGCCACCAAACATTTGGTGTAAGGTAATCTAATATGAGGGAAACACCGATAATACCACCATCAATAATTTTGTTTGGAATTAAAAACAATTCGAGTGCAACCGCTGCACAACCAGCACCGATTACAATCATAATAAGACGATACACAAGATGAATTATACTTTCTCTTCTATGTTGTTTTTTTTCCATGCTACCTCCTCAAGTATCTTTATAGTTTTGTCCTTTTATTATAGCACACTCACCTTTTTTTGCTGAGAAAACTGCCTGCTTTGGAATATACACAAGCATATTCCACATATATTCGGATATGAGGACAAAACAAAGGAGGCAGCAACATGAACCTCATTCAGCAGTTTGTAAATAAAAAATTAAACAATATGACTTCTAAAGAATTATTAAAATATAGTACAGAATATGGAGTATCTATTACAAGCGAACAAGCAGATAAAATCGTCACATTAATTCAAGGAAAACATATTAATATTTATGATGTCCAAGAAAGATTGCAACTCTTAAAACAAATTGCAAAGGTTACTTCTCCTGCTACTGCACAGCAAATCAATACTTTGTTCCAAAAATTACTAAAATAAAAAAGGGGATTTCCCCCTTTTTTATTGACCTTTAATTTTCTGAAGAATCTCTTCATCAAACATACCGTTTTTCAACATTTCAATTTCAAATTTATAGGGTGGCTTTTTATCTTGTTTATCCTCACCTACATATGGTGTTTCAAGAATTTTCGGTACATGCTGTAATTGTGGATGATGTACAATGTGATGCAATGTTTTATAACCAATATGACCGAATCCGATATTCTCATGACGGTCTTTTCTAGCACCGCGCTCATTTTTACTATCATTAATGTGTAATACTTGCAAACGATCGATACCTACAATTTTATCAAACTCGTTTAAAACACCGTCAAAATCATTAACAATATCGTAACCAGCGTCATGTGTATGACACGTATCAAAGCAGACAGATAATTTCTCATTATGCGTTACACCATCAATGATTCTAGCAAGCTCTTCAAAGCTGCGCCCGCACTCTGTTCCTTTTCCAGCCATTGTTTCTAGCGCAATGTTCACCGTTTGATCAGCTGTTAACACTTCATTTAATCCTTCAATAATTTTTTGAATTCCTGCATCTGCACCTGCTCCAACATGTGCTCCAGGATGAAGCACAATTTGTTTCGCAACCCCTAACGCTGATGTTCTTTCGATTTCCATACTAAGAAAATCAACACCTAGTTGGAACGTTTCAGGTTTCGTTGTGTTGCCAATGTTAATAATATAAGGTGCATGAACAATAATTTCTTCAATCCCATGAAGTTCCATATGTTTACGTCCAGCTTCTATATTTAACTCTTCAATTGGTTTCCTTCTCGTATTTTGCGGTGCTCCTGTATAAACCATAAACGTTGTTGCACCATAGGATACAGCTTCCTCACTCGCTGCTAATAGCATTTTCTTTCCACTCATCGAAACGTGAGATCCAATTTTCAACATGTAATCACCTCTTATAAATACAATAGCTATAATGATAGCATAATTTGTAGAAATCTGACACTGTTAACTTCTCCACAAAAAAAAGATAAGGAAGGTCCTTATCTTTTCTTCTTGCTATATTTTTTCTTAATTTTATCGCGTTCCCATTCAAGCTTTTTCTTGTAGTTCGGTTTTACTTTTTTCGGTTTTTTCACAACTTTTTGCGCCATAGCATCTAATTTATCATTCGGTTTCTTACGACTTTGACGACGACGTCGAGGTCCTAATTCAATCCACTCACCTGCACGCAAATCAACGTGTTGGAATTCAATATGGCGTTGCTTCTCTAAAGTATCTAATGCTTCTTCATCAGCCGGATCATAAATTGTTGCTGCAATACCAGAGTACCCAGCACGTGCAGTTCGGCCAACACGGTGAATAAAGAAATCTAAATCGGACGGAATTTCATAGTTAATAACATGACTAATTCCCTCGATATCAATACCGCGTGCAGCTAAATCTGTAGCTACAATGTACTGGAATTCTAAATCACGAACTTGTTTCATCATTTTCTTACGATCACGAGGGGATAAATCACCATGAATACGACCAACTTTTAAACCGCGCTCCGCTAAACCATCAGCTACTTCATCAGCCATTTTTTTTGTATTTGTAAACACGATCGCTAAATACGGCTGATATTGCAGTAACATATTTTTCACAAGCTCAACTTTATTACGGTGTCTTGATGGAATAAGATGATGTTCAAGGTTAACTGCTGCTACTTGCTTTGGATTAATATGAATATGCTCTGGGTTCTCCATATATTTCTTCATAAATGGTTTTAACTTTTGCGGAATTGTCGCTGAGAAAACAAGCATTTGTAAATTTTTCGGCATACGCGCTGCAATTTTATCTACATCGTGAATAAAGCCCATATCAAGCATTAAATCTGCTTCATCGACAACAATAACAGAAGCCGTATGTACAAATAGCGCTTGCTCTTCCACTAAATCTTTAATACGACCAGGCGTTCCGACAACAACATGCGGTTGTTTCTTCAGCTTTTCAATCGAACGCTGTTTATCTGTCCCACCGATAAAACAACGCGCTGTAATCATTTTGTCTTCTTCACAAAACTTTGTCATCTTTACAATTTCTGCATAAATTTGCTGTGCTAATTCACGAGTTGGAGCTGTAATTACGAGCTGTACTTCCTCTCGGTTTGTATCAATACGATTTAACGTTGGAAGTAAATACGCGTGTGTTTTTCCAGAACCTGTTTGTGATTGCCCGATAATACTAATTCCCTTCTTCACAACTGGGAAAATTTTCTGTTGAATTTCTGTCGGTTCTGAAAAACGCAATTCACGAATTGCATCTATTAAAAATGGTTGAAAATCATACTGTGTAAATGTTTGCACTGACATACATTCCACCTTCTTCCTTATTTCTACTGCGTTCATTAATCAGTCAAGTTAACATTATATCGAAATCTACCAGTAAAATCTATCTTTAGTTTAGCTTTTCAGGGGAAAAACTAACCTTCTTACTGTCAATTGCATATTGTGGTGTATATTACCAAATTAAAGAAAAGAGGATTCCCTAATGCGTATGAAATCTCCTCCATATCAACAAATGTACGGTCAGCCTCCCTATCCTTATACGATGTATCCGTCATCAGGCATGCAACCATTACCAGGTATGCCACCATCACCAGGTATGCAACCGATGATGCCTAAAAAGAAAGGCTTTCTTGCAAAATTGTTTAAAAAAAACGACCCAGCTGCAGATTATATGCATATGATGCCCCCTTATAGACAAATGGAAACCTACTCAAATGTACCATATCAGCAAAACCGTCCATATATGCAGCAGCAGCAGCAAAACAACCCATATATGCAACCGCAACAGCAGCAAAGAATGATGCAACCTCAAATGATGGCACCAAATGAAACACGCGGAGCAGCGGCAGGAGCAGGAAGTACACCTAGTGGGATTGGCAGCTTTTTCACTAACTTCATTTCAAACCCCACTGGAATGCTAAACAACGTTGAAAAAGTTGTCCAAATGGCCCAATCCTTTGGACCCGTCGTGCAGCAATACGGCCCGGTTGTCCGCAGTATTCCTAACATAATGAAAATACTTACATCTGGAAAAAACACTGAGGAAAAACAAACAGAAGAAGTTAAAACAATACTTCCCACTCCATCTGAACAAATACCCATTACAAGCAAACCACTTACTTCTCAAATCATACTTGAAGATGATGCAAACGTAGAAACCTTACAGTCAACTACCCCTAGACCAAAGTTATATGTGTAACATTTCTTTGTCATCCGCTTCCTTCTCCTTTATAATAAAAAGGATTAACTTTATCAAACAAATCCTTTTTTAAAGGAGCGGATTAATTATATGAAAATTGTTAAAATTTCTCCTCGCGGCTATTGCTACGGTGTTGTAGACGCGATGGTTATTGCGCGCAATGCAGCGCTGGATAAGACCTTACCAAGACCAATTTATATTTTAGGTATGATTGTCCATAACAAACACGTAACAGATGCATTTGAAGAAGATGGCATTATTACGCTTGACGGTCCAAGCCGCTTAGATATTCTAGAAAAAATTGAGTCTGGCACTGTTATTTTTACAGCTCACGGTGTATCTCCTGAAGTAAAACAACGTGCAAAGGAAAAGGGCCTAACAACAATTGATGCGACATGTCCTGACGTAACAAAAACACATGACTTAATTGAGGCAAAAAAAGAAGAAGGCTACCATATTATTTATATCGGCAAAAAAGGACATCCTGAGCCTGAAGGTGCAATTGGAATTGCCCCGGATATTGTCCATCTCATTGAGAAAGAAACAGACCTTGAAACACTTACCATTCCAACTGATAAAATTTTGGTCACAAACCAAACGACGATGAGTCAATGGGATGTTCAACATATTATGGAGAACATCCAAAAAAAGTTTCCGACAGCAGAATTTCATAAAGAGATTTGCCTTGCTACACAAGTGCGTCAAGAAGCGGTCGCAAAACAAGCAACTGCTGCTGATTTAACAATTGTTGTTGGTGATCCAAAAAGTAATAACTCTAACCGCCTTGCACAAGTGTCTGAAGAAATTGCTAGCACAAAAGCATACCGCGTTGCCGATGTAAGTGAAATTCAATTAGAATGGCTACAAGGCGTAGAAACAGTAGCTATTACAGCGGGTGCTTCTACACCAACACCTATCACAAAAGAGGTAATCGCATTTTTTGAACAGTACGATCCAACAAATCCTGCAACGTGGGAGCGCAAACGAAACGTACCACTACAAAAAATCTTACCGAAAGTAAAGGCAAAATAAAGTGAAACTCCCATGAATAGCGGGGTAATATAAATAAATCCGTTATCTTATAAGATAACGGATTTTATTCTAGTCCACGTTATACAAACGTAAATGGATCTGTATGTAATTCTGAAGCATGAATACGCGCAGTAAATTTTCTCTCATCTACTTTTGCTTGTAATTGTTTTTGTACACCTTTTTTCATCACTTTTTCTACGTTATGTCCCGGATCTACAATATTTAATCCAAGCATCATCGCATCATGCGCAACATGATAATACATATCTCCTGTCACATATACGTCTGCTCCTTTATACTTCGCCTGCTTTATATACTTATTCCCATCCCCGCCAAGTACCGCTACTTTTTTCACAGTATCATGTAAGTTTCCAACAACGCGAGCTCCCTTCACTTCAAGGGATTCCTTCACATGCTCTGCAAACTGTTGTAATGTCATTTCTTGTGGTAAATACCCGATTTTCCCAAGTCCTAATGTTTCACCTTTGTTCTCTAGCGGATAAATATCATATGCTACTTCTTCATACGGATGTGCCTGTAGCATTGCTTTCATGATTTTACGCTGCAGGGAAGCAGGAATAATAGTTTCAATACGAACTTCTTCCACTTGTTCTAAATGCCCTGTCTTTCCGATATACGGATTTGTTCCTTCTTGCGGCATAAATGTACCAGTACCCCCACTATTAAACGTACAATGACTATAATTCCCGATATGACCCGCTCCCGCATCACCAATCGCCTGACGTACCACTTCTGCATGAGAAGAAGGAACAAATACAACTAACTTTTTCATTTCTTCTGCATAAGTAGGAACAAGCACTTCCGTTTCCTGCAATCCTAAAGCGTCTGCAAGTAAATCATTCACACCACCTTTTGCAATATCCACATTTGTATGAGCAGCATAAACTGCAATATCGTGTTTTATACACATTTCAATAATCCGTCCATATGCTTGCTCTGTATGAATTACTTTTAATGGATTAAAGATAAGCGGATGATGGGCAATAATTAAATTCGCCCTTTTTTCTATCGCCTCTTGCACAACTTCTTCCGTTACATCAAGTGCGATTAAAACACTCTCTATCGTTTTATTCAATGCCCCAATTTGCAATCCAACCTTATCGCCTTCCATCGCTAAATGTTTTGGGTACATACTTTCAAATAAAGAAATGATTTCATATCCATTCGGCGTTTTACTCATGATAAAACCTCCTCAATCATACGGATCTTCTCTAACACTTCTGCACGCTTCACTTTTGTATCTTCTGTTTCTGTCGCAAATTCTAATTGCTTACAAATATTTTTAAAGTTTTTACGTTCACTCTCCCATTTTTCTACAAACACTTCATTTTTCTCTTTCATTAAAAATGGTCCCATTAACAAAGCTTCTTCTTTTTTTTCACTGTACGGTGCAAGGGTGTTTCCCTGTTCCCCTACTAAAATTTCGTAAATCTTGCCGTCTTCTTTTATAATTTTTTCTTTTATTAATTCCCAGCCATTTTCAATAAACCATTCGCGAATATGGTGCGCAGCAATGTTAGGCTGTAAAATTAAACGGGTTACACCACTAAGCTTCTCTTTTCCATTCTCTAAAATATCACGAATTAACGCACCACCCATACCTGCAATTGTAATTACATCTACTTCACCTGGCGCGATTACTTCTAAGCCATTTCCTTTACGTACGTTCACTTTATTTTGCAATCCGCACTCTGCTACCGTAGCTTGGGCAGAACGGAACGGACCTTCTACAACCTCTCCCGCTACCGCTTGTGTGGCAATATTATGTAAAACCGTATAACAAGGTAAATAAGCATGATCCGAACCAATATCTGCAACAGTAGAACCCTTTGGAATTTCAAGCACCACTTCTTCTAATCGTTTTGAAAGCTTTACTTCATTCATTTGTTTCAATTGCTCCTTCTCTTTTCAGTCTGTCTCCATGATAAAGAATTTATAGTTGTTGTTGCAAGGGAATAAATTATTTTACTTACCTTACAAACCGTTTTTTTCGAATTCAACATTTTAGGCGATAAAGTGAAACTTCCATCAGTAGGGGTTTTCTTTCCCCCCACTGATGGTTAGTTGAACCAATCGGACTTTTATGGGCAGTTAGTCCCACCTATCTTCTTTGCGCTTTTCTCTCAATCTTTAGGTGGGACCTTACTGCCCGTTAATGCGGGATAAAGTGAAACTTCCATATATCATAAAATAATTATTTCATGTAGTCACCACATGTCTTTTTTGAGATTATCTTGATCCTCTTTATTTTAAAAAGAAGGTAAACAGAAAGCAAACATAATACAGTAAAACTTCCATCAATGGAGGATTTTCTTCATCCCGACTAATAGTTAATTGAAGTACTCAGCAATCATCTCCCATCTATCTTCTTTAACTTCTCAAGATCTTGAAGCTGGAATCTTACTGCTCATTAAATCAAGACAAAAAAAGACCCTTCGCTAAGACGCAAAGAGTTGCCATGTAACAATATATTATTTTTTCTTTGATAACCAATCTGCAACCTTTGACGCTTGATCCGCTGGAATAATACCTGATGGCATGTTTCCTCTTCCTTTTAAAATAACTTCTTGGATTTGATCTTTCGAAAGTCTGTCACCTACTTTTTGCAAATTAGGACCAACTGCTCCTTGCAACTGATCACCATGACAACTTGTACAATTTTGCTTTACAATATCTTCAGGTTTTGCTGCTGTCTGCGTCGTTTTTCCCCCGGGCTTCTTCGCCTCAGCTAGCTCCTTTGATTTATTCATACCTTGAAATGAAAATACAAACATCATAATAATTCCTAATACGGCAATAAGAGCAAATGGAATTAACGGATTACGCTTCATTTTTTCTTTTTCCCCCTTTATACCCCTTAATAGTTTGATGATTCAGTCATTTATATTGTACTTGAAAACATTCTACCAGAAAAGACCAAACTACAATAAGTTTAAAATATTCCATATATTCAATCAATTATTCCGCTACAAAATCGCGTAAATTTTTGATAAATATCCACTTTTCTCATCATAAACAGTTATATTTTCCACATATTTTTGCTAGGAATACACGAAATTAATCGAAAAATCGAAAAATGACCATTTGCAAATCAAAAGACAATTCTGTAAAATAAATTACAAGAATTGTAATTGCTTTTGACAGCTAAATTTTAACAAAAATTAACAAAAGAAAAAAGTTTACTTCATATTACTGAAGTAAACTTTAAGCAAATCTCTATTCTAAGAAATCTTTCAAACGTTTGCTACGGCTTGGGTGTCTTAATTTACGAAGCGCTTTTGCTTCAATTTGACGAATACGCTCTCTCGTAACGCCGAATACTTTTCCAACTTCTTCAAGCGTGCGAGTTCGTCCATCGTCTAAACCGAAACGAAGACGAAGAACATTTTCTTCACGATCTGTTAATGTATCTAGTACATCTTCTAATTGCTCTTTTAATAACTCATATGCTGCATGATCTGCAGGAGATGTTGCTTCTTGGTCTTCAATAAAGTCACCTAAATGAGAGTCGTCCTCTTCACCAATTGGTGTTTCAAGAGATACTGGCTCTTGTGCAATTTTTAAGATTTCGCGTACTTTTTCAGGAGCTAGATCCATCTCTTCACCAATTTCTTCAGGAGACGGCTCACGACCTAAATCTTGTAATAATTGACGTTGAACACGAATTAATTTATTAATTGTTTCAACCATATGAACTGGTATACGAATTGTTCTTGCTTGGTCCGCAATTGCACGTGTAATCGCTTGGCGAATCCACCATGTTGCATACGTACTAAATTTATACCCTTTGCGGTAATCAAACTTTTCAACTGCTTTAATTAGACCCATATTCCCTTCTTGAATTAAGTCTAAGAAAAGCATACCGCGGCCAACATAACGTTTTGCAATACTTACAACAAGACGTAAGTTTGCTTCTGCAAGGCGGCGCTTCGCTTCTTCATCGCCTTCTTCAATACGTTTTGCAAGAGCAATTTCTTCTTCAGCAGATAGTAAGTCAACACGACCAATTTCTTTTAAGTACATGCGCACAGGATCATTGATTTTCACACCTGGCGGTACACTTAAATCATTTAAGTCAAACTCTTCTTCTGTTTTGGCTAATTGATGTGTATTTGGATCTTCATCGCTGTCGCCAACTAAATCAATTCCTTGTTCACCTAAATATTCATAATATTCATCCATTTGTTCGGATTCAATATCAAATCCGCTCATGCGTTCTGCAATCTCTTCATATGTAAGAACGCCACGTTTTTTTCCGAGCTCTGTGAGTTGCTCTTTCACTTGCTCAAGTGTTATATCAGTTTCAATTTGTTTAGAACGAGCTGGTTTATCAGCCATTTGTTCCCCTCCTTACGCGAGATACAAACAATGATTATAATAAGTTTTTATACAAAAAGCTATTTTCTTGCTTTTCGCTTTTGTAAATACTCTTGGAAAAAACGCGCTGCTGCCAAATGGTCTTCTTTTTCCATTTGCTTGAGCATAAAAATATTTTCCATTTTCTTTATTTTTTGCTTATGCCGACGTAAAGCATCTACGTTACCATGAAGCAATTCTTCTGAGAATTCGGGATTAATCATCTCATCTGTTGAAATATTAGTTACAATATTTTTTAACTTTTCATCAGAAAGCCAGCTTAAAAAGTTTCCGACTGACGGTTCATTTCCCTTTTCATAATATGCGTATAGCTCATATAAAATCCCTTTATGTTCTTCTGTATGAAAATCTTCTATATGAGGCTCGATACGAAAAGCGATATCTACACTTTGCAACATATGATAAATAAGCTCTCTTTCAGCTCTTTCAAAACCAGAAAATTTCGGCTTCGCATGAACAATTTGAGAAGGCTGCGAAATTGGCTTTGTCTGTTTTTGCTGTACCTTTTGTTCTTTGCGATATTGGTGCAATTGCCCAAGTAGTGTTTCCATTGAGTAAGCAAATTCCTGTGACAATGCCTTCAAATACGATTCCGCCTGCATTGCATCTTGCAATGAAGCTAACTCTTTTAAAACACTTTTCACATAAGCTTCTTTTCCAGATTCATCTTGTAAATTTTTCCCTAAACGAAGATAATTTATTTTAAATCCAACAAAACTTATACTTGCATGTACAAGTTTTTGAAACGGTGTTATCCCGTA
Organism: Bacillus sp. S14(2024); assembly: GCF_050473785.1. Lineage (NCBI taxonomy): Bacteria > Bacillati > Bacillota > Bacilli > Caryophanales > Bacillaceae > Bacillus > Bacillus sp. S14(2024). Next base: position 1,165,762 of record NZ_JBFLUP010000006.1, on the reverse strand, counting down.
TCGCTGCACATATTCGTCAGGGTCTAATTTATCTGGCATAGAGACAACCTTCACTTCACAACCGGTTTGCAATAACAATTGTCCTGCTTTCATCGTTGCTTCTTGTCCTGCTTTATCACCATCATAGCAAAGAACAACAGTTTCAACATTACGCCGCAGAAGCTTCGCCTGTTCCTCAGTTAAAGCAGTGCCCATTGTTGCAACAGATTCTTCAATTCCACTTTTCACAGCTGCTAAAACATCCGCATATCCTTCAAAGAGAAGAACTTGCCCTCGTTTTCGAATAAATGGCCTTGCTTGATGAAAATTATATAACAGCTTGCTTTTATGAAAAATAGGTGTTTCTGGGCTATTCAAATACTTTGGTGTATCATCTCCTAATGCCCGTCCACTAAAAGCAGCTACTTTTCCTTGCAAGGTATGAATTGGAAATATAACTCGTCCACGAAAACGATCATGATAACTGCCATCCTTCTCGCTGCGAACAAGTAAGCCAGCTTGTTCCATAACAGCTGGTGAGAATCCCCGTTTTTGCAAGATTTTCGCCGCTGCATCCCAAGCGGGAGTGGCATACCCAATTTCAAACTTTGCAATCATTTCTTTCGTAATACCTCGCTCTAGCAAATACGAAAGTGCTTGCTTCCCATCTTCTGTATTTACTAAGAGATGATGGTAATACTTTTTCAAAAGCTCATGAGCTTGCAACATAATCGTACTATCATCAGATATGTTTTGTTTTTGCTCTAGTTCTGATGTAAAGTTAGCAACAGGAATATCATTTCGCTCACCTAATTTTTGTACAGCTTCCACAAAAGACAGTCCGTCTATTTTCATTAAGAAGGAAAAAACATTTCCTCCTTCTCCGCATCCGAAGCAATGAAAAATTTGCTTATCAGAGGAAACAGAAAACGACGGTGAGTTCTCGCCATGAAAAGGGCAAAGTCCAAAATAATTTCGACCTTGTTTTTTAAGCTGCACATATTCACCAATCACATCAACAATATCAGACGATGTACGAATTTGTTCTACAACTTCCTCGGGAATTTTGTTTCCCATAACTCCATCTCCGTGTCGTATTTTGTATTCGATACAAACTAAAGAATTCCTTTATAATTCGACAATATTTTTTCTAAACTAGACAAAAAACATTGTCGATCACGCTTAGCAAACGTTTTTGGCCCTTTTGTAAAGGTTCCTTGTCTACGTAACTTCGCAGATACATATCGATTATATAAAATTGTATCCATATGCTCATCGGTTACAAATGTGCCGCGCGGAGATAATACGTACACTCCTTTTTTAACAAGAAGACCAGCAAGCCCCATATCTTGTGTGATAACGAGATTTCCTGCCTTTGCACGCTGATAGATGTAAAAATCCATCTCATCTTGTGCAGAATCTACATATACCCAATTTCCTTTTTGGCTTCTTGACTGATGGGCGTAGGATGCGACAAACCAAATGTCGACATGAAATTTTGTACGATGTGCAAAATTTCTTCCTTCACTGGACATGCATCTGCATCAACAAAAATTTTAGTGATGTTTTGCATATTTCTCTATTCTACATCCCTTCTGTGAATCCTTCCATAATGTCTGTTTTCTTGTTTAGATTTTTGTCGATTTTACGTAAAAGTATTTCCTTCACAAATCTTATCCCTAGTTTATTCTGAAAAATTAAAGTCTAAACGTAAAATGAATGTTTTTATCACAATTTTTTATTATAATATATTTTTCTAAACTTAGCTACACATCTGTTAAATTTTCATAATTGAGTGAAAAAAGCACATTCACCTTTGGTAAATGTGCTAAAACTTCTGTCGGTTTTGCACTGCATTCACAATAATATTTGCTGTTTCTTCAATCGCTTTATTGGATACATCAATAACAGGACAACCGATTTTACTCACTACACGTTCAAAGTGTTCAATCTCTTCTTTAATACGATTAATATTAGCGTAACTCGCTCCATCACTTAACCCAAGAGACTTTAAACGTTCTTTGCGAATATGATTTAATTTATCAGGTGTTATTTTTAAGCCAAAGCATTTTTCTTTCGGCACGCGATATAATTCTTCCGGCGGATCCACTTCAGGCACGAGAGGAACATTAGCTACTTTTAATCGCTTGTTATGTGCAAGATATTGTGAAAGTGGTGTTTTTGATGTACGAGACACTCCGATTAATACGATATCAGCTTTTAAAAGACCACGCGCATCTCTACCATCGTCATATTTCACAGCAAATTCAATCGCTTCAATCTTTTTGAAATACTCTTCATCCAACTTCCGTACAACCCCTGGCTCATATCTTGGAATTTGCCCTGTTACCTCTTCAATTTGGTCGATAAGAGGACCGATAATATCATAAGCCTCTACACCCTCTTTTGCCGCTTCTTCCCGTAAATATTTTCGCATATCGGGCTTTACTAACGTAAAACAAATAAGCGCATCATTACTTTTGGCGATAGAAATAACTTCTTTTAATGTCCCTGTATCTTCTACGTACGGTACACGTCTAATGTCCGGCGCAAATGGAAATTGCCCCATAGCTGCTCGAACAACTAAATCAGCTGTTTCTCCAACCGAATCAGATACGACATATACGATTTTACTATTCATTGCATTACCTCACTTTAAACGAATTGCACTTACTCATGATTCACTAAATCAACGAATGCACGCGTAATATTAGTTTTTGTGATGCGACCGACAACTTCTAATCCTTGTTTCGTGTCCTTTACAACCGGAACAGCATCAATCTGCTTTTCTATTAAATCCATTGCGACATCATACAAGCTATCTTCCTTGCGACACATCGTAACATTCGGCATTCTTGTCATAATAATATTTACCGGCAATGACGTCAAATCCTGCTTTCCTAGACTTGCTCTTAGCAAATCTTTTCGAGAAACAACACCGACTAACAATGTATTTTGGTCAACGATAAATAAAGTACCGACATCTTCTAAAAACATTGCACAGATTGCATCATATACAGAAACGTTTTTATCAATTACAGCCGGCCTAGATTGATAATCTTGTACAATAACTTTTTTAACCGCCTCAGAAAGCAGTTGTCCACCTGTTTTTCCAGTATAAAAGTAACCAACACGCGGACGTGCTTCTAAATAACCCGCCATTGTTAAAATAGCTAAATCTGGCCTAAGCGTTGCTCTCGTTAAATTTAATTGCTCAGCAATCGCTTCTCCTGTAATTGGACCGTTATCTTTTACAATCTGGATGATATGTTCTTGGCGCTTATTTAGTTCTATGATAATCACCACCTTCATTACAACACGAAAAGAGTTATACTATCTCTTAAATATTATATACTAAATATGTCATTCGAAAAAGAAAGTATGTAAAAAGGACCTCATTTGGTCCTCTATATTTGAAATTTATCAAGCTGATCTAAAAAACGTCTTGATTTTAAATATATCCCGCAATATTCATCATAGTACATATTCAATACTGTGCGCATTTGTTTTTTTGTTTCGTCTTTAACAGATACATTTCCAAGACGCGCTAAATCAAAATGATAAAATAACCGCAACAGCTTGTGAACAGCTTCTCCAATCACAATACGGTACGGGTCTTGCTCAGCGTGATGTTTACACAGAAAACCGCCTTCCCTAATAGAGAAGGCGACAAAGTCTGTTGACTGGTGACAAATCGCACATGTATCAAAGTATGGATTAAGCCCGAAAACTGGCAACATTTTCGTTTGATAGATTAGTGCTAGAACTTCTGGGTCAACCCCTTCACTCATATAATGCAACGTTTGATATAACATTTCAAATAAATACGGATTATGTTTTTTCTCTTCTGTCGCTTTATCAGTCAGTTCAACAATAAATGACGCATAAGCAGTTAAAAATAAATCTTCACGGATTTCTCGCATAGAAGAAATAATCTCACCTTGCTGTAATGTCCCTAAACCGGAACCCATTTGAATGAGAAAATGACCGTGAGTTAATAATTGAGAAATGGATGCCAGTCTACTTTTAGGTTTTTTAGCTCCTCTGGCCATTGCACTAACTTTTCCTAATTCGCGGGAAAATATAGTTACAATTTTGTTTGTTTCTCCATAATCAATCGTTCGAATGACAATTCCCTCAATTTTTTGAAACATGTTCGTCACCATCCAAGGTTCGAACAAAATGGGTTAGGAAATTGGAGAATCTAGCTCTACTTGTACTTCTTCATGCTGCTGCATTTCATCTTCTACATTTTTTTCCATTTCCTTCAAAAGAAGATACGTTTCAATGCTTCCTGTTTTCGAGAAAACTTTCCAGGTAAAATCTAACATAAGAATCCACCTTTCTCAGTAAGCTTACATGTAGTCCAATTTCTTGCTTTGTTATTAAAATGACCCATTTTGTTCATTTTCATGTGAGAAAATTTTTTCTAAATTATACAGTTTTTATCTCTCTATTCGCGGGCAGCAAAACCCCACTCCAATATTCAGAGAAAAGTGAAAAAATAGGTGGGGGATAATTGCTGGCATGCGCCCAGTTGGTTCAGCTAACCATTCGTGAGGAAAAACATCTGACGAATGGCAGTTTCACTTTATAGATATTCGTCTTCGCGGAAGCCAAGGTCACGTAACTGTGACATTTTGTTACGCCAATCTTTCTGCACTTTTACCCACAACTCTAAAAATACTCTTGAACCAAGAAGCGACTCAATATCATAGCGCGCTCTTTTCCCAACTTCTTTTAACATCTTACCTTGTTTCCCAATCACAATTCCTTTTTGTGACGGACGTTCTACAATAATTGTTGCATTAACATAAATTGCTCCGCCTTCACGCTTTTGAATTGCATCAATAACAACCGCAACAGAATGCGGCACTTCCTCACGTGTTAAATGTAATACTTTTTCACGAATAAGTTCTGCAATAATAAAGCGCTCTGGATGATCTGTCACTTGATTTTCCGGATAATATTGCGGGCCTTCTGGTAAATATTTTTTAATCGCCCCAATTAACGCTTCCACATTATTTCCTTCTAATGCTGAAATAGGTACAATTTCAGCGAAATCATATAACGTACGGTATTTATCAATAAGCCCAAGCAGCTCCTCTGGATGAACTTGGTCAATTTTATTGATCACTAAAAATACTGGTCGCTTCGTTTCTTGTAATTTTTCAATGATAAACTCTTCACCGCGTCCAAAGCCTTCCTCTGCATTGACCATAAACAAAACAATATCTACTTCTTTTATTGTCGTTTGAGCCATTTTAACCATAAAATCGCCAAGTTTATGCTTTGGTTTATGTATACCTGGTGTATCAATAAATACGACTTGCGCATCATTTTCTGTATAAACACCTTGAATTTTATTACGTGTTGTTTGTGGTTTATCGCTCATAATCGCAATTTTTTGACCGATAATTCGGTTTAAAAATGTTGATTTCCCAACGTTTGGTCTCCCAATAATAGAGACAAAACCTGATTTAAAACCTTCTCTATTCATGTAAATCCTCCGCTAAAAATGCTCCTGGTAACAATTCTCCTACTGTTGTTTCTTGAATGTCACCGCTTAAATTTGTTAAATATACTTTTGTATTTGACTCACACAATTCTACCATAACTTGACGACACGCTCCACAAGGAGGCACTGGGCGTTTTGTATCTGCTACAACTGCAATTGCAGTAAATTCTGTACTTCCTTCCGAAATTGCTTTAAATAGCGCCGTTCTTTCCGCGCAGTTACACAAACCATATGATGCATTCTCAACATTGCAACCACGATATACTTTCCCGTCTTTCGTTAATAAGGCAGCACCGACTTGAAATTTAGAATACGGTACATATGCTTGTTTACGCGCTTCGATCGCTTCTTGAATTAATTCTTTGCTGTTCATCGTGTCTCGTCCTTTCCATTCACATTATGAAAAGATAAAAATCTTTGGAATGCAACTATATCATATACGGCCCAAAGATAATAGCGCCAATTACAACGGCAATAATCGAGAAAAACAATACCGCGCCTGCTGCTGCGTCTTTCGCTATTTTAGCAAGGGGTTTCACATCAGTCGTTACTAAATCAACTGTTTTCTCTATCGCTGTATTAACGATTTCCAATGCAAATACAACGCCAATTGTCAACAGTAAAATAAGCCACTCTATTTTCGTAATATGAAAATAAAAGCCAAAGCCACTAACAACGCACGCTGCCAAACAATGAATTTGTACATTTCTTTCATGGAGAAGACAAAAGAAAATTCCAGCAAATGCATAGCGAAAACTATTTATTAGTTTCCCTTTTTTCATCTACCCAATCCAAAAGTATCGAGAATTTCTTTTTGCTTTCCAAACATAACCTTTTCTTCTTCTTCTGTCATATGATCATAACCAAGTAAATGTAAAAAGCCATGCACTGCTAAAAAACCAAGCTCACGCTCAAAAGAATGGCCATATTCTTCAGCCTGCTCTTTCGCTCTCGGAATAGAAATAATAATATCCCCTAACATACGAGGCATTTCCACACCGACAATTTCCATTTCTCCTTCGCCCATATCTTCCATGGCAAAAGAAATTACGTCTGTTGGCTGATCTTTATCACGATAATCACGGTTAATTTCTTGAATACGCTCATTATTTACAAATGTAATCGAAAGTTCTGCTCCATCTTCTACAGATTCTGTATCTGCAGCTTTTTCAACTAACTGCTGAATCATGTCAACATACTCTTCTTTTACTTCTTCCGTTTCATCAAAAAAGTCAATTATTAACCCCATTTACTTCACCTTTTCTTCTGATAATTTCGGATACTTAATCCGAGAATGGAAAATTCCATTTAATGTTTCACATAATGTTTTCTCCACAATTTGCAGTTCTTTAAATGTTAAATTACATTCACTAAATTGTCCATCTTGTAGACGATCCTTAATAATACTACGAACAAGATTGTCAATTTGCTCTGGCGTTGGTGCATTCATCGAACGCACTGCCGCTTCTACACTATCGGCAATACCGACAATTGCCGATTCTTTTGATGTTGCTTTTGGACCTGGATAACGAAACATCTCTTCTGTGTACTTCTCTTTATCCTCTTGCATTGCTTTATAGTAGAAATACTTTAACAAAGTGGTTCCATGATGCTGTGCCGTGATATCAATAATTTCTTGCGGAATATGGTGTTCTTCTAACATTTTCACTCCATTTATAACATGGGCAATTATAATATCTCTGCTTGTTTCAGGATCTAACCGATCATGAGGATTTGAGATTCCCATTTGATTTTCAATAAAGAAATGCGGCTGCACCGTTTTCCCGATATCGTGATAGTATGCTCCTACACGTGCTAACACACCATTTGCTCCTACAGCTTCACATGCCGCTTCTGATAAATTTGCAACCATGACACTATGATGATACGTTCCTGGTGCTTCTAATAAAATTTTGCGAAGCAATGGATGATTTGGACTTGATAATTCCACCAACTTCATACTAGAAACAAGACCAAGAGCACTTTCTAAATATGGCAAAATCCCCATTGCTAAAATAGATGAAATAATCCCAGATGCCGCTGCCATTAATAAATGTGTTCCAATCTCAAGCGGTGAAAAGTTTCCGTTGCGCAGTAACAATAAAGCTGATAATACAACCACATTTAAAATAGATACAAGCACCCCAGCTTGCAGCAGCATTGTACGGCGATTTTTTTCTCGCAAGAAAATACTAACAGAAAGCGCGCTAAGCAATACATAAATCCCAACTGAAAAATTCAGTGTACTCGTTACCCCTTCATTAAATAAAATACTACCACACACCGAAAAAATCACACTCGTTATGAAAACAAATCGATCGCTAATCATCAACTTCACTAATATAGTTCCCATTGCAACTGGGACAATATAAGCAATACCGGCGTATTCTAACTTTTGAAACAAACTAATAATTTTCATTAAAACAACTGTAATAGCAACAATTGTTGTATATGCTAGGATATATGGCTTGTCCTCTCTTTTCGGCTTTAAAAACGCCTCAAATTGCTTATGCATAAAAAATAAAAGAACACCAATAAAAATAGCTAGTCCCAAAAATGGTTGAAATGAATTACTTTGATCCAGTAATCCTACTAACTTCAACTGTTCATATATTTCTCTTGTGATTGTGTCGCCTTCTTTCACAAGAATTTGACCTTGTAAAATATAAACAGGGGCCACTTGATCCATCGCCATTTGCTTTCGTTCCTTCGTAGCAGACGGATCATAAAAATAATTTGGTACGATCGCATACTGACCAAGTGCAATAATTGCTTGTTTCAATTCATTGCTAACAAATACATTTTTTAACTCGTTAGAAATACGATCTTTAAACTGATCCACTTCATTCATTTTAATATGAGAACTCATTAAATTATTAACGGCTGTGACGGTTGATTCCCTCGCCACAAGAAGCTGATCTTCTGCCGCATTTAAAAATTGCAATAGCACTTGATCAGACAAACTTTTCGTTAAATCCGTTGGCAATTTCTTTTTTAACTTATCCAATCGTTCTGAAGTCGATAAGTTTTTTTGCGCATCTGGTGCCGAAGCATTGGTCTCTGAATCCACTTCTTTAACTGCATCAAAGACCGAATTTACAACATCAATTCGATTTTGTTTATATTCACTTCGATACGTATACTGATCCTCGACCTTTTGAGCAGCTTCTCTCTTTTTCTTTTCTGTTGTTACTTTATCTTCAATTTTAACAGGAGAATGGATTGTCTTTTTTGAAATAGACAACATTTTGACATCTAATTGTTCCGGTTTTACATTATTCATCAGCGCAAAAAATAGCACTGCTCCTACTAAAACATAAGAAATCCAGCTCAGTTTTTTCGAATGTTGTATATTGCGAAACCACTTAGCAACTTCTTGAAACCTTGACATAATTACAATACCTTCTCCTCTCCTGATATAAAGTGAAACTTCCATTCGTGAGGCGTTCTTTCCTCGCGAATGGTTAGTTGAACCAATCGGGCTCTTACAATCGGTTCGTTTTCTCTTCTTTGCTTTACTACTACCGATTGTTGGAGCGGGATAAAAAGAAATGATCCTTACAAGCAGGATCATTCCATTTTATCATATGCTTCAATAATTCGCTGTACAAGTGGATGACGAACAACATCCGATTGCTCAAGTTTAATAAACGAAAGTCCAGCTACGGCGTCTAATACATTCGCTGCAATAGAGAGACCAGATTTCACACCTTTCGGTAAATCAATCTGAGATGGATCTCCCGTAACAACCATTTTTGAACCAAATCCAAGACGCGTTAAAAACATTTTAATTTGTGCTCCTGTTGTATTTTGCGCTTCATCTAGAATAACAAAGGCATCATCGAGTGTTCGGCCTCTCATATATGCTAATGGAGCAATTTCAATGATACCGCGTTCCATCATTCTTTGTGTATGTTCTTGCCCAAGCACATCATGAAGAGCATCATAAAGAGGGCGTAAATACGGATCCACTTTTTCTTTCAAATCTCCCGGTAAAAAACCTAAACTTTCTCCAGCTTCAACAGCAGGTCTGGTTAAAATAATTTTTTTTACATAACCATTTTTTAATGCTCGAACAGCCATTACTACAGCTAAGTATGTTTTACCAGTACCTGCTGGTCCCATTCCAAAAACAATATCATTCTTCTTAATAGCATGAATATATTGCCTTTGTCCCATCGTTTTCACACGGATGGACTTACCTTTTGCTGTTTTAAAAATTTCTTCTTCATATAACTCTTCAAAATGAGCCAATTTCCCTTGACGACCAAGTTGAATTGCGTAAGCTACATCACACTCAGAAATCGATACACCCTTGCGAATAACAGCTAGAAGCTGTTTTAATATACCTTCAACAAGAGCTATCGCTTCGTCTGTTCCAGATACACGAACAGATTCCCCTCTCGTAACAATCGATACCTCGAGCTCGTTCTCAATTACTTTTAAATGCACATCATTTACTCCAAACAAAGCAATTGCTTCATTATGGTTTTCCAATTGTTGATTCATCTCTACTAATTGTTCAGCCATTAATTACTCAATCTCCTTGAATATCGGATTCAGATATCGGTTGAGCCTCTGCAATATTTTCAATCACTGTATAATGTAACAATAATTTTAAATTCCCATTCTCAACCTGTTTATGCAAAACTTTCTTCCCTATAATCATAGCACGTTCATCCAATTTTTTCTTTAATTCTTTTTGTCCCATTTCCTCCGCTACCGCCATTGCCTGTTTTTCTGTATATTCACGGTTTGCTTCTTCCTCTTCACGTACAATCGCTTTTTCATAAGCAATCGGCAGTGTAAAACCAAGCAGCTTAACATCATGTCTTACTATCTCCGTTTTAGACTGCTTATACTTATCATGCTGAAATCCCCATATTTTTATTTTTGCGTTTCCGAAAGTCAAATAATGCTCTCTATATGAATTCCCTGTATAAACTTGAAATGTCGTTTTCAAAGGTACCTCCACTTCAGACTTGTACCAAGTTTCCCCAAATACAACCCCTTTGGCAGAAACAATCGTCGGGCTATCCTCTTTCCCATACACCCCCGATACAAGAAGTTGTCCTTTTTGTACATAATCATTTTTCATAACTGCTGGCTTTCCAATCTCTACAAACATCTTCGTAATAATCGCTTCCTTTTTTGCAACTAAATGTTGTGGTACCTGTTCTTTTTCTTTTTTTGGTTCATTTTTTTCGACTATTTTAAAGTGATATGTCGTTCCTTTCACTTCCAAACCAACCCATGTAATAGCATTAATATTATTAGTCAAATAACGCTGTACAGTCTCTACACTCGGCATTTGAAATTGCAACTTCCCTTTCTTAATACCCATTTTGTCCAATTCTTTCATCAAAATATATTCCGTTTCTGGCTTTGCCCCTGTTATTTCTATTTTCCATACCATGTTTGATAAGGCGATAACACTTACTAAAAAAAGTAAAAAACCAACAAGAAAACCGCTATTTCGAAGTAAACGCTTATTCCAAAACGGTAACCCATAACGTCCAATAAAATACAGTTTGCATTCATTTTTACGGTAAATCGGACGTAATCGCTTCACATCACGAAGTAGCATGCAAAATACAAGTGTATTATCTTCAACTTTCTTCACATTCCAAACAAGAATATCACGCCTTACACATTCATTAACAAATCGTTCTACTCCTCTTCCTTGAATTCGCACCTTCACATACCCAATCCATCTTGTAAACCACTGATTTTTCATAACTCGCCCCCATCAGCTTTCTGAAAAAGGCGCAGCCCGCTTAGAGACCTGCACCCTCTTTATCACTTTATCCCACTCAAACAGTCGGTAGTAGCAAAACTAAGAAGTGAAGGCTTACCGACTGTAAGAACCCGATTCGTTCAACTAACCATTCGTAAGGAAAAGCGTCTCACGAATGGAAGCTTCACTTTATCTATCTTTCTTTTCTTCTTCTAAAAACAAAACTTGCTCAATGGTCCCCTCAAGTAAAAGCTCTTCTGGAAGAATCGTTTTAATAACAAAAGAGTCTCCTTTTATTAATAATTGTCCTTGTTTTAACAAAAGCCGCACCTCTTTATCGCTAAATACTAATAATCCACGATGATTTTCTATATAAATATGTACCTGCCCAACAAGTGTAATTCTCGGCAGATCCATGAATACATCTGCAGGTAGGTCTATCTGCTTAGTAATCCAATTTTTCATTTGCTGCAACTTTCTCATCGAAGACCCCCCTCTCATCCCATATGTATGAAAAAAAGGCTTGTAATATCACGTCCAAATTGAAAAAAAAACATAAAAAAGCGTCTCATTATAAATGAGACGCTTTTTTATGCTAATAGTTGTGAAACAAGCTTATTCACTTGTGAGCCATCTGCTTTACCTTTTACTTTCGGTATAACAGCACTCATCACTTTGCCCATATCAGCTTTAGAAGCTGCACCAACTTCAGAAATAGTTTGCTGAATAACAGCAGTCAATTCTTCTTCTGTTAATTGCTCTGGCAAATATGTTTCTAAGATCTGAATTTCGCTTTTCAGTTTATCAACAAGGTCTTCACGACCCGCTTTTTCAAATTCAAGGAGGGAGTCTTTATACTGTTTTACTTGACGAGTTAAAACTGTTAATTCCTCTTCTTCTGTAAGAGAGTGTTGCAGTTTAATTTCTTCATTTTGTAAAGCAGCCTTAACCATACGAATAACGGTTAATTTTTCTTTTTCTCTATTCTTCATCGCTTGTTTCATATCATCGTTTAAACGACTGAGAAGACTCATAAATTACACCCTCTCTTAGAATTTGCGTTTTCTTGCCGCTTCAGATTTCTTCTTGCGTTTTACGCTTGGCTTTTCATAGAACTCGCGCTTTCTTGCTTCAGCAAGCGTACCAGCTTTAGAAGTTGATCTTTTAAAACGGCGAAGTGCATCCTCCAAAGACTCGTTTTTACGAACGACTGTTTTTGACATTCTCTTTCCCTCCCTCCGAAACATCCACTTACATCCTAAATTCAGCATGCAAAAAGAAACACTTTCTCAGCATGTCTTTTAAGATTATAATACATTTTATACTTTTAGGTCAACTATCTGATAAAAGAAAAGAAGAGCAATCGCTCTTCTTTTTTCACGATACGTTCAATTTCGATATAAAATTCTATATCAATGCGACATTATTCTACCAAAATGTTCGCTTCTACTTTTCATCATCTGGATACAATATCCCCAGTTTTTCGTGTCAAATAACCTTAGCCGACAGGGCTAAACAGTCGGCTCCGCTTTGATTTTAATAATCAGTTGTTGCTGTTTTTCCGCTTACTAGCGCTACACCAGAGCTTGTACCGATGCGTGTTGCACCAGCTTCTACCATTGCGTCCATGCCTTTTTCATCACGAACACCGCCTGATGCTTTTACACCTATTTCTGGTCCTACTGTTTTTCTCATTAATGCAACATCTTCTACTGTTGCACCGCCTGTTGAAAATCCTGTTGATGTTTTTACAAAATCAACACCTGCTTTTACAGACAACTCACAAGCACGAACTTTTTCTTCCTCGGTTAATAGGCATGTTTCAATAATTACTTTTACAAGCGCTTTTCCTTTTGCAGCTTCTACAACTGCGCGAACATCACGCTCTACTAACTCGTCGTTTTTATCTTTTAATGCACCGATGTTAATCACCATATCAACTTCTGTTGCGCCTTTTGCAATTGCATCTTTTGTTTCAAATGCTTTCGTTTCTGGTGTATTTGCTCCAAGAGGAAAACCAATTACAGTACAAACTTTTACGTCTGTCCCTTTTAAAATTTCTGCCGCTGTTTCAATCCATGTTGGATTTACACATACAGAGGCAAAATCATGTTGTTTTGCCTCTTCGCATAGAGTAACAATTGCCTCTTTTTTTGCATCTGGCTTTAATAACGTATGATCAATTAATTTTGCATAATTCATTTAAAAATTGCCCCTTTCTTAACTTATACTCAATATTTTCGTACTTATCAGTTGTCTGACAACCTTAATCTTCAGCATTATATCATAAAGTATAGCGTTTTCATATTTTAACTTCTCCAGCAAACAAAAAAGCATGCAAACAAAACTGTTTGCATGCTTTTCGATTATGCGCTTGCTGATTCTTTCGGAGATGCATCTTCTAGAACACGAACAAATTGCGCTTCATTATAAGGATAACCAGCTTTCGTGATTTTTACCTTAATCAATTTACCGATTAATTCTTCAGACCCTTCAAAGACAACTTTTAAGTAATTATCTGTGTAACCTACATATAATCCTTCACGATCAGCTTCTTTAAATGGCTCTTCTGGAATAATTTCAAGAACTTCACCTTCAAACTGAGATGCATATTCTTTCGCTAATTGATCAGATAATGCAATCAAGCGGTGTACGCGCTCGTTCTTGATTTCTTCTGGCACTTGATCATCCATGCGCGCTGCTGGTGTTCCCGTACGTTTTGAATACGGGAATACATGGAGTTCAGAGAAATGATTATTTTTAATGAAATTGAACGTTTCCATAAATTCTTCTTCTGTTTCACCAGGGAAACCAACGATAACATCAGATGTAATTGCTAGTCCTGGCAACGCTTCTTTTAAGCGATCTAAACGCTCTTGGAAAAACTCCATCGTATATTTACGGCGCATACGCTTCAATACTGTATTAGATCCAGATTGAAGTGGAATGTGCAGATGACGTACAACAACTTTAGAGTCGCGCAGTACTTCAATCACTTCATCAGTAATTTGACTTGCTTCAATGGAAGAAATACGAAGGCGTTTTAAACCTGTTACTTGCGCTTCCATATCGCGAAGTAATCCTGCTAAATTATAATCTTTCATGTCTTCACCGTATCCACCTGTATGAATACCTGTTAAGACGATTTCTTTATAGCCAGCATCTACTAATTGCTGCGCTTGACGAATAACTTCTTTCCCATCACGAGAACGCATTAAACCACGAGCCCACGGAATGATACAGAACGTACAGAAGTTGTTACATCCTTCTTGAATTTTCAAAGATGCACGTGTACGATCTGTAAAGTACGGTACGTCTAATTCTTCATATACACGTGTTTTCATAATGTTACGTACAGCATTAATTGGCTGACGTTCATTACGATATTCTTCAATATAGCCAAGCATTTTCTCACGGTCTTGCGTTCCGACAACAATATCCACACCTGGAATTGCCATAATTTCTGCTGGAGATGTTTGTGCATAACATCCCGTTACACAAATTACCGCATCAGGATTTTGACGAACGGCACGACGAATGACTTGACGACTTTTTTTATCCCCTGTATTTGTTACAGTACATGTATTAATTACATATACATCAGCTGTTTTCTCAAATTCAGTTCGCTCATAACCACCTTGTTTAAACAGTTGCCAAATCGCTTCTGTCTCGTAGTGGTTTACTTTACAACCTAACGTATGAAACGCAACAGTTGCCATATATATTCACCCCATTAATTCAAAATGATAAGACGCGGCACTTAGCGCATATAAAGGCGCTGTTTCTGTCCGCAATATTCTTGGTCCTAAACTGCAAGGTACAAAAGCATGCTCAGATAGAGAAGATACTTCCCCTTCTGTTAAACCACCTTCTGGCCCAAATACAATGAGTACCTTTTGTCCAGGCTCTAACTTCATTAAAGCCTTAGCAAAGTTTGATTTTTCACCTTGCTTTGCTTCTTCTTCATATGCAACAAGACAACTATCATAGCCTTTGCTCATCGCAAGAAGCTCTTTAAAAGAAACAGGTGCATACACAGTAGGAATCTCACTGCGATGAGACTGCTCGGCTGCCTCTTTTACGATTTTATTAAAACGCTCTACTTTTTTTCCAGCTTTTTTCGCATCCCATTTTACAATAGATCGAGATGCCTCAAACGGTAAAAAGGCGGCTGCTCCAAGCTCAGTTCCTTTTTGTAAAATCAACTCAAGCTTATCTCCTTTAGGCAGTCCGCTAGCAATTGTCACAAATATAGGTAGTTCACTTGACATCTCTACCCATTCTACAATAGTTGCATTTATAAATTCATTGGTAATTTCAGCAATTGTACAAATTGCTGTTCTCCCATTTGTGCAACAATAAATGTGATCACCAGGCGTCATACGCATCACTCTTCCGATGTGATGCACATCATCTCCTACAATACGAATTGTTGTTTCATTTATATTTTGTTCTTCTACAAAATAACGCTGCATCATATCACCTTAGTAAGGTTTAGCTCTTTTCGTAAACAAATGCTTACGAAAAGAGCTAAACAGTTTGATTTGGATTGAACAAACGGCAAGTCCCTCACTACTGTCAGCGAGAGACTTTTCGTTTACATTCCCCCGTACAAACGGGCAATAAAACTCCGAAATAGGGAAAATTCTAACTTACCCTTTACGCGCAATAATTGCTACCCAATCTTCCATCGTTAACACTTCTTCTACTGTAAAACCTGCATTTACTAACGCTTCTGTTACAATTTTCTCTTTCGCAGCAATAATACCAGATGTAATGAATAATCCACCTTGCTTAACAACTTTTGCTGCATCTTCTGGGAATAATAAAATAATTTCCGCTAGTAAATTTGCGACAATTAAATCAACAGGGCCTTCAATTCCTTCTAGTAAACTGTTTCGTTCAACAGTTACAACATTCTCTGTATGATTTAATCGAACGTTCATCTCAGCACTCTCTACTGCAACTGGATCTAAATCGTATGCTTGAATAGACGCAGCACCTAGTTTGGCAGCAGCAATACTTAACACACCAGAGCCTGTTCCAACGTCAATAACAGTATCACCAGGTTGTACTGTTTTTTCTAAAGCACGAATACACATCGTTGTTGTTGGATGCGTTCCTGTACCAAATGCCATCCCTGGATCTAACTCAATAATTTTTTCTTCTGGTGAAGAAGGTGTATACTCTTCCCATGTTGGCACAATTGTAAATGTATCAGAAATTTTCACTGGATGGTAATACTTTTTCCAAGCAGTTGCCCAATCCTCTTCATCTACCTCATTAACAGATACAGTTGCTGCTCCAATCTGAATTCCATAAGAAGGCAACAGATCAATGGATGATTTTACACTTGTAACTGTTTCCTGCAAAGTATCATTCTTTGGGAAATACGCTTTTACAAGTACACCTTCTGTTGGATATTCAGCTGGATTTAACGCATAAATCTCACCAAATTGTTGTTCACGCTCTTTCGTTAATTCAGCAGGGTCTTCAATCGCAACACCGCTTGCTCCTGCTTCATGTAAAATATGCGAGATTGCTTCTACAGCTTCCTCTGTTGTATGAATACTAATTTCTGACCATTTCACAATTTACCAACTCCATTTTTTATTTCCATTATTCCCCTTTAAAAGCTCGCTTAAGCTTTTTAAATAGGCTATCATCATGGTCTTCTTGACCTGCAAATTCTCTCAGCAATTCTTTTTGGTGTGATGTTAATTTTGTTGGTGTAACAACACGAACAACAACATATTGATCACCTTGCCCATATCCGCGTACATTTGGAGCGCCTTTTCCTTTTAAACGGAATTCTGTTCCCGTTTGTGTTCCTGCTGGAATTTTTAATTTTACTTTTCCATGCACAGTCGGAACTTCCACTTCATCTCCAAGTGCTGCTTGTGCAAATGTTAATGGCATTTCACAAATAATATCATCACCTTCGCGATGGAAGAATTCATGCTCTTGTACACGAACTACTACATACAGGTCTCCTGCTGGGCCGCCGTTTATACCAGCTTCCCCTTTACCAGATACGCGAATTTGTTGACCATTATCAATACCAGCTGGAATTTTAACGTTAATTTTTTTACGTTTACGTACTTTTCCAGATCCATGACATGTTGTACATTTGTCTTTAATTATTTGACCTGTTCCAGAGCACTGTCTACAAGCTTGACGATTTACAATACGACCAAATGGTGTGTTTTGCTCCACGCTAATTTGACCTGTTCCAGAACAATGTTTACATGTTTCTTTCGAAGTTCCAGGCTTCGCTCCGCTACCGTTACATGTATCACAAGGATCTTCAGTTGGAATTTCAATATCCATTTCCTTACCAGAAATTGCTTCTTCAAAATTTAAAGAAACTTGATATTGAAGATCTGCACCTTGACGCGGCGCATTTGGATCACGGCGTCTGCCGCCTCCGCCACCAAAGAATGAACTGAAGATGTCTTCAAAACCGAACCCTCCACCGAAGTCGCCTCCGCCAAAACCACCAAATCCTTGATTTGGATCAGCATGACCAAATTGATCGTACTGTGCACGTTTTGAATCATCACTTAATACTTCGTATGCTTCTTGCACTTCTTTAAATTTTTCAATTGCATTTTCTTCTGTACTTACATCTGGATGATACTTTTTCGCCAAACGACGGTATGCTTTTTTAATCTCGTCTTTTGAAGCGCCTTTGCTAACGCCAAGTACTTCATAGTAATCTCGTTTACTCATAAGTTTGCAACCCCCGAATCCTTTCACATAAACGTAATTTTAACATCGAAAGAAAGTGCTTTGCAACACTGTTTCCTCACTTACAGTATGCAAGAAGAAAAACATTGGACTCTCACACAAAAAACTCCGTGTGCACCCAGTCTTTTCTTCACTCGTGAAAAAAGTCAAAGCCAAGGCACGCTTGACTTTGACTTTTTGTCATCTTACTTATCTTATTACTTATCTTCTTTTACTTCTTCAAACTCAGCATCGACTACATTGTCGTTTTTCGCGCCTGCGTTGCCTTGTGCGCCTTCTTCTTGCTGTGATCCTGCAGCAGCTTGAGCTTGCTCATATAATTTTACAGTTAATTGTTGTACGATTTCTTGAAGTGCATCTTTTTTCGCACGGATTTCATCAAGGTCGTTTTTCTCGATTGCCGCTTGTAATGCATCTTTCGCTTCTGTCGCTTTCGCTACTTCAGCTGCATCTACTTTACCTTCTAAATCTTTTACAACTTTATCTGTTTGGAATACAAGTTGGTCAGCTTCGTTACGAAGTTCAACTTCTTCTTTACGTTTTTGGTCAGCATCAGCATTTGCTTCTGCTTCTTTTACCATACGATCTACTTCTTCATCAGAAAGACCTGAAGAAGATTGGATTGTAATTGCTTGTTCTTTACTTGTTCCTAAATCTTTCGCACGTACGTTTACAATACCGTTCGCATCAATATCGAATGTTACTTCGATTTGCGGAATGCCGCGTGGTGCTGGTGGAATGTCTGTTAATTGGAAACGACCTAACGTTTTGTTATCCGCTGCCATTGGACGTTCACCTTGTAGTACGTGAATATCTACTGCTGGTTGGTTATCAGCAGCCGTTGAGAACACTTGTGATTTACTTGTTGGGATTGTTGTGTTACGCTCGATTAATTTTGTGAACACGCCGCCCATTGTTTCGATACCTAAAGAAAGCGGAGTTACGTCTAATAATAGAACGCCTTTTACATCACCAGTAAGTACACCACCCTGTACTGCAGCACCTAATGCTACAACTTCATCAGGGTTTACACCTTTATATGGTTCTTTACCAGTTTCACGCTTAATAGCTTCTTGTACAGCCGGGATACGAGTAGAACCACCTACAAGAATTACTTTATCTAGTTCGCTTGGAGAAAGACCAGCGTCTTTTAACGCACGACGAGTTGGCTCCAATGTTCTTTCAACAAGGTTCGCTGATAGCTCTTCAAATTTCGCTCTTGTTAACGTTAACTCTAAGTGCAATGGACCTGCAGGACCTGCACTAATGAATGGTAATGAAATTTGTGTTTGCGTTACACCAGAAAGATCTTTCTTCGCTTTTTCAGCTGCATCTTTCAAACGTTGAAGTGCCATTTTATCTTGGCTTAAATCAATGTTATTTTCTTTTTTAAATTCAGCTACTAAATGATCAATGATTACTTGGTCAAAGTCGTCACCACCAAGACGGTTGTCACCAGCAGTTGAAATAACTTCAAATGTTCCATCTGCTAATTCAAGGATAGATACGTCGAATGTACCGCCACCTAAATCATACACTAAGATTTTTTGTTCTTCGTCTTGTTTTTCTAAACCGTAAGCAAGTGCTGCTGCTGTTGGCTCATTAATAATACGTTCTACTTCTAAACCAGCAATGCGGCCTGCATCTTTTGTTGCTTGACGCTCTGCATCGTTGAAGTATGCTGGTACAGTAATAACAGCTTTTGTTACAGGCTCACCTAAATATGCCTCTGCAGACGCTTTTAAGTTTTGTAAAATAATCGCAGAAATTTCTTGAGGTGTATATTCTTTACCTTCTACTTCTACTTTGTAATCTGTACCCATATGACGTTTAATAGAGATAATTGTATTTGGGTTCGTAATTGCTTGACGCTTTGCTACTTCCCCAACTTGACGCTCTTCGTTTTTGAAAGCTACAACAGAAGGAGTTGTACGGTTACCTTCTGGATTTGGAATAACCTTTGGTTCCCCGCCTTCCATAACAGCTACACAAGAGTTTGTTGTACCTAAGTCAATACCGATGATTTTACTCATGACGAAACCTCCTATATTTATGTAATTATTGATTTACTTTTACCATTGATGGTCGAATCACGCGATCTTTTAGCTTGTAACCTTTTTGGAATTCTTCTACAACCGCGTTTGATTCAAACTCACTGTCTTCTACTTGCATAACAGCTTGATGTTCATGCGGATCAAACTGCTTTCCAACAGCTTCAATTGCTTCAACACCTTCTTTTGTCAGCGCTTCTAACAATTGACGATACACCATTTCCATCCCTTGTAATAAGGATTTCATTTGCTCATCATTTGCTTCTACCTGCATTGCTCTTTCAAAATTATCAAGAGCTGGCAAAATATCTGATACAAGACTTTGTGATCTATATTTTTCAGCCGCTTGCTTATCTAGTTGAACGCGGCGCTTATAGTTTTCAAAATCAGCTTGTAGACGAAGCATGCGACCTTCCGTTTCCGTCAATTTCGCTTGTAATCCATCTACTTTTTCTTGCAAAAGAGCAGCTTCGCTTTTTTCTTCTACTACAGTTTCTTCGCTATTTTCTGATGCCACAGCTTCTTCTGTTTGTGCTTCTTTTACTTCTTCTACCACTTGTTCATTACGCTCTTCCACAACTTTCACCTCCTTAAAAAGACCGGGCCAACACAACTCAGCACTAACCCAGCTATCTAATTTGTATCCAACTACTCATCAGCAGCGGGGATATCCCCGCCACAAATGGAAGTTTTTTATTATTTCGGTTTATATAAACCGTTCAGTCCATCTGTAAATTGCTTTGTAAACAATTGCAACAAACTAATGACACGAGAATATTGCATTCTCGTCGGTCCTAAAATCGCAATTGTTCCAAGCTGCTCATCCCCAATCGAGTATGTCGCAGAAATTAAGCTACAATCTTCCATGGCAGCAGAAGAGTTTTCACGTCCAATCTTCACTTGAATACCAATTTGTTTACTCTGCAAGATGTCATAAAACGCATCTTCATTTTCAATCATAGTGAATAATGATCGAACCTTCTGAATGTCATGGAATTCTGGCTGAGCAAGCATATTTGCTTTTCCACCAAAATATATTTTTTCGGATAACGGAAATTGGAATGTACCGTCTAACATTTTCATGACACTATCATAATTATGAACGTACTGACGCAAAACCATTACAATTTCTTTAAAGATTTTATTGTGAAGCTCTGACATCGGTACACCTGATAACTTGTCATTCAAAATGTTAACCATCTTTTCTAAATCTAATAAATCAACAGATTCCGGAACAGTGATGGTCTTACTTTGCACATGTCCTGTGTCAGTTACAATAATCGCGACCGCTGTTTTACGATCAAGCGGAAGGATTTGTACATTTTTCAGCTTATTCGCACTCACTTTTGGCCCAAGAACAATCGCCGTATAACTCGTGAGTTCTGATAAAATTTGTGCGGATTGCTGTGCAAGCTTTTCCGCTTCAAAAACTCTTTCAGCAAACAAGTCTTTAATTTGTACAACATCTTCACTTGGCAAAAGCTGCGGTGAAAGAAGATGATCTACATAAAAGCGATATCCTTTTTCAGAAGGAACGCGCCCTGAAGAACTATGTGTCTTTTCAATAAACCCAAGCTCCTCCAAATCAGCCATTTCATTTCGAATTGTCGCTGAACTAAATGTAATTTCTTCTTTTTTAGATAAAGTTCTTGATCCAACAGGTTGTGCAGATCCAATAAAATCGTCAATTATTGTCTGTAAAATTAAGAGCTGACGTTCCGTAAGCATTTCATCATCACCTCTGTTAGCACTCTTAGGTTTCGAGTGCTAAATCTATTACTAACTTACCAAAATTGATATTGAATTGTCAACGGAAACGTGATGAGATAAAGCGAAACTTTTAGCAGCAGTTTTTTCCACTGCTAATTAGCCCCACCAATCGGGCTCTTACAGACGGTTTCCCTCCTTGATTCACCTCTACGTACCGTCTAGCGGGATACAACGAAACTTTATACGAAATTAATCCACCAAGAATGATTGAAATACTTCATTTCCTAATAGCTTCCCTTTTCTTGTTAAACAAATATGGGTATTCGTTTCTTGAAGCAATTCATGTTCTTTATTATGAAGTAACTGCTTCGCAAAGATTTCGCTCATCTCTACACTGAATTTTTTTCTAAATTCTACTTTTGAAACACCTGCTGTTTTTCGCAGCCCTAAAAATAACTCTTCCTCCATTTTTTCTTGCCTTGTCACTTGATGAGCATCTAAATATGGCAAACCTGTCTCATCAATTTTAGCGAAATATTGTTTTAATGGACCTACATTTTGAATTCGTTCGCCGTTTACGTAACTATGAGCCCCAGCTCCAAAACCATAATATTCTTCATTATTCCAGTATGTTAGATTATGTTTACTTTCATAGCCTTCTTTCGAAAAATTACTAATTTCATACTGTTTATAACCATGCTTCTCCATTTCATCCATCACAATTTCATACATTCTTGCTTCATGATCTTCTCCTGGAAGTCTCAGTTTTCCTTTATTCATTAAATTATAAAAAACCGTTTTCGGCTCGACAATTAAAGAATACGCAGAGAAATGTTGAACCCCAAGTGTAAAAGCAATATCTAGCGTTTCTCTTACATCCTCTATCGTTTGCGTTGGCAATGCATAAATTAAATCAACATTAATATTTGTAAAACCAACTTCCTGCGCCTCACGAATCGCTACGAATGCATCTTCTCTCGTATGTTTGCGCCCAATTTTTTGCAATAATTCATCTCGAAATGTTTGAACACCAAAACTAATCCGGTTTACACCACCTTCTAGTAGAAGATTCAATTTCTCTTTAGGTAAATCTCCTGGATTGGCTTCAAAAGTTAGTTCACAATTTGGTGCAAACGGACGTAAACGACGATTAATAATATCTAGCAAATACTCTGTTTGTTCCATATTTAGTGCTGTTGGTGTTCCTCCACCAACAAAAATCGTTTTCATTTGTTCAAAAGGCGTTTTTTTGATTGTATTCACAATTTCTTTCTCTAAATATTGTAAGTATTGTTCAACTGGCTGACGCTCAATAAATACTTTATTAAAATCACAATAGTGACAAATGTGCTGACAAAACGGAATATGAATATACGCAGCTTGTATCAAAGTCTGTTCCTACCTTTCTAAAAAGAAAACCCCCGCACTCCGGAGGTTTATTTACTTCTGTAACCCTATACGAATTCGGCCCATTCGCATTTCCCCCAATCATACATCATTTCAACGATTGGTAAAAGCGGCATACCGAGTTTCGTCATAAAGTATTCTACACGCGGAGGTACCTCTGGGTATACAGTTCGATTAATGATTCCATCTTCAATCAATTCTTTTAATTGATTAGACAAGACTTCATGAGAAATATTAGGAAATAGACGCTGAAATTCACTGAAACGATGCAGACCTTCTACTTTCCACTAATGATAGAAAGTGGAAGGTCCTTTTCACAATTTAAATCACCGTTTTGTATTTTTCTTGAACTTCTTTTCGGATGTTCTCAGACAAGACAATCTCCTAACTTTTAATCAATGGGTACTATTTGGTTACTCTTCACCAAATAGCACATCCTTTTCCAAACAATTTTTGCTTTTTACAATAAAAAGCATCACCACTATTGTAAAGGACAGATACAAAGATGTCTAAATATTAACCGAATCGTTACAGACTACCATTTCTGATTTCTTAAAGAAAAAGAAGCCGTACAAACGGCTTCTTTTTGTTATTAGTTATCATCCATTTTCAATACAGCCATGAATGCTTCTTGCGGTACTTCTACAGAACCAACGGACTTCATACGCTTCTTACCTTCTTTTTGTTTTTCAAGAAGTTTACGTTTACGAGAAATGTCACCGCCGTAACATTTTGCTAATACGTTTTTACGCATCGCTTTAATTGTAGAACGCGCCACAACTTTATTTCCGATTGTTGCTTGTATAGGCACTTCAAACTGCTGTCTTGGAATTAACTCTTTTAACTTTTCTACAATTACTTTTCCACGGTCATATGCTGAGTCACGATGCACAATGAAAGATAGCGCATCGACTTGCTCACCATTCAATAAAATATCCATCTTCACAAGCTTAGACGGTTTATAACCAATTAGCTCGTAATCAAAGGATGCATATCCTTTCGTATTCGACTTCAATTGATCGAAGAAATCATATACGATTTCAGAAAGCGGAATTTCATATGTCAAAGTAACGCGCGTTTCATCTAAATATTGCATATCAATAAACGTACCACGTTTCCCTTGGCAAATTTCCATAACTGCCCCAACATAATCGTTTGGAACCATAATAGATGCTTTTACATACGGCTCTTCCACACGATCAAGAGATTGCGGATCCGGCATGTTAGATGGATTATCAACTGTCATGTCCTCACCGTTTGTTAAATATACTTTATAAATAACACTTGGTGCTGTTGTAATTAAATCAATTTTAAATTCACGTTCAATACGTTCTTGAATGATTTCCATATGAAGTAAGCCTAAGAAACCACAACGGAAACCAAATCCAAGTGCTTGAGACGTTTCTGGTTCAAATTCAAGAGCAGAGTCATTTAATTCTAGCTTTTCTAATGCATCACGTAAATCATTATAACGCGCAGAATCAATTGGATATAAACCACAGAATACCATTGGATTTAACTTACGATACCCTGGTAAAGGTTCTGCCGCTGGACGTTTTGCATGTGTAATCGTATCACCTACACGCGTATCACCAACATTTTTAATTGATGCCGCTAAAAAGCCTACATCACCTACTGTTAATTCTTCACGCTGCGTTGTTTTCGGTGTGAACACACCTACTTCTGTTACTTCAAACTCTTTACCTGTTGCCATCATACGTACTTTATCGCCAACTTTTACTGTACCGTTTACAACACGAATATAAGCAATTACACCGCGGTACGGATCATATAAAGAGTCGAAAATCATACATTGTAATGGTTCTTCCGAATCACCTGCTGGAGCTGGCACTTTTTCAACGATTTGTTCTAAAATCTCTTCAATACCAATCCCCGCTTTTGCAGAAGCAAGCACAGCTTCTGATGCGTCTAAGCCAATTACATCCTCTACCTCTTGACGAACGCGCTCTGGATCAGCGCTCGGCAAGTCAATTTTATTAATAACCGGCAAAATTTCTAAATTATTATCTAGTGCTAAATATACGTTTGCTAATGTTTGCGCCTCAATCCCTTGCGCTGCGTCAACAACAAGTATCGCACCTTCACAAGCCGCTAAACTACGAGATACTTCATACGTAAAATCGACATGCCCTGGTGTATCAATTAAGTGGAGAATATATTCTTCTCCATCTTTCGCTTTATACGTTAATTGTACTGCATTTAATTTAATTGTAATTCCGCGCTCACGCTCTAAATCCATAGAGTCAAGTAACTGTGCTTTCATTTCGCGTTGTGCTAACGCATTTGTTTTCTCTAAAATGCGGTCTGCCAACGTTGACTTTCCGTGGTCAATGTGAGCAATAATGGAAAAGTTACGAATTTTAGACTGCCTTTTTGCTCTTTCTTCTTTATTCATCTATTTTCTCACTCCTACTAATCTCGCCAATATACACTAGCACTGATTATATCAATACAAGGGAAAAGATTCAATGAAAACTGGTGCAGCGTTATAAGCAAGTGCTCTTACTTTTATCATATGCAATCCGTAAACAATAGACAAACCTTTTCTATCATGAAGAAAAGCTACCCTACTCTTAAGTAAGATAGCTGCTTCTTTACGTTCCAAATTAACGAAATATACGTTTCATTTTATCTACAACGGTATATGTTACGTTGCGAACTACATTTTGTACAAATAAAGTCAATCCTCTTCCCATGGTCTCTAGCATATTAAAACTTTTTAATTCCTCTAGCTGTTTTTGTTTTTCCTCAATGGAAAATGTTTCTCCAAGAATTGTTCTTTCTACATCCCCGTGGTCTGTTCCTGTTATATGAGCAATTTGCTCATATGTTGGATTATTATAACCTTTCATCTGTTTTAAACCGCTATTAGCAACTTGCATACCCGCTAACGTTATAAGAAATAAACTGATAACGAGAAGAATACATTTGCGTGTAAACTGCCCCAATTCTTATTACTCCTTTTACAATCAATGCGTATATGCCCCTGTATTATCCTGATCAATTTGATGATGAAGCGCTGCATTCAAACCACTCGCAATGAGATTGGCCATATCTTCAATAAACGCATCAACTTCTTTTGGTGTGACCATTAAATTATGTCCGAGCGGCGCTAACACTTCATAAATTAACTTTCTCTTCTCTTCTTCCTCGAGCGTACCAACAGCCCCTAGAAACATATTGCGGCTTTTTTCGTCCGGCATATCTTCTTCTGTCAATTTTTTCTTCTCACCAAATGTAAAGCCGGCCGGAAGTAAAGAACGGGCTGGCTTTCCGCCCTCTCGCATCTCACGCCCAAAATGTTTTAAAATGAAATCAATTGTATCACTTGTAATCGAAACCGCATCTACAACAGTCGGAACACCAATTGCAATAACTGGTATACCTAGTGTATCTTTACTTAACTCTTTTCGTTTATTCCCGACACCAGAACCAGGGTGAATACCAGTATCCGAAATTTGGATGGTACTATTTACTCGTTCAATAGACCGAGCAGCAAGTGCATCAATTGCAATCACAAAGTCTGGCTTTGTTTTTTCAATGACCCCATAAATCATATCGCTCGTTTCAATACCTGTAATGCCCATAACTCCTGGTCTAATCGCACTGACAGAACGAAAACCTTCCTCTACACTTTCCGGCTGCAACTTAAATAAATGACGTGTGACAAGTACATTCTCCACAACAATTGGACCTAATGCATCCGGCGTTACATTCCAGTTACCAAGACCAACGATTAAGCAG
Organism: Bacillus sp. S14(2024); assembly: GCF_050473785.1. Lineage (NCBI taxonomy): Bacteria > Bacillati > Bacillota > Bacilli > Caryophanales > Bacillaceae > Bacillus > Bacillus sp. S14(2024). Next base: position 1,138,845 of record NZ_JBFLUP010000006.1, on the reverse strand, counting down.
CTCGCTTCCTTATCTATCCCAATTTCCTCCATGAAGTAGGAGAATTCTTTCGCAAAAATATTCTCTACTTTTTGTTGTAACTCTGTGTCTTGCTGACGAATCCCTTGCACTTCTAAAGTTAAATAATTTCCTGGTTTCTTTCCCATCGCCTCAACAGCACTTTCATCAATCGTCACCTTCGTAATTGTAATACCATCTTCTTCGCGCTCTTTTACAATTACACCTTGGATAGCAGTTTTTTCTTCTTGCTGCTCTTGCAGCATTTGATGGGCTTCTAATGCAAGATCTGTTCTTATCGCATATTTACTTAAATCAAGCGGTTCACGCATACTATCTCCTCCACTACTTATAATAAATATTCATTAGAATTCCCCAAACTTTTTTTAGCCATTCTTTTCCTATATTGAAATTTCATCGATCTCACTATTGCAATTCTCTTCTCCGTTTGATAGAATATCACTTGTTCTATGTAAGTATCGAGTCACTCGATCGCACCAGGGAGGTGAAATATATGGCAAACATTAAATCTGCTATCAAACGCGCTAAACTTAGCGAAGAGCGTCGTGCACATAACGCTTCTATCAAATCTGACATGCGTACAGCTGTTAAAACTGTAGAGGCTTTAGTTAACAATAACGATCTTGAAACAGCAAAAGAAGCATACAAAGTAGCTTCTAAAAAACTTGACAAAGCAGCTCGTAAAGGTCTTATCCACCAAAACGCTGCATCTCGTCAAAAATCTCGCTTAGCGAAACAAGTAAACGCGTAAGCGTTTAAAAAAACGATCCATCTGGGTCGTTTTTTATTTTCCTAAAAAAATGTTCATGTAGTTGTCTACATGAACATTTTTCCACTATCCAATATGATTTAAACGCATTAGAAAAAATTCTAACACAAGTCGTTTATCCATTCTTCCTGTTTTCATATTATAATCTGCTTCAGCAAGCTCATGAATCACCCGCTTTAACGCTTCAAATGAGAAGAAATTTGTTTGATTCATGGCCAATTTCACGCGATACGGATGCACACCGATATGCGATGCGATTTGATTTTGCCCATAACCGCGCTGCTGAAGTTCTTTCACTTGATATAATAAACGAAACTGACCTACAAGAAGCGCAAGTAATTTAATCGGCTCTTCTTGCTGTGTAAACAATCCTTCTAAAATACGCATTGCACCTGCAATATCTTTTTTTATCACCTTTTCTGTTAAGGCAAACACATTTTGTTCAACAGACTTTGGAACAAGTTCTGCTACAAGACTTGTAGTAATCTCACCGCCTAGTCCGACGTATAATGTGAGCTTATCCATTTCTTGCGCAAGCATCGTCACATTGCTTCCAACAAGCTCTAATAGCAAACTAGCTGCCCCATCCTCTATATGAATATGCATTTCTTCTGCACGGCTTACGATCCATTTACGCACATCTTGCACTTGCATCGCATTTGCTTCTACCACATCTGCTGTTTTCTTCAAGAGCTTTGTAATTTTTTTACGCTCGTCCAATTTTTCAAACGGGGCGATAAATACAAGAATAGAAAATGGTGACGGTTCAGCAATATATTCCTCTAACACTTTTACATTTTGCTCAATTTTTGCTTTTTGAGATGTTAGAAATAACGGTGATTTCACAACGATGATTTTACGTTCCCCAAAGAAAGGAAGTGTCTTTGCATCCTCAACTACTTCTTCTATATGCGCTTCTTCTAAGTCATACGTAACAACGTTGAACTCACGATCTTCTTCAGGTAATGCTTCTGATGTCAAAAGCTGAAGCGTTTCATTTATAAAATATGCCTCTGTTCCATATAACAAATATAACGTGGAAAATTGCTTTTTCTTTATTTTTTTATGTATATCACTCATGTAACTTCCTACTCCCTAACACTTTATATACTTATAGTAATGTGGCAACCACCGTTTTACAAGTGCAAAGGAACAGGCAGCTACCCGTTCCTTGATCTATATAAAACGTTACAAAATAAACCCCGGGAATTTTATTTTGTAACGGTAATTACCTTGGTTTTATTATTTGCACCTGCCTTACCAACTATGAATGACAACTGTTAGCACACTTGGAAAAGCATTGATAAAGTGAAACTTCCATCAGCGGAGGGTGTTTTCCACTAATAGAAACCCCATCGGACTTTTACGGGCAGTATTCCCAACTCTCTCAGAATTTTGAGTTTGGAATACTGTCCACGAATAACAGGATAAATTGTAGATTTTTTTCTGACAATATTTTATACTAAAATGGAATGTTGGGAGGGATTCAAAGATGAATGAATTTGAAAAAAACGTTCAAAGTAAGCGTAATGACGCTACCGATTCAGGAGTAGGCTTTATAGTTTCATTTGGATTTTTTACCACATTATTTATCATCGCAACAGTCATTAAATTGATCGGTTCTTAAAGACTGCATGTGGCAGTCTTCTTTTTTTCTGTGTTTCATCATATGTTAACTTACTGCGAAACGTTCCCGTCTCCCCTTGAAAAACATAAGAAACTGCTCCTTGTTCATCCGTTCTCCATATTTCAATGTCGCGATCCCTTAGACGCTCTAACACTTCAGTATGCGGATGCCCATAACGATTGTTCTCTCCAACAGAAATAATGGCTGTTTTCGGCTTCACAATATCCAAAAACTGTTGTGAAGATGACGTTTTACTACCATGATGTCCAACTTTTAAAACGTCTGCATGCAGCTCTGGATACCATTGTATGAGGCGCCTCTCACCTATTTCTTCTAAATCACCTGTAAATAACCATGTCAGGCCTCCTATTTTTGTCCAAATCACAATAGATTGATCATTATCTACCTTTTCTTCTCCTCCTGGGGATAATACCGAAAACACCACCTCACCAGCCGTCCAGCTGTCTCCTTTTTCTACAACTCGAATGGGCACATTCTTTTGCACAGCAAGCTGCTTTATTTGTTGTTCAGGTAAGGAGAATTTTTTCTTCTTACCTAAAACAACCTCTTTCACAGCAATGGATTGCATTACTTCTTTAGCTGCTCCCATGTGATCCATATCTCCATGTGTCACAATTAATTTATCAATCACTCGCACACCCTCTTTTTGTAAAAATGGAATGAGAATATCATGTCCAACAGAAAATTCATGTTTTTTTCGCTGCCATTCTTCCTTCTTTACTGGAAGTGTCCCACCCGTATCAATTAAATACGTTCCTTGATTGTATGGGAGACGAATCAAAATAGCATCCCCTTGTCCAACATCAATATAAGTAATACTTCCGTTTGCGTTCACATATGGGAATCCATAATGACATATACTAAGCAGAAAAAAGCTCGATAGGAACAACGTGCGATATTTTCTCCAAATAAGCCCCTCCCATGATAAAAGGACACTTACAATACTCATGCAATATAGCGCAACAATAAATGGCGGTGTTTGTCCAAGGGTAAGACGCACAAACGGTAAAGCTTCGCACATTTGTAGCATCACATTCGAAGCATGTATACATAAAGACAATATGTGAGCCAACCACTGCGACACAATTGGGAGGAATATCATACATATAAGAAGAACAATGCACACAGGTAAAACAACTAAAGATAAAAACGGGACATAGATCATATTTAGAAGAATACTGTAAGGAGAAAAATAACCGAAGTGATAAAGTAAAATAGGCGTACTCGTTAGCTGAGAAATAACTGAAATATATATGGAGTTTTTTAACACGCCATTTTCACTAGCTAAAAGCCGTGACGAAGATAGTAAAAGGGAAAAACTTCCTACAAACGAAAACTGAAATCCAATATCAAATAGTACATACGGATCATAAAACAGCATAATCATCAACGTCATACTTAAAGCATCCATTCCTGAGACTCGGATTGCTTGCGTGAGCGCTCCTAGCACAATAACAGCTGTTATAGATGCTCGCACAACCGATGGCGAAGCCCCTGCACAAAACATATATAGCGGAATACAAACGATCAGGAGCATCGTCGTACTTTCACGTGTCATCCTAGTTCGCAGTAATATGAAATAACATATCGCAGTTAACAGAACAATATGCGATCCTGATATTGCCAACAAATGCACAAGTCCAAATTGTTGATACTGTTCCTCCACCTCAAACGTCATATATTGGCGATCACCAAACAATAAAGCATTCATAAAGGCCGCTGACTGTCCGGAAAAAGTCTCTCCTATATAAGAAACAGCTGCTTGTCGCATCGAAAATAACCAATGAACAAACGAAATATCTTTTTGTACACAATTAGAGATTGATTCTGTCTCAAAAAGAGCATGAATATGCTGTTTATATAAATAATCCTTATAATTAAACGCATAAAAATTTCGAGGAAGTGGCGGCTCTTTCAAAGCACCAGTAAACGTACACACCATACCAGGGTGCAATTGCTTCAATTCTTCTTTTAATTTACGAGACGGAATTTTGTAAAACAACTGAACTGTTTCATTACTTTCCATTCCTAACTGAAAAGAAAGGCGATCTCCATTTATAAGCGGAGTACTTTGAATCGTACCTGTTATGTCTGTCTTACGAAAAGAGAGCATAGAATTATTTTGTTTGTCTACGTAGATTGCGTATACATACGTAAGACCAAATACGAGGACAATCAAGGAGAATATCGGAAGAGAGGTACGAGAAAAACAAACGAAGCAATAGCAACCGAATATAAGAAAAGGAACGATAGAAAAAGAGGAGTAAGCTGTTGCAATCCCAAAGATAACTGAGATTGCAACGTAGCTCCATTGCCCACGCAACACGTACTCACCTCACGGTTTATACCATATTTTTTGCCTGCAATAATACTTGTTGCAACTGTTCTAATGTCATTTCATCTGTTTCTAACGAAGACAAAACCTGTTTTAGCTCCTGCATTTTCTGTTGTTCTTCTAATGTTGTTACGTCAAATGCAAGAGGAACATGTTTTACTCTAACATTTGCTTGCTCAAATAACTCAAGTGCATACGGATGATTTTTATAATCTTGCGCATAGTACACTGCTGTAATACCACTTTGAATAATTGCTTTACAGCAATGTAAACACGGAAAATGCGTAACATAAATTTCCGCTCCATCTGTTTTCGCACCAAATTTCGCACATTGCAGTAGTGCATTCATTTCCGCATGAATTGTGCGCACACAATGATTATCAATCACATAACACCCTTCATCTATACAATGCACACCGCCGGCAATCGAGCCATTATAACCACCAGCAATAATGCGTTTATCCCGTACAATTGTCGCTCCAACTGCAAGCCTTGTACACGTACTGCGCAGTGATAACAAATGACTTTGTGTCATAAAATATTGATCCCAAGAAACTCGTTCCATTATCTTCACCTACTTTTTAATCTTCTTACTAGTGTAGCGAAAGAAGAAAAAAGTCGTCAATCATTTATGGAACAATTATTTCATCTTTTATTTTTTCTAGCGACTTTTCTCCAATCCCATCAACTTCTAATAAATCTTCTACTTTTTGAAACGGTCCATGCTGCTCACGATATTTCATAATATTTTCCGCTTTCCTAGGACCAATTCCGGATATTTTTTCAAGTTGTTCCTTTGTTGCTGTATTAATTTGTATTTTTCCTTCTTGCAAGGATGATCCATTTACAGAAACTGTTTGTTCTCCTTTTTTTGGCACATAAATCATCATTTGATCTTGTACAATCTGAGCCAAGTTTACCTTCGTCACATCTGCTTCTGGCAAAAATCCTCCTGCTTTTTCAACAGCATCTTTCACCCGCGCTCCGCTTTGTAATTCATACACCCCTTCATGATGTACAGCTCCTTTAACATCAACGATAGTCGCTTTTGATTGCGGTTTAGAATCTGTTACTTTTGTTTTCTCTTTCCTTTCTTCCACCTTAGAATTCGCTTCCACTTTCACTGCGGGCTGTTCTTGCCCATTTTTTGTTTGCCATACAAATAAAATACCGACAACACCAATTGCCGCAAATAAAACGAGCCACTTTCTAGGCAAATTCATCATCATTTTGCACCTCTAATTCATAAATTCAAAATAAACTTCATATTGTTTAGGAGAAAGATGTTACGAAGGAGGGGATGAAACATTGAACATAGGAATAATAGGAACAGGGAATATGGGGAATATACTCATTGATGCATGTATCGAAGCCCGGGCTGTCAAACCTTCGTGTCTTACTATCATTAATCGTACTTTCGCAAAAGCATATCATATAAAAGAGAAGTATCCTTCTATTCATATAGCAAAAACAATTCAAGAAGTAATTGAACGCTCTGAGCTGATTTTTATTTGCGTAAAACCATTAGATATATATCCTATTTTGACAAATCATGCTCCTATTCTTACAAATGACAAATGCCTAGTTTCGATTACAAGCCCCATATCTACCGTACAATTAGAAACAATCGTATCCTGCCATGTTGCTCGTATTATCCCGAGTATTACAAATCGCGCATTAGCTGGTGTCTCCCTATGTACATTCGGAAAAAACTGCTCAGAAGAATGGCAAACGCATGTATTAAACTTGTTTCAAAAAATATCTAAACCTATTACTATTGAAGAAAATATTACAAGAGTGGCATCCGATATCGTAAGCTGCGGCCCTGCATTTTTCAGCTATTTGTTACAGCGCTTTATTGATGCTTCTGTAGAAGAAACAAACATTACGCGTGAAGAGGCTACTATTTTAACGAGCGAAATGATTATCGGGATGGGAAAACTGTTAGAAAAACAAATTTTCACCTTGCCGACTTTGCAGGAGAAAGTGTGTGTAAAAGGTGGTATAACAGGAGAAGGGATTCGCGTTTTAGAAGAACATGTTGGAGATATGTTTAACAAGATGTTAAAACGAACACATGAGAAGTATGAAGAGGATGTTGAGCATGTGGAACAACAATTTAAAAAGCATTAATATATCTCTTACGACAAAAACTACTATATTCCTTCATAAATACTTTATTTTTTTGCTGTCTACCTTTATCACGCTATTCGCGGGTAGTAAGCCCCCCACTGATGGAAGTTTCACTTTATAAGTAAAAAAGCAACCATTCATACGGTTGCTTTTTTACTATGCATTCTTTTTAGCGACAAAGAAGACACGCTCTGTTTGTTCTGTTACTTCAGTTCTTTCGAAGTCTCCCGTTACGCGAAGAACGGTAAAACCAGCTTCTTCAAGCCATTTCGTTAGTACTTCAACAGGATATGTACGCTGCATATGCAACTCATCAAATCGATGATACACATCCTCTTCTTCGTCTCGTACAAAAAATGTTAAATCATGCTCGACACTGTTTGTTTCTTCACCTGGGAAGCAGTTCCAGATGAGAGAAATTTCTTCTTCATTGACTGTATACGTTTCATTTTGAAATACATGATGAATTTTATAAAGAGAGTGAACATCAAATAAAAATAAACCATCTTGATATAAATGATGATACACACGTCGAAATGTTTCTTGAATGCCGTCTTCTTGCAACACATAATTTAACGAATCACAAAAAATCGTGACGCAGTCAAACTCACCTGGAACATCCAACTCGCGCATATCTTGTTGATAAAAAGGAATAAAATGACCTTCTTCACATAACTTTTGCTGAGCGATTGTTAACATTTCTTCTGATAGGTCTACTCCCGTTACATCATATCCCTTTTTCACAAGAGGCAATGTGACATTGCCCGTTCCGCAAGCCACATCCAGAATTTTCGCATCTGTTTTACCAATTTGCTCTAAGCTTTGTTCCGTAAATTCTACCCATTTTTCATATGGGACATCATTCATTAACTCATCATACAATAATGCAAATTGTTCGTATCTCATTGACCTAACTCTTCTGTGATATCTTCACGTGGTACATCGCCCCAAAGACGTTCTAAATTATAGTAATCACGCTCATCTTTATGGAATACGTGTACAACAACATCCCCAAGGTCAACTAACACCCAACGCGCTTCTTCAAAACCTTCCATGCGCTTTACATCAATTTGCACTTCATGTGCCTGTTCTTTAATCTCGCGAGCGATTGCTTGCACTTGTTTATCAGAGTTACCATGGCAGATTACAAAATAATCCGCAAGCGGTGAAATCCCTTGCATATTTAAAATAACAATATCTTCTGCTCTTTTATCGTCAGCTGCTCGTGCTGCCAATACTAATAATTCTCGATCTTTCATTTCGTAAAGTCCTCCTTAATGACTGCATTATACGTTTGGAATGTTAATGGATAGATCGTTTGGTTTTTTTCCATTAAAAATTGTATTGTATGCTTTAAAGCATATAATAACGCTTGATTAATATCTTCTCGTGCCAGCTTTCTCGCTTCTTCAACGCCAGGAAACTTACGGCCAGGTTCAATATAATCCGCCACGTAAATCACTTTATCAAGCATCGTCATTTGTTCATGTCCACTCGTATGATACGTAATAGCTTGTAATATGTCAGTATCTGTAATACCGACTTCTTTTTCTACTAAATATGCCCCAACTGGTGCATGCCATAATTCTTTATTATAATACAACAAGTCTTTTGGTAAATTTTCTCGTTTTATAATTTCTTCCATTTCTGAAATCGGTCTACATTTTGCATAATCATGAAAAATCGCTGTCATCTCGGCCTTTTTCTCGTCAACACCATATTGCTTTGCGAGTTCGATAGCCGTTTCCATAACACCAATTGTATGAATATAACGCTTTTCATGCATTTGTTGTTTCACAATTTCAAGTGCTCGTTTACGATCCATATAGCCCATTCCCCTCAATGTATTCCTGTACTCCTTTAGGAAGCAAATATTTGCATGTCTTCTTCTTTGTAAAACGTTCGCGCAGAAGCGAAGAAGAGACAGCAAATTCCGGAATTTCTACCGTTACAATATCATAAGGCGTAGAAAGTGTATAACCAGGACGAGCAACACCGACAAACGTAACGAGCTTTAACAACTCATCGATGTTATACCATTTTGGTAAGTATTCCACCATATCTCCACCAATAATAAAATAAAATTGAACGTCTGGATGGTCCTTTGTCAATTGTAACATAGTGTCATAAGTGTAAGACGGACCTTCTCGTTCCAGTTCCGCTAAACAAATAGAGAAATGCATGTCTTGCTCAATTGCTAAATGAATCATTTCTAAACGATTACGTACACTTGTGACTTCCTTATCTCGTTTATGAGGGGGGATTTGATTTGGCAGAAACCAAACCTCATCAAGTTGCAATGCATCATACACTTCATTTGCAATTAACAGATGTCCATTATGAGGCGGGTCAAATGTCCCGCCAATAATCCCGATTCTCTTCAAAGAAAACGCCCCTTTACCTTGTCCTTATAGGTGATAGCTCTCATTCATGAAAAAGTGAGATACCTATACGAACTCGATTGGTTCAACTAACTTTTAGAAATCGTTACTTTGTTTTTGGTAACACAATACGTTTATTTTCTTTTGATTCTTTATATAAGACGATTGTGCTTCCGATTACCTGTACAAGCTCTGCTTTTGCACCTTCTGCAAGCTCTTCTGCTACTTCATGACGGTCAAATTCACAGTTTTGCAGTACACTAATTTTCATTAGCTCACGCACTTCTAGCGCTTCTGCAATTTGCTTTACCATATTTTCATTTACTCCACCTTTACCAACCTGAAAAATTGGTGTTAAGTGATGTGCCTCAGCACGTAAAAATCGTTTTTGTTTTCCTGTTAACATGTATTTAGCCTCCAAGCTTTTTCATTACTATTTGTTTCATTCGCTCTATATCCGGTAAGCGTCCTGTCCAAATTTCAAATGCAAGCGCCCCTTGAAATACAAACATATCAATGCCATTTTGCACAATTGCTCCATGCACCTTCGCATCTTGCAGCAACTTCGTTTCAAACGGATTATAAATAATATCAGACACAATGCTTCCTTTTTTCAAATCTCGAATGCATAGTGGTGTATCTTCTACATGCGGGTGCATACCTACTGTCGTTGTATGGATAATAATATCGTACAGTGCTTGTTTGTCTATTGCTTCTTCTATTGAAAGCGCTAAGGACACGACTTCACTTTCACAGTCAGCAATAAGCTGTTCTGCCTTTTCTACCGTTCGATTCGCAATGTCAATCTCTTTCACACCAGCATCTGCAAGTGAATAATAAATCGCACGACACGCTCCGCCAGCGCCGAGCAGTAAAATACGTTTGTTCGTTATTGGCTCTTTACTAATAGATTGCAATGAACGAACATACCCAACTCCATCTGTATTATACCCAATTAGTTTTCCTTCTTTATGAAGCACTGTATTTACCGCACCGATTTTCTCTGCCAACGGATCAATTTCGTCTAAATGCTGCATAATAGAAACTTTATGCGGAGTTGTCACATTAAACCCAACAACCCCAAGTGCCTTTAATCCTTTCACCGCTTCACCTAATTCGCTCTCTTGAACAAGAAAAGCATGATAATGTGCATCGATCTCTAAATGTGTAAATGCATCATTATGCATGAGCGGTGATAAGGAATGTCCAATTGGATTCCCAATTACGCCATATAATTGTTTCACAAGTCCTCACCACTTTATATTAAAGATTTACGTAATGAAACACTAACTCCTTTTGGTACATGCGCTGCAATTTTTGCGCCAGCTTCATTCACTGTTACCCATCCTAAACCCGAAAATACAACATCGGTTTTCGGTTCATGAATTGTAAACTCATATTTTACAAGCTCTGGCATGTTCTCAAGTTCTTCTGGTGTTGGTGGATTTAATAATTCTCCAGCATGCTTTTCATACAATGCATCTGCTTTTTCAAGCTTCGTGCGATGAATTGTAAGACGATTGGATAAATGGCAAGTAAACGAACGACGACCGCCGCTTATATAATCAAATCGTGCTAATCCACCAAAGAATAACGTTTGTTCTTCATTGAGTTGAAATACCATCGGCTTAATTTCTTTTGTTGGAGTAATCATTTTTAAGCTTTGCTTTCCAACATAATGCGCCATTTGATGATGATTAATAATACCTGGTGTATCATATAAAGATGAATTTTCATCTAATGGAATATCGATTAAATCCAACGTTGTCCCCGGGAAATGTGATGTCGTAATCACATTTTCCGTTTCCTCACTAAACTCTTTAATAATACGGTTAATAAACGTTGATTTCCCAACGTTTGTACATCCAACAACATAAACATCTTTTCCATCACGATATTGTTCAATTGCGCTTGCAAGTTCATCAATACCTTGACCTTTTGCTGCACTAATTAAGAAAACATCTTCCGGCTTTAAGCCGAGTTGTTTTGCACTATAGCGCATCCAATGTGTTAGCTTTTCTGGTTTTACAGATTTCGGAATTAAGTCCGCTTTGTTACCGACAAGAAGTACTTTATTATTTCCAACAAAGCGGTGTAAACCAGGCAGCCAGCTTCCATTAAAATCAAAAATATCAACAATCTTAACAACTAATGCATCAGATTGTCCAATTCCATTTAAAATGCGTAAAAAATCATCATCTGTTAACGACACATCTTGAATTTCATTGTAATGCTTTAAGCGAAAACAACGCTGACAAATGATATGTTCTTTCTCTAACGAAGAAGCTGGTGCATAACCAACTTCACTTTTATTTTCTGTTTGAATTGCAACACCGCATCCAATACATTTAAACGTCTCAGTCAAGCTTTATTCCTCCCAATTAATTAAACCTTTTTTCTTCATATTACGCATAATTCTACGCTCAATTTTTCGATTAAAACGAGTCATAAACCCATCCGTTTGTGCAACTGGAACAACTAAAATTGTGTATAGCCCAACACGGTTACCGCCAAGCACATCTGTTAATAATTGATCTCCAATTACAACTACTTCCTCCGCACGCAAATTCATTTTCGTTATCGCTCGTTTAAAAGCACGAACAAGCGGCTTACGTGCACTATGAATAAACGGAATACCAAGTGGATCAGCAAAATCTTTTACACGCTGTTCGTTATTATTCGAAACAACTGTCACTTGAATGCCATGTTCTTTCATTTTTGTAAACCATTCTTCCAATTGCGGTGTCGCATTCGGACGATCCCATTCAATCAAGGTATTATCTAAATCAGTAATAATCCCTTTTATACCTCGGTTTTTCAATTCTTCAGGTTGAATATGATACACGTTTTTTACATATTCATTTGGTAAAAATAAACTCAATCTCTTTCACCTCTTTGAGGAGTTTTGTAAAGTTCAACTTCCATTTTGAGAGTGATTTTCTCTGAAAATGGTTAGTTGAACTTATCGGGCTCTTACAGGCAGTTACTCGTCATGAAACTTCTATCACTACTGCCTGTTAGAGCGGGGTAAAGTTCAACTTCCATTTTGAAAGTGATTTTCTCTCAAAATGGTTAGTTGAACTTATCAGGCTCTTACAGACAGTTATTCTTCACGAAACTTCCACTACTAATGCCCGCTAGTAGCAGAATAGATCATCTAACGGCTACTGTCCGTTAAACTTGGACAAAATTTTTCGACAGCATTTTTCGATTACGCACCTGTGGATAAACTTGTACACAATTTCCACACTTAAGTTTCAGTTAATTCCGAAATTACCAACAATTATTACACATTTTATCCACGGTAACATGTGGATAACCAACAGATTGTGGCATAAGACAATTTTTGGTACATTAAATGTGACAAATTTACCTTTTTCGCAGGAGGTGGATCGCCTTGACGGCAAAACATATGGAAAAGTTATCTACCGAATTACTCACTGAGTCTTATTATAAAGCAAAAGAATTAAAATTAAATCCCGACTTCATTTTACTTATTAAACAAGAAATCATTAGACGCTCACTAGAGGACAAGCTTTTGAAATCGTCTTGAGTACATATACAGTGAAACTTCTATAAGTGACCTTTTACCCGCTTATGATTAGTTGACCAGATCACCTTAATAAGCCCTGTATATTAAGGTTAGAAATTTACTGCCCATTCAGTGCGGGACAAATACTGCTTCACCTGTAAAAAGAGCCATCTAGAAGACGGCTCTTTTATTATAAAGTGAAACAAGCTATATAAAAGCTGCTTCTTTTATAACCGAGTTGCGACTTTTTCACCAACACGAACCTCTTGTCCACTAGTTAATGATTGAACTACTTCAATCATATCTTTTTCAAATAATAAAACGACTGTAGAGCCAAATGTAAAGTAAGCCATCTCTTCACCTTTTTGAACAACTTCTCTCTCATGCAGCAGTTCAATACTATTAACAAACATTGCACCTACTTTAACAAGAGCCAACCGCTCTCCTTCACTCTCTATTTCAGTTACAGAGCGATAGTTTTTGGATAACGTATCTTTTCCATATTTCATACCTGCTGCATTAACAGGATATGATTTCCTTCCAAGTACAAAACGTTCTGTCACTGTACCTGAGAGCGGGCTATGAATACGGTGATAATGGCTTGGACTTAAATAAATAACCATGTATGTACCACCTGCGTAGCGCGCTGCTCTTTCTTCCGTACCAAGCATATCTACAATAGAATATTGTTTTCCTTTAATCTCAAACATTTTCGCTTGATCAATAGGACCATGATCTGCAAAAACACCATCAACCGGACTCACAATGCTAGATACTTCTGTATCAATCGATCGTTTTCCCTTTTTTAATTTACGCGTAAATAATTCATGAAGCGTTCCGTACTCTTTTAAATCCTTCTCCATCTCATCTTGTCTAATGTGAAATACTTTTGCATAAGACGGAATAATAATCGAGCTTAAACGCGACTGCGCAAATTTACGCAATACATAGGACGTAAAACGACCATTTGTAAGTTCAATCAATAATCGATATAACGTACGTCGCAAACTGCGAAACCCCCTACTATGATATATTCTTTTGTAATAAGACTATTACATGTAGTTTTTCCTATTTTTGTTTCTATATCATAAATTATTAGCACCTTTTAATATTACAGATAGAACCCATCATTTTCAACCGTGAACATAGATTTATCAAAGGAGTTTCATTTTACCGAAAAAGAAAAATGCCTGCTTTTGAATAAAATCAGGCATTTTCCATCTTCAAGATTTCCCCTTCTTCTCTTTCTCTGCACGAACAAATTCATGAAACATTTTCATTAATGCCCTCTTCTCAATACGCGATACATAGCTCCGCGATATACCAAGTGCTTTCGCAATCTCTCGCTGCGTTTTCTCTTTCTCCATACCAAGACCAAATCGGTTTACAATTACTTCTTTTTCCCGTTCATCTAATATGTCGATATACTCTTTAATTTTCTCAAGCTCCATACTCAGTTGAATGGTATCAATCACATCTTCTGATTCTGATTTTAAAATATCTATTAAAGAAATTTCATTCCCTTCCTTATCCTGCCCAATTGGATCATGAAGAGAAACATCTTTTTTCGTTTTCTTTAATACGCGTAAGTGCATTAGAATTTCATTTTCAATACAGCGAGCTGCATACGTTGCCAATTTTGTTCCTTTTCCTTGCGAATAGCTTTCAATCGCCTTAATTAAACCAATCGTACCGATGGAAATTAAGTCTTCCGCATCTTCTCCTGTATTTTCAAATTTCTTCACAATATGTGCCACAAGGCGTAAATTATGTTCGATGAGGAGATTTCTTGCGTGTGCATCTCCTTGCTCCATAAGCTCCAAGTACTTTCTCTCCTCATCAGGCGACAACGGCTGTGGAAATGCATTATTTTTGACATACGATACGAAAATAAAAACCTCACGAATCATATATCCAATTGCGGCGAACAGACTCAACCTCTTCACCCCCGCAAAAATAGTGGTCTTTACTATGTGTATGTGGGCAGGTGATTGTTTGTGTCTGTACAGCTTTATGGACAAAACGAAAAACATTCCTTAATAGTTTGTTTTGTCTATTCACTTTCTATATGAAATCATTTCAAACTTTCCACCAAATCGCTTTTCCCGTACTCGCATCTATATAGCGAATTTCTCGTCTATCGCTATAATCTCCATTATATTCTGCCGTTGTTTGTCTATAAACAAGTTGATATTGAGGAGGCTCTTGCTCAACGTCTTCAAACCACCTTAATTCTGCACGAAGCGATTGACAATACTGCTCTAACGCTTGTTCTTCACTCACTTTCACTTCCTTGTCATAAGTGAGCAGCTTTTGAATAAGACTTTGCGACGTACCACTATATGTTCTTATGTCGCCAGTTTCTCCATCCACAATGACGCGCACCAACTCACCTTCTATCCGAACACCATTTACATATACATAAAAATTAAAGTGTCCTGGATCTTCTTCATCCGGATCATCTTGATTGCTCCAAACGCGAAGATGTTGTTCGTAATTTGGAAATACCTTTCCTAAAAATTGCAGCGCTTTTTCAAAACATTGTTCACGGGTTAATACAGGTTTTCCCTGGTGGTTTCCTCGTTCATAATATCCAAGCAACTCATTTGTTTCTTTATCCATTTTCACAGTAATTGACGTTTCATACTGGAACATATGAAAGTGTTTCTTCCAGTACGCATCGAAAGATTTGTCATATTCTTCAGCGCTCTCTTGTTTATCTGGTAACTTTGCCAAAATAATTATCTTCTCTGTTTCTCTCTCTTCTTCGTGTACTTTCTTCATGACCTTTTTATCAATATGAAATAAACGTTCAATATTTGCTTCTAGTTGTGGCTCCTCACTTAAAGCTGGCAATTCTCTTGTTTCAATCACATAATGACTACGATCATGCAAGTCTTCTCCAGTATGTACCTCAATAAAAGCATGTGCAGGAATTGGTTCATATACAAGGTAATAGCCTTCTTCTATTTCGCCATCCTCCCATTCAAACAACGAATTCGAAAGTTGTGTAAAGACAGGCTCCATACTCTGCCTTTGCTTCAATTGCCTTGTCACACTTTCTTTCTCTACAATAGAACTCGGCCACATTGGCTTTTCCTTTATGCCCTCGTTTCTAAATTTAATAACATTCCCATCTACATCAACTTCGACTACAAAACCTGTTCGAGGCAACGAATAGCCATTTACTTCCTGCCTATATTCAAACACTATACTCTTTTTTCTTTCATTTATATAAATAATTGTACATTCTTTATATGTATGCGGGGCATGCTGCTGCAAAAATGCATCCGCAATGCTTTTTCCTTGCTCTTCACTTACACTTAGCCGCTTTGGGACGCACTCTTTATGTATGGATAATTCCATTAACTCTCCTGTTTCTTTTCGTAAACAGGCTTGAATGTATTCTTCAGGATTCCCCTGTTTCTCCCACCATAATAAATGAACATCTTCATTTACTTTTTCATCATCAACAACAAGTGTATAATCATGTGGAATTTCAACAATATGAGCTACCTGTTGCACTCTCTTCCTATCTACTTGATTCATCATATTCCCCCTATGGTAAAAAATACGTCTATATCATATCACACAAAATTATCTTTATTTTGTATAAATTGGATTATTCATAATTTATGAAGTTATGGCTGACTCCAAAAAAATCCCCGTACAAAAAATATCGTAATCACTATTAGCACTATACCGGAACCCCACAAAACTATTTTTCCGGGCCAACTAAGGAGAATGTAAATGAAAGAATAAAACCATAAATGACGATACAAAGAGGAATTTCATCACCCATTTCTCTCCTTGATTTTCTTCATTAGCAACAAAAAACGACTAGAATTTCTAGTCGTTTACTTCGTTTCACGATGCAATGTTACTCGCTTTAATCGCGGACAATATTTTTTTAGTTCAATACGCTCTGGATTGTTTCGTTTATTTTTCTTTGTAATATAATTGCGATCACCGCACTCTGTACAAGCTAACGTAATATTTACACGCATAAGTTTATACCTCCTAGTAAATTGATTTCGCGAACACAAAACGTAATCATTACGATTTATATCATAAACTTTGCCATTCACTTTGTCAATTCTATAATAAAAAAACTTCTTAATTTAACGTATTTCCAAAAGAAAGCAAAATACCTCGAACTTAAGATGTTTTGTAAGCGGTATAAAAAAGACAAAAAACTGAAACAATTTGTTCATACGGAATTCACATCAATCAATTAGTATAGAAAATGTACATAGTTATATCATACAATAAACACTATGTGGGGAAGGAGGAACATGTAATGAAAACACGCTATCGCTTTATGATTTCATCTGTGGCGGCGTTTGCTTATATGATTTGGTATTTAGTTTAAGCAACCTTACTTTCCAAATAAGAAAAAGGTGTGTATATAATGGAATTTAACCAAACAACAGTTGATTATTGGAAAGCATTTGTATTACCTTATACATTTGCTCTTGAAGAACTGAAAACAAAATTTGAAATTATGAACCGGGAAGCTCAGTTTCTAGAAGACTACAACCCGTTTGAACATATAAAAACACGATTAAAACAACCAAAAAGTATTATTAAAAAGTTAGAACGAAAAAACATAGCTCCAACTGTCGAAAATGCCCAACAACATTTATTCGATATTATCGGTATTCGAATTACATGTTGTTTTGTGGAAGATATTTACTATTTGAAAAATTTGATAGAAAAACGAACAGATATGGAAATCATAGAAGTTAAAGATTATATTGCAACGCCAAAACCAAATGGCTATAAAAGTCTCCATATGATTATTAAGTATCCATTAGTATTAAATGCAGGAACACAAAACGTTTTTGCAGAGATTCAATTACGTACGTTAGCAATGGATTTCTGGGCAAGTTTAGAACATAAAATGTATTATAAATATGAAGGAAATATCCCTGAATATTTAAAGCAGGAATTACATGATGCTGCTATGAAAGCTGAAGAACTTGACAATAAGATGGCCTCCATCCGTCAAGATATTGATGAAATTGAATCATGTTCAGAGCGCATTTTATTACCTGTGTAAAAGAAGTTCTCTATGCAAGAGAACTTCTTTTTATCCCGCCCCACTGATGGAAGTTTCACCTTATCCTTTTTCAATCAAACGTACTTCTTCTATCTTCCATACACTATCTTCTTTTGCTACGGTGTAACGAACTTTCTTTTCAGCAGACTCTTCTTTCTCTTTCGTTTCTACCACAGCATACTCTCCTTCAAAATTTCTTACACTAAAATCCAACAGTTCAATTTTTTTATTCTTATTTTTAAATTCTGCTTCTTTTTGTGCTTTTGTATCTTCTAGTCCTAATGACTTCGTTGAAAAAAGTGCCATATGCCCCTCAAAGTTTTTCTCATTTATTGTTTGAATATAGGAATCTATTAACTTTCTAATCGCTTGCTCTTCTTCCTTTGGTATAGGCTTATTTTCCCCTTCTTTACGAATTGTTTCTTCCTTTTCCGTTGTGTCTTTTTGCACTTTTTCTTGTGAGCTACATCCACATAATTGAAAACTTATTATTCCTAAAATCCCTAATCTCTTTAAAAATCGTTTCATATATCTATCCTCCAAAATTAAAAAGAAAAAAGCAAGGCAAAGAAGCCCCGCTTTTTCTTCATATTAGCGTCTACCTTTATTTGGATCGCCGCCCCCAATAATATCAAACACTCGTTTTGCTAAGTTTGTATTTTCTTGAACGCCAGCAAATAAGTATTTTCCTGGTCCAAATGCATATACACCAACATCTTCACCAGTATGACCACCAGTTGTCCAACCTGTGTAAGAGCGTGTATTAAAGATCGCTTCAATTGCATTATCAATCGTTGTTACATCTTTTGACGTTGCAGCATCATTCACAGATTTAATTTCTTCAGGTGTTAATTGTAAATCAATATACTTTTTCAATGTTTCTTCAACGTTTGCACCTTTAGCGATTTCAGCTGCCATAAAGTCAGGTGTACGTTTTGCTGCTTTAATTGGACTCACATCAAAATTATATACTCCGTTTGCTCCAAGAGACAGACCACCAGTAGAATGATCAGCCGTTGCCACTACTAACGTGTGCTTATCCTTTTTCGCAAATTCAATTGCCGCTTTAAACGCTCTTTCAAAGTCTTCCATTTCACTCATCGCTGCAACAACGTCATTATCATGACCAGCCCAGTCAATTTGGCTGCCTTCTACCATTAAGAAGAAACCATTTTTGTTTTTATTTAAGCGATTAATCGCTGCATTTGTCATGTCTTCTAAAGAAGGTGTGCTGTAATTGCGGTCGATCATTTTATCAAGACCACCTGGCGCAAATAATCCAAGAATTTGGTCATTTTTATCATTTAATAATTGCTGACGATCCGTTACAAGACTATAACCATCTTTTTTAAATTCTTCTGTAAGTTTGCGATCTTTTCGATCAAAGTTCTTTAATCCTCCCCCAAGGAGAACGTCAACTTTATGTTTCCCATTAATTTTCTCGTTAAAATAGTCATCAGCAATTTGATCCATATTTTTCCGATCAATGTTATGTGCTCCAAACGCAGCTGGCGTTGCATGTGTAATCTCCGAAGTTGCAACTAAACCTGTAGATTTTCCGCGTTCTTTTGCTTGCTCTAATACTGTTTTTACCTTTGATTTATCATTGTCCACTGCTATGGCTGCATTATATGTTTTAACCCCTGCTGACATTGCAGTTGCTGCAGAAGCTGAGTCTGTAATATTTTGATGCTCATCTTCTGGATATGTAACCTGTGTTCCTACGAGATGCTTATCAAATTCAGTTTGCTCCATTTCAAATGTTTTTGGGTTATCCTTCATATAACGATGCGCTGTCATATAAGAAGGGCCCATACCATCTCCGATTAAGACAATCACATTTTTAATCTTTGCATTGTCTTCTTTTTCATCTGCTTTAATAACATCTGAACGCGTAACATTCCACGTTACAATTGAAGTAAGTGCTAACGACGAAACAACCGCAAACGGCCAAGCTTTCTTCATAAATCTTTTCATCTTATAAGTCCCCCTAAATTCTTAATTCTATCCCTACTACCAAATGTACTAGAAAACTGTTAAGAGAGAATTGGAAATATGTAAACATTTTGTTAATTTAAGGTAATATTGTTGCAAGCTGTATTTCTTTGTCGTTTTACTTATCGACGTATATGATCCTTCTAAATTCAGCATGTTTGTAAACCCTCTCTCTTTCCTTAACGCACAATAAGACGTAATATTTTGATTTTCCATGATAAAATGTATCTACTAAAGAAACACGAGGAGTGTAATATATGCAAATAAAAACACTAAGTACCTCTGATATCTCACAACTTCTATCTCTTTGCGATGCAGTAGGTTGGTTACATAACGTTTCATCTATGAAAGAACAATTTGAAACCTTCTTTTCTATCGGTACCTTGTTTGGCCATGATAACGAAGGTAAGCTTATCTCTTGTATCGCTGTTTTTCCATATAAAACAGGATTTACTTCTATTGGTATGCTTATTGTTCATCCAGATTTTCAACGAAGAGGATTAGCACGCTCTTTGCTAGACGTTAGTATAAAAAACGCTTCGCAATTGCAACCTTTTACTCTCATTGCAACAGATGCTGGTACGCCGTTATATCATACATATGGGTTTAACACAATTACTTCTATTCATCGACTAGAACGAAATCGCACAGCTACAAAAAACAACTCCTTTTCTACTAGTCAAATCACAAGTCAGGATCTTAATACACTCACTCAACTCGATTACATAGCAAGCGGCGCTTATCGTCCCGAGCTGTATTCAATACTTTTAAATAGAGCATATCTTGCATTAAAAATAGAAAAAAACGATAGACTAGAGGCTTTTGCGCTATGTATACAAAAAGGAGATATCTTATGTGTTACTCCCCTTATCGCTAACAATGAAGAGAATGCCATGCATTTACTACTATCCATATGTAATCAATGGGATGGAGTTGTTCGTATCGACATTCCTCATTCACAAACAACCTTTAGAAATAAACTACAATCGTATGGATTTCAAGTAACACTCGTTTCTCCGCTCATGATAAAAAACGGAAAACACCTTCCTGGTAAACGTGATTCTATCTTTGCTATGATGGACGCAGCACTCTGTTAGAAAGGAGAAACCATTTTGAAGCGCTGGAAACTTTATATTATTAGTTGCTTTGCTCTGACAACACTAACAAGCTGCAGCACAATTGAGAAGCAAACAAAAAAAGCAACACAAGTAAAAGAAACAGTTACAACAAAACTGAAGACAGATGAAAAAATGATTGAAATTGATGGACAAACCATTTACTTCAAACAAATTGGTAAAAATAAACCACCTTTACTTATGCTTCATGGCTTTGGAGGTTCATCAAATGGCTTTAGCGATATTTATCCCGATTTAGCAAAAAACCATACCATTATCGCTGTCGACATTTTAGGTTTCGGTCATTCTTCTAAACCGATGGGTTTTCACTATTCATTTCCAAATCAAGCAAACTTATATTATAAATTAATGAAAAAATTAGGATATGATACATTCGCCATACTAGGACACTCAATGGGCGGAGAAATTTCTTTAAACTTAACATACTTATATCCGAATGCAGTAAGCCACCTTATTTTAGCGGATGCAACAGGGGCTGAATCTTTGCAACACGGGAAAGGATCTCCAAAACCAAATTTATCAACTGATTTGAGTACTGTCTCTACTCCGAAAGAATATCGTAAGAATGAAGTAAAGTATACACGTGAAGATACGGAGCATTATACAGAATTAAGTAAAATGAGGCCGCGCCGTTTACGCATCAATGCTGATGAAATCAAAGTGCCAACATTAATTATTTGGGGAAGAAATGATAAAAGCGTTTCTTGGAAAAATGGTGAAACGTATCATCAATTCTTAAAAAATAGTACATTTCATATTATCGAGGAAGGCGAACATGCACCGTTTCGTCAACAACCGAAAGAGTTTATGCAGTATGTTGATGAGTTTTTCAAGAAGTATCCTACTAAGTCATAATTTTTTACAAAAAAATTCCTAATCAAAGGGAAATTATAATACAATCAGGGAAAAAGGAGGAGATATATTGCTCAGACCTGATAAAAATAATTCATATAAAAATGGATTGTATTTAAGCATTTATAACTTATGCTATATGCTTGGATCAGGCGCTCTATTAATTGGACTTGGTTGGATATTTAGCTCCATTGAAGTAAAAAGTAGTTTTACTCTTCTATTTGGTCCGATTATGATACTCTTCTTACTTTTGTCAGGGATTGGTTACTTTATATTATGGATCCGATTATTAAAGAAGTATCGCCAATATGTTACACACAAACCGAGTTGGAATATGTTTATTATCGGTGTAATTGGCGTGATTCCCAATCTTATTTTTTTCGGCTATTTTATGAGCCTCCAAAATGATGAATCTTGTTTCGGTGCGGCCTTTTTAGGAATCCCGATTTTCTTTCTATCAGCAATTACGATGCTCATGCTTAGTTTATTTATAGCAAAATCACCTCAAATTCGTTAAAAGGGGTATCTCATGATGAGATACCCCTTTTATCCCGCTATTCGCGAGCAGTAACCCCCCCACTGATGGAAGTTTCACTCTATACGCTAAGCGGCTTGTTTTTTATAATTAAGTGATTTTTTATTGGAAATTTTTGATAAGATAAGTCCATCTACACCAAATTTGCCAGCATTATAACCTGAAACTAAAATCAACATAGACAAGATTACTAATTGTGGATTCACGCCAGTTGAACCACTAAACATATAGGAAAAGTTCATTACAAGACCAAAAAATACAGCTGTTTTCGTTAAACACCCAACAATTAACCCTATTCCAACTAAAATTTCTCCCCATGTAACTAAAAAATTAAATAGCTCTACATTTGGAATTGCTACTTCTTTTAAAAAGGATGCCCACCATGATTGCACTGTTGGATGAGCTCCTGATGCTTGTTCAATTGCTCCTTTTAAAAAACCTGTTGCGTCAAATCCGCCACCTGTTAGTTTTTTCACCCCTGCCATAAGCCACGTATATCCAATATAAATACGCACCGCTGCTAGTAAAAAGGAAACTGCTTTGTTCTCTCTTAAAAACTGAATAACCATACATTCCTCCTGATTTTTGTAATTCAATAAATTACATGACTACAACAACATTCGTAACCGGTTTTCGTTTCATTCTTTCGTTTCATTCATTATGAATGCTTTTTATCAATTTGCACAAAATACTTCAAACGTACGTTATATAACCACTTTTATTTGCAAATAAAAACTTGAACATATAATAACACAAACGATAATGATTTTCATTACTATTTACAAAGAATTTATTTTCTCAATGTCAAATTTTATAAAAAAACGTACTTTTATCTTTTTAGATGAGTAAACTCCTACTTATCGTTAGTTGAACTTCATTTTAATCCCTTTTCTACTATAATTGAATTTCATACATCCCTGTTTCCTCTAAAAAGTCTTCCCTCGTTAGTACTCGTTTCATTACATATTGCCTATATGCTGTAATCGTTCCATCATGAGAAACGATCATTACGCGTGAAACTTGTAACGTTTTACACCATTCTATGAAACTATAGGCAGCTGTGCAAAATTCAGGCTCTGAAATCGTATTGATCCCATTACTCCATAACTCTTCATTGTGTTTTTCTGCTAATAAAAATTGGGGGAATAACTGCTGAATGTTCTTTTGATTTAACATTTTGTCACAAGGCAACGTTCTTGCTCCTTCTCGATATGGAAAAATGCGAGGTGAAATACACGGATGAACCACTTTCATACAAGCAACTTGTCCGCTCCATAACGCAGCTGTCTGTATTGTTCGTACCGTTGGACTTGCAATCAATACATCACTCTCACGTAGAGGTAAATTTCCTTGCAGTAATAATGCCTGTTCTCTTCCCTTATTTGTGAGATATGGATGATTCGTCCGTAAACTATCCGGCAGATTTGTTGTATGCTCTCCTTCTCCATGTCTGACAAAAATAAGTTTCATATTAGAATTCCTTTCTTTTCTCTTTTTTTTCGCATCAACGTGCAATTGTTCATATTAAATAAAGGTCAATCTAACAGCATCTAGACATTTAATGTTGAAAATCCTTTAGCATTCAAGTAATCCTCAACTTTCTTCACTTTTAAGCAATGTAAGATGAAACATAGCTATATTGTTATTAAAACCATTTTTGTTCATTTTCAAATTATGCATTTCAATATCTGTGTCTATCCCATTATATTTTTGAATTAGTTGTTTCACATGATTGTAAATATCTACACTATCCATAGTTTCCTCCTCTAAAATCATACCCCTGAAAATAACGACAATAAACAAACCCTCAATCATAGAAGCTTCTCTTCTTTACAAAAAAATCCTCTCTTTATGTAAAAGAGAGGATCCACATATATTTAAATTTAAGGGGGAAACAAAGTAATATAACCCTTTCCTTACAGGAGTTCAGCATCTACATAACGAATATCATATGTTATACAAAAATAGAAATAGGTGATTATGATGATCCGTGAAATTACCGAAGCAGATGCAGCTCCGTTTTTAAAGCTATGTCAAACAATTGATCAAGAAACAAATTTTATGTTGTTTGAACCTAATGAGCGAGATTTTACAATAGAGAAACAAAAATCTATGATTCAAGCACTTCTCTCTCCGCATAATTCAACACTTCTAGTGGCAGAGAAAGATGAGCAACTTGTTGGTTATATAATAGCTCGCGGCGGAGCAGTAAAGCGAAAGCAACACGCTGCATATTTAGCAATTGGGTTGCTCCAGCAATATGCAGGTCAAGGAATCGGCAAACAATTACTTCATGAAATTGAACAATGGGCACGCAAACAACAATTACTGCGTCTAGAATTAACAGTCATGTCTCATAACGAAAGAGCCATTGCGTTATATAAAAAGATAGGTTTTGTTATTGAAGGTGAAGCAGCGTATGGTGTGATTGTTGATGGACAGCCAAGGAATGAATATTATATGGCAAAAATCTTATAAAAGACTTAGGGAATCCAAAATAAACTCTTTTTTTATCGATATATTTAAAGTGCAGCCAAGTCAATTGTTTCTAAGCAATGACAAAATGATGAGATTGCAGCAGACTTTTTCACCATCTGCATTTGCTTTACATGAACCATTACCCATTAAACAATTAGACGATAAAATTATTTTTACAGATGGTCACACCCGTGCATATTTATATTGGCAAGCGAATATAAAAGAGATTCCTGTGTATTGGGATGACGATCCATTACATTATGACTTATATAAATTATGTGTAGAGTGGTGTCTATCAGAAAAGATTTTTCATATTGGCCATTTACAGCACCGGATTTTACCTCATTCACAATATGAAACGCAGTGGATAAAACGCTGCATAAATGCCGAAAAATCTATGACAAACTATACACTCTTTTAATATGCGTCTCTGAAATCAGGGCACGCATATTTTTATTCTTTTACGGATACAACATGCTCCCAATCTCGTTTCTCATAACAATTTACGGCTTCGTCTATATTTTGAATCCATTTTCTCGCTTGTGAACCGTCTGCATTTGCAATCCACATATCAGCTTGCTTTCGATTAGAGCGTATCCATAAAAGTTGATTTGTGTGTTTTATATAGTACGGATAATAATCTCCATACCCTTTTGGCGGGGTTGTAATTTGATGCTGCTGTGCATTCGCAACATTGATTTGATATAGTGAAGGCTGCGGACGTTGCTGCGGATCATTGGACCATTCCGTTTCTATTGCTCTAGAAATTGTAATAAAAGTATTATTTTCCCAATCAAAATCCCAATCAACATAACCTTTTGGAGTAAAAGTAGCTTGCTGAAAAGCAAGTTCTTTTAATTTTAAATGTTTATTTTCGACGGTAAAGCGTCCTTCTCCTTCTATGTATACAAGAATATTTTTTGAAGGTGACTATTAGAACCATTTTGGTTGAATCAGCATACGATCAACTGCTTCAAACTTGCTTCCATCCGCTCCAATTATACATAACCTATTCATCAATCAAGAAGCTGTTGGCGTTGCTAAAAATAAAAAGAAGGCACACTCTATGCCTTCTTTCTTACTTTTTCACTTTCTGCGATTCAAAATATGCTTCTAAAATGCGCTTTCCAATCTTTTTATTCACCGGATTTTCTGTATCATTCACAACCCATGGTACAACAACAGAAAATGCAATTTCTGGATTG
Source organism: Bacillus sp. S14(2024) (assembly GCF_050473785.1). Lineage (NCBI taxonomy): Bacteria > Bacillati > Bacillota > Bacilli > Caryophanales > Bacillaceae > Bacillus > Bacillus sp. S14(2024). The sequence continues at coordinate 1,112,766 of NZ_JBFLUP010000006.1, read as the reverse complement.
TCGTACGGTGCATACCCAACAAACGTTAAGTTGTAGCATTTGGGACTTTTTCCATCTGAACCAGATTTTCGCAGTTCCTTATCAGGACCATCATAGTAAATTTCGGCTGTTCCTGTCTTTGCTGCTGGCATATAGGGATTGTCTTGTCCAAAATTCGAATATCCTGTTCCCGGAGGCGCTTCCACTACCATACGAAATCCTTTTTGTATTTGCTTGAGATAAGAGCTATCTTTCATACCAATGCTGTTTAATACGACTGGTACATTAGATTGAACAACAGCACCTATTTCTCCTTCCTTCGTTGTTGGTTTACGAATTTCTTTCACATATTGTGGCTTTAATCGATATCCTCCGTTTGCAATCGTAGAAACATACTGTGCTAATTGCAGAGGCGTATATGTATCATACTGACCAATCGCAAGGTCTAATAAAAAACCTGGTTTATCAGCAAGCCCTTTTAAACCACTTGCTTCATTCGGTAAATCAATACCAGTTGGAACACCAAGCCCAAACTGACCAAATGAACTTCTCATCTTGCGAAATGCCTCTTCTTTTACATTCAACTTCATATTTGCTTTATAATCAGTCCCTGCAATTTTCATTGCTGTTTTAAACATATACGCATTGGACGATACTTGTAATGCTTGTAAATCCGTAATGTTCCCAAATACTTTATACGACTTTTTAACTGGTGTTTTATAAATTAAAATCTCCTCATCTAACAATGACGTACCAGGTTGAATGACCCCTTCTTGATACCCCGTAAATAATGTTGCCCCTTTTACAACAGACCCCATTGGATAAGAGCTCGTCATCGTTCCAAGTGCAAAGTCTTGTATTTGCTCCTCATTTTCGATAAACTGTTTTCCTGCCATAGACAAAATCTCACCATTCTTCGGATTCATCATAACGACAAACGCTCGGTCAATGAGACGTTCCCCATTTCGCTTCGCAACCTGTAATTCTTCTTCTATAATTTTTTCTACTTGCTTTTGCAATTCCATATCAATTGTTAAAGACAAATCTTTGCCACGTTCACCTTTAGAAAGATATATCGTTTCCATGATAGCACCGTTTTCATCTGTCACGTTTTTCACTTGCGATTTTTTACCCTGAAGGACATCTTCATGTACTTGCTCAATATAGCTTTTTCCTACTCGATCCGTCCGGTTATATCCTCGGGCAAGGTAATAATCCAGTCTCTCTTTCGGTAACCCTTCATTACTATTTGTAACACTGCCAAGTACCGTTCGAAACATATTTTCATATGGATAGCTGCGATCCCAATCACTTGTAATATCTACTCCGGGAAGTTCCGCTAACCTTTCGCTTACAATTGCATATTCTTGATCAGTCACCCCTTGATTTTTTATTGTTTGAGGAGTTAAAACATGTCCACCTTCCATTTGACGCTTAATCGCCAAAACCTCAATGTCTTCGGGAGTAAACTTTGCTAGCTCTTCTTCCGTAATACGTTCTAACTGTCTCTTATAAAGATCTTTATCACTAATTTTTTTGTCTTTTAGTAATTGTAAATCTTCTTTTGTTATTTTCTTTTCGGCCTGCTTTGGATTCAACTCTATCCAAAAATCCTTTTTATCACGCTCTGTAACTTTATCTATTGGCATTTCAATTAACTTCGCTAATTTCCTTGCAACTTCTAAACGATCTTCCTTTTTGGAACTTTTAGACCTCGTATAACTAATTGTTCGCAGCGGCTTATTTTCTACAATAACACGATGATAACGATCATATATTTTTCCCCGTGGCACAGAAACATTTGTCGTTACATTTTCTACCCTCGCCACTTCTTGCTTATAGCTCTCCCCCTTAATAATCTGTAAAAAACCTAAACGAAAAATAAGTGTTGAAAACGCTATAAACACCGCAAAAAACAGAAGATTCAGTCTAAGATTCGTATAATTTTTCTTTTCCTTCTTCGCCATCCCTCTCACCCTTTTCTTTTACGACAAGAACATCCATATAATATAATAAAATAGAAAAGTTTCCCAAACAACATTTTTTTACAATTCTAGAAAATAATAATTTTCAAATTTTATTTTTTGTATATTTCCACTATAATTATTGTTGACAATTTCGAAGTGGTAGTTTTACAATACAAAACATAGTTTATTTGAACGAAACATATAGGCATTGAAGGAATCATAGTAGTAGTTATATCCCTGTCTCAGAGAGCTGATGGTTGGTGGAAATCAGTACATATATAAACACGAATTACAATTCCAGAGCTTCTTTCTCGTAGTGAACCTTTCATGAAGGGAAAGACGGATCTTTCCGTTATCTTAAGAGAGTGGTAAACAGTCTTTTGTTTACAAATAGGGTGGTACCGCGATTTTTATGGTCCCTATCGGATTTCCGATAGGGCTTTTTTGCGTTCCCCCCTTTAAACAATTTCATATATACGCGTTGATAGAATAATAGTAGTGGCTTATATCCCTGTTTCAGAGAGCTGATGATTGGTGCAAATCAGTACATATATAAACATGAATTACAATTCTGGAGCTTCTTTCTCGTAGTGAACCTTTCATGAAGGAAAAGACGGATCCTTCCGTTATCCTAAGAGAGTGGTAAACAGTTTATTGTTTACAAGTAGGGTGGTACTGCGATTTTTATCGTCCCTATCGGATTTTCCGATAGGGATTTTTTCTATTTGCAGCAAAACAAATATTAAATAATTCGGAATTTTATGATAAAATTTTAGAAGCGCTTACATTTTTTTGAAAGGAGTGATGCGCATAAAAAAACAAATCCTAGCACTTTTTTACATAAAAGGAGGATATCTATATGACAAGAACAACAGAAATTCCATCACATTTAAAACCATTTGTATCAAAGCAGCATTACGACCAATACACACCTATTGATCACGCTGTATGGCGCTACATTATGAGACAAAATCATAACTTTTTAAAAGACGTTGCACATCCAGCATATGTAAACGGATTGCAGTCTTCCGGTATTAATATAGATGCCATTCCAAAAGTAGAAGAAATGAACAATTGTTTAGCACCGAGCGGCTGGGGAGCTGTTACAATTGACGGCTTAATTCCTGGCGTAGCATTCTTTGATTTCCAAGGACATGGTCTCCTGCCAATTGCGACAGATATTCGCAAAGTAGAAAATATTGAATATACACCAGCTCCTGACATTGTTCATGAAGCAGCTGGACATGCCCCAATTCTACTCGACCCTACATATGCAAAATATGTAAAGTTGTTCGGAAAGATTGGAGCAAAAGCTTTCTCTACAAAAGAAGAACACGAATTGTTTGAAGCAGTTCGTCAATTAACGATTGTAAAAGAAAGCCGTACATCTACTCCAGAAGAAATTATTGCTGCAGAGAAAGAAGTGGAAGAAAAACAAAAACATGTTTCTGGCCTATCAGAAGCCGAACAAATTTCCCGTCTTTTCTGGTGGACAGTGGAATACGGATTGATTGGCGATATACAAAATCCGAAAATTTACGGTGCTGGACTGCTTTCCTCTGTAGGTGAAAGCAAGCATTGTTTAACTGACGCTGTCAAAAAAGTACCGTTCTCCATTGAATCATGTATTCAAACGAGCTACGATGTAACAAAAATGCAGCCTCAGCTTTTTGTATGCGGCTCTTTCGAAGAACTGATTGAAGCGCTTGAAAAATTCTCAGAAACAATGGCATTCAAATCAGGCGGTACAAAAGGCTTAGATAAAGCACTGCGTTCTGAAAATACAGCGACAGTTACTTTAAACAGCGGATTGCAAATTACAGGAACACTAGTTGAAGTAGTAAAAGATGAAAGCGGTGAGGCTATTTATATAAAAACAGGTAGTCCAACTGCACTAGCTATCGATCATACACAATTACCAAATCATTCTACAACTGTGCACCAAGATGGGTTTGGTACACCAATCGGATTGTTACAAAATAATATCGCATTAGAATCTTGCACAGACGAAGAATTAAACACATTAGGAATCTCTGTTGGTAACAAAACTGAGTTTACCTTTACAAGCGGTGTACATGTGACAGGGACAGTAACCGACATTATTAGAAATGAGGAAAAAGTCGCCGTCATTTCATTTACAAATTGTACAGTCACTTTAAAGGACCGCTTATTATTCGATGCAGCATGGGGTACATTTGATATGGCAGTTGGTTCAGCAATTCCTTCTGTTTTCCCTGGTGCAGCTGATCCAGCAGCATTCTTCCCAATAGCAGAAGAAGAAGAAGTTATACCTGCACCGCGCACACGAACAGAGCTTGAAAAAATGTACGAAACTGTTCGCGATATTCGGAGCGAAGGTTCATTACACGAACAGCTTATAGAACAGCTTGTAGCAATCCATCACGTATTAGATAAGTTTTATGAAAAGGAATGGCTTCTGCGCCTTGAGATTTTAGAATTATTACTAGAGTATAAAGTGGAGATTCCAGAACGTGCAGCATTGTTTCAACAACTTTCTTCCTTTAAAAATAATGAAGAAGTTCAGCGTCTAATTAATAACGGGCTTGCCTTACTCCCAATAAAGGATGTGATAAACAATGCAACGATTAACTAACGAAGAAGTACAAGAAGAGTTAATGAAGTTGGATAAATGGACAATAAAAGACGAAAAATGGATTGAACGAAAATACATGTTCTCCGACTACTTAAAAGGTGTCGAATTTGTTTCTGAAGCGGCCAAACTATCAGAAGAACACAATCACCATCCATTTATCCTTATCCAGTATAAAGCAGTTATTATCACGTTGTCATCATGGAATGCAAAAGGTTTGACAAAACTTGATTTTGAAATGGCAAAACAGTTTGATGAGATGTTTTTGCAAAATGAAAAAGCAATTGTAAGATAACATGGAATGAACCAGCCAGAAACTTTTCTGCTGGTTCATTTCATATAGCTAAACATGTAGGAGGAACATAATTGAAACACCTCATTCAACTTTTCCTCGGTGCATTTGTTGCTTGGCTAATCATTAGTTTCTTCACAAACCATTACAATTCGGGTAGTTTATTTCTTTTCAGACTAGGTGCAATTTCTGGGTATCAAATTGGAAAGAACTAGAGATAGCATCTCGTACTTCGGCATATTGCTTCTCACATCGAAAAAAGACAAAAAGGAAGCCACTATTTAAGCTTCCTTTTTCTATCTCACACGAGAATGAATATGATACACTTCATTTTCCTACATAACAGATGTTCCAATCATGAACTATTTCAAATCAATTGTTGTGAAGTAGTACTAGTCTTTTTTCAATACTGTCGCTTTTAAGAAACGATCTACAAATCCTTCTGCTTTTACAACAAATAAGTAAAGGCCCATTGCTAATAATGCAAGATCTATTTCATATCCAGGATTTTTTCCGTCTCCTAATAAACCAGCTGACCATTTCACTTTTACAATTGCTCCAACTAAAATAAGTGCAAATAATAGTCCGACATATCTTACACCTAAACCGATAATTAAACAAATACCACCAACTAATTCTACTGTCGCAACGCCATATGCAAGACCGCCTGGTAAACCAATACTTGTAAACCAACCTGCTATGTTATCGATTCCTGCTTGGAACTTTGCTAAACCATGAGCAAAAAACGTAACTCCTAACACAATTCGAATAATTAAATTACCAATATATTGATTCATCGTTCGTTCTCCTTTATTGTTTTGTTATATGAAACTTTTATTTACAATACAAAACATACAATAAAATTTTTTATTCGTCAATTGATTTTTATTGAGAAAAAGTAAAAAAGATTTGCTATGATACAAATATCTGTTTAGAAAAAGGAGATCGAGCATTATGAATATTGGTTCGACAATACGTGAAATTCGGCAGCGCAGGGGTATTACAATTGCGCAAATTTGTGAAGGAACAGGGCTTTCTAAAGGATTTATGAGCCAAGTGGAGAACAATAAAACATCTCCATCTATTTCTACTCTAGAAACAATCGCTCATTTTTTAAATGTTCCTCTCCCTTATTTATTGTTAGAGCAAAAAGATCGCATGAAAATTGTAAAAAAAGAAGAACGGAAATATAGTATTTACGGAAAAGATCAACAAAAAATTGAGCATGTATCTGAACAAGGAGGACTGCGTTTATCATTAGTAGAAATTCCTCCCGGCTTTCCGAAAGAAAACACACCGAATGCTCATGAAGGGGAAGAATGTCATCTTGTCTTACGCGGAAAATTAGAGGTTCAACATGGAGAAGATATTGCCATTGTAGAAGAAGGGGATTCGTTTTCTTGGAGCGCTTGTGTACCACACATCGTTCGTAATATTGGTGATGAAGCTGCACTTCTTCTTATTTCAAGCCATGCTGAAAATCGAAAACATGTATATTGAAGCATTGTAAGCAAATTTGTTTGCAATGCTTTCTTTATGAAATAAACATATTTCTCTCTTCTATGTTCTTGTATAATATTCTTTATAAGGATAAATTTGGATTTTAAAGGTAGGAGAATACAGAATATGTACTATTTTATATCCCTCGCTTCGTTCGTACTTCTTGTCATTACACTGCAACTACAAAATCCTGTACTTGTTGCTATATGGATAGGATCTACACTTGTTTTACTATGGAAAAAAGCATATCAATCATTTGCAGTAACAAATATATTATTTGCCCTTGGTTTTGCTCTATACTTATTTGCAATGCATACGATTTCATTTCCCTCTAAAGAAACAACAATCTTAATAAGACGTCTTTGTCTACTGCTTGTCTTTATTCCATTTCTCACTGCTTCACGTCGATATAAACAGACATTCATGTCATATTGGCAAAAAACAAAATGGAAAAATACACTTTACGCTCCATTTATATGGAGAGGTCCTCAAGAAATCACAATACAACTGTTTCTCATCATTGCTATCAGCATCAATATTATTGTTTTTATACCATTTCTATTTTTAAAAGGACTACCCTATATTCAACATGTTTTTCTGTTTGCTATTTTATTTTCTATTATAAATGCGGTTTTAGAAGAATGGATTTGGAGAGGATTTTTACTTACAAATTTCACAAAACAAACGGGAGAAAAGTGGGCTGTTGTCCTAACCAGCGTCGGATTTGGCTTACAACATTATTCTCTAGGTTTTCCTTGGATTGTTTGTATTAGCTTTAGTATAGGTGGATTTTTTTATGGAGGAATTACCGTAAAAGCTAATAGTATCCTTCCAGCTGTTATATGGCACATTGCTCTGAATCTATTAATGGTATGCAGCGGGATGATTTTATAACTATCTTTTATATACTAAAATAAAAAGGAGCAGGTTATTATTTTCCTATCCCTGCTCTTCTCATTGAATAAACGAGAACATCCATATCATGAAATAACACCGTCTTCTCATAAACCATCCCTGTTTTTCTTGCCACAAAAATAGAAGCTGGATGATTGGGATTAATAAGAGAAATAAGTTTCTGAAGTTGAAGTACTTGAAAGCCGTAATCACGAAAAGCAGCTGCAGCTTCTTTCGCATATCCATTTCCCCAATACTTGGGAAGAAGCCAATATCCAATTTCAATTTCTTCTTTTCCATCGACACGCTGACGAACAAGTCCTGCATGACCGATTGGTTCTCCTGTCTCTCTATGTAACATCATGAATAAACCAAGTCCACGCTCATATCCTGGAAGAACCCAGCTTTCAAGACTTTTTTTGCATTGTTCATACGTTTTGGGAGTTCCTTTCCCAATGTAGCGAATCACTTGTTCGTTTCCCCATAAAGAAGCATAAAAATCTAAATCATCCATTGTATATTTACGAATTTGTAAACGGTTCGTGTGAAACACGGTCTTCCCCCTTTCTTGTCGATTCTCTTTCTATAACTGAAATAGGTAATTGTATTCGTTGCACACGTTCTCCTGTTGATTGTTTATGCAATAAAATGATAGCATTCTTCGCCATACTTGCAATCGAGGTATGGATGGTCGTTATATTAGGATTCATCATCATCGAAATTTCCTGATTATCGAATCCAATCACACCAAAATCTTTTGGAACACAAATTCCCATTCGCTGCGCTTCCATAATCACCCCTGCAGCTATTTCGTCACTACCTGTAAAAACTGCATCAGGAGCATTTTTCATGGATTGCATAGTATGTACAATGCGTTTCCCATCCTTTAATCCATAACAATTCGGAAATACCCATTCCTGTTGCAACGATAGTTTGTACTCACATAAAGCTTTTTTATATCCTTGGTATCTTTTCCGCTGCGCCTTACTTTTTAATGTATCGTAACAAAATCCAATGCGTGTATATCCTTTTTCTAAAAGATGCCTTGTTCCTAAATACCCCGCCTGTTCTTCATCAAATTGAACCGTTGATATCAATTCTGTTTCTACATGCTCATTGCATATAACAATTGTGCCTGAAGTTATTGCGCACTCTATCTCCTCTATTGGTAAAGAAAGTGTAGTAAAAATAAGCCCATCTAACTTCTTCGTTCTTACGTACTGTATAAACTCTCTTTCCCTTTTCATATCATAATTTGATTGTAATATCACAACATCATAACGATCTTCTTTTAAAATATCACTTATTTCTTGAATAAGTTGGCTAAAGAATGGATGATGTAAATTTGGTACTACTACACCGATTAAATTTGTTTGCAGACGCCGTAAATCTTTTGCTACTGCCACGGGAACATAATTCTTTTCATCAATAATCGCTTGCACTCTTTCTCTTAATTCTGTACGAACATACGGATGATGATTGAGTACACGGGAAACGGTCGCTTTAGAAACTCCAGCTAATTTAGCGATATCTTCAATTGTAAAAATCGTAAATCCCCCCTTGACCTGTAACGCATTTCAGAATGTACAGTATATAGTAAGTTATATATCTATTATAAATGAGGTGACCTTAAATATGGGAAAAATTCAAATTTTAGGAGAAACTATTAATGCAAAAGCAGTTGCCTTTGATAAGGATGGTACGTTATTTCAAGCTATCCCTTTTTGGTATGAAATTGATAGACTACGAAAATATAAATTTTTACAAATTGTTGGCGAAGGATACGAATCGCTTTGGGAAAAAGCAGTTGGCTTCGTACATCCTGATCAAGTTGATTTTAAAGGGTTACTAGCAGTTGCACCTGAAGAGGATGAAATAATTGTTACGGCAAGCCTGTTATATCAAATAACAAAATATCCATGGCATCGCTGTAAAGAAATTGCCGCTGCTATTTTTAAAGAAAGCGATGAAGAGTTATGCATTGAAAATGCTTTTCATCCGATTCAAGGAGCGGCTGACTGTATAACTTCCTTGCAAAGTGAAGGAATTTATACAGGGATTTTAACATCAGATACTAAATTACGAGCAAAAAAGTGTATAGAACTTCTTTCCGTACCACCTCTGCATTTTCTTCTTACTCCAGAAGATGTAACATGCGGAAAGCCGAACCCGGAGATGATTATAAAAACATGTAAACAACTTGGTATTCAAACAAATGAACTTATTATGATTGGAGATACTGTTGTTGATGTAAAAATGGCCAAAGATGCAGGCAGTATTGCTGTAGGGATTGCAAATCACGAACATGCAATAGAAGAATTAACACCATACGCTGATTTTATTATTACAGCTTACACCGATATTCAAGTTTTAACTAAAAAAACACAGTAGACAAAACTGTCTACTGTATTCATACCATAATTGATATATAGAAATCGAATCGGGCTATGTAGGATAAAGAATGTAAAAAACAGTGCTCATATGCTCCCAGCTTTGTTACACTCAGCACCCATTTCGCAGTATTTTCATCAAAAAAAGCTACTTAAAGATATATACTCTTTAAGTAGCTTTTCTATCTATAACATCTGTTCATGTTCGTTCTCCTCTAACTTGTCACGCAACTCTCTTGCACGGTAGAAAAAATAAAAAGAACCGCCTAAAAAAGCAGCAATCACACCCATCATGGCAAACATTTGCACCATTTCTTTGTGTCCATTTGGGAGTAATAAACCGAGCATCAAAAATGCACTTAGTGCTAACATGACTTGACCGAAACGAATATAATCAGCAATTTTTTGCTGTAATTCTTTCATTCTTTAATCACTCCTCCTTTTCACTGTATCATATTTTCATCGTTTCGTAGGCAAGTAAATACAACCAATGAGGGAGAAGTTTTCCAAAAGGAAAAGAGCCGCAATACACGCGGCTCTTTCTTTCATTACACACCTTTATATGCTTGCATATATACTTCTTTTAATTCTGAAATAAGCGGTAATTTCGGATTTGCTGTTGTACATTGATCTTCAAATGCTCGTTCAGAAAGTACATCAACAACCACTTCAAATGCTTCTTTTTCAACACCTTGACCAGCAACACTCATATTAATATTTAATTCTTTTCCAAGAGCGATAATGGCTTGTACTAATGATTCCACACCTTCTTCTACTGTGCTTGCTGGAAGGCCAAGCATTCTTGCGATATGTGCATAACGCTCATCTGCAACAAAGTACTCATATTTAGGGAATAGCGCATGTTTTCTCGGTTTAATTGCGTTATAGCGAATAACATGCGGCATTAAGATTGCATTAGCACGTCCGTGCGGAATATGAAACTCCGGTCCAATTTTATGTGCTAAGCTATGGTTAATACCAAGAAACGCATTGGCAAATGCCATCCCAGCAATTGCTGAAGCATTATGCATTTTTTCACGCGCCTCTTCGTCATTTCCATCTTTATATGCACGTGGTAAATATTTAAATACAAGATCAATTGCTTTTAAGGCTAATCCATCTGTATAATCGTTTGCCATAATAGATACGTACGCTTCAATTGCATGTGTTAATACGTCCATTCCTGTGTCAGCAGTCACATGCGGCGGTACTGTCATAACAAACTGCGGGTCAACGATTGCAACATCTGGTGTTAATTCATAATCAGCTAGCGGATATTTGATATTGTTCTTTTTATCTGTAATAACTGCGAATGGAGTAACTTCTGACCCTGTTCCAGATGTTGTCGGAATGGCAACAAACTGCGCTTTAGTTCCTAGTTTTGGATATTTACATGTACGTTTTCTAATGTCTAAAAACTTTTGTTTAATGCCAAAGAATTCTGTTTCTGGATGCTCATAAAATAGCCACATTCCTTTTGCTGCATCCATCGCTGATCCACCGCCAAGAGCAATAATCACATCTGGCTTGAAGCTTCGCATCATTTCCGCTCCTTTAAATACCGTTTCATCTGATGGATCTGGCTCTACTTCAAAAAATACTTCTACCTTTACATCGTTCATATGTTGACATAAATAATGCGTTACTGTATCAACATATCCAAGTTTCACCATTCCAGGATCTGTTACAATAAATGCTCGTGAAATGTTCGGCATTTTTGCTAAATATTGCGTTGCATGTTTTTCAAAATAAATTTTTGGTGGCAGCTTGAACCACTGCATATTCTTTTTTCTGTTTGCAAGTCTTTTTATATTCAGTAGATGTGTTGCCGTTACGTTTTGAGAAACAGAGTTCTTTCCGTATGATCCACATCCAAGTGTAAGTGATGGAATGAAAGCATTATATACATCACCAATTCCGCCGTGTGCTGACGGAGCATTTACAATAAGACGACATGCTTTCATACGTAGTCCAAACTGTTTTTGTACTTCTTTATTTGTAGAGTGAATGACTGCAGAATGCCCTAACCCGCCAAGCTCTAACATATTTTCACAATGTTGCAGTCCTTCTTCTAATGAATTTGCTTTTATACAAGCTAATACTGGACTTAATTTTTCACGAGATAACGGATAATCCGCGCCGACTCCTTTAATTTCAGCTACAAGCATCTTTGTGTCTTCAGGTACTGTAATCCCAACTAAAGCTGCAATATAATGAGCGGATTTCCCTACGATATCGCTATTTACTGCACATGTATTTTCATTAATAACAAGTTTCTCTAATTTTTTTCGTTCTTCTGCTGTTACAAAATAACAATTGTTCGCTACCATTTCTTGTTTCACATCATTATAGATTTCTTTATCTACAATAATTGCTTGTTCAGAAGCACAAATCATACCGTTATCAAATGTTTTCGATAAGATTACATCATTCACAGCTCGCTTCACATGTGCTGATTTTTCTATATAACAAGGAACGTTACCTGGTCCTACCCCTAAAGCTGGTTTACCAGTTGAATATGCTGATTTCACCATTCCTGCGCCTCCTGTTGCTAGAACAAGTGCCACCCCTTCATGATTCATAAGTTGCTTTGTCGCTTCAACAGAAGGTCTTTCGATCCATTGAATACAATTCTCTGGTGCCCCTGCTTTTACTGCAGCATCACGCACTGTTTTAGCAGCTGCGATAGAACATTGCTGCGCTGAAGGGTGGAATGCAAAAATAATTGGGTTTCTCGTTTTCATCGCAATAATTGCTTTAAACATCGTTGTTGAAGTTGGGTTTGTTACTGGTGTTACCCCAGCAACTACACCAACCGGCTCTGCAATTTCTATAACTTCCTCATGTGGATCCTCACGAATAATCCCCACTGTTTTATCGTTTTTTATACTATGCCAAATGTATTCAGTTGCGAAAATATTTTTGATACATTTGTCTTCATACACACCGCGGCCCGTTTCTTCAACAGCCATTTTTGCTAGTGGCATATGTTGGTCCACACCAGCAAGTGCCATTTCGTGTACAATGTTGTCAATTTGGTCTTGTGTAAATCCTTCCAATGCTTGTAAAGCTTTTTGACCGTTCTTTACTAACGCCTCAATCATCTCTGTTACTTCTTGCATTTCATTTACAACTTTCTCTTTGACTGCCATGTAATTTCCTCCTATTTCGCTTTTGGACACAATAAGTCCATTAGGGTCTTTAATTGTCCCTATTAGCTAAAAAAAATAGAACTACCTTTTCTACATGAATCTCATTGTTTGTGAAACATTTCACATAAATATGTGTAAAGTATCTTGTTTCATGTTCTTACTATACACGAGATATTTTTATTTGTGTGTGTCTAATTTGTGAAATATTTCACAAATTAGAATTATAAGAAACAAGCACTACTTCATTCAGTAGTGCTTGTTCCATTATGCTAATGCTCGTGCTAAATCTTCAATTAAATCTTCTCCGTCTTCAATTCCAACTGAAATACGAATTAATGTATCTGTAATTCCTAGTTCTGCACGGCGCTCTACTGGAATAGAAGCATGTGTCATTTGAGAAGGAATTGAAATTAGGCTTTCTACTGCACCTAGACTTTCAGCAAGTGTAAAGTACTGTACTTTCTCAAGGACAGCGTTTAATGTTTCTTTACTATCTACATCAAATGAAATAATTGCGCCATAACCATTTGCTTGCTCTGCTGCTAAGTCATGATTATAGTGACTGCTAAGTCCTGGATAATACACTTTGTTTACTTTCGAATGATTTTGTAAGAACTCAGCGATTGCACGGGCATTTGCCTCATGCTCTTCCATGCGTACTCCTAACGTTTTTAAACCACGTAGTAATAAGAAGCTATCTTGTGGTCCTAAAATACCACCCGTTGAATTTTGTACGAAATGAAGCTCCTCTGCTAATTCTGCACTATTTACAGCTACTACTCCAGCGACAACATCACTATGACCACCTAAATATTTTGTTGCACTATGAAGTACAATATCTGCACCAAGGGAGATCGGTGTTTGCCAATACGGTGTCATAAATGTATTATCAACAATTGTTAATAAGCCTTGTTCTTTAGCCAGTGCTGCAATTTGTTTAATATCTGTAATTTTTAAAAGCGGATTCGTCGGTGTTTCTACATAAATCGCTTTTGTATTTGGAAGAATTGCTTCTTTTACCGTTTCTAAGTTTGTTGTATCAACAAATGTATGTTCAATTCCAAAACGATTTAATACTTTTGACATGACACGGTATGTTCCGCCGTATACATCATCTGTTAAAACAACATGATCCCCTTTAGAGAAAAGCATCATCACTGCTGTAATTGCTGCCATACCTGATCCAAATGCAAATCCTGCATGACCATTTTCAAGAACAGCAATTGTTTCTTCAAGGGCTGCACGAGTTGGATTTCCCGTACGTGAATATTCGTACCCTTTATGATTCCCTACACCTTCTTGTTTGTACGTACTCGTTTGATAAATTGGTACTGTTACAGCTCCAGTTGAAGGTTCTCCGATATGAATACCATGAATTAATTTTGTTTTTTTTCTCATTTTTATTCCCATCCTTTGTATATGTCCTTACTCAAATAGCGTTCACTGCTATCTGGAAAAATTGTTACAATATTTGTACCTGGCTTTGCTTTCTCTGCTTCTAATAAACTTGCGTGAAGCGCTGCACCCGAAGAACTACCAACAAGAAGTCCTTCTTTTTGTGCCAATTGTTTCACACGTGAGAATGCATCACGATCTGAAATCGTATGAACGGTATCAAAATATGATGGATTCAGAAACGGTGGTATAAATTCAAGTCCAATTCCTTCTGTTTCATGAGAGCCGGCTTCGCCCCCATTTAAAATTGAGCCTTCTGGTTCAACAATTACTGTTTTAATCTGTTGACTTTGCTCTTTTAAATATGACGCTGTTCCCATAAATGTTCCACCGGTACCAGCACCAGCGACAAATATGTTAATGTTTCCGTCTAGTGCTTCCCACAGTTCAGGACCTAATGTTTTATAATATGCACGTGGATTTGCTTCATTAGCAAATTGACATGGAGAATATGAATTTGGAATTTCTTTAAGAAGCTCTTCTGCTTTTGCAATAGCACCTGTCATACCTTTTGAGGTTGGTGTATGAACAATCGTTGCCCCAAGAGCTTTCATAAGTTCTTGTTTTTCAATACTAAATTTCTCTGGAACGCAAACGATAACATGTAAATTATGCTCAAGTGCTGCAAGTGCCAGTCCAATTCCTGTATTGCCAGCTGTCGGTTCAATAATTGTTCCACCTGGCGTAACAAGCCCCTTAGCAAGAGCATCCTCAATTAATTCTCGCCCTAACCGATCTTTTACACTTCCTCCTGGGTTATAGAACTCAAGCTTCGCAAAAAGCCGAACACCTTCTGGAAGTAAAAAATGCGTAATTTCAACAAGCGGTGTATGTCCGATTAGGTCATGAACACTGCGATACACTTTCATCGTATTTCCTCCTTACCTAATACCTCAAAAGAAAAAGGCAACTGTATGTATATCTTATATATGAAACAGTTGCCTTTTTGCTACATTACTTTAACTCTTCTAATACTTTTACAATAAAGTTTGTAGAATGAAGAGCTGCTTGATCTAAAAATTGGTCGAACGAAATATCCGATTCCTTACCAGCAATATCAGAAAGTGCTCGAATGATTACAAATGGCACTTTATATTGATAACAAACTTGTGCAACTGCTGCTGCTTCCATTTCTACTGCATACAGATCAGCAAATTTCTCACGAACAAATGCAACGCGGTTTGGATCGCTCATGAAAGAATCTCCAGTTGCAATCATACCTTTTACAACTTGAATGCCATCTGCTGTTTGCATACATTTTTCAGCTAATGCAACAAGTTCTTCATCCGCTGGAAACCCTGCCGGCATTCCTGGTACTTGACCATATTCATAGTCAAACGCCGTTACATCTACGTCATGATGACGAACTTCTGTTGAAATCACAACATCCCCTACATTTAAAGAATGATGGAATCCACCAGCTGAACCTGTATTAATAATTTTTTCAGGCTTATAACGCTCTAATAAAATCGTTGTTGACATTGCTGCATTTACTTTACCAATACCAGACTTCAGTAAAATCACTTCATGACCTGCTAGTGTACCCTTCGTAAACTCGCAACCTGCAACTGTTTCCGTTTCTGCTTGCTCTAACTTGTCACGTAAAATACGTACTTCTTCTTCCATTGCTCCGATTACAGCAATTCTCAAACTAATCCCTCTTTCTATTGCTTCGTTGCCTCCATTACCCAAACAAAATGATTCATACGGGTGAACGTGACTTGAAAGCTATTGTTTTCAAAAATAGATTGCATGACTGGAATACGTGTATAATATTCCGTTTGTAAATCATTTGCTAACTGATGAAATCCTTGCTCTTGTGCAGATTCAACAGTTTTATCATATGCTTCTTGATCTACAAATATCGTGTCAGCAAACACTATTTTACCACCTTTATTTAGCAATTGACTATACTTCGCAATTGCAACATTTTTTTCTTCATCTGTTAAGTGGTGAAAAGCATACGTGCTAACAATCGTATCAACATGCGAAGGAGCAACAAAGTTTAGAAAATCACCTTCTATAATCGATACATCTTGCGGAAGTTTTTGTTTCGCAATCGCCCGCATTTCTTGTGACGGTTCTATACCATAAACATTGTAACCGGCAGCTAATAATCTATTTGTTAAGTTGCCAGTACCAACACCAAATTCCAAAACATTTCCAAAAGATTTATTTACTACATCCTCTAAAATCTCCTCATAATGAGCGAAAACTTCCTTATATTGTATATCTTCGCCCTGTACGAAAGAATCATACGTATGAGCCCATTCATCGAATAGTTCATTAAATTCTGTACCCATAAAAATTCCCCTTTTTCTTATCGGATTTATCAGTATAATATGCCTTATACGCTAAAAAGTCAACAAAAATGCACATGGTATTTCTTAGCCTTCTTTGATACACTAAATTATGAACATGCGGAAAGAGGTGTGCTTCATGTCGTTTACATTTGAAATGATGGAAGATAAAGTTGAATTTTTTGAAGCAGCTAGCTTAGCATCGCTAGAAAAGAAAATCAATGAACAAATCGATAATAATAAGGCACTTATGATGGAAGTGCATCACGTTTCACATCAAATGATTATGGATCCTGAAAGCAAACGACCATATTATAGCGCTGTTGTTCATTTTAAATTGAAAAAATTACGCTAAAAAAGAGAGAGGCTTTATCACCTCTCTCTTTTTTAATTTAGGGTTTGAACAAGCGTTGGTTTCCAGCCCTCATTTTCTACCCAATCAATATTTACTTGATATTTTTTACCTGTTTGTTTATCTGTTACTTTACCATATGCTTTCTGTTTCCCATTATTTCCAATACGGTTAAGCACCAACTGATCTGCTGGGATATCAGTTGCATACGCAATCGCCTTTATCATCTCATTCCAATCAGTACTTCCTTTTTGGAATGTCATTGCTGGTGATTGACCTTGCTCTGTACCAACTGGCTTCCAAGCTGGCTTTGTATACGCTTCTGTCGCTGTTGCAATTGTTTTCTCTGCGGATACTTTTTCATTTTCTTTTGCTTTCGCTTCTTCTTCCGCTTTCTTCTTTGCTTCTTCGTCTTTTTTCTTTTGCTCCGCTGCTTTCGCGTCTTCTTTCTTCTTAGCTGCTGCTTCTTTTTCTTTTTCAGTTTGCTGCGTTACCTTTTTATCACTAGACGCAACTTGCTCTGTTTTATCAGAAGTAAAGAATAATTGATATGCTACAATTATTACCGCTAATAACACGATACCAATTGCAATATTCAAAACACCATTTTGACGACGCCTTTGTTGTTTTTGTTGAAATCTAGTTCCTGCCATCATTCAAACCTCCATGACATTTTTCATACTTGTTATTGTAACATCAAATGCACAAAGGTTGAAGGAGTAGGGCTACTTTTTCACAAAATGAAAATATTTCTTATCAATTTCTCTTGTTTTCCCACTTAGCAATGGATTCCACATAATCAGCAAAAATGTGTGTTACGATATTGTCTTTCCTATTCGTTTCTAAATCAACAACAACTAAAGCATAGCGAGGGTTTTCATACGGAAAATAACCAGCGAACCACCGATTTTCACGATTCTCTTTCCCTGTTTGTGCAGTTCCTGATTTCCCTGCTATTGTAAATGGTAATGATTGATAGGCGGAACCTGTACCATTCGATGACGTTACAACACCTCTTAACAATTGCTGCATTTGCTTTATCGTATTTTTTTTGAGTGTTTTCCCTCGTAGTAGATGATCCTCAAAATGAAATAATTTCGTTCCATTTTTATATGTAATGCTCCGCACAGCTTTCACTTCTTTCTTCTCGCCCCCTCTTGCAATTGTTGCCATCATATTGGCGACAGCTAGCGGTGATAACCGAACATCTTTTTGACCGATTGCAGTTTGTGCAATTGCTTTTCGAACCGTTTTATCTCTTTCATCACGCCAAATTGTTCCCTCTTTTTCTTCTATGAGCTGCTGCAATGAAGATGTATGAAAAATAGATCCTTTCCATCCAACGCTGTTTGCTGCCCCTAACGCGTCTACATACTTCTCAATCACCATTCTATCTTTTTGTAAGAGTTCACGCCCAAGCACTGCAAACGTGCGATTACAGCTGCGAGCAAAGCTTTCTGTAAAAGATAGCTTCCCCATCAACCTATCTGCTTTCCCTTCTCCGTAAAGATCCATATCGCAGTCAAATCTTCGCTTTGCTGTAAGTATTCCTTCCTCAATAGCAGCAGCTGCAATGACAGTTTTAAAAACAGACCCTGGAAAATGTGGAATAAGCATTTGATTACTTGCACCTTGCTTATACGCTTCCTTGTTGTTTGTATGTAAAGACGGCTTACTCACCATTGCTAAAATTTCATTTGTTTGAATATCAAGTAATATAAGACCGCCTTTTACAAGTTTGTACTGATTGATAAGTTCCTCCGCTCTCACTTGTAAACTTTTATCCAATGTTGTTTCTATAACAAGTGGATAAAAAGGATTAGCAGGATATGTATACTTAACTTTTTTCCCGAAAATTGGTTCTCCTTGCCCATCAACATGATATAGTATTTTTGCTTCTCCATCTGATAATAAAAACTCATCAAACGAGCGTTGCAGCCCTGAAATACCGATTGGTGTTTTCTTCTTTTCTCTTTCCCCATACCGCTTTACAAACTGCTCCTCATTTTCTCCAGTAATGCCGATGAGATGCTCAGCTATAATACCATTTTGCTTCAATCTTGCATGGGCTGCCAAAATACCTGGAATCTTTAAATGGTTAATTTGCTGCATTTGTTCTTTCGTTAATTTCAACGGCTTTTCATCTTGCTGAAATATAACGGGCTTGTTTGCTATTCGTATTTGCTGCTCTAATTCTTTCTCTCGTACTCCGATGATATTGGCAATCTTGTGCACCGGCCAATTCGTACTTCGCAATAATGGAAATAAAATTAAAACCGTCTGATTATCATCCACCAGCTCTTTACCGTTTCGATCAGTAAAACGGCCACGCCCATCGTCTACAATAACTGCCTGTGTACGCTGAGCAACGCTTTTTTCAATTAAATTAATATGTTTATCTGTAAACGACTCCGTTTTCACAAGCTGGATTTGTATTAAACGGCCAAGTAATATAAACATCATACACATAAAAGCTGCTAAAATTATGATAATTCGCTGCTGCATTTTCATAAAAAAACACCTCGTCTTTCATTGTTGACGAGGTGTAATTCTTTTTATACAAACAGACAGAAGAATTTGATATTGTAAAGGTTCTCTTTATCCTGCTATTCGCGGGCAGTAAAACCCCCTACTGATAGAAGTTTCACTTTATTTCCCATGGATTTTAAGATGAGGTATACGAATCACAATAATAAAAAGCTAACTCACCATACGATGAGTTAGCTTTTTATGTTTTACTTTACAGAAACGATTTTTACGCGCATATCTCCGCCTGGCGTTTGTACGATTACTTCTTCGCCAATTTGCTTACCCATTAAGCTCTTCGCGATTGGAGAATCGTTAGAAATTCTGCCTTCAAATGGATCAGCTTCCGCGCTACCGACGATTGTATATGCTTCTTCCTCACCACTTGGTAATTCTTGAAAAACAACAGTTTTACCAAGCGTTACAACTGTAGAATCTTCACCGTTATCTTCAATAATAACTGCATTGCGAATCATGTTTTCAAGCTGTGTAATACGACCTTCTACGAATGCTTGCTCGTCTTTTGCTGCATCATACTCAGAGTTCTCAGAAAGATCACCAAAGCTGCGCGCAATTTTAATACGCTCTACAACTTCTTTACGTCTTACTGTTTTTAATTGTTCAAGTTCATGTTCTAATTTTTGTTTTCCCTCAAGTGTCATAGGGTAAGTTTTTTCTGTTGCCATGTTTTCCACTCCTTTTATATACCAATCCCCCGAAAAAAAGAGGAGTTCCATATGAAAACTCCTCCGCCTTATGAAATAGCGAAGGTTTCTAGTACGCTTAGCACTAGCGGAGTTGTCACATACAACCCCGTATTTTTTCCCAATTCTTCCTTATCCCACTATTCGCGGGCAGTGGACCCCCACCTCAAAATCCAAAGGAAAGCGAGGAAGGTAGGTTGCCCGTTAACCTCCCACTGGTGGAAGTTCCACTTTATATAAAGAAGATATGTATGGAAAGTTAATATAAATATGCCCTCACCTAGATGGGGGTGAGGTTGGCATGTTTCATTGTATTCGATAGAAAGGGGAAAAATCCCTTCCTATCGTACATCTTTTACTATGCTATTACAAATTCACTTTTTCTTCAAGAATTGTTGCAATTTTTGTGACCATAATATCAATCGCAACATGATTTTGTCCACCTTCTGGAATAATAATATCTGCAAATTTCTTAGAAGGCTCAATAAATTGATTGTGCATTGGACGCACAACATTTACATATTGTTCAACAACAGATTCCATCGTACGGCCGCGTTCTTTAATATCTCGCTCCATACGGCGTAAAATGCGAAGGTCAGCATCTGTATCAACAAACACTTTAATATCCATTAAATCGCAAAGACGTGGATCTTCTAAAATAAGAATTCCCTCTAGAATAATTACATCTTTCGGTTCTACTGGAATAATTTCTTCCGAGCGTGTATGCAATGTGTAATCATATACAGGCTTCTCAACCTGCTTATACGCAAGCAACTGATGCAAGTGCTCAATTAACAAGTCATTATCAAATGCTAACGGATGATCATAATTTGTTTTTAAGCGCTCCTCCATTGGCAAATGACTTTGATCTTTATAATAATAATCTTGCTCTAAGATTAAAATAGAATGACCTTGAAACTGATCAAAGATTGCTTTTGTTACACTTGTTTTACCTGATCCTGAACCACCAGCGATTCCAATTACAACAGGCTTGTTCGTCCCCATTCAACTACCACTCTTTCTTATTGAAGTATGCTTTTTCGCATCATGTTGTTCACATACACTGGTCGATCCACTTTGAATTTCACGATTTGCAACGGATGTCTCGCTGCATCTAATTCGTTTCCATCCTCATCCCAAATTTTTTCCACCGTTTGTGTAAAGTTTTCAATTTCTGGTCCAAAGAACTCAACTTCATGACCTGGTTTGAAGTAGTTACGCTGCTCTATTGTTACAATGCCTGTTTCTTCATTATAATCTAACACTAAACCAGCAAAATCATACGTTGTTTTCTTACTATGATTTCCATACATTTGTTCTAAGTGCCCAGGAACTCCTTCAAAGAATGCAGGTGCTGTATCACGATTTGCACATTTATCAAGTTCTTCTAACCATTCTTGTTTAAACTCGAAGTTGTCTGGATCTGCACAATATGCATCGATTACTTTACGATACACAGTTGCAACAGTTGCAACGTAGTGAATTGATTTCATGCGCCCTTCCACTTTCAAGCTGTCAATCCCAATTTCAATCATTTTCGGGATAGATAAAATAAGATTTAAGTCTTTTGGACTCATTGCAAAAGGAGCATCCCCTTCTTTAAATAAAGGAAGTTCTTCTGCTTCTTTATGTTGCGATACTGTCTGAACTAAATCATAATCCCAGCGGCAAGATTGACAGCAACCACCGCGGTTAGAGTCACGTGCTGTCATATGATTACTTAATGTACATCTTCCAGAGTACGCAATACACATTGCACCGTGGACAAATGCCTCAATTTCAATATCAACGTGCTCTTTGATTTCTTTCATTTCTTCGTATCCTACTTCACGAGCCAATACAAGACGGTGCAGGCCTTCTTCTTTCCAATACTGCGCTGCTTTCCAGTTGGACAGTGATTGTTGTGTACTTAAATGCACTTCAACAGAAGGTGCTACACGTTTACACGTCTCAATAATAAGAGGATCTGCAACGATAATACCTGTTACACCAGCTTTTTCAATCCCTCTTAAATATTCTTCTAAGCCGTCCATATTTTCATTATGTGCAAAGATATTTGTTGTTACATATATTTTCGCACCATATTTCTTTGCAAATTCAACGCCTTCTGCCATTTCTTCTAGCGTAAAGTTACCTGCATTTGAGCGAAGACCAAATTCTTGTCCACCTAAATATACAGCATCTGCACCGTAATGAATAGCTACTTTTAATTTTTCTAAGTTACCTGCTGGTATTAATAACTCGGGTTTCTTTACAATAACACGTTTTCCGTCAATTACACGTGAAATTTCTTTGACAGTCATATGCTGAACCTCCTTTTTAATAAACAGTTTCTTTGAAGAAGAATCCTGTATCTAACGGGCGATTTACCGGTTGAATTTCTTCAATTTCTTTATATAAGTCGTCTTTTACGCCATAATACGCATCGCGATCTTCTACGCATAAATCAATAGCCTTACGATATCTCTTCGTTACTTCAACAATGTATTCTGAACTTTTTAATACACCATCAATTTTTAAGCTATCGATTTCAGCATCGATTAACTCTTCTAATTCATCGATAAAACAAATATCATTCGGACTCATAATGTGAGTGCCGTTCTCATCTTCATAGACTGGATATTTATTATTACGTTCTTTATCATGTAAAAACATGTTTTCTTCATACTTCTTCTTTTCAATTTCCATATCGCGCCCTTGATATTCAAAGTAGTTTCCTACTAAAGAACGCTTTGATTGGAACATGCATGTCATTCCGTGAATTTGTACTTCCACTTCGACTTCTGCATTTTCTTTTAATTCCACAATTTCATCTAAGCTTAATTCGCGGGCAAGAACAGCGCGTTTTGCACCTTTACGTCCCCAATAGTTACATGTAAACCAGTTTGTTGCTGTTGTTTCTGTATTCCAATGCATTTGCATACTTGGTGCAACTTCACGCACTGTCATTAATACAGCTGGATCTCCAAATACAACTGCATCTACATTTACTTCTTGTAAAAATGCCACATAATCTTTTAAAGCTTCTACTTTCTCATTATGGAACATCGCATTCATTGCAACATACACTTTCATGTTATTTTCATGTGCAATAGCTACTGTTTCTTTTACGTCTTCACGAGAAAATTCACCAGCTAAACGTAAACCAAATTTTTGTTCACCAATCATTACTGCATCTGCACCTGCTTTTGCAAGTGGTTCAATATCCGCCACTGTTCTTGGCGTTACTAACAACTCAGGTTTTTTCATTATACGTCACCCCTTCTTTTTACTCACGGCTACTCCGTCGCCAATCGGGAAAATTGTTGTATCATATCCTTCATGATTCATGAGCCACTCATTATACGTTTTAATTCTTCTAATTAACCCACGTGTACGTCTATTTTCAATGTGTTCCTTTGTCGTCACAAGACCGTGATATAGTACATTATCTGAAATAATAACGCCGCCAGGATTTAATAACGGCTCGTATATATCAAAAAAGCGACGATATTGTCCTTTTGCTGCATCAATAAAAATGACATCAAATGTGCCATGTTCTTTTACTTGCTCTCCTGTTTCTAGAGCATCTCCAAAAATAACAGAAATGCGTTCTTTTACCGGGGAACGATTTATATATTCAAGTGCTTTTTCATATCGATCCGCATTTCGCTCTACGGTGACAATACGTGAATTTGGAATGGCTTGCATCATGCGAATGCTAGAATATCCAATTGCTGTACCAAGTTCTAAGATGGTCTTTGGCTTAATTAGACGCAAAAATTGCAACATAAACTCCATGCCAAGACGATCCATAATTGGTACATGATACTCACTCGCATACTGTTCCATTTCAAGAATTAGCTCATCTTTCGGATCGATAAAAGACTGCAAATATTCATAAACTGCATCTTGTTGCTCCATAGATAGTCCTCCTTATCGCATGGAGAAGTAAAAAAGAATATTGTCTCTTTGCGGCAAGAAAAATACAAGCTCACTCTATCCTTAGCTTGTACGTCCCGTTTCTATATTAAAAACGATTCTTCTGCCAGTTTTTAACCCGCTATATTTTATCATAAAAAAGAGGGATATGCGAATTTTTCTCGCTTCCCTCAAAAAATTTACGATTGCTTTTGTGTAATATACTTTTGTTTTAACGCGTTATGCTCTTCTAGTGTTTTAGCGTAATACACTTGACCGTCTGGTGCCGCTAAGAAATAATAATACTCTGTTTGTGCAGGCTCAAGTGCTGCTTCTACTGATTTTACACTAGAATTAGAAATTGGTCCAACTGGTAATCCTTTCACAACATATGTATTATACGGAGAGTTTACTTTTAAATCCTCATATAGTACACGCTCTTTATGCTTCCCTAATGCATATAGCACTGTTGGATCTGTTTGCAGCGGCATTCCTTTTGCTAAACGATTATAAAACACACTAGCAATATTTTTCCGATCTGTATAACCCGTTGCTTCCTCTTCAATTAAAGAAGACATTGTCAATAATTGGTGAACATCCAATTGTCTTGCTTGCATTTTTTGCGCGTTTTGTTCAATCAATTTATTTGTTTTATCAAGCATTGGCGTTACGATTTCTTCTAACGTTACTTGCTTTTTATAGTACGGGTATGTAGCTGGATATAAATACCCTTCTAATGGATACTTAATATTGCTATCAAAAATTTTATTAGTAAGCAATGTTGGATACTTCTGCTGGAGTTTTTGCACAAATGCTTTATCATTCAACTGACGAATAACATCTTCTTTGTTTAATTTAAATTCCTTAGCAATTGTATCTGCAATTTCAACAACTTGTGCCCCCTCTTTAACTGTCACTTTATAAGCAACTGGACGATGCACATTACCAGATGACATTTGTCCCATTATTTCATCTACATTCATCGATGGGTTTAACAAATATGTACCAGCTTGTAAATTTTGAGACTTCATTTTTGCGTATAAACCAAATATAGTTCCGTTTTTTACAATTCCTTTGTCTTCCAAAATCTCTCCTACCTTACTTGTAGAAGAACCTTTTGGAATTTCCACTTCAATTTCCTTTTTACTCTCTGCATTAAGCGGCTTTAAAGCTGAAGCAATATATGCATATGCAGAACCACAAACAACAAGCAATGCAATGAAAATGGCTGCAATTACTCTTCTTCGTTTTTTTGTTTTCATTTGATTCACTACCCTATGCCCTCCTTATTCCAAATTGTATAATGTACTCGCCTACTCTATACAACAACTTACGAAATACTAAAAAACATGTCTATTCTTTAGACATGTTTTTTCTTTTTTCAACAACCTGTATTATTATACTACAAATAACGATCTGCTTTCGACAAAAAATCTTTCATTCATCTTACAAATATAACAAACAAACTGATTTCAATATGAAATCAGTTTGTTTGCACTTACTATATTATTCTTCGCCTTCTTCTTCCTCAGCAAGAGTGTTAAACATTTCTTGTACCATTTCCCACTCTTCTTCTGATTCGATTGGAAGTAATGTTCCGCCAGATTCTTCTTCGTTTTGCTCGAAAGCCATTGCATCATAAATTGGATCGCCATCTTCGTCAACTTCACCGATTGGTGAGAATACTACGTAAGATTTTTTACCAAATTTTTCAGCATCAAAAGTGAAAATAATTTCACATAGATGTTCGTTACCTTTTTCGTCAACAATTGTAATTTGATTTTCTTCCATTATGGTCACCTCTTATTTACTATCTAAATATCCTTGCAAAATTACGACAGCTGCCATCTTATCAATGACTTGCTTTCGTTTTTTTCGGCTTACATCTGCCGAAATGAGCAGGCGCTCCGCTGCCATTGTTGACAAGCGTTCGTCCCACAGTACAACTTCCAATTGCACGAGCTCACCCAATTTTTCTGCAAATTGCTGACAAGCCACGCCGCGCGGACCGATTGTACCATTCATGTTTTTTGGCAATCCTACTACTATCTTGTCCACATTGTACTGTTTTACTAACTCTGAAATACGATTAAAACCAAATTCGCCTCTTTCTTCGTTAATTTTAATCGTTTCCAAGCCTTGTGCTGTCCAGCCCATCTCATCGCTTATTGCAACGCCGACTGTTTTTGTCCCAACATCTAAACCTAATATACGCATAAACTACTCCTCACGATGATGCTTCAAATAAGACTTTACAAGCTCCTCAATCAGTTCATCACGTTCTAGCTTACGAATAATATTGCGAGCATCTTTATGACGAGGTATGTATGCTGGATCTCCACTTAATAAATAACCGACGATTTGATTAATCGGATTATATCCTTTTTCTTGAAGTGCATCATACACAGTTAATAGTACGTCATTGACATGGACATTTTGTTTTTCTTCTTGGAAGTTAAACTTCATCGTTTTATCGAACCCGTCCATTTTTAAGCACCTCACTTTACTAGGTATAGGGAGAAAGATATCCCTTCTCCCTACTATTGTACACTACTATCTCTTTATTTTGAAACAGATTTAACGTACTCTTCTACAAATGCAAGTGCATCCTCTACTTGTGCTGGATTTTTACCACCAGCTTGCGCCATATCAGGACGACCGCCGCCGCCACCGCCGCAACGAGATGCTACCTCTTTAACAAGTTTACCAGCATGGTATCCTTGCTCAATTAAATCTTTCGTTACACCAGCAAGAATGTTGACCTTATCATCGTTTACAGCTGTAAGCACGATAACTGCAGATTGTAATTTGTTCTTTAAGTCATCCATCATTGTACGTAAGTTATTCATATCTGCAACATTTACTTTTGTTGCAAGTACATTTACACCATCCACTGTACGCACTGCATCTGTTAAGTTACCAGCTTCAATGTTGCTTAGTTTTGCTGCAAGAGACTCATTTTCTTTTTGCAGTTGTTTTACTTCAGCAAATAAGCCATCCACTCTTGTTAAAATATCTTTCGGATTTGTTTTCATTTTGTTTGCTGCTTCTTTTAATAAACCAACTTGTTCGTTCATTAATTCATATGCAGCTTTTCCTGTTACCGCTTCAATACGACGCGTTCCTGCTCCAATACCAGATTCAGCAACGATTTTGAAAATACCAATAGATGCTGTGTTATCTACATGACAACCACCGCAAAGCTCTAAGCTATAATCACCTACTTGTACAACGCGTACAACATCTCCGTATTTTTCACCGAATAGTGCCATTGCACCCATCGCTTTTGCTTCTTCAATTGCTTTTTGAGAAATGTCTACTGTGATACTTTCCCAAATTTTCTCGTTTACAATACGCTCAATTTTTTCAAGTTCATCAGCTTGTACTTGACCGAAGTGAGAGAAGTCAAAACGTAAACGCTCTGATGTTACAAGAGATCCTGCTTGGTTTACGTGTCCGCCAAGTACATCTTTTAGCGCTTGATGCAGAAGGTGAGTTGCCGTATGGTTTTTCACGATTGCTGCGCGGTTTTTCGTATCGATTAACGTTTTTACTGCTGCATCTTTTGTTAATGTTCCTTCTTCTACAACTACTTTGTGTAAGTTTTGACCATTAGGCGCTTTTTGTACATCTTTTACAAGTACTTTTACGCCATCAGCAAGAAGATAACCACGGTCAGCAATCTGTCCGCCGCTCTCAGCGTAGAATGGTGTTACATCTAACATTAATTGTCCTTCTTCACCTGCTTGTAGGCTATCTGTGAACTCACCATTCTTCACAAGTGCAACAACGTTACTTTCTGTAGCTACAGAATCATAACCAATAAATTCGCTCGCTACTTTAATTTCACCAAGAACGCCGCCTTGTACTTGCATTGAATCAACGTCTTGACGAGCTGCACGTGCGCGCTCACGTTGTTTTTCCATCTCTGCTTCAAAACCTTCATGATCAACTGTCATGCCAGCTTCTTCTGCATATTCTTCTGTTAATTCAATTGGGAAACCATATGTGTCATATAGACGGAATGCGTCTTCGCCAGAAATAACAGTTGATTTTTCTTCTTTTGCTTTTCCAATCACTTCAGCTAAGATTGCTTCGCCGTCATGAAGTGTTTCATGGAAACGCTCCTCTTCATTTTTCACAACGCGTGCAATAAAGTCTTTCTTCTCAAGAACTTCTGGGTAGAAATCCTTCATTACTTCGCCAACTACTGGTACTAATTCATACATAAATGGACGACTAACATTTAATTTCTTCGCATAACGTACAGCGCGGCGTAATAAACGACGTAATACATAACCACGGCCTTCGTTAGAAGGAAGAGCTCCGTCTCCAACTGCAAATGTTACAGTACGAATATGGTCAGCAATTACTTTAAACGCTGTATCTTGTTCATGATTGCCAGCGCGGTATTTTTCACCAGAAATTGCTTCTGTTGCACCGATAATTGGCATAAATAAGTCTGTGTCAAAGTTCGTTGGCACATTTTGAACAACAGATGCCATACGCTCAAGACCCATCCCTGTATCAATGTTTTTCTTCGGAAGCGGCGTATATGTACCGTCAGGGTTATGATTGAATTGTGAGAATACAAGGTTCCATACTTCTAAATAACGTTCATTTTCTCCACCTGGATATAATTCTGGATCGCTAAAATCGTTACCGTAAGCTTCTCCGCGGTCGTAGAAAATTTCTGTGTTCGGTCCACTTGGGCCTTCACCAATATCCCAGAAGTTTTCTTCTAAACGGATAATGCGCTCTTTTGGCACACCCATTTTCTCGTGCCAAATTTGGAATGCTTCTTCATCTTCTGGATGGATTGTTACAGATAAAAGTTCTTTATCGAAACCAATCCATTTGTCGCTCGTTAAAAACTCCCAAGCCCATGTAATTGCTTCTTCTTTGAAGTAATCCCCAATTGAGAAGTTCCCTAACATTTCAAAGAATGTATGGTGACGAGCTGTTTTCCCTACATTTTCAATATCGTTTGTACGAATTGATTTTTGCGCATTTGTAATGCGCGGGTTTTGTGGAATTACGCGGCCATCAAAATATTTTTTCAGCGTTGCAACCCCACTATTAATCCATAAAAGAGATGGATCTTCGTGCGGAACTAATGATGCACTCGGTTCTACTGCATGTCCTTTTTCTTGGAAAAAATCTAAAAACATTTGACGAATTTGTGCGCCTGTTAAGTGTTTCATATGTATTTCCTCCTTCATTAAAATCAATTAAAAAACAAAAAACTCCCGTCCCCTATAACAGGGACGAGAGTTGACTCGCGTTACCACCCTGATTATGAAATAAAAAGCGGAAGTGTCTTACTTTTGGACACGACGGCTAGATTGCACATCCTAATAATATGCATATATTTCATCACCTCAAGTTGCCGTAACGTGGCAAGACGGCAGGGATTAGCTGCTCTCAGGAATAGCGTTCTGTTACCCTTCATTTGAAGCTTCTCTCAGCCTAAGGAAGCTTCTCTCTGCAAAATGGACTGTAACATACTCGTTCCGTCATTAATTTATCATATACTATATGCACAAATTGTAGCGAATCCGTTTCCATTTGTCAATGTTTCCAAAATAGCTTGGTATGGACAATAATGGTACGAAGAACCGCTAACAGTGGTACGGATAATAAGAGTCCTACAATGCCGCCAATTTCACCTCCAACAAGCAGTGCAAGCATAATAATAACAGGGTGCATCCGCAGAGATCTTCCTACAATATAGGGGGACAAAATATTACTCTCAACAAATTGTAAAATGGCAAGCGCAATTCCAGCTTTAATAACTAAATTCGTTGATACTGTCGCGGCAATCATTAATGTTGGAATCGCCCCTAAAATAGGACCGAAGTATGGGATAATATCAGTAACTCCAACGATAATCCCTAAAAGAAGCGGATACTTCATTCCGATAAACCAAAATGCCAGCGCAGAGACCCCTCCTAAAATTAAACAAACAAATAATTGTCCGCGAATATAATTTCCAAGCGACTTATCAATTTCTTTTGCTAACTGCTGACCATCCTTACGCCACTTACTCGGTACAAGCTTCCAAAAAATATGATAAAATTCACCGTAGTCTTTTAATATGTAAAATACGATAAATGGAATTAAAAAAATAATAAGAAGTGAATCAAGTATGCCTCTTGCCGTACTCATCACTTTATTTAAAAGCGCTTGTATCTTTCCCTCAACCCCTGCAAAGATTTGTTTAATTTTCTCATTCACGAACTCAGGAAAATTTTCAGTTTGCTCTGTTATTCCATCCGACCATGTTTCATACATGCTCACAAATTGCGGAAATTGCTCGTTCATTTCTTGCAACTGTGCAATAACAGCTGGCGTTCCTTTATACACACCATATCCAAGACCGCCAAAGAAAAGAATGTAAATGAGTAAAATGGCAAATGTACGCGGCATGCCTTTTTCATGCAATTTTTCAATAAGCGGATGCAGCAAATAAGCAATAAAACAAGCGATGAAAAATGGTGTAACGGCGACTTTAATCACAAATAAAATCGGTGCCCAAAGCGGCTTAATTTTCAAAAAGACGAGCAAACATAAAAAAATCAGCAATAATAAACCTAACCGGTAAATCCAAATAATTTTAAGATTCTTCAATAGAAAAACCTCCTCTATTTCTTAGTTTGAAGAGAAATAAAGAAGGTTATGTGTAAAAATTAAAAAACTCCGCCATGCCGGGATTTTTTTGTAGGTATTCTTACTGTTTTGTAGAAAGATACATATACTCAAACTAACAAGTGCAATTTCATATCATTTCTTGTCCTCACTATTATTTATCCCGCTATTTTTGGGCAGTAAGATCTCCACCCTAAGATTCAAAGAGAAACGAGGAAGATAGGTGGGGGACAACTTCCCGCAAAAGTCCGATTAGTTCAACAAAGTTAGGAGGCGCAAAATGGTTTGGTTGATGCTGGGACTTTCCGCACTTTGCATGCTATTAGAATGGATATGTATTGGGTTTGGCATTTGGAAAGGATTTTTCATTCCCTCTTCAAAACAAGAACGTGCCAGGCATCTCTGTTACTACAGTATACTAGGGCTTGGCTGCTACGGACTTTCTCATCTTTTCTCTCAAATCGGATTATTTTACCTCTACATAAGCACATAAAAAAGCTCCCTAAAATTAGGGAGCTTCTTCGCATCTGAAACATGCATGTATAATGAGAATTATAAATAAGATTTAAGCATCTTACGTGCTTTTTTCATATTTCGTCTTGAAAATACATCTTGCTTACGTGCATATCGATATGCTGCTGCTCCTACACCTAATGCAATTAATGATGAGCGCAATTTCAAAGTTAACACTCTCCTTATTAACCGATTGTTCGTTCGTTCTCATCAAACAAATCATCTAAAGAACTTAATGAACCGTCTTCCTCGACTTGATGTGTATGAATTTTCCCCTTTGAAATCGATAATTCAATAAAGCAGTTCCAGCAATAATATTGATTCACACCTATTTTTCCAATATCTTTTCCTTTACAGTTTGGACAACTGAACATATGGCGTTCATCTCCTTACAATCTCCCGTATTCTATTACGCCATTATGTCCAAACTATATATGTTTATACATGATAAGAACTGCATTACACTATATAATTTCACCTCGTTACATAAAATCATACGGTGAAATGTTTTCCACATCGAGACCCTCTTCTGTCATAATCTCAATTGCTTCTGCTTTTCCTTGCAATCTGTCGCATAGTGTTGTTTGACGAAGCGCATCATCAAGGCGACTTACACCAGATTGAAAAGCAGTTTCCTCGCCGCAAATAATTAAAAACTTTTTACTACGTGTAATTCCTGTATAAATTAAATTACGGCGCAACATGCGGTAATAACTTTTTACAACCGGCATAATCACAATCGGAAATTCACTTCCTTGTGATTTATGAATAGAACAGCAATACGCATGTGTAATTTGGTTTAAATCTGCTTTTGTATACGTTACTTCAATACCGTCAAAAGAAACAACAACCATATCTTGCTGTTCTACGTTTTCTTTCGCATAGAACACTGAAACAATTTCGCCAATATCGCCGTTAAATACTTGACTTTCCGGCTGATTGACAAGTTGAAGCACTTTATCTCCAGCCCTATACACAACCTCGCCATATGCAATTTCACGGCTTTTTTCTTTTTTCGGATTAAACACTTCTTGCAGCGCTTCATTTAACGTATTAATACCTGCCGGCCCCTTGTACATAGGAGCTAACACTTGTACATCACGTGCACTAAATCCTTTTGTTTTTGCATTTTCACACACTTGCTTAACAACCTCAACAATTTGCGTACTTGCACACGCAATAAACGAACGATCTTTTTTATTTTGTGTTACATCAGGAGGTAACACACCCTTTTTAATCGCATGAGCAAGCTGAATAACAGATGAACCTTCCGCCTGTCTATATATTTCCGTAAGCTTTACCGTTGGAATAACACTGGATTCTAATAGATCTTTCAACACTTGTCCAGGACCAACAGATGGTAATTGATCTTCATCTCCAACGATGATGACTTGAATGGTAGATGGCAATGATTTGAACAATTGATTCGCAAGCCAAATATCAACCATGGAAAACTCATCAATAATAAGTAATTTCCCTTTAACAGGATCGTGCTCATTACGTTGAAACGATCCTTCGGGTGTCCATCCAAGCAGACGATGGATTGTACAAGCAGGCAATCCTGTTGATTCACTCATACGCTTTGCTGCACGGCCTGTCGGTGCTGTTAATAAAATAGGGAACGGATTGTCATCACTATAATCCTTCGGGTCTAATGATAACCCATGAAGAGAAGCATACATTTCAACAATCCCTTTAATAACAGTCGTCTTTCCTGTACCAGGACCTCCTGTTAAAATCATCATCGGTTTATGAAGAGCTGTTTGAATCCCTTCTTGCTGAAGCGGTGCATATTGCACGCCGAGCTGCTCTTCAATTTTTCCGAGTGTTAACAACAGCTCCGATTCAGGAAAGGAAGGAAGTTCTTCTTGGCCAAGTAAACGATTGATAGAAGCTACAACACCTTTTTCAGAATAATACAAGGAGGCTAAATATACACGCTCATCTTCTATAATAATTTTGCCTTCTCCCTGCATCATTTCTGCGCATTGCAAAACATCTTCTTCTGTAACAGACGTTTCTTGGTTATTTAACAACTCCATCGTTTGTTGCACTAACTGCTCTCTTTTCATATACACATGACCTTCTTGCAGCGAAACGTGCTCTAATGTATAGAAGCATCCTGCTCGTACACGATCGGCATGATTACCAGAGATGCCAAGCGCGCGGCCAATATCATCAGCTCGTCCAAACCCAATACCATCTACCTCTTCAATCAGCTGATACGGATTATTCCGAATAACTTCAAGTGTCATTTCTTTATACTGTTGATAAATTTTAATAGAAAGCTTCGTTCCAAATCCATAACCGTTTAGAAAGCTCATCACTTTTTCAAGGCCTTGATGTTCAATAATCGTTTCGTATATTTCTTGTGCTTTTTGCTTATTTACAATCCCGTCCAAAGCTGCGGGATCATCCATAATTTTCGAAATCGCATGTTCACCAAGATGATCAACAATTTTTTCCGCTGTTCGTTTCCCGATTCCTTTAAATAAATCGCTCGCTAAATATTGCACCATTCCTGTTTTTGTTTGCGGTAATTCCTTTTTAAACGTTTCAATATGATATTGTTTCCCGTACTTTGGATGATCTTTAAAATGACCTGTTAGTGTAAACACTTCATCTTCGTGCATTCGGGGAAAGTGACCTGTTATCATGACCTTTTTTTCGTCATATGTTTCGTTCGTTTCAATAATTTTCATACTGACAACGGAATAGAGGTTTTCTTCGTTGTGGAAAATGGTATGAAGAACTTGTGCTTTTATAAACTTCTGCTCTTCCTCAAACAAATCCATTGCATGTTGATTTCCCATTTTGCCCCTCCTTCCATTTTATGCGTCTTGCTCTAATAAACGAATGCCGTTACCCGCTAAAAAGTGATCCGGTTGAATGGCTACAGCTTTCTTAAACATCACAAGCGCCTTCTCGCTATTTTCCTCAAACGCATATACTACACCTAAATTGTAATAAGCATCTGCATGTTCTTCATCAAGTGCTACAACTTTTTCAAAATAAGGTTTTGCTTCTTTTACATGTTCTAGGCGTGCAAAGCATAATCCGCATTGAAAAATCGCTTCAACATCACCTTCATTTAACTCAGCTGCACGCTGTAAAAACGGCAGCGCTAAACGATCGTTTCCAAGCTGAACATATGTAATGCCAAGCATAAACGAAACATCTCCCGTTTGCAGCCCTGCTTGCATCGCTTTCTCAAATGCTTCTTTCGCCTGTGCAAAAAGCTCTTGCTGGAAATATATATTTCCTAATCCATAATACGCTGTAGCAGATTTTTCATCTAATTCAATCGCACGTTTATAAAAGGCAACAGCACGCTCACTGTCTCCTAATACATCTAATAAATTTGCAAAGTTAATATAACCAAGTGCATCTTTTGGATTTTCCTCAATGGCCTCTGTAAAATTCTTTGCTGCTTCTTCCCAGTTTCCTTCTTGCATATATTGAATGCCTGTTTCAAGCTTGTTTGACATATTTTTCACCTCTACAACAAATTATAACAAAGAATCTATTTTTCGAGCGAACGAAAATTCGCCTTTACTAAAAAGAAACCTCTGACCATTATAAGGCAGAGGTTTTTCTTTCTTATCCTAAATAATCAAGTTTCTTACCATTACGGTATACTTCATCGATTGTTGCGCCGCCTAAGCACTCATCTCCATCATAGAAGACCACTGCTTGTCCAGGTGTAATAGCACGAATTGGCTCATCACAAAGAATGCGAATTGTATTCTCATCAACAATTTGAACCGTTACAGCGTTATCCTCTTGACGATAGCGGAATTTCGCTGTACATGTAAATTCTTTTTCTTTCGGCTTATTGCTTACCCAGCTTACATTTGTAGCAAATACTTCATCACCATATAACAGCTCGTTGTGGAATCCCTGTTCTACATATAAAATGTTTTCTTTCAAGTTCTTCCCAACAGCAAACCACGGATCCCCATTGCCACCAATACCAAGGCCATGACGTTGTCCAATTGTATAATACATTAAACCGTCATGTTTCCCTTTGACTTCGCCAGATAATGTTTGCATCTTACCTGGCTGCGCTGGTAAATAGTTACTTAAAAAGTCTTTAAAATTGCGCTCGCCAATAAAGCAAATACCTGTGCTATCTTTTTTCGCTGCTGTTGCTAAACCTGCTTCTTTCGCCATTTCACGAATTTGCGGTTTCTTTAACTCACCAAGTGGAAACATCGTTTTTGATAATTGGTCTTGGCTCAGTTGATTTAAGAAATATGTTTGATCTTTATTATCATCAACGCCGCGCAGCATTTTATATTCACCATCAATATACGCTACACGTGCATAGTGCCCTGTTGCTACATAATCTGCCCCAAGCTCCATTGCATGGTCTAAAAATGCTTTAAATTTA
Source organism: Bacillus sp. S14(2024) (assembly GCF_050473785.1). NCBI lineage: Bacteria > Bacillati > Bacillota > Bacilli > Caryophanales > Bacillaceae > Bacillus > Bacillus sp. S14(2024). Next base: position 1,077,190 of record NZ_JBFLUP010000006.1, on the reverse strand, counting down.
ATTTCTTTATTACACATTACATCTGGGTTCGGGGTACGGCCAGCACGGTATTCATCTAAAAAATACGTAAATACTTTATCCCAATATTGCTTTTCAAAATTGACTGCATAATATGGGATTCCAATTTGGTTACATACTTCAATCACATCGTTATAATCTTCTGTTGCTGTACATACGCCATTTTCGTCCGTATCATCCCAGTTTTTCATAAAAATTCCGATTACATCATAGCCTTGCTTTTTTAATAACATCGCTGCTACAGATGAATCAACGCCACCGGACATCCCAATGACAACGCGTGTTTCGTGAGGTAGTTTGTTCATCACGTCACCTCCTATATTAATTTTGTGTTAATCGTTTTACGATCTTCACTGTTTCGTACGCTGCTTTTTCTACTTGTTCTTTCGTATTGCCAAGTCCAAAGCTAAACCGCACGGATGAACGTATTTTATCGGATTCTTTTCCGAACATCGCTACGAGCACATGTGATGGATCAATAGAGCCAGCCGTACAAGCAGATCCGCTTGAAACCGCAACTCCCGCTAAGTCTAAGTTCATAAGGAATGACTCAATATTCATTCCTGTAAAACTTATATTTAACACATGTGGTAAGCAATGTCCGAAGTTTCCGTTTACCTCGAAAGTAATGTCTTCTTGTTTCAAGACAGATATCATTATATCTTTAAATCCCTTGTATTGGGCAATTTTTTGCTCACGAGCTTGCTCCGCTAACAAAACAGCTTGCTGAAGCCCAACAATTCCCGGTACATTTTCTGTGCCAGCGCGGCGTTTTCGTTCTTGCTCTCCACCTGTTAATAGCGGTTCAAATTTCACATGCTGTCCTGCATATAAAAAGCCGACACCTTTTGGACCGTTAATTTTATGAGAAGAGATTGATAACAAATCAATGCCAAGCTCTTTCACATCAATTACTGTTAAACCGTATGCTTGTACTGCATCTGTATGAAAATAAGCACCGTGTTCTTTCAATAGAGCGCCAATTTCTCCTATCGGCTGCACTGTACCAACTTCATTATTTCCAAACATAATCGAGACAAGAATCGTTTGATCTGTTAATGCCTCTTGCAAATCAGAAATATGGATACGCCCTGTTTCATCAACAGGTAAATACGTCACTTCAAACCCTTCTTGCTCTAGCACATTACATGTATGCAAAATCGCATGGTGCTCAATTGCAGTCGTAATAATGTGATTTCCTTTCTTACGATTCGCACGGGCTACGCCTAAAAGCGCTAAATTATCAGCCTCTGTACCACCGCTTGTAAAAATAATTTCATTTGGATTTGCATGGATGCTCCGTGCACACGTACGTCTTGCTTCATCAACTGCATGACGGCCTTGGCGCCCAAAAAAGTGGATGCTTGAAGGGTTACCAAATGCTTCTGTCATATATGGAATCATCTTTTCGACTACTTCTGGGTGAGCCGGAGATGTCGCAGCATGATCTAAATAAATGCGTTCCATCATATCTCCTTCTTTCCAAATCGTTACACACGGAATTAAATGTAAAACATATAACCACCATTGTTTTCTTCTTCATAGCGTACTAAATCTTCTAATGTTGTACTATCTAGAACTTCCTGCACCGCATCACGAACGCGTATCCAAAGCTGACGCTGTGCTGGCTCTTCTTCATCTAACATTTCTACTACATTAATCGGACCTTCTAATACACGAATGACATCACCAGCTGTAATGTTAATTGGTTGATCCGATAATACATAACCACCATATGCACCGCGTGTACTTTTTACAAGACGAGCATTACGAAGCGGCGAAATGAGTTGCTCTAAATAATGCTCTGATAAATCATGCGCTTGAGCAATTGATTTTAATGAAATTGGACCTTCTCCAAATTTTTTTGCAAGATCAATCATAATCGTTAAACCGTAACGGCCTTTTGTTGAGATTTTCATATATGTTGCACCTCTTTTCAAATCTTTCACTTTTACCTGGCTAGTTATTCTTTTATTTAGTAGGAAGAACACTCTCTGAAATCAAAATCCTTTGAAATTATAGCATAATATAGTATGATAAGAAATTTCAACTTTTCTAACAGAAATGATAACATATAAGTATATCAAATAACTCGGAATTTATAACATAAAGTGAAACTTTAATCAGCCCTCACCAATCGGGCGCATGTTAGCAGTTTATCTCCCATCTAACTTCTGAACGAGCCACTGGAGCTGGACAATGTTTTACCAAATTTCAAGGTGGGAGTATTACTGCCCGCGCATAGCGGGATAAACAATGAACAGTCACTTAAGGAGAGATTATATATGAAGCAACCACTCGCACATCGAATGCGTCCGACCAATATTACAGAAGTTATCGGCCAAGAACATGTAGTGGGAGAAGGCAAAATTTTATGGCGAATGGTACAAGCAAAGCATTTACAATCAATGATTTTATACGGACCTCCCGGAACAGGAAAAACATCTATTGCAAGTGCCATTGCCGGCAGCATCGGTATGCCTTTTCGTCTATTAAATGCCGTTACTCATAATAAAAAAGATATGGAAGTTGTTGTCCAAGAGGCAAAAATGCATCGTCACCTTATTTTAATTTTAGATGAAGTGCATCGTTTAGATAAAGGAAAGCAAGATTTCCTTCTTCCTCACTTAGAAAGCGGACTCATTACATTAATTGGAGCAACGACAAGCAACCCATTTCACGCAATTAACTCCGCTATTCGGAGCCGTTGTCAAATTTTTGAGCTACACGCTTTAACGGAAGAAAATATTTTACAAGGATTAAAGCGCGCTTTAACAGATGAGGAAAAAGGGCTAGGAGAGTACAATGTCACAGTAACAGATGAAGCTCTTCATCATTTCGCAAGTGCATCTGGCGGTGATATGCGCTCTGCTTATAATGCGCTTGAACTCGCTGTCTTATCTAGCTTTACAACAGATAAAGAAACAGTAGAAATCTCGCTTGAAATTGCTGAAGAATGTCTACAGAAGAAAAGCTTTGTACACGACAAAGGCGGCGATGCACATTATGACGTATTGTCAGCTTTCCAAAAATCAGTTCGCGGAAGCGATGTAAATGCAGCCCTTCATTATTTAGCTCGCCTTATTGAAGCTGGTGATATGCAGAGTATTGGCAGACGATTGCTTATTATGGCATACGAAGATGTTGGGCTTGCCAATCCACAAGCTGGGCCGCGTACGCTAGCTGCCATTGAATCCGCAGAACGCGTTGGCTTTCCAGAAGCTCGTATTCCGCTTGCAAATGCAGTTATTGAACTATGCTTATCACCAAAATCAAATTCAGCATATAAAGCACTTGATGCAGCCTTACATGACCTTAGAAATGGACAAACAGGCGATGTTCCCTCCCATTTAAAAGATAATCACTATAAAGGCGCTGAAACGCTCGGTAGAGGTATTGGCTACTTATATCCGCACGATTATCCAAACGGATGGGTTCAGCAGCAATACTTGCCAGATAAAATAAAAAACAAACAATACTATAAACCAAAGAAAACAGGAAAGTTTGAACAAGCACTCGCTTCAGTTTATGAAAGATTGCAACATTCGTATAAAACCGAATCAAAAGGGTAATATAAGCGAAAACGACATGAAATATGGGGGTTTCGCAATGAAAATGCGCCAAGATGCATGGACTGGAGAAGAAGATTTACTTCTAGCAGAAACCGTTTTACGTCATATTCGCGAAGGCAGCACCCAATTAAAAGCATTTGATGAAATTGGCGATCAATTAAATCGAACATCCGCTGCTTGCGGCTTTCGTTGGAATGCAGAAGTTCGGCAAAACTATGAAGAAGCTGTGCAAATTGCAAAAAAACAACGGAAAGAATTGAAGCGGGCACAAGCAACACAGCAAAAACAGCAAATATCACGCTTGAGACCGAAGAAAAGTGTCGTAATTGATGTTGAGTTTTCAGAAGAACTCAGCCCAAATCAGCCATCGCTTACGATGCAAGATGTAATTTCATTTCTTCAAAACGTTGAACAGAACGATCCGCGTGTAGCGAAGTTACAAACTGAAAACGAAACATTACGCCGTCAGCTCGAAAAACTGCGAAATACAAATCAAGAATTAGAGAAAAAGCTTGAAACGTTGAAGAATCAACAACAATCTGTACAAGAAGACTATGAAACACTTGTCAGAATTATGGACCGCGCTCGCAAGCTTGTTATATTAGACGAGCCAAATGAGCATATGGCACCCATTTTTAAAATGGATGAGAACGGAAATTTAGAAATTGTTTCACAATAAAGTGAAACTGCCAGCAATGAGGGGTTATCCTCCGCTCATCTTCCTCACCTCTCTCTGAATCTTGAGGTGGGAGTCTTACTGCTTGTGAATAGCAGGATAAAAAAGAGAGATGCATGTGCATCTCTCTTTTTTATTCTTGTCCTACACGCTTTACTTCTATATCCTTCAAACGTTCACGCACAACATGACTTGCCATAATTAAGCCAGCCACAGACGGAACGAATGCGTTAGAGGAAGGTGGTAATTTCGCTTTGCGAATTTTCGCATTTTCATCTGGAACAATTTCTTTTCGAATGTCTTCACGAATCACAATCGGATTTTCGTCAGAGAATACAACTTTCACACCTTTTTTAATGCCCTCTTTACGAAGCTTCGTACGAATTACCTTTGCAATTGGATCTGTATGTGTTTTTGAAATATCAGCAATACGGAAACGAGTTGGATCCATTTTATTTGCTGCACCCATACTTGAAATGATTTTAATTTTACGTCGCAAGCACTGTTTAATTAAATGAATTTTGAACGTAATTGTATCAGATGCATCCACTACGAAATCTAAACCATGTTTAAAGAACTCTTCGTATGTTTCATCTGTATAAAACATTTCTAATGCGATAACTTCGCAGTCTGGGTTAATGTCTGCAATACGCTCTTTCATTAATTCTACTTTTGAACGACCCACAGTAGAAAGTAACGCATGGATTTGACGATTAACATTTGTAATATCTACAACGTCTTTATCAACTAATACAAGACGACCGACGCCAGAACGCGCTAGCGCTTCAGCTGCAAACGAACCAACACCGCCAATTCCTAAAATACCAACCGTACTATTTTTTAATATTTCAATACCTTCTTTTCCGAAGGCTAATTCATTACGTGAAAATTGATGTAACATGCGGTCTACACTCCTATTACAAAAATGGTCTACCATGTATTCTAGCGTTTTTCCGACTATTTGTATAGAAAAAGTTATATACCAAAACAAAAAATCCTAGATGGAATTAGTATATCCATCTAGGATTCGTTCTTACTTCTCTTCTTTGACTTTTAATTGTAAGTAAAGCTCTTCAAGCTGTGCATCTGCAACTGGGCTCGGTGCTTCTGTTAATAAGCAGCTTGCGCTTGCTGTTTTCGGGAATGCAATTGTATCACGAAGGTTTGTACGACCTGCAAGTAACATAACAAGACGGTCTAAACCTAATGCGATTCCTCCGTGCGGCGGTGTACCATATTCGAATGCTTCTAATAAGAATCCGAACTGCTCTTGTGCTTCTTCTTGCGAGAAACCAAGTGCTTTGAACATTTTTTCTTGTACATCACGCTCGTAAATACGAAGTGATCCACCACCAAGCTCATAACCGTTTAATACAAGGTCATATGCTTGTGCACGCGCTTTTTCTGGTGCTGTTTCTAATAACTCTACATCTTCACGGAATGGCATTGTGAATGGATGATGAGCTGCGAAGTAACGATCAGCATCTTCATCATACTCAAGAAGCGGCCAATCTGTTACCCATAGGAAATTAAATTTGCCTTCATCAATTAACTCAAGTTCTTTACCTAAGCGTAAACGAAGTGCTCCTAAGCTATCTGCAACAACGCTCTTCTTATCAGCAACGAATAATAATAAGTCACCAGCAGCCCCATCTAACGTGCTCATAAGTGCATTTGCATCTTCTTCGTTAAAGAATTTTGCGATTGGACCTTTTAAGCCGTCTTCTTCAACTTTTAACCAGGCTAGCCCTTTTGCTCCGTACACTTTTACGAATTCTGTTAATGCGTCGATGTCTTTACGAGAATATTTGCTCGCTGCACCTTTTGCATTAATTGCTTTTACTTGTCCGCCGCTCTCTACAGCACTTGTGAACACTTTAAAACCACAACTTGCTGCAAATTCTGATAGATCAATAAGCTCCATCGTAAAACGTGTATCTGGCTTATCAGAACCGTAGCGAGCCATTGCATCTGCATATGTCATGCGCGGGAACGGTGCATGAATCTCTACACCTTTTGCTTCTTTCATTACTTTTGTCATCATGCGTTCCATCATTTCTAGAATTTCTTCTTGTGTTAAGAATGATGTCTCAATGTCGACTTGTGTGAATTCTGGCTGACGATCTGCACGTAAATCTTCATCACGGAAGCAGCGTGCCACTTGGTAGTAACGTTCAAAACCGCCGACCATAAGAAGCTGCTTAAATAACTGCGGAGATTGCGGAAGTGCATAAAACTCTCCTTCATGCACACGGCTTGGTACTAAGTAATCACGAGCTCCTTCTGGTGTACTTTTCGTTAAAATCGGTGTTTCTACTTCTAAGAAATCTTCACTATCTAAGAAGTTACGAATTGTTTTTGTTACGTCGTGACGCATTTTAAATGTGTTGTACATAGCAGGACGACGTAAATCTAAGTAACGATATTTTAAGCGAACGTCTTCTGATGCATCTGTATCATCTGTAATCATAATCGGTGGTGTTTTTGCTGCATTTAATACGTTTACTTTCGTAGCTTGTACTTCAATACGGCCTGTTGCCATATTTTCATTAATTGCACCAGCCGCACGCTCAACAACTGTACCTTCTACATGCAGCACATATTCACCGCGAATTGTTTCTGCTATTTCTAATGCTTCCTTTGAAGTCTCTGGACTAAATACAACTTGTACAATACCTGTACGGTCACGTAAGTCAATGAAAATTAATCCGCCTAAATCACGGCGTTTTTGTACCCAACCTTTTAATTGAACTGTTTGTCCCACTGCTTCTACTGTTACTTTTCCACATTCATGTGTTCTTTCAGCCATTTCTGCTCTCCCCCTATACTAATTTCTCTGCTACGTATGAAGCAAATACATCTAATGCAACTTCTTCTTGTTCGCCTGTTGCCATATCTTTTAAGTTGATAATGCCTTTTTCTAGTTCATCCTCACCTAATACAGCAACGTATTTTGCACTTAGACGATCCGCTGATTTAAACTGCGCCTTCATTTTACGATCTAAGTAATCTTTTTCAACCGCTAAGCCAGCCTTCCGAAGATCGAAGACAACTTTTGCAGCGCGATCTTTCGCTTTTTCACCAAGCGCTACAACATAACAATCGATGTTATGAACAATTGGTAATTCAATATTCTCAGCTTTCAGCGCCATAATTAAACGTTCGATACTCATCGCAAAACCAATACCAGGCATTTCTGGACCGCCAATTTCTTGTACAAGTCCGTTGTAACGACCACCGCCGCTTAACGTTGTAATCGCCCCGAAACCTTCAGCCTCACTCATAATTTCAAATACAGTGTGCTGATAATAATCTAAACCGCGCACAAGGTTTGGATCTTTCTCAAATGGTATGCCCATCATTGTTAATAGTTCTTGTACTTTTTCATAATACTCACTTGATTCTTCGTTTAAATATTCTGTAATAGACGGTGCTGTTGCCATCAATTCATGATTGCGATCTTTTTTACAATCTAAAATACGAAGTGGGTTTTTCCCTAAACGAGATTGGCAATCTGCACAAAACTCACCGATGCGAGGCTCAAAGTGTGCGATTAATGCATCGCGATGTGCTTTACGGCTCGCTGCATCACCTAAGCTATTTAAAACAACTTTTATATTCTTTAAGCCCATGCCGCGGTAAAACTCAACAGCAAGCGCAATAACTTCAGCATCAATTGCCGGATCATTACTGCCAATCGCCTCAATTCCAAACTGAACAAATTGACGGTAACGGCCTGCTTGTGGTCTTTCATAACGGAACATCTGTCCAATATAATATAATTTTGTTGGCTGCGTAGCGTCACCAAACATTTTATTTTCTACATAAGAACGTACAACTGGTGCTGTTCCTTCTGGACGAAGTGTTAAGCTGCGCTCTCCGCGATCTTCGAATGTGTACATCTCTTTTTGTACGATATCCGTTGTATCACCAACACCGCGTAAAAATAATTCTGTGTGCTCAAAAATTGGTGTACGAATCTCTTTATAGTTATAACGACGGCAAATTTCACGTGCTTGTCCTTCAATATACTGCCATAGTTCAACAGTACCAGGAAGGATATCTTGCGTTCCGCGTGGGATTTGAATAGACATATTCAGTTCCTCCTCATTTTTTCAATAATAATAAAAATAAAAAAACTCCCGCCTCTACTGATTACACAGTAGGGACGAGAGTATAATACCCGTGGTGCCACCCTAATTGAAGCACGTATGCTTCCACTTTTTTAATAACGCTTAAATTGCGTTCGACCTCTACTGAGCACTAAGCTGTTCAAGACGAAACCTACAGAGTGTCATTCGATCAGTCATCATGCAGAAATGTTTTCAGCCCTGGACATTTCCTCTCTTTTCATGTGTCTCTCATCTACTCTTCTCTATCATCGGTTTATAACATATGTAACTGTAAAAAGACGAATTTGTTTACTACTATACGGTTATTCACAAATGTTGTCAAGGTTCTCAAGAACGTCCAAGGTGCTTCTTTAATGTTTTCACATCTTTTAAAGAAAGCCCAAATTCAGAAGCAAGTTCAAGCGTTGTATTTTGCGATTCTTTTGAAATAAACTCATGAAAATTCACATTAAACAATTGATTCGCTCCGTTAGTAACAGCGTTTCCTTTCTCATTCATACGCATATGCATATCCCTCACATTCAATAGTGGAATTCTAATGACTAGTGTTCCATATTGATGTGGAGGTTATACGCTGTTACAAAAAAGAGAGGAGAACACATCCCCTCTCTTCCACCATCACTATTTACTCTCTACAATTAAAGTCACCGGACCATCATTAATAAGCTGAACGTCCATCATCGCTCCAAATTGTCCTGTTTCTACATGCAATCCTTGTTTGCGAAGTTCTTCGTTAAAGAAATCGTATAAATGTTCTGCATAGTCATGCTTTGCTGCATCCATAAAGTTTGGGCGTCTTCCTTTTCGGCAATCTCCGTATAACGTGAACTGTGAAATAGAAAGAACTTGTCCACCGACATCTAATACAGAATGGTTCATTTTCTCGTTTTCATCTTCAAAAATGCGTAAGTTGGCAATTTTTTCAGCAATGTACGTTGCATCTTTTTCTGTATCTTCATGTGTGATTCCAACTAATAGTGTTAAGCCGAAAGGAATTTGTCCTACAACTTCTCCTTTCACTGTTACAGATGCTTCTTTTGATCGTTGTAAGACAACTCTCATATATATTCACTCCTAATTAATGCATCATGCGGCGCACCGCATAAATTTCTGGAACTCGTTTAATACGTTCCACAACTTTTTTCAAATGCTGTAAGTTATGAATAGAAATAGACATATGAATTGTCGCCATTTTGTTGCGGTCGCTTCTTCCTGAAACAGCCGAAATATATGTTTTCGTTTCTGTTACAGCTTGCAATACTTCATTTAGTAAACCGCGGCGGTCATATCCTGAAATTTCAATATCAACGTTGTATTCAATTTCTTTTTCCGGGCTGCCTTCCCATTCTACATCCAGCAATCTTTCTTGTGCTTCTTCTGTATGAACATTTACGCAGTCTGTACGATGAATCGATACACCGCGGCCTTTCGTAATATAGCCAATGATGTCATCACCAGGAACTGGATTACAACACTTTGATAAACGGATAAGTAAATTATCCGCACCACTTACTTTCACACCAGAATCCCATTTCCGAATTTTCATCGGTTTTCGAACTTCTTTTACTTCCGTTATTTCTTCTTCACGTTGCTTACGGAATTTATCTGTTAAGCGCGTCACAATTTGCGATGCGGTAATGCCGTTATAGCCAACAGCTGCAAACATATCTTCTTCGTTTGCAAAATTAAATTTCTCAGCAACACGTTTTAAGTTATCAGATGCTAATACTTCTTTCATCTCATACTCAAGGCCTCGCACCTCTTTTTCAACAAGCTCGCGACCTTTTTCAATATTCTCATCACGGCGCTGCTTTTTGAAAAATTGACGAATTTTATTTTTCGCATGCGATGTTTGAGCTAATTTCACCCAGTCCTGACTCGGGCCATATGAATGCTTAGATGTTAAAATTTCAATGATGTCACCTGTTTTTAATTTATAATCAAGAGTCACCATCTTACCGTTTACTTTTGCACCAATCGTTTTATTCCCTATTTCAGAGTGAACACGGTAAGCAAAGTCAATTGGAACCGAACCAAGGGGCAATTCCATTACATCTCCTTTTGGTGTAAATACAAACACCATATCAGAGAATAAATCAATTTTTAAGGATTCCATAAATTCTTCTGCATTCGAAGCTTCATTTTGCCATTCTAAAATTTGACGGAACCACGTTAATTTTTTCTCAAGCGTTCCTGTTGTGTCAACCGCTTGTCCTTCTTTATATGCCCAGTGTGCCGCAATTCCGTATTCTGCAATTTCATGCATTTCTTTCGTGCGAATTTGCACTTCAAGCGGATCACCTTTAGGTCCAATTACTGTTGTATGCAGCGACTGATACAAGTTTGCTTTTGGCATTGCAATATAATCTTTAAAACGGCCTGGCATCGGTTTCCAGCACGTGTGAATAATACCTAGAACTGCGTAGCAATCTTTAATACTATTTACCACAACACGAACAGCTAGCAAATCATAAATTTCATTGAATTGTTTATTTTGCATTGCCATTTTACGGTAAATACTGTAAATATGCTTTGGACGACCAGAAATCTCCGGTTGAATCGCCACTTCTTTTAACTTGTCACGAATTTCTGTCATAACTTCATCTAAATATTCTTCACGTTCGGCACGCTTGCGTTTCATTAAATTGACAATACGATAATATTGCTGCGGATTTAAATAACGAAGCGCTGTATCTTCTAGTTCCCACTTAATCGTATTAATTCCGAGTCTATGTGCTAATGGTGCGAAAATTTCCAATGTTTCATTTGCAATGCGACGCTGTTTTTCTTGGGGTAAGTGTTTCAGCGTACGCATGTTATGAAGACGGTCAGCTAGTTTAATTAAAATCACTCGAATATCTTGCGCCATTGCGATAAACATTTTTCGATGATTTTCCGCTTGTTGCTGCTCATGTGATTTATATTTAATTTTTCCAAGCTTTGTGACACCATCAACAAGCATCGCAATCTCTTTTGTAAATTCACGCTCAATATCTTCTAACGTTACCTCTGTATCTTCTACTACATCATGTAAAAAACCTGCAGATACAGTAGACGGATCCATTTGTAAATCAACTAAAATACCTGCTACTTGAATTGGATGAATGATATATGGTTCCCCTGATTTTCGGTATTGCTCACTATGTGCGGAACGCGCAAATTCATAAGCGCGCGCAACAAGATCGATATCATCATCTTGTAAATATTGCCCTGCTCTCTCCAGTACCTGTTCAGCTGTTAGTACTTGTTCATTCGCCATCTAATCACCTTTTATTGAAGATTAATAATCTCTTTCCTTGCCAATTAGAATAATTTTTATTTTACCATTATAACGTAATGATTGGGAATTGTGAAAAGGAAAAGATTTTACAAACATTTCGCTTTGCTTTTTCAACAAATATATAAAAATACCCGATCCTCTCAAAGAGATTCACGGGTACTCCACATGCCGCCCTGTTTACAATTAATATTTTTCTAATACTAATACGTCATAACCGTCTAACATTTTACGGCCATCTAAATAAGTAAGCTCTACTAAAAATGCGATACCTGCAACAACACCGCCAAGTTCTTCTACTAACTTAATTGTCGCTTCAATTGTTCCACCTGTAGCTAATAGGTCATCTGTAATTAATACTCGTTGACCAGGTTTGATCGCATCTTTATGAATTGTTAACACATCTTTACCATACTCTTTACCGTAATCTACTTTAATTACTTCGCGTGGTAATTTACCTAATTTCCGAACTGGTGCAAAACCCACTTCTAATGCGTAAGAAACTGGACATCCAATAATAAAACCACGAGCTTCTGGTCCTACTACAAGGTCGATATTTCTTTCTTTTGCATACGCAACGATTGCATCCGTTGCTGCTTTATATGCTTTTCCATCATTCATTAAAGGTGTGATGTCTTTAAAGACAATACCTTCTTTCGGATAATCCGGTACAATTGCAATATGTTGCTTGAAATCCATATTTATGAATCCTCCTCAAATATAAAAGAATTGTAAATACAAATCCTTTATCCTAACTGTTCTACTTCTTTATGATTACGAATCGTTTCAAACCATGCATATAATTGTTGATATGTGCTATAAACCAGTTCTTTTTCTAATTGTAAATGGTTGATTTTCTCACGATACGTGTTTGATTCGGTTAAATCACGCTTTTTCATTTCTCCTGCCATAAAAATGACACCGTCTTTTATTGTAACAAATTCTAACTCAAAAAACACCTGTGTCATGAAATTTACTGTATCTTTTGACCAACCTTTATGACGGCAAAGTTGCTCTCCGTATTGTCGAAGAGAAAATGGTGCTTTTTGATGTAAAAATGAATAGTACCATTTAAAATGTTCCCTCGTTGGAACCGTACTGAATAAGTGATTGTTTTCTTGATAAAAAACGGTATAAATACGGTCTGGAAATCCTTTTTCACATATAGACTTTAGATCTTCTGTCGCATCTGGTAAATCAAGAACAACAACGTAACGACCTTCTAATATTGTCACATCCTTGGCATGCACGAGATAATCTGTATACGCTTCTAAAGAAAACTTTTGCAATGCCTCTTCTTTAAAATACACGATTGTCAATTTATCACGCGAAAGATCGGCGAGATTTGCTTCTACATTACGCATACTGCGCCAATCAAATAATTGCCAAGCTTCTACAGCAATATCTTGAATCATAATTTGTGGTTTACGGAAATTATTCCATTCATTAATAGAAGCTTCTCCAACGATCGACACGTGCGCTACAGGAGAAATTTCTTTTGCAAATGCACCAAGACCAAAACCGATGCTATCTAATGTCGCTTGTCCATTACGAAGTGTCATTTTCAAATGCGAACCATCAGAACCAATTGCGCGAATACTTTCAAGACCTGCATCCTTCACAGCGATACGCGGCTTTGGATTTCCGACACCAAACGGGGCAAGTTTTTGCATCTCTTCAATTGCAGCAAGCGTTACATCTTCCACTTCACATACTGCATCTACTGCAGTGACTGCAATAAAATCTTCATCTGATAGCTGAACCGCCGCTTGCTCATTTAAGCGTCGGCGCAGTTCATCGACATCATCCATACTAAGAGTCATACCAGCAGCCATTGGATGCCCGCCAAAATGCGGTAAAATGTCCCGGCAATCTGATAAATTAGCATACAAATCAAAGCCTTCAATACTACGGGCTGATCCTTTTGCCGTCCCTTTTTCGGGATCAATGCTTAGTACAATTGTCGGACGATAAAAGCGATCTATGAGCTTTGAAGCAACAATCCCAATTACACCAGGATTCCAACCTTCTTTTGCAAGAACTAATACTTTATTCTCTTCTGGCGGATAATGTGCTTCCACTTCCACAATCGCTTCTTCCGTAATTTGCTTTACAATATCTTTTCGCAATTTGTTCAGTTCATCAATTTCTTGTGCAAGTTCTTTTGCTTCTTCTACATCTTCTGACAATAGTAAATGCACAGCTGGCGTTGCATCTTCTAATCGTCCAACTGCATTAATGCGCGGTCCAATTGCAAAACCAACACTCTCTTCTGTAATGTCACCTTGCGAAATATTAGCAACTTTAAAGAGTGCTTGTAATCCTACTCGCTGCGTTGTTCGCAATTTTTTCAGCCCACGTTGCACGAGTAGGCGGTTTTCACCATAAAGAGGCACTAAATCAGCCACTGTACCAATAACTGCAATTTCTAATAAATGTTCTGGCACACTCCCAAGCAAAGCATGAGCAACTTTAAACGCAACTCCAACACCTGCCAAGTAATGAAACGGATACACACCACCATCTAACTTCGGGTGAATGATCGCTAAAGCTTCCGGCAATTCTGGCGGCGGCTCATGATGATCGGTAATAATTAAATCAACGCCCAGCTCCTTTGCAACCTGCGCCTCGTGAACAGCTGCAATTCCCGTATCAACTGTAATAATAAGTGAGAAACCAGCACGGTGCGCCCAGCGAAACGCTTCTTCATTCGGCCCATATCCTTCTGTAAATCGGTTCGGAATATAAAACTCCACATCCGCTCCAATTTCTTGCAATGCTAAAAATAAAACAGTTGTACTACTAACACCGTCTGCATCATAATCACCAAAAATTAAAATTTGCTCTCCGTTTTGAATCGCTTGGCGAATACGCTCTACAGTACGGTCCATACCTTCTAATAAAAACGGATCGTGAAATTCTTGCTGCTCTGTATTTAAAAAGTCCACAATCTTTTCTTCTGTATCGAATCCTCTATTCAGTAATAGTGAAGTAACAAGAGGAGACAATTGAAGTTTATTTGCCAACTGTCCTACAAGTTCCTCATTAGTATACTTTTCTTTCCAACGCGTCTTCGCTTGTAACAACGAAATCACCCCTTAACCTATCCATTATACTAGACAGACTAAGGGGTGACAATAAAGTGAGACTTCTATTTTGGGAGCGCACTTCTCCCAAAATGGTTAGTCGAACCAATCGGGCTCTTAGGGACAGTTCTCCTCTGCATTCACTACCGCACTACTGTCCCTTTGAGCGGGGTAAAGCGAAACTTCTATTTTTGGAACGCCCTTCTCCCAAAATAGTTAGTCGAACCAATCGGGCTCTTAGAGACAGTTCTCCTCTGCATTCACTACCGCACTACTGTCCCTTTGAGCGGGGGAAAGTGAGACTTCTATTTTTGGAACGCCCTTCTCCCAAAATAGTTAGTCGAACCAATCGGGCTCTTAGGGACAGTTCTCCTCTGCATTCACTACCGCACTACTGTCCCTTTGAGCGGGGGAAAGTGAGACTTCTATTTTTGGAACGCCCTTCTCCCAAAATAGTTAGTCGAACCAATCGGGCTCTTAGGGACAGTTCTCCTCTGCATTCACTACCGCACTACTGTCCCTTTGAGCGGGGGAAAGTGAGACTTCTATTTTTGGAACGCCCTTCTCCCAAAATAGTTAGTCGAACCAATCGGGCTCTTAGGGACAGTTCTCCTCTGCATTCACTACCGCACTACTGTCCCTTTGAGCGGGGTAAAGCGAAACTTCCTTTAGCGCTTTTTGCTAAAGGTTTGTTAAGCCAATCGGGCTCTTACGGGCAGTCCTTCTCCTTGGCGTTCCTACATTCTACTGCCCGTTTGAGCGAGATAAAATGAGACTTCTTTTTGGTCGCCCTTCCCCGAAAATAGTTAGTCGAACCAATCAGGCTCTTAGGGACAGTTCCTCCTCTGTATGAACTACCACTTTATATATTAATCCGGAGAATATGGATTAATATGTACGAAGACGTTTTGCACATGATCTTGCTGCATGAGCACCTCTTTCACATGTTTACCAATGCGATGTCCATCTTCTACCGTAATGTACGGATCAACAGACACTTTAATATCAACAATAACATAGTGTCCATGCTCTCTTGCGTATAGCGAACCTATTTTCTTTACCCCTTCTACTTGCATAACGGCTTCCCTCATCGGAACGATATCTTCTTCATGAAGTACATGATCCAACGTTGTATGAATCGCTTCTTTTCCAATATCCCAAGCCATTTTTATAACGAGTAAAGATACAAATAAACCGGCAACTGGATCGGCATATACAAGCCAATCTACCCCCATTTTACTTCCTATAATCGCCGCTCCAATCCCAATTAAAGCCGCAAATGATGAAAATACATCCGAACGATGCTCATACGCGTTTGCAATAATGGCATCACTTTTTATCCTTTTACCTAACTTATATTTGTAGCGGAACATCCCTTCTTTCACAACAATCGAAAGAAGCACAGCAATCACAGTAATCCAGCGCGGTGGCTCTAGCACTTGTGTAAAAGCTTTAATAGAAGAGATAACAATTTCAATTCCGACAATAAATAAAAGAACAGCTACGATAATCGCTGAGATCGATTCCGCTTTTCCATGTCCATATGGATGATCGTCATCAGGCGGTTGCTTTGCTGCACGCAGCCCAAATAAAACCGCTAACGAACCAATAACATCTGATCCGGAATGTACAGCATCCGCCATAAGCGCTTTACTATTTCCAATATATCCAATAATCGCCTTTATAATTGCGAGTAAAATATTACCAATAATTCCAACAATCGCACCAAACTCCGCTTGTTTAAAACGTTCATCTTTTTCCATAACCGCAATCCTTTCTTTCGCCAACCTATATTTTATCCCGCACTAACGATCAAGCTTAGTGAAATCGAAGAAGAGAAGTGGGGACTAATTTCTCCTAAGTGCCCGATTGGTTCAACTAACCTTCTGGAAAAAAACGTTCCAGAAGGAAGTTTCACTTTATTTTATCCCGGAACAAAAAAGAAATGCCTACAATTAGGCATCTCTTTTTATTCAAGTTTAAGCGACTTTACTTATACTTGCGGTTCAGACGTATTTACTTCAACTTTCTTCTGACCTTTTCCTTTTTTCAAACGACGGCTTTCAAGCATCAACCAAATTTGAGATGCAACGAAAACAGAAGAATACGTACCAACAATTAAGCCGACAAATAATGCAATTGAGAAGTTTCGCAATGACTCACTACCGAAAATTAATAATGTAATAACAGGTAGTAACACTGTCATGACCGTATTAATAGAACGACCGATTGTTTGACGAATACTAGAATTCACAATCTCTTCTAAATCACTTACAGTACGAATTTTTTGTTTCTGTTTGTATAACTCACGGTTTCGGTCAAACGTAACAATCGAATCATTAATAGAATAACCGATAATCGTTAACACTGCTGCGATAAATGTTAGATCAACTTCTAAGTGAAGTAAGCTAAACACAATGATAATGAAGAATGCATCGTGCAGAAGTGCTAACACTGCCGATAGCGCATATGTGAAGCGGAAACGAATACTCACATATAAAATGATAACAAGAGAAGCAATTAGCACTGCAATAAGTGCATTTCGTGCAATTTCTTTTCCGATTGTCGGAGAAACTGTACTTACGTTCGGTTCTGCACCATATTTATCATGGTAAAATGTTTTTACTTTCGCAATATCGTCTTTTGATAGTACACCAATTGTACGAACAGCAAATCCTTTATTATCATTACCTGTCGGCACAATATCTTCTTTCTTCACATCTACTTTTAAATCATGTAACTCTTGTTGTACTTGTGAAACCGTTATGGCTTGATTTGTTTTAATGTCCATGCGCGTACCGCTTGCAAAGTCAATCCCAAGATTCAACTTAAAGATTGGTAAAATAATCGCACCTAGAATCATCACAACAACAGAGAACCAGAAAAACTTATGTCCAATATTAACAAAGTTAACACGGTCAAATTTCGTTGGTGCATGTTCTACACCTTTTGATAACGGAATAATTTCCTTCGGTTTTACACCAAAGTAAGAATATTTTTTATCAAAGTAACGACTCTTAACAAGTAAGCCAAGTAAGAAACGTGTACCGTAAACATTTGTAATAAAGCCGACGAAAATACTTACAATTAAACTTGTCGCAAATCCTTTCACAGAGCTATTACCGTATGCAAATAAGACAACTGCTGCTGCAAGCGTTGTAACATTCGCATCTAAAATCGTTGATAACGAACGCTGATTACCTGCGCGATATGCTGATAACATCGATTTTCCGATGCGCAATTCTTCTTTTAGTCTTTCATATGTAATAACGTTTGCATCAACCGCAATTCCGACCCCGAGCACCAGTGCCGCTATACCCGGTAATGTTAGAACAGCGTGCATCCAATTGAATACGAGTAACGTTATGTAAATATATAAACCAAGCATAATTACCGCTACAAGACCTGGTAGACGATAGAATACAAGCATAAATAAGAAAATAAGAGCGATACCAATCGCACTTGCAAAAATTGTTTTTTGCAATGCTTGCTCTCCGAATTTTGCTCCAACAGAAGTAGAGTATATTTCTTTTAAATCAACAGGAAGTGCTCCGGCATTTAACAACTCTGAAAGTTGTTTTGCGCTCTCTACTGTAAAGTTTCCACCAACAATAGATACTTCCGCTTGATTAAATACTTGACTAACAGTAGCTGCCGATAAATATTTTGGCTTTGGCTTCGCTGCTTCTGCCTTGTAAGAATCTTTTCCTTCTTCAAAATCAAGCCAAATCACCATTAAATTTGTTGGTTGCGGCATGCTAGATACTTTTTGAGTTACTGCACGGAACTTATCAGCACTCTTTAATTTTAGGCTAACGCTTGGACGGCCTTGTTCATCAAACGTTTGCTTTGCTCCATCCGTCGCTAAATCAGAACCATCCATAAGAATGTTATCATTTACATCACGAAATGTTAATTTCGCTTGCGTTGATAACACATCTCGCGCTTGCTGCTGATCTTTTACTCCAGCAAGCTGCACACGAATGCGATCATTTCCTTCAATTTGGATATTCGGTTCGCTTACACCAAGAACGTTTACACGTTTTTCGAGTGCACCAACCGTACTCACAAGAGTATCCTTTGTAACTTTATCTCCTTTTTTCGCTGGCTTTACTTCATATAAAATTTCAAAGCCGCCCCGAAGATCAAGCCCGAGGTTAATTCCTTTTGTAATGTTTTTTGTCGTTGCTCCAATGATTCCTCCAATTAATAACACAACGAGGAAAAAGGCAACGATTCTACTGCTTCGTTTTGCCATATGTTTCTTGTTCCTCCTTTGAACAAAGGCCATTGTTCCAAAATTACCTCTTTATCAATACTCATTATTATACTGCAAGAGGAAGAACAAACCAATTACAACCTATTATTTATTTTCATATTCTTCAAATGACCAAAGCGGTGCTTGGTACGCCTTCATCGTTAAAAATGTCATATAATCGTTAGCTGTTAACGTTAACACGTCATTTACAAGCTCATACAATCTGACATCACTATCTACTTTTTTCCACTTTCGAGTCTTTAAACATTTCCAAACGTCTTCCATTGTAACGCGATCATAGCCGAGCATTTGGAACTCTTCTACCTTGCTTTCTAAGACGATTCTTAACTGTTCCCGATACGCTTCTATCAACTCTTCTTTCCCAACCACTTCCAGCTCATCTCCTTCTGATCTCACGTTCCTCATTTCAAATGCTTGTCATGCTTGCCTTATAGATGCATATAAATTATTGTAAATCATTCCATTGATTTTGAGAAGGTAGGAGAAAATTATGACGAAACAAACCTTTTTACGAGGTGCTTTTATTTTAATGTTAGCTGGTTTTATCACGAAAATATTAGGATTTATTAACCGTATTGTAATGGCACGCACTTTAGGAGAAGAAGGTGTTGGATTATATATGATGGCCGTTCCAACATTTATATTGGCTATCACCATTACACAAATCGGTCTCCCGGTTGCCATTGCAAAACTGGTCGCTGAAGCAGAGGCTACACATGATAAGCAACAAGTTAAAAAAATATTAACTGTTTCATTAGCTATCACCTCGGTCATTAGTATTCTATTAACAGCCGGAATTATGCTTCTGGCACCTTTGTTAGCAGAAACATTTCTAACCGATAAACGAACCTATTATCCATTAATTGCCATTTTACCCGTTGTGCCTGTTATTGCCGTTTCTTCTGTGCTTCGTGGTTATTTCCAAGGGAAACAAAACATGAAACCGAGCGCCTACGCACAAGTGCTAGAACAAGTCGTTCGCATTACAATTATTGCAGTATGCATCCGCCTTTTCTTACCATATGGAGTGGAATACGCTGCAGCGGGTGCAATGCTATCTGCTGTACTCGGAGAAGTCGCTTCCCTTTTATTCCTATTAACGTTGTTTCAAAGAGAAAAACATCTTTCCATTCGATCTCGTTTTGTAAGTACCGTAAAAGAAAGCAAAGACACTTTTTATTCTTTAATGGATATCGCACTTCCTACAACAGGAAGCCGTTTAATCGGATCCATTTCTTACTTTTTTGAACCAATTGTTGTCATGCAAAGTTTAGCAATGGCCGGAGTTGCAGCCTCTATTGCAACAAAGCAATACGGTATATTAAATGGGTATGCCTTTCCACTTTTGTCTTTGCCAGCTTTTATTACCTATGCTCTTTCAACAGCGCTTGTTCCTTCCATTAGCGAAGCAAACGCTAAAAAGCAGCACCGTTTAGTAGAGCGTAGATTACAGCAAGCAATGCGCATCTCTCTTATTACAGGAGGATGGTCTGTTGTTATTTTATACGTATTCGCTTCACCTATTTTAACGCTTATGTATGGTTCCGATAGCGCGACCCTTTTTATTCAAGTACTTGCACCTTGTTTTTTATTTCACTATTTTCAGGGACCACTGACATCTGTATTACAAGCTCTAAATTTAGCGCGAGCTGCCATGATGAATACATTTATCGGAGCGATTGTGAAATTACTTGTTATTTTCGTCCTTGCCTCACAGCCGCAATTTCAAATGATGGGTGTGGCACTTGCAATTGCAGCCAATATCGTGACAGTTACTTTACTTCACTATGCAACGGTATTAAAAAAGATTACGTTTACTATTTATATAAAAGATTATGTATACGGATTATTTTCCATGATCATTGCTGGAGGAACAGGTTACTACATACATAAGCACATCATCTTCTCCCCTTCACTTGGCAAGCAAACATTATGGGAAGTACTATCCACTACGACACTATATATATTTCTGTTAATCCTTTTTCGCCTTATTAGAAAAGAAGAATTACTTCGATTACCTATTATTCGTAGATTCTCTTTTTTTAAATAAAAAGTTGCTGCCTATTTTAAGGAGCAACTTTTCATTTATCTATTAAATCAACAAAAAACTGGCCGTTTTGAAAGCTACAATATGAAATATTTTCAATATCCTTATACCCTAATTTCTTTAGTTTGTCTTCCAGCCATATATCGGTATGTTCCATCATGTATAAGTGTTTTTTCTGAATTTCTCCATCAATAATGAGCGGAACCGAAAATAATGGTGTATCATTTTTACTTTTTTTACTTTTTTGCTTTTCAAACACCGATAATCTTCCTGATGGTTCTAAAATTGCATACTCTACATCACGTATATCACCGATACTTTGCTCACGTAATTGCATAAGCAAATCATCCATATTGTAACGATGTTTACGCATTTGCTTCTCATCGATTTTCCCCTCGTGCACGATAATAGCCGGCTCCCCTTCTAATATATGACGAAGACGCTGGCTTTTTAGCGAGACAAAAGATAAAGCAATTTGAATGATCATAATAAGCACCATCGGAACAAGTTGATGCCACATTGCCTTATCCATATTTTCAATTGCAATAACTGCCATTTCACCAAGCATAATAAAAACGACTAAGTCCAAAACACTCAATTCACCAATTTCACGTTTTCCCATTAGACGAAAAATAATGAGCATTACACTGTATAAGACAATTGTTCGAAAGATAATTTGAACTAGTTCCATCTTTCATTTCCTTTCTCATTTCAATTTCTATATATTAGTTTCCCCGTACAAAAAGAAACTAGTCTAACTTAGCAAAACAAGAAATATGCTTGTATTAGAAAGGAGAGATGCTCTATGGATGGAACGAAAAAATTATCAATTGCAGTTGGATTCGGCATCGTTACCTTACTTATCTTCGCTTGCCTAGCAAGTATCATCATTGCTTTATTATTGAAGTTTACAAACATAAATGAAGGAACTTTATCCATCGCACTTTTTGTCCTCGCAATTATGTCGACAATAATCGCTGGATTTGTTGCTGGGGTAAAAGCGCAGGGAAAAGGTTGGTTTGTCGGTGGATCCACTGGAGTCATATTTGCCATTCTCGTATTTCTTGTAAATTATTTAGGCTTTTCATCGGCGTTATCAAAGGCACAGCTTCTATATCAACTCGTGATTATAGCGGCAAGTACACTTGGAGGCATACTCGGAGTCAATATTGGCAAGCGTACAACATATTAAAAAAGCTGTCCCAAAAGTAATACTTTTGGGACAGCTTTTTTTCATTAACCTTTTACAATTTCACGAATCGCACTGCGATCAAATGTAAGGTGTGAACCACCAGATTTAATCACGATTGTTGTATCAGTTACAGATTCAATTGTACCATGCATGCCGCCAATTGTTACGATTGCATCGCCTTTTTTCAGTTCACTTTGCATTTGTGCTACTGCCTTTTGACGCTTTTGTTGCGGGCGAATTAATAAGAAGTAGAAAATCGCAAACATCGCAACAATCATGATAATATTCATCATACCTGGATTCATCTTTTATTCCTCCTTAATTATTATGTATTAGAAGTTTTTAGCATTCGGTTTATTAAAGCCATACTGTTCAAAGAACTCATCACGGAAGTCTCCAAGACGGTCTTCACGAATGGCTTGTCTCACCTGCTCCATTAATTTTAACAGAAAATGCAGGTTGTGGTAAGACGTTAAGCGAATTCCGAATGTTTCATCACATTTCATTAAGTGGCGAATGTACGCACGTGAATAATTTTTACATGTGTAACAATCACAATTTGGATCAAGCGGGCCAAAGTCCTTTGCATACTTCGCATTTTTCACAACTAGACGTCCTTCACTTGTCATACATGTACCATTTCGTGCAATACGAGTTGGAAGTACACAATCAAACATATCAATACCACGAATTGCACCATCAATTAACGAGTCTGGAGATCCAACACCCATTAAATAACGAGGTTTGTTATCTGGAAGAAGTGGTGTTGTAAATTCAAGCACACGATTCATAATATCTTTCGGTTCTCCAACAGATAAACCACCTACTGCATAACCTGGGAAATCCATTGAAACAAGATCACGGGCACTTTGACGACGAAGTTCTTCAAATTCTCCGCCCTGCACAATACCAAACAACCCTTGATCCTGCGGACGCTGATGCGCTTTTAAACAGCGCTCTGCCCAGCGGCTCGTACGCTCTACTGATTTTTTCATATACTCAAATGTCGCTGGAAACGGCGGACACTCATCAAATGCCATCATAATATCAGAACCAAGTGCATTTTGAATTTCCATTGCCTTTTCTGGTGATAAGAATAATTTATCTCCATTTAAGTGATTGCGGAAATGAACACCTTCTTCTTCAATGCGACGGAAGTCACTTAAACTAAACACCTGAAAGCCACCGGAATCTGTTAGAATCGAACGATCCCAGTTCATAAATTTATGTAAACCGCCTGCTTCGCGTACAATTTCATGACCAGGACGAAGCCATAAATGATACGTATTACTTAAAATAATACCCGCATCCATTGCTTTTAACTCTTCTGGTGACATTGTTTTTACTGTCGCAAGTGTTCCTACTGGCATAAAAATTGGAGTTTCAAATGAACCGTGCGGTGTATGAACACGGCCTAAACGTGCTCCTGTTTGTTTACAAGTTTTAATTAATTCATAACGTATTGCTGTCATATTGTTGCTCCTTTTTATTTCTTCTCTACTTTAGAGTGAGATGCAACAAACATCGCATCACCAAAACTAAAGAAACGATACTTTTCTTTTACCGCTTCATTGTACGCATGAAGAACATTTTCTCTTCCTGCAAATGCGCTCACAAGCATAATTAATGTTGATTTTGGCAAGTGGAAGTTTGTAATTAAACCATCGATCGCTTTAAATTCATATCCTGGATACATGAAAATATCAGTCCAGCCAGAAGCTGCGCAAAGTTTGCCATTATTGTCTGTTGCAATTGTTTCAAGCGTACGCGTTGATGTTGTACCAACAGTAATAATACGACCGCCTTTTTGTTTTACATTGTTTAGCAAATCTGCTGTTTCCGCTGACATATGATAATACTCTGCATGCATATGATGCTCCTCGATTGTATCTGCAGAAACCGGTCTAAATGTCCCAAGTCCAACATGCAATGTAATAAATGCTAAATGAACACCTTTTTGCTTCAACTTTTCTAGCAGTTCTTCTGTAAAATGAAGTCCCGCTGTTGGCGCCGCTGCTGAACCAACTTCACGTGCAAACACCGTCTGATAACGATCGCGGTCTTCAAGCGTTTCTTTAATATATGGAGGAAGTGGCATTTCACCAAGCTCGTCTAAAATTTCATAGAAAATACCATCATACGAAAATTCCAAATGGCGGCCACCTTGTTCACCAGCTCCGACACATGTTGCTTTTAGTTTTCCCTCACCAAAAGAAATTACCGTTCCTTCTTTCACACGTTTTGCAGGTTTAACAAGCGTCTCCCAAGTGTCTCCATCTTCTTGCTTTAATAAAAGCACTTCAATATGTGCACCTGTATCTTCTTTTACACCGTGCAAACGCGCAGGCATCACTTTCGTTTCATTTAAAACTAAACAATCGCCCTCATGTAAATATGAAAGAATGTCAGTAAAATGTTTATGCTGAATCTCACCCGTTTCACGATCTAACACCATTAATCTTGATGTTTCACGATCTTCAAGCGGTACTTGTGCAATAAGTTCTTCTGGTAAATGAAAATCAAACAAATTAATATCCATAACTAAGTTCACCTATTTCTATTTAAATCGATTTATGACATACATAATAAAAGATAATACAATACTTATCACAATACACGTAACAATAGGAAAATAAAAGGTAACGTTTCCCTTTTTCACAAAAATGTCGCCTGGAAGCCTTCCTATAAGCTTCCAAGCTAATCCCACAACAATTAAAAGAATGCCAGCCGTAATGAGCAGCTTTGACATATCCATCAAACCCCAGGCATCTCCATTCCGAAATGTTCATATGCAAGCGGTGTAACAATACGACCCCTTGGTGTTCTTTGCAGGAAGCCAATTTGCAGTAAGTACGGCTCATACACATCTTCAATTGTATGAGATTCTTCCCCAATCGTTGCTGAAACTGTTTCTAATCCAACTGGACCACCGCGGAATTTTTCAATAATACCAAGCAATAATTTGTGATCAATATGATCTAATCCAAGTTTATCTACTTGCAGTAGTTCGAGTGCCATTTGCGTAATATCCATCGTAACAGTTCCATCACCGCGCACCTGCGCAAAATCACGTACACGACGCAATAAGCGGTTCGCAATTCGCGGTGTACCTCGTGCACGCCTTGCAATCTCTAAGGCAGCTAACGAATCAATTTCAACTTCAAACACTTCTGCTGTACGTTCTACAATGGCTGATAACTGATCAACTGTGTAATATTCTAAACGAGACAATACACCGAAACGATCTCGAAGCGGTGCAGATAATGCACCTGCCCGCGTTGTTGCGCCAACTAATGTAAACGGAGGTAAATCAAGCCGAACAGAGCGCGCTGTTGGACCTTTCCCAATTACAATATCAAGACAGAAATCTTCCATCGCTGGATATAACACTTCTTCAATGGAGCGATGCAGACGATGAATTTCATCAATGAATAAAACATCACCCGGTTGAAGCGCCGTTAATACCGCTGCTAAATCACCTGGCCGTTCAATTGCCGGTCCTGATGTTGTACGAATATTCACGCCCATTTCATTCGCAATAATGTTTGCTAATGTCGTTTTCCCAAGTCCTGGCGGCCCATACAATAAGACGTGATCTAACGTTTCTTCACGCATTTTTGCAGCTTCAATAAATACTGCTAAATTATGTTTTGCTTTATCTTGCCCAATATATTGACGGAGCGTTTGTGGTCTTAACGAATATTCTAAGTCCATATCTTCATATACGGACTCTCCCGAGACAAGACGTTCGTCCATTCTACTCACCTCTTACCATTTAGTAAAAGACTAAGTGCCTTTTTAATATATTGATCCGTCGTAAGTGATTCTTTTAATAATTCTGGCACGACGCGAGACACTTCTCGCTCTGCATATCCAAGTGCTCTAAGTGCTTCCAGTGCTTCATCAAGCTCCGCAGATGTTCCTTTTTTCTCATCGAAACGCTCTTCATCTGAAAATAGGTCAACAAAGGCATCCGGCACAACATCTGCTAATTTCCCTTTTAAATCTAAAATCATTTGACGCGCTGTTTTCTTTCCAACACCTGGGAATTTCACTAAGAATTTTTCATCCTCATGTTCAATCGCTTGTACAACCTGACCTGTTTGACCAGAAGCTAAAATCGCAAGCGCTCCCTTTGGTCCAATCCCCGATACACCTAAAAGTTTTGTAAATAATAAACGCTCTTCACGTGTTTTAAATCCGTAAAGGGCCATGATATCTTCTCTTACATAATGATATGTATATACGCGAAGTTCTTGTTTACTTCTTTGAAATACATACGGATTTGGTGTAAAAATTTGATAGCCCATTCCGTTATGGTCAAGAACAACATATTCCGGTCCTACATATTCCACATAACCTGTAATATATTCAAACAAAACTGTATCTCTCCCTCTCAAATCATGTATTCCATTTTAACATAAATAACGATATAAATGCGAGATTCCCCCAACAAATGTTCTCTATCCTATCTTTTCCTTTTCATATTGACTGAGTACTCTCAAAGAATGAATAGCATAAAAATGATAAGAAAACAGCCGTAGCTACTTTAAGCTACGGCTGTTTCCATTACTCATAGAATACTGTTCCATATCTTTCATTACTTCCACAAATCGCTCTTTCGATTTCACTCGAATCCCGCGCTTCAACCGTTCGCGCTGATAACTCTCCATCTTTTTCATATCAATTTGAAAAAAGGAATGAATGACATTATCGGTTTCGGGTACACCGTTAAAAATTTGGAGAATTCCTTCTTTCGAAACCCCAAAATAACCGCTTGTTTTTAATAACGGCGAAATATCGTCAATGCGTTTTTGCAATACAACTTGTACATCGTCTCGATCAACAAGTTGCCACTCTTTATATTGTTCCAAAAGCTTTTCTAAGTGCACAACCTTGTCTCTAAAAATTTCCTGACTCACTTCCCCGTCTAAATATATACGCTGCAACATGATTGTAATTTGAGGTTCCTGTTCCACTGCATTATCCGAACTCTCTGCCGATGCTACACTCGATTCATGATAAAAACAAAACACAGCTAGCACAATCTGCATTGCAATAATCATGAATTTCATATGCTGTCACCTCTTTTAGGGAAAATAAAAAACTTCTATTTACAGTTTGACCGAAAATAGAAGTTTTATCCCTTAGAAAAGTGGCGCTGACTGTTAATCCACTTAGACGAAAGGAGTTAGGAAGCGAAGCTAGATCATACGAAAAACGGAGTTGACTAGAATAAATTCTTTCCTACAAAGAATCACGTCTAAAAGATAACTAACAAAAAAGCGGAATAAGATTTTCATCTTACTCCGCTACAATTTTCTATATAATAAGAAAGACGCCTGTCATGCAGGCGTCTTGATGCGTTTTACGGCGAGAGACCAGGCGGCCACATCCGCGTGTTTAGCACTTAAGCATATCTCTCGTCTTACGTAAATTAGCTCATCGCTTTGTTAATATAACATTAACCGCGCAAGAAAGCAAGAAAGAAATGAATAACCACCTTTATACTACTTTTGATACTGCCTATTTTAGCATGTCTTTTGCCGATTTTACCTACCAATTCTTCTACAATACTACACTGTAACCCTAAACGCCCTCTCTAGAAAAGGAGAATTTCAAAAATGTCGAATCAACTTATCACAGATTTATCTGAATCAAAAAAACATTATAGTACAATTAACACAGGATTATTAGAAGATGAACTTCAATTAGACTGCATCGAAAATATACATTTACTAACAGAAAAATCGATACATTACATAAATAAAAAGAAGGGGAAATAACATTTCCCCTTCTTCTCATTATCGCACCGTATTAGTTACATTCGTACGAAGATCTTGAAACAGATTTGTTACATCACGATTTAAATTGTTTGTAACTGTTCCATTTCGAAGACTTGTGCTAATTGTGTCAACACGAGTAAACATATCTTCTTTTGCTGTAATATAGACATTTCGATTGTTAACAAGCGGTGCGACAGCTTTGCGAATGTCATCTGTTAATGCTTTTTCATCTGTTCCACTGCGAGATTTTACTGCAATGACAACATCATTACCGCGCACAACAGTAGAAACACGCTCCACGTTAGCCATACCCTTTACACGATTAGTAATAGCTTCAGCTGTTTTACCATCATTGTTAACATAGGAGTTGTTCATCGTAACGTTACGAGTTGGATACGGAGTCGTTATATTACGAGTTGGAGACGGATTCGTTATTTGTCCGTGATAATTTACATCGCGGTAATAATTGTATCCAACGTTATTACGAGTATTATGAATGTCTTTATTAATTTTTGAATACTTTACATTTCCGTAATTGTCCGTTCTGACATCGTTACGGTACGTAACATAATCTGTAGTACGGTCTGTACGTGTTACATTATCTCTATACGGATAGGTATTCTCATACGCTGTCCGTTGATAATTATAAGTAGCATTACGATCCATTGCACTTTTTTTAGGTGTACCACATGCAGCTAATGCACTGGTAACTAACAAAGAAGCGGCAATAAGCTTAATTTGTTTGTTCAATACAAAAACCCCCTCTGTTAGAATGAACTTTTCATTCGAAAAGCTCCCTCTTATAATGAGTCACAAAGGGGGTTTTTACACTGTCAGTATTTTACTTAAAATTTCGGAGGTGCTGCTGCTAAATGACGCTTATGCTCTGAACGGGCATGAAGACGCTCAATAATAAGACGATCTTTTTCAGGAACTTCCTCACCTTTTAAATATTTGTCAATCATGTTATATGTTGTACCCATTTCATTTTCATCCGTTTGACCTTCCCAAAGACCTGCGCTTGGTGCTTTATGTATAACTTCATCTGGCACCCCTAATGCTTTTGCCATTTCTCGTACTTCACCTTTTGTGAAATGAACAAGAGGTACTAAATCTACACCGCCATCGCCATACTTTGTGAAATATCCAGTATGCCATTCTGCCGCATTATCTGTCCCAACAACAAGGTAGCCAAAATTGTTTGCAACAGCATATAATGTTGTCATACGAAGACGAGCACGTGTATTTGCATCACCTAATGTCGCACGTTCTTCATCCCATTTTCCATTTGACTTCAGTTGTTCTTCTACTGCACCAAATAATGTTTTATGTGTCTCTGTTAAATCAACGATATAATGATCAATTCCAGAGCTTTCTACAACTTTTAATGCGTCCTCTTGATCTTTTGGATTACTTTTACAAGGCATAATAACGCCTAAAGAATCATTTGGACATGCACGTTTAATTAAATGCGTTACAACAGCAGAGTCAATGCCGCCACTAATCCCAACAATAAGACCTTTTACATTTGCCTCTTTTACTTTCGTTTGTAACCACTCAATGAGTTTTTCAATTTTTTGTTCCATTTCTGCTACTTCCTTTCTCAGCAGGATTCATTTGTACTCATTTTACTATATTATCTAATCTTTTCCGAATTTCCAAACAGATTTTCACAAAAAAAGCCGTTCTGTATAAAAGAACGGCTCCTTGACACCCTTTTTAATTTTCCTCTTCTTCCGAATATGGTGTACCAAATACAGAAGGAGGATTTGGTGGATAATACATTGTACCAGGCTGTGGTGTATACGGAATATATGGATTTTGTTGATAAGATTCACGTGGAAAATATGGTACACCTGGCTGTGGACTATACAATTTTGGTTCATCATCACAGCCACAGTCCTCTTGTATTGGCGCAATTGGCGGTGCATTATTATCCATTGTTATAGGTGCGACATTTGGATTTGGCATAGAAGTGTATTGCATATCATATTGTGGCATGCCCTGCATTGGCGGCATACCTTGCATTGGCGGCATGCCGTAGTATGGATTTTGTTGATATGGCATTTGATAGTGTGGCTGTGGGTATGGTGATTGATATGGCATCTGTTGTGGGTATGATGGTGGGTATGGATACGGCATTGGTGCAAATGGTGGCATTTGATTACTTTCCATCATCGGCATCATATTTGGCATGTGGCTACTTTCCATCATCGGCATCATATTTGGCATGTGGCTACTTTCCATCATCGGCATCATATTTGGCATATTGCTACTTTCCATCATTGGCATCACATTTGGCATTTGATTACTTTCCATCATTGGCATCATACTTGGCATTTGATTATTTTCCATCATCGGCATCATATTTGGCATATTGCTACTTTCCATCATCGGCATCATATTTGGCATATTGCTACTTTCCATCATCGGCATCATATTTGGCATATTGCTACCTTCCATCATCGGCATCATATTTGGCATATTGCTACCTTCCATCATCGGCATCATATTTGGCATATTGCTACCTTCCATCATTGGCATCATATTTGGCATATTGCTACCTTCCATCATCGGCATCATATTTGGCATATTGCTACCTTCCATCATTGGCATCATATTTGGCATATTGCTACCTTCCATCATCGGCATCATATTTGGCATATTGCTACCTTCCATCATTGGCATCATATTTGGCATATTGCTACCTTCCATCATCGGCATCATATTTGGCATATTGCTACCTTCCATCATTGGCATCATACTTGGCATTGGACTATTTTCCGTTATTGGCATCACATTTGGCATTGGACTATTTTCCGTCATTGGCATCACATTTGGCATTTGATTACTTTCCATCATCGACATCACATTTGGCATTTGGATATTTTCCATTATTGGCATAACACTTGGATGGATATTTTCCATTATTGGCATCGTAACATTAGGTGGGAGCACTTGTGGAATTTCTTTTGTAACCTGCGGTGCGACAACATTGCTTACATTTTCTTTTGTAACTTCCGGTGCAACGACATTGCTTACATTTTCTTTTGTCACTTGTGGTGCGACGACATTACTTACATTTTCTTTTTTTACTTCTGGTGCGATGACATTACTTATATTTTCTTTCTTCACTTCTGGCGCGATGACGTTACTTATATTTTCTTTCTTCACTCCTGGTGCGACAACATTACTTCCTTTCATTTTATTTACTTGCGGAGCAATTAAATCGTTACCTTTTTTTATAATATCTGCAATTTTATACTCTTTTTTCGCTTTTACCGGTGGTTGCGGCGGCTGTGGTAAAATGTTCACGGAAAATTTTGTGCTCTCTTTTTGTTTTTCTACTTTGCTAACAACCGGTTGCTTCTCAACAACAGGTAGTTTTTCTACTGGTTTCTCTTTTTGGATAGGCTGTTCTTTTTGGATAGGTTGTTCCTTTTGTATAGGCTGCTCTTTTTGGATAGGTTGTTCCTTTTGTACTTCTTTTTGTGGTTTTACCTGCATTTCCTTCTGCGGTTTTTGCGCTGCTGGTTTTTCTGTAATTGGTCCAGCTTGTGAGACCTCCTCCTCTTCTTCTATACCAAGAGGTTTAGGTGCAACAGGAAATTCTTTTTGCTGCACTTCTTTTACATATTCTTTTGGAGGGACTGAACCAGCACCTGGATTTTTTTTAATCGGAACACTGTTAGATGGTACTTTAATTTTCATGCCAGGCATAATTAAATCTGGATTACTGAGCTGTGTATTCGCTGCTTTTAATGTTTCAAAATCCACCCCGTACTTTTTCGCAATTTTCCAAAGGGTATCCCCTTTTTGCACGATATGAATTTTCAAATTTTCCCCCTCCTGTATAACTTATCTATAATAAAGTGAAACTTCCATCAGTAGAGTTTTTCTTCATCCCCACTAATGGTTAGTTGAACCAATCGGGCTTTTACAGACAGCTATCCCCACCTATCTTCCTAAGAAAAGCGGAAGCGGCTCGTTCAGAATCGCAGGACGCCCGCGCCTAAGGCAAAGAGGCGCTTTTTGCCTCGTCCGAAGGGCGAAACGACCGGAGATTCTAGCCACTAGAGCTGGACAATGCTTTTCTCTGAATCTTGAGGTGAGGAGCTTACTGTCCACGAATAGCGAGATAAAAACGAATATTAACACAATGATTGCTTCAACACAATGTATGCTCACGAAAGCAGAATTATGTACAAAAGAAAAAGCAACGGAAATCCGTCGCTTCTATGCTCGCTCTAACATTCTGTTTAGCGCAAGTACCGCTTCTTCTGTTATTTTTTTATCTACTTGAATTACATTTACATGCTCGCCGCGCTCGATTGCTTCAAGCGCCCATAGTAAATGTGGTAAATCAATACGGTTCATCGTTAAGCATGGACACATAAATGGATTTAATGAAATAATTTCTTTATCTGGATGCTGTTGAATAATACGATTAACTAAGTTCATTTCTGTACCGATTGCCCACTTACTTCCAGACGGAGCTTTTTCAATCATATCAATAATATATTTTGTTGAACCTGCATAATCAGAAGCTGCAACAACTTCATAACAACATTCTGGGTGAACAATAATGTTCATATCTGGATGATTTTTTCTTACACTTTCAATATTCTTCACAGTGAAATTTTGATGGACGGAACAGTGCCCTTTCCATAAAATAACCTGAACGTCTTCTACATTCCCATCATATTCTAATGAATCTGTGTGTGGATCCCAAACCGCCATTTTTTCTAAAGGTACCCCAAGGTCATATGCTGTATTACGTCCTAAATGTTGATCTGGTAAAAATAAAATACGCTCTTTTTGTGTAAATGCCCATTTCACCATTTCTTTCGCATTAGAAGATGTAACAGTTGCACCGCCATTTCGGCCGCAAAATGCTTTAATTGCAGCAGTTGAGTTTACATATGTTAACGGAAGCATCGTATCTCCAAATAATTGCTGTAACTCTTTCCAAGCTCGCTCTGTTTGTTCGATATCAGCCATATCAGCCATAGAGCATCCAGCTCGCATATCAGGAAGAATGACAATTTGTTCATCTGTTGTTAGCATATCAGCTGTTTCGGCCATAAAGTGAACACCGCAAAACACAATATATTTCGCTTCTTTGTTGCGTGCAGCTACTTGTGCAAGCTGCAAGGAATCTCCCGTTGAATCTGAAAATTGAACAACCTCATCTTTTTGATAATGATGCCCCGGAATAAAAAGCTTTTCTCCTAGCTTCTCTTTAATTTCACGCACACGCTCTTCCATTTCTTCTATTGACATTGTTTGATAACGATCTGGCAACATCGTTTCAATCGGTTGCACTGTTTCTAAAATACTCATCTGTGAAGTCCCCCTCTTCCCTTCTCTCAATCACACTTCAATGTTGAAACTAATATCTAACGCTTTAACAGAATGAGTTAGTAATCCTAACGAAATGTAATCCACACCTGTTTGACCATACTCCGCCAAATTCTCAATCGTAATCCCACCTGAAGCCTCTGTAACAATTGCACCTGGTACGAGCTTGCAATATTCGCTCACTTCTTCTGGCGTACGATTATCAAACATAATAATGTCTGCTCCAGCAGCAACTGCTTCTAGCACTTGTTCTTTCGTTTCTGTTTCCACTTCTACTTTTACCATATGTCCAAGCTGCTCTTTCACTGTTGTTACCGCTTTTGTAATCGAGCCAGCGAACGCAATATGGTTATCTTTAATCATGACACCATCGTATAATCCGAAGCGATGATTATAACCGCCGCCGCATACAACGGCATGTTTATCAAACATACGAAGCCCTGGCATTGTTTTTCTCGTATCACAAATGCGTGTATGATCGCTTCCGAGTGCAGTAACTGCCTTTCTTGTCATTGTTGCTACGCCGCTCATGCGCTGAATTACATTTAACACAACACGTTCAGCTGTTAATAAAGAAGCAATCGGTCCTTGTACAGTAGCAAGGATATCTCCGTTTTTCACCATATCTCCGTCTTTTGCATGGAGTGTAACTTCAATACGATTATCTAATAATGTAAAACCTTCCTTAATCACATCAACTCCTGCAAAAACACCCGTATCTTTTACAAGAAACGTTCCCCGCGCTTGCAAGTCGTTTGGAAAAATAAGCTGCGATGTTACATCTCGCTCCCCAATATCTTCTAGAAAAAATTGTTTCAATGCCTCTTTTACTTTTAATGTATTCATAGAACCCCTCTTTCCCTTCGTTAAGCGAATTGCAACATATTCTTTTTCATTACAATTTCGCACGTCCCGTTACTACGCTTTGGAAAATCACTGCGATAATGACCGCCAATACTCTCTTTTCTTTGCAGTGCAGCTTTTGTTAGTAACTGGCAAACAGTTAGCATATTAATAATTGTTATATCTTCATTTGTAAGGTCTTCATATGGAAGCATTTTACTATATGTTCCATACTGCTCTAGCCATCGCTTCGCATACGATAAACCTTCTTCCGTGCGTACAATCCCAACGTATTTCATCATCAGCTCTTGTATTTCTTCTTTTCGCGGCAACTGTATGTGCGGTAACTCACCTTGTACTGCTCCATCGCTATTCACGATTTGCGGCTCAATATTTGCTAAAATGTGTTCCCCTACACGTTTTCCAAATACAAGGCCTTCTAATAACGAATTACTCGCAAGGCGGTTCGCACCATGTACACCATTACATGCAACTTCACC
The DNA here is from genome assembly GCF_050473785.1 of Bacillus sp. S14(2024). NCBI lineage: Bacteria > Bacillati > Bacillota > Bacilli > Caryophanales > Bacillaceae > Bacillus > Bacillus sp. S14(2024). The sequence goes on along the minus strand of NZ_JBFLUP010000006.1, from coordinate 1,042,420 downwards.
CACTGCATATAAACGATTGATCGATGTTTCCCCGTTACAATTTGTTTTTACACCGCCCATATGAAAATGAGCACCTGGTACAACTGGAATATACTTATTTTCCATGTTAACGCCATTCTTTTTACATAAAAAAGAAACAGTTGGAAAACGCTCTTCAAAGTTTGAAATAGATGAGATATCTAAGTACACCATTTCACCAGCTAACATTTGTTCATGAATGGCACGCGCGACTACATCACGCGGTGCAAGGTCTTGTTGTTCATGAATATGCGTCATAAACCGCTCTCCTTTTGCGTTTCGAAGAATAGCACCTTCTCCGCGCACCGCTTCTGACACAAGACCGCAGCAATCCCCATTTACATATAGCATCGTTGGATGAAACTGTACAAATTCTAAATCAACAAGTTTTCCTCCAGCTCTATATACCATCGCTACCCCATCGCCTGTAACCGTACAATCATTGGAAGTGAATGCATACACTCCGCCAATACCACCTGATGCCAGTACGACACACTGTGCGTAATATTTTTGTATATTTCCTTTACTATCACGTGCAACAACACCATGACAAGTTTGATTCTCTATTATAAAATCCAAGACCATTTCTTGTTCAACAACTGTCACATATGGAAGTACTTGCTCTGCAAGATGCTCTAGCAAATTTTTCCCGGTCGCATCCCCGCCCGCATGTAAAATACGTCGTTTTCGATGCGCACCTTCTTTTCCAAGATGTAATCCTTGCTCATCACCGTCAAAGCGCATACCGTTATCTAGTAAGGTTTTCATTTCTCTTGGCCCTTGCTCTACTAAGTAACGAACAGCTTTCCTATTGTTATAATGACATCCTGCTGTAAGCGTATCTTCATAGTGATCATCTGGATGATCGTATGAAGCAACTGCTGCTGCAATCCCGCCTTGCGCCAAATTTGTATTGTTATTTCGCCCTGTTTTCTTTGTGATAATAATCACATTCTTTTCGTGACAAATTGTTTGCGCAACGCGCAGCGCTGCAACCCCGCTTCCGATAATTAAGACATCTGCATTTGGCATTTTCATTGCCCCCTACTTTACACTTTTCAACTGTCTTGACACCTATATTTACATATATTTAAAATAATAACAAGAGCTTTTTATAAAATGATAAGAAAATCTTATAAAGAAAGGGCTATGCTCTATGATATATATGGATTATGCTGCAACAACACCGATGAGTAAAGAAGCGCTAGAGACGTATACAAAAGCCGCTGAACATTATTTCGGAAATGAACAAAGCTTACATGATATTGGCGGTACCGCCTCCTCATTATTACAGTCTTGCCGCCAAGCATTTGCTACGATGATTAGCGGGAAAGAACAAGGGGTCTTTTTTACGAGCGGCGGATCAGAGTCCAACTATCTCGCGATTCAATCATTACTAAATGCTCGAGACGGAAAGCATATCATTACAACACCTATGGAACATGCATCTATCCGAAATTACTTTCACCTTCTTCAAGAGCAGGGCTATGAAATTACTGAAATCCCTGTAGATCGCTTTGGCATGATTCAACTTGATGCACTCGAACGTTCTATTACAGAACACACTGTACTTGCGAGCATACAACATGGAAACTCTGAAATTGGAACGCTGCAACCAATTGCTGAAATTGGGGCCATTCTTCAAAAACGTAACGTCTTATTTCATACAGATTGCGTGCAGACATTTGGGAAAATACCAATCGATGTGACTAAGATGAACATTGATAGTCTCTCTGTTTCTGCTCATAAAATTTACGGTCCAAAAGGGGTAGGAGCATGCTATATAAATCCACAAGTTCGTTGGGGGCAAGTATTTCCTGGCACCTCTCATGAAAAAGGATTTCGTCCCGGCACCGTGAATGTCCCTGGCATTGCTTCGTTTATTACAGCAGCACAGCACATGGTAAAGAATCAACAAGTGGAAGTAACTCGTTTACAAGAATTACGAGCATACTTTATCCAGCAATTACAAGCCATTTCACACGAAATACAACTTGAAGGCCATTCTACTTCTTGTTTACCACATATCATTGGGGTTACAATAAAAGGAATAGAAGGCCAGTATACAATGCTAGAGTGCAATCGCCGCGGCATTGCTATTTCAACAGGAAGCGCTTGTCAAATCGGAAAACAGGAGCCTTCTAAAACAATGCTTGCGATTGGAAAAGAACATGAAGAAGCAAAGCAGTATGTCCGCTTTTCATTTGGACATCAAACAACAACAGAACATATTGATGCAACAATCCATGCACTTATAGCAATCGGAAATCAATTTAATAGAGGTGTTAATAGTAAATGAGTCAAAATAAACAAAAAAAGATTTTAGGAGAGGAAAGGAGACAGCTCATTTTAGAATGGCTTCTCGCCGCAAGTAAACCATTGTCCGGCAGTGAATTAGCAAAGAAAACAAACGTAAGCCGTCAGGTCATCGTACAAGATATTTCTTTATTAAAAGCCCGAAATGAACCTATTATTGCAACAGCGCAAGGATATTTATATTTAAGACCGTCAGAAAAACAACATACTACATTCGAGCGCATTATCGTTTCCAATCATCAGCCATCACAAGTACGCCAGGAGCTTACTCTACTCGTTGACCATGGAGTTACAATTAAAGATGTAAAAGTGGAACATCCAGTATACGGAGATTTAACTGCTTTAATTCTAGTAAGTAATCGATTTGAACTCGAACAGTATTTAAAAAAAATTGAAGAAACAAAAGCGACTTATTTATCTCAACTTACAGATGGAATTCATTTGCATACAATTGAAGCAGATTCTATTGAAAAGTTAAATGCAGCTTGTGAGGCATTAGACCGAGCTGGATTTCTTGTTCATTAAAAAAACGCACAGAGAATTTTTACTATCTCTGTGCATTTTTTTGTTTTTATCCATGCTACAATAGAAAAAAATGATGGGAAGGGAGAAAATATATGGGAATCGAACTCATTCACTTTAGCATCGGAAAACCAAAAACAATCCAATATGCAGAAGATAAAGAAATGACAACCGGCATATGTAAACAGCTTGTTGAGGATGCTTTTTTATCAAAAGATGGCTTTCAAGGAGACGGTGTTGCGGACTTACGTTTTCACGGAGGGCCTGATCGTGCCGTTTGTGTCTACCCTTACGAACATTATCAGCTGTGGGAAAACGAGTTTCATACATCACTTCCTACATCTGCATTCGGAGAAAATGTAACAGTTACAAATATGTTAGAGCAGGACGTTTGTATTGGTGACATTTATCAGCTTGGAGATGCAATTGTTCAAGTAACGCAAGGAAGAATCCCATGTAGTACAATTTCGAAACGACTCGGCATTTCTGGTATTTTACCTCGCATTGTCGAAACTGGCTATACTGGATATTTATGCCGCGTTTTGCAAGAAGGAACGGTTCGTAAAGATTCACAAGTTACATTACTCGAACGTCAGCCACAGCAAGTTTCCATTTTATTTGCGAACGAAGTCTATTTCCGAGGACAAAAAGATGTAGATGGCATGGAAAAGATTATCGCAGTTCCCGAACTCGCAGAAGATTGGCGAAAATCATTGACCTCACGGCTTGAAAAATTAACATAGAAAATCCCACTGCATGCGCAATGGGATTTTCTTTTTCACACCCAATAAGAGGAATAGCTCCCAAGTAATGTGACAGAAAAGCCAAGTGCTTCTAACTCCATTCTCACTCCTGGAAGCAGGACATCATCATACTCTTTCTCCACATCAATTAAGAAAAAATAATTGCCGAGGCCTGTTTTCATCGGACGAGACTCAATTTTGGAAAGGTTTAATTTTCTCCATGCAAATGCGGATAACACTTGATATAACGCGCCTGCATAGTCTGAAGGTAACGTTACCATAAGCGTTGTTTTCGTCCCGCGGCGCTCCCCATTTCTCGGTAATTCAACTTGTTCGTTCTTATGCAATACGAGAAAACGCGTATGATTATTTTTATGCGTATGAATATCACGCTCGACAATAGATAATCCATATTTTTCAGCTGCAGCCTCATTTGCAATTGCCGCAATTTTTTCTTCTGGATGTTCCATTACAAACTGCGCGGCAGCGCTTGTTGATGTCATATCACGCACCGTCACACCTTTTAATTCTTGATTTAAAAACTTATGACACTGTGCAATTGCATGTGGATGAGAATGTACTGCATATACGTCTTTCCATACTTGTGCATGCTGCGGATGAACGAGCAAATGTTGCTGAACAGGTACTGTAATTTCGCCAACGATTGGCAACGTTTGCTCATGTACAAGATAATCAATCGTAATATTTACTGAGCCTTCAATCGCATTTTCCAGCGGTACAACGGCAAAGTCTACAACATCATTTGCTGCTGCATCTATACAATCTGGAATCGTTCGATATGGTACATGTTCAGCCTCAGGAAAGAAGCGACTCACCGCCATATTTGTAAATGTTGCTTCTGGTCCTAAATAGCCAACTCGAATCGTCATCTTTTCCCCTCTTTTTCGTTTTCTTACTGTTATACCATAAACATCTATATTCTTCTACCTATTTTTAGAATATTAAAACAAAAAGACTAGCAAGAGCTAGCCTATATGTTTCATATATTCTTTTTGTGCAAAGAAGAAATAGAGTATACACGCGATGAGATAAACTGCAATGACCTCTAAAACGAGTCCAAATGATTTAGATAAAAAAAAGGCAACATAGTACGTATGCAAGGCAACTGCACTATGTATACTTCCTAATAAAACGGGGAAAAAGAATAGAACCCCTAGTTGCCAACGTGAAATCTTATATATTTCTTGCTTTGTCATCCCTATTTTTAAAAGAGCTTGATATTGCATGCGGTCATATTCAATATTATGAAACCATTTAAAATAAACTGTGCTACAGGATGCAAGAAAAAAGAGTACACTAATAAATGAACCGATAAATAATATAAGATTCCCTCCGTCTTTCATCGCCTTATATATATATACATTATTACGTGTTACTGCTTCTTTCCCTTTTGAAATGTGAGCTTGTAATTCTTCACCTAATTTTTCTCTATTCTCCCAATTTCTTAATTCATATCCGCTATATACATATTTTTCATGGTCAGGAACTTGACGAGAAAGCTTTTGAAAATCTTGATTATGCATAACGAGAAATCTGCCGCTACGCTGACTACTATCCGTATTAAATACATTTCCTTCATATGCTCCGTTATATGCAAATTGATATATTTCTCCTAGCGCTTTAAAATTTATATACTTCTTATGATGCCGAGGCGGAACATCATAATTACCATAATAAACAAATGTTACGGTTCCTTCTTTCGGATGCACCAGCTGCTTCGACTGCCTGTTTGCTTCTCTATTATACTCATCTTCGCTAATCACAGTTGCATAAGACTCTTTATTAGAATCTAACTGAAATGTTACCGGGATTCCAACAAACGTTGCATAACGAAAATCATTGACACCGTGCTTACGAAACAGATTTTCAACCGTTTCTTTCTCCATTACTTCCTTAGAACCAATTCCTTTTTCAACATATGAGAAAGCATGAGGCTGATTGTAACGAAGTTGTTCTTTCATACTTAAAAAAAATAAATAGACTGAACCTGTAGCTGTTACTACTATCGTTGTTAACATAGATAAAATAAAGAAAAAACGTCGATTATCTTTTACTGTATGTAACAACTGATTGACAACGAATAAATACGGATATTGATACATCACACTCTTTCTATTTTTAATCCTTTGTAATACTTGAATCGTACCATGTGTGCATACAAAATATGTACCAATTGTCGTTAAAATGGAAACAGGTATAAAATACAAAGCAATATTCATCATCGTCACTTTTGTTGTTAAACCATAGCCAATTCCTATACAGACGAAACCGAACCACCAAAGCCACTTCTTACTTTTTGTTTCCTTCTTTCCTTCCTGAATTTCCTTTAATAAATGAATGATTTCGATTTTCCATATACGTAGTGCACTAAAAATTGATAAAAGGAGAAACATAGTGACGTATGTGATAATCGTTATAACAACAGCTTTTAAACTAAAAATAAACGACAATTGATCCGGCATATTAAGCAATAAACTAAAAATCATAAAAAATAACTTTAAAAATAGCAGACCTATCCCTATCCCGGCAAAGCTCGCAATGAGCCCAACTGCAAGTTGCTCCATTATCATCATACATATGACATTTACTTTCGTAGCTCCCATTAATATAAATAGCCCAAATTCTTTTTTACGGGATTGTATAAAGATCGAACTAGAATAAAGAATGAATATAATGGAAAAAGCAATTACAATCACATCACACACAATAAGGCCCGACTGTACCCCCTTATACAAATCACCCGTTTTCATGTAAGGATGCAAAATAATAGATGTGTACATAAAAAAGGCAAATACAGAAAAACAACTACTTAAGAAAAATATTTTGTAGTTGTGCCAATTCCCTCTAACATTTTGAAAAGTAAGTTGATAAAACTTCACCTTTCTCCCCCCTAAAACCCGTTACATACGTAAAAAGCTAGGAAGTCCTAGCTTTTTACGTGCTTTAAATATCCTCTTTGTGCAATGGCAAAATATAATGCGGATGCTAGTACGTATGCTGTAATAATAACCGCTCCTGACTTCCATAAGTCTAAATACAACATGTTCCCTAACGTATATAATGCAAACCCACTATGCAGAATACCTATCAAAATCGGAATAAAGAAAATTGCTCCCATTTGTCTAACTGCAATTCTACGAATTTCTTGATCCGTCATACCAATTCGTTTTAAAGAATGAAATTGAATACGATCTTGTTCTTTATCATTAAACCACTTAAAGTATGTCATACTGCAAGCAAAGAAGAAGAACAATATTGTTATGAAGAAACCAATAAACATCGTAATCGCACCATTTTCTTTTACACTTTGATAAATAAGAATAGAATTATCAAAATTTGCTTTTTTATCATCGGCGATGTGACCTTTCAATTCTTTCACGAGAGCCTCCGTATCTTTCCAGTTCTTAATATAATAGCCGTAATACATCATCTTTTCTGTATCTGGGACAGCAGCTGCATACTTGGCGTAGTCTTGCTCATTTACAACAAGTAAACTATCAGCATTAAACACCGCTTTTGTATATGGCTTATTTAACTTCAGTTCATATGATTGATTTTGTACTTTAAATGTAAAAGGCTTCGTTGCATCAAATTTCATGAGTTCATTCATCATATCCAAAACAACCATTGTGCCAGTTCCAGGCTGATTATGTATCTCTTCCTGTTGTTGCTTTTTCGCTTCTGTATTAAATTCTTTCGCAGAGATAATTCTCATATTGAATTCCCGATCTTCATTCATCAATTTCATATGAAATGTTCCTGGCACTTCGGTTACAGTTACTTTTCGCGCTTGTTCAAAGTTATGTTTTTTGAGCAGCGTTTGCATTGTTTCTTCTTTCATCACTTCATGAGAGTTTACCCCTTTTTCCTGAATGGAAATAGCATGTGGTGTATGCTCCGCCACTTTTGCACTCATATCTTCAAAGAAGACATATAACGTCCCCATTGCCGATGCAACAATTGCTGTGATGATCGAAACAACAAATAGAAAACGTGCGTTATCTTTCATCTTATAAACGAGGTTACTAATAACAAACAAATTCGGCTGCTTATAAAAAAGTGACTTTCTCTTTTGCAATGCTTTTAATAAAACAACGCTTCCTTGTGTGAATAAAAAATAGGTTCCGATAATCGTTAAACCAACAATTGGAAGGAAGTACACCGTAAGGTTCATGAACGTTACTTGAAAACAAAGAACGTAAGCAACGATAATACTTAGTAATCCGGCTAAAAATAACCATGTAAACGAAAACGGCTCGACTCTTTGTTTTCTTGCATCGCGAAGCAGATCAATAATTTGCAATCTCCATATCGCCCATAATCCAAATAATGATAAAACGAAAAAGAGAATCAAATATACACCGGCAGTGATTACGATCGCTTTTCCATTCCAGACAAATGGCAATGCTTTTTCAATTCCTATTACAGCACTTACTGCTTTAAAAAAGAGTGGTAAACCGAGCATACCAAGAGCAATTCCACTGACAATTGAAATGCATCCAAGAATCATTTGCTCTAGCATAATCATTCTTCCTAATTGTCCTTTTGTCGCACCAATTAAAGTGAATAGCCCTAACTCTTTTTTACGAGCCCGTAAAAAGATGGAGTTGGAGTATAAAATGAATAACCCAGAAAATAAAATAACAATATAATTACATGTCTCTAATCCTTTTTCAACACGCATTTTCTCACTAATATTACCATTCACGACATCTGGATGATAAATAAACGAAGCATACATAAAGAACACAAAAATCGATAGACAACTACTAATTAAAAACGCTTTATAATTACGCCAATTTCCTTTGACATTATTAAACGCGAGCTGGCGAAAGTTCATGGTACTCTCCCCCTAGCATCGCAAGTACGTCTAATATTTCTTGGAAGAAGGCTTGTTTTGTTTCTCCCTTATGAATCTCTGAGAAAATTTCACCGTCACGAATAAATAAAATACGTTCACAATAGCTTGCCGCAACAGGATCATGCGTTACCATTGCAATCGTCACTTTCTTTTCTTCATGAAGTTCCTGCAGAGCACCCATCAATGATTTCGCTGATTTGGAGTCTAAGTTTCCTGTCGGTTCATCAGCTAAAATTAAAGTCGGCTGATGAATAATCGCCCGTGCTGCTGCCGCACGTTGCTGCTGACCGCCTGATACTTCGTACACTTTTTTATGTAAAATTCCCTCTATGTTTAGAAACTTTGCAATTTCTAATACTTTCGCATCAATTTCTTTCACAGGACGATTTGCCATTACAAGTGGCAAAATGATATTTTCCTTAATGGATAACGTATCAAGTAAGTTGAAATCTTGGAAAATAAACCCTAAGTGTGTACGGCGAAACGCTGCAAGTTTTGCAGCACGCATTTGACTAATTTCTTCACCATTCATATATACATGGCCAGATGTTGGCTTATCAATTGTCGCTAGTAGATTTAGAAGCGTTGTTTTCCCGCTTCCTGATGGTCCCATAATACCGACAAATTCACCTTCTTCTATTTTAAAGTTAATATTATTTAGTGCTGTTGTCGTTACCGAACCTTTTGATTGATATACTTTTGTTAAACCTTTTACTTCAAGAACACTCATTTTACATCCCCCTATGTATTTTCTTCTTACTTTTACTATAGAAAAAACGAGGAAAAGTAACGAGTGATTTCCCTTACAAAACGGTTTGTTATCTTACAATTTTGTCATTTTCCTCATCATTTGATGATATCCTTTATCTTTCGAGAACTGGAACGTAAATGTTGTCCCCTCATTCTCTATCGATTGTACAGAAATTCCATGACTAAGATGCTCACAAATTTGTTTTGTAATATACAATCCCATTCCTGTCGCTTCTCTTGTTTTCCGTCCATTGACTCCTGTAAAAAACGGTTCAAAAATTCGCTTTATATCTTGTTTTGGAATCCCTATTCCGCTATCACGAATATGTAATGTAATGACACTGTCTGTTTCTTCTATCTGAAATGCAATTTCTTTTTTCTCTTTTTCTGTAATTCTTGTATACTTCAGTGCATTCATCACAATTTGATTGATCGCAATACTAAGCCATTTTTGGTCTGAAGCTACCATATACTGCTCTTTACGAAAGATAACTTTCGGATATACAGAAGATTGAATAAATGCTTTTTTATGCTGGTTAATACTATCACGAACAATATCCACCACATTAACTTCTTCTATTTTATAATCTTTCCCAAACTGTTCGAGGCGTGCCATATGAAGTGCTAACTCTAACCCCTGTAAAATACGATTATTTTCTTCACGAATACTTTCAATCGTATCTCTTGCTTCGCGGTGCGTTTGTCCAAGTTTTTGCAGCAATAGTTCAATGACAGATACCGGCGTTTTCATTTGATGAATCCACTGGTTCATAAAGATCGTTTGCTGCTCTCCTTTTGCTTGTTGTTCATGCACTTCATTCATGTATTGTTGTCTTAGGAGAGAAAAGGCTTCTACAATCGTTTCTTGTTCGTATGAATATGACGAACTGATTGATAAAGAATGATGCAACTCGTGTCCCTCTGCAATATAATGCTCTACTTTTTGCAAGAAAACTTGTCTTTTCCGGTAATCATACATAAGAAAGCAAGCAAAAACGACGATTGATAATAAAAATCCATATAGCCAGGTAGTCCAATTTATAGATTGTTTCTGCAAAAAAGCTTGCAGCTGCAAGACAAGACCAAATAGAACCACACTCATGATGTAAGAAACAAGCAATGCGGTGCGGTCCATCACATACTTTTTAAGATTCATGTTCATTCACCCAGTTCGTTAGGAGCGCATATCCATAGCCCCGTTTCGTAACAATTGCATCGCTAATACCAATCTCCTCTAACTTTTTACGAACACGCTTTACATTTACAGTTAAGGTATTGTCATCAACAAAAGCAATTTCATCCCATAACGCTTCTAATAATTCTTCTCTCGTTACATATTGATCCGCTTGCTTCATTAAGCATTCTAATAAATAATACTCATTTTTTGTAAGCTCCACTTGCTTTTCTTGCCACTCTACCATATGCTGTGCTGGAAATAAAAGTAACCCACTGACTCCAAAGTAATCACTTTCCGCCCCAGAAGCATATTCACCATACACACGGCGCAGTGCACTTTTTACTTTTGCCATGACAATATCTAAATGAAATGGCTTCGTAATGTAATCATCTCCACCATTTTCAATTGCCATCACTTGATCCATTTCTCCTGTCCGTGCAGAAACGAAAATAATCGGTGCATTAGAAATAGTACGAATTTGACGGCACCAATAAAAGCCGTCAAAGTATGGTAAATTAATATCAAGTAAAACTAAATGAGGGTTCACTTTTGCAAATTCATCTTTTATATGACGAAAATCTTGCACGCGAAATGACTGATAACCGTATTTCCCTAGATGCCCTTCTAAAATATCAGAAATTTTCAGATCATCTTCTACAATTAATATTTTATACATACAATTCCCCACTCCCTTTTTAAAAGCAAATGAAGGTACAATTACTACGTGCCTTACATCTACCCATTTTCCATTATAAGGGTAAATTTCCATTTGAGGAGATTTTTTTACTTTGGCAAATAAAAAAGACTGCCGTATTTCGGCAGTCTTTAGTCGATAAATTCAAATTCATATTCAAGAATTTTTACAATATCGCCGTCTTTTGCACCGCGCGCGCGAAGTGCTTCATCAATGCCCATACCGCGCATTTGACGAGCGAATCGGCGCACAGATTCATCACGAGTAAAGTCTGTCATCTTGAATGTTTTCTCAATGTCATAACCAGAAATGACAAATGTACCATCGCTTTCACGTGTAATCTCAAAATTAGAACCTTCAGCCTCAAATTTATACATTACACTTGCATCTGATTCACTGATTACTTCATGCACTGGGAATTCTGGTGTTGTTTCTATTAGATTTGCTACTTCAAATAGTAAATCACGAACACCTTGACGCGTTACCGCAGAAATAGGGAAGATTTTCACTTCATCTCCCACTTTTTCTTTGAACGCTTGTAAATTTTCTTCTGCATCTGGCATATCCATTTTGTTCGCAACAACAACTTGTGGACGCTCTGTTAGACGCAGATTATATTCTTTTAACTCGTTATTAATCGTTACGTAATCCTCATATGGATCGCGTCCTTCTAAACCAGACATATCAATCACATGAATGATAACGCGTGTACGTTCAATATGACGTAAAAATTGATGTCCAAGTCCAACACCTGCGTGTGCACCTTCAATCAATCCTGGAAGGTCTGCCATAACAAAGCTGCGGCCATCACCTGTTTCAACTACTCCAAGGTTTGGAACAATTGTTGTAAAGTGGTATTCGGCAATTTTCGGACGTGCTGATGATACAACAGACAATAATGTTGATTTACCAACGCTTGGGAAACCAACAAGTCCAACATCAGCTAACACTTTTAATTCTAGTACTACTTCACGCTCTTGACCTGGCTCCCCGTTCTCAGCGATTTCTGGAGCTGGGTTCGTTGGCGTCGCAAAACGTGAGTTCCCGCGACCACCACGGCCACCTTTTGCGATAACTGCTGATTGCTCATGCGTTACTAAATCCGCAAGAATTTGACCAGTAGCTTCATCTTTTACAACTGTTCCCGGCGGAACCTTTACAATTAAATCATCCGCTTTACGGCCATGTTGGTTTTTACTCATTCCATGTTGACCGCGATCTGCTTTAAAGTGACGCTGATAGCGGAAATCCATTAATGTACGTAATCCTTCGTCTACAACGAAAACAACATCGGCACCTTTACCACCATCACCGCCTGCTGGGCCACCTTTTGGAACATATTTCTCACGACGATATGCAACCATTCCGTTTCCACCGTCGCCGCCTTTTACATATATCTTGACCTGATCTACAAACATTATTTCACCACACTTTTTTCTAGTATTTGTAATATGACCGAAATTTCTTCATCTCGTACTGTATAAGAAATGGAAAACCATTTATTATGCTGATGAGCAAGCCATTCTTGTATTTCTTGTACATCTGTTAGCTTGCCACGAAAATCAAAAAAGAAACGAGCATCCTCATCGTCACATTCAACTGTGATACAAACATAATTTTCAACATAAACGTCTAAACTATGCTCAAGCATTCGGAAAAATTGAGCCGTCCATATAGAAACACTCTCATCTAGATGTGATAAATTATGTATCTTTCCTAATACTTCGTACTCCAACAAGCACGGGTGCTGCTTCCAATTATATGTTAAAATCCATTCTGAAAACTTGGGCATAGAAAGCCCAATCAGATTCGATTCTTGTCTCGCTTCTTGGACAAAACGATCGATGAGCCCATGAATTTCTTCCACTCTTCCAAGCGAAAGATTTCCTTTAATCATCTGCATACGATTGAGCCAATCATGTCTCGAATGGCGCAGCGCATCTATAATTGTCCATTTTTCCTTCATCCATATACCCCTTTAATATAGAAAAACTCTAACCTGCACCCAGGTTAGAGCTTTCCGTGAGTTTCTTATGCTTCTTGAGCAACAGGATATACGCTCACTTGTTTGCGGTCACGGCCAAGACGCTCGAAGCGTACTACGCCGTCAACTTTCGCGTATAATGTGTCATCGCCACCACGACCAACGTTAACACCTGGATAAATTTTTGTACCGCGTTGACGGTAAAGAATTGATCCACCTGTTACGAATTGACCGTCTGCACGCTTAGCACCAAGACGTTTTGCGATAGAGTCACGACCGTTCTTTGTGCTACCTACACCTTTCTTAGATGCGAAAAACTGAAGATCTAATCTTAACATACGTTACACCTCCTGCACTTTTTCTATTAATCGGATATATTTTCCGTAATCAAGTTCGATCGTTTTTAGCGAAACAACCATGCCCTCTAACAGAAAACAAGCTTTTTCTTTTATAGAATCATCTAGATCACTAGGCAATTCATACTTTAAGAATCCGCCATCTTTTCCAAGTTCAATAGTTGCTTGCACATTACAAAGTGATTCCACAGCATTTATAGATCCAAACACAACCGCCGTCGTTCCAGCACAGACAAGATCTTGTCCATGCGGCGCAAAATTGGCATGCCCGGTCATTTTAAATGATTGGATACTTCCTAATTTCGTGCGATTAATCGTAATTTTAATCATGACAACCCGAATTAAGCGTTGATTGCTTCAATCACTAATTTCGTGTATGGTTGACGGTGACCTTGTTTTTTACGATTGTTCTTTTTCGCTTTGTATTTGAAAACGATAATTTTCTTAGCGCGACCTTGTTTTTCAACTTTCGCAGTAACCGTTGCACCTTCTACAACTGGGCTACCAACTTTAACAGTTTCGCCACCAACGAAAAGAACTTTGTCAAAAGTAACAGTTTCACCAGCTTCTACGTCTAATTTCTCTACGTAGATTGCTTGACCAGCTTCAACTTTAATTTGTTTTCCACCTGTTTCGATAATTGCGTACATAATTGCACCTCCTCATAATTACTAAGACTCGCCAAAACGAGGTAGACATACAATGTCTTTTTGGAACCTGTTCTGTGCGGTTGTAGTATATAGCCGTTTAGGTGCTATAAACTATAACATAGAGATGTTATCACGAAACACTGCCTATTGTCAATGAATGTTCTACTAACTATTTTTTCAATGCACGTATTTCTTCCTTTGTTCCAAAGCGTTGAATCTTATAACGCACAGCTTCTTCATCAATAAAATAAATTTGCAACGATACATTACGTTGCAGTTCCTTCTCAAAAAAGATTTTTTGTACATTAGGATGGGCAGCAATAAGAACCGCCTCATCGTCTGTTCCATTATAAGCAATGAGTTCTCTCTCTAACTCATATGCCACCGTTTCATGTGATAAAACATAACCGCTATTTTGACAAATCGTGCAATCTGCTAATAAAACATCACGAAGCGATTGCTTTTTTCGTTTTCGTGTCATTTCTAAAATACCAAGCTCAGTAAATCCTAATACTCTTGTATAAGTGTGGTCTTTTTCTAAGTTTGACCTTAAGATTTCTCTTATTTTTTCTTTTTCATCGCGGCGCTTCATATTAATAAAATCAATTAAAATCATTCCGCCAATATCTCGAAGTCGCAGTTGCCGTGCGATTTCTTTCGCTGCCATTTCATTTGTGCGCAGCACTGTATCTTGTAAATTTTGTTTTCCGGTGAATTTCCCAGTGTTTACATCAATTACAGTCATCGTTTCCATTTGCTCAATGAGTAAATACGCTCCGCTTGGAAGCCACACAACCTTTTGCAGTGCTTTCTCAATTTCACGATCAATTCCATAGCGAGCAAATAAGGGTGTCTTCTCACTAAAAAAAGTAACTTTCTCTTCACCTATTCTCTCTTTTAATTCTTGTATCATCCCAAGCTGATCTACAATCACTTCTGAAACCGTCTCTACTGGTATCTCTTGAAATATCCGATCTATAAAACTAGAAGGAGAATGAACAAGAATCGGTGCTTTTCCTCTTTGTTCTTGTGTTTTCACAAGCTCAAACTGGGACTGAAGACGTTGCATCTCCGCTTGTACATCTTCTATTTGTACCTTCTCGCATGCAGAACGAAAAATAAATCCACCTGTTTCTTCTAGTGCAAGAAGTTGTTCTCGTTTTCTCGCATCTTTTATTTTCCGGGAAACGGCAAAAACTGTGTCGTAGGGCATATACACGACATATTTCCCGGTGAATTCTATATTCGCTGTTATTTTTGGCCCTTTCGTATCAATCGCTTCTTTCACAACTTGTACGAGGAGTGCTTGTCCTTCGTGCAACCGCATAGATGATGGCACGTTTTCATACGACAAATAAGCATGTTTCTCCAAACCAATATTAACAAAGGCAGCATTCATACCAGCTATCGTTCGCATAACACGCCCAATATATATATTTCCAACAATTTGTTCTTGTTCATTTCGTTGCCATAAAAGTTCTACAATCTCTTTCTCTTCTTCAACAGCAACTCGTTTTTCCGAACCGATGTAGTTTATGTATAGCTTCTTCAAAGTATATTCCTCTCTTTATCCTTTTTTTATACCATAATAAAAGGTTAGTGTTATCGTCAACACTAACCAATTAACTCTTCTATAGATGATGTTGTTCTTTTTTCTGTAAAATATGCGTAAAGTAATTCATTTTCATCTAGTGTATATTGATTTTTATGATCTCCTTGTATGATAATTGAGTGTTTATATCCTCTTCGAAACTGTGTGAAAATATGATATAGACTCGTTTCTTTTTCAACTGTAATAGCTGTAACTTTTGCAATTTCTCGTTTTTTCCCGTAGTAGCGCTCTAATAAGAATCTCATAAATGCATAACGACGTTGTTTCCATTCTTGAAATAAAGAGAATACTAAAAAAAGAAGTAATGTCCACATCATTACATTCTTACTATTCCAGAAAAGTTGCAGCAAAAATACAGCACTAAAACAAGCAATTGATATTTTCATCATGATGTTATGTGCCTGTACAAATGGAAAGCGATATGACAATATATTTAGGACAATCTTCCCTCCATCAAGAGGCCAAATCGGCAGTAAGTTAAAGCACAAAATAATTATGTTATTCCACATAAAAAAATGATAGAAGTCTTCTCCCATCCAACCTACTGTGTACGACAAATAAGCAGCAGCTAACATCCACACATGTTGAATAGGCCCCGCTATAATGACAATCAATTCTTCTTTTAATGGCTTATTTCCATGCTCATCAAGCTCAGCCACCCCGCCAAATGGCAATAACTGAATTTGTTTAATGCGCCATTTATAATGGGCTGCAGCTACTGCATGACCTAACTCATGAATAAAGACAATGAAAAATAAAATTAATAATTCTTTAAAACGAGCTGTAAAAATCGCAATTGCCATAATCCCCCAAAACAATGGATGAATGGTAATTTTTGATAAAATCTCACTGTATTTACTCAAATGAAATCACCTGAATTGGATCAATAAATTTTTCATTCTTTTTAAAAGCAAAATAAAATTTACCATTTTTACCATTTTCATCATTTCCAACCGTTCCAATTTTTTGTTTTTTTGCTACATAATCATATAATTTAACTGATGCTTCTCCTAAATTTCCATACCATGATTCCGTACCATCTGCATGTTGAACCTGAACGATATTCCCAAATCCTTCTTTTTGGCCAGCGAAAACAACAATTCCCTCATTCACTGATTCCACAATTGCATTTGCTGCTGTTTGTACAAATACACCTTGCCCATTCGCATGAAAACTTTGCATCACTTTCCCTGAAGCAGGAACAGCATAATCCTTTTCTTTCTGAACCGTTTTCTTTTCACTAGAAGATAAAAATGACAGTGGCTTTCCAAATTGCGTTTCATACCACTTAGAAACAGATGCAAATTGAAATTCTTTTTCCATTGCTTGTTTGACAGTTGTACGCGTTCCTTCAAGAGAACTCGTTGTATTTTTAAATAAGATCGCTACGACAAGAACAAGAATTGCAGATAGTAGTAACTTAAAAAGAAATATTTCTTTGCGAAAAAAAGGGTGTGTTTCTTCTCCTTCCTCTATAAGAAGTGGTGTACATTCTTGCTCTTCATATGAAAATATTTCATCTTCTTCTGTTCTTTCCTGCTGTGCTTTCCTTTTAGCAATGCGTTTTTTAATTTCTTCTACTCGCTTATTTCTCATCCTGACCCCTTCCTCTTTCAATCAGTTTGTACATATGTATGAGTTGTCCGGGAAAGATATTCATGGGAATGAAATGAAACTTTACCCCCTCTTACCTAACGTCCTTACCTTCTGTTACATGTTAAAATGAGAGGCAAGTCTGCTTAGCAAAACAAAAAACACTCCGCATATATGCGAAGTGCTTTTAACGTATTCCGAAGAATTTTTTCATTTTCGTGAAGACCGTTTCTTTTTCATTTTCAAGCGGCTGCAATGGTACATTTTCCCCAAGCAAACGTCTTGCAATATTTCGATAAGCAATTGATGCTTTTCCATTCGGTTGCAATGCTACAGGCTCTCCTGTATTCGTTGCTCGAATAACTGCATCATCATCTTCTACAACACCGAGTAACTCGATTGAAAGCGTACGTACAATTTCATCTACATCCAACATATCTTGTTCATGTAGCATATGACTGCGCACACGGTTAATAATTAATTTCGGTGGCTCGATATCTTCTTTTTCCAATAGTCCGATAATCCGATCGGCATCGCGCATTGAAGATACTTCTGGCGTTGTAACAACGATCGCTTTATCGGCACCTGCCACAGCATTTTTAAAACCTTGTTCAATACCAGCCGGGCAGTCAATTAATATGTAATCATAGTCCTGGCGTAATTGCTGTATTAATTCTTCCATTTGTTCAGGTGTTACCGCTGATTTGTCGCTCGTTTGCGCTGCAGGTAATAAATAGAGTTCATCGAAGCGCTTATCTCTAATAAGAGCTTGGGGTAAACGACAACGCCCTTCAACAACATCAACAAGATCATATATAATACGGTTTTCCAGCCCCATTACTACGTCTAAATTTCGCAGACCGATATCTGTATCAATCAAACATATTTTTTTCCCAGATAACGCCAAGGCTGTTCCAATGTTTGCAGACGTTGTAGTTTTTCCTACTCCGCCTTTTCCAGATGTAATAACTATTGCCTCTCCCACAGCTATACAATTCCCCTTTCTAACCTTGTTAAATTAGGTCTAAGATGAGTGAGAAGTTGAATGCGATCGACAACAATGTAATTGTTCTCATTAATGTAGGCACATTCTGCCCCTTCCGCCCCGTCTTCTTTCTCTTCAGGAGCGCGCGTTGTCACGTCGCTAATCCGAAGCTGCATTGGATTCATAACAGAAGCTGCAACAACAGCTTCTGCATCCCCATAATATCCAGCATGTGCAATACCTCGTAATGCTCCAATAATAAAAATATTTCCTCCAGCAATAACCGTCCCGCCTGGATTTACATCACCAATTAATAATAAATCGCCTTTTACATGCAATATTTGACCTGAACGAACAATCTTTGAAACAGAAACAATTTCTGTTTCTTCTTTCCATGCCAATGCTTGTTCTTTCGTTACAACATCACTCTCAATAGAATCTACAACTAAATTCTTTTTATTACGAATTAATGTACGCAATTCTTCCTGCTGTACTTCTGTCACATAACGATTCCCAACTTTGACCTGAACTTCAATTAACGATCGTCCATCCCCCTCGTAATAATGGGTGGAAAGCTTTTCGTCAAGTTCTTGCAGCAATTCGCGAAATGAACAGGAATCATCAAGATGTAATGCTAAACCATCCTTTGTTCCTTTTATAGTCACATATTGTTGCTTTTTTTCTGTCACCAATGCTCACCCCACCGATTCAATTCGACATAAAATCAGAAAATCCTTTTTTCTTTTTCTTCCATGGCTTCTGAAAGACGTAAAATATATCTTCTCAGTGGGAAACAAAACAGTAGTAAAAAAATGCCGTTTAATAACAACGTTGGAAGAAGACGGTCTGTGAAAAAGATATGCGCTGACATTTGAACACGACCAATTAGCGTCAAAAATCCATACACATAATACTCCAGCGCGGCAATGCTCGCTAATACAATACAGAACACAATAAAAAGGTTCAGTTGTAAAATTCGCATCGCATGATATACAAGATAAGCTAAAATCGGATAAGCAAATATATACACACCAACTAGCTCTGTATGCACCATATCAAACAAAAATCCAAATAATAGTCCATAGTAAATACCTTGTACAGAATTATAGTAAATTGTAATAAAGCATAAAACAATCATTAAAAAATGCGGAGCTACGACTGTATTCTTCCAAAAAAGACTCGTTGGTACAAAGGTGGAAAACATGCTCTCGAGTACAAACACGAGAAGAAGCAGAAGAGGAAGAATTGCTTTTTTTATACTCATCTCTTCCCCCTCCTATTTCCCTAGATCGACTGTCGGCATTTCTCGTTTTGCGACCATAACATTATCTACATCATTTAAATCTGCTGCAGGTTTTACATAAGCAGTTTGTGTTAATCCGTATTCATCTGATGTCACATCGACGATTTGCCCAATAACCAACCCTTCTGGGAACACACCACCGTAGCCAGAAGTTACAACCATTTGATCCTTCTCTACTGGTACACCAGATGGGATTTTTGTAAAGAGAAGCAATTGCTTCTCTTTATCGTATCCTTCAATTAACCCGAAAACACGCTTATCCCCTTGTACAACAGCTGAAATACGATTTGTTCTATTTAAAGAGCTTAATAGTTCAACTGTTGAAGTGAATTGTGAAACGCTTTTTACTTTTCCGACTAAACCTTTTGATGTAATAACAGCCGAATCTTTTTGAATACCTTGTTGCGCGCCTTTATCAATTGCAATTAGGTCATACCATTTATCTGGATTTCGGTTAATAATAGTTGCTTGAACCGGATTAAAACTACGAAGCGAATCTTTTTTTCCAACAATATCACGAAGATCTGCATTTTCTTTCTCTAAGTCTTTCACCTTTACGGACAATTCTGCATACTTGTCCAAGTTTGCTTTTAATTCTTTATTTTCTTCATACGTGCGCTTTACATCTTGTACGTTCTCAAAGAATCCGGCAACATAATTCGCTGGCTTTTGAAATACACGTTCTACAACTCCTACGGTATCCTTTACAAACTGCTCTGGCCACGTTAGATTTTTCCGTTCTTTCAATGAGATCCCGATCAATGCCACGAGAAGAATGATACTAACTAACAAAACAATTAATCTTTTGTTTAAGAAAAACTGTGGCACGTTCACACCCTCTTAAATTTACTAATTTTTATGCTGAAATAATGGATTTTATCGAGCAGTTTTGAAAAGATGGATATTGTCTAACGCTTTACCTGTTCCAATTGCTACACAATCTAATGGATTTTCTGCAACAAGAACTGGCATATTTGTTTCTTCGCTAATTACTTTATCTAAATTACGAAGCAAAGCACCACCACCTGTTAAAACAATTCCGCGGTCCATAATATCTGCCGCTAATTCTGGCGGAGTTTTTTCTAATGTATTTTTCACAGACTCAACAATCGCATCTACTGTATCTTTTAAAGCTGCTGCAATCTCTTCTGGGCGAATTGTTATCGTTTTTGGTAATCCTGTCACTAAGTCACGACCGCGAATATCCATTGGCTCAACACCTTCTACTTCGCCTGCAGAGCCGATTTCTAATTTTAATGCTTCTGCTGTTCGTTCCCCAATCATTACGTTGTAGCTTTTCTTAACATATTGAATAATTGCATCATCCATTTCATCACCAGCAACACGAGCAGATTGGCTTGTTACAATACCACCTAGCGAGATAATTGCAACTTCTGTTGTACCACCACCAATATCAACAACCATACTTCCTGTTGGTTCCCAAACAGGTAAGTTCGCACCAATTGCTGCTGCAAATGGCTCTTCAATTGGATATGCATCACGTGCGCCTGCTTGACGAGTCGCATCAATTACTGCTCGTTTTTCAACAGCTGTAATACCAGATGGCACACATACCATTACATAAGGCTTGCGAGAGAAGAAGCCGTTTGATTTTTGTGCTTGTTGAATATAATATTTCATCATTGTTGCTGTTGTTTCATAATCAGCGATAACACCGTCTTTCATCGGACGAAGTGCTACAACATTTCCAGGTGTACGACCAATCATTTGTTTTGCATCGTTACCAACTGCAACAATTTGTTTTGTATCTGTTTGCAATGCCACAACAGACGGCTCGCGTACAACGACACCTTTCCCCTTCACGTATACAAGCGTATTCGCTGTTCCTAAGTCTATTCCAAGATCACGAGTAAAACTACCAATTCCAAACATATCATGTATCTTCCTTTCTAATTTTAACAAAAGTACTTTATTTGTTCTTTTAAATACTATTATATTTATATAAAACATAACGTTTTTATATGTTCTTTGTTATAGTGTAGACGAAAGCCTACAAAAAACTCATAACTCACATTATAAAACAAAATAAAGAAAAAAAATAGTCTTAAATATGACCTTTATCTTTTAAACTAACAAATTTATGGTCACCAATTATAATATGATCGAGAATTTCAATCCCGATAATTTTCCCGCATTCTACAAGTCGTTTCGTTACCTCAATATCTTCTCGGCTTGGTGCGGGATCGCCTGAAGGGTGATTATGAAGACATATAATAGAGGCAGCAGCGCGGCGGAAAGCTTCCTTGAAAACCTCGCGCGGATGCACAATTGACGCATTCAAACTTCCAATAAATACCGTTTGCCGATGCATCACTTGATTTTTCGTATTTAAATACAGACACACAAAATGTTCTTGTTGTAAAAAGCGCATCTCCTCCATCATGTAGCGTGCGCAATCTTCTGGATTGCGAATGCTATATCTATTCTGATACTCTAATCGTACCATTCTTCGTCCAAGTTCAAAAGCAGCAATAAGTTGGGATGCTTTTGCCATCCCAACGCCGTGAATGCTTGTCATTTCTTCGATTGTTGCATCTTTTAACATTCGTAATCCATCAAAATGATGCAAAATTCGATTCGCTAATGTTAAAACCGACTCCTCTTTTGAACCCGTTCGAAGTAATATAGCGAGAAGTTCTGTGTTTGATAAGCTGCTTGCTCCTTCTAGCAATAAACGCTCCCGTGGTTGATCTTCTTTCACAACATCACGAATGCAGCTCATATTTCAGCCTCCTTTACATATTAAATTGTTTTAATTCACGCATAACACGTGCAATTGGCAAACCGACAATCGCATAATAATCACCTTGTATATGATGAACAAAAATAGCACCTTTTCCTTGTATACCATAGCTACCAGCTTTATCAAGCGGTTCTTTCGTTCGTACATATGCATCGATTTCTTCTTCTGTTAATTCCCAAAACGTTACTTCTGCACGCTCATAAAATGTCACTGTTTTTTCTTTTGAAATAAGAGCGACTCCTGTATATACTTCATGTGTTTTCCCTGATAAGAGCTGCAACATTTCTTTCGCTTCACCCTCATCTACTGGTTTTCCCAAAATACGCGATTCATACGTAACAATTGTATCAGCACCAAGCACAACACAGTCTTCGTGATTCTTTGCTACAGCAGATGCTTTTTGCAATGCAAGCGACATCACGATATCATGCGGTAATGAATATGCTCCAATTATTTCTTCTACATCACTAACTACAACGTCAAACGGCATATCTACTAGTTCAAGTAATTCTTTACGCCTTGGTGAACCAGACGCTAAAATAAGTTTTTTCATACGTTCTCCTTTCGTTTTCCAAATTAGCAGGAAGATACAACATAACCATACTAAATGTATATATTCTCCTCAAATTTTGAAAATATCGTTTTTCTTTTAAAAAATACAAAAGAAAGGAAAGAAGCTTAACCCCCCCTTCCCTTTCTTCAGCTTAAACAGATGATTTAAAAAAACTCCCCCCCCACTAATAGTTCACATGCCAGCAGTTATCTCCCACTTCACTTCTCTCTGATTTTTGTGGTGGGGTCTTACTGCCCGCGAATAGCTGGATAATGAGTTAAATATTATCTAATTATTATACGTTTTTGTTTTTTTGTGAAACTATTTTTTCATAAGAAAGAAAGCTATCTACTAAAACTTGCTGCAATTTTGTTATTGTTTCCACATCTTGTTTTCCCTCTTGCATTGTCTGTACAGCCACTGATGCATACGTAAATAATTTTTTTACATCGTCTCGCTTCAATGCCTTTTCCTCTTTTTTTATTGCCTTCCATTCATTTTCAATTTGTTCTATATCTGTTTTACTTATTTTATTCCCTGACTGTATCACAGCTGCTTGTTGCAGCAATTTTCCATACAATGATTGTAGCTTTTCAAAAAACGGTCCGTACTCTTGATTCCCTTTTAGAAGTGCTTGATCCGCAATCTCCCATTTCTTTTTCATTACTGATATATCTTTTTGTTTATATTGCTCCATCATCTGCATAACAGATTGTTCATCATTTGCCATTCCAAGAACGAGTAAATATTTATCTCCTGATTGCATAACCGCTCCAGGGACTCCTTGTTCTTGTAGACCCTGGAGCGATGCCTGTCCCTTTTCTTTAGTAGAAAATACTCCGCCCTGCACAAAATAAATAGTAAGCGGTGATAAAGCTGCTGATGCTGCTTTCTTTTCTTCTTTTTTCTCATTTGTTGATTGTTTTGTCTCATTTTTCTCTGTAACATTTGCTACTGGGGCTGTATTTTCACGAACTGTTTCTTGACCTGTTAACAAGTGGAGCATTCCCATTCCAAATCCTGTCCCAATTACAATCGCTGTGGATACTGTCAAAATGAAAGTATTATTCCATCCTTTTTTCCCTTTTTGTATGGAAGATAATACATTTTTTTGAAACGGCACAACATTATTTGTCACTGTATTTGCATTCTCTGGCAGCACCCACTCAAACTCTTCTTTCTTTTGCTCATGTTCTTTCTTTTCTAAATAATTTGCTTCCGTTCCATTCACTTTAATTGAAATTGTTCGCGATTGCTTGTCCATACCCCCACTCCTTACTTCTTATCATTGCCAGCATCGTATCATACTCGTTTCAAAAAAGAACGAGATATTTGTCAAAGAGATTCGCCAAATTATCCTATATTGTTATCTTATATGTATGCTTGCGTCTTTATTTGTAGAACTAAAAAACTAGACAGTTTATTTCTGTCTAGTTTTTTGAATAACGTATTTACGAGCTTCTGATATGAAGTAAAGAGAACCTGTTAGTAAGAAAACATCATCTTCTTGTAGAGAAGCTATTGTTGTATCAATCGCTTCCTGCCAATTCTCAAAAATATGTTTCGATTCTCGTTTCGAATAAGCAGCAAGAGCCTCAGCAGAAATTGCACGATCAAACGTAAACGTCGTAAAGATCATTTCATCTGCAATTGTTTCTAACTGTCCAACCATTGCATCCAATTGTTTATCTCCAAGTGCTGTAAATAAAACGACAATTCGCTTGTCCCTATAGTGGGCACGAACTGTTTCTACAAGGCTATGAACTCCTTCTGGATTGTGAGCACCATCAATAATGACATGTGGTTTCGTAGCAAGTTGTTCAAAACGTCCAATCCAGTATGCTTCAGCTAACCCTTTTCGAATATGCTCCTCATCAATTAAGAACGCCTGATACACTTTTAAATACGTGATTGCCATCAAAGCAAGCGCAGCATTTTGCACTTGATGCTGACCTTTCATAGAAATAAGAAGGTCTTCATATGTATGGAATGGAGACGAAAATGTAAATTGTTCACCTTGCATCTTTGCAAAAAGATGTTCTACTTTAAATTGATTCCCAAGTTCATATAAATTAGAACGCTTTTCACTTGCAACAGTACGAATAACTTCTAACGCACCACCTTGCTCCACACCTGTAATAACAGGAACACCTGATTTAACAATTCCCGCTTTTTCAAATGCAATATCTTCTAATGTATCTCCTAGAATATGCATATGATCATGACCAATATTTGTAATGATGCTCAGTACAGGGTGAATAACATTTGTTGAATCAAAACGCCCTCCAAGACCTGTCTCAAATAAAACGATGTCACACGGATTTGTCTTTCCAAAATAATAAAGCGCCATAACAGTAATGATTTCAAATTCTGTCGCTTCACCTAAATCCGTTTCATCTAACTTTTCCACCACAGGATTGACCATATTTACGAGATCTGTAATTTCTTGATCTGAAATTGGTGTACCATCAATACTAATCCGTTCATTAAACGTTTCGATATACGGTGAAGTAAAGGTTCCTACTTTATACTCTGCCTCCTGTAACATATAGCGCATATATGTGAGAGTAGACCCTTTTCCATTTGTTCCCGCAAGATGAACACATTTTATATGCCGCTCTGGATTTCCAAGTTCCTCTAGCATCCATCGCATGCGTTCTAACCCTGGTTTAATCCCAAATTTTAAACGACTATGAATCCAGTCGATTGCTTCCTCATATGTATGTATCATGTATGCTATTCCCCTTTCAAATCAGCAAAAAAACGAACCAAGACAACAGAGTATCTCAACTCTATTATACGCAAATAAAAGAGACTCACCAATATAGTGAGTCTCTTTCGAATAACTTTATTTTTGAAGATCAGCTAAACGTTGGCGAACTGCTTCGCGTTTTTCTAGATAATCTTGTTCTTTCGCGCGTTCTCCCTCAATAACTGCAGCTGGAGCTTTTGCTACGAATCCTTGATTTGAAAGTTTCTTTTGTACACGCTCTACTTCTTTATCGAACTTCTCAAGTTCTTTTTCAAGACGTGCTTTTTCTTCTTCAAGGTTAATAAGGTCAGCTAATGGTAAGAATAACTCTGCACCTGATACGATTGCAGTCATTGCTTTTTCCGGCGCTTGTAAATCCGTTTGAATTGTTAATTCACTTGGATTACAGAAGCGCTCAATATAAGAGCTGTTTTTCGTAAGTTGAGCTAGTACTGCTTCGTCTTTTGCTTTAATTTGCATTTGAACTTTTTTGCTCATTGGCGTATTTACTTCTGCACGGATGTTACGAACAGAGCGAATGATATCAACTAGAAGGTGCATTTCTGCCGCAGCTTCTGTATCTTGTAAATCTTCGCGAACTGTTGGCCATGCAGCTACTGTAATAGACTCACCCTCATGAGGTAAATGTTGCCAAATTTTCTCTGTTACAAATGGCATGAATGGGTGTAATAGACGCATTGTTTGGTCTAATACGTAAGCTAAAATAGAACGAGTTGTTTTCTTAGCTGCTTCATCTTCACCGTATAGTGGAAGTTTCGCCATTTCAATGTACCAGTCACAGAAATCATCCCAAATGAAGTTGTATAGTGAACGACCAGCTTCACCGAACTCATATTTATCCATGTTACGTGTTACACTTTCGATTGTTTCGTTTAAACGAGTTAAAATCCACTTATCTGCAACTGATTTTTCACCAGTTAAATCGATTTCTTCATACTTCATGTCATCCATGTTCATTAATACGAAACGTGATGCGTTCCAAATTTTATTAATGAAGTTCCAAGTAGATTCTACTTTTTCCATGCTGAAGCGTAAATCTTGGCCTGGTGCACTTCCTGTTGATAAGAAGAAACGCATTGCATCTGCACCGTACTTCTCGATAACATCCATTGGGTCAATACCGTTACCAAGAGATTTACTCATTTTACGTCCTTGCTCATCACGAACTAAACCGTGAATTAATACGTCTTTAAATGGACGCTCGCCTGTAAACTCTAAACCTTGGAAAATCATACGAGATACCCAGAAGAAGATGATGTCATAACCAGTTACTAAAGCATCTGTTGAATAGTAACGTTTGAAGTCTGCTGCATCTTCATTCGGCCAACCAAGCGTTGAGAACGGCCATAATGCTGAGCTAAACCATGTATCAAGTACGTCGTTATCTTGGTTCCAGTTTTCAATATCTGCTGGTGCTTCTGTACCTACGTATACTTCACCAGTCTCTTTATGATACCAAGCTGGAATGCGGTGTCCCCACCATAATTGACGAGAAATACACCAGTCATGAATGTTTTCCATCCAGCGTAAGAATGTGTTTTCAAAACGATCTGGTACGAATGTTACTTTTTCTTCTTCTTTTTGTTGAAGTTCAATTGCTTTTTCTGCAAGTGGTGCCATTTTTACGAACCATTGTGTTGATAAGTAAGGCTCAACAACTGCACCGCTGCGCTCACTATGACCCACTGAGTGCATATGAGGCTCGATTTCTACTAATACGCCAGCTTCTTGTAAGTCTTTTACTAACTCTTTACGGCATTCGAAACGATCCATACCGTTGTACTTACCAGCTCTTTCATTCATCGTTCCATCTTCGTTCATTACTAAGATGCGTGGTAAGTCATGGCGATTACCTACTTCAAAGTCATTCGGGTCATGGGCTGGTGTAATTTTTACAACGCCTGTTCCGAAGTCTTTCTCTACGTACTCATCAGCAATAATCGGAATCTCACGACCTACGATTGGAAGTGTAACTGTTTTTCCGATTAAATGTTTGTAACGATCGTCTTCTGGATGAACTGCTACTGCTGTATCACCAAGCATCGTTTCTGGACGAGTTGTTGCAAGGCGAATGTGACCAGAGCCGTCTGTTAACGGATAGTTCATATGGTAGAATGCACCTTGAACTTCTTTATGAATTACTTCAATATCAGAAAGAGCTGTGCGTGTTGCTGGGTCCCAGTTGATAATATATTCACCGCGGTAAATTAAGCCTTTTTCGTATAATTGAACGAATACTTTATTAACCGCATCAGATAAACCTTTATCTAATGTGAAACGCTCACGAGAATAATCTAGTCCTAAACCAACTTTCCCCCATTGCTGACGAATGTGAGAAGCGTATTCTTCTTTCCATTCCCACGCTTTTTCAAGGAATTTCTCACGGCCAAGATCGTAACGTGAAATACCTTCTTCACGAAGTTTTCCTTCTACTTTCGCTTGTGTTGCAATACCAGCATGGTCCATTCCTGGAAGCCATAATACATCGTAACCTTGCATACGCTTTGTACGAGTTAAAATATCTTGAAGCGTCGTATCCCAAGCATGACCTAAGTGCAGCTTACCAGTTACGTTTGGAGGCGGAATTACAATTGTATATGGTTGTTTCTTTTCATCTCCTGTTGCTTCGAAATATTTGCCTTCAAGCCACCATTGATAGCGGCCTTCTTCAACGGACATATGATCATATTTAGTCGGTAAATTCTTTTCCGTGTTTGACATTATTTTCCCTCCTTCAAAATAAAAAATGTCCCTCATCCAAAAAGGACGAGGGACATCGTGGTACCACCTTTATTTACAAACAAATTCAAAATTTGCTTATACTCTTGATTTGATAACGGACAGATCCGTCTTTTCCTAATGAGAATGACTCCGTTCAGAAAAGATGCTCCAGGGCTACCTTCTAACATGACTATCTAGAGAATCTCACAGCTAATAATTCTCCTCTCTGCAGACGTTTAATGTTATACTCTTCCCCTTCAACGCATTTATATAATTGTTATTTATTATATACAACAGTGTAAAAAACGAAACCACATTCGTCAAGATAAAAATATTTTTCGACTTACATCTACACTTATTACATTCTATTTTCAATCAGCTTAACCAAGTTTTTTATACCATATGCAAAGAAAATGAAAAAAGTGCAGCACAAGCACACTAGACGCTTACCCTGCATAATGTAATATCACATTTATTCTTCTCTTATGATTCCATACTAGAGGAGTTTCTAATACGGAGGACCATTATGCGACGCTTTCGACGCACGTACAACTTTTCAGCCCCTTCATGGCTAAGAAATATACAAACGATGTTTTCTGACTTTGCAATCCCGCTCACGATTTTCCAAGGCATTCGTACGTTGCTTCTGCCTACGTTTTTAGATTTTGTGATACTTGTTATTTTCGTAGCAGCAACGATTCGCTTACATTTTCAGCCGTAACCTCTTCTTGAGGCTACGGCTAATTTTATCCCGCTATTCGCGGGCAGTAGGACCACACCCTAAGAATCAGAGAGAAGCGAAGAAGATAAGTGGGAGATGAAGAAAACCCTCACTGATGAAAGCTTCACTTTATTTTGAGTTCTTCGCTTCTTGCTCAGAAGCTTGAAGCTGCGCCACGAAATATTCAATATTACTTATAAGCCAATGTGCTTGTTGAAGCATTTTCACATCATGTAGCTCCTTTGTTTCGTTACGGACATTTCGAGCATTTGTATATGAATGCACTTGCTTTATAAATGCTTTTGGATAAGCTAAATATGCAAACATAAGTAACTTTTCTTCCTTTGTAAACGCAAAATTCTTTTGATAGATTTGGTACCATTCATATCGATCATTTCTTGCAATTGGATATGTGTTGAAGGAACGTGAATAAAACTGAACGATATCTTGAACTGGGGTAGCAAACTGCGCATCTTCTAAACTAATAAAATAACCGTTCCGCTGATAATCAAATAAAAAGTGATTCATGGAAACATTGCCATGAATAAATGAAATACGTGTTTTTTCTTTTTCTTTCATCGCCTCATGCCATTCTGTAAACTGTTTCGTCGCAAATTCATGGGCACGAAGCGCTTGATGAAAGTACGTACAATACTGCAATTCAAACGGAGACATATACCATTTCGCTTCAGATTCAACTAAAAACTGCTCTAACAGAACTCCATCTTGTTCCCAGCGGTTTGAAATAGTATCAAAATGTTCTTGAAGCGCTTCTTCCGTCACTTCCTCCTCTCGCACCGTTTTTCTGTGCATCAAAGCAAGTGTTTGAAACATTTTATGATACTGATCATTCTCTTCGCCTTGTCCTTCTGCACTTCCTAGCCAAGGCATTAAATAATAACTATGTTCACCATCAGTTAACACGTGCCTTCCATCTTTCGTATGGTAAATCGGTGCAAAATTCGTAAAGCCCTTTTCTCGTAAAAATTGAACATAATACATAAGGTTACTTCGTTCTAATTTCTGAGGGGGTAATTTTTTCAACGCATATGGACCTTGGCTCGTATAAATTTTTATTACATTCCCATATTCCTCAATATGTTCAGGAGCTAATTGATATAGCTGCAAAATAGAAGCATAACGGTCTCGCAATTCCATGTCCATACGAACAACGACCCTTTCTACAGGAGCATAAGGTGAAACTTACATCAGTGAGGGCTTCATCCCCCACTGATGTAAAGCCTGCCCAATCGGGCGCATACCAGCAGTTATTCCCGCCTTTCTCCTTCGCTTCTCTCTGAATATTGAAATAGGGGTTTACTGCCCAAAAATAGCGGGATGAAAAAGCAAAGAGGTGAGGAAGATTCCTCTTCACTCACTTTGTTTTCACTTTTGGTACTGGTATATACAAAATTTGTCCTGCTGTTAAATATATATCATCCGTTTGATTTATACGGTGTAAATGTTGAACAGAAGTATCATAGCGCTCTGCAACGGATTCAATCGTATCGCCTTCCTGTACAAAATACAATCTCAGCTTTGTAAATTCATCTTCCGGCTGCTTTGCAAATAATTTTGTTAAATATAACGCATTTTCATCTCGCTGTGAGTATGAAATTTCTTCTTGCGCCTCCTCATTGACAGCTTCCTGTTTTACTTTCGTTTCCTTACGTCCAAAAAACAGCTGCGGCGCGACTTCTTCTTGCTTTTCCTCCTCGGCCTCGATTTCTTGCTCCTCTTCTAGATCAAGCTCTGGTTCTTGACGAGCTTCTAACTGAAATGGCTCAAAGGCATAATCTTCCCACTCATCAGTCTCTACCAACTCTTCTTCCTCTTTTTCTTCTTCTCTTATTACTGCCTCGTCTCTTACTTCTTCCTCTTCTCTTATTTCTTCCTCTTCTCTTATTTCTTCCTCTTCATCACACAATCCATAGATAGAAATATCCGCTAAAAGCTGCAAGCATCCACTGTCCAACAATTCATAATCAAATTCTTCAATATCCACATATAAATCTTCGACTTGCTTCACGCGTCCTCTTGGAATAGAAATCTCTAACGGGAACGAATGTACCAATTCATTTATACCATCTTCACGTGTTTCAACATAATCTACAGCGCGAACTGGTGATAATTCTCGCAATGAGAAAACCTCTGTTTCTTCCTTTGCAATATATTCCCCTGTTAAATCAAGCTGTCCACTTACAACAATTTCATATTCACGCTCTTCTATAACAACATCAGGATCTAACGAAATAGAAAGTAACTCATTGACTTCCTGTCCTTTTTGAAACCAGACAGATTCTTTTAACGAAAACCGTAATGAAGTTTGTTGATCTGCTGCCACTTCGTATTCCCCCTCCCAAACTATATGTCATTACAGATTTATGTGAGAAATAGGGACTTTATGAATAAAAAAATCGCTCTCACTTGAGAGCGATTTTAATACCACATATTTAAAAGAATAAAAAAGCTAACAAATTAACCTTTTAATTTAGACATAGCAATTTCTGCAGCAGCAATTGTTGCCTCGATATCAGCATCACTATGTGCTGTTGATAAGAACAGTCCTTCAAACTGAGAAGGTGGTAAGAATATGCCTTGTTCTACCATTTCACGGTAATATGCCGCAAAATATTCTAAATTAGACGTTTTTGCTGTTTCATAGTTAATAACCTTTTCATCTGTAAAGAAAATACCAACCATAGAACCAGCACGGTTAATACAATGCGGAATATCATATTTTACAGCAACTTCATGTAAACCTTTTTCAAGTATTTCTGCTTTACGTTCAAATTCTTTATAGCTCTCCGGTGTTAATTGGACAAGCGTTTCATATCCAGCTGTCATTGCTAATGGATTACCAGATAATGTACCAGCTTGATAAATCGGTCCACTTGGTGCTACTTGCTTCATAATTTCAGCTTTACCACCATATGCCCCAACAGGAAGTCCACCGCCAATGACTTTTCCTAAACACGTTAAATCAGGTGTTACTCCAAAATATCCTTGTCCGCAATTATAAGCCACACGGAATCCCGTCATAACTTCATCAAAAATTAGAAGTGCACCGTATTCTGTTGTAACATCGCGAAGTCCTTGTAAAAATCCTGGAAGCGGCGGTACAACGCCCATATTTCCAGCTACCGGTTCTACAATGACACACGCAATATCATCACCGAACTGTTCAAAAGCGTATTTCACGCTCTCTAAATCATTATAAGCAACAGTAATCGTATTTTTCGCAACACCTTCTGGTACACCCGGGCTATCTGGTAAACCAAGCGTAGCAACGCCAGAACCAGCTTTAATTAAAAGGGAATCTCCATGCCCGTGATAGCAACCTTCAAATTTCAAAATTTTATTACGCCCTGTGTAACCGCGCGCTAAGCGAAGTGCACTCATTGTCGCTTCTGTTCCAGAGTTTACCATACGTACAATTTCAATAGACGGTACGCGATCGATTACAAGCTGCGCTAATTTATTTTCAATTTCTGTTGGCGCACCGAAGCTTGTCCCTTTTTCTACTACCGCTTTTAACGCCTCAACAACCCGGTCGTTGGAATGCCCATGAATAAGCGGGCCCCATGATAATACATAATCAATGTATTCATTTCCATCAATATCATAAACTTTAGAGCCTTTTCCACGCTCCATAAATAATGGATTCATACCGACAGATTTAAATGCACGCACTGGGCTATTTACACCACCTGGCATTAAATCTTTTGCTGTTTCAAAAGCTTCAATCGATTTATCAAAACTTTTCATTATCGTGCGCTCCCTTCTTGTAACCATCTCGCTGCATCTTTTGCATGATATGTAAGTATTAAATCTGCTCCAGCACGCTTCATACTTAATAATTTTTCAAGAACAATATCTTTTTCATTAACCCAGCCATTTTGTGCTGCCGCTTTAATCATTGAGTATTCACCACTCACATTATACGCAACAACCGGAAGATTAAAGTTATTTTTCACATCACGAATAATATCTAAATAAGAAAGCGCTGGCTTCACAATTAAGAAGTCTGCTCCTTCCATTACATCTGACTCAGCTTCGCGGAACGCTTCTAAGCGATTCGCTGGATCCATTTGATATGTTTTACGATCACCAAATTGCGGTGCACCATGTGCAGCATCACGAAACGGTCCATAAAAAGCAGACGCATATTTTACTGCATATGACATAACTGGAACATGAGCAAAACCGTTTTCATCTAACGCATGACGAATAGCCGCTACAAATCCATCCATCATATTAGATGGCGCAATAATATCTGCACCTGCTTTTGCTTGACTTACTGCTGTTTTTGCAAGAACCTCTAACGATTCATCATTTAAAATAATTCCATCTTCAATTACACCGCAATGCCCATGACTCGTATATTGGCATAAACATGTATCTGCGATTACAACTAATTCTGGAAATTGCTCTTTAATTTGTGTAATTGCTCGCTGTACGATACCATGCTCACAATACGCAGAAGAACCAACTTCATCTTTTTCAGCAGGTATACCGAACACGATAACTGAACGAATACCTAAATCAACAACTTCTTGCATTTCTGCTTGCAAATGGTCTAAAGAAATTTGAAATACACCCGGCATAGAAGAAACTTCATTACGTTTGTTTTCTCCTTCTACAACAAAAATTGGATAAATGAAATCTTCTGTATGTAAATGTGTTTCACGCACAAGAGCACGCATACTTGCACTTTGTCGTAAACGACGATGACGGTTAAATTGTAAAGGATTCATAACTTTTTCCATCTCCAATTCTTAAAGTTTCATTTTATTATACATTTTTATAATAATATTCTGAAATGCATTGTAACATAGCTTCAATCGTATATTCTTTCGGAATGAGAAGATTTTGAAAATGTTTACGCGCTTCTCGTTCTGTAATTGGGCCTATACAAGCAATTGTACATCCTTTTATCCATTCTCTCCAGTTTTCACCCTCAAGCAATGCGATAAAACTTTGCACAGTCGATGGACTTGTAAAAGTAATCACATCGATTTTTCTCGATTGCAGTGCATCAATAAGCTGCCCGCGCTTTTGTGCATGGACCATAGTTTCATATACAATAAGCTCACGTACGATAGCACCATGACCTCTCAATGCTTCCGGTATCACATCTCTTGCAAGGTTACCTTTTGGCAATAACACACGCGTTCCGCTTCCTATATGACTCACAAATTCTTCCGCAAATGCTTCAGCTACAAATGCAGTTGGCACAAAATGAACAATATAACCGCGTTGCTCTAATTCTTTCTTTGTTTTTACACCAACTGCAGCAATTTTAATGGTATGTGGTAACGGTTGCTTTATACCATCTAAAAAGAAATTCACACCATTTTTACTTGTGAAAATAATCCAATTATATGTGTTTAATTCATCATATACCTCTTGAAAGTTCTCATCTGAAACTGCTGTTATATGCAAAAGCGGAATTTCTAATGGAATTCCGCCCTGCTTTTGCACTTCTGTACTCATTTGCTTCGCTTGTTGCTCAGCTCTTGTAATTAGCACTGTTTTTCCACGAAGAGAAGTCATATTGCTAGTTTTGCTCCTGATTTGCTAAAACAATAAGTTCCTTCGCTCCTTGCCCGATTAACAAGTCTGCTGCTCGTTCTCCAACTTCTCGCGAATTTTCACCAGTCACAACTTCTTTCAATAAGACAGTTCCATCTGCAGATCCAACGAGAGCTGTTAATTCAATTTGGTTATCTTCTTTCAGCGTCGCATATCCAGCAATCGGCACTTGGCATCCGCCTTCTAATTTATGAAGAAATACCCGTTCTGCTTCAACTGTTTTCGCTGTTACACTATCATTCAGATGACTTAGTAGTTGTAATAAATCATCATCATCCTCGCGGCATTCAATGGATAACGCACCTTGCCCAACAGCTGGTACACATGCCTTTTCGTCTAAATACCCTGTAATCACATCATCTGCCCAGCCCATTCGCTTTAGTCCTGCGGCTGCTAAAATAATCGCATCATAATTTTCTTCTTTGAGTTTACGAAGTCTCGTATCGATATTTCCACGAATCCATTTGATTTGTAAATCCGGACGTGCTGCTAACAACTGTGCACTGCGACGTAAACTACTTGTACCGATAACAGCTCCTTCTGGTAACTCATCAAACGATTCACCATTTTTAGAAATAAACGCATCACGTGGGTCAACACGTTTCGGAATACATCCAATTGTTAGTCCCTCAGGAAGTACTGCTGGCATATCTTTCATGCTATGAACAGCCATATCAATTTCTTTTGTAAGCAGCGCATATTCGATCTCTTTTACGAATAGCCCTTTTCCGCCTACTTTCGAAAGGGTCACATCTAAAATAACGTCACCTTTCGTTACAATTTCTTTCACTTCAAATTCATATGGCAATCCCAGTGCTTTCAATTGATCGATAAACCAATGTGTTTGCGTTAATGCCAATTTACTTTTTCTTGATCCTACAATAATTTTGCGCATATTTTTCTCTCCTCATTATAAGTACCAAAAGTGGAAATTCGATAAACTGCTAAATAGAAAAATATTAATTAACATGATGAGAAATGCCCCAATGTTCCAACTTGCAATTTTCTTCCCCTGCAATGTATCTGAGCCGCGCAAATAAATACCTGCACAGTACACAAATAAAACAACGAAAGATCCGATTACCTTCGCGTCATACCAATGAAAATTATCTAACTTCGTATATCCCCATATACACCCGAGCAAAATTGCTAATAAAAAGAATGGTACAGAAAATAAATTCAAACCATATGACATAGAATCGAGCTTCGGTAAATTTCCTAAACGTCTTAATCTTGCATTCCATTTTTTTTGTTTTAATAAACGATATTGAATTAAGTACATAATGGAAAAAATAAAAGAAACTGTAAATGTTGCATAGGAAATAATCGCCATACCAACATGCACATAGACAAGCTCCGATACTAATTGATTTGTTAACATCGGCGACATTTGTCCAAGCGGAGTAAAAATAGAAACGGCGCTTACACCAAATGCAATCATATTTGTAAAAAAGACTAAAAAATCAATACGCATAAATCGGTTAATAACTAATGATAATGTAATTAATAGCCACACATAAAAATAAATACCCGATAGCAGCGTTAAAATAGGATTGATTTCCGCTTCTGTTGCTCGAAGTAACATAAATATCGAATATAATACCCATACAACAGAAAGTAACCAAAAGGCAATTCGATTTGCCTTTCGGTTACTTTGAAAATAATCTATGAAATATAAACTCACGCTGCAGGCATATAAAATAATGGCAATATGATAAATAATGCTATTGTTTAAAACACCCATCCATTTATCCTTTCCATTACAAAGATGGAGCGGATACGGTCCACTTCTCCGTCTGTTTCCATTCTGCTTTTGTCTCTTCCATTACTTCTTTCGCATTTAAATCAAAAATTTTCGCAAATAGAGCAAGTTTTTCTTGCGCATTTTCTTCCGCTGCCAACTCTTTCGCAATTAAAATTGGATCTTTTAACAATTGATTAATAATACTTTTCGTATGCTTACTAATCACTTTTCGCTCACGCTCTGTTAACGTTGGAATCTTTCGTTCAATACTTTGCATTGTTTCACTTTGAATCGCTAATGCCTTATCACGAAGCTCTGAAATTAGCGGTACAACACCAAGCGTATTTAGCCATGACTTGAATAGAATCATTTCTTCTTCAATCATAATTTGAATTTTTTCAGCCTCTTTTAATCGCTCAGCACGATTTGCTTCCACAACACCTTGTAAATCATCAATATCATACAAGAAAACACTTTCTAAAGCATCAATTGCTGGATCAATATCCCGCGGCACCGCAATATCTACCATAAAAAGCGGACGACCAGAGCGCATACCCTCTACTTTGGACATCATTTCTTTCGTAATTACATATTCAGAAGCACCTGTTGAACTAATTACAATATCAGCCTCTAACAATGCACATTGCAGTTGATCTAATGGCTTTGCATGCCCCATATATTTTTCTGCCATCGCTTCCGCTTTTGCAAACGTACGATTCATAACAGTCACTTTATGAGCACCGCTTCCGTACAAATTTTGAAGTGCTAATTCACCCATTTTCCCCGCACCAAGAATAAGAACATGGCAATCTTTCAAATCACCAAAAATTTTCTTCCCAAGTTCAACAGCTGCATAACTTACCGACATGGCATTGCCGCCAATTGTTGTTTCAGAATGGGCACGTTTTGCCAGTGTAACGACTTGTTTAAACAATTCATTAAATATCGTTCCTGTCGTTTTTACTTCTTGCGCTAGTAAGAAGCTATTACGAATTTGGCCTAAAATTTGCGTTTCTCCCACTACCATTGAATCTAATCCGCATGTTACACGGAATAAATGATCCGTAGCACCGTCTTGCTCATATATAGACAAATATGATGCAATTTCCTCTATTTCAAGCTGAAACCAATCAGCCATAAATTTCTTAATATAATAGCGTCCTGTGTGTAACTGATCTACCACAGCATAGATTTCCGTTCGATTGCACGTTGATACAATGACATTTTCTAATACACTTTTTTGTTGTTGTAACGTTGTCATTGCTTGCTCTAACTCTGCTTCTTGGAATGTTAGTTTCTCACGAATTTCTACAGGGGCTGTTCGATAGTTAACACCAACAACAAGAATATGCACGCAGCATGTCCCCCTTCAACCGATTTTTCATCTTATCTACTATCATAATACAACTTTCCTCTTATAAATCCGACAATCATGTGAACATCGTCTCATTTTTCCTTCCTTAATTGACAATAAGACATCCATTGGAATAAGTAAAGAATGAAAAAAGAAAGGTAAGGAAAACTTTTATAAAGATCGATGCATGCAACTAACCCTTTCAGGTGAAAAGCACTCCTGAAAGGGAAGTTTCACTTTATCCCGCTCAAAGGGACAGTAAAAAAATGCTTATTCAAAGAAGATACTGTCCCTAAGAGCCCGATTGGTTCAACTAACCCTTTCAGGTGAAAAGCACTCCTGAAAGGGAAGTTTCACTTTATAATAATTATAAGATAATAACTCTATCTGTACGTTATCAAAAAAAATTGTCAGAATCAAGTAATAGAAACTATTCCATACATGCTGAAAGACTATCTTTTACTAGCTTCTTTCAATTGAAAGAAAATATGTATGATTATTCCAAACGATAGATTTTCTTTTCGGTTGACATCTCATTTGTTTTATTTTATATTAATTTTACAAAATTAAATTGTGCACAATTTAAAAAGGAGGGATACTCATGCACGAGAATCCTTTACATCTAGATAATCAACTTTGTTTTTCTATTTACGCTTGTTCTAGAGAGGTCACACGTTTTTATCGTCCTTATTTAGAAGAAATGGGCATTACGTATCCGCAATATATTACTTTGTTAGTACTGTGGGAACAAGACGGAATAACAGTAAAAGAAATTGGTGAACGATTATTTTTAGATTCTGGAACATTAACGCCTATGTTAAAAAGAATGGAAGGGTTACAACTTGTTAAGCGTGTTCGTTCAAAGAAAGATGAACGAAAAGTATGTATTGAACTAACAGAGCAAGGATTTGCTTTAAAAGAAAAAGCATGTTCATTGCCACAAACAATGGCATCGCATTTAGGAATTACAACTGAAGATTATACAACTTTATTAATTCAATTAAACAAATTAATTGAAACAATGAAAACAATAAATGATAGAAAAGAGGAGTAAACATGGAAAATTTATATACTGCTACTGTAACAGCAACAGGTGGACGAAATGGGAAAGTAATTTCTGAGGATGGTGTTTTAAATCTCGATGTAAAAATGCCAAAAGCATTAGGTGGTATGGGCGGCCATGCAACAAACCCTGAGCAATTATTTGCAGCAGGATATGCAGCCTGTTTTGATAGTGCGCTGCAGCTTGTGATTCGTACGAAACGCGTAAAAGTAGAAAGTACGGAAGTAACGGCTCACGTATCAATTGGCAAAGATACAGATGGGGGATTCGGATTAGCTGTCACATTAGATGTACGCGTAGCTGGTGTATCTCACGAAGAAGCAAAACAATTAGTAGAATCTGCACACGGAGTATGTCCATACTCTAAAGCAACAAAAGGAAATATTGAAGTTACATTAAACGTACTATAGTACCAAAAAAACGTGTGACAATTCGTCACACGTTTTTTGTATTTGTAAACTTATGAATCGCTTTCCACGCTTCTTCTTTCCCAAGACCTGTTTCTGAAGAAAATAATACGACTTCATCTCCTGGTTCTACATCAAGCGTTTCTTTCACAACTTTTAAGTGCTTTTGCCATTTTCCTTTTGGAATTTTATCGGCTTTTGTTGCGATAATGATTGTTGGAATTTCATAATGCTTTAAGAAATCATACATCATCACATCATCACTTGTCGGCTTGTGACGTAAATCAATAACAAGAACAGCTGCATCTAGCTGTTTTCTTGTTGTGAAATACGTTTCGATCATCTTGCCCCATGCTGCTCGTTCTGACTTCGATACTTTCGCATATCCATAACCTGGTACATCCACGAAATGCATCATATCATTAATAATGAAAAAATTTAATGTTTGCGTTTTTCCTGGTTTAGAAGAAATGCGCACTAATTTTTTTCGATTTAAAATTTTATTTATAAAGGATGACTTTCCAACATTAGAACGACCCGCTAATGCGATTTCTGGTAAATCACCCTCAGGATATTGTTCTGGTTTGACTGCGCTAATAACAATCTCAGCTTTTGTTACTTTCATTTTTTCACTCCTACTAATGCGTGCTCTAGTACCTCATCTAAATGCGAGGCCAGCACAAACGTAAGGTTTTCCTTTACGCTTTCTGGAATATCTTCTAAATCTTTTTCATTTTCGGCTGGTAAGATAATTTTCGTTAAACCTGCACGATGCGCACTTAACGTTTTCTCTTTCAATCCACCAATTGGTAATACACGACCACGAAGTGTAATTTCACCCGTCATTCCTACTTCTTTACTAACAGGAATTCCTGTTAATGCTGAAATAAGAGCTGTTGCCATCGTAATCCCCGCAGATGGCCCATCTTTTGGTACAGCACCTTCAGGAACATGAATATGGATATCATGTTTTTCATGGAAATCAGGGTCAATATGCAATTCTTCTGCACGTGAACGAATATAACTAAATGCTGCTTGTGCAGATTCTTTCATCACATCTCCAAGTTTTCCTGTTAAAATTAGTTTTCCTTTTCCTGGAGATACAGATACTTCAATTGCAAGCGTATCTCCTCCAGCTGCTGTATACGCTAAACCTGTTGCCATACCTACTTGATCTTTCGTTTCAGCTTGACCATAGCGGTATACTCGCTTTCCAAGCAACTCTGTAATATTCTTTTCTGTTACAACAACGCGCTTACGCTCTTCTGTTACAACAATCTTCGCTGCTTTCCGGCAAACCTTCGCCAGCTGACGCTCTAACGTACGAACACCTGCTTCACGTGTATAGTAACGGATAATTTCAAGAAGTGCTTCATCACGTACTTGTAAATTCCCTTTTTTCAACCCATGTTCCTTCAATTGTTTCGGAAGCAAATGCTCACGGGCAATATGTACTTTTTCAAGTTCTGTATAGCCAGCAATTGAAATAATCTCCATGCGATCAAGAAGCGGACCTGGGATGCTTGCCAGCGTATTAGCTGTTGCAATAAACATAACTTTCGATAAATCATATGGCTCTTCAATGTAATGATCACTGAAATTATGATTTTGCTCTGGATCTAACACCTCTAATAATGCTGCTGAAGGGTCTCCTCGAAAATCATTCGACATTTTATCAATCTCATCTAATAAAAAGACTGGATTGATTGTCTTTGCCTTTTTCATTCCTTGAATAATACGGCCCGGCATCGCACCAACATACGTACGACGATGACCACGGATTTCAGATTCATCACGTACACCACCAAGTGAAACACGAACAAAATTACGATTTAATGATGTCGCAATTGATTTAGCTAACGATGTTTTCCCAACCCCAGGTGGACCGACTAAACAAAGAATAGGTCCCTTTAATGAATTCGTAAGCTTTTGCACTGCTAAATATTCAAGTACTCGCTCTTTTACTTTTTCAAGCCCATAATGCTCTTCATTTAAAATTTTTTCAGCACGCATAAGGTCTATACGATCTTCTGTTGCCTCAGTCCAAGGAAGAGATAATAACCAATCAATATAATTGCGAATCACACCGCTCTCTGCTGAACTTGCCGGCAATTTCTCATAACGATCTAGCTCTTTTAAAGCTGCCTGCTGCGTTTCTTCTGGCATTCCCGATTCTTCAATCTTTTCACGAAGCTCTTCTACTTCGCCGCCTTTTCCTTCTTTATCACCAAGTTCTTTTTGAATAGCTTTCATTTGCTCACGTAAGAAGTACTCTTTTTGTGTACGCTCCATAGAACGCTTCACTTGCTGACCAATTTTCTTTTCTAAGTTCAATAACTCTTTTTCATCTTGAATAAAAGAAATAAGTGTATGTAATCGTTCTTTCACCGCAGCGATTTCTA
Source organism: Bacillus sp. S14(2024) (assembly GCF_050473785.1). Classification (NCBI taxonomy): domain Bacteria; kingdom Bacillati; phylum Bacillota; class Bacilli; order Caryophanales; family Bacillaceae; genus Bacillus; species Bacillus sp. S14(2024). Next base: position 1,000,738 of record NZ_JBFLUP010000006.1, on the reverse strand, counting down.
AAATCTGTTGCTTTTGCTTCATTTTGAGCGGCAAATGAGATGCTATGAGATCGGCTAATCGACCTGGTTCATCAACATCAACCACTGTTACAAAAGTTTCATCTGAAACCTTCTTAGACAACTTAATATATTGCTCAAAATACTCAATTAATGTACGCATGAGTGCTTTTTCTTCTAAATCGCCCTCTTCTTCTTCCATTAACGTACGGACATTAGCTGTAATTACATCATCTTCTTCGATGAATTCGGTCATTTCTACTCTATGTAAACCTTCTACAAGGATACGCATCGTTCCGTTTGGCAATTTGAGCATTTGCTTCACTTTTGCTAACGTACCTACTTTATAAATATCATCTTCTTTCGGATCATCGATATTCACGTCTTTTTGCATCGCTAAAAAAACTATATTTTCATCTACAGCCGCCTGCTCGAGCGCTTGTATCGATTTATCACGTCCTACATCAAGATGCAGAACCATCGTCGGATATACGAGAACGCCTCTTAATGGTAGGAGGGGCACGATTCTTTCGTTCGCATTCATATTAGACATAGCACCTCCATAAATATCTTTGTTTCCCTATTTTATATTACAATAAAGCCTTATGCAATCGCAGAGACTCGATGCCCTATTGCTCATTAAAGAAAAAGGGACTTCGCTTAAGCATATAACAACTTAAACGAAGTCTAGGATATCCTGCTCTGACGGGCAATAAAGTTAGCATCTCTCGTATGATGATTGCCCATATGAGCCCGATTGGTGAGAGCTTTCCATCAGTGGCGGCTGCCCCCCCCACTGATGGAAGTTTCACTTTATCCCGCATTAACGGGCAGTAAGACCTCCACCCCAAGATTGAGAGAAGCGAAGAAGTTAGGTGGGGGCTAACTGCCCGTAAAAGCCCGATTGGTTCAACTAACCATCAGTGGGGATGAAAAACCCCCACTGATGGAAGTTTCACTTTACATCGATTGCACGTCACCTTCATCTACGGAAAGTAATGTATCGCCTGTTCGCTCAATTTTTTCTTTTACAAATACTAATGCAAATACTTCTTTTAATTTTCGTACAGGAATGATTTCAATACCTTTGATTGTGTAGAGGAAAGGCTGCATATTTTCTGCTGGGATTAGCACTTTCTTTGCCCCAGCCTTTTTCGCTGCTTTTACTTTCGCATAAACACCACCAACTGGTTTCACTTCTCCGTGAATACTAATTTCTCCAGTCATCGCTACTTCATTATTGATATACATGCGATGAACAGCAGAATATACACCCGTTGCAATGGCAATGCCGGCAGATGGTCCATCAATTGGAATACCGCCTGGAAAGTTAATATGTATATCATATCCTTCTGGTAATAGATCTAACGAACGAAGGACAGTCACAACATTATCAACAGAACCTTTCGCCATACTTTTACGACGAATTGATTTCGTTTGATTACCGATACTTTCTTCTTCTACAATCCCTGTTACCACAACGGATCCATTCTCTTTTGCTGGAATTGCCGTTACTTCTATTTCAAGTAATGCCCCTGTATTGGGTCCATATACAGCCAGGCCATTCACAAGACCAATTTTTGGAATTGGATATACCCGCTTTTCATATTTCGGCGTCAGTTGGCTTGAATGAATAACCCATTCAATATCCTCATCCTTTATAAAAGATCGTCCTTCATTAATTGCCATTCCAGCCGAGATTTGCACAAGATTAATGGCTTCTCTTCCATTCCGTGCGTACATTCCAATCATTTCTATACCATGTTCACCTAGCTCCATATCCACCTTTTCAGCAGCATTTTTGGCTACTGCTTCAATTTCTTCTGTATCTAGCTCACGAAAAAAGACTTCTAAACAGCGTGATCGAATGGCAGGAGGAATTTCATCTGGAGAACGTGTTGTTGCGCCAACAAGACGAAAATCAGCTGGTAATCCCTTTTGGAAAATATCATGAATATACGTTGGAATGAGAGAATTCTCTTCACTATAATATGCACTTTCCAAAAATACTTTACGATCCTCAAGCACTTTTAACATCTTATTCATTTGAATTGGATGCAATTCCCCAATCTCATCAATAAATAAAATACCTCCATGCGCATCTGTGACCGCTCCTTTTTTCGGTTGCGGAATACCAGCCTGTCCCATTGCTCCGGCACCTTGATAAATTGGATCATGAACAGAACCAATTAACGGATCAGCAATCCCCCGCTCATCAAATCGAGCCGTTGTGGCATCCAGCTCAATAAATGTTGCAGTCATTCGAAATGGAGATTTCGAATTTTTCTTTGCTTCTTCTAATACGAGCCGAGCCGCTGCTGTTTTCCCAACTCCTGGCGGTCCATATATTATGACATGTTGCGGATTTGGACCGCATAGCGCAGCCTTTAATGATTTAATACCATCTTCTTGTCCAACAATATCAGCAAAAGACGCTGGGCGAACTTTTTCAGCAAGGGGTTCTGTTAAAGAAATTTCCCGCATTTTTCGAAGTTGCTCTAGCTCTTTCTTTGATTCTCTATCAATTGAAACCTTTTGTGTTCGCTGGTTTTTGAGTAAATGCCAAAAATACAATCCGACAATTACACCAAAGACAAGTTGAACGATTAAAAAAATATTTGTCCAGCTCATACTCATTTCCTCCCGCTATGTTTTACTTATCAGTATCCCCTGGGAGGAAACACGCTAAACATAATAAGAAACAGCAATTATACAATTGCTGTTTCTTAACGTTTATGCTGCTATTCACGGACAATAATATCCCCACCTCAAAATTCAGCACAAGCAAAAAGTTAGGTGGGGATCAATTACTGGTATGTGCCCGATTTGTTCCACTCATAATCAGCAGAAAGAATTCCCCACTGATTAAGGTTTCACTTTATGCAGATGTTTTTGTATCTTGTTCAAGTACAGTACCATCTTGAAGCACTAATTTTGGTGTAGCATTTTCTGCTACTGTTTCTTTTGAAATCACACATTTCTCAATATCTTTACGAGACGGAAGTTCGAACATCACATCAAGCATAAGGCCTTCAATGATTGAACGAAGTCCACGTGCACCCGTTTTACGTTCAATTGCTTTTTTCGCAATTTCAACAAGGGCACCCTCTTCAAACTCTAATTCAACATCATCAAGTTCCAATAACTTTTGGAACTGCTTCACAAGCGCATTTTTTGGCTTTGTTAAGATGTCAACTAGAGCGCCTTCATCAAGCGGCTCTAAATTCGCAATAACCGGAAGACGACCAATAAATTCTGGAATTAATCCAAATTTTAATAAATCTTCTGGTAATACATGCGATAAAACATGCTTTTCTGTTACATCAGCATTTTTCTTCTCAGAACCGAAACCAATCACTTTTTCACCAAGACGGCGTTTAATAATTGGTTCAATGCCATCAAATGCACCGCCACAAATGAATAAAATGTTTGTTGTATCAATTTGAATAAACTCTTGATGTGGATGCTTACGACCACCCTGAGGAGGAACGCTTGCTACAGTACCTTCTAAAATTTTAAGAAGTGCCTGTTGCACACCCTCACCAGATACATCACGTGTAATTGACGGATTTTCTGACTTACGCGCCACTTTATCAATCTCATCAATATAAATGATTCCTTTTTCCGCTTTCTCTACATCATAATCAGCTGCTTGAATAAGTTTTAGTAGGATGTTTTCTACATCTTCCCCAACGTATCCAGCTTCTGTTAAAGATGTTGCGTCAGCAATTGCAAATGGAACATTTAAAATACGTGCTAATGTTTGTGCCAGTAACGTTTTACCGCTACCAGTTGGTCCAATTAAAGCAATATTACTTTTCGCTAATTCTACATCATCAATTTTGCTGTTAGAATTAATGCGTTTGTAATGGTTATATACCGCTACCGCTAAAGCCTTTTTCGCTTGATCTTGTCCGATTACATATTCATCCAAAATCTCACGGATTTCTACCGGTTTCGGTACATCTTTGAATTCTACTTCTTCATCTTTTGCAAGCTCCTCTTGCACGATTTCTGTGCAAAGTTCTATACATTCATCACAAATGTAGACACCAGGACCTGCAACAAGCTTTCGAACTTGCGTTTGTGTTTTACCACAGAAAGAACATTTTAATTGCCCTTTTTCATCATTAAATTTAAACATATTTTCACACCCCTTACAAAGTGCTAAAACCTTGCCTTCGTATGTACACGATAAATGTATCGTATGTAAATACATATTATGTCACTACGTGGCTAGAAATACAAATAATATGGTTAGTTATGTACAAATAAAAAATTTTTTGAAACTTTTGAAATATGTATATTCGACTTTCGAAGAATCATTTCCTTCTTCATAACAAAAATGTTTTACAAATATATTTATATTTATAAAACAAGGCACGAGCAATGTCGCGCCTTGTTATTTTATTATGCAGTCTTGCTGTTATCTACTAAGAAATCTACTGCTTTACGAATTTGAAGCTCTTCTTTTACACCTTCAACGTTACCAAGAGCTTGTTTCACAGCGTCTACTGGCATGTTGTACATTTCAGCCATTTTTTCAACTTCTGCATTTACTTCTTCTTCTGTTACTTCAATGTTTTCAGCTTTGATGATTGCTTCAAGAACAAGGTTAGTTGTTACGCGTTTTGCTGCGTCTTCTTTCATTTGTTCTTTTAATTTTGCTTCATCAGTACCTGTGAATTGGTAGTAAAGCTCTAAGTTCATGCCTTGGTAGCTTAAGCGTTGCTCGAATTCGCGAACCATACGATCTAATTCAGTTTCGATCATTGCTTCTGGAATTTCAATTTCTGCATTTGCAGCAGCTTTTTCTACTACTTCGTCACGAAGTTTGTTCTCAGCTTCATGTTTTTTGTTCTCTTCTAAGTTTTCACGAAGTTTTGCTTTTAACTCATCAAGAGTTGCTACTTCTTCGTTTGCATCTTTTGCGAACTCATCATCTAAAGCAGGAAGTTCTTTCACTTTAATTTCATGAACTGTTACTTTAAATGTTGCTGGTTTACCAGCTAGTTCTGCTGCATGGTATTCTTCTGGGAATGATACTTCCACGTCTTTTTGTTCGCCAGCTTTTAGACCAACTAATTGCTCTTCAAATCCTGGGATGAATGTACCAGAACCAATTTCTAAAGAGTAGTTCTCGCCTTTTCCGCCTTCAAATGCTTCGCCATCAACGAAACCTTCGAAGTCGATTACAGCTGTAGCACCGTTTTCTACAATGCCGTCTTCTTTAACTACAAGCTCAGCTTGACGCTCTTGTAAAGATTTTAATTCATTCTCTACATCTTCATCAGTTACAGTAGTATCAACTTTTTCTACTGTTAAGCCTTTGTACTCGCCTAATTTCACTTCAGGTTTTACAGTAACTTTTGCAGTGAAAATTAAGTTTTCGCCTTTTTCGAATTTCTCGATGTCGATTTCAGGGTGAGCAACTGGGAAGATACCAGTTTCATCAATTGCTTCTCCGTATGCTTTTGGTAAGATGATATCTAAAGCATCTTGGTATAAAGATTCTACACCGAAGCGTTGTTCGAATAGTGGACGAGGCATTTTTCCTTTACGGAAGCCTGGTACATTGATTGTTTTTACAACTTTTTTGAACGCAGCGTCTAAAGAGTTGTTTACTTCTTTCACATCAACTTCAATTGTTAAAACGCCAACGTTACCTTCTAATTTTTCCCATTTTGCAGCCATTTATTCTTTCCCTCCAACTATAATAATGTATGCACATACCTCTAGAGATCGAGGCATTTATCGTCTCTGATAAAGAAACAACAAACACTCTGTAAAGCTGACGCATTCAGCTTTTACATCCGTTATAAAAACCTCGGACGCATCATTCTCAATCTACTATTTGTCCAAAAGACAAATATGGTATATTTTGTTCGAGAATAATATGAAACATATAAGTAAGAGAATATTTGTTTCTATTCTCTTATAAAAAGGCAGATTTCAGCCTTTTACAACCCTTACATTATAACATAGAATACTCTCGTTTCAATAACCGAAACATTCTTTTTCATTATACTGGCATAAACCCTTCTTTCTCAATACGTAAAAACCACTGATATGCAACATGATATTCTTCAAGAGTAATATCATACTCACGAAGAAGCTGTTCCTCACGAATCGGCATTCCAAAGCGTTTTCTTCCAACTCTCTCTAAAACAGCTGCCCATAACTTGTCTTTCTCTATTAATAAAGGAAACGGAAAGATGCTTGTTTGCATTTCTTTCCAATATGTAATAATCGCCTCATACATCGTTGGATTATCATGCTCTAAGCGATCAGACAATATATGTAACACTTTTTCTGTATCATATGGATTATAAGATAAATTAGCCGGTATAACCGTTATTGTCTCACCGAATTTCTCCACATCTACGCTTTCTTGTATTTGATTTTCCATTAATATGTGTAAGATAGAAGTTTTAATATAAGGGTGCTTCGTTTCATCTAGTAAAAATTTACGCAGCGCTGGCAACGCACTTCCGACATTTCTATTCGGAAGACGATTTATCGCCCGCAGTTGCTTCCCATAATCACCTTTAAGCAAAGCATCTGCAAACGCAGGTTCATCAAAAAATACGTCATTGTCTATTTCTACTACTTCTTCACCATCTAACATACTCTTTGCAAACAATGCAAGTTGTGCTAATTTCTCTTTTTGCTCTTCTGTTATTTCTTTCGTTTGTAAAACGGACTGTACCGTTTCAATAATGCCTTCATAATCATTTGTTTGTACTAAAATCGTAACATATGTTTCGAGAATATCCTGAAATAAGAGTTCCCCTGTTTCAAGCAATTCCTCGCATCGCTCTTTCGCTTCTTTCATTTCCTTTAATTCTAGTAAACAAATAACTGAAGCCAATTCTGATTGTTCTGTCTGTGCTCCGTACTGGCGCAACATTTCGAAGCATGTTAAAGCTTCTTCAAACCGACGTTCACGCAATGCAATAAACCCTTCGTCGATAAATCGCGCTGACAACTGCGGAAACAATACGACCGTACTTTCTTTTTTATCCATACGCTCGCCTCTTTTTTTAGATTTTCAATACACTTTAAAGTTAATATAACAAATGATAGTTCGGAACACAATATTTGGAATCTGTTCGTTTTTACTAGGAAAATACAGATTTCTACTATACAAAAATAGAATATACTAACCAGAAATACGAAAGTAGAATTTTTAGAAGCAAGTGATGATCCTTACAGGAGGAAGAAAAAAACTCTCAGCTACTGATGCGGAGAGTTCTAATGAAAGGCTTTTATAATAGTAGGATATACAAAGAGGGTTATCACTTGAAGAACAATAAACACCATTATGATGATGCTAAAGAAGAAAATAAGCTTACTACGTTTCATCAATACCATAATAATAATCATGGTACTAATGATTGAACACAAAAAAAATATACTTGTACTTGAACTTAATAATCCAATTGGAAACATAAATAATAAAACAACACTACAAATCCCAACAATCCCCAATAACCATTCCATTCCTTGTCCCCTTAAATCTTATTTATGCAATTAAATGTTTTATAACATTAATCATGTCCATCAATTTATCAAAGGCAACAACTCCAAAAGCAATCGATAAAGCTACAACAGCTAAACCTTTCATTATTTTTCCTCCTCGCGTCGTCTTTGTTATCTTTAGTATAGATTTTTTAGAAATAGTTACCATCGAATTTTCTTACATGTACCTTACAGAATTGTAAGATTTCTCAAAAAAAAAGACTTCTCTCATGTTATAATAAATTCGAAATGATTCAGAAATTTCAAAACGAAAGGGCGATACTACAATGTTTAAAAAAGTAGCAGCTGATATGCTTGGTTTAAGTGACATTGGGTCCGTTATTACCCCTGCTGATTATGATAAAGTAGATGCTGATGATTATGTCATGCATGAAGAAAACGAAAAAATTTACTTTTTAATCAAATCAAAAACAGATGAGTATTGCTTTACAAATACAGCTCTTATTCATGTTGACGGAACAAGTGCGATAAGTAAGAAACGTACACTTCGCCGTTATAATTACAACACTCATAAAATTTCTAACGTTCTGCTTGAAACAGCAGGGACAGTAGACTTAGATATTGAGATTAAATTTAATATGGGCGGAGAGCATTACTCCATCGACGTACATAAAAAACATATTGAAGAGGTAAAAGATTTATATAAAGCGCTTCTGAAAATCGCGGAAATCACTCATGAAAATGATATCGTAACGCAATACGCACATAAGAGCTTAGAAATGGCCTCTTCTACATTAAGCAATGTGAGAAATGCTGAGCTAGATGTAGCAGCGCAGTTTAAAGAAATTAATCAAATAGCGTTTAACTGGCTTGTGGATACGAAGAAACAATATAATGTAAAAGATTTCGGGTTTGTGTTTGAGAAGTTTATTAACAATTAACCTAAACTCATATAAAAAGAAACAGTCCTTATCTCTTTCATATGTATTTACAATAATGTGCTTAATTTTAAGCCCTTAAACTAGTAAAACAGCCAACCTTCCATGGATACTCAATGAAAGGTTGGCTGTTTTTTCAGTATTTATGTTCAAGCATAATTTATTAACGAAGATTTAGTTTAAGAAAACAGACAGTGTATTCACTAAGCTTCTTACGAGTACTCACTGAACCCACTTGAAGCCCCCCTCTTTTCCCTACTCCTCAGTTGAACTCAAATCCAAGATCTCGTCTCTTCTCGTTTTGGTCAAATATATGACCAAACTCAAAATCGTTACAAAAAAGATCGCACTAGTTCCTATGGTACCTAAACCAAGACCACCTTCATCGCGAGGCTGCGACAAGTAATCACCGAAAACCTTTATGTATCAACCACTTTATTTTACTAAAGCTCGATAATAAGACCTTATCCGCAACACAAAAAAGGAACCGCGATTTGCGATTCCTAAAATTTTTATTTATTTGCTCCGTTTATGACACTAAGCGAATTGTTAAGTGCAGATTTGCACTTGTTGACATCAGGGTTTGATGAACGAACTGCTGCTAATACACTGTCAATAGTTCCATCAATTTTAGTCCACGTTGTGCCATCTATTTTCCTAAGTTTAGGCTCCGCTGTGTCCCATTCATGTTCCAAATTGTCTGCCCCTTTTTTCGCCGAAGTAAAGTCATTTGAGTTTACATGGTTTAGCATATCACTTTCAATTTTAACAAAATCTGTTAACTGTCCAGATAATGTAGTTTGCGCAGAATCGGTTGGCGGTGCTATATGATTACTGCACCAAACATAACCGCCTATACCACCAACTAAGAACATGCATAGTACCACAATGGTTTGTGTCAAAACATTTTTCTTGTTTCCATTTGCTTGTTTTGTTTCTGCTGTATCACTTTTTACCTTTGTATCAACTTTTGTAACAGCAAGAAAAACGATTATCGCTAAAATAGCTATTAGAAAAATTACACTAGTAATTGTTGTCCCCAAACCTAACCCGCCATTATTTTTGGGTTGAGATAGGTAATCTCCTATTGATGCTCCGAGTGGACGAGTAAGAATATACGCAATCCAAAACGCTAATACCCCATCAAGTTTCAAAAACTTCCATGCTAAAAATACACAACCAATTATAATAACGACTAGTATTCCTGTGTAAAGATAACCAAGTCCGAGTTGTTCGGAATATAAATCTCCGACTGCTGTTCCAAGTGCAAATGTGAAAAGAATGGTAAGCCAATAGAAAACTTCTCTTTTTCTTGTAAAAATCGAGTGTATTGAGAGTGTTTTTTCACTGAGATACCAAAAAAGAAAAGTTAAACCTAGCAGCACGGAGAAAACTACCGTACTAACCTCAAGAGGTACTCCCATATTGTCTGTTAAATTATCAGTTACCAACGTTCCAAATACACTTATAAGAACAACAGTTAGCCAATAAATGCCTGGAACATATTTAGTTGCTCTGAATTGAAGATACAATACAATGAAAAACGCTATTCCCATAATTATGGTAGTGAGAGTTAAACCAAATCCAAGGTTGAAATTTAGGAAATCAGCAAATGTTTCACCAACAGTTGTGCATAAAATTTTGATTATCCAGAAGAAGATCGTAACTTGTGGAACCTTATTCAACATCTGCCGGCCTAGTGACGAGGCGGCAGCGACTTCATCGGAAACGAATAGATCTTTTGCCAATGAACTCATCTCCTTTTATTGTATTTTAGCCGATAATGAATAACTTAAACATTTCATGATTCTCGTTTATTCATTTGATGATTACTACAAGAACTAGTCCCTACTTTACTAACTTTTAATGAAATTCATCTGAAAATCTAATTAGATTTATATGAGAAATTTATTAAAAATTAATGTAACATCATAAAAAAGGAAAGCATTCTTTATAACAAGCGCTCTTCTAGGGGAGTAAAAAAACAAATAAAATAACAATCATTTAACAAAAAAAGCATCGGTTTTATCACCGATGCTTTACTTTTTTATCATAAGAAATAGCACAATTACCATTTCTTATGATAAAAAATAAAAAACCTTGTCATCAAAAGATAACAAGGTTTTTTTAGCGTCCCAGGAGAGATTCGAACTCCCGACCCGTCAATTACCTACGATATATAAACGATTCTTTCATCGTTTGCTGAACGTTCATTTGGGCGGTCAACTGACCGTTTTTGTTAATTAATATTATACGCTATATAGTAGTTCTACGTCAATGTTGAATGCCTTTTTGTTCTATCAATTCCCTATCGAAAATTCTGACGCATTTAGATGAATCCCCTTATCCACGGAATAAAAAATAATCGTCTTAAAATGCGAATCTCGGCGTACCTTTCCGCACTATTTTATATATTTTGATCGCAGTCTTAATATATCTTCCTCTTCGCGAATACCTGCCGATCCCTTCCTCACATTTTTTACGACAGTCCAATTCGGGTTAGTTTCATCGCCGATATTCTGTACTGTAAAGTTGCCGTCACCATATTTTCGGTGACCTTCTGCCAATTTCTCCGTTAAATCATTCTCATTTGATCTCGCCATCCTTGCGCCATCTCCCTTTTTTATACAACCTTCTTAAACTGTCCAACCAATCACACGTCCAGTCAATTGGAGATTCTCGTTTTCCGCTTCTATTAATTGTAACACACTGTCGGGGATAAGTTCCGATAATAGCTGCTTAATCGCACTAGAAACGTTATTTTCTTCGAATGTGAATGAGCCGACGGCAGTTACGCTAAACGATGCGATTCCTTGCCGCTGTATTTTGTTTGTATGTGATTTATCTAACGCTTGTTTTACGGCTCTAGCTCTATCGTATTTATCTTCATAGCATCGCTTGCAAATCAGCTTAAATCCCCCACGCCCATTTCGATAATAGCTATCTAGCGGAAACTTTTCAGCGCAGGATTTACATTGCTTTACTTCGGTTTCCTTACCGTCTACCTCGATAAATTCCGTCACGGTATATTCGCCAGTCTCCAATCATATCTGTAATAGTTGCTGCGAACACAGCTAGTCCTAATATTACGGCGGCTGCACTAAGATACAAGTTTCCGATAATATCCGTAACTACTAACGCAATTAGTGCGATTGTTAACAGAATTACGGAATGTTTCTTCCTTTTTTTTATTTTTACTTTTATCTTCATATATGTACCCCCTTTCGAAAGGAAACGTATTTCTTTGTCCTACTTATCGTCCATTCTTCTTACGCAGCCTGCGTTCTTTTATAATTGCTGCACCTACCGCAGTAGATATCAATAGGAATAGTACGGCGATAACGTCAACGATAAGGCTGTTAAACTTAGACGAGACACCAACGAATACCAGCGCTATCGTTAATACCGCTAGCATGATTAAGGTTACTTTATCTTCGCACGTAGATACCCACTCCTATCTACCTTTTTTCTTCCTGTAATAGCTTCTTAAACTCTTCTTTAATCCACTTTTTCACACATAACTTACAAATTCCACCTGAAAACAGACGTATTTTATCTGAATTTAAAGGTTGAATATACTCTTTAGCTACTTCTGCTTTACGGCAATAAATTGTTTTAGTGCCCATATCGCGAATAATATGTAGCTTCCTTATTGTATTTACATTAGATAAGTTAAATCGAGAAGAACTACCTACCATGATATTTCGGTCTCTTCGTAAACGATTTAAAAGTCCTTCAAACAACTCTGCTTTCCTCTCTGAGCTAATGTGCATACAGTCTCCCCACCTTATCCCGATACATTCTACTCTTTATTTTACCGCACACAGTAAATTTATGTAATTAATCATTCACTAAGACGCAACCCTCTTTCGTTTTACAAACGAGCGCACCGCCCCTCTAGCACTATCAAAAGAGTGACCTGTTTTAGCTGCCAACCTTCTAGCTATATCACATGTACTTTCTACGTGATCTGTATCAAAAACGATATCCACTATTAATTTATCGGTTTCTCTTTCGCATGTTTAGTCATTCGTTTTGTTATGATGTTATTCGTCGGACTAGTTACGACACTTCCGCCACTCTTCGTAATAAAGAGATAATCATTTTTTACGTTGTATTCTCTTCGAATAATTTCGTTTTGTTTCATAAGAACGTCTAGCAATCGTGCGAGAGCGTCGTCAAACGGCAGATATATTGATTCATGATTCTTAATAATACCGCCGTCAACACTTAATACTTTCGCTTCTAAATCGACATGTTTATGTTCTAATTGCGCCAAAAATTAATATCAATCCATCCGTTATCATGACAACGTCCTAGAAACGCCTTTATGCACTTTAAACGAGTTAATTTCGTTTGATTGCTAACGTTCATAGACGATAACCATTCGTAAATATGATTAACATTTAATTCTTCTAGGTACTGCGTGCCCGTTACCTTCGCAAAGTGATTAACGTGTATATAGTAGTCATTTATCGTACATTCACGTAAGCCAGTCGCCTTCATTTGACGCACAACTATATAGAGCGCTTTGTCGATTGTTAAATTTAACGTATAACGACTTTCTGCGGTCTCTTTCTTAACACGATCACTTTTCAATCTATCGCTAAAGATATTCGATAAGTCTTCGCTAACCGTTAAAGAATCTCGTCTTTTTGACATAAAAAATAAGCCTCCTAACTCGTTAGTGACCGCACATTGTACGATTCAACTGACGAATCAGAAGGCTTATATATTGCGGAATTTGACGTTACCGCAAAGGTTTTTTTAGCGTCCCAGGAGAGATTCGAACTCCCGACCGACGGCTTAGAAGGCCGTTGCTCTATCCTGCTGAGCTACTGGGACATGGAGCGGGTGAAGAGAATCGAACTCTCGACCAGAGCTTGGAAGGCTCTTGTTTTACCACTAAACTACACCCGCATGATATGAAATTTTTACTAATGTCTCATCGACAGTTTTTATTATATTATTACCAATAATTAAAGTCAACATTTTTTTAAAATAGGGTGAAGAAAAATTTCTCACCCTATTTTAAATGTTTTTTCCGCTACAGTTGCACCATCTAATGTAAGAAAACGAATATCTATTTCGCCTTCTTGTATTTCGAGTAAAGCAAAGGTTTTTTCTCTGCGCGAGCGCGGCAAAAGAATACTTCCTGGATTGATAAACAATATGTCGTCTATGATTTCTGCTCCCAATATATGTGAATGACCGAAGCAAACAACATTTGCCTCAGCTTCTTTAGCACGATATAAAAGTGTTTGCAGCGTCATTTTAATATTGTATAAATGGCCATGCGTTACAAGAAAGCGAGTGCTTTGTACATCTGTGATGATATCATTTGGAAAATCACCAACAAAATCACAATTTCCTTTCACCACATGAAACCCTTCTAGTTCAGAATACTGAGATGTTAATTCAGAATCACCGCAATGAATCATCACATCTACGTTTCCTTCATATTGCTCTTTTAATTGTTTTAGCTCTTTCACAGAACCGTGACTGTCGCTCACAATTAACGCCTTCATCGGTTTCGCTCCCTTATTGTTCTTCTCCTAAAAACCATACTGGAATTTTTTCTTCCAATTTACGAAGAGCACGTCCGCGATGACTAATTTTATTTTTCTCATCAGATGACAATTCTGCCATTGCGCTTTTGTATTCTTCTACATAAAAGATTGGATCATAACCAAAGCCATTTTCCCCGCGCTGTTGTTCTAAAATCTTCCCTTCACACGTTCCGTTTACAATCAATGGTTTTTTATCTTCTTGTGGAAACGCAACGGCTAATGCGCAATAAAAACGTGCTGTACGTTTTTCCATTGGAATACCCTTTAATTCTTCTAGAACCTTTTGAATGTTAGCTTGATCATCCTTTTCTTCTCCTGCATAACGAGCAGAGCGAACTCCTGGTTTTCCCTGCAGAGCATCTACAATTAAACCCGAATCATCCGCAATGACAATTTCATCTAACTGTTTACAAAGATGTTCCGCTTTTAAAATGGCATTCTCTTCAAACGTTTCACCAGTTTCTTCTACTTCTTCAATATGAGGAAAATCATAAAGTGATTTTACTTCTAAATCAAACCTTTCAAATAGCTCCGCAAATTCACGTACTTTTCCTGCATTTTTTGTTGCTACTACAACTTGTTTCATATTTTTACCTCTATTCCATATGAGTTACAATATCGCCCAACGCTTCTTTTTGCATTTCAATAAGCTGTAAAATTCCATGTTCCGCCGCATCTAGCAATTCATTCAATTCACTACGGCTAAATGTTGCTTCTTCTCCTGTACCTTGTACTTCAACAAAATGCCCTTTTCCTGTCATAATAACGTTCATATCGACATTCGCCTTAGAATCTTCTGCATAATTTAAATCTAACACAATACCATGCTCATCAACGATTCCAACAGACGTTGCTGCCAAGTAATCTTTCACTGGAATTTTCGATACTTTCCCTGCTGCTACAAGCTTCTCAAACGCTAATACCATCGCAACATATGCCCCGGTAATAGAAGCTGTTCTCGTTCCACCATCAGCTTGAATGACATCACAGTCAATCCAAACCGTCTTTTCACCGAGCGCTTCTAAATCCACAACAGCACGTAATGCTCGTCCTATTAAACGTTGAATTTCCATTGTGCGTCCCGTTACTTTTCCTTTACTCGATTCACGAATTGTACGCTGTTCTGTTGCACGAGGAATCATAGAATACTCAGCTGTAACCCATCCTTTTCCTTCGCCTCTCATAAACGGCGGAACCCTTTCTTCAATCGTTGCTGTACAAATAACTTTCGTATCACCAACTTCAATTAGTACTGATCCTTCTGGATGTTTTAAATAATTCGTATGAATATGTACACGGCGCAAATCTGCTGCTTGTCTACCATCTACTCGCATAAAAATAACCCCCTTATAACTGCTACATGTTAGTATAGCCCATTTAAAAATTATGTTATGTATGACAATAAAAGAAGGGGAATTCCCCTTCTTTTCATAAATTAAGTATATCAAATTATTCCTGTTTAAAAACTACCTGTGTTCACGTTTTGCGGACGATCGACTGGTTTTATTAATTTAGCGCCTTTTTCTGTAACAAGATTCGCTTTTCCATTCACTTGAATTAACACATTTTCTACTCCTTGTTTTTCCGTTAAAGTTAATACAAGAGACTGAAGTACATAGTCAGAAATCATACTTTTACCTTTATTCGCATAAATATTTTCATTAAAGTTAAGCGTAACCGTTCCTTTTTCAAGTTTCGGCTCATTGATTAGCTTCACATCTGGATTAAAGTCGTATGTTAACGCTGATTGATGCGCTGGTCCTTTTACAAGTTCTTTTACAATTGTCGCAACTTCATTTTCTTTTCCTTCTGCAACGCGGCGCGTTACTGGCACATAATAATTTTGTTTATTATTTTGCGCTAAGAAATACAGCGTAACTGGTTTTGTATTTGTAATATCAGCCACTTGTTCATCATCAAAGTTAATGCCATTTGCTCGGCTTAACCCATTACCAATCGGAGTACCAGCAACAGGCATTTTCGTTAATTCTTGCCCATTCATGCTGAACTTCACATTCTTTACTTCTTTAAACTGCGTTAATGTCCAAGTAACCGCTTCTACAATGCGGCGCTCTTCTTCTTTTTTATAATTTTTCAGTTCTTTTGAAAAATCAACAACCGCAGTCCCGTCTTTTTTCACATCAACTGTCATTTCTGTGTCCGCTGGGAGCACAGCTTGAAATCCATTTGGCAATAAGTTTGTTACCGGCCCGTCTTTCACTAAATATTGTAATGACTGCTTAATCACCGCGTTATCTTTCGGAGCAGGTAACTGCACCGTTTGCGGCACAACATAACCATTTTTATCTACAAGATATAAATCTAGTTTTTTCGTTTGCCCTTGTTTCGCAGTTTCTTTCTTCTCCCCGTCTGTATAAGTAACTTTCTTAGGTGGATCAATTTGCTCTGTCGCTTTTTCCTTACTAAACAATCCACATCCTGCTAATAAAACCGTACTTAATGTAGCACAAACAAGCCATTTGAAAGTCGATTTAGGCATACGCTTTCCTCCTAAAAATCTAAGTTTGTACTATATGTATACGAGCCTGATTCTTACTTTAGAACAAGCAATGACAACTTATCTTTTCTAAAAACACCTGCACAAAGTTTTATATTATAGTCAAAAACTTACTCCTTGCCTCTATTGGAATATTTTCAATCCCTTTACTAACCTTCCATGATAAAGTGAAACTTCCATAAGTAGGCGGGTTTCCTACTTATGGTTAGTTGAACCAATCGGGCTTTTACGGGCAGTTATCCCCTGCCTAGCTTCTTCGCCTCTCTCTCAATCTAGAGGTGGGGGCTTACTGCCCGTTAATGCGGGATAAAGTGACACTTCCAACAGTAAGGAGTTTTCTTCATCCCTACTGTTGATTAGTTGAACAAACTAGACTCTTACGGGCAGTAACTTTCATTCATCCTTAAACTACTCTACAGCTCAAGTAATGAGTTTTCCCTTAAAGTGACTACTATTCGGTGTACAATTCAGTAAAATCAAAGACCATCCTTTTATTTTCAAATACGCACTGAATAAGGATGGTCTTTTTATATTATTCTCTTAATTTAATAACCATGAAAACAGCCTCTTTATAAAACAATATGCTTCACATTCTCAATTGGTTGTCCAAACCATTTGGAAGCAATTTCTTTAAACACATCAATGTCTCCCGTTGTTAAAAAAAGATGATCACTTTGCTCTTCTCTACCATACAGCATCTTACTATGATATAAAATAGTGCTCACTTCACGAGCTGTTTCATCACCTGAACTAATCAATTGCACAGAATCGCCCATAACTCGCTTAATAACCGGCCCTAAAATTGGATAATGCGTACATCCTAAAATCAGTGTATCGATTTCAGTTTGCTTCAGTGGTTGCAGCGTTTCTCTTACCACTTCATATGCCATTTCACTCTCAAAATTCCCGCTTTCTACAAGCTCAACGAACGGCGGGCAAGCTAAACTCTCTACTAATACGCGGTTGTTAATCGATTTTAATGCCTCTTCGTACGCACCACTTTTTACTGTTCCAATCGTTCCTATTACACCTACATGGTACACATTTGTCATTTTAAGTGCCGTACGCGCACCAGGGTGGATGACGCCTACCACTGGAATAGACAATTTCTTTTGCATTTCTTCAAGTACAACTGCTGTTGCAGTATTACAAGCAATGACAAGCATTTTAATATCGTGTGCCAATAAATGCTCTGTCATTTCCCATGTGAATTGTCTTACTTCTTCACGCGATCGTGGACCATACGGGCAACGTGCTGTATCTCCTAAATATATAATTCGTTCTTTCGGTAATTGCCGGATCAATTCTTTCGCTACTGTTAATCCGCCAACACCTGAATCAATTACACCAATCGCTCTATTCAAAACAATCGCCCCGTTTTCTCTTTCATACTCTAAGCGTACATTCCCAAATCGTGCACTCATCATCAGTACAACATACATAGACTAATAGAAGGTTCACTTTATGTACATGTTAGACCTTTTTATTCTCCTCCTTTTTCTAGTAATTTGCAAGATACAAAAATAACCGGCTTTTCCTTATATAAAAGCCGGCTTCATCCTTTATAGTTCAAGCTCTCCCATGCGAAGAAGCTCAACAACCGCTTGCGAGCGTCCTTTAACCCCTAGCTTTTGCATCGCATTTGGGATGTGTAGTTTTTGCAAACATCATCTCGAAAAAGTCAAATAATCGTTATCCTCAAAAGAGTAAGTATCTTAGAGTGAATAAAATCCAACAAGTTCTAACATACCAAGATTCTAAACCTTAAATATTTCGAGGTCAAGTGTAATGTCAACTTTTGATGAAAACATCAATTTTTATGCTCTGAAGGATACTCTAAAAGAAATGCAACGTATGCACAAAAGCGGTTATTTACTAACATTTTGTAGATTCCATGGCATCGCTATTGAAGATGTTGAATCCTTATATGCATCAGCGGTTAAATTTGGAAACCGTAAATCCGCATTTTTAGAAGCTGTTAAGCGTGAGAAAAAATATACTAGAACACTTCAACAATTAATTAATGTCTTTAGTTGATAACGATACAAATCCTCTCATTTACAAAAATATCAAGGGAAAATGCATTGGTTCTTAGACAGAGTCAATGTATTTTTTTATTCTCTGCTTTCACTCTTATAAAATGGTCAAAATTCACTTTGGTTCTTCAAACGTATAAGCAATGTCAATAGTTCCATCAGGATGAATTACAATTTCTTCAATTAACGTTTGAAAAACATCAAACAAATCTTGATTTTGATTTTTCAACTCTTCAAACGCTTCTTTAATCGTTTGTATATTTGTTTGTACGGTTTCAGTTTTATTTATAAGGAACAATTCGTTTGTTGTTTTCACTATGATTTCCTCAATCTCTTTTCGTTTCTTTTCGAACTCGCTCTTTTTAATTAAGCCGTCTAAATACAATTCCAATAAGTTCTTTTTACGTTGTTCATTTTGCTTTAATATCTGTTGTAACTTCTTCTCTTTCCTAACTTGTTCATTCTCCACATTCGGTCTAAGATTTAGTAAAACAGATTCTCCCTTCTTCATTAGCAAGTTAAGAATAAACTCTCGAAAATCTCCATACTGAATAGGTATATGATTCACGCAACCATGACGTCCTGCACGTCGATATTGAGAACACTTCAAATATTTCCATTCTGTCCGTTCCCCGCTTTTCTTTTTTCGATGTGATTGAACAATAATCATATTTGAACCACATTCCGAGCATTTTGCCAAATAACGAAATTCATTCCAAGGTGTAATACGAACCTTGTTCGATTGAACTTGCTCCCCGTTAGCTTTATCCCATATTTCTTTATCAACAATAGCAGGATGATGATCCTCAAAAATTATCCACTTCTCTGGCGGATTCCTAATTTGCTTCTTTTTCCCTCCAACTTTCACATTCGTATATTGATTTAAAATAAACGTACCTTTATAAATCGTATTACGAATTAACCTCTGTACGGACGTAAGCTGCCACACATTTTTATTTTTCGGCTTAATACCTAACTTATTTAGTTCATTTGATATCTTCTTAAATCCCCATCCATTGTTGTACCATTTATAAATTTGACGAACAACCTGAGCTTCTTCATCTTTAATTACTAATTTTTGCTCAACACGGTCATACCCATACGGTACTTTTCCAATATGCTCCCCGCGCCTTACTTTCGCTGCTAACGCAGCACTAATACTAGATGATAATGTTCGACTATATTGAGCGGAAAATAATGACCATAACTCAAAAGCCATATCATTTTTCCCTGCTTTATTCGAATCATATCCTTCTTCAACTGAAATAATCCGAACACCATGCGCTAAAAAAACTTCACGTATTTCAAGTGAATCTTTTAAATCACGAGCCAATCGAGAAATGGATTTAAAAATAACCGTATTAATTTTCTTCTGCTTTGCTTTTTCTAATATCAATTGTATAGCAGGACGGTCAATAAACAATGTCCCACTAATCCCCTCGTCTTTATATACGCAACTTTCATCCCAGATAAATCCGTTTCTTTCTAACCAATTCCTACATATATCCACTTGGTTCTCAACAGAAGACACTTGCTCATCTCGGTCTGTAGATACCCGAACATATACTGCATAAGGTTGCAATGCTATCACCTTCTTTGTTGAACTGTATTTCTATGAAGCTAGCTACATGCAACATTTTCTAAGTATCCATCATCCTTTCACTCTCTTCGTTCGAGTGTATTATATGGAATATTTAACCCTTTATTCTCAAATAAAAACAATTCGTTCTTATTTATGAATAATATGTTAAAAATGACCAATAATAAAGATAATGGCCAAACAAAGGAGGACCTTTCATGCACTGGGTTTCAAAAATCCCATTACAGCTTCATCCAAAGTACGCTGATATTAGATACCTTTCAACTCAATTTCAATTACACCCTTTACTAACTCAACATTTATACAATCAAGGATTTTCTAACCTTGAAAAACTAGGTGCTTTGATTTATCCAAAACTAACAAACATGCATAATCCTTTTCTTATGAATGAAATGGAGCCTGCTGTGACACGCACCCTGCAAGCTATCCAAAGAAAAGAATGCATCCATATTTTCGGAGACTATGATTGTGATGGTATAACAGCTTCAACCATTCTCTATTTAGCATTACAGGAACTCGGCGCAAATGTTACCACTCAGCTTCCCCTTCGCTCAGAAGGTTACGGACTATCAGTGAATGCTGTTGAGCAATTACCTGAAAACGTCTCTTTAATCATCACTGTAGATAATGGTTCAAGTGCTCACGATGCACTACGAGTTGCAAAAGAAAAGGGAATTGATGTCATTGTCACTGACCATCACGAAGTATTAAATGACCGACCAGATTGTTTGGCATTTCTAAACCCCAAACGTAAGGACAATACCTATCCGTTTCCTAATCTTTGCGGAGCAGGTGTTGCTTTAAAACTAGTACAAGCTATCCATATCACCTTAAATAGAGATTGGATTAAAGAGACAGCGCAATTTTTAGATGTTGTCACGCTAGGGACTATCGCAGATATGATGCCACTAAAAGATGAAAATCGAATTTTTTGCTATCATGGACTTCGAAAACTGCAGCAACAACCACGGAAGGCTTTTCGAGTATTACTAGATACACTAAAAACAAAAAATATCGATAGTTCCACCATTGGATTTTTGGTTGGTCCCATTTTCAATGCATGCGGTCGTATTGGCGATCCAAACCTTGCCGCATCCATTCTCCAATGTACTGAACCAACCTCACAGCAAATTAAAGAGCTCATCTCTTTAAACGAAAAACGAAAAATAATCACAATTGAGCATTTTAAGTCTGCAATAGAAATTATCCAAAATGAACGCCTTTATTTATCTCCTGTCATTGTTGTAAAAGGTGATTTTCATAAAGGTATTATCGGAATTCTCGCTTCACGTATCGTGAACCATTACAAAAAGCCAGCAATCGTTATCGCAAATGATGGGACAGGTTCAGCTAGAAGCTTACAAAGTAGTGGGTTTTCTATTATTGAATGTATTGCAGCATGCGGAAAGTATTTAAAAAAATTCGGTGGACACACAATGGCTGCTGGTTTTTCCATCACTCCAGATGAAAACCAAATTGAACTGTTTCGTTATACCGTTCAATTAGCCGCCATGAAACAAAAAGTATCTATACCAGTTAACTGGTATATTGGAACCATACCTATTGAGTCTTTTCCTATAACCATGTTTCATGATTTACACGCTCTAGAACCCTTTGGAATGGGCATGCCAAAACCTGTATTTTGTAGCAAAGATACAAATTTATGTTCATACTCCGTATTCGGTAAAGAAAAAGAACACGTACAGATGCATATAAAACAACATGTAGTATATGGCTTTTCAAAATCTTCTCACTTTACTAATTGGACTCATAACACTTCTGTTGATATGCTCTATACACCGTATTGTTATAAAGAAAAAAATTTCCTAGTTCAAGATTGCATTATTGTGTAAAAGCAATGACGCTCTTTTATTATATGAAGGGAAATCTTTATGAATAATTGAAACATAAAAAACGACTCATAAATCCGAGTCGTTTTTCACTTTACTATAAGTCTTTTATTTTAAACTTGGCATTATATTTATAAGCAATATTTTCTATTAACTCCCTAAGTGATTCATTGCTGGGGTTAGCTAATCGATTAGATAACACTACCCCATTGTTCGTCGCGTAATCATATCACTCATACTCATCCTTATACACCCAAAAACTTGAAATATTACCCATGAATTTTACATTTGCCTTTACCCATTCCACAGCAGAATGAGAGGAACCATTGCCGAACTTAAGAACTTTCATTCCAGTCCCCTCCTCCTTGACACTTTCTACTTAGCTAACTTATGTGCTGACCCCTAGAAGTAGAACACGCTTTGTTAGAGATAAAGACTATCGCTCTTCTTAGAACTTACGTTTCATTCTTCAACTCAGTCCGACTATTTCTCTCTTCTTCTTTTTACAATTTGAATCTGCTTGGAAAAGGAATTGACTAACTTTACAACGAATAATAAACCTAAATATCGTCACAAAAAAGAGGGGAATATATGCTGAAAAACTTGGGAGAAAAAATACGTGAACTT
This sequence comes from Bacillus sp. S14(2024), assembly GCF_050473785.1. Taxonomy (NCBI): domain Bacteria; kingdom Bacillati; phylum Bacillota; class Bacilli; order Caryophanales; family Bacillaceae; genus Bacillus; species Bacillus sp. S14(2024). Next base: position 978,120 of record NZ_JBFLUP010000006.1, on the reverse strand, counting down.
CGTATTCAAAAGGGATTTGGCTTGAACGAATTCGCTAAGATTTTGGATATATCACCAAGTTATTTAAGTCAATTAGAAACAGGTAAAACAGAGAACATTAACTTTACACTACTTCAAAGATTACAAGAGGAGCTTGCTTTGCTCCCACTTAATTTGGAAATAAATGATGGAACTTTTTCCCGTCTTAATCGAGCTGTACAACAAATAAAAATCCTCCAAGAAGTCGATCCAGAAGCAACCGAGTTTCTTATACATAATTTAGAAACATCTATAGATTGGTTTATGCATAAAAAACTACGATAAAAAAGCGGATTAAGAAACATCCGCTTTTTCGTCTTCATCCAATTTGGTTTTACCAGCTAAATCTAGATTTTCTATATCCCCATCAATTTCTTCATCACCCCATGGCGTAAATAAATCATTCTCTAGATTCCCTTCTCCACTTTGCATCATAGGTAAAATAACAAGTTCAAAATATTGCTCCATTAATCCCTTCCTTTTCTCCGCCTTAATTACTGTCTCTTGATTGTTTTCTATTATTTTAAGTTCTAATTTCTTTTCATTTTCATTAAATAACTCTCCATCACGGAATAGACCAACCTCATTATAAAAGAGCGAATAGCCCTTTGTAGCTTCTTCCTTAAACCTTTTGTTCATATTTCCTTTCAACTCCCCAAGCTCTGAACGAAGATTCCAACATTCCCGTCTTAAAAATGCAATAAATTCTTTTTCCGACTTCTTTACATGCCTTTTATCATTTATTGCTTCGTTTGTTTTAGACTTCACTACACTTGTTTGACTTTTTAATTCATCCAAAACGTCATTTTTTATTTCATTTCTTAGCTGCTCAAGTTTCACATCTACTAACTTTTCAAATTCCTTATCTTCACTGACCTCATTTTTATCCTCTTCTACAATCCTCTTTAATTCTTGCATCTGCTGCTCAAGTTCCGACAGCATCTCAAGAATTGTCCCTAATTCATTAGAGTTAGTTTCCAATAAAGCCGTCTCTTCCATTTCCTCCTCAGGAGCCTCAATTAAAGTAATCGCCTTTGGTTCACTTCGGTTGATTATTAACGTAATCCCTAGAGGAATCCTATCATTAACTTGATGATAAACCTTTAAAATATCTAAAAATCCTGGCCGCTCTTCTTCAATAAACGATTTTAAATCTTCTTCCTTAATAGTGTACCCCTCTTGTTTAAATGGGGAACCTGTTGCAACAATCTTCCCCTCTCGTATCCACTTTCGCAAAGTTTGAACAGAATCCGTAATATAACAGTCTTTAAGGATTTTCAAAACTTCTTCCGTATTAAATGTTCGCCCCATCATTTCCCTCCCTAGAAGGTTAGTCCTGCTGTGATTATATGAAACAAACCTTAATAAATTACTTTGGACTCCCATTGAATCCAAAAAATTCTATAACAACATTATTTCATCAACATTCCTTATGTAACATTGACAATGCAATATTGATTAATCAACGAACAAATAACCGACAAACAATCGACAACGGAACGAAAAACCGACAAAAGCAAATGCACATATTGTCTAACTATTCATAATCAACACCAATAATCCAAGACCTTATGCCACGTAAGGTCTCAGCTGTATCAAGGATTTTATCGGTCGGTCATTTGTTACAATCTCTATAGAGATTGTAACAAATGACCGACCCTATAGAGGAGGTTGTACAAATGGCCGACACAACAAGGAATCATAAAAAAAGCAAATGACCTTTTCCAAATGAAATAAACTCCTGTTTCCCCCGTTATGTCGAATAACATTTTTACACAGCCCAACGAAAATTTATCTTAATTAATAAATTCCAGCATATACAAACCAGTCCTTATCTCCATTTCACTTTATTTCTTTTTTCTCCTTGTACATTTCTGATGATAAAGAAAGAATATATCCATACTGTATGCAAATTCAGTAAAAAAAGAAGGAAGATCCCGAAAATTATTCAGAATCTTCCTTCTTTTTGAATTTAACATTATCATTTTAACAATATTAATTTCATTATTTCACTTTTTCTTTTACATTTGGAGATAATTATTGAATGGTAAATTGAAAACGAACTCAATTTTCTCAGTTCCATCCTCTTTAATCACATAATTACATTCCTTCACGACCATTAATGCGATTGAACGTTGCTCTGCATGATATTTTTTCTCTTCTTCACATTTCGGTTTCTGCAAACCTTTCAAATCTTTTGTTTTTTTTGGGGGTTTTGGGTTTTTCTCAGGAAAAACAATACTCATTTCTCCCCCATTTTCTTCATTTATTGTATTTTCAAGCTTTTCAATCGTAAAATTTAACTGCTTTATTTCTTCTTCTAATTGTGCAATTTGTTTCTCTACTTGCTGCTGTGTCACATTTAATGCAATCCACATGTCATTCTCACATTCAATAAATTCTCGCTCTCCAATCTCCACGCCCTTATTTATTTCTTGAAGCTCTATCTGTAATTTTTTTAAAAATACTTGTCTTTGAGTATACATAATACTCTTACCGTTCTCGGTAGCTTTCAATGTATCTAATTCATTTCGCAACAATTGCTGCACTTTTTCTCGAAATACATGATTACTCTTTTCGTACAACCAATCCTTATACTTCTCAAATTCACCTTCTACATCGGTAGCTTTAACTTTCCTTTGGCAGTTACTGATATACCACCTTTCCCCTCTTTTTTTCTTGTTCCTCTGGTCTTTTGTACGAAAAAATGCTCCGTTACACGTAGAACACATACACTTAAAAATCCCTTTCAAATAAAAAGATGTATTCGCAAACTTTGGAGCATTTGATTTTAATTGATTGTATTTCTGCCAACATCGTTCCCATTGCTCTTTCGTAATAGGAGGTTCCTTAATGATATTTGTCTCCTCGACCTCATGCCAGTCCTTTCTCTCCTTAAATGTATATCCACCTTGTGAATTAAAGCGATGGTAAGCATATATCCCCATATAAATTGGATTTGTTACAATATACTTTACCTTATTTGCTGTCCATTGCTTCTTTTCTTTATTTTTTAATTCATATCCGCCATATACTTCATTTAATGTCTTTGCAATACTATTAAATGTTCCACTCGTACTGTACCGATCAAAGATTTGCTTTACAATTTTGATTTCTGGTTCTACAGGAACCAAAATTTTCTCATCTCCTAACTCTTCTACAATAAAACCATATGGAACTATTCCTCCTCGCCATCTCCCGTTTTTCATTTTTTCTTTTAAAGAGTGACGAATACGAGCCGACATATTATCAGTTTCAAGCTTGCTTAATCCTACTTCAATAATATTTCGAATAACATCATCAGCAGTATACAGTTGATTTTTCGAAGCAATAATAACAGGGATATTTAATCGTTGAAATAATTTACGGAGAGTATCATGTTCTTTTGGTTGGCGAGAGAGTCTGTCATAATCCGATACAACAATAGCATCAATGTCTTCTTCTTTTACGGCTTGCAGTAACTCCTTTAGCTTGGGGCGTTTTGAAAAAGATTTTTTAGTGGCAGACATAGTATCTTTAAAATCCTGTATTTTAACATTCTCAACATTTTTTAAATACTGCGAAATGACTTCATTTTGACGTGTGTGTTCTTGATGCTCTTTTGAGACACGCTGATATGCCCCAATTTTTTTGGCATTACGTAGTCGTTCCTCGATGTTCATTTCTTTTTGCGACACTCACTTTCCTCCTCCTTATTTTTTCATCACACTTTTAAACTCAATTCCTATTTTGTAATCCTTACTTAGTAAGATTCGTTTGACAAAAAAACGTATCAATTCTTTTTGTTTGTAATTAGACAATGATTGTATCGTTGGAATTGGTAACATTTTATTCAATGCTATTTTAACTTTCTCACTATTTATCTCTAACTCCATCCTGGTTGACTTTAACTTCTCATAACATTTCTTATATTCATCGACATATATTTTAAGAATTTCTTCCTCTTTCGTTCTACATTGTGACGGATTTTCTATTCGGAAACTCGTGACTTGCTGCAACTTCTTCTGAGAATTTTCTAAATCAACTTCATACTGCCTAACCCTCTCTGTTAATGGCATAATAAGTTCTTTTGTTACATAAGCAATAATTTTATCCTTATGCTCTGCTACATGCGTTACCATTCGAGAATGGACTGCTTTTATAATCTCATCATCTAACAAGTCTATTTTTATCCGTAGACGTTGATTGTGCTTAGAACAATGATAATATCCATTCTTAACCAAAGCTGGTTTACTACATATTTTACAAAACAATAAACCTTCTAATTTCGGTTTCACCGTTACTACTTCTTTTTGAATAAATACATCTTTCATTTGTTTCAGCTTCTCATTCGCTTCGTTCCAAAGAGCATCATCTACCGCTATTAATCGCTCGTTCACTTTTTTGCTTCTTATTAACACACCTTCATAGTTGGCTGTCACCCAACCTTTGTGTAATTCTTTCGGAATAAATTCAGCTAAGTCGATACCTTCAAATAATTCTCCTTTTTGTTTAAGCAGTTTATTTGCCACTTTAATCGTCTCAAAATCTCCCTGCACAAAATACTCATATATATCACGAATTACTTTTCTGCTTTTTTCCGTAATCATTAATTTCTTTTCCGTCTTTTCTTCCTCCTGACCTATCTCCGCATCCCCTTTTACTTCTTGAAAGTAATAAAATTTAGGTTTACGTCCACCTGACCATTCTCCTGCATGTACTTTCGCAATACGCGCTTGAATAAGCCTTTGAGTGATATTATTACCTTCATGTTCTGATATAGCTCCAAATAATAGTTCAATAAAGTCACCAACAACTCCATCAAACATTTGTGGTTCATTATCACTTGAGAAGTACATGGAAACATCATGCATTCTTAACAGCTCAACAAACTCCATATATTGGTCTGCCCGCCTAGAAATACGATCACGCTTAAAAACAATAACTCGTTCAATAAATCCACTTCTAACTTCGTTCATTAAACGCCACATCTCTTTTCGTTCCTCTAGATCAGAACTTCGTGCAGATACTTCTCCTTCATTAAATACCTCATGAATAATCCATCCTTGCTTCCTTGCATATTCTTTACACGTATCAATTTGATAAGAAATAGAGGTCTTTTGTTTCTTTTCACTTAGTGACCTACGAACATATATCACCGTTTTCTTCATGCTGTGCAACATCCTCCATCAGTTGATATAATTCCTTCTTCACCAAACTGAAATAATATGCTTTCCATTGCTCCTCAAATTCCTTGTCGTACACATATTGAATTGATTCAACCTGTAAATCTTCTTGCTCTTCCAATAAAATCACCCTTTCATTTCCATTAACATCATTTACCACAAAAGGGGATTTTATTCTCAAATAAAAACATTTTGTTCTTAAATAAAAACAAATATTAAGCAATTCCTATATGTACAATGTATGAGGCTACACTTGTAGGACAACACTGGAAGTCCACATTAATATGAAGGAAAACCGCTCGCTTGAAAACAAAAGAAAAGACACCCAAATTAATTTGGATGTCTTCACAAAATTATTTAACTTGTTCTTGTAAAATTTCTTTTAACAGTTCAATCGCATTTTCTTCGTTTGAGTCATTGGTTCCAAGTTCGCCTCGGAAGGCTTTGGAAAGGATGGAGTGTTTAAGAAGTTCAATTTTTTCAATTGCAATTTCCACATAGCTTAAAGCTTGTTTTTCTTGTTCTAATGTTTTTTCAATAATATTAACTATTCTTCTTTGTGTTTCAATAGGAGCAACTGGAACAGGGATTCTCCCTAATTCTTTTTTGTTAATTTTCGGAAGAACAGACCTAGAACCTGCTGTAGAAGCTTCTTCAACAAAGAACGGAGAAAGCATATACCAAAATAAGTATTTAGAATCTAAGTTGGTTTCTATCGGATACATATCTGCACTACATAAACCATCGAATTCAGAAATTATAACTTTAGACAAATATGGTCGAATTTTAGAATACAAAATTTGCCCCTTATAAAAGTAATGTTTTGAACTTTTAACTTTAGATTCCTCAATTGTTTGATATTCTAATAAGCGTCCTGTCCCCTTTCCAATACAATCTGGAGCAATATGAGGTAAGTTCGGATAAAGTTTTGGCTCTACTAAATTAGAACAAACCTTCGCTATATTATCGAAGCTTTTCCAACACCATTTATCTGGTAACATGTACGGTTGCTCATTTGCCTTATGATTTTTTAATTCGCCAATATTATCTGTCAATTCTCCACGAAATGCCTTATCTAAAATTTCAGCTCGACGAAGTTCAAACGTTTCCTTCGCTTCCTCAATCAACTGCTTTGCTTCTTCAATTTTATCTAAAAGACGCTCCACTTTCTCAACAATGCGACTTTGCTCATCTAAAGGTGGCAGAGGGACAGAAAGATTACCTAATATCTGTGCATTAGCTCCTGGCTGTGCACTTCCTTTTTTAACAACTGTTATCTGCTTCCAATACATAGGGCTCTTCATGAATTCCCATAGATACTCAGGAATCATAATGTTTTTACATCTTAAACGAATCAAGTAAGAAGCAAAAACAGCCATTGGAGGTTTGTTAATTAGATAGCTTTTACCTGTAGTAGCACCAGTACGAGCCACTACAATATCATTATCTTCTAATCTATACTTTTGTAATTCTTTCTCCGTAATTTTACAGTACGGCACGGAACCCCAATTCACACTATCATTTTGAATATCCGTAATACGTAAGAATTTGGGTCCAATTTCTTGAAGTGATGAAGTTTCTGTATAACCATACTGAATACTATCAAGACAGTTCTTCAAGTTTATCCATGTCCAGTTCTCTGGTATTTCATACAATTGCTCTTCTTCTGATATTTTCCTCTCTTCTAATAATTCTCCGATGGTCTTTTTCTTACTCATTGTGTGACCACCTCATCCTCTTCCACCGCTCTTAACTCTTCTACAACTTCGTTCAATAAATTCATTGCTTGCTGAAGTTTCGCAATTGCTTCTTCTGCAGATTCAATCGGGTCTGGTAAATTTTCGTATGCAGATAACGATTCGTCTGCAATAAGCCCAATATCTAAACTGTCATCTTTTTTTGCAATTTCTTCTCGCGTAAACACATTCCAACGCTCGTCTTCTACTTTTGAGCGGTCTGCTGCCTGATACACTTTGATAAAACCTTCAAAATGAGCCTCTGTTAACGGAGTTCGTTTACCAAATGAAGGCATATTTGTACGTAGGTCATATACCCATACCTCTTTCGTGCTATCTTGGTCCGTTTTTTCTCTTGTAAAGAATAAAACATTTGTTTTAACACCTTGTGCATAAAAAATCCCCGTTGGTAAACGTAAAATAGTATGCAAATTACACTTGTTCATTAAATCACGACGAATTTGTGCACCAACACCACTTTCAAACAAAACATTATCTGGCAATATAACTGCTGCACGTGCTTGTCCATCGTCCTTCAATGCATTATAAATTAACTGTAAGAAATTCAACTGTTTGTTTGATGTTTCAAATGTTAAGTCGTCACGAGTCGCACGTTCTCCACCTTTTTTTGTACCAAACGGAGGATTTGTTAAAATAACATCAAAGTTTTTCATCCATTTTCCGTTACTGGATAAAGTATCCCCTTGTTCTAGACGCCCTTCCATGTCATGTAACAGAGCATTCATTAATGCCAGTCGGTGTGTCTCTTTTACGAGCTCCATCCCTGTGAAAGCTTCTTTTTTCTGAAATTCTGCGTCTTGTGGGTCTAAATCAAAATAATCGTCTGTTTTATTCTTTAAATATTGGTCTGCGGCAATCATAAAACCAAATGTTCCTGCAGCAGGGTCATTGCAACGCTCGCCAGGTTTTGGGTCTACTAATTGAACCATTACATCAATTAGTACACGAGGTGTAAAATATTGTCCTGCCCCCGATTTCTTCTCACTTGCGTTTTTCTCTAATAAACCCTCGTACAGATTTCCTAAGCCTTCTTCTTTCGCATTATACCAATCAAGGGCATCAATAGATTTGATAATTTTCTCTAGATTCTTTGGCTCTGTAATACTCGTTGCAGCATCGCTATAAATTTGACTTAGCCTTTCATTAGAACTATTTCCTAATTCAAGCAGTAAACGCTGATAGAATTTTTTTAAATCTGTGCCTTCTTGCTCTAATAAATCATCCCAGCGATATCCTTCTGGAATAACCCCTTCCGTTTCTTGTTCCTTCATCATTTTTAAAAATAATAAATATGTTAACTCTGTTACATATTGTTGATATGTAATCCCATCATCACGTAGTACATTACATAAGTTCCATAGCTTTTGAACGATTTCTTGGTTGTTCATTTCCTTACCTCCCAATGCTTTTCAATCTTTATTTCAATACTAAAGTTTTTTCAAGTCCATTTAGCATAACCTTACTTATTGTAACCTAAAAAGCACCCCTGTGAAGAGGCACTTTTATTAACTAACATATAGGTTTTCATTTATTGTATAAACAATATTATCAATCATATCACCAAACTCACGTTTTAACAGATTGTATCCACCATTACTTTTAAATGGTTCTTCAGAGAACGCATCTTCTGGTGTTGGCGCAAGAACAGGTACTTGAAGTAACTGTTTTTCAATACGCTCTAACCACTTTTTCTGCCTTGGCGTCCAATTATGAAGTGAGTGTACTTTTTGCATTGCTTGCTTAATTCGAGATTCATGATCAACAAGCGCTTCACCTAAAGCTGCTTGACGAATAAAGCTGATAATATCCGCTGCAATCTCCTCGTTTTTTGTTTGTTTCCACGCTGTTTGTAAGTGAGATTGCTTAAATCCTTTTGTTTCTAAAATCGTTATTAACTCTCTTAAATCTTTTCTTGTTAAATCTTTCGGTCTAGTACATATAAGGTGGAGGGCAGGGATTTCATTTATGTTTTCTTGGATAAATCGTACAAATCCATCTAAATAATCTTCGGGACGACTATTCCCTTCTCCATATCCCCGAATGACATCTGTCACCGCATCTTCTTGATTAGAAATATATCGCTTTTCTCCCTTTGTTCGATACGTTTCCATATACTCAAACAACGTTGTGTGTTTTTTTGCATCTTGTGGTGTATAAGATTGCATGTCTTTTGCCCACTCATCGACACTTTTTCCATTTGAAAGTTCTTCAAATTTTTGTTTTCCTTCTTCACCTAGACGTTGCTTACGCCGTTGAATTTTAGCAACTAATTGGTCACGATAAAAAGTTACTTCCTCTTCTGTTTCAGCATTTGTAAGCGATTCATACAGTTCACCGATACTGTAATTTTGCTTCTTTACAACAGGCTTCATTTCTGTATAACTTTGAAGTTTATCATAAATACCTACCGCGTCATAAATGTTAAAATGTGTTTTTCCAATATCAGGACAAAGGCGTGTCGCACGACCAAGCATTTGGTCATATAAAATACGAGATTGTACACGTCGTAAAAATACTAAGTTTGTAATAGATGGAACATCAATACCTGTTGTTAATAAATCTACTGTTACCACTACATTTGGTAATCGTTCATTTTTAAAACGCTTAATTGCATCCAGTGGTTTGTAAATAGAGCCTGTAATTTTAACAATCGCATCATCTTCTACTTCATCCCCAAACTCTTGGAATGCTTCTTTTAATAAACGAACTATTAAATCCGCGTGTTGGTCTGTTGCTGCAAAGATAAGCGTCTTTTCTTTCCCAGTTGGATCAATATATTCTGCAAGCTTTGTTAATACAGCTCGGTTAAACGGTTCTGTAATAACTTGTCTATTAAATTGCTCAACTTCGAAATGAACGGTATCTTCCATTTTTTCTAATTGGACTTCACTATTATCAACGTCATAGACTTCTACTTCTGTATCTTTTTCAAAAGTAATCCCTGCTTTTGCGAGCTCTGTTTGAAATAAGTACGGCGGTTCATGGTCTACTAAATATCCATCTAAAACAGCTTCACTATAAGAATACTTAAAAATAGGCATCCCAAAGATTTCGGTTGTATGGAGCGCTGGTGTTGCTGTAAGTCCTAAACAAGCTGCATCAAAATAATCAATAACACGACGATATTGGCTAATATAATCGTTTTGGTCACGGAACTGTAATTCTTCTTCGGACATTTCACGGTCACTCGTGTATCCACGGTGAGCTTCATCTACAATAATAAAATCATATTGCCCAACAGATGGAAGCTGTTCATTATCATTGTAGAACAATCTTCTAACCATTCCTTGTACAGTTGCAATATGTACTTTTGTCTCAACTTCTGGTGTCATATCTTCTAATGACTTTACATCGTATATATCAGCGAATGAATAACCTTCAATTTTCGTATCCTTTAAAGCGTCTTCCGTTTGTCTCCCAAGAGAACTACGATCTACTAAAAATAGAATACGACGACACTTCTTCGATTTAATTAAGCGATACATAAGTGCAATAGCCGTACGAGTCTTTCCAGTACCTGTTGCCATTGCAATTAACATTCGCCGTTGCCCTTCCTTCAACCCAGCTTCAGCCGCCAAAACTGCACTTTGCTGATAATGACGCAAACCAAACTTTGTAATTTCCTCTTCCTCTAGTCGTTTGTTTGCTTCTTGATCGTCTTGACTAAGAAGCAGTTGTAAATCATCAGGTGAATGCCAACCTTCTAGCGGACGAGCATGTTCTAATGGTTTGCGTGAGTCCCAAAACCATATCCCTGACTCTTCTTTCAACTGTCTTAAATATGGCCGTCCATTTGTTGCATACAAAAATGGTACCTTGTATTCACCAGTTGTTGGGATAATCACTTCTTCCTCATGCTGAATCACATGCCTTGCATATACTTTCGTTTGACTTTCTAACGCACTAGGAATCGTTTTTTTCTCTGCTTTTGCCTCAATAAAGCCAACAAGCTTCAATCCAATAAATAGTGCATAATCAACTCTTCCACCATCAACCTTCCATTCAGCTATTGCCATGTTACGATTTTTTTCTGGGAGCGTACCCTTTTGATGATGATTAAGCATTGTCGTATCTGCTTCCCATCCTGCAGAGCGTAGTTTTTCATCAATAATTGTACGTGTTTCTGCTTCTGTTAATTGCTGGCGACGCATAAAGTTCCTAGATATCTTTTTACGCTCGACTTTTACATCTGTTGATTCATCTTCAGCTTGTTTACGAGCTTTTTCCAGCTCTTCTTCAAGTTTTTTGAATTTCTCTTCATATTCTTGTTGGAGTTTTATAGAATCAATCGCTTCTTCCTGATCTGGCTCTATATACTCTGGTTCTTGAAAATCCCAATCACCATACACTTCCATAAACCAGACAGACAAACGAAATGCTAAACGCACCAATAGCTTTGCTTCTTCCATCTTACCATAACCTGCTTCATGTACAGCATGGTTCCCTTTACGGCGAAGCGTCTCAAACATATCAATAAGCTCTGGCTCTAATAAACCTTCTCTACGCAAAGTATTAATACGGTCCACTTGCGTCATACCGAATGCTTCTCGAATATTTTCAGATGCTAAAATAAACTTCGTCAGTGTCTCTCCAAACAAACGAAGCTTCATTAATGTTGTATGTGGGTCATGATATACGTTTCTCTCCGCTGTCTCTCCCAAGTTAGCAAGTACATCCCATTTCCCGCGAAAAAATGAAAAGTTGCTAGTCATATTTATCACCGTTTTCTTAAAGATTGTTTAAATATATTATACTACAAAAAATGGTGGCTAAGAGGAAATTCATTCCTTTTAGCCACCAACATAAGAATCAAACAAGTGATTTAAACTTTTGGTATAACTGCTCTCTTCTCTTTTCAATAAGTTCTTCGAAATTTGCGAAATCCAAACTAATCGTCGGTATGTAAGTTCTTTAGTTGCTTTATGAATGTTATGAGAAGAATATAACTTTACGTGTTTCTTATTAAAAATAGGCTGTATACATAATATTGTTCATATTAACAAACAAAAAAACGGAGCACGAAAGCTCCGTCCGCATACTTTACTGTCTCTCTATCCGTTGAATGTCTGTTTCTACGGTAAAAACTCGTCTGTTTAAAACTTCTGTCTTGTCATTAACATGTTCTATAATTCTTTCTGTACAAGCATCAAAGCTTTCATTAAAGTCCTTTTGCAATAGTTCCAGCAGTTCTTTTATTTCCGCTATATCTTTCCGCACCGCCTGTAACTCGTTAAGAGTTTGTTTTAACAATTGTTCCATCTCTGCGACCTCCACATATTTTTTGATCCCAACGTACCATGCCTTCTTTCCTTTTTAGAAATTTTTTCTTGAAGCCAAATTTTCCACAACAGATTGTGCTGTTTGTATGACTCAATTCATCTATTTCACCCTTTCTTCGTTTGAAATATGATAACCAAAAAAATATCCATTTGTTGAAAAAAAGGAATAAACCCCAAAAACAAAAAAAGTCATGGTGTTTATAAAAAGATGTGATGTTTTGCCCCTTTGGATCTGTTTATCTAAAGGGATGTTTTTATAGTGAAAAGTGAAAAGAAGATCTGAACTGAAAGGTAAATTAAGGAACTGTTGAGTAGCAATAAAGTTACTTCACTAAAAGGCCAGATTGCCCTATAACGAATAAGTAAAATATATAAAAAATAGGAAGAATCTGTGAAGGAATGTACTAAAATTAAAGGCCTAATCGGCGATGTAGGGATAGCTTTTACTATCTGGAATAAGGAGTAAATAAATGATTGAATAGAAATATGTAAAGTTATTTGATAAAATTGGAGATTGATGAGTTTAAATTGGTTATTTGGGATAATATGATGAGTAAGAATTGTAGTAGTGAACAGATATATTATTATGGAGGGGTGAGAAAATGGGAGATTTTAAAGATAGTAAAATATACAATATAAATGATTTTATAAATTGGTATAGAGATGGCTTATTAGAGTTATCACCTAAATATCAAAGAAACCAAATATGGAATTTAAAGGCAAAATCCTATTTGATTGATACTATTATTAGAGGTTTGCCAGTTCCTCAAATTTTTTTAAGACAAAATACAGATGTTAAAACCTTAAAGACATTTCGAGAAGTAATAGATGGTCAACAACGATTAACTGCAATTATTGAATTTATTGATAATGAATTCCAAATATTGAAAACACATAATAAGGATTATGCTGGATATAAATATTTAGATTTACCAGAGGATGTTCAAGAAGATATTTTAAATTTTGAGTTTTCAGTGGAACTAATTAAATCTAAAGATGATGCCTTAATTTATGATATGTTTTCTCGAGTTAATACTAATAATATGACTGTAAATAGGCAAGAATTACGTAATGCTAAATATTGGGGAGAGTTTAAGGTATTTTCTTATCATCAAGCAAAAGAATGGAAAAAAATATTTATAGAACAAAAAATCTTTACAGATAACAACTTTGCAAGAATGCTTGATGTGGAATTTGTATCTCAGTTAGTTATTCAGTTAATAGATGGTATAACAACTGATACTCCCAACAAGATAGATGAGTATTATAAGAAATATGATGAGAATTTTGCAATTATAGATGTAGTAGAATTTAAAATGAATAAAATCCGTTCGGTAATCAATAGCCTTTTTAATGATGATATATATCAAACGACGTTGTTTAATAATAAAAATTATTTTTATTCACTATTTACGATAATAAATAATGAATTATTTTCTGTTAGTGCGTTAGAAGAATGTGAAAAAATTATAGTTGATGAAGATACTATAGAGCACGATTTAAGAGTGGCATTGAAAAATTTTGAGTCAAGATATGCGAATTACAAAAATGAAACTATTTATGAAGAGCAAGTAAAAAAAGACTTCGAATTAATTGAGAAAAATCATACCCGTCGTACTACGAATTCTATAGAAAGAAAAACTAGGATTAGTTTAATTTATAAATATCTAGTATGACGAATCAAGAAGAAAATCCTCCTCAAAGCACTGTAGTAGATATTGCTTATGAGAATTTAAGAAACGACATCCAGAAATGGCAGACTTTAATTCAAACAAGTACAGACGTTTATGATTTAGCCTTTTTTAAACTATTTGTTAAATTCGAAGGGTTTTTAGTAACAGTATTTAAGGAATATATCTGCGGTAACGGCTCCTTAACGTATATACCTGAACGCAGACTTTCATTTGAGGATTTAAGCCATTTTGAGAAGTTGGTTAAGAGTAACAGTAAAGGATCTTTTATTGATTATTTGAACATAATTGAGAACTTCTCTAAAGAAGTATTTGTTAAAGAAAAAAATCCTTTTGATTGTGTATTTTCAGATGCAAACTTAAAGCCACTCTATTCAAAAATGAGATTTATTCGTAATCATATTGCACATGAAAGTAATGAATCTAGGTTAACTTATCACAGAAAAGTTCTAAGTAATTTAGCATATATAGAGCCTAATGAACATTTACAGAAACAAGTGCCACAAAAAAGGCATACTTATTTTACAGAGTATATTAATGCCATTGAAAATGCAGCATCAATTCTTAAAAATCCTACATCATATTTTTAAATATCTATAGACACTTATAGTTAAAAACATTTTAGAAACTTTACATCGAACAACAAAGGCTTGGTACCATGAATTTAGGGAGCTTTGTAAATTTATGGGGTAACTTAATTTAATAAGTTAGTAATTAAAGTCTTCAACACAAACAGAAAATGATTAAACTTTTTTATAAAAGCTAAATAATTAATCTCAAAAGTGGAATCCATTTTGATCAATCTTTTTTCAAAATGGATTCTTTTTGTTTGCCGTAGAATGTAGGGTTACCTGGGATTGCTGATCAAAATTTATTTCACATCAACAGATTTACTATCTTTCTTCTTTATAAAGTACACTTCTAAAGCTCGAAGAAACGCTTCTTCAACTTTTATTGTGCCGTATGATTCATTTCCAAGTTTGAGTGGGGATGTTTTTTTTGTCATGAGACATCACCTCATCCCCACTATATGCATTTACACAAACAGGACTAACCCAAAAGTTAAACTTATCCTCAACACATATATCAAGCTGTAATCATTTTTCCAGCGTAATCAGATATCTGATCACACTCTATTTCTAAAATAGGATACTCTATCTCTTCTCCGTTACCTAGGGTTATCATTGTCTTACGCTGATAATATATATCTGTTAACAACTGTTTAGCCGCTTCCGAATACCATCTATCCGCCGTTGATTTCCGTCCAACATTCATGTCAATATGATACTTATTAGGGCTACACCTTATATCATACCCTGTACGTTCTTGAATTTGTTTTAATACCTTGACACCTTCACTATTATGTTTTCCCCAAGTATTAGTGATATCTGATAATCGATATTGATAAATAGCAGTTAACGCTTCAGGATTTAAATCTTGGACACTTAGTACATTAAATAGGTGTTCTTCATCAGAAAATGCGTTTAATGTCGCAATATTTACTTGTAGCTGACTACTCTTACTCCTCACGATGTTATAAACACTTCGAGACAGGTTTCTCAATAACTTCATATTCACTTTATCAACTACCACACTCTTCCCTAGCGTCTTATACAATTCAACATAATCTTCCACCTCTATGACATTGACGCGTAAAGAACGATTATTGCCCAAATCAATCAATTTCTCCTTTGCCATTACTTGCTCTTTATCCAATCGTTCTTTCCAATCCACCAACCAAATATTAGGTAGTAAGTGATTGGCGTCATCCAACATTTCTGCAATATCTGATAGGATATCTTTTATATTTTCATCTTGTACAGAATATCCCATTATCACCAATGGGTGTTCAATAAAATACGTTAACAATTGCGCAGATAAGTATTTTTTCTTTTTCATGAAATGTTCATAATCTTCTTTATGAAGAACAATACTATTGGCTTCTTTCGTTGTTCCATGAATTTTTAAAATTTCTCCCACATGTGTGTACATAGACCTTTTTATGATTTGCTGTCCAACTATTACCTCATAGTTAGGAAAAATTGTTTCTAACATCTCATCATAATTTGTAGTTATAATAGCATGTGGATCTATTTGACTTAACAAACTTAATTCCTCCAAAGCAGGATGCGTCCCATTATCATATGCCACTTGAAATTCATGATAGTAATGACTAATAATATCAACAGCTTTGGATTTTAAACATATATCTTTTTCAAATTCCATTAAATACACATAGGACGGAAATATCTCGCTTTCCTTTATCTTCTTTTGAAAAGCATATTTAAAATATGGATCAATTAATTTTTGAGCAACACCTGGTAAATTATCCTTCCCACCCTCCCTGGTATCCTTAATATAATAATCTAAAGATGAATCGATAAGAGGGTTTTCTTCTACAATTTTTTCTAATAATCCTATCCAAGAGGGAGATCCCATATACCTTTTAGATAAACCCGAGCCAATAAATAAGATAGGTCGACACTGCATTTCTTTAATACACTGCAAAAGTTTCTCTAACGATTCTTTAAGATATGTATCATATAGACTAGACATTATACTTTGTATCCCCCTTTTCTTTTCTAAACATGTTTAATTATGTATCTATAATTATAACTGTTCTATTTCATTTGGTTATAGTGACTGTAGAAGACAACTAAAAGCAAAGGGATAAAATTCTTCCTTTGCTTTTTATGTTTGATTACCTATTTGAACATTTATTTTTAAATTTTAATATATTTATATAAAAACGTTATACTTTTTTAAATATCCAGCATTAAATTAACAACACTTGATTCATAATATTGAGCTATTCTTTGTATACTGTCTCTAATTATTATATCAGAGATAGCGTATCCATTATTTAAAAGCCACTTTTGAACAGTTTCATATAATCTGTCCAACTCACACCTTTTTTCATTATAAAACCATAGAGATACAGTCAATGTTTTCAGGCGTTCTCTTGTTTCAAATCCATTTAACATGTTTAAAATGTTTTTATAAACATTCTCTACATCTTTATTTTTTAAAACATTGTTTTTTTGTTTAAATCGCTTACTGTTCACTGAGATAATGTTATCTCCATTTTCTCTTTTTTGAATCGAAAGATATTCATTAGTCGCCATAAGCAATAAAAGTTTATTTACTTTCTGATCAAACGGGCCTTTAGAATTTTCTTCAAATTCTAATTTTAGATTTGCTCCTAAACACTGTGCAATAAATGCTAAATGATTTACTTCCTCATATGTTACCTTTTCTTCATACGGTGATGAATTGTAATATTCAATCAAAAGTAATAATAATGCTCTTTGTCTTGTCATTCTAAATGATGTTGTTGTTTTCTTCTGTATTTTTTTAGAACTTGGTTCATAGACAATAATCTCTACATCATCTAAATGCTGTAATTTTTTTTGTATAAGTGGCTTTACATCATTCCAATCTAAACCACCATTACCACACCCTAATGCTGGTAGGGCAATCGATTTTATAGAGTGTTCCTTTATTTGTTTCACTAAATCATCTAATCCCTCACGAATATATTCCATCTTAGAAGGATTTCTCCAATGATTTTTTGTAGGAAAATTGACTATATACCGCGGACATCCATTAGAATTTTGCAAAAACATTAGCATCTTTCCAGGAAATAATTCTTTATTGGAGCATACTTGCTTATAGTAATTAAAGTTTTCAGGATACCTGTTCTTGAATTCCAATGCTATTCCTTTTCCCATTACTCCTACACAGTTAACGGTGTTAACTATAGCATCCATCCTATACACACTCTCAAACAAATTTCCTGTTTTAAATTTCAACATCAGTTATCTCTCCAGTATTAAAAATAGATTTGTATATTAAGCCATTTACATCCCATTTTCATAATATTATTATACCATTTCGTTACATATTAATGGTATAATTTAGAAAAATATAGAAGTCTAGGGGGAACACAAATGGAACAAGGACTATTACATGTTAACCATAGCAGCGTTATAGCTTCAAAGACTAGTTTTTTACCATCAAATTTAAAATACCTAACACAATATGCATACCATTTTTCCAATATAACTAACATTGCAAACATACTTACAGATGGTAAACTTTACTGTCGAAATCACGAAAATTTAAAAAGCCGTACCGTACATGATAACGCTAGTCCTGAAGTAATCAATTGTACTAATGAAGCCGTAAAAGATTATGTTCGATTCTATTTTAGACCTAAAACACCTACACAGTATCGAAATGAAGGTATACTCTCTGAAGACACAATAAACTCTGGTCTTCATGCACATTGTCCTATTCCCGTGTTTATGGTTTTTGATATTAACACTATCCTTAATAAACCTAATGCTTATTTTTCTCATGAAAGCCTAGCTTCTCATTATAATGTTGATATATTTAACACACCTCAAGACTTATACAATGCACCTTTTCATCATATTTATCATTTTAATTATATAAATGATGAAGAAGATAAACAACTCATCATAAAGCGTAGACATGCAGAAATACTAGTCAAAGAAGAATGCAATTTAAGTGGATTAAAGCATATTTATTGTAGAAATCAAGCTGAATTGAGTACATTAAAATCATTACTCCCGCCTCAAATTCTTAAGCTTTATAGTAAAATTATTAGCATCCCTGAAAATCCTAATGATTTCTTTAACAATGAGTATTTACAAGTAAAAAAAGTCTATTTAGATAATAAAAACGATTTATTTATTGAGTGGATTAATCCACGTTCAGAAACCTTTAAATTTAAAAATGAAATTTATTCGGTTACTACTGACCATCGATTAATTTCTCAAGGATCTTGCGATAAATATAATCCTTATATTCAAATGAATGAAAATATGTATTGGACAACATCACAACATCTTAGAAATCATTCGAAATTCCTCATAAAAATATATCTAGATAACAACTTGGTTTATCAGAATATACATACATCTTCTTTAAAATCTGCTACCGTATAATATTTAAGCTTAGCTCTAATATCCATAACATATGGTTATGGATATTAGAGCTAAGCTACTTCTTTAGCAAGGTCTCCTAAGTCTGCTTACTCTATATATTTTTATCCTCCTTTTTTCCTTTGCAATCCCTACACATCACATTTGAAATATGGTTACGTACGGTTTTTTCACTAATAAAAAGTTCACTTGCAATTTCCTTTGTTGTTTTATCTTGAACAAGTAACTCAAACACTTCTCTCTCTCTTTTTGTGAGCAACGGTTTGGATTGATATTCTTTTTCCTTCAATTGGTATAACCCTCCCTGCTTAAGCCAGAGCTGTATATGTGTAAGATGGGTGTTTATTTAGTCATGATATTGTATGAATAGAGGCATGTGGTGGTGAATAAAAACAAAGAGAAATTCCATGTATTCATTATAAAAAAGTTGTTTGTATGTCATTTTTGTTTTTCTATGTTTTACACAATGTTTCATTATATAAGAACTCCCCATTTATTACCTCTTTCCTTACTAAATATTTGGCTACAAGACGCTCATACTACATAGTATCTATTCCTGGAAATTTTGCATATTGGTGGTGTAAGTATGTTTTCAACAGTCAAAAGACTTCTAATTGGGAGACCGTTAAAATCAACAGCATTAGGAGAGCAGAAGTTAAATAAATTAAAAGCGCTAGCTATCCTGTCTTCTGATGCGCTTTCATCTGTTGCATATGGAACAGAACAAATATTAATTGTTCTTGCAACAATCGGAGCAGTTGCATTTTGGTACTCCATTCCTATTGCTGCCGGTGTTTTAGTTCTATTGACAGCACTTATTTTATCATACCGACAGATTATCTATTCTTACCCACATGGGGGCGGAGCTTACGTTGTTTCTAAAACAAATCTAGGCGTAAATGCAGGCCTCATCGCCGGTGGATCATTGTTGGTAGATTATATTCTTACCGTAGCGGTAAGTGTATCAGCAGGAACAGATGCCATTACATCTGCGTTTCCGACTTTACATCGGTACACCGTTCCTATCGCTGTTATACTCGTTATTTTTATTACAATTCTCAACCTTAGAGGAGTAACGGAATCTGCTTCTGTATTAGCTTATCCTGTCTATCTCTTTGTGCTAGCACTCGTTGTTTTAATTATTGCTGGGGTGTTTAAAATTACATCTGGACAAGTACCAGCCACTTTGCACTCACCTATTGGTACGACAGTACCTGGAATTACATTATTCTTCTTATTAAAGGCATTCTCATCCGGGTGTTCTGCATTAACAGGTGTCGAAGCCATTTCCAACGCCATTCCAAATTTTAAAGAACCAGCTGCAAAAAATGCTGCCAACACATTAGTCATGATGGGAGCGATTCTTGCTGTTTTATTCACTGGCATTACCTTTTTAGCATATTGGTACGGTATTGCCCCTAAACATGCTGAAACTGTCGTTTCTCAAATCGCTTCCAATGTATTCGGAAGAAACTTTGTTTACTACTTTATTCAAGGAGCAACTGCTCTTATTTTAGTGTTAGCTGCCAATACAGGATTCTCAGCATTTCCGTTATTGGCTTACAACTTAGCATCAGATAAATATATGCCTCGCATGTATTTGATGCGTGGTGATCGCTTAGGGTATTCAAACGGTATTATCACGCTCAGTTTTGCATCTATTATTTTAATTATCACGTTTCAAGGAAAAACCGAACATTTAATTCCATTATACGCAGTTGGTGTATTCCTCCCTTTCACCTTGTCACAAACGGGTATGATTATAAAATGGATTCGGGGAAAACCAGAAGGATGGTTACCAAAATTACTCACTAACTTATTAGGAGCACTTATTTCCTTAACCGTACTGCTCATTTTCTTTGTAACAAAATTTATGCAAGTTTGGGCTATTCTTATATTTCTACCGATTATTGTATTGATCTTCCATCGTATTTATAAACATTATGACGCAGTGGGTGATCAACTACGTATAAACCCTGATGAGTCACCTGAAAAAATTGAGGGAAACGTCGTTATCGTACCTATCGCTGGAATTACAAAGGTAGTGGAACAATCACTCAATTACGCTGAATCCATTGGAGATACTGTTATCGCGGTTTACGTGGCCTTTGATAAAGAAAGCGAGATTAAAATGCAGAAGAAATGGAAGGTGTGGAAACCCAATATTCGTCTTGTTACAATAATTTCTTCTTACCGAAGCCTAATGAGACCCATAAAAAAATTAGTAACTACAATTCAAGATAAAGCACAAGAGGAACATTATGCAGTTACCGTTCTCATTCCGCAATTTATTACAAAAAAGAATTGGCACAACTTTTTGCATAACCAATCAAGTGTTTTACTAAGGGTATACCTTTTGTATAAAAAGAATGTTATTGTCTCAACTGTCCCGTATCGATTTAAAAAATAAAGATGCTTTATCCTTATAGAAAACCGAGAGCAATGATTAAAAATAGGTCATTGCTTTTGACGTATTATTTGTGGTGATATTTTTCATAACAATACACAAAATAAGAAACAATATCATGGTGACTATATGAAACTAACAATAATTTCTATAATTTTATTTATTTTTACAATAGGAATTGTAATTTCAATGGATATACCTCAAGGTTTTAGCATGTTCCATACGATGGATACTTTTATAGAAATAAAGAGAAAAATGTCAAAAGAGGATTACGTACTAGTGTTTATTTTCTTCTCCCCGCTCTTCATATCAAAAATCAACTTCCTTAAACAAAAGTAAAAGTAAAAGTAACGTACACTTCGCTACGTTGCTTTTATTTTTTTCTTTATCCATACAGTAGCTAACAATAAAACAGGAATTACAACTTGCGCTGGTAAAGAAATATAATAAGGAACAACTCGTAACCCTTCATGTAAATGAACAATATAATTAGGGGCAATTATTACAGAACAAATAACAATCATGACTCCAATTGGATAAATCAGCTGTTTTGGCTGTTTTACACGAAACAAATCGGCCGAACCAATGACAGCCCCAAAAAAGTAAAGGGCAATTTTAAAAAAGCCGAGAATTACCATGATAATAATAACTAAAATATCTATGCGCTGAATAAAACCAGCGATATTAATATAACTAACAGCACTTAAAATAGGAAATGAAGAACGAACCATACCTTCTGTACCAAGAATCGATATATTAATAATTGTAAACACCATCAAAATGATCCCACTGACAGCTACCGTTGCAATCGTTATCTTTTTTGCTGCATTTTGATGATTCAAATAAGGAAAAAACATTGTAAATACAACCATTTCTCCAAAGGGAAAAGTCACAGATGTCGGAAATAGTGCTTTAAATATGGGTTTCCATCCGTTCTCTAAAGTCGGCTGAAGATTTTGGAACTGTACAAGACCACCGACAAATTCCAATGCAATAATAATTAACAATACAAACAAGATTAAAAACAAACAAAGCTCCGCCACCCGAGCAAACACTTCAAACCCCTTATAAATTGCGTACATAATACAAAGAATCATACATGCACCTATCGTCAAGAATGATGTCGATTGATACGCTGATATAACTAATAATTCTTCAAAATCACGCAACACTCTAGCAGCACCATATATAAAGCTGCTCACATAAAATAATCCGAGCGTCCAACCTACATAGCTTCCCCAAATTTTACGGATATATGTAGTAAATAGTGCTATAGGGTATGCTTCATGCAATTTTATGTAAACGAGAGATAACATGCAGCCGAAGAGCGTTCCACACAATACAACAATCCATGCATCTTGCATTGCTGTGCTTGCCATTCCAATCAAAATTGCACTTCCTAATTCGAATAAAAAAATCATACAAAACAATTGAAAACCACTTATTTTCATCTGTTCCATTTGTAATCGCCTTCTTCAATAAGGATAAGGTCTCACTCTCATTCCCGTTCCCTCAATATTCACATCTACATCAATATAAACTTTTGCTTTCGAAAATATTTGGTCCCAATGTTGTTTTTGTTTCTTCCATTTCACAGGATGGGTACGATGTAAAATATCACCAAATCCAAACACATCACTTTCCATCATTTGTGCCGATACTATACCATCATACGTTTCCTTCTTAAATTCTTGCTCTGCTTCATGTTCAAACTCTTTTATCACTTTGTAGTCATTTATATTCTTGTTACACAATATTTCATCTAAAGTAGCATTTACATGAGTACGAATATGAATAATCGCTTGACTATGATCCATATCAACCTTCACATCACTATGCGCACTTTTTACTTGTACAGAATTATCCTTCTTTTTATTGCAAGGGATACTTAAATTCGTTTGTTTCAATGTGTTATTTACGATTTGAATTGATTTTGTTTTTTTTCCTTCTAACCACCCGACGAGTTTTCCTTTTTTGAAAATACCAACACCGTTTAAAACAGCAAACGTATTCTCCATACGTTCCACATTTGCATTTGTAGTTCCTATTTTTTTATTGCCCTTTACGCTTATACCACTAACAGCCGGTTCCCTTCCCTTACTGGCTAGAGCACTAATGATTTGATAAATCTTGACTTCCCCGTGCTCACCCAATAACTTAGATGTATTTTTAATTCTTCCTATTAAAGAAACCATAGGAACCTTATCTAGTGACGGAAGTATGTCCATTACTTCATGTACACGCGCATTCCGAGCAATTAAAACCGGAACGTTTACACGTACCTTCGCATCCCTTTCAAATACATCAAACACAAAATTCAAGCTTTCCTTCGCAGCTAACGTTTCACCGATAACGACTAAAGCAACATGAGAATAAATATTTTGGCGCGAAATTTGTTTAGATGAATTTCGCGCAGCTTCGGAAATTGTCTTCCCTGTCGCTTTATAACTCACAACAGGAGTAGCCTTTGAGTTCCCAATTTGCATAGCATTTGCACTCGGATTAATAGCCTGAAATGTTACCTCATATACATCTTTTTTAGGAATATAATCCACTCCCATACCGACTATAATCGCTACTTCATTTAATTGTTTATAGTTCGAACAACCAGATAGAATAATAAACAAAAGAATAAGAAGAAGAACTCGTTTATCGCTCATCCTGACCACCATCTTCACTATTCATACGTATTTTATTCCCTCTTTTCGCCGGAGAAGGTCTCTTGATTAACGATTGTAACGAAAAGCGAAAGAATGTATCTTTTTACTCATCCACTCGAAATGGAGCAATAGGAGCAACATAAGGCACACCAAAAGAACGTAAGCTGCACATATGTAAAGCAATAAAAAGTGTACTGAGCAAAAGACCATATAATCCAATAAAAGAAGCCATAAGTAATAAAACAAAACGGAGAATGCGAGCAGTAATTGCCATATTATAATTCGGTATGACAAAACCTGCGATAGCAGTAACAGAAACAACAATAACCATCGCAGCTGAAACAAGTCCGGCCTGTACAGCTGCTTGTCCGAGTATTAATGCTCCTACAATAGATACAGCTTGCCCTACAGCTCTTGGCATACGAACCCCAGCTTCCCGTAATACTTCGAACATAATCTCCATAAGCACTGCTTCTACTATTGCCGGAAATGGAACGCCTTCTCGCTGAGCGGCTATACTAACAAGCAAGACCGTAGGAATAAGTGCTTCGTGATGAGTAATCGTCGCAATATAAAGAGCTGGTGTAAACATAGATAGAAAAAAAGCTCCAAATCGCAGTAATCTTAAAGCCGTACCGATATATTCATTTTGATAATAATCTTCTGGTGATTGAAAAAATTGAACAAACGTAACTGGAGTTATTAATACGTAAGGTGTACCGCGAACAAATAATGCAATTCGCCCTTCAAGTACATTAGCTGCCACAATATCTGGCCGTTCTGTATTTAAAATAGTAGGAAAAAGCGTACGTTGTTTATCTTGTATAAAACTTTCAACATAACCAGATTCCAAAATACTATCTACTTCAATTTTGTTTAAACGACTCCTTACTTCTCGTACAATAGATTCGTCTGCAATCCCTTCTATATACATCATTTCCACATCCGTCTGCGTTACCGTTCCAATCTTCAGTGCTTCAAGACGTAAACAAGGACTTTGAATGCGTAAACGAACGAGAGATGTATTTGTTCGTAAATTCTCTGTAAAGCTATCTTTCGGCCCCCTAATAACAGTTTGCGTAGTCGGTTCAGTTATACCGCGAGATTGAAATTCGCTCGTGCTAGCTGAGAGCGCTTGTACACATCCATTTATAAAAATAACTGTATTCCCAGATAATACAACTGACAATACGTCACCAAAGTTCGTTACAGTCTCTAATTTTGAAACTGTGACTTTTCGTTCCAATTCTTCCTTTAGAAACTCTGCAGAAGGCGAAACTATGTTATATTTGCATTCTAATAATGGTTCAATAATATTTTGATTAATCTTCTGCTCATCCGAGATTCCACCAATATGAATAACAGCAATGATAAAGGAATTTTCTTCATTCAACTTGAGAATTCGAATAACTAAATCGGAACTGTCCCCTAACTCATCCTTTAATTTAGCAATATTTTTGTGTAATTCTTCATGTAAAGGTGTTGCATCCGAATATTGTAGTTGTTTTAGATTCTTGGTGCTTTTTCTATGTTTTGTACGAAATGTTCCTACCACAAAATCCATGCCACCTTTTCGTAAGTTTTATTCTTATCTATTTTTTCCATATCATTTCGAATTATGTATTGTCCCTCTTTCACTTACGATAAAGTAAAACTTACATCAAGGTGGGGTTTCTTCATCCTCCACTGCTGGAAAGTTCTCACCAATCAGACTTTTACGAGCAGCGGGATAAAACTGTAATCTTCTCCTAAAAACCATAATATAATTCGATAGCCCTTACTTTTTCCATATAGGATAAAAGCATAAGGCATTCACTTCTACATAAAAAAATGATGAATAATGAAAAGGAGAGATTTCATTATGGATAAAAAATTATGCAAATCTTCAACAGATAAAGTGTTTATCGGTGTTTGTGGTGGCTTAGGGGAATATTTCGGTGTGGACACAAATATAATTCGTATTCTTTGGCTGATCGCAATCTTATTTTTCGGAACAGGCTTTTTAGCTTATTTCATTCTTATGTTGATTATGCCGCAATCTCCTGAATAAAGGCATCGATTCCACCGGTGCCTTTTTATTATTTTACGATGAATATTTCATTGTTAAATGTAAAACTGCTGCTTCGTTTCCACTATTTTCATAGCTATTTACGATTTGCTTCAAATTGAATGGTAACGTTCCTTTTCACTACTGTTACAAAACAAAATAAAACAGCATAATTCTCTTTTCCGCAAGTTGCCTTTTTACTCCATAAAAAAAGCAACTTGTTTTTTATGTTGACAAAGAATAATAGTTGTAACTATAATAGTTACATAAAGTTGTAACAATATTAATTACAACAAAAATAAAAGTAAATACATTTTTATATAAAACAAAATAAAAAAGGAGAATGATTATGAAACTTGCAGTAGTAGGCGCAACTGGTAACATCGGAAAACAAATTATTGAGGAAGCTTTAACACGCGGACATGAAGTAACTGCTATCGTTCGTGACGCATCTCGCGTAGAAACAGCACATGAAAATTTATATGTTGTAACAGGTGATATTTTTAATGTAGATAGTATTGCAAAAGAGGCTGCAAATCATGATGTTCTAATTAGTGCATTTGGTCCTAAGCACGGTGAAGATGAGAAACTTGTAGCAGCAACACACTCTTTATTACAAGCAGCAAAACAAGCTGGTGTTTCTCGTCTTGTATCTGTCGGAGGCGCAGGCAGCTTAGAAGTAGCACCTGGTTTACAAGTTGTTGATACACCAGACTTCCCAGCAGAATGGAAATCAATTGCATTAGCACACCGCGATGCTCTAGAAGTATATAAACAATCTGATTTCAACTGGACGAATTTAAGTCCTGCTGCGATGATCGAACCAGGTGAGCGCACAGGCAAATATGTAACAGGCACAGATCAACTATTAACAGACGAAAACGGTGAGAGCCGCATTACAATTCCAAATTACGCCGTTGCTTTATTAGATGAAGTAGAAAACCAACAATTTTCTCGTCAACGTTTTACAGTACGTAACGCATAATAAAAGAACCTAGCCATCATACAAGGCTAGGTTCTTTTATTGTTGTATTTTCTCTTCTAGATTTGTAACGAGCTGTTTTACCTTTACATTTGCAAGAACATTTTCCATCGCGTCTTGTGCTTGCAACAATATAATTTCTAATACAGTTTGAATATTAGCTCCAACTGGGCATTCCACATTTGGATTATCGTGAAAAGAAAATAAATGCCCTTCTTCTACAACTTCAACCGCTTTATATACATCAAGTAACGTAACTTCATCTAAATCTCGAGCTAATGAAGTACCGCCTTTTCCAGCTTGTACATCAACTAATCCCGCTTTTTTTAACATTCCTGTAATTCGGCGAATAACGACTGGGTTTGTATTGACACTACCAGCAATCCATTCAGATGTACATCGAGATTTTTTATCGATTTCTAGCAATGTTAACATATGAACAGCTACCGTAAAACGACTACTAATCCCCACTTGTATCCCCCTCCTTTAAGTTCATTCTCTCTCATTTATTTAAAAATAACGTATCTTTTATTATATACTATTTTCCTTCATCATATAAAGTGAAACTTCCATCGGTAGTGGGTTTCTTCATATTCCACCTATCTTCTTCGCTATGTCTTAAGGTTATACATTACTATTCATGAATGCAGAAAAAAACCCGATTTGCTTATAAAGAAATCAGGCTTTTTCCTGTATTAATAACGTCTTATAAATTTAGCAAGATCTTTAAACTTCACTTTATCAGAATAGTTCATCACACCGTTTACATAAATGCGACTTGTAATAAAGTTTAAAAGGAAGATGGTCACAAGTAATAACGATAACGTAATACTAATTTCTAAAGCTCCTGCTTCTCCAGCTACAACACGTGAGAATGTGACCATTGGCGTAAAGAAGGGAATATATGAACCAATAACAACAATTGTACTATTTGGGTCTGTCAATGATTTAATACTAATGAAAAACGCTGCCATAATTAAAATCGCGACTGGAAACGAAACGGATTGTAAGTCTTCTGTTTTGGATACGACAGCTCCAGCTGCTGCATACATCATCGCATATAATAGATACCCTGTAATAAAAAATACAATAAACAGACTAATAACTTTTGCATCTAGCTTCGCAAAATCAATTGGCATCCCAAATAAAGTTGCATCTTCCCATTTTATCCACCCGATTAAAACGGGAACAAAAAAGCCACATGCAAGTATAGCAATTTGCAATAACGCAGTTGAAACAACAGCAAGAATTTTAGCGTACATCATTTGCAGCGGTTTCACTTTTGAAAGCATAACCTCCATAACACGAGAAGATTTTTCCGATGCAATATTCATTGCAATGGTATTTCCAAAAGCCATAATAAACATATACAATACAAAAATAAAAATATATGCAATCCCAAAAGAAGCGGAACGATCTTTTATCGCTTCTTCCTTCACTGAAATATCAGTTTGCAATTGCTGCGCTACATCAGATGAGATCTTATTTTTTAAAAGGACTATTTGTGTATATTGCTGTTTAAAATAGTTTGCTATAATTGCAGACATCTCTTGACTCGAAAAACCATTATACATATAAGTTATTTCAGGAACTCCATTTTTTTCTGTAACGTAAAAAAGGCCATTTAAATCCTCTTTTTCTACTTGTTTACGAAGCTTCTCTAATTGACTTTTCTCTGCTACTTGTATTTGAGTTGATGGAAGGATTTTCTGTAATTCATCTTCTTTTACTTTATACGTCGAACTATCTATTACTATTGCCACCTTATCTTTATCTTTATTTTTATCTTTAGCAGAGGTAAAGTGATTAAAAGCAAAAATACCAAACACTATTAAAAATAAAATTCCACTTGTAATAAGTGATTTTTTGGAGAGAAATGATTCTCTAAAATAAAATGAAAACACATGATAAAATTTACGCATCTTTATTTCGCCCTTTCTACAAAAATTTCATTTAAAGTTGGTTCTAACATTTTAAATTGACGTAAATGTAAACCTTTTTCTTGTAATTTTTGCAAGATTGATAGGGCTTCTGTATCTTTCTGAACTTGAATATAAAGAGAACCAAGACGTTTCTCATACATAATTTGTAATGTTTGCAATGCCTTTTCATTTTCTTCGTTATCTTCAATTGTTAAGTTTCGGAATCCATATTCCTTTTTTATATCATTTAAATAACCTTCTACAACTGCTGTACCTTGCTTTAAAATACACACATGCTGACAAAACGCTTCAACTTGCTCCATACGATGACTCGATAAAATAATTGTTTTTCCTCTTTGAATTTGTTCTTCAATAATATTTGCTAACATAGCAGCGTTCACAGGATCTAATCCACTAAACGGCTCATCTAAAATAAGTAAATCTGGATTGTGCAGAAGCGCTGCAATTAATTGGATTTTTTGTTGATTCCCTTTAGACAACTCTCCTGCACGCTTATATTTATACTCAGGGATCAATAATTTACCTAACCAAAAATCAATTGCTGTATCCACTTCTTTTTTTGTCATTCCTTCTAGTCTCCCAAAATAGCGAAGCTGATCAATGACTCGACTTTTCGTATATAGACCTCTCTCTTCAGGAAGATAACCGATTGTTACACCGCTCTTTGAAATCTCTTTGTTATCCCACGTAATACTTCCTTGATTTGGTGCTAATAAACCTAACAACATTTTAATAGTCGTTGTTTTCCCTGCACCATTTCTTCCGAGCAATCCTAGCACTTCGCCTTTTGGCAATACAAGATTCAACCTATTCACAGCAATATTTTCACCAAACTGTTTGGTTAATTGCTGAATTTGTAATGTCATAAATTTCTCTCCTCATAAATCAAAATATAAATATTTAACAATATATATAAAGAGCATATTTTTACCATATTTTTATTATAACATTGCGCATACTATTCATATAATAAAAATCAATATGCAAAATTGCATCAATTTATTATTAAATTATTGTGATATAATTGAGAATTGAGTTTATACATATTTGGAGGGTAATATGAAGAAAAGAAAATTAACAACACTATTATCTGTTGCATTATTATCTACATCTTTAACAGCATGCAACATGGCGGCAGAAAAAACAACAGCAACAGCAAAAGAAACAAAGGTCCAACTAACGGATCAACAATTAATGGCTGACTTATGGTATCAAACTGCTGGCGAAGTAAAAGCATTATACCATCAAGGCTACAACATAGGTACACAAAAGCTAGATGCAGCTCTTGCTAAGGGGACAAGCAAGAAACCAGCTGTTGTACTAGACTTAGACGAAACCGTTTTAGATAATAGTCCGTACCAAGTAATGACGGTTAAAACAGGAAAAGGCTATCCTTATAAATGGGATGACTGGATTAACAAAGCAGAAGCAGAAGCGCTTCCTGGTGCAATTGATTTCTTAAAATATGCAGACTCTAAAGGTGTAGACATTTACTACATTTCAAATCGTAAAACAAACCAACTAGATGCAACTACTAAAAATTTAGAACATATCGGTGCTCCACAAGCAACAAAAGAGCACATTTTACTACAAGAACCGAAAGAACAAGGAAAAGAAAAGCGCCGTGAACTCGTTTCATCAACACATGACATCGTTTTATTATTTGGTGATAATTTATCAGATTTCACTGGGTTTGATGGATTATCCGTGCAAGATCGTAATAAGAAAGTAGAAGAAACAAAAGCGCAATTTGGTGAAAAATACATCGTTTTCCCTAATCCAATGTATGGTGACTGGGAAGGTGCTTTATATGACTATAACTTTAAAAAATCAGATGCAGAAAAAGATAAAATCCGCAGAGATAACTTAAAATCATTTGAAGATAAAAAGTAAAGGATGGCGCTATGCCATCCTTTACTTTTTATCTTTTATAAGAGGTAAGATAAATACTTCTACTCGTCTATTTTTCGCTCTTCCTTCCGGTGTATCATTCGGTGCGACAGGACGATATTCTCCGTAACCAATTGCACTAAACTTTTGCGGAAGTAATTGTTTATTTTGGAGCAACACTTGCATGAAATTAACAGCACGCTGCGTACTTAACTCCCAGTTAGAAGCAAAATTTGCGTTAGAGATTGGAACATTATCCGTATGTCCTGATACAGTAATTTCTCGAGGAGATGCTGCTACTAATAATGTCGCCATCTCTTGCGCCATGTTCAGCGACTCTGGCTTTACAGTAGCTTGTCCGGAATCAAAGAGTGCGTTATCTAAAATTGTTACCATTAACCCGCGTTCAGTAAGCTCTGTTTTAAACGAGGATGTAAGTCCTTTGTCCTGGATATATGTATCAATTCCTTTTTGCACTTCTTTTAATTCATTCATTTCTTGCTGTTTCACTTCTGCCTCTGCTTGTTTCTTAATCTTTTCAGACTCCGGGCGCTTGTCGGATACATCTTTCTCAGATGCTGGTTTTTGATCACTTAAGAACTCCTTTTTCCCTGTTCCACCTGAGAGCTCTGATTTAAAAGCAACCGCCATTTGTTTAAACTTTGCAGCATCAAGACTACTCATTGCAAACAAAACGATAAATAGTGCAAACAACAAGGTTAACATGTCTGCATATGGAATGAGCCATGTTTCATCGATATGATCCTCATGCTTTTTTTTCTTCTTCTTTCTACTACGCATCTTTTTTCGCTCCCTGCTCTAGCTTTTTACGCTCAGTTTCAGAGAGTGCACCTAGAATGCGGTTCTTCATAACAAATGGGTATGTACCAGCTTGAAGCATTAATAAACATTCAATCATTAAACGTTTCTTCTCAATTTCTTGCGCGGACTTTTGCTTTAATTTGTTCGCAAATGGATGCCACAAAACATAACCAGAGAAAATACCAAAAATCGTTGCAATAAACGCACTGGAAATCGCATGACCTAGCTTATCAATATCTGATAAATTACCTAGTGCAGCTACAAGTCCAATGACAGCTCCTAAAACGCCAAGTGTCGGTGCATAAGTACCAGCTTGCGTGAAAATGCCAGCTCCTTTGGCATGACGCTCTTCTATCGCTTCAATTTCTGCTTCTAATATTTGTTCGAGATCTTCTGCTGATACACCATCAATAACAAATTTCAAACCTCTCATCAGAAATTCATCTTCGACTTTATCTAATTGCTGTTCTAAAGATAAAATACCGTATTTTCTACTTTCTGACGTCCAATGAACAAATAGTTCCAACACTTCTTCATACTTCATTTCCTTTTTGTTATTACCAAAAATAATTTTAAATAATTTAGGAACTCTTTTTAATTGACTCACTGGAAAGGCAATACAGACCGCTGCAATTGTTCCTATAACAATAATTAAAAATGCAGCGAGATTTAATAGAGCACTCAGTGCAGCTCCTTTCAAAAACATTCCTAATACAACGGCAACTATCGCAAGGATAATGCCAATGATTGATGCCAAATCCATCGTTGTTCCCTCCTAGATTATTCGATACAAGTAAGAAGTTACATATCACATTTTAATCGTTACATTGTTCTATATATATATATTACATAAAAAATAGAATTCTTGAAAGATTGCAATGCATCATTTTTAAAAAAATCATGAGGAATCGACTTTTTTTTACAAATTTTTTTCAATTTTGTTACATGAGGGCTCCTTTATTTCTTTTTACATACGATAGACTTATAATGTAAAAAGATAATAAAGTACGAGCATTTTAGAAAGGAATAAATCGGTTAAAAATTATGAAAAAGAGAATTATAAAAAGAACAATTTTAATTTCAATTACGATTCTTATTGTTGTTTCTTTAATAAATTTTGGTTCTAAAGCTTTTACAGGAAATATACATAATCAAGCATCAGCAGTTGAAACAAATCAGGATGCTAAACATCCAAAAGAGGAGATTCCTCCATTCCCAAAAGCAAGTGCAACAGCAAAAAAAATTGATGAACAATTTTCACTTGTAAATAACACTGATTCATTACTCGTTTTAGTAAACAAGCATCGCAAGCTCCCAGATTCCTACACACCACGCGATTTAACAAAACCAAATGTTCCATTTTTAAGTCTGCAAGATAAGGAAAAAACATTACTTCGTAAACCGGCAGCAGATGCCCTAGAAAAAATGTTTGAAGCAGCAAAACAACAAGGGATTGAACTTACTGCAGTATCTGGATTCCGCTCTTACAAGCGACAAGAGTCATTGCATAATACATATGTAAATCGTCAAGGAAAAGAAGCTGCTGATGCGTTAAGTGCTATTCCTGGGACAAGCGAACACCAAACTGGACTTGCCATGGATATTAGCTCTAAATCAGCAAAGTTTCAATTGGAGCCGATATTTGGAGAAACACCTGAAGGAAAGTGGGTAGCGGAGCATGCTCACGAATTCGGATTTATCATTCGCTATCCAGAAGATAAAACAGACATTACAGGATATGATTATGAACCGTGGCATCTTCGTTTTGTCGGCAATCCGCAGGCTACATATTTATATAAACATCACCTGACATTAGAAGAAGCAATGGAAGACAAAAAATAAGAGAGCGATACGCTCTCTTATTTTTTAATCTAATAACCGTTGTTTCCATTCCGCTGGCCAAGGTACTCCTTTTCCTGTTTGTTTAGAAGCCTGTACCATCGCTCCTCGCCCTACTAAGCAAATCTCTCCTGCCTCGTTCTTCACCATATAGTGTAAGTCTAAAGATGAATTTCCAATATTCCCTGCTTTTACATATACTTTTAAATTCTCATCAAAGAACACTTGCTTTAAAAAATTACATTGTAAATCCGCCACTACAATCATTGTTTCTGATTCTGCATGTACCCACTCTTGCATAAAACCAAGCTCTTTAAAAAATTCAATACGCGCTTCTTCAAAATACGTAAATGCAACACCGTTATTCATATGCCCAAACATATCCGTTTCAGAAAAACGAACTTTTATAGGAATATAGAATGAAAATGTACTTTCCCATTGCTTAAAATCTTCAACATAATGAATCTTCTTCACACTATTCAGCTCCTTTGGAATTCCTCTTTCTATATATTATTTGATTTTTCTGAATTAAAAACCTACAAAATTACAATTCATTAAGGTAAAAATAAGTATATTTCAATGTAAAAATATAATTAAGTAACTTAAATAAAAATAATATAAATATTGCCTCTTCAAACTGAAGAGGCAATATAGATTAATAGTTATTGTCACTACCAAAGAAGTCTTTAAATGATTGAATCGTTGTATCACGGTTTAAAGCCGCAATCGATGTCGTTAATGGAATTCCTTTTGGACAAGATTGTACACAGTTTTGTGAGTTACCGCAGTTTGCAAGTCCTCCATCACCCATGATTGCACGTAATCGATCAGCTTTATGCATTTCACCTGTTGGATGTGCATTGAATAAACGAGCTTGTGATAGTGGCGCTGGACCGATAAAGTCAGACTTATCATTTACGTTCGGACATGATTCTAAACATACACCACAAGTCATACATTTTGATAGCTCATATGCCCACTGACGCTTTTTCTCTGGCATTCTTGGCCCTGGACCTAAGTCATACGTACCATCAATCGGAATCCATGCTTTAACACGCTTTAATGCATTAAACATACGGCTGCGATCCACTTGCAAGTCACGAATAACCGGGAATGTTTTCATCGGTTTTAAGCGAATCGGTTGTTCAAGTTGATCAATAAGTGCTGTACATGATTGACGTGGTTTTCCATTAATCACCATCGAACATGCTCCACACACTTCTTCTAAGCAGTTCATATCCCAAGCAATAGGTGTTGTATGATTCCCTTTCGCATCAACAGGATTACGACGAATTTCCATTAGTGCCGAAATGATATTCATATTTGGGCGATATGGAATTTCAAATTCTTGATCATACTCCTGAGAGTTCGGACCATCTTGTCTTGTAATAATAAGGCGGATTGTTTTCTCAGACATGTTGCTTATCCCCCTTCTCTTCTCCCTTAGCAGCTACTTCATGCTTTGAAGAATAGTCGCGCTTACGTGGTTCGATTAATGAAATATCAACGTCTTCGTAATGGAATGCTGGCGCATTTCCTGCTCCCTCAAACTTCGCCATTGTTGTTTTTAAGAAGTTCTCATCATCACGATCTGGGAATTCTGGTTTATAATGTGCACCGCGGCTTTCATTACGGTTATATGCACCAATTGTAATAACACGAGCTAATTCAAGCATATTTGCAAGTTGACGTGTAAACGAAGCACCTTGGTTACTCCATTTCGCCGTATCGTTAATGTTAATGCGTTTATAACGCTCCATTAACTCTTGGATTTTCGCATCTGTGTCTAATAATTTTTTATTTTCACGAACTACTGTTACGTTATCTGTCATCCATTCCCCAAGCTCTTTATGAAGAACATATGCATTTTCATTACCATCTAACGTTAAAATATTGTTGAATTTTTCTGTTTCGATTAATTCATTTTGCTCATATACAGAAGATGATACTGCATCAGATGATTTTCCAAGACCTTTCATATATTCAATTGCATTTGGTCCCGCTACCATACCGCCGTAAATCGCTGATAATAATGAGTTAGCACCTAGTCGGTTACCACCGTGCATAGAGTAGTCACATTCACCCGCTGCAAATAACCCTGGAATATTTGTCATTTGTTTATAGTCAACCCATAGTCCGCCCATTGAGTAGTGAACAGCTGGGAAGATTTTCATTGGTACTTTACGTGGATCATCACCCATGAATTTTTCATAGATTTCAATAATACCACCTAGTTTAATATCAAGCTCTTTCGGATCTTTATGAGAAAGATCAAGATATACCATGTTTTCACCGTTAATACCAAGCTTTTGCTCAACACATACATCGAAAATTTCACGCGTTGCAATATCACGAGGTACAAGGTTTCCGTATGCTGGATATTTCTCTTCAAGGAAATACCAAGGCTTACCGTCTTTATATGTCCAAACGCGGCCACCTTCACCACGTGCAGATTCACTCATTAGGCGTAATTTATCATCGCCTGGAATTGCTGTTGGGTGAATTTGAATAAACTCACCGTTTGCATAATATGCACCTTGCTGATACACAGCAGATGCTGCTGTACCTGTATTAATAATAGAGTTCGTAGATTTTCCGAAGATGATACCAGGACCACCTGTTGCCATAATTACAGCATCAGCTGGAAAACTTTTAATCTCCATAGATTTTAAGTCTTGCGCTACGATCCCGCGGCATACGCCTTCGTCATCCACAACAGCGCGTAAGAAATCCCAGCCCTCATATTTCGTAACAAGACCTGCTACTTCATGACGGCGCACTTGCTCATCTAATGCATATAATAATTGCTGTCCTGTTGTTGCACCAGCAAATGCTGTGCGGTGATGCTGCGTTCCACCAAAGCGACGGAAATCTAGTAAACCTTCTTCCGTACGGTTAAACATAACACCCATGCGATCCATTAAATGAATAATACCAGGCGCTGCATCGCACATCGCTTTTACAGGAGGCTGGTTCGCTAAGAAGTCCCCTCCATAAATTGTATCGTCAAAGTGAATCCACGGAGAATCCCCTTCACCTTTTGTATTTACAGCACCGTTAATGCCGCCTTGTGCACATACAGAGTGAGAACGTTTCACTGGTACTAAAGAGAATAGTTCTACATTCACGCCTGCTTCCGCTGCTTTAATCGTTGCCATTAAGCCGGCTAATCCACCGCCAACTACAATAAGTTTCCCTTTCATGCTTTCCCACTCCTTACAAGTTTGCTAGACTCGGATTAATGAACGCAAGTAATGCGCTCACTCCTACGTAAGATAACGCTAAGAAAATTACTAATGTTACATACGTAGAAATACGCTGCGAACGTGGTGACACCGTGATACCCCAGCTAATACAGAATGTCCATAATCCATTTGCAAAGTGGAAAATAGCCGATACAACCCCTACTAAGTAGAAACCGAACATAAA
This sequence comes from Bacillus sp. S14(2024), assembly GCF_050473785.1. NCBI lineage: Bacteria > Bacillati > Bacillota > Bacilli > Caryophanales > Bacillaceae > Bacillus > Bacillus sp. S14(2024). The sequence continues at coordinate 941,221 of NZ_JBFLUP010000006.1, read as the reverse complement.
TGGATTGCTTAAAAGATTTGCCATCATATCATAGTTTACCGTTTGTCCCAATGCAGCTTGAATGCGCGTTTCCCAAACGTGCCAAGCTAAGAAAATCAGCGTAAATACTCCTGTGAATCGTTGCAGAACGAACATCCAGTTACGGAAGTAGCTGTAAGATGTCGCATTGTTCTTTGCTGTAAATGCGATATATAAACCGTATACAGCATGGTACAACAATGGTAAGAAAATCACAAAGATTTCTAATGCGTACCGGAATGGAAGCATTTCCATAAAATGAGCAGCATTATTGAAAGCCTCTGCTCCTTGTGTTGCAAAGTGGTTTACTACTAAATGTTGTGTCACAAAGACACCGATTGGAATGACACCCATTAATGAGTGCCACTTGCGAAACGTATACTCGCGGCCTTTCATGTCCCCTTTACCCCCCTTGAATGTTTGACTACTGTTTGTCACGTTACTTTATAACAATAGCATTTTTTCACTATTGCTATAAGAAAAACTGAAAAAATTATTCGCAATATTTCAGCATAATTTGATACCAAGTTCATTTTACTCCTATTTTTGTCGAAGCGTCAAGAAAACGTATACATAATCTGTATATAATTTTTATATTCTTTTTTTCATTCTCTACATCAGATTTTTTCCTAAGAAATAGCTGTGTTTATCTATATAAGATGGTATATAATATTGGCAGTATAGAAAGTGGGGAATATTGTGAGTACAAAAAAAATTGAGAGCGAATCTTTACAAAATATTTCAATGAATGCTTTTGCCTACGAATTGCTTCGTGAAGAATTACTCCCTGACTTAATAGGGAAAGAATTAGATGCTATTTTATATTGGGCTGGCAGGAACTTAGCACGAAAATATCCATTAGAAACAATTGATGAAGTGATTCAATTTTTCGTAAAAGCTGGATGGGGTGACTTAACCATCATTGAACATAAACGCCGTGAAATGCAATTTAAACTAACTGGTGATCTTATTAAGGAACGCCAACAACAAAATAGACACTCTTCTTACCAATTAGAAGCTGGTTTTATTGCAGAACAAATTCAAAAACAGCGTGGTGTGATTGCTGAATCTTATGAGGAACAAAAAAAGCGTTCTGACTCTATTATGATTCTTGTACAATGGGATGTAAAAGATCCTGTCGAAGTATAATGTCATTCTATAAAGTCAACTAGACATAACAATGTCCAGTTGACTTTTTTATCTATATATATTTTTATATTCCTGAGCTATCACTAAAAAAATAGAAGACACTGTAAATTACAATGTCTTCCCTGTTAAATATGAATGAATAGTCTCTGCTATTTTTTGCGGCATTCCTGCTTCTATAATGTCTGTAACAGACGCTTCTTTCATTTTCTTAAGAGAACCAAAATGTTTTAAAAGTGCTTTCTTCCGCTTTTCTCCTACTCCCGGTATATCATCCAATGCCGATTGAATCACAGATTTCCCGTGAATTTGACGATGGAATGTAATAGCAAAACGGTGCACTTCATCTTGAATACGCTGCAATAAGTAAAACTCTTGACTATTACGCTCTAACATAACAGGTTCAGGCGGTTCACCAATTATTAAATGTGACGTGCGATGTTTATCATCTTTTACGAGTCCTGCTGTTGGAATAAAAAGACCCAGTTCATTTTCTAACACATCACATACCGCAGCTAAATGACCTTTTCCACCATCGATTACAATTAAATCAGGAAGAGGCAAGTTTTCTTTTAAAGCACGTGTGTAACGGCGGCGCACAACTTCGCGCATCGATTCATAATCATCCGGTCCTTGCACTGTTTTAATTTTATATTTTCGATACTCTTTTTTTGCAGGTTTTCCATCAATAAAGACAATCATGGCGGAAACTGGGTTTACCCCTTGAATGTTAGAGTTATCAAACGCTTCAATTCTGTGCGGCGTTTCAATCCCAAGATGTTCGCCTAAGTTTTCTACAGCCTTAATTGAACGTTCTTCATCGCGTTCAATTAAATAAAATTTTTCATGCAGCGCAATTTTAGCATTCTTACTCGCTAAGTCAACGAGTTCTTTTTTCTTGCCGCGTTTTGGCTGCGTCGCTTCTACTTCTAAAAATTTTCCGATCAGTTCATTATCAATGCTGCTTGGTACAACAATTTCTTTCGGTTTAAAATGATTATTTTGTTCATAAAATTGCCCGATAAATGTCAAGAAACCTTCTTCTGGATCATCATAAATAGGAAACATCGAAACATCTCGCTCGATTAACTTTCCTTTTCGAACAAAGAAAACTTGCACACACATCCAGCCTTTATCTACCGCATAACCAAACACATCGCGGTCGACTAAGTCACTCATAATCATCTTCTGTTTTTCCATGATCGCATCTATATGAGCAATTTGATCTCGTAATTCTTTCGCTCGTTCGAACTCTAATTTTTCCGATGCTTCATACATTTTCGCTTCCAATTCCGAACGAACTTCTTTATGTCCACCATTTAAAAACTTAATAATCCCATCTACAATTTCCTTATTTTGTTCATCCGTTACTTCTTTCACACAAGGAGCTAAACATTGTCCCATATGATAATATAAACAAACTTTATCTGGTATATTTGTACATTTCCGAAGTGGATACATACGATCTAACAATTTTTTTGTTTCATGAGCCGACTGCGAATTTGGATACGGGCCAAAATATTTTCCTTTATCCTTTTTCACATTTCTCGTGATGAGCAAACGCGGCTGTTTTTCAGCTGTAATTTTAATAAATGGGTATGTTTTATCATCTTTTAATTGGATGTTATATTTTGGATCATATTTTTTGATTAAATTTAATTCTAAAATGAGTGCCTCCAGATTCGAGGAGGTCACAATATACTCAAAGTCAACAATTTCTCCGACAAGACGTAGTGTTTTCCCATCGTGCGATCCGGTAAAATACGAGCGCACACGATTTTTTAACACCTTTGCCTTCCCAACATATATAACTGTTCCTTGCTTATCTTTCATTAAATAACAGCCCGGTTGATCTGGTAAAATCGCTAACTTCTCTTTTAAATGCTCGTGCACTCGTATTCCTCCGTTCCTCGCATGTTTATCATTCTTGTTTCCCCTAGAAAAATACAACACGCTATTTTCCCAACATACGTTCTTTTATTGTAATGGAAAGCAGAAAAAAATGAAAACATTATACACGTTTTCCTCTTTTCGCTCCACAACTAAATGGAACATTTTTCTGCATAATAAAAAAGCTGCCTCGCAGCAGCTTTTTTATTATTAGAAGTGTTTAGATACTAATTCAACTAACGCTTCTTTCGGTTTGTAACCTAATGCTTGATCAACCACTTTACCATCTTTTACTACGAAAAGAGATGGAATGCTCATTACTTCGAATTTACGAGCTGTTTCTTGGTTTTCATCAACATCTACTTTTACTACCTTTACTTTATCGCCTAATTCTGCATCGATTTCTTCTAATACAGGAGCGATCATTTTACAAGGGCCACACCAAGGTGCCCAGAAATCTACTAATACAACACCTTCGCTTGTTTCAGCTGCGAAAGTTTGGTCAGTTGCGTTTACAATTGCCATTTTATTTCCTCCTTTATAAGCTTTCTAACCAAAGTATATCATTATCTTATATACGTGGCGAATAATATGTATCGTTAAGTATTGTATCAAATAATCATGCCTTTATACTATAAGAAAGTATTACTTTCCATACGAAAAAGCGAGAAGCAGGGGACCTCTCGCCTTCCTTTATTTATATAGGGGTAATTACTTAATGGGAACCCATTATGCATAACGTAAGACTCAAGAATGTACTTTTAACTTTTTGAATTCTTCTGTTAGAAGCGGTAACACCTCAAATAAGTCGCCAACGATGCCATAGTCAGCTACTTTAAAAATGTTTGCTTCAGGATCTTTATTAATTGCTACAATAATCTTTGAGTTAGACATACCAGCCAAATGTTGAATCGCACCAGAAATACCACATGCGATATATAAATCTGGTGTTACAACTTTACCCGTTTGTCCAATTTGCAATGAATAGTCGCAGTACTCTGCATCACAAGCTCCACGAGAAGCACCAACTGCTCCGCCAAGCACATCTGCTAATTCTTTTAACGGCTTGAAACCTTCTTCACTCTTCACACCGCGTCCGCCTGCGATAATGACTTTTGCCTCAGAAAGGTCTACACCTTCTGCTGTTTTGCGAACAACTTCTTTAATCACTGTACGCAAATCTTTTACGTCGACTGTCATAGAAGAAACATCGCCTTCACGTGCTTCATCTTTTTCAAGCGGCGCAATGTTATTTGGACGAATTGTCACAAATAATACACCGTCTGTTACAATCTTTTTCTCAAATGCTTTACCAGAGTAAATCGGGCGTGTGAACACAACGTTTCCACCAGCCACTTCTAACGCTGTCACGTCAGAAACAAGACCTGCATGTAATTTCGCTGCAAGTTTTGGTGATAAATCTTTCCCAAGCGCTGTATGTCCAAAGACAATTCCTTCTGGCTTTTCTTCTTCATACACTGCTAGAAATGCTTGTGCATATCCATCAGATGTATATGAGCTTAACTTATCGCTTTCAACTGTCACAACGCGATCTGCACCGTAATGAATCAGTTCTTTCGCAAATGAAGCGACGCTTTCACCTAGTAAAAGACCGACAACTTCACCGCCCTCTGCAATTGTTTTTGCTGCTGCTACTGCCTCAAATGAAACGTTACGTAAAGATCCGTCACGAACTTCTCCCATTACTAATACTTTACGAGCCATATGTTTTCCCTCCTGGATATCCTAGTATTTTTTAAACTACTTTCGCTTCTGTATGCAACAACGATACAAGTTCTTTTACTTGATCTTGCAGTTCGCCTTGTAACACTTTTCCAGCATCTTTCTTAGGAGGTAAATAGATTTCAATTGTTTTTGTTTTCGCTTCTACATCATCTTCATCTAAATCTAAATCATCTAATTCTAAAGTTTCCAGCGGCTTTTTCTTCGCTTTCATAATACCTGGAAGCGATGGATAACGCGGTTCATTTAAACCTTGCTGTGCCGTTACTAAAAGTGGTAATGTCGTTTCAATTACTTCTGTATCCCCTTCAACATCACGCTCGATTTTCACGTTTGTACCGTCAATTTCAAGCTTTGTAATTGTTGTTACATAAGGGATATTAAGCGCTTCAGCTACACGTGGGCCAACTTGGCCAGATGCACCGTCAATCGCTACATTACCAGCCAAAATTAAATCGACATCCTTCTCTTTTAAGTATTCAGTAAGTATTTTTGCTGTTGTATATTGATCTCCATTTTCAACATCGTCTTCAATATTAATTAATACCGCTTTATCACAGCCCATCGCTAGTGCCGTGCGAAGTTCTTTTTCACTATCTTCACCGCCAACTGTAACGACTGTAATTTCACCGCCTTGCGCATCTCTTACTTGAATTGCTTCTTCAATCGCATATTCATCGTAAGGGTTGATGATGAATTCCGCTTCGCCATCGTAAATTGCACCGTTCTTAATTGCGATTTTTTCTTCAGTATCAAATGTTCGTTTCATGAGTACGTAGATGTTCATTCTATTTACCCCCTTGTTTTTTATAAAAAAATTTAGTTAATTACAATATTCAGTTAATTTATATTAAAAAAATATAGAACTACCTGCCACTAAAAGAAGGTTTACGTTTTTCTAAGAAAGCAGCAACACCTTCTCTTCCATCTCCACTTGTAAATACTTCACCAAATAACTGTGCCTCGCGTTGCACGCCTTCATAATAAGAAGAAGATTTTGTTGTTTGCAATAGCTCAAGCACCGAACGGACAGATGCTGCGCTTTTTCCTGCAATCTTTTTCGCTAGCTTTAGCGTTTCTTCCAGTAATACTTCTTCAGGGAATGCTCGATTTGCAAGTCCATATTCAGCTGCTTCCATACCTGAAATTGGATCGCTTGTTAACATCATTTCACAAGCTTTTGCTTTCCCGACATAACGTGGTAAACGCTGCGTCCCAGCAAAACCAGGAATCAATCCTAGCGTTAACTCCGGCAAACCAATTTTTGCAGTTTCACTTACAAAGCGCATATGGCAAGACATTGCAAATTCTAAACCGCCGCCAAGTGCTGCACCATGAATAGCCGCAATAATTGGTTTTGAAAACTTTTCAACACGTTCAAAAATTACTTGCCCATGTTGTGATAATTTCGTAGCCTCTCTTGCTTCTTCAACAGAAGTGAATTCCTTAATATCCGCTCCCGCTGAAAAAAAGCGACCTTCTCCATGAACAAGTACAACGCGCACATTTTCGTCCGTTTCCACTGCATCAAGAAGTTCACCAACTTCACTAATGACTTGTGAAGACATCGCATTTGCCGGCGGATGATTAATCTTTACAATTGCTACGTAATCTTCCACCGTTACAGATAGGAAATTCAAATGTACTCCCTCCCCATTAATTGCGGTAACCACAAGCTGCTACTAATAGCTCATGCACCGTTTTTGAAATTGCGACCAAATCATATTTATGATCGCTCATTACCCAGTTGGTTACAACTTCATCTACTGTTCCAAAGATCATTTGTCTTGCCACGCGGACATTTAAATCTGCGCGAAATTCTCCTTGTTTTATGCCAGTTTCTAAAATTTCATCCATGACTTGCAAGTACCCTTTCAGCACTTCATTAATTTTGAGGCGTAATTCTTGGTTGGATTGACGAAGTTCTAGTTGCGTAACGATAGCAAGAGGATCATTTTTCGACAGTAAAGAGAAGTGCGTTTCTACCAACATAAATAACTTCTCTACAGCGCTTTCAATTCCTGCTGTTTTTTGCCGAATTGTTTCAATAAATTCTCCCATCTTCTCCTGAAATAGAGATATCAATATATCTTCTTTATTTTTAAAATATAAATAAATAGTTCCATCGGCAACACCAGCTTGTTTTGCTATTTTAGAAACTTGCGCTTGGTGATATCCATTTTCCGCGATGACAATCACCGCTGCATCAATAATTTGGTTATATTTTGGTCGATTCTTTTTCACAGTACTATCCCCTTCAAGAAGATGACTGAATGATGATTCATTCACAATTTAATAATACTGACTATTTAAAATATTGTCAATACTACTCCTCCAAAAAAAGAAAGGGCGTTTAGCCCGTCTGCTCATCTTCTTGTTTTCGCAACTCTTCCTCAACAAGCACACGACGTAAAATTTTTCCGACAGTTGTTTTCGGCAACTCTTTCCGAAACTCATATATTTTAGGAACTTTGTATGCCGCTAAATATTTACGAGCAAACTCATTTAATTCTTCTTCTGAACATGTTAGACCATCTTTTATAACAACGAAAGCCTTTACTGTTTCACCGCGGTATGGATCAGGCACACCAAGAACGACAACTTCTTGCACCTTTTCGTGCTCATACAATACTTCTTCTACTTCGCGCGGATATACGTTAAATCCACTAGCAACAATCATGTCTTTCTTACGATCTTTCACATAAAAAAAGCCATTTTCGTCCATATATCCAACATCACCCGTATGAAGCCAGCCATCTTGCAACACTGCTGCCGTTTCCTCCGGTTTATTCCAATAACCTTTCATCACTTGCGGGCCCTTCACAACGATTTCTCCAATCTCTCCTATCGGCAATGCTTCACCTGTCTCCAGCGAAATAATGCACGCATCCGTATCTGGCCACGGCACACCAATACTTCCCGGCACCCGTCTTGCCCATAAAAAGTTACCATGTGTAACCGGGGATGATTCCGTTAAGCCATATCCTTCTACAAGCTTTCCTCCCGTTACACTTTCAAATTGTTCTTGCACTTCAACCGGAAGCGGGGCGGAACCACTAATACATGCGCTAATGGAAGAAATATCATATTTATGAAGCTCAGGATAGTTTAATAGCGCAATATACATAGTCGGGGCTCCAGGAAATAACGTAACACGATGTTTTTTAATCGCCTCTAGCATCATTTTAATATCAAATTTCGGAACGAGCACCATCTTATACGCTTGCATAATTGATAAATTCATTACTGCCGTCATACCATATACATGAAAAAATGGAAGTACACCAAGAATGACTTCTTCTCCTTTTCTGCAATTATACAACCAATGCATACCCATAATTGTATTTGATACAAGATTTTTATGCGTGAGCATTACACCCTTTGGAAACCCTGTCGTCCCGCCTGTATATTGCAGAAGTGCTACATCTTCTTCAGGATCACACGAAATGTCTACCGCTTCATCCCCTGCATGTTCAATGGAATTCCAAACGTGGATATTCTCACTTTCTCTTACATTCACCACAAGGTTCGTTTGTTTCTTTTGTATAAATGGATATAATAAATTTTTCGGAAATGGTAAAAAATCTGCGATACGCGTTACGATGACATGCTCAATATCGGTTGAGGACTGCACATTGCTGACTTTCGGAAACACTAAATCGAGGCACAGAATGACTTTCGCTCCTGAATCATGAAGCTGATATTCAAGCTCTCGTTCTGTATAAAGCGGATTCGTTTGCACGACAATACCGCCAGCTAATAGTGTTCCATAATAACCGATAACACCTTGCGGGCAGTTTGGCAGCATAATAGCAACTCGGTCCCCTTTTTCTATTCCTAGTTTGCGAAGATAGTTGGCGAATTGCCTAACTTTACGATCTAGTTCTGAAAATGTAATATCTTTCCCAAGAAAATGAAGCGCTTTCTTATCTGAATATTGTGAAGCTGTTTGCTGTAAATACACATGAAGAGGCTGCATATCGTAGGAAATTGTATGCGGAATTTCCTTTGGATAACTGTTTAGCCAGGGCCTTTCCATATTAAAAACTCCCCCTTCTCTACATTATAAAACTACCATCAGCGTATCATTCTCCTACACTAACGGTCTGCTTTCCTCTAAAACAAGGAAAACTGAATGTGTATTCATGTTGCTTATTTTTATTATATTATAGGGATTATCACGTTACAATCATAATATTCAGACTATTTTATAACTATTACCATCCCACAAGCATTCTCCAACAAACAAGTGTAATTACTCCCGTTAATAAAGAAAGCACAACTTGTCTTTTCCATACCCCTATACCAAATGCCACAATACCTGCAACGATATACTCAGAACTCCAGCTTCCTTCTTTCATATAAAACAGAATAAGTGGAATTGTTAACGAAACAAAATGCTCTAAGTTATTCTTTTGTTCTGTTATAATGTTGTGAAGAAGGATTGACATAGTAATCTAATGACAATGAAAATCCTTTATTTTTCTTTATACATAGAAGGAAACTATAAAACTTTCACGAATTTACCATTTGAATCTAATCATAGGAGGTTTTTTCTATGTTCCAAACAATTGAAGGCTTTTTAACATCTTGGAAATACGAAGCAGAGTCAACTCAAAAGATATTAGATGCTCTTACTGATGAATCGTTAAAACAAGCAATCACACCGGAAAACTGGACGTTAGGCCGTATTGCATGGCATATTGTCACTGCTATTCCTGTCATTACATCCCGTACAGGATTAAAGTTTGAAGGAGAAACGAAGGATTACCCTGTTCCAACGTCAGCTCAGCATATCGCAGACAGCTACCGTCAAATGAATGAAGCATTTACTCAAGCAATAAAAACACAATGGACAGATAAGGACTTAGCAACGATAAATGATTTCTTCGGAAGACCAATGCCAAATTCAATATTTTTAATGACTGTCATCAACCATCAAAACCATCATCGCGGTCAAATGACGGTACTCATGCGTCAAGCCGGATTAAAGGTTCCTGGTATTTACGGCCCTGCAAAAGAAGAATGGGCTCTAGCTGGAATGGAAGCTCCGCAGATGTAGTATTTGCTTTCTAAATAAAAACAAGGTTCCCCTTTTTTGAGGAACCTTGTTTTTTTAATGCATATCACTCACACCTCTTCTTGAATCGGGAAATGTATCCAGTTATGATAATTTAACATATCTGTTTCATATTGATCATTATAATCGTGGTATGAATGTACATGTGGGACAGGTATATCTACTTCTCCCTCTGTAAATCCCCTATTATTTAATAATTTACATATTTGTTCTACATCTCCGTACACATAGATGATATTATGCTGATCATACACAATCATCTCTTTACGTTCTGTTTCTCCAACCCTAGCTATCCAAATGTCATGTCTAGCATCCGTTTCAAAATAACTTTTAAATTGTAGACAATATGTCTCTACTTCCTTAAAACTTACTACATCTGGACTTTGATATCGACCTGCCTCATGAGTAGATACTCTAGGAACTTTTAAATCATAAAGAATGCCATATGGCCCTTGAAACATTTTTGCTAAATCTAACATTAAATTCACATGGTTTTCCTTCGGTGCCACAACGACTCTTTTAAAATCAGGAAATTCTTCTATTTCCCATGTATTATTATACTCAAATTTTCTATCACCTATTTTACTAATCTTCCATAACTCAACATTGTCCATATATCTCACCACTCCACATCATACATGATTTATATTTAATTAATTTTTATCAATATATAAATATTATTATATAAAAAGAACAAAAATCCCACAGTTATATCTCTTCCTCGTGTAAATATATTCTTATGTAACAGTCCAATTCTTTTTAAACAGGAGAAAATGACCTTCTATAGAATAATTTAAAATGCATATAGATAGTATTGGAGCTGAAACGGATGGATTATATAAGCTATTTAAGAAATATGGTGGGACATAAAAAAGTAATCATGGTGGCCGCAGGTTGTTTTATATGTAACGAAAAAAATGAAGTACTTCTTCAGCTGCGCTCTGATAATGGAAAATGGGGACACCCTGGCGGATTTATGGAAATTGGTGAGACTGTTGAAGATACAGTAAGAAGAGAAGTATTAGAAGAAACCGGTTTGAACTTAGGAAAACTTGAATTCTTTAATGTGTATTCTGGAAAAGAATACGAAAAAACACTATCCAATGGAGATCAACTTGCCTTAGTGAAGTTAGCTTATATTTGTAGAGATTTCCACGGAAATTTACATACTTATAACGAAGAAAGCTTACAGCTAAAATTTTTCCCCTTAGACGAATTGCCTGAATTATGGAGTGACCAACAAGTAGCTTTTGAAGATTTGTTGGAGTTTATGAAAATAAAGAATTAATTTTTCCTATTAGAATTAGATTTATACGAACTAAATTTCAATAATAAAAAAGACAAGACTGATAAGAATCTTGTCTTTTTTACTACAAATAATCTATTTTATAAAATTAAATCGCATCTTCTTTCTCAATGTTCCGAATTGCTAAGTAGGCAATCATAATTCCAACAGCTGCAAGAGCGAACTGAACTGGAATAATCGCGACCATTGAGAATGTTGGATTATAAGAACAAGCGAATGAAACGACAAACAGCGATGATAAAATTGTGATAGGGACAGAATGCTTACGCATCCCGAAATATAGCGGAATTAAACTTGTGCCAGCAGCAGCAACTGCAAATGGCACCATGTTAATCGCTTGTTGCATCCAGTCATTAATGGTTATGGAGTATGATATAAATGAAAAGTAGCTGTGCAAAGCAAAGATAGCGCCTGCAACAACTATATTAGATAGCCAAATTGTTATGAACGTGAGTATAGCTACAATGAACAATTTACTAGCAATAATTTTTTTCCTATCGATCGGATAGGAGAACATGATCAATATTGTCTTATTTTTATATTCTTCAATAACTAATTGTGCAATTAATACAGCCGCAAACACGATAAACGTTCCCCGCACCATTGCACCTATAAATAGAAAAGCTTTCTCGGAACTTTCAATAAATACATTTCCTTCTATTTGTTGTATATAGTTAAGGAAAATGAATAGGGCCGTAATGATAACATTGGCAATTAACGCTCCTTTTACATACCAGCCAAATTTAAATTTTTTCATTTCTAGCTTCATGAGCTGTAGCATAATGGCCTCTCTCCTTATTTCATCTATTTTATTTAAACAAATCCACTTGCTCTATTTTTCTTACCACCACATAAGCAATCAACAACCCTGCACAAGCTAATATAATGGGAATAAAAATAATATCGTACAACGAAAAATGAACTTTTAAGCCTGATGTTAGTAGGGACATAATAATAACTGCAGATACTATCGTTGTCCTCTCTGAATACTTTTTCATGCCAAAATATAAGGGGATTAAGCTGATTCCAGTCGCCGCGATGGCATTCATTAATAATTTAGATGCATTTTGTGAAATCATGGTCATTGTTAATCGTTCTGTTATAACTGACTCATATACATTTAATATATAAAAGAAACTAAAGATTACAATTTCAGAAATGACAATAGAAAGAAATGTAAAGGTCATAATAATGAACAATTTTGCAATCATCATTTTTTTACGACTAATCGGATACATAAACATCACTGTCATCGTCTTCTCTTGAAATTCCTGAATAATAAATTTGGAAATTAAACTTGCCCCAAATATCATAAATGTTGCTTTCACAAGAATATCAATAAACCGAAAAGCATCATCGTAACTTGTAAATTCAAGTGCTGTAACAAACCCTAACATAATAAGAAGCGCAATGAAGGCGCCTTTAATGACTGGCCATAAATTAAATTTGATAAGCTCTAATCTTATCAAATTAAGCATGGATTCCCTCTCCATTCATAAGGCTTAAGAAATAATCTTCTAGAGAGCTATGTTTCTTATTAATTCCTTCAATTACGACATCATTCATAATGAGCGTTTTGGAAATTTCTTGCTGTGTTATTGTCATTTCATAAATTCGAATCATACCTTCATTCATTACTTTAAAGTTTGTGAGACGTAATTTATTTTCTAAAATATAAACTGCTTTTTTCACATCCTGAACCGTAACCTCAACATATTCTGTTTGTTTACCATTAATACTTTTCATCGAAATTTCTTTTATTAGCTTCCCGTTTTGAATGACACCAATTGTATCTGCCATTTGTTCCATTTCACCTAAAATGTGACTGGAAACTAACAGCGTAATTCCATACTCTTTACAAAGTATTTTAAATAATTCTCTTAGTTCTTTAATGCCGATTGGATCCAAACCGTTAATTGGTTCATCTAAAATTAACAGTTCTGGTTTTGTCGTAATAGCTCTGGCAATTCCTAGTCGCTGTTTCATCCCAAGTGAAAAATCTTTTACTTGCTTGTCGTCGACATTGTGTAAGTTTACAAGGTCTAACGCTCGGTCAATCGCTTTTTTGTCATAATAACCCATATATTCACAGTGTAGATACAAATTTTCTCTAGCTGTTAATTTTTCATAAAAGATTGGGTATTCAATAATTGTCCCCATTCGCTTTAGCACTTCATATGAAGTATCCGTTAATTTCTCACCGAAAATTTCAATTTCACCGCTCGTTGGTTTGATTAAATTCGTTATCATTTTCATAATTGTTGTTTTACCAGCACCGTTTGGTCCTAAAAACCCATATATTTCACCTTGTTTCACATGCATATTTACATTAGAAATAATTTCTTTACCATGAAACACTTTCGTTAATTGATTCGTTTTCAATATATATGTCATTTTTCATGCCCCTTTCGCACTGCTCCATATTTATATAGTAAGAAATGAAATTCTCTTTTTTCTTACTGCATTCTTACAAATTTCTTAAGTTGAAAAAAAGCTTGTAGAATTTCTCTTTCTACAAGCTAAAAATTGATTCTTCTTAACATAACTGTAAATACTGTTTTTTCATATGGCGTACTAGACAGATGAATTTCTCCCCCTAACGCTTCTACAAGGCGCTTCGTAATTGTAAGTCCAAGTCCGCTGCCTTGATACAAACGATTTCGTGAATCTTCTAATGTGTACATACGTTCAAATACTTTATCAATATGAGATTCAGAGATTCCTTTTCCTTTATCCCATATGTCCACATACACAAACTTATCATCGCTTCGTAATGTAATCCCTAATGTTTTTCCATCTCCTCCATAGGCAATTGCGTTTGAAATTAGGTTATTCATAATCCTTCCGATGATTTCTGTATTTCCGTGCGCATACATTGGTGTTTCTGGTATATTAATATGAACATTAAATCCTTGCGTTGTTAATAAATCATAAAACGATAACATATGTTCCTGACAAATTTCATTCATATGAATCCGCGTCATTGCAATATCTTTATCGCCGGATTCTAGTTTTGCCAGATCGAAAAATTTACGAATAAGCTCTAGTACTTCTAACGTTTTCGTATGAACTTTTTCTAGTAATATCTTTCTCTCTTCTTCATTTATCGTTTCATCTACATTTAACATTTCGACATAACCGAGAATCACAGTAAGCGGTGTCTTTAAATCATGTGAAATATTAGAAAGCATCTTTCTCATTGAAATTTCCAGCTTCGAATGCTCGGCAATTGTTTTTTTCTTTTCATCTAGCAAATAATTAATTGCCACTAATAATGATTTCAATTCTTTATCATCTGTTACTACTAATAAATTTTCACTCGTTTGCTTCTCTACAATATCCTGCAATTTTTCATATGTATAGCGTAAATTTGCACTTCGATTTTTCCCCGTGCAATATTGAAAATAAATAATACCAATTAATATAAAAATAATAGCCGTTAAAAATAAAACCATTTTATATCACTTCCAACTTATAACCGATACCCCATAGTGTCTTAATGTACTGCGGCTGAGATGGATCGTCCTCAATTTTCTCTCGCAGCCTTCTCATATGAACATTAATGACGTTCTCATCACCGTAATATTCTTCATTCCAAATTAAGCTATAAATTTGTGCCTTCGTGAACACGCGATTTTGATTCGTCGCAAATAGCTTTAAAAGCTCAAACTCTTTCGATGTAAGTTTAATAGCCTCGTCGTTTTTTTGAACAGTAAAATTAGCCGTATCAATTTTTAAATTCCCGATCATAATCATGTCATCTTGTTTTTGCTGCGGGGCGGAATACGTAGTCGACCGGCGAATTCCAGCCTTGACCCGCGCAGACAACTCAATCATAGAAAACGGCTTACAAATATAATCATCTGCGCCAAGCCCAAGTCCTAACGCCTTATCAAGATCCGTATCCTTTGCTGACATAATTAAAATCGGAACCGAACTCTTTTTCCGAATTATATTCATCACTTCTAATCCATCCATTTTAGGCATCATAATATCAAGAATGATTAAATCAAATCGCTCTTGTAAAAACTTAGCAAGCCCTTCTTCTCCATCAGAAGCTGTCGCTACAGTAAACCCCTCTTTTGTTAAATAGCTTTCCACCATTTCACGGATAGATAAATCATCTTCTACTAATAAAATATTATGTCGCACACCATCACCCGTTTTCTTGAAAATTTATAATTATATTGTAATACGGTGGTTGAATTTGGTAAATAAAATATACGGAGTGGATCACATATAAATATAACCATGTTCCTATCATTCTTTTATCCCGACTAGTATGTAGTATAGTTCCTCGTTTCAATTCCTCATATATGAATACAATTACATTCAAACAGTCTCTATTTCCGAAAAACGAAATATTCAATATGTCCATTTTTTGGACAAGTATACAAGCAAAAGAGGCACAAATTCATATAATTAAATTATATTTTAACAGAAAGGAGTTTTATTATTCTTGTCAGCAAAACACTCTAACTCTTATGGGTATCCTGCTCCAGCTCCAAAATATCTAAGGGAATCCGCTGTGTTTACGACAGGATCTATATGGAGAAACCCTAATACCGAGATCGTAATCGTCACGCTTTTAAATGAGGATTACAACATGCCTCAAACCGTCACCGTATCCGTATTAGATTGGCAAAATACGTGTAATCCAGCCGAAGTTTCCAAGTCTGCATTTTTATGTGGACAAGTCGTCAATCCACCTTTAAACACTGCACAAACGATTCAACCTCAGCAAAGCAGCATCGTTTCGCCTGACAACGTCCAACCGATTCTCACACCGTTTACGTTTACAATTCCTCCTCGCAATCTTCTCGTGATTCATGCATTTCTTCCAAATCCTTTTCAGCAGCCAAGTCCTTGCTACGAAGTACTTGTGACTCCTCAACATGGACCTGCCAAATGTGTCATCATGAACACATTTGGAGTCAATACTGCGGGTGTTCCGCAAGAAGGAAATACAATCTTGCATCATCAGTTTTCACCTACTCCTGTCATCTCACATGCTCTCCCGCATTATCCTTTCGCTCCGCTTAGCCCTGTCACTCCATAAGGAAACAGATCATTATATCATCCACAATTTTGGATATACGAGCGAAAAGCCCCTTTAGTTCATACACTGAAGGGGCTTATTGTTAATTGAATCGATACATCGACTACCGATTCGTTTTAACACATTTCCAAAAGAAGTCCTTTACGACAAATTTTCCATTGTCATTACATACAAAACTTTTATAAACCCTTCCTTTTCCCCAAAAATATTCTTCACCCTTATATTCGCTCTTTTGAGTAAAAAGGTTCAAAAAATTTTTTATGAATACAAAAAACTATTTAAAAAGTATAAAGAACCTGTGGAGGGTTCTTCATGGACTCTCTTCAACCAAACCTGTCGTTGCTCCCCCATGTTTATCCCGCTATTAAAGACCGCCAATCCATTCCCCATCCGAAAGCCCCTATAGAACTTCTTAATTACCTATAGTGCCGCTTCATTTCTTCCCCTAACAATGATATGATGGAGTTCACTATGAATGTTTACAATTTACTTTATATAAAAGGAGATTTCATATGTCAGAGAATAAAAAAGTAAGCCTAGCGGATTTAATGCGTGAGCAACTTGCAAAGAAAAAGCAAGGAAATGGAAATGGATCAAATGCTAAAAATCAAAGTCAAGGAACGAAGAAATTGCAAAATCAACAAACGAAGAAACCAAACAATCAACGCAGACGCACAGGTGTATAAATGAACGGACAGAAACGCGTGAATATATCGCCTGGTCTAGAAGTTGATATTGTACTAAAACAAGATCAGCGTACAGGAAAATTAACAAGAGGTATTGTGAAGGATATTTTAACAAATTCTCCTTCACATCCACACGGTATTAAAGTCCGCCTTCAAGATGGACAGGTCGGTCGTGTGAAAAATATTATTTCATAAGAAAAGGAGCTCATTTTTGAATATGAGCTCCTTTTCTTATGTGACTTTTCGTTGAATAGTCGATATATTGTACATTTAGCCTTTGATTTTTTTTATGAACACCACTTTTAAATAATCACCTTCTGGAAACTGTGAAATGGTACGGAAGTCCTCTGGCAATGAATGTTCTTCTAACACTTTATACTTTCCGTTCATTTCTTTAAATGCCGTATCAATGAAGCTTTTGAACTTTTTCATACCGAAGGCACTGCAATTTGTAGAAGCTACGATAATACCGTTATTTTCTGTAATCGCAATTGCTTCTTTTAATAAGTTTTTATAATCTTTCGCAGCACTAAATGTATATTTTTTTGAACGTGCAAAGCTTGGCGGATCTAGAATGACCATATCAAACTTCAACGCTTTCTTTACTGCATATTTGAAATAGTGAAATACGTCTTCTACGATAATATCTTGCGCCTCATAGTCAACGCCGTTCACGCTAAATTGTTCAATTGTTTTACTTAAGCTGCGGTTCGCAAGGTCAACACTTGTCGTCTTTGCCGCTCCTCCAAGTGCTGCAAAAACAGAAAACGCACCTGTGTAGGAGAACATATTCAAGACTGTCTTGCCATTTGCATACTTATCGCGAATTTGCTTTCTAACATTACGTTGATCTAAAAATACGCCGACCATTGCCCCGTCGTTTAAATACACCGCAAAGTTTACACCGTTCTCTTTGACGATAATCGGAAACTCTCCGCGTTCCCCTATTACGAAATCGTCTTCTTCCATATATTGACCTTTCGTATCAAAGCGCTTTTTCTGATAGATCGCTTTAAATTCAGTCACATTCTGCAAGGACTCGATAATTTCTTTACTAAATTGATAAATTCCCTCGCTGTACCAGCTAATAACGTAATACCCGTCATAATAATCAATGATTAAACCGCCAATTCCATCACCTTCACCGTTGAACACGCGAAATGCTGTTGTATCTGAATCTTCATAGAAGTTTTTACGTTTACTTAATGCTGATTTCAGCTTTTTTTCAAAAAAGGCTTGGTCGATTTGTTCTTGTTGTTTACTTGTTAGAACCCAGCCGTATCCTTTATTTTGCTTTCCGTAATATCCTGTACCGATAAACTTATTTTTGTCGTCTACAAGTTTTACGATTGCACCTTCTACATTTACATCGTGTAAATTTATAATCGCTTCTTTCGAAATAAGTGGATATCCACTTTTTAATTCGTTTGCATATTTCATCTTAACTTTTAAAACAACTTCTGTTTTCATCACATATCCTACCTTTCAATTTCAATGCTTTCTAGCTATTCAGAAAGGCTTATACGAAGTCAGAAGCTTGATCACAACTTATCTTATGTATGAAACCACTCTATATTAGAAGCATATATATTCATAAAATGAAATAGGGCTGTTTATATAAGTATCCCCCATAAACAGTCCCTTCTAACTATACCACGTTATTCTTTTATCCACATAACAAGCTCTTACCCCTTTTTATGAAAAAAATTAGGAGTGAGTATTTGATTTGGATAAGGCTTATGATAAATGTGCGTTGCTGCAGGAGATACAGGCGGAATCAACCATACCCAATTCCCTGTTACAAGACGGCCGCATGCTGCTTCTTGCTTCTCAAATTGACTAAATTGCTGAGCGGCTGTATGGTGATCTACAATGGTTACCCCTTGTTTTCTGAAAGAATGTAAAACTGCTACATTTAATTCTATTAATGCCTTGTCTTTCCAAAGTGTACTGTTTCTTGATGTATCTAGCCCCATCATCTCCGCAACAGCTGGAAGAAGATTATAACGATCCTGATCAGCTAAGTTGCGCGCTCCTATTTCTGTTCCCATATACCAGCCATTAAAGGGCGCGGCTGTGTAAAAAATACCGCCAATTTCTAAGCGCATATCAGAAATCATCGGAACGCCGTACCACTTTGCTTCCAAAGAGGAGAAAGGATACTCTGGATGTTCTAACGGTACTTCTTTTACATATTCTTCTGGGATTGGCATATAAACTGGTTCGTTTCCATCAATTGAGAATACAAGCGGCAACACATCAAAATATGTCCCCTTGCCACTCCAGCCAAGCTCCTGACAAACTTTCGAAAATGATAGGGAATGAGAATCACCGATAATACCTTGCTCGGTTTCATATCCCGCATAACGAATCAACTGGTGATTATAAATTTGAATTTGATTATGCTCACCTTGATATTGTTTAAAAATAGTAATTGTAGGTAGGATTTTCCCGTCATTGGTAGCATATTGAATATGATGAAGCAATGCCTCATATATACCTTCTGCGTCATTTACATCGCGCGCGTCTAATACATGAAGCTTATTCCAAAAAAGACGACCGATGCAGCGATTACTATTTCTCCACGCCATTCGCGCTCCGTGAACAAGTTCTTCAAAAGTATGTTCATACGTTCCTGTATTTTGTATTTCAGCTTCAATTTGTGATAATCTATCTTGTATTTCATGAGATTTTTCTAGCTCATTGTAGCAATCTGTAATAAAATTAGTTGCTTCCTCTAACAGTTTTTTCGTTTTAATCATAACGTCTCCTTCTATTCCTGTATAACATCCTCTATTATACATAACAACTTCCACTCATGCACATACTCTAATATTCACTGAAAAACATGCAATGAAAAAGAACACCAAAAATGGTGTTCTCTCCTTTATTTCGCAAAAAACAGCAAATATATAACCCCAATAATAAAGAACGTTCCACAACAAGCTAACAATACTTTTGCAAGTTTGTCCATAAACATAGCCGTTTCCCCTTTGCTTGTTTTCCTACTTCAGTTCTACAACTGTAACACCAAGGCCTCCCTCGCCCATATCACCATAACGGAAGCTTTTCACGCCGCGATGGTTTTTCAAGTAATCTTGTACGCCTTGGCGCAGTGCTCCTGTTCCTTTCCCATGAATAATGGAAACGCGTGGATAGCTTGCGAGCTGTGCATCATCTAAATATTTTTCAACACGTGCCATCGCGTCTTCAAAGCGTTCGCCGCGCAGATCAAGCTCTAAAGAAACGTGATAGTCTCTTCCTTTTACTGCTGTCACTGCCTTTTTCTCAACAGGGGCTGGTGTATTAATATATTCCATATCGGACTCTTTTACTTTCATTTTCAGAATTCCAATTTGGACGTTCCATTCGTTGTCACTTACTTTTTTAAGAAGCTGACCTTTTTGACCGAACGTTAATACCTTCACTTCGTCGCCTGGCTGCAGCACTTGTTTTGGTGCTGTGTTTTTCACATTGATTTTTTGTTTTTTCACAAGCTCTGGTGCTGCTCCCGCTAAACGGCTTTTTGCCTCAATTAGCTCGTGGTCTTTAATATCAGCAAGCTTTGCTTTTCGCAATTGACGCAGTTCACGAATAATTTCTTCTGCTTCTTTCTTAGCAGCTTCAACCTTTTCTTCGCCTTCTTTTTGCGCTTTTAATAATCTTTCATCACGTTCTTCGTTAAATTCAATAATTTGACGCTGCAATTCTTTATGAAGTTTTTCAGATTGCTTGCGAAGCTCTTCTGCTTCATTCCATTCACGCTCAGCATTCTTTTGACTTTCTTCCAGCTTAGCAATCATATTTTCTACTTTATTTGACTCTGTACTAATATGACCACGAGCACGGTCAATTACGCGGTCAGATAAACCAAGACGTTTTGAAATTTCAAAAGCGTTACTTCGCCCTGGTACACCAATTAATAATTTGTAAGTTGGGCTTAATGTATTTACATCAAACTCAACACTCGCGTTAATTACTTGTTCACGATTATATCCGTATGCTTTTAACTCTGGATAATGCGTCGTTGCGACAACGCGCGCACCGCGATTATACACTTCATCTAAAATTGAAATTGCAAGCGCAGCTCCTTCTTGCGGATCTGTTCCTGCTCCTAATTCATCAAACAGAACTAAACTTTCAAAATCAGCTTGCTCTAAAATATCAACAATGTTCACCATGTGAGATGAGAATGTACTTAAGCTTTGTTCAATAGATTGCTCATCTCCAATATCAGCAAAAACATGTTTAAACACACAAATTTCTGATTCATCAAGAACAGGAATTTGCAGACCAGATTGCGCCATTAATATACAAATCCCTACCGTTTTTAATGTAACGGTTTTACCACCTGTATTCGGTCCAGTTATAACGATTGTTGTAAAGTCTTTTCCAAGCACAATATCGTTTGGTACAACGACTTTAGGATCAATAAGCGGATGGCGCGCTTGGCGTAAATTCATATAACGCTCATTGTTCAAAATTGGTTTCGTTGCTTTTAATCGTTTCGCATAAAAAGCTTTTGCGAAAATAAAATCTAACTCTGCCACAATATCAACGTTCTCTAAAACAACATCAGCCTCAGCAGCAACTTCTTCTGTTAACATCATTAAAATGCGTTCTACTTCTTGTTTTTCTTTTACTCGTGCTTCTTGCAGTGTGTTATTCAATTCAACAATCACTTGCGGCTCGATAAATAATGTTTGTCCTGAAGCAGACTGATCATGAACGATACCACCGTATACACCGCGATATTCTTGTTTAACAGGAATTACATAGCGATCGTTACGAATCGTTACAATCGCATCTGATAACATCTTCTGTGCGTTAGAAGAACGCGTCATATTTTCAAGTTTCTCACGAATGCGACTTTCCGCTGTGCGAATTTGCTGGCGAATACCGCGTAGTTTTTCACTTGCGCTATCAACTACTTCTCCGCCATCACTAATGCAGTTCGTAATTTTCTTTTCTAAATCATATAAAGATATAATGCGTGCTACATACGTTTCTAAAATTGGAAGTTCAACGCCGTTTTCAATCATATCTTCAATAAATCGTTTTATTTGACGGCTGCCATACATCGTGCTAGCAATATCAAGCAGTTCATGCGGACTTAACATACTGCCAATTTTCGCACGCTTTACATTTGGACGAATATCAAAAATCCCGCCAAGCGGCACATGCCCTTTTAAACGGATCACTTTTGCTGCTTCATCTGTTGTTTCTTGAAGCTCTACCACTTCTTCATAATTCGTGCTCGGCATAAGCCCTTTCACTTTATCACGACCAAGTGAAGAAGCAACGTGCTCAAGCAATTGTTCTTTTATTTTGTCATATTCTAATACCCGCAACGTTCGTTCTAACATAGTTGCTTGTCCCCCTTGTGTTACTTATTACGCTTAATATAATCTAATAAACGTTCAATATCCCATGTATTAATAACTGTATCTTTTTGAATCCAACCTTTTCGCGCGGCAGCAACACCAATTTCCATGTCCTCGAGCATTTCAAGCGTATGAGCATCTGTGTTAATTGCGATTTTCACGCCTGCATCTTGCGCTTGTTTTAACAGTTTAGCACTTAAATCTAAACGATTTGGATTTGCATTTAATTCAAGTACAGTATTTGTTTCTTTCGCAAGCTCAATTAAGAAATCTGTATCGACATCATATCCTTCACGTCGACCAATTAAGCGGCCCGTTGGATGTGCAATCATTGTCACATGATGATTTTCAATTGCCGTGCGAAGGCGCTTCATAATTGTTTCACGATCTTGTGAGAAGCTAGAATGAATAGCACCAATGACATAATCAAGCTTCTCTAATACTTCATCATCAAAATCAAGGGTTGCATCCGGTAAAATGTCCATTTCAATACCACGTAAAATGGTGATATCCGGATACTTTTCATTGATGCGTTCAATTTCTTTTCCTTGCTCACGAAGACGCTCTTTCGTTAAACCATTCGCTACCTTTAAATATTGGGAATGGTCGGTAATCGCCATGTACTTATATCCTCGAGCGCGGCATGCTTGTACCATTTCCTCAATAGAAAAAGCACCATCACTCCACGTCGTATGCATGTGTAAATCACCTTGAATATGAGAAAACTGAATCAGATTCGGATACTGTTCAATTAGGTCAATTTCTTTGCCATCTTCACGCACTTCTGGCGGAATAAACGGTAACCCAAAATGAGCAAAAAAGGCTTCCTCTGTTTCAAATGTCTTCACTTCACCCGTTTCTAAGTTTTCAACACCGTATTCACTAATTTTTTCACCCTTATCTTTCGCAATTTGGCGCATTCTTACATTATGGTCTTTTGAACCTGTGAAATGATGAAGAGTTGTAATAAATTCTTCCGGCTTAACAAGACGGAAATCAATAGAAATATCGTACTCATACTGAAGACGTACAGAAACTTTTGTATCTCCGCTTGCAATGACTTCAATCATATTATCAAACTGTAATAAATGCTCCCGCACCTTTTCTGGTTCTGTAGTTGCAATAATAAAGTCTAAATCTTTCACTGTTTCGCGAACACGGCGCAAACTACCAGCACGGGAATACCGAATAATTTCTGGCACATTCGACAATTTCCGTTCTATTTCCCCGGCAATAGGAAGTACCATCGCTACCGGAAGACGCTCTGGACGAGAACCAACTTGAGCGATTGCTTCTAGTATTTTCTCTTCTGTTTTCTTACCAAATCCAGCAAGTGCTTGAATTTGATTCTCCTCACAAGCTTTCTTTAATGTTTCCATATCTACAACGCCAAGTTCTTTATATAATTTCGCTACTTTTTTACCGCCAAGGCCTGGCAATTTTAAAAGCGGCAATAAGCTGCTCGGTACTTCATTTTCCAGCTCCGCAAGCACTTCTGACGTTCCAACTTCAATATATTCTGCAATCACGGCTGCTGTTCCTTTTCCGATGCCTGGTATTTTCGTAAAATCTTCAATCTCTGAAAGGCTGCGATCATCACTTTCTAGTGCCGCTGCCGCTTTACGAAATGCTGATATTTTAAAGGGATTTTCACCTTTTAGCTCCATAAAAAGTGCAATCGTCTCAAGTAGTTTAATCACTTGCTTTTTATTTACTTTCATTCTTCTCCCGCCTTCCCATCATAGAAAAAAACTTCTCTTTCTAAAAAAGAGAAGTTATACCTTGCCACCTGTCTGCCATAATTCCTTAACTTTTTCAGAAAGAATTGGTGTATCATTTACAATTACTTTGCTTATTGTTGATGTATTTAGCGACGTTTGCACTTGTCCAACTGGAAGTATTGTACCAATCACAATTAATACGAACAATATAATATACACCTCTAAAAAACCTAAGATGGCTCCGCCTAATGCGTTAATCTGTTTCAAAACAGGGATTTCTGTAAACATATTCAAAAGCTGTCCCAGTAACGTTAACGCGATTTTTGTAATGATAAATAATGCGATAAACGCAATTGCTTGATAAAAAACTGTTTCCATATTATTTGCATTAATCCAATTCGGCACATTTGTTTCTGGCTTAAATGGATACGGAATGATTTTTTGCAGTGCAGGCGCTAAATCTTTGCAATACCAATATGCCACAAGATAGGCAATAATAAAGCTTGCTAACTTTACAAGTTGCAGTACAAGCCCTCTTCTAAGACCAAGAAGAAAACCCATAACAAGCAATACAATGATTATAATATCAACCATGTTATTCCATTCCTTTTTGTTTCATTCTTTCTTTCAACTTTTCATTTTCTTCTTTTAATTTTATGTAATCATGCACGACATTGACTGCCGTCAACACCGCCAATCGATTTGTGTCAAGCGAAGGATTCTTAGCATTCAGTTCGCGCATTTTATCATCCACAATCGCCGCGACTATGCGTATATGACTTGTACTTTCATCGCCAACAACTGAATATTGTTGACCGTAAATTTCTACATTAATTTTACTTCGATTTCCTTTTTGTTGTGACAACTTACTGTCCTCCAATCCCGTACAGAATCCTACAGATTATCATACCATGAAAAAACATGATATGGAAACAGAAACAACAATTCGATATGATAAAAACATAAATAATGAAAAAGGAGCAATCATTTTGTCAAATTCTATTGTTATTCAAGTAAGTTCCACTGTTATAGAGGACATGAAAACAAAATACGCACAAGCATTGCAGCCAAAAATCCCCCAAGGCGGTATCTTCATGGCAAAGGTTCCATCTTGCACAATTACGGCCTATAAATCAGGAAAAGTAATGTTTCAAGGCGGACGTGCAACTGAAGAATCTAGTCGTTGGGAGGTAAATGCCGCTGCGCCGAAAGCTTCTGTAAAGAAAAGTGTAAATGACCATTCCTATGCACCGCCAGCTTCCATCAGTGCGATGTCTATTCTCGGCTCAGATGAAGTCGGAACAGGAGATTATTTTGGACCGATGACAGTTGTTGCAGTATATGTCGATGCAACACAAATTCCATTATTAAAAGAACTTGGCGTCAAAGACTCAAAAAACTTAAATGATACACAAATTTGTGAAATTGCAAAACAACTACTGGCGGTTGTCCCTTACAGTTCCCTTGTTCTTCACAACGAAAAATATAACGAAATGTTTGAAAAAGGCTACAATCAAGGACAACTAAAGGCAATGCTTCATAATAAAGCCATTACAAACTTATTGGCTAAGATGGCACCAACGAAACCAGAAGGCATATTAATTGATCAGTTCACACAGCCAGCTACATATTATAAATATTTAGCCAAACAAAAAAACGTTCAACGCGAAAACGTATATTTCGCTACAAAAGGCGAAAGTGTACATATCGCTGTTGCAGCAGCCTCCATTTTAGCCCGTTATTCCTTTGTAAAACAGTTTGATGAACTGAGCAAAAAAGCGGGTATGACACTGCCGAAAGGCGCTGGGAATCAAGTCGATATTGCAGCTGCGAAATTGATTCAAAGGCTTGGGAAAGACAGATTACCTGAGTTTGTGAAATTACATTTTGCAAATACGGAAAAGGCGTTTCGATTGTTGAAGAAATAGCTATTCTTCAGTATGGGCAGGATACGAAATGAATAAACAAGAAGACACGAATGATTAGCTCGTGTCTTCTTGTTTTTATCCCGCCATTCGCGCCCCCATCTCAAGATGTAAAGAGAAACGAAGCAGATAGGTGGGGTGGCAACTGCTGGCATGCGCCCGATTGGTGAGAGCTTCCCATCAGTGGGGATCCCCACTGATGGGAGTTTCACTTTATTCTTTAAACAAATTTGTAATTTGTTTTGAAGCTTCTTTCAAATCATAAAACTCAACATGTTCTTTCTCTGGCGTATCTTTATGTCCAATTACAATTTCCCCGTCATCTTCTATCCAAACAAAGTAGTTTTCAATCAATCCATCACCATAATCAATAGACATATTGTAACTAATAGAGGATTTAGTTTCTTCATCTAGTGATAGTGTTTTCGGTTCATCCCCGTTTTCTGCCAATCCAACTTGCTCCATCGCAGATACAAGTTGTTTTATATCATTTTCTTTTTGCAATACTTTCGTACCTTTCGTTTTCGTAGATGTTAACTGAATTTCCTTTATTTCTTTTCCTTGAAACGTAACAACCTTTGCCTCTTGTGATGTCGGAACTACTTTTTCTTGTTTTTCTTTTTCATTTCCGCATGCACTTAAGCTGATTAGCATGATCGCTAAGAAACATACTATTCTTTTTTTCACAAATTCAGCTCCTTTCTACTTTACGTATTGTTTCTCCTTATCCAATACCTCTCCCTGCTCAAAAGAAAAATAAAAAGGTATATCAAACAGCTTAATTGCCGTTGATATACCTTTTTTCAATCTTAAAATTCCGCAGAACCTGGTGTTCTTGGGAATGGAATTACGTCACGAATGTTAGCCATACCAGTGATGTACATTAAGAAACGTTCGAAACCAAGACCGAACCCAGCGTGTTTTGTACCGCCGTATTTTCTAAGCTCTAAGTACCACCAGTAGTCTTCTTCGTTCATGCCTAGTTCTTTAATTCTGTCTACTAAAACATCCATTCTTTCTTCACGTTGACTTCCGCCGATTAATTCGCCGATGCCAGGAACAAGTAAGTCTGTTGCAGCTACTGTTTTACCGTCATCGTTCATACGCATGTAGAATGCTTTAATATCTTTTGGATAGTCTGTTACGAATACAGGGCGTTTAAAGATTTGTTCTGATAAGTATCTTTCGTGCTCTGTTTGTAAGTCAATACCCCATTCTACTGGGTATTTGAAGTCTGCACCTGATTCTTGAAGCACTTTAATTGCTTCTGTATATGTGATGCGACCAAAGTCAGAGTTGATTACGTTATTCATGCGCTCAAGAACTGTTTTATCAACGAAGCTGTTGAAGAATTCCATTTCTTCTGGTGCATGCTCTAATACGTATTTCATTGCATATTTCAGCATATCTTCTGTAAGATCCATTACATCTTCTAATTCAGCGAATGCAATCTCAGGCTCAACCATCCAGAATTCAGCAGCATGGCGAGTTGTGTTAGAGTTTTCAGCGCGGAACGTTGGACCGAATGTATATACATCGCGGAACGCTAATGCATACGCTTCAGCATTCAATTGTCCACTTACTGTTAAGTTCGTTTCTCTGCCGAAGAAGTCTTTTGAATCATCTACTTTTCCATCTTCACCTTTTGGCAAGTTGTTCATATCCTGCGTTGTTACGCGGAACATTTCACCTGCACCTTCAGTATCACTACCTGTAATAATTGGTGTATGAACATGTACAAAGCCGCGCTCTTGGAAGAACTTATGAATTGCATAAGCTGCAATTGAACGCACACGGAACGTTGCCGAGAATGCATTCGTTCTTGGGCGTAAATGAGCGATTGTACGTAAGTACTCAAACGTGTGACGTTTCTTTTGTAATGGGTAATCAGAATCTGATAATCCCTCGATTTCGATTTTGTCCGCTTTAATTTCAAACGGTTGCTTTGCAGTTGGAGTTGCGATTAACGTTCCTTCTACTTTAATAGAAGAGCTTAACGGAAGCTTCGCAATTTCGTTAAAGTTATCTAGTTCTGTATCGAAAACGATTTGAACACTTTTAAAGAAGCTACCATCGTTTAATTCGATAAAACCAAATACTTTTGAATCACGTAAGTTACGGATCCAACCTGATACTTGAATTTTTTGATCTACATACTTATCAGTTTCTCTATACAGACTTTTTACTAATGTGTTTTCCATATTGAAATTCTCCTTTACTTATATTTAAATACAAAAAAACCTTCCATCCATAAAGGGACGAAAGGTTAAACTTCGCGGTACCACCCAATTTGTCATAAAGACCAGCTCTAACTCGTATGTATTACACATACTTCCCGGTTTGTAACAGGCCGGATTCCCGTCTAAGTCTACTCTTGAACACACGTTTCAATTTCGGTTAGCAACTCCAAGGTGTTCTTCACATATACCGCCTCATCAGGCTCGCACCATCCCTGACTCGCTTTGGATTATAGTATATACTACTCTTCCTTATCATCGTCTTTCATTTTTTTAAACTAAAATTAATGTACTACATTCGATGGAAAGATGCAAGTTGTCCCTCAAAGCAAAAAGCCTTTTTATTATCATTCCATCTAATAACGTACGTTCTGAAAAGCAGCTTAGAAAAAAACAAAATCATCTTAGTTTGCCTACGCATGACAATAGCTCGTTTTTTCAATTCATTATTAACAAAAAGCATCCGCAATAAAAAAACATATTCTACACTATACCTTAATAAAAAAGCGAGGAAACGTAAATGAGTCCAGATTATAAAAAAAATTTCGTTACAAGCACACCTTTTTTTCCTTATATCGTTCTACCAGAACTTCATACAATTCAAAAATCTGTAAAATTACCAACATCTTCAACAATCCAAAAACCGATACAATTATCGAAATCTCCTGAACCAAAAACGATGTGCTGCAGACAAATTGTAGAACACAAAATCCCATTAGTTCCCCCTGCAAAAAGAGGAACCATCGAAGTTGATAAACAAATATTTACTACGATTGAAAAAGTGTGTTCAGAAGTCGTTGTCATAGTTGGCTTTATCCGTAAAACGATTACTTATACAGCAGTAATGCATGACAAGGAGATTCTAAACCATAGCATCCAAGATGACGTTCCCTTTCAGGGTCTTATAGAATCAATGGATATAAAAGAAAACAATCAATTTAGCATCATCGAGCAAAAAATACTCAGTGAAATTTTCTCCTATGAAGCTAACTTTGGAAAATTAAATGATTCTCAATTATATAAGCCAACTCTTGCTTTCAATTTTACAGAAAAAGATATTATAAAAATTTCCATACAAATGATTACTTAGCAAACAAATATAAAATGGGCTCATTTTTATATTTGTGATGGACGAATAAACTTATTTATTAAAAATAGTAATCCAACCCCCGATATTCTCCCATACAAGCTCCATATATATTTCATAATTTAATAAGAGGAACATCCCACTCTATTCAGACAATTCATTCGCGGAATACAGTGAAGCTCCCAGCAATGGAGGTCTTACTGCCCACGAATAGCGATATAACAATCTCACCCCGTCTGAAGAGAATATATCCTATAAAACCAAGGAGGAATACTTAATGACTTATCCTCTTACTAATCCAACAACTTGTTGCCAAGTTGCTGTTGAACACACAGCGCAACTTGTCCCCCCAGCACTCGAAAATACTGTTACCTTCACGAAAACAGTTGAAGCAAATATTGAAAAGGTACTCCCAGAAAGAGTTGTTATTTACGGGGCCATCCATACAACTCTCACTTATACAGCTGTTTTAGAAGACGGAACTCTAGTGCCTGGTTTTCAAGTTGTAGACGATATCCCATTTCAAAGTGTCATTAACCGCGAAGATGCCAATGAAGGTGACATTTTTGAGGTGACTGGCGTGGCCATTTTTAGCGAAGTTTCTGCCCAAGAACAAAACTTTGGAGTTATAAATGGACAGCGGGTTGCGTTTACATTCAAAGAAAAAGAGATCGTCAAAGTTTGTGTTAAAAGATTAGCAATTACTAGTATAGACGTAGATCTTGGATTCAATTTGACAAGTGAAGATGATAACGCTTCTGCACCAGATCGTTTATTAGTCAATGGCATCGGATTTGCAGGAATACCAGTTTTTTTCACAGTGGATGGTTCAGCAACTGTTTCTCCAAACATGGTTCTTACAGAAAAAGACGGGTTCTTTAACACTACTGTCACTGCTTTAGGGCCTGGGGATATAACTCTTACAGCTTCAGGTATTGTAAATGGAGTTCCTTTTTCTCAAAAAGTAACAACGCTTTCACCATATGCATAAATGAAGCTTCTATTACTAACGATTACGGGATTCCCCTTTCCTATCGATTCAGTTATGAACAGGGACTCTCATCCGTTTAACTGCCCCAAATGGTGGGGGAAATTACAAAAAAAACAATAAAAAGCAGCCACAAGGCTGCTTTTTTATTATTTACGTAACTCCGCACCAAATTTCTCTTCTACCGCTGCTAATACACGGCTATGTGCTTCTGTTACTTCTTCATCTGTTAATGTACGTTCTGGGTCGAAGTAGTTCATAGAGAATGCAAGTGATTTCTTGCCTTCTTCCATTTTTTCGCCTTCGTATAAGTCGAATAATGTTACTTCTTTTAGAAGCTCTCCGCCTGCTTCAGCAATTGTTTGCTTCATTTCGCCAGCTTTTACTACTTTCGCTACTACAACAGCCATATCACGTGTCATAGATGGGAAGCGCGGGATTGTTGTGTAGTACGTTTCTTCTGCCTCTGCCGTGAATACTTTCGCAAGAGATAATTCGAATACGTACGTTTCTTTTACATCTAATTGTTTTTGTGCTTCTGGGTGTAATTGACCGATGAAACCAATATTTTCGCCGTCTAGTACAATATTAGCTGTACGTCCTGGATGCATGCCCTCACGTTTTGCTGGTACATATGTGATGCTCTTCGCAACGCCAAGTATGTCAAATAAGCCTTCTAATACACCTTTCATAACGAAGAAGTCAACAACCTTCTTCTCCCCTTGCCATTGATGATGAAGAGCTAGCCCTGTCATAACACCTGCAAGATGTTGCTCTTCTTTCGGAAGTTCACCTTCTACTGTTGGTAAAAATACAGAACCTACTTCGTATAACGCAACGTTATCTACTTTACGAGCATTGTTATAAGCTACTGCTTCTAATAATTGTGGTACTAAGCTTAAACGAAGCTGACTGCGCTCTTCACTCATTGGAAGTGCAAGGTTCACAGGTGTCTTTTCGTTTGGCTCAACCATATATTGTTTTGCCTTTTCAGCACTTGTTAATGAATACGTAATCGCTTCATATAACCCAGCGCCTTCTAAATAACGGCGTACTTTACGGCGCTTTGTTTGCGCCGCTGTTAATTTACCGCGTGTGATTGTACCAGTTGGTAATGTTGAAGGAATATGGTCGTATCCATATAAGCGACCTACTTCTTCTACTAAATCCTCTGGAATTGTAATATCAGGACGACGTGCTGGTACGTTCACATGGAATGTTCCTTCCACTTCTGTGAATGGGAACTTTAAGTTTGTAAAGATTGTGCTCACTTGATCAGCAGAAATGTCTGTACCTAATACACGATTAATTTTTTCAACTGTAACAGATACTGTACGCTCTTCTACTTGTAAGTTATCAACTTCTACAACGCCTTCTAACGCTTCGCCGCCAGCATATTTTGCCATTAATGCCGCTGCGTGTTGAATCGCTTCGAATGTACGTGTTGGATCGATGCCTTTTTCAAAACGAGCACTTGATTCGCTGCGAAGACCTAAGTCTTTTGATGTGCGGCGTACTGTTTGACCTGCGAAATATGCAGACTCGATTAACACGTTTACTGTATCATTATCTACTTCAGAGTTTGCTCCGCCCATTACTCCGGCAACGGCTAATGCTTTTGTACCGTTTGTAATAACAAGGTGATGAGCTTGTAATGTACGCTCTTGATCGTCTAATGTTGTCATTTTCTCGCCTTCCCTAGCAAGACGAACAACGATTTCTTTTGATCCTAATTTATCATAGTCAAACGCATGTAACGGTTGACCGTATTCAATTAAGATATAGTTTGTAATATCAACTACGTTGCTAATTGGACGAATGCCAGCTGCCATTAGGCGCGTTTGCATCCAGATTGGTGATGGACCAACTTTTACGTTTTTCACCATTTTTGCAATGTATAATGGGTTTTGTTCTGTTGCTTCTACACTTACAGAAATGTAATCAGATGTTTTCTCTGCTGCTTCTTGTAAGTCTGCTGCTGGAAGTTTCACTTCACGACCGTAAATTGCTGCTACTTCGTATGCAACACCTAACATGTTTAAGCAATCTGCGCGGTTCGGTGTTAAACCTAGTTCAAGTACTTCATCATGTAGGTTTAAGATTTCTAATGCATCTGCGCCAACTTCTGCATCACTTGAGAAGATGAAAATACCTTCTGCATAATCTTTTGCAACTAATTTCCCATCAATGCCAAGCTCTTGTAAAGAACAAACCATACCGTGAGAAGCTTCGCCGCGTAGTTTTGCCTTTTTAATTTTGAAGTTGCCAGGAAGAACAGCGCCAACTTTTGCAACTGGTACTTTTAAACCTTTTGCAATGTTAGGAGCTCCGCAAATAATTTGAACTGGCTCTTCTTCACCGATATCGATTAAGCATTTGCTTAACTTATCAGCTTCCGGGTGTTTTTCGCACTCTAATACGTGACCAACTACAACACCTTTTACGCCTTTATTTAATACTTCAACGCCTTCTACTTCGATACCGCTTTTCGTAATTTTATCAGCTAATTCTTGTGCTGTTACATCTTTAATATCTACATACTCTTGTAACCAACGATATGATACGAACATTCTTTATCTCTCCTTCCCTTACGCTCGTTTGAATTGTTGTAAGAAACGTACATCGTTTGTATAGAAATGACGAATGTCATCAATGCCGTACTTTAACATCGCAATACGCTCTGCACCCATACCGAATGCGAACCCTTGATATTCTTTTGAATCATAGCCAGCCATTTCAAGAACGTTTGGATGAACCATACCTGCACCTAAAATTTCAATCCAGCCCGTTCCTTTACATGTGCCGCAACCTTTTCCATGACACATCATACAAGAAATATCCATTTCAACAGATGGCTCTGTGAATGGGAAGAAACTTGGACGAAGGCGAATTTCACGGTCTTCACCAAACATTTTCTTCGCAAATGCTTGTAATGTACCTTTTAAATCGCTCATACGAATGTTTCTGTCAATTACAAGACCTTCAATTTGCATGAACTGATGAGAGTGCGTCGCATCATCATCATCACGGCGATATACTTTACCAGGGCAAATGATTTTAATTGGGCCTTTTTCTGTATTCTTTTCCATCGTTCTTGCTTGTACAGAAGATGTATGTGTACGAAGCAACATTTCTTCTGTAATGTAGAAAGAATCTTGCATATCGCGTGCTGGGTGATCTTTCGGTAAGTTTAACGCTTCGAAGTTGTAATAGTCTTTTTCTACTTCTGGACCTTCAGCAACTTCATAACCCATACCGATGAATAAATCTTCAATTTGCTCAACAACTGCTGTTAACGGATGGTGACAGCCTGTATTTACAGGGCGGCCTGGTAATGTTACATCAATTGTTTCAGATGATAATTTTGCTTCAATTACCGCTTTTTCTAAATGATTAATTTTTTCTTCTAAACGTGTTTGAATTGCTTCACGCACTTCATTTACTAACGCTCCCATACGTGGACGCTCTTCTGGAGATAATTTCCCCATGCCGCGCAGTACTTCTGTAATCGGACCTTTTTTTCCTAAATACGCTACGCGTACATCGTTTAAGCCCTTTAGCTCTTTCGCTTTTTCAATCAGCTCTAACGCTTCTTGCTTTAGCTCTTTTAAACGTGCTTCCATTTGGAACCCTCCTAATTTTAAAAATAAAAAAACCTCGCTCCCTAAAAAGGGACGAGGTAAATTCGCGGTACCACCCTAAATTGACAGAACAAATCTGCCCACTCAATTCGTTATAACGGCTTTTTAAGCCGGAACGCCTTTACATTTACATGGTCCTGGCGTCAACTCCAGAGGTGAATTCACTTACGTCTACCATGAGAATACTTTCAGTCTACGGAATTCTCTCCCTATATGGCGATTTTGTAAGTTACTCTTCTCTATCAACGTTTTTAACTATTTTACTTCCATCTATTATAAGAAGTTTTTTATCGATTCGCAACCGGAGTTTGTAAATAATACGTTAAAATCCCTGCTGCAACCGCAACATTTAATGATTCTGCTCCTCCGTAAATCGGGATGTATAAGTTTTGATCACATTTAGTAAGAATCTCTTGGCGTACACCATTTCCTTCGTTCCCTACAATTAATGCGAAACTTCCCGCTGGTGTTACTTCACCGTACGGAACCCCGTTTTCAAGAGCTGTTCCGTATACAGGAACGTTCTTTTCTTTTAATTTGTCTACCCATTCTTCTAAGCTTCCTTTTACAATCGGTAAATGGAATACAGAACCTTGTGTAGAACGCAGTACTTTACTGTTATAAATATCAACGCATCCTTCTCCAAGCACAACGGCATGAATACCAGCTGCATCTGCTGTACGAATAATTGTTCCTAAGTTACCTGGATCTTGCAGGCCGTCAAGTAATAGGAATTTTCCATCTGTCAAAGTTACTTCTTTTTCTTGCTTTTCACAAACCGCAAATACGCCTTGTGTTGTTTCTGTTTCACGGAGTACCTTTACAATTGCTTCAGGCACAATATACATTTCGACATCAGCAACCGTCCAATCTTTAGGAAGATCTGTTTGATCTGAAACGATAAGTTCTGTTACAACTCCTGCCTTTAAAGCTTCCTCCACCAAATGGAATCCTTCTATAAAGAATAAACCTTTTTTATCGCGCTCTTTTTTCGTTTGCAGCTTTTTCCACTGCTTTACGCGCGGATTTTGTACTGAATCAATGTTTTTCATAATATGTATTTCCCTCTCTTCTTGTCTTCTCATTATAGCCTATTTTTCATACATATTTACATAAAAAAGAACAAAAACTAATGTCAGTTTCCATTCCTAAAAAGAGGTGAAAGTGATGAACTTTAATTTACGCGGTGCTGTATTAGCGAACGTATCAGGAAATACGCAAGACCAATTACAAGAAACAATCGTCGATGCAATTCAAAGCGGAGAAGAAAAAATGCTTCCAGGGCTTGGCGTTTTATTTGAAGTCATTTGGAAAAATGCTGATGAAAATGAAAAGCATGAAATGCTAACGACATTGGAGCAAGGCTTAAAAAAATAAGGAATTTCTTCCTCACCCATCCTTGACTCTTAAGGTAAATAAATTTTGCTTTATAGAAATAACGGAGTAAGAATGATAGAAATCACCTCAGCATTTGCTGAGGTGATTTCTACTTTGATTATGGAATTTCAAATGATTACATAGTATGTAACTATGGAACACTTTAAGCTCTTTACCTAAAGACAAGGTTGACATTTTAATGCCCCGTTAATCATTTCAATAGTCGCAGCAACAGCGTTTAATAGGCTTAATAGTATTGCTCCTCAAAAAAGAAAAATGCATTATATAAAAAAGCCTTGCGGAGAAAACCGAAGGCTAATTCATATACCTATACACTTATTAATTTATTTATGCTTGAATATCCGAAACAGCTGGAATATCTGGAATATTCGGGACAAAGGTGCGAATAGACTGAAGAAGGTTGTTTGCAATATTTTGTTGTTGAGCTGTTAGTGTACCACCACCAGTAAATACTGTAATACAGACTGGGCAAACTTCAATATGAATTCCCAATAGGTTAATAGCAAGTCCACCTGGTACGCTTACAGTGAGAATAGATGTTGAACCTGCAGGAGGAGTGCAAGTTTGACAGTTAGTTAAAAGAGCCATAAAATCAATTCCTTTCTTTATAAGGTTACTTATATATATGACCGAACATAGCTCTGCGAAATAGACATTTGGACAACTTTTAATCATTTTTTAAAATACCTCCAAAATTAGGCGTGATTTCTGTAT
This sequence comes from Bacillus sp. S14(2024), assembly GCF_050473785.1. Lineage (NCBI taxonomy): Bacteria > Bacillati > Bacillota > Bacilli > Caryophanales > Bacillaceae > Bacillus > Bacillus sp. S14(2024). The sequence continues at coordinate 905,198 of NZ_JBFLUP010000006.1, read as the reverse complement.
TAGTAAGATTTTTGATACCTCACTCTATATCATGGTTAATAATTTTTTTATCTCTTCTATCAATCATAACAACATGGCCTTCCCCATCAAATACTAGAACCATTCACGAATAGCAGAATAAAAATTACCTTAGCAAACTAGGGTGTTTTTATTTTCATTATGAAACTTTTAACTATTATGTAATATCTAACTATATAATATATAATCTAAATATATATAATTTTAAATATAGATAATAGAGAGGATTGGATATATGCAGCATTCTGTACAACTTACATATGATCAAAAGCATTCTTTGTCATGGGGAAAATTCATTGGTTCTTTGTTATTCTCTTATTTTGGAACAGGACTCATAAGCGGCTTATTTATAGTACTTCCCGCTATCATTTATACCCATGGTCTTACTGACAAAAAACAAATTGCCCTATATGAATCAATCGGAAATACTGGAAACACTCTTTTACAATTATTAGTTTTATTGTTATTCATTTATAAATTCGAACCGATTAAAAGATTATTATTTCCGATTTTCAACCTTCAAGTACTCAAGAAAGTTCGTACATATATATATTTATTTCTTTTCTTGGGACTTAGTATCCTTATCAATCAGTGCTTCCTTGCATCTTTATTTCCTGATGCACTGCAGCAACAATCTAATGCTTTACATTTAGAAACTTTAAAACAATATAAAATTCTATTAATAATTGGATCTGCCATATTCATTCCTACTTTTGAAGAACTTATTTTCCGCGGAATCATTCTTCAATTTTTCCAGCAGCGTTTTCCATTTTGGTTGGCAGCAATCGGATCAAGCTTCATCTTTGGAATCGCTCATACATATTCTCTAGGTATTATGGTTAGTGCTTTTATCATGGGCATGTTTATGGCTGTATTATGTAAAAAAACGAACTCCATTATTCCAGCTATGTTATTCCATATGATAAATAACACACTTGCGTTTTTATTATAAAAAGAGATATCGTGTGCAATCCACTTATGTTTGCAGACATAAGTGGGATGCACGCAATCAAATCACTATCATTAAACATGTAGGGATTACTTTATGTTCACTTGCTGTAATAGGGATATTTTTCTATGAAATGATGTAATTTAGTTATTCTCTTGAAAAGGGATCAAAACATAAATTTTTTTTCTATTACATCATTAATTACTTTACTAACATAACAATGATGTAGTAAAATGTTCAAAATATATTTATAACTATTGTTTTTCTCTATACTACACTGCACTGAATGAAAGGAGTGAATGTTTTATGCGCCGTGTTACACTTGAACAAATTTTTCAGCATCCCATCACCCAAAAATATGTAAACCGTTCTGGAATGGTTCATGCGATTGCTGTCGCTTACCACGCGTTCCACTTAGCCAAAAAGCATCACGCCTCAGTCGATGCGGCAACAAAGGCTGGTTTTCTTCATGATATCGGACATCACACATGGTATCGCAATGGGAAATGGGACTATGAATTGTATAAAGAGAATGATATACATGCTATTAAAGGAGCGGAAAGAGCTCATAAATTGCTAATCCGATTAGGAGAACACCCTAATCAAGCAAAGGAAATTTCTGTTGCCATTCTCCTGCACACTGATTCTTTTCTACTAGAGCAAACACTTGAAAGAACGTCTCTGCAAAATATTATTAAATGGGCAGACGAAGCAGATGAAGAACCAGGAGGAACACATCACTATCGAACCATCTCTTATGAAAAAGCACTGCAAGCGATCAAACGATTAGACCAAATGGTAGATCACGAATTACAAACAAATCCACCATCCTCTTTGCATATTCCTGCAAATAAAGGAATAGAACAAACAAAACTTGTACAGCATTAACATAAAAAGTGAAACTTCCATCAATGGGGGTTTTCTTCATCCCCCACTGATGGAAGGCTCACCCAATCGGGCTCTTACCGCCCAAAATAGCGGGATAAGTGAAAATACATGAATAACAAACTTACAAATAAAAAAAGCAGAGATTATCTCTCTGCTTTTTTGTTCGCCTTATTTCCTGGTTGTAAGAAAAACGATAAGACTAAGGCAATGGCTGTTAAGAGCGTCGCAATCCAAAACGCATCATTAATTCCGTTAATAACGGACAACTTCGAAACTTGCCCAAATAGCATTTGCGAACCTAACGCGTTTCCTGCCTGAGCTGACCCAGTCAATGCAGCAACACTTTGCCCCATTTGAGCTAGTTTGTCTACAATAATTGGATTCGTTGTTGTTATTGCATTTGCATAGTCTGCCATATGATTTGTCGTTTGCTGCGTCATAATTGTAATTAAGAGCGCAGTCCCGATTGAACCAGCAACTTGTCTTGATGTATTTTGCGTTGCTGTTCCATGAGAAATGAGTCTCATTGGTAGAGCATTCATCCCCGCTGTCATGATTGGCATCATGATAAAGGACATCCCAAACGAACGAATAATATAATCTCTCATAATTTCAAAATAAGGTGTGTCTAATGTTAAATGTGTAAATTGATATGTTGCGTACGTTGTAAGAAGTAATCCAAAAATAGCAAGTGGGCGAATTCCATATTTATCAAATAATTTCCCGGCAAACGGCCCCATCAATCCCATGATTAAAGATCCTGGAAGAAGGAGTAATCCGGAATCAATCGGTGTAAATCCACGGATATTTTGTAAATATACAGGAAGCAATATCATGCCGCCATATAATGCCATTGTAACAATTGCATTGATTAAAAGCGTCGAAGTAAATGCAGAATAGCGGAATACGTGCAGATCTAACATTTTATTGTCAGCCGTTAACTGTCTCCATATGAATAAACTTAGTCCAATGATACCAATTACAATTGCAATGATAACTTCTGCACTGCTCCAACCGTTATTTCCCGCTTCACTAAAACCATATAGTAAGCTTCCAAGTCCGATACTAGAAGCGATCACACCAAACGTATCTAGCGTTGCCTTTGATACAGGCTGTTTCAGTGTGAAATATTTTAGTGCTAATGCAGTAATGAGTAAACCAATAATAAACATCGCATAGAACATAACATTCCATGTATAGTTTTGAATAACCCACCCTGTAATTGTTGGTCCAACGGCAGGTCCTAAAATCATCGCAATACCAAGTAGTCCCATCGCTGCCCCGCGTTTATGCGGCGGGAAGATTGTCATAAAAATATTCATTCCGACAGGCATTAAAATACCAGCACCAACAGCTTGAATGACACGTCCTGTCATCATCATCGTAAAGCTTCCAGATAGCGCACAAATAAGCGAACCTACTGTAAAGAATAGCATAGCCGATAGAAATAAGTTTCGATACGTAAATCGCGAAACTAAAAATGCACTAATCGGTACTAATACCCCGTTCACAAGCATAAAACCCGTTGTAAGCCACTGCGCTGTAGATGTTGATACATTAAATTCATTCATTAAAGCTGGCAAAGCAACGTTAATTAATGTTTGATTCAAAATCGAAACGAACATCCCGAAAACAAGAACACCCAAGACCGCTTTTACGTTAAAATCAGGAAGCATCGTTTGAGAACGAGAAGATTTCTGTTCTGTACCTTCTGCTTTTTGTTCTTGGACTGGTTCTTCTTGTTTTACAATTGTTTCTTCTACAATTGTTTGTTCTCCAGTGCTTTCTTCAGTAGTTTCTAATGTTTCTTGTTTTTCAATTGTTTCTCTTACAATTGCTTGTTCTCCAGTTCTTTCTTCAGTAGCTTCTGATATTTCTTGTTGTATTACCACTTCTTTTGTATCCTGTAAAACCCCTTGTTCTTGAACTCGTTCTTCTAGCCCTTTTTCTTTTTTCCTAAAGACACGATTTACAACGATGAACACGCCAATACATAAAAGAGCGTATCCTGCAATAAAAATCGAGGACATATTTCATTCCCCCTTACTTATGAATTCGAACTGTGACATTCATGCCCGGGACAATATTTAATGATTTATTATGGTCTAGTGAGATTTTAACCGGAATAACTTGTGTTACTTTCGTATAGTTTGCTGTTGCATTGCTAGATGGCAGCATAGAGAATGTATTTGCTGTTGTTAAACCAATTTGCTCTACTTTTCCTGTTAATGTTGTAGAAGGATATGCATCTACATATACATCTACATCTTGCCCTTTTTGAACATCGTCGATATCTGTTTCTTTAATGTTTGCTGTTACCCATAAGTCACTCATATTATACGCATATGCAAGCGGTGTTCCCGGCGCAATGTAAGAATCTTGCGTTGCATTAGATTGAACAAGCGTTGCATTTGTCGGAACTGTAACATCTACTTCTTGCGCTGTTCCGCCAGCGTTACTCGTTACAGAACCTACTTTATCGCCAGCACTATAACTTTTTCCTACTTCAGCTGTCCAGTTTGTTAATTTTCCAGCAACTGGAGATGCAATTGGTACAACTTTTCCATCAATTTTTGCATTGTCCGTTTTTAAATAATTTGTTGATTGGTTGTAATAATAATAGCCAGCAAATCCGCCGCCAACTAACACAATCAATGTAATAATATTGATGATAACCATTCTTCGTAATTGACTCATTGTGTTCTCTCCTTATTTTCAATATTAGTTTATTTTTTAATAAGCCCTTTTTATCTTTTTAGTTAATAATGTTGACCATTCATAATATTAAGGACTAATCAAAAAAATAATTCTTTCCCGGGCACAAAATACTCTCCTTATTTTGTGCTAAGAAAAAGAATATCGTATATAATTATAAATAATTCATTTTGAACGACAACCGTCAATTTATTTCGATATGTTGTTTTTCCGACATTCGCCTATATATATGTTGAAAAAGTATGAAAAACAAAGCAAGGAGAACGAAAATGTCTATTAAAAATTCAAATGATCCACGCGTAAAACGAACGAGGCAAGCGATACGCGATGCTCTTGTATCTTTAATACATGAAAAAGGTTTTAATAGTATTACTGTTCAAGATATTGCTGAAAAGGCGACTGTAAATCGCGCTACCTTTTATAGTCATTATCACGACAAATATGATTTGTTAGACAAGAGCATTGAGGAAATGTTAACAGCATTAGCAGATATTCTCAAGTCGAAGAAATTAGATAAGAAGGAGTTTGAACTTACCTTTGATACTCCCCATCCTATCTTTTTATCTTTGTTTAGCCATATTGCTGAACATGCTTTCTTTTATCAAGTGATGCTCGGAGATAATGGGATTCCGAAGTTTTCCTTGCAAATGATGAAAGCCATTCAAGCGAATCTGCTTATCGCCCTTTCTCTTTCACAACCAAATGAAGAAGAATTGATTGTGCCTCGTGATATTCTCGCTAGTTATATTACAGGTGCACATTTAGGTATGATTCTTTCTTGGTTAAGACAAAATATGCCGTATACGCCTCATTATATGGCCTTGCAGCTATCTCGTTTAATCATTTTAGGTCCGTATACAGCCGCTGGATTAGAACAACCATTTAAATGAAAAAGAGCGAAAGGAATGTCCTTTCGCTCTTTCTTATATCAATCAAATGTAATGTTATGTACGGCCTCAGCATCAAGACGTTTCACAACTTCTACAATTAACTTCACTGTGTTTTCATAGTCATCACGATGTAACATTGCAGCATGAGAATGAATATAGCGAGTTGCAATTGTAATTGCCATTGCTGGAATACCATCCACAGAAACATGAATTGCACCTGCATCTGTTCCGCCGCCTGGAAGTGCATCGTATTGATACGGAATGTTTAATTCATCTGCTACACCAACAACAAAGTCACGAAGACCTTTATGTCCAACGATAGATGCATCATATAAAATAATTTGCGGGCCATCACCCATTTTACCTTGTGCTTCTTTTTCGCTTATACCTGGTGTATCACCAGCAATACCAACATCGACTGCAAATGCGATATCAGGTTGAATATAATTTGCAGATGTTTTCGCTCCGCGAAGACCTACTTCTTCTTGTACAGTTCCAACACCGTATACGATATTTGGATGTTTTTCATCTTTTAATTGTTTTAAGACATCAATTGCGATTGCACAGCCAATGCGGTTGTCCCATGCTTTCGCAAGTAACATTTTCTCATTTTTCATCACTTGGAATTCAAAATATGGTACAACTTGATCTCCTGGACGTACGCCCCACTCCATTGCCTCTTCTTTACTAGAAGCACCAATATCAATAAACATATCTTTAATATCCACTGGTTTTTTACGAGCTTCTACTGGTAAAACGTGAGGTGGTTTTGAACCAATGACACCCGTTACATCACCTTTGCTCGTAACTATAGTTACACGCTGTGCTAACATAACTTGTGACCACCAGCCGCCAACTGTTTGGAAGCGTAAGAAACCTTTATCAGTAATTTGCGTAATCATAAAACCAACTTCATCTAAGTGACCCGCTACCATAATTTTCGGGCCGTTACCGTCACCGATTTTTTTCGCAACTAAGCTTCCTAAATTATCTGTTGATACTTCATCAGCAAACGGTGCAATATATTTTTTCATTACTTCACGAGGCTCACGTTCATTTCCTGCAATCCCGCGTGCATCCGTTAGTTCTTTTAACATTGTCAATGTCGCATCTAATTTTGTCATTGGACAATGACCTCCTTTTTCTTCATCCCTTCAATTATACAAGAGGGGAAAAGAATGTTCAAAAAATTTCATCAATACCCTTCTGTTTGACGCTGATGATTCACTTCGTTTTTATCTAAATATGCTTTCTCAATCTCTTCTTGATCAAAATCAAGTGCTTGTCCTAGGCGAAGATAGCTCGTAAACAATTCGATATAATTTGTAATAGACGGCTGTTCGTTAAAACGGATTGCTTTTGCATATGCATCTAAGAAAATTTCTACCTGCGTTTTATTTGTTATTGCACACTTATAAAACAAGAAATTTTTATCAACGCCTAAGTCAATCCCGATAGATAAAATAAAATGTAAGCCATCTACATATTCTTCTAGTACAATCTCACGCTCAGATGCTGGCTTATTGCTCCAATATTTAAAGCAGCGTGTTTCATTGGCAAGTTCACCAATTTCTACAAGAAGCGCTAGCATTTTTTCTTTTAATAGCTTTTTCGGCTCTAAATTATGTTCTCTCGCAATACGGTCATCTAACTCTTTTTGTAATTTAAATAGTTGTAGTAAATCCAAAACGTACTCCTCCTTCAATATCAAATAAACATTATCCGATATTGTTCCATTCTAATGGTAAATATAAGAAAATAAGCAAGTCATATTCTTACATTATAACAGTGTCAGTTTCACGTGGAAAGACAAGATTGTCTGAAGTCAAGCTCCTTCTTACCGCCATCATTCTTCCATATATAAGCGAGGTTATGACTATACATCTAAATAAAGATAAAAAGTCAGAGACCCCCCCTCCGACTTTTTATCTTTATTCTTCTATATTATTGTGCCTTTTATGCTTGTTTTGTCATATATAGCATAACACGTCCATTCATCTTTTTTCCATTTCAGCAAAAACAGTGTTAGTTTATGAAAAATAAAAAAATCCTTAGGAACAATGTCCTAAGGATTTATTATCATTACTTGTTTAAAGCAGTTTTAGCAGCTGTTGCTAATTCAGCGAAAGCTTTTTCGTCATGAACAGCTAGGTCAGCAAGCATTTTGCGGTTTACTTCGATACCAGCAAGCTTAAGACCATTCATTAAACGGCTGTAAGAAAGACCGTTCATACGAGCAGCTGCGTTAATACGAGTGATCCATAATTTACGGAAGTCACGTTTCTTTTGACGACGGTCACGGAATGCATACATTAAAGATTTCATTACTTGTTGGTTAGCAACTTTGTATAATGTATGTTTAGAACCGTAGTAACCTTTTGCTAATTTAATAATTTTTTTACGACGTTTACGAGTAACCGTACCACCTTTTACTCTTGGCATATTATTTCCCTCCTAGATATCTATCTGAACAAAATATTAATTACATGTTGTCAAGCATTTGACGAATACGTTTGAAGTCACCAGCGCTTACTACACCAGCTTTACGTAATTTACGTTTAGCTTTTGTAGATTTGTTAGCGAATAAGTGGCTTGTGTAAGCGTGAGAACGCTTTAGTTTACCAGATCCTGTTTTTTTGAAACGCTTTGCAGCGCCGCGGTGAGTTTTCTGTTTAGGCATAGTGATTTCCTCCTCTATTTATTACTTATCATTTTTCGGTGCTAAAACTAAGAACATACTACGTCCTTCCATTTTTGGCTTAGATTCAATTGTACTAACTTCAGCACAAGCTTCAGAGAAGCGATCTAAAACACGTTGACCGATTTCTTTATGAGTAATAGCACGACCTTTAAAGCGAATAGACGCTTTAACTTTGTCGCCTTTCTCCAAGAATTTAATAGCATTACGAAGTTTTGTGTTAAAGTCATGTTCATCGATTGTTGGACTTAAACGAACTTCTTTCATGCTAATGATTTTTTGATTTTTGCGCTGCTCTTTTTCTTTCTTTTGTTGCTCAAAGCGGAATTTTCCGTAGTCCATAATACGGCATACTGGTGGTTTCGCATTTGGAGCAACTAATACTAGATCAAGATTTAAGTTTGCAGCCATATCTAATGCTTCTTGACGAGACTTAATTCCAAGTTGATCACCATTTGCACCAACTAAACGTACTTCACGTGCACGAATTTGCTCGTTAATCATCATGTCCTTGCTAATAGTAAGCCACCTCCAAGGTTTTATGGGAATACGTTTTGGGAAGGCAGAACCCAAACAAAAAAGTGCGGGCATATGACACACCCACACTTGTAATATCTTAAGTAAGAAATACATTTACCTGGCAACTGCTTTCGCGTCAATCAGGTGAGAAGCGGGTGCTTCTACTTGTTCCACAAATCCGTATTCTATTATCCTTGATGATTTTATCATAGGACGTGATGCGTGTCAAGAAGTCGAGTTTCTTAAGTAGCAACAAAAAATATTGTAACAAACAAAACGAATACATGCAACATTTTTTTATACAAAGCGAACTTTGGTTCTTATTACCAAACAAAAACATACAAAAAAGCCGCGGACGAACCGCGACCTTTTCTTATCGTTTTCCTTCAGCTTTAATTAGGTCAACGAACGCATCTAACGAGATTGTTTCTGATTTTTGTTCACCGTATTTACGTACGTTCACACCAGTTTCAGCAACTTCATTGTCACCTACTACAAGCATATACGGGATTTTTTGCATTTGTGCCTCGCGGATTTTGTAACCGATTTTTTCATCACGAGTATCCACTTCAACCCGAATGCCAGCACGTTGTAATTCTTCTTGTACTTTCTTCGCATAATCTAAATGTACTTGCGGAGAAACTGGAATTACTTGTACTTGAACTGGTGCTAACCAAGTTGGGAATGCACCTTTATATTCTTCAATTAAGAAGGCAACAAAGCGTTCCATAGTTGATACAACACCGCGGTGGATAACAACTGGACGATGATGCTTACCGTCTTCACCGATGTAAGTTAACTCAAAGCGTTCTGGAAGTAAGAAGTCTAATTGTACAGTTGAAAGTGTTTCGTCTTTTCCAAGCGCAGTACGAACTTGCACGTCAAGTTTCGGACCGTAGAACGCCGCTTCACCTTCAGCTTCATAGTACTCAAGACCCATTTCATCCATAGCTTCTTTTAACATGCCTTGTGCTCTTTCCCACATTTCATCGTCATCATAATACTTTTTAGTATCCTCTGGATCACGATAAGATAAGCGGAATGAATAATTTTCTAAACCGAAGTCTTTGTATACTTCTAAAGTTAAGTTTACAACGCGTTTTAATTCTTCTTTAATTTGGTCTGGACGAACGAAAATGTGCGCATCATTTAAAGTCATCCCGCGTACACGTTGTAATCCAGATAGTGCACCAGACATTTCATAGCGGTGCATTGTTCCAAGCTCCGCAATACGGATTGGTAATTCACGATAGCTGTGGATATCGTTTTTATAAACCATCATATGGTGAGGGCAGTTCATTGGACGAAGTACTAATTCTTCATTATCCATTTCCATTGATGGGAACATGCCATCTCGGTAGTGATTCCAGTGACCAGAAGTTTCATAAAGTTCTCGGCTTCCTAGTACCGGAGTATATACGTGGTCATAGCCTAAGCTTGCCTCTTTATCAACAATGTAACGCTCGATAATACGGCGGATTGTTGCACCTTTTGGTAACCAAAGTGGTAAACCTTGTCCTACTTTTTGGCTATTTGTAAATAGTTTTAACTCTTTACCTAATTTACGGTGATCGCGTTCTTTCGCTTCTTCAAGAAGACGTAAATGCTCGTCTAATTCTGCTTTTTTTACAAATGCAGTACCGTAAATACGTTGTAGCATTTTATTATTGCTATCGCCGCGCCAGTAAGCACCTGCTACGCTTAGCAATTTGAATACTTTAATCTTTCCTGTAGATGGAAGGTGAACACCACGGCAAAGATCGAAGAATTCGCCTTGTTCATAAATTGAGATAACCGCATCTTCTGGAAGATCGTTAATTAGTTCTAATTTCAGCTCATCGCCGATTTCTTCATAGCGACGAAGTGCTTCAGCACGTGGTACTTCATGACGAACGATTTCTAAGTTCTCATTCACAATTTTTTGCATTTCTTTTTCAATTTTTGGGAAGTCCTCAACTGTAATTGCTTCTTCCATATCGATATCGTAGTAGAAGCCGTTTTCGATTACTGGACCAATTCCTAGCTTCACATCTTTATATAAACGCTTTAATGCTTGTGCTAATAGGTGGGCTGTTGAATGGCGTAAAATGTACAAACCATCTTCAGAATCTAATGTAACAATAGAAATTGCACCATCTTGCTCAATCGGTGTACGTAAGTCTACCATTTCCTCATTTAATTTCCCTGCAATCGCTTTTTTCTTTAAGCCAGGGCTAATAGAAGCAGCAATGTCTTCTGTTGTTGTTCCTTTTGGAAACTCTTTCACAGCTCCGTCTGGGAATGTAATTTTTACTACATCTGCCATCTTTGGTCACTCCTTTTTCATAGTCAAAATAAAAAACACCCGTCCCTATAAAAAGGGACGAGTGTTGAATTCGTGGTTCCACCCTTGTTCCAGCTAACGCATTGTTAACTGCTCAAGTTCATTATAACGGCATTTACCGTCAGCAATTACTAGAATTTCGTTCACTGCTGAAGTTCAGAGGTGGTAAGTAATAATCTCGTATTAAGAAGCTCACAGCCTAAGGCTTCCCTCTCTGAGAATCGTAGATAATCACCCATGTCCTCATCGTAACATTTCAATGTATTTTCATGTATGTACGTAATTATATGCTCAAAAATTTAGAAAATCAAGGGCGTTCCCTTTATTTTTATAATTTTTCACATTCTTTTCAAATTCATGAAGCGCATATAGTTGCACCCTCTCTTGAAACACGTTTTGAATTGTCACGATCATATTATGATCTTGCTCTTTCGTATATAGATAAATTTTTTTAGGCGAGATCGAAAGAAGCGGCGCCATAATATTCGGATCAATGTACAAGTCTTTTTGAGAGAGTAATTCTTCTTCTATATACTGAACAAGTTTATCTTGTTTTAAACGAGCCCCCTTTTCATCATAAAAAATAAAACTTTCATCAAACACAAGATGCAAGGATGACAAACGCGACTTTCGGCTGCTTACTTGCTGCCGGAGCGTTTCCACAAACATCTGATACTCTTGTTCTAACTTATATTCATCTATCGCCATCTCTGCAGTGCGATATAAAAATTCTTTGTACTTTCTCAAGCGGAAACGAATGTATGCTCCAAACGAAAAAGACATCGTATCATGCATCCATCCCCGCAAGGAAGAAACCACCAACTCTTTTCCTCTTCGTTTAGAAGGTGCATCTGTTAGCCCTTTACGTTTTCCATTTAAAATAGAATGAGCCATATGTAAAATTTGAATTCGTTCTTCTCGCTCTTCATAGTAAAAATTCTCTTTTAAAATACCACTTATCCATTCATCTTGTTTTGTATTTATAATATATTGAACAAGTACTGGGATAACCACTCCATCAATGTAGCATGATTCTTGTATTGGTATATGAACAATCACTATTTGTTCGTACAAATAAATGTTTATTTCTGCATATATATCATCTGTCTGTTTTTTCAGCTCTTTATATATGGCAATAGCATCATTTTTTTCTTCGAAGCAAATTTCAATCACTTTTGTCCCCCCTTTTATAATTCTTGCTATTTCCATATATATTAAGGGGATGTACAAAAAATGATACAAGCGTAAAGTAATTTATCATTCAAAGTAATACTTTATTATATTTCCTTCAAAAAAATAAAGAGCAAGCTCATCGCTTGCTCTTTACGTATGCCGACGGTTTTTCCCACCAATAGGAATCGGCTTTGCTAAATATTTAATACGCTCCATAATACGGGCTGCTTTCATTTCTTCTGCTTCTCCGCGCTGCGTATATGTTAGATGATGTTCTAACTCTTTAAAATCAAAATTTGATGTAAAGAACGTCGGTAAATTTTCCAGCATGCGAAATTGTAAGATGGCACCGAGGACATCATCACGTACAAAGCTGGACATTGCTTCTGCCCCAATATCATCTAACATTAAGACTTGTACACGCTTCACAGCATCAATCTTTTCACCTATCGTGTTATCTTGCAGTGAACTTTTAATTTCCCGTAAAAATTCTGGTAAGTATACAATCATTGAACTTACCTTTTTTAAGGCTAATTCATTTGCAATCGCTCCTAGGAGATACGTTTTTCCTACACCAAATTTACCGTAGAGATATAAACCCTGTACTTTTTTCCCTGGTTCATACGCACTTAAAAATCCATTTGCTGCATCAATCGCATCAATACGCGCATCTAAATCCGATGGGTCTAAATTTTCCATAGAAGCCTTCAAAATATCACTTGGCATATAGACACTCTGCACTAATTTTTCATATTTCTTTCTCTCATCATAAGCTACTTTTCTCACACAACGATCATACTGAATATCAATCATCTTACCTTGAATAATCAATTTTGGCTCGTATCCTTGAATCATATTTTTACATGATTCTAAGTTCGGACAATCTGTGCATCCAACACTTTGCCCAATATATTCATACAGTTTCACAAGACTTCGTTCTATCATAGAAGTCGTTACTTCCCCTTTATGTTCTTCCACAAATTCTTTCACACGGGGATGTGCCATAACTTCTGCTTTTAACACTTCATATCTATTTTTAAAATTTTCGTTTTGCATCAATTTTGCAAATGAATTTTGAATATGCTCCATTTTTTCACCTCAAAGAGCGTTCATTCTCCTCTACTAATCACGCTTATATTTTTTTAGTACTTCTTCCAGTCTCTTTCGTTCTTCTTCTAGCTTGCTTGGATTTTCTTTTGAACTTGCATGATCTTGCGATTGTTCTTTAGATTCTTCTTCCGCTTCTTCCTTAAGCCAATCCGGCACCATTTCTTTCCGCACTAGCTTCTTCGATGTACGGCCTTTTTTCTTCGTCTCAGCCCATTCTTGATATTGGCGATTCTCTTCTTTGGCTAAAGCCATCGCTTCTGACACTGTGCCTACCTTCTTCCTTGCCCAGTGTCCTGCAATCTTCTCAACATATGTTTTAGCAAGTTTCATATCAGAGCGCAGCATCACATAATAAATAAGCACATTTACAACGCCTGGTGTGAGCTTCTGATTCAACATCACTTCTTCAATAATTTGCAAATCAGCTTTCGTCGGCTCAGCCCCGCCTGAAATTTCTTTTAATAACTCTCTTGGCGAAATTTCTTCTAACTGCTTAATGAGCATTTCTTCTTGTGTTGTCGGTTCTTTTTCTTTCATCGTCCGCGCATGCAATGGCTGCGTTCGTTCACTAAACACCGGGAGTGCTTGCCCATTCTCAAATTGATACCAATCACGCGCACCTTTTCGCAGTCGTTCCATATCAATTGTATGATGTTCCGTAACAGCACCAAGAACAACATTTTGCATGGATAGCGGATCAATTCCGTATACGTATGCTAATGTCATCACACATTCGCGCATCTGTTCTGTAATGGCTTTACGCGGAACGAGCGCTGATAATCCTTCTACAAATAATGAAAAATCAAAGAAATCATTCCAAAGTTGAGGTGCATTACCCTGCACTCTGCTCGGCATCACAGTTGCATTTGGTATAAGCAATTCTTCCTTGGCATACTCAACTTGTCCTGGATTAAACGAACCAAACACATCATTAAAGGATCGTGTCATATTTTCGTAAGAAGCGAAGTCAAATTCTTCTTCTAAAAAATATTGCTTTACTTGATTGTATTTTGCCTTGCTTAAACGATTATATAAAAAAATACTTAATACAATATCATCAAAAAATTGCTTCGGCATGAGCGGTGGCTGCAACTCATAAATAAACATGCGAATATCTTTTTCTTTTTTCATATACACATTTAAAAGCCCAATTGCCTCTAATTTCATACGTTCTTCATAAATATCCGGGAGCTGCATTTGCATCGTTACCATAATAGAATGGTGTGTATTTTCTCTTCCAAATAAACGATCCTGCTCTAATTCGCCCCACAATGTCATATATAAACTAAAAGCTTTACTACCGATTAGCGGTTGATATAACATCGTAAGCACTTTACGGTCATAATTACTGAGCAGTCCTCTTGCGCTTACTTTATAACGGTCAATTGGCAGTAACTCCATCCATGACTGTCTTTCCATCCTTGCAAATCCTTTCTGTTATCCATTCTTATCATAAAGTGAAACTTCCATCAATGGGAAGGCTTCATCCCCCACTGATGGTTAGTTGAACCAATCGGGCTTTTACGGACAGTTATCCCCTACCTCTCTTCTTCGCTTTTCTCCGAATCTTGAGGTGGGGGTCTTACTGTCCGTTAATGCGGGATAAAGTGAAACTTCCCACAGCGGGGACGTTTTTTTCATCCCCACTGTGGGAAAGCTCTCACCAATCGGGCGGATGCCAACAGTTATCCTCCACCTCTCTTCTGTAGAAAAGCGGAAGCGGCTTGCTCAGAATCGCAGGACGCCCGCGCCCAAGGCAGAGAGGCGCTTTTTGCCTCGTCCGAGGGGGCGAAACGACTGGAGATTCTAGCCGCTAGAGCTGGACAACGCTTTTCTCAGAATTTCGAGGTGAAGATCTTACGGCCCGCGAATAGATACATGTGATTTATACTAATTATTAGTGAAAAAAGAGCTAATAGCTTACGCTTCTAGCTCTTTTATTTTCGTTCTTTTTGAAGTATATCTTTTAACTCTTCAATAAATACGTTCAAATCTTTAAATTGTCGATAAACAGATGCAAAACGTACATATGCAACATCATCAATATCACGAAGCTCTTCCATGACCATTTCACCAATCATATCGCTTTTTACTTCTGACATTCCTGAGTTACGCAATTCACGTTCTACATGTTGCGTAATTTCTTCTAATTGTTTTAAAGATACAGGTCGTTTTTCACACGCTTTAATTAAACCGCGCAAAATTTTCTCTTTGTTAAACTCTTCTCGCATTCCTTCTTTCTTTACAACAATTAGCGGCGGCTCCTCAACACGTTCAAATGTTGTAAAGCGATTGAGGCAACTTTCGCACTCTCTTCTCCTGCGAATTGATCGCCCTTCATCAACTGGACGCGAATCCAATACTCTCGTACCATTGTGAAAACAGGATGGACAACGCAATCCATTCACTCCTTTACAATTTAATTTTATCTTAACAAAACCAAAACATTATAAACAAGAATTTTCTCTTCTATATTATAAAGCCTTAATCAAATATACTTATGTACGTTATTCTTTTTGGTCTTTCTAACAATTAATTTACCCTTGTATAAAGTGAAACTTCCAGCAGTGTGGATCTTACCATCCCCGAATAGCGGGTAAATTAAAAAGAGGTGTATTATACACCTCTTTACATTTTAAATCACTTATCTTCTTTTTTAAAGAGCTTTTGTTTCTCTTTGTTTAATTTCGAAGCTACCTGTACCACGAGGAAGTTCAATGCTCTCTCTCGTTTTTGCGCCTAAACCTTCAGCGATGTACTCTGCAGCAACATTCGGATCAATGCGATCACCGCAAGTGTACACATCAATACTTGCATAACCATGCTCTGGAAAGCTGTGGATTGTTAAATGAGATTCAGAAATAATTACAACCCCACTTACACCTTGTGGTGCGAATTTATGGAAAGCAACCTCACGTACTTCAGCTCCTGCTCGAAGTGCTGCATCCACAAATAATTTTTCAATATAAGGCATATCATTAAGTTTGTCGAAATCGCAATCCCAAAGTTCCGCGATTACGTGACGACCCATAGTATCCATAGTATCCATTCTACAGTTCCCCCTTATAAATTTAATCTAACTGTTCGAATTGAAAACTAATTTGCAATTTGGTTTGCTCCACTACCACGGGGGAAAGTTAGTCCAAAGAGGTCCTAACCCTTTAAGTAGTGACTACCACCTCAGCTCTTAAGTTTACGAATGTTAGTATACTTTGTTTATTTTCATTTTGCAACAACAGTTTTTTATTTTTCGATGACACTTTCTTTTTTACATCTCTCCGAAAAAAAGAAAAAATTCAAAATCACAGTAATCATAGCTCTTCAAGGTGATTTACAAAGAAAAGACATATGTAATTTTTTCCATCCATAAAAAAAGAAAAGGACTAGCTAATGCTTGCCCTTTTCTCATCTATTAAATATGTTGTACGTTTTCTTGTTTCGCAAATTGATCTACAACAAGTTTTACAAGATCTACAACACGACGAGAATAACCCCATTCGTTATCGTACCAAGCAAGTACTTTTACTTTGCGCTCACCCATTACCATTGTAGATAAACCATCAATGATTGCGGAATGTGTATTTGTATTAAAATCTATTGAAACAAGCGGCTCATCACTAAATGCTACAATTCCTTTTAATGCACCGTTAGCTGCTGTCATAAATGCTTCATTAATTTCTTCCACTGTTACATCGCGCTTTACATCCACAACTAAGTCAACAAGAGATACATTTGGTGTTGGAACACGAAGTGCCATACCATGAAGTTTTCCATTTAGATGCGGAAGAACTTTTGCTAACGCTTTTGCAGCACCTGTCGTTGTTGGAATGATAGACTGGCCACATGCACGTGCTCTGCGTAAATCTTTATGTGGATTATCAATATTTTTTTGGTCATTTGTATAAGCATGAACTGTTGTCATTAAACCGTTTTCAATTCCAAACTGCTCATCTAACACCTTTACAACAGGCGCTAAACAGTTTGTTGTACAAGATGCATTTGAAATAACGATATGTTTTGTAATATCAAGTTGTTCGTCGTTTACACCAACAACAACTGTTACATCTTCGTTTTTACCAGGTGCAGTTAAAATAACATTTTTCGCACCAGCTTCTACGTGAAGGCTTGCTTTTTCTTTGGAGTTAAATTTACCTGTTGCTTCAATTACAACATCTACTCCTAATTCTTTCCAAGGCAATTCTCTTGGATCGCGGTTGTTTAAAAGGCGAATCATTTTGCCATCTACTAATAAATGATCTTCAAACGCTTCTACTGTACCATCAAATTTGCCGTGAACTGTATCATATTTAATTAAATGTGCTAACGTTTCAGATGGGTAGCTCGCATTGATCGCTACAATTTCGAATGCGCTTTCTTTTACTGCCTGGCGAAACACCATTCTCCCAATACGTCCAAAACCATTAATTGCCACACGAATCATAATATGTTATCCCCCTTGATTGCGTTATACTATTTATCTCCAATCCCAATAATAGTATAGCACAAAAAGGCGATATGTCACTAAACAATTTCATCATTTTTAAATTTTTTTATTTAATAATGTTCCATTCTTTTAAAATGTGGCTTAATTGTGCTTTCGTCTCTTCCATTGTGCCATTATTATTAATTACTTTATCCGCTAATGTGATTTTATCTTCTAGCGGCATTTGCGAAGCAATACGTGCTTTTGCCTCTTCTTCTGTAAAATTGTTGCGCTCCATTAATCTTGTAAGCTGCGTCTCACTGTCAACATAAACGAGCAAAATTTTATCTACAAGACCTGTTAATTTGCCCTCAAATAATAGTGGAATATCAAGCACAACCGCTTGCACCTTTTCTCTTATGTACATATCCTTTTGTGCATTCATTTCTTCTCGCACAGCAGGGTGAACAATGCCATTTAACAGCAAACGTTTTTCTTCATTATGGAACACAATGCTACCAAGCTTCGGACGATCTAGTTCTCCATTTTCCCCCAGCACTTCTTTCCCAAATGCTGCTACAATTTCGTTATACGCTTCCTTCCCTCGTTCTACAACTTCCCTCGCAATAACATCTGCATCAATAACTGGAACGTGAAAACCTTGAAACATTTGTGACACTGTACTTTTTCCACTTGCAATGCCGCCTGTTAATCCAATTACAACTGTCATCATAACTCCCCCTTAAGAAAAGCTTAAGCGTCCTGTTTCGTAAAAACAAGCGCTGAAGCTATGCATCTCCAATTTTTATAAAGTAAAACTTCCAACAGTGTTTTTTTCATCTCCCACCTAGCTTCTTTAGAAAAGCGGAAACGGCTCGCTCAGAATCGCAGGACGCCCTCGTCCGAGGGGATGAAACGACCTGCGATTCTAGCCGCTAGAGCTGGGCAACGCTTCTCCTTGCATCTTGAGATCGGGACTTACTGCTCGCGAATAGCGGGATAAATTCTTATTGTTTAAAAATAAAGACGTGAAACATCGTTTCACGTCTCCTCTTACATTTTCCAAATTCCAATAATAATAAGTAATATACCTGGCAAAAACGTGAACTTTTGCAGCCATTGCATATTCGATAATGCTGTTCCTATTTTCATTCCAGCGAATAAAAATAACGAGCTCATTACTGCAACCAATCCCGCCATCATCAATGGGGAATATCCAAGTAATGACGCCCCAATACCCGCTCCAAACGAATCTAATGAAAGCGCCATGCCAAGAAGAAGCGCTTCTATCCCCGAAATTGTCCCGGATTTATCAAAATCAGCAACAGTCGGTTTTCGTAAAATTTGAATGACAAGACCAAGAGAAGCAATTTCTAAGTTCCATACTTTTTCTTCTTGAGGTGCTTCCTCTTTTTTATCACTTTGAAAAAATTGATACACCACCCAAGCACCAATCGCCACGAGAACCAATCCACCAATTCTTTTCGCAAGTACCGGTGAAAAAACTTGTGCAATCATATGCCCGATTCCCATTGATAGTATCATCACGGCAGCTGAACAAATCCCGATTACAATAATAGATTTCAGTAGAATCCGGACGTTGCGGAGCCCGTATGTAAGCCCCACACTGCAGCTATCTAAACTTAGCGTAAAAGCTAATAAAATTAGAGAGAAATAATGATACATCGATAAGCTCCTTCCCTATACATAGCTTTGCTGTATATATATGACAGAAGCCTATCCGATGTTATTACAAAAAATAAAATGATGCTGACATCAATAAGTATTTTTTACTGATGCTTTGTTTGTTTAACTTTTCAACTGACAAACAGGGCAATAATGTGTACCGCGGCCGCCAACAACTGTTTTTTCAAGTGCAGTGCCACACGTTACACACGGTTCACCTTTTCTTCCATATACGTAAAGTCGTTCTTGAAATGAACCAATTTGTCCTTGCGAATTCATATACGTACGAATTGTACTTCCACCACGCTCGACGGCTTCTGTTAATGTTGCAACAATTTCTTTATACAACGTTTCAAATTCCTCATTCGTTAAAGAAGACGCTTCTCGCTCTGGATGAATACGTGAACGGAATAATACTTCATCTACATATATATTGCCAAGACCAACTACAATGCGTTGATCTAGCAAGACAACTTTTACTTTCCGAGCAGTTTTTTGCATTCTTTCTCGTAAATACGCCGGTGTTAATTCACCCGAAAAAGGCTCTGGTCCTAAATCTGCCAGCGGCATGACTGTAAGCTCCGTTCCTTTTTCAAAAAGATGCATCGTACCAAATTTACGTACATCTTTATAACGAAGTTCCGTACCGTCTGTAAAACGAAAACGGACGTGTGTATGTTTATCAACTAGATCATTTGCTTCGTGCAGCATATATTTCCCTTCCATTCGCAAATGAGAAACAATGACGTAACGGGTTACATATATAAGAAGAAACTTACCGCGGCGTTCGACCTTTTCAATCGTTTCTCCGCGCAGCATCTCTTTGAAAAGTTCAGCATCATCTGGCTCTTTTACCAATTTCGGGTATGTTACAATAACTTCTTCAATCGTCTTTCCTTTGACGAGCTTCTCTAGCGTTCGTCTTACATTTTCAACCTCTGGCAGTTCTGGCATACTATCACTTCCTTATTTTGCGTCGTACCATGTTGGACCATATGAGTAATCAACCTTTAATGGAACGGAAAGCTCAATCGCATGCTCCATTACTTCAGGTACAAGCTTCTCTAGCTTCTCTACTTCCTCTTGAGGCACTTCAAAAATAAGTTCATCGTGCACTTGCAAAAGAAGACGAGCTTGTAATCCTTCTTCTTCTAGTCGATCCGCCATAATAATCATCGCTTTCTTAATAATGTCCGCAGCACTTCCTTGAATAGGTGTATTCATTGCCGTGCGTTCTGCAAAGCTGCGCAGATTAAAATTACGGCTCGTAATTTCCGGGATGTAACGGCGACGATTCAGTAATGTAGATACATATCCTTTTTGCTTCGCATCTTGCACAATATCATTCATATATTCTTTTACTCCCGGAAAACTCTCTAAATACTTTTGAATGAAATCAGCTGCTGCTTTTCTTGTAATGCCAAGGTTTTGCGATAAACCATAATCACTAATGCCGTACACAATTCCGAAATTTACAGCTTTCGCTTGTCGTCTCATATTAGAGGTTACCCCCTCTTTTTCAACTCCAAACACATCCATCGCTGTTTTTGTGTGAATATCCATATCATGTTGGAATGCCTCAATCAAGCCATTATCTTTCGAAATATGTGCTAATACACGTAATTCGATTTGAGAATAATCCGCAGCAAACATAACCCAATCTTTTTCTAAAGGAATAAACGCTTGACGTATTTTTCTTCCTTCTTCTAAACGAATCGGAATGTTTTGTAAGTTTGGATCTGTTGAACTTAAACGTCCCGTTTGTGTTAATACTTGATTAAAACGTGTATGGATTTTGGACGAATCTGTATAAACAACTTTCAGTAAACCTTCAATGTACGTAGAATTTAATTTTCCCAGCTGACGATAGTGTAAGATTTTCGGAATAATTTCATGATGCTCCATTAATTTTTCAAGCACATCAGCTGATGTAGAATAACCCGTTTTTGTCTTTTTTATAACTGGTAAATTTAAATTTTCAAACAAGATCACACCAAGTTGTTTCGGTGAATTAATATTGAATTCCGTTCCTGCAAGCTCGTAAATTTCTTCTTCCATTTTCTTGAGCTGCGCAGCCAATTCATCACCCATATTACGGAGACGATTTGTATCAACTGTAACGCCTTTACATTCCATTTCAGCTAATACGCGGCAAAGCGGCATCTCCAACTCTGTAAATAATTCATACTGCTCATTCTTTTTCAGTTCTTCAGCAAATGACTGCTGTACATCGTATAACACATGTACTTTTCGCGCTACGTGTTCTGCTACAACTGTCTGCTCTGGTACAGCTCGTTTTGCACCTTTTCCATATACCTCTTCATCTGATTGCACGGCATGCGTTTCTTTCATTTTCGCAACGGCACGAAAATCTTTATCGGTTTCTGCTGGATCAAGTAAGTAAGCTGCAATTAATAAATCAAAATCGATTCCCTTTATTTCATAGCCTTTCCACTTTAACGCAACAATTGCACGCTTAGCATCGAATGTATACTTCTTCATCTCTGGATTCGCTAACCAGCTGGTAAAAGGTTGTGATTGAAGAGCGATATCAGTCGGAACAAAGTAACATCCGTTTTCATTTTGAATACCAAATCCTTGAATATCGGCTCCGTGATAATTGTCTTCTTGCACTTCGACAATGAGCGCACTATCTTGCTGCAACATTTCTTCCGTTACTTCTTCTACGATTTCAAATGAGATATCATCTAGCTCAGCTGCAGGCGCTTCTGCAATCGGTGCTCCTAGCTTGGTTAATAAAGAATGAAACCCTAAGTTCTCAAATACTGGGATAATATCACTATTATCATATCCGTTATAAGCAATATCATCTAAATGAACCGTAATTGGGGCATCAGTAATAATTGTCGCTAACTCTTTACTCATCAACGCTTGCTCTTTATTTTCTTCAAGCTTTTCTTTTAATTTCTTACCGCTCACTTTGTCTAAGTTTTCATATACAGCTTCTACTGTTTCAAATTGTGTTAACAATTTAATTGCTGTCTTCTCACCGACACCTGGGACACCTGGGATATTATCTGATTGATCTCCCATCAGCCCTTTCATATCAATAATTTGCTTTGGAGATAAACTATACTTTTCAAATAATGTTTCTTTTGTATACTCGTCCACTTCTGTAATTCCTTTACGCGGAATACAAACGCGGGTATTGTCTGAAACGAGCTGAAGCAAATCTTTATCCCCGGAAATGACTTTTACTGAAACCCCTTGTTCACTCGCTTCTTTTGCCAATGTTCCCATAATGTCATCCGCTTCGTAGTTCTCTAATTCGTAACGAGACACATGAAATGCATCTAACATTTCACGGATGAACGGAAATTGCTCTGATAGTTCTGGTGGTGTTTTTTGACGGCCACCCTTATACTCACTATATGTTTTATGACGAAACGTTGTTTTCCCCGCATCAAATGCAACAAGCATATGCGTCGGCTTTTCTTCTTCTAGAATTCTCATTAACATCATCGTAAAACCATAAATGGCATTTGTATGTATACCTTTGTCGTTGTTTAAAAGCGGCAACGCAAAGAAGGCGCGATATGCAATATTATTTCCATCAACTAAAACGACTTTCTTTTCCAATTTGAAAAACCTCCCCGTAAAAAATTAAAACGATTTCTCAATACATAGAAAAAACCGTTCCTTTTCTTCTCTCTATATTACCACGACTAGAAGAGAGAAGAAAAACAACGGCTTTCCTCATAATTATATTCAGCATCATATAGGTGGAGTTCATTCTTACTCTTAAAATATAACAGCATATATATATCGGTATAACATAGCACGCATGAAAACATTTCAAAAGAAGAACTATCATTACAAAAAGGGAAGGGACGAGAATAAGTCTCCTTATTCTCGTCCAAAACTACTCCTTGGATGAAGGGGTTTTCATGTATTATAGTAACAGACCTTTATTAATATAAAATGAAGATATTGTTAATATAATGTAAATATCTACTTACTGTACTTTTGAAGGGTAACAGTAAAAGTCGTTCCAACCCCAATTGCACTTTCTACAGTGATTATCCCATGATGTGCTTCAACTAAATGTTTCACAATAGACAATCCAAGTCCCGTGCCACCTGTATTGCGACTGCGCGCTTTATCAACGCGGTAAAAACGCTCAAAAATACGAGGGATTTCGTCTTTTTCTATTCCAATCCCTGTGTCAGATACCTTTATATATACGTTTTGACTATCATACGAAAGTTTAACAGAAACAGTCCCGCCTGCTGGTGTATATAAAATTGCATTATTCATTAAATTAATAAAGACTTGTTTCAATCGTTCTGCATCTCCTACGACAGAGATATGTTCATTCACATCGACATGTAAACGAATGTCTTTATCACTTGCTTTATTTTCTAATATCATACCGACTTCTTCTAATAATCCTTTTAAATCGACAACTCCCATATTTAATCGAAATCCTTGTTGTTCAATTTTCGATAAATCTAACAAGTCTTCAATTAACATTTGCATTCGATCGCTTTCTTTCAAAATAATATGTAAGAAATGCTCCAGAAATTGCTGATTTTCCATCGCTCCATCAAGCAACGTTTCTGAAAATCCTTTAATAGAAGTAATAGGCGTTTTCAGTTCATGCGACACATTTGCCAAGAAATCTTTACGCATTTGTTCAAGTTTCTTAAGCTCCGTAATATCATGAAAGACAAGCACAATCCCTTTCCATTCATGGTTTGTCCCAATAATTGGAGCACCATACACTTCAAAATGTTTTCTTTCAATTTCAAGAGGCAACAACATTTGCTTTCGTACTTTGACCTCTGTCATAAAAATCTCTTCTACAAGTTCGACAATTTCTTTGTGCGTAAATGCCTCATAATATAAACGATGTAAATACTCTTCATCTGTTACATAAAAAATCTCTTTATAAGAACGATTGACAAGACTAACATGACCGCGGCTATCAATTAAAATCATACCGCTTCCCATATTTTCAATGAGTGTATGCAACCGATCTTGCTGCATTTCTTGTTCTAACGTCATCTCTTGTAAATTACGCGCTAAAATGTTGATTGCCTTGCTGAGCATTCCCGTCTCATCTGATTGGCTTTCATAAGCACGTGCTTTATAGTTTCCTTTCGCCAGTTCAATCGCTACTTTTGTAACAGACTCAATCGGCCTAATATACTGCCCCGTAATTCTCATAACAAGAAACAGAATAGTAAGGAAAGAAATGATAAAACCAACCATTACTATGCCCCATGTTTTTTGATGCACAGTTTTTAAAGATTCAATAGAACTATTAATAATGATATACCCTTTCTTCCCCTGTGCATCTTGGATAAACATAGCATAGTAATATGGGTATTCATCCTTTGTTTCCTTCTTCACAACGGTATGCGTTTGCTTTTTCGCTTCTGGAAGCAGTTCATCTATTACTTCTTTACGTGATATCGCCTGTTGATTTACAGTCTCATATTGAATCTGTTTTTGTCCATTTACAAACGTTACATATACACCAAACTGCTCTTCAAATTTCAAAAACACATTTGGTTTCTTAAGAACATTATCAATCCCTTCTGCTTCGACAACAGAAGCAACGTACTGCGTTTCTTTCTCTAATCTCTCATGGAAACGATCAATATAAGATCCTTCCAATACTTTTTCAAGCAATAATCCTGTCCCTACAAAAATAAGAACAATTAGAGAAATAAACGTAAAGAGAAGCCTTGAGCGAAATTTATTCATCCCCCTTCGGCTCCTCCAATTTATAACCTAAGCCACGGATTGTTTTAATGTAAGCTGGTTTTTTTGTATTTTTTTCGATTTTATCTCGCAAGTGACTAATATGAACATCAACAATACGTGTATCACCAGCAAAATCATAATTCCATACAGCACTTAACAACTGATCGCGAGTTAACACGCGGCTTTTATGTCTCGCCAAATATACAAGTAATTCAAATTCTTTCGGTGTAAGCTCTAGCTTTTCCCCTTGGAAATATGCCTCATAAAAGTCCGGTAAAATTCTTAATTCAGCAAGTATAATACTATTTTCATCTTCTACTTCCGGCACTTGTTCATCGTTGATTTTCGTACGGCGCAAAATAGCCTTTACACGCGCAACTACTTCTCTTGGACTGAACGGCTTTGTCATATAGTCATCCGCTCCAAGTTCAAGACCTAACACTTTATCAAACTCATCATCTTTTGCTGTTAACATTAAAATAGGTGTCATAATACGTTGTAAGCGCAGTTCTTTACAAACTTCCATTCCATCCATTTTTGGAAGCATTAAATCTAATATAATCAAATCCGGACGTTCCGTCTGTGCTTTATGCAGCGCTGTTTCTCCATCCATCGCTGTTATGACCTCAAATCCTGCTTGCTGTAGGTTAAATTCGATTAAAGTTAAGATAAACTCCTCATCGTCTACGACTAAAATTCGATTGCTCATTCTTTTCCTCCAGGTTATAGACTCTTAAACTTTCTTCACCCTAGTATTCTTCCCCGACATTTCCATCATACTAGAAAACAAAACCCCTCTCAATAAAATTGTACTTTGAAAAATAAGAGTTTATCCCGCTTTAACAAGCAGTCCCCCCTACTGACTTACACTCCACTTTATGTTACGTTTATACAACAAAATACATTTTTACAGAAAGGGCTCTTATGTTAAAAGCATTTATTATCTTTTTTCTTGCAGGTCTATCTGAAATTGGCGGTGGTTATCTCATTTGGAAATGGCTGCGCGAAGGCAATTCCATTGGAATCGGCATCATCGGAGGAGTGATTCTATTTTTATATGGGGTCATCGCTACATTCCAAGTATTCTCAAGCTTTGGAAGAGTATATGCAGCTTATGGCGGCGTATTTATTGTAATGAGTGTATTATGGGGCTGGTGGATCGATAAAAAAACACCCGACCTATTCGATTGGACCGGCGCCTTTGTTTGTATCATTGGTGTGTTTATTATGTTATGGCCACGCGGATAAGGTACTTGTTTCTCTAAATAACATTGCCTATTTAAGCTGAATAAGAAAAACAGGTGACATCACATCACCTGTTTTTTATCAAAAATTATCAAGCGCTCTTTCAAATATCGTTGTTAAATGATGCGGTGGTGCTACTGTTAATAAACCTTTCATCACTTCTTCTTCTTTCTCATTGTACGCAAGCATTTGCATTTCAATTAAATGATTTTCTTGGTAAACGGAAACAACTTCAAAATGAATTTGCAGCGTTGCATAATGGTGTACAGGCTTTACAAATTCAATTTCTTGCCTTACAACATGACTTCCTGGGCCAGGTAAGTATTTTGTAACCGCAGTTGTAACAATCCCCGTTAACATAATAGTTGGTACAATTGGTTTTTCATACGGAGTTTGGGATGCATAATCATGCTGAATATATAGCGGATTTGAATCATCCGTTAATCCTAAATATAACAACAAGTCTTTGTCTTCTATTTTCTCTGTAACGGATAACTTTTCTCCTACTGTAATTTCATCCATTTTACGACCTAATTTATTCTTCTTTTTTAACATGATACAATCCCTCCGATCGATATTTAAATTATCCTACTCGAAGTGGTATATTATACGAATCTTTATAAAGGTGAGAGAACGTTCACTACAAATCTGCATTTTATATTGTAGGATACTTATTTGATAACGCTTTCAAATTATTTTAAAAAAATAATCCTCTAATAGTGGAAAAAGATTCGGGGCTCCCGAATCTTTTTCTTTCTTTTCTTATGCAAGAACTTTCATTACACTGCGTACTGATTCTGCAGAACGATCTAATCCTTCTTTTTCTTCTGGAAGAAGATCTAATTCAATAATCTTTTCAATTCCGTTACCGCCAAGGATAACCGGAACCCCTAAGTAAAGGTCGCTGTAACCATACTCACCTTCTAGATATGCGATAGCTGGCAATACGCGGCGTTGATCTTTTAAGATTGCCTCTGCCATCTCTACTAAAGAAGCAGCTGGTGCATAGTATGCACTACCGTTTCCTAATAGATTTACAATTTCGCCGCCACCTTTACGAGTACGTTCAACGATTGCATCTAAGCGTTCTTTCGGAATTAACGTTTCTAATGGAATACCACCTGCGTAAGAGTAACGAACAAGCGGTACCATTTCATCACCGTGTCCCCCAAGAACAAATCCTGTAATATCTTTCACAGATAGATTCAATTCTTGCGCAATAAACGTACGGAAACGAGCTGTATCTAATACACCAGATTGACCGATAACGCGCTCTTTCGGGAACCCAGCTTCTTTAAATACTGAATATGTCATTGCATCAACAGGATTTGTCAATACAACAATAATTGTATTCGGAGAATATTTCGCAATTTCTTGCGTTACACTTTTCATAATTTTAGAGTTTGTTGCCACTAAATCATCGCGGCTCATACCTGGCTTACGAGCAATACCTGCCGTAATGATTACAACATCAGAATTAGCTGTATCTGCGTAATCAGATGTGCCGATGATATTAGCGTCGAAACCTTGTACAGGGCTTGCCTCTAACATATCTAACGCTTTCCCTTTTGTTGGATTTTCAAGTTGTGGAATGTCCACTAATACAACGTCTGCTAATTCTTTTTGCGCTAATAAGAATGCTGTTGTTGCCCCTGTAAATCCTGCACCGATGACTGAAACTTTTTTGCGTTTGATTGTCATAATTTCTCCCCCACTTTAGAATTATGAGTTTTTAATAATCGCTGCGTCCATATTGTTAATAAGAGCACCAGCAAATTCGGAACATTTCACTTCAGTTGCACCTTCCATAAGGCGTGCGAAGTCATATGTTACCACTTTTGAAGCAATCGTTTTCTCTACAGAATCAATGATTAATTTCGCTGCTTCATTCCATCCCAAATGTTCTAACATTAATACCCCTGAAAGAAGAACTGAAGATGGATTTACTTTATCTAAACCTGCATATTTTGGAGCTGTACCATGTGTCGCTTCAAAAATAGCATGTCCTGTAACATAGTTAATGTTAGCACCTGGTGCAATACCGATGCCGCCAACTTGCGCTGCAAGTGCATCAGAAATATAATCGCCATTTAAGTTCATTGTTGCTACAACGTCGAACTCGCGTGGACGCGTCAAAATTTGTTGTAAGAAGATATCTGCAATTGAATCTTTTACGATGATTTTTCCAGCAACTTCTGCCTCTGACATCGCTTTATTAGCAGCATCTTTTCCTTCCTTCTCAACAATACGGTCATATTCAGCCCAAGTAAATACTTTGTCGCCAAACTCTTTTTCTGCTACTTCGTAACCCCAGTTTTTGAATGCACCTTCTGTATACTTCATAATGTTACCTTTATGAACTAATGTAACAGAAGAACGTTTTTCATTAATTGCATATTGAATCGCAGCGCGAACAAGACGCTTTGTACCTTCTTCAGAAATCGGTTTAATTCCAATTCCAGAAGTTTCTGGGAAACGGATTTTTTTCACGCCCATTTCATTTTGTAAAAACGCAAGAAGCTTTTGAACTTCTTCAGAACCTTGTGCATATTCAATACCAGCGTAGATGTCCTCTGTATTCTCACGGAAAATAACCATATCAGTATCTTCCGGACGCTTGATAGGAGAAGGAACACCATCAAAGTAGCGAACAGGACGTAAACATACGTATAAGTCTAGTTCTTGACGAAGCGCTACGTTTAAAGAACGAATGCCACCACCAACAGGAGTTGTTAATGGCCCTTTAATTGCGATTAAATATTCGCGAATCAATTCTAACGTTTCTTCTGGTAACCACTCACCTGTTTGATTAAATGCTTTTTCTCCAGCAAGCACTTCTTTCCAAACAATTTTCTTTTCGCCGTTATATGCTTTTTCAACAGCTGCCTCTAATACACGAGATGCTGCCGCCCAAATATCTGGTCCAATTCCATCTCCTTCAATAAAAGGAATGATTGGGTTGTTTGGTACATTCATAACACCATTAGTTACGGTAATTTTTTCTCCTGTAGTCACTGCGATTACCCCCATGTTTGAAATTTCATATGTATGAAACTGAGGGATAATCCCCTCAGTTCAAACCATAAATTAATTTTAAATATTCCAATCATTGTTTCTTTGCGAAAAAGTCAGATTCTTGAAAGCGCATTACGCCCTTTGGCCGATTGGTACATAACGTTGGTTAATCGGACCATCATAATCTGCACGCGGACGAATGAGACGGTTATTGTCATATTGTTCTAGAATATGAGCTAACCAACCAGACATACGGCTGATTGCAAAGATTGGTGTAAATAAGTCATGATCAATTCCTAAGCAATGATACACAGATGCAGAATAAAAATCTACATTTGGCGGAAGCTGTTTTGCTGAAGTTACAAGCTCCTCAATTTTAATGGACATATTATACCACTTATCTTGCCCTGTTAGCACACATAAACGCTTAGACATTTCACGTAAATGTTTTGCACGCGGATCACCATTGCGGTATACACGATGTCCAAAGCCCATAATTTTCACTTTATTCGCAAATGCATTATCAATATATGATTCTACATTTTCTTCTTCACCGATTTCCATTAGCATCTTCATTACATTTTCATTTGCTCCTCCATGAAGTGGTCCTTTTAAAGCACCAATTGCTGCTGTAATACCGGAATACACATCGGAAAGTGTAGCTACACAAACACGCGCTGTAAAAGTAGATGCATTTAATTCATGATCCGCATGAAGTACAAGCGCCTTATCAAATGCTTCAATTTCAACTTCATTTGGCTCACGATTATTTAACATATATATAAAGTTTGCAGCTAATGATAAATCTTTACGAGGCTCAACAACATCTAACCCCTTGCGGATTCTTGCAAATGCCGCAACAAGAGTTGAAACTTTCGCCTGTAATTTAACCGCTTTCAAATAATTGGACTCTGCATTCATTAATTCAGCGTCCTCATCGTATAATGATAGCATGGAAATCGCTGTACGTAAAACCGACATTGGATGTGTTGTTTTTAAGTTCGTGTTTTTCAAATATTCTAAAATCTCCCCTGGCACTCCTGCATGCTGGGATAATTGTGTTTTTAATTCTTCTAATTCCACTTCATTCGGAAGCTTGCGATGCCACAATAAGTATACAACTTCTTCAAATGTAGCATTTTCAGCTAAATCATCAATATTGTATCCTACATATGTTAATGTATCATCAATAATAGAACTTACAGATGATGTTGTTGCTACTACCCCTTCTAAACCTCGAATAACAGTCATTATAACCTCTCCTTTTCCACGAAATTTCTCCCCAACCTTATACTTTGTCTCAATAAAATGTACTTTCCGCTGTTCACGAAAATGAATGAGCACCCGTTCATCTCTGAAACAAGCGAAATACACCCTAGTACAATCAAATCTGCATTTACATCTATCTATCGTTCCATGCTTTTTAGCATAGACGTGAGATTCTCCCCGCCTCCCCACGCTACAAACGATACATAGTGAGGAAATATAATTTCGGAGAGCTTATATATAAAAACAACATAAAACAATATTAGCCAAATTATTTTATGTTGTTTTTATTTTATCTGGTGTAGGTCTATGCTGTTATGTAACTCGAAAAAGTTCCATAAATCTATTATAAACAATTATCTGACTTTTGTGAATGGAAAGAATTCAAAAAATTTATATTACAATAAATTTTTTTATTTAAATAGCTGTATAATACTCATCGCAGCATATGCAATTCCAGCTCCAATTAACGGTCCCACCGCCACTCCATTAAATAGTGCTACCGAAATAATTGTTCCAAACACAAGAGCTGTCGTAATATACGGATCACTCGCTAAAAGCTGTACACCGCCTTTCGCAAGAAGTGCTACAGCAACACCAGAAGCAAGAGCAATCCAAGCATAATAAGATTTCGTCGCCTCTACAAGTTGCTTAAAACCAATTTCTCCTGTCGCAATCGGCACAAGAACCGCAATCGTTATAATGGTAACCCCAAGGTTAATTCCTTTCGTTTGAAGATAAGGGAACATTTTATCTCCTAAGAACGTCCATTTCATCAACAATAAAACGCCAACCGCTACTGTTAAAGATTGATTTTTTGCGATAAATCCAATGAGAAGAAGTATGAATAAAAATAAAGTTGATTGACTAATCATGATGCCTCATCCTTTCTGAAAATAATGAAGTGCTCTCGAACATATCCCTTTAATAAAGTGTAACTTCCATCAGTGGAGTTTTTTCATCTCCACCTATTTTCTTTGCTTTCTCTGAAAAAAGAGGAATTTATTCAGCGAATAGAGAATCGTTTCCACTTACGCCCAAAAAGAAGTTGCTTCCCTTTTCTTTCTTACAAGAAAAAGGTAAAATAAAAAGAGAAAAACCCATACAATATCATACCATTTACAGAAGGTGCATCAAAGCATCTCATCATTTGATAAGTGAATACTTACACAACCTTAGCTCTTACGAAACATATTTTGCAAAGGGGGAAAGACCTTTGAATCGACATTCACTTTATATGGCACTTCGACTTCTATTTGTCATTGCAGCAGCTATATTTGGAATATACGCACTCGTATATATAGCAGGTCTTGTATACCCATTTATTATCGCTTTTGCAATTGCATATATGATCAATCCAGTTGTAAACTTTCTCGATCAAAAACTACGATTTCCTCGTGCTTTGTCTGTATTTATTAGCCTTATCCTTGTATTTGGAGCCATCGTTGGACTCGTTACGTATCTTGTAACAGAAGCGATTTCTGCAACAACTTACTTATTACAAATTGTACCGGACAAATTTCCGGCTATTGTTCAGTATCTGCAAGAATTTGCACTCACTAACATTATGCCGCTCTATAACGATTTAATTGCAAAATTCAATCACCTTGGGGCAACACAACAAAGTACGATTACAACAAACATTCAAAACCTTGGTACAGAAGCAACGCAGCAAATGAAAACTATTTTGACAGCCATAATAAGTGGATTAACAAATTTCATCAGTGCTCTTCCGACTATGTTAACTGTTCTTGTATTCGTCTTATTAGCCACTTTCTTTATTAGCTTTGATTGGCACCGTCTTGCTCGTAAAATTGAAAAATTATTGCCAAATCGGTTACATGGCTATGGAAAAACAATTTTTGTTGATTTGCGCAAAGCTTTGTTTGGATTTATAAAGGCTCAATTTACACTTATATCAATGACGACCATTATCGTTCTAATAGGCCTATTAATTTTGCGTGTACCATACGCCATTACTATCGCCCTTATTACAGGAGTTGTTGATTTACTTCCATACCTAGGAACAGGGACTGTTTTCGTTCCATGGATTATTTACGTATTCTTTACAGGAGACACCGCTTTCGCACTTGGGTTACTCATTTTATATATCGTTGTCATTGTGCAACGACAATTAATGGAACCAAAGGTATTATCATCTAACATCGGACTTGATCCACTTCCAACATTATTTTCTTTATTTATCGGATTTAAATTATTTGGTTTTTTAGGACTAATTATCGGTCCTGTAACACTCGTGTTATTAAATACATTACATAAAGCAAATGTATTTAAAGATCTTTGGAAGTTTATAAAAGGGTAAAGCGAAACTTTCCTCAGCAATTATTTGCCCTTGCTGAGGATTAGTTGAGCCAATCGGGCTCTTACGGGCGGTTTCACTTCACGAAATACCCAAACATACCGGCGGGGTAAAGCTCTAACGATTGGTATAAAGTAGATTTTCATCAATAGAAAAATCAGCTAAAAACAAGGAGAATTTTCTCCTTGTTTTTTTATTTATTAAAACGAATAAAAATACAATCCTTTTCTCTCTTTTTCAACAAATGAATATTTATTCATTTGTATTTTCGACAAAAAAATAACACTTGAAGAGTTTCCTCTTTCAAGTGTTATTTTTGCACAATAATAGTGTTATTTCGGTTTATTTTTCGTTCCATCCATTTGATTATCATATATTTCACCGGTTTTCTCGCTATCGGAATCAATAACATCAATCCTATACAGTCTGTTATATACCCTGGAATCACTAGAAGTATACCGCCTGCAAAAATGCAAATCGCATCTAATACAGCATCACCGGGAATCTCACCTCTACTTAACCGATACTGAATCTCTCTCCAAACTGCTACTCCTTGCCGTTTCGCTATATACGCTCCCATAATACTCATTACTACAATCACACAAAACGTCGGCCACAGCCCAATCCAGTGACTCGATCCAATTAACACTGTAACTTCTAACGCTGGAATTAAAATAAATAAAAAGAGAAATATCTTCATTCCTCTCACCTCATGTTTTCAAATTGAGTAAAAAAAAGAGAAGGATCTCCGTCCTTCCCTACATATTATTTCTTATAGCACTTCCGCATGTCCATTATATACAATTCCACGCGCCGCATCAACTGTTACTTCTTGACCATTTTTCAGGATAGCAGTCGCAGTTTCTACACCAACGATAACTGGAATACCAATTGTTACACCAACAACCGCCGCATGGCTTGTTAAGCCGCCTTCCTCTACAACTAGAGCCGCAGCTTTTTCAATTGCAGGAATCATATCTTTGTCAGTGCTTGTTGTAACAAGAATGGAACCTTCTGTTACGTTTGCTAATGCTTCTTCAGCTGTTGTCGCTACAACAACTTTACCTTTTGCTGTTTTACGACCAATTCCTTGTCCTTTAGCGAGTTGTTCGCCAACAACATGAATTTTCATTAAATTTGTTGTGCCAGTTTCAGCAACTGGTACACCAGCAGTAATAACAACTGTATCACCAAGGCCAACCATACCTGAATCCATAGCTGTTTCAATAGCAGTTTCTAACATTTCATCTGTAGATTTTGCCTTTTCCTCTGCCATATATGCTTGTACACCCCAAGCAAGCGCAAGACTGCGGCATACTTGTTCATTAGATGTTACTGCTACGATTGGAGATTTTGGACGATATTTAGAAATCATTTTCGCAGTATAGCCACTTTCTGTCGGAGCTACGATTGCCGCTACATCAAGTGCAATTGCTGTATGTGC
This sequence comes from Bacillus sp. S14(2024), assembly GCF_050473785.1. Classification (NCBI taxonomy): domain Bacteria; kingdom Bacillati; phylum Bacillota; class Bacilli; order Caryophanales; family Bacillaceae; genus Bacillus; species Bacillus sp. S14(2024). Next base: position 870,783 of record NZ_JBFLUP010000006.1, on the reverse strand, counting down.
AACAGATTGACTAATCGCATCTGTAATTGTACAAGATTGCTCTTTAAGACGTTTTTTGAACATGTCTTCATATTGCAATGATTTCTCAACACGAATTGCGATGTTTGCCATCATTTGTACCGCTTCAAGTGGGTATAAACCTGCCGCTGTTTCACCAGAAAGCATGATTGCATCTGTGCCATCGAAAATAGCGTTTGCTACGTCACTTGCTTCCGCGCGTGTCGGGCGAGGGTTACGTTGCATAGAATCTAACATTTGCGTTGCAGTAATAACTGGTTTACCTAGTACGTTACATTTTTTGATTAGACGCTTTTGCACTAACGGTACTTCTTCTGGTGGAATTTCTACACCCATGTCACCGCGCGCTACCATTAAACCGTCAGAAACTTCTAGGATAGAGTCGATATTATCGATACCTTCTTGATTCTCGATTTTTGGAATGATTTGAATATGTTGCGCTCCGTGCGCTTCTAATAATTCACGAATTTCTAATACGTCAGATGCTTTACGTACGAAAGAAGCTGCGATAAAGTCAACATTTTGCTCGATACCGAAGATGATATCTTGAATGTCTTTTTCTGTAATCCCAGGAAGCTTGATGCTTACGTTTGGTACGTTTACACCCTTTTTATTTTTTACAGTACCGCTATTCAATACTTTTGTGCGGATATCGCCGTTTACTTTTTCAATTACCTCTAACTCAATAAGACCATCATCGATGAGAATACGAGAACCTGTATCTACATCATCATAAAGTCCCGCATAAGTTACAGAGAACTTTTCAGCAGTTCCTAATACTTGTTCTGTAGAAATAACAACTTCTGCACCTGTTTTTAGTTCAGCTTGTCCATCTACAAAATCATGTGTACGAATTTCTGGACCTTTTGTATCAAGTAAGATTGCTACAGTTTTACCAGTTTTCTTCGCAGCTTCACGAATGCTTTTAATACGTGCTCCGTGCTCTTCATGGCTACCGTGAGAGAAATTTAAACGACAAACGTTCATACCCGCTCCGATTAATTGTTCTAATTTTTCAATACTTTCACTAGCAGGACCAATTGTACATACGATTTTAGTTTTGCGCATAACGCACCTCCAAATATTTATGAAAACGTTACCACCAATCCGACACTACGCCAATTAGATGGATAACTCTTTTGATAATTGATACACATCTAAATCAAGTTGATGTTTTTGTGCTAACGCTTCAATAATATCATGATCAACAAGTTGATTGTTTTGAATACCTACGCAGCGGCCGCCTTTTCCTTCTAATAGAAGCTCAACTGCTCTTGCACCAAGACGACTTGCTAATACACGGTCCATCGCACTTGGAGATCCTCCGCGCTGTACGTGACCTAATACTGTAACACGTGTATCAAATTGTGTTGCTTCTTCAATGTGTTTACCGATTTCAATCGCGCTGCCAACACCTTCAGCTACAACGATAATACTATGTTTCTTACCGCGTTCACTACCGCGTTTTAGACGGGCAATTACATCACCCATGTCATAGTCTGCTTCCGGAATTAAAATTGTTTCTGCACCGTCTGCTAAACCAGCCCATAACGCAATATCTCCCGCATGACGACCCATTACTTCAATTACATATGTACGTTCATGAGATGTAGCTGTATCACGAATTTTATCAATTGCATCAATAACAGTGTTTAAAGCTGTATCAAAGCCAATTGTAAAATCAGTACCAGGAATATCATTATCAATTGTGCCAGGTACACCTACACATGGAAAACCATGCTCTGTTAATTTTTTCGCACCTTGGTAAGAACCATCTCCACCAATAACAACAAGTCCTTCAATACCAAATTTCTTTAATTGTTCAATTCCTTTTAATTGCCCTTCTAGTTCTTTGAACTCAGGGCATCTCGCTGTATATAATTTCGTTCCACCGCGGTGGATAATATCGCCTACAGAACCTAACTCTAATTTTTCAATATGACCAGAAATTAGCCCTGCGTATCCATGATAGATACCATACACTTCTAGATCATGATACATTGCTTTACGTACAACCGCACGAATGGCAGCGTTCATACCAGGGGAATCTCCACCACTTGTTAACACACCAATACGTTTCATTAGTACTCACCTCATAAAGATTATTTGCCTTATATTAAAATAACATGAAGAAAGATAAAATGACAATGGAGAAGATGTGTCTTTTTCATAAGAAAAACGTGCATTCGCGAGATGGAACGCACGCTTTTTCTATTTTACCCCAATGGAAGCGTTTGAAAACGAAACTTGCCCAATTTTCATATATTTTGTGTAACGATTTTCGACCAGTTCCTCTTTCGAAACACCTTCTAATTGTTGGAATGTTTTTTGTAAGGTACGGTTTATATATTCCGCTTGTTCTTTAACGTTGCGATGCGCACCGCCGCGAGCTTCTGGAATCATTTCATCAATTACACCCAATTCTTTCAAGTCCGCCGCCGTAATTTTCATCGCTTCAGCAGCTTCTTTTGCTTTTCCTGCATCTTTCCAAAGAATCGCAGCCGCACCCTCTGGAGTAATAACAGAATAAGTGGAATTTTCTAGCATATGAATGTAATCTCCTACGCCAAGACCTAATGCACCGCCGCTACCACCTTCACCAATAACAATACAAATAACAGGTACAGTTAAACCTGCCATTTCAAATAAATTACGAGCAATGGCTTCACTTTGACCACGTTCTTCAGCTGCTTTACCAGGATAAGCCCCTTTCGTATCAATGAAACAGATGATTGGGCGATTAAACTTCTCCGCTTGCTTCATAAGGCGCAATGCTTTGCGATAACCTTCTGGGTGAGGCATTCCGAAATTTCGGCGAATATTTTCTTTCGTATCTTTTCCGCGCTGATGGCCAATTACCGTTACAGGCATTCCATTATATTTCGCTATACCGCCGACAATCGCTGCATCATCACCAAATAGGCGATCTCCATGACATTCAAAAAAATCGGTAAATAAGTGCTCAATATAATCAAGCGTTGTCGGTCTTTCGGCATGACGAGCAATTTGAACACGGTCCCATACTTTCATATTGCCGTATATTTCTTCCTCTAAATGCTCTAACTTCTCTTCCAAAATACGGATTTCTTCACTGAAGTCCATTTGGCTGTTTTTCGTATACTCTTTTAATTCACGAATCTTATTTTTCAGCTCAACAACTGGCTTTTCAAATTCTAATTCTGCCATGACGCCACTTCCTCCCCTTGATGAACTTCTAAAATCTTGCGGAGTGTATCTCTCATATCATTACGGTGCACAACTGCATCTAATTGTCCATGTTCCAATAAGAACTCTGCCGTTTGGAAGTCCTCCGGCAATTTTTCACGAACAGTCTGTTCAATTACGCGGCGACCTGCAAATCCAATTAAAGCGCCTGGTTCTGCTAAATTGTAGTCACCAAGTGAAGCAAAACTCGCGGAAACTCCGCCCGTTGTTGGATGCGTCATAATAGAAATGAATAAACCACCTGCATTGCTATGCTTTTTCAAAGCAACACTTGTTTTCGCCATTTGCATTAAACTTAAAATACCCTCTTGCATACGAGCTCCGCCTGATGCGGTAAAAATAAGAAACGGCACTTTCATTTCATGTGCTTTTTCAACAGCACGCGCAATTTTTTCACCTACAACAGAGCCCATGCTTCCCATTCGAAACCTTGAATCCATAACCGCAACAACAACGAGCATATTCTCGATTGTTCCTTCTCCTGTCACAACTGCTTCGTTTAATCCAGTTTTTTTACGATCGCCCTCAAGTTTCTCCTCGTAATCAGGGAAGTGAAGCGGGTTTGCCGAAATCATTTCTTTGTCATATTCACGAAATGAATTTTCATCTAACAAACTTTCAAGACGCTCCCATGCGTTCATCGGATGATGATACCCACAGTTAACACATACTTTTAAATTCTTCAGAAGTTCTTTCGTATACATGATCTTTTTGCATTTCGGACATTTTGTCATGACGCCGTCCGGTACATCTCTTCTTACTTGCTCTGAAGGAATTGCAGCATATTTTTTCTTCTTTTGGAATAAATCTCGTAGCAAAGTTTGACCCTCCTTTAGGTGATAAAAGAGCTAAGGTTAACGAGTAAGAAAATGTGGCTAACACCTACGTCAATAAGTGTTAGCCTTGTTTTCTCAATTTGTCTTATAACCCATCTCTTTACGTTTAACTTTAAACGTTGTCTGGCAGAATGTTTGTCAGAACGTGTCATGGTCATTTCGACAAATTTTGTATAGATGTATAGAATTACAAATGAAACTGTATGTTCTCTTTGATTGCATCATAAAGCTCTATTGCTGTTTGTTCCTGCTTATTCTCTAAGGCTTTATATAGCTTTTCATGCAATTCTCTCGCGTTTAAATGAACATCGCAAGAAAGCGTCGAAGCGTAGTCATGTACAATCATCCAAACACGATACATTAAAAAATTATCTACTTGCTCTACAAGCGTTTTTAAAAAGGTTTGATGAAATTCAGCGATAGATGACTGTTCATCAGAAAAAGTCACCTTAAGTATCTTTAAGCTGTCTTCTGTCTGCATTTGACATAAAACACGAATCGCATCTTTCTCAAGCAACTCTTTCATTTGTAACAAATCTTGCCGCGTTTTTTCATCTTGTAATACGAACGGTGCAATTAATTGCACAAGACCATTTTCATAAAAATTTCGAATGAACGTCCCTTCACCGCGCCGCGTTTCAATTAAGCCAACCAATTCCAGCGCTCTAAGCGCTTCACGAACAGAGGAACGACCAACATTTAAACGCGCGCTTAGCTCTCGTTCAGATGGCAGGCGATTACCTGCTTCTAATCCGTCCTCTTTTATAATAGAACGGATTTTTTTCACTATTTCCAGGTATACTTTTGTTTGTGATGATGTCAATGGACACTCCTCGCTTATTCTTTACCGATAATCGCTAGTTCTCTTGTTTTCTCAGCTACTTCATTCGGATCGACTTGGCGGCGAGCAACACCTGTTTCCATTGCAGCTTTCGCTACATACGCTGCCACTTGCGGTGCTACGCGCACATCGAATGGAGCTGGAATAATATAATCCGCATTTAGTTCTTCAGCTGATACAAGCTCAGCAATTGCTCGTACTGCTGCAATCTTCATTTCTTCATTAATTTGCGTTGCATGTACGTCAAGGGCACCGCGGAAAATACCAGGAAAAGCTAGTACGTTATTTACTTGGTTCGGGAAGTCCGAACGACCTGTACCTACAACTGCTGCTCCAGCTGCTTTTGCAATTTCCGGCATAATTTCTGGATTTGGATTCGCCATTGCAAAGATAATTGCATCTTCATTCATAGAGCGAACCATTTCTTCTGTTAATGCACCTTCCGCAGATACACCGATAAAAACATCTGCACCTTGAATTACGTCTGCTAATGAACCTTCTACACGATTTTTATTTGTATATTTTGCAACTTCATTTTTCACAGGGTTCATACCAACAGGACGACCTTCAAAAATCGCACCTTTCGTATCACACATAATAATGTCGCGTACACCGTAGCGATATAAAAGTTTAATAATCGCAATACCAGCTGCTCCGGCACCATTTGCAACAACTTTAATATCAGACATTTTCTTCCCAACTAGCTTTAATGCATTCACAAGACCTGCTACTGTTACAATTGCTGTACCGTGCTGATCATCGTGGAATATAGGAATATTTGTTTCTTTCTTTAAACGCTCTTCAATAATAAAGCAGTTTGGCGCTGCAATATCTTCTAAGTTCACGCCGCCAAAAGTTGGCTCCATTAATTTTACAGTTTCAACAATCTTATCTACATCATTTGTATTTAAAGCAATTGGAAATGCATCTACGCCAGCAAAGCTCTTAAATAATACAGCTTTACCTTCCATAACAGGAAGTGATGCTTCCGGTCCAATATTTCCAAGACCTAATACAGCCGTTCCATCTGTTACAACTGCTACCATATTGCCCTTCATTGTATATTCGTATACCTTGCTTTTATCGTCATAAATAACTTTACATGGTTCTGCAACCCCTGGAGAATACGCAAGACTTAAATCTTTTGCATTTTCTACCTTTACTTTTGATACTGTTTCTAATTTTCCTTGATGCACTCTATGCATGTGAAGTGCTTCTTCACGAAGTGTTGACAAACGATCCACTCTCCTCATATGTTCTTACTGCATAGCGTTATTCATTCTCCAAGGTGGTCTGACCACGAACGCTATTACTACTATAATCGAAATAGAGGGAAATTGTCCATTATATTTTTACAACGACATTTTCCTTCCCGACTACCTCATAAAGCGCTTGTAGACATTCTTCACTTGGATGAATGGATAAACTACGAGATAATTGTATCATCTTATGCTCTTTTTCATAATAAATTAGTACTTTCACAAAACCTGAATAGTGAAACAATATTTTTGTTATATTGTTTAACAGCTTTTTTTCATACTGTGATGGTATTTTCACGTAAATAGAAGCGTCCTTCATTTTATCGTAAGTATCCATTTGTTCTAACGGATATACCCCATTTATAATCCATTGCAGCTTGTGATTTCGTTGTTCAATTGTACCTTCTATTAAAACAATTTCACCTTCTTGTAACCGCTCTGCAAAATGGATATACGTTTCAGGAAATACAACCGCTTCCATCTCATTGTTTTGATCACAAAATGTAACAAACGCCATCTTTTGTAATTTTTTTGTTCGAATGACTTTTATATTTGTCAAATACACAATTGCCCGCTGCACTTTTCTTTGCTGCTTCATCGCTTGTGCAAGTGTTGGAATTTCCAATTGTTTAATAAGCGGTGCGTACTGTGCAGTTGGATAACTTGATAAATAAAAGCCCAGTGCTTCTTTCTCTTTATTTAATTGTTCAATAAAGGATAGCTCTGCCTCTTGTGCATACTCTGACTTCGGCACAAGCTCCTCGCCAATTTCACGTGCTAAGTTCGCATATTCTAACGCACCTTTAATACTGTTAAACAACGATGGACGTGAAACCTCAAAGTCATCAAAACAACCAGCCCAAATCATCGTTTCTAAATTGCGTTCTGTTACAAACTTCGCCGGCATGCGCAAACAAAACTCAAATAAATCTTGAAATGGTTTTTTGTTTCTTTCTTCCATTAAAGCATTTACTGTCGCCATCCCTACATTACGAATCGCAAGTAAGCTATACCGAATTGCATTCCCTTCCACAAGAAAATCATAACTGCTCTTATGAAGAGATGGAGGTAAAACATGAAATCCTTTTCGCTTCGTTTCCCGAACATATTGTACAATCTTCTCTTCATTTCCGACTGCGCTTGATAATAGTGCTGTCATAAACTGCAACGGATAATTTGCTTTTAAATAGGCAAGCTGATATCCAATCATACTATAAGCAACTGCATGACTTCTATTAAATCCATAATTCGCAAATTGCACAATTAAATCATAAATTTTCTGGGCAGTTTCTTCATCATACCCATTTTGCAAACAGCCTTTCACAAAGTGAGTACGCTCTTCGTCTAAAATATCACGATTTTTCTTACTTACGGCGCGGCGTAATAAGTCAGCCTCACCAAGAGAAAATCCTGCTAAACGAGAGGCAATTTGCATAATTTGTTCTTGATAAACGATAACTCCGTACGTATTTTCTAAAATTGGTTTCAAATCAGGATGAAGATAATGTATCGCACGTTTCCCATGTTTTGATTCAATAAATACTGGAATTTGCTCCATTGGTCCTGGTCGATATAGCGCGTTAACCGCAACAATATCTTCAAACTCATTCGGTTGTAACGAACGCAAAACATTCCGCATTCCGCTTGATTCAAGCTGGAAAATTCCAGTCGTATCTCCCCGTCCGAGCAGTGCGAATGTTTTCGCATCCTGAAGAGGTAATTTCTTTATATCTATATTTGTCCCAGTTGTTTGCGCAACAAAGGTACGAATATTTTCAAGCAATGTTAAATTCCGAAGACCAAGAAAGTCCATCTTTAATAATCCAAGTTCTTCTAATACCTCTGCGGGATATTGCGTAACATATACACCATCATGCCCCTCTTGAATAGCAACGCTATTTGTTAGCGGCTCTTCGCTCATAATTACCCCGGCTGCATGAATAGACGTATGACGAGGTAAGCCTTCTACCCGTTTTGCGATATCAAATATCCTTTGAAATATGAGGTTACTTTGTATATAATTTTGCAGTGCTTGCGATTCTATATAAGCTTCCTCTAATGTAATCCCAACCTTAGATGGAATATGCTTTGAAAAAATATCAATTTCATTTGGCGGCAGCCCCATTACTCTTGCAATATCGCGAATTGCTGCTTTTGCTGCGAGTGTTCCAAATGTTACAATTTGGGCAACACGTAGGTCTCCGTACTTATCTTTCACATAACGAATCATTTCATCGCGGTGAATATCTGGAAAGTCAATATCAATATCAGGAAGTGTCACACGCTCTGGATTTAAAAATCTTTCAAACAATAAATCATACTGAATTGGATCAATATCGGTAATTTCCAATACGTAAGACACGAGTGATCCAGCTGCCGAACCACGGCCTGGTCCTGTTAAAATGCGACGTTCATGAGCGTACGTCATGAAGTCCCATACAATAAGAAAATAATCACTAAATCCCATACGAGAAATAACGCCTAATTCGTGCGCTAAACGTGCTTTATGCACATCTGTCACTCTTTCATAACGTTTCCTCAGCCCTTCTTCACAAATGCGGCGTAAAAAGTCATCTGACGATTCATTTGTTGATACTGGAAACTTCGGTAATTGATTTGTATGAAACGAAATCTCTACATGACAGCGCCCTGCAATGTATGCAGTGTTTTGAATCGCTTCTGGCATAGCAGCGAATAACGCTTCCATCTCAGAATGCGATTTCATATAATATTGATCAGTTTGTAAACGCGGCCTTTCTGAATCTGTCATTTTTGTGCCGCTATGAACAGATAGTAAACACTCCTGTACAATCGCATCACCTTGTTTGACATAACGAATATCATTTGTCGCAACAAGTGGGATTCCCAGCTGCTTTGCAAGTGGCAGAAGCTCTTCCTGCAGCAATAATTCTTCTTGAATAGCATGGTGCTGTAAGCTTATATAAAAGCTCGCAAATATACTTTTATACGTATTTGCTACTTCTTCAGCAACCTCATGTTTGCCCTGTAATACAAGTTGTTCAATTTCACCGTCTTTCCCTGGAGAAATCGCAATTAATCCGCCTGCATAGTGCGCAAGCCATTTCTTTGGAATACCGTCTTTTGACTTTGTCATAATGCTGCTAGAGATTTTAAGTAAATTCCGATACCCAGTTTCGTTTTCAGCCAATAAAACAAGTGGATAAGATCGCTCTTCTTCTTCATTCCATATCGAAGCTGTTAAACCGATAATAGGCTGAATGCCCGCTTTTTTACATGCTTTATAAAACGGAACAACACCATACATCACATTTTCATCTGTAATCGCTAATGCTGTAAAACCAAGTTCTTTCGCTTGATGAACAAGCTCATCTATTTTACATGCACTTTTCAATAAACTATAAACGGTTTGACATTGTAAATGCACAAACTTCACTTTTATGCCCTCTCTTTATCTATTTGACTACTTCCTATTATACGTGAAATCAAAACATACTTCCCCTTCTTTGTCCATATACATGAAAAAGAAAGGAGAATGATGATGGAAGTGAATCAAAGCTTTTTCTCTCTTCTCGTTACAAGCTATTTTATTGCCCTTGGTGTTATGATTGGTGGGTCGTTAATCGGCGGGATTGGTGCCTTTTTAGTTGGGAAACCACCCCTCACAATGATTACGCAGTTTGCAGAAAATTTACGAATTTGGGCACTTGTCGCTGCTATTGGCGGGACTTTCGATACATTTTACAGCTTTGAACGCAGCTTCTTTGGAGGAGATACAAAAGATATTGTGAAACAAATTCTGCTTATTTTCTTTGCCACAGGCGGTATGCAAACAGGATTCATTATTATTAATTGGATTACACAGGAGCATGTATGAGAGTTCCAAGCTCACTCTCCAATCGATGGAAACTTTTTTTAGGCGGCGCTGCTGTTGGCGGTATTTTAAGCTGGATTATTTTTTTGTACATATATGGTGTATTTCAAGAAGTACAAACAAAAACACTAGAACAACAAGAAGCAAAAATAAAGAAGTTAACAGATGACTTACATGTAATCATTGAAGATCAAAATAAAGAAAATGAAAAAAATAAAAAAGTGTTAACGATTCAAGAAATTGAAATTGAGATTGTCAATCATGATAAATATAATGTAGACTCTCTTACTGTTGAAACATTAAAAACCTCGATTCGCGATGATCTCCGCCACTTGCTTACCCAAAATATTCAGAGCGTCGCAAATAATAAAGAACTACTGAAAAAGGTCATTGAAAATAAAGTATATAAATATTACGACCGTGTCTATAGATTTGAAATCGAAACAGTTTCTTTTGACACTACACTTGAAATTAGCGTAAAGATAAAACAAGAAAGGTAGAGCTCTCTACCTTTCTTCTTATTTACACAATTCGCGTAAGTCTGCAAAAATACGGTCCGCTTCTTCCCAAGAAAAAGCTTTTGCACCGGAAGCCATTGGATGCCCTCCACCGTTATATTGCATTGCTAATGTATTAATTACCGGTCCTTTTGAACGAAGTCGAACACGAATTACATCTTCTTCCTCTAGAAATAAAACCCATGCTTTTAAGCCTTCAATATTTCCAAGTGCTCCAACAACTCCTGATGCCTGAGACGGAAGTACATCAAATTGCTCTAATACTTCTTTTGTCAACTTAATATAAGCTGCTCCTTCTTCTGTCATTGTGAAGTTTTGTAAAATGTAACCATTTAAACGTGCAATGCGCTCATTTGTTTTATACATTTCATCATATAATGCGGGGAATTCAACTCCCATGTCTACAAGTTCAGATGCATAACGAAGTGTTTTTGCAGATGTGCTTGGGAATAAGAAACGTCCTGTATCACCAACGATACCCGCTAAAATAAGACGCGCTGCTTCTTTTGGTAACCTTAATCCTTTGTCTTTACCATATAAATAAAATTCATAAATAAGTTCACTTGTAGAACTAGAAGTTGTATCTACCCAAACAATATCTCCGTACGGGTCTTCATTTGGATGATGATCAATTTTAATTAATTGCTTTCCTTTTGTGTAGCGCTGATCGCAAACGCGCTCTTGGTTTGCTGTATCACAAACGATAACAAGCGCCTCTTCATATGTAGCATCATCAATTTCATCCATTACGCGTAAATATGCTAAAGATGGTTCGTTGTATCCTACCATATAGATCTTTTTCTCTGGAAACGACTCTTGCAGCATTGTACCAAGTCCGCACTGCGAACCTAATGCATCTGGATCCGGACGTACATGACGGTGAATAATAATCGTATCAAATTGCTTAATTGCTTCTAAAATCTTCTCATGCATATGTAAAAGTCTCCTTTTTCACCAATTTATACCCATTATAACCCAAAACACTTCATACAGGACGATAATTGATTTACAATAAAATAAATAACATACAAATAGATGGGGGATTGGGGTCATGCCAGTATTAGTCTTTTGTATTATCGTTACATTTATGTTGTATCTCTTCTACAAAACGAAATATTTTCGCACAAACCGTTCCATGGAGAAAGGATGGCTTGCTGGAAAATCAGCGATTGCACTCGGATTATTTGTTGCATTATTTGGCCTGAACCAATTTTTCTTGGACCTTTCAACGGCTCGTATAATCGTTGGCGCTTTATTTGTAATTGTTGGCGGAGCTAGCATCTACAATGGAATTCGCCAATATAAACATTTTTTACCGCTTGCGGTTGAGGAAGCAGAGCAGTTCCAAAAACAATCTTGAGGTGAGATGAAATGAACACCTTTCTAAACGATTTTTTTAACCGTATTCAATACGAAAAGCAAGATGTGACATTTGAAGATATTCGTGTGTTACAATCACAATTTGCTAAACATGTGCCATTTGAAAATATTAGTATTATACAAAATGAAAACATTGAAATTACCTTTGAAAACTTAAAAAGAAAGATTATAGACAACCAGCGCGGTGGTGTTTGCTATGAGCTGAATCCTTTATTTTACTACGCTTTAAAAGAACTAGGATTTCAAGTTCATATGATATCCGGCACTGTATTTAATGATGGAGAAATTCGGCTAATTGAAACGCACTTTGCAACGATTCTACATCATAATAATCAGCTATACCTAATCGATGTTGGTTTCGGTTCACATCATGCTCTGCAGCCTATTCCACTTACAGGAGAAACAGTGACATCCTCAACTGGTGAATACCGTATTCAACAGAAAAAAACAGATTTAGGAGAATACGCATTTGAAAAATATAAAAATGGCACTCTAGAAATTGGCTATGACTTCTTCACATCGCCAATTGATGAAACAGTTTTACAAAACGCACAACAAATCATTACCCACCATGAACAATCACCATTTAATAAATCACCGCTTCTCGCAAAACGAACAGACGATGGTCACATTACACTGACAGACAAAACCTATACCGTAACGAGAGGGAATCATAAATCTAAACAAACGATTGATCTGCAAACTTTTCAAGCGCTTGCGTTGAGTGAATTTGGTATTGCGGTTAAATAGGAGTCATTTCTTTATACAATAACTGTAGTTTTTCTGTAAGATTCATTGAAAACATGAAAAAGCGGTCATCCTTTCATGGAGGGATGACCGCTTTCAATTTTAAAATTGAAAGTGAGTTCATTCATAGTAAAAATGGTACTAAAAAAACATAAGTGATAGAATACAATTGAATTGATTAAAAAGGAAAGAAAGTGAAAGCAGTGAGAATAGGATTTTTAGACTCTGGTATCGGTGGAATTACTGTACTTCATCAAGCGTTAAAGATCTTACCAAATGAAGATTATATTTTTTATGCTGATACTTTACATGTTCCATATGGCGAAAAACCAAAGGAAGAGGTAAAACAATATATTTTTGATGCTGTTGACTTTATTGCGAATCAAGATGTGAAAGCATTAGTCATTGCTTGTAATACAGCAACAAGTATTGCTGTGGAAGATTTACGTAAAAAGTACGATTTTCCGATTTTAGGGATTGAGCCAGCTGTAAAACCAGCTGTTCAAAATAGTGAAGAAAAGCGAAAAAAAGTTTTAGTGTTAGCAACTAAACTAACTCTTAAAGAGGAAAAGTTTCAAAATTTAGTAAAAAGCATAGATAATCACGATATTGTTGAAAGTCTACCTCTTCCTGGTCTTGTACAATTTGCTGAGGAATTCGAATTCAGTGAAGAAAAAGTTTTACCCTATCTAAAACAGCAATTATCTATATTTGATTTAAAACAATTTGGAACAGTCGTTCTCGGTTGTACTCATTTTCCATATTTTAAATCCAGTTTACAGAAACTTTTGGGCGAAGATGTAGACATTATCGACGGAAGTGTTGGAACTGCTAAAAATTTAAAGAGAATTCTCGAAGAAAATAACCAAATGAACAACGGAACAGGAAATATTTCATTTTTTAAATCTGGTAATAAAGTTGAAGATGAAACTACTTTATCTAATTATAAAAAATTATTAGCACTGTTAGATAAGGAAAGCTCACTCACAAGATAATTCCATATGAGCGGTAAATCAAGAGGCGCAGATAGCTAACTTGTTCTGCAATTTTCAAAAGCACAGCTATCTGGTCTCCCTCTATCAGTTTCACTATTGCCTCCTTTTCAGCAATAGCGAAACTGATAGAAGGGTCATACTGCCCGTTAACAAGGGATAAAAATCAAGTATAAAGCCAATGTGATTTTATACTTGATTTCACACACTATTCATTATATTGTTCTACATTATCAGAACTACCTAATCTTACATTTGAACTGTTCCTATTTACGATGGCGCAGTTTATATATCAGACTCGCAACAATAGCCGACGGTATGTTAAACAAATTCCCCTGCAAATTGAAATGCGCTTGTTCTTCTTCAAATGACATCTTTTCGTATAACTCACTTTGTGTAAGCCCAATCTTCTTCATTCTTTCTTTTAACCCCGATATATAAGAGTATTGGATTGGAATCATGATTAGAAAGTAAAGGATAGCAATGCTTCCGAAAAAGATACCAGCAGATAACACATACACCACTCCCTTCATTTTCCATAATAACATATCGAACGAAAATTCAGACATTTATTTATACAAAAAAACTGCCCTTTCAGACAGCTTTTTCTTCTTAACGATCAATTAATTGAACCATAAGCAATGCTTTTCCAACAACATTTCCTTCATGTCGTACTTCTACGTCAACTTTACCAAATTTACGTCCAATTTCTAGCACTTTCGGATAAACGGACACAACGTTATCAATTTGAACCGGTTTTACAAAGAAAATGGTTAAATTCTCTACAATGACGTCACCTTTTTTCTGCGCACGAAGCACACGATTTGTTGCTTCTGTCACAATTGTTGTAAAGACGCCGTATGACAAAGTCCCAATTGAATTTGTCATTTGTGGTGTGACAGAAAAATGATAAGCAGAATCTTGTTTCGCTTCTTTCGGGTTCATAAATTGATTCGTTACAATATCATCAATCGTTTCCCCAACTTGCGGCTGACGCTGAATCATTTGGAGCGCTTGCAGCACATCTTGACGACTAATAATCCCTTGTAATGTATTGCTATCATCAACAACTGGAAGAAGCTCAATTCCTTCCCACACCATCATACGTGCCGCTGCTGCAACAGACATTTTTCCGTTGACAGTAATCGGCTGTTTTGTCATTACTTTTTCAATTGGTGTTTCTTTTACTACACCAATCATATCTTTGGACGTTACAATGCCCAGCACTTTATTTTCCTCATCTACAATCGGATAACGGCCGTGCATCGTTTCTTCATTATATTTATGCCATTTTTCCACCGTATCACTTGGCTGTAAATATACCGTCTCTTCAATTGGTGTTAAAATATCTTCAACGAGAACTATTTCTTTTTTAATAAGTTGATCATAAATAGCGCGGTTAATAAGCGTTGCTACTGTAAATGTATCATAACTGCTCGAAATAATCGGCAGCTTTAATTCATCTGCCAATTTCTTCACATGCTCTTCTGTATCAAATCCACCTGTAATGAGTACAGCTGCTCCTTCTTCAAGCGCTAATTGATGTGCTTGTGTACGGTTTCCGATAATAAGTAAATTCCCAGCTTCCGTATAGCGCATCATTGCTTCTAACTTCATTGCCCCGATTACAAACTTGTTTAACGTTTTATGTAAACCTTCTCTTCCGCCAAGCACTTGACCATCCACAATGTTAACAACTTCTGCGAATGTTAGCTTTTCGATATTTTCTTTCTTTTTTTGTTCAATACGAATTGTCCCGACCCGTTCAATTGTACTTACATATCCTTTATTTTCCGCATCTTTAATCGCACGATATGCCGTTCCTTCACTTACACTCAACTCTTTTGCGATTTGGCGCACAGAAATTTTATGCCCAATTGGCAAACTGTTGATATATTCTAAAATTTGGTTGTGTTTCGTAGCCAAAAAGTTTCACCATACTTTCTTTTCCCTAAATTCTTCACGCGTTATCTTTTTAGTATACTATATTTCAAAAACTGTTACACTGCATCTTTCTATATCTGTACTATTTTTTTTATAACAAGTCTATACAAGTTTCTTACAATAATGTAATTTGCTTGTCACCTCATTCGATGGTTTGTTTCATTTCCTTATCGTACAATGAAAATAAGAAATAAGAGAAAAGGAGCGATATGATATGAAAGAAGCTTTAAAAATAATTAGTGCGGTATTGTTAGCATTCGTGGACGGAAAGAAAGTAGCAATAGCATTAAACGAAACAGCAGAAATAGAAACAGGCACACCACAATCTAAAAATGATATAACAAATACAACATCTACATTATACCCTTCTCACATATAAAAACCTTCACTTTGCCGCGCAAAATGAAGGTTTCTTTTGTTATAGCTCAATACCTTCCCCAGCTTCTAATACTTTCCCTACACTACCGGTTAATTTCCCTACAAACTGATACGGATTTTGTTCGATAACTGGGAATGTATTATAGTGCATCGGCACGACAATTTTTGCTCCAATCCATTCTGCAGCTAACGCGGCATCCTCTGGACCCATTGTAAAGTTATCCCCAATTGGTAAAAACGCCACATCAATCGTATGACGAGAGCCAATTAATTTCATATCTGAAAACAACGCTGTATCCCCAGCGTGATAAATTGTTTTTCCTTCTGCAGTAAATACAATCCCCGCTGGCATACCTGTATATGTAATCGTTTGATTTTCTTCATCAATATAGCTAGAACCATGAAATGCTTGTGTAAACTTCACTGTTCCAAATTCAAATGCATGAGAACCTCCAATATGCATTGGATGTGTATTCACACCTTTCCAACCTAAAAATGTCGCAAGCTCAAACGGTGCAATAACAACTGCATTATGTTTTTTTGCTAATTCTACTGTATCCCCAACATGATCACCATGTCCATGAGAAAGGATAATTGCATCGACTGTTACCTCTTCTACTTTTAAATCTGTTTTCGGATTACCTGTAATAAATGGATCAATTAAAATAACCTTCCCGTTCGTTTCAATCTTTACAACTGAATGACCGTGATAAGATACTTTCATCTTTTCATTACCTCCCTTATTCATATTCACACCTTCTATTCTACACGATTTCGCAATTCCCTGTCTTTTCAAACATCGATTTGCTTGTCATAACGCTTTCGTTCGATGTAAAGTTATACATGTAATTGAAATTTCGGAGGTGCAGATTTATGAATACTAGATTAGAAAAATTAATGCAATGGCTACAAGAAAAAAATACAGAAGCTGCATTCTTAACTTCTACACCGAGCGTCTTCTATATGACGAACTTCCACTGCGAACCGCATGAAAGACTACTCGGTCTATTTGTATTCCAAGAAAAAGAACCTATGTTAATTTGTCCGAAGATGGAAGAAGACAAAGTAAGAAGTGCTGGCTGGACTCACGAAATTATCGGATTTACAGATACAGATAATCCATGGGATATGATCGCGAAAGCAATCAAAGCACGCGGCATTGATGCAAATACAGTTGCAATTGAAAAAGAACATTTAAATGTAGAACGCTATGAGCACTTATCACAATTATTCCCAAAAGCATCTTTCACACCTGCTGAAGAAAAAGTACGTGAACTTCGCTTAATTAAAGATGAAAAAGAACTAGAGATTTTACGCCAAGCTGCTGCTATGGCTGATTATGCAGTTGAAGTTGGGGTAAATGCAATTCAAGAGAATCGCAGTGAACTTGAAGTATTAGCGATAATTGAGCATGAATTAAAGAAAAAAGGCATTCATAAAATGTCCTTTGACACAATGGTATTAACAGGTGCAAATTCCGCCCTTCCGCACGGTGTACCAGGTGCAAATAAAATGCAACGCGGTGATTTCGTCCTATTTGACTTAGGTGTTATTATCGACGGTTACTGCTCTGACATTACGCGTACAGTTGCTTTTGGCGAAATTTCAGACGAACAAAAACGCATTTATGACACTGTATTAAAAGGGCAATTACATGCAGTTGAATCATGTAAACCAGGTGCAACATTTAGTGAAATCGATCGTGCTGCTCGTTCTATTATCGCAGATGCTGGTTACGGCGACTTCTTCCCACATCGCCTTGGTCATGGACTTGGCATTAGCGTCCACGAATATCCAGATGTAAAAGAAGGCAACAACTCTCCATTACGAGAAGGAATGGTCTTCACGATCGAGCCAGGTATTTACGTACCAAACGTAGGCGGCGTTCGTATTGAAGATGATGTTTATATCACGAAAGATGGCGTGGAAATTTTAACGAAATTCCCGAAAGAATTACAGTTTGTAAAATAAGTATAAAAAACGCTTGGAAATCATCACTATCCAAGCATTTTTTATTTGTATTTATCTCCAAAACTCCAAAGTTAAAATCCATCCGCTTCTAACTTCATCATTCCACCAAAATAATGTTGAGCAGTAGTAAAAGAAATGAATGCACAAAGCTCACTTATTTCAGCTTCTGAAAAATACTCTTTTAATATTTGAAAAGAAGAATTTGAAATATTTCCTTTTTGTTCTTTTAAAAACACTTCTGCAAATCCAACCGCAACAGATATTTTTTCATCAAATATATGAGGCTCAGGTTTTCCTTTTGCTTTGCAATACTCACAACCATTGCTCTGCGCTAATGTTCTTCTAACCTGTTCTTTTAATTTTGATGATAACAGCCCATCTTTCTCTAGTACTTCTCCTAAATAAGACCACGCCTCCATAACTTTTTTATTGTGTCCTAAAAGTTTTTGAAAGGGCGTTTCTCCGAAATTTGATTCATTGATCCTTGCCATTTACAATACCTCCTTGTTATATTAAGCATACAGAATAAAATCTATAGATTACATTAAATTAGAAATGTATTATTTAATAATAATTTAAATAACAAACCAAAAAAGGCGGATTACTTTAAAAATGAAAATAGATGATATTGATAAAAAAATAATAGTTGAGTTATCCAACAATAGTCGTTTATCAATGAGTGAACTTGGAAGAAGAATTAATTTATCTTCTCCCTCTGTAACTGAACGAGTAAGACAAATGGAGTCATTTGGAATAATAAAAAAATATACTTTAGAAATTGATTATGAAAAATTAGGATTTCCTATCCAATGCATAATAGAAGCAACAGTTAAAAACGGTGGCTATAAAAATTTTAAAAGTTACATTGAGAGTCTTCCTAATGTGGATTTTTGTTACCGCATAGCCGGAAATGCTTGTTATATGCTTAAAATGCAATTTGAGAACTTTTCTAAAGCAGAAGAGTTTATCGACACTGTAAACCCATACGCATCCACTGTTACACATTTTATCTTTTCTCAAGTCCAAACGAGTTTAAAAATTGATTCAGATTGACCTGTTTCGTAATTATCTATCGGAATATATCCCATAAGAAGCTGAAGATATTGCGTATCTTACACAATATCTTCAGCTTCTTTGCTTTAAACGCTAAGTCTTCGTAAAAATTCGTATATATTATCATTCAACAATCTCCATGTATTTCCACACATAAAAAGCACATCAAAACTTGATGTGCTTTCAATCTTATAAACGCTAGTTTCCTCTACCTCTTTAAAACAACTCGGTTTAAACCACCTTGTCTTTATAAGTATGTAAAAATAACTCTTCAAACTCACAAGCTGGCAGTGGCTTACTAAAATAATACCCTTGTATGTAGGAACAATTATGCTCCCTTAAAAAGGCTAGTTGTTCCTCTGTTTCTACACCTTCTGCTGTAATTTCAAGACCAATATGTTGCCCCATTGCGATAATAGCTGCAGTGATTTGCTTCGTTCGTACATCTTCATGAATATCTTTAATAAAAGAGCGATCAATTTTCAATTTTTGAATTGGATAGTCTTTCAAATAACTTAATGAACTATGACCGGTTCCAAAATCGTCAATACTAATCGTTACTCCAAGATTACGAAATGCCCGTAACAACCTTTTCGATCGCTCTACATTTGTCATGGTCATACTTTCTGTTACTTCAAGCTCTAATAAATGAGGGGACAGCTTATATTTCCGTAATAAGTCCGCAACGGTTTTTACGATATCCTCAGTCTGAAATTGTCTTGGTGATAAATTAACAGACACACGAATTGAGAATCCTTTATCATACCAAGCTTTCGCTTGCTTGCATGCTTTCTCCAATACTAGCTTTCCTAGCGGAATAATTAAACCCGTTTCCTCTGCCAAAGAAATAAATTTTAACGGCGAGCGCATTGTACCATCTGGTAACTGCCAGCGTACAAGCGCTTCTACCCCAACAACCCCTCCTGTTTCACAATGAACTTGTGGTTGATAATGGAGAATAAATTCATCATTCTCAATCGCTTTCCTCAATTGCTGTTCTTCTACTAATTGTTTCTCTGAAAGTTCTCCAATTGCTGAAGAATAAAAGCGATAACTACTCTTTCTACTCTCCTTCGCTGTATACATAGCGATATCTGCGCGGCCCATAATTGTATCTACTTCTACTCCATCCCGCGGAGCCATAGCAATTCCAATACTAACACTGCAATATAAATGATTTCCCTCTATTACAAAAGGTTCCTCAAATATATGTATAATTTGCTTTGCTAATTGAATCGGCTCCTGTTTCGATTGAATATTAGGAAGTAAAATTGTAAATGCATCGCCGCCTAAGCGTGCAACTGTCCCTCTCCTTCCAACTTCCATTGCTAACTTGTTTGCTACTTGTTTTAATAATATATCTCCCACATTATGTCCTAGGGCATCATTAATCACTTTAAAACGATTTAAATCAAGAAAGAATACAGCACACTTTTCATTATTTTCTACACTGTTCTTCAAAGTAGCTTCCAACTTTTCCATAAAATTGCGTCTGTTTGGCAATTCTGTGAGATTATCATAATAGGCCAATCGAAATATATTTTCTTCATTTTCTAACTGCTCTGTAATATCCCTTACAATTCCATATATACAATCCAATCGTTCTTCAATGTAAACTGGAACTAATGTAATATTCACATCTAAAACAGAGTCATCCTCTAATTTAATTTTCGTATTAAAATTATGTGCTTTCCTATCATGAATCGTTTGATAGAAATATAATTTAACTTTCTGCTTTTCTTCCCTCGTTAACACACGTATCATTTTTTTATTTTGCAATTCACGCTCTCTATAACCGAGCATTTCCTCCCCTGCAGGGTTCATGCTTAATAACCGTCCATCATACGATATTGAAAAAACAGCATCTAAATTGTGATTAACAAGTGAGCGATACCTCTTTTCATTTTCAAGCAACTCTATCGCTTGAAACCGAAAACGCCTATCTGTGACAGTACCAAATACTAAAAAAAACTGAATCATTATCGTCGTAATACCAACCATAATCACAAGTGTGTAATGACTCATTCCAGGCGACACAGTTAAAGCAGAAGGTAAGTTAAAAGATGCGGTGGCCATTTCTGTGTAATGCATACCCGCTATCGCGATTCCCATAGCGATAGCACTGATAAATTTATATATATTACCCCTTATAGAATTTTCATTTTTAGACAATTCAAAGGAAATTTTTAATACTGCTATAGAAGCTACAATCGCAATCAATATTGATAATATAAATAAAAATGGATCATACTCAATATCTACTGCCTCCATCGAGGCCATCCCAATATAGTGCATAGCACCAATTGCTATCCCCATTGAACTGCCGCCTAACACAAAATGAACACGCTTTACTTGTAGATAACTTACACTATACAATCCGATTAAAGAAGCAATACATGAAACAAACATAGAAAGCAAAACAAGCTTTGGATTATATTTAATAGATATTGGAAATTGAAAGGCTAACATACCAATAAAGTGCATAGCCCAAACCCCAATTCCCATTGTAATGGAACCAAAAAATAACCATAACTTCCTTCTCCTTTTATTAGAATGCACAATCCGTCCTGTAAGATTTATAGCAGCATATAATACAAAAACCGAAATTACTACTGACAGCGATACGAACCAATTATTATAAGAACCGATTAATTGTTGCATCCACCTTTACCCCTTCAATATCATAATATAAAGAAATAACATTTATACACACATAAAAATACCAAAATAATCTGCTTTCATCGCTTCATTTTTTCTAATAAATAGTCTTTACTATTATATACGAAATACCTATGATTGTTTACGTATAATTCTTCTTTTTAGCGTATCATAATGAAAAAACAAAAAAAGGCACAAGTTTTTACACTTACATCTTTTCTGTTTTTCCACTAAATTCTTTATACATTCTCCACGATAACTGTATCGGCATCTACATCTTCAAAACAAAGATTAACAGTACGCTTTATCGCTCTTGTCCGATGAATTGTCCCTGCTGGAATGCATAACGTATCATTTGGCTTCAAGACAATTGTTTCCCGATCTTGAAAATCAATCAGCAACTCTCCTTCTAATACCATAAATAATTCATCTGAATTCGAATGAAAATGCCAATCATACTCTCCTGTAAATACAGCAATACGCAAACAGTGATTATTTACATTTGAAACAACAAAATTTTTATGTTGCTCTGTAATATTTCTTGTCATCTCTAATAAATTGATTTTTTCTAAATTTAATTCTTTTGTAAGTTCATTTTTCATATTTATCTCCCTCTTACTCATCAACTACGTGTTATACTACTTTTTCTTCTAATTTCATTATAACATTTTTTCTGATTTATCAGACAAAAATCCCGAAACATTAAAATTAAAATTAAAATATAGACTTAAAAGTTAACTTGTGTTAATTTATTAACACGGGTTAATTTTATTAACAAGGAGCATAGTAATGAAAGAGAAATTACCACTACGAGAAATCAAAAAAGCACGAACAAAAATCAAGCTATTTCACACTGCATTAGACATCATTGGAGAAAAATCATTTCGAGAAGTATACGTTGAAGAGTTATGCGAAAGAGTAGAAATTTCAAAGGTGACATTTTTTAAAATGTTCTCTCGAAAAGAAGACATTCTTATTTATTTCATGAGGTTATGGTTAACGGATCGTATGTTGGAACTGAAAGAAACAAACAAAAAGGGAATGACCGCACTCCGTCATATTTTTGAAGGAGTTTCAGAATATGCAAAAGAAAAACCTGGATTGATGCTAAGTTTGATTGCATTTCTCTCTGAAGAAAAAATGCATCCTTGTATGCCTCATTTAACCGATGCAGAAATTCATCTATTATATCCCGAAAAAGAAGAACAAGTACGAAAGCTCATTCCAAATTTGAATGAAGTATTTGCAAACTGCGTGGAAGAAGGAAAAGCTGCAGGAGAAATTACAATCAAGATGGACACTTCACATATTGTAAAACTACTACACTCTATTTTTTACGGCGCTTACTTAACAGCTCATGTCTTTCAAACTCAAAATGTAATGGAAATGTATGATCTTCATTTAAACATATTAAATCCATAATAAAAGAGGGATGAATAATGAAGCCTGTAATATCTGGACGTTATACTGCACAGATGGATGATTCCTTTGTAGTATTTGTGATTGGTATGCGAATTAATAAATTTTTCGCTGTTTCAAAGTGGTTACCTGTAGCCCTGGCAATGGGTGGAATGCTAAAAGAACTATATGAAAATAAAGAACTCGGTTTTCTCGACACAGAATCTTTCTTCAACGGCCGCACAATTGTACAAATTCAATATTGGAAGTCATTCGAAGCCCTTGAACACTATGCACGCCACGCTTCCTTACATTTAGAAGCATGGAAAAATTTTAATCAAAAGGCTTCCAAAACTGAAGCAATTGGAATTTTCCATGAAACTTTTGTTGTTGAGAAAGGTCAATACGAGAGTTTATATGCGAATATGCCCCTATTCGGTTTAGCCAAAGCAGGTACTTCTCTTCCTGTAAGTAGTCAACGAGAAACTGCACGAGCACGCATGAAGTCTTAGTAAAGTGAAAGTAACAATCGGACTTTTATAGATAAAAGGCGGCTACCCAATGGGTAGCCGCTGTGTACTCTTTCTTATGATAAAGCAGGAGCTTTTTCAAGAAGCTCTTTCGCATCCGCATATTGTAAACCATGTGCTTCCGCAACTGCTTCGAATGTTACATAGCCATCTAATGTATTAATACCTTTTAATAAGGCACTGTTATCTAAGCAAGCTTTTTTGTAGCCTTTGTTTGCGATTTGTACTGCGTATGGTACTGTTACGTTTGTTAACGCAAGTGTTGACGTACGCGGAACTGCACCAGGCATATTTGCAACTGCATAGTGAACTACGCCGTGTTTTTCGTAAGTTGGGTTGTCATGTGTTGTAATACGATCAGTTGTTTCAAAAATACCGCCTTGGTCGATTGCGATGTCGACTACAACAGAACCTGGTTCCATAGATTTAATCATTTCTTCTGTTACAAGTTTTGGCGCTTTTGCACCTGGAATTAATACTGCACCGATAACAAGATCAGACTCTTTTACAGCTTCTGCAATGTTATATGGATTAGACATTAATGTTGCTACGTGGTTACCGAAAATATCATCTAATTGACGAAGACGCTCTGCACTTAAGTCGATAATTGTTACTTCAGCACCTAAGCCAACAGCAATTTTCGCTGCGTTTGTACCAGCTTGACCACCGCCGATAATTGTTACTTTTCCGCGTTTTACCCCTGGAACGCCTGCAAGTAAAATACCTTTTCCACCTTTATTTTTTTCAAGGAACTGCGCACCAATTTGTGCTGCCATACGACCAGCTACTTCACTCATAGGTGCAAGTAGTGGTAAAGAACGGTTGTCTAATTGAACTGTTTCATACGCAATTGCGACTACTTTGTTTTCAATTAACGCTTTTGTTAATTCTGGCTCTGGAGCTAAGTGTAAGTATGTGAATAAAATTAAACCTTCGCGGAAATAGCCGTATTCGCTTGCGATTGGCTCTTTTACTTTCATAACCATCTCTTGATTCCAAGCTTCTTGTGCTGTTTCTACAATTGTTGCTCCTGCTTCTACATATGCTTCATCTGTAAAACCAGATCCTAAACCAGCACCTTTTTGAACAAAAACTTCATGACCGTTGTGAATTAAATGAACAACACCCGCTGGCGTCATTGCCACACGATTTTCATTGTTTTTAATTTCTGTTGGTACACCGATACGCATTGGAAATTCCCCCTTGAGATTATAAAATTACCCCTGAATAGCCATAGTATATACGCTTTTTATAAAGCGCTTCTACTCTCGTATATTTTACCATAATATCGCAATTTTTGACAAAAATTATGCGGGTTGTCCGGTAGAATTTGTCTAGTTTTGACGATATCGATGAATAACATCAACTGCTCCAGTTACTTCTATAATTGTTCCCGTAATCATGTCCGAATCTTCCTCACATAAAAAGGAAATTGTACGAGCGATGTCTTCCCCTGTGCCTGAACGTCCAATCGGTGTACGGTGATCAAGTACTGCACGTGCCTTAGTAATTGTTGCCTCTTTCATATCACCAATAATGTCACCCGGACATATCATATTTGATGTAATACCATATTCAGCTTCTTCATAAGCTATCGTTTTCGTGAGTGAAACTAGTCCGACTTTTGCAGCTGCAAATGCGGAACGATACATCCATCCCGGCGCGCTATCTGCTCCTTGAAATCCATAATTCACAATGCGGCCAAATTTCTGCTGTCGCATAATTGGTACAACGAGCTTTAATAAATGAAAAACTGCTGTTAAGTTACCATGAATCATTTCATTCCATTCATCATCTTCATACTCAACTAATTTTTTACGTTCAAATACGTAAGGACCTGCATTATTAATCAGAAAATCAATACGACCAAAACGCTCCATCGCTTTTGTTACTACTTTATGTAAATCTTCTTGTTTCGTTACATCTGCTTGCACAAATTGCATACGATGCGCAAGATTTTTATATTGCTGTTGTATCTTTTCCATCGCTTGTACATCGCTGCGATACGTTACTGTTACCGAATATCCTTTATGTAATAACTTCTCTGTTACTTGCTTCCCTAAACCTTTTGTACCGGCTGTAATGAGCGCATGTCTCACAAAAATAAGCCTCCTTTTTTCTTGCTATAATTCATATGTAACAACTTCTTCTAACAATTACAACTAAAAAGTTTGAACAGATTTTTCAAAATTCTGTAACGTTTCTGACATACTTTTTTCCATAATTTACTTTATAATAAAAGTGTAAAGAGTTATAACACTTTTACAATTGGGAGGAATCGTTCATGAATACTACATATACAAATATTTTAATTGCAGTCGATGGTTCTAAAGAAGCTGAAAAAGCATTCAAAAAAGCCATTCAAGTAGCGAAGCGTAACAACGCTACATTAACAATCGCTCATATCGTTGACGTCAAAGCTTACTCTGCAGTCGAAGCATACAGCCGCGCTATTGCAGAACGTGCAAACTTATTTGCAGAAGATCTATTAGAAGACTACAAAAAGACTGCACTAGAAGCGGGCCTTACAAAGATAGAAACTGTACTAGAATTCGGTAATCCAAAATCAAAAATCTCGAAAGATATCGCACCGAAACACAACGTTGATTTAATTATGTGCGGTGCAACTGGTTTAAACGCAGTAGAGCGTTTCTTAATCGGCAGTGTCTCTGAACATATTATTCGCTATGCAAAATGCGATGTCCTTGTTGTTCGCGGTGAAGAAGAGCAAGGGGAAATTTAATATCTGTAATGAATCAGCACTAAGCCTCTATTTTATGAGCTTGGTGCTTTTTTATTTATTCAAATAAAGAGAAACTCCCATCAGCGGCGGCCCACCTATCTTCTTCGCTTTCCTCTTAATCGTCTTACTGCCCTAAAACAGCAGGATAAGATGATTCTGTAAGGTTATACTAAGAAAAAAGGAAATGAGGGAAACGGCATGGAAAGTCATGAACGTATCATACTAGATTTAAACGGACAAGAAATTGATATGGTAGAAAAAATTTGTGCCCACTTCAAAGAAAAACATGGTGTGGAGTTAAGTCACGGTGCACTTTTTCGTGATTTAATGGACATAGAATATATTCGCATTACAGAAGGAAAACATAAATACGAACAGGAAAAAATATAGGCGCCTGGTTGCTTGCATCGTACAAGCAACCTTTTTCTTTATGCATACATTATTTATATATGTCCAAGCATAAAGGTGTGATGTTTTTGAGTGATGAGAATAAAAGAAAAAGCAAATCCGCTACTCCGATTATGAACTTATGTATATTTACTCTTCCCGGCTGCAATGTAACAGAAAAACAAATTAAGCAGCAAGTTGCGTTAGCAACCAAAATATGGAACATAGACTTTATTATCACAAGTATCACAACACTGAAAAATTTTTCTGTTCAAACGAATGATACTTCATTTCGTAAAAGACAAAGCAAAAATATACAGCGATTATTTCGTGAAAGAAAGTATCTCTTTCCAAATCCAAATAGTATTTCAATATTCTATACAAATGCAAGGCACCTCTCGAGTAACACGACAGGACGAACGTTCTCTTCCTTAATGACGAAAAGCCGTTTCAACCATATTATCCTCACAAAGTCTTCACTAGAAAATACACTTGCGCACGAACTCGGACATATCTTATTCTACTCCCACCGAAAACTACAAGGAAAAAATCCAGATAGAAACTCTTATCGAACGCATAGCCTAGACCCTGAGAATATTATGTTTGGAACTGCTACAAGCCGTAAACGAAAAACAACATCCCTGCAAAGATCGAGTGCATTAGAAAGTACATTAATTGAATATATGTAACAATTATGAAAAAAACCCGTGAAACATTACATGTTCACGGGTTTTTCCACTATCTCTTTTGCTTTTTGAAGTGCCTGTTCAATTTGTTCGAACCCTGTACCACCTGCACTGTTTCTTCGTTTTACTGCTGCGTATGGTGAAAGCACTTCATATAAGTCTTCCTCAAATAATGAGCTCATCTCTTGGTAGGTTGTTAACGGTAAATCTAACAAATAAACACCTTCGTTAATACAATGAAGGACAAGCTTCCCTACAATTTCATGTGCCTGACGAAACGGTAACCCTTTACTCGCTAAATAATCTGCAATCTCTGTCGCATTTGAAAAATCTTGCGTGACAGCCTGTGCCATTTTATCTTTTTTCACCGTCATCGTCTCAAGCATGCCTGCCATTACATGTAAACAGCCCTTTACTGTATTTACCGTATCGAACATGCCTTCTTTATCTTCTTGCAAATCTTTATTGTAAGCAAGCGGCAACCCTTTCATAACTGTTAATAAGCTAAATAAATTGCCGTATACTCTTCCTGTTTTCCCGCGAATAAGCTCTGCCATATCCGGATTTTTCTTTTGCGGCATAATGCTGCTACCCGTTGCATAGCTGTCGCTCATTTCAATAAACTGAAATTCTTGACTGCTCCATAAAATAAGTTCTTCACAAAAACGTGATAAATGCATCATTAATATAGAAGCATTACTTAAAAATTCAAGAATAAAGTCACGGTCGCTTACTGCATCTAAGCTATTTTCATATATTCCATCAAAACCGAGCAACTGCGCACTATACTCGCGATCAATCGGGAATGTTGTCCCAGCAAGTGCCCCGGCTCCAAGCGGAGAAATGTTAATACGTTTTAGCGAATCTTTCAAACGATTCGCATCGCGCTCTAACATCCAAAAGTATGCAAGGAGATGGTGTGCAAAAGAAATCGGCTGTGCACGCTGCAAATGCGTATACCCCGGCATAATTGTTTCGATATGTTTTTCAGCTTGTTCTGCAAGTACAATTTGCACTTGTTTCACTGCCTCGATAATGCCTTGCACTTCATTTCGCAAATACAAATGCATATCCGTTGCTACTTGGTCATTACGACTTCTTCCTGTATGCAGCTTACCGCCAACTTCACCAATATGCTGAATTAACATCTTTTCAATATTTAAGTGAATATCTTCTGCTTCAACAGAAAACGTAAGCTCTTGCTTCTTTGCTTTTTCAAGTAAATACTGCAAGCCGTTTTTAATTTTTTCTCCTTCTTCAGCCGTTACGATACCGCATTTTGCAAGCATCGTAACGTGTGCCATACTTCCTTGTATATCTTCTACTGCTAATTGCTGGTCAAAGGAGATGGAAGCTCCAAACTCCTCAACCCACTGTTCAGCCTGTTCCGTAAAACGGCCGCCCCAAAGTTTGCTCATGCCTCCACCTTCTTTTGATTCACTTGGCTGTATACTTTTGTTGGTAAACCAAATAATGAAATAAATCCAATCGCTGCATCGTGATTAAATTCATCATCTACTGTATACGTCGCTAATTTTTCATCGTATAGAGAATACTCTGATTTACGTCCTTCTACAATTGCATGTCCTTTAAACAGTTTCACACGTACTGTCCCAGTTACATTCTTTTGCGTTTCTTGTAAAAAGGCAACAAGAGCATCTTTTAAAGGCGAGAACCATAAACCGTTATAAATTAACTCTGTTAATTTTTGTTCAATCATAGGTTTAAAATGTGCTACTTCTTTTACAAGTGTTAAGTCTTCTAATTCCTTATGTGCAGTAATCAACGTCATCGCCGCTGGGCATTCATACACTTCACGTGACTTAATACCAACAAGACGATTTTCTACATGGTCGATGCGCCCAACCCCGTGCTTACCAGCAAGAGAGTTTAACGCTTTAATTAACTCTGAAAGTGAATATGATACACCGTTTAATGTCGTTGGCACCCCTGCTTCAAAACCAATTTCTACAAATTCCGGTGTGTTTGGTGTATCTTCTAATGCTAACGTCATTTCATATGCATCTTCTGGCGGTGCTGCCCATGGATCTTCTAAGATTCCGCATTCGTTGCTGCGTCCCCATAAATTTTGATCAATTGAAAACGGGCTGTCTAAGTTAATCGGAATTGGTACATCATTTTCTTTTGCATATGCAATTTCCTCTTCACGTGACCATTTCCATTCACGCACCGGTGCAATCACTTCTAAATATGGATTTAACGCTTGAATAGAAACTTCAAAACGGACTTGGTCATTTCCTTTTCCTGTACATCCATGTGCAACTGCACTTGCACCTTCCATCTCTGCAATCTCTACCAATTTTTTAGCAATTAGCGGACGAGATAATGCAGATACAAGTGGATATTTCCCTTCATATAACGTGTGAGCTTGCAGTGCTTTTAATGCATATTCATTCGCAAACTCTTCTTGAACATCAATCATATAAGATTTAATTGCTCCGACGGACAATGCTTTTTCTTTTACAAACTCTAAATCTTTTCCTTCCCCTAAATCTAAACAAAGTGCAATAATATCGTATCCTTTTTCTTGTAACCATTTAATCGCAACAGAAGTATCAAGACCTCCGGAATATGCTAATACAACTTTTTTGTTCTCCATTTTATATCCCCCTAAAGAATAATTATTCATCATATCTAATATTAATTCATAATTTATCACCTTTTCAAAAATGTTGCAAGGGATATTCATAGATTTTTTAAAACAATTTCATCGAAGTTCTTTCTCTTTTTCGATACAATGAAGACAATAAATGGAGGGGACGATATATGGAACAATATTTCACATATGATGAACATCTGGGGATTGAACTACCTGATTTCCGAGAAGAATGGGAGGATATTCCTAAAACAGTTCAACATGCAATTTTATTAAAGTGGGAACAAATTCGCGGGAAAATACCAGATCGGATTAAAGAACTTGAACATATCATTAACACGAAACAACACCGCTTAAATAGCGAAGAAAACTTTGAAATTTCTTGTAGACTCAATACAGAAATCGCGAATCACGCTTCCATTATTAATGATCTTTGGCTTTGGTATCGTCTGACTCAAAATGTATCCGAAGGAAAAGCGCATCAGTGAGGTGAACTTTATAGAAGATAGAAAGAAAGGAGTATAATCCTAATAAAAGCTCTATTCATTACCATACTCACCTTTCTAAGTGTTATTAACTGGGGGACCTTTTCTAAAGATAAGAAAACGAATCAAGAAGATGATTCTTAAAAAGCTGACTCTATCATTCTTCTACTTATTAAAACTAATTAAAGTAAAAGGTTTCCATCAGTAAATAATTGATGGAAACCTTTCACCAATCAAGCTGTTGCTTACAGCTATCTTTCCTTTTTTTATTTTCCCTTTTCTACAATACAGTTGTAAACGCTTTCAACTATAGGTAAATAAAAATAAAGGTTTGTTCAAATGTGTTACGATGGATTCTTATATTCTGATAACAACGAATACAAACTTTTCTACTACGTTGAACGTGTAGTATTAATTGTATTTTTCTTTTCATGAATATAAGATTCCTTCTCTGTGCATGTAAAAAGGTATACTAAATTATCTAATTCCTGACTACATGCGATCACTCTATGATGATTTAAACCATGCTTTTTTACAAGTTCAATCAATTCCTCCCTTTTTTCTTCTATGCTTGCCTGTATGTCTCTCGTTTTCATACGAATCTCTCCAGTCATCATAGGTGATATCATTCGAATTATAAAAAATGTTCTTGTTAAATTTAATATTTTGTAATTAATTAAAGTAAGTTTTACAGAAAAATCGACAAAATTTACTTTTTTATATAGAGAGCCTTTCGACGGAAAATATTTTTTATACCGTTATTCGCGGGCAGTAAGACCCTCACCTCAGGATTCAAAAAGCGAAGAAGATAGTTGGGGGATAACTACCCGTAAAAGCCCGATTGGGTGGGCTTTCCATCAGTGCGGGATGAAAGCCCCCTACTAATGGAAGTTTCACTTTATTGCACCATTTTTCAGTAAAATTTACATGAATTTCACCTAAAGCTTCCATATTTACGAAGTATGTAGTTTTTTCGTTGCCCATTGTCGGTTTCCAAGAACATACATTTTAAAAAAGTATGATATAATAGTATATAATCTTTTATAGAAAGGATTTAGATATCATGATCGCTCGAAGGAGCATGTGGCATCGAAAAGACGAATCTTACACGTAGCGTATTTTTTTGCTTAGATACTTTGTCTAGCGAAAAAAATACGAGAGTGGGGAAATTATGATTGCCCGAAGGATAATTTGGCAACGAAAAGACTCTTCTTACACGTAGCGTTTTGTTTAGGTTATTTCATATTCGCTAAACAAAACATAAAAGAGAGCAGGATTGCTAAATGAAAAATTCTACTCTAAGTTTTGTTTAGTCTATTTCAGACCTAAACTAAAACGAAAGTAGGGAGAATTGATGGACGAGAGGATTATTCGTTATTTCTTCAGTGATATATAGCGTAGTTAGACGTATATAAACTAACTGCTGCTATATAGGCGTAGTTAGTTTATGAAAAACAAAAAACTACTAACTACGGAGAGAAGGAATAACGATGGAGAACATCCAAAGTCGACAAATTATTAAAGAAATTTTTATGGTTTTACTTGGTTCATTTATTTTGGCTATCGCACTTTACCACATTCAGTTTCAGAATCACTTAACAGAAGGTGGATTTGTAGGAATCGCACTGTTTTTACAAAACTTTTTTGACATTTCACCGTCAATTTCAACTGTTTTAATGGATATTCCTGTCATTTTACTATGCGCTACATTTTTAGGTAGAAAAATGGTCGGTTATTCATTTGTTGGTTCCATTTCATTCGGAGTATTTTATTCTTTAATGGAAAACTATTCTCCATTTACGGTTGATTTATCAAATCATTTATTTGTAGCTGCAGTAATCGGCGGAGCGTTAGCTGGAGTTGGCCTTGGTTTTATTTTACGATTCGGTGGTGCAACAGGCGGAGACGATATTTTAACCATTGTATTAAGCAAAAAAACACGCTTTACAGTTGGTCAAATTTTCTTCGTTTTTGACGCAATTGTCATTGCACTTTCATTATATTATTTAACATGGACTGAAATTGCTTTTACGATTCTTTCCCTTGCTGTGCAGGCAAAAGTACTAGATTTCATTTACTATCCAGCAAAGGCAAAGAAACCAGTGGCAATTCCATTCTCAAAACAACATGCAACAAACTAAAAAGCGAAAGGCGGCTGCCTTTCGCTTTTATATTTTTTGACGTAAATAACGCATTTGATAAAATCGATTCGCAAATTCTGTTATGCTCCGTGTTAACCGATAATTCGCTGTCGATCCAACCGCAATCCCAAGTACTGGTACACCTTGAAACAACTTGCGGCGCACCGAATAAATAATAAACGTTTTCAAAATTTGTTTTAGTAGTACTTGTACAGATGCTGGATTTAGCACTTCCTCTTCTCCCTCATAGAAGAATGGAGCCGCTTCTTCTTGTTCTAATTCTTGCTGTAAGTTGTACCAAGCATACTGCTGCAAATGCGCTGGCAATATGGCTGCGTGAAATACTTTTAACGCTAGCATCATTTCATACGGTTTATTCACATCATGACCAAATGATGTGGCGATTAGCTGTACCGCTTTCACATTTAAAGCAACTAATACTGGTAAGTCTGCACTTAATAATAAAAAGCCACCAACTCCTGTTACTCCTCCTTGTACGAAAGAATATAAACGATGACGAGCTGTTTGCTGTTCTGCTATGTATGTTAATTGATCAATTGATAATACTTTTATGTCTTCAACATGTTCAATGGAATCATCGAATAAACGAGCCGTTCCTAAAATACGTCCCCGTGCATCAAGTTGCGACTGTGAGCTTTGAATAAGTGCATGAAGATGAAAGAGCCATCCATCTGCTTTTGAAAAAAATTCATTTCGTTTTTTTTCCGGTAGCTTAGAAAATGTACCGTTCAACCACTTATCAAACATTCTCTGAAAGTCCGTTGATTCTTGTTGCACTAATTGCTGTTCCCAGCTTTTCAAATCATATAAAATTCGTTCTTCTCGCTTTGACAGCATACAAACAACCCCTTGGATTATTTTTTCTATATTGTAACATATTTGCTGTAAGAGGCCGCACGCCCTTTTTTCTGAAAAATGTGTTATTTTCAAATAAGTCGTATTAAAATCAGTGGGGGCTTCTTATTACTGCTCGCGAATAGCGGAATAAAAAATGGGAGGAATGTTATGCATCCACGTGCGAAAGCCTTAGGTATTATTGCATACAACAATTGTATTCTTGTTGAAGAATACAAAGGAAAACACGAAACTGGTGAAGGGTATTATTATAGACCACTTGGAGGAACTATTGAACTTGGAGAGCATTCCACGGAGACAATTATTCGAGAATTTCAAGAAGAACTTGGAGTCGCTGTGGAAATTGTTACATATTTGGGCTGTTTAGAAAACATCTTTCAAATAGAAAATACAATTGGACATGAACTAATTCAATTGTATTCCGTCTGCTTTTCAAACAAAGCGCTTTATAAAAAGGATCGATTCACAATAACAGAAGGACAGAACATCTCCTACGGTGTATGGGTTCCCGTTGAAACATTTTTGCAAGGAGAAAAAACATTATACCCAAACGGATTAACAGATCTACTTTCAAAAAAATAATATAAAAAAAGACGGGAATCATCCCGTCTTTTCATCATATATTAACCAATATTTCCAAAACGTACTACGTCACGAGCAATCATAACTTCTTCGTCTGTTGGAATTACGATTACTTTTACTGGAGAATGCGGGAAGCTAATGAATGCTTCTTCACCGCGGAAATTGTTGCGTTTCGCATCAAAGTATACACCCATGAACTCAAGGCCTTCTAATACACGCTCACGAATTAATGCACTGTTCTCACCAATACCAGCTGTAAAGATGATTGCGTCTACACCTTTCATACGAGCTGCATAAGAACCGATATATTTGTGGATACGGCCTACAAATACTTCTAGCGCTACTTCCGCACGGTGATTTCCTTCTTCTTCAGCTTGTTCAATATCACGTAAGTCACTAGAGAATCCAGAAAGACCTAACATACCACTTTTCTTGTTTAATACGTTAAGAACTTCGTCTACAGATTGTCCTGTTTTTTCCATAATGTATGGAATTAACGCAGGGTCAATGTTACCAGAACGTGTACCCATTGTTACACCAGCAAGTGGTGTGAAGCCCATAGACGTATCGATTGATTTTCCGCCTTCAACAGCTGCGATACTTGCACCGTTACCTAAGTGACAAGAAAGTAAACGTAGGCTTTCAAGTGGACGGCCTAATAATTCAGCTGCACGCTCTGTTACATACTTATGAGAAGTACCGTGGAAACCGTATTTACGGATGCCGTATTTCTCATAGTATTCGTAAGGTAAGCTGTATAAGAAAGATTCTTCCGGCATTGTTTGATGGAATGCTGTATCGAATACTGCTACTGCAGGTACGTTCGGAAGTACTTCTCGGAATGCTTTAATACCAACAGCGTTTGCTGGGTTATGAAGTGGTGCTAATTCACTTAAAGCTTCGATATCTGCTAATACTTGGTCGTCAATTAGAACAGAATCTGGGAATTTTTCACCGCCGTGTACAACACGGTGACCCGTACCGCTAATCTCATCAAGAGATTTGATAATACCTGTTTCAGTTAATTTATTTAGAAGCATATTAACTGCAACTGCATGGTCTGGGATATTTGTTACTTCTGTTTGTTTCTCACCGTTCACAGTAATTGTAAATACGCTATCCTCTAAACCGATACGTTCTACTAAACCTTTTGTTAATACTGTTTCACTTGGCATTTCGAATAATTGAAACTTTAAGGAAGAGCTTCCTGCATTAATCGCGATGATTTTTGACATCTAGTCTTTCGCCCCTTTTTCTCTTGTTAGCCGTGTGGAATCTTTCCACAAACCGCTCAATTTTATGTCTTCAATTTTTATCAGCTAACATAACCGTTTCACTGAAAAAAAATTTAAACTCACGATTTTAATTTAAACATCGTACGACATATATTTCAAGTGAAAAAATTGTAACACAAAGATTTTTTTTATATTACAGATTTGGTATTTTTCTATTGTCATCTTGTATACGTTACTAAATACTGTATAAAAGATAAAACTGTATTATATATACATATACCCCTGTTACATAGGAACAATGGTTATTTTTGCTCAGCGAACCAACCATTAATTTGATTCATGATGTTCTCCATCGCTTGCATATTAGAGAATTTTGGTAACTCTACTAATAATGCTTGTTTTGGCATTTGTATGGTTTGCCCTTTCTTTTGGAGAACAAATATACTTTTTGCATTTTTTTCATTTTTAAACATGGAAACAGGTAGCTGTAATAATCCTTGAACAAAACATGTTTCTTTAATAAAGGCATGAAGCTTTGGCGCTTGATCGCTTTCAAAAATGAAGTTTGGCACTAAGAAAAATAAATAACCGCCTTCTTTTGTATGTTTTACACTTTGTTCAATAAAAAGATGATGCGCATAAGACATGCCTTCGTCTGCTTTTAAAGTATATTCACTTGCACCCATTTCATTTGGATAATAACCGACTGGTAAATCACACACAACTGCATCAACCGGATCAATATAAAGTGGAGCTAATCCATCTTGATTGAAAAACTCAACTGCTTGTTTTTGTAAATTTGCATTGACTAACGCAAGCTTAACAAGCAAATCATCTACATCTACCCCAAATCCACTCACATTTGTACCTTCTGGGCAACCATTAAAGATTGTCGTCAATAAATTTCCCGTTCCAACTGCAGGATCTAAAACAGTCATTTCCTTTTGATTCTTCATAAATTTATGGAACAAATAGCTCATAAACATACCAACTGCATCTGGCGTCATTTCATGATTTGCTTGTACGCCGTCTTTCATCCCTTTTAAGATGGCAAGTTGGAACGCCTTGCGAATCTCTTCGCCTTTATAGTTTTCTTCATTAAACTTGCTATATTCACGCTCTAATCGCTCAATTGTTGGCTGCTCTAATCCTTCTTGTAAAATTGTTCCTTCAAATAAATTATCACCTGTTTCTACAAGCGCTTCTAAATACGTTATGTCTAATTCTTTACGTAAAATTACGGCAGAAGAATCAAAGATAGAAAATATTGTTTCTACTGTTGAGCTCACGAAAACTCCTCCTTCAAACTAAAATACACATAACTTATATCATACCACACTCTAAATTCTTTCCAAAAGAAAAAGCGACCCCTTTTCACAAGAGGCCGCTTTTCACTCTTCGCATTACTTCGCAGCTTTTGCTGCTTCTAATGCTGCTTCGTAATTTGGATGGCTTGTACCTTCGCTTACATATTCTACGTAAACAACTTTATCATTGCTATCTACTACGAATACTGCACGTGCAAGTAGACGAAGTTCTTTCATTACAACACCGTATGCTTCGCCAAAAGAAAGGTCACGGTGATCAGAAAGTGTAACAACGTTTTCTAAACCGTTAGCTGCACACCAGCGTTTTTGAGCGAATGGTAGATCAACACTAATTGTTAATACTTTTGCGTTTTCAATACCAGCTGCATCTTCGTTAAAGCGACGAGTTTGTGCATCGCATACACCTGTATCGATAGATGGTACAACACTAATTAATTTCACTGCACCTTTGTATGTTTCTAAAGTTACCGGAGATAAATCATTTGCTAATACTTGAAAGTTAGGCGCTTGGTCGCCTACTTTAACTTCTGTTCCAACTAAAGTGATTGGGTTTCCTTTAAACGTTACGTTTGCCATTTGAAAATCCTCCCTTTTCTAAAACAAAATATGTACAGTGTAAATGATAGATGTTCAGCAAACAGAATGCAAATGAATCGCTCTGTTTTATGAAAAAAGAAGCTAACCAATAGGATTAGCTTCTTCATTCTATATTTCATACTCCGGCTGTTTATCTTTTTGTTTGTTCATCATTTCTTTCACCTTATCCACTGCTTGCGGTGCTAATTCCATTATCTTGTCAAGTATGTGCGTCTGTTTATCTAAGTGAAGCACTTTCACACCTTCACTATTTACAACAAGAAAAGCAATTGGATTAATGGAAACGCCGCCGCCACTACCGCCGCCAAATGGATGATGATTATTGTTTTCAAGTTTCCCAAATTCACTACCGCCTGCCGCAAAGCCGAAGCTTACTTTAGAAACCGTTAAGATGACACTGCCATCTGGTGATTGAATTGGGTCACCGATAATTGTGTTTACATCAATCATATGCTTTAAATGTTGCATCGCTGTTGTCATTAATCCTTGAATTGGATGTTCCATATAATCCCCCCTATGTTCATTGTTGCATAGCATTATCTGTAGCAATAACCCCTTGTTTTTTCAATAATACAAACAAGCGAATTGCTGTTCTCACTGCACGATATATCCGAAATGAAGCTGTTAATTCACAATGTGATGCCACAGTTTTCCCTTGAAAAATTGGAGTAACTTCAAGCTGCGGTGCACCGATAATGTCCATATAGTGTCCAGTAATTCCAACAACCATTCCTTTTACTGACCATACATAACCTGTTACAATCCCGGTGCTCGCTGCATCACCTGTTCCAATTTGTGAACGCCATCTCCAATTTTTGATTTTTACTTTTTGAAGAAAACCTTTAAACATAGTATGGATTTCTTGCATCCTTTTTATAATCTCAGCTATGCTGTCAAGCATTGCTACAAACTTGTCCTCTGTTCCGCCTTCCTCTCCTGCTTTTTCAATTTTTTGACCTGTTTTCTTTTGTTGTTTTTCTATCCGCTCAAGCACATCAAACGTATAATGAAGCATCCATATTTTCACTTGAAATAAACATTGTTTTTCTGTTTCTGTATATAACAAACTGATTTTCAGC
Organism: Bacillus sp. S14(2024); assembly: GCF_050473785.1. Classification (NCBI taxonomy): domain Bacteria; kingdom Bacillati; phylum Bacillota; class Bacilli; order Caryophanales; family Bacillaceae; genus Bacillus; species Bacillus sp. S14(2024). The sequence continues at coordinate 832,426 of NZ_JBFLUP010000006.1, read as the reverse complement.
GATAATTTCGATAACAAAATAAGCAAGACGAACAAGATAAGTATTCCAATTCCAATCGCAAGCCACTTCATCGTACCATCCTTTCATTCCGTATCCATTATCGACACAATATGAAAAGAATAAACGAAATTGAAAATATAGATTTTTCTAAAAATAGGAGGATTTTTGATATTTTTTATCGAAATATAGTATTTGAACATATTATTTACTGCATGGAGGGATACAAAATGGCAGATCGTCGCAATTTATTTTTCTTTTACGGTGATGATAAAGCAACGCTTGTCGAAAAAATGAAACCAGTATACGACATTTTAGAAGAAAATGGATTTACAATATTAGACCAGCCAAAACACGCAAATGCTATCGTTAGTGTTGGCGACGACAGTACATTCTTGCAAGCTGTCAGAAAAACAGGATTTCGTGAAGATTGTTTATACGCAGGAGTTTCGACAACAAATGATATTTCCTTTTACTGTGACTTCCACATTGACCATGTCGATAGCGCCCTTCAAGAAATCACAAAAAATGAAATTGAAGTAAGAAGATATCCAACAATTCAAGTAACAGTTGATCATGATACATCTTTTTATTGCCTCAATGAATTTTCACTGCGCTCTAGCGTTATTAAAACATTTATGCTAGATGTGTATGTTGATGACTTATACTTTGAAACATTCAGAGGCGATGGATTAGTTGTTTCTACACCAACAGGAAGCACAGCATATAATAAATCACTACACGGAGCTGTTGTGGATCCATTAATTCCATGTTTCCAAGTAAGTGAACTCGCTTCGTTAAATAACAATACGTACCGTACACTTGGTTCCCCATTTATCTTAAACAATGATCGTACATTAACGCTAAAATTAGCTCCAAGCGGCAGCGACTATCCTGTCATGGGCATGGATAACGAAGCATTAAGTATTAAACAAGTCGAAAAAGCAGTTGTTCGTTTAAGCGATAAACAAATTAAAACAGTAAAACTGAAAAATAATTCGTTCTGGGAAAAAGTACAAAGAACGTTTTTATAAAGTTCAACTAACCTTTTGGAGTGTTCTTCTCCAAAAGGTTAGTTGAACCAATCGGGCTTTTACGGGCAGTTATTCCCCACCTATCTTCTTTGCTTCTCTCTGAATCTTGAGGTGGGGAACTTACTGCCCGTTAATGCGGGATAAGTAAATAAAGGCGGCCTCGGCCGCCTTTATTTCTTATATACAATTTCACCATCGACAACGGTCATTACAACGTCTATCTCTTTTATTTCCTCTTCCTGAATTTCAAATATATCTCTGTCTAGCACAGTAAAATCCGCTTCATACCCTGCAGCAATTTTCCCGCGGCTTTCTTCTTTTCCAATCGCATATGCACTTCCTGTTGTGAATAGCGAAACAGCTTCAAATACCGTTAATTTTTCTTCTGGTATGTAACAGTTTTCATCCACAAAGCTTTTTCTTGTTACGGCGCTGTATATCCCTAAAAGTGGATTCACCTGCTCGATTGGTGCATCCGAACCGCCCGCGCAGTGTAAGTCAGCATGAAGAAGCGTTTTCCATGCATATGCATAGCGAAGGCGATGCTCCCCTAGTTTTTCAATAACAGATGGAAAGTCGGAAGAAACGAAGACAGGTTGAAGATCTAAAATTGCAGGGAGCTTCTTCATACGATTGATTAACTCTTCGCGTACAAGTTGACAGTGAATAATGCGATCACGCTGCCCTTCTTTTGGTGGATACATTTCGAGCGCATCTATCACATATTCAAGTGATAAATCACCAATCGTATGAATCGCAACAGGCATATGGAAATCTCTCGCTTGTTTTACAAGTAGCGCAAGTTCATCGCGCGAAAAGATGGCAACTCCATTTGTTTCCTTTGCGTCTTCATATGGTTCACTAAGCAGCGCTGTCCGTCCGCCAAAGGAACCATCTGAAAAGATTTTCATTGCTCCAAACTCAATATAATGTGTACTCTCATAGCGCTCCCGTTCATGTGCCACCTCATGATGAACGAGAAGGTGTGCTTTAAACGGCATATCTCGAATCACTTCTGCAAAGGCTTTATATGTTTTTTGAAAACCACCGTAATAGTTTAAGTCTTCTGTATGTCCACCAACTAATCCGTATTTCCAACAATCTTGAATGGCTGTTCTCAGTGCGTTGGTTACATACGCTGCATCAATTTCTGGTTGAATATGAGCAATTAAATCCTGCGCTTGTTCGTACAATAAACCGGTGAATTCACCAGTTTTATCACGCCCAATTTTCCCGCCTTTCGGATCTTCTACCCCTTGCACAATCTCTGCTTTCTCAAGAACATAGGAATTTACCCAAGTCACATGACGACAGACGCGTTTCAATAAAATAGGATGATGAAGTGACAGAACATCTAAATCACGTTTATGTATGTCTTTTCGATCTGTAAAATTATTTTCATTCCAGCCCTCTCCAATAATCCATTCTCCTTGTTTAGCTGTTTTTATTCGCTCAGCAACAAGATGCAGCATTTCTTGATAGGATGTACATGTCGATAAATCTAAGCGAAGCAATCGTTCTCCATGTCCAATAAGATGCATATGACTATCGACAAGACCAGGGAGCATTGTTTTGCCTTCTACATTAAATAACTGCTTCGGACGATAACGAGCTTCTAACTCTTCTCTCGTTCCAACGGCAATAATCTTACCATTTTCTACATAAATGGCTTCTACAGTCGTTCCTTCTTCTTCCATCGTATAAATCTTTCCGCCATACCAAAGTCCTCCCATTTTTTCTCCCCCTTTGCTTCTTACTTTTTAGTGTACGAAATTGTCAGCAAGAAAAAAAGCAGACAGATTTCTCTGCCTACGATTCTTCTTTACTCCGCTATTACCAGGCAGTAAGACCCCACCTTAAAATTCGGAGAAAACCGAAAAGGGGGAACTGCCCGTAAAAGCCCAATTGGGCGGGCTTTCCATCAGTGGGGGATAAAGCACCCCCACTGACGGAAGTTTCACTTTACCCCGCATTAACGGGCAGTAAAAGCCCGATTGGTTCAACTAACCATCAGTAGAGGAGAAAACCCTCCACTGACGGAAGTTTCACTTTACTTCGAAGCTAATTCCATTTCACGTTTTCGCAATTCTACGCGGCGAATTTTACCGGAAATTGTTTTTGGAAGTTCTTCCACAAATTCAATCTTTCGCGGATATTTGTAAGGTGCTGTTAATTCTTTTACATGCTCTTGCAGAAGCGGAATTAACATTTCATCCTTTTTCTCTATCCCCTCTTGTAAAACAATAAAGGCTTTTACGACATTCCCTCTTATTTCGTCTGGACTTGCCACAACAGCACATTCTCTTACGTATGGATGCTTCACAAGTGCATCTTCCACTTCAAACGGCCCAATTGTATAACCAGAACTAATAATAATATCGTCGCCTCGCCCTTCAAACCAGAAGTAGCCATCTTCGTCCTTTTTCGCCTGATCACCTGTAATATAATAATCACCGCGAAATTGCATAGTTGTACGTTCCGGATCTTTATAGTACTGCTTAAATAATGCTGGTGTTTTGATGTGCACCGCAATATCTCCTACTTCTCCCGGAAGAACTGGTTTACCATCTTCATCAACAATGTCAACTTGATTACCTGGTGTTGGTTTCCCCATCGAACCAGGCTTTGTTTCCATTCCTTTTAATACACCAACAAGTAATGTATTTTCTGTTTGGCCATAACCATCGCGAACCGTTACATGAAAATAATTTCGGAATGTATCAATAACCTCTCTGTTCAATGGCTCTCCCGCCGAAACAGCACTATGCAAGGAAGACAAGTCATATTGCTGCAAGTTTTCTATTTTTGCCATTAAACGATATTCAGTCGGCGTACAGCACAATACATTTACTTTATTATCACTTAATAATTGCAAATATGTTGCCGGGTCAAATTTCCCGTGATACACAAATCCCGTTGCACCTGAACCAAGTGTTGCAAGAAAAGGACTCCAAACCCATTTTTGCCATCCTGGACTTGCTGTTGCCCACACAACATCATTTTCTTCGATTGCTAACCAATTTGCAGCGCTCGTACGAAGGTGAGCATATGCCCAAGCATGTGTATGTACAACACCTTTTGGATTGCCTGTCGTGCCAGATGTATAGGATAAAAAGACCATATCATCACAGTTTGTCTTTGCCACTTCTAGTATGTCACTCTCTGTTTCAAGCGCTTCTCTTATATTGTTCCAACCGTCTAGCGGTTTTTCACTTAATACAAATTTACAAAGTGAATTCATCGCTTCGATTCCGTCGAATTGTCTAACGTACGGCTCGTAACTCACAATCGCTTTTACTTCTCCATGGGCAATGCGGTATTCAATATCTTTTTTACGCAGCATTTCTGAACTTGGAATGACAACAAATCCCGCTTTAATTGCGGCAATATACGTCATATATGTTTCAATAAGACGAGGCATCATAATGAGAAGCTTGTCCCCTTGTTGCAGACCACTTTTTATAAAAGCGTTTCCAATTTTGTTTGCTCCTTTTAACAATTCCCCATATGTCACTTTCTTTTTATTGCCTTGATCATCTTGCCAAATAAGCGCAAGTTTATTTGGCTCTTTTGCATAACGCTCCATCTCTTCTACTAAGTTATACGTTGACGGTGCTAATAATTCTTCACGGCTCACATGTCTCATACTCTTCCCCCTTTACAATATACGACTTCCTTTTAATAATAAAGAATTTTCTGTCAATAATAAAGAGTTTTCTGTCGATGGTAAAGAATTTTCTGTCAATTTAAAACTATCTTCTTTTGACAAATCGGTTTATATTTTGACTAGTTGGCTACAATAGTAGATGTTTTCTCTTATTTTTTGACAGAAAACAACAACAAAAAGAAAGAGCGGGGAATCCCGCTCTCTCTAAGCCATTATATATGGTTATTATCTTTGGAAACCGCCTAATTGTTGTTCAGCCATTGAAACTAGACGTTTTGTAATTTCGCCACCAACAGATCCGTTAGCACGAGATGTTGAATCTGGCCCAAGTTGTACACCAAACTCTTGAGCGATTTCATATTTCATTTGATCTAAAGCAGCTTGCGCACCAGCAACTGCTAATTGATTTGTGTTTGCCATATGGTATCACCTCCTTGTGAGTATAGAGTGTGATAAATCATATGGCTTCATACATATCTTTTGATGGTAATTTATGGTTTTAGAATAAATCTTCGAATTGTTCTTCTTCTGCTACTTCTACTGTTTGTAATACCATTTTCTCCGTATTGGCAACCGCTTCTTCAATAAGCGGCGTAAAATCATAGTATGATTCAAATTTATTCGCTTTTTCACGCTTCGGTTTTGTCGTTGGACTCGCTGGAGTAAATACTGTACAACAATCTTCATACGGACGAATTGAAATGTCATACGTGTCGATTTCGTTTGCAATTTTAATAATTTCTAGCTTATCCATCGCAATAAGCGGACGGATAATTGGATAATTCGTCACTTCGTTAATCGTATGCATACTATCCAATGTTTGGCTCGCTACCTGTCCAAGGCTTTCCCCTGTCGTAAGAGCAAGTGCGTTACGCTCTTCTGCAATACGCTCTGCAATACGCATCATCATACGGCGCATAATTGTCATTGAATAGCTAGATGGAATTTCTTTATTAATTGTTTTTTGCACTTCTGTAAACGGTACAAGATGAAGTGTCACACGTTTACAATACTTCGTTAACTGCTGTGCTAAGTCAATAACTTTCTGTTTTGCACGTTCGCTTGTAAATGGCGGACTATGAAAATGAATAGCTTCCACTGATACGCCGCGCTTCATTGTTAAGTAAGCTGCAACAGGGCTATCAATACCACCTGAAAGAAGAAGCATGACTTTTCCGCCAACACCAACTGGAAGACCGCCAGCTCCCATGCGCTCATCGCACATAATATAGCTATAACCGCTTCTAATTTCAACACGGATATTTACATCTGGATTATGAACATCTACTGTAATATCCTCTGTATTTTGTAAAATATGCCCGCCGATTTCTGGAAGCAGTTCCATCGTTTGCATCGGAAAATGCTTATAAGAACGATGTACCGTAATTTTAAATGTTTTCACTTCACGCTTTACTTGCAAGAAAGCAGCAAGTGCACCTTTTTTAATTTCTTCTAAATCTGTTGGCACTTTCATAGCTAAGTTAAACTTGTGAATACCAAACACATCTTGCAGCTTGTCCGCAACAGCTTCATGATCTTCACCATTTAGCTGAATATACATCCGGTCATGCGTCGCATCAATTTTTAAGTTTGTAAATTTCTTCAACTTATGTTTTACGTTGTCTTTCAATGTACTTACAAACTTAGAACGGTTCTTTCCTTTTGTTGTCATTTCGCCGTAACGAACTAAAATATATTCGTATGTCATCATCTTTCCTTACCTCATCACTTCATATAATTTTGGCAATGTTTCTTTTACAATCCCTTCGAATTGTTTTACTTCTTCCATCGTATTTTCCGGCGCTAAACTTACGCGAATTGCACTTGCTGCTACTTCGTGCGGCAAGCCCATCGCCAGTAAAACGTGGCTGACTTCGTTTGCTTTGGAAGAGCAAGCAGACTTTGTCGATACATACACATCACGTTCTTCTAGGGCATGTACAACAACCTCTGGCTTTAATCCTACAAATGATACGTTTAAAATATGCGGTGCCGTATGTTCATTCGGCGTATTAATTGTAACATCTTCCATATCATTAAAAACATGAATGAGTTCTTCTTTTAATGCTTGAAGATGCATGATATTCTCTGACTGCTTTTCTAATGTCATTCGCAAAGCTTTTATCATTGCAACAATTCCCGGCAAGTTTTCTGTACCAGAACGGTAACGCAACTCTTGTCCACCACCTGATAAAACTGGATCAAGTCTAACACCATCGCGAACATATAAAAGCCCTGTACCTTTTACACTATGGAACTTATGCCCAGAAATCGTACAAAGGTCAATATGATTTTCATACAAATCAAGCGGGACTTTTCCAATTCCTTGCACATGATCCACATGGAATCGTACTTTCGGATAATCTGCTAATAACTTCCCAATTTCACCAACAGGCTGAATCGCTCCCGTTTCGTTATTAACGTGAATCATGGAAACAAGAATTGTATCCTCTCGAAGAGCACGTTTTACATCTTCTACCGATACAACACCGTTTTTATTTACAGGTAAATATGTAACGTCAAAACCAAGATTTTCCAGCTGTTTATATGCCTCAGACACAGAAGCGTGTTCAATATTTGTTGTAATCATATGCTTGCCGCGGGAGCGATTTCTCATCGCAATCCCCTTAATTGCAAGGTTATTCCCTTCTGTTCCTCCAGACGTGAAGATAATTTCTGAAGGCTTGACACGAAGAAGCTGCGCTGCAATCGCACGTGATTGCGTTAATAAACGCTCTGATTCTCCTCCAAGGGAATGAATAGAAGAAGGATTCCCAAAATATTTTCCTGCAACTGTTACATAAGATTGCAAGGCTTCTGGGTATGGTTTTGTCGTCGCACTATTATCAAAATAGATCATCGTTCTTCCCCTTTCAGCGATATCGCATCACACAATCATATCATAAGTTCATGCGTTTACGCTAAACATGCTCATAGTTTCCGTCATTAAAGCGGAAGTATGCTTTTCTACTTTTAACTAAAAAACGCTCTATATTCCGCTATTCATTATAGCAATATTACATCCTCATGCATACAAAAGTTGTCTAAACAAAAACAAACCCCTTAATACATATTAAGGAGTTTGTTCTAAGTCAACAAATTCAGCAATCTTTTGGACAACACCTGGCTCAATTTGTTCTAATACAGAAGCTGCTTGTTCTAGTGCTGCATCATATTCATATTCACGGAATAATCGCTCTGCATGATCTAAACTTTGTGCCAGCATATCATCATGACTGCGATAACGGTTACCATACTGAATTAACTTCTCTACTAAATATGCTTGCTCAATTAATTCTTGCGTTGCTTCATATACACCATTTACAATAGCTGCCGCTTCTTCTAACGTACTGGTTACCACACCCATATTCAGGGGTTTTAATTCCAGCTGCTCATATACATTTTGCATCGCTTGTTGGCCGTTTTGCAAATCAACCATGATATTATCTGGTAAACCTGGTAAATTTGATTTTTGCATCATACGTTTTGATTCCATTATTGTATGGCGCATTTCTCGTAACGCTTCACGTGCTTCAAATTCATCTTTACGCATTGTTTGCAACATATCTTTGTACTCATCGTGAAGTATTTTCAATGTTTCACATTGCTCGTAAATTTCCTCTAATTCTTCTCGAATCACAGAGAATGCAATATCTTGCTCTGCAATACGAAGTTGTAAGACTTCGAAACGCTTCATCAAAATATGCATTTGTTTTTCAATCACTTTTTGTGATTCAATATCTTTATCTTGCAGCTGATAACTTTGCTTCACAAACTGTGTTTCTGCTTTTGTTTCCAGTGCCTGCTCGCGAATTGTTTCTAAATCTTCGTATACAGCTACTGTCTGCTGTTCAACATAATATTTCGCTCTCACTTCTAATTCCAATTGTTCGTATAACGTATCGAGCTGTGTTTTTAAAACGTCGATTTTTTCTTTTGCTTCTAGCACATGTAGATATTCTAAATCCGCAAGACATGTTTGCAGTTGTTGGTTCATTTCTCTTACTTCTTTTGGGATTTCCAAATGATTTAATACATAGCCTTGCTTTTTCATATCGTCGTGACCTTGTGTTAAGTCTTCTAATTGTACTGGTAAGGTCGCCTGGCATTCTACTAATAAGTCCGGCACTTCATGCACAATCAGTTCTAAATTTGATAGTCCTTCTTCTAAACTTATAACAATTTCACGCGCTTTTAAATAATCTCCATTTTGAGTGGCTTCTTCAAACGTTTGAAATTTCTTCGATTCCACATCAAGTGCCTCTTCTATTTTCTGTTCTGCTGAGCCAAACATATGTCGATGAGCAAGCACACTCTTTTTCATATTCCGATATGTATCGCGTAAATGTTCAATTTCTGAGTTGTTTTTCTCATAGCTTTCTAACAACTCTTGCAATTCATTTAAAATATCAGTAATTCGATGATCTGCTTCATCTAAACCGCTAATGGATTCATTCATTATATGCTTTGCTTTTCGGAAGGAAAATTGCGCGGCAAGTTTTTGAGCGCTTTCTAATTCTTTTTCTGCTTTCGGAAGAATATTAGCAATAATTTCATCCCATTCATTTCGCCATTTTCCAAACAGTTCTTCCGTTTGTCCGGTCATATTTAATTCTTTTACTCTCTTTAATTCATCTGCAACAGGCTTGTCCTTAATTTCTTGCTGCCATTGCTGCAATGCCTCAATATCTTTATATAAACGATTTCTCATCACGAGCTCTACTATAAGAAAGAGCAAAATAGCGCTCACTATGATGATAACGATCGTTAAAATTGAATCCATTCAAAAGCCTCCTATTTATCTTGTTTTTTGTCCGTTCCGTTTTTTGAAATGGAAGGCGTTATGTAAGAAAAGGAAAATCCCCTATATTTAACAACTTTCAATGTACTAATCATACCATGTAATTATATGTTTTTGGCCTAGTTTTTAGAAAAATTTCGCGAAAGAATTTACTCCTTCCAAATCCATTATGGATATACCTCTAACCCAAAGTGATAATTGTTAAAAAACAGTATTTCTTCTCGTAAATGCTATTACCGCTTAATTGATATACTACTATATCGTGATTAAAAAAAGAAGATGTTATCTCATAGGAAGCAAACAAAAAACAGCTCGTTTCCATACATACTGGTAACAAGCTGTTTTTATGTTTTTCGATTTTCTTTATACATAAGCCGCTCTCGGCAGGGGATAATGTGAACGCTCTATACAAAGAGTTTGCTCCATCCACTGCTCTACTTCCTTCATATACATTTCAATAAAAAATACTTCTGACGGAAATGAATGCAGCACTTCTGATATATATTGCGGATATAAATACGGCATACTAATCATTCCCTTCAGCTGTGTCATAAACATCGTGAAAGATACTTTTTGAAACTCTTTATTTTCCTGACCTTGTCTAATAAGTTGTTCTACATAATATCTCTCTTTTGAAAAGTAAATCGTCATTACTTCTCGAATTAATGTGCTATCTAATGAAAGTTCTCTATAAAAGAAACGAGTAAGCTCTCTTCGCTCAAATTGATATTGTAAAATATTGCGCACGATCTGAAATAATACTTCTTTTGAAGATAAAAAATTCCGCCGTTCAAATGTTATTTCAACTACACGTAAGTACCCCTCTAAAAAGTCTGACACCAACTGTTCCAGCAATCCTTGTTTTCCGGCAAAATAATATGAAATATTTGCTGCGTTGACATTTGCTTGTTTTGCTATATCACGCACCGATGTACCATCATATCCTTTCGCATAAAATAGAGAAATTGCCGCGTCGATAATCTTCTGTCTCACCTGTGTCACGCACTCACTCCCTTTCATCGAACAGCTTTTATCTTTTAACAAGCAGTAAGAACCCGGCTAGTTCAACTAACCATCAACCGAGGATGCCCCTCTACTGATGGAAGTTTCACTTTTATGTAAATTTCTTGACTTTTAAGACAAATTCCTTTAATTTTCTATCGACAAAGTCGTGCGAATTATAGCTTATTTTGCGACGATTTTACATTTTTTCAGGGAAAGGACGGCGTTTTCATGTTTACATCAGAAGGATATACAGGTACACGTGAGGAACAATACGAAACAGTAATCAAACAACTCGATGCATTATTAACAGGTGAGTCAAATGTAGTGGCTAACTTAGCAAATGCATCTGCTTTACTCAATGTGTTTTTACAAGATATTAACTGGGTGGGCTTTTATGTAACGGAAGGGAATCAGCTTGTACTTGGACCATTTCAAGGACTACCAGCTTGCGTTCGTATCCCATTTGGCCGTGGTGTATGCGGCGTAGCAGCGGAAACAAAAACGACGCAACTTGTCGCTGATGTTCATCAGTTCCCTGGACATATCGCCTGTGATGCAGCTTCTAATTCAGAAATTGTTGTACCACTTATCAAAAACGGTGAAGTCATCGGCGTACTCGACATCGACAGCCCAAATAAAGGTCGTTTTGATGAAATCGATCAAACATATTTAGAGAAATTTGTAGAAACTTTATTAAACCATATATAAAAAAAGAAAAAACGGCTCTTAAGATAGAGCCGTTTTTTCTTTTTGCAGCGCTTGTGATAAATCTACTACGATATCGTCCCACGCCTCAAGTCCTGCGGATAAGCGCAGTAAATTATCATAAATACCCATCTGCTCACGAATATGTTTTGGAATAACCGCATGTGTCATCGTTGCTGGATGCTGAATTAACGTTTCTGTATCACCAAGGCTAACTGCAATTGCAATTAACTTTAAGTTATCCATCAAAGCTTGTGCCTCTTCTTTTCCACCTTTTACTGTAAACGACAGCACACCACCGCCGCGCTTCATTTGTTTATTCGCAAGCATTCCTCCTGGATACCAAACATCTTCTACTAGTTCATGATTCCGCAGAAAAGCAGCAATTTTTTCTGCATTTTCAGAGTGGCGATCCATCCGCACTGCTAATGTTTTTAAACCGCGCAAAAGCAGCCATGCATCAAATGGTGACATAATCCCCCCAACATCTTTGCGAATCGGACGAATTTTTTCTGCAAGCTCTTTTGTTTTACAAATCGTAACACCCGCGACAACATCACCATGACCGCCAATATATTTTGTCGCACTGTGCAAAACAACATCGCAGCCTAATGTAAGTGGTCTTTGTAAATATGGTGAACAAAACGTATTATCAACAATAACGAGAAGTCCATGCTGCTTTGCTACTTTTACAACAAGTTCTAAATCAATAAGTTTCATCGTTGGATTAATTGGTGTTTCTACAAAAATAATCTTCGTATTCGGTTGAATACTATTTGTAATCTCTGCTTCTGTTTCCATCTCGCATAATGTATGCGTAATTGCAAATTTCTCCTCTAACACTTCTAAAAATCCATACGTACAACCGTACAATCCGTTAGAACAAACAATATGGTCCCCCGCTTTTAAAAAGGCTAAAAGCGTCCCTGAAATAGCTGCCATTCCAGAGCCAAACGCAAGCGCAGCTGCCCCTTCTTCTAAAGCTGCCATTCTTTCTTCAAATAACTCGACTGTCGGGTTACCAAGTCTAGAATAAATGTAAGCTGAATCATATCCAGCAAAGCTCGCTTCCCCTTGCTCAGCGGTTTCAAATGTATACGTAGATGTTTGAAATAACGGTGGTGTTAAACTCCCTTTATACTGTGCAGCATCATACCCGTGATGGACCAATGTCGTTTCGATATGTTTCTTTTTCATACAAACATCCCCCTTATACTTTATTTTATGTAAGCGTTTTCTATCTGTTGCTATCCTTTCCATGAGCATTCATAAAATTCCTTCTTGCATTTTTCCAAAATTTATATGTATAAAATGAAAATTGATATTCTTGACTCCCTCCTAATAAACAGATATAATAGCCTTTGTGTAAAATAAAAAGGCAGCCTTGTAATGTGAGTTTATTGTTTGTATTTTGTTCCTCATGAAGAGGTGTATCGTGTAACTCCCTGCTGCTGGAGCGAGGATACATGAAAATGAAATGCGCATAAATGTCAATTACGTCTGTTTTTATTTTACAAAAATAAAAACATTTAAAGGAGGAGTCATTCATGGCTCGTTATACAGGTCCATCTTGGAAACTTTCTCGTCGTCTTGGAATCTCTCTAAGCGGCACAGGTAAAGAATTAGAAAAACGCCCTTACGCACCAGGTCCACACGGTCCTAACCAACGTAAGAAACTTTCAGAATACGGTTTACAATTACAAGAAAAACAAAAACTTCGTCACATGTACGGCATGACTGAGCGTCAATTCCGTCGCACATTTGACCAAGCTGGTAAAATGAAAGGTAAACACGGTGAAAACTTCATGATCCTTCTTGAAGCTCGCCTTGACAACCTAGTTTACCGCATGGGCTTAACTCGCACTCGTCGTGCTGCTCGTCAATTAGTAAACCACGGCCACATCATGGTAGATGGCGCTCGCGTTGATATCCCATCTTTCCGCGTTAAACCAGGCCAAACAATCAGCGTTCGCGAAAAATCTCGCAACCTAGCTGTTGTTAAAGAAGCAGTTGAAGTTAACAACTTCGTACCTGAGTACTTAACTTTCGATGCTGACAAATTAGAAGCTACTTTCACTCGCTTACCAGAGCGCGCTGAGTTAGCTGCTGAAATCAACGAAGCGTTAATCGTAGAGTTCTACTCTCGTTAATGACGAAAAGCCAATCCTTTTGGATTGGCTTTTTTCTTTGAATAAAAATATTTATTTTAGCTTTATATTCATCGTTTTATCCTGTTCATGTTTCTCGACACAAACATATGGTTCACTATGATTTTTTTGTAAGTGAGTTTTTTCATTTTCTGCTAGCTGCCCTGCGTTCAGTAACGAAAAAATAATTAATGCTTCTAGTGACATATAGTTAAGCTCCTTTTTTTCTATCACTTATGATACATACATCATACAAGCTTGTTATGAACTTGAAGTGAACATACGGAAAATTTTTGAACAAAAAAAAGACTTCGGCATCACCGAAGTCTTTTTTTCATCTATATTCTCTTACGCTATTTCTTTACGCTTTTCCCCTAAAGAATAGTTCGCAACTTTTGTAATTGAGCTGTTTGCAATGAAGTAAATCTCCCCGTTTTCTGCAACTAGCTGCGTCGTACGAAGCCCTACTTCTTCGATGATGCCATCGATATCATTAATTTTCACTTTATCGCCAACTGAAAATTGATCTTCAAAAATAATAAAGAATCCTGTTACAACGTCTTTTACTAAGTTTTGTGCACCAAAACCAATTGCTAAACCAGCAACACTCACCCCAGCAAGAAGTGCTTTAATATCGATTCCTACTGTATCTAAAACCGTCATAATTACCATAAAATACACAACATAATGAACAATATTTTGACAAAGCTTCGTTAATGTCGCCTCACGTCTTTCGTTCGTACGCACAGGCGCTTTGCTGCTCATCTTAAAAATTTGTTCAATTCCTACACAAGCTACGCGAATAATCACTTTTGCAGCAATAAAAATAATAATTATTCTTAGGATAGTTCCCCCAAAGCTCATTAATTTTTCTGGATTTAAAACATAATCCTCTAAAATTTTCTGAATATCCATAAGATTAACTTCTCTCCTTTAAAAGGCAAAAAGCGTAAGGGTCCTTACGCTTTTTCGCACATTAGTAACGAATTAAGAAATATTTTTTCTTACCGCGGCGAATAATTGTAAACTTACCTTCAATGCGGTCTTTTTCTGTTACAGTGTAGTCTAACTCTTGTGTACGTTCACCATTCACATAAACCGCGCCATTTGTAATGTCTTCACGCGCTTGACGTTTTGATGGTGAAATTTTACTTTCTACAAGTACATCCACTAGTAATGCATCTTCTGTATTACGCTCCACAGATGGTACATCCTTAAAGCCTTGCTCGATTTCCGCCGCTGTTAATTCTGCAACAGAACCGCTAAATAGCGCTGCTGAAATTTTAATCGCTTGCTCTAATGCTGCTTCACCGTGAACAAGTTTTGTCATTTCAGAAGCTAATGCTTTTTGTGCTTCACGTTTTTCTGGTGCTTCCGCTACTTGTTTTTCTAACTCAAGAATCTCTTCATGAGATAAGAATGTAAAGTATTTTAAGTATTTAACAACATCGCGGTCATCTGTATTAATCCAGAATTGGTAGAACTCGTAAGGTGTTGTTTTTTCTGGGTCTAACCAAACTGCTCCGCCTTCTGTTTTACCAAACTTCGTACCGTCAGATTTCGTTACAAGTGGTACAGTTAAACCAAATGCCTTCGCATCTTCTTCTGATTTACGGATTAGTTCAAGACCAGCTGTGATGTTACCCCATTGGTCACTACCACCGATTTGTAATTTACAGCCGTATGTTTGGTATAAGTTTAAGAAATCGTATGATTGTAAAATCATGTAACTAAACTCTGTAAATGAGATACCTGTCTCTAAACGAGATGCAACTGTATCTTTCGCTAACATGTAGTTTAAACCAAAGTTTTTACCGATATCACGTAAGAATGTGATTAAGTCTAAAGAACCAATCCAATCATAGTTGTTTGCGATAATCGCTGGATTTCCTGCTTTTTCAAAGTCCAAGAAACTAGAAAGCTGCTCTTTAATGCGCTCACTGAAAAAGGCAACTGTTTCTTTTTCATTTAATGTACGTTCTGCTTTTTTACCACTTGGGTCACCGATTAAACCTGTACCTCCGCCAACAAGTGCGATTGGTTGATGCCCCGCTTGTTGGAAACGACGTAGTATTAAAATTGGCAGCATATGACCAATATGTAAACTGTCAGCTGTTGGATCAAAGCCACAGTATAATTTCACACTTTCTTTCTCTAACAACTCTTGTAAACCTTCTGCATCCGTTTGTTGGTTAATCAGACCACGGAACTCAAGATCTTGTAAAATGTTCATCAGATTCACTCCTTTAAAAATAGTTTGTGCGCGGAATTTAAAACATAAAAAAATCGCCCCTTCAATAAGGGACGATTTTACTCATCGCGTTACCACCCTAGTTGCAGGAAAAAACCTGCCACTTCATTCACATAACGGCTCATCACCGTCTTTCCCCTTTTAGATTCGGATTAAATCCAATCGAAGAAAGATGCTCCAGAGGTGTAATTCACGATCATTTATGTGCTGATTTCCACCGACCATCAGCTCTCTAAAACAGGGAAATGATCACTACTGTTCCCTTTCCACGCTCGATTATTTATATACTTCTCTTTATAACATCATTTGTATATGCCTGTCAAATGCAGCCCAAAATTTCTCCGTTGTGATTTCGTTATGTCACTTTTTTAAAATTTTTACTGATTGGCAATGAATATTGTAAGTAAAGAAAGGAGTGGAACACTGGCTAACAAAGAGATGTGAAACACAATTGATAAATCATTACCAATTGTCGCTTCAACAGGATCTTTAGCCGGAGACGCAAGAAAACGTAAAAAACGATCTCCCATATTCACTTTTTGCGGAAAATCAGGAATTTCCACATGATCACTATCTAAATGCTGTTTCAATCTATATTCTTTATCAAAGGGATTTTCGTTCAATTTCATCCACCTCCAGCAATTGTTTCAATTTCTTCATGCCATGATAAAGCCTCGATTTCACCGTTCCTACAGGAATATCAAGTACCTCTGCGATTTCCTTTTGCGGCATATCATGATAATAAGAAAGAATAAGGACCGCTCGTTGGTCCTCTGGAACCTTCAAAACCGCTTCTCTCACTGTAAGACGGTCTTCTTGCGAAAATTCCTTCTCTTGAATCGGTACAAGAAATGGTATAAGTGAACGCCATCTCTTTCTTCGATTCAGTTTATTAATCATAAGCCGATGACCAATTTGAAACAAATACGTTTTAATCTTTCCTTTTTCAATCTCATACATATGTTTCTTACGTTCTAACGTCAAAAACGTATCTTGAACGAGGTCTATGCTCAGCTGTTCATCACGGCTAAAACGATATAAAAACGTATATAACGCTGGTTTGATTAAGAGATATAATCTTTCTCCTGCTCGCTTATCCCCATTTTGATATGCAAGCATGAGTTCTTCCTCAATCCCAATCTGCGCCATGTTTTTTAATCTCCTTTATCCCCTTTAACGTTAAAGAGATTCGGCTAATTAAATAAATACTTGCAACTAATGTCCAAACCTGCGCTTGATTCGTAAAAAATTGTACATACGGATTTTGAACTGTTAATCCGCTTGAAACTAGGAAATTTAACACTTGTACACATATACAAGCGTACACTGCAACGCAGACAGATATTGTATCAAATACATTCCAACGAAAGTATACTTTTGTTTTTGTAAAATCGATTTTATTCCCGGCTTTCCGCACAATATATTTCTTGTCAAACGGTATAAGGATTGAGAACATAACAATCATTGTACTTGCCAGTGTAATCATTGAAACTTTAAACCCTATCGCCATTGGCAAAAACAGACCTATAGTAAACACGGTGATAATACTTATTACAACTAATGAAAGCATCATCCATCTATTCTGCATATAAACCGCCTCCTAATCTATCATGTCATAAACTTATACAAATACTGGAGGCAAATGGTTCAAAAATTATTTTATTTCTTAATAACATACTTAAAATAAGCAAGTTCTGAACTATACTTGATTCAGAACTTGCTTATTTAATCTTCCATCGTAGACAGTCGTCTATCGGCAAGTTTAATCCCCAAACCTTTAAACTAACGTGTAGCAGGGGCTTGGTTAGCTTGGCTAACCATAAGTGAGAAATGAGCTTTACTTATGAAAATGACTACGGTCGTTTTTCCAGTGCTAATTTAATCCCAAATGCCAAAAGTACAAAACCGCTTATCCCTTGAATAGCCCGCTCTGTGGACGGCTTTTTCATCCATGTCCGAATTGCATTGATTAAATAAATATAGAGTATAAACCATAGAAAGGTTAAAACTGTATATGTCATACCCATAATAAAAAGTTGAAAAAACGTATTTCCATCATGCTGTATAAATTGTGGTAAAAATGTTAAAAAGAAAATAGCTACTTTTGGATTTAACAAATTAGTAAGAAAACCTTGCCGGAAGCAAGGAGCACCCTGATACTTATTTTTAACTGTAATATCCTCTGTTTCTTTTCCTTTCTTCCGTAAAGACCACAATGATACGCATCCTAAATAAATAAGATAAATAGCACCAATATACTTAAAAATAGAAAATAAAAATGCCGATTTAACAAGAATTGCAGAAATCCCAAGTACAGCTGCTAACGTATGAATACTTAAACCGCATAGAATACCAAAAACAGTTTTCATTCCGCCTTGTTTTCCCTGCAACATTGTATTCTGAGTTACTAATCCCGTATCAGGTCCTGGCAAAATAATAAGAAAAATTGACATAGCAACAAAAAGATAATATTGCGTCATTAACATCCCTCCACAGGTTACATCTTTTCTTTATCTCTTGTATTAACCTTCTTGCATCCTCTGTTGCATTTTACATATTACAATAAGGTATATGTAACGCTGAACAATTTCAATACAATTTCACTATACTCTAAACAAGAAAGGCCTGAACCAAGTGTAGTTCAGACCTTTCTTACTTAATCTTCCATCGTAGACAAGTCTCCTGTTGGTAAGTTTAACTCCCACGCCTTTAATACACGGCGCATAATTTTACCGCTTCTCGTTTTTGGTAATTTATCACGGAACTCAATTTGACGAGGTGCCGCATGAGCAGCCAATCCTTTTTTCACAAATTGGCGAATATCTTCTTTTAACTCTTCAGATGGTTCATAACCTGTGCGCAGTGCAATAAATGCTTTAATAATCTCGCCGCGCACTGGGTCTGGGATTCCGATAACACCAGCTTCCGCAACTGCTGCGTGCTCGATTAATTTACTTTCCACTTCAAATGGACCAACGCGCTCGCCTGACGTCATAATAACATCATCAATACGCCCTTGGAACCAGAAGTATCCATCTTCATCCATATACGCAGAGTCACCTGACACATACCAGTCTCCTGGCATAAAATAAGACTCATATTTTTGCGGGTTATTCCAAACAGCACGCATCATCGATGGCCAGCCTTTTCCAATTGCTAAGTTCCCCATTGTATATGGCGGCACTTCATTTCCTTCATTATCAACGATTGCTGCCTTCACGCCCGGAATTGGTTTTCCCATTGATCCTGGACGAATTTCCATACAAGGATAGTTACAGATAACTTGTCCTCCTGTTTCTGTCATCCACCATGTATCATGAATGCGAAGATGGAACACTTTCATCGCCCAGCGAATAACTTCTGGATTTAACGGCTCACCAACACTCAAAATATGACGAAGTGCTGATAGATCATACTTCTTCAGCGTATCGTCACCAGCACCCATTAACATACGGAATGCTGTCGGAGCGCTATACCAAACTGTTACACCATAATTTTGAAGCGTTTCGTACCAAGCATCCGGGCTAAAGCGTCCACCTAAAACTACGTTAGAAGCCCCAACTAGCCAAGGCGCAAAAATACCGTATGCTGTTCCTGTTACCCAGCCTGGATCCGCTGTGCACCAATACACATCATCTTCTTTTAAGTCTAGTACCCATTTTGCTGTTTGATGCTGCTGCACCATTGCATTTTGAACGTGCAGCACACCTTTTGGTTTCCCTGTTGAACCAGACGTATAATGTAAAATAAGTCCATCTTCTCTTCCAAGCCATTCAATATTTAATTTATTCGAAGCTTGTTCAAAAAGTGGATTAAACGCCGTAATTTTACCGCCTTCTTCTACATTTTCACCAACGACAAATACCGTTTTTAATGCTGGTAAATCATTAAAAGGTATACGCTCTAACAATTCTGGCGTTGTTACAAGCACCTTTGCTTCACTATCCACTAAACGGTCGCATACAGCCGCTTCCATGAAAGCTTCAAATAGCGGTCCTACGATTGCTCCAAGTTTTACTGCACCAAGTAAAGTGAAATATAATTCCGGTGAACGAGGCATAAAAATAAAGACGCGATCGCCTTTTTCGACATCCCCATAATTCTTTAAGACATTTCCTGCTTTATTCGACAACTCCATCATTTCTTTAAATGTATACTTCTCTTTTCTCTCGCCATCTTGATAATACAATGCTACTTTATTTTTCCGGTGGGATTTGGCATGTCGATCAATTGCTTCGTAAGCCATATTTACTCGCCCAGTTTCATGCCAAGAAAAGTTTTGATTTACTTCTTCCCAATTAAAATTTTGATATGCTTCATCATAATTTAACAAATTATTTTCACCTTTAATTACTGGAAGCGTTTCTACTTTCATTCTTTACATCCCCCTTCTATGTACTCTATGTATTTATTATAAATATATTTTTTATAATTTTCAGTATTTTTTACAAATTTCGCACAAATTTTTACTGACAAATTTCGATTCACATCGCATACTGAGTACAGTAGTATGAAAATAGATAGTAGATTCACAAAGCTCTGAAGGTGGTGAGCCTAAAATTGATTCATAGTAAAGTATACAACGTAAGAAACTTGAAAACGCCGAAAGGAACTTTAATTATTGAAGGTCCTGTCAAAACGCATAATTTAGAAATGTATGAGTTTCATCCTGATCTAGTTGCCTTTCGACCTGCCGATCAGCAATATAAAGCAATTGTCGAAATTTCCAAGTTACCTGAAGCTCGCATCATTATCGCTCGTCATGAACAAATAATTATTGGCTATGTAACCTATTTATATCCTGATCCGCTTGAGAGATGGTCTGAAGGGAAAATGGACGATTTAATCGAACTTGGTGCCATTGAAGTCGCATCAGATTTTCGCGGATGTGCTGTTGGAAAGAACTTATTAGAAGTTTCTATGATGGATGATCATATGGAAGATTATATTATTTTAACAACTGAGTATTATTGGCACTGGGATTTAAAACAAACCGGCTTAAATGTTTGGGAATATCGAAAAGTAATGGAAAAAATGATGAATGCTGGCGGGCTTGAATGGATGGCAACAGATGATCCTGAAATTTGTTCGCATCCGGCAAACTGCTTAATGGTTCGCATTGGAAAACGCATTGATCCACAATCCATTCAAAAGTTTGATCGCTTACGCTTCCAGAATCGTTTCATGTACTAAAAGGGAGGATTACATCATGATTGTTGAAGAAATTATGAATCAAAATGTAACAGCGCTGCGCCCAACTGACACGATTGAAACAGCCTTACGAACATTAGCAGCAAAAAGCATCCGTCACATTCCAGTTGTAAATGAAAAATATGAAGTCGTTGGAATTATTTCCGACCGTGACGTTCGAGATGCAAGTCCATCTATTCTTGATGAACACGTTTCAAAGGATGCTCTTAAAGAACCGATTGAACGTATTATGAAACATCCCGTTATGACATGTCACCCTCTTGACTTCGTTGAAGAAATCGCCACGTTATTTTTTGAAAATAAAATTGGCTGTCTTCCCGTTACAAAAAGTGGTAAGCTTGTCGGTATTATTTCAGAATCGACTGTACTGCATACGCTTGTTAAATTAACAGGTGCTCATCAACCAAGTTCACAGGTTGAAATTCAAATAAAAAATGAACCTGGTATTCTTGGAAAAGTTGTTGCAGTTTTTAGTGAACTGAAAATTAACATTGTGAGCGTTCTCGTTTATCCAGCAAAAGAAGAGAGCGACAAAGTTCTTGTTTTCCGCATTCAAACAATGAATCCTCTTAAAGCAATTGAAGAGCTAGAACAAAAAGGCTACCGTGTGTTATGGCCGAATATCGCGGGGATGGGAACATGAAAAATGTATTCATTTACTCAGAAGATTATCAGGGCTATTCCTTTAGTCCTGATCACCCTTTTAATCAGCTTCGCGTAAAGCTGACGTATGATTTGCTCCAAAAAGGAGGATTCATACAGCCTTCACAAGTCATTACACCTCGAATCGCAACAGATGAAGAAATTGCTTTAATTCATACAGAGGAGTACATAAATGCGGTAAAACGTGCTGGAGAAGGAACGCTGGAAAAATCAATCGCAATGTCCTACGGTCTCGGAACAGAAGATACGCCAATGTTTGCGAATATGCATGAAGCAAGCGCCCTTCTTGTTGGAGGGACATTAACTGCGGTCGATGCAATCCTTGAAGGAAAAGCAGAGCATGCTCTAAATTTAGGAGGCGGCTTACATCACGGCTTTCGCGGCAAAGCATCTGGCTTTTGTATTTATAATGACAGCTCCATTGCCATTAAATATATGCAGCAAAAATACGGTCTTCGTGTTTTATACATTGATACAGACGCTCATCATGGTGATGGTGTGCAGTGGTCCTTTTATGATGATCCTAACGTATGCACAATTTCCTTGCATGAAACAGGGCGTTACTTATTTCCAGGAACAGGTGCTGTAAACGAACGTGGTCAAGGGAATGGATACAGCTATTCTTTTAATGTTCCTCTTGATGCTTTTACAGAAGATGAATCATTTATACATGCATATCGCACTGTTATTCGTGAAGTCGCTGATTATTTCAAACCAGATATCATCTTAACGCAAAACGGAGCTGATGCTCATTATTATGACCCTCTAACACATCTTTGTTCAACGATACAAATTTACCGTGAAATCCCAAGACTTGCTCATGAAATTGCTCATGAATATTGCAACGGCCGCTGGATTGCAGTCGGTGGCGGCGGTTATGATATGTGGCGCGTCGTTCCAAGAGCTTGGGCACTCATTTGGCTCGAAATGAATAACATCCAAAACATCTCAGGTTATCTCCCTCCAGAATGGATTGAAGCTTGGAAAGGACAAGCTCAAACAACTCTCCCACTCACCTGGGAAGACCCAGACAACATGTATAAACCAATTCCACGCAAACAAGAAATTGAAGAAAAGAACGAATTAACTGTAACAAAATGCCTAGAAATAATTCGGAATAATATGAAAAAAGTTTTATATTAAAATTAAAAATCCCTTTCTTTTTAGGGGGGACAAGAGCATCTGGCCATGCATAGAAGCGGTCAGGGCCTTTTCCTGCCACATACAAGGGTTAAAACAAAGGGAGGGAGCAAGCAAGTAGCGATCATAGTGTATTCTACATAACAGTGACTTATGTGTCCGAACATTAAAATGGGTTTATATAGAATAGGAGGTGTGCCTCCTATTCTAATATTATTAACTGTTTCAAGGAGTGTATATATACAAGTTGAAAAACCGACATAAAACCCCTTTCTTTTTAGCTGGACGAGAGCATCTGGCCATGCATAGAAGCGGTCAGGGCCTTTTTCTGCCACATGCAAGGGTTAAAACAAAAGGAGAAAGCGAGTGTTGGTCACTTTTTGTTCTGCGTGACAGCGAATTGTATGTTGAAAAATCAAAATGAGCTTATATAAATTTAATTAAAAAGACAATTTCGAGGAGTGGAACACATGGAAGTAATGATTAGATTAGCAGACAAAGAAGATGCCGCGTTGGTTCATGCAATCATGTTAGAAGCTTTTGAAGAATATCGAAATTTAGAAGTTCCCTCAAGCGCAATCCATGAAACCGTATCTTCTATACAACATTCATTACAAAATGGACATGAGCAAGCGTTACTCTGTTTTGTTAATGGTCTCCCTTCCGGTTCAGCAAGGTTTAAAATGAATCAAACCTCCCTTCATTTTTCACGTTTATCCATTTCTCCTACAGCACGAGGGAAAGGTATCGCTAAAAAGATGTTAAGATGGCTTGAAGACTATGCAAAAGAGCATGACAAAAGCAAAATGATATGTAGAGTTCGTACGGCACTCTCTAAAAATATTCGATTGTATGAAACACTTAGTTACAACATCGTAAAAGAAGAAACTGTAACAAATCTAAATGGTTTTTCTGTAAAAACTGTAGTTATGGAAAAGGCACTCTAAAAAGAAAGGAGATACTTCCATGTGGAAGCAACAACTTATACATACAGAGCGAGGAACATTTGAACTATTTACGAAAGGACACGGAGAGCCTCTTTGCGTGACACACCTTTACTCACAGTTTAATGAAACAGGTGATTATTTTGCCGATAGCTTCACATCCTTACATAAAGTTATATTAATTAACTTAAAAGAAGCAGGCAATTCAGTAACTGCTTGTAAAGAAGAAGAATTAAGCATGAAAGAAACAGTTGAAGACCTAGAAGCAATTCGAGAAGCGCTGAACATTCCATCATGGCATTTTGCAGGGCACTCTACCGGCGGCATGCTTGGGCTGATGTACGCTATAAACTATCCGCAATTATTACAATCTTTAATAGTAGTTGGCGCTGCTACTAGTGATTACACAAAAACGAAAGATTGCATTTACCATCCGGATCATCCTCAGTTTGCATATATGCAGCAACTCATTGAAGATTTAAAACTGCCGCATCTTACGAAAGAAGAAAGACATACTTTATCAATCAAACGCACGAAATTATCTTTATATCATCCAGAACAATATGAAACATACTTTTCAAAACCGGTTCATAAGACGATGGCCGCAAGCCGTATGAACTATTTTTCAAAAGAATTTCGTAGCTTTGATTTAAGAGAACAACTTGCTAGCGTAACAACAAAAACGTTAATCATTTGTGGAAAACACGATGTTCAATGTCCTATTGCATCGTCCCTACAAATACATCAAGGTATTCGAAACTCTTCTTTTATTCCTTTTGAACACAGCAATCATTATCCCTTTTTAGAAGAGAAAGAGAAATTTTCATCTGTTATTACAGGGTTCTATCATTCTTTGAAAGAAGGAAGTGGAAAAGTATAATGCTTCAAAATGGGGTGAGATTCATAACGGTTAATCACATTCGTCATTGGTGCAAAGTTGCTGGTGCCCAGCACGAGACAACACCAATTATTGTTATTCACGGCGGGCCAGGAGGAAATCATTATGTATTTGAGCGAACAATTGGTCCAAAACTAGAGGAATTTACAACTGTCATTTATTATGAGCAACGTGGATGCGGACGTTCTGATCCTCCCGAAAATACAGAAGATTACTCTATCGCTATTCTAGTCGATGATCTTGAAAAACTAAGGGAAGCTCTGCAGATTCCCAAATTCCATCTACTTGGCTATTCTTTTGGCGGACAACTTAGTTTGGAATATGCGTTAGCTTATCCAAACCAAGTAGAAACGTTACTTCTGCAATTCCCACCATTATTTTCCCCACTAAATATGCATCTTCTTAATATTCCATATAAACGAATCAATCCCTTTTGAAAAATGAGATATCGGTTTTTCTTTAGAAAGCTCACTATGAAAAGGAGAAAAAAGTGTATTCATCCCGATTTCTGTCTCTATTTTTTGTAACGGCCAAGGACTATGATGGATTTCCCCACAATAGATGTTACCTCTTTTATCAGCACTATATAAGCAATATCGCTCTGTGAGCCAATGATCTATCGTTCCTGTATTAGCAAAATTCACTTCTTGTGAAGGCATGAACGATCCACTAAATGTTACTTGAGTATTTGTTTTACCTTTTCTAATACTTTGACAATGAATAGTTTTATCTTCATTTTGAAAAGAAATCTGTGCGGGATAGTACGGTAAACGGTACCATCTCTTTGCAATTGTATAAGAAGCCCAGTTCTCGACGTCTAGAGACATAAAATAGACACCCGGTTTACCATTATAATGAACATACGTTCTTACATTGACTTCTGAAAATTTAGGAGTTATTGAAATAGATGGCAACCCTCGAGGATAAATTCCCTCCATAACAAATGCAACAATTCCTAACCAAGCATAGTGTTCAAAGGTGTCAATTTGTAAGGGGGCAGGTATATGTGGACGGAGTGCTTCCGGTCGAATAGGCCAATGGAGAAAAAATAGATCCCGCCATGTTTGTCGCATGATCCACTTTTTCGAAGGTAATGGAAAGGGGCGATGAATGATATCATTTAATAAGTTCATGAAAATGACCTCCTTCTTACTAGCTAGCAGCACCTAAAGCCGTAGAAAATATATACGACTAAGCTACGTTAAAAAATCAATGCTGGTTGTTGTACAATTTTGAAGATCCTTTTATAGTCTTTCCGTTAAAGAAAACTTCAATCCGACTCCTTTTATATTTCCTTTCCTTGATGTAGCTAAGAGTAATTTCATATAAAATGATAATTATTTCTCCTTGGGGAATAATGGTAATGACGACTGTTTAATTTATACAATAGTGGAGAAGTGAATATGCCGAACATTTTTATTTATGTAGCGTTTGCAATGTTATCCATTGTATTTTTTCTATTATTATTCATACTTATTGGTTGGCGTTGGATTTTAAAACTAATCGTCAAGAGGTTTGGAAAAATCATTTTAACTGATAGTTATCAAGAAAATCTTATAGAATTGATGCCCGGTCTAAGACATATGGGTATCCAAAATATGCTAGAAAACAGCTTACGTTCAGAAACAGGCAGCGTCCTTCAGCGACCACTTGCTGGCTCTTCAAAAAATTGGCCGCATTTGGACCCGATAACTTTTATTCCTGCTCAAACGACACCATTTCCAGTTGATGGTGAAGAAGAAGTCGATGTAAAAATAACGATTGGACCAAAAGCAAAAAAACCACTAGAAATTCAAATCCCCCTAATGATCAGTGGTATGGGCTATGGAATAGGTCTTAGTGAACAAGCAAGGCTTTCACTAGCAGAAGCAGCTAAAAATGCAGGAACAGCGATTAATTCTGGTGAAGGAGGAATCTTACCTGAAGAGTTAAGCGCAGCCGGGAAGTATATTTTACAGTTTTCAAGAACAGCATGGGCAAAGGAAAAAGAATTAATTAAGCGTGCTGACATGATTGAAATTAAACTCGGCCAAGGTGCACTAGTCGGGATGGGTAAGAAAATCCCACCTAAAGATTTAACAGGGCGCGCTCGCGAGGTGATGGGGCTTAAGGAAAATGAGGATGCCGTGATTTTTGAACATTTTTTTGAGAATCAAACATTAAAGGACATAAAAGAACTAGTTGAGGAACTAAGAAATTTATCTGGCGGTGTCCCCATTGGTGTGAAAATAGGAGCGGGTGGCAAAATTGAAGAAGATATTGATCATTTAATTGACCAAGGTGTTGATTTTATCGCAATTGACGGAGGACAAGCAGCGATGAAAGAGGCTCCGCCTATTTTATGCGATGATTTTGGTATCCCAACATTACATGCAGTCGTTCGCGCTGTGAATCATTTAGAAAAAAGAAATAAGAAAGGAGAAATAAGTTTAATTGTCTCCGGAGGACTTTTAGTCCCTGGACACTTTTTGAAGGTGCTCGCACTCGGCGCTGATGCCGTATATCTTGGCTCTTCAATGTTATTTTCTCTCTCTCATACTCAATCCTTCAATGCACTTCCTTTTGAGCCGCCGACACAAGTTATTTGGTATAACGGGAAATTCAAGGATCAATTTAATGTCGAGGATGGGGTAAAATCTGCTGAAAAGTTTTTAACCGCAAGTATAGAAGAAATAAAAATGGCATTAAGAGCAATGGGAAAACGATCCTTAAAAGAATTGTCAAAAAAAGATTTAGTATCGTATGATGAGTTAACTGCGAAAATGGTTGGGATCCCGTTTTCATTTGAACCTTGGGAAGACAAGCAAATACAGAAATAAATGCTATGATTGAAACACTAACTATATTTTCAAATTACATCTTCATTAATAAAGAGAAACTTCTATCAGTAGAGAGGTTCTTCCTCCTCTCACCGATGGAAATTTCTTTTTTTTACTCTTAAACGGAATCCTTTATCTTTTGAATATTTTCATGAGAAATGAAAGAACTTAATAAAAAACGCTATCATTACACCATATATGGCACTACATAAAGAAGGTGAAGGCTATAAAAAGATTTCTAATTTTGTATGTCCTATTTGTAATTATAACAGGCTGGTCTACTAAACAGGCTTTTGCTGAAAAACATGAAGAAGCTGAATTAACGAAAAATGTAAAATATTCATCGCACCAGAACGAACCACTGCCATTTTCAACTCCTCCAAAACAAGAAAAGGCGATTTTAGATGTACCGCTCATACCTCAAAAACCCGAGCTAAAATTCGGCTGTGAAGTGACGAGCTTAGCGATGGTACTGCAATACGCTGGCGTGAAAGTCGATAAAATGCAATTAGCAAACAATATCAAAAAAGACAATGATTCGTTGTCTATCAGCAAAGACGGGGATATTCTTCAATGGGGAAACCCTAAAGAAGGGTTCGTTGGAGATATAACAGGGAAAACTATAGGATATGCTGTTTACGTTGAACCATTGCAACAATTAATGGAACATTATCTTCCAAATCGCACAGTAAATTTAACAGGGAAATCTTTTGATAATGTGCTAGCTCAAGTCAACATAGGTAAACCTGTCGTAGTTTGGACAACAGGGGATTACAAACTTCCTGACAAATGGGCGTCTTGGAAACATGGAAACGAAAACATTACAGCTCCTCTAGATTTACACGCTGTTGTACTCGTAGGTTTTGAAAATGGATACGTTTATATTAATGATCCTTTAACTGAGAAAAAAGCACTGAAGGTAAACAAAAAAACGTTTATTCAATCTTGGGATGCGTTAGAGAAGCAGGCTCTGTCGTATCGTTAACAAATATAAAAAGAAATGTGCCCTTTAAAAGCACATTTCTTTTTGTTATCTTTCCAGAAGCTCACAAAAAAGGAAAACGCATTCAGTTTCCTGAATTTACTTTCATTCCCTTTTACTCTTTATTTCTACCTTAAATCTATATACAATGTATGAGATAGAACTCATAATTTTATATATAATCGTGGAAAGGATGAGAATTATATATGTGGAACGAGTTTAAAAAGTTCGCTTTAAAAGGGAATGTTATCGATTTAGCTGTCGGGGTTATTATCGGTGCTGCTTTTGGAAAAATCGTTGATTCATTAGTAAAGAATATCATGACACCTTTACTTGGAATACTAATTGGAGGCGTTGACTTTACAGGACTAAGCCTTAAAGTTGGTAAGGCTTCTTTAGAGTACGGAAAATTCATCCAAACAGTCTTTGACTTCTTAATCGTATCATTCTCCATCTTCTTATTCATTAAACTATTCAATAAACTAGCATTCAAAAAAGAAGAAGAGAAGAAAGAGGAAGTACCTACACCAACAAAAGAAGAAGTACTTCTTACAGAAATTCGTGATTTATTGAAACAGCAAAACGCATCAAGAGACAATGCATAATAAAATAGACAAAAAGAGAGCGGGCATAGATTAACGGGTTCTCTTTTCAGAGGGAAAGATATTTAATTGAAATTAAATATCAATATAAATAGTAGTAAATTAACCCAATAAATCGCAGTAGAAAGAGCATTGAATTGACATCAATGCTCTTTTTCATCGTTATTGTTATTAACACAAAGCTGTTCAGCTATCTCTTGCACCCGTTCAATGTTTTGAAAAACATCCATTCCACTATCAAAAGATTGAGTACCCAAGAAAAAATAATGGTAAGACCATATAGCACACCACGTTCCTGGGTAATCAATAGTACAAGCAAACTCCAAATGCGAAATGTAACAAAGGTAAGTGTAACTGCATAACTTCTCATCATCCACTGTTTATGTTTTTTGATGTTTCCTTTTCGTATCATGAGAAATCCTACTACTGTTGTATACATCCAAGCTACTGTCAAAGAATAAAATCCAATGACACTAACCCACCCTCCTGTCGCATAATAGGATAAATATAAACCAATGCAAGAGGAAATGAAAATAGATAACACGTATATTTTCCCTATGAGTTTATGTGTGTTTATACTCTTTTGCCGAATTTTATGAATAAATTGAAGAGGTCCAAGCAGTAAAGCGATGAGTCCAAAAATAATATGAACATATAAGAGATATATCCAAGGATGATAGGGGAAAAAAAAGAAGTCATTTGTTTTACCTTTTACAAAAGGAGAAACGGTTGGCCCTATAACAAAATATTGTATAACGACATAACATGCAAAAAAGAGGGCAAATAATCCAAGACAACCCAGAAACCATTTTTTCTTACTCATGTTATATATATCCCCTCCTGTTTATCATATATATGTAATATAGAATGTGAATAGCATAGAATTCAATCGTTGTCTTCAAAAAATAACCATTTATCCCCCACCTACAATCCGTATAGATAATGGTGGTTTTTTCGGTATAAATAATAAAAAAGCGGATTTCGCCGCTTATACCGTTGTAGTTTCTCCGCAATCTGAAAAAGGTTGCAGTAATTACTAACGTTTTACCCTCTTGTCAAACTTCCCAATATAAAACCTCAAGATGCAGAGAAAGCAATGAAAAAACTCCCACTGATGGAAGTTTCACTTTATAACATTTCTGAATTTGTATGAATAAACAAAATAATAACTGCAACAAGTAAAATAATAATAGCGCCTACAAATAATGTAATGGAAAAAAACACAAAGTTCGCATGTATTTGTTGTCCAGCGCTTTCTAAAAAAATCGAAGTAACGTATGTGATTAGGGCTATCCCTGCCAAAACACTACCGGGAATAAAGCGTCTCATACCACTCTGCTTTAACGTCATATAAGCGAATATAGCCGTCACACAAAGCGTAATTCCCCAAAGAATTATCATTTCATCTCCCCCTCACATAGTTTTATCCCGCTATTCGCGGGCAGTAAGATCTCCCACTAACGGAAGTTTCACTTTATCCCGCATTAACGGGCAGTAAGCCCCCCACCTCAAAGGTTCAGAGAGAAGCAAAGAAGATAGGTGGGAGATAACTGCCCGTAAAAGCCCGATTGGTTCAACTAACCGTCAGCGGGGGATGAAGCCCGTCCCCGCCGACGGAAGTTTCACTTTATACTCATTATACATTAGAAATAGTGGTAAAGCGAAATTTCCCTCTAAAAACAAATGTTACAGTGACTATTGAACTCTTTCTAAAATAAAAAAACTCGTGGTTATACTTCCACGAGTTTTCTTCTTATTACTTTGTTGAGTCTCTAAACTGAATACGGTGCGGTAAGATTACCGTATGATCTTCCACCGTTTCTTTGTTCATGTATTTTGTTAGTAAACGCATTGCAACTGCTCCAATGTCATACATCGGCTGTACAACTGTTGAAAGTTGTGGACGTACCATAAGTGCAAGACGTGTATTGTCAAAACCAAGTACTTCTAAATCATTTGGTACATTTAGACCTTTATCTTGAGCTGCGTGAATTACGCCTAATGCCATTTCATCAGAGGATACGAATACTGCTGTTGGCTTTTCAGCAAGTTCCCATAGTTTATCTAATGCTTCCATACCTGAATCGTATGTGTAATCACCGTCTACAACAAGCTCTTCGTCGTAAGCAATACCTGCTTCTTCTAATGCTTGTTTATATCCTTGTAATTTTTTTGCGCTGCCTGCTTTATCAACATAAGGACCAGATACAAAACCAATGCGTGTATGACCTTGCCCTAAGAAATGCTTCATTGCATCATATGCTGCTTGTGTGTAATCAATATTTACAGATGGTGTTATATTTTGCTCATCAAACGATGCTGCAAGTACGATTGGAACAGGAGATTTTTTAAATTCTTCTACATGAGTGTCTGTAATATCTTCTCCCATAAATACGATGCCGTCTACTTGCTTCCCAAGCATTGTATTCAATAAATGGAACTCTTTCTCTTTGTTTTGGTCAGAGTTACTTAAAATAATATTATATTTGTACATTGTTGCGATATCTTCAATACCGCGTGCAAGTTCTGCATAAAACGTGTTAGAGATATCTGGAATAATAACCCCTACTGTTGTTGTTTTCTTACTTGCTAATCCGCGTGCTACTGCATTTGGACGGTAGCCAAGACGCTCAATTGCTTCTAGTACTTTCTTTCTTGTTGTCGGTTTTACATTTGGATTGCCGTTCACAACACGTGATACTGTTGCCATCGAGACATTTGCTTCGCGCGCTACATCATATATTGTTACGTTCATCTTTTCACACACTCCTTTATAAAATTCATCTATATAATATGTACAAGTTAACTTGAATGAAAAAAAGACATCAACTCTACTTGAAGATGTCACTCCCGAGCCCTTTTACTAATGATACGATACAAATAAGGATTGAGACAATATTTTCCCGAAAAAGTTTCGAAAAAAATCATTCCTTTTCTTATATTTTCATATTTTAGATAGAAAAATACTTATTTTCCAGAAAAAAATCTATGCAGCATTCAGCTGCATAGATTTTGAAGCCATTCTTATCCCGCTCTAACAGTCGGTAAGGTGCTTAGCTACGAAGTAATAACAAACCGTCTGTAAGATCCCGATTGGTTCAACTAACCTTTTGGAGAAGAGCGCTCCAAAAGGAAGTTTCACTTTATCTCATACGAAATGCTTTCAATTCGTTCATAAATGCATTAAATTCCGGAATATCCATTTGCTGCGCTGAATCAGAAAGTGCTACAGCTGGGTCAGGATGCACTTCTGCCATAATCGCATCTGCGCCAATTGCCATCGCTGCCTTCGCAGTTGGCAACAATAAATCACGGCGTCCTGTTGAATGTGTTACATCAACAACAACCGGCAAGTGCGTTTCTTTCTTTAAAATTGGTACAGCAGAAATATCTAATGTATTTCGAGTTGCTTTCTCGTACGTACGAATGCCGCGCTCACATAGAATAATATCGCCGTTCCCTTGTGCAATAATATATTCTGCCGCGTACATAAACTCTTCAATCGTTGCGGATAATCCTCGTTTTAATAATACCGGCTTATTGACAGAACCAGCTGCTTTTAACAGCTCAAAGTTTTGCATATTGCGCGCGCCAATTTGAATTACATCTACGTAATCAAGCGCCATTTCAATATCATTTGGATTTAAAATTTCACTAATTACAGCTAAATCATACTCATCTGCTACTTGGCGTAAAATTTTCAGCCCTTCAACACCAAGACCTTGGAAATCATATGGTGATGTACGCGGTTTAAACGCTCCGCCGCGCATTAGTTTTAATCCTTGTTCTTTCATG
This sequence comes from Bacillus sp. S14(2024), assembly GCF_050473785.1. NCBI lineage: Bacteria > Bacillati > Bacillota > Bacilli > Caryophanales > Bacillaceae > Bacillus > Bacillus sp. S14(2024). Next base: position 799,765 of record NZ_JBFLUP010000006.1, on the reverse strand, counting down.
GCTTTCGCTACTTGACGAACTTGCTCATAGCTCTCAACTGCACATGGTCCCATAATAAAATGAGCATTGCCATCACCGATTTTTTCACCTTTAATATCGACAATTGTATCATCCGACTTTTTCTTACGTGATACGAGAAGCGCTTTACGATGATCATCTTCTTGCAGTTCTAAACCTGTTTTAAAAATTTGTTTAAACAAATGTTGAAGCGTTGATGTTTCAAATGGCCCATCATTGTTTTCTGAAATTAAATCAAGCATTTTGCGCTCCCGTACTGGATCAAAACGTTTCACACCTTGTACTTCTTTTAATTTGCCAACTTCTTGTACAAGACGACCGCGCTCATTTAACAATTTTAAAATTTGTAAGTTCTTTTCATCAATTTGAGAACGTAAACGGTCTAACTCCTGTGATGCCATAGTCACGCCACCTCTTTCAAAATTTATATGTATACTAATAAAAAGTATAATTATTGTTAATAAGATAACTTATTATATATGATACATATGCAGATGTCACTTCATACACTTCGTATTAGACTGCTTATGGAATCGTTATTTTTTCTTAATTTAATCGTAAATTGTATAGCCCGTCAATGTTATTTTCGAAAAATTAAAAAAGCAAGCGTATTCGCTTGCTTTTCCTTATTTAATATTCTCTTGTAAAGCCTGCTCTGTAATGTTCCAATGTGATGCATGCCATAGCACTTTACCATCTTTTATGTATAATACTTGCGGTGATTCATGTCTAATTTCAAAATGCTCGGCAATCTTATTGGAAATAGGACGTGCCTCTTGCACATATAAATAATATGCCGGTACAGCTTGCTCCTTACTGCGATATTCTTGAAATGCCGTGAAAGCACCGTGGCTAATTGGACATGTTGTACTATGTTTAAACAAGATATATGGCTCTTTACTTGCTGTTACTTCTTCAAATTGCTCCATTGTTTCAATCTTCGTCATGCTCATTTCATTCGCCTCTCATTCGAACCGGAAGTCGCGGTAATTTCTTTTCCTTCTTCGTTTTTTTCTCTGGCTTTTCAAACTCCTCTACTACATCCTCTTTCTTTTTGGCACGAAAGCGATTGTACACATCAATAACTGCATTACTCCATTGCACCACTTGTGCTACCTTATCTGCATTATTTTCTACCTGATGTGCAACAGAATCAGAAACGCCGCGTAATCTTGTGTTTAAAGAATGAATCGTTGTTCCAATTCCCTCTACACCTTCCACAACTTTATTTAACGACTGTGATTTCTTTTGAATATCTTCTGCTAATGCATTTGTTTTATGAAGAAGCTGCTCTGTCTCCACTGTAATCCCCTGCATTTGTTTTTGAAGACCTTCCATCGTACTTGCTACATTTTCTAACGTTTTTTGTACAGATACTAATGTTCTACATACATATACAACTAGTACGGCAAACGCAATTGCGATAATGGCTACACTGACGTATAAAAGAATTTGCATACGAATCACTCCTTTATCTTTTTATGCTTACTCCTATTATACAATCATTTTCCGTTTCATTCTAATTGTTCCATATTTCGTGTTAATTTTCATATTTGTTTGGCAAATACAACATAAATTATTAAACAAATTCGCATAAGTAGGTTACAATAAGGAAGGATACATATATAAGGGAGGCTTTACATATGAAAGACCCACGTATTGAAACATTAGCAAAAAATTTAATTAATTACTCTATTCGTTTACAAAAAGGCGAAAAAGTATTAATCGAAAACTTCGGCTTACAAAAAGAGCTTGTAACAGCACTTGTAAAAGCTGCATATGAAGCTGGTGGTTATCCATTCGTACTATTAAAAGATCATCAAGTAGACCGCTCTTTAATGATGGGCGCAACTGAAGAACACTTCGAGCAAATTGCTGCGTATGAAGCAAGCGTAATGAAAGATATGGATGCTTATATCGGCCTTCGCTCTGGTGATAACGTAAATGAACAAGCTGACGTTCCAAGCGAGCGTATGAAAATTTATGGAAACACAATAGGTAAAAAAGTACATAGAGACATTCGTGTTCCAAAAACAAGATGGGTTGTACTTCGTTATCCAAACGCTTCTATGGCACAGCTTGCAAAAATGAGCACAGAAGGCTTTGAAGACTTCTACTTTGACGTATGTAACTTAGACTACGCTAAAATGGATAAAGCGATGGACAACCTTGTTGAGTTAATGAACAAAACAGACAAAGTACGTCTTGTTGGTCCTGGAACTGACTTAACATTCTCAATTAAAGATATTCCGGCTGTTAAATGTGCTGGTCACTTAAATATTCCAGACGGCGAAGTATACTCTGCGCCTGTTCGCGATTCTGTCAACGGTACAGTTTCTTACAACACACCATCTCCGTACAACGGTTACATGTTCGAAAATGTAAAACTTACATTCAAAGACGGTAAAATCGTTGAAGCAACTGCAAACGATACAGAACGCATTAACAAAATTTTTGATACAGATGAAGGCGCACGCTACGTTGGTGAATTCGCAATTGGCGTAAACCCATACATCTTACACCCAATGGGCGATATTCTATTCGATGAGAAAATCGACGGCAGCTTCCACTTCACACCTGGACAAGCATACGACGATGCATGGAACGGCAACAACTCTAACATCCACTGGGATTTAGTATGCATCCAACGCCCTGAATACGGCGGCGGAGAAATTTATTTCGACGATGTATTAATCCGTAAAGATGGCCGCTTCGTTGTACCTGAACTAGAAGCACTAAACCCAGAGAACTTAAAATAAGGATAGAGAAAGTGAGCACAGGTTATTGTGCTCACTTTTGTTTTTAGTTTTTAACATGAGGTTCGTTAGCGGAAATTATGTGTATTATAAAGAATCAATATAATCTTTAGACTCACGTAATGATAATCCTAAATCTTTTTGTGCTTTCTTAATCGCTCTAATTTTCTTTCCATCTTTAACCAACTGACGGATTTCTTCATTGCTTACATGCTCTGGAACACCCAATTGTTTAGCTATTTGCTCTAATTGATTTTCTGTTCGTTTTACTCTTTTATTAATTTGATTGATATGATCTGAAATATAAATGATACCGAAAAAACAAATGCTGTTATAACCCAAGAATTCATATTCATTTCTCCCTTTCTTCTACATTACAAGCTAAATACAAAATAAAGGTACTCATTTTCCCTAATAGATGATTACTTCTTATATAAATAAAGACCGTAATCTTGCATAACGGAAGCGTGACCTTGTTGTCGTAACATAGCTGCGATATTACCGCGGTGATAAGATCCATGAGTAACAACGTGTAATATAGATTCAGAAATAGAAGTTGTAAGTAAACCAGCATATGGATTATCAACTACAATTACTTTTTCTATATCTTCCTGAACACTCAGAAAGGCTTTATATCTCTTCGATAAATCGAAAAAGCTGCTCTCTATTTCCTCAATACTTTTTGACTCTGTTTGCTCTATTAATTGATTTACTAATTCAAATGCTTCATTCATACTTTTACCAGAAATCACATCTAACCATAAGTAATCGGTGAGATAAATATGAGATAACGCTTTTGATATAGAAGGAAAAATACTCTGCATTCCCTTGGTGTAAACATCCTGGGACAGTTCTTTTAATCGATCAATCATTTTTTGGTTCGCCCATACATGGTAGTCATACATTTCTAATGTGGAATTTATCATATTTCACATCTCCCTTTTCCCTACATTCCACCAAAACACAAAATATATAGGAAATGATTATAGTAACCGTACTTATCCAGATTATACCACTAATTGTCGGTAAATTCAGAAAAAAAGAAGCGTTTCTCTAGACGCTCCTTCCTTTTCTACGGTTCTATTTTTCGCAAAAACTAGATGTCATTTACTAATTGTAGTATTCTCTATCTGTAAATAATCAGTGCTTTCCACTTCATCTTCGTCATCCAAATCTACAATAGGTAAAGCAGTATGAACCGCCCAGTAATAGCTAATCAAGGAAACAATACTAACCGCTATCAAATCTGTTGAATTCGTTAAATATCCCTTTCCTTCACCAAACATACCGAAGTATGACACAACCATTATGGCAATGTAGTAAAAAACGAGCCATAACGATGACTTGATTTGCTGGGCAAAAGATACTTGTGAAGTTGGTGCCCATTTTTTGCAACATAGATAAATTACAAACATAATAACTTGTGAAGATAATAACCAAGAAAGTGTTTTCCAACCAGACCAATAAACAATTAATGATGCAATGACAAATGAAAGTGGTCCAATGATTGACATCCCTTTTACCCAAAACGGACGGTTTAGCTCAGGAGCCCGTTTTCTAAGCGCCGCCGTTGTAATCGGTGCGAGAGCATAACTTAATACAAGCGCTGCAGAAACAACATTAATTAATGCTTCCCATGAAGGAAACGGTAATGTCCAGAAAACAGAAAGAACAAATGTAAGCCAAAGTGCAGGTCTTGGTATGCCTGATTTTTCATCAACTTTAGAAAATACTTTAAATAAGGTTCCGCTTTGAGCCCAGCCATATACAACACGAGGGGTAGCGGACATATAAATATTCCCCGTTCCACTCGGTGATATAATGGCATCGGAAACGATAAAATAGACCATCCACCCTAATCCTAACAGAACGGAAATATCTTTAAATGGTAAACTAAATTCATGACTAATTCCCGCCCAACCTTGGCTAAGCATTTCAGTTGGAATACTTCCAATAAAAGCAACTTGTAAAAGAACATAAACAATCAATGAAGAGATCACAGACAAAATAAGAGCAATTGGTATCGTTCTTTGTGGATTTTTCACTTCACTTGCAACTGATACAATAGGTGTCAGTCCTAAATAAGCAAAAATAACACCGCCTGCAGAAATAGCTGCTTGTACACCAGAAAATCCAAACGGCGCGAAACCAGCACTTGAAAAATTATCACCATGTAAATGCATTAACAATACAATGATTGTTAGTGCTGGTACAAAAAATTTAAAGATGGTTATAATTAAATTCGATTTAGCAAATGTTTTTACGCTCCAATAATTTAACAGAAAGAAAATGACGAGCAACCCAAATTGCATAAGCCATCCACTTATAGTCGGCAAAGTAGAATTTTCTTTCGTCAAGCTCGGCCACCAAGCTGCAGCATATTGCCTAGCCGCTTCTACTTCAATTGCTATTAAACTTGAAAATGCAATAAGGGTAATAAATCCTAATAAATATCCAAGTATAGGACCATGTGAATAAGCAGGATAGCGAACAATTCCTCCAGCCCTTGGAAGTGATGCCCCAAGTTCACAGTATACAAGTCCTAATAAAAAAATAGCGATTCCACCAATTACCCATGAAATAATTCCCGCTGGACCTGCTATTCCTGAAACATGGCTAGCAGCAAACAACCATCCTGATCCAAACATAGATCCAAAACCAATAAAGGCTAAATCCAATAGTGATATTTCTCTTTTAAACTTGCCTTTGTTTGCCATACTTTAATCTCTCCCCTTTCAATCTTATATTTTCTTAATATTCAGTATTTTAAAATTAGACTATTGCCATTGTTTCATAATTTTATAGAAGAACAGCATATATGAAGAAAAATTTTCTATAAAAGTTTAATATAAGGAACGCTAATGATGGGCTGCTCCCTAAATCATATGTTCCGTTTTTCTTATACATCAAGCTTTCAAACAGTGCGGAAATTCCAAACCTACTGCTGGTTGAAGATTCACCTGATGTAAACGCTTTATTTTTTAGAAATTCCAATAAAATTAATTAAAAAGATGGACAGTTCGATTGGTGAGAGCTTTCCATCAGTGGGGGATGAAGCCCCCCGCTGATGGAAGTTTCACTTTATTTCAAGTTCACCCAAATGCTCTTCACTTCTGTATAGTTGTCGAGTGCATAAGAGCCCATTTCGCGCCCAATGCCCGATTGTTTATAACCACCGAATGGAGCAGCAGCATCTTCTAAGTTGTAATCATTAATCCAAACTGTTCCGGCCTTTAAGCGATTCGCCACTTTGTGTGCCGTTTTAATGTTTTCTGTCCATACACCTGCAGCGAGTCCAAATGGAGTGTTATTTGCTCTTTCGATGACTTCTTCAACTGTATCGAACGGCAGAACTGCAACTACTGGACCAAATATTTCTTCTTTTGCGATTGTCATATCATCTGTAACATCCGCAAAAATGGTTGGCTGAACGAAGTATCCTTTTTCAAATGCCTTCACACCGCCAGCTGCAATTCTTGCTCCTTCTTCTTTTCCTTTTTCAATATAACGTAACACGCGCTCTTGTTGCTTTTTGGAAACAAGAGGTCCCATTTCAGTTCCTTTTTCCATTCCTGCACCGAGCTTTACATTGTTTGCTAGTTTCGCTAGTTCTTCTACGACTTTTTCATAGTGCTTTCTATGAACGAACACACGGGATCCTGCACTACAGTTTTGACCATGGTTGTACATAATACCGTTAAAAGCACCAGTAATTGCTTCATCTATATTCGCATCTTCTAAAATAATATTTGGTGATTTTCCCCCAAGCTCTAACGTCACATGTTTAATCGTTTCAGCTGCTTGGCGCATAATATACTTGCCAGTGTCTGTGGAGCCTGTAAAAGCTACTTTTTCGATATCATGATGATTTACAATTGCTGCACCTGCTGTTTGGCCAAATCCAGGAACGAAATTCACAACGCCGTCCGGGAAGCCAGCTTCTTTAAAAAGCTGCGCTGTATATAAGAGGGATAACGGCGTTTGTTCAGCAGGTTTTAATACGATTGTACATCCTGTCGCAAGTGCTGCACCCATTTTCCACGCAGCCATGACTAATGGATAGTTCCACGGAATAATTTGGCCGACAACACCAATTGGTTCATGACGTGTATAGTTTAAATAATCCTTTGAAATCGGAGTCGTCTGACCAAGAATCTTCGTTGCCCAGCCAGCATAATAACGGTAATGTTCCACTGTTGCTGGAATATCGTCTTCTAATGCTACTTGATACGGCTTTCCGTTATCTAATGCTTCCAATTGAGCTAATTCTTCCTTATGTTCGTCAATTAAATCAGCCAGCTTATAAATTAAGTGTGCTCTTTCTGCCGCACTAAGTTCAGGCCATGGCCCTTTTTCAAATGCCCGGCGCGCAGCCTTCACCGCTAAATCAACATCTTCTTCCCCTGCTTCACTTACGAAAGCAAGAACTTCTTCTGTCGCTGGGTTATACGTTTCAAACTTTGTACCGCTTGTAGCTGGTACAAAGTTTCCATCGATAAAAAGTTCAATAGTTCCTTCTAAAAAAGCTTTCACTCTCGGCTTTAATTCTATTTGTGCTGTTAACATATTCCACTCACCTTTTCATTTTTTATTTGTACAGTGCTATGCCTTTTTACACATGTGAAACGGCAGTTAAAGTAGCTAAAATATCTTTCAACTTTTGATCTTCCTCAAGCGTTAATCCTAAACGAGGATAACGAGAAGGACCTCCTGCCTGTCCATTTAATTCCATTGCCCGCTTAACAATTTGCACATATTTTCCTGATCCTTCAAGGAATGTACAAAGCGGTAATATGCTGTCATTGATTGCCCAAGCTTCTTTTAGCTCACCTTTTTGAAAATGATTAAACATTTTCGTAACAAGATTTGGCACAATATTGCCTGCAACAGAAATCCAGCCTGTTGCTCCAACTAAATAAGACTCCATCACTAAATCTTCTGAACCGCAGAAAATTTCAATATCCCCTTTGCCATGTCTGACAAGATCTCTTGCTTTGCGAATATCCCCACTTGATTCTTTAATGTGAGTAACTCTTTCACATTCTTTTCCGATTCGCAGCATCAGCTCTGTACTCATATCAACGCCAGATGTAAAAGGATTGTTGTACAGCATAATAGGTACATTCACTGCATTTGAGACTTCTTTAAAGTGGAAATAAATTTCTTCCTCTTTCGGTTTACAATAATAAGAATTAATGATCAGCGCACAATCTGCACCATGTGCTTCCGCCTGTTTCGTATATTCAATTGTTTCTTTTGTCGTTTCAGCAGCTGTTCCCACAATAACAGGAATGCGGCCGTTCACTTCTTTTAATACTGTTTCAACCATTTGGAACTTTTCTTCTTTTGATAAACTTACAAACTCTCCAGTACTGCCGTTGATTACAATACCTGCAACCCCTTGATCTACGAAGTAGTTCACATTATTTTTCACACCGCCCCAATCAATCTCCTGCGCCTCATTCATCGGAGTAATTAATACTGGATAAGCTCCTCTAATTGTTGTCATTTCTATTTCCCCCTTAATATTTTTTTAGTTTTTTTGCTATCACTAGCAAGCACAATAACTTTAGTAAACGACTACAATTTGATTATTTTAGTAAAAATCCAGCAGATAAAGGATCAGTCGGATCTAATACAAACATCTGCATTCCTGTAATAAAACCACGGCTTTTCAAAATAAACTTGTATCCACTCTCCGTTTGTTTCACTCCTTGTACCGTCAAAGTGCTGCCAAAAATGCTTTCACTTACAAATGGTGGTTCTATACACACCTTCCCTTTAGAAAGCAAGCTTGTATAACACGCCATCGTCGATCCAAAACCAGGAGAACGAACAACATACCGGTCGGTGCGGAATGTAATTGTTTTGATTCGCCCTTCTTCTAAATGAGAATCATCCATTAAAATAACGCCCTTTATTGGCATTTTTGATTCGAGAGCTTGAAGCACTGTTTCTCCCCATCTCTTTAGTTCAGAAAGCTCCTCAACACGAATCTGTGCAGAAATATCACTTTTCTCAAACACTGCGTATAATTGATCAGCTTGCACGAGGGTGAACTGTGTATTGAAATGTGGATCGGACAATGGGATATTCGTTTCGACTATTTGACACGATTCACTTTCTATCACTACTGAAACTACTTCATCATTCTCCATCATCGCGGTAACGGAAATCACACCGCTGACCGTTTCGATTTTATATTCACTTGACGCCCTCGGCTTTAAATGACCGCATTCCAATAAAGCTGTAATCACAGCAACGATGCCCCCGTAATGAAGAGGAACCGTTCCTTCATGATTGAAAAATAATACTGCGGCATCAGCCTCTTCATTAATCGTCGGAACAACAAGACAACCATTTAAACCAGCAAATCCACGCGGTTCATTCAACAAAAGATAGATTTCTTCCGCAAACACATGCATAAACTGCTCATTCAGCTGCTCCAAGTTTTGATAGTGAATGAACGGCACATCTTTAATAACACGAAACGCTTGACCAGCTACGTGTACATCTGTTGTTGAATACGTCTTCTGAATTTTCATTTCACGTCCTCCGTTTCATGTTCCATAGGGGGAATGAGCAGAAATCCTTCTTTAAGCGGATCTTCTTCGTGATAGAAGAAGCGATGCATCCCCATTAACCAAGCTGATCCCGCAATTTTGGTCACCACAGCCTGGGTACCTTCCACATCTGTTGTTTCCAATACGCGTCCTCTAAATAAGGAACCGACAATGCTTTCATGAACGAATTCTTCGCCAATTGAAATTTCTTGATTGGCATATAGGACAGCCAATTTTGCAGAAGTACCCGTTCCACACGGGGAACGGTCGATTCCTCCCGGGGGAACAATAACTGTATTTTTCACATCTGCTTCCTCATGGGTTGGTTCAGTAAAAAATTCAACATGAGTTAACCCTTTAATAAACGGATGTTGCGGGTGAACGATTTCAACTTTTTCATTAATGGTATTTCTAATGTTGATTGCTGTTTCGATTATGTTAGAAGCATTCTCTGGAAGTAAATCCAATCCAACTGATTTTGCATCAATGATTGCGTAAAAATTCCCGCCATACGCAATGTCAGCATCTATACGCCCAATTCCCTCGACATCAATGGAAACACGTTTTAAAAGAAATGCTGGGATATTACAAAAAGACACTTCTTTTGCTTTTCCATTTTCTACTGCGATATCCACTTCGACGAGCCCGGCAGGTGTATCCAATTTTAAGGAAGTGACCGGTTCTTGAATGGGAATCAATCCAGATTCAACTAACGCTGTACACACACCAATCGTGTCATGTCCACACATCGGCAAATATCCGCCCGTCTCTATGTAAATCACACCAATATCTGCTTCTGGATGGCAAGGGTCCGTTAACAAAGCACCAGACATGACATCGTGGCCGCGCGGTTCATTCATTAACAGTTTGCGAATCCAGTCATATTCCTTTTTCATATGGAGCATTTTTTCTGACATTGTTTCTCCAACTAACTTAGGAAGCCCGCTAATCAGTGTCCTCGTTGGATTCCCGCCTGTATGTGTATCAATTGTTGTAAAGACTCTTTGTGCCCTCATCTGCTCAACACCCTTTCTGTAAATCGGTTAAAGCTAAGCGGAGCAACGGGAATCGATGTTTCTTTTTCATTAATGAGTTCTTCTATTATTTTCCCAGTTACTGCTGCGAGGCTAATTCCGTCCCCTTCATGTCCCGCCGCGATATAATAATTTGGAATTTTATCCACACGTGAAACGATTGGCAAATGATCTTCCGTCCATGGCCTTAATCCTGCATATGAACGAATCACCATCATATCTGCCATTTTCGGATAAAAGCGGATTGCCCGGTTAGCAATACATTTAATGATTTCATTGTTTACTTTCGTATGAAAGCCGACAAATTCTCTACTGCTCCCAATTAAAAAATTTTGGCTTTCCGTTGGTTCAAAGACAAGAGCTACTCCGTATTTTTCAGTGAGTGGATCAACACGACGCTTTCCACCAAACTTAGAAATTAAGTAACCAAACTCCATTACTTTTCGAGATCCTACATGCTGCTGCCTTGAGGCAACGATGATATGCCCTTTTCTTGGTTCAATTGGTATGGAAAGATCAAGCATCTCTCCTATTCGAGGCGCCCATACTCCTGCCGCATTGACGACATGATCCGCAGTAAAAACTCCGTTTGTCGTTTCTACAGTAAATGAACCACTTTCTTCTTTTTTCATTTGTTTTACTTCTGTATGCTTGAAAGCTTTAGCTCCTAGTTTTTTTGCGTCTTCCAAAAGTGAAAAAGCTAAGAGATAAGGATTAACCGTAGAATCAGTGGCGCATTCTAGCCCACCTAATAAATCATCTGCAAAAAAGGGGGACTCCTGCCGAATATCCTGCCGGTCAAGCATTCGAAATGGTAAACCGGCAGCTTTTTGACGATTCACCCATTTCTGTGCCGCTTCCATCTCCTCGTCCGACTCACAAACAAGGATGCTTCCTGGTGCTCGATATTCAAATGGATACTCCAATTCTTTGCTTAAGTCATCCACTAATTTCTGACTAAACAACGACATCTGACTATCAAAACCCGGGTCTTTATCAATCGCCAAAATATTGCCGTCACATCGTGAAGACGTGCCACTAACAAATTCCCCTTTTTCAATTATCGTTACATCTCTTCCATACTTAGAAACATAGTAGGCAATCGAACAGCCAATAATTCCCCCGCCAATGACTAACACGTCACAATGTTTCACATCACATTCCTCCTCTCGATGAAATGGCCTCATTATCTAAAATGCAATTCGTGTGCCAATTCATGTGAAACTATCACAATGGACTATTACTTCATCCCGGCTGACGGTTCGGTGCAAGTGACGGCGACTCGCATCGAACAGGAAAATTTCAGAGGGAAAAGAAATTACTTTTGTGCTTTCAAATTTTTGTTCCTATCACCAGGATTCATTCCTGATTCAGTTCCTCAATTTCTAAACACAGCAGTTTTACTCTCATTTCATAGAATGAAATTTTCTGTTTAAATATTTTAAACATTCAGCTAATTGGTGTATAATTTTTTTTACAGTGTTAATCATTTTTTACAGCGCAGGAGGAGGATCACTATATTTTCATTACCGTCAGTAAAAGAAATAATAAAACATCTTCTAATCGATACACCGTTCGATAAACATCAGATTGAACAGAAAAACGGTGAATTTTATTATCGTTCAACAACAGAAACGCTTGATTTCCCATGCAAAATCGTATATGAAGATGATCCATTCTTCACCTTGATTGAGGCGTTTAATCAGCATTCCACAGCAATTATTCTTGATACAACCAAAAATCCAATAGGCTGTATAACAGCCGCTCAAATGATCCATTTTCTTCATAACTCTTACAATCAATTAAAAGCATTTTATGAAACTGTCATTCAAACAACAGATTCTTCAGTCACAGTCATTGATGATAACGAGCATGTTTGCACATGGACCGAAGGCGCAGAAAAAATTTTTTCAGTCAAGCGGGAAAATATAATCGGCCAACCAATTACGGATTTTTTCGACTATAAAAATCTAGAAATCTTGCAATCTCTGCATAAAGGGAAAAGTATTGCAGGACAGCACCATCAGCCTCGGTCTGATTTGTTTGTCATAATCAACTCTAATCCCGTTTATTTTAATGGTCAGATTATCGGGGCAGTCGTTTCAGAAACGGATATCACAAATCAAGTCGTACTGAATGAGAAATTATTTAATATGTCCAACGAAGTACACCGTTTAGAACAAGAAGTAGCAAAATATAAGGATTCATCTGATCCATTTCAATCTATTAAAGGAAAAAGTACCACCCTGCAAAGAACAGTGGATTTAGCTAGAAGAGTATGTTCTGTTAAATCCACTGTTCTCATATTAGGCGAAAGCGGTGTCGGAAAAGAGGTGTTTGCGAAAGCAATTCATGAGGCAAGTGAAATGCCGAAAGCACCTTTTATTTCAATTAACTGCGGCGCGATACCAGCATCTTTATTTGAAAGTGAGCTATTCGGATATGAACGGGGTGCTTTCTCTGGTGCCGATAGTAAAGGAAAAAAAGGAAAAATAGAACTAGCAAAAGGCGGTACATTATTTCTTGATGAAGTAGGTGAAATGCCGCTCGAAATGCAGGTAAAACTCCTACGCGTGCTGCAGGAGCGGAAATATTATCGCGTTGGTGGAGAAAAAGAAATCAATATCGACTTCCGTATCATCGCTGCTACAAATCGCGATTTACAAGAATTAATGAGAAAAGGACAATTCCGTGAAGATTTATATTACCGATTGAACGTAGTCAGTTTGCACATCCCTCCTTTAAGAGAGCGGCAAGAAGATATTATCGAATTAACCCATTACTTTTTACATGATTTTTCTTTGAGCTATCAGCGGCCAATTCATGAGTTTCCTCCAGAAGTCATGCATGAACTGCTTCGGTATGATTGGCCTGGCAATATTCGCGAACTTCGCAATGTCATAGAACGGCTCATCGTATTTGCAACAGATGGCGTAATAAAAAGAGAGTATTTACCCTTTCATCCAAATAGTATCAACTTTGAAAACACACCAAAGACTGTATCTAATGTACTTCAAGAAAATGATTCAACCATCTTATCACTACAAGAAGAAATGGATCAACACGAGAGAAAAGTAATCGAAAGAGCGTTACAGATCTTAGATGGAAATAAATTAGAGTGCGCGAAACAACTTGGTATCACAAGAGCCACTTTATACAATCGTTTGAAGCGGCTCGGCCTACATTAATCCTCTTCCTCCTCTGCATTGGCACATTTTTTGCATAATATTTTTATGAAAGACTGTCGAGGAGGAATTCAAATGGTTAACAAAGAGAGCATTGTGATTTGCCGCTGTGAAGAAGTTACTTACGGACAACTTCAGAAAACGGCAGATCAACATACATGCACAGCAAGAGAATTAAAATTAAGAACACGAGCAGGAATGGGCTTTTGCGGCGGCCGCACATGCAGGCCGACATTAGATAGAATTATTGAAAGTGTTATCCCTAATGTGTCACCTGGTGAAATTCCGTTAAAATATCAGCCCCCAATTCGGCCGGTAACCTTTGGAACAGTAGGTGAAAATCAATGACTAGAATCATGAACCATCCCATTTTAGGGAATTTAGATGATAGAGAACGTATTTCCTTTCAGTTTGACGGAATTCAATATGAAGCATATGAAAATGAAACGATTGCGGCGGCTCTTTTGGCAAACGGAATACGAAAACTGCGCGTTCACGAAGATAGCGGGACACCTAGAGGTATTTATTGCAATATCGGTCATTGCTTAGAGTGCCGTGTAACTGTCAATGATCAAGCAAACGTAAGAGCCTGCTTAACAGTTGTCGAAAAGGATATGATTGTTGAAAGCGGCAAACAGCATCCGAATATTGTAAGAAGGATGGTGGAAAAGCGATGATTGATGTCATTGTAATTGGAGGGGGCCCAGCAGGATTAGCAGGAGCTATTGCATGTGCGAGCTTTGGTCTCAAAGTGACTGTTATTGATGAATTTATAAAACCAGGCGGCAGGTTACTAGGACAACTTCATCAAGAACCTTCCGGTGAATGGTGGAATGGCATAAAAGAATCAGAGCGCCTTCATCAAGAAGCGAAAAAATTATCGGTCGATATTCGCTGCGGTGTGTCTGTTTACAATTTAGAAAAAGAAAACCACCTATGGAATGTACATACGAGCTTAGGTACGCTAGAAGCACCATTTGTACTAATTGCGACTGGAGCTGCCGAGTACTCTATCCCGCTGCCTGGTTGGACCCTTCCTGGTGTAATGTCCATTGGCGCAGCTCAAGTCATGACAAATGTTCATCGCGTCCAAGTCGGCAAAAAAGGGATCCTTATCGGAGCAAATATTTTAGCATTTGCGATTTTAAATGAATTACAACTAGCTGGCATAACAGTTGATCGAATTGTACTCCCTGAAAAAAGTGTCCTTAGTCAAAAAGCTGGTGAGCCTGAAGAGGTTATGAAATCGCTCTTGAACGCAGCTCATCTCGCTCCATCACCGTTATTACGTATCGGGAGCCGTTTCATGAAAAATGACTGGATGCGGAAAGTTGCTTTAAACTTTTATCCGAAAAACGGCATGAAAGTGAACGGTACTCCCCTTCAACTTCGGAAAGCAGCACTCGAAATTATCGGTACAGATCAAGTGGAAGGAGTACGCGTCGCCGATATTGATGCAAATGGCAATATTATTGAAGGGTCTGAAACTATTCACGAAGCGGATTTTGTCTGTATAGCAGGCGGCTTGTACCCGCTGGCAGAGCTTGCCGCTGTTGCCGGATGTCCATTTCAATACATTCCTGAACTTGGCGGTCACGTGCCCCACCATTCAGAGATGATGGAAACTCCTCTTAATGGACTATTTGTAGCCGGGAATATCACCGGGATTGAAAGTGGCAAAATTGCCATGGCTCAAGGAACAACGGCGGGATTGTCAATCGCCAAACATGCCGGAAAAGAATCGAACACAATTGACCAAAAACTACAACAATCTGTGCAGCATGTCCGTACTGTTCGCAAGCAAGCTGCAATCCAATTCAATCCTGGGATTGATAGCGGCAGAAGCAAAATGAACGAACTTTGGGAACGTCTCTATTCAAATGACAGCACTGGGAAAACTCCCAAACAAATTGTGTAATGAAATGAAAAATCCCGTCAGTCTTTGTTCTGACGGGATTTCTTATTTACATAACGCTCGTTAGCGGAATTTATACGTATTATAAAGAACCACTATTGCCTTTAGACTCACCTAAATCTTTTTGAGCTTTCTTAATTGCTCTAATTTTTTCTTCATCAGTTATGCTGCAGTTACTGAAGAACGTTTTGGCTTTCGCTTACTCTTTTTCTTGTGCCACCACATATACGTGCCAGTAAACATTAAAATTGATGGTGTAAGACCACCAATAACATATAAGATTTTTGTAAATAAACCACCAAACGTTCCTGTATGTAGTGGTTTAAGCCATGTCTGATACGTCAATCCATCATCCACCTTTGGATCTTGTTTAGCCAACACTTTCCCGCTATACTGGTCAACCCATATTTTCACATTCCCATTCCCTGGATCGTATGGACGACTCAAACGAATTTCCACAGCACCTTCTGCTTTTCCTTTTTTCGCTTGCACAGGCATCCTTACTTGCGTAATAGTCCCTTGAGGAACTGCCTTTTCAGCTTCACCTAACAAGGAATCAAGAGGGAGTTTTCCTCCTGAAAGAGGCTTAGAAATAAGTTTCTCCTTCGATGGCATGACACTAGTTTTCGCTCCGATCCACCCAAAAATTGTCTTATCGTATGTAAAAAGTGCCCCTGTTAATGAAACCACTAATAAAAGTGGCATAGCAATGATTCCAATGACTTTATGTATATCATACTGTTTTACATATGTATTCTTACTACGCCGTATAACAAAACCGCGTGCCCATTTTTTAATTCCAGGCCACCATAAATACAACCCAGATAAACTAATAAAAAAGAAAATAAATCCAATAATACCCACAATTTCTTTACCGTTAAAATCATTAAGAAGTAAATGATAATGAATCTCTTTTACTTGATTAAAAAACGCTTTTTCCCCTAATTCTCCATTTATGTTACTGGTCCCCGGATCAACATATACAGATTTCGTCCCTTTTCCTTCTTTCAAATTAAACAAATAAACCCCTTGAGAGTGTGGATCATCTGGCGTATACACACGCTGAATTTCTCCCTTTGGGTATGTGCTTGCTACAGTTTGCAAGGCTTTCTGATATGTAACCGGTTGACCCTTAGTTATTTTGTATAAATCAGGATAAATCATACGATTTAATTCGTTGTCAAAGACAAGCAAACTTCCAGTCAATCCAATTAGCACAATAAACATACCAGCTATCATGCTAAGGTATAAATGAACCTTTCTAACCATACTGCGAATCTTCATAAAAGTCCCCCTTAATGAAATGAAAAGTCAAATTAATATTAAAGATAATGATTATCATTGTCAATATGTAAAAATTCAAAATATAGAGTAAAAGTTCAAATATAATTGTTCCCACAACAAAAAGAGGATTATTTTTTCACACCCTTACCTTAAGTTTTTATCCCCCACTTATCTTCCTCGTTTCTCTCTGAATTTTGAGGGAGGGTCTTACTGCCCGTTAATACGGGATAAATCTCAAGATTCATGATTTTTCAGCCCTTTTCAAAGCAGTAATTTCAATATCACTTTCACCTGAAATATAGCTAGCAATGTATGCCTTTTAAAGCCTATTCATGTGATAAAAACAGACATTTTTGTAAACTAAAAAAACCGTTTGAAATATATTTTCATAAAATCATAGCTTAGTGTAGGAAATGTGATGCTTTGGCGGCGATAGCACATTGCAAAAATTTTCATTGACAAATAAAAAATGCGGGATTAAGATTAATCTAGTTTTTATTGATAAAGATTATCATTATCATTTTTAGATATACTAGGGGGAAGTTCATTGCTTAAAAAATTTTTAAATCTCAAAACCATTCTTATATCGTTTTCCTTGTTGGTAGTAATTGGTGTCATCATATGGCAGGGAGTGAATTATCAAGGGAATCCTGATCCTACCGCTAAAGATATAACGCCAGGTGCTGCAATCATAAATACGGCTATCCTTATCTTTCGGGAAGGATTAGAGGCTATTTTAGTATTATCAGCAATTATCTCTGGCTTAGTGCGTAAGAAACAAGATAACTATTGGAAGCCCATTTCTGCTGGAGCGGGGGTATCCTTCTTAGCCACAATTGCTACATGGTTTATTGTAGTAGGGATTATTTCTTCTGTGAATGCATCGGAGCTTCATATTCAAGCTGCAACAGGAATTCTAGCTGTTATTGTTTTATGTATTATCATGAACTGGTTCTTTCATAAGATTTATTGGCAGGGTTGGATTAACCTACATAATCGTAAGAAACAAAAAATAACCGGAAATAATGGTGAGAGTGTGGCAAAGAGTACATTTTGGTCTCTTTTCCTACTAGGTCTTACATCGGTTTATCGTGAGGGTTTTGAAGTCGTTCTTTTCCTTCAAAATTTACGATTAAAAGTGGGATCTGATGTTATCTTACAAGGAGCACTGATTGGGTTAGCGTTAACGATGATAGTGGGAGTTCTGACCTTTTTAGCTCATCGCCGTCTTCCTTATAAAAAAATGTTGGTATTTACAGGCGGTCTCTTAGTGGTTGTCTTGGCCGTAATGGTGGGAGAAACCGTACAAGAGATGCAACTAGCAGGATGGATTAGTACAACTACCATCAATATTCATTTCCCTGATTGGATGGGGGTTTGGTTCTGTATATTCCCAACAGTTGAGACATTATCAGCTCAAGTTATAGCTGTAATTTATGTATTAGGCTCTTACTTTGCTGCTCGTTATTTAACAAAACGAAAAGCAATGAAACGACAAACGCAAGCAGTGTCATAAAAACAAAAAGAGGTCTACCTATTCCTATCAAGTAAGCAACTATAAAAAAGATTAATCAGCCATCGAGATTTGATATTCTATCAGAACTCGGTGGCTGTTTAATCTTCTTTGGAATTGTTTATCCTGCATTAATGGGCAATTGCTTCAATCAATCAGCAATGTGGAATGAAAAAAAACCATTGATGGAGATTTCACTTTAGTAATCTTGAGTCAACTACCCACCACTTATCGTTTGGCTACGCCCTTCACACGATTGAAGTGGGGTATCCTTGCCGATTTTAGATGAAATATCACACTCTATTCTAAGTGAATTGTACAATTATATAGTTCTGGCTCCCAGCCATTCTTTGCTTTTATAAGTTTAGTTAGAGACGTGTTTTTCGGAGATTCTACCATATTCAAATGCGGTACTAGTTCCTTTAGAAGATGTCGAATGAATGCACCATGACTAACGATTAATATATTTTTGTTATCATGTTTAGAGGCTATCTCTTCAATTACCGAAAGACCTCTTGTGATTACACTATCAGCACTTTCAATTCCTAAGTCTAGCTCTCTCCAATTCTGTCCCCATTTTAAAACTCTCTCTTCCTCCGTTGTCCCTTCAATCTGTCCTCCGCCTACTTCACGAAGCCTAGGTTCTAAATAAAGAGGGATACTCAAAATTTTTTCTCCTATAATTTCGGCAGTTTGCTTCGCTCTTAATAGATCACTAGAATATATGAAATCCCAATTCTCCTTACGCAAGCGCTCCGCAAGTTTATAAGCCTCTGATAATCCAGCTTGATCAAGGGAAATATCTGAACTCCCCTGTGCTCTCCCTTCTTTATTCCACGGTGTACTTCCGTGACGGATTATACCTATTTTAGTCATATGAAACCTCCAAATTATCAAAAATGAACTTAGTTCGAAGTATCATTCCTCTTCCTAAGCTCATCTCGGATATCTTTTAAATATTCATTTCTTTCTCTCATCCTCTTTAATACAGCCACCACAACGTATACCGCAAAGACTGCGACTGCAATATAAAAAATAAGTCCTAAAATTGAAAAAATACCAAACATAGTATTGCCCCCCCCTCACTCTATTCAAGCTTCTGCATGAGCAGATGGAGTAACCCATACCTTATACATAATGTTATCCCCAAGCCAAACTGTATCCGTATGAACATGAAATCGCGGAGCACTTGCCAAGCGAAAGGCCAAAACATAGACGACTTTCTTATCTGGAGTTGTATATCCATCAAATGCACCTGTATATATGTCATTACTTATGGAGTAGCTCCATTCCTCAGCTTCCCATAGCGTATCAAAAATCATATGATCCTCGCGATAATTGGATTCGTGCCAACGAATGTTCATATAGAGACCTCCTGGATTACACACTTGATGAAAACTGACATACTCTATTCATTCTATTGCTTAAAAGATTTCTCACCATATATTTAATTTTCTATTCTCACATAAGGACTTCCTTGCAAAAGCAGCTCCATGAATTTTTCTTTCTCTTTTGGCAGTGTAATCATATGCACTTCAAAATTACTACCGTACGTGATTTCTAAATTATTCTTTTTTCTTCCCACAAATCGTATAGTACGAATGCTTACAGTCGGAATTTTCTTCTTTGTCAGCCAATGTCCTGTTATTAATTCTCCATCAACGACTTTATGCTGGAATACAAACATTTCAGAAATAGGAATAATATTTGCAGCTAAAAATAAGATTCCTGCTGCAAGTCCTGTCAGCCAACCTTTCTCATTCATCATAAATGATATGATAGGAGAGATTACAACAAGCAGCAGCATAATGACAGTAAGCAGTATCATAATTGGATTTTTTTTCACGTAAAATTCCATCTTCATCACTCCTTATCCATATTATACCATCAATTATTGATAAATTCAGAAAAAAGGAAGCGTCATTTCATACGCTTCTCTCTCCATTCTCTTGCTAACATGCTATACACCGCTATGTCCTGAAAATGATCATATAACCATTCTCCCTCACGCATAATTCCATCTAAGTGAAAACCTAACCGCTCTGGAATTGCACGGCTCTTTTGATTGTTTACTCCGCAATGAATTTCAACTTTATTTAATTTTAATTCTTCGAAAGCATAACGAAGCGCAGCCTTTACACTTCGCGTCATAATTCCTTTTCCACTTACTTCTTCCGCAAGATAGTATCCAAGACTTGTTGCTTTCTTCGCCCAATTCACCGGATGAATCCCAATCATCCCAACGAGCTTTCCTTTATAGCGTATACCTGATTCAAAGCCATTTCCATCCGCGAAGTTATGTAGCCACATTGGAAAGATTTCATTGTACCCTTCAGCTGATTTCGTGCGATCCGCCCATGGAAGCCATTCTCGTAAATATTCTCGATTGCTATCCACTAACTCGTATAATTCATCTTTATGTTGCATTTCTAATAATTGTAATGAGATTTCATCATCAACGCGTAGTGTAAACATTTTCCTATCCCCTTATTTTTTCTTATTATTCTAACATTTAAAATCACGATTTTTCTAGAAAAAAATAACAACTTAGCAAAAAACTCTTTTTCTATTTTTTTATACTATCAATTATTGATAAATTCAGAAAAAAAGAAGCGTCATTTCATACGCTTCTCTCTCCATTCTCTTGCTAGCATACTATACACGGCAATGTCATGGAATTGATTATATAAACATTCTCCATCACGCATAATTCCATCTAAATTAAAGCCGAGGCGTTCTGGAATGGCACGGCTCTTTTGATTATTTACTCCGCAATGAATTTCAACTTTATTTAATTTTAATTCTTCGAAAGCATAACGGAGCGCAGCCTTTACACTTCGCGTCATAATTCCTTTTCCACTTGCTTCTTCCGCAAGATAGTATCCAATACTTGTCGCTTTCTTCGCCCTACTCACCGGATGAATCCCAATCACCCCAACGAGCTTTCCTTTATAGCGTACACCCGCTTCAAAACCATCTCCATCTGCGAAATTATGCAGCCACATTGGACAGAGTCCATTGTACGCTTCAGCTGATTTCGTGCCGTCCACCCATGGAAGCCATTCTCGGAAATATTCTCGGTTTCTATCCACTAATTCGTACAGTTCATCTTTATGTTGCTTTTCTAATAATTGCAATGAGATTTCGTCATCAACGCGTAATGTAAACATTTTCCTATCCCCTTATCTTTTTCTCATTATTCTGACACTTAAAATCACGATTTTTCCGAAAGAAATAACAACTTAGCAAAAAACTCTTTTTCTACTTTTTAATACAAACAGCTCTTAGGAACAAAGAACGCCTGCAATTGTATATATTATATTCTCTCTTAACTTTCACTGTTCCACCTTACTTAGAGCTAATTCTAAATCAACAAAAAAATGACGTGCCAATTGCACGTCATTTCTTCTTACTTCTTCTCTGCCACTTGTACTTCCTTCGCATAAGCAGCTTCAAATTTTTGAATATCACCAGCGCCCATAAAAATAAGTACGCCGTTTTTATGTTTCTTTAATACTTCTGTTGTCATAACCGTAATAAGCTCTGCACCATCAATGCGTTGCTGCAGGTCTTGAATTGTTAATTCTCCTTTATTTTCACGAGCAGAACCAAAAATATCACATAAATATACTTGATCTGCCTTACGTAAACTCTCTGCAAATTCATCTAAGAATTTTTGTGTTCGAGAGAATGTATGCGGCTGAAATACTGCTACAATTTCACGTTCTGGGTATTTCTGACGAGCAGCTTCAATTGTCGCGTTGATTTCTGTTGGATGATGTGCGTAATCATCAATAATGACCTGCTCACCCATTTTCTTTTCATTAAAACGGCGCTTTACACCACCGAATGTTGTTAACTGATGTTTCACAACTTCGACATCAATGTTTTCATAATCACAAAGAGCAATAACTGCCAATGCATTTAGCACGCTATGATTGCCGTAACCTGTAATTTGGAACGTTCCATAATACGTATTACGAACAAAGACATCAAACACTGTACCATCTGTTCTTTTTTGAATGTTACGTGCCTGGAAATCATTATCTTCGCCAAATCCATAGAAAATAACTGGTACTTTCGCATGAATCTTTTGAAGTTCTTCATCATCACCACACGCAATAATACCTTTCTTCACTTGCAGTGCCATCTCTTGGAACGCACTAAATACATCATTAATGTCTGCAAAATAATCTGGATGATCAAAATCAATATTTGTCATAATTGCATAGTCTGGATGATATGACAAGAAATGACGACGATATTCACACGCTTCAAATACAAAATACTTACTATCTTCTACTCCAAGTCCTGTTCCATCACCAATTAAACAAGATGTAGGGCTTGCTCCTTGCATTACGTGAGATAACAAACCTGTCGTTGATGTTTTTCCGTGAGCGCCAGTTACAGCGACACTCGTATACTTACTCATAAATTCGCCTAAAAAATGATGATAACGATAAATAGGTAAATTTAATTCCTTTGCGGCTTCAATTTCCTCATGTGTATCTGGGAATGCATTTCCTGCGATAATCACTTGTCCTTCTTCAACATTATTTTTATCAAAAGGCAGGATAGAAATCCCACGACTTTCCAACGCTGTTTGCGTGAAAAAACGTTTGTCTACATCAGAACCTTGAACAGTATGATTCATATCATGTAAAATTTGCGCTAAAGCACTCATCCCTGTCCCTTTAATTCCTACAAAATGGTAAACTGTCATCTTAAAGAACCTCCAACATTTCGAACTATTCCAACGGTCTATCTATAAGACAGTATATGATTTTCTTTTTATTTTGGTAATCATCTCGAATTCCTTATAATCACGTTCATGCTCTCTTTTAAGTCCACAACAAATTTATTATAGCAAAAATCAATCCGTTATACTATGATAACAGAAAAACTGATAGGGTCAATTCCCTACCAGTTTATCCGCTTATTCCACTATATAAAATTAACTCTCCACCACCTCAACATTCTGCAAAAAACAACGCAGTTACATGAGGGATGAACTTCCTAATTATATAGTTTCACTTTGTTCCATGTTTTCTTTTTTTTGCAATTGAACACGCTCTAAGCGTGGATTTGGACGATATTTACGTCCCGCTTTCGCTTCCGGTTTTCCGTTCAATTCTACGTTATCACCTGTGAAGCCAATGTTCATTTTTAATAAGCTGCTTCCGACGCCATAAATATCAACTGGAACATTTTGTGCTTCAAATTCACGAATTCGTTTTTCATCAAATCCACCGCTCACTACGATATTCACATGTTGGAACCCTTCGTCATCTAATGCTTTTCGAAGCGCAAAGATAAGAGACGGATTCACACCGCGCGGATCAAATGTGCCAAGCACTTCTGGATGACGAATAAAGTGTTGATCAATCATCGTACGAGATGTATCTACACGTACTCCTTTTAGCTCTGATCCAAATTCATGTGCCACGCGAAGTGCATCTGTAATCACATCGTTATTGTAATCAATTAGTACAACTAACTCATCTTCTGGAAACTTTTTATGGTATGCTTTTGCCGCTTCCACAACATCACCGTTAAACATTTGAATTAAAGCGTGAGGCATTGTTCCCATGCCGCTTTTACCCCACCATTCATTCATCGCATGCGTTGCTTGCGCGCTCATACCACCGATATAAGCCGCATAACCATCACCAGCTTGTTGCGTATAATGGTCATCGCGATCTCCCATGAAAATAACCGGTTTCTCTTTCTCACCGCTGCGCGCAGCTTGTACAACGTTATACACATTTGTCGCAACAGAAGTGCGGCGTGCTAAAATACCATCAATCACACCTTCTAAATAACCGAAATACTCATACGGTCCGCGAATCGTTAATACTGTTTCAAACGGATTAACTTTATCCCCATCTTTTAAAGAATAAATTTCAAGCTCTTCAGGATGCTCTGCAAATGTTTGTAATAAAGCAAGTATTTCATCTGTTCCGCATAATACAGCATGTTCCTTTTGGAAAAATTGCATTGTCACAATGCTTCCTGTTCGAAATTCTTTAATAATATCACGAGTTTTTAAGAAATAAACCGCAGAAAACCATCCTTCGCCAACGCGCTCATCAAACTTGAACGTCTTGTTTGTTAGTCGATTTATTTCACCTTGTAATTTTAATTCGATTTCTTTCATGTCGCTATACTCCCTACTTTACTATCCAACGTTTTCTCTTAGTATACAGCAAAACCTTTTCTTATACATGTATATCCTGCATCGCAGCAAATTCATCTTCTGTAATAAGGACATCTCTTGGTTTGGTTCCGCGTGCTTCTGAAATAATCCCTTGCGCTTCCATGTCTTCAATAAGACGAGCTGCACGGTTATAACCAATGCGGAATCTTCGCTGTACAGAAGACGTGGACGCTCCCCCTTGTTCTACAACAAATTGACATGCCTCAAAGAACAACTCATCTTCGGATTCTTGCTGTTCTGTTTTTGCCAATAAGTCTTCTTGATGGAATAAATAATTTGGCTTCATTTGACGCTTCGCATGCGCAACAGACTTTTCAATCTCTTCATCTGAAACGTACACCCCTTGCACACGAACCGGTTTTGACGTTCCATTATCTAAAAATAGCATATCACCACGGCCAAGCAATTTCTCAGCTCCGCCAATATCAATAATTGTACGTGAGTCTACTTGCGATGACACTGTAAAAGCAATTCGCGTTGGAATGTTCGATTTAATCAATCCTGTAATAACATCTACAGATGGACGCTGCGTCGCTACTAATAAATGAATTCCGCACGCTCTTGCTTTTTGGGCAATCCGGCAAATCGCTTCTTCCACATCACCCGGTGCAACCATCATTAAATCCGCTAGCTCATCAATGACAATGACGATGTACGGTAACGTCTCACCTGGAATTTCTTGTTCGTTCATAATTGTATTGTAACGTGTTAAATCGCGTGCACCTGCATGCGCAAACAATTCATAACGCCGTTCCATTTCCTCTACTGCCCACTTTAAGGCCGCCGTCGCTGCTTTTACATCCGTAATAACCGGCGCAACAAGGTGCGGTACAGAATTGTACGGCGCAAGTTCAACCATCTTCGGATCGATGAGCATCAGCTTTACTTCATGTGGCTTCGCTTTATATAAAATACTTGTTAAAATCGCATTAATACATACGCTTTTTCCTGATCCTGTTGCCCCTGCAATTAAACCGTGGGGCATTTTTCGAATATCTGTCACAATTGGTGTGCCTGAAATATCAAGGCCAAGTGCAACTGTAAGCGGTGATTCGCTTTTCGTAAACACTGGGCTTCTTAAAATTTCACGAAGAAATACTGCTTTACTCTCTTTATTCGGCACTTCAATTCCAACTGCACTTTTCCCTGGAATCGGCGCCTCAATTCGAATATCACGAGCAGCCAAGTTTAGTTTAATATCGTCACTTAAATTCGTAATTTTGTTTACTTTCACACCAGGTTCTGGCTGTACTTCAAAACGAGTTACAGCTGGACCTTGCGTCACGTTCACTACTTTTGCACCAACATGGAAATTATGGAATGTCGTATTTAACAGCTCTTTTTGTTCCTCTAACCACTCAGCATCATTTGTCGCTGGATGACTTGGGATATTTAAAAGTGTTAATGGTGGAAACTCATATGTTGGCGGTGCCTGTAAGACGTTACGAATATCTTGTTCTGTTTCTACAACAACTCGGTGCGTCATCTCTTCTTGCACTGGTTGTTTCACTGCCGGCGGTTCCATATTTTGTTGTTGCTCAGTCACATTATGTGAAGGAGCAGGTTGTGGCGGCATTGCTGCGCGGCGCTTTGCTTCTAACATCTGTTTATCTTGCTTCAACATCACTACATTAAACGGAACAAAACGTTTCTTCTCACGTTTCGGTTCTTGCATCGAATCTATTTTGCGCTGCTCTGTTTTTACTTTATTCTGCTCAGCAATTGTATTTTGTTTTTCCTCTGTTTCTTCTATTAATACATTTGCAAAGGCTTGTACAGCTTGCTGTGTTTGTTCATTAGCTTGAATCGGTTCTAGACTTTGCTCTTGAACGAAACTTTCAGTAACTACTGCTTCCGCTTCATTAGCTTCAAGTACTTCTTCTGTTATTGAAAATACTTCCTTGAACTCTTCAGCTTCAAATATTTCTTCTGTATAGGACTCTTCCATTTCTGAAGATAACTCTACTTCTTCTATTTCCTTAGACTCTTCAACTTCAAATGTTTCTTCTTGTACATCCGATTCTTCCAGCCCTGAAGATAACTCTACTTCTTTTGGTTCCTCAAACTCTTTAGCCTCTAGTGTCGCTTCTTGTACATCCGACTCTTCCATTTCTGAAGATACTTCTACTTCTTCTATTTCCTCAAACTCTTCAGCTTCTAGTGTCGCTTCTTGTACATCCGATTCTTCCATCTCTGAAGATAACTCTATCTCTTCTGTTTCCTCAAACTCTTCAGCTTCTAGTGTCGCTCCTTGTACATCGGACTCTTCCATTTCTGAAGATACTTCTACTTCTTCTATTTCCTCAAACTCTTCAGCTTCTAGTGTCGCTTCTTGTACATCCGATTCTTCCATCTCTGAAGATAACTCTATCTCTTCTGTTTCCTCAAACTCTTCAGCTTCTAGTGTCGCTTCTTGTACATCCGATTCTTCCAGCCCTGAAGATAACTCTACTTCTTTTGGTTCCTCAAACTCTTCAGCTTCTAGTGTCGCTTCTTGTACATCCGATTCTTCCAGCCCTGAAGATAACTCTACTTCTTTTGTTTCTTCAAACTCTTCAACTTCTGGTGTTTCTCCTTGTACATCGGATTCTTCCATCTCTGAAGATAACTCTACTTCTTTTGGTTCCTCAAACTCTTCAGCTTCTAGTGTCGCTTCTTGTACATCCGATTCTTCCAGCCCTGAAGATAACTCTACTTCTTTTGTTTCTTCAAACTCTTCAACTTCTGGTGTTTCTCCTTGTACATCGGATTCTTCCATCTCTGAAGATAACTCTACCTCTTCGGTTTCCTCAAATTCTTGAGCTTCTAGTGTCGCTTCTTGTACATCCGACTCTTCCATCCCTGAAGATAACTCTACTTCTTTTGTTTCTTCAAACTCTTCAACTTCTAGTGTCGCTTCTTGTACATCCGACTCTTCCATTTCTGAAGATAACTCTACTTCTTCTGTTTCCTCTGGCTCTTCAACTTTTAGTGTATCTTCTTGAATAACAGATTCTTCTATTCTCTCAACTTCTTCTTTCATTTCAAATTCTGTCTCTACTGCAATAGACTCATATAATTCATTTTCACCTTGAGCTGCAATTGCTTCATTTTCAAATGAATGGATTTGCTGACTAGAATCTCCCTTTAACACCACAGCCTCTTCGGACATATTCACCTGTTCTGCCTCACGATTATGTAGCACTGTTTCATCGAATGTTGCATCATTTTGCACAGGTGCAAGTTCTGCTTCATTTTTCTCTAACCATGTATCAACAACAGACTTCTTAACTTCCGCTTTCTCTTGCTTTGCGTTCACTTCAACCCGTGTAATTTCTACCTGATTTTGTTCTGGTAGAACATCTTGTGATGATTCATAAAACGCATAGCCATTCTTCTCAAACCACGCATCAACAACTGCTTTTCCTTCTATTGATATCTCAATATCTTCTCGTTGTTGTTTCCTACTTTCGGTATGTTCTTGTCTCCCTACTTCCGGGCGTTTATACCCAAAAATCGGAGAAACTATTTCTGTCGGACGAAACGGTCTTCGGTGACTTTCTTCTACAGAAGTAGACTTTGCTTCCGTTACCTCTTGAATAATCGGTTCAATCCGTGTCTCTTTTTGTATTTCTTCTACTCGTCTTGATTGTCGTCTTTCTCGAATTGGTATTTCTTGTATAGCACGCTCCTCTATACGAGGCGATTTCATTGTGCTCTCCTCAAATCCTCCGTCAGGAATTAATGGAAAACGAAAATTTCTGCTCGCATGCGGCTTAGACACTTGCAGCTCATCTTCTCGTTTATTAGAGTAGTAGTTTACACGAGGAGTGTGCGAAGTAACCTTTTCCTCTACAGGAATCTCTATTTCTCTCAATACTGTTGCTTCATTTTCTTCCTCTTTTTTAAAAAGCTTTTTCATCCAATCTAGCATGCTTACCACTCTTTCTACTAAATAGTAACACCCTTTATTGTATCAGCATTCGGCAAAAAGTGCAGATGAAATTACTTTCAAATTATTTACAGAAAAATACAAAAAGATTACAAAATGAAAACGGTTTTATATGAATAGAAACAATTCTTATGTACTTCATACCATTCCCCTTTTCTATCTTTCCAGATTTTAACTAATCTGCTTTATAAGTACAATTACTTTCAAAACTTCTCTAAAAAAAATAGCCTCATCATACGATGAGGCTATCTTCCTTCTTAATCCCGCTCTAACGGGCCATATATTTAGAACTTAAACTCTTGTCCAACTTCATAGCTGTCTTCTAGTACAAGAATTCCTTTTTCCTGCGGAGCATCTGGAAGCTCTAATTCACGTGCTGAGCAAATCATACCTGAAGATGGAATACCGCGAAGCTCTGCTGGTTTAATTAACATACCACTTGGCATTACTGCACCGATTTTCGCAACGACTACTTTTTGACCTGCGTCAACGTTTGGTGCACCGCATACGATTTGTAATGTTTCTGTTCCAACTTCTACTTTACATACATTTAATTTATCCGCATTTGGATGTTTTTCTTTTTCGGCTACGTAACCAACCACAAATTTTGGAGAAAGATCTGCTTCTACTTTTTCTGTAAAATCGTTCTTTGCTAAAATTTCATTGATCTTTTCCACAAGCTCTTTCGTTAATGTAAGATTGCCTGTTTCTGTTACTTCCATATAAGAAGAAGCATTAAAAATGTTGAAGCCTGCTGTTACATTGCTTTCACGATCGAAAACGCGCGCTACATCTCCTTTACGCTCAAATGTACGGTTTTCTAATGTAATATCTTGCAGGGCAACAATTAATGTATCCCCAATACCTTCAAGGTTATAAAAAACGTTCACTTTGTTCATCCTTTCTCTTTTTCACTTCGTTCCTTCCGATTTTTCGCCAAAATAAAGATTGGTTCGAAATTACCATCCTCATATACGAATGAAAGTGATGTAATCGGAACATGACCTTCTGCAAAAAACTTCATTGTCATTTGTGCAATAATATCATAACCGATTTTGTTCACGATATCAGCAACTATTAATACATCTTGGTGCGGAACCGCAACAACCATATCACCTGAAATTTGTTTACGCATGTCTCGTAATAACGCATCGTTTAAAATACGGCTCGCGTCATAGCCATCATTTGTATTTAAGAAATAAAACGTATTTCCAGCGACTTCATCTCGCTTAAAATCAGCACGTAAAGAACGAACGTTGAACAATGCCATTTCACGTACTTGTTCTTCTGTCATTCCAAGTTTTTGCAGCAAATGCTGATCAATAAGGCGATATGTTTTATCTGAATCTAATGCATAATAAATACGCGTTTCTGCTGTATGCTCTGTCATAACAAACTGATTTCCTTCTTCCGCTTCTCTCGGAAAGGACGTTGAACGAATAACAGGTAAAATCTTCGCCGTACTTTTCACTTCTTTATGCATCGCAACAAGCGCTTCTTCTACGTAATATACAACTTCTTCAATTGCCTTCTCTTTCTTTACCTCCCACTTCGCTACGATACCTGGAAGAGAAACAGTAATTCCCTTTTTCGTATCTGTCTGCTCAATGCGAAGCGTCTCCTTTTCACTATCGTACTGAAAACTCCACTCTGCTCTTTCAAGGCGCTTCATGAGCTCGTCTTTCATCTTTTTACTCGTCATTTTCATATGATGACCTCCCTTCCGAAAAAAACAACCTCCACATGTGAAGATAGAGGTTGTTTTTCGCATTGTAATTGGCTGAAACAGCTTATCCCTAAGATCCCTCAAGGAAAATCGAGGGGATTCCACCACACTGATGGAAGTTTCACTTTATTTTAGCCCTTCAATAAACTCTTCAATTTGCTCTTGTGTTTTACGATCTTTGTTTACGTAACGACCAATTTCTTCTCCCTTATTGTAAGCGACAAAGCTTGGAATACCAAATACGTCTAATTTGATACATAAGTCGATATATTCATCACGGTCTACATAATAGAAAGAGAACTCGCTATATTTTTCTTCTACTTCCGGCATAAATGGATCGATAAAACGGCAATCTGGGCACCAATCTGCTGAGAATAAAAAGATCACTTTCTCTTCGTTTTTTAATTCTTGAAATTGCTCCATGCTTTCTAATGCTTTCATCTATTTTTCCTCCCTAAAAATGAAGTATGTATTTACTAATCTAATCTTAATTTATATATAAATCGCTGCTATGCAGATCAAAACATGACCGCTTCTATGCACGGCCCGATGCTCTCGTCCATCTAAAAAGAAAGAGGTTTTTTAATTTGTATTTATATACTACCATACATGAAATACGGTGCAAGGTTTATGCTTCATTTCTGTCATACATATATTGTCCAACTAATA
The DNA here is from genome assembly GCF_050473785.1 of Bacillus sp. S14(2024). Lineage (NCBI taxonomy): Bacteria > Bacillati > Bacillota > Bacilli > Caryophanales > Bacillaceae > Bacillus > Bacillus sp. S14(2024). The sequence continues at coordinate 768,954 of NZ_JBFLUP010000006.1, read as the reverse complement.
GCTTCACAACATGCACAAACAAATCCGTTCGATCTACATAATTGTTTGTAAAAATGCCGATTGCTCCTTCATGGCTGCGAATGTCATGCCGCTTTGTATAGTCTTCCATTACTTCGCTTAATTCTTTTCCTTCTTCAAGAGGTTGAATAAACTCATCTGGCAGCTTGATACGTGCTCCGCCTGCGGTAAATAACTTTCCTTCTTTCGTCGCTAAAGCACCCCAGTTACACATAAACAAGCCGTGCTCCGTGTGCATCACACCGCCTTCTAAACCAATTCCAATATTTGCTTTCCCTTCTACTAATGCTAATTTTGCCCGGTTACTTGCCCCCTGCAGCGTTTCTTCATCAGAAAATGGCTGCGCTGACACATGAGATGGTACAGACAATGAAATCATTTCAGCATCTAGTAACACTTGCTGAACAGCATTTACTTTCGTTTGATTTTTTGATCCGACTGCTACTTTCACTGTTAAACCTCCTAATTTAAAAAGAAAAGGCCGTATTTGGCCTTTTCCATATTAAACATTTTGTTTAATTGTTTCAAATGTTGTTTTATCTGTTGCTTTTACTAAATGAATCAGTAATTCTTTCGCTGCTGCGTAGTCATCAATATGTAAAATTGACGCATGTGTATGAATGTAACGAGCACATACACCAATAACAGCTGATGGTACACCAGAGTTACTTGTATGTACGCGTCCTGCATCTGTACCGCCTTGTGATACAAAGTACTGATACGGAATGTTATGCGTTTCTGCTGTATCTAAAATAAATTCACGAATTCCGCGGTGTGTCACCATAGTACGATCATACAAACGAAGCACAGCACCTTTTCCGATTTGACCAAACTGTGTTTTATCTCCTGATGCATCGTTTGCTGGGCCTGCATCTAACGCGTAAAAAATATCTGGCTGAATCATATTCGCTACTGTTTGTGCACCGCGAAGACCGACTTCTTCTTGTACAGTTGCACCGGAATATAGCGTGTTTGGCAACTTTTCATCTTTTAACTCTTTTAACAATTCAATCGCAAGACCGCAGCCATAACGATTATCCCAAGCTTTCGCCATAATTTTCTTTGGATTTGCCATTGGTGTAAACGGACAAATTGGCACAATTTGTTGACCAGGTTTCACGCCAATTTCATGTGCTTCCTCAGGGCTATCTGCACCGATATCAATTAACATATTTTTTATATCCATTGGTCTCGCGCGTTGTTCGTCACTTAATAAATGAGGAGGAACAGAACCTACTACACCGATAATTGGTCCATTGTCTGTCATAATTTGTACGCGCTGCGCTAGTAACACTTGACTCCACCAGCCGCCTAATGTTTGAAAACGAACCATTCCGTTTTTCGTAATTTGCGTTACCATAAAGCCAACTTCGTCCATATGACCAGCTACAAGAACACGCGGCCCATTTTCGTCACCCTTTTTTAAGCCGAAGATACTTCCTAAACGATCTTGCACAATCTCATCTGAGTATTTGCTTAGTTCTTGCTTCATAAAACGACGCACATCATGCTCAAATCCAGAAGCGCCTTGCAGCTCTGTTAACGTACGAAATAGTTCCATTGTCTCTTTATTCATCACGGTATCCTTCCTTCAATCCAATAATAGAATCACTCTTTTCATTGTAACGAAATTTTCGAAATCTTTCTAGTTTCTTCTTTTTTCATGTAAATTGATTTATAATTATGAAGATGAACTTTTTATAGGATAGAGGTGAATACATGAACTGGAAAAGCTTATTAGCGGGTGTTGGTTTAGGATTCGCAGCGGGATATGTTGTTGCAAATAAAGTACAAGAACAAGCCCACATTTCTTCTGAAAAAGCATTAAAAATGGTGAAACAAGCATTAAGTCATAAAGGTGAAATTACAGGTTCTTGGGTGCATATGGTACCTGAGACATTTGAAAAATATGATGTTACTTACGATGTATACCGCGGTGGTATTACAACATTATTACACGATGTACAAGAACGATTTGAATTTTTAGTAGATGCAAAAACAGGTACAATCTTAGAAGTAAAAGTTGCTTAATCAAAAGGGTGCAGAATTATTTCTGCACCCTTTACTTATTACATCCACATATCGGTGAATTTACAATATTCAACATGAATGTACTGTTATATTCTTTCAATAATTGTTGCTGTTGACATCCCGTGCCCAATACAAATCGTAAGTAGTCCATATCTTCCATTTCTTCTTTCCAGTTCATGAAGAAGGGAAGTCATCAATTTCACACCTGTTGCTCCAAGCGGATGCCCTAATGCAATAGCACCGCCATTCACATTTACTTTATGTAAATCTGCTTCCATTTCTTTTTGCCATGCAAGAACAACGGAAGCGAATGCTTCATTAATTTCTACTAAGTCCATATCATGAATCGTTAAGTTTGATTTTTGCAGTACTTTTTTCGTTGCTGGAATAACTCCAGTAAGTCCCATTGTAGGATCTGAGCCAACAACAACTTGATTCACAATTCGCGCTCTTACTTTATATCCTAATTCTTTCGCCTTTTCACTATCCATTAAAAGAATCGCCGCTGCCCCATCACTAATTTGACTTGCATTTCCTGCTGTAATCGATCCGTCCTCCTTGAACACAGCCTTTAAATTTGCCAATGCTTCAAGAGAAGTATTCGCTCTCGGTCCTTCATCATTTATAACGAGTATTGCATTTCCTTCTTTATCTATCCCATCTACTGGTACAATTTCTCGCTTAAAGTAGCCTGCTTCTATTGCCTGTAGTGCACGTTGATGACTTTCAAAGGCATAGCTATCTAGCTGTTCTCTTGTAATTCCATATTTTTCAGCAATCATTTCTGCTGATACACCTTGATGTACAATTTCATATTTTTCATGAAGACTATTTGGAATTGTATTTGCATTTCCATCGCTTAAAATTGGCACTTTCGTCATATGCTCAACACCAGAAGCAATGGTAATATCCATATCCCCAGATTTAATTTCTTGCGCTGCAAAATGGATCGCTTGTTGCCCCGAACCACAAAGACGGTTAATCGTTACAGCAGGGACTGTAATCGGAAAATTTGCTTCTAGTGCGGCAAGTCTACCAATATTAAAGGCTTGCTCAGCAATCGGCGTCACACATCCCATTACAATATCTTCTATAATTCCTTTTTCGATATTTGCACGTTTTGTAACTTCATTCAGCGCCACCGCTGCAAGTTGCACTGGATGTAGTTCACGAAAAGCACCATTTCTTTTTCCAACTGGAGTGCGTACTGCTTCAACAATAACGACTTCTCGACTCATATTTTCTCTCCCACTTTCCCTTTTTGATAATCATAGAATCCTTTTCCTGTTTTCCGACCAAGATGGCCTGCCTCTACCAACTTTACAAGTGTTTGCGGAGCGCAAAATCTATCACCAAACGCTTCGCTTAAACCTTGACTTGCAAATAACAACGTATCTAATCCAACATAATCCGCTAACTCAAACGGACCCATCGGATAGTTCAAGCCAAGTTTAATAGCTTTATCAATTTCCTCTTTACTGCCTACGCCTTCTTCATACATACGCATACACTCTAACAAATGTACTGCAATTGCTCTTGAAGTGACAAATCCTTGCACATCTTTCACAACAACTGTTTCTTTCCCAATCTCTTCTGCTAACTCTTTCACTGCTTGTATTGTATGTTCCTCTGTATCAACCCCTTTCACAATTTCAATAAGCTTCATAACAGGTGCTGGATTAAACCAATGCATTCCCACCACTTTCTCTGAGCGGCTTGTCGCGCCTGCAATCGCCGTTACACTTAATTCAGATGTATTTGTTGCAAGAATCGTAGACTTAGAGGTATAAGTATCTAATTGTTTAAAAATCTCTTTTTTCAGCTGTAAATTTTCAGGTGCGGCTTCAATTACAAGCTCTACCTCTTTACACACTTCCTCTAACGTAATGGTAGAAACAATGTTAGCGAGAACTTGATCTTTGTCTTCTTCACTCATACGCCCGGCTTTCACAAAGCGATCCAAACTTGCGGTAATTCCCTTATATGCTTTTTGTAAACTTTCTTCCGATACATCATACATTTTCACACACTTTCCGCCCATCGCTAATGACTGCACAATGCCGCTTCCCATAATTCCAGCACCGATTACTGCAATATTTTGAATCATCATTTCTCCTCCCCTTCTTCTTTCAGCATCACAAACCCATATTTTTCGCAATAATATTTTTCATAATTTCATTTGTCCCAGCATAAATCGCGCTTACCGGAATATCTCGGTATCTCCTTGCAATCTCGTATTCTTCCATATATCCATACCCGCCGTGCAGTTGCATGCACTCTGCTGCAACTTTCTTCGCAAGGTCGGTTAACCACCACTTCGCCATTGATACTTTTGTTACAATGTTCTCCCCTTGCATATGTGCCCTAATACATTCATCAACAAATGTGCGACCAATTTCAATTTCTGTATACATTTCGGCAAGCTTGAATTGCACAGTTTGAAAATCACTAACACTCTTTCCGAATGCTTTTCGCCCTTTTACATATTCCTTTGTTAAACGCAGCATCACTTCTGCTGCAGTTATAGCTGCAATCGCGACAACGAGGCGCTCTTGCTGCAATTTGTCCATTAAATAGTAAAAACCTTTTCCTTCTTCCCCTAGCAAATTAGAAACGGGAACTTTCACATCTTCAAAAATGAGTTCCGCTGTATCTTGGCTATGTAATCCAACCTTTTCTAGTTTTCTTCCCCTCTTAAACCCTTCCATTCCTCTCTCCAAAACGAGTAAACTCATTCCTTTATGCGCTGGCTTTACAGTAGAATCCGTCTTACAAACAACAACAACCAAATCTGCATGAATACCATTTGTAATAAATGTTTTTTCTCCGTTTACAACATAATGATCCCCTTCTTTACGTGCCGTTGCGCGAATACCAGCTAAATCAGAACCTGCTCCCGGCTCTGTCATCGCAATTGCGGTAATGTATTCACCGCTCACACATTTTGGAAGCCAGCGTTTCTTTTGTTCTTCTGTTCCATATGCTGTTAAATACGGAACGACAATATCATTATGGAGACCAATTCCTACTAAACTCGAGCCAACCTTTTCTAGCTCTTCATTTATCACAGCTGAATATCCAAAATCTGCTCCAGCTCCGCCGTATTTCTCCTCTACCATCGGACAAAGAAAGCCGTTTTGACCCATCTTTTTCCACAGAGAGCGCGGAATAATGCCGTCTTTCTCCCATTGGTTGTAGTACGGATACGCTTCTTTTTCTAAAAATTTACGGAAAGCATCACGGAAAATGTGATGCTCCTCCTCCAAATATGCATGCTTCATCGTATTCTCTCCTTACTTTTTCACCTCTGCCCCTTGACTACGTAGAATAAACTTTTGAATTTTCCCGCTCGCATTTCTCGGCAACTGCTCCGTAAATACATACCGGCGCGGACGTTTATAATCAGCGAGTGTATCGCTTTGTTTACAATATTCATCTAGCATTTCTTCTGTAAGAGACTCATCTTTCGAAACGATATACGCAACGACACGCTGTCCCCACAACTCATCCTTCTCTCCAAGCACCGCAACGTCTAAAACACTTTTATGCGTATACAAAAAGTCCTCTACCTCGCGCGGGTAAATATTCTCACCGCCGCTCACGACCATATCATCAACGCGGTCTGCAACGTATAGATACCCATCTCTATCTACAAAGCCTAAATCGCCTGAATGATACCATCCTTTATATAAAGCCCTTTCTGTTGCTTCTTTATTGTTGTAATACCCCGCCATCACACAAGGACCTCTCATAATAATTTCTCCAATTTCATATGGAGGTAACCGATCATCAGGTTCAGACGGTCCATCATCATTCGGGCGAACAATGCGAATTTCATGATTATATAAAGCCTTTCCTGCTGAACCAACTTTCGAAAGCTGCTCATGCTCACGTAAAAACGTAACGGCTGGTCCCATTTCTGTCATTCCGTAAGCTTGTACTAACGAAACATTCAACTTTTCATCGCAAGCTTTTACAAGTACAGGTGCCATTGAAGCCGCTCCGTATAAACCGTATTGAAGCGATGATAAATCATATTGTGACAAATCTTCCTGCAGCATCATATTCCACATTGTCGGTGCGGCAAACATAACCGTTATCTTTTCACTTTGAATTGTCTCCAAAACAAGCTTTGCATCAAAATGATGAAGAATAATATTGGTTGCACCGCTATGTACCCTCGGAATAAAGCAGCAATGAAGCTCCGCACAATGAAACATCGGCGCTGTTACAAGTCCGCGGCTTTTTTCCGTATAATGTAAGTAGCCAATGCCCATCAAGCTGTGATCTATAATCTCTCGATGACGATGAAGCACACCTTTTGGATGCCCTGTTGTCCCGCTTGTATACATAATGGAACAAATATCATCTTCTTTTACTTCTACTTTTTCAAAATGCGGCGTGGCGCTAGATACTTTTTCTTCATAAGAAACAGAAAATGATGGCTGATCTTGATCGATGTACCAGAACTGAATGTGAGGAAATTGTGTATGAATGCTTTGTACTTGGGAGGATAGTTGCTGTTCAAAAAGTACGATTTTAGGAGAAGCGTCTTCTAATATGTAAGCAAGTTCTTGCGGTTTTAACCGAAAATTAATTGGATTGAATACAGCCCCAATTTTTGCACAAGCAAAACATGTCGTTGCCAGCGCACTACTATTAAAAAGAAATGTCGAAACGCGGTCACCCTTTCGTATCCCGCTTTGTTGAAGCGCATGGGCAAGTTTGTTTACCTGCTCATTCCATTCTGCATACGTCCAGCGAATCTGTTTTTCCGGCTCAACAATTGCTTCCTTATTCGGATAACTTTCAACCGTAAATTCCAGCAGTTTCCCAATGGTCATATACACGATATATTCCCCCTCCTCATGTGTTAAAACGCTTTCATTTTTTGTTATCTTCTTATCAAAAATGAAATAGCTTACGGTTATTATAACAATTTTCACAATGTTTAAAGAGTGAATATTTCGACAAATAGAGACAACTACTATTTGCTTTGATAGTTAAAAAAGCTAAACAAATAGCAGTTGACTTGTTCATCAAATGCTTCGCTTAGGAATAATTAGACTCATATTTGTTACTTCCAGGAAGTTTCTTAATGTTGTTCCAAGCTTCAATCGCTTCTTCACGACTTTTTCCTTTATTGTTTGGATCTGCGAAAAAGTCACGAGTAAATTGATTGTATTCAAATTGAGGAGCAAGTTGTCTTTTATATAATGGGTCTTTCTTTCGCTCTTCTTCATACCAAGCAGCTACAACATCACGATATGTTTTTCCTACATTATGTTTAAAATAGTTTTGAATATAGGTGGAAAAATGAAACTTAGGACTAATCGATGTTTTAAAAAAAGCTCTTACCTCTTGACTACAACGATGATTTTCCGTAATGACTGTATCAAGACTCAAGTTACCTTGTACTTGCGGTTTTGTCTTATCTTTTGGCTTTCTCAATGGTTTTTTAATCTCTCCAGTCTGAAGAAATGTTTCAATTCTATCTGCAATCTCTATCTTAGAACCAGATGCACTCATTCCATTTTCCCTACAAAATAATTGCAATTCTTCTTTTAACCAATAAAAATCCTTAAAATCTTGAATAGAAATATCCTTTGTAAGATTCGGTCTCACTCATAACACCTCCATATATACTTCATTTAGCATAGAACATAAGTTCTTGATATACAATTTAATCATAAAATAAAATTGTTCAAACTCCTGTTAGTTCTCATTACTATTAGTAACCCTAACAAAAAAGAGCTTGTTTTGAAAAAGGATTCGTTCAAACAAGCTCTAAACGTATTTTATTGTTAAAATAATCTGCACTACTAGTTTAATCGAATAACTTTATCTTCCGCTAATCGTCTTTCTTTTTTCGGAGAGTAACTAATCCCTACAAACACTAGCAAAATTCCAATAAATTGATAGGCATCAGGACGGTAATGCAAAATAGTAACATCCATTAATATTGCAACAATTGGATCAACAAAGACTAAAATAGCAATTGTTTGAGCCTTTAATTCTCGCAAACTACTGAAAAACAAATAAAACACAAATCCTGTATGAATGAATCCTGTAACAAGGATATAAATCCAATTTTCAATGGTGAGATGCATAAACTTTGACCAATCTACGAATGGAATCAATAATAAAACACCGAGACTTGTTTGAATAACAGTTGTTAGCAGCGGACTAAGTGTTTGAATGCCTTTTCCCGTAATTGAAGTAAGAGCATAAAAGAATGCTGCTGCAAACGCCCATAAAACGCCTGTAGATAAAAATCCAGCAACGGTTGTATGTTGGTGAATTCCTCCAACTAACAGTGTTCCTAAAAAGCAAACAAAGAAAAATATCAATCCTGTTCCTGTTATTTTTTCTTTAAAGATAAAAGAACCTAGTAAAAGCACAATAACAGGCGCTAAATGATAAATAGATATTGCCACAGTAATGGGCATTACTTCAATAGAGCGAAAGAAAAAGACCCAGTTTATAATAAGAAACACACCACATAGTAAAGCAAGTAAGTACTCCCGGCGCGGAATAAAACTTTTATGCGGCTGTTTTGTTGTTAATGTACGAAAACCCCATATTGCTCCTAAAAGAATACTTGCACAGAGGCAACGTACAAAAACCAATTCAATCGACGGAAGGCCTGTTTTTATCGAAAATAAACCGATTGAACCAAAGATAGCCATAGAGACGGCAAATTTTAGTTTTGCATACATCTAATTCCCCTCCAAAGTCGTTATAATTATAACAACTCTTGTTTTATGGTAAAAAAACAGCTTTATGCTAAGCTGTTTTTTCCTGTCATGACATGAATTAAATCTTCCCTCGTCTTCCATAGCCCCTCTAGCTTTTCAGGACCGTATGCAGTTGTAATCTCTTCTACCATAATGTCGTGCCTAATATATTCAGTAGCAATCAGAACGAGGGCTGGATCAGTTGACTTCACAGCCCACTCTGAACCTCTGTCGCTAAATTTAGCAATCAGAGCTTCCTCTTCATCTCGAATAAGAATGGTCAAATATCCGCCCATACGTTTACTCACAATATCTGGTGCCATGTAATTATGATGATATGTGTGCCCCAACGTCTTATCTTCAGCTCCGAATAAAACCGTAAAAATGGGGATCACCCCTTCTTTCTCTCGAACAGCTTTTTCAATGTCTTTTACAATAGGAGACCAAATCGATAGCCAAAGTTCTTTGTTTGCAGATCGAATCATCGAAATCATTTCTTGAACAATATGTTCATACTGAACAATTCTAGTCACAACGTCCACTTTCTGATCGCTTTCTAACGTTGTGAGAGAAGATTCCAGCACTTCTAATGATGTATTCATCTCTTCTTTCAACCTAGCAAGCAATTGCTTCGGTTCAACAGGTTTATAGACAATCGGATCAGAAGGAACCGTTTGAATTGCTCCTTTATCAAGCAATTTTCCTAATACCTCATAAATCATTGAGCGCGGGACGCCGGAACGCTTACTTAATTCATACCCCGTGATGGCAGGTGATTTCAATAAACCTATGTAGGCCTTACACTCGTATTTTGAAAATCCATGTTTTTGCAATTCGGTAATTGCTTTCTCTTCCATAAGCCCTCCCCCAATAGTAGTTATTGTATTAACTACTATAAATCATCTGTGTTTAAATGTCTATATTTTCAGACTTCTTATTCGAAGCATAAAAAAGTATCAGTCCACAGAGACCGATACTTTTACTCATACGAACGATCTTTTCCTTTATACATCGGCTCCATATTGATGTTCGCAAATCGGAATTTATCCACATGCATCGCTGCTTTCTTTTCTTCAACTGCTACATCATGCTTTTTCTGCGAAATAGGCATAAACCTTTTGTTGAGCTGTTCCTTTATTCCTTGAATCATGAAATTTAGAACAAAAATTGATATTGTAAAAGCTACTAACGGCGCCAATATAATCCATGGTGCTGTTAATAATTCATTTTTATTTAATCCGATTAATCCCGACCACTCATTTGTAAGAGAAAATGTAGCGGAACCACTCTCATCCTGCACTACTTTTCTTCCACCAATTAATACTTTAAAAAAGCCCATATGTATGAGTAGTGTAAATAGCTGAACAGCTTGTTGGAGAAAAAGGATGACAAGAATTTCTTTCAAATACAGCCAAATATGCTTTCGAAACAAATGCATTTTTCTAGCACCGAGCACAATAGAACTTGTAATATAGTCTTTTTTCATAAAAAGATTAATCTCTTGACTAATATAAAGAATGATATTTGGCAATGTAACGATGCAAAGAATGAGAAATTGCTTGATAACAATAGCTTCCTTAAAACCTGTCTGCTCGCTTTTCACCATCAACGGCAACATAAACAAAATAACTAAAATAACTGTCGGAACATAGAAATATACCTTACATACTTTTTCAATGAACTTTTGTACTAAAGGTGGTGTATATGCTAGTAAACTACCCAATAATGTTCCTAATACAAGCTGAATAAAACAAATTCCAAATACAAATAAAATGGTAAACTTTGCGCCAATAATGAGTTTAAAGAATAAGTTATATCCGCTTCGATCCGATCCAAACGGAGGCATCAGCAAAGGATTGAACGGTGCACTTTGCGAAACATTACCGTCACCATCTTTCATTAACAATTGTGTCTGAGAATACAACTCTTTTCCGTACCATGTAAATAAAAAACTAGCTAACACAAGTCCACCGAAAAAAGAAAGGCCTATCCAAAAACGTTTAGAATGGAACATACTATTTTTCATTTGCAAGCCCTCCTGTCTTACGCTTCACTTGGAAATGAGCAATTGTAAACACGACATAAAATGGAATAAACAATAAAAAGATCCATCGTGCTACCGTTACAGGATTTAAAACAAGTGGCTTTAAAATAAATGACATGTATCCATTAATATTGAAAGCAGCCTCCACAAGCAGCAGACTTGAAATCATAAATAGAAAAGTAGATTGTAAATGATTTAGCAAATGATAAATTACATTTCGAAACAAGTGAACAAATAAAATATATTTTCTACTTAACCCCTTTGCACGGGCAAATTCTACATACGGCTTATTCTGTTCGTCTAATAAAAATAAAACCATAATGCGAAAAAAATGAAGAGCAGGTACAATGCTCATCGTAACGATAGGTAAAAAATATGCTTGTTTATTACCGAATGCGTAAATATTTACAAAATTTATCCCTGTTTGTTTAAATACCCAAACAAAAAATAGTTGCAGCATAAAAATTAATAACAAATCAGGAATAGATTCAATCAACACTAAACATCGCTCAATTGCTTTCTTCACTTTCAAAGAAGATAATACATAACAAAAGGAAAGACATGTCGCAATTAAAACTGTTAAACAAGTAGATGCTAGTAGAATAAGACCTGAATAGATATACGGCTCCCGAATCATATCCCAAAAAGAAACTTGGCGCATAGTCATAGGATTTACAGCATCTCCCGGGATAAACACCTTTTGTAAAAACATAGTAAAACTAAGAGGATAGTTCTCTAAAAACCCAAACGGCGCATAACTAATAACAATAATAACAATGATGCAAATGCAAAATTCTATACATTTCTCAATGAAAAACCCCTTCACTTTGAATCTCCTCGCGTTATTATTTACAGCATTAAATAGTTGTTAGCCATTAAGCTATCACCTAATGACTAACAATCTTTCATTACACTTCGCTCGGTACTTCTGCTTCTTCGCGTTCTAATTTTTCTACCATATGCCCTTCTTCGTCCCATTTCACAGCGCGGTAATATGCATCGTGGTAGAACGTAAACCATGCCTTCTGCTCTGTTCCGTATTTCATCCATTTTTGTTTATTCTCAATTGAAGTCATTGGATAATCATCATACGCCATGACCCACAATACATTTTGATGCGCATGCGTTGGCATTAGGTCTGCTAAATGCAGCAATGTTTCATTTTGACTTTGTGCAACGACAACTGCATGTCCATCGCTATGTCCGCCTGTATGAACCATTCGGATTTCATCTGTAACGTTTACTTCTTCCGTAAACAGCTGTACTTGATGTACAATTGGCTCCCAATTTTCTTTCCAATATGTATTGCGTGAGCGGATATTCGGATTTCTCATTTCGTCCCATTCTGTTTGTGATACATATATTTTTGCATTTGGAAATGTCGGGACAAGCTTTTCACCTTCCCATTTTGTTAAACCAGATGCATGATCAAAATGAAGATGCGTCATAAGAATATACTGAATATCTTCTGCTTTCAAACCAAGTTGAACGAGCGATTGTTCAACAGATGACTCTTCAGTCACCCCTTGATTTCGCTTCATTTTCTCATTCATTTTATTGTTACCTATCCCTGAATCTATGAGCATATTTCCATCTTTCGTTTGCAGCAGCAATGGATCCGTTCGTAAATAAATTTGATTTTTATCGTTATGGCTATATTTGCGTGACCAAAGCGCTTTCGGTACAACGCCGAACATCGCCCCGCCGTCTAAATGCGTATTTCCTCCTCGCAACCATGTCACTTGTATATCTCCAATTTGTAGATATTCCATTTTTTGTATCCCCCTTTTCCTTTTATGTTATCATATAATTCAGAAAAAATAGTTTATCAAAGTAAAAAAGGAGCCATTTTTATGATTAAAGGACTGCAACGGCGCTAGGTTTGAAGCTGAATGAAATGAATGAGGTTGTATTTGCTGCTCCTTGGGGCATACAAGATGTGATTAACTTGGAGCTAAGACCGACTCCTTATTTTGAAAAAACAGAAGAACTTTCAAAAATTTATGAAGAACGCTTACTTAAGAAGAAGTGGGAGGAGAAATGGAGTAAGGTGAAGGTTTTTATCCTCTAAACTTTATATAGGAGAATGAAAAACGCTATTCTTTCAAAAAGAATAGCGTCTTTCATTATATAAGCACAAACTAGATTAATGTATGCCCACCTTCAACATGAAGCACTGTCCCCGTAACAAAACCGTTCTGCATTACATAGAGTACAGCCTGTGCTACATCTTCAGCTTGACCTACTCGTCTTACAGGAAGTTTATTTCCTAAGTCAGTGTAGAATGTATTCCGCACTTCTTCTGCCATTTTACTGCGTGACGGTGTATCAATAATTCCTGGAGAAACAACATTCACCCGAATAGGAGCTAACTCTAACGCTAACGTTTGGCCAAGATTAGAAACGGCTGCATTGACTGCACCAAGCGTTGCAGACCCAGCCATAGATTTATAAGCAACAACTCCGGAAAATAAAGTGATAGAGCCATTCTCAGCAATCTTTGATGCACCATATTTTGCAGAATAGAATTGTCCCCAAAATTTATTTTCAAACAACTGGCGTGCTGCGGCTGTATCTGTGTCAATAAAAGAGCCCCCTGATGTTTCTGCCGCTGTAACAACTAAATGATCAATTGTACCTACTTGCTCAAAAAAGGACTGAACTTGTTGTTCTTGCGTTGTATCAAGCGCGTAGATCGTTACGTTCCCTCCTAACTGATCCTTCGCTCTCTGCAATTTTTCCTCAGAACGACTAGCAATGATAACCTCAGCTCCTTGCAAAAGTGCTAGTCTCGCTGTTTCTAAACCAATACCAGAGCTTCCGCCAATAATTACAATTTTTTTATTGTTTAACATGTTCATTTCCCCCAGTTTTTCTTGTTTTGTTTTGCTGAGGTTATTGTATTTCCAAAGCTTTCTCTTTGGAAGTAGTGATATTTAATTCACATAGTTACATTTTAGAAAGTTTCTTTTTTGAAAAGAAATATACGCATAAAAAAATTTACTATCATAAAAAAAAGACCATGAAGGCCTTTTTATTTGTTTTTAAATCATTTTATAAAGTTAACCCAAATCTCTTTAATTCAATGAAAATATGTTCTAAACGTTTTCCTTTGTCTGTTAATGTGTATTCTACACGCGGAGGAACTTCTGGATATACCGTTCTTTCCACGATCCCTTGCGCTTCAAGTTCCTTCAGACGAAGAGAGAGGGTCTTCGGACTAATTCCATCCATCGATTTTTGTAAATCACTAAATCGCATTGTTCCTTCAATAAGAAGATCTCGAATAATTAAAAAAGTCCATTTTGTCCCGATTACATCTAGTGTTTTTGCAATGGGACAAATTTGTCCTGGTGTTCCTTTTGTTAATTTAAGTGGCTCCATATTCTCCATTGAAACACGCTCCTGAAAAAATTTTTTGAATTATTTCCCTTTATGCTATCACAATTCTATCCTTACGGTAACTATATGAAATAAATATCACTACTTCCCAAAAGAAACTAACTATACATACAATATCAATAGCGACTAGACGCTATTTCTAAACTAAGGAGGCGATAAAAATGAGTACAGAACACCGACCACTGGCACTGATTTCTCTCTTAATAAGTATCTTCGGGATTATGATTTTGATGACTGCGTGTAGTACGCAAACATCAGAATACAAGACTGCTGCACCAGTAAAGAAAGAGATTCAACTGTTGAAGGATTTTCCTCAACCTAAATCAATGACCATAGATCCTTCATTAGATCAAAAGAAAGCTACAGAGATGGTTCATGCTGCGCAGCGCTTTTACGCATTTTGGAACAGCGGCAACGAAACTCTGATTCCGCAAACTGTTACAACAAATTTCGTTGATAACACGTTACCAAAGGGACGCCCACAAGGACCAAAAGGCTTAGCATTTGCATCAAACAATTTTCGTAAAGCCGTGCCAGACTTACAGTGTAACATCGAGGACTTATTGGTAACTGGGGACAAAGTAACAGCTCGACTATCATTCACTGGAACACATAAGGAGGATTTTGGAGAGAAAAAATCAACTGGTAAAGCTGTTAACTTCTTTGCAATTGATATTTTACGGATTAAAGATGGAAAGATTGTTGAAGATTGGCACTTAGAAGATAATCTAACTCTTATGCAACAACTCGGCGCCATACCGGAAAATTAATCTTTAGAACTCATAACACATTTATAAAATAAAGGGGATAAATAAAATGAAAAATATACTAATAATCAATGGTCATCAAACATACAGATCAGCAGAAGGAAAACTAAATACAACTTTGACAGACAATATGGTGACTGCATTGAGTACAAAGAGCAATGTACAAACAACAGTGATTCAAAACGGATATCATATCGAAGAAGAACAAAACAAGTTTTTATGGGCTGATATTGTCATCTACCAAACGCCTATTTATTGGTTCAATGTTCCCGGATTACTGAAAACATATATGGACGAAGTATATGCTTACGGATTATTTTTCAAAGGATCCGAGCAATATGGCAGAGGTGGTTTATTAACTGACAAACACTATATGTTTTCCACTACATGGAATGCTCCTGAAAAAGCATTTAACGATCCAGCACAGTTCTTTGGAGGAAAAAGCTTAGAAGACGTACTCAGTCATTTACACCGAACACAAGAATTTATCGGTATGAAACCTTTAAAGAGCTTTGCTTGCTATGATGTAATAAAAAATCCGGATATTGATAAATTTGTATCTGAACTGAATACACACCTAGAAGAAGTATTACCGCTGTAATTCACTTTCACATTAGATAAGCCCCCTTCAGAAAATCTGAGGGGGTTGCAAATTGTAATCCAGTTTTCATACGTATCCTACGTCGAATTCTTATTACTTAATCGTTCCCATCCCAGCGAGTTTTACATTTACCTTAACATTTACATCTCCCTTTGCAAATGCCTTCCCCCATTGATTTTGGACTTTTTTCCACTCTGGATATGTGTAAGCTCTCGCATATTTACCATATCCAAAAGAATCGATTTCGACATCTTGTATTTTCTTTATTAAGTGCTTGAAATCGGCTTCTAGCTTAGTTTCAATAGCTTTTTGCAGCTTCTCTGCGTCCTTTCTTGTATTGAATAAAAAAAGCCGTTCTGTAATGATAACTCTCATCTTTATATCTGTATTAAATATAAAACGACCGTCATACTTTGCCTTTGTCTTTACCTTGATGTTTTGAGCAGAGAAACTTATCAAATCTTTATTATGATCATCCGATTTTGGCTTGATTGCAAGTGTAAATGGAAATTCACCTTTATTTTCGTTCTATAAAATACGTAACAGCATACTTTCATCCGGTGTTAACGTTAATTTATATCTTCCTTTTGCATCCAACAAGGCTGTTCCTGTCAACCATACTCTCTTCTTCTTTTTCATCTCGGTAATACTTGCTGTCATACCTTTTTCTTTCGCTTGTTCACGCAATTCTTGAAGAGTTGTTCTTACCGTGACATTTCTTATAGAAGCGGTATCAACTAATTTTGCTAAATACAAGGGAAGCCGTGGCTTATCTTTTGGCTTATAAAAGATTATATCTGAAACAGGTCCATCTACAGCAACAACCCGCGCAGTAACAGTATTTTGGGGATCTCGATAAAATGGGTCAAGGTATTCTTGCCAGTTTTTTCGTTTCAGCAGCCGTTTCCCAACTAACATAACCTGGGTTTTACTTCCCGATGTTAGCGCCATAACCGTAGCATCAAATTTCTCTCTAGACTTTCGAACTGTAACAGATTTCACGGCAGTATTTTCCTCTTTCTGCTTTGCTTCTTTATTAAAAACAGGACTTCACATGTACACCAATAAGTTATCATTATCATCTAGATCAATACCAATTATAAGAGTAAGGGAAACATTTTCAACACTTGTTTGATCAAAACATCCAGTCATCGTGAACGTTAATAACAAAATGCAACATAGTACCTTCCTTTTCAATGTATCCCCCTCCGGTGGTACTTCTCATATATCCAGCTATATATCCATAAAATTACAGGTAATATATACGTCAATCCTATCCCAGCCTTTGATAATGCCTGTTGCCAAATCTCAGATTCATTCCAAGTCGGATGGATCCAAAATATGAAACCGGTAATGCACAATAATAAAACAATGACGTGAGAGCTATGGTCTTGTTTTCCCAGTAATTGACTAGAACAAAATACAGCGCAGTATACGGAAGGAATCCACACTTTGGAAACAACCATTAAATAAACAGCTAATAAAACCATGTCAAAACGTTCTAAAAAACGAAATTCAATTACTTTAAGCAAGTTCAATACTGGTTGGTTAAATTCTGTAATGCTATCAGGGCTAAAATAGGCAAAACAAACAAGAGTGGCAAATAAATAAAATAACATCGATAAGGTATTTGCAATCACAATTCCATGGATTGCGTATTGCTTTTTTTGTAAAAAGGGATATAAAAAGAACGCAATCTCAAATCCTAAATAGGTAAAAACAGTAGTCGGCACAGCTTTTAACACCGGTCCCAACCCGTCTTTCAGTAACGGAAAGAAATGGAGCCAAGTACTACTTTCTCTTAGCGGTATTAAAAAAAAAAGTGCAATCCAAAATGTCATATAAAATGCGAGTTCGCAGTATCGTCCTATAATACGAATGCCGTTGCGTGCAACAAAAAAAGTAGGAATTGAAAACAAAAATATAATGATATAGTCAGGCGTTTTCGGCAGAAGCCATCCTTTCAGATAAAGCAAAGCGTTCACAAGAACGATACCGGAATAAAAAATAAAATATATCATGTAAATAACGACTATCCCTTTCCCAACTATTTTTCCAAATAACCGTATAAGAATGTCGTAAAGCGTATCATTTGGATATCTTTGAGATGTTTTCACTATAAAAATGCTGGCTGTTATAGATAATACCCCTCCAATAACTAAAGCTATCCATCCATCTGTTCCAGCTTTCTCTGCAAGTACTCGTGGAAGAGATAAAATCCCTGTTCCCACCTGCATTCCATTAATTAAAAAAATATATTGCATAAGAGTGATTTCATTGTAAGCATACTTTTTCATAGGTTCACCTTTTATTATGATTTTCCCCTTGTCGAATAGATTGAATCGCTCTAGCACCTTTAGGACGACTTCTCATTTCCCATAAAGGAAAGCGTATAAAAGCATCCTTCATATCTGCAAGGTGAAAAGGTGCCAACGGAGTACCATAAGGAGTACCTAACGATTCAAGGCTTATTAAATGCGCAACTAATGTCATCCATCCGATAACGAGTCCTACAATTCCAAACATGGCAGCTAATAGCATCATATGAACTCGCAGCATTCTAATCGCTGAACCCATATCATAATTTGGAATAATAAAAGAAGCGATAGCTGTAACAGCAACGACAATAATCATAATATTGCTTACAACTCCCGCCTGAACAGCGGCCTGTCCAATGATAATTCCGCCTACATTAAGGTGGGGTCTTACTGCCCGTTAATGCGGGATAATCCAGTTTCCATACGTATCCTAGTTGAATTCTTATTACTTAATCGTTCCCATCCCAGCGATGTTTACATTCACCTTAACATTCACATCACCCTTTGCAAATGCCTTCCCCCATTGATTTTGGACTTTTTTCCACTCTGGATATGTGTAAGCTCTCGCATATTTACCATATCCAAAAGAATCGATTTCGGCATCTTGTATTTTCTTTATTAAGTGCTTGAAATCGGCTTCTAGCTTAGTTTCAATAGCTTTTTGCAGCTTCTCTGCGTCCTTTCTTGTATTGAATGAAAAAAGCCGTTCTGTAATGATAACTCTCATCTTTATATCTGTATTAAATATAAAATGCCCGTCATATTTTGCCTTTGTCTTTACCTTGATGTTTTGAGCAGAGAAGCTTATCAAATCTTTATTACGCTCACCCGGTTTCGGCTTGATTGCAAGTGTAAATGGAAATTCACCTTTATTTTCGTTCTGTAAAATACGTAACAGCATACTTTCATCCGGTGTTAACGTTAATTTATATCTTCCTTTTGCATCCAACAAGGCTGTTCCTGTCAACCATACTCTCTTCTTCTTTTTCATCTCGGTAATACTTGCTGTCATGCCTTTTTCTTTCGATTGTTCACGAAATTCTTGAAGAGTTGTTCTTACCGTGACATTTCTTATAGAAGCGGTATCAACTAATTTTGCTAAATATAAGGGAAGTCGAGGTTTATCTTTTGGATTATAAACCATTACATCCGAAACAGGTCCATCTACAGCAACAACCCGCGCAGTAACTGTATTTTTTGGATCTCGATAAAATGGGTCAAGGTATTCTTGCCAGTTTTTTCGTTTCAGCAGCCGTTTCCCAACTAACAGAACCTGGGTTTTACTTCCCGATGTTAGCGCCATAACCGTAGCATCAAATTTCTCTCTAGATTTTCGAACTGTAACAGATTTCACGCCCGTAGTTTCTTCTTTCTGCTTTGCTTCTTTATTAAAAACGGGACTTGACATGTACACCAATAAATTATCATTATCATCTAGATCAATACCAAGTATAAGAGTAAGGGAAACATCTTCAACGCTTGTTTGATCAAAGCATCCAGCCATCATGAACGTTACTAACAGAACACAACATAGTACCTTCCTTCTCAACGTATTCCCCCCTGATGATACTTCTCATATACCCAGCTGTATATCCATAAAATAACAGGTGCCATATACGTCAATGCTAACCCAGCATTTGATACTGCCTGTTGCCAAACCTCTGATCCATTCCAAGTAGGATGTGTCCAAAATATGAAGCCAATAATAAATAATAATAGAACAATAACATCAGAGCTATGGTCTTGTTTTCCACGTAATTGACTAGAACAAAATACAGCACAGTATATGCAAGGAATCCAAGCTTTTGAAACAACCATTAAATAAACAGCCAATAAAACCATGTCAAAACGTTCTAAAAAACGAAATTCAATTACTTTAAGCAAGTTCAGTACTGGTTGGTTAAATTCTGTAATGCTATCAGGGCTAAAATAGGCAAAGCAAATAAGAGTGGTAAAGAGATAAAATAACGTCGACAAGGTATTTGCAATCACAATTCCATGGACGGCGTATTGCTTTTTTTGTAGAAAAGGATACAAGAAGAATGCAACATCAAATCCTAAAAAAGTATACACAGTTGTCGGCACAGCTTTTAATACCGGTACCCACCCGTCTTTCAGTAACGGAAAGAAATGGAGCCAAGTACTACTTTCTCTTAGCGGTATCAAAAAAAACAGTGCAATCCAAAATGTCATATAAAAAACGAGCTCGTTGTATCTCCCTATAATATGAATACCGTTGCGTGCAACAAAAAGAGTAGGAATTGCGAACAAAAATATAATGATATAGTCAGGCGTTTTCGGCAAAAGCCAGCCTTTCAGATAAAGCATCGCGTTTACAAGAATGATACCGGAATAAAAAATAAAATATATCATGTAAATAACGACTATCCCTTTCCCAACTATTTTTCCAAATAACCGTATAAGAATGTCGTAAAGCGTATCATCAGGGTATCTTTGAGATGTTTTAACTATAAATATACCGGCTATTGTAGATAATAATCCCGCAATAAGTATAGCTATCCATCCATCTGTTCCAGCCTTCTCTGCAAGTACTCGCGGAAGAGCTAAAACCCCTGTTCCCACCTGCATTCCATTGATTAAAAAAATATATTGCATAAGAGTGATTTCATTGTAAGCATACTTTTTCATAGCCTCACCTTTTATTCTGATTTTTCCCTTGGCGGATAGATCGAATAGCTCTAGCACCTTTAGGACGACTTCTAATTGCCCATAAAGGAAAACGTATAAAAGCATCCTTCATATCCGCAAAGCGAAAAGGTGCCAACGGAGTACCATAAGGAGTACCTAACGATTCAAGGCTTATTAAATGTGCAACTAATGTCATCCAGCCGATAACGATTCCTACAATTCCAAACATGGCAGCTAATAGCATCATAGGAAATCGCAGCATTCTAATTGCTGAACCCATATCATAATTTGGAATAATAAAAGAAGCGATGGCTGTAACAGCAACGACAATAATCATAATATTGCTTACAACTCCAGCCTGAACAGCAGCCTGTCCAATGATAATTCCGCCTACGATTCCGACTGTTTGACCGATAGGAGTCGGTAAACGTAAAGCTGCTTCCCTCATCATTTCCAAGGTCATTTCCATAAGCAGTGCTTCCATAATAGGCGAAAATGGAACAGTCGCCCTGAATTCCGCAATAGATAAAAAAAGTGGCACAGGAATGACTTCAAAATTAAAAGAAATAAAGGCAACATAACTTGCTGGGAAAAATAGAACAACTAGAAAAGCCATGAAACGAAGCAGACGGATAAGCGAAGCGACTAACCAACGTGTGCCGTAATCATCAACCCCCTGAAAAAAAGATATAAAATTTACAGGAGCAATCAATACATTGGGAGAACGATCCACAACCGTCACAAATCTTCCTTGCAGAATGTGAGATACCGCGAAATCAAGTCTTTCAGTGAGCATAAATTGCGGAAACGGTGAATAGGGATTATCTTCAATGAATTCGATAAGTTCTCCGGCACCACCGACAGCGTCCACTGTAATATCTTGCATTCTTGTTTCCAGTTCTTTCAGTACGTCTTCAGAAGCTACATCTTTCAAATATAAAATGGAAACCTTTGTTTTTCCCCGCATACCGATTGTCATTTCTTTTAACATTAACTCTTCATGAGGAATACATCTCCGAATCAATGCAATATTTTGCCTTGCATCTTCTACAAACGCTTGATGCGCACCTTTTAAAGATATTTCATTCCTAGGGTCTTCAATATTTCTTTGCGGCCATCCTTTCGTATCTAATTGATGTGCCGTAGTCCGACCGTGAATAAATAAAATGCTATCTCCTTGCAAAATAGCATTTTCGATTTGTCTCCATGTATCAACGATTTCAACCTGGGCTAATGTAATAGGCAGTTCCGTATTCGGATCACCGGCACTATGCATCAAAGGACTTAAAACATGATTTTGAATCGATTGCTTGTCTGTTAATCCGGACAAGTAGGCCAAGGCTGCTTCCAATCCGTCTGCGGTCATTTGAAACCGGCGAATCACCAAATCAGGAGATTGATGAAAGAACTGCTGAAGCTGAGCAATATTCTTAGATAAATCAGTTTCGAGAAAGGAGTCCTGTATGTTTTTTTCCTGAAAATCAGTATTATCGCGTATTGGAAAAGAATTTAAATTACGTCTACCTTTCAACCGATTCAGAAAATTAGCCATGAATTCCATCCCTTTCTACATACGTTCCATATTATTTTTTAGTATGCATTCTCCAAGGAAAAATATTCTAATAACGATTCTGACTCATTGTTTGCGAACGAACAGTCCTCTTAACCAAATCTCCAAAACAAAAAGCATTTCTTTCTGTATGATTAGAAAGAAATGCTTTTTTGTGTTAAGGATATAAAATAAATATTTTTAACTATTTTCGATTTTTTTCTTTTTATTTCGTTCTAATTGCGCTGTAATGCCAGTACGATCAATTTGAATCCAGTACTCTACAATTTTCCCGCCTTCTACACGATACACCGCGCTCGCTAACTCAATGATAGGAAGACCAGTTGGTTGAAATCCATCAACCTCACCAATATGAGTACCTGTTTGTTTCCATCGAACATATACACGATCTTGCTGAGATACTAACAACTCTTGAATTTCTAAAGTAAATGTACCATAAGCATCCAACATCTCTTGCACATGATCCGCATAATCCATAGGAGATCTTTCAACTGTAACTTCATCTTCAGCTTGAACTTGATGAGCCAACACCTTTTCTGCCATGAACTCTGTGACTATATGTAGATTACGTCCTGAACGTATTTCTTCAAAGAATCTTCTAACTACAATCTCAGGCATCATATAACAGTCGCTTCCTTTCAATATCATTTTCTATGAATATAACAAAAAGCACCTCATTTTGGAAATGAAGTGCTTTTTTCGTATATCGAATATCGCCGACTGGTCTTTATGTTGTGCCGAAGCACCGTTATATCGTAAAAAACGCCTATATATTTGTCCCACGCTACCTACTTTATTTTCCGCTATACACCTTCGGACATTCATCTCCAGACGGTTCATAAAAGCAATGATTCTTATATTGTCCTGCATGAGGTTGATCCCACCACGTAGGAGGACAACTGCCAACTGGACGAAAAAACCAAAGAGAATATACACCTGGCCATATACGAGCATAATTTAAACATTTTCTTGCCATTGCCTTGTCGCTCTCTCTTGCCCGTTGATAAAAATACCCTTTCGTCACTGCTTCAAATCCACCTGGCTGCTGATACACCATTTGTTGAATATTTGTAATCTGTTTAAAGTCTAAACAATCACACATTACACGATTCACGCCAACTGTCCCTACTGCCATCATTCCCTGTTGCCCTTCGCCTTCTGCTTCTGCTCGCATGAGACGAGCAAGTAAATCAACATCACTTTCTGTATAGGCAATTCTCGTCACTGTTATCCCTCCGTTCTCCCTATAACTATATGCAGCAAGGAACATTTGTTTAAAAAAGACATGTTCTAAATAACAAAAAACCCGAATAGGTTAACTTGCTTACTACTCGGGTTACGGTTAATAAATAACCTAATTATTTAACTCTTTGACGAAAGAATAGGATTCCACCTAAAATGAACAATACCATACCTCCAGCAATTGAAATTATCTCCGCTGGTGTCCCTCCTGTTTCAGGAAGTAATACTGCCTTCTTATCATTTCCTTTAGTAGGTGGAACTTTTGAATCGTTATTTGTATTTGTGTTCGATCCTTTATTTGGTTCTTTATTTATCTCTGTGTTTGTACTTGTGTTTAATTCTTTGCTTATCTCTGTGTTTGTACTTGTGTTTGATTCTTTGTTTATCTCTGGTTTTGGATCCGGTTTTGGATCTGGTTTCGGATCCGGTTTTGGATCTGGTTTTGGATCTGGTTTTGGATCTGGTTTTGGATCTACAACTGTTCCATCCTTGATTTTTGTATTCGTGATATCATAACCTTTTACTTCCGATTTATATCCTGCTACTGGTTGTTCTTTCACTTCATACTTGTACGCAGCACCATTCGCATCATATGCCGCTAAATCTGCAAATGTATATTTCCAACCGTTCGCCTCTGTTACTTCTTGTGTTTTGATAACTTGACCATTTTGCAGTAATTCTACTTGAATCTTGTCCGGACGATCTGTCGCATTGTCGTCTTTCCACGTTTTTGTTCCTTCTACTGTTGTTTTCGCTTCTTTTGTATTCGTAATGTTGTAACCATTTACTTCCGATTTATATCCTGCTACTGGTTGTTCTTTTACTGTATACGTATATGCGTTACCATCATCATCATACGCGGGTACATTTGCAAACGTATAGTTCCAACCATTTGCCGCTGTTACTTCTTGTGTTTGGGTAACAGTACCATTTTGGAGTAAGTCTACTTTAATTGTGCTTGGACGATCTGGTGCATTGTTATCATTCCATGTTTTTGTTCCAGTAACAGATGTAGTTTTCACCTTATTCGGAATCATCAACTTTACACCCTTTTGAGCATTTGCATCAATTGTAAAGTTTATTTTTGCTTGAGGATCAAAATCCAGATAGTCTGGAGCTTTAATCTCTGTTACATAGTAATTTCCTGGGTCTAAATTAGACATTTCAACAATCCCCTGTGCACCTGTTGTATAAGTATCGCCAATTTGTTCACCTGACTCCTTATACAACTTAAACGTAACATTTGGGATGAGTTTTGTTTCGTTCCCGTCAATGTGCTTAACGATTCTTAATGTTCCTTTCGGAGGTAAGTCACCTTGCGCACCGCCGCCAGCATTTATATTTTTAACCCAGGCACTATCTGAATGGATTACCGGTTGTCCATTTAAAATTTGGTAATTAATCGTATAATCATTGAAAAGACTTTCTTGGCTCATTCCACTTTCAGCTATAGTAGAGGTATACCTTAAAAGGAAAAACTCACCACTAACCTGATCCTTATAAGCCCTAATGTCAAAAGAATTACCGTTAAAAGTGACCGTTCCATAACCCTTATCAATGAATTGTTGTGGTGTTAAACTTTCATTTCCAACTATTAAGGTAAAACCATCCTGATCAAGTGTTTGACCCGATCCTAGAGTATCCTTCAAAACAATATCAGCACTTAACTGTTCTTTGTTATTGTTTATAGGCAAATCCCACTTTACTTTAGTTGGAGCATCTGGGTCAATTCTACCTGTTTTGTAGGAAAATGGTACTGTCCCACCACCACCCTCAGTTGGCCCTTTAATTGTTACCCTTTGCGCTTGTAAATCTGTACCTAGATTTGTGTCAACCGTTATTGTTTGTCCTGTTGCTACAGTACTAGTTGCTTGAACTTCAAAATAAAAATATCCTCTAATATTTTGAAGCTTCTCAACTACATCAGTAAATGTACATACGACATTCGTTGTCGTTACTTGACAAGTACCAAATGTAACACCGGCATCATTCTTTAAGTCAATCTTTCGACTATATCCTTGTAATTCTTGAGGTAATGTTAATGTTAGTGTGTCTCCAGCCTTCATTTTATTTCCAGATTTATCACTAAAATTAACTTTTATTCCCGTTCGTTCTCCGTAAGTTAGGTCCGTTTTATCGAACGTAAAGCTATCAACAAATCCGGTTGTATTTATTTCTTGTGCTTTCGCTATTATAGGCATCAAACTCTGACCTATAGTAAACATAAAAATCATTACAATTGAAAAAATCGAAGTTACTCTTTTGAAAGTTATACCCATGTAAGCCTCCTATAAATAATAATTAGATGGCTCTTGGTACAAATATGCTTTGACAATGATTCCGCCCTAATGAATCATCTGAGTATTTAACTTAAATGATTTAGGTGCCTGCTAACATCGTTTCGTCTTTCTTTCACTCTTCCATCAATTGTCGACAAGCTTAATCTTTATCGACTATGTATGATGCTATGCCACGAAAAGTAAAAAATACAAAACTTGCAGGCTTGTTGTCTCTTATCTTGCTAAGATAAAAATTAATCATCTTTTCTTCGGAATCCACTCGCCAAGAATCGTTAGTTTCCCTAAGATGACACCGATTAACTCAGAACCATATTGATATGCTCAATGCATGATGATAATATTAAAATTATGTATATTGCGCTCTTTCATCGTTTTCAGATTAATAGTATCAGTATGTTCGAGTTTGATAGTCGATGTTTAACGACTCACAACTTCTGTTGCACCAGAACCTTATGAATCCCCATATAAATCCCTCATATCGTAATTCACAATTTTAAAACTGTTTTGATAATAAAAATAGTTTTTGTAAGTTTTGTAATTAGTTTTGTAATTAAAGAAACCGCATGTTTTTCCCAAAAATAGCTATTGAAAGCATCCCCTATCATATAGTTCCTTTCTATATATAATCAAATACCAACATTTAATCTTTGTGCTAAACACATACCATACTCTCGATCTGCACGAAAAAAGTTACAAATCATAAGCAATTTTATTTGTTCATGTACATTTTTTAAATCATTTGGTTTCTCAGTTTTTTTACGAACTACATAACCTATAAGTTTCATAATTGAATTTTAATACGTCGCATATTCACTTGAACTTCCAGTATGACAACTTGATTCATAATTGCTTGCAGATAGTTGTTGGTTATGCACAGTACCTCTTCCCTAAATAACAAAAAACCCAAATAGTGACTTTTTCATTTGTCTACTACTCGGGTTACCGTTAATACATAATTTAATTATTTAATTCTTTGACAGAAAAATAGAATTCTACTTAAAACAAACAATATCAAAACTTAACTGTTTGCTGGGACTCATAATATTTACATTCAACTCCCACTATTTCACAATTCCTCCCATATATGCCGAAATATCAACGTTTAATGCCTGCGCTAAACGCATACCATACTCTTGATCTGCACGGAAGAAGTTACAAATTGCAAGTAATTTTGTTTGTTCATTTACATCTTTTAAATCATTTGCTAAGTTCGCAATTAAGTTATCTTGTTCTTCTTGAGAGAATGAACGATAACGCTCACCAGCTTGTTGGAAATCGTTTGGTTTCTCAATTTTTTCACGAGATACATAACCTGTAAGTTTCATAGTTGAATCTCGATATGCCGGATCTTCACTTGGATTTTCCGCATGGCGACTTGGTTCATAATTGATTGTGGATGGTTGTTGGTTCACTTGCATGAAACCATCACGTTGCTGGTTATGCACAGCTGCATACGGACAGTTTACAGGTATTTGTAAGTAATTTGCCCCTAAGCGATAACGCTGTGTATCCGGATAAGAGAATAAACGTCCTTGTAATAATTTATCCTCAGATGGTTCAATACCAGGCACAGTTGCACTTGGTGAAAATGCTGCTTGCTCTACTTCTGCAAAGAAATTTTGCGGGTTACGATTTAACGTCATTGTGCCTACTTCCATTAATGGAAAACGGTCTTCTGGCCACATTTTTGTTGGATCTAGTGGATCAAACTCTAGAGAATCCATTTCATCTAGTTTCATGACTTGTACATGAAGATCCCATTTTGGATAATTCCCACGCTCAATCGCATCAAATAAATCACGAGTTGCATGGTTAAAATCCTTTCCTTGCACTTGTTCTACTTCTTTTACATTAAAGTTACGTACGCCTTGTTGTGGCTTCCAGTGGTATTTTACGTATACAATCTCTCCATCTGCGTTTACCCATTTAAATGAATGGACACCGAATCCTTCCATTTGGCGATAGTTTGCAGGTGTACCGTAATCAGAAAATACCCAAGTTAACATATGAGTTGATTCTGGTGTTAGCGTCATAAAATCCCAGTAACGATCTGGTGTTTGAATATTTGTATCAGGCGCTGGTTTTAGAGAATGAACCATATCAGGGAATTTCATTGCATCACGAATGAAGAATACAGGTAAATGGTTACCAACAAGATCATAGTTTCCTTCTTCTGTATAAAACTTCACCGCAAAACCTCTTGGATCACGAGCCGTTTCTGGGGAACCTTGGCCATGAATAACAGTTGAGAAGCGTACAAATACAGGTGTTTCTGTTTCTTCTTTCTGTAAAAATGCTGCTTTTGTATATTCTTTCATACTATTTTTTGTTACGAAAATACCATGAGCACCTGCACCACGCGCATGTACAACACGCTCAGGAATACGTTCACGATCAAAATGAGCTAACTTTTCTACTAAATGATAATCTTCTAATAATACTGGCCCACGGCGACCTGCTGTGCGAGAATTTTGGTTATCTCCTACGGGAGCACCTTGGTTTGTTGTTAAACGATGATTAAAATTCATTTTAAAAAGCCTCCTTTTAAATAATAAATACTTATTTAAAATTATTATAATCTAATTATTATTAAAAAGTTACTCCATTGTCAATTATTTATATAAAATTTTTTTACTTTTTTAAAACTATTGCCACTAAATCATTACCTCTTAGTCATCTCGCATATCTACTCTATTGGGTTTTATATAATATAAAAAAGAAGAAAGAGTAGCAAACATACATGACAATCTCTTTAAGACTGAATTTTCTGTATTTTTATTTTAAAAGGGGAGGGTTTTAGCTACTCTCTCTTAATAATTATTAGTTTAGCACTAAAAATATAGTACAGCAACAAAAAACGTCAATTTTCTGACAAATCCGACAATTATCACAAATTAACACTAAATATCTATATTCATTAAGACACGTTAAGAGAAATTAAAACGATACTTCCATCAGTGGGGGCTCATTGTCCCACGAATAGCGGGATAAAAAGGTTCATTTCTATTCAAAAATCTGTCTCAAAAGGTCGCTATTCGACGACCTTTTGAGACAGATTTACATGTACAACTTTATTTTGTTTTCATCGATACAACGCAGTTTGCTTACCGGTCTTCCTACCTGCTGATAGACCATTTCATTTTCTAAAACTCCGATTTCAATTAAAAATAGGACATACTTTCGAATAGATACTCTTGAAATTCCAACTAACTGTGCCATTTCATCTGTTGTAAATTCTTTTCCATGAAGCGATTCTATTTGTTTCCAAACTAACTGCAATGTTTGTTTTGTTAATCCTTTTGGAAGTTCTTTACTTACGGGAGATTCTACTTTTTCTTTTTGTAAAATCAGTGCATCTAGTTCAGATTGATTAATATTTTGTTGCTTCCTCATGAATCTAAATTTCTCACGATAGGCAGATAACGCTTCTTTAAAACGTTCAAATGTAAATGGTTTAATTAAATAATCGACAACTCCATATTGCAGTGCTCTTTTTATACTCGCCATATCATGCACCGCTGAAATCATCATCACATCAATTTCTTTTTCCTTATTGCGAATATGCAATAGTAATTCAAACCCTGTATCATCAGGCATAAAAATATCAAGCAATATAAAATCTATATGAGATTTCTCTAACACTTGTAACGCTTCATCTACAGAGTTAGCCGTATGAACAAGTTCAAATCCGCCAACTTGTGCTAAATAATGCTTATTTAACATAGCTACCATTGGATCATCTTCTACAATTAAAACTTTAATCATCTTTCTATCTCATCCCTACTTTTATATGGTGCTTCAACGGTGATTGTCGTTCCCTTTCCTAACACTGAATCAATACGTATATTTCCCTTTAAACGCTCTATACTGTCCTTTACAAGATATAAACCATAACCTCGGTTTTCTCCTTTTGTGGAATACCCTTTGGTGAAGACTTTATCTATTTCTTCTTTTTTGATTCCATGTCCTGTATCTGTAACTTTGACAATCAACTTATCCTTATATTGAATAGAAATATGCACTTGCTTAGATTCACAGTTTGCCACTGCATCTAATGCATTATCAATTAAATTCCCTACAATTGTAATGAGTTCATGAATAATACTTTCATCAGCTGACTCTGGTAAATGTGAATCTTCGCTTATAATCAGTTCTATTCCCTTTTCTCTCGCATAGCTAAGTTTACCGAGCATAAACCCTGCAAACACAGGATTTTTTATTTTCCGCATCACATCACCAATTTCATATTGATGCTCTGACACCATGCTGCTAATATATGTCTCTAATTGTTTATATTCTTTCATATATGTTAACCCTAATACGACGTGCATTTGGTTCATAAATTCATGCGATTGTGCTCGCAAAGCATCTGCATATAACCGAATCCCCGTTAACTGCTCTGCTAGTTGCCTAATCTCCGTTTTATCACGAAAAGTTGCAATTGCACCCACAATTTCTCCTTTTACGTATAAAGGAACTCGATTCGTAACAATTGTAATCCCATGTAGATTTTGTTCCTGATGAAACTGCGCTACTCCCGTTTTTAATACCTCTTTTATACTTGAGTTCGGCATATACTTTCCAATGTCTTGACCAACAAAATTTTCTTTAATCCCACTTTTCTCAATTAACCGTTTTGCTTCGTTATTGATTAAAGTAACCCTCGCATCCTTATCGATAGCAATAATTCCTTCTTTGACAGATTGCAGCATGGCATTCCGCTCTTCTAAAATTTTTGAAATTTCACTTGGTTCGAGGCCAAATAAAATCTTCTTAATATGTCTTGCTAATAAAATAGCACCTATAATTCCAACTAAAATTCCCACACCGATACCGATGTAAATAATATGTCTGCTCTCCTTAACCCTTTCTTCCACATTATCAGCTGAAATTCCGACGGCAACAACCCCTATTTGTTCTTTCGTTTCAGAAAAGATTGGTACAAACACTCGCATAGATTCCCCTAATGTGCCTTTTCCCATTGATACATATTCTTTTCCTTTCAAGGCTATGCCCTCATCGCCTCCAACAAAATGCTGGCCGATTTTCCGAGGGTCTGGATGAGATTTTCGTATCCCATTCATATCCATGACTACAATAAAGTGAACACCTGTATTTTTTAAAAGTCTATTCGTGTACGTTTGAATTTCAGATGTATCTTTTCTTCCCGCTAAAGCATCAATTACGAGCGGTGAATCTGCCACAATACGCGCAATCACTTTTGCTTTTTCTGCTTGACTGTCTTCTGTCGCACGCTCGACATTATGACTAATTAAAATATCTGTTACAAGCAAAGAAAATGCAACAACAGCACATACTAGCAACGTAATTGTTGTACGTAACCCTAACGAAGTTTTTCTTTTCCTCATCCCTCTACTATCTCCCTTTGTTCTTCTATATTACACGCGAAACCTATATCTCTTATTCTCTTTAATAAAACAATATTTAGTATAATCGAGGTCATCTCCATTACTTTACTAGTTCCGATACAAATATACTACAGTTTTGAAAATCCCATATACATTTATATGTCCTAATGTAAAAATAAATTGAAACTATTATCAGTGTTTTCTTCACCCGCCGCTTATGATTTGACATCAAAGTGAATTATTAATAAAATAGTGTAAAATTACACCGAAGGGAGATTTAACACTATGAAACAAAAAAACATGTTTATACGATTATCTCTTATACAGTTAGTTCTTTTCGTACTTAACACATTTATTTTTTCCTCAACCATGCGATTTCTACCCTGGTATGTTGAAGATGCTGTAGGATTTTTCGGGGTTCTTATTACTGCTCCCTTACTATTACTTATTAGTTTACTTATGATATATCTTCAAAAAAGTAAAGGGTATGTGATAACAAGAATAAGATATATCATTCCCCTTTTTACATCGATTTTTTCACTATGTATCTTGCTCCTAAATATCACAGACTTATCCATTATAACAGCACTCATCCTTAATTTCGGAATGGTTATTATAACTGTCATATTTTTGTTACAAGATTTCTTTAAACTGAATACAATTTGAATTTTTAAATATAGATTCACAAAATGCGAATTAGACAACTCTATTTTCGAAGATTATATTTGTAGTGTTTTTAAGCGTACAAAAAAGGTATCCATGATTGACAATGGATACCTTTTTAATTTGGCAAACTAAAAGATAACAATTTATAAAGTGAAACTTCCAGCAGTATTTTTTTCATTCCCCGCTTTTCCCACAATCTTGAGGTGAGGGGCTCGGGATTAAAGCTTCACTTTATTGTTCGATAGAATAACTTGGCATCGTTGTGATTTGTGCCACTCCTGATTCAATGGCTGCTTTTGCTACCGCAGCTGCTACACTTGGTACGACTCTTTTATCTAATGGATTTGGAATGACATAATTTGCATTTCGTTCTTCATCCGTAATAATGTTAGCAATTCCGTACGCCGCAGCTAATTTCATTTCCTCTGTAACATCTGTGGCACGTACATCTAATGCACCACGGAATATACCAGGGAATGCTAATACATTATTTACTTGGTTTGGAAAATCAGAACGTCCTGTTCCAACAACAGCTGCTCCAGCCTCTAGCGCATCCTCTGGGAATATTTCTGGTACTGGATTCGCCATTGCAAACACAATTGGATTTGTATTCATTGTATTCACAAGTTCTTTTGTTAATACGTTAGGAGCAGATACGCCGATAAAAATGTCTGCGCCGTGAATCGCTTCTTTTAATGTTCCACGTACAAGTTCACGATTTGTTTCTTTCGCAATCTCGATTTGTGCAGGGTTCATCCATGATTCTCCTTCACAAACGACACCTTCTAAACTTACTAACGTCATATGCTGTGCCCCTGCTTTTAATAATAATTTACCAATTGCAATCCCTGCAGAACCAGCTCCATTAATGACAATCTTCACTTCATCCATCGTTTTATTTACTACTTTTAACGCGTTAATCACCGCCGCTAAAACAACAATTGCTGTTCCATGTTGATCATCATGAAACACCGGAATATTCGTTTCTTCTTTTAAACGTTTTTCAATTTCAAAACAACGCGGTGCTGCGATATCTTCTAAATTAATCCCTGCAAATGTAGGCTCTAAATTTTTGACTATGGTTACGATTTCATCTACATCCGTCGTTCCAAGACAAAGCGGAAATGCATCTACATTCGCAAACTTTTTAAATAAAATACTTTTCCCTTCCATAACAGGCATAGCTGCTTTCGGTCCAATATTCCCTAATCCAAGTACTGCTGTTCCATCCGAAACTACCGCAACCATATTACCGCGCGCTGTATAGTCGTAAGCAGTTTCTTCATCCGCAGCAATGGCCTTACAGGATTCAGCTACACCTGGTGTATATGTCAAACTTAAATCATCTGCTGAATTTACTTCTACTTTACTCGTAATTTCAATTTTCCCTACTAATTCTTTATGAAGCAATAACGAACGTTCTTTAATTTGATTCTCTAACATAAAAATAATCTCCTCCTAATTTTACAAGCTAGCTATGTCTTTACATAGCTAGCTTGTCTGCATATATTACGAAAACATTTTTAATAAAATTGTTGCTGCTACAACCATTGCTGCCCCGCCTAAACGCGTTGAAATTTGTGCAAATGGCATTAATTCCATACGGTTTGAAGCTGATAAGATGGCAACGTCTCCAGTTCCTCCTAATCCACTATGACATCCTGTTACAATTGCAGACTCGACTGGATACATTTTCATTACTTTTCCAACAAAGTAACCAGATACGATCATTGTTACTACTACTGATGCACACACAACAACATATCCAACTGAAAGAACAGCTGCTACATCTTTTAACGGAATGTATAACAATCCTAAACCAACCATTAATGGCCACGTTAAGTTTGTCGAAATAAATTTATATAAGTGATACGCACCTTGCTCCATTTTTGCTGGCATCAATTTAAAATACTTTACAAGTGCTGCTGAAAAGATCATGATGATTGGTCCTGGAATACCAATAAATTTAGAAGCAAATCCACCAAAAATAAAGAATGTACATGCAAGTAATAAACCTGCTCCCATTAATGAGAAATCAATCGGTTTTTCTGTATTTTGTTCTTTTAATAATTCATCTTGATTACCTGTTTTCACCAATATACCATTACCGCTAAGCTCTGGCTTTTTCTCACCTAGTTGTTTCATATATCCAGCACCTATAATCGCAAACATATTTCCGATAACCGCTGCTGGAATAAGCTGTGATACAAATGTTGCTGATGATTGATGTAAAATCTCACTGTAAGCTAAGGAAAGTGGTAAAATCCCTTCTCCGATACCACCGCTTACAATTGGCACAATAATATAGAAGAATGTTCTCTTCATTTCAAATCCAAATAACGATCCAACTAATAATCCAACTGCAATAGAAGCGATTGTTCCTACAATTAACGGAATAAACATACGAATAAACCCTTGTACTAACACTTTACGGTTCATTCCTAAAACACTGCCGACTACTAAACAAGAAATATATAAATATAAAAAGTTCGATTTTTTCATTAACATATTGGCAGCATTCATTGAAGCTGGGTTCATCCAATTAAAGAACACAAGCAATGACGGAATAAATAGTGAAAGAATTGCTGGTCCACCAATGTTCTTTAAAATTGGAATTTTCATTCCGATATCACCTAAGAAAATTCCAATAATCATAATTACTGCAAATCCACCAATCATATCAGCAGGCAATTTATTATATACAGATGCTCCGTAAATAATAGCTGCTAATACAAGATATAAAGGTAATGGTATAACACCAATTTTTATGTTCATAATTTTTGAAACAAATGTTTCCTGCTTTGTTTCTGCTTCACCTACAGGTGACACCGTTTCCATTTTATTTTGAATCCCCATTGAGGCACCTCCTTATATTCTTATTCACAATATTAAAACGCTTTCAATAGTAATAATAGATTTTGTAAGTTTTGTAATTGGTTTTGTAATTAAAGAAAGGGGATTGGCATGAATCACAATCTTACTTTTCATACTAGTCATTTTGATTGCCTTCCTTGATTATGAACGACCTTTTTGTATTATAATTTAAATATTAAGAATGATTTAAATTTTGCGAGGTGACTTACGAAATGAAATTGTATAAATGGAGTGAACGCGTTCAAGAAGTTTACGGGGACTATCCTGATCAAGATCCAATCCTTTTTTCTTGTATTGCATCTTTGCTAGGACTCATCACATACATAAAAAATTAACATAGGAGGTTACTACATGCAGCAATTGAAAAAAGAATATAAAGAACTGGATGAATATGATCATATCCAAAAACGAAAGGGCAATTCTATCATGAATACGATGGATGCTTTCGCAAAAAGTGCTCCATTATTAGGTGCGCTATTCATCATCCTATGCATTCCTTTTTATTTCATAAGAAAAGCTACTACAAGATTTAAAACAAAGTGAAATTAAGGAAATAGAGAGGAGAATTCTTGATGGATCGAGTTGAAGATAAATTTTTATCTACTATACTTTCCCAATTTACACATATAAAAGAACGCGCTGAACAAGCAATTGAACAATTAACTGAATTAGAGCTACATTGGCGCCCTAACGAGGAGTCTAATAGTATTGCAATCATCATGAAGCATTTAAGTGGAAATATGCATTCCAGATGGCTCCACTTTTTAACAACTGATGGCGAAAAAGAATATCGGGATCGAGATGATGAATTCGTTGATACAATTCAATCGAAAGAGGATTTAATGCACATTTGGGAAAAAGGATGGTTCCTCTTATTTTCAACCATTCAAGAACTTAAAACAGATGATCTACTAAAGATTGTGACCATCAGAAAAAATCCATTAACAGTTTTAGAAGCCATTCAAATTGAAATTGCACATTGCAGCAATCATTTAGGACAAATTCTATATATCGGTAAGCAAATTAAAGGTTCAGAATGGAAAATATTAAGCATTCCAAGAGGACAATCTAAAACCTTTATCCCGCATTAACAGGCAGTAGGACCCTTAATGATGGAAGTTTCACTTTATTAGATGAATACTCCTATGAATAATTCAGCATATAAAGGAGGTATAGATATGGACAAACCAATTGTGATTGAGGAGTATACATCAAATTAGGCATTACAATTTAAAGAGGAACAAAAGATCATAAAAGATATTATGGGTAGTACAGCGCTTGCTATTGAACACATCGGAAGTACATCCGTCGAAGGATTAAGCGCGAAACCTATACTTGATATAATGATTGGAGTTCGTGATTTTAGTGAAGTAGACACATTTATTGAACCATTAGAAAAAATCGGGTATGAACATGTATTTCATAAAGAATTCCCTAATAGGAAATTCTTTAGAAAAGGATTGTGGGGAGCTGGAACGCATCATTTACACATCTAAAAATTTGGTAGTGACGAATGGGATAGTAACCTTTTATTTCGAGACTATTTAAGAAATCATCTTGATGTGCGTCAGCAATATAATCAGCTAAAAAAGGAATTAGCAAATAAACATCATTTTGATAGAGTTGCATATACAAATACAAAAGCACCATTCATAACAAGTGTTATCCAAAAGGCTAAATTGTCGAATTAATAGGAAGATTGTCTATTTTTTGTTGATTTGTTTTATTTTTAGTGTTACACTTACAATCACAAAGAGAGAGTAGCTAAAACCCTCTGTATTCCAAGAAGTATAAATATTCATTTTTTTGCTTGTTTACTCCTTTTTTGCTTGTTTGACATGCGTGTACATTTATCACTCTTTCTTTGCTGTCCTGTCATAGCAAATCAAATACCTTGAATTTTTTGAGGTTATTTGGTTTGCTATGCATTTTGTATTTTGTCTATTATTTAACTAGATTATTAACACAAAGACTTGTATGCTTTTTGCAATAGAAAAAGTCCCTTTAGATTTTTTTCTGAAGGGGCTTTTGTAGCGTTCTAGTTATACCGAGTATAAGTAAAAAGTTAAAAACTCAAAATGCGAACCGTTTTCTGTGTTGCATTTAATTCAATCGTCGCTCCAATTGGCATTGTTACGATAGGATGTGTATGGCAGCAATCAAAATCCGCTAAGATTGGGATGTCAGTGTCCCCGATTACTTCGAGTAAAATGTTATATGGTGTTAACCCTGTTCCTTGATCGTCAAACTGTTCATGCTTTCCTAAGATAATCCCACTAACCTTGTCGAATACACCATTTATTTTTAAGAAACTAAAATGCTTTTCAACGATCGCTGCTGTTTTTTTGCAGTCTTCGATCATTAAAATATCTCCCTTATGAATAGCAGGCATATACGGACTTCCCCATATACTTAACATTGTCATTACATTTCCAGCTATTAATCGCCCTGTTGCTATACCTTCTTTTACACAAATCCATTCATTGGGATAACTTTTTTTGGAGCGATTTTGTTCC
This sequence comes from Bacillus sp. S14(2024), assembly GCF_050473785.1. Classification (NCBI taxonomy): domain Bacteria; kingdom Bacillati; phylum Bacillota; class Bacilli; order Caryophanales; family Bacillaceae; genus Bacillus; species Bacillus sp. S14(2024). The sequence continues at coordinate 731,850 of NZ_JBFLUP010000006.1, read as the reverse complement.
TGCCAATTTAATTGCTCATCTGTCCAAACAGGATATAGCGGGTATTCATATGGAAGTGCTTCATTTTTTATTAGCACATCTTCAAATGATGAAAATGTATGATTCACATACGGAGGAAATTCTCCCAATGACGAAATTAAGGAAGGCCCATAAAATGTTTGAATACCTGTTTGAGCATAAATCCCCAATAAAATTGCTGTAACGTCTGAATATCCAACAAAAATCTTAGGGTGTTTCTTTATTGCTTCGTAATCCAAATAAGGAAGTAAAGAATTTGAATTGCTCCCTCCAACAGACGACATAATACACTTAATTTCTGGATTTCGAATGAGTTCATTTAACTCTTGAACACGATCCATTATACTTCCAGATCGATACCCATCATGTTTTCCAGTAAGACTTCCATCAACGATACGAAATCCTTTACTTTCTAGAAACTGTTTGGAACGTTTGAATCTATTAGGCGATGTATATGTACCTGGCAGTGATGGTGAAAAAATACCTATTTGATCTCCTTTGTTTAACTGAAACAATCCTTTTCACTCCTATGTATTACATGTAATGTCCACATTTAATATGACCTAATAATAGCTTAGATGATTCTAATGTAAAGTGAAACTTCCATCAATGTTTTTTCACTCTCCACTGATAGAAAGCCCTCACCAATCAGGCGCATGCCAGCAGTTATCTCCCACCTATCTTCTGTAGAAAAGCGGAAGCGGCTCGCCCAGAATCGCAGGACGTTGGAGCACCCGACAGAGAGGCGCTTTTTGCCTCGTACGAGGGGGCGAAACGACCGGAGATTCTAGCCGCTAGAGCTGGACAACGCTTTCCTCACAATCTTGAGGTGGGGGTCTACTTGCTAACGAATGGCGGGAGTGCAGCGAATATCTAGATATATTAAGTTTTCATAAGTAGGCTTATATCAATCTACTTAAATGTCGAATTATAAAGAAAATTGTCTATTTTTTGTTGATTTATTTTATTTTTAATGATAAACTCATAATCATAAAGAAAGAGTAGAAAAAAACACCCTATAAGCTTTATATTTTTCTGAAAATTGAGTTTTTGAACCGTTTTACTTTCATTGACATTCTTGTGCTTCTCTAACTCTTTCTTTTTTCCAAGAAGCTGTCACAAAGCTAGTACTTTGTGGCGGCTTCTTTACTTTATTCCCTAAAAAAAGAAAAAACCTGCGCATTATTGCGCAGGTTCTGTACGATATTTTGCTTCAACGCGGTAAATACGATTTCCCTTGCTTGAGAATTTTTCTTCGTATTCCGTCATAATATTGCCTTCAAAATCACTGTTATGAAGATCTAAACTAATATACGGCAACAGCATGCCATATTCCGCCATACTTGTAAGAGAGTATTCGAACAAGGCTTGGTTATCTGTTTTGAAGTGAATTTCTCCACCCTTTACAAGTACCGTTTCATAATTACGTAAAAACGTTTTATACGTTAAACGACGTTTTTCATGACGATTCTTTGGCCATGGATCAGAGAAGTTTAAATACACGCGATCAATTTCATTCTCCGCAAAGAATACTGTTAAATCTTCTGCATCTTTATTAATCAATTTTAAATTTGGTACTGCTTCTTCAATTAGCTTATCAAGCGCATCTACAATTACACTTGTAAACTTCTCAATTCCAATATAGTTTACATCTGGATTTGCTTTTGCCATTTCGTACATGAAGCGGCCACGGCCTGTTCCAACTTCAATATGGATTGGATTATCGTTACCAAATAACTCTTTCCATTTCCCATTCTGTTCTTCCGGATTTCCAATTACAAACTGCGTATATTCTTTCGTTCGGTCCATTGCATATGGTTTATGTCTTAAGCGCATAGTTCTCTCCCTCTCTGTATTTCAAGATGTGTGTATCAAATAAAAAACCAAGTACGTACGAGCACTCGGTCCGTTTCTTTCAAGTATAAGATTTGCTATTTTGATGGAAACTACAAAGTGTATTCATCAGCGGTTCATTACGCTCGTTTCATTGTTACGATAACAACTGAAAAGGATGTGTCAAAAATGCCACTTAATCATGAACATCAAATGGCAATCTTAAAAGACATCTTAGTCAATCATCAAAGTGATTGCTGTGGAACGGTTTCTGAGTGTGAACAATTAGAACGTCTTATTCAATCATTACTCGCAAATGACAGTGTGAGAAATGAAGTGAAAACAATGTTAAACGATGTATATTACTATAGTCAATCGGGTAAATACTCTTCTGATTTAGACGGCCATATTTCTGGTCATCAAGAACAACTGTCACAATGGATTACAGGAATGGATAGTTTTTCTTAAATTATTCTGAAGCGAGTAGTTGCATTAAATATTGAAGCCAATATTCTGCTTCTACTTGCTTATTTTTTGCTGTATACCATTGTACGAAAATCATACATTGCAGCGTAACATACCATTTCATACGGCTCAACAAAGAATCAGTCAGTTCTAATCCGTAATGCTCAAGCCACTCATGCCATTCATCTCTTGGGATGTACCAATGGAGTAACATTCCAATATCAAGAGCTGGGTCTGCAATAATTGCCCCATCCCAATCAATCAAGAACAATTCATTATCATCTGTTAATAACCAATTGTTATGATTCACATCGCAATGACAAACAGCAAGATTATCAAATTCTACATTTTGAAGGGACTTTTGTAAATACTGAAGTCCTTTTTGAATGATTTCATTTTGCTTTACATCCTCTTGCAAAGTGAGAAGCGCTTCTTCTAATATATCTTGCGCTTGCAAAGGCTGTTTACCAAGCTTTTGAATCATATGCACTAACGCTTCAGAAGAATGAATTTTTTTCAGCAATGCTGCAACTCGCTTAGATTTCATATCTTCAGGCTCTAATCTTTGCCCTGGTAGCCACTTTTGTGCCGAAATGACATCACCATTTGTTAATCTCCTTGTCCAAAGTAGCTTCGGAACAATCCCTTCTGCTGACAATACCGCAAGAAAGGGCGATGAATTGCGCTTTAAAAATAGTTTATGTTGTTCATCATGCGCAATGTAGGCATCTCCTGTCGCCCCTCCGGCTGGTATAACTTTCCACTCTTCTCCTAACAATTGTTCCAACCATTCCATGTTCATTACCCGTTAACAATTCCTTATCTTTTATAGTTATGAAAGGAAACACCGCAACATATTTCAAAACATGTTGAGGGTTTCCAGCCATTCTGTTTCACTGTATGCAAATGTAAGAAAAAAGAGACAAACAAACTGTTCAATCTTTTACTTTATTTTACAAAAACAATAATATATATGGCAACTTATATGAATAGCCACCTTTGTCAATTCTACATTTATTATATTCGCATCGTCAAGGGTCGATTCGTCACATTTTCGCCAATATATAGGTACTAATCGGAGCAACCACAAATGTATCTCCATTAAATGAAGAAATTGGAATTTCTGCTGCCTTTATATCATTTGCAAGTACATGCCATACACCGCTATTTGGCAATGAAACAGTTTTCTCTTCTGTTCCATTATGAAAGAGCACAACAATTTCTTTCCACGTTCCAAACTGCTGCACATCTTGTAAATAATAGGAAATAACAGAAGGATCTGCATGAAAAAAAGACATATGCCGCTTAATGAGCTCCGACGACCTAAAACGAAATGCTCCGTGTGATTTTCGAATACGAATGATTCCTTTTATATAGGAAACATTTTCTTCTTCCCGCTCTTTTTGATCCCAGTCCAACTGATTGATGCAATCTGGAGCATTATAACTGTTTTCATTTCCTTGTTTTGTACGGTAAAATTCTTGACCAGCATGTAAGAACGGAATACCTTGTGCTAATAATGTCATAGTTGTTGCGAGGCGATGACGACGTTTTTGCAACTGTTCCTCTTCTTTACTGCTGCTTACAATCTTATCCCACATTGTCATGTTATCGTGACATTCTACATAATTAATGCTTTGCACAGGCTCTTGAAATAAACTAGACGACTTTACATAAGGGATACTTCCTGTAAGTAAATATTGGATATGTTCTTTATTTGCTGTTTCACCAAGAGCGTAACCGCTTTTTTGCACATCAAATGTACTTCCCTTGATTCCATCTCGAAATTGATCATTAAACTGAGCAATACATGGAATTTTGATGGCATTTTGCAATGTTGCTTTCTTATCAGCAGCAAGCGGTGTTTGCAAATCCCATCCTTCTCCTAGCAATACTACATGTTCTTTCACTGTATTTGTTTTTTCACGAATTTCGTTCATCGTATCAACATCTAAAATACCCATTAAATCAAAACGAAACCCGTCCACATTGTATTCTGTTAACCAATATAATACCGAATCGACAATAAATTTCCGCACCATATTACGCTCTGACGCAATATCATTTCCAACCCCCGTCCCATTCGAAGGCATCCCATTTTCATCGTGCCGAAAATAATATCCTGGTACAAGCTTTTCAAAAGAAGATGTTTCTCTTTCATACACATGATTATAAACAACATCTATAATAACGCGTAGACCGTGCCGATGAAGTGCTTGAATCATTTGTTTACATTCCACAATTCGGTTGTACGGATCAAGCGGATTTGTTGCATAGCTGCCATTCGGAACGTTGTAATATAACGGATTATATCCCCAGTTATACGTTTTGAATGGCTGCTCCTCATCTACTCCGGCATAATGATGAATAGGCAATAGCTCGATATGTGTAACTCCCAATTCCTTTATATAAGAAAGAGCTGTTAACGTCCCAAGTTTTCCTACTGTTCCTTCTTCCGTTAATCCGAGGTACTTTCCTTTATTCCTTGCACCGCTATTAGGATGAACCGTTATATCACGAATGTGTGCCTCATAAATAATGGCATCCGTCATAGAAGTCATTGGCGGTAATGGTTCATGGTCTTGTACATATGTTTTCGCAAGATTTACGACGATTCCATATGTGCCATTTAAAGAAACTGATTTTGCATATGGATCAACGGCCTCTCGCCAAATGAGATTGATACAGACAAGAAATGTATATTGCGCACCATCCCAGTCTCCCGGCAACTCATAACACCAAACGCCTTTTTCTTGTCCATTCATTTCATAATCTGTATACGCATCAGCGCTTTCATAAATACGAACTTTTGCTTTAGTGGCTGTTGGTGCCCACACTTTAAACTTAGTTTGCTCCTTTGTATAAGAAGATCCTAAATCGTTTCCTTCATACATATATAACTCATCAAACTTCGCTGTGCGAATGACAGCACCCATCTGCAAATCCGTTTCTACGCCACGCTCATCACATATGATATAACACTGATTCAGTGTTATGAATTCATTCACTTTACATTCATATTTTATTGCATGTGGAAGAGAGGTGACACGTTCGATAGAGAGCTCCCATTCATTTGCACCTTGTTTTAAATGGAAGATGCTGCTCTTTCCGTACGCATGCGGAAGTAAAATTGTGATTTTATCCATTTCATCTAAATATGCTTCAAACGTACGTTGTATGTTTAACATATGTACTCACATCCTCCCGAGAAACATTCCATTTTCTATAGTATATTCAAAAAATCAGAAAACGTTTTCAAGCTTGTGTCTTCTGTAAAGATATTTCATAGATTGCCTCATACTTCGGCATCCGGTCTACATGAGTTTCGTATAAGGTTACTGTTTCGACTTCAAATGCACGCCGCGGCACTGCTGAAAGCTGTTTTTCATCAAATTTTTCTTCCCCTTTCCATTTACGAGCTATCGTAATGTGAGGATGATATGGGCGTGTTTCTAATTGAAAACCATTCTGTTCACATATCGTATACACTTGTTTTTGTAAGTCAAACAAAGCTCTTTCTTCTTCTACTCCCACCCAAAAAACACGCGGCTGTTCTTTTCTTCCAAACGTATGACATCCTTGCAATGTAAGTGAAAAACATGAAGTTTTGGCTAACTGCTGCAAATCTTGTTTCAGTTTTTCAAGTTGCGTTTCCTCAGTACTTCCTAAAAACGACAGTGTAATATGATAGTCCTCTTTATGCACCCAAGAACGAAACAGAGCGGTTTCTTCTATCGCTCCTTTCCACTCTGCCAACACGTTCTTTATCTCATTCGGTAATTTCACTGCAATAAAGTAATGTCTCGCCATCTTTTCCAACTCCTTTGCCCAGTATTACATTATCTAACACAATACAAAGCAGAATTTTTCACTATTATTAGTGTGAAACGTCTTCTTATTCTCCATACATACAAAAGAAGCCGCTCTCCTTGTAGAGAGCGGTTTATTCATTGGTTTCGATTTTTCAACATGTCATATTGCAAATAGCAGAAAGATGCTTTCCCCTCTTTCTATACGTAACCAGTGTCGCTGGTACGGCAAACAAAAAGTGACTTGTACTCGTTTGCTCTCTTTGTTTTCGTACGGCACGTGGCAGAAATAGGCCCTGACCGCTTCTATGCACCGCCAGTCCCTCTCGCCTACCTAAAAAAGAAAGGTTTTATGTTTTTTAATTTGCATTTCCATACTACTATTTCGCTAATTCATAAATAGCATGCGCATAGATAGCTGTCGCTTTTAATAAATCCTCAATTTCAATATACTCATCTTTTTGATGCGCTAATTCTTCTTTTCCCGGGAATAGAGGACCAAACGCAACGCCAGCTTCCAATGAACGTGCATATGTACCGCCACCGATTGCTAATAACTCTGCTTTTTCTCCTGTTTGCTCTTCGTATACACGCTGAAGTGTACGAATTAACACATGATCTTTATCTACATGATGTGGACGAGAGTCTGACACATTTGTTATAGCAAAGTCCTGTGCACTCACATAATTCGTTAATGTTTGCAGCGTTTCTTCTAAGTTTGTTGTAACTGGATAACGAATATTTAATCCCAGTTTACCGCCTTCTTCTTGTGTATAAGAAAGAAGACCAACGTTTACTGTTAATGGCCCAGTAATCTCATCTGCATAAGCAATGCCAGCTTGTTTTCCAAGCGTATCATTTGTGAATGTTTCCGCCGCTAGGCTCACAAATGCTGCACCTTGCTCATCTAAAGAGATTGCTGTTAAAAAGTTCGCAAGTGTTAATCCTGCATTTTCTCCTTGTTCAGGCGTAGAACCATGTGCAGAAATGCCTTTTACTTGCAGTGTAACTGTATTTCCTTCTACAATTGCTTTTCCATTTTTCTTTGCTTCTTCCACATATTGTTCATACTGACTTGCAAGTTCTGCTGCTTTTTCGCTCGTTACAACAGCCTCTGCAAAATCAGGAACCATATTTAAACGACGTCCAGATGAAAATGATACTAATCCATTCTCTCCTGCTGCATGTTCTTTTTTATTTTGAACAACATATAAATCGCAAATTCCTTTTTCAGCATTAATAATCGGGAAATCTGCATCCGGTGCAAATCCCATCGTTGGCATTTCTTCATGTTTGAAGTAATGATCCACACACTTCCAATTACTTTCTTCATCTGTTCCTAAAATCATACGAACACGCTTAGAAAGCGGCAATCCTAATTCTTTTACAATTTTCATTGCATAGTAAGCAGCCATCGTTGGCCCTTTATCATCAATTGCACCGCGTGCAAAAATTTTACCATCGCGAATATCCGCACTATATGCAGGAGTTGTCCAGCCGTCTCCTTCTGGTACAACATCAACATGACATAAAATACCAAGAAGTTCTTCTCCTTGTCCCATCTCTAAATGACCTGCATATCCTTCTAAATTTTTAGAAAGAAATCCGTCAGCTTCTCCCTTATCCAGCATGAAAGATAAGGCCTTTGCTACACCCTCTCCAAACGGTGCACCTTCTTTTGCCGTATCTTCTTCCCATACACTTTTAATTTGTAAAAATTGCTGCACATCGTGAATAAGAGCATCTTTTCGTTTCTCTACTTCTTGCATCCAATTTATATTTGCCATACCTTCACCTTCTTCTCTAATCTCTCTTTCATCATAGCAAACGATTTCTTATTATGCTAGCAAGGAAAGGTAGAATACCGAACAATTTAAATATTTCAGATAATTAAATTTAGGTTTTTCTTATTTTTCTCAAAATTTTTTGCAGGAATTTGACGTTTTCCGTAGAAATTTAGTAAGATAGTTGATAAAGAGAAACAAAATGTCAACAACTTTCTTTCTACAAACTCTATTACATGTTAAAATTTTGTAAAAATTGAGCAAGTTAGAGCATGATTTTTTTCATATGGAGTACAATGGAAGTAAAGACCTTCTTTCCTGAATGGGTCAAAAAACTTGTAGAGGAGTGGTTTTTTGATAAAACCTACAACTACTCGTATGCTAACACGCATTAAATCTATCTATATGTACATTAATGAGAAAGGCACCGTAACGACGCAAGACCTTGTAGATGAGTTCGGGATCACACCGCGAACGATACAGCGCGATCTGAATGTGTTGCAATTTAATGAACTCGTGTATAGCCCTTGCCGCGGCAAGTGGACAACAACAGGAAAGAAAGTGAGAATGACCTCGTGACAAATATAACTTGATTTACAATATACATCCCCTTCCTATACAGAGAAAGGGGATTCTTTTTCGTTTTCGGAATCGGTCTCAGGATACTATATTAATTATCTAAACCCTCTGCTTGAGAATGATATGACTTCAGCATTTCTACTTCTTCATCTGTTAGCTCACGATATTGGCCAAGTTCTAATTCTTCATCTAACACTAAAGGTCCCATTTCTGTACGCTTTAAGTACACAACCTTTTTTCCAACTGCTTCAAACATGCGCTTTACTTGATGAAACTTTCCTTCTGTAATGACAAGTTCAATTTCAGAGACATCATCGCTTGTTAGAATTGTCAGCTCTCCTGGCTTCGTTTCATATCCATCCTCTAAAATAACACCTTTTTTGAATGCTACAACATCTTCTTCAGTAACTTTTCCAGCTACTCTCGCAAAATATTTTTTCGGTACGTGCTTTTTCGGAGACAGTAATTGATGTGCTAGCTTTCCATCATTCGTTAATAATAGAAAACCTTCCGTATCGATATCAAGTCTTCCAACTGGAAATGGATCAAAAATAGCATCTTCTAGTTCTAATAAATCAACAACCGTTTCATGGTTATCATCTTCTGTTGCAGAAATAACGCCTTGCGGTTTATGCATCATTAAATACACAAATTCTTTATACTCCACTACTTCACCGTGAATCATAACCTCTTGTTCTTCCACATTCACATGATATTTCGCATCTTTTACCGGTACGCCATCTATTTTTACAACGCCGTCTTTTAATAACTTCTTCACTTCTTTGCGGCTACCATAGCCCATGTTTGCTAATAATTTATCTAATCTCATTATTTCACACCTTCTTTTTATACTAAGAAAAAGAGAGGCGCACAATTACGCCCCTTTCGTTTTCACTTTAATCTTGAATCTATTACCAAGTTTACGCTGAATCTTCTCTAAAAATTCACCGCCAAGTACTCGTTCGATTACGCCTGTACGAAGTGCTAAATAGCCATATACAGCCGCTCCTCCCAATGCGCAAATACCTACTGTAACCAATGCCGCAAAACGGCTTGTCTCATATGGAAGCATAAAGGATAGAATCCATAATAATAGCTTTACAACAATCACCATCACAGTTGTTAATACTGCAATTTGGAACGTTCGTTTATATACAAGTCCAAATGAGAACTGGGCATATTTTCGAATTTGTTTATTTGTATACCAAATGGATACGAAAAACCCTACACCTGTTGCTACGATGGCACCGATTGTTCCAAAATAACGAATAAACAGCACATTACATAAAAATTTTAAAATAATCCCAATGCCAAGTGCAATAATTGCATGCTTTTGTTGATTAATTCCTTGCAAGATGGCTGCTGTCACTGTGAATAATGCAAATAATAATGCGACTGGTGCATACCACATTAATACTTTTCCGCCAAGCGGATCAGCTTCGTAAAATGCTGTATAAATCGGATAAGCTAAAGCGGAAATTCCAGCTACAGCTGGCAATGTTAAAAACATATTCACTTGAAACGTTTGTGTAATTTGCTGTTTTAAATAACGGAATTGTCCTTCTGTAAACGACTTTGTAATCGCTGGTACAAGCGTTAAACTGAACGCCGTTGCAAGCGATACTGGAATCATAATTAACTTATGTGTCCACATCGTAAAAATACCAAGAGCACGTTCTGCAATATCACCCTGTCCAATTGCTTGCATAATTGAGTTAAATGTTAACGCGTCAATTTGCTGATAAAGCGGAATCGTTAATCCAACTACAACGTAAGGAATCGCATAAGCAAACAGTTCTTTAAATAAGTCAAATGTACGAACTGTTGATTCTGGCACTGTTTGATTCATAATATATTGATCTAAATGATGCTTTCGTTTCATCCAATACCAAATGAGCACAGCTAATGCTCCAACTGCGGAAACAAACGCTGCAAACGTCGCCACACCAACTGCTGTTGCGACTGAACCCTTCCATACTTTTATTACGATAAAACTACCTGCAAGTAAAAATACGATACGAATAATTTGTTCAATAATTTGCGACACTGTCGTAGGTCCCATCGATTGATGACCCTGAAAATAACCGCGAATTAAGCTCGCTGCCGGTACGACAATAAGTGCAAAGCTGACTAGGCGAATAATCATTGTTACATCTGCTAAGCTGTTATGTAAACTCTTTTTCCCTAGCATTGCCTCGGCAAATAACGGTGCTGACATATACAATACGAAAAAGGAAAGAATTCCGCTCACAATCATCATGATCATACCCGAGCGAAACATTCTTCGGCTCGTTTTATAATCTCCGAGCGCATTATACTTCGAAACAAACTTTGAAACTGCAAGCGGCACTCCCGCTGTTGCGATGCTTAAAAAAATTGTATATGGAATATATCCATACGTATATAGCGTCCCGCCTTCTGTACCAACTAACGCATGAAACGGAAAGACGTAAATCATACCAAGGAACTTTACTAAAAATGTCCCAAGCGTCACAATAAGCGTTCCGCGTAAAAATTTTGAATCGGACATAAAAAATCCTCCTCCATTATTCAAAACGCTGAACTCAACTTTTGTATTGTACCACAATTTCTCGTGTAAACAGTACCTTCCCTCATTTTTCTTTTCTATGAAAACGTGATATTCTTGAATGCAGCAAAATAAGAAAATGAGGTCGATTTATATGCATTATGATGTAATTGTCATCGGAGGAGGTCCTTCCGGATTAATGGCAGCAATCGGAGCTGCAGAAGAAGGTGCACGCGTCTTACTTCTTGATAAAGGCGATAAGTTGGGGAGAAAGCTTGCGATTTCTGGTGGAGGACGCTGCAACGTGACAAACCGTCTCCCGCTTGATGAAATTGTAAAACATATCCCTGGAAATGGTCGTTTCTTATATAGCGCGTTTTCTATTTTTAATAATGAAGATATTATTCAGTTTTTCGAAAAGCTCGGCGTGAAATTAAAAGAAGAAGATCACGGCCGCATGTTCCCAGTATCGAATAAAGCACAGTCAGTAGTCGATGCTTTGTTAACACGCTTAAAGGAACTGCGCGTTACGATTCGTACCAATCTTCCTGTTAAAACAGTAGAGTATGAAAATGGACAAACGAAAGCGGTTATTCTGCAAAATGGAGAAGTTCTTGAAACAAATCATGTTGTAATCGCTGTTGGGGGTAAATCTGTACCGCATACTGGCTCAACTGGTGATGGCTATGCTTGGGCTGAAAAAGCTGGGCATACCATTACAGAACTATTCCCAACTGAAGTACCGATCCTTTCTAATGAACCATTTATTCGTGACCGTACATTACAAGGCTTAGCACTGCGTGATGTAGAACTAAGCGTATTAAATCCAAAAGGAAAAGCTGTTATCTCTCATAAAATGGACATGCTCTTTACCCACTTTGGTATTTCTGGTCCAGCTGCTCTTCGCTGCAGTCAATTTGTTGTAAAAACGATGAAAAAATTCAAAACAAACAAAGTAACAATGAGCATTGATGCATTGCCGGATGAACATAGTGAACAACTCTTCCAGCGCATGATGAAACAAATAAAAGAAGAACCGAAAAAAGGATTAAAAAATGTACTAAAAGGTTATGTACCTGAGCGTTATTTCTTATTCCTATTAGAAAAAAATGAAATTGACGGCAGTCAGCAATGCGGACAAATTTCTCATGAAAAAATCCGAGCTCTTGCTGCAGACTTCAAAGGATTTACCTTTACCGTAAATGGAACGCAACCCCTTGAAAAAGCGTTTGTAACAGGCGGCGGTGTTTCTGTAAAAGAAATTAATCCGAAAGAAATGTCATCAAAACTCATGAACGGCTTATATTTCTGCGGAGAAGTTCTTGATATTCACGGCTATACAGGTGGATATAATATTACTTCTGCACTTGTTACAGGACGAATTGCTGGAATGACTGCGGGGCAAAATGCTAACATGTAATAGTAAAAATGTAGGATATTGTAAAATAACCGATATATCAGTATAAAGAACCAAAGGGGAAAACAGATGAGAAAAAAAGTAATGATATCTTTAATGTTAATGACGTTTCTCTCCGCCGTTGAAGGAACGATCGTTAGCACAGCTGTACCTCGCATTACAAGTGAACTTTCAGGTGTGGAACTTGTAAGCTGGGTATATGCGATTTATATGTTAGCAACCGCTGTATCAACACCGATCTACGGAAAGCTAGCAGACTTGTTTGGTCGTAAAAAAGTACTATTAATTGGTGCAACTATCTTTTTAATCGGCTCTACATTATGCGGCCTTGCAGCCACAATGGGACAATTAATTCTTTTCCGTGCTCTGCAAGGGTTAGGTGCAGGAGCTGTCATGCCAATTACAATGACAATTATTGGTGACTTATACAGCGAAGCAAAAGACAGAGCAAAAGCGCAAGGCTGGCTGAGTGCTGTTTGGGGTGTATCTGGTGTTGTTGGACCGTTAGTTGGCGGTTTTTTAGTTGATTCACTATCTTGGCGTTATATCTTTTTCTTAAACATTCCATTCGGAATCTTTGCTTGTGCGATGATTGCGATTTCTTATAAAGAATCCATCAAACCTGCAAAACATCATATCGATTATCCAGGTGCTGTTATCTTCTCACTTAGTACGATTGCCTTACTTTATGCACTATTAACAGGAAGTCAGCATCAAAACTGGGGCGATATCACAATCATTGGCCTGCTGTTATTTGCAGTTTTCGCATTTATACTCTTCTTATTTGTAGAAAAAAAATCCCCAGAGCCATTAATTCCGTTAGATCTTTTCTCTAACCGGGCGGTATCTATTGTGAACGCATTAACGCTAATTGCTGGTGGTATGATTATTAGTATTACAATGTACCTCCCAATTTGGACTCAAGGTGTATTAGGAAAAAATGCAACAGAAGCCGGTTTGATTCTCATGCCAATTCCAGTCCTTTGGACAGTTGGGGCCATGCTATCCGGTAACTTAGTTGGGCGGTTACAAACAAAACAAATTATTTTACTTGGCGGCAGCATTATATCCGTTTCTACATTCCTGTTATTCACATTGTCTACTCACTCGCACCCAGCTCTCATTTACATCGCAATGGGTCTGTTCGGCTTAGGAATGGGACTTGTGACACCAATCTATATGGTCACAATTCAAGCTTCTGTCCCTGCAAATAAACGCGGAACAGCGGTCGGTTTAAATACATTTATTAATACATTTAGCCAAACGCTGGGAGCAGCTGTATTTGGAACGATCTTCAATACAATGATTCACGGCGCAGGTGAGGGAAATGTAAACTTAGTGACCTCAGAACACGGAAGTGCCGTATCAGGATCGCAAGAAGTATTAGCTTCAAGTGTTCATATGATCTTTAGCGGGACGTTTATATTAGCTGTTATGAGTTTACTCATTTCATGGCTGTTCTTACAATCAGCGAAACCCGAAACAGATGCACCTGCGCAAAAAACAGCAAGTAATTAAATCATGACTCTTTATAAAGTGAGTCACACTGTAGAAAAAGTGTTGAGAAATTCTCAACACTTTTTTCATGAGACAAGCACTTCTCTCAACATTTCCTCATACACTGCTCACATAAGAAATCAAAAATCAATTTAACCTTACAAAAAATGAGAAACATAAAGGAGATGGGTGAAATGTACTATTGCATCAGCTGTTCTGAAATTCATTACAAAAGAAATGCAACAGACAAAGTTTTCGAAAATGGTTTCTATATTGATCCATTTGGAGGCAGACGACTTCATTTAGGAATGTGTCAATCGGCATTAAAACATGAAGTACCAATTCCTCATGAACTCGAAGTAGAAATACCCGACGTCCAAACAATTCTAGACAATTTCCCTGTTACTCATGTAATACCACTGTAATCGTTCCTTTTCAGGCGGAAGAAGCATCCTCATTTTCGCCGTAACCTCCAAAATAAATACAGAACCTTTTCACATGCTTGGATAATGAGAACACTTTCGAAAATATGTTTAAAAACAACATGAAAAAAGAGCCGGGAATGCTCCAGCTCTTTTTCATGTTGTTTTATAAATAATCATTGCCGAAAAACAATAAATCTGACTCTCTTCATCATTGTTCGAAACCGATACTTGGTACTTAATATCTACAATTTTTTCTTCATCCATTTTCTTTAAAAAGACATTGATCGCCTCTTCTAAATCCTTTTCATGACTTTCATCAAATATCTTCACGCGAATCACATTAACACCATCCTAAGTCACAGCCTTCTACTGCTGAACTGTTATCTCGGCGCGTATCAATGATGCGATAAAACTTACCATCTTCATACAAATAACCATCTTCTAATACATACTGCTTCTCTTCAGTATAGACATAAAATTTACCAATCATAAATTTATTAGAGTATAATTCCAAATAATCTGTCTTAAATTTCGCAACTACCTTGTCTGTAATATCAATTTTAATTGTGCGACTCATCTCCCACCCCTCCTTTCGAAAAAGAACGGATTGGTTTATTGTATTAAAAATTTTTTATTTTATGAATGAAATTTAAGGGGGAATTTTGTTTTATTAGCTTGATAGTGATGTGGCTGTACCCCTATAAATACCCTCAATAACAATTATTTGGTAAATATTGTATCACTATGACCCGTTTTTACACGTATCTCGGCTGTTCCCCTAATTCGTTAGATAAAAAAGGGCTTGTGAAATGCTAGTTGTTTAGATGGTGTTAAATATTGTAAAATGAAATGGTACCAAAAAAACCATATGGGTACCCAAGGTTTAGGGGGCAGATTATGAAACAAAGAATCTTAACAGAAACAATTCATCAAATTCAAACGAAGGGGTTTACATTTACAATTAGTGACTTAGCAAAACAATTAGCTGTGAGTAAGAGGACAATCTATGAGCACTTCTCTTCAAAGGATGAGATAGTAGATGAAGTTATTCGTAATGTAATAGAAAGTATTCAAGAAAAGGAAAAAAATATTGCTGAAGATGATACGTTACAAACAGTTGAAAAAATAAGACGCATCTTAATTTGTATTCCACAACAATTTAAATTCATGGATGCACGTTTATTAGTAGAACTAAAAAAACACCATTATAATCAATGGTTGAAATTAGATCAGTTTTTACGTGAAGGTTGGTCTACTGTAATCCGGTTAATAGAAGAGGGAATGAGAGAAGGGAGTATTAGACAAATTCAAGTTCCGTTTTTTATTGAAGTATATTTAGGCGCACTGAATCGCATATATGATCCTATATTTATTGAAAAGAGTGATTATACATTGGGGAGTATGCTCGAATCTATTATGGACATGTTGCTGTATGGAATTTCTAATTCAAAATAGAAGGTGGGAGAATAATGCAGTGGATTTATTTATGCTTAGCAATTTTATTTGAAGTAGCGGGTACAACTGCGATGAAACTATCTGATGGATTAACGAAACTTGTCCCAAGTATTCTTATTTTTGTATTTTATATAATAAGTTTTTCATTTCTGTCATTTGCATTAAAGGGGATGGAGATGTCCGTTGCATATGCGGTTTGGTCAGGTATGGGAATTGTTACGATTACAATAATTGGTTTCTTTTATTTTGGAGAAAGTATCAATGTAATTAAGATACTAGCGATTCTTTTTATTTTAATTGGAGTCGTGATCTTAAATTTTAATAGTGCGGCACATGAAGAGAAAAACAAAAAAATGGTGGAGGAACGTGTACATTGAACCGTTTAAAATATTTTTTCCTTATTACTGATATTGGGTTTATTATATATTGGTTCATAACAATTTTTCATATGATTCCACAAGAATATTTGTTTAAAGATTATCAAAATCCTATTTTAGTGGCATGGAACTGGTCTTTTCTACCTTTAGATTTGTTAATCTCGTTGACGGGATTTTTAAGTTTGTATTTATATTCTAAACAAAAGCATATTTGGAGCCATTTTGCGTTCTTATCATTAATTTTAACTTTTTGTTCAGGATTACAAGCTCTAGCATTTTGGACAATCCGTTTAGATTTCGATATTTCTTGGTGGATTCCTAATTTATATTTATTAGTTTATCCATGCTTTTTCTTAAAAGGTATTTGGAGAGAGTGTGGATGGTATGAGACTAACATGAAATAATTAAGAAAGGAATTCAATAGGTATAATCGGAGCGGAAGAAGAAAGTGAACTTACAATAGAGGTCTCGTCGCATCTCCATCAAGTTAAGAAATACATTGTTCCTCAAAACGAAAAAACGAACCGAATTCCCATGGACAACTATGAAGAAATAAGATTTTTGTTTTGGGGATACTTCAAAATCTTAACTTGATGGGCATGGAGCGGTACTCCTAATAAAAATAAAATTTATAATATATAGAATCTCTGCTCCGTTAATGCTCTTACGTCTTCAATCGCGGGAGCGCAGTCCCTCTGTATTCATGAGTACAATTCTCCATCCATCAGGGTCTTCTATTGTAATTCCTTTTTCTTTCCAATAAGGATTTTCTGGCTCAACTTCATCATATCCCATTGTATGTAGTCTATGATGTATTTTTTCGATTTCACTTTTATCAGGAAAATAAAATACAAGTAAGTTATCCTTTGTTGGAGCAGGACATGGGCTTCCATTTATATGTCTTGTAAACTCTAAATGATATTCTACACCAGGTAAGCCAAACATTACCCCATCATAGGCTTCATGATTATGAAACTCGCCTATACGTTTTAACCCCAATCCTTCTTCGTAAAACTTAATTACTTCTTCAAGTTTGTCTGTCGGTCTTGCTATTCTAAACTGAACCCATTTTTTCATATAAATTCCTCCCTCTATGAATTTAAGAGCACTTTCATCTACTACTACTATAAAATAGCGATATGCTTCTTAAAATCCCCCATTAGAGTTAGAACGAGGTACGAAAATAGGAGTATGAATCAATAGTACGGCCCAGTGCTCATCTTTTATTGAAAGTATTATATACATCAAAAAAACGAAATATTTTTACATTTTATGTTAAAATAAAACTGCAAATACTTTCCAATTGTAATGAAATAGTTTGATAAAAACACTTGCTATTATTTTTGAAGGAGTGATTTTAAATATTTAGTTTAGAGCATAAAAAAAATAGATTAATAGTTATACTATCTCCGCTAATGATTATTTTATTTATTCATTTTGCTACATCATTAATTTATCCTTATGTCTTGAAATACACCTGGATTATTACTGCTTTATTATATTGGGGAGTATTAGGTTTGATGATCTTACTTTTTTCCTCACATAATAGAATGAAAGGCTGGTTTAAAAAGCCTTCTTATAATAAGATTTGGTTAATTGCAGGAGTACTAATCGGTCTATTTCCTGTTTTAGGAATTTTACTTCCAAATTATAATTTGATTTTCGACTATCCGGGTTTATCTATATTAGTAATTTTATTTGCAGCTATTAACCCTTGGTTTGAAGAAGGATATTGGAGAGGTTTGTTGTTAGATGCTGGGGAAAATTTGCCTACTTGGATGAGAATTCTTTATTCTAGTGCCCTATTCGCCTTTAGTCATCCTCTTATTTGGGGGGTATTTTCAATTGGAAATAGATCTTATCAATTACTCTTCACTTTATTTGTAATGGGGATTGTCTGGTCTTTCATTCGGTATAAAATGAAGAGTTTACGATGGTCTGTATATTCTCATATACTTGTAGACCTAGGAAATTTATCTGTTTTTGTATTTTTAAATGTCTATATTCCACCTGGAATGTAATTCTCTCTATTTCATAATTACATTAAGGAAAAAAGCGTACCGTCTCTTATCAGATCGTACGCTTTTTATGTATGATAAGACCATCTTTACGCAAACAGCCTTCTTTTCAAAGCAATATACACACTCAAAAACAACATATATCCAAAACTAGCAATCATAATCATTACCGGTATAGGGTAAAATTTAGCTGCATATACAAAAAAATCGATTTGCATAATGTCATGGGAATCTGAAACCGACCCTTTGAAATAATTCGTAAACTTAGCTGAATACTTCCAGTCAAATGAATCCTCAATTAAATTACTTCCTTCGTACCAACTGATAATTGCTGAAACGATGAAGAATATAAAAACTACTCCGAATTGAACCATGTATCTTATTTTCACAGAACTCTCCTCTTTCTATGTATTGAAACGATAAGTGTTGTTGTAATGTAAATAACAGTACTAGCTATTGCAAGAATAGAACCTTTATATTTTTGACATACAAATCCACCTTAACATAAAAAATACATAATATCCCATATATTCATAATAGAGGTTGATAGGGTGTGGTTCAATATCCCATTTTATAATGGCGTAACACCACATGCCCATCAAGCTAACATCGATGATTTGAAATTTCATAAAGTGAAACTTCCATCAGTGGGGGATCTTACTGCTCGCGAATAGCGGGATAAAAAAAGAGCTTACAGTAATATAAGCTCTTTTTTTGTATTTAATTCTATTAGGTTGATAGCAATACGATACTACCTCATAATTTTAAGATAGAAGTCCGACATTCCTTCAATTATTGCCTAGATTGTGATTTAACGCTTGTAAGATGAGCATCAAACATATCAATTATTTCAAGGAATCTATCAGCTTCACGGAAAACATGGTCTGCTAATAGTGGGTGAATGATACTCTTTATTTTACATTGCTGAATTAAATCACGTGCCGTTTTCTTAAAATCCCGAAGAGATGTGACTGACACACGATTTTGATCCAGGAATTGATCTAAAAGAGGAACTGTTTGAGATTGTGGTTTCATAGATTCTAAGTCAATTGCCTGATACATCAATTGATCAAAATCATTGCTGAAATTCCGAGCCATATCTACAAGCTTTCTTTCCGATGGATCAAGAAGATGACCAATAAATTTAGCATGGTCTGCCATAATCCTTAAAAAGAAAACATTTTCTTTAATAATAGCATCAGGAAGAGCATCCAATTTACCTTCATTTAATTCAATTAAACGATTTCTAAAATAATTAGCTTCCCTACTTGTATGATCAACTAACAGTGGAAAATTATTTTGCCCTGGCAATTTGCATGTGAGAATTAATCCTAGAATTTTTCGTTTAAATCCGAAAATATTAGTTGCAGCTTGTTGTACTTCTGAATTAAATCTTTTTATTTGCTCAGGATCTGTTTGATTTGTATAGGAATGTGCAATTTGTTCGATCTGTTCAAACAATCGGTAAAATTGATTAGCCTCTTGGATTAGTTGAGTATCCTCACATCTAAACCCCAATCGCAGAAATAAAGAATGCTCTTTCATGATTCTAGACCAAAAACGAATTTCATTTAATGATCGTTCAACAAACATTCCAGATGTAACACCCGTATCAGGATGTATCCTATTCATTTTCAATCCCTCCAGTAAATACTATGGTTCTATTCTCATGAATAGATATATATAAATACCATCAATAAAAGTTCAGTCTGGCTATGAAAATAATCTTATTTTTTCTATTCATCACAACATAAATAATAATTCTAATTTATTTACCAAACAGACGACTCCAAAGTGATTTCTTCTGTTCTGAATCTGCTATTAGGCGCTTGCGTTTTAATTATTAAAAACAAACACAAGACAGAAAAACTACTATTTAACAGCAAGAGGGGGTTTCGTATTAACTTTATCCCGCTCTAACAAGCAGTAAGCAAAGATGGGAATTGCGAGAAGAGGAACTGCTTGTAAGAACCCGATTGGTTCAACTAACCATTCGGAGAAAAAGCATCTCCGAACGGAAGTTTCACTTTATTTATCACCTGGAGCAGGCTGATCCACTCCCTTAACACGGTGTTTATGCCCATTATTTTCCGTCGTATAAAAATCGTAATAATGAACATGCATCCCATTTCCAACTGGAATTGCTGGTCCTGAGTGGGCCTTATAATAGTGTGTATGTCCATCTTCGAACAAAACATATCCTTCTGTATAATGTATATGCCCGCCCTCTTGTATCTTAATGGGCGGAGATGTTACATCTAGACATTGATGTACATGCCCTCCCTCAACAGATGTATAATCCACTGATCCATGGTTATGATGTGGTACAAACCCAGAAACAAAATCATTTTTTCCTACCCTGTTCATTCTATTCATTCTCCCCATTCCCCTTATACATAAAGATAAGCTCTATAAACTAGTATGCTTATACTATCGAGATAATTCCTCTCACATGTATCCTGCTGCTTTTGGGAAAGGAGAGCTCGATTGGTGAGAGCTTTCCATGAACAATCTCTCCTAAAAAATTAAAAAAGGTGTCTCCAAAATCGCGACTTGGAAACACCCTCTTCTACCCTTTATCTATGATTTAGCATTGCAAGTAACTTTTCTTGACTATACATCCAAACTGTAATAATTAAACAAGCAAGCGCTACTCCTGATAACGCCATAAATCCAATTGCATAGTGTCCTGTTAATTGGAATAGTAACGTTAAAATTAATGGCGGGAAGAAACCGCCAAGTCCCCCAAGTGCCGATACAAGACCGTTTACGATACCAGCTTGTTTCGAGAAATACATTGGTACAAGTTTAAAGATTGTTCCATTTCCAATACCAGCGCAAAAGGCAACTAATAAACAGCCAAATGTATATACGTGCATGCTTGGCATAAAGGATAAAATAATGCCTGATAATGTTAATCCAATAAACACAAAGATTAAAATTTTAAATGGATTAAATTTGTCACCAAGCCAACCCCCAATTGGACGCATGATTGTTGCTAGCA
Source organism: Bacillus sp. S14(2024) (assembly GCF_050473785.1). NCBI lineage: Bacteria > Bacillati > Bacillota > Bacilli > Caryophanales > Bacillaceae > Bacillus > Bacillus sp. S14(2024). The sequence continues at coordinate 710,642 of NZ_JBFLUP010000006.1, read as the reverse complement.
CGATAAAAACCTGCTGTGCGTAATCCAGCATCTACTTTAGCTAAGCCAAAGTGAGATACAAGAAAGTTCGGTAAATAGACTGTAAATGCAACGAACGAACCGAAAGTTAAGAAATAGAAAATGCATAAGAACCAAAGTTTTTCATTTTTATATACACCTTTAATTTGTTCCATTAATGGTGTGTTCACCTTTTTCTCGTTACGATCTCCTAACAGGAAGTTTACTAACACAAATGCAGCGAGTAAAATTAAGTACATTTGTACAGTCGTTCTCCAACCAAACGAAGTTGCAAGTACTGGTGCAAAAAATGATGTAACTGCTGTTCCTACATTTCCTGCTCCGTAAATTCCGTTTACAAAGCCATGCTTTTCTTTCGGATAGTATTTCGGAAGAGCTGTTACCCCAACAGAGAATACAGCACCGCCAACTCCAGCAAATAAACCGCCAATAATTAAATCTAGCATCGATTTTGCCATACTAATATAAAAGACAGGGAATAATAGAATAATAAAACTAATAAAGAATAATTTTCTTGCTCCGTAACGATTCGTCCAGTAACCAATTGGAATGCGAAGAATAGATCCTAAAATAACTGGTACTGCTGTGACAAGAGAAATCTGTCCTGCTGTTAACGCAATGTCTGCTTTAATAAATGGCATTTAAGAAGATAAAATAACCCATACCATAAAGCCAATTACAAGATTTGAAGTTTGTAATTCTAACTGAAAATTCGGATTTTTCATTAGTCTCTCCTTCAATTTTGTTCAATATTTCACTATTTCTATTGCTTCCCTCCTGCCTAATCACGATAAAGCGTGATTAGGCAGGAAAGAATCAGCCTCCACTTACTGGCGGAATCAATGCGACAACGTCACCATCTTGAATGATATCATCTTCATTTGCATATTCTTCATTAATTGCAACCATTGTGTGCTGTGAAAGAGATACATTGTAGTCTTTCGTCACAAGTTCCTTCAATTCTGCTACGGCAAGGTTTTTTACATCAATTTGTAATTGATGCGCTCCAGCTTCTTCTTGTAAATGAGAAAATAATAATACTGTAATCATTCTATATTCTCCTTTCCTGGTTCTCCCTTTGGATACGACGTTTGTTCTAATTGATCGCCAATCCATTTCTCACCGTCTTCCCAAAACTCTTTCTTCCAAATTGGAACAATTTGTTTAATGCGCTCCATAATGTACTCATTTGCCTCGTATGCCGCTTTTCGATGCGGCGTCGATACCGCGACAACTACCGCAATATCAGAAATTTGCAGCGTGCCGATGCGATGCGTAATTGCCACATGTGTTCCTGGCCACTTTTCTTTCGTTTCTTCACCAATTTTGGCAAGCATTTTTTCGGCCATCGAACGATACGCAGCATATTCTAAGTAAAGTGTACGACGTCCTTTCGTGAATTCACGCACTGTACCAATGAATGTCGTCACAGCGCCGCATTCACGACGAATGACTTTCTGCGCTACTTCTTCAATGGAAATGGGTGTATCCACTACTTCAAAATACGTATTTGTCATTTTGCATCCCTCATTCTTTGTACAAACCAATTTATATACTCTTCATCTTCTGTTATATGAAAAACTTCATAGTTCTCGTACCATGTTTTCAGTGCCTCATTCCATGTAATAACAGCGATCACATTTTCTACACTTTCTAATAAAGAGGCATCTTCCTCTGACCTAAGTAAAACAACTTTCGGATATGGTTCTTTTTTATATCCTTCAACGATAATGACTTCTGCTTCAAAACATGTATACAAACGAATGATTTCTTCTAAAGACCAGTGACTCATAGCAGATAAAGACAATAATCCGTCCCCTTCTACTGCACTGACGATTGCTCCAGCTTGGCGATGACGTTCGCTATCTTTTTGCAGCGGTAGCTCTGGATATCCTCCGTGTCCATGATGCTTAATCGTCCCTACTCGCACGCCTTCATTCGTTAACGCCTTAACCAGTTTCTCTGTCAATGTCGTCTTCCCGCTATTTTGATACCCTACGATTTGTAAGACTGGAACGGTTCTTTCCATGGCCACTCACTTCCTTGCTCTGCTTCTAGTAAAAGGACAGTAACAGTCATCCCCTCTTCAAAGCCGCGCGTACCACCTGGTAAGACGATAAAAGCATTCGCATCAGCGAGTGAAGACACAGCGCTTGATTTATCAAGCCCAACTGGCACTGCTTGCAGTTGTCCGTTTACTATTTCTACTTTCCCTCTAACAAAACGTGTAAATGGATTCGCTTTCGGAAACCCCTTCATTAAAATGGCATCACCGCGGTACATATGAGGCTGCTTCCTATGTAGAAATGTCTGAACAATAGGACGTACAAACAATTCAAATCCAACATAGCAAGCAGACGGATTACCTGATAATCCAAATAGTAATTTTCCATTTACTTCCGCTACCGTCGTTACACTTCCCGGCCGCATCGCTACTTTATTGAACAGTACATGAGCTCCAAGCTTCTCATAAATAGCCGGTAAGTAATCATAATCTCCAACTGACACGCCGCCTGTTGTAATGAGGATATCGACTTCTTCCATTGTCTTCTTTACCATCTCATAGCAAGTATCAAAGTCATCTGCGAATTGTCCATAATATCGAACCGTGCCGCCCGCTCGCATAATTTGTGCAGCAATCATATACGAGTTACTGTTACGAATTTTTCCTGGTTTAAGCGGCTCATGAACTTCTAATAATTCACTTCCTGTCGTTACAATTCCAATAACAGGACGCCTTGCAACAGCTACTGTACTATAACCAAACGTTGCAAGAAGCGCTGCCACTCCAGGATTAATCACTGTTCCCTTTTCCACAAGCACATCATGTTTCTTTACATCTTCACCTTTATATGAAATATTATCGCCTGCATGAAACGGACGCTTCAGTTTCATATACGTCTTCCCGTCTTTTCGAAAACCTTCTGTAAGTTCTAGCATGACAACCGCATCGCAACCATTCGGAATCGCTGCACCGGTCATAATGCGCACAGCTTGGAAAGCCTTCACTTCTTCTGTAAAAACAGAACCAGCACCAATTTCTCCAACCACTTCAAATTGGGCCGGATGCTCCTGACTTGCCTTTTTTGTATCTTCTGCACGAATCGCAAAACCATCGTATGGAGAGCGATCGAAATGAGGAACATCATGATCCGCTACTACATCCTCGCCAAGAATTCGCCCATAACTTTCTGTAAGCGGTACTCGCTCTGTTTCTCCATGTTTTGCATATTGCATCACATGTGCCACTGCATCGCTAACAGCAATTGGTATTCGTTTTTCTAGCATCATTTTCACCCCACGTTTGCAAAATATCACATCTTCATTACAATTTTTATTGTACAATGCTAATCATAATAGCAATTACTTCAAGGAGGAATTCCATGTCTTCATTTACTCATTTTAACGAACAAGGCCGCGCAAAAATGGTCGATATTAGCGATAAGAAGATTACCGTGCGAACAGCTATCGCTCGTTCTAGCATCATTGTGACGAAAGACATTTATGATAAAATCACTCATAATGAAATCGGAAAAGGTGATGTCCTAGCCGTTGCACAAATCGCTGGTATTATGGCAGCAAAGCGTACTTCTGATATCATTCCGATGTGTCACCCGCTGCTTCTAAAAGGTGTCGATATTTCCTTTGACTGGAATATTGCAGATGAACAATATCGTTTACTTATTGAAGTAAAAGTGAAAACAGAGGGCAGCACCGGTGTTGAAATGGAAGCTTTAACTGCCGCCTCCGCTACTGCTCTTACCGTATATGACATGTGCAAAGCTGTCGATAAAGGCATGATCATCGGCGAAACATACTTGTTTGAAAAAACAGGCGGTAAAAGCGGCGATTATACAAGAAATTAGCCTTAAACCCCTTCACCGAATCCAAAGGGGTCTCCCCTTTGGATTCACCCTATATAACGCGCGTATAATCGCTTTGCCACTTGTATATCATTTGTACCATGAACAAATGCTCGCCCATCTTGGAATATAACGAAGCGATAATCATCAACATGAAATGATAATAAGTATGGTGTCCTCTGTACAGATAAACTTCTTTGTAAGCGCTTTTCTATTTCTTCTAAGTTAAGAAGCTGATTTATGCCTGGGCGAATCTGCACTGTATTTCGGCCGCACAGCACTTCTGTTTTCATTTGTGCCTCAAATGTTAAGCTTGGATATGTACGCAATTTACCGCAAGACAGGCAATTCTCTTTTTTCTGCCTGTTTACTTTAAATGCCATATACTGATTATTCCAAAGGTCAAATGATACCATCGTTTCTCGCAATGCTTCAAAGTCCCCAACTAGTATTTTTAATGCTTCTGCAACTTGATAAGCAACGACCATTTGCACGGCTGGTTGAATAATCCCCGCTGTATCACACGTCGCTCCGCTCGTTGGATGCTCCATCAAACATCGAAAACATGGTGTTTTCCCTGGGATAATCGTATACGTTACACCATAACTGCCTACACAACCACCGTATATCCACGGAACGTTATACTTCTGAGAAATATCGTTAATAAGAAGACGCGTATCGAAATTATCTGTTGCATCTATGATTACATCCACGTTCTTAACAAGCTGTTCCATTTCTTGCACCGCTACATCCGTTACAACTGGTTCGATATCTACTTCAGAGTTAATTCGCCTTAAATGCTGCGCCGCTGCAACTGCTTTCGGTACATAACGATTCGCATCTTCTTCTGTATATAATTGCTGCCTTTGTAAATTGCTCCACTCGACATAATCACGATCCGCAATCGTCAACTTGCCAATTCCCGCTCGGACAAGCGCCTCGGCATTTGCTGCACCAAGTGCACCAGCACCAATAATTAATACATGTTTTTCACCTAAATTTCGCTGGCCAATTTCACCAATCTCTGAAAATAGTACTTGCCGTGAGTACCGCTCTTGCATCTCGATCCCTTCTCTCTTATCCGCCAATATATGACATTTCAATTTTCGGGCGGTTATTTGCACTTTCTTCCGTTCGTTCATCTGAATAACGATCACTGCGCTTATTCCACACATCTTGCACAACTTGGAATAATTCATCATCATCTATGCCCCTGCGTAGAAGCGTTCGTAAATCCGTTCCTGTTGTTGCAAATAAACATGTGTAAAACTTACCTTCCGCTGATATGCGTGCTCTCGTACAAGAAGAGCAAAATGACTCAGAAACAGATGTGATAAAGCCGACTTCTGCCTCAGTTCCAACATATCGGTAACGCTTTGCCACTTCACCAAAATAATGCGGATCTACTGGCTCAATTGGATACACACGTCCAATCATATCGATTAACTCTTTTTTCGTAATCACTTGTTTGAAATTCCAGCCGTTCGTACTTCCAACATCCATAAATTCGATAAAGCGAAGAGGGATGCACTGCTCTTTACAATAAGCAGCCATCTTCAAAATTTGGTTATCGTTCATTCCTTTTTTTACGACCATATTGATTTTTACTTCTAATCCAGCTGCCCTTGCCGCTTCAATTCCTCGTAATATAGGCTTCGTGCTTACATTGCGGCCGTTAATGCTTCGAAACACATCATCATCTAGTGCATCTAAACTGACGTTTACTCGCCCTAAACCAGCTTCTTTTAAAGCTTTTGCTTGCTTCATTAAATGAATACCGTTCGTCGTTAGCCCAATATCTGTTAGACCTTCTAATTTCACAAGACGTTCTATGAGCTTTGATAAATCTTTACGAAGTAACGGTTCGCCGCCAGTTAATCGAATTTTCTTGACACCCATGCGAACAAAAAGTTTAGCTACTCGCTCAATCTCATCAAATGTGAGCAAAAACTCATCTTTTAAAAACGTATAATCTGGTCCAAACACTTCAGCCGGCATACAATATGTGCATCGAAAATTACAACGATCAATAACAGAAATGCGTAAATCTTGAAGCGGACGCTGCCATGCATCTAAAATCTTCTCAGTCATCTTCACCCCTCCTTCTTGCTGTATGTATATCTATTTTTATTCTATTATAATATATTTTTAAATGGGGGGTTTTTTACCCAAAACTCTTTATCTTTTTTAACTGCCTTTCATTTGCCTTTATCATAAAAAAGAACGACAATCTATGTTGTGATATTTCTCACATCATATATACCATTCAAAAATTCTTCACAAATCTGTCCGTATTTTGTTCACATTGTATGAAATTCCTGATACCCAACCCATTACAAAAAAAGTGTACAATCTAAGTTGCACACTTTTTACTGCTTTTAATCCACTTATACTTGCGTCCGATATTCCTTACCCCATTCACACATAAGTGTAATAATTGGCGTAAGGGATCTTCCGAAATTCGTTAAAGAATACTCCACTTTTGGCGGAACTTCTTTATATACCTCCCGATGAATTACACCTGCAGCCTCGAGCTCTCGTAACTGTCTTGTTAACATGCGCTGCGTTATGCCAGGCATTAATCGTAAAAACTGATTAAAACGAATTTCTTCCGCATTCATTAAATGAAACAAAATAACCCCTTTCCATTTTCCCCCAATTACATCTAGTGTTAACTCTACCGGACAACGATATATCTCTTCATTTTTCATTTCATCACTCTCCATTAGTATACAAATTGATACTATATGCTAAAAATGTGCATACTTACATCATTTATTGTACTACTGTAGAATCTATTTTGTAATCAACTTACTATAAAAAAGTAAATTACGAAAAGGTGGTTATGTAAATGGAACATACAAAAGAAGAAATTTTAAAAGCTTATCACTTTAGACATGCGTGTAAAGAATTCGATGTAAATAAAAAAATCTCTGATGAAGATTTTCATTTCATTTTAGAAACTGGCCGACTTTCTCCAAGTTCATTTGGTTTTGAACCTTGGAAATTTGTTGTCATTCAAAATCAAGAACTTCGCGAAAAACTTCTCCCTGTAGCATGGGGGGCTCAAAAACAATTACCAACAGCAAGCCACTTTGTCGTTATATTAGCTCGTAAAAAAGAAGAAATGCTTTATAATTCTTCCTATATTTCGAATTTCATGAAAAATATTCAGAAGCTTCCAGAAGAAGTCATAGCAATGATGAGTGGCTTTTATATGAAGTTTCAAGAATCTGATTTTCAATTATTAGAAAGCGATCGTGCAATGTTTGATTGGGCCTCTAAACAAACTTACATCGCTCTTGGTAATATGATGACTGCAGCTGCTCAGATTGGTATCGATTCTTGTCCAATTGAAGGATTCAATCCAGAAAAGGTAAATGCAGTTTTAAAAGAAGAAGGAATTATTTCAGATGATACATTTGGTGTCTCTGTTCTCGTTGCTTTTGGTTATCGCGCGGAAGAACCAAAACATGATAAAACGCGTCAATCAATGAATCAAGTTGTTGAATGGATTAAATAAAGTGCAACTAACCGGGCTTTTACAGGCAGTTATCCCCCACCTATCTTCTTTGCTTCTCTCTGAATCTTGAGGTGTGGGTCTTACTGCCCACGAATAGCTGGATAAAAAATAGCACCTATCTCATCTTTCCATGATTAGGTGCTATTTCATCTTTCATTTTCACTTCATTATTTTGTAATTTCTCCTCCGTCAAAGTCATAATGATGCGTTAAAGTATACTGACCTGATGGAAGCCCCCATGCACTACTGCCTCCTGAGTTTATTGAAATATTTAAGTATACTTTATTATCTTTTAATGTAATTTCAATCTTACCAGAATGTCCCAATCCATCATTTTCAAAATTCAAGACTGCTTTATTATTTTGGAATGTTACAGTGTCATAAGCTGCAGCATGCTGTATAGCCCCTTGTGACGTGTAAGCTACTGCAACACCTGCCTCATTTCCAGATATAAAATTAATTGCTGTACTTAGATTCATTGGAATTTGATTCCAATCCTCAATCTCTGCTGGCAGGTCAACATTACTCCAAGCCCCTTGATATTCGGTAAGACCATTCGGATCCCAAATACCGTCACTTGCTAAATAGTACCACTTACCATTATCTTGAATCCAACCTGTTCGCATTGCTCCGCTTCCGCTGAAGTAATACCATGCGCCTCTTACTTGTTGCCAACCCGTTTGCATTGCTCCATTTCCGTTGAAATAGTACCATGCGCCTCCTACTTGTTGCCAGCCCGTTTGCATTACTCCGCTTCCGTTGAAGTAGTACCATACGCCTCCTACTTGTTGCCAACCCGTTTGCATTGCTCCGCTTCCGTTGAAGTAATACCATACGCCTCCTACTTGTTGCCAGCCCGTTTGCATCGCTCCGCTTCCGTTGAAGTAGTACCATACTCCATTAATTGACTGCCAACCTGTTTGCATTGCTCCGTTTCCGTTGAAGTAATACCACACACCACTTATTTGTTTCCAGCCTGTTTGTTTCACGCCGTTTTCATTGTAGTAATTCCATACAGAACCGTTTTGTTTCCAACCCGTTTGCACTGTTTGCGCTTGTTGCATTGCACCGTTTGCGCCAAGTGTATAACCGTCAATCGTTGTATTAGCTGCCATTTGGCCATTACTATAAAAATAGTACCAAGTACCATTAATAGCCTTCCAGCCTTTCGCTTTTGTGCCATCCTTATCATAGAAATACCATTTTCCATTATCCTGTTTCCAGTTATTGTGATAATGATATTCGCCTGTTTCAAGTCCATATTTTGCACAGTTTGTATAACAATGATGACCTCCGTTTGCATCTAATCCGCCAGGACTGGCATATACAGATGTCGTTGATCCAACAATAGCTAGTCCAAGTGTCATAGCTAACATTTTCATGCTTTTTTTCATATTTTCCCTTCCCCCTTCTATTTTTCTATGTATCAATCATCATTATATTACATCCAAATAATAGTAATAAACATTTATTTTACCATAAACTGTATATTTTAATAAAAGAAACAATGGATTATTTCTATTCTACAATAATTTCCATACATAATATGATTAACCATAATTCGCATTCCTATCTTCTTCGCTTTCTCTAAATCTTGAGGTGAAGGTCTTACTGCCCATTAGTACGAGATACATGTTTTTACAAAAGCGAAAAAGCATTCCTTTCATCGGAATGCTTTTTCCTTATTCTACTATACAATCTGTACGCTCCACATTCGGAGCTCCCTGTACAGTACTTGTCATCCCACTACTATTTTGAGCCCCCGGTAAAGCACTTGTCATCCCATTGCTATTCGTAGTTCCCTGTGAAGCACATGTCATTCCGCTGCTATTCTGTGCTCCCTGTGAAGTACTTGTCATACCGTTGTTATTCTGGGCTGTCTGTGAAGTATTGGTCATCCCATTGCTATTTTGAGCCCCCGGTAAAGCACCTGTCATCCCGCTATTACTTGCAGCAGCACCTGTCAAGGTGCTACCTCGTGTAATAGTTGTTGTAATTGTGTCTCCAGGTTTCAGACAAACTTCAGCTGTATTTCCGATAACGACTACAACATCCATACATGTTGGTCCTGTTGATCCGGTAAATGTTTTCGTTGCAACAAACGAAGTATCCCGCAAATTATCTCCTGTGAATATATTTCCAGAATTATTTACAATAACAAACTCCTTAATACAAACTCCCATCTTCATACAACCTTCCTATTTACACTCCTGCTGTTGAACTTATTTCCGCCGAAGTAAATTCAGTATTACCTCGTGGTGCTGTCAATGGCGTTACCCTCCCATTTAACAATCTAGCAGAGCTTGATCCACCAGCTCCACTAAAGCTCTTCACCGCAATAAACGGAGAAAGGTCATAACAATTCCCCATATTAATTGGTCCTGTATTGTTTATAATTTTAATTTTTCGAATAGTTGGATTCACCCGTAAGCCACCTTCCTTAGCAATATCTCTTTCTTTCTACACTGTATGCAAAAGAAAAAAACTTGAAACGGACGCGTTTCAAGTTTTAAAAAATTATTCCTAACAGAGATCCCCCCTGATGGAAGTTTCACTTTATTTTATTTCACCTTCATATTGCATCATGCCGCCAACCATGTTTACTGTTTTATAACCTAGTTCATTTAGGTAATGACAAACATTTTCACTGCGTACACCTGATCTACAAATAAAAATGTATTCATTTTCTTTATCAAAGAAGTCTACTTTATGCGGAATATCATTCATTTTAATATGAACCGCTTCTGGAATTTTCCCGTATTCTACTTCTTCATCTTCACGTACATCTACTAAAAATAACGTTTCCCCTTTTTCTAAACGCTCTTGTACTTCTTGTGGCATAATTGTTTTAATTTCAGACATGGAACTGCCTCCTTCTTTCGATTCATTCTCAATTTTAGCATGCAACAGCTAGAAAACAAGATATGTACCCAAGTCTCATTAGAGAATCTTTGAAATTCGCTGATTCATAAATTGATGCACTTTATTCGCAAACAAATGCGTCTCTAGCACACCTGCCATATGTCCATATATACTTTCAATCTCATACACTTCTGCAAATTTTCTATTCTTCCTCAATAATTCAACCATTTCATAATTATAACGAGAAGGCTGTAGTACATCTTGCTTACAAGGAATCATAAGGACGCTCGCTTCTACTTGTCGAAGTGCTTCTTCTAATGAAGAAAAACCGCGGGCAATATCGTGTAATAACGTTGCCTTTGCTGTATACATCCATGAATTTGCATCGACAAATGCAATATTCTGTAATGTTACTTCATGAATTGCTTCTTCAAATGAAGTTAATGTAAAGAAATCTTGATAAGGCGCAGATTCTGCATAGCTCCGCGAAAATGTCGTCTCATAATAATGCGCATCAAATGCGTTTATAAACATCATTTTAGCGGCCATATGCAGTCCTTTCACCGGTTGCTTCCCTCCGTAATTCCCCTTATTCCAAGCTGGGTCTAATTGAATTGCATCTATTGCATTTTGCAAAACATTAACAGCCGTCACAATTGGATTTTGCGGATTTGTAATGACACCAATCATTCGCTCCATCATATGTGGATAATGAACCGCCCATTGCTGTGCGATCATGCCCCCAGCTGATGGACCAATCACGGTATGCAATCTAGCAATCCCCATATGCTGTATTAATTCATATTGAATACGAGCCATATCAAGAAACGTGAAGACGGGAAAAATCATTCCATATTCTGCACCTGTTTCTGGGTTTATCGTCTTTGGCCCTGTTGTCATAACATAGGGATTTTTCACTTGCACGTTACACAGATTGTCCGTACAAATAACAAAATATTTATTTGTATCGATCGCTTTTCCTGGTCCGATTAACTCATCCCACCAACCTGGCAAAAAATCTTGCTCTGTATACTTTCCTGCTGCATGGCTCGTTGCACTAAAATAATGACATACTAAAACCGCATTTGACTTCTCTCGGTTTAACTTACCGTATGTTTCATAACCAATTTGAATTGGAATGGACGCACCGTTTTCAAATGTAAATTTCTTTAATCTGAATTCTTGTTTTTCTACATATAACACCAGTTTGCCCTCCTTGCGTAACACCTTTTTTCATTTTTTTCATACAAACAAAGTGTGATACTGAAGACAAATCAAAAAAGAAAACGGCCTTTCTTTGGTAACATATCAGAAAAAGCCGCTGCAAATATATCCTTTGTTACAAGAATACACATACGTCATCATTAATTATTTATTCGTACGATAAGGCATGATTTCCTTCTATCATAACCAAGCCATCTGTTTCACTTCCCCAAATACAAATATGTGCATAATATATAAAAATTCCCACAGACTAAAGTTATCTTATTTGGATAAAGAGGGAATACATATGTTTTTCAAATGGTTTCATAGAAAAAAGAACAGTACAGATGCAACAAAGACGGAACAAATGAAAGGCACGCAACAAACTAAGCAAACGGAGCAACAGCCGGAACAACAAGCTCAAGCAAATAAACAACAGCCAGAACAACAACAAGCTCAAGCAAGTAAGCAACAACCAGAGCAGCAACAAGCTCAAGCAAATAAGCAACAACCAAACAAGCAATATTCCAAACAAAGTAAAAATGGCATTTTCGATTTTAGTAAGCCAGAGCACGAAACAGCTCATTCACTACAAGAACTTTTTCAAAAATTACAAGAATCAAGCGATTTTGTTCGTTCCCATACTTCTGAAGACCCAGCTAAACCTTATTGGATTTCTTATTTTCGTACGTCAATGGATGGTATGAGATTACAAAATTACTTAATGCCTGCTTTATTACACCATACTGCACCAACACTAGAAGAAATAAAAGAAATGATTCCAATAAGCGGCCTTATCATTACGAGTGACGTAAAAAAAATTGAAGAAATGGTCCTAAAAGGTCACGCCATTATTCAACTGCAAGAGCATGATACGAAATGTCTACTTGCAAATATCGCAATTGAGAAATACAGATTACCGAGTATACCATTAAATGAATCAACTGTTACTGGACCGCAAGAAGGATTTGTAGAGGATATCGATACAAACATTAACCTTGTTCGTAAACGGTTGCCCGTTCTGGAATTAAAAACAAAAGAATTGCTGATTGGAGAATTTTCAAAAACAAAGGTTGTAATGATGTATTTGGATAATGTAGCAGAAAAAGAAACCGTCACATATTTAGAAGATCTCCTGAACAAAATTCAATATGATCAAATTAATGATAGCAATTATATTGCTCATCTAATGGGCGATACATCTATTTTCCCAACTTTTATTACTACAGAACGTGCTGATCGTGTGAGCAGCGGGCTCGTTGACGGAAAGATTGCTATATTTGTCGATGGTGCACCAAATATTTTATTAGCACCTGTATCTCTACTGGATTTCTTCATCTCGCCTGAGGATTACAGTGTGTCATGGTTTTATGCAACCTTTTCTCGCTTATTACGTTTTATAGCAATTATTTTTTCAATTGCCGCAACACCTCTATATGTAGCGATACTTAGTTATCACTACGAATTGATTCCAAGTGATTTGCTGGAGACATTAGTTTTATCGCGGGCACAAGTACCATTCCCGCCTTTAATAGAGGCTATTTTTCTAGAGTTAGCTATTGACCTTCTCCGTGAAGCAGGAGCACGTTTACCAATGAAGGTTGGACAAACACTCGGTATTGTAGGCGGTATTGTTATTGGACAGGCATCGGTACAAGCAGGATTAACAAGTAATATTTTGTTAATTATCGTCGCCTTATCCGCACTAGCATCATTTATTACACCGATTTATAAAATGGGCAATGCCGTTCGTGTACTTCGTTTTCCATTTTTAATACTTGCAGAGCTCTGGGGACTATTAGGAATTTCGATAGGATTTATCTTTCTTTTAACGCGACTTTTTCGATTATCGTCCCTTCGAAAGCCATATGGTTTTTTTTATCCATTTCGGAAACAGTCAATAAAAGACTCACTCATACAACTACCCTTATCTAAAATGGATACGCGTAATATTCAATCAAGACCGCAACATGTCGGTCGTTATGTAAAAGAAGCATTTAAAAAACGTATGACAGATTTTGATGAGTAGGAAACGAGGAGAGCATATGAGTACAGTTAAAACAAATTATAAAGTATCTCCCATTTTTGTTTTTTTCTTAATCCATGGTGCTCAATTCGGTGTTGGGGTTCTCGGATTTGCACGTATTATTGCAAAAGCTGCCGGATATGATGCATGGATGGGTGTAATTATTGCAGGGATAGGCGTTCACATTCTTATGTGGATGATGTATCGTCTATTAGGAAACGCAAACGGAAACTTGCTTACAGTACACCAAAATATATTTGGGAAATGGCTAGGAAATGCATTCAATCTAATGTTTATTACATATTTCTTTCTAGACAGCGTATCCGTTATACGCACATATGTAGAAATTATTCAAGTTTGGATGTTCCCAACAGCAGCTACATGGAAACTAACAATCTTTTTATGCATACTTAGTTATTACATTATCTCATCTGGCTTTCGAGTTATGACTGGTATTTGTGTTGTTTCTGTTGTCGCTACATGCGGATATATCATGATGCTGTTTATAACCATTAAATACGCTAATTTTGGAAACCTATTACCTATGTTTTCTCATTCTTTTGGGGATATTTTAAAATCAACTGAAGCGTCGATTTATACAATGATTGGCTTCGAACTCATTTTGATGATATATCCGTTTATCAAAAATCCGGAAAAATCTCATAAATTTGCACAATATGGCGTTTTGTTTTCTAACTTTTTATTTTTACTAAGTGCCATTCTTGCTTTTGCTTTTTTTAGCGAAAAACAATTATCAAAAACAATTTGGTCACAGCTATCTATCACACAAGTAATTCGTCTTCCTTTTATTGAACGTCTAGAATATATCGCCATCTCCGGCTACGCAATCATTGCAATTACAAGTTTCATCTTACCCTTATGGGGTGCAACAAGAGGATTTTATGAACTATTTCACATAAAGCAGAAATACATATTAATTTCCTTATTATTTTTAACCGTCATTATTTCACAATTCCTAACGGAACGGCACGATATTAATAACTTTATTACTCAGGTCTCAAAAGTAGATTTTTGGATGATTTACGTGTACATCCCGGTTTTATTTCTTATAATGTGGGTGAAAAACAAATGGAAAACATCAAAAAGCAAGTGATATTCCTTTTTAGTTTATGCTTACTTTTTACAACAGCATGTGTACCCAAAAGCATAGTTGACGATGTAAGCCTCCTTCAAGGAGCTGTTTTTGATGTTGCTTCAGATACAGATTCAAACAAGAAAAGAGTAAAAGTTACTTCTGTTAACCCTATCCAAAGAAAAGGGAATAAAGTAGAAGTACTTCAAGGATATGGGAATACAGTTAAACAAATTAAAATAACAACTTCTTTAGAATCTGGAAAACCGCTTGTTAGCGGACAAATGCGCGTTGTTCTTTTCACCGAAAAAATAGCTAAAAAAGGACTCTCTAGTATACTTGATACGCTTATTCGTGATGTCAATATTGGTAATGTAATATATGTTGGTCTCCTTGAAGGCGGCGGAAACGGAGAAGGTGAAAAACTACTATCAGGCAAATATAACACATCTGCTAACGTAGCAATTTACATGACAAAAATGTTAGAACATAATATGCAATCGGGGGTAGTACCAAAAGATAATTTACACCTTCAAGCTTTTCGCTATTACCGTGAGGGGCAAGATACATATATGCCTATATTAAAAAAGAAAAAGAAAAGCATTAAAATTACAAGTATGGCTCTTTTCCAAAAAGATAAGTACGTAGGAAAAATAGAAGAAAAAGATATGTTTCTTTTTAAAACACTGCTCGAAAAAAGTGAATTGGATTCACATGAATTTAAAACAAAATTAGGCTATACAATCATTAACAACATTCGTTCTTCTCCTTCTTATCATGTATATGTAAAGGACGGCAAGCCTTCCTTTTTTATTCAAGTAAAAATGAAAGCTCGCATTCAAGAGATTTCGGAGCATGCCAACTTAGAAAACAAAAAAAATGTAGACAAAATAAGAAAGGACATTGAAACAAACTTAAATAAAGATGGAGTAAAATTAATTAAAAAATTTCAATCTCTTGGTACAGACCCGCTTGCTTTAGGGGCCAAATTTAAACAACATTACAGACCTTTTAAGTTAAAAGAGTGGAAAAAAATGTACAAAGATGTTCCTGTAAAAGTTAAATTTACAGTCGATATTACAAATTCAGGCGTTATTGAGTAAAAAATTTGATTCTCTTTCCTAAAATTAAATTGAAAGAGGATCTTTTTTGGTAAAACAGAATTTAAACCTCCCTAACGTAAATCATGTTACAATAAAAGTCGGCAAAGAACGAGAAAGGATGAACAACATGACAAACGAAAAAGGTTTAGATAAAGGATATGAGCTTGTTGCGAAAATGCATGAAGTATTCGGCCACCCTGTTGCTGATGCTCCAACAAAATTAACAGAAGAGCGTGCAAAAATTCGTGCAAGCTTTATGCAGGAAGAACTAGAAGAGTTCTTAGAAGCAAATACAGTGGAAGATCAATATGATGCATTAATTGACTTAATTTATTTTGCATTTGGAACGTTCGCAGAAATGGGTGTACGTCCTGATAAAGGTTTTGAGATCGTCAACAATGCAAACATGGCAAAATTATTCCCAGACGGTAAACCACGTTTCCGCGAGGGTGACGGCAAAATTTTAAAACCTGAAGGATGGGAAGCACCAGAACCACAACTTCGTGCAGAAATTGAGCGTCAGCGTCAAGAAGCACTTGAAAAGGTAGGAAAATAACAGCGAAATCACGTCATATATCGTCGAAGGGGCTTTCTTTTGTATCGAAACACCCTTATATCTTAAAAAACGCCGGTATATTGATACTTTGAAAAGGAGCTATCTATACAGATAGCTCCTTTTCTGTTATTTCTTCTTCGGTGCTGTTTGTTGACTTTGTTTCCCTTTAGAGAAATTAGATGAATCATCGAAGTTCGGTTGTTTTTGTCCAGCGTTATTGCTTCTTCCTTTACCCATATGTATACACCCCCTTTTTCTTTATCATTCCCAAATAAAAAATCTCCTTACATAGAAGGAGATTTTCTTTAAGGAACTAACGTCCTATTCCATAGTTGTTTACTCTTACATTCATCTGTTGTTATTGATGTGGCATACCTTGATGCGGCATACCATAATGATGACCGTGATGGTAACCATGATGATGGCCATGGTGAGGATAATAACCAACATGATGATAGCCATAATGGTGATGGTATGGATGATACCCCACATGTTGATAGCCATAAGGATACCCTCCAGGATATCCTCCATATGGATGGTATCCTACTTGTGTTGTTGGGAATCCACCCATACCATACGGACTAACCATTTGTCGTTGTTCATTATAATTCATTTCGTTCACCTCTTCCTCACAATTTAATGTGTCGATGTTATCATATTGCAAAAAGAGAAATAGGTGTTTGTCTGCTCTAAAATTGAGCTCTTCCATCAGTCGGGCCTTACTGTCCACAAATAGCACGATAAAAAGAGCACCTAAAAATAGGTGCCCTTTTCATTAATTCGCTACGATATTTACAAGTTTTCCAGGAACAACAATTACTTTACGAACTGTTTTCCCTTCAATTTGCTCTTTAATCGCCTCAAGTGCAAGTTGTTCCATTTCTTCTTTTGATGCGTCTTTTTTCATTGTTAGCTTCGCACGTACTTTACCCATGACTTGAACAACGATTTCAACTTCATCTTCTACAAGTTTAGACTCATCAAATGTTGGCCAACTTACATATGAAATTGTTTCGTTATGTCCGAGCTTGTTCCAAAGTTCTTCCGCTACGTGCGGCGCAACTGGCGCTAACATTTTTACGAAACCTTCTACATATTCTTTCGGAAGTGTTTCTGCTTTATATGCATCGTTTATGAACATCATCATTTGAGAAATCGCAGTGTTAAAGCGAAGTTCTGCGTAGTCTTCTGTTACTTTCTTCACTGTTTGATGATATACTTTTTCAAGATTTTGGTTTGCTGCATCTGTAATTTTCTCGCTTAGTTCACCATTATCTTGAACAAATAGACGCCATACACGGTCTAAGAAACGACGAGCTCCGTCAAGGCCATTTTCAGACCAAGCAATAGAAGCATCCAATGGTCCCATAAACATTTCGTATAGACGAAGTGTATCTGCACCGTGGCTTGCTACGATATCATCAGGATTTACAACGTTACCTTTTGATTTACTCATTTTCTCGTTGTTTTCACCTAGAATCATACCTTGGTTAAATAGTTGTTGGAATGGCTCTTTCGTTGGAACCACACCGATATCATATAATACTTTATGCCAGAAGCGTGCATATAGTAAGTGAAGTACCGCATGCTCTGCACCGCCGATGTAAATATCAACCGGAAGCCATTGTTTTACTTTTTCAGGATCTACAAGTGCTTCGCTGTTATTTGGATCAATATAGCGTAGGTAATACCAGCAGCTACCTGCCCATTGCGGCATTGTATTTGTCTCGCGGCGACCTTTCTTACCAGTCACTGGATCAACAACATTTACCCACTCATCAATGTTTGCAAGTGGAGATTCGCCTGTACCAGATGGACGAATGTTCTCTGTTTTCGGAAGAACTAATGGTAATTCTTCTTCTTTCACAGCTGTCATTGTACCATCTTCCCAATGGATAACTGGAATTGGCTCACCCCAGTAACGTTGACGGCTGAATAACCAGTCACGAAGACGGTATGTTACTTTTTGATTTCCTGCACTTGTTACTTCAAGCCATTCAATCATTTTTGCAATTGCTTCTTCTTTATTTAATCCGTCTAGGAATGCAGAGTTAACGTGTGCACCATCACCTGTATGTGCTTCTTTCGTAATGTCTCCGCCTTCTACAACTTCTTTCATTGGAAGATCAAATGTTTTCGCAAATTCGTAATCGCGCTCATCATGGGCTGGAACTGCCATTACAGCACCTGTTCCATAAGTAGCAAGTACATAGTCAGCAATCCAGATTGGTAATTTCTCACCGTTTACTGGGTTAACTGCATAAGCACCTGTGAACACGCCTGTTTTTTCTTTCGCAAGCTCTGTACGCTCTAAATCACTTTTCGCTTTTACAGAATCAATGTATGCTTCCACTGCTTCTTTTTGTTCTGCTGTTGTAATTTCTGCAACAAGCGCGTGTTCTGGAGCAAGTACACAGTACGTCGCACCGAATAATGTATCTGGGCGCGTTGTAAATACAGTAAATTTCTCATCTGTACCGTCGATGTTGAAGTGTACTTCTGCACCTTCAGAACGACCGATCCAGTTGCGCTGCATATCTTTTAAGCTTTCTGGCCAATCAAGCTCATCTAAGTCTTCTAGTAAGCGATCTGCATAAGCTGTAATTTTAAGCATCCATTGTTTCATCGGACGACGCTCAACAGGATGTCCACCGCGCTCACTCACGCCATCGATTACTTCTTCGTTCGCAAGTACTGTACCAAGTGCTGGGCACCAGTTTACAGGGATTTCATCTACGTAAGCTAATCCTTTTTCAAATAGCTGTAAGAAAATCCATTGTGTCCATTTGTAGTAGTTTGGATCTGTTGTATTTACTTCACGGTCCCAATCATAAGAGAAACCTAATGCTTTAATTTGGTTACGGAACGTGTTAATGTTTTTTTCTGTAAATTCAGCTGGGCTATTTCCAGTATCAAGTGCATATTGCTCTGCTGGAAGACCGAATGCATCCCATCCCATTGGATGAAGTACATTATAACCTTGCATACGTTTCATACGAGATAAAATGTCCGTTGCTGTATATCCTTCTGGATGTCCTACGTGCAGCCCCGCACCTGATGGATATGGGAACATATCTAGTGCGTAAAATTTCGGTTTATCTGTTTCATCTGGCGTACGGAATGTCTTATTCTCTTCCCAATACGCTTGCCACTTCTTTTCAATTTCTTGATGATTGAAGCTCATTAAACACCCTCCATTCAAATTCTATATATTTTCACCGCCAAAAATACAAAAAACCCCTCATCCCAGAAAAGGGACGAGAGGTTATAGATTCCCGCGGTACCACCCTAAATTAATGTCATACATACATTCGCTTAGATCCGTAACGTGGATGAACGGCAATTGCTACTTCATTTCACAACTGCAACTCAAAGGCGAGTTCATAACGAAACGTGGATTGACTTGCACCAACCGTCAACTCTCTAAACCAGCTTCTATTACTACTACTCCTTATCACTGTTATTACATATGAGTTATTTAAAATATATTCTAAAACAAGTTACATGTTCCGTCAAACTAAACTGCAATTTTTTCTTCAACTGTTTCTTCAACTTTGACTTGTTTATCATAAATACTCGTTGCTATAAAGGCTATTACAAGCATTACCATGATTGCAATAAATAATACTTCCATATTATATATATCAACGATTGCTCCGCCGACAACTGGTCCAAACATTTTCCCAACAGTTGCTGCACTATTTACAACGCCTTGATAAAAACCAAGCTTATCATTTGGTGCAAGGATATTCGCAATCGTTGGAACAGCCGGCCAAACAAATAATTCACCAATTGTTAAAGTCACCATCGCGACAAGGAACATTGAAAATTGCTGCGCTTGGCTTAATACGATAAACGACACTGCGAAAATACCGATTCCGATCATAATTTGTTGTTTTAAAGAACGTTTCATCGCACGAATAATCATACTTATTAATGGCTGCGCACAAACAATCATCGCTCCGTTTATCGTCCATAATAAACTATAATGACGAAGACTAATATTCAATTCTTGCATATGCGTTGCAATCGCTCCTTGCCACTGTACATATGTAACCCAGCATAAAGCATATGCTACACATACAATAAGAAGCGCCTTGAATCCTGGTGTAAGTGACCAACCTTCTTCCGTTTTGACTGTTGCTTGTGCACCCTGTTCTTTTCGATCTTCCATACCACGAAATCCTAAAAATGCAATTAAAAAGAAAATAAAATATAAAATAAAATTTGCTAAGAAAATATAATCAAAGCGGTAAGAAGCAACTAAACCACCGCACGCTGTTCCAACAGCAATCCCAACGTTTTGTCCAACATACATCGCATTAAATGCTCTCCGTCCGCCTTCTGGCCAAACCGACCCAACCATCG
Source organism: Bacillus sp. S14(2024) (assembly GCF_050473785.1). Lineage (NCBI taxonomy): Bacteria > Bacillati > Bacillota > Bacilli > Caryophanales > Bacillaceae > Bacillus > Bacillus sp. S14(2024). The sequence goes on along the minus strand of NZ_JBFLUP010000006.1, from coordinate 690,027 downwards.
CATACATCGACGGGAAAACCATTCCAGAACCAAATCCAATTAATGCAAGCCATACAACATAAAATGGCCAACCATGGAAGAATACCAATCCTAAAATCGCTAATAATGTAATAACAATACCAACTAGAATGGACTTATATCCGCCCCATTTATCAAATAAAACACCGCCGAGTAAATTACCAATTACTCCTGTTAACGAGTTAATCATTAATACCATTCCGGCCACAGATAATGACTTCCCTAAATGATCATGTAAATAAATTGTATTAAAAGGCCATAAAAAAGAAGCACCCGTGACATTAATAATCATCCCAGCTACTAATAGCCATACTTGCCTTGGCATACCTCTTCCCTCCTATTCTATTATTTTTTCGGTCTTCAATAACAGTAAAATTGTAGTCGTTTTTGGATAGGAAGGCAAATGATTAATAGTTGGTGAAATTCAGATAATGAGCTGAAATCGTGTTCATAGGAATTCTTCAACCACAATCTGAAAATATTAGTTCTCTATGTAACATCAATATATAAGAGGACGAACATTTTAAAAATTATTCCCGAAGATTTTTCGCCTCAAAATATCATTTCATGAACATTCAATATAAATATGGTGTATTATTGAATAAATTAAAAATAATGTAATGATATTAGGAGAAAAATCATGAAAAAAGCTCGTTATTATTTTATTTTTTCTCTCATCTTACTCGCTCTTTCTTGTATTCCGATGTTTCATATGCTAAGAGAGTTATGGATTGAAACAAAAATGGAAAACACTTATGAAATACACGAAGCTTATATAGGTAAAGATGGATTTGAAAATTCATTAGATGTTCAAGAATTAAATGTGAATGGTATCAATCTTAGAATAGAAGAAGAAAAAACAAATAAACTAGCACCACTCACTTCTTTTGATGCAGAAGAAAATGTTCCTCCTGGTGAAATCGTTAAGATCCATCTTTTTATAAATAATAAAGAAGTTTCTACTCCTGATGAGATATGGCTCTCTAATCGCCCAAGAGGTGGAAGGTACTTTTCATGGTTAGATGTATTAAACGTAAAAAATAAAATAACTGGTGAACAGCAAGTTTATTTTGTGCAAAGATTAACAGGCGACGAAGATCCTATAGAAGAGCAAAAGTGGAAAATCATTGGTATTAATCAAAACGGCACCTACTTCGAAGAACGCTTCACTTATGTGGAAAGAAGCAACCATGCACTTGGTGTAGAACTTATTAATTTTTCTTACACGGGCTTAATGTCAATGGGGCATCATTCAAACATAACGAAAGCATATCCAAGCATATTCTTTCCTATAATTTATCCGATACTCACATGTTTATTAGGCGTTATTTTGTTAATCATAGCTATTATATTAACAGTAAAAAAAAGAATCTCTTCCGTTCATAGTTAAAGCTCCTTCTCTACAATTGAAAGAGCTTTAACTATGATATATAAATTGAAGCTTCCATCGGTGTTTTTTTATTTCCCACTGATAGTTAGTTAAACCAATCGGGTGCATGCCAGCGAATAGCAGGATAAAGCTTATGCTAAACATACATCCTTTTCTCAAAATCCAAATGGTTGTTTCTCACACTTTACAAGATTGGACGCATACAACGATTGAAGCATAATTACTACCAATAGAGTGAATCTGAAATTTTAGCCAATTGGTTTAGGCTCTCCCCTATAAATCACGTGATTTAAATGTTCGAATCGCTATAAAAATAGCTGCTAACACATATAAAACAGCATAAACAATCATCATGTTACTCGGTGTTGAAACACTCCCGAACACGCCTTGTGAGGCTATTGATAAAGGATTGTCTGCTGAATCAAATAAATAAATTGTCATTTTACGATACATCGTATCAATTGGGAATAAAAGGCTTGCAATTATGCCCATGTTCACAAGTGCTGTTTTGTGTGCCAATGTACCGATTTGTTCAACAAATCCGCCAATAAATCCAGTTCCGTATAAAATAATTAACACAATACCAGCATTTAATGTCGCCATACGCGTGCTTAGTAATATCGCGATGCTAATTAAAATAACAGGCTGTAGCAAAAAAAGAGCCAATGCTTTTATAATCTGCGCAGCCGTGAAATCTAAATGAAACGCGCTTCCTCCCATTGTTTGATGAATGATCACAATACTTATAAACAGGAAGGCAGCATATGCAATCAGTAACAAGCATAAGCCGATCCATTTCCCCATTAAAAATGAGAAGCGTGAAATCGGTCTCGTTAACCATGTATCAATTTGATGACTTTCAATTTCATTGGCAATACTGCCAACACTACTTAAAATAGCTAGCAATGCAGTAATAAACGAAGAAAAGTATAAACCAATGCCAAGAAGTTGTGTAGAAAAGAAACTCTTGCTCATAAAATCTTGAGCTGTCGAAAGACCGCTAGATTCTCCTGGAATGATTTCACTGACGGCGTAATGAATGGCCACTCCATAAAATATTAAAAAGGCAAAAGTCATACATAACGTAATGGTAAAAATACGCTTTAACAGGATTTCTTTAAATGATAACTTGGCGATTGTCCACATGCTGCGTCCCCTCTTTCTTATTTACCCAGTACATAAACACATCTTCCAAATGCGGGTGAACCGGATTTAACTGATATACAGGAATATGTAATGATACAAACGCTTCTAACAATCTAGGAATGTCGTCTTCTTGTTGCAGCGTTATAATCCAACGTTTACGATTTTGCTGTTCTTCTATCTTCCTTACATTTTTAATAAACGAAGGCAGTTGTTTAAAAAATAATTCGCTCTTTTCACCAAGTGTTACTTCGACTTCCGTTTGAATCATCACCAATGAGCGCCAATCTCCTTGTACAATTAACTCTCCCTTATTAATAATCGCCACGTGATCACATAGATGTTCAATTTCATTTAATAGATGGCTGTTTAAAAATACGGTCTTCCCTTGTTCACGAAGCTCTTCCATTAAATGACGTACTTCTTTTCGCCCAATTGGATCAAGTGCTGATGTTGGCTCATCTAAAAAAATCAATTCCGGATCAGAAAGCAGGGCACAAGCAAGTCCGATACGCTGCTGCATTCCTTTTGAATAACCGCGAATTTTTTCTTTTTCCCTTCCCTTTAGACCAACTTTTTCAATAACCTCATTCATTTTTGCTTTCCGCTCTCGAAAAGGAAGATCGCATAATTTCGCATGCGTTTCAAGTAACTGCCATCCAGTCAGCCAATCAGGATAGCGAAATAGTTCAGGTAAATAGCCAATGCGTCGTTTGGATTCAATTGTCCCAATCGGGTGTCCTAACATTTGCGCTGTTCCAGAATCCGAATGAAGTAAGCCTAGCATCGTTCGTACAAACGTACTTTTCCCGGCACCATTAGGACCTATAAATCCGAATACAGTACCGCGCGGCACCTCTAATGAAATGTTGCGGATACCGCCTTTTCCGTTATATTGTTTTGTTAAGTTCTTCGTTTGAATAATCCAGTCTTCGTTCATGTTTTACCTCCGCCCTATACAGGAACAGAGCCGCCCCTTTTTGCGGAGCCGCTCTTGTTCAATCATTATTTTAATTCATTTGCAAGTTTAATAAGATCACTTGCATTCATATCTTTCCCCTGCTCCTTATGTTGCTCCATCATATGCATTTTCCCGTCTTTCTCCCAAATAAGCACATTTTCATATTCTGTATTATATAAAACGGCCTTTACTCCTTGAACACTTGTCTCTGATACTTTTGCATCTTTTGCTACATAAGGAATCGGCAATGTATGTGTCCAATCTTGAATACCTGCAAGTTGCGTTTTCACATTCCCAGGAATAATTGGAAGCTCTAAAACTGTTTTTTGTAATTTCGTAACGTCTACACCTTCTGGAACAGAAATTTTTGGTGCATCAATCACATTATAAGAAAAACCACTTGCTATTCGATTGCCCTCAGTTTCTATTTGTGTACGTATTGATTCCGGAACTGTGATCGAAAACTGCTTACCATTCAAAGCACTCTCAAACTGTGTATTGCTTTGTAGCTGTTTCAACAATTTATTTGCTTTTTCTGTATCGAGTTCAAATTGCATAATAAATGACGGGTTCACATGCACATTCGTTACACGGTATCCATTTGGCACTTTTGGGACAGCATATCCAGCTTCTCTTGCTTGCTGCTCTGACTGAAAATGAGCATCTTTTTTACTTCCGTTATCTTTGATTCCTATTTTCCCAATTCCTTTAATGGACTTTTCTCCCTCTTCCGTTTTAGAGATCCATCCTTCAATTTCACGTAAGTCCGAATCGGTAAGTTGAACGAGCTGTACATTCTTTACTCGAAAAATCGATAACAAGCTGCTTGCTCCTGCTCGTACTTCTGGAACTGTTAAAGACACACACACAACTGCCGCCGCTGCTGCAGCAGTAATCCAACGTTTAGATGATTTCTTCATATTATGCCATCTTCCCTTCTTTTTACTTTCTTCACTATTTCTTTCTTCTGTTTTATGACTTTTAATATTCTGTTCAAATGTTTTCCAAGCTTGATCAACATCGATATCAATTTCTTGACTAACGTTTGTATATTCATCATCCAATACAACTTCTACCCATTGATTAAGCTTGCTCACTTCTTCTAACGTCTTTTGACATTCTTTACATTGGTCAAGATGCTGAATATATTGTTTTCTGTCATCGCGGTTTAATTCTCCATCTAAATACGCCTGAATAAATCCAATATCTTGGCACTTCACTTGTCACTCCTCCTTCATCACTCTATACATCTTCCGAAATTTCGCTTTCGCTCGTGCTAGCAATGTTCCAACCGAAGATACTTCCATATGAGTAGCCTCCGCGATTTCTTTGTATTGAAACCCAGAAAACTTCATTAATAAAAGGGTACGTTCCCGCTCATCCATTTCTTTTAATGTATTTTGTACACGAGTAATTTCTTCTTTTTGAATACATTGTTCTTCCGATGACGGACTGCTAATTGACTGTTTATTATTAGCTTCTTTTTCGATTCTTGCTTGATGCCTTTTTTCAGAGCGCAAATAGTTATACGCTGCATAAATGGATGCTTTTGCAAGCCATGCTGATAAACTTTCAATCTGTTTCCATTCTGTATGATATAATTGCAAAAATACTTCTTGCGCTAAGTCTTCAGCAATTGCTTGATCTCGCACAATCCGCATAATTTGTCTAACAACGTGAGCATAATATTGTTTAAATACATCCTGAAACTGTATATGTGAAACTGAATCTTGTTCATATATATTTAGCAATGAAGCTTTCACCTCCACTCGTTTCTTCCTCCTTATTAGTCGCTTTCACTATAAAGAAACCATAAATTAACTATTTGTGACAAAAAAATAAAAAATATTTTCTTATAATCGTTTCATCTTGTATTGAAACCAGTTTTAATCCCTTATCCTCTAAGGGATTTTATTGGAAGGCACGTACAAAGCATAAATCTATAAAGTGAAACTTTCATCAGTATTTTTTCATTACTACTAATAGAAAGTCCGCTTTCATTAGTTAGGCGAGAGCACCTAGCCACACATAGAATTTATCCATAAAATGGTATAAAATACATATAACCATTTTTAAAGGAGAAGCAAATGGATACAAAAAAAGCACAAATAGAAATTAAGAAAACAAAAAGAAAAGTAGCAGTTGTATTATTTTCTATGTTGATCATTGGAGTTAGTTTTGTATATTGGAAGTTTTTTAGCTTGCAGGGTGTTCCAAAAGGTGAATTGATTCAAGAGGTAAACTCTCCAAATGGTACATATACGTTAAATGCCTATATCACAAATGGCGGAGCGACTACAAGCTTTGCGGTGAGAGGTGAACTTATTTTTAACAAACGTAAGATATTTAAAACAAAAAATATTTATTGGAATTACAAAGAAGACCAAGCCAATATTGAATGGAAAGATGAAGATACTGTTATTATCAATGGCCATACGTTACACGTACCAAATGAAACATATGACTTTAGAAAAGATTAGAAATAAAACCTAATTTGGAATTTAAATATCAAAAGAGTTCGTAACACATAGATAATACGTCTAAATGAACACAAGAAATGAAAGAATCCATAAATGAATAAAAAGATGAAATACATCATCTAAAAACAGAAAAAGAAAAATACGTAAATAATGATAGAGAGGATACGAATGACATACTATGAAAAAAGCTAGGGAAACATTCATGTATTCTATCGAATGTTCCTTAGCTTTTTTCCATATTTGTTATTGAATGAGATACATTTAGTTATAGTACTGTATCTAATTCTACAATTTTTAAAAATCGATTATGCCAAATGTTTTCGTGATGTGTAATAATGGTTTGTGCTTCTAATACTGTACTCGTTATCGTACTATGAGTATTCTTATAAAGAATGTTATTTTGATAACCTAAACTATAAGCAGCTCGAATTGTAGTATCCAAGCAAAATTCTGTTTGTGCTCCTGCAAAAATAATTTGCTCAATTTCTTTCTCTTTTAAGTAGTTTAATAGTTCTGTTTGATAGAATGAATCCCATTTCGTTTTTTGAATAACTTTATCTGAAGAAGTTTTCATTAGCCCCTTATGTAATTGCCACCCATCTTTCCCTTCAAACATTTCATCTGTTTCCTCTGTGCCCGTATGTTGAATGAAAATAACTGGGATATTTTTCTCGTGAGCGTTCATGATTAATTCATTTATATTTGCAACTACCTGTTCCTTGTCGTACAAAAAATTTTGCGGTTCATTAAAAAAGATCTCTTGCATGTCAATAACAACTAAAGCTTGCTTCATTATCTTTTCACATCCTATTCGTTTCTTTGTAATTATAACATTTTATTCAAACAAAGGTCCCACACTTAAAAAGACATCCTGCAACCAAAAATTACGCTCGATACAAAAAACATAATAAAATAAGTAGGAAACTATTAAAGTCCCCTACTTATTACCTTTAACTATTCTGCTTTATACAAATCAACGCGTTCAACAAAACCATCATAAAAGTATGCATACAAGGTATAGTTTCCACGATGATATGCAAGGGCCTCGCCATCCATACCACCTTCTATGCCATCAGGTTCACCGAGCCATTCTTTTAATTCTTTTACAGATACATTGACTGGCATCCAGACTCTGCTAACTTCTGTAGGAAACATATCAAGACCGTAACCATTATAGATTGCAGTATTAGGTGAATCGCATTCTGTACAACCTGCTTCCCACCATTCGTCCGGTGCACCAAATTCTCTTTTAACTTCTGAGAAATCTTTTCCAATCACATCATATCCAAAAGGTCCTAATTTTCCTTCATTTAAAGCAGTTTGTAAAGTACGTTTTATGTCTACAGCTTCTGACTTCATTGCACCGCTTGAGTCAAAATAATAGTCTTTTCCGTTAATTGTTTTAAAACCTGTTAGCATAGATCCATTCGTATTTAAGTAATACCATTTTCCGTTTACTTGTTTCCAGCCTGTTGCCATAGAGCCGTCTGCATTTAAGTAGTACCATTTCCAATCTACTTGCTTCCAGCCTGTTTGCATAGATCCATCTTCATTTAAGTAATACCATTGTCCATTCACTTGTTTCCATCCCGTTGCCATAGAGCCGTCTGCATTTAAGTAATACCATTGTCCATTTACTTGTTTCCAGCCTGTTGCCATAGAACCGTCTGCATTTAAGTAATACCATTTTCCGTTTACTTGTTTCCAGCCTGTTTGCATCGCACCGCTATTCTCTAAGTAGTACCATTTTCCATTGATGTACTTCCAACCTGTTTGCATAGCGCCATTTTGGTCTAAGTAATACCATGAACCATTTATAAACTGCCATCCCGATGTTTTCTGCCCACTTCCGTTATACAAATACCAATTTCCACTTTCTTGCTTCCATGACATTCCATTTCCAGCCGCGAATACATTTGCTATATTTGCGAACATAGCTAACCCTAACATACATGCTACTAATTTTATTTTCATTTCTTTCCCCTCCCTCTTCCATATCATTTTACCACACAAAAATTCCCATATATGCCCATTTGGAAATTAATACCATTTTTTCAGAACACTATTCTTCAATTATCAAACATTGATAATTGAAGAATAGAATTTATCACCCTCAAATATTAAAATCTATTAATACGAAAAAATACCGAGCATCCTGTGCTCGATATTTTTCAAATCCTATTCTTCTTTCAGAAGAATAATTTCTTTATACAATTAAGAGGCAAATTTATATTTGACGCTCCATATGCGTTGCACCAATCCAATAAGAAACAGCCAGCATTACTTAATTACTATGATGAAAATTTCACGGTTTTGGAGGGTTTACATATTTATCGTTCACTTTTACGCCTACTCCTTGGTCATAAACCATTTTTCCACCGAAATACCCTACAGAAAGGATCGCAACAGAACATATTACTGAAAGCAAACAATATACAACCAGTATAGACCTTTGAAATTCCTTCCTTTTAATAATGAAGAAGGTACGGAAAGCAACGACAAGAAACGCCAATATAGTGGTAAGATCCGCTAAGTTTTGATGATACTCGAAAATATTCGTATTTCCTCTTGCATCCTCTTCTGGACCTGTGCCAACCGCAATCCAAGCAAAAATAAAAGCAAGCATCCATAGCCAATAACCTTTTCTAGGCGAAAGCTCACGGTGCGTGATAATCCAAAATAAATCGTAACATGTAGCCATAATAATTAACACAATAGGAAAATGTACCATGATGGGGTGAATATGAGAAAACACTTCTTGAAACATCTTTTTTCCTCCTCTAGAAAAAATGTATACCAAGAATTCTATTATTTGAGTTTTAAAATTTCTTTAAAAATACAATTCATATTCTTAACGAAAATAGCTATTTTAACCATAATGAATCAACTGATCAAAATGACCTTCTCTTTAGTGCCTCACCACATTGCCATCAAGCTAAGTTTTAACAGCTAAAACTATTACTTACATATCAAACAAAAAGGGTCCCCGACTGAGTATCGAGAACCTTTTTGTTTTTCAGGAATATATTTCTTTTAAAATTTTAGGAATATGACTCATAAACAATATATAATTTTGTTTTTTCGTTTTAATTAAAATCCGATTCGTTGTACCGTATGGGGCACCTATTCGAATTGCATCAGCCCTTTCGCCGCCGTAAGTATCATCTTCGGTAATTTCAATGATTTCTTCCAATGGAATATTAACTGTTGCAAATTGCCACTTAATAATTAATTCTTTTTCCGTTTTTTTAACATCAATCCCTGCCGTAAACATATAATCAGAACCTTCCTGTTAATTTCTTTTCAATTTCATTATAATTAAAATCCCTTTATTTATCATTACATGTTTTTATTTCCATTTATCTCTTTTGCAATAAAAAAAGCACCTTATTCGATAAGATGCTTTTTTTGTATTCTTATTTTAGTTTTCCTACTTCAGTTAACACAGTATCTAAATCTGCCGCTGCTTTATTTAGAGTTTGTACATCAAGCGGTTCGACTTTTGCACCTGCTTCGATTGTGTGAAGCGGTGTTTCTAGCTTTTCATATAAATCAGCATTCTTTTCTTTTACTGAATCTTCAAATGTTTGCCATGTTTTCTCTAATTGTTCTGCATCGCCTTTTACTTTGGCAGCATCCTTTGCTTGTAATTGAGCTTTCAAATCGCTCACTGTTTGTTTCATGCTAGTTGCCCCATCAGCAATAGAGACTGTTTTTTTCTCAGATGCCTGTTCCGTAGTTTTCGTACTTTCAGCTTTCTTTTCTCCTTGCGCTCCGCAAGCACCTAATGCTAGAGAAGTTGCTACGATAACCGGTAAAATTAGTTTGCGAGATTTCATATTGTTTCCTCCTATTGAGCCTGTTTTTGTTGTTGTGATGCTAACTTTGTATCTTTTTTCTTATTCCATACTGCAAGTATTACCGCAGCAACAAGAAGAATTACTTGTGGGATCGTACTTTCCCATGATGGATAAATCGCGAAAAAGTCTATAGTTGGGATTGAAAGGTGCGTAGCTGGCAATAATCCAGCAAGTTGCAAGCCATGAATCCCCATTCCTGTGAATTTAAAGCACAAGTAAAACATGAGAATACTTGAAACTAAGAAAAATGGACGCATCGGAATTTTCAAGCCTACCTTTAAAATTAAATACGATAGGATGATGAGTATAACAGCTCCAAGCGCAATGCCTATTAACAGACTTGATATTTTAATGGAAGATGCCATACCAATGAAAAACAATACAGTTTCTGTTCCTTCACGAAATACCGCAAGGAATGACAAGATCGCTAATGACCATAGACTTCCCGCATTCAATGCTTTTGTGCTTTGGGTACGAATATACCGTTGCCACTCTGCAATACTAGATTTACTATGAAGCCAATAACTCATGTACATCAGCATCACTGCAGCAAATATTCCCGTCCATCCAGCAATGAGAAAGTTATTACTCCCAAATGCACCTGCGGAGAAGAGCATATTCACAATTACACCAAGAATGATACTAACGCCAAGCCCTGTTCCAACACCAATCCAAATCCATTTGCTCTTCTCTTCATGTCCAGCCTTTTTTAAGAAGCCGAGCAACGCTACAACGACCAATAGCCCTTCCAATCCTTCTCGTAACAGAATAGTAGTTGCATCTAACATGTTATAGCTCGTCTTCTCAACAAGCGGTGCTAAGTAATTCCGCATGTCTTCAATTGTTCGTTTAGCCCCTGCTATATCAGGAGAATCGGAAGCAAGCATAGCATACGAAGTAACCATATCACGCTCAGCATCTCCGTATATTTTTGAGGACTGCGTCAACACTACGCCCTCTACATCCAACCATGAGGAACGAAATGTCTCAATATCCTTTTTCGCTCCTTCAATGTCATGTTTGTCGATTTTAGAAAGTGAATCATTTAAAAGGGTAATCAAACTAGCCACGTCCGCTTTTTTTGTATTCCCCTCGTCTTTTTGAGTAGATGTAGCAGAGAACTTACCGGCAATAAATTTATCGTTTACGTCCTTTAGTTTTTGAAGTGCTGTCTCTACCTTTTCTTTATTTGCTGGTTGCTGAGCAAACGCAAATTGCACCTGCCCCATTGCATCTTCAATATCGCGATATGCTTCTGAAGATTGTTTTTTGATTCCATCTTCAATGGAAAGCCATGTCGATCTAAAGGCTTCATATTGTTTGGAAGCTCCATCTATATCTCCTTGTTGTACAAGCTGAAGTGCTTGTATAACCGGTTTATTTGCTTTTCCTAAATCATCTGCCGCTGTTGCAGCAAACCCACGGAATGGCAAACTTATGAAACCTAATAACACAATTAGTAAAAAGGTATGTACTTTCCACCTCATGTTAACCCCTCATTTCTATATATCAACAATTTCCCATTAAATGTAATGTAAATAACATTGAAAATCATTATCATTTAAATCGCTAACAAAATTATAGGATTTTATATTTCGAATGTCAATCATATTCTTTGCATTTATCCTCTGCATAAAATTACCATATGATTAAAGAAAAATATTTCCATTTGAAACACGCAATTAGAGCGTTTATTTAGTAACCATAAGCCCCTCCTTACATAAAAAATACCGAGCAGTGTATGCTCGGTATTTTCCAAATTCTATTCTTCTTTCGGTAAAACAATTCCTTTATACAATTGAACGGTAATGAAATAATAAATCGCGTAAATGACTACGAAAATAACAATTGGAAGCCAAATGCGGAAGTACGGATCAAGTAAAATAAAACCGAACATTTTCATTCCAATTAACACGTGTACAATTCCGACAATTGCCGGGAATAAGAACACTAAGAATAACTCTTTATAAATAGACTTCGTTAGTAATTCACGGCGCACACCGATTTTACGAAGCATGTTGTAACGCGTAATATCTTTTGATGCACCAGAAAGGATCTTAAACATTAAGCAACTTGCCATCATTGCTAGGAACGCAATTCCTAGGAAAAAGCCCATAAATACAGTTCCGCTCGCAATGCCATAAAATCCTGTATACATCGCATATTTCGTTACTAGATCATTAGCTTTTACATCTTTATATTTTGCTAGCTCCAACTCGTCAAGTTTTTTCCATTCATTTTTGTGCGCTATAAAATCATCTGTTTTTCCAATGAGGGCAATTCCTTCTTTTCCTTGCACTTCATTGTACATCTTTTGATCAACAATTTTCATAGTGTGATCACGGTATAGGTAGAATGGCTGAATATTTTTTAAAGCCTCGTCCCATTCTTCTGGAATTGCCACTGCTTGTTCTGCCTTTTCTTGACCATAGCTAGAAGTTGCACCTACAGGAAGCTCTCCCGAAGCACGTTTAAATTTACCAAAGCTTTCTTTCCCTTTACCTTCATGTACTAACGGGCGATTTTTTTCTAAATCCTCTTTTAAATAGTAAACAAATTTATCATCGACTTTATAACGATATTCATTTTTCTCATTGAATGTAATACCGTCTAAAATTTTCTTCTCTTCTGCTGTTGGATTATGAATGACTGTATCATATATTGCAAAGCCATCAACTGTCATCATTACATTATTTTTAAAAGCCATACCGCCAGAAATGGCACCTGCACCAAGAGCAACTAACATCGCTACTGTTGCTAGTACTCTCGTTAAGCTGTTAATACGGAAGTTTAGCTGTGCAAATGTAAATGCGTTAAGCCCTTTTTCGCTTCGTTTTTTATTACTTTTCAGCTTTTTAATAATAAGTGGAAGAACAGAAGCAAATAACATATACGTTCCTGATGTTATTGTAATGAGCGCAATGATGATACCAAATTGTTGTAACTTGTCCATATAAATCATAGAAGCATAACCGATTGCTAATAAAATAATTGCAAGAAATGCTACGATACCAGTCATTTTTCCTTTTACAGCAACGCGCTCTATTTGCGCATCCGCATGCACAAGCTGCAATACTGAAATACGTGATAGTTTAATACTATTCAAAATTGCTGATAACACAAATAATGCAAAGAAGAAGATACACGTAACAGTCATGGATGGAACATAAAATGCATGATAGCCGCCTGCAGTAAACTCAAGCTGCTTCATAAGCAGCTGCCCAATTCCTTGTGCCAGTCCTACACCAACTGCAATCCCGATTACAAGAGACGCTACTCCTATTACGATTGTTTCTATAAACATAAGCAATGTAATCTTATGTTTTTTTGCCCCTAACATCATATACATGCCAAATTCTTTTTGACGCAAAGATAATAAGAAAGAGTTTGCATATAAAATATAGAAGAACGTTATAATGGCTAATAAAAATGAACCAGCTTGAAAGACAAACCCAATTGCTGCAATAACAGAATTCGATTCAAGAAACGCTTTATTCATTGCAAGCGTTTGAAACATATAAAAAATAGAAATTGACATAACAAGGCCGACAAGTAAAACGATATAGTCTTTTAACTTACTTTTCAGCCCTGACATGGAAAGCTTAAATAACATGCTTGAACCTCCTTTCTTACGCTTTTTGTGTGCCTAAATCGGCAAGCACATCTAAAATTTCTTTATAAAATTCTTCACGTGTACCCTCGCGGTGAATTTCTTTATATAACTCTCCGTCTTGAATAAATAAAATGCGTCGGCAATAACTTGCACTATACGGGTCATGTGTAACCATCATGATCGAAACACCTTGTTCTTCATTTAAGTTTGTCATCGCATCTAAAAGGCTTGTTGCGTTTTTCGAATCAAGCGCTCCTGTTGGCTCATCCCCTAAAATAATTGCTGGTTCATGTACAAGCGCACGCGCCGCTGCTGAACGCTGCTTTTGTCCGCCAGAAACTTCTGAAGGGTATTTTTGAAGAATTGCTGAAATCCCTAACATTTCCGCTACTTTTTCTACTTTTGGACCAATCTTTTTAGAAGAAACGCCTTGCAGAGAAAGTGGCAATGCAATATTTTCATAGATTGATAGATTCTCTAGTAAATTAAAGTCTTGGAAAATGAATCCTAATTTTTGTGAACGGAAATCAGATAGTTCCCCTTGCTTCATTTTCGTAATATCCGTACCTGCAATTTCAACAATGCCATCCGTAGCTTTATCTAACGTTGAAATAACATTTAATAAAGTGGTTTTACCAGAACCAGATGGTCCCATAATCCCAACAAATTCCCCCTCTTGAATGGAGAATGATACGCCCTTTAATGCATGAGATTGGCTCTCACCTTTTTTACCGTATACTTTTTGAACATTTTTTACGTCAACAACTGGTGTTTTCATATAAACCCTCCTGTACTTTGTTTCCCAGCTCCTATTTTGCTCCTTTTGGACATCCTCTGCCATTGATTAAACTTACATTTAACTTACATTTTTGTAAGATAAATAAACGGCTCCATTTAAAATAAAAGCCACTCTAACAATGATATGATCTCCTTACGAGGGCTTTAGTTTTTCTGTGTTATGAGCTGCAACACAAAAAGACAGCTGAGATCAGCTGCCTTTTTGTTCAAATTCATCTTATTTGTTAGCATTAATTTCTTGTTGTAATTTCTGATTAGACTTTTGTAATTGTTGATCAAATTTTTCTAATGCAGCATTAATAGCTGTTTTGTCTTTCTTTTGAACAGCCGTTTTCAATTCTTTTTGAATACCACGTTCGCCTTGTTCTTTACCTTTACCTTTACCTTTATCTTTACCTTTATCTTTATCATGATCTTTATCTTCGTGTTTTCCAAATATCGCTTCTAATTGCTTATGCTCTTGTTCCTTTGTTAATTTTCCATCTTTTACTTGTTGTTTAATAGAATCAATTTCTTTTTTATGAGCTTCGTAAAAAGCTTTTCGTTGTGTTTTCTCTTGTGCCTCTTGTTTTTGGAAACCAGCTGTTTTATGCAATTGTTGTTCTAAGCTTTTATGTGTTGCTAAATCTTGTGTAAGTTTCGTTTTCAAATCAGAAGAAGCGTATTGATTCATGATATTCGTAAGCTCCTTCTCATGGTTACCTTTATAGTGATGTTCTGCTGTTTCATGTGTAGCTGATTTGTTAGATGTATTGGAATGATTCACTACTGCACTTCCTGCTGCTGGAGTCAATATTGTCGCTGCTAAAATAGGTGCAATCAAACTTGATCTTAGTTTCATTTAAAATTCCTCCTAAAATACGTAATGATGTTACAAGCAGAATTATCGGACATGTTCCTTAACTTTTCCTTAACTTTTAAAATGTACAAAAAAATAATAGGGGTCCTGACACAGTACAAGGTGCATTGAAACTACCCCCACCTACCGTTTCGCGCTTGAGGTGGGGGTCTTACTGCCCTGAAATAGCGGGATAAAAAATAAAACCAGGTCATATTTCGACCTGGTTTACTCTGATTGCTTTGATTTTTGTGGTTGCCCTTTTTTACGATTTCTTTGCTTCGCTTGTACCACTGGATCTAATTCATTTGAAAACTCGGCATTATGTCCGTTTTGCGTTTTTTGTTCTGGGTTATTTTGATCAGAACGTTTTGCCATTTATCTTTCACTCCTTATTAGTGCGGTGTAACGATCATTTGATGCTGCAGCTGTTGCACCGCAAGACGTGCACGATATAACTGATCGCGCTGCTCAGCAGTTGCAAAGTGCTCCATTGTTTCGATTTCTGTATAAGCTTTTTCCAATTGTAGCTGTGCATCTGAATAATCCATCTTATTGTAATGTTCTTGTCTCATGCCCATTTCTAACTGTTGTTTTGCGTATTCCATCGCTTGTTCTGCTTCATTGATGCATCGTTCAATTGCGTGACGCTCTGCCATCATGTTTCCTCCTTGCCTTTCA
The DNA here is from genome assembly GCF_050473785.1 of Bacillus sp. S14(2024). Lineage (NCBI taxonomy): Bacteria > Bacillati > Bacillota > Bacilli > Caryophanales > Bacillaceae > Bacillus > Bacillus sp. S14(2024). The sequence continues at coordinate 674,245 of NZ_JBFLUP010000006.1, read as the reverse complement.
TTTCTCCATTAGTCTATCCCTTCCATCTGAACCTTATGAGTATGTTATAATGATTTTTGCTCATATCATTGAGGAGGAATAGCATGAAAGTTCAAAATCCTTTCCCATATTCAAATGACAATAAACGTTATCATACATGGAACTATCACCTGCGCGGACATTTTGGCGAGAAAATCTTTAAAGTTTCTCTAGATGCAGGTTTTGATTGTCCAAACCGCGACGGCACAGTCGCATACGGTGGCTGTACATTTTGCAGTGCGGCTGGTTCTGGTGATTTTGCCGGTAATCGCCGTGATGATGTTGTTACGCAATATCATGAAATGAAAGAGAAAATGCATACAAAATGGAAAGATGGCAAATGTATTGCGTATTTCCAAGCTTATACGAATACACATGCTCCCATTGAAGTATTAAAAGAAAAATTTGAACCTCTCTTAAAAGAAGAAGGTGTTGTCGGTTTATCAATCGCAACTCGGTCAGACTGCTTACCAGACGATGTTGTCGAATATTTAGCTGACTTAAATAAACGTACGTACCTTTGGGTAGAGCTTGGCTTACAAACAGTGCACGAACGTACAGCACTTCTTATTAACCGTGCTCATGATTATCCATCTTATGTTGAAGGTGTAAATAAACTTCGTAAGCATAACATTAACGTATGTTCACATATCATTAACGGCCTCCCGCTTGAGGACTATGACATGATGATGGAAACAGCGCGTGAAGTTGCAAAGCTTGACATTCAAGGAATTAAAATTCATTTGCTGCACTTATTAAAAGGCACACCGATGGTAAAGCAATATGAAAAAGGACAATTAGAATTCCTTTCTCTTGAGGATTACGTAAACCTTGTTGTTGATCAGCTTGAAATCATTCCATCAGATGTCATTGTACACCGCATCACAGGTGACGGTCCGCCAAATTTAATGATCGGTCCGATGTGGAGCTTAAATAAATGGGAAGTATTAAATGCAATTGATGCTGAATTTGTACGCCGCGGCAGTTGGCAGGGCAAATATGCAAATGAGGTGAAGGAAGTATGAAGTTAGAACGCATTTTACCTTTTGCTCGCACACTGCTAGAGCGAGCTGTGAAAGAAGGGGATTATGCCGTTGATGCGACGCTTGGCAACGGTCATGACGCTTGTTTTTTAGCAGAACTTGTTGGAGAGAACGGAAAAGTATTTGGCTTCGATATTCAAGAAGAAGCAATCACAAATTCAGTCGCGCGTCTACAAGAAAGCGGATTAACTAAGCGCGCCGTTCTTATTCATGATAGCCACGATACATTAACAGCTGTATTACCGGAAAATGCAAAAGGAAAAGTAACAGGAGCTATCTTTAACTTAGGCTACCTTCCTGGCGGTGACAAAAGCATCGTCACAAAACCGAACTCAACGCTTTCTGCTATACAGCAACTATTAGAAGTAATGGCACCGGAAGGCATCATCGTTCTCGTTATTTATCATGGACATCCAGAAGGACAAGTCGAACGCGATGCTGTTGTGAAATTTGCAGGAGAGCTCGATCAAAAAGAGGCTCACGTATTGAAGTACGAATTTATGAACCAACAAAATAACCCGCCGTTTATTATTGCGATTGAAAAGCGATAAGGCACCTCGTCAATATATCGGTGCTTCGACACAAATACACCTACAAAAATACGTGCAGCGTGCGCGTATTTTTTATTGCATGCCAAAAGAAGGATTATCCGACTCAAAACAAGAATTTCTACACCCGGAGTAAGATTTAAAGTCTACAAAGGGGATGAACAACTATGATTGGAATACTAGCAGGTATGGGGCCAAAATCTACAGGACCATTCGTTGATAACGTAGTAGAACAATGCCAAAAAATTTACGGTGCGAAAGATGACATGGACTTTCCTCATATGATGATTTATTCATGTCCAACACCTTTCTATATCGATAGAACTATTGATCATACTGATATGGAAAGAGCTATTATAAATGGCGCACAAAAGCTTGAAAGTACTGGTGTTGATTTTATTGCGATGCCATGTAATACAGCACATCTTTATTTTAATCAGCTACAGAATTCACTTTCCATTCCACTATTAAATATGGTGGATGAAACGCTAAAAGAAATACCTCATCACACTAACAAAGTTGCTCTTTTAGCAACTGATGCTACTGTTCAATCTGGTATATATCAAGCAGGATTTTTAAAACGTGATATAGATTATATTCAAAAAGATAGCTGGCAAGCTAATATAAATCAAATCATATCTAAAATAAAAATAGGACAAATAGACGAGGCAAGCAAATTGTGGAGTAAACTATGCTCAGAATTAGCTGAAATGGTTGACGCTGTTGTCATAGCATGTACAGATTTGAATGTCGTATTAGAGGAAAAACACAATAATTTTCACTTTATAGATTCCTCTACATGTCTTGCCAAGGCTATTGTAAACAAATATTTATCTGATCAAAATGCAGGATAGAAGTAAAAAAGCCACTCTTTATACAACAGTATAAAGAGTGGCTTTTTGCATCACTGCGCTATTTTCTTTCGATACATCTTCCCATTCCAATAGAAAAAGCGCGAAGTAAGACCTCCATATTTTACAATGCGCCGCGCCATCTGCTGCATTTCTTTTTGCTGCGACACTTTTTGGTCTGATAAATATATACCTAGTAGTCCGCGACTGATGAGGCGGTGAAACTTCATATGCGGGATTTGTTCCAAACTTTTTTCCGCTTCTATCACAAAATGTTTCAATCTCTCAAGAGTTGCTTCTTTATTTTCATAATAACTACAAAAATTTAAATCTCCGCCAATACGGTCTTCTTCTTGGTCAATGAAATAATCAAGTAAAATATGTAATCCTTGTACATACGGAAAATATCCTTGCTTAATTTTCATAATATCTTCATCTGCTAATTCATCGTGGAACGCATACGCTACAAGACAGAAAATACCGAGCGTTGAACCTGCGCATGCGGAAAATTCAAACCAGCTCATTGGCGGGACTTTTTCACGATGCGCTGCAAACCACGTTTTTAAACGCTCTTCTCTCTCTTCTAGTTTTACATGTTTATGAATTTGCAAATCACAATAATAACAAGCAAGCTCATGAAGAATTGGTGCAATCTTGTTATAATGCTTCGTTTTTGCAAGCACGTCCTGGCACGTTTCTACCAGTTCATCTAAATAACCGCCATCATCTTGATCATCACGGTAACGATAATAATTGCTTCCTTCACTTCCTGGCGTTAACGCCGCAAGCATCGATTCATGAAGCGCCGCAAAATCATTCGGATCAAGCGATGTACTGCGGTCACATAAATTATCCAAGTAATCACTAATCGTTTGATACGCTACAATAAATCGAATACATTCTTCACGATGTTCATGGGCAAGCAGTGCTAAAATTCCGCCACCCTCACAGTGAAACGTTTTATGCTCAATACTCGCTAATGCTTGATTATGAAGTTCATCATTCGGAATATGATAGGCGCGTTCTTTCCACTTTGCGAGCTCATGGTGTACGACCGGAAACACATCTCGGTATACTTTCGCCATGAGCGTTATGGGGTTACTTGGTACTGTCACTTCTTTCTTCATCTCCTCTAATGAATATGGTTAAGCATGTTCAAAATGTATTACAAATTTCATCTGTTCATTTTTCTTTCTGAATTAAATGTGTTTCTACAAATGATTTTGCATATGCGAAAACGTCATCTTTTTCATACTCATTAAATAGCTCATGATAACAATTCGGCCATTCCTTGTATGCTTTATCACTAATTTTCAGATTATCGAACCATTTGCGGACACGTGTTTTATCTACAAGTTTATCCTCACACGCCTGCATTAGCAAGAGTGGTACATCTGGAAATTCATCGCGTTTTTCATGAGCGACTTCTACAGCTTTAATTAACTCACTATACCAACGAACTGATACTTTACGCAAGAACAATGAATCATTTTCCATCGCATCACGAACTTCATGATTGCGCGTTGCCATTTCAACTGTAATATTCGACTGAAACTGCATTTTCGGCGCAACAACATTCAGTACTTTTACAACGGCCTGAAGCGGTACTTTAGGCTTTAATACAACCCCTAAACACGGTGAAGTTAAAATGACTCCTTGCACATCCATTTTCGTTTCTTGCAGCACACGAATGACCGTTAAGCCTCCCATACTATGACCATATAGGAAAATAGGCAAGTAATATTTTCTCGCTTCTTTAATCCATGCCTTTACTTCTTCTATGTATTCATCAAATGAAGTAATATGTCCTCTATTTCTTGAAGTTGTTCCGTGCGCTGGCAAATCACCCATTACCACATGAAAACCAATATACCGCCACATTTCTGCAAGTGCCTCGTAACGACCATGATGCTCCATCGCACCGTGTACTATAACTATAACAGCTTTCGCCTCTTCTGCTTCATAATTCCACATAAAACTCCTCCGTTTCACTCTCTTTCATAATTTGCTACACTAATAGTAGTTTCTAGGAGAGGAAGATTACTTATATGATTTATCCTTATAAAGACAAAAACCCAAAAATCGCTAATAGCGCATTTATCGCTGACTATGTCACAATTACAGGCGATGTCATAATTGGTGAAGAATCAAGCATTTGGTTTAACACTGTCATTCGCGGAGATGTTTCTCCAACCATTATCGGTGACCGGGTCAATGTACAAGATCAATGTACACTTCATCAAAGCCCAGCATACCCGCTTATTTTAGAAGATGATGTATCAATTGGACATCAAGTTATTTTACATAGCTGTACAGTGAAAAAAGATGCGTTAATCGGCATGGGGTCCATTATTTTAGATGGAGCTGAAATTGGTGAAGGTGCATTTATTGGTGCCGGCAGTTTAGTACCACAAGGAAAGAAAATCCCGCCAAATACACTTGCATTCGGTCGCCCTGCCAAAGTTATTCGTGAGTTAACAGATGAAGACCTTAAAGATATGGCTCGCATTCGTCGTCAATATGTCGAAAAAGGACAATATTATAAAAGTTTACAAACAAAGTGATTTTTTAGCTGCCACTATACAGGCAGCTTTTTCTTTGCAAATCTCTACCTTTTCTTTACAAAATCTTAGTATTCCCTCAATAAAATCTTATTAAAATAAAAGTAAATCTTCAAATATATATGTAGTGAGGAGGAGAATTTTGATGAAAACTAGATCCATCAGCCCCTTATATAAAATAGAGTGCTACATCTTCAAAGGAATTAATCGCTATTTTGAGCGCAAAACATTAAACATCTTTTTTCGCACCATTACACATATAGGCGGTGCTACCTTTACAATTTCTCTCGCTCTATTCTTATTTTTTTTCACAACCGGTTCTTTACACAATGCATCAATTGCAAGTGCTATTTCCCTTGCGATTAGCCATATACCCGTGCAAATTCTAAAAAAGTTTTATCCAAGAAAACGTCCTTATTTAACAATTCTTAATGCAAAGCATCCAACAAATCCATTAGTAGATCATTCTTTTCCATCAGGACACACGACTGCTATCTTTTCTGTTATTACTCCTTTTTTATTATATGAACCAAGTATGACATTCTTGCTGCTTCCCCTAGCAATTAGCGTAGGAATTTCGCGTATTTATCTCGGCTTGCACTATCCATCTGATGTACTTGTTGGCATGTGCCTCGGAACAATATCTGGCATTACTTCTTATTATCAATTCATTCCACTTTTCATATAAGGTGAAACTTCCATCGGTGGAGAGGGTTCATCCTCACTGTTGGAAAGCTCTCACCAATCAAGCTCTTAGGGGCAGTTATCCCCCACTTACTTACTTTCTTTATTTTCTTTGCACTTTGAGGTGGAGGTATCACTACCCATTAATGGCGGGATAGAAGAAGGAGGGAATTTGATGAAAATTGCCATCTTTACAGATACGTTTACACCGCAAGTGAACGGCGTTGCGAAAACACTCGATCGCTTGACACAGTATTTGCATAAGCAAAATATCTCTTACTCTGTGTTTGCACCGCAGCATACAGCCGAAGATAACTTTGTTACCAACGTCAATAAAATAAAAAGTATTCCACTTAAACTACTGTACCCAGAGTGCCGATTCGCATTTCCAAATCCACGTTTCATCAAAAAAGAGCTATTTCAATTTCAACCAGATCTTATCCATGTCGCAACACCGTTTAACATGGGGCTTTGTGGCACGTATTACGCAAAAAAACTAAACATACCTCTTGTCGGTTCCTATCACACAGATTTCGATGCGTATTTGCAATATTATAAAATTGAATTCTTCTCCAATATGCTGTGGAACTATTTAAAATGGTTTCATGGTGCCCTGCAAAAAACATTCGTACCTTCTCTCGAAACGATGCAACAACTGCAAAAAAAAGGCTTCCAAGACTTATACTTATGGAGCCGCGGAGTAGATTGCAATCTATTCCATCCTCATTATAATCAGGACGTATTTCGAAAAAAATATAACATTACATCGCCATATATCCTCTCTTACGTTGGACGTTTAGCTCCTGAAAAAGATATTGAAACATTGCTGGCATTAATCCACAAAACAACGAAAGAACGAAAAAATGATGTTCATTGGCTAATTGTCGGAGATGGCCCTCTCGCTGGCAAAGTAAAAGAAACAATTACAGAAAATATAACATTTACTGGATATTTAAAAGGAGAAGGGTTAGCTGAAGCATATGCTTGTTCAGATGTTATGGTATTTCCTTCTTCAACAGAAACATTCGGAAATGTCGTCTTAGAATCACTGGCATGCGGCACACCCGTTATCGGCGCAAATGCAGGCGGTGTGAAAAACATTATTACACATGAAACAACAGGTTTTCTTTGTAAGCCGAAACAAACGGACTCTTTTTTATCTTCTATTTACACATTACTTGATCAAAAAGAGAAACGTGAATACATGGGGCAACAAGGTAGAAACTATGCTTTAACACAAAGCTGGGATGAAATTTTCAGTGACCTCGTGATGCATTATGAAGATGTCATTCAAAATCGAAAAGCGGAAATGCTGGCATAAAGTGAAACTTCTATATTGTACAAAATATAGAAAGAGAGGTCCTACTTCGTAGTATGACCTCTCTTTATCTTGTGTTTTTATATAACTTTATCTCAAAAAATCTATTATTATCATTATTTAACAAAAACCAGCACTGGCAAAATGAGAAGGTTCCCATTAGCCAATTACCGGCCGTGCACTGTCCCTTAGACGGGGCGGCACAATAAATATTAGTATAAAATGAGATTCCCCATTTTGCTATCCATTAAACACTATAATTGTAATTAACCTCCATAATAAGCTATATAGAACCAAAGATGTATATAATTCAACTTCATAATTGTTTCTTTACCAGTAAAAGATAATGCCTTCGATCCAATTTGTTCATATAATTCGTACTGCTGAAAGTAATTTGGGCCATAAATAAGCTTCATATAAGAATCACGCAACATACTCATATTTTAAGTGCGCATAAAAAAAAATGAGGTGATTTTTTCATGAATAATCAGCCAATGTACTTTCCGCATGTAAATTATAATCAACAGCCAGGTTATCAACAGCCAAGTTATCAACAGCCAAATTATCAACAGCCAAATTATCAACCATTCGAGGACACAAGGGAGATCGACGATGACGTCTATCGTCCCGACGATGCTGAAGATGCTCCAACATCACCACCACCGGCACAACAACCAGCAGCACCAGCAGCATTTTCTTCTCCTATACAAACGATTCAAATACGATCAGCGATGTGTAATTGTTTAGGCAGGTGGGGATTTATTGGTTTAAGAGGGCAAGGACCTTTTGGGAGGGATTTTTGGTTTTATCCAACTGAAGTTAGAAAAAATGGAGTATCTGGATATACTTGGCAAGCGGGACGCCGCCGAAAAGTAAGCTATCGATATGCACAAATTAGAAACTTTATGTGTGTCTCATAAATAACAGACTAACTATTTGAAAAGAAGAGAACCATTTTAAACTGTCAATATTTAAAATATGCAATATTGCATATTTTATAAATGGTTTACAGTGTTATAATGTGATATGAGTGAACTCTCTCATATATGCAAGATACAATATACCCTAGTATGTCATAAAAAAAGCGAAGAATTATAAACATTCTTCGCTTTTTTTTGTCATTTTTTAATTCAAAATTTAAGCTATTCAATTTCAAACATTAATATTAAGATGAACATAACGAATCCGAAAGAAGTTGATAAATATGAAAATAATATGTTTGAGAAACGGAAAAGAAGTCATTATAAGAGAGGCTTTACAAAAGGACGCTCAATCTATGATCGATTTTTATAATGTAGTCGGCGGAGAAACTGATTTTCTTTCATTCGGGAAAAATGAGTTCAGTATGTCTTTACACGATTATGAAAACTTCATAGAAACTACTGGAACAGATAATAGTTCCATCATCTTACTAGCAACAATGGATGATGAAATTATAAGTATTGCCTCCATTACCTCTAGTCCAAAAGCTAGAACGAGACACGTAGGAACACTAGGAATCGTGATCGCAGAGGAGCACTGCGGATTTGGTCTAGGTAGGATATTGATGGAAGAGCTTATCGAGTGGGCAAGATTAAATGGGACTACTAAGAAAATACATCTTGTAACTCGAGAAGACAATGATAAAGCAATAGAACTTTATAAGAAGGTCGGCTTTAAAGAAGAAGGACTATTACAACAAGATACGTATATAAATGGTGAGTATTATAATACCCTTATTATGGGTTTGATGCTTTAAATACGGATAAGTGAAACTTCCATCAGTGGGAGGTGCCCGCGCAATAGCGGGATAAACACGGATAGGAGGTTAACCCAAAACCTCCTATCCATACAAAAATTATTTGGTCATTCGCTTTATGCTTTCGTACTCTCTAACGACTTCATGTTCTCCCTCATCGACGTGATAATACTTTCGTAATACGAATGTTCATGAGGCACAAAGTTACGTTTGTCTACGGTTTTATGGATTAAAACTTTTTCTCCAGCTTCATTCATTTCGAAGCCTTCCACTATAATTCCCTCTACTTCCCCAAACCAAAGTTTAGAAAAACTATTCAATTCAGCCTTAACAACGCCTGATACTTCTTCTATTTGCAGCTTATATTCGTCCATTGTTTTTTTATTTTCATATAAGAAAACGTGAGCTAATTCTTTATCAATAAAATCTTCTATTGTAACGCAATAATTGATAATGCCTAATGATATGAGTTCATCAAACGAGACATCAATCCCCACTTCTTCTTTCACTTCGCGTATTCCATCATACACGGTTTCATGAGCTAATATATGGCCCGCAGCTGTAATGTCTAATAAATTCGGATAATCCTTTTTTGTATGACTGCGAATTTGAAAATGAATATAATCTACTCCATCTTCTCTACTTATGAACCAGCAATGAAACGTCTCATGCCAATACCCCATTTTATGTACTTCTTCACGAGTTGCAACGCCTACTGGATTTCTATGTTCATCAAATATTTTCAGTAATTCACTTTCCATTATGTATACTCCTTATTTTCAGTATCCTTCTATACTAAGTATGGTAAATAGTAGAGAAACGAACCTACAATGCTAATGATTCCAAATAAAAATGTTCCAACCGCAAACGGATGAACTGACAATTCCGTTGCTCGAAATTCTGTATGCTCATCTGTTCCTCCCACAAAACGACTTACCGCTCTTGCTTGATTATGAAATGAATTTCGAAAATAGAGTGTATTCCACGTCACGATTATCAATAAAAAGCCTCCTGTAAATAACGTCGTAAGAAGTTCAAAGTGGAAGAAAATCGATAAAAGCCACAAACTCGCTCCTTCAAAGCACATTGTCATCATCACAAATATGAAGTATAGTGCCTTTTTAGAGAGACGATTTCCAAATATTTTTCGAACATACCTTTCTATTGCTTCGAAAATTTTCCCAATAGAAAACAAAACAAGAATGAGGCCAGCACAGTACACTAGCTTTAATAACTTTACTAATAGAAAACCCACTTCCCCCCTCCGCTTCCCTTAAAATCTGTCTATGTTACAAAGCCTTATATGCATGCGAATAAGAACTTTGCCTCCTTATTTTACCGGAAGAATGATAATTTTCGGTAATTTCTTACAAAAAGGATCTGTTAATTAATAGTGTTGCTTCTTCATCATTTAAACCACCTGTTAGTACAACAAGAAAGTCGAGATATTAAGTATTCAGCCTATATTGACGAAACAAAGAATTGGAGTCACTGTCTTTGTTTATCTAAATTTTTACATATCAATTAAATGGTGGCAAATTCTCGAACGGTTGTTATAAAAGATTCCTTCTCTTCAACAAAAGGAAAATGATTACTATTCTCAAAAATTACTAATTTAGAATTTGGAATTAATGTATGCATTTCTTTCGAGTACAAAACAGGGCATTGAACATCATATTGACCACAAAGAATAAGAGTAGGGAAATTAATATGTTTTAATTTATCTCGAACATCATATGTTTTAAGGTCTTTGTTATAAGCCCTCATTCTTTTTCTAATAATTTTACTAAAGGGTCGTTCACTAAAATACTCATTATACCTTTCTGGTTTATAGAGAGACAGTTCAATCAACTTCTTATTAGCTATTCCTTTTTTTGTTTTCGAAACAAAGGGTAACATCAATGCTAAAAATATCTTGGATACCTCCTTGCGATGTTGACCAGTTTTAAAATTATATATACAACTTTCTGAATTTAAAAACTCCTTAGATGCGGAAGTATCACATAATATAAGTGAATCCAAAACCTGTGGTTTACTGGTAGCATATGTTAACCCTAAAAATCCACCCGTAGAATGTCCAGCAAAAGACCATTTTGAGTATCCTAACTCAGTTCGTATGCTTTCAAGATCTTTAACTGTCTCATTCATTGTCAGTTCATTTGAGTTTCGAGCCTTTGATGAATTTCCGGCCTGTTTTAAATTGACTAAAATAACCTTGTAAAAGGATGATAGACAATCTGCAAGAGCCGAACCTCTAATGGAGAATTCTTGATAGAGGTGTGTTATACACAAAGGTTTACCATTACCACTAATAAAGATTTCAAAGGAACCTCTTTCTGTATTTATTATTTTTTGTTCATAATTTACCAATTCATTCACCTACTTTCTACTCTTTCTAATAAACCCAATCCCCTGTCCTATCTGGGTTTTATATTACCATATATAACCATATTATTTGCTAAATTATTACTGAATCTTATTAAACTAACCCTTTGTTGAATAATGAAAGTCTACTATTGATACGTTCTTAATAAGTAACTTTCTACTATCATTTTACTTATAGAAACATCATCATTCCTATGATTCGAAATATCGAGGTATTTCGTAGCCACACCATTACTTGAGTTGCATCCAACCTTTTAATCGACTGTGATAATTATTGATGTTTTGAATATGATATAGTCCTCTTACTCGTTCTGTTCCATCTGACTTGAAACGATGCTGTTCCAGTCCCTTGCCTACAAAAAAGAAAAGGAGTTCTCACTCCTTTCCCATTCGTTTCTGTAATTGGTTATATTCTTCCTTTGTATTTACATTTAGAAATACACCTAATGCTTCTTCTATTGTCACATACTGAACATTACACTGTGATAATAGCCCCTGCATGCTTCTCTGCTCTTCTTTTAATAACTGTTCTATTTTTTCTTTTACCTTATTATGATATAGCGCTAAAAGTGGTTGTTTCTGCCCTTCATCTAGCGGAACAATTGCTTCATATGTTTCATCCGCTCGTTCTATTAATTCCATTGCCCACTCTTTCGAAACATTTGGTGTGTCGCACGGTGCAACGATGTACCAATCTGCATCTACAAATTCCATGCCTGTTAATATACCGGCAAGCGGGCCGTTTCCTTTGTATAATTCAATATCTTCTACAACGGGTGCATCCAATATGTGCGAAAGTTCATTTGTAATGCGTGGATGACTGATTACAACAATGTCTGTTACAACTTCTTTCAATGCTTCTATACTATGTTCAATAAATGTTTTTCCCTGCCAAATTGCTAATGCTTTTGGCTCGCCAAAACGACTGGACTTTCCGCCGGCTAATACAATTCCTGCAATTTTCATTGGCGGTGCAACTCAAATGTAATGTGTCCAAGCTCTGGTAAAATCAATTTATTCATCGCAAGGCGAACCGCACCAGTCGATCCTGGCATAGAAAAGACAACTTTCCTTCCAATTGTTCCGCCAATTGCTCTGCTTAGCATCGCCGCGCTTCCGATATCTTCTAAATAACTGATCATCCGAAATAGTTCTCCAAAGCCTACAATTTCCTTATCAAGCAATGCTTCTACCGCTTCAATTGTAATATCACGTTTTGTAATTCCAGTGCCGCCATTTGTTAACACAACATCTACATCTTCTTGTTGACAGCCCGCCAACACAGCTTGCTGAATGCTTTCTTTATCGTCTTTTACAATTTCATAAGCTGTTACTTGATGATTTGCTTCTATTAATAACTCTTTTAATAAATGTCCGCTTTTATCTGTTTCTTCTGTACGTGTATCCGAAATCGTTATGATTTTACAGCGAACAGATAGTGGTGCTTGTTTTTTATGTTCTGTAACGCTCATTTTTTTCTCCTCCTCATCGATAAGCTTGTCTAAATTTTATCATATATAATATGGCAGCAAAAAAATGTGAGACCTGTCACACTTCTTTATCGAAAAAACATTTCTTTTCTAAAATTTACCTTATAATAAAAATATAGGTTTTTAAGGAGGGGAATTTCATATGGATACAATGAGAAAGTTAACGACGTTATTTATTTTGCTATTCGTCGCTTCTATTAGCGCTGGCATGGCACTAAAAGACGCTGTACCATATGCAGCAATTGGCGGCTGGGGATTTGGCACGCTCTTTTTATTATGTTCAGCCTTTTGTGCCGGAAAAATTCGTTATCGTAAAGGGGAATAACTATGTTCGGTAAAAAATCAACTACGTGTACATCATGCGGGAAGGAAATTGCAGTACATGAGCGTTCTTGGATTTACATGCAATATCCGCCAAGCGGTATGACAAACATTCAAAAATATATTGAACTCGGCGGGGAAGTGTATTGCACTTCTTGCGTTGGAAAATTAGAAAAACAGGAAAGCAACTAAAATGCTAAAAAGGTGATTGCATGAAAATAAGAAATATTGCTTTCATAATTACAATTGTAATCATTTGTTTTTGGAGCGGTACTTCATTTTATAAAAATCACATAGCTCATAAAATAGAAACGTATTTACTCTCACAAGGCGACAAGAAAAATGATTTTAAAAGTTTTAAAGTACGGTACGACTTTAAGTTCAGATATACGGTCGATGTTACGTACAAGGATGAACCACATGTTATGTATACGTATCGCTATCAAAAAATTGGAGATACGGATAGAAAAGGGGTACTTGCTTATCATCAAACATTACTTGATGACAAAGTAGACCCTAACACTTATTCATACAAACATAAACATTTTGGGGAGTATTAGGACTCTCGTTTACAACGCTACTCACCGTATGATTTAAATAAAAAAAGCTTTGCGCACACGCGCAAAGCTTTTTTCTTCCTATATTATAGACCAGCTTGCTCTTTTAAAGCTTCAGCTTTGTCTGTACGTTCCCAAGTAAGATCTACATCAGTACGTCCGAAATGGCCGTATGCTGCTGTTTGTTTGTAAATTGGGCGACGTAAGTCTAACATTTTAATGATACCAGCTGGGCGAAGATCGAAGTTGCTGCGGATTAGTTCTACTAATACTTCTTCAGATACTTTTCCAGTGCCGAATGTATCAACAGAGATAGATACTGGTTTCGCTACACCGATTGCGTATGCAAGTTGTACTTCTGCTTTGTCAGCAAGACCTGCTGCTACGATGTTTTTCGCAACGTAACGAGCTGCGTATGCTGCAGAGCGGTCAACTTTTGTTGCATCCTTACCAGAGAATGCACCGCCGCCGTGACGAGCGTATCCACCGTAAGTATCTACGATAATTTTACGACCTGTTAAACCAGCATCCCCTTGTGGTCCACCGATAACGAAGCGGCCAGTTGGGTTAATGAAGAATTTTGTATCTTCATCGATTAATTCAGCTGGTACAACTGGTTTAATTACAAATTCTTTTAAGTTGCGATCGATTTGTTCCCAAGCGATCTCTGGATGATGTTGTGTAGAAATTACAATTGTATCAACACGAACTGGTTTACCGTTTTCATCATACTCAACTGTTACTTGTGTTTTACCGTCTGGACGTAAGTATGGTAATGTATCATCTTTACGAACTTCCGTTAAACGACGAGCTAATTTATGAGCAAGAGAGATTGGAAGCGGCATTAATTCTTTTGTTTCATTACATGCGAAACCAAACATTAAACCTTGGTCGCCCGCACCGATTGCTTCGATCTCTTCGTCAGTCATTTGACCTTCGCGTGCTTCTAACGCTTGGTCAACACCCATTGCGATGTCAGCAGACTGCTCATCGATAGATGTTAAAACTGCACAAGTTTCTGAATCGAAACCATATTTTGCACGAGTATAACCAATTCCTTTAATTGTTTCACGAACGATTTTTGGAATATCTACATAAGTAGAAGTCGTAATTTCCCCCGCTACCAATACTAAACCAGTTGTTACTGTTGTTTCACAAGCTACACGTGCGTTTGCATCTTTTGCTAAGATTGCATCTAAAATTGAATCAGAAATTTGGTCACTAATTTTATCTGGGTGTCCTTCAGTTACAGACTCAGATGTGAACAGATGACGTTTTTTTGTCATGTGGTAAACCTCCCTACAGTAAATGTATATATTGTACGGAACTCATCCTTAATTTGCCACAAACTGCGACATTCATGTATTCTCCCACAAGCGCAAAAGAAAAACCTTTCCTAAATTAATAGAGGAAAGGTTGTATTCGCTACTTGCATACTGCTTTTTGCCCTTCGCTCTTATCGTTCGAGACATTACATCTCGCACAGGTTTAAGCACCTATTCACTTGAACTTGTCGTACATACAAGTGAGGTTGCCGGGCTTCATCGGGCCTGTCCCTCCGCCAGCTCGGGATAAGAGAGTATCCGTCCTCAACTATACTAAAGAAATGCTTTTCATTTGTCAATCCAAATACACATATTCCTATAAGTTTTTCAGGGCTGAAATATATGGAAAAAAGTAATATAATAACACAAACAAAAATAAATAAATAGTATACATTATTTATATGATTGTGTTATACTCTTGGTGGGGATTACGAGAATATTTATAAATTAAACAAAGGATGGTATCTAAATATGAGTACTGTGAATGTCCAAATTGGATTACATGAACTATTAAACGGAAGCAATGCACAGGTTCAATTGAGCGTTCCGCAATTAACGGAAAAAGTATTAATGAGAAAAGAAGGCAGATTAACTTCTACTGGCGCTGTTTCTGTTTCAACAGGAAAATATACAGGACGTTCTCCGAAAGATAAATTTATTGTAGACGAAGCATCTGTTACGGATAAAATCGCTTGGGGTTCTGTAAACCAACCGATTTCTGAAGAGCATTTTAATAAATTATATACAAAAGTATTGGAATACTTAAAAGAAAAAGAAGAACTATTCGTATTCAAAGGATTTGCAGGAGCAGACCGCAGCTACCGTCTTCCTCTTCAAGTTATTAATGAATATGCATGGCATAACTTATTCGCGCATCAATTATTCATCCGTCCAACTGAGGAAGAATTAAAAAATCATGATGCACAATTCACAATTGTATCTGCACCAAACTTTAAAGCAGATCCAGAAGTCGACGGCACAAACTCAGAAACATTTATTATTGTTTCATTTGAAAAGCGTATCGTGTTAATCGGAGGTACAGAATACGCTGGTGAAATGAAAAAATCAATCTTCTCTATCATGAACTACTTACTTCCAGAGCAAGATATTTTTTCTATGCACTGCTCTGCAAACGTAGGTGAAGAAGGCGATGTTGCTTTATTCTTCGGTTTATCTGGAACAGGTAAAACAACATTATCTGCTGATCCGAACCGCAAATTAATCGGTGATGACGAGCATGGTTGGTCTGATAACGGCGTATTCAATATTGAAGGCGGTTGCTATGCAAAATGTGTGAACTTATCTCGCGAGAAAGAACCACAAATCTTTGACGCGATTAAATTCGGCTCTGTTTTAGAAAACGTGGTGCTTGATGATCATACACGCATTGCAAATTATGATGACACTGCCTTAACAGAAAATACACGTGCAGCTTATCCAATTGATGCAATTGATAACATCGTATTACCTAGCGTTGCAGGTCATCCAAATACAATCATTTTCTTAACTGCTGATGCATTTGGCGTATTGCCTCCAATCAGCAAATTAACGAAAGAGCAAGCTATGTACCATTTCTTAAGCGGTTTTACTAGTAAACTAGCAGGAACTGAGCGCGGTATTACTTCACCGCAAGTAACATTCTCAACATGCTTCGGTTCTCCATTCTTACCGCTTGATGCATCTCGCTATGCAGAAATGCTTGGAGAAAAAATCGAGAAGCACGATGCGAAAGTATTCTTAGTGAACACTGGCTGGACTGGCGGCGAATACGGCGTTGGAAAACGTATGAATTTAGGTCATACACGCGCAATGGTGCAAGCTGCATTAAACGGCGAATTAGATCGCGCTGAAACAGTGAAACATGACATCTTTGGTCTTGAAGTACCGCTTCATGTTCCTGGTGTACCTGATGAAGTATTAATGCCAGAACAAACATGGGCTGATAAAGAAGCTTACAAAGTAAAAGCAACTGAGCTTGCAAATAAGTTCAAAGAAAACTTCAAGCAATTTGATAACGTTTCTGAAACAATTGTAAAACTTGGCGGTCCAATCGCTTAAACCCGACTTTACTTTGAAATATCCTAAATCATGTGAATAAGCATGTTGTTATTGCAGGAAAACAAGTACTCACCGACAAAGCCCACGTTTTCTTGCAGTAACACATACTTACATATAAAAAGAGGCTTACGATTCAATTCGCAAGCCTCTTTCCTATTTCTTAGCATCTTTTATACTGTAATATGCTAAATTTATAACAATTAATGCATATCCACCCATAATTCCAACAGCAAATGCCCACATCACCATATGATGTTCCATTTCGTACATCATAATTGCGCCAAGTATCGCTGCTGCAAAATTTCTATCTATATAAATCTTCATCCAATGTGTAGTTATCCATATCCAAAGAATTTCCCTTGTACACACAGTAATTATAGTAGTAAAACATTTTCAAGAAATAACATTATACACGGTTCCTTTTTCTAGTAGCATGACTAATTGTGTCGCTTTCGCAAACATTTTTGACAAATTCTAAAAAATAAGCTATCAATCTTGAAAAATATGGATATTATATAGTAAGTATACAATAAAGGAGGGACTTCCATTGCTCTTCTTTTTAATCGCTCTTATTCATTTTGTTATTCCAGCTCTCGTCGGCTTAACATTATATTGGTATACATCTAAGCATAGTGTTTTCTATGCTGTTCTCAGCGTTCTTCTCACCGGTCTGATTCTCGTCACTTATTTCCGCTTCCCTTTTCTCAACTGGATTCCATTTATTACAGCTATTTTGTATCTTATTTTCTTACCGAAAATAAAAAAATAAGAAAGCAGATTTGCTCTGCTTTCTTATTTTGATATATTTTCTTTTATGAGTAATGTTTGATTAGCTTTGTTAGATTTTACAAACCACAAACCAACAAAAATAACAAGCCCGCCTATCATTTGTTGTAAAGATAACTGCTCTCTCGCCCATACTGCTGCAAATAAAACTGCTACAAACGGTGTAACATACATATATACCATCGTATGGGATGCACCAATTTTTTGGATTCCAACGTACCACATGACAAGTCCAAACACTGTAACAAGAAAAATAGAATACAGTAACGAAAACCATGTACTACCGTGCTGAATAACAAAAGGCAGCTGAACAATTTGCCAACCGCTTAATATTACAAGTGGCACTGCACCAATTGCTGCTGACCAGGCTGTTACGCGCAGGGCTGAATATTTCTTCATAAGCGGCCCTGCTAAGACAGGATACAATCCCCAGCAAATCGAAGTAATGAGTCCAATTGCATTCCCATAAAAAGATTGTACAAGTGAATGCCCCGCAAGTAATACGAGTGCAGCTCCGATACACGCAATGACCGATCCAATGAGTTTACGTGATGAAAATTGTTCTTCTTTCAAAAATATAGCAAACATTGTTGTAAAAATGGGAGAAATCGAAATTAATAGTGACGCATTTGTTGCAGACGTATGTTGAATCGTCTCCATAAACAACGTCTGATATAGCGTAATCCCCACCATACTAACAAAAATAAGCCTCACAATATCTTTCCATGCAATATAAAGCGACTTTTCTATGTAAAACGTCAACAATAATAAAAGCGGCGCAGCAGTAACCATGCGCATTGCTGTAAATTGGATTGCAGTTAATTCTACAAGACCGTATTTTCCAATTGTATAATTGATTCCCCATATAATCACGACACAGAAAAGCAGTAATTCAATTCCCCATCTTTTCATATCTTTCCCCCACTATATCCGATACTTTACCTCATTAAGATTCAAGAAACATACTTAAATCCCTTCTCACTTTCAAAATTCTACTTTCTTCATTGAAATTTAGAATTTTTTTCTTACATATGCATAAGGTTTTATCATAATAAAGGAGGGATTATATGAGTACAGAAAAACAACTATCTCAGCAACAACACAAGAAACGGAAACTCATTCTTATTATACTTTTCCTCTTTTTGCTTCTCTTTTTATTTCTCGTTGTTCTTGGAGGCCTTTCTTTCTACCTCTTTGGAAACGGTGATTCCTCAACCGAAACCGAAACAATTATTCAAGAACAAGAAATCCCTTAATATGTGCTAATATCAGTGGATGAAAATCCTCAACGCTGAATTTCCTACAGACTCTTTTCCTCCATCTATCTTCTTTGTTTTCTCTGAACCTTATCGTATACAAGTAGTGAAATAAAAAAGAAGAAAGCAAACATAATCTGCTTTCTTCTTTTTATTTCATCAATTACACTCGAATATGCAATTTCATATTTGGATTATAATATTGACTTGGGCTTTTTAATTGAAAATTTCCTCCTGATTCCTGAAAATCAACAGTCAAGTTATCATCCATAAAAACAAGCTTCGTTCGGTCTGCAATAAACTGAAATTTGTTTGATGAAATCTCTACGTCGCGCTCATCTTTTTTGGATACAACAACTAAGTCAATAATTCCACTCATCACACAGCCGCATCCTTCTGTATCATAAAATAATTTTATATATTTTGCCTCACTTGGAATCATCTCTTTTATTTTCTCGTATGCCACGTCTGTTACTGTAACATTCATTGTTTTTTCCTCCTACATATATAACGATTCTCCTATTGTAGCATTCTTTTTTATAAATCAGTTAGATTTGTATATACAGAAAATTCATTCAAATATATAATAAAATTTATATATTTTTCCAAAGGAGGGTTCGTCATGCCAGCACTCCAAGACATACAACATCAATTAGATACTTTATTTGCAGTGCACAAATATGGAATAGACCCTGGATTTAGCCGTTTTATTCCAGCTGTTTACGATCCAATCTCTTTTCCGTGGCAAGATTTCTTTGAAGATGATTTTGTTACATACTTTAATGGGCTCATGTTAAAAGGAGAAGATACTGTTCATAACGTATTTCTAGCTGTCTTTCCAACAGATGAAGTACTAGATAGATTTCTTTCTGAAGGAAAATCTGGAGACTTATTATTTATGCACCATCCTCTTGTCATGGAATGCGGAGACCCGCAAGGCTTACCAGGGCGTGGATTCGTTCCTATTCCAGAACATTATTTACGGGCTATAATAGAAAAAGGACTGTCCGTGTACACATGTCACGCGCCAATGGACCGTCATCAAACGTATGGTACAAGTATCGCCATCGCCAAAGTACTACATGCATCAGTAATTGAAAGCTTCGCTGAAGGCGATGGATTGATTTGTGAAATTGCTCCAACACATACAAATGAACTAATTGAAAAAACAAAAAAATTTTTTAACATCCCGTATGTAGACTTTGAAGGAAAAACACGTTCTCATATTTCGAAAATCGCAATCATCGCTGGCTGCGGCGATAAAGTAAGTATGATGCAAGAAGCAGAGGGAAAAGGGGCGCAGGCTTATATTACCGGAGAAGTGCATTGTCATATCGATAACGAATATGGCCAAAAGAAATATGCCATCATGAAAGAGTACATCCCTCATACAAATATGTCGCTAATCGGGGTCTCTCATTCTGCATCTGAGTTTTTAGTGAAAAAAACGTTAATGTATGATTGGTTTTCGCAAAACTTTCATGTAAATGTTGTGTTACTGCCACAGGGGAAATGGTGGTATTAATACAATAATCGCTATTCTTTCTGTAAAAAAAGAATAGCGATTACTTCATTTTAAGAGGAAACAGTATAGTATCAGTTAGATTACTTCTTTTAAAAAAAGTTTTGGTGAAGTCCCCTTATTCTTCACTTCAAAATCCGCTAATTTTTCGCTCGCTACACTTGTTCCATCACAACTTGTAGAAAACAAGATAGGTACATCACATATTGTATTTTGTATTACATCTTTGAACACATCTGCCGCAACTGCTACAAACGTATTGCATAGATTTGAAATATCATCATTAAAAAACTGAATAACTTCAGGCTTAAAAACAGGATACACTACATTCGGTCCTCCAGGTAATTGCGATTTCACAACTACATCCTCAAAAAACAGATTTCCTTCTAACGCCGCTTGAAAATAATGTGCAATTTCAAACTCATCTAACGGACATGGAAATGGAGAGGCAATTTGTCCTTCTCTATTTGAAACAACAACATTTACATTCATATACCCGAAACTTATCGTAGGATTGAGAAGTGTTGCAATTGCCCTTGCCTTCTCATTTCCTGTTACTGTTACAAGAATAATATAATGATCATCATCTAAAATAAGTGGTCCAACTGTTACCTTTGGATCTGCTCCAATTGAAAACTTAATTTTATTAAAATATGTGATCCAAGGCGGGGAAAGTTCCACATTTTTCTTGTTGTAAATATCACTCAAATAAACGAACCCCCTATCCTTTCTATATAATATTATATAGAAAGGATAGGAACAGGCCTGTATACTTGCCTGCTTCTATATCATAAAAATTATTTGGTACTATAATATTTAATTCTCCTTCAACAGTCTGGTCCTTGCTGCACTTGCTATTTTAATACCGAATTTGCCATTAAACTTCATCTCTATTATCACACAAGTCATCGGTGGTATTCTGATGCTGCCATTGCTTATTTTCATGGTTTTGATGACGAGTGATAAAAAATTAATGGGAGAATATCATACTAGGTTGTTCGGTAAAATATGGGGTTGGGCAATGGTTACTTTGCTTCTCGGATTGACATTAGCCTCTTTTTGGAACACTTTCTTCCAGTAAGGAAAATGGTTCATTGTTCCAAATACTTTCATGAACTCATATGTAATTACTGTGAATGGATATAGGTATACATTCTATGGAAGTCATTTTGAAATTCTATATGGCCTTTGTGTAGCAATTTTTTGAACCAAATCATGCAATAAGCATTAGCGGACATTAAAAACGGTGAAAATGACTAAATTTATATAGATTTTTGAGTTACACAGATGATTTTAGATTGCACTCTTCTCGTTTTTTAATTTCAGAATGTCTGCTAATACTTAACGTAAGACTTGGTTCGGTTGCTACACAACCCCTTCTAAGTTGGGGTAGTTCAATTTAGAGCCACGTATGAATCAGCATGGAACACACAAAAGCAAATGAAAGATAGTAATGCCAATTTTTATCTTTTCGTTTGTATCGTAGAAATCCCAATGTTCCTAATGCAAGAAACAAAATATACGAAATAACGCCTGATATAGAGATTGCATTTGTTTTCCATTCATAAAATATCATAATAATTACATGCATGGTAATCAATGCGAATGCAATAACTGCAATAGGAACATGAAATAATTTCACCCACTTCAAAACTTTTGAAATAAATGCTTTCATCTCTTTTCTTAATTTTATTTTTTTGAGTCTTAATAAAAAATAAAGAGGAAACATGGCAAATGCAGCAAAAATACCAATTCGACCTAAAGAAGCTTTATTTTGGGCATAAAATTCCAAAGGACTTTTCATGTGGTGCATATGTTGATGATTTATATCTGCTGGTATATCTGTTGGTATATTTATTGTTAATGAATTTCTGTGTTCAATTGTCCAAAATCCACATGCAAGAATAACGAAAGCTGCTATGATTGAAACATAAATTAATTTCCTCTCTTTTGGATTTTTAACCCACTGTTTTAGCATAAAAAAACTCCTAACTTAAAATATTTATTAAATTTAACTTAGTACAATAGTCTTTTATTGTATAGTTATGATATTAAATTATTCTTAAAGAACACTGAAAGAATACTTAAAGAACGCTGAAAGAATACTTAAAGAACACTTAAAAAATCTCCATATTTATTTAACGATTTATTCGAAAGAATTCTTCTTTCTCTATCTTCACAAAAATAATCATTTATCAAATTATACCTTTTTATGTAAAAAGGACTTAAAGATTTTATCTGTATATCGTATACATATAAAGTTAACACAACGTATCATCAGCAGCAGTAACCAAATCTCAGAAATCCATTCATACCAAGAGTTTGCCAACCTTCTGTTCCCTCCGATGTATGCAGAATTTCATACATCCCCGTCACAACAGCATTTGGCAGTTCAAATCGTTCTCATAGCCTGCATGAAATCCTGCATATCCTTAGCGTTTAAAATCCGCGTTTTGCCGTCAGCACCCCATCGCCATCAAGCTAAGATTTTGAAGTATCCCCCAAAATAAAAATTTTATCTCTCTACAGTTATTTATGAGAGTTCAACCCATTTTTTCGTTTTGGGTTCAATGAATTTCTTAACTTGATGGGTATAGGGTACTTCAAAACCTTATACCTGTAGAACATTTAGTAGGATGAGGTAATTTGTTTGGTGGTATTTTTAAAAAAATTAAAAAATATATTAATAAAAGTATTTTAAATACTTTTTGTGTTTTTAGCAGTTGATACTTTGTTCATGGTATCTAAAACTGCCTTAAAACATCCGGAACAATTAAAAAAATCAATTGAAGAATTAACTAAGCACGGAATGGGTCTAATTGTAGGGTTACTCGCTGTTGTAATAGTCGGTATTGCGTTTCAAACAAAGACGCAATTAAAGAATAACGAGGATACTTATCTAGTATATTTGTGTAATATGTTATTCTTATTAGTATTTTTACAAGTTGTTTATTTGTTTCTATATTTGCCAGATGAACAAAACGTTATATTTTACATGTATTCAGTTATATCATTTGTGCTTATTTCTACTGCTATATGGGACATCTATGTAATTATTAAAAAACATTTAAATAAGAGGATTAAAAAATACATCTCATGGTAAAGTTCTTATTTTAAAAAAGTCCACAAACCGATCATTCTGCAAAAATGGTACTACTTGCAGTAAATTCAAAGATGCACTATATGTTACGTCCTCTGCAAATCCACGTTCACGTAACTCCCGGCCGCTTCCACAATCCCAAATAAACTCATTAAGATTAGACTTTGCATATTGAAAAGCACCTATACATAACTGTGCTTCAACTGACTTACTTCCCTGTAATTTTTCTATGATTGCACCTGCTCCTAAATAATCTTCTATTGCTGGCCTCAAGCCATTTTCATCTTCTTTTATCTCTTCCCAATGTTCACCGCAAGGAACAACCGTAATATTTGCACCAGTTTGTTTTTGGATGAGATTCGCAGCTTCCGCAACAGCTGAGGCGTTCAGTAAACAGCCAATAAAAAGAGCAGGAACTTTCGAAGCAATCCACGCGCAAGACGCACCGTTTAATGAACATAGAACAAACCTCTTCCCTTGATCAGCATCGTTAAATGTTACTGGGGATAAAGAATGCTTGCCCATTTTCACAGCTTCTGCCCTGCTTAACATAAGCTCTGCACCTAATTGATGCGCATATGCTTTGGCTTTTTCATTCAATGGCGGTGGATATGGAAAGATTTCAGCCCCTACATGTAAAGCCGTAACTACTGTTGAAGAAAAACTAAGAACATCTACAATAATCGTAATGTCCCCTCGCTTTGCTGCCTCCCTAGCGCCGCGTCGTCCCCATTCTACGCGGCATTGAAATGAAGATTGATCAAAAACTGACATATAATATCCCCCATCCATTATTATTTTCTTTCTCATGTTAACTGCATGCTGCAAAAAGAAATAGACTATTTTTCAGAATTTTGATAACATATTGAATGAGGTCTACATAAAAAAGCGATGTAATAGCTTATACATACAATGAGCTATTACATCGCTTTTTTATCTCCTTACACAAAACTTAAAAAGTCCACATTTGTATATGGAACCCCCTGCTCAATCCGATACTGCAAATCTTTTAACGTATAAGCTTGCCATTCTTCTAACTTATCAAAATCCCATACTTTATGAAACAGCGCAAATAAAAAGACTTCCCGCAGTTTAAGAAAAAGTGGAATTTGCTTTAGTATTTCTTTATTCATACGATGTTCTTTACTGTACCCCTCTATGAAATACTTCATAAATTCTTGTGGAAAGGATACATGTTCCGGCCTTACTGATAATCCTTGCCACACCGCATGATAAAACGATACGGCAATGTCTTGTGCAAACCAGCAAAACGAGCAATCATCAAAATCAAAAATCGTTAATGTATTGTCTTGAACGAAAAAGTTTCCTTGATGAAGGTCATTGTGGATCAACCCATATGTACCACTTTCCTTGGAAAGCGCCTGAATTTTTGTAATCATTTTTTCATAGCTTATGGCTAATGGTTTACTTATTGATAATAAAAAATTCATAACTTTTACATCAGATTTCCAAATCGGCTTCTCATACTTTTTATAATCACTATCATTCTTTTTAGCAATTGCATGCATCTTACCAATCGTTTGCCCCCAATTTTGAAATAACTTCTCATTCCATTCTTGCTCATTCGCAACATTCACAAACTGACCAGGTGCTTTTAGAAATGAAGTAACAATAAATGACTCCCCCTCTATATCCATTTGTTCTATATCATTCCTAAAGCAAGAAGCAACCGGCAGGGAAACGTTCACGCCATCTGCATCTAAACTGTATATAAAATCAATTTCACTTTGTATTTGCTTGATTGTTCTACGAGAACTAGGCGTAATGCGTAGAATACGCCTTTCTCCTTCATATGCATACTCATATACTTCATTTTGAAACCCGCTAGCGAGTTTTATGCAGCTTTCTTCTTTTCCTCCAAAATACTTCACTGCTTGTCTAATTTTATTATTCATTTTCACATACGCCCCCCACTATACATATATTTGCTTTCTCCTGTTCGTTTCCTTCATCACTTCCGTGAATCCCCCCTCCTTATCCACCTTCCGCTCTGATTGAAGAAAAGGGCTTCCTGTTTCATTTGAGGGAATTCCTTTTTCATTCCTTTGGCTTATGCCAACCAAGATTCCTCCCCTCCCTACTCATTGGGCTTCACACTTCTCATTCTTTGAGGAAGGGGAATTCTTTTGGAAGCATGTTAAAAATCATTCACACATGGGCATTTACCCACATACATTACAGTAGATGTATTTTTAGGAGGTGTCATAAATTGCGAAAAGTTCTAGCATGTTTTTTAATTGTCTTCCTTACTGTCTTTACGTTTGTTGCGTGTAATAAAAAAGAAGAAAGTACAAAAGTAGAGAAAGTACGCGTTGGCGAGGTGACACATTCATTATTTTATGCTCCGTTATATGTCGCTATGGAAAAAGGATTTTTTAAAGATGAAGGATTAGATATTGATTTGCAAACAACAGCCGGCGGCGATAAAACAATGACAGCTTTATTATCAAATGGCATCGATATTGCCCTTGTCGGTTCAGAAACATCTATTTATGTTTACGCTCAAGGCGCAAAAGACCCTGTCATTAACTTTGCGCAATTAACACAGACAGACGGAACATTCCTCGTTTCTCGTAAAAAATTGGATTCCTTTAATTGGAGTGATGTGAAAGGCACAACTTTCCTCGGTCAACGTAAAGGCGGCATGCCGCAAATGGTTGGCGAATACGTACTGAAAAAGCATGGAATCGATCCGCACAAAGATACAAATTTAATCCAAAATATCGAGTTTGCGAATATCGCAAATGCCTTTGCTTCTGGTACAGGTGATTTCGTACAGCTCTTCGAACCAACTGCTAGTATTTTCGAGAAAGAAGGAAAAGGCTACATTGTCGCTTCCTTTGGCGTTGAATCTGGAACGGTTCCGTATACAACCTTTATGGCAAAAGAAAGCTTCTTAAAGAAAGATAAAGCAGCTGCAGAAAAATTCACACGCGCTATTTATAAGGCGCAGCAATGGGTCGATACACATAGCCCAGAAGAAATTGCAAAAGCCATTGAACCGCGCTTTAAAGATACATCAAAAGATATTATGGTGAAAGTTATTGAT
This sequence comes from Bacillus sp. S14(2024), assembly GCF_050473785.1. NCBI lineage: Bacteria > Bacillati > Bacillota > Bacilli > Caryophanales > Bacillaceae > Bacillus > Bacillus sp. S14(2024). The sequence goes on along the minus strand of NZ_JBFLUP010000006.1, from coordinate 647,614 downwards.
CGTTACAAAACGCAACATTCGTACGCAACGAATCCATTATTAGATGAAGCAGAGTGGAAACAACTGCAAAGTATTATGAAAGAAGCTGGCGAATTACCGAAAGAAGTACCACATGACACATTAGTGAATACTTCCATTGCAGAAAGCGTTATTAAGAAGTAGAGGACCGTGCAATGAAATTGCTACAGCTTTCTAACGTATCTCATTGCTTCTTCTCAAAAGAAAACGCCAGCCTCGTCTTATCAAAGATTTCCTTAACAATTGAGGATGGAGAATTTATCTCCTTCCTTGGCCCTAGCGGCTGCGGCAAAACAACACTTCTTTCTGTTATCTCAGGTTTACTGCAGCCAATTCAAGGAACTGTCTTTCTCGATGGAGAATGTGTGACAAAACCAACATCCTCCATCGGTTATATGCTTCAGCAAGATTATTTGTTTCCGTGGAAAACGATTGAAGAGAACATCTCAGTCGGCTTACGCATTACAAAAGCATACACATCAGAAACGAAGCAACATGCTTTGCAGTTATTGGAACAAGTCGGACTGCAGGGAGTTGAGAAGCAATATCCGCGTGAATTATCAGGCGGGATGCGCCAACGAGCTGCTCTCGTTCGGACACTCGCAACAGATCCGAAAATATTATTACTAGACGAACCATTCTCTGCACTCGATTACCAAACAAAATTAAAATTAGAAGAACTCGTTTTTTCCATTTTAAAAGAATATAAGAAAACATCACTTCTCGTTACACACGACATCGAAGAGGCGATTGCGATGAGCGATCGCATTTATTTACTGCAAGCAAAACCAGGGCGAATCGCCAAAGTCTTTTCTGTTCCAGAAAACATTCGCGCCCTCTCACCATTTGAAGCACGCCAGCATCCTGATTTCCCTTCATTCTTCCAGTTAATATGGAAGGAGTTGGAACAACTTGGATAATATAAAAGAAATTCATCAAGACTTTCGAAAACAAGAAATAAAGTGGACACTTGCTGTACGAACGTTGCAGCTATTCATCCTCATTCTCTTTTTCGCCTTATGGGAAGTCGCTAGTCGAAACCAGTGGATTGATCCATTACTATTCAGCTCGCCTTCTAGCATTTTTCACTTACTCATCACAAAGTGGCAGGACAATTCCCTTTGGCCGCACATATATACAACGCTCTTTGAAACGTGCCTTGGCTTTATACTCGGAACACTTCTTGGTACGTGTATCGCAACCTTCTTATGGTGGAGCCCTTTCATTGCCCGTGTACTCGATCCATATCTTGTCGTCTTAAACGCAATGCCAAAGGTCGCGCTCGGTCCGATTATTATCGTCATCTTCGGTCCGAATATTTCATCTGCGGTAGCGATGGGCGTCATTATTTCCATCATCGTTACCATCCTCGTCATTTATAGTGCCTTTCAAGAAGTAGACGCCAATTATTTGAAAGTCATGCAAACCTTTGGCGCAAACAAATGGCAATGTTATAAACAAGTCATCTTGCCTGCATCATTTCCAGCGATTATTTCCACATTAAAAGTAAACGTCGGTCTCTCTTGGGTTGGAGTTATTTTCGGCGAATTGCTTATTTCCAAAGAAGGACTTGGATATTTAATTAGCTACGGCTTTCAAGTATTTAATTTTACGCTCGTGTTACTTAGCGTACTTCTTACATGCATTCTCGCAACACTTATGTATGTACTTGTCGCAGCATTTGAAAAGTTCATTACGCGCACGAAAAAAGCAACCTAACAATTATAGGTTGCTTTTCTCTTATTTATCCCGCATTAACGGGCAGTAAGACCCCACCTCAAAATTCAGAGAATAGCAAAGAAGAAAGGCGGGGGATAACTGCCCGTAAAAGCCCGATTGGTGAGGGCTAACCATCAGTGGAGGATGAAGCCCCCCACTGATGGAAGTTTCACTTTATGCGCCTGCAATTACATCATGAATCGAACACTTATCTAGTCTTAGCCCAAGCGCCGTCTGTATCTATCCAATAATTACCTATCCAAGTATTTGCAGCCATCTCTCCTCTATCTTTATCAAAATAGTACCACTTTCCACCGATTTCTTTCCAACCTTCTGCCATTGCTCCATTTTGATTTAAATAGTACCATTTTCCGCCTTGAGATAACCAACCTGTTTTCATAGCCCCGCTATTTTCAAGGTAATACCAGTTTCCTCCGTAAAATACCCAGCCTGTTGCCATTGCACCGCTGTTATGGAGGTAATACCATACTCCATTATCTAGTAGCCATCCCGTTTGCATACGACCATCGTTCGGATGTAAGTAATACCATTTCCCTCCATCATGCAACCAGCCTGTTGCAAGTTCCAATGTATCTGGATGGAAATAATACCAATTTTCGCCCTCACCATTCCATCCTGCATGAGGTTTTATCATAACACTTAATTGATAAGGGTCATTACTAGATGCCCCTTTCACATCTTCCGCTTTAATATAGTACTTACCTTTGTTTAAGTTAAGTGTAATTTCTTCAGCATCATTCGTAAGATAGGAATCTACTTTTTTAATAAGATCACCATTATCTTTGTAAATGGAGAGAACAGAATCAAGACCCTTTGGTGATGTTAAAGAAATTGTGACATTCTGTTTTATTGGATTCGTAAATACATAATAATCACTATCTCCAAAAGAAACACCTGCATTATAAAGACCTGATGCTTTCCATTCTCTATGATTTTCTGTTTTCAATTCAATTGGCTTAGATGGAACATTGTCTTTTACAACAGAATCTTTATCTTCATCTTCTTGGTTAACTGCTGAAACAGATAATTCATATTCATTTACATTTAAACTTGCCCCCATGCTAAATGGGTGTTGTTGAATCATAAAGAAATATCCCACATCTTTCTTACCTTGGAAAGATCCCGCTATTCCTCTTTGTAGATTTTCGTAAGGGAGCATTTTCTCTTCTTCTTCTGGATCTAATTTTTTATTTCCATTTGTATCTTCCGCAACTACTAACATGTAAAACGGCGGCATTGTTAATGAACTTGGATATTTCTCTTTCTCAGCATTATCCATCATAACTGTTTTAAGCTTAAAGCTTGTTAGCGCATCTTCCTTCATTTTTAAATAATACATATCTATATCAGATGCAGTAACTAAACGATCTTTTATGCTGCTGTTTAGCTCAATTGGCGTCGCTGTCTCAGGATCATTGTTCATTCCGTGTTCATCTTGTGTTACATGTGTCACTGTTTTCGTCTTTATTTCATATGGATGACCGGTAATACTTCCTAATGATGTTGCTGCAATCACATACTGTTTATTTGCTTCTAACATATAATTTGAATTAGCATCTTTTGCCCCGCCACCAAACAATGCAGCTAGCATACTGAACAAGGAACCGTTCATCTTCTCTGTTAGAACACCAGCTTCTTCATTGTATTCATACAGTTTTAGCATCGTTTGTCCAAGTGGATTACCTGCTAATTCCGTACTTATAATTGTATCTTCTTTTGCTGTTACTTTATAAAGGTCGATATCTTTATCTCGTTGAAAAAATGCCTTCTTACTCTCATCAATGTTCATCGGCACTGCACTTTGTAACATTTGTGCTGATTGTGCCGCTGTTAATTCTTCTCCAGCAAAAAGGTCAAACGAAGCATTTTCTGCCGGGAAATTGTCTTCATCATTTGGCATATTTGCCATGTCAATCGTTAACTCATAAGGCAATATAGAGCCAAAAATACGCTTTTCCGCTTGTTCTCCCATCATAGCTTCCTTGGGACCGTTCCCTGTTACTTCGACAATATATGTTTCACTTGCTTTAACCGGAAAAGCAACAGCTTCTTTCTCATGAGTACCGCTATTCTCACCAACAATATGAGAATTAATATCTTCTTTCTTATTTTCAGGATAGATTGTAATGGATGTATCCACGCCTGTAATTGCATTCATATTAATCTGACCATAACCGTCGTACGGGAAGCGTACTCGATAATAATCCGTATCTACATTTCCTTCTCCTGCGAAGGTTGGTGCACCATCTTGAATATTATTTGATTGAAACGGTAAAGAAGTTACGTTGTATGGTTTTTCTGCACTAGCCATTGTATCATTAACATGATCTGCAAAATTCATTGTTAATGTGTAAGAGGAAGAACCATTTGGATCATAGTTTCCATTTGCATCAGTTACTTCAACAACAAGTGTCCCTTTTTCTTTCGCTTTAAATAAACCGCTTTCTACTTTACCTGCTAATGTATCATTAACTGTAATCGTTTCAGTCGCTTCTTTACTTCCTTCTGGATAGAAGTGAAGGCGTAGTTTGTAATCAAAGTTTTCACTTGATTCTAATGCAAATTGTGCATAGTTCCCTTTATCTAGGTTAATTTTATAATTATGTGATTCAAATGGTTTTGTTAATGCGCCCTTTCTCGTTGCACTATTATTTTCAAACGTAACTGCTTCTGCATTCTCTAATGTAGCAGGTGTCGGTTTTGCATAGTTTGATAGTTTACTTACATCAAAATCTAATGCTGCAACTGGATTAACAAGGCCATATCCATATTTAATATCATATCCTTTTTCTCCCAAATCAGTAGCAGTACTTTTTAAAAGCGCTTCCACTTGATATGAATTTAAATCTGGATATTTTGATTTGATAAGCGAAGCAACACCCGCAACAATTGGTGATGCCATCGATGTTCCATTTAGCTTCGCATATGTATCTGGTTTTTCTGGTGTATAAATCGTACTAAAAATCTGCGCACCCGGCGCCACAATATCCATACTTGGACCGTAGGTGGAGAAATCTGTAAGTCTATTATCCGCATCTGTTGCACCAACTGAAATAACACCGTTATAAGAAGCTGGATAACTATATAAACTTTCCCCATCATTTCCTGCTGCTGCTACAATAACAACATTCTTTTCTATAGCTTTATTTATTGCTTCTTGGACAACTGCACTCGGCCTTGGCCCTCCTAAACTCATGTTAATTACATCAGCACCATGGTCTACTGCATACAATATCCCTTTCGCAATATTATAGTCTGCTGCACCCTGTTCTCCTCCAAAAACATCAACAGGAAGAATTTTTGCCTTCGGATTTATTCCATATGCACCTAATTCATTATTTTCCTTCGCAGCAATAATACCCGCAACGTGTGTACCGTGAACTTCTGGATTAAAACCACCAGCAGGATTTACAACATTATATGGCGGGAGCATGCTATGCTGCAGCTCAGGGTGCTTTACATTCAATCCTGTATCAATGACAGCCACTGTTACAGGCTTATTACCAGCATGTTTCCACGCCTCTTCAATATGTAATGATGAAAGCGCATATGCGTCCTTTACCTTTTGGTCATTTGTAGCAAATGTTGTGTATTGGACACTTGGAGAAATATTCGTTACTTTTTTTAGTTTTTTATATTTTTTGAATACCTCTTTTGTATCTTGTCCCTTGTTAATACGAACAACATCGTATTTTAAGGCTGGAATACTTTGAACAACTGTTGTTCCTAAATTGGAATGTTCTTTTTTTGTAATACGTTCAGAGTATTTGACAATAAATGTGTCCATTGTTTGTCTCGCATCTTTTTGAGCAGCTTGCTTTATAATAGATTGCGGCGTGGCTGCAAAACTAGTAGTAGGAATTAATAATGAAGTTGCTAGTCCTACTGAAAAAGCAATTTTTGTAAATTTTTTCAATCATTTCCCCTTCTTTCCATAACGTCTTATATTGGAATGATACCATATATTACAAGTGAAATTATCTTATTTTTACATTTATACACAAAAATTTTAAAATAATTCGTATTTTTTGTAGAATAAGAAATATATAAGTCGATAAAGTGAGATTTCAAAAAATAATAGAATACACAAAAAAGCAACCTACAATAGGTTGCTTTTCTTACTAATCACGTACAACTTTTGTTCCTGCAATGAAATCATGAATAGAGCGTTTATCTTGTCGTAATGCTACCATAAATGCACTTACGATAACACCAATTCCAAACGTAATTCCATATACAATTCCACCTAATAGGTAACGTTTTAACGTAGTCCAAATCGTAATATTCTTCCCATCAATACGTACAATTCGAATATCTACTGCTTTCTTACCTACTGTAAATCCTCCCCATACGATAGGAACAATTAGATAGTATAACGTTTCTAACATACCTACTATATCATCTGCTTTCTTCTCAGACACACCTAACGCCATGAAAATCACAAGAAATGGAACTAATACTAGTCCATCTAAAAAATTTGCTCCAAGCCGTCTCCAAAACCCTGCTAATTGTTGATTCATATTATATTCTCCATTCTCTTATGTAGCATAAAGATCAATCCATATATTTACAACGTATTCTGGATTATCTTGTCTTAGACCAAGCACCATCCGCTCCTACCCAATACTTACCGATCCAAGCATTCGCAGCCATTTTTCCACTCTGTCCGTAAAAGTAGTACCACTTTCCACCGATTTCTTTCCAATTCATTGCCATTGCTCCGGTATTCTGTAAATAATACCAAATACCACCTTCATATAACCAGCCTGTTTTCATCGCACCATTGTTCTCAAGGTAATACCATGTCTTTTTATCTAATACCCATCCAGTTGTCATTGCACCACTGTTCGTTAAGTAATACCATGTTCCATTATCTTGCAGCCATCCCATTTGCATACGACCATCGTTCGGGTGTAAGTAATACCATTCCCCCCCGTCGTGCAGCCAGCCTGTCATAGGTTCCAAATTAGCATTGAAATAATACCAGCTACCATGTCCATAGGTGTCTATGTAATTCCATCCAGCGTTTGGTTCTAATAGTGTAATATTACCACCGCTCAAATCTTCCATACTTTCATAAAATGGTAGTTCCATATTTTCATATACGTTAGAGTTATACGCTTTTAATGGCTGTTGCTGAGAGCTAATTTCAGCAATCTCCCAAGTACCAATTTGCTCAAAATTAAAGGCACTCATGAAGTAATATTCATATTGTTTTGTTTGGTCGTTATAAATTAAATAAATCGTATCGTACACTTCTTCTTTCTCTTCATTTAAATACGGAAGAACATATTTTACCTCGATTTTATCGCCCGCTTTTGGCTTCACTTTATCTTCATTAACAACAACACTAATATTTGCCCTTATATCACGACCAAAAGGAATTTCACTCGGCGTAACATGAACGCTTTTAATCCAATCAATACGTTCTGTCTCAGCAAACGCAGATTTACTGAAAACATTACTCATAAAGAGCATTGCTACAAGCAGCATCGCTTGCATAAAATAGTTTCGCATCTTACCCATATGTAGCCTCCTAAAATATAAATCTTGCTGTAGCCTTCACAGTATAACAGGTAATCAGATAATCTTACATTTCTTTTTTCAATTTTATTTATATCGGGATATTAAAATTCTAACTTTAAAACTTGCATACTTTCATACTTTCATACTTTCATACTTTCATACTTTATTATATCGATAACGTTCTAATAAGAGGATTGTTCCTAAAATTTCACCATACGGCTTCATTCCGACAACTAAACCCGTTACTTTCCCTGGCTGATTATAGTTAAACATAGGGCCTGAACCCTTTCCTGCGTTGTACGTACGAACTTGTCTATTGTCATCGTAGTCAAAACGGAACGTGTTGTAATTTAATATAAAAGGAATTCTAAATTATTTATTACAAAGAAAAATGCAGAGAATTGCAACCTCCCTGCAATTCTCTGCATCTCTATAATTCTTACATATATTTAATGAAGCTGCTATGATTATGTTCATACTAGTGTTACAAAAAATAAAGATGTATCTATCCTAAGCTTTATTTCTTTACCTTCAACTTCCCCATATTAACAATCCACAACGCATCCTACGCCTCTTCCACTTTCTCCGAAATTTGCTGCAGTCCAGACAACACTTCCGCTCTCATCTTCACAAGCTCTGGAAATTGATAAAAGAAAGCAATCTTTTGATACTTTAATTCTTTTGATTCTTTCACTTTGTTCGAGTCATGTAAAATGAACGCTGTGAATGTATCAGCAATGTCTTCTGCCACATTCGTTGTTGCATATTCAGAAACAAACTTGTCTTCATGCTCTTTAAAAAATTGCACTTGCGCTTCTAAATCTGTCTCTACTTTTTTCTCTTTCCATTCACTTTCAAGCGGCTTCCAAAACTGGTCATAAAATTGGTTTATATACGAATTTTTCTTTGTACAACCTTCCATTAAAAACAGCGACGTACATTTTGCTTCATAGGCTGAAATGTCCTTTTCCTCTGTAACATTTTGTATATACTTCTGATCCACAGGAATTTGCGTGTTGTTCAATGTTAAAACATGAGCAGTTTCATGAATTAACGTTTTCATCACTTCATTTATATTTATGTTAGAATCTAACGTATCTAAACTTATTATCCAGTCTTTAGGATTTTCTGTATTTTGCATAACGTGAGCGACGATATTATCGTATCCATCCGTCACGATATCGAATTCTTTTATACTCTCTCTATATTTTGCTGGAATTAAGAGGCTGTACATATCCCATAGCGTTCGATGATAATCCATATCTTCATGAGATGCGATAATTTCTTCACTTGCCTCTTTATCATCTGCAAATACCTTATGTAATCTCTTTTTATCTAGCTTTTCAAAATATGGATCTACTAACTCATCATTATCAATATAATAAGAGGCTAAAAAGAAGTAACGTTCGTCATCTTTCCTTTGTTCTTCATACGCTGCTAGTTCCTCCGTATCTTCTACTGCTTTATATTCTTCTAATTCGGAAATGCCCTGCAATTTTGTATTAATCTGACTAACCAATGCATCTCCCTTTTTTATACATTCTTCTTTTGTTTTACATATCTCTTGTTCTTTTACCACATCTTTTGCTTTACTACAGCTACTCATAAAGCAAATACTTATGAGCAAAAATAGAAAATAAATACACTGTTTCCTCATCATGTCCTCCCTATCTCTATGTTGTCATTGAAATGATAATCAATTTTGGAAAAATATGCGATAACAATATTTAACTATTACGAAAGGTTTGGGAAGAAAGATGAACATTTGAGAGAGTGTAAGCAATGATCTATTAGAAATCATACCTTTTCTGTAAAAACAAAAAGAACTTGGCTATTTCATGAAACAGCCAAGTTCTTTCAATTTAATCGTCAATATTCTCATTCCCATATGGAGCAATTTCTTTCATTCTCCAAATTCCGTATGACAGAAGGCCTCCAATAAGTAAAAACATTATGATCGCAGTTATCATAAGAGTTATAAACATTTCACCTTTATAGTGGGTTGTTTTTCCAGTTATGATTAAAAAAACTTGATTGAACGGAATATGATTCATATAGCTACCTAACAAAATCAATAGAACTAAACAAATTTGATTGATCATGCTGCCTAGCTTGGACCAACGATTACGTAGTAACAGGCTTGAATCTTTAAAGGTTTCAGAAGCATCATAAGCAAATCGATTTAATTTTCTAGCTTGCAGTGAAGTGAAAAAACCGATGAAAAAACTGCCTACGACAATCGTCCACGGTATTATAGTAAATAATAAACCACAAACAGAACCTGTACTGATGACAGATAAAGGGTGATAACGATTAAATCGTTTCACAACCTTACTCCCCTTGAACTACCCACCACTTAACACCCTTACGGATCGTTTGAAGTGGGGGATTCCTACGAACACCAAAGTATCCTTGGGTTATCTTAGTAGGCTAGCTCCGCAGTCCCTGCGGTTAGAAGTCTTACGGCTTCATTTTTAAGATTTATACTTGCGTTAATATCTCTATCGTGATGTGTGTTACATTCTTTGCAAGTCCATTCACGAAGATTTAGATTCTTAACGTCCTTGTTTTGATAGCCACAGCACGAACAAAGTTGACTGGAAGCAAATGTTTTTGATACAACAACAACTTGTTTACCGTACCATTTTGCCTTGTATTCAAGCATAGTTCGAAATTGTGACCAAGATACTTCGCTAATCGCTTTGGCTAACTTGTGATTCTTCAACATATTCGATACTTGCAAATCCTCAATACCAATTACATCGTGGTTTTTGATGATATGGGTTGAGATTTTTTGTAAGTAGTCTGTTCTTGCATTAGTAATACGTTCGTGAATGCGAGTGACTTTGATACGCTGTTTATTCCAGTTTGAAGAGCCTTTCTTACGTTTGGAAAGAGTGCGTTGTGCATTCGTTAATTTTTCTTCAAGTTTGCGAAACCATTTTGGATTGCAAAATACTTCCCCAGTTGAAAGGATAGCAAAGTCTTTTAATCCAACATCCACACCAACAGATGAGCCTGTTTTGGGTAATTCTTGCACTTCTGTTTCAACAAGAATAGACACAAAATATTTTCCGCTTGGGTTCCGTCTAATTGTAGCGTTAAGGATACGTCCTTCTACTTCACGACTTTTTGAAAACTTAACTAATCCAAGTTTAGGTAACCTAATTTTATTGCCTACAATGGCAATATTTCCATTAGTATGTTTGGTAGTATAGGATTGTACCTTGTTCTTCTTTGACTTGAAGCGTGGTGCATCATTTTGCTTCTTGAAAAATCGGTCAAACGCATCTGCAAGATTTCTGACAGATGACTGTATTGCAATACTATCTACTTCTTTTAACCAAACAAATTCTTTCTTCAGCTTAGGAAGCTCTGCTGAACATGTTCCATATGCTAAACCCTTTCCTGTTTCCTTGTATTTATCGTTCCATTTAGAAAGGAAATGATTAAATACAAATCGAGAACAGCCAATTGTTTTATTAATTAAAATTGCTTGTTCTTTGTTTGGATGTATACGGAATTTGTATGCTTTATTGACTAACATTGATTTCACCTCCTTTTCGGTATATACTCATCATATACTAAGAATAAGTATATACCAAATATATATCGAAGGGGTAGTGAAATAGTATGGAACGTATTGCAAAATTAATTAAGTTTCCTGCTGATTTAGTAGCAGAAATCGAAAAATACCAAAAAGAAAATTACATCACAAGTTTTGCAGGTGCAGTTTATGAGCTGATTCGCAAAGGTTTGAGTATGTCGGATAGTTAACGCGGCGCAAGCCACGCTCTATCCGAAGCCAATTCATCTCCCACCTACTCACTGGGCTATGCCCTTCACGTTCCTTGAGGAAGGAGTATTCTTGGCTAAGGTGATAAATAAAAAAAGCAACACCTGAATAATGAGAATGAGCTGTAAATAAGATGACAGAAACAAGAATGATTGCAGTTAATAATGCAAATACATAATTCTCTAGTTTCATTTTACGCTCATAAAAATGCTTTTCATGATATTGAATTGTTGTATAAAGAGGAAGCAAGATACTCGTTGCAATTCCCATCAAAAGAGCGGATAATTCAATCCAAATCGTTGAAAGGGGTGCTAAAATCCCGCAAACAGTTGCGAAAATTGCCAGTATAAGAAAACCTAACAACAATTCCCGGGTCTTCACTTTTTGGAGAAACGAATTGATCAGGAACGCCCCCGTATACTTAAAAGTATAAAAGATAATAAGAGGAAACCAGCCATGCAAGGGGGTGTTGTAAGAATTTCCGATAGTGATAAACAAAAAATATGGTAAAAATATAATTGTGTTCATGAGAGCGTATGTAAAATAATTATATTTAATCATATAACTACCTCTCTTTATATAATGTTTTTCAGTGCATTTTTTCAAAAAAAACAATTGTAAAGCCTAGCATCGATGAATAAGAAAATACACTTAAAAGCTATGTAATGAAAAAAAGAAATCGCCTGTCCCTATTTCGTGAAACAGCCGATTTCTTCTATATGCTGCATTGTGCGCGCTAATACGTCATCGCGCATAATGAAACTAAAGCGTTTATTTTCTTTAATGTCTTTCGGAATATCTGTTAGTAGTACAGATCCCTTTGTTTCTTCATAGTGCGTATGTTGTTCTAAGGCACTGATTGTTGCGAAATAAATATTTTTAATGATTATTTTGTCTTTTCCGGATACTTTATATTGTCCGATATACATTAAGCTTGATACAATGCCGCCCGTTTCTTCATGAACTTCACGAGCTGCCGCTTCTTCCGGTGTTTCCCCAGCTTCTACTTTTCCACCTGGAAATTCAAGACCACGGCGCAAATGATGTGTTAATAACCATTGGTTCCCATATCGACACACAACCCAAACATGCTTTGGTTCTGGAGAAAATGGGTAACGTTCAAACGATAATTGTACAGTGTTATGATAATAATCTTTAAATGTGTACATGCCCTACTCCCCTATTGATGGTTACAAGTTTCTTACCACAAATTGTAGCACATTCTGACTAGTATGACTAATCTTATCCAATCATAACCCATTGATAATACCCATCTGTGCAATTAATTCTTTCGCTTCATGATCCCCTAATTCATAAATCATACGATATGCTTCTTGCAGTTGTTCATCGAACCGATCATTATTGGAATCATTATGATATTCGACAAAGGGAACATGCGAGCGCACAAATGCTCCAAGATCTTCACGATACGCATTATCAAAACATTCCCGCAATCTAAGGATTTCCTCATCTGTCGCTTGAATTGCAAAACTATATGTATTGGCTGTTTTCACCTGTGAAATTTCACCATTTGCAACTGACACATAATATGTTTTCTTATCCATAGAACGTCCCTTCTTTCACCCGCTTTATCTTCTATTGTTTTCATTTTTTACAAAAATATGTAAAACAAAGTGTGTGCAGTGATAAAATGAAGAAAAAGGGGGCCTTTCTATGATGAAAATATTAATTATAGCGGTCATTATTGTGATTGCCGTTTTATTATTCTCCGTCCTAACGATTAACAAAGGATATTCCTATAAACATTCAATAGATTCTATAGAGGATAATCCGTATCAAACTAAAAATAGAAAAGAGAAGTAACATGCTTAAAATATTACGCATTACTTTTCCCATTATCACGTTACTTTTAGCTGCTTTTGGATTTTTTACAGATAACATTCCATTCATTTTACCTTATATGCTCATCTCTTTAGGACTCATGTGTTTCATTTCTAGTATCGCAGAATTTCAAAAACAACAAACAGCGAATGGGATTTTTCTGTTTCTTACTGGCGCGTTGACGTTATATGTTCCTCTATCGAAGTTCTTTCGCTAAACGAAACACTATTCTCATAGTAAGTACCACAAAAAAATGATAAGGAGCGCTACAATGCTAAAAATACTTCGCATTCTGTTTAGTACAGCTGCTTTAATCTTAGCTACTTGTTCCTTTTTCACTGAAGGGACCCAGTTCCTTCTTTATACGCAAATATTCCTAGGTCTTGCCTTTCTATTATGGGGGATTTCTGAAATAAAAGAGCAGCGCAAATTAATGGGCGTTCTCTTTCTAGGTCTTGCTATCTTTATATTATTTGTCGCCGTGGTAAAAATCTCTCGATAGCATTCTCACTCGATATATGGTTGCTCTTCCAACTCTTTATATCAGCGCTTCGACACAATATAAAGATTCCACAACACCAGTCAACATACATCCACCAATTAAAAAAGCTGCCTTTCACAGGCAGCTTCCCTTCATCTTATCCAAACACTTTCTCAAGTTCATCTTTATCTTGGCTTAACCAGAAATTCATTAAGCGTTTTGCGCCTTCTAGGTCATGAAGCTTCGCTTGACCGCACTGCGTTTCGTTTGCCGCAGGAATTTCTGTAATCTTCACCGCATCTTGCAGTGTTAACTCTAATAAATCGATGATTTCGCGCACTGTTGGCGTACCGCTTACGACAAGATAATATCCTGTTTGGCAGCCCATTGGCGAAATATCAATAATATCAAAATGAGGATAACGATCGATATATTTACGTAAATTAAAAGCTAATAAATGTTCTAGCGTATGAATCACATCTGGCTTCATCGCTTGCTTATTTGGTTGGCAAAAACGAATATCAAATTTATTCACGACACCGTCGCTGCCTACTTTATGAACGCCGCAATGTCTTACGTAAGGCGCTTTTACAATCGTATGATCTAATTCAAAGCTTTCTACTGATGGCATATGCATCTCTCCCGCTTTCATTTTAATTCCGTTATATCCAATATGATATAACGGAATTGCAAATTAGTAAAGTATTATGTACAGACCATGCTATAATACTTACAACATATGCACGAAAGGAGATTGTTATGAAACGCATTTTCATCGATATCATTCGCTTTTACCAAACATTCATTTCTCCAATGACACCACCAACATGCCGCTTTCACCCAACGTGTTCTCACTACGGGCTAGAAGCGATTCAAACTCACGGTGCATTAAAAGGAAGCTGGCTTACAATGAAACGAATTTTAAAATGCCACCCGTTTCATCCAGGCGGATTCGACCCTGTACCAGAGAAAAAACAAAAAGAGAATTAACCTTCGTAACCATTCACAACAACATCTAGCTTTCCAGTGTCCGGATGAATAACAAGGCCATGTACAGGCACTTCTGTTGGCATAAGCGGATGGTTGCGAAGTATAGAAACACTGTGCTCTACGCTTTCTGCTACACTAGAGAATCCACGTAAGAACCTCTCTAAATCGATTCCAGAATAACGAAGCGTATCTAGTTTCTCTTCTGAAATACCGCGCTCTTTCATCTTTTCAATTGTGCTGCTCGCTTGAATTTTTGCCATACCGCAATCATGGTGACCAACTACACACACTTCATTTGCACCAAGTTCATAAACCGCAACTAAAATGCTGCGCATAATACTTCCAAATGGATGTGAAATAACAGCACCGGCTACTTTAATAATTTTCACATCACCGTTACGCATGTTCATCGCTTTTGGCAATAGTTCTACAAGACGTGTGTCCATGCATGAAATAATAACCATTTTTTTATTCGGAAATTTTCCTGCTTCATATTCTTCATACTTTTTGCTTTCAACAAATTCCTTATTATATTGCAAAATTTCTTCTAATGTCTTCATAGTAAAACCCCTCTTTCTTCATATAACTACAAATTAAGTGTATCAAAGAATGAAAAAAACAAAAAACGTATTATTTTATTCTAAAAATACGATGTTTTCAGATAACAGTCATAATTCTTCCATAATTCTCACACAGTTCTGTAACAACTCACCCATACTTTGCTCACATTTTCACTATAAACTAATTGTAGATAATGAAAAAAAAAAGGAGTGAGTCATTACTATGTCCGACGTTTTATTACTGAGTCGTTTTCAATTTGCAATTACAATCTTTTATCATTTCTTATTTGTACCATTAACACTCGGACTTGTTATTTTAGTAGCGTGTATGGAAACGCAATATGCACGCACATTAAATCCAACTTATCGAAAAATGGCAAATTTCTGGGGTAAGTTATTTACCATTAACTTCGTAATGGGAATCATCACCGGGATTACGATGGAATTCCAATTCGGAACAAACTGGTCTGAGTACTCCAAGTATATGGGAGATATTTTTGGATCTCCACTTGCAATAGAAGCACTTGTTGCCTTCTTCTTAGAATCTACTTTCATGGGAATTTGGTTGTTCGGTAAAGAGAAAATTTCACCAAAATTCCGTGCATTCTCTATGTGGATGGTCGCACTTGGAACAAATATTTCTGCTCTTTGGATTATCACAGCGGACGGCTTCATGCAAAATCCTGTTGGCTACGTAGTCCGCAATGGTCGTGCTGAATTAACTGACTTTTGGGCACTTATTACAAATCCATATGCATGGCATATGTTCTTCCATACTGTTATTAGTTGTTATATCGTTGGTGCATTCTTCGTTATGGCGATTAGTGCGTATCACTTACTGCGTAAAAATGATGTTGCATTCTTTAAAAAATCATTTAAGTACGGTTTAATATTCGGTTTATTTGCAGCAACTGCAACACCTTTCATCGGTCACGAATCCGGTGCTTTCGCAGCAAAAATGCAGCCGGCTAAAGGTGCGGCAATGGAAGCAGTTTGGGATACTGGAGAAGGAAAACCTTTCTCAATTATTCAATTTCCTGACGTGAAAAATGAGAAAAACTTTGAAGCACTATCAATTCCAAAACTCGGCAGCTTCTTCTATACAAACTCATTTGATGGAAAAATTGTCGGTTTAAAAGATATTCCAAAAGAAGATCGTCCGAACGTAAATCTTGTTTATTACAGTTTCCGTTTAATGGTTGCCCTTGGCACATTCTTTATGGCACTGACATGGTTTGGCTTCTATTTAATGCGCAAAGGAAAACTAGAAAACTCAAAACGTTTCTTAAAAATTACAATGTGGTCCGTATTACTTCCATATGTAGCAATTAACGCAGGTTGGATCGTTACAGAAGCAGGACGTCAGCCTTGGACAGTATACAAGCTTATGCGTACAGCTGAAGCGGTTTCACCAATTGCTGTACCGCAAATTTGGTTCTCTTTAATTAGCTTAGTCTTGTTCTACACTTTACTATTAATTGCTGATGTATATCTCATGTTAAAATTTGCGAAAAAGGGACCTGCAGCATTAGAAGAAACAAATCAAGGAGGTGCAGCTCATGTCTCATGATACACTTGCAATTATCTGGTTCGGTTTGTGGGGCGTGATTTGGACAGTTTACTTTATTCTCGATGGCTATGCACTCGGTAACGGAATGATTTTCCCATTCGTTACGAAAGATCGCCAAGAACGCAATCAACTGCAAGAAGCAATTGGACCGTTCTGGGGTGGTAATGAAGTATGGTTAATTACAGCAGGGGGAGCGACATTTGCTGCTTTCCCAGTAACATACGCAAACATGTTCAGCTACTTATACACACCGTTATTTTTAGTATTATTCGCCCTGTTCGCTCGTGCAGCAGGATTAGAATTTATGCATAAAGATGATTCACCAGTTTGGCAAACTGTTTGTAAATGGACATATGCGGTTGGTAGTTTCTTAATTGCATTCTTATTCGGCGTTACATTCGCTAACCTTTACTACGGACTACAAATTGGCAAACACGGCTATGAAGGAAATTTACTGAGCTTATTACACCCTTACGGTATTTTAGGCGGTCTTTTCTTCACTGCAATCTTTGTCGTATCCGGTGCACTTTGGGTTATGATTAAAACGACTGGTGAAGTATCAGATCGTGCTTATAAAATTGCCAAACCATTTTCGATGGCATCAGCAACTATTTTAGCCATCTTTTACGTCGCAACGGCAAACCTTACAAACTTATTCCAAAACTTTACGGAATACCCTGTACTGTTTATCATTCCGTTACTTGCGATGTTAATGAGTGTCATCGTAATCGTTATGGTTTTCAAACGTAAAATTGGGTTAGCCTTCACATTCGTTTGCTTAACAATCGCCATGTTTATGGCAACTGGTTTTGCTGGTATGTTCCCAAGAATGCTGCCATCTCGCATTAACGATGCATACAGCACAACATTATTCCAAGCAGCAGGCAGTGAGTTAAACTTAAAAATTATGTTTTTTGTTGCAATGGTCATGGTACCGATTGTTATTGGCTATCAATTATGGAGCTACACTATCTTTAAAGAAAAAATTCATAAAGACTCTGCAAAGGGATATCATTAAAATAAAAAAAGAAGCCTGTTTTAGCGGGCTTCTTTTTTTCATTTTGACCGTGTTAAATTTCCATATCGATATCCATAAAAATAGAGAGAACTCTTCCTAAATGACGATTAATGTTAATTTATACCAATCGATGTGTTAACATTTATTTAAAATAAAGATTTTTCAGGGGTGCAAAAAATGAATATTAAAACTAGAAAAATGATAGCTCTCGTGAGTAGTTTCCTATTATTTGCTTTTGGCACATTTAGAATCATTACAGGCTCACTATCATCAACTTTCTTGTTCGTAGCGTATGTATTCGCCATCACTGGTTTTATTGGCATAATAGCTAATGGCTCAAAACTGAGAAAAATAAGGTAAAAAAAGAATAACTTTTTCAAAGGAGATGACAATACCTTGAAAGATAATTTCATAACTCTCTTACACTTGATTACAAATCTTGAGATAAACGATCGGTTTATTTTAGGTATAGATGGGTTAAGCCGTTCTGGCAAAACAACACTTGTGAAAAAACTTAGCGAGGCTGCAGAAGAAAAGAATATCCCCTTCTATATCTTTCATATTGATGACCACATTGTTGAACGTAAAAAACGTTACAATACTGGTCATGAAGAATGGTATGAATATTATCATTTACAATGGGATATTCCTTGGTTACGTAATCACTTTTTTGATAAACTCAGGTTTTCAAATGAACTTATTCTTCCTTTTTATGATAATGAATGTGATACACACAGTACGAAGACTATTAAACTACCTAATACTTGTGTAATTGTAATAGAAGGTGTATTTCTTCAACGTAAAGAATGGAGAAGTTTTTATGATTATGTAGTGTATTTGGACTGCCCACGAAATAAGAGATTTCTTCGTGAAAGTTCACATACGCAGCAAAACATTTCTAAATTTCAAAATAGATATTGGAAAGCAGAAGAATTTTATGTAAACGCAGAATCTCCTACAAAAATTGCCGATTTAGTTTTACAAGGGTAATAGTACAACAAAAATGCTCAGAGTTGTTATGCTCTGAGCACTTTTTTATATCAATTCCTTCAGCTCTTCTGTCATTTGTTCTACTAATTCAGGTCTTCCGTGAAATTGCGCTGGTGTATTTTGAAATAATTCGATTTTCCATTCATTAAGGTTATTTATAACTATAAGAGTGTGATGCGTGTTAACCGCTGGATTTAAATCTGATTTTCCCGAAGGTATCATACCTGCGATAGCTCTTAAGATAGCAGCATTTTCACCAATGAAACGCAAATCTTTTATTTTACTTACAAATCGAGCAGTAGGGTGATCCCTAAAAATGGGACTTAAATGAGAAAAAATCTCTGTAGGTCCAATTGACTGACTTCCGTCAAATCCTATACTCTCTCCATGTTCAGTAAACAAATTTGCCATACCTTCTGCATCACGATTATTCCAAGCTTCAATAAGTCGTTCGTACACTTTTTTAATATGTAATTCTTTACTTTCGTTCATTTTATCACCTCTAGATTCTTAGTTAATATATATTCTAAATGATCGTTCCATCAACTCAATTGAACTACCCTCACCTATCTCTCCCATTTCTCTTTGAAGCTTGAAGTATGGAATCTTACTACCAGGTGAACAGAAAACGCATGGATCATTTCTCCATGCGTTTTTTTATATTATCTAGGAATCTCTGTACTACTTATTCACCGCATGCTTCATATCAGGGCTACAAACATTGGACTCACATGATTTATTAAGGGAACACGCTGCACATTTCCCTTTTTTACTTCTTTTTACAAAGTTAATTAACGTATATCCAGCATATCCAAAAACGACAGCTCCAATTAAAATATTGACTATCATTATGATACATCTCCTTCTAGAATCCTAGCATGGACCCAACTTGGTATACAATTAGTGTTAATACATACGCAACAACAAGCGGATAAACAACAGAGAAAATAGTCCACTTAACAGATCCTGTTTCACGGCGAATGACGGCAACTGTTGCTAAGCATGGTACATATAATAAAGTAAAGAACATAAATGCGTATGCTGATAATGCTGTAAAATGAGTACCGATTACGTTCCCTAATACATCTTCTTTCACAGAGTAAATAATTGCCATTGTAGAAACAACAACTTCTTTTGCTAAAAATCCTGTCATTAGCGATGCAGCTGCTTGCCATGTTCCAAAACCAAGCGGCGCAAAAATTGGAGCAAATAATCCGCCAATCATTGCTAGGAAACTATCTCCCATCTTTACATCGAATCCTGATGGACCAGCGTAGTTTAATAACCAAATAACAACAGAACCACCAAAAATAAATGTACCTGCTTTACGTACAAACCCTTTTCCTTTTTCCCACGTACTGCGCCATAACGTTTTTGCTTGCGGTACGCGATAAGGCGGCAGTTCAATTACAAAAATAGATTTTTCTTCTTTTAAAACCGTAACAGACATAACCTTTGTAACTACTAATGCAAGGACAATACCAATGATATATAAAGAAAACACAACGAGTGCTTGACTATGCGGGAAGAAGACCCCCGCAAATAATGCATATACAGGTAGACGTGCTGAACATGACATAAATGGCGTCACTAAAATCGTAAGCAGTCTCTCTTTCTCCTGTTCAATCGTTCTCGCAGCCATAACACCTGGTACGTTACAACCAAACCCGATAATCATAGGAATAAATGCTTTTCCATTCAGTCCAAAAAATTCCATAATACGATCCATTACAACGGCAATACGCGCCATATATCCAGAGTCTTCTAATAATGAAATGAAAAAGAACAACGCAAGAATTTGTGGAACGAATACGATTACCGCACCGACACCAGCAATTACTCCATCTGTAATGAGCGCTTGAATGAATTGAGATGCCCCCATATTAGTTAAGGCTGTTGTTACCCAATCTGTGAACGGTCCACCGATAAATGCATCAAGTTGATCAGATAAAGGTGTTCCAATCCACGAAAATGTCACCTGAAAAATGAAATACATGATCCCTAAAAAGATCGGAAGTCCCCAGATTTTATGTGTAATTAATTTATCAACTCGTTCAGAAAAAGGAATGCTTCCTTCTTTCTCATGACGGATAACACTTGTTTTCAACTTTTCAATATACGCTGCACGTGCTCCGTACATATGCTGTTCCAGCGTTACATCTAATTCTGCTTCTAATGCAGAGCGAATCGCTACAAGCCCTTGATAAATAGGCAATTGATTTAATTCTTGGTCTACTACTTCATTATTACTTAAAAATTGAAGTGCAAGCCATCTTGGATGCTCATAATTCGCTTGTTGCAGTTTATCCATAACTTGCTGAATTCCTGCATCTACCCTTTCACCATAAGAAAGAATAAATGGCTTCTGTTCTCCGTTATCGCTTTCATGAAGAGAAGCTAATAATTCCTCACAGCCTTTTCCGCTCCTCGCAATAACCGGAATAACTGTTACACCGAGCATTTCAGCTAGTTTCTTCACATCAATTATAATTCCACGCTGCCTGGCAACATCTATCATGTTTAAACCAATTGAGAGCGGCTTACCAAATTCTAATAATTGCAAAGTCAAATGCATATTACGTTCGAATTGAGAAGAGTCTACAATGTTTAACATATGATGAAATTCTTCTGTTAATAGAAATTGTGTAACAACCCCTTCATCACGTGACACAGGGTTTAAATTATATACACCTGGTAAGTCTATTAAAGTTCCCTTCTTATCTTTTAACTTACCAATCTTTTTTTCTACAGTTACTCCGCTCCAGTTCCCTACATATTCATAAGAACCAGTTAGCGCATTAAATAATGATGTTTTCCCCGTATTTGGATTCCCTAGTAAAGCAACCTTACTCACGCTAATTCCACCTTTATCATTTTCGCATCACAATGGCGAATAGAAATCAATTGCCCGCGGCATTCTAATGTACACGGACCATTAAACATTGCCTTTTGTTTTACACAAAGTTCGCAGCCTTCAGCAAATCCAAATGAAGCTAAACGACGTTTTAATAATTTATCAAGAGATTGTAAATCTTTCACACGTACTTTTTCATCTATATTCATATCAACTAAGTTCATAATTTCTCCCCCTCAGACGATAACGATAACGATAACGATAACGATAATTATTATCAATGATAATTGTACCATGAATTTTTTTAAAAAACTATACAATATTGTGTGAATTTATTACTATTTTTTTGCAATTCATCTTACTTAACATAGCTATGCTAGAATGGGTTTGCCATTCTTATCCATTCTCATTTACAATACTATTAACAATTTAAGAATCTCGTTGTCACAGGGGGAGCCGCGTCGCTGAGAGGGAACACATCGTTCCGACCCTTTGAACCTGTTAGTTAATGCTAGCGCAGGAATTGTGCAAACGTATATACATAAATAATTATTTATAATTTGTATATCTCATGTTCCCCTATGATAATGATTCTTTTTTTGTAACTTGGATGTAGGGGGATTTATACATGCGTAATACAAATTTACAAGCAATGATAGAGGCAGCGATTCTTGCAGCACTTGCATTAGTCATCGACATTTTGCCGCTATCTATTAAACTTCCAACAAGCGGTTCTATCTCATTTGCTATGATTCCAATTTTTATTATCGCTTACCGCTGGGGATTTAAAGCTAGTTTCTTAAGTGGCCTCGTTTGGGGATTACTACAAATTGTCGCAGGAGATGCATACATTTTAACGCCTGTACAAATGTTTATTGAATACTTCATTGCATTTGCTTTTATAGGTTTTGCTGGATTATTTCATACACCAATTCAACAAGCACTTGCCAATAGACAAAAAACAAAGGCAATTATGTATATCATTTTTGCTACATTCATCGGCAGCCTAGCTCGTTACTTCTGGCACTTCATTGCCGGCGTTATTTTCTTTGGCCAATATGCACCAAAAGGACAGTCAGCCGCTTTATATTCCTTCATCATAAACGGTAGCACAATGATTGGTTCTTTCATATTATGTGCAATTTTACTTGTCATTTTATTTACAACAACACCGCGCTTGATTACGAAACGCGCTTAATCATAGAAAAAGAGCAGATTGCTTATATAAGCGACCTGCTCTTTTTCTGTGCCCTAGTTTTACATGTTACTTTCCTAATGTGAATAATCTGTGTGTCTAACAATTTCAGGAGTTTGAAAATGGAGTGCATCAATCTCTCGGCTGCTCTCTCGTTCGTTTTTACCGTTATGTTTATGAATCCAAGATTTCATCTCATTCCATAAAACAACTCTATGCATCTCATACCCTATGTGCTGCTTCTTTATTTTCTCTTTATAGTTCTCATTCCACTTGTACCACACAATTTTATCATGTGAATCCACCCATGTTTCTTGTCGATCAACTACAGTTTTACAGCCTTCATTATTAGCTAACATAATGATATCATTCTCTAATAATAAAGAAAGAGCCGATGAATCCCTCTCCATTCCCTCACTCCTTTCTGTTTTAGTACTTTCCTTATTTCCCTAAAATATGTGTGCCTTACACATACGTAGTGTATACAAAAAAAGCAGTACAAACTATCGATTTATCTTACAAAAAACCTTACAAAATTGTAAGGTTTTATTAAAAATCACAATATATAATTATTATATTTTAATGAAATTCTAATTATATATAAGAATACGTTTTACAACACGCACTATAAATATCCCATTATCCTCTTTTCCCTATATCTATATTTTATATTACATTTTGTGAATTATTTGTTACAATTAAAATATGGCAAATAAGGATATTTATCCCTAAGACAAAGGAAGTAAGGTGAATAAACGCATGTTGAAAAAAACCATGGCAACTGTGTTGGCATTAGGCTATGTTTTAAGTCCAATGCAAATTCTAGCAGAAACACACAGTGAACAGCCAACTGTTACGCAAGAAAAAGAAGTTAAGCAAACAGAGCCACCTTCTCTTAACCAAGGGAAAGAAGCTGAACAAAAGGAACAAGCACCTCTTAACCAAGGGAAAGAAGCTGAACAAAAAGAACAAGCACCTCTTAACCAAGGGAAAGAAACTGAACAAAAAGAACAAGCACCTCTTAACCAAGAAAAAGAAACTGAGCAAAAAGATGAAACTAAGGCTAAAGAAGAGACTGTTACTAAAAATATTCAACAAGATCAGAATAAGGCGCAAGAAGTACAAGCTGCTTCTGCTTCTCAAGGTAGTTTCATAGATGTACCAAACACACACTTTGCGTATGAAGCAATTACATATTTAGCAAATAAAAATATTGTCTCTGGATATGGAGATGGAAAATTTGGTCCAGAAGATAATGTAACTCGTGAGCAAGTTGCGCGACTCCTATATGTTGCTCTTGGCTTACAATCAAAGGCAGAGTATAAAAATCCTTATCATGATGTAAGTAATAGCACAACAATGTTTTTAAATGAAATTTTAGCTTTAACTGAAGCTGGTATTTTTAAAGGAGATCAAGATGGTAACTTTAGACCAAAATCTCCTTTAACTCGTGCTGAAATGGCTCAAGTTCTTAAGAATGCCTTTAACTTAAAAGTTCAAGCTGTACACACATTTAATGATATAACTGCAAACTACGCATGGGCAAACGATGCAATTAGTGCGCTACAATCAAATGATATTACAGTTGGTACGGGAAACGGAAAGTTTGAACCAGGAACAACCACTACTCGTGGGCAATATTCAAAATTTTTATATGAAACTATGAAATTAAAACAAGCGGCAAAACCTGAGTTGCCAACTGACGGAGACAAGAAAGTTGGTTGGGTACAGGATCATAATAATTGGTATTATTTTGATCAAAATGGTGTAATGAAAACTGGTTGGGTACAAGTAGATAACGCACGGTACTACATGGCCGAAAATGGAGCAATGAAAACTGGATGGATACAAGTAGATAATGTATGGTACTACATGGCCGAAAATGGGGCAATGAAAACTGGTTGGGTACAAGTAGATAATACGTGGTACTACATGGCTGAAAATGGGGCAATGAAAACTGGTTGGGTACAAGTAGATAATACGTGGTACTACATGAACGAAAATGGGGCAATGAAAACTAGCTGGGTACAAGTAGATAATACGTGGTACTACATGGCCGAAAACGGAGCAATGAAAACTAGCTGGGTACAAATAGATAATACGTGGTACTACATGAACGAAAATGGGGCAATGAAAACTGGTTGGGTACAAGTAGATAATACGTGGTACTACATGGCCGAAAATGGAGCAATGAAAACTGGCTGGGTACAAGTAGATAATATGTGGTACTACATAGAAAAAAATGGGGCAATGAAAACTGGTTGGATTGAAATCAACGGGATATCCTATTATCTTGATACAAATGGCGCTTGGATTGAACAGCCAATCTTGTTTGGAAAAACAATTGTTGTAGACGCTGGGCATGGTGGAAAGGATTCTGGAGCCATATATAAGGGTATACTTGAAAAAGATATTGCATTATCAGTAAGCTTAAAGCTACAAAAGCTATTAGAAAATAGTGGTATGCATGTTGTGATGACACGTGCAACAGATACTTTCATTGAATTATCAGACCGCGTTAAGATTTCCAATAAGAATAAAGCTGATATTTTTGTTAGTGTTCATGTAAACTCTGCAGATTCTCCAGCAGCAGCAGGAATTGAAACATTATATAATCCTGACCATCCAAAAAGTAATCAAGTTTATAAATTAGCAAGTGCTGTGCAGAAGTCTTTAATTGCGAACACTGGTGGTAAAAGTAGAGGATTGAAAGAGCGTCCGGAACTTCGTGTGTTAAAAGGAGATAATCAAGCACTTCCTATTTTAGTAGAAACAGGGTTCATAACGAATACAGAAGACAGATTAAATATAACTTCTAACAACTATCAAAACAAACTATCACAATCTATCTTTGAAGGAATTCAAAACTACTTGTCTAGATAGTATATATGAAAAAAGAGAAATCCATTTAATGGTTTCTCCCTTAAGACTGTAAGTAAACCCGATGAAAATTGAGTTTGCTTACAGTCCTTTCTATTTTAGGTGTCATTTATTTGATGTGCGCATGTTTAAAAACAATAAAGCGAAAATTCCATCAGTTGGAGTTTTCTTCCCCCCACCTTTCTTCTTCGCTTTTCTCTCAATCTTGATGTGGGAGGCTTACTATCCGTTAATGGGATAAGCCTTACCTCAATTGCATTCCAATGATTTGTCATAAAACGGAATTTAGATTACAAAAATCAGCAAAATGTTACAAACAAAAAATAATTATTACAATTATTTTACAAAAGATATTGGAAATAAATTCATAATGTAATAGTATAACTTATATGGAAATTAAAACCAAAATCCAACAAATGGGGGATGCGAGAAATGAAGAAAGCTATTTTACCAGTTTTACTATCTACAATGTTAATCGTTCCAACAATTGCTCAAGCAGAACAAAATGTAAGCACTAAAAATAATGCGCCAAAAGAAATGCAAATTGCTCAAAAATCTGGATGGGTACAAGAAAATAATCAGTGGTATTACTACGATCAAAACGGTGTGAAGAAAAAAGGTTGGCTTAAATATGGAGATGCATGGTATCTATTCCCTGATTTTCTTGGTAACGCTATGGCAGCAGGCATGGCTGTTGTAGACGACGACGGTAATAGCTACTACTTTTATGACAATGGGAAAATGGCCAAAGGGTGGATTCTTAACCCAGACGGAAACATTTGGTATTACTATGGTGAAAATGGTGCGGCTAAAACTGGATGGTTACAAGAAAACGGAAAATGGTACTATTTAGACTCCTATGATAAAGGAAGAATGAAAGTTGGATTACACACTATTGATGGTAAAACTTATTATTTTCATAAAGACGGACAAATGGCTACTGGTTGGGTGAAAGTAGAAAAGTCATGGTACTATTTCGATAAGAATGGCATAGTACATACAGGCTGGTTACAGTGGAATGGCGCTTGGTATTACTTAGAGCAAGATGGAAAAATGGTAACAGGCAAACACTCCATTAATGGGAAATGGCATTCATTCCGAGACAATGGAGTTTGGATAAGTGAAATAAACTAATAAACTAGTAAACTCTCTTGTTTATGACAAGAGAGTTTTTATTATAGGTATTCCTTCATCTATAAGTCTTCGCATGATGTATCTACTACTTCAATCTATTATAATTTCTTATTCCTTTTATTTAAAATAAATCCCCCCTCTCTTTTTTGACTTTTTCACGTCAATCCTTTACAGTCAAACTGTTCACAAGTTTCACAATGTAGGAGGATTTTGATGGATATTCAAATTAAAGATACTTTAATCTCACAAGAGCAGCTGCAAGAAAAAGTAAAAGAGCTTGCTATGCAAATCGAGCGTGATTTTGAAGGAGAAGAAATTTTTGTTATTGCTGTATTAAAAGGTTCTTTCGTCTTTGCAGCCGATTTAATTCGTCATATTAAAAACGAGGTAACAATCGACTTTATTTCTGCATCTAGCTATGGAAACCAAACAACAACAACTGGTAAAGTGAAATTACTAAAAGACATCGATGTAAATATTACAGGTAAAAATGTAATTGTTGTAGAAGACATTATTGATTCTGGTTTAACACTTCACTTCTTAAAAGATCACTTCTTAATGCATAAACCAAAATCGTTAAAATTCTGTACGCTTCTTGATAAACCAGAACGCCGTAAAGTTGATTTAACAGCTGAATATGTTGGCTTTGTCATTCCAGATGAATTCATCGTTGGCTACGGCATTGACTGCGCTGAAAAATATCGCAACTTACCATACATCGCTTCTGTTGCAACTGATAAATAATACGATACAACCATACTTAGCAAAAACGAGGCTGCCCCAAAAGGTTTACTTTTTGGGCAGCCTCGTTTTTTTCATATAAATAAAAAGAACTACCCTTTTTTGATTTAATTAAGTCACCAAAAGAAATGAAGGAACTATCCGTTTTTGGTTCATTGCAATTTCTTAATCATTTTACAAAAAAAGAGCAATATTGATAATCTATATTTCTTAATATACAATTATCATATATTTATTAGTTTATTGTAATATTAACTAAGGAGATCAGTACGATGACACTTAATAACACAAAAAATAGACAGCTGCTTGTTCCCCAATATATGCAACAATTCTCTTGTATAGGATCAGAGTGTGAAGATTCTTGTTGCATTGGATGGAGAGTAGATGTTGATGAAGATACTTATAAAAAATACCAAAAATCTCGTGATTTAGAATTAAAACCACTTCTCAAGAAGAACGTAACAAGACAACGTTCAAACCCATCTTCTACATCTTACGCTAAAATTAAAATGGAGAAGGGCTGAAGATGTTCTTTCCTATCTGAAGAGAGTCTTTGCAAGGTTCAATTAAATTTAGGTGAAGAGTATTTATCTAATACTTGT
The DNA here is from genome assembly GCF_050473785.1 of Bacillus sp. S14(2024). Classification (NCBI taxonomy): domain Bacteria; kingdom Bacillati; phylum Bacillota; class Bacilli; order Caryophanales; family Bacillaceae; genus Bacillus; species Bacillus sp. S14(2024). Next base: position 619,677 of record NZ_JBFLUP010000006.1, on the reverse strand, counting down.
GCAGTCTACCCTCGCTCTATTAATAGTATTAACGGTGTAATTGAAAAATCAGCGACTATGTCATGTCCTGAAGCTGCACGTTTAGCCCTTCTGAATCCAAATGGAATTGATTTTAATGAGGCTGAAGAACCGGCTAGTACTCGTGGATTCATTGGAAAACATGTAAAAACAGATAACCTGAAAGTCGATAATCAACCAAAAAAATACTTCTGGGAATTACGTATTTTTTCCATTCAAATTATACAAGACCGATCTTATACTCTAGCGGAGCGCCTTATCATTTTAGGAATGTTCTATCAAAAGGTACAGAAACAAATTGATCAAGGTGATGTTGATGGAATTCCAAATGTCATTGCTCAGTTCACTAATGGGATGTCTAATCAAGGAATGAAAGAGCAACTTGATAAAATACCTACTCAATTAGCTGTACAAATGAAATTGTGTAAAGAATTAGTGGAGTATCGTGTTAGCCAGTCTATCACAAGTCAACGATACCTTGATTGTTTAAAAGAGATGTTAGAAGGTATTCAATATACAGAAGAAGCAACTATTGAAGAGACTACAGAGCACTATAAAAAGGCCTATGAAGAATTTTACGAACCATTTATGACAGAACATGAGTACATCTTAGAAAACTACCTAGTCAATTATGTATTTAAAAACCTGTTCCCACTTGGACATAAAACGCTTTTCAATGATTATGTTATGTTAGTCATTCACTATTCAATGATAAAACTTCATTTAATCGGCATGGCAGGCTTTCATAAAGGATTAACGACAGATTTAGTGATCAAACTCATCCAATCTTTCGCAAAAACAGTTGAACATAACAATGTTTATCTTAAAAGGATATTTGATTTACTGAATGCAAATGAACTTACAACAATGGCTTATATGGCAATTTTAGTGAAGAATTAGGCATAAAATCCAAATAAAACAGCTAACAAAAGAAGCGGTCTCTAAAAGGTCATTATTCAATGACCTTTTAGGACAACCTCTTTTTCTACCACTCCCCGCTTACAATCTTAAAATAAGAACGAACTGTTAAGAAGTAATATCCAACATAAATCACACTATATACTCCAATGCTCATTAATAATGGAATTAAAATTTCAAATGGCAATAAGTTAGACAACCCTTTTAGCGCAAATAAGCTATGCAAAATTCCAACGACTAATGGAATGGCAAAAATAAAGCTGATTTGTTTTGCAATTGCCTTCTTCATTTCTTGCTTCGTTACCCCAACTTTACGAAGAACAATGTAACGATCCCGGTCTGCATTTGCTTCTGTTAATTGTTTAAAGTAAATAATAGAACCTGTTGCAAGTAAAAATACAAGACCTAGGAAAATACCGATAAACATCATCATCCCAGTTGCTTCGATTCCGCCTTTAAATCCAGTATAGAAGTCTCTAAATACCGGTGCAGGTTCAAGATTTCCCGGCATAACCTTTGTTAATTTTTCCGTTAACGCCTTACTATTCTTCTCATTTTTCACATCAATATTTTTAACAACTCTCGTTCCAGTTACCTTTTTCGCTTGTTCGTATACGTCATCTGGAACAACAACAACTAATTCTCCTAAGTTCGTAACATTACGACCTTCAACACCTTTAATTGTTAATGCCTTCGTTTCATTTCCAAGAGGAAATACCGCTTTATTTCCTGTATATACTGTACTAAACTCATGTCCTTCCATATACGTACCATCCAATACGAAAGCTTCTCCAGCAGTTAACCTTACCGTATCCATTTTATTCGCAATTGTATTGAAGGCAGATTGTGACATAAGTTGAAATTGTTTTGTCATCATATAATGAGCATTCATACTTATATCAGCTTTTTCACCTTCAAATTTCCCTTTCACCGGCACCATTTCAATTTCGAACTGCTCTTTAATTGGATTATGCTTCTTCTCTTCCTCAAAGATCGCATTCACCTTCTGTTCTAAAGCCGCATCCTTTTTCTCATAAGAAAAACTATACGGTGTATAATCTTTCGCTTGTGTAAATGTGTTGTAATACATCGTGACAGATGTACCAACAGCAGTTAATGTTACTGCACTTAAAATAGCAATTGTCGCAAGGGATTTTGCATTTCCTTTAATGCGGTATAACAACTGGGACGTTGTTATCATATTCATTCCATTATAAAAGGAAGATTTATTATTTCTTGTGCGTTTTAAAACGCCAACTGTAAAGAACATAAATAATAAATACGTACCAAGTACGGTTGCGAGTAAAATATAAAATGCAATCATCATGAAGTCTGCATATTTAATAGCTTTCGTAAACATAAGTGATAAAAAATACCCAGAACCAATTAAAAATACAGCGATAAATGCCATAACGATAGACCCTTTTGGCATTTGCTCTACTTCACGCTCAGCGCGGAATAGCTCAATGAGTTTAAATCGATAAATTAATCGATACCCTTGCAGCGATGTGTATAAAATAATCACAAAGAACACAACTGCTGTATTAATAATCGCCGCCAGCGGCACTTCAAAATGAACTTGTAAATCGAGCCCCATTAAACTTACTAGTAATTCAAGAAATAGCTTAGACAATAAGCTACCAATCACAATACCAATGATTAAAGACATTAACCCCATTAACATATTTTCATAAAACAGCATTTTTCCAATTTGGCGTTTCCGAATTCCTAGTAAAGAATATAACCCAACTTCTTTTTTTCGTTTACGTGTAAAGAAGCCGTTGGAATAAATAATAAATACCGCTACGAAAACAATGAGCATTACACTAGAGACTTGGAATGCCCCGCTAATTTTCTTTGATCCTTCTGCGGCTTTTTCTATTTGTGTGTTGTATTGAAGTGCTGCAAATGTAAAATAAATGACGATACTAAAAATCATCGACATAAAATATAAAGCATAATCCTTAAAGTTACGCTTTATATTGCGAAGGGCAAGACTAGATAACGTCATCTACTATACCTCCAGAAATGATAGACATTACGTCTAGTACTTCTTGGAAAAATTGCTTACGCGTTAATTCTCCTTTGTGCAGTTCTTTATATAACTCACCATCTTTAATGAAAATAACACGCTGACAATAACTTGCAGCAAATGCATCATGCGTGACCATTAAAATTGTCGCTTGATCATATTCATTTAATGCTTTCAAGCTCTCCAATAAGTCAGTTGCAGACTTAGAATCCAACGCACCTGTCGGCTCATCGCCAAAGATCATACTTGGATTTGTAACAATAGCGCGAGAAGCTGCGCAGCGCTGCTTCTGTCCGCCAGATACTTGGTATGGATATTGGTCTAAAATATGATCAATACCAAATTTTTTTGCGATTTCAAGAACACGGCGATCAATTTCACCTGCTTTTACTTTTGATAACGCTAGTGGAAGCGCAATATTTTCTTTCACTGTTAATGTATCTAATAAATTATAATCTTGGAAAATAAAACCTAAATGATCGCGGCGAAATAACGCTAGTTTATCATCATTCATTTTCACAATATCATTTCCATCAATTAAAATTTCACCGCTTGTTGCGTTATCAATGGTAGAAAGAACATTTAATAACGTTGTTTTCCCCGATCCAGACGGTCCCATAATTCCAACGAACTCGCCCTCTTTCACTTGTAAGTGAATTCCTTTTAACGCTTCATATTTATTTCCGCCGGTGTCATATACCTTTTTAATATTATTCGCTTCTAACATTGTCTTCATATACTATACTCCTCACTTTATCCTACCTCATCATTACTGTTGCCACGATCGAATTCCTCTACACAAACAGAACTGTTATGTAGGTCATAATATCTCTATAAAAACTATATTAGAATTTCTTTCACGAAGTACTTTGTTACTATAACACCGCCACTAATGCCCCACTATCTATTTCTCTTACATGAACATTACATTTATGTAAGATTAAAGAAAGCCGCTCTTCCATTTGGAAGAACGGCTTTTTCTAACCTTATGCTTGTTGCTTTGCTGGTCTCTCATATTTGCACTTTGAGGCTGATTAAATACAAAGTAAATTGCTTCCGCAACCGTATTTGGTTCTAAACCACTAGAAATTGATTCTTTTTCTTTATATTTTCATCTCTTTCTTATAAGCAAAATAAGAATATAACATGGTGATTACCACTCCAACCAAAACGACAGTCAGTACAATCGATGTTCTCCAAGCAGCAGGGGCAAAAACACTGATACACATGATAATCCCTAAAATAATAAATAATTTCCCGCTAAAACGATGTGTTTTGCGCCATACTTCTTCATTGCTTAATGTCCATGGAGTACGAATGCCAACAAAGAAATTCGGCTTACATTGTGGTAAATAGTTGCCTATCACTAAAAATAAAATACCAACAATCAATTCTGAAAAACGATTTATTGGTAAATCATAGCCTAATCCAGTTGCAATAACATCCATGTTCCCAATAAACAATACAACGAGGATACTATACGTGATCATATTAAAACCTTTCGAGAATTTTTTATAATTCTCTTTCTTCGGATCAATATTTGGAACAACATTGAGTAATATATAAGTTCCAATCATAATCCCAACCACCGATAACATTCCAGTTAATTTAGAAGAATAACCATCTGGAGTGCCGCCGCTCCAATGCGTAGCGATTGTATTAGGAAGGTGGGGCCAAGAGATAATCCAAGCAAATATTGTTATGCTAATAAGTATAATGGCAAAAATGTGTTTCTTCATTTCATTTCTTCCCTTCTACCATACTTTTATGATTTACCTTCTAATCCAGTTTCTCTTTTATAAATAGAATATGATTTTACCGTCGGAATAATAGCGCCTAATAACACAATACCCGTCCCAATACATATATTAATAGGATCTTTCAAAAGTGCTGCAGCATATATAAAGAAGCCTGTAATTACCATTGTTTTCGAAGCAAATCGATGGGTTTTGCGCCATACTTCTGCATTCTCTAATGTCCAAGACGTGCGAATCCCAATTAAATAATTTGGTTTCGTTTGCTGCATATAGTTCCCTAATATAATAGATAGCGTACCTAGTGCAAAATTGACCATTACGGAACCTTTCACATCATAGCCTACTGAATGAAGTATACCTAATATATTAGAGCCAAATATGGTGATGAAAATCATATAATTAATCTTTGAAAGAGCCTTAGCAAAGTATTTATACTCTCCCCTTGTTAAGTCAATTCTTCTTATCAAAATCCAGAAAATATAGAAAAATATCATACTCCCCATTGAAAAAGACATGGCACTTACTTTAGAAAAATATCCGTCTACTTCTCCTTCTACATTGTAATGCCTTGGAATTTGCTCTGGTAAATGCGGCCAAGCAATATACCATCCTATTGCAATTGTAAAAATTAAGAGCCATGGAACGATATGCTTCCTCACTTCCCATCTCCCCCTCTATCCGTAAACGTAAAAACCCAAGTTAATAAATCTTGAAACACAGTCGTGTTTAATGAATACACTACAAACTGGCCTCTTTTTTCATCTTGAATGAGATCTGCGTTTTTGAGTGCATTTAAGTGATGCGATATACTCGGCTTTGTCATATTAAAATGCTCTGCAATTTCTCCAGCTGTTAAGTCTCCTTCTTTTAAGAGATCTAAAATTTTGCGCCTTGTCGGATCTGCCAACGCTTTAAATGCTTGGTTCAATATCCTTCTTCCTTTCATCAATTAGACATTTAGATATTTATCTAAATGTTAAATTTATCTTTCGAATTTGTCAATTTTATCCACAGTGTATAATAGGCATGATTTTGACATAATGAAAACGGAGAAAACACATGTTACACTATACATATACAAAGTAAGAGGAGGAGTTTCCATATGTACAAAATTTTAATTGTAGAAGACGATCCGAATATTTCATCTTTACTACAATCCCACATTCAAAAATACGGTTACGAAGCAGTTGTTGCTGATAACTTTGATGATATTATGATTTCATTTAACAATGTAAAACCACACCTTGTTTTATTAGATGTAAATTTACCGAAGTTTGATGGTTTCTACTGGTGCCGTCAAATTCGTCACGAATCCACTTGCCCAATTGTTTTCATTTCAGCTCGCGCTGGTGAAATGGAGCAAATTATGGCGATTGAAAGCGGTGCTGATGATTATATTACAAAGCCATTCCACTATGATGTAGTAATGGCAAAGATTAAAGGGCAATTGCGCCGCATTTACGGTGACTATGCACCAAGTATGTCAGAACGTATTGTTGAAGTGGAAGGATTAAAACTATATCCCGAACGACCAGAGCTTCATTTTAGAAATGAGCAAGTATTACTAACAAAGAAAGAAGCAATTCTAGCAGAAATGCTCCTTTCAAAATATCCTCGTACAGCAAGCCGAGAAGACTTATTATCTGCACTTTGGGATGATGAAAGCTTTGTCGAGGAAAATACATTAAACGTAAATATTACGCGCCTTCGGAAAAAATTCACTGAACTTGGAATTGAAAATGCTATTGAAACAGTACGCGGTTTAGGTTATCGCTTTAACACAACTTGGAGTGAATAGATCATGAAGTTATTTTTACGTGATCACGTTAGTTTTTTACTTCTTTATATTGTAAACTTTGTCGTCATCTTCGCTTTGTATGATGCCGTTGATGGATTTCAAAACAATAAATTTTATTTTATTGTGCTAAGTATGTATCTATTCATCTGTTTTCTTACTTACCGCTACGTTCGGAATCGCAGATTGTATAAAAGATTAAGTGAACCACCTGAAAGAATGGAAGATGCATTCATCGAACGAGCAAATGCTCCTATGCCGCATGGCGTAAATGAACTTGTTCGTACACAATATCGTCTATTTCAGAAAGAATTGCAAACATATGAAGTCAAACAGCAAGAACATCAAATGTTTATTAATCAATGGGTTCATCAAATGAAGACACCTGTTTCTGTTATGCAGCTGATGGCACTTGAAATGGAAGACGAACACCTTATTCCAAAATTTAAAAAAGAACTAGAAAGATTAAATCAAGGGCTGGATATGGCATTATATATGGCCCGGTTAACGAACTTCCATGAAGATTTCCACGTGGAAACCATTTCATTAAAAGATGCGGTAACGAAAAATATAAACAGCTTAAAAGAACTGTTTATTAGAAGCGGTGTCTTTCCTGTTCTAGAAGTACATTCTGATTTAATGGTTGCTTCTGATGCAAAGTGGTTAAAATTTATTATTTATCAATTAATGACAAATGCTGTGCGCTATTCAGGAGAAAGAGGAAAAAAAGTATTTTTATCTGCTTCCCAAAGCGGAAAAGATATTGTTTTTGAAGTTCGGGATGAAGGTGTCGGTATTCCAGAAGAAGATATTCGCCGTGTGTTTGAACCGTTTTATACTGGAAAAAATGGGCGCGCATTTGGAGAATCTACTGGTATGGGGTTATATATTGTTAGCAAAATTTGTTCTTATTTAGGTCATTCTGTCAAACTAGACTCTGAAGTTGGAAAAGGGACAAGTATCAAAATTATTTTCCATAACGCCGTAATGAACAAAGCAAAAGAGTATGAAGGGTAACCCTCTTTTTCCCATTCATTCGTTCACTATATGTGCAAAAGTAATCACAGCATATGAAATTGTAATAAAGTGAAACTTCCATCAGTGGTCCTCCACCTATCTTCTGTAGAAAAGCGGAAGCGGCTCGCCCAAAGCAGAGAGGCGCTTTTGCCTCGTCTGAGGGAGCGAAACGACCGGAGATTCTAGCCGCAAGAGCTGGACAACGCTTCTCTCCCAATCTTGAAGTAAGGGTCTTACTGCCCGCGAATAGTGGGATGAAAGATAAGCATAGTTAGAAAGGTGATTTATATATGGACGAAGTACTACACATAAAAAATGTATCGAAAGTATATGAGGGAAAAGTCCCTCATACTGCTCTAAAAAATATTAATTTACATGTGGTTAAAGGCGAATTTGTTGCTATTATGGGTCCGTCAGGGAGCGGCAAATCAACTTTATTAAATGTCATTTCAACAATCGATTCTCCTACATCAGGAGAAGTATTTATGAATGGAAAACAACCGCATACGTTTCGCAATGAAAAATTAGCTGTGTTTCGCCGGCAAGAATTAGGATTTGTATTTCAAAGCTTTAATTTATTAGATACGTTAACAATTGGAGAAAACATCATTCTGCCATTAACGTTAGATAATGTCCCGCTTTCTGAAATGGATGAAAAACTAGATATAATTTCAAACAAACTCGGAATCAATCACATTTTAAATAAACGAATTTTTGAAATTTCAGGAGGACAAGCACAGCGTACAGCAATAGCCCGTGCTGTTATTCATCAACCAGCTCTATTGCTTGCTGATGAACCGACAGGAAACTTAGATTCTAAAGCAGCTATCGATGTAATGGAGCTATTTACAAAGTTAAATACAGAGGAACGAGCTACTATTTTAATGGTGACACATGACCCATTTGCAGCTAGTTATTGCAGTCGTGTTATTTTTATTAAAGATGGTGAACTTTACAATGAACTGCACCGCGGTCTACACCGTGAAAGGTTCTATCAAGAAATATTAGATGTATTAGCATTGCTAGGAGGAAGACGTGGATGAAGTTTTGGCAATTTGCATTTAGAAATGTCGTCCGTAATTCAAGAGCTTATTTTGCTTATTTTTTAAGTAGTTCTTTTTCCATTACGGTCTTCTTTTCATTTGCTGTGTATCGGTATCATCCGCGCCTGCAAAATATACAAAACTATAAAGATACCGGACCTCTTATGAATTTAGTTGGCTTTACCCAATTTGTAATTGTAATGTTTTCTTTTTTCTTTTTGTTGTACTCCGTCGGAGCGTTTTTAAAAGTACGTAATAAGCAGTTTGGCATTTTAACGATTTTAGGTATTTCAAACAGACAACTGAAACGACTTATTTTTTTAGAAAATATGCTGATTGGATTGCTTTCTATTTTTATAGGCATTCAGGTTGGTCTTGTGTTTTCTAACTTTTTCTTATTAATCACCTCAAAGATTTCAGGTGTTAACGGCCTTTATTTATATTGGCCATCAGAAGCAATTTGGACAACTATAACAATATTTCTCATCCTTTTTATTATTGTATCAGTCTTTACACCTGCTTTAATTCGAACAAGGAAAGTAACTCGCCTTCTAAAAGGAGGAACTCGTACAAAGAAGGAGAAACGGCCTTCCATTGTCATTTCAATTTTTAGTTTACTGTGTATACTTTCAGGCTATATTTTTGCTGCTTACCCACAAAGTTATATAACAACAAGAAGCTTAACAAATGGAAGTGGTATACTCATCATTTTAACTATTATTCCTCTTGTTACAGTTGGGACATACTTTTTCTTTTCGCAAGCTAGTTTCCTGTTCATTTGGATATTAAAAAAGAGACGACGCTTTTATATGAAGAAAACAAATATGCTTTGGATATCCGATTTGGCATCAAGAGTTCGTGTCAATATTAATATGCTTTTCATTGTAACCGTGTTATCTGCAATTGCTTTTACCATTATTACACCATTATACGCCCTTAATAAACACACAAAGGCTTCTATAATTGAGACATTTCCTTTTCCATTTACTTATGCATCTTACGAAGGAAATCCATTCGAAACGAAGCATATTACAACACTCGAAAATGAATTAATGAAAGACAAATTTACATATCAAAAACATAAATCAGTTGTATATAAAGATAAGGCAGCTAATGAAGATATTTGGATTATGAAACAAAGCGACTATAATATTCTTGCTAAATTTCTAAATCGTTCTCAAATTCAACTAGCTAACAACGAAACATATGTGCTTCCAAGATATTCGCCCGTAACATTAGAATTGTTAACAAACCCTTTTCTTAAACAAGAAAATATTACGTTACAATCTAATAAAAAACAATTTCATATAAAAGAAATAGCAAAGAAGCCACTTGCACCGCAACATGCTTGGGTATATCTTATCGTACTGTCGGATGAAGCTGTAAACAACGAAATTCCACACCTCGAACCAATTACGCTTTATAATTTCCAGGTGGATAATTGGGAAAATACGCTTCCGCTGACAAAACGCATTCTAAGTATGACCACTGTTGATGAACATAGTTTACATCCAAAGCAGGATCAGCAAGCAATGCAGGACAAGAAAAGCCCTTTTAATATTTATACAGCCAGCGATGAATTATATGCAGAGAAGCGATGGAATGTTGCTTACCTCTTCACCGGTACATTTCTTGGAATTATTTTCTTCATCGGAGCAGGAAGCGTTCTGTACTTCCGTATGTATACTGATTTGACGAGAGAAGCAGAAAAATATAAGACGATTACAAAAATTGGATTAATGAAGTCTGAAATGATACGTTCAGCAACAATTCAATTAGCAATACTATTTTTCGTTCCTTATACGATTGCTTCTATTCATACGATATTTGCAATTAAATTTATACAAAGTACACTCTCTTTCTCTTTAACAGCAGAAGCCATTTTAGTATTAAGCCTCTTTGGAATCGTCGAAGTCATTTTCTTTTTCCTAATTCGCTCATTTTACATTCAAAAGTTATCACAACATATTAAACTGTGAATAAAATAGCCTTGTGCTCTGCACAAGGCTATTTTCAATAGTTTTTAACTTATTAGCAGCAAAAACCACCATAACCGCCATAGCCAAAGCCGCCGCCGTAGCCACCGCCGTAGCCGTAGCCACCGCCACAGAAGCAGCTAGCACCAATGATGATTAATAAAATAAACAATACGATTAAAATCGCAAAGCCATTGCCGTGATGACGATGCCCATGTCCATGTCCATGTTCACAACTTTCACCCATTGCTCTTTTCCTCCTTTAATAAAAGTCCTTCATTTGTGGGATCCTTTCAATTGGATTCCATTTATCCTATGTTTCGAATGAGAATAAGAGCTTGTTTTTTTCAAAATCAGGCTTGTTCTCATATTGTATGTCATGATGTTCCAAATAAGATTGGTTTCATAATCGCTCCTGCATTACTTCCATCAGTGGGAGTCTTACTGCCCACGAATGGCGGGATAAAATAAAAAAAGCTAATCATCTACTTATGTAAATGATCAGCTTTTTACTCTTTTAAAAGGCTATATTTTTATTTTATTTTTAATTGTTTCAACAGCTCTTTAATTTCTGTTAATTCACCTTCTATACGGTGAAGATGACTTTGCATATCATCAATCTCCTGCTCAGCTTTATAATTGATCGCAAAGTCAATAACAGATTCATGTTTGTCACGTGCTGCTTGCCGGTTTTGGCTCATCATAATAACAGGAGCTTGAAATGCTGCTATAAAAGATAAACATAAGTTCAATAAAATGAATGGCGGCTCGTCAAAATGTGCTCCTTTTGTGATAGATAGGCTATTCCAAATAATCCATCCAGCAAGAAAACATGCAAACCAGATAATGAATCTCCAGCTACCCCCGAATTGGGCAATTTTATCAGCTATTCGGTCTGCCCATTTTGTACGCTGTGTGTAGTCACTGTCAAGTTGACGAAGAATTTCTGACTCGTAGCGATCTACAAGCCGATCAATACGCGTTAAATTTTCTTGGTTTAAGTCAATATCAAAACCTTGGATTTTCGTAGCTTCTTGTTTTTTTCCTGTAATTTGCTTCCAGATATTTTGTACCATTGTACAAACCTCCTCTCTTATAGAGGAAGTCATCTTTCCAAAGTTTATATAAAGCGGTAACTATTTTTACGTAGTAATCCGCTTCGGATATTCAGTTGTATGACTTCCTCTGACGCCGGTCCTATGTCCGGCTCTCCTATGCTAGGATTACTCATAAAACAGTTCCACCTCACTTTTTTCTTGAAATCCTTTCTCATTATATGCTATCTGATTCCCTATGACTATGTCATTATTTAGAAAATGCACTTTATTATCTTACATTTTTATAAAAATTTATCTCTCTATTTGCGGGCAGTAAGACCCCACCTCAAGATTAAGAGAGAAACAAGGAAGATAGGTAGGGGATAACCCCTGGCATGCGCCCGATTGGTAAGGGCTTTCCATCAGTGAGGGACCACTGATGGAAAATTTACTTTATATGAACAACATTTCATGCACATAACCCAAGTCACCAGTAACTTATATACTTCAATCCTGTTTTGTATCAGCGCTCTTATCATTGAATAAATGAAACATACATTGATGATAATCTGTTATTAATGTACTTAACTTCTCTTTATGCTTATCTTTAAGGTGTCTACCTAATTTCCAAGGTACTTTTTCTTTATATTTTAGGTCTTCCGTAGCATCTGCTTGCTGTATTTCTTTAAACTGCATATTCTCTTTGTTCATTATTAAAATTCTCCCTTATTATAAATTTCAAATGAACAAATTCTAATGTTACTGTATCCAAACAGCCCAATTCACACCTTTTGTAATATTTTTTGATAGATACTTATATGGTTTTTTCTTTTACTAAAATATTCTCATTTGAAAAGTAAAATCCCTTTGATATATCATATGCATGTATGTTTTATATAGCGCACTATTATCTAAAGTAAATGAAAAGATCCCCTTATTGCGGGTAGTACCAGCAAAGCTGTCACCACCCGCAATAAGGAAATATCAAGATCACAATAAGTATTTAATTTTAATACTTCAAACACACATACCCCCATCCTGTTTTAGATGGGGGTAAAATAAAGTTGTTATATTTTTTATAAAGGATGCTTTAACAATAAAGTCATTTAAAAACCTAAGTTTTCTTCCACAATCACGCCCGATTGCGGAAGAACGAAGGTATAAGATTAGATATCAAAAGCTTCTTTAGAAATTATTTTGCCAAAATACGCATTAACACTTCCACATCCGGCAACCCATACTCTTCATCCCCCTGTTCTTGAGTGAGAAGACTGATGACGATGGTAAAATACCAGGTAAGCAGCTTTCGTGGTTCTCCTGGGGAAAATTCACCAGATTTTTGCCCTTTAATGAAGACTGGGACCAGCAGATCGATTAGACCATTCGTAGGAAGATGTTCAAAGATCTGGGTAACCTTTTCTGGGACATCATCATCCTTACGAGCCCGCTCAATGAGCATAAAGGCATATTTACTATTTTCATCAAGCATATTTTCAGTTAAGTTTCTGATTTGTTCAAAGGGTGTTCCAGGCAAGTATTGAACATGCTCGAGTTCCCTTCTTGCTTCTTCCATCAATTCTTGTATGAGTGTGATGAACAATTCTTTTTTAGAATTGAAATAGCGGTAAATGAGTCCTTCGCTAATACTAGCTTCCTTAGCAATCAAGCTCATTTTTGTTCCTGTGTACCCTCGGCGGGCAAACACTTTAAGTGCTGCTTGCTTTATCTCTTCCCTGCGTTCGTCACGGATTTGATCAAGCTGCTGTCTGTTTAATGGAGACAATCGTTCCAACCTCCGAATCTTTGAAAAATATTATATTCATTGTACCATCAAACTGGTAAAATTATTGTTTCTACAATTAGGAGATAGACGCGGGTGCCAGAGGACATACTCTCTCGATCAACTCCTCAAGGAACTGATCGGCACGGGCAAAACAAGCAAGATGGCCTGCGTTCTTGATTAGAACAAATTCCTTGTAGGGAGCTTCAATCTCGTCGTAATATGCTTTAGCCAGCTCAGTAGGTGTTAAAATATCTTTATCTCCTTGAAAGATAAAGACTGGCACCTCAAATCGCAGTCCGAGTTTTTTTAAGTCAAAGGCCATTAATTCATCAAATAGCTGGTCAAGGGAAAAATTCATACCTTTAAAGATATCTATCATATCTTTAATTTTGTGTTCCGGGGATGAAAGCATTGAGGGCAAAAACAGGTCTGTAATCATGTTGGGAACATCTTTTATAGCTTTAACCTTCAATCGATTTATCATGTCGTAGTCTTTACGACTCCACTGGGATATATCCGAACCCATTTTTTCAAGCAATTGAACCCCCTTCGTATTACCTGCTGTACGAAGAGCGTTGACTGTTAACTCGTATAAAAGATCTTGTTTTTGTGGATTTGAGGCATTCTGATCTGTGCCGACATAGGCATAAAAAAGATCTGGTCTAAGCTTTGCCATCATGATACCAATCAGGCTGCCTACAGAGCTTCCGATGAGAATTACTTTTCGATGACCGAGTTTATCGCGCAAGTATTCTGCTACCTCTATCCCATCCTGCGCGAGACGGTCGAAAGTGATGGTTCCGCTGCCGTTTTTACCGTTCTTTCCGAAAGTCTTTCCTGCTCCACGCTGATCCCACTGAACGATAATAAAGTGCTTCTCCCAAGAACGCAGCAGCGGACTAAAGATGGAATAGGTCGAAGCCGGACCGCCATGAATCAATAACAAAACGGGGTTGTTCCGATTTTCGCCACGAATCATGATCCATTGATCGATACCGCCAATTTTAACGTAACAGCCTTCTACTATGCTGTTCGCTGTGCTGATTTGAAGTTCTTTGGCATTCTTGCTCTGATTACGCTTCCGCAGAACGATTTCCCGTAGGATATTTGTTTGGCTCATTTGAACATGCCCTCTTCCCTCTTTTGATGAATGAGTGAGTGACTCACTCATTATCATATTGAGGTATTTTATGGAAATAGTCAATAGTAAATTTTCATCAAAATATCTGATAAGATTTCTTTATAGATTCTTCACCACAGAAAATTTAATTCAACATTGTCCTTGCATGTTAGTATCCTTACTCCGTTAAATGACCCGATTGTGGAATAGAATGACTGGAATTTTTAACTTTATTATCAACAGTTAATATCAAAAGTTTATCGCTACTTTTTATATTGTAGTATGCATATTAAACTGTATTTTCAATATCTAAATAACAAATCTAATATGCATGAAAAAAGAGGACATATGCTCATATATTGAACATAATATCCTCTTATTAGTTTAGTCTATTTAAGGTATCCAAAGGAGAGCCTTTTTCTCTTTCAAAATCTTCATATCCGCTGCGCAAACAACCTGCCTTCTCGTAAAATATGGCGCTTCAGTTCGCTATTCGACAATGTATTCAAATGAACCGCATCTACTTTTCCTGCTCCGTCCAGCTCTTCCATCAGTTGAAACCAAAGCCACTGAAACTCACCTATTGAAATATTTGTTGTCTCAATGGCTATATCATAATCTGAAGAAGGAATTGCCTCTTTTCTTGCATGAGATCCGAAGATGTACGCCACTTTTACAAATGGTGTTTCCAATAAACGATTTTGTATATGACGCAGCTCCTTTTCATGCTTTTGCATATGCTCACCTCTCACATACAATGCATTGTTTCGTTATCTCTTCTAGTCTTGCCCGGTTTATGCTATACCCAAACCCAGCTTGCGCTGGAATTGTAATTTTTCCATTTTGCAGCGTTACTTCTGGCGAGATAATATCTTGTTCCCAATGCCTGTTCGAAGCTGAAATATCGCCTGGAATTGTGAAGTTTGGAAGAGATGCGAGCGCAATATTTTGTGCACGTGAAATTCCCATTTCTACCATGCCTCCGCACCAAACAGGCACACTGTGCTGCTGACAATAATCGTGAATGCAAATCGATTCTGTTAATCCGCCAACTCGCCCTGGCTTTATATTGATAATACGGCAGCTCCCAAGTGTAATCGCCACTCTTGCATCTTCTAAGCAATGAATACTTTCATCTAAACAAATCGGTGTTTCCATTTGCTTTTGCAAACGGGCATGATCAAGAAAATCGTTATCTGCTAGCGGCTGTTCGATCATCATTAAATCAAACTCATCCAATCTCTGCAATTGCTTCATATCATCTAACGTATACGCAGAATTCGCATCTACCATTAGTGGAATAGCAGGAAACGCTCTTCGTATTTCATGAAGCATCGCATAATCATTATCTGGTTTAATTTTCACTTTAAAACGTTTATACCCTTCCTCAGCATATGCTTCAATACGTTTTAGCATATTTGGAATTGTATCAAGGCCAATGACAACGCCAACCTCGATCTCTCGTTTTATACCGCCAAGCAGCGCGGCAAGCGATTGATTCTCGCGCTTTGCATACAAATCCCATAATGCACCCTCTATACCTGCTTTGGCCATATTATTACGTTTTATATGCTGAAAAAGAGATGTGATATCAGAAGGGTGCGAAATATCATGTTCAAATAGCACTGGCAACAAAAAATCTTGCAGCATATGAAACGCTGTTATCACTGTCTCTTCTGTATACCACGGCTCAGAAAAAGCAACCACTTCTCCCCATCCGTTTCGTCCTTCTTCATCTATTAGTTCAATTACAATACTTTCACGCTTTTCATACGTTCCGTAACTTGCAGCAAACGGAATAACGAGCGGCATTTCTGTTACGTAAAGTATTGCCTTTGTAATATGCATTTACATTTCCTCCAACAGTTGACGCAGTTCGCGGCGCAGTAATTTCTTTGAAGCATTGCGCGGCAGTTGAGAAAGAAAATGAATGCCTTTTGGCACTTTATACCGTGCGAGTTTATCTTCACAAAAAGCGAGTAGTTCTTCTGCTGTTACCTCTTCTGATTTTACAACGAATGCGACAGGAACTTGTCCCCATCTCTCATCACTTGCTCCAACGACTCCTACTTCCAAAACAGCGGGATGTGCAAGCAATACTTCCTCAATTTGTGCTGGATATATGTTCTCTCCGCCAGAAATAATTAAATCGCTGCGGCGATCTAGCACATAAAGAAAGCCATCTTCATCGAAATAACCAATATCACCAGTATGCAGCCATCCATCTTGCATGCTCTCTCTCGTTGCCTCTTCACGCTTAAAGTAACCACCCGTTACATTCGGTCCCTTCACAACAATTTCGCCGGCAGTTCCTACCGCAGCTTCTCTTCCATCTTGTTCAATGCGAAGCTGACATGGAAATAATGGTTTTCCAGCCGAGCCAACTTTCGTTAACATATAATCAGCAGCCAATGTACAAATTTGCGAAGATGTTTCTGTCATACCATAAGTTTGATACACTGGAATCCCTTTTGCGACACATGTTTCTAACAAAGGCCTTGGAGCTGGTCCCCCGCCAAGTAATACGCAGCGAAGAGACTGTGAATATGTCCCCTCTTGGAGCCTTTCTAATAAATCTGTCAGCATTTTAGATACGACCGAAATCATTGTTACTCCTCTTGTTTGCAGCGCTTCATGAATAAAATCCGGATCATACTTTGGAACAAGTAACACCCTCATACCGTACATCATATTCTTCATTAAAAGCGATAACCCGCCTACATGAAAAAACGGTAAACACGCTAACCAACAATCATCATCACGAAGACCTAAATTAAGTGAAGAACCAACAGCACTCCACCAATGATTCCCGTACGTAAGCATCACGCCTTTTGGTTTTCCTGTTGTACCTGACGTATAAATAATTGTCATTGTATCTTCCAAAGCAAATTCCTTCTGCACAGTCGCTGTTTGTTTTGGCAACGCTGCAACTTCTGTAAATAAGTATACGGGTACTCGCTCTGCCTCGAAATCTTCATCCGTAAGCAAACAAGAAACTTCTGCATCCTCCATTTGCCAAAGTAGCTCTTCTCTTGAAAGACGTGTATTCAGTAAAACGGCTACTGCCCCCATATAAGAAAGGGCATGAATCGTTATTATCATCTCCATACTATTTTTCATCAGAACAGCCACTTTTGCCCCTTTTTGCACTTGTAAACAAGCAAGATGTTCACAAAGTGAAAGAACTTTCTCATGAAGTTGTAAAAACGTATATGTACCTTCTTTCATTTCAATTGCGATGCGCTCCGGTGTTAAAAAAGCTCTTTGCATAAGCCAATTAGGCATTCTCTCCATATCATATTCTCCTTTCACAGAATAGAAGACTAACATAAGCTTCTTTTACTTCTGACCTATTTCTTTACTTGTAACTAGTGGTACTTTATTTCCATCTTATCTATCTCTGGCTTTTATATCAAATAGGAACTCTTCTTCTAGCTATGTTTCATATGCTGCAACAAATGATTCTACATTACTTTCTTGAATGGCGAGCAAATGCTTAATACATAAAGTAAAACTTTTTTATCCCCTACCTATCTTCTGTAGAAAAGCGGAAGCGGCTCGCCCAGAATCGCAGGACGTTGGAGCCCCCGACAGAGAGGCGCTTTTTTCCTCGTCCAAGGGGGCGAAACGACCGGAGATTCTAGCCGCTAGAGCTGGACAACGCCTCTCTCTGAATCCCAAGTTGAAAGTCTTACTGACCGTTAATTGGGAACGTATGTATAAAATTGTCGAAAAAAGAAAAAAAATCAGTTTTTTTGTTGTTTTTTTATGATTCTACTGTTATTATAAATGTAATCATATAGATGTTGGGAATGTTTCTCCTAAAATAGACTGAATTTTCAGACCTCTGCACCGACATTGTGTGATTGTAAGCTCCCTCCCCGTTTTATTTTATGCCCTGCAAAAAGAACCTTTTTAAGGTTCTTTTTGTAATTAGATTAAAAAAGAAAATTCTAAAATGATTTCTATAGATGAATTGAACTACTCCCACCTATCTCTTTATTAGTTCTATTCTCGTACATGTTTCCAATTTAATAACTTATTTTATCGGTATCCATACCTCTTCTTTTGCGTTTACATCGTCAGGACGATAATGATCATCCATAACTTCAAAATGCTCCCTTACATCTAAACTATAACTCGAATTCGGTAACCATTCTTGAAAAATATACTGGAAAGTACTCATATCAGATGCCATTCCTTGGTGGATAAAAACAGCATATAAGCCGCCTGTTAAGGTATGGCTGGATAATTCCGAAAAAGTCTCCGTTTCAAAATCTTCCACTTCAACAGCAGCCCACTTTTCATAAGCATAGTTTATATCATTCATATTTAAAGGAGTATGTAACGCCTTTATAGAAAAGAAACAAGAGTTACTTCTATGAGGAATACGATTTCTTAACGGCATAAATGTTTTCCATATTTCTCTTGTGACTTGGGAATCTGTTGCAAAAGTTGTTTCTCTCTTAATCCCAACAATTTTTTTGGATGGAATACTTATTATTTTAGGTTCCATTCTTTTATTTCCACTCCTCATTAATATTCACTATGAATTACTTCAGTTTAAATCTGAAATTCTATCTATGATATTAACAAAGTAGTTTTATCTTTTTCAAATTAAAACGAATACTGGTACTCAATCATCTATAATTCCCGTAAAATAATTGAAATACACTATGTATAGAGGTGAGATTATGAATTCTTCTTCGTTTTACTCTATTGTGATCATAGTTGCTGCGTTGGTCTTATGGCGTAGAACTAGGGCAATGTATCGTCCGATTAAAGGAAACGGCATCCGTCTTCTTTTACCCGTATTATTTCTATTATTACCTAGTTTTTTCATAATCCTGAATCCAAATGTACATGCTGCTGCCTGGGAATGGGTTTGTGCAGCTATCTTTGGGTTCCTTTTGTCAATTCCACTTATTTGGACCACTAACTATGAACTCCGATCCGATCAGCATATTTATGCTGTAAGAAACAAGAGCTTTATCATTGCCTTTCTCATCGTATTTATTATCCGATTTTTACTTCGTGATTATTTAAAATGGCTAGGTCCAGGGACAATAGCAGCACTATTTATAACTGTAGCGCTAGGATATATCTTACCTTGGAGAATTATTTCTTTCATCAAATTTCGTCAACTATACAAAAGTCGAATCCGAACTAACGACAACATTGACTTCCGATAACATTGATTATGTGAATGAAAAGTTCCTTCAGTTCTTCTGAAGGAACTTTTAAAGGTTTTGTGATACATTGGTTTTATATTAACAAAAGGTGCTTTCATATACAGAAAGCACCTTTTTAGTCTAAAATATTTTTTTTACAGAACACCAGAGCCATCTTCTCTACTTTACATTTACTTGAACGAAAGCGAGAGAATATCCCGAATAGCCTATATCGCTTCATTCCTCACTGATGGTTAGTTGAACCAATCGGGCTTTTACTGGCAGTTATCCCTTACCTACCGTCCAGCTTAGCTGGGCACGCAACAAAAAAAGCCAATCGACTATATAGTGGCGAATTAGCTCCTTCTCTTTAAATAGACTTTTTCAGTGCCCTTAGATTTATAGGATTCTTTTGTTCTTTTCACTTTATTAACGCAGTAACGATAGTTTTATAGATAAACTATCGTTAATTTCTAGTGATTTAAATTGTTCATGATTTTGGCGAATGGCTCCAATATTATTT
This sequence comes from Bacillus sp. S14(2024), assembly GCF_050473785.1. NCBI lineage: Bacteria > Bacillati > Bacillota > Bacilli > Caryophanales > Bacillaceae > Bacillus > Bacillus sp. S14(2024). Next base: position 599,487 of record NZ_JBFLUP010000006.1, on the reverse strand, counting down.
ACAAATTGTCCTTTCGCTTGTATTAATCGCTGCTTTTTTAATTGCAGAGCCACTAAGTGGCTCTGCTGCTGACTAATACTACTAAGTAAACTTGCTTTCTGACTAGTAAGTTGAGATAGTTCCATTAATATCCCCCCTGAATAACTGGTACTTTAATTTTTGTTGCATATCGATCTTTTACAAAATATCCTTCAAAAGGATTTAACCTCGTACTACTTAAATCTTTATTGGATACATCAAACACCATTTGTCCAGATGATTTTCTCAATAAGATAACGTTAGATTGTGCTTTGACTGCTTTAGAAGCTAAATCGTAGCGACTATCAATTGCATCCACATCACAACCAATGACAAAATGAATTCCCATATACGCACCATTTGTAATTAATTCAGATAAGCTAAATAATTCGGTGTCCCCTAAGCTACTAACAATGTCATTTAAGTCTGCAATTACGATAACAATTGGCTTGAACCTTTTAATAAAGTCTGCTGGATTCATTGTTTCATTAGAGGCTTCTTGCTCCTCTTTAAATGCAACTTCCCTTGACCTATAAGCATTTGCAACTTGTTTAATCGTTTTTTCTATTCCTACTTTTTCAGCTACATATAAAGCTGCTTTTTCTTTAAAGTTTGAAAACGTCTGTGCTCTTGTATCTACAAGACCGACATCATATCTCTCACTTTCAATTAATTGTTGCATAAATTGAGAAATTACATTTTCAATTTCTTCTTTTTTAATTCCCGCTACAACAACGTTAGAAGCTTCTACTAAATCTAATTCCATTGGTGTAACATTCTCAGTCTCGACTCCAAAGGAAAGTTTTCCAGTTTCAATAATTTCTCTCGTTTCTGGCCATGCAATAAATTCTTTGTATTCGAATACTTCTGGTACCATCGGAATAGGTTTCGGTTTTTTACCACTCCAATAAGCCTCCATTTCTCGGCCTTCAGCTTGTATATGCTGAATTAAGTTCAGCACATCTTCACCTTCCGCTGGCATACAAGTTTGGAATACTGTTGGATCTTCTATTTTCACTAAACCGCGGCCAGCGATTTCTTCAATTTTCAAGTCAGTACGCCCTACAATTGCTCTCGCTTCTGTTTCGTCTATCATGTAAAGAGCAATTTGCAATTTAATATTCGCATTTATTTGTACTCGTAATGCACTTTGGCGTGTAGCAGTTAACATGAGGTGAATACCTACTGCTGAGCCTTCGCGAACAACTTGGGTAATAAGGCGTTCGAAATCCTCTACAAATCCTGCATCTTTCACTGCATCATAATTATCTAACGTGATTAATATTGTCGGTAATATTTCATTACTAGCTCGTTCATACATTTCAAGACTAGCGACACCGTATTTACTTAATAATCGTTTTCTCTCTTTCAACGTCTCTTCTATACGACGAAGAAATTTCTCACATTTTTCTTCTTGGTCTAATGTCACCATGTCTGCTACATGAGGTAATGCTCTTAACGGCATTAATCCATTTGTACCAAAATCAAGCAAATACACATGCAAATGCTCTGGACTATGCTGACGCGCCGCATCCATAATGACTGATTGTACGAAAGTTGATTTTCCATAACCTGGACTTGAGAATACTGCAACGTGACCGTCTTTGCTTATGTCTAATGTGAGCGGCGTTTGCGCTTGTAGTTCAGGTTGGTCTAGTAAACCAACAGTTGCTTGTAATGGTTTCTTTTCCTGTTTCCACGCTTCTTTAAAATTCACTGGATGCAAGTCTTGCAGGAATATTTTCTCCGGAAGCGGTGGTAACCACGGTCTTGGTAATGCTTCAATTTGTTTTTCTTCTGCGTAATCATGGATATAATCAATTACTGCATCAAGTTCTGTCGGTACAGTAGCGATTTCTTTACTGCTGCTAAGTCCACTCAAATCCTCACTCAAAATCTCATATTGCCCTAAATCATTAATCGCATAAATCGTTGCGTCTAAATACTCTTGATCATCTTTATTCTCTATGTAATCAGCGCCGCTCCATGCGGATTGGAATAATTCATAGATTTCGTTATTTCCGACTTGTAAGTAGGCACGGCCTGGCAGCGTGATTTCTGCGGCGTCTGGTGTCTTTAAAATTTCGTTACTGTCGGATGTGTTTTGTACTTTTAGTGCTAATTTAAATTTCGAGTTACTCCAAATTTGATCATCGACAACCCCGCTTGGTTTTTGCGTTGCGAGGATTAAGTGAATTCCTAGAGAACGACCGATACGCGCTGTTGATACTAACTCTTTCATAAAGTCAGGCTGCTCTGCCTTTAGCTCTGCGAATTCATCACTAATTAAGAACAGGTGCGGCATTGGTTCTTTCGCTTTTCCTTGTTTGTATAGTTTTTGATATTGGTTAATATGGTTTACATCATGTTCCCCAAATAAGCGCTGGCGCTTTTGTAATTCTGCTTTAATCGATGCGAGGGCACGCATACTTTGTGCACCGTCTAAGTTCGTAATGGTTCCTAGCAAGTGCGGTAAGTCCTTGAATAAGTTCGCCATTCCGCCGCCCTTATAGTCAATAAGTAGAAATGCTACTTCATACGGATGGAAATTAACCGCAAGGGATAAAATGTATGATTGAATAATCTCTGACTTACCAGAACCTGTCGTACCTGCGACTAATCCGTGTGGTCCATGTGCTTTTTCATGTAAATTTAAATTTACAATATCTTCTTTACCGCGTAATCCGAGTGGTACAGCTAATGATTTGTGGGCTGCATTTTTTTCCCACCTTGCTGTAATGTTTAATTCTTGAATTTTCTCGACACCATACATTTCTAAGAAAGTTACACTTTCTGGAATACTATTTTTCAAGTTTTGTAGGTGGTTCAGCGGTGCTAATGCACGAGATACATCTTCTAAGTTAAAGTCTTTTGGAAAATGATCGAGTGCGAATTGATGGTTAACAAGTTCACCTCTTTCTAAGATGATATTCCCTTTCTTGGAATCTCTTATATCGATGACTGTCTTCACATGTTCTGGTAGACTTTGCATGACATCCTGTACGAAGACAAGTGATACCCCTAATTCTGTTGGATCTTCATTAAAAAATTCCATTACAATGTGATCTAAGATTAGTTTTTCATCTGTAATGAGTACAACATAGTGCGGGGCAAAATATAATTTTTCATTAGAAGAACCTTTTTCTTCTATTTTCATTTTGCGGTCCTTTAATATTTGATACAGACTGTTTAGTACTTGGTCACGGCTGCGTTCATGGTATACAAAACCACGTACGTTAATATCGCGTACACTTGCATGTGGCAGCCAGCGCATCCACTCCCATTTATTCTTTTCTTCTTCGGGGAACAATGTAATAAACTGCAAATCATAGTAACTATGAAATAATGAAGTTTGCATAACTAAAAGTTGCAGCTGTTCTAACACTAAAGAACGTTGTCCAATATATCCGACTGGTCCATTCATTAAATCTGTCACGACTGGAACATCTTGTAGTGAGAGGTATTGTTGTCTTAGTTCACGTGCTGCATCAATTAATTCATCTTTCTTTTGACTAAATTCTTCTTCATTAAATTGAATTTCAAAACTAGTGTTTTCCTGACCTGTTCCAACACGATATGTTAAGAAATCATGATGAAGCATCGTTTTTTCATATATGCGTGAGTTTACCTGCATAGCCATGTTGCGAATTTCTGCAACATCCGGATAATGATAGTGAAGTGCATGACGTTGCTTTTCAGTTTCTTCGTATAAATCTTTTGTCTTTTGTTTTAAATACTCCCTATAACTTTTGTCACGCTCTACAATATCAATTTTGTATTGCTTTACGCTTTTAATATACGATGTGACTGATATAGTTACTGTTGCTACAGTCATCGCTAATGAGGCTAATATATATAAGCCATTTGACATAAAGATTGACAATAGTACAGTGACCACGATCATAACAAGGGACGGAGCGATCATTCGTACTAAATGTTCTGTTGGTTTTGATGGTTCACTTGGTGGCTTTGCAATTGTCATTTTATCAACTGGTTCACGATAAATAATACGTGGTGAACGATGGTAATCTGGGTATTCATCGCGAAAATAACTATCTGCTTCAAGTAAACGAGGTAGTGTTGAGTGTACTTTGTCTTTAGCCGCTACAAATTGAATATCTTCATGTCCAATTTGGATTGTTACACCATCAAAAAATAATTGATCTCCGCTTTCTAAAATAGCACTACCTTCTAATTTTTGATGGTTATGAAAAACACGTCCTTCGTATACGTTAACTTTGAATGGTTCATCTAATAAGTCACGAATGAATACGATGTCTGCACCTGTTCCATCAATGATAATATCATCACCTTCACGTTCGCTAAGCGTGATGGAATACTTCGTCGCTATATCATATACAGCAACTTCTTCAACATATGTAATCCACATATGGAGAGATTTATGATTTTTCAGTTCAATTTTATTCTCCTTGTTAACATAGATGGTTTTATCTTCTATTTTCCATACATTATTCTCAAGGTCCCAATTCATCGTAAGCGATTCTTCTAAATCAAGATTCGTAATTGTATTTGACCACTCGTTCCCAATTGTCACAACGGGACGTTCAGATGGATTTAGGCGACATTTATACAATTTATCGCCATAGCTCACTGCTAGAAGTTGTTGCTTCATCCTTCTCCACTACTCCTTTGTTAGCTTCTATAGTAAAAAAATATGTGTACTGTTTCTCTTAAAGATAGTAAAACTCCCACCTAGCTTCTTTTCTTTACGTTTTGAGGTGAGAGTTTTACTACTCATTAGAGCAGGATACATGAAGTAAAAGAAGTTTCATTCTTTTAACGTTCTTATTTTGTTCCTTTGTTCGTATTAGATAAATCTTTTTCGTCAGATGTATCACTATATTTCTTTTTATACTCATCTAACTGTTGCTGATATGTTTTTAACTTCTCATCTCGATCTTTTCCCGACAATTTTGGATTATTTTTCACAGCCTCTATTTGTTTGATTAAGCCATACATGATTAATTGCGGATCATCAATGTGCTTTGCTATATCTAGTGATTTGTCAAAATCCCCTTTACCGTTATAAACCCAATACAGCAAATAGTTTTCATCACTCTTTAAACTTACATTCTTCATAATGGCTGATTTTTGCTGTTCGGATAATTTCTCACCCTTAACATAAGAATATGCCAACTCATATTTAGAAGCTAAAGGTAGTCCTTCAGAATCTTCATCTCTTAAATTACTAATGACTTGATCATAATCAGTAGCTAAAAAGTTTTTATTTGCTTCCAGCAATGTATTTTGATAAGGTACTTTCATAAATATGTAATACGCTAATGGTGCTACTAAAATAACCGTAGCTGCCGCAAAAGAATATGTCATATATTTGAACCTTTTAAAATTTTTCTTAGGAACAATTTGCATATTCTTTTCTGTTTTTATTTGTTCTTTTTCAAAGCTATCTTCAATAAATTTGATTAATCCGTCTAAACTGTCCATACTAACAACATTTTGCTCAAATGTTGTTTCTTTTACATTTTTCAAGACGCCACTATACAATTCATCGTAGCTATATTTTTTAGAAAACAATGCAATAATTAAACATTTATATTGTAATAAGAATTTTTCTTCTGTAATGGGGGTTGGGGGGACAATCTCTCGAATTCCACGATGAACAATAAAAGGTAAATAATTAGCATCAAATACTAGATTTTCAGGGTGTAAAAAGAACGTTATTCTTCTATGTAAATACTCTTTAAAACGAGCGACATTTCGAAGCAATCGTAATTTTTCATTTCTCTCTAAATCTTTTATATCGTCCCACTTCTTTAGTTTCTTACTAATTTCGTATGAAAAGACAAAAGCATCCTCCGTTTCTTCTACTGCTACCGGAACAAAGATTGCTGACTTCTCCATTAATAAATCAAATTGACGAAAATCTTTTACTTGAGTTTGTGACTGGGCAAGTTCTAATTTCCAAGTCCCTTCGCCTATTTCAAATCGATAATTCATTGAATCAATCTGAATCGTTTTCTCCACCATGTTCTTCTCCTTTTGATCGTATACATAAATTTCTATATATTAAGCTATTTATCCAAGTAGTTATAGTACTTGCAAAATATCTCCATCAGTTACTTCATAATCTATTAACCGATCATTGTCTGTTAGTAATAGCGACTTATTGACAACTTTTATAACATAATGTGACCCATCATGACTTTGAACCTTTAATGTTTCTATTAAATTCTTCAACAAGTATTTAATAGATTGATGATTAGGAATGCGTAAATCATACGTGTTCCCATTCCACTTACTAAAATCTACGGTGACATTAACATGTGTTTGAACAGCCATTTGTATTTCTCCTTATACCCAGGTTTTTCGGATAATGATATAAATACCACTGCAAATCAATATGATTCCCATAATGAGTAGCACTGTAATTGTTGTACTAACTGGTGTTCCATTTGTAGCTGCTTCACTCTCTGTTTCAATAGAACTCATTTTGACCACATAGTTTTTCTGGAATAAACTTTCTTTTGTATCTTTGACATCATCATTTGTTTTTGTATTAAGAAACAAGGATGCTCTTAATTCTTGCATTTCTTTCTTTTCTTTCTTTTGTTTTTCTGCAATTTCTTTTTCTACTTTTGAATTAAATAATTCTACTCCTGCCTTATCTAATTCCGTTTCTTGTTTCCCTTTATTCATTTTCTCTTCATCTGTTTGTTCTACTCGGTCTAATTTAAACTCCATTTTCCCATTATCATTGAGGTAGCTCTCTGCCGCGCTCCTCATCGGTAACGCGGCAAATGAGCAAAGGAAAAGAAACAATGATAAATTAACTAATACTTTCCGTGATTTGATCATCTAACCCTTGTTCCTCTCCTCTTCTTCTATGCCATACAAAAAGATTAATAATAAATCCTAAAATAGCTAAGCCAAGAATAAATCCAAAAATAGCAGGCTCACTATTTTTACCACTTATAAAATCATTTAAAAATGTTTCAATATATTGAAGTGGTGAGAATTTACGTATTTTTCCAAAGTACGACATTTTATCTATATTCATTCCTACTGCATTCGTTAAGAACAAATACATACTAAAAAACGTTAATAATACAAACATCCCAATCATTTTTACTTGACGTAATAAGTATGTGGAAATAAGAACTGTAGCAACCATGATCATTGTAATAGAACCAATCCACATTAAATTACGTATCTGATCAAATTCCAGTAAATGCCCTGAAATAATACCAATAGTTATCCCTTCTGCAATTGCAATTCCTAAAGTAATTGCAGTAATTGGTACATTTACAAGCATCGTAGATAATTCTTCTTCAAAGTCATCTTTTTGAATACGTCTTTTCTCTTGATGTGCGATTGCATAAGAAGTAAATAAAGCAACAATAAAGCATACCAATACCATTAAGTACGGTATAAACACATCTCCAGCTGTAATCGTACCGTCATTTTGCTTCTGAACTGGATTTGCTAAAAATTGATATAAGTTTTCATTTTGGCGCTCCCCAACACGGCTATTTTCCAATACTTTCATGAAGTTTTTAGAAAATTCCTTATCATCCGTCATTTTATCGCCTAAATCATCTAATAATGTATTAGCTTTTGATACAATCGTTACTCCGCTATCTTGAATGTCTTTTGCTTGATTATTAATTTGATCAAACGTTTTATACACTCCATCAGATGCTAGTAGATTACTTTTAGACTGCTCACTTAAAGACTGACTTTGTGCTAATACAGACTTAAATTCAGAATCTAATGCTAATACAGCTGTTTGTTCTCCTTCACGACTACTTGCCACTACTTTTTGTTCATTTATTAATTTCAAGCTATTTTCACGCCAGGCCGCTACATTTTTTAAATATTCACCTAAGTTAGTATTCATAATTTGCGCTTGCTCTGTTGTTTGTTTTAACGTCTCTGCCAAGTGATCTGAATTTTGATCGGCCTTATTTACTAACTGCATATATGTGTCTATTTTTTCTTTTAAATTACTCACTTCTGTTGTGACTTCTTTTTGAGTCTCATTTGCAACAAAATTTGCCATCACATCTAGTATATTCTGTTTATTTAAAATGTAATAAAGAGAGCCTGTTGTCGCATGATCGCTTAATTTTCCCTCTTCCAGCTTTCCTGCTAAATCTTCTGTTTTCATATCTAGACCATAATATAAATCATATAAACTTAACAATTGTTGATAGCTCTGTACAATTTTAACAGGTTCCTGAATTAGCGAATTAGTTGTACCCCGATATAAATACTCATCTTTATTATGCGAAATTTGATTATTTGTCTGTTCAATCGTTTTTACCTTAGTATTATCTTTATTGAGATTGCCTGGATTTGTACCGGCCCCTGCATTCGAATCACCTGGATTTGTACCAGTTCCCGTATTCGAATCACCCGGGTTTGTACCTGTCCCTGTATTCGAGTCACCTGGGTTTGTACCTGTCCCTGTATTCGAATCACCTGGGTTTGTACCTGTCCCTATATTCGAATCACCTGGGTTTGTACCAGTTTTCGGATCAGTAATTGTTATCTTTTCATCATTATGTTTTATATTCCACTGCCATGTTACTGGACTAAATACATCTATGTCTGCATTTATATCTAATAACTTAACATGTACGCGAACATCTAAATTCCCTTCTTCTCGAGCAGGTAAAGTGACCGTTCCACTCTTTAAATATTCTTCTGTATAGTCTTGGCCATTAATCGTTAACGCTTGCTGATTTGAATATAGCCCAAATCCACTAGGAAGATTTAACGTAAAAGTTTGATTAGCATCCATCCTTGGCACTTTTTTTATATCGCTAAATACGAGTTCTCTTCCCACAAGACCCTCTTTAATACTTTGAATCGTCTCTCCTAAAGGTATAGTATTAGTACCTTCATACTTAAATTGATTCTCTGCATTATATTTCTCAGTTACTCGAATCACATTTTTTAATTGTGTCTTTGTTTCATTAGGTAAAGCAACCTGATCGATATCCTCAACTTTCAAAGTTGGTAATTGGTTGATTAAACTTTCAATTTTCTTCTTAATTTGCTCATTAGGCTGTTGCATTAGTGAATTTACATATATTTCTTTTTGGTTATCATCAGAAATTGCCTTCTTTAATTTCTCACTAATCTTAGCTTGGATATCCGACTTTAATTTATCTGTTAAATCAGCATCAAAACTTCGGATTTTACTATTAATATCCGTTAAATATTCTTTAATAGATGCTGAATCTGATAAAATATTATTCTTATTATCTCCAGCGGTAAATTGCTCTGCTATCGCTTTATTTGCTAATTCTAAAGCCTCTAGTTGCTTTACTACATCATCTGTATTTAAATCTGTGTTAAACTGATTAAGTTGATTTGAAAAATTGTTTGCGATTACGCCATTTTCCATCTGATTTTTTTGAAAACCACTAAGGTTATTTTGATAAGATGAATTATATTTTGAAGTTTCATCAATATTTTGTTCGAATCCCTTTAAAACACCTTCAAATCCTTTGAACGTATCAACTGAAGCCCCTGTATAATCTTGTACAGTTTTAAACTGTTGCGTATAATTCACTAACGGGTTACGTATATCCGTTTTATACACATTCACATGATCTTGCTCTTTATTGATTATTGCTTGTATATTATCCTGTGCACCTTGTAATTTCCCAATGATACTTGCAAAATAAACATCTACTATGCGCCTGTTGAACTCTTCTAATATAGAAGAAGCAATATTTTCTGCTTCCGCTTTTAAATCTTTGTTACCAGTTGTATTAATTCTATAACTTAATGTTACCTTTTCAGGAGAATCAGAATTAATAGCAACCGCTTTCTTAGAAAAATCATTTGGAATAACAATCATCATGTTATAATTATTGTTTTTTAATCCACTCTCTGCTATTCCACGACTTACTACATACCATTGTTGTTTATCATTTTTATTAATGCTTTTTATAAATTGATCTCCAAACTCTATTTTTTTCCCTTCAAATATTGTTCCTTGATCCTCGTTTACTATGGCAACTGCCATTTTTTTAGTATTGTTTCCGTCTTCTTTCTTTAACTTTTGATTTAATGCTAAATAAGAAGTTCCTGTTGCTAACATAAGAGCTAAAGAAATAAACAACAAGATCTTCCATTGGAATTTTTTCACTACTTACCACTCCTGCGAATACGAAATATACTAAATAATTTTTATATTACTATTAGCATGCAGATTGTTTTTGGCTTTAAAATATATAGCTGATTAAATTTTCGACATATTTTTACTACGTTGCTCGTTGGTTATATTGACATAATTACAATGGAGAGAATAACTATTTCCACTGCTACAAGGGGCAATTCATAAATCGAAACTTTAATCAAGCTGCATATAAATCAGCCATACAACAATAGTTGCATGGCTCGTTTATCAATCTTCTTTAATTACCAAAAATACTAGTTCTTATTTTAAACCGAAGTTTTGTGACAACTGCGCATCATGCTCAGCAACAGCATCTGCAGTTTTAGAAAGTTGAGTGTTAATATCTTGTAATAATTGAGCGAAGTTGCGTACTTTTGGTGATAATTCATTAAATTGTCGATCAAAACCTTCGAAAGCACGACCTTCCCACTCACTTTTTAATTGATTTTGTAAACTTTCTAACTTTCTTAAAATACCATTGATTTCTTCAGAGCTTCTTCCATATAGCTGCGCCTTAGATTTAAGTTCATCAGGACTCATACGAATTTGTCCAGCCATTTAATATTCCTCCTATCAATATAATAAATTGCAAAATTAATATTTTTTTAATTTTACAGAATAAATTATAACAATATATGTAAAAGTTTTACAGGGTTATTTTGTAACTTTATGAAAATAAATAAATAAATAAGTAAATAATATTGTTTAATTAAACTAAACAATATTATAATATATATAATTTTATTAATTCACCATGACACTAAAATAACGTTCTTTCTATTTAAAAATCCAGGGTAAGAAACTGTAAAAAAAGAGACTTGATGAATTTTCATCAAGTCTCTTTTGTTCTTCCCGATCACTATCCAGCTACAGCGGCTAGAATGTTCGGTGGCTTCGCTTCTTCCTACGAGGCAAACTGCGCCTCTACGTCAGAAGCTCCATCCCCCTCACATTCTAAACGAGCCGCTTCCGCTTTTGATCCTATCCAGCTTCGCCTCCTAGCCCTTCACGTCTAAGAACCTTCCGCACGAGAAGACAGAAAGCGCCTTCTGTGCGAAAGAACCTTAGCCGTCAGGGCTGAACAGTCAGCTTCGCTTTTATCAAGGAAAACGAGGGAATTGTCCAAAGTCCGGACGGCGTTTTTCTTTAAACGCATCGCGGCCTTCTTTCGCTTCGTCTGTTGTGTAATATAATAATGTTGCATCCCCAGCTAGTTGCTGAATACCTGCAAGACCATCTGTATCTGCATTAAATGCAGCTTTTAAGAAACGAAGTGCCATTGGGCTGTTTGCTAAAATTTCTTCTGCCCATTTCACAGTTTCTTCTTCTAACTGTTCTAATGGTACAACTGTGTTAATTAAGCCCATATCAAGTGCTTCTTGCGCGTTGTATTGACGGCATAAGTACCAAATTTCACGTGCTTTCTTATGGCCAACCATACGAGCTAAATAGCCAGCACCGTATCCACCATCAAAACTACCTACTTTTGGACCTGTTTGGCCAAATACTGCGTTATCTGCTGCGATTGTTAAATCACATACGATGTGAAGAACATGTCCACCACCGATTGCATAACCTGCTACCATTGCGATAACTGGTTTTGGAATTGCGCGAATTAAACGTTGTAAGTCTAATACGTTTAGGCGCGGGATTTGGTCTTCCCCAACATATCCGCCATGACCGCGAACCTTTTGGTCACCGCCAGAACAGAATGCACGGCCACCTTCACCTGTTAAAATGATAACGCCAACATTTTGATCATCTCGTGCATGTGCAAAAGCATCGATTAACTCCATTACCGTTTTTGGACGGAATGCATTATGTACTTCAGGACGGTTAATCGAAATTTTTGCGATTCCATTGTATGTGGAGTAAATAATATCTTCATAATTGCCTTCTTTTACCCATTCAATCGTCATTTTGTCTCTACCTCCTTTTATGTTTTGCAAAAAGCCCCTTACTATTGTATCAAACTTTTGCGGTTGTTCCACATGAATTGCATGGCCTGCTCCAATAATTTGTACAAATTCAGCATGAGGGATATGTTTTTTCATCTTTTTTAAGATGTGAAAGAACTTTTCATCATATTCGCCGCTCATGAGTAAGACTGGCATTTGCAAGTGTTGCAATTCATGCCACCAAGATGGCTGTGCTCCTGTTCCCATGCCTCGCAAGCTATTCGCAAGGCCCTCAGGATTATTAGCTAATCTTTTTTCGCGTACGCGATCCTGTACATGAAGCGGTAACTTTTTTTGCGTGGCAAAGAGCGGAATGTTCTCCCACTTTTCAACAAAATCGGCTACCCCTTCTCTTTCAATGTTTTGGGCAAGTTGTTCATCCTTCTGCCTGCGCTCTTCACGTTCCGCTTCCGTTATGAGTCCCGCTGTACAGTTTTCTAACAAAAGAGACGAGACGCGCTCTGGATACAAACAAGCAAACGTAAGCGCAAGGCGTCCGCCCATAGAATATCCCAACACATGAGCTTTCTCAATTTGCAAATGATCGAGCAATGCAATAAGGTGCGCAGCTACCGTTTCGATATTATAATGCCGGATTTCCTTTGGACTTTCTGTTTTACCGTGTCCGATAAGATCCACTAAAATGACTTGAAATTGCTCGCTCCATGCAGGAACAAACGAACGCCATGTTTCCATGCTGCCTGTAAAACCATGAAGAACAAGAAGCGGCTCGCCGCTTCCGATTACTTCATATTCGTAAGAAACACCATGTACGTTTACTTTCATTTCTCTTCACCTTGCAACACTTCTGAAACAATGGCTGCTGCCTCTGCCATAATGTCACGATGAAGCTGTAAGTTCTCTTCACGGTCTGTTTGTATTTCAATGACATGCAGTCCATTTTCTCTCGTACCTTTGTACACTTCATTTCGAAACGCTTCCCATGTTTTTACGCGCTGGAATGAACCGTTATACATATTGACGACATGTTCATAATCAAGTCCGAGCGGCGTGCCAAATAAAGCTTCAAAATGTTCTTTCTGCTCATACTGCGGTAAAAATGAGAAAATACCGCCGCCATCATTGTTCACGACAACAATGGTTGCATTTAAATCATGCAGCTTTGCTGCTAACAACCCATTTAAATCATGGTAGAATGATAAATCTCCCACAACTAATACGAGCGGATCACGTGCTACACTCACCCCAAGCGCTGTCGAAACAATGCCGTCAATGCCGTTTACACCGCGATTTGCTAATACTTCAATATTTTTATCATTTGTGAAGAAAAACGTATCTGTATCACGAATTGGCATACTATTACTTACAAATAAAGTTGCATCATTTGGCAAAACATCTACAAGTTCTGTAATTACTTTTCCTTCAAATGCATGCTCATACGATTCAACTTGGACAAGTTTCTCTTTCGTTAAGGCATTCATTTGTTGCCACATACGAAGCCAGTCATGATTATTTTGCTGCTCGGTACCATTTACAAGCTGCTCACAAAATGTAGCGTCATTGGCATATACAACTTCTGTGGACATAAGCGCTGGATCACGCCAATTTCCAGATTCATCAACGACAATGTGTAATGCTTCCGTTTGCTTTTTTAAATATTGCGTAAGTGCTTTGGAAACTGGCATGCCGCCGAAGCGAATGATTACATCTGGCTTCCAACAATCACGAAGTTGTTCATTTCGTAAAAATGTATCATAGCAATCCACCACTGTCTCTTTATCGTGAAGACCGCTGCGAAGACCAGAAAGCGGATCTGCAAGGATCGGATAACCGTATGCTTTTGAAAAAGCCACGACAGCTTCTGCAATATTTGGATGACTATCATCACCACATACAATAAGCCCCTTTTTCATATGCGAAAGGCGCTCTCGTAAAGATGCTGCATATTCATCCGTCACTGCTATTTTCCCTTGATGGACGGTTGTTTCGTATTCTCCGCGGCCTTTTTCCCATAAATTTTCTAAAGAGAAATTCGGAATTAACGGCTCGCGAAGCGGAAAGTTTACATGAACGGGTCCTTTCGGTGTTTGTAATGCCGCTGCAACCCCTCGTCCTACTGTCATCCGTGCATATCGATACATTGGTTCTGCAGCTTCAGGAAGTGCCATTTCAATAAATTGTTTCACAAACGAACCGAATAAATGAAATTGATTCATTGCTTGCGGTGCACCAACATCTCGCAATTCATGCGGACGATCCGCTGTCAGTACAAGAAGCGGAACGCGTGAATGAAATGCTTCACATATAGCTGGATAATAGTTTGCTGCCGCTGTGCCTGATGTGCATAATAAGGCAACAGGGCGTTTTTTTGCCTTCGCAATGCCAAGAGCAAAAAAGGCCGCTGATCTTTCATCCACGTGTAAATATGTGCGGATTTGTTCATGCTGTGCCATTAATAAGGCAAGCGGCGTTGACCGCGAACCCGGGCTAATAACAACATCTTGCACATGCAGGCGCGCCAATTCATCAACAAACGCGCCTAAGTAATACGATAATGCTTCTATATGATTGCTCATCTAGATAGTCCCTCCAAAGCAGAAAGCATCGGCTTAAATTTCAACCTAGTTTCCTCATACTCTAAATGCGGCTTCGAATCAATAACAATGCCGCAGCCAGCAAATAACGAAGCTTGTTTACCAGACAATAATCCGCAGCGAAGCGCTACCGCAAACTCACCGTTTCCTTGCTCATCAACCCAGCCAATTGGCGCTCCGTATAAGCCTCGATCTAATAGTTCTACTTCACGAATCAATTTCAGCGCTTCTTCTCGAGGTGTTCCTCCAAGAGCTGGTGTTGGATGAAGTTCTTCAATCATCGATAATAAATCACCATTTCCATTTGCTTGTACTGGTGTGTATAGATGAAGTAAATTTTTTGTCTGCAATAATTGCGGTTCATATGGAATATCGACCGCTTCACAATGCCTTGTTAACACACTGCGAATCATGTTTACAACATAATCATGCTCTGCTAAATTTTTCTCATCATGCAAAAGTTCATATCCATTCTCTTTCGTTTCCTCTTCTGAAGCACCTCGTCCAATCGAACCGGCAAGACACATGGATGTATATGCTTCTCCCTCTTTACGAAGAAGCCTTTCTGGCGTTGCTCCTAAGAAGCACGTTCCTTTATAATCAAATGCAAATACATAACAATCCGGTTGTCCTATGCGAAGTGCTGCCAAAACAGAAGCCGAATCAACATCTTTATCCAAAACAAGTTGCATCTCGCGAGCTAACACGACTTTTTGGACAACTCCTCGCTTCATTTCTTCCTGCACTTGTTCAATTGCTCGTAACCATTTCTCCGGCTCTACCTCCACTTTCGAAAGAATGGTCACATTCTCTTCCACGAAGGAATGCTTGCTTTGCTGCAACAATTGCTCCTCAGCGTTTTGTAATTGCTCATAAATCTTTTCTGCACAATCGTTTCCGGAAACAAAACGGTTCACTGTTAACCATGCCTTTTTACTCTTTACCGTTAACAAAAAGGCTGGCAATTGCAGTGTTGTATCATGAAATGACTTCCATAAATCTGTTCTTTCTTTTCGTGGATCAAAGGCAAAACCACCAAATAAAAGCGGTCCTGTTCCAAATTCGTAAGTATCACGATGAATTACTGCTTCGTCTTTCAATTGCGCCCACTCTTGACGAGCATTTTGAAAGCGCTTATTAGAAGAATTTGCTATAGTAAAGGCAGAACCTACTCCAGCGAAGATAACGTGCTGCGATGGATCTGCAAAATAACATCTGTCTCTATATCCAAATTGTGTTCCTGCTGCATAAAAAAGGAGTGGATCAATCCATTCCACTTGCTTCACAAAACTAACGAGTACTTGCCCGTTAGCCGCGCGCTGAATCGCAGTAAGAATCACATCTTTTACATCATGTTGTTTCGTTTGAATCACACAGTCTCCCCCCTATGGGCGAAAAATAGTCATAAATACGCTTGATTTTAAGATACACCTCAAATGAAAGGTGTGTCAATGTTTAGCATTTCTGAGAAAATCCGAGCATATTCCTAGAAAATAAACGTTGACACTATATGATGCTTTTCCTACACTTAATTGTGTACTTTTTGTGTACCTGTTCCGCTCTAATGAGCAGTAAGAACTCATTTTTATTTTATATAACAAACAGATAGGAGGATTCCAAATGGAAGTAAAAGCTGAAACGAATTCCTCTTCCATGCAGCCAAAGCCAAGTAAACAAACAGGCTGGCGTATTTGGTGGAGCTTATGCCGCCCTCATACATTAACTGCCGCTTTTGTTCCCGTCTTTATTGGAACAACTTATGCTATGCAAGTTGAAGGTATGAACAAAATAAATCTTCCTCTTTTCCTTATCATGCTTCTTGCTTGCCTTCTCATACAGGCAGCAACAAACATGTTTAACGAATACTTTGATTATAAAAGAGGGCTAGATCATGAAGGATCCGTTGGGATTGGCGGTGCAATTGTTCGCGATGGTATTCAGCCGAAAACAGTCTTAAACTTAGGGTTTGGATTATTTGGTATCGCAATTTTATTAGGCGTTTACATTTGTATGAACTCCAGTTGGTGGCTTGCGGCAATCGGTCTCGTTTGTATGGCTGTTGCCTACTTATATACAGGCGGTCCAATTCCAATTGCCTATACACCTTTTGGAGAATTAACAGCAGGATTATTTATGGGTGTTATTATTATTGGGATTTCATTCTTTATTCAAACTGGAACTGTAACATCAGAAATTGTACTACTATCCATTCCAAACGCCATTTTAATCGGGGCTATTTTACTTTCTAATAACATTCGTGACTTAGATGGAGACAAAGAAAATGGTCGTAACACGTTAGCAATTATCGTTGGACGTGAAAACGCAGTTGGTGTTCTTGCCTCCATGTTTATCGTTTCCTATATTTGGACGATTGCATTAATCATTGTCGGAATCGTATCTCCATGGATGCTTATCGTTTTCCTAAGTGCACCAAAAGCATTTAAAGCAACAAAAGGATTTATCGGAAAAAGCATCCCGATGGAAATGGTACCTGCGATGGTTGCTACAGCAAAAACAAATACAATTTTTGGATTTTTAATGGGAATCGGGTTGTTACTTGGATATTTCCTATAAGAAAAGCGCAAGTGTGGAAGCACTTGCGTTTTTTTGTGGTGCATTCATGTTATATGTTTATCCCACATTAATGGGCAGTAAGATACAGTTTACTAAGAACAAGTTGCTATAGCCTTATAAATCAAGGGTTTACTCCAAACTATTGTGTTATTTTCATCCAACTTTATTTTAAATCACACATGATTGTTTTCATTAACTATCTTCCTTTAAATAATGGTTGGGTCTTTTCTAAAAATGATTTCGTTCCTTCTCTGAAGTCCTCGGTGGACGCTATCAAACCGAAATAATCTGCACCGAGAAGTGCGGACTCTTCTAAAGTTACATTACCTCCCCGATGAATTGCCTCCCAAGTCATTTTTACTGCGATAGGAGCCTGAGACAGAATTTCTAAGATAAGCGTTTCTGCTTCTGATAGTAATTTATCAGGTTCAACAATCCTATTAACCAGTCCTATTCTATAAGCTTCGTCTGCACTTATCGCGTTTCCAGTGAGCAATAGCTCTGTAGCACGCCCCTTACCTATAAGTCTGGGCAGTCTCGTAGTTCCTCCAAAACCGGCAACAGCTCCAATACGGACTTCGGGATGTCCTAATCTTGCATGATTAGCACAAACACGGAGCGCACATGATTCAGCTAACTCAAGTCCACCTCCTAGTGCGAAGCCGTTGATGGCAGCAACAACTACTTTCCCTAATGACTCAATTTTATTCGTAACTGTAACAGCTAACTGAGCTAAATCACGTACTTCTAACGGAGTGGCTTTATTGAGAAACTGAATGTCAGCACCTGCG
This sequence comes from Bacillus sp. S14(2024), assembly GCF_050473785.1. Lineage (NCBI taxonomy): Bacteria > Bacillati > Bacillota > Bacilli > Caryophanales > Bacillaceae > Bacillus > Bacillus sp. S14(2024). The sequence goes on along the minus strand of NZ_JBFLUP010000006.1, from coordinate 581,417 downwards.
GAAAACGCCTTTTCTCCGGCACCGATAATTATCACTGCTTTTACACTTGAATCAGTTTTAACCTTGTTCAAGACGGAAGAAAGTTGTTCAAGAACATCTCGGTTTAACGCATTTAGTGCTTCCGGTCTGTTTAGTGTAATTCTCGCAATACCATTTTCTTCAGTGTAGAGAACGACATTTTTATTTAACATCTTAATCCCTCCAATGGTTTAGTGTACCGACACAAAAGGTTACTTATTTTTGTCACTCCTTTTTATAGTATTAAAAGCAGACTTTGACTGAGATGCCACCACCGACTGAATGCTTACTCATGAAGTGAAACTTCCATGGAACACTTTTCAATATTAGATATCCTTACATAAAAACCCTCTTCAGAAAAAATATGTAAAGGAGAAAAACTTCGCAATTTTTTATGTCGCGACTTCATTTTAAACCTACAGTAAGTCCCCTGCTGACAGGAGTTTCGCTCTATATTATGTTGAACTGCCGATATATTGACGTATTATTTTTCATAATTCCTGCAATTGAGTTCATACTACTTAAAGAAACCGAATTGTAGGAAGGTGGATTTTATGCTAACTCCACAACAAATGGATCATTTTCAATCTGTACTACAAAAGCAAAAACAAGAACTTGAACAAACGCTGCAAAATCATGAACATCGGGGGCAAGCTTCGGAACGTGATTCAGTTGGCGAACTCTCTGCGTATGATAATCATCCCGGAGACATGGGAACGGAATTGTATGAACGTGAAAAAGACTTAGGATTAGTCGAATTTTGGCATAAACAACTTACAGATGTAAAACATGCTCTGGAAAAAATAGAAGCTGGCACATACGGGATTTGCGAAGTATCAGGTGAACCAATTCCACTTGAACGTTTAGAAGCAATGCCAACTGCAACAACTTGTATCGAACATACACATAATAAGCTGATTCTTGGCGCACGTCCTATTGAGGAAGAGCTAATCGAGCCTCCTTTTGGTAAATATGACATGGACAGTGCCGTTGGATATGATGCTGAAGATGCTTGGCAAGATGTTGCTTTATACGGAACATCCGAAACTCCTGCTGATTTGGAGCGCCGCGACTCTAAAAATTTTAATGAAATGTATGTGGATGCAGAGGAACCGCAAGGATATGTTGAAGACTTTGAAAACTTCATCGGAACAGATATATATGGGAAAAACGTACAAGTATACGCTACAGAAGAACATGAAGAATATGAACAAATGTTAGATGACTACGAAGAACGAACTTTTAAAAGAGAACTTTCTTCAGACGAATCAAGTTCAAGGCCATAAAGTGAAACTTCCATCGGAGTGCCTTTCTCTTCGATGGTTAGTTGAACCAATCGGGCTCTTACGGGCGTCTTCCCTAGCCTTTACTGCCCTTTAGAGCGAAAAAAAGAAACATTCCTTATTCAGGAATGTTTCTTATTGTTTTCATTACTTTTTAGTAACGTTAGCAGCTTGAGGTCCGCGGTTACCTTCAACGATTTCGAAAGAAACTTCTTGACCTTCTTCTAAAGTTTTGAAGCCTTCGCCTTGAATCGCAGAGAAATGTACGAATACATCTTCGCCACCTTCAACTTCGATGAAACCGAAACCTTTTTCGCCGTTAAACCATTTTACTTTTCCTGTTTGCATTGCATGTACCTCCTAAATAAAAAAGAAATCTATCTATTGGAAACTACATACAAAGGTCGAGATAAACACCATGATTTCCTCACAAGCTAATGCTTTGAAATAAACACGCTTTATTTCCGTACCACATTATGCAGCTCAATAGTTCTTTTACTATATCATGCCCGAAATAAAACGTCAAACAAAACAAAAATACTTTTTTTGAAAATTAACAAAACTTGTATTTTCTATTCAAAAAAGTTTGGTACAATATAAAGTGAAACTTCCATCGGAGTGCCTTTTCTCCGATGGTTAGTTGAACCAATCGGGCTCTTACGGGCAGTTTTCTTCCCTGATCTTCCCAAACCTTTACTGCCCGTTAGTGCGGGATATATGGATATACATATTTATACTTGAGGTGAAACCATGAAAGCACATGAAATCGAATACAAATTATACGGCGATGATATGCAATTTGTTGAAATTGAATTAGATCCGCAAGAAAGCGTAGTTGCTGAAGCCGGTGCTATGATGATGATGGAAGACAATATTGAAATGGAAACAGTATTTGGTGACGGTTCCGCACAAACAGGTGGATTTTTCGGCAAGCTTGTCGGCGCTGGGAAACGCCTTGTTACAGGTGAAAGCTTGTTTATGACTGTATTTACAAATACAGGATACGAAAAACGTCATGTCTCATTTGCCGCTCCATACCCAGGAAAAATTATTCCTGTTGATTTAACCGAATATCAAGGAAAGGTAATCTGTCAAAAGGATTCCTTTCTATGTGCTGCAAAAGGTGTTTCTGTCGGCATTGAATTTACAAAAAAACTTGGCAGTGGATTCTTCGGCGGCGAAGGATTTATTATGCAAAAACTTGAAGGTGACGGCCTTGCTTTCATGCATGCCGGCGGAACGGTTTATAAACGTGAGTTAAAACCAGGAGAACGATTACGAATTGATACAGGTTGTCTTGTTGCTATGACACAAGATGTTGACTACGATATTCAATTTGTTGGTAATGTAAAAAGTGCTATCTTTGGCGGCGAAGGCCTATTCTTCGCAACATTACAAGGACCGGGAACAGTCTGGGTTCAATCCTTAACATTAAGCCGCTTAGCACAACGCATTACTGGCCCAGGAGCAAAAAGTTCTGGAGAAGGCAGTATTCTCGGTGGACTCGGACGCATTCTTGATGGCGACGAGTAATCTTGTAAAAGAATGAAACATATATCCTCCTCATATATTTATATAAATCCATTTTGATTTTTCAACATGTAAGTCACTGCCATGCAGAGCAAAAAGTGACCTGCACTCGCTTGCTCTCTTTGTTTTCGTATGGCACGTGGCACAGAAAAGGGTTTGACCGCTTCTATGCATGGCCAGATGCTCTCGCCCATCTAAAAAAAGGGTTTTTACATCGTTTTTTCAATTTGCATTTATATAAAATTATATTTTCATGAGGAGGATTTTTCTATGCTAACTTCTGTATCCTTTCATAAGGATACCGCTGTATTGTTAGCTACATGCTGCGAATTAACATATGAGCAATATAAGCAAAACGGCATTTTCTCCATTCCCGAAGGTTTTCAATATATACAAGGCTTTCAAGCAAAAGCCATTCAAACAACAACATGGTTTGGATTTATTTTAGAATCAGAGGATCAAATTATTGTAGCCTTTCGCGGGACGCAATCCGACCGTGATTGGATGGCCGATTCGATGGTCCAACAAAAACCATATCCATTTACTGCAAATAGCGGCAATGTTCATAGTGGCTTTCTTTCTATTTATGAATCATGCCGAGACACAATAATGGACACCCTCGTTTCCTTACCTTCTCATAAAGCACTTTTCGTTACTGGACATAGTTTAGGAGGAGCTCTTGCTACCCTGCACATACTAGATGCCCGTGTAAACACTTCATTCTCTCATTATACTCTCTACAATTTCGCCTCCCCGAAAGTCGGAGATATTGCCTTTCGAAATTATTATAAGATGCAAGTGGCCAACAGTTTTCGTTTCGTAAATTTATTTGATGTTGTCCCACTTCTTCCCCCTCGTAAAGTAAAATTTGAAGAAAATGAATTGGAATATTCCCATATCCATCGCAGTATGACCTTTACGAAAAATATGAACTCAATTACAAAAAACCATCACATTACAACATATAAAACGTCAATTGCCGCTCTCTTTTAAAAGGAATAGATTGGAAATATTATTATAATATTCTATAATAATAAAGGAATAATTTTTTGATAAGGTGACCTAACATGGTAAAAGCTATCGCTACATTCTTTCTAGTTATGCTTGTTGTTTTTACAGGTTTCTTTACATTTTCGTACTTTGCTACAGCAGAATACGGTGGACACGGTATATTATATACACAGTTCTACCCTACTTCTGTTACAAAGTAAAACGACTTGGAATGTTTCCAAGTCGTTTTTTTCGTTTTCCTTTAATAACCTCGAAACTATTTAGAGGAAACTCTACCTTCTTTTACCGCGCTCGCATGCCTTCTGCGATCCTCCAAATTTCACGGCTGTACTGTAAGATTGTTCGGTCACTTGCGAAATGACCAGATTTTGCAATATTAACAGTACTCATTTCAAGCCATTTTTTTCGATTTTCATATGTTCTTCCAACTCTTTCTTGCACATCTGCATACGGTGCAAAATCCCGAAGAACAAAATATTCATCATTTTGAATAAGAAGGGAATCGAAAATTGCTTCAAACTCATCACCGGCATCCTCAAAAAAGCCATTTGTCAGCTGATTGACAACTTTTTGAATGCGTATATCATGATGATAATAATCGCTGGCATAATATCCACCATTTTGATAATAATGCAGTACTTCCTCTGCAGTTAAACCAAAAATAAAAATAGCATCATTTCCAACAGCTTCTTTTATTTCAACGTTAGCACCATCTAGCGTACCAACCGTTACCGCACCATTCATCATAAATTTCATATTTCCAGTTCCTGATGCTTCTTTACTTGCGGTTGAAATTTGTTCACTCACATCTGCCGCTGGAAAAATATCCTCAGCAAGCGAAACTCGATAGTTTTCTAGAAAAATAACTTTCATATATTGATTTACATACGGATCATCATTCACTTTTCGTGCTAATTCATTTATAAGTTTAATAATCTTTTTGGCATAATAATAACCCGGCGATGCCTTTGCACCAAAAATAAATGTGCGCGGATAAAAAGAAAAACTAGAATCTTCTTTTAAACGATTGTACAAATATAAAATATGCAGCACATTTAATAATTGCCGCTTGTATGCATGCAGCCGCTTTACTTGCACATCAAAAATAGAATACGGATCAACAACAATGCCCGTTTGCTTTTCAATTCGCTTCATTAACAATTCTTTCCGTACTTGTTTTACATTGTGAAGCACATCTTGAAATGCTGCATCATGCTTATAATTTCCTAAGACTTGCAGCTGATCTGGCTCCTTCATCCAATCTGTGCCAATTGTTTCACAAATTAATTTCGACAGCTGCGGATTTGCTTTTAATAACCAGCGTCGATGGGTAATTCCATTCGTCTTATTATTGAACTTCTCTGGATAAAACTCATAAAACAATCGCATTTCTCGCTGCTTTAATATTTCCGTATGAATGTTAGCAACACCGTTTACACTATGACTGCCAACAATCGCTAAATGCGCCATCTTCACAAGCCCATGAGCGATAATTGCCATATTTTCAATACGATCCCACTCATACGAATACCGCTCCCATAAATCACGACAAAAACGCTCATTAATTTCTTGGACAATCATATAAATACGTGGTAATAGTGGCTCAAAAATATGAATCGGCCACTTTTCTAACGCTTCAGATAAGGTTGTATGATTTGTATAAGAAATCGTATGTGTCGTAATGTACCACGCATCCTCCCAGCTCATCTTTTCTTCATCAAGCAAAATGCGCATTAATTCCGGAATTGCTAGGACAGGGTGCGTATCATTAATATGAATAGCAATTTTCTCATGCAGATTGCGCAGCGTGCCATTTCGTTCACGATGCAATCGAATGATATTTTGTAAGCTAGCAGACACAAGAAAATATTGCTGTTTCAAACGAAGGATTTTTCCTTCATCATGCGTATCATCTGGATATAAAAACTCCGATACTGCTTCCGTTTCCCGTTTATATTTCAATACGTCCTTGCAGTTTGGAGGAAATGGAACAGGCTCTGCACTCCACAGGCGCAGTGTATTCACAGTATTCGTCTGATATCCAACAACAGGTACATCATACGGCACAGCCATAATTGTCTCCGAATTTATATGTCGAAATTCAAGACGATCATTTGACTGAAATGTATCAACTTGTCCCCAAAAACTAACTTCCACAGCTTGATCATGCCTTCTTACTTCCCAAACATTCCCATGACGCAGCCATTGCTCCGGCAGCTCGATTTGATAACCATCCACAATTTTTTGATCAAACAAACCGTGCTTATAGCGAATGCCGCAGCCGTGTCCTGGCAAATTTAATGAAGCAAGAGAATCAAGAAAACAGGCCGCCAAACGACCAAGACCGCCATTTCCAAGTCCAGCATCCGCTTCAATTTCTTCAAGATCTTGCAAGTAAATCCCAAGCTCTTCTAATCCTCTCTCGCATACATCACGTATTCCCAAATTTAATATATTACTTCCTAATAAACGCCCTAATAAAAACTCAATCGATAAGTAATACATTTGCTTTTGATTGTCTGTTCGGTACCGTTCATTCGTCCCAATCCAGCGCTGACTAATATACTCACGCACCATATGCCCGAGCGTATTATATTGATCTTGCACAGTCGAATCTTTAAAACTTTTGCCATACATCGTTTCTAACTTTTCTAAAAAAGCGGCTTTAAAACTTTCTGTATTCGAGAACATTTCCCTCACCTCTTCCAAAGTGAAACTTCCAGCAGTGATTTTTCACTGCTGGATAACCCTTCCAATCAGGCTCTTACGGTCTGTTTTACCTCTCGAATCCCTCATACATGCGATCCGTTCAGTGAAACATATATCAATTATGCTTTCCTACTGACGGTTAACAGAAAGAATCGGTTGCTTATGATCGATCTCTTTTTGTTCCTCAGTAGATTGCGATTCCTCATTTGGATCAACCAAACTTTCATATAGCTCCTTATATTTACGCGCGGACTGCTTCCAGCTATAATCCTCTGTCATCGCACGTTTCACAAGGGATTGCCATACCTGTTTGTCATGATAATAGTACAATGCACGCTGCACCGTATGCAGCATATCGTGAGCATTGAAGTTCGTAAAACTAAAACCATTTCCTTCATTTGTAGCTTCATTGTACGATTGAACAGTATCATTTAAGCCGCCTGTTTCCCGCACAATTGGAATTGCTCCGTATGCAAGGGCAATTAACTGTCCAAGGCCGCATGGCTCAAATAAAGATGGCATTAGAAACAAGTCTGCGCCGGCATACACTTGATGTGCCAGCTCTTCATGAAATCCGATATACACTTTCACCTTATCTGGGTATTCATATGCCATGTGTTCAAAAAACTGTTCATATTCTTTATCACCCGATCCAAGTACGATAAACTGCACATCTTCTTGCATCATTTCATGAAAAACATGACGCACTAAATCTAATCCTTTTTGCTGCGTTAAACGTGTAACCATCGCAACAATAGGTGCATCTTCTTTTTCCGGCAATCCAAAATAACGCTGCAATGCACGTTTATTATCTCTTTTTTTATGAAGTGAATTCGCATCATAGGTTGCCGCTATCGTTTTATCATTCTTCGGATTGTACATACTATCGTCAATTCCATTTACAATCCCAACGAGTTTATCGTTATATTTACGCAATAAACCATCTAACTTCTCTCCGAAAAATGAATATTGAATTTCTTCTTTATATGTCGGACTTACCGCTGTAATCATATCAGAAGCGATAATTCCACCTTTCATGAAGTTGATGTTTCCGTAAAATTCAAGCTGTTCACTATGAAAATACTCACCACCAAGCTCCAATAAGTCATCCATAACGATGCGAGGAAACACGCCTTGAAACTGCAAGTTATGAATCGTAAAAACTGTCTTTATCTTTTCATATAATGGCTGATCACGATATTTTTCTCGCAATAAAAAATTCGCCATCGCTGTATGCCAGTCGTGGCAATGCAGAACATCCACTTCAAAATCTAAATGCGGAATACATTCTAATACAGCCTTTGAGAAGAACGAAAAACGTTCGCCATCATCATAATGACCATAGAGTGAATCACGTTTAAAATAATACTCATTGTCGATAAAGTAATACGTAATCCCTTCATGCTCCATCTTCAAAATACCGCAATATTGATTACGCCAGCCAAGCTGGACCGTAATCACTTTATGAAGCACACATTCTTTTCGTACATGCTCTGGAATTAAACTATAATATGGAAGCATAACGCGCACGTTCATCCCAAGTTTTTGTAATGCCTTTGGAAGTGCTCCGGCTACATCTGCTAATCCACCCGATTTAATAAATGGTACACATTCTGATACTGCAAATAAAATATTCACTGCGATTGTGTCTCTGCAGCAACAAGCATAGGCAAGCTATGCTTACCTATGCTATGCATGCAGATTCCTCCTCTCAATTTTCAAATATACATCTTAGTAAATCGTCATATTACTGCTTTGTATTTTTCCTTTCTCTACAACAAATGGAGAACGCGCTCCGCCTGTTAACGTCGTTCCATCTTCAACTTTTACATCCTTATCAATAATTACACCATCTAGTATACAATTCTCTCCAATTTGGCTCTTTTGCATAATAATACTGTTACGAACAATCGAACCTTTTCCAATCTTTACAGAACGAAAGACAACGCTATTTTCTATTTCTCCCTCAATAATGCTGCCATTCGCAATCATCGCATTATGTACACTCGCGTCTTTTCCGTACCTTGTTGGCGGCTCATCCTTTACTTTCGTAAAAATCGGCGCTTCTTTCTTAAACACTTGCTTCCAAATATGCGGCTGCAGCATTTCCAAACTATGTTTATAGTAACTTTCAATTGAATCTATTACCGCCACATAGCCAGTATGTTCATAACTTTCAATATGGAATGATGTGTTTCGTTTTTCTTTTACAACATCAAGTAAGCTATAATAGCCCATGTCTTGATACGTCTCAAATAACTGTAATAATAACTCCTTCTTTAATACATATGTCTGAAGTGACTTACCTTGGTGACATACTTCGGTAATATCTGCCCCTGTGTATAAGTGACGGTCTAATACAGCTTGGAAATCAAGTGCTGTTACAACATGACTGTTTGTAATCACAACATATTGCTCTTTACTACGTAAAAAGTAATCAATATGTCTGCTAAAATGAGCAAATGAACCAAACTCATCTTGATCGCATTGGCAATTTGGAGGAAATAAAAATAAGCCATCGCGTTTCCGATCTAAATCCCACTGTTTCCCAGAACCGAGATGATCCATGAGCGAACGATTTTTATGACTTGTGAAAATGGCTACACTATGAATATGAGAATTTACCATATTCGAAAGCATAAAATCAATTAAACGGTAACGTCCACCAAATGGCAATACCGCTAATGATCGATGATTTGTTACTTGCTGTAGTGATGGAAAACTCTCTGTTGCATTAATAATTCCTAACATTGATTCTCTCACTCATCTCATCCCCTTTTCGTTGCGCTCTATCAGGCAGTAAAATTATCATCGTAATCTTCCATAAAATCAAAGAAGATAGGAATAGAATCACTATCCATCAAAGCTTCGACTATTTCTACTAACTATGTGTGAAAAGATTAAGCTCCCCTTGCTAATCTTTAGTTTTACTTCATTTAATTTTCCTCTGCAATTAATACAACGTCTTCAATGTTTCTTTCTGGACGAATGATTGTTCCATCTTCAATAACCATTCCTGGTCCAACAATGGCACGCTCAATCACAACATTCTTCCCAATTCTGGCATCTGGCATAATAACTGAATCTACAATCTTGCTGCCTTCCTCTACAGTTACCCCTTGAAACAATACAGAATGCTGCACATCACCTTCTACAACACAACCTTCATTAATTAACGATTCTTCCACTTTTGCTGACGGTGCAATATATTGAGGCGGCTGGTTCGGGTTAACAGAACAAATTCGCCAATCACGATCATACAAATTGAGCGATGAATCTTCGCGAAGCAAATCCATATTTGCTTCCCATAAGCTCTTCACTGTTCCAACGTCTTTCCAATACCCGCTAAATGGATACGCAACAAGCTTTTTACCTTCATCCAATAAAAGAGGGATCACATCTTTTCCAAAATCATTACTAGACTCTGGATTTCTTGCATCCATTTCTAAATACTCTTTTAAAATAGCCCAATTAAAAATATAAATGCCCATTGAAGCTAGATTGCTTTTTGGAAACTGCGGTTTTTCTTCAAACTCAACAATTTCCATCGCTTCATTCGTATTCATAATGCCAAAGCGGCTCGCTTCATCCCACGGTACTTCAATAACAGAAATAGAGACATCTGCTTCTCGTTCCATGTGATGATCAAGCATTTTTGCATAATCCATCTTATAAATATGATCGCCGGATAAAATGAGAACATATTCCGGATCATACTGCTTTAAATAATTCAAATTTTGATAAATGGCACTTGCCGTTCCTTTATACCACTTCACCCCAGAAGACTCTGCATAAGGAGGAAGTACCGTAACACCTCCATTTACACGGTCTAAATCCCACGCATCTCCAATACCGATATAACTATGTAATTCTAATGGCTGATATTGTGTTAAAATCCCCACTGTTTCAATACCAGAATTCGCACAGTTACTTAATGTAAAATCAATAATGCGATACTTACCGCCAAATGGAACAGCTGGCTTGGCTAAATTTTTTGTCAAGGCGCTTAAACGACTACCTTTTCCCCCTGCTAATAACATTGCTACGCACGTCTGCTTTTGTACCATCTTGTTTACTACTCCCCTTTCGTGTTTTCACTGGCCGTAAAATTGAAATTCCAAATGGTGGTATTGTCATTTCGACATGAGCAAGCTGATTATGATAAGGTTCCATAACCGCTTTTAATCGCTTCTTATTGATTTGTCCCGAACCGCCGTATGCAGAACTATCACTATTTAAAATTTCGTTATAATAGCGAAATGCTGGTACGCCAACTTTATAATTTTCATACACAGCATTTGTAAAGTTACAAACGATAACGAGAACATCCTCTTCTCTCTCTCCTTGGCGAATAAACGAAAAAATACTTTGCTCACGGTTATCCGCATCAATCCACTGAAAGCCCTTATCTGTATGGTCAAGCTGCCAAAGCGGCTTAGATCGCTTATACAATGCTATGAGCTCCTTAAAATAATCATGCATACGATTATGCATTTCAAAATCATGTAGGCCCCAATCTAAATCTTCAAGGTCTTTCCATTCATCATATTGCCCAAACTCCCCGCCCATAAAGAGCAACTTCTTACCTGGATGTGTAAATAAATAGCCATACAATAAACGAAGCTGAGCAAACTTGGACCAATAATCACCCGGCATTTTATTTAATAGCGACTTTTTCCCGTGCACAACTTCATCATGTGATAACGGTAAAATAAAATTCTCAGAATACGCATAAAGCAGTGAAAATGTTACTTTATCATGAATATATTTCCGATACTCCGGCGCACATTCCATATATTTTAAAATGTCATTCATCCAGCCCATATTCCATTTATAATTAAAACCAAGTCCACCTTCATATGTCGGTGCAGTTACGAGCGGCCATGCTGTTGAATCTTCCGCAGTCATTAAGAAAGTTGGATCTTCCGCAAATACTGCTTCATTCAGCTGTTGCAGGAATAATACGGCATGTTCATTACTTTCCTGCCCCCCATTTCGCTCCCAATATAGCATGTTAGCAACTGCATCAACGCGAAAACCGTCGATATGATAATACTTCATCCAAAACAGGGCATTCGAAATGAGAAAATTTCGTACTTCTTGTTTTCCTAAATCAAAATTAACCGTTCCCCATACACGGTTTTCTTGTACATCAAGATCTCTATATTCATACGTTGGTTCTCCATCAAACAAGTAAAGTCCATGAGCATCTTTACAAAAATGCCCTGGTACCCAATCTAAAATGACACCGATCCCATATTTGTGACATTCATCGACAAAATACATAAAATCCTGCGGTGTTCCGTATCTACTTGTCGGTGCATAATATCCAGTCCCTTGATATCCCCACGAACGATCATAGGGGTGTTCAACAAGCGGCATAATTTCGATATGAGTAAATTGATGTTCTACTATATACGGAATAAGCTCATCTGCCATTTCCCTGTAAGAGTAAAAAGACTCATCTTCTTTCTTTTTCCACGAACCAAAGTGAAGCTCATAAATTGCTAACGGTTCATTATAAATTGGTTTTCGTTTCTTTTTTTGAAACCACTTTTGATCTTTCCATTTGTATCCCTTTATATCATAAACAACGGATGCCGTATTTGGTCTCACTTCAGCATATATTGCATATGGATCAGCTTTTAAAATTGTACGACCGTTTGAAGCTTCAATTGCATATTTGTACAATTCCAGCTGAGCTACATTTGGTATGAATAAAGACCAAATCCCATCCTCTGTCACTCGCACCATTTTATGAATTTGATTATTCCATTCATTAAAATCTCCTACAATACTTACAGCTTGTGCATGAGGAGCCCATACGGAAAAACGTGTTCCTTGCACCCCATCTTCCTTCGTTAGATGAGCACCCAGTATTTCGTAGCTATCGTAAAATTGCTCTTTATGAAACAATAGCATGTTTTCCTCGTTACAATTTGTTACAATCACTATGTTCACCTCACAAGATGACAGAATTTTAAATATGTTATTACTATTCTTCGGCAAATAGAAATATCCTTGCGATTTTCCAAAAAAATATACGTTTTTTCCGCGGAAATTCATGGTAATTCTATAAATTTTAGCTGAAAATATCGAATTTTGACGAATATTCATTGTAAGCGTTTTATTTTAGAATAATTTTTTAAATTAAAAAGAAGAGGAGTTTACAGTTATTCTGTTATTACTGTCTACTTAAAGTAAAACATAAAAAAAACCTTTCCGGCAAAAGGGGCTATACAGGGGGGGGCTGCCGGAAAGGGTTTTATACAATTTGGATTATAGTACTGGTGCCATAGTTTCTTTTAGCACTTTTACAGAATGATCAAATTTCAATTCTTCATCTGCATTCAATTCAAGCTCTACAACTTCTCGAATACCTTGACGGTTGATAACTGCTGGAACACCTACGTAAACGTCTTGTTGTCCGTATTGTCCTTCAAGGTATGCAGATACTGTCAATACGCTGTTTTCGTTGTTTAAAATCGCTTTAGTTACACGTAGTAGTGACATACCGATACCATAGTAAGTTGCACCTTTACGCTGAATAATATGATAAGCAGCATCGCGTACATTCACAAAGATTTCATCTAAATCGCTTTGATTGTATTTTTCACTGTTTGCTAAGATTGTTTCTAGTTTTTGTACACCAACAGTTGTATGGCTCCATACTGGAAGCTCTGTGTCACCATGCTCACCAATAATATATGCGTGAACGTTACGTGGATCCACATCTAAATATTCACCTAACATGTAACGGAAACGAGCAGAGTCTAAAGTTGTACCAGAACCAATTACACGTTCTTTTGGTAATCCAGATTCTTTCCAAGTTACATAAGTTAAAATATCAACTGGGTTAGTTGCGATTAAGAAGATACCATCAAATCCGCTATCCATGATGCCGCGAACGATTTGTTTAAAGATTTTTGTATTCTTCTCAACTAGATCTAAGCGAGTTTCACCTGGCTTTTGTGGCAATCCAGCAGTAATAACAACAAGATCTGCATCTTTACAATCTGCATAACTACCTTTCCAAACTTTTGTTGGAGCTGGAGCAAATGGAACAGCATGGCTTAAATCCATTGCTTCCCCTTCTGCTTTTGCTTCGTTTACGTCAACAAGAATAAACTCTTCAGCTACACCTTGGTTAATCATAGAATATGCATAGCTGCAACCTACAGCTCCTGTTCCTACTAATACTACGCGATTAATACCTTTTTTCATGGTAAAATCCCCTCTCTATCTTTCATTTCATTATTATCATTGTCATTTAAGTAAATAATTAAAATACTGATTTTATATTGTTTAACTTCCTTACACACATATTGTAGCACGTTTCTTTGTGAATACATTCACAATTTATGGCCTATTTGTGAACTTTTTCACAGATAGGATGACGTTATAACGGTACATGCGGAATCCATTTCAATCTACCATATACATATTCTAAATTCACATACTGTTTTCCTTCATATTTGTTAAGTATGCTTGATAAAAAGAAAAATAAGGATTCTTATCCGTACTATGAAGAAAGAACTCTAAAAACAACATTTCGATATTTTTTAGGCACATTCTTTTTTTTAACAATGTAAAAAAAGCGGTCAAAAATTGACCGCTTTTCTTATTTATTTACAGGCTTTTTCCAAATCCCAAGCATAACTGCTGTTACAACTGCTCCTATTACGATAGCTAATAAATAAAGTATCGGTTTATTCACAAGAGGGATAACGAACAAGCCACCGTGCGGTGCAGGAAGAGTAATATGAAACCCCATAGTCAGAGCACCTGCAATCGCAGACCCTATAACACAGCTTACAATTACACGTAATGGATCAGCTGCTGCAAATGGAATAGCACCCTCTGTAATAAAAGAAAGACCCATAATATAATTTGTAATACCAGATTTGCGCTCTGCCTCTGTAAATTTTCCTTTAAAGAAAGTTGTTGCTAATGCGACTCCAAGCGGCGGAACCATACCGCCAGCCATAACTGCAGCATGCGGTCCGAAATTATGTGCAGCAATTGCCGCTAATCCGAATGTAAAGGCAGCTTTGTTGATAGGCCCTCCCATATCCACGGCCATCATACCACCAAGAATGATACCTAATAAAATAGCATTTCCTCCGCTTAATCCATTTAACCAATGTGTTAAGCCTTTATTCATTGCTACTACAGGATCATTTACAACAAGAATCATAATCAAACCAGTAATCATAATACCAAACAATGGATACAAAAGAACAGGTTTAATTCCTTCAAGTTGTGCCGGTAATACTTGAAAAGCTTTTTTCAAGAGAACGATCACATAACCTGCCAGAAATCCTGCGATTAAACCACCGAGAAATCCAGCCCCAGCTTGTGCTGCTAAATAACCTCCAACCATACCAGGTGCAAAACCAGGCCGATCTGCGATACTACTTGCAATAAATCCTGCTAATACTGGAACGATAAAGAAAAATGCTCCGTTTCCGCCACCAATTGCCATTAATGTAGAAGCAATCGGCCCTTTTGCATGAATGCCGCCAAAAGCGAATGCCAGTGCGATTAAAATCCCGCCACCAACAACGAATGGAAGCATGTTGGATACACCATTCATTAAATGCTTATAAAATCCTGTGCGTTTTTCTTTTACTTCGCCCTTTACAGTTTCCCCTGTTCCTTGATAGATAGGTCCATCCTGTTTAAGCGCACGGTTAATAAGTTCCTCAGATTTACGAATTCCAGCTGCAACTGGTACCTCAATAACATGCTTTCCTTTAAAACGATCCATCTCAACTTGTTTATCTGCAGCAATAATAATTGCCACTGCATCATGAATCTCTTCTGCAGTCAATTCATTTTTTACTCCTGTAGAACCATTTGTTTCTACTTTTATATCAACACCCATTTCCTTTGCTTTTGACTTTAAAGCATCTGCTGCCATATACGTATGAGCAATTCCTGTAGGACAAGCAGTAACTGCTAAAATTTTCCCCTTTGAACTTGACTGTACAGTATTTTCTTCTTTATTTTCCTCTTTATTAACTTCTTTCTCTTTCGCATCAATAAGGTGCAGTAGCTCGTCTTCTGTTTGCGCTTTCATAAGTTTCCCGCGAAATTCCGCATCCATAAGTAATGTAGATAAGCGAGAAAGAGTTTCCAAATGAGCATTATTTGCTCCTTCACTTGCTGCAATCATAAAGAATAAATGAGCTGGTTGACCATCGAGAGATTCATAGTCTATACCGCTATCTGATTTCGCAAAACAAATAGCAGGTGTCTTAACCGCAGCCGTTTTTGCATGAGGAATTGCAATCCCTTCTCCAATGCCAGTAGTACTTTGTGCTTCACGAGTTAAAATTGCCTCTTTAAATTGAATCTCATCATGTAATCGGCCTGCTTGTGCAAGCTTACTTACCATTTCATCAATCGTTTCTTGCTTAGAAGATGCTTGTAATTGTAGAAGAATTGTGTCTTTTTTTAGTAATTCTGTAATTTTCATATAGATCCTTCTCTCCTATAAAGTGAAACTTCCATCAGTAAAGATTTTCTTCATTTCCCCTATCTTCTTCGCTTCGCTCTCAATCTTAAGATGGGTGGCTTACTGCCCGTTAATGTAGGATAAAGATTGTACTTCTACTTGCAACAATAGTTCCTCAATTTTTTCTTTTTCAGCAAGATCAGAAGAAAATGCTGTTGCGCTTCCAGTAGCAACGCCAAATCGAAATGCTTCTTTTAAATCTCCAGTTTTTTCATATGTTCCTAGAAAACCGGCCACAAGCGAATCACCAGCTCCAACAGAATTTACAACTTGCCCTTTCGGCACATTAGCAAAATATGCATGCTCCTTCGCAAGAAAGAGTGCACCATCCCCAGCCATTGATACAACAACATGCTCTGCGCCCATTTCAAGAAGCTTCTTACCATATAATGCCGCATCTTGAATACTTTGAATTTCTACACCAAATAGTTCGCCTAACTCGTGATGGTTTGGCTTTATAAAGAATGGACGGTGCTTTACAACATCAATCAATGCCTTTCCGCTCGCATCAACAGCTACTTTCACGCCGCGCGCACTGCATTCCTTTGTGATTTCTTTATATAACGATTCTGGTAAAGACGGTGGAATACTTCCTGCCAATAATAGAACATCACCTTCTTGTAAATTGCCTATTTGCTGTATTAAACGTCCTAATTGTTCACTTAAAATAACAGGACCTCTTCCATTTATTTCAGTTTCTTGTCCTGTTTTTAATTTAATGTTAATCCGCGAATCACCATCTACTTCAATAAAATCGGTTGCAATACCCTCTTCTTCTAATTTTTCTTGAATAAAGCGACCAGTAAATCCCCCTATGAATCCAAGCGCTTTTGAAGTAACATCAATTCTTTTTAGAACACGGGATACATTAATTCCTTTTCCGCCTGGATACTTCACTTCTTTTTCCATACGATTTAGCGAATGTAGTGCAAAATTATTTACTTGCACTACATAATCTACAGAAGGATTCAATGTTACAGTGTAAATCATACTGTCACGACCTTTATTAATGTTTTTTTAGCATAAGGAGCTACTTCGTTTTCTCCAATATTAGTTGTAATAATATTTGCTGCTTCGAGCTCTTCAATTTTCGCAAATGATATCTCTGAAAATTTACTGCCATCCGCCAGAACATAACACGAGTTAGCAAGTTGTAGAGCTGTTTTCTTCAGCAAAGCTTCCTCAGGGTCTGGCGTTGTATAACCGTAAACAGGATGAACAGCATTTGCCCCTAAAAAACAAAAATCAAACCGATAGCGAAGTAAGCTTTCAAGGGCAGCGCTTCCAATTAACGCTCTTGTATTGCTTTTCATCATGCCGCCAAGTAAATAAGCTCGAATATTGGCTTGAAATAATGCCTCAATATGCATAAGTCCATTTGTCACGACAGTTATATCTTTTCCTTGCAAAAATGGAATCATTTCAAACGTCGTACTTCCCGCATCTAAATAAATACAATGCCCGTCTTCCACAAGAGATGCTGCATATTGACCAATCAGCTTTTTTTCTTGAAGATTTTTGAAGGATTTTTCATTCATGCTCGGTTCTTTTCCTTTTGATTGTAACGGTGAAGCTCCGCCATGAACACGCTTTATATAGTTTTTCTCTTCTAAATAAATCAAATCTCTTCGAATCGTCGATTCCGAAGAGTTAGTTGCAGCAACTAACTCTTGAAGCTTTACAATTCCCTTATTTTTCACCAAATCCAAAATAATTTGGTGACGCTCAGGTGTTAACATGCCGCCACCTCCTTCTTACACTCATCATAACGAAAACCCTTTCAAAAATCAATCAAAAACATTCAAAAACAATCAAAAACATTATAAACAAACCAAAAACAATCACAAAACTTTAACATTACACTTAACAGTCCTCATATGCCTACTTATTCCGCATTAACAGGAAGTAAGCCCCCCACTGACGGAAGTTTCACTTTATTAATACTGGATTATGTATGTTAGGAAAAAAGGTAATTGCAATGGATGAACAACAATGGAAAAGTCAAAAAAGAACGATCACTTGCATTGATACAGTTGTAAGAAGGGGCTTTGCAATCGCACCTAAAATTGGTACACGAGGTAACCAACATTCCTCTATATCAACACAAAGATTATATTTCTTGCATGGAGCATTCAAGTGTATTCTGTGCCAGAATTCAACAAATATTTGTTTGGAGACTTTTTAGGAAAGATTACTAATGTATTTTGTGATTGTTTCATAATTGCTTGAATTTTAATTTTGATGTGGGAACTACAAATAATTGCTAAATCAGCAAATTATAGAATGGAGGAATTTCAATAACAAAAAAAGAGATAGCATCACATGCTATCTCTTTTCGTATGACCCGTACGGGATTCGAACCCGTGTTACCGCCGTGAAAGGGCGGTGTCTTAACCACTTGACCAACGGGCCAATTTCTGGCAGAGAAGAAGGGATTCGAACCCTCGCACCGCGTAAGCGATCTACTCCCTTAGCAGGGGAGCCCCTTGAGCCACTTGGGTACTTCTCTATATATGGCTCCGCAGGTAGGACTCGAACCTACGACCGATCGGTTAACAGCCGATAGCTCTACCACTGAGCTACTGCGGAATATGGTGGGCCTAAATGGACTCGAACCATCGACCTCACGCTTATCAGGCGTGCGCTCTAACCAGCTGAGCTATAGGCCCATATAAAAAGCGGGTGAAGAGAATCGAACTCTCGACCAGAGCTTGGAAGGCTCTTGTTTTACCACTAAACTACACCCGCATAAAAATGGTGAGCCATGAAGGACTCGAACCTTCGACCCTCTGATTAAAAGTCAGATGCTCTACCAACTGAGCTAATGGCTCATTTTGAAATGGTGCCGGCTAGAGGACTTGAACCCCCAACCTACTGATTACAAGTCAGTTGCTCTACCAATTGAGCTAAGCCGGCTTGCTTATTTCAAAATGGTGGCTCGGGACGGAATCGAACCGCCGACACGAGGATTTTCAGTCCTCTGCTCTACCGACTGAGCTACCGAGCCTTTATGTAAATGGCGGTCCCGACCGGGGTCGAACCGGCGATCTCCTGCGTGACAGGCAGGCATGTTAACCACTACACCACGGGACCATTGGTTGCGGGGACAGGATTTGAACCTGCGACCTTCGGGTTATGAGCCCGACGAGCTACCAGACTGCTCCACCCCGCGACGATATAATATTTTTTTAAAAAATGGAGGAGGTAGAGGGATTCGAACCCCCGCGCGACTCTCGCCGCCTGTCGGTTTTCAAGACCGATCCCTTCAGCCAGACTTGGGTATACCTCCATATATATAAAACTTGAGTGGTGGACCTTGTAGGACTCGAACCTACGACCGGACGGTTATGAGCCGTCTGCTCTAACCAGCTGAGCTAAAGGTCCTTTATGGTAGCGGCGGAGGGGATCGAACCCCCGACCTCACGGGTATGAACCGTACGCTCTAGCCAGCTGAGCTACACCGCCATAAAAGATAGATATAAGTGGAGCCTAGCGGGATCGAACCGCTGACCTCCTGCGTGCAAGGCAGGCGCTCTCCCAGCTGAGCTAAGGCCCCATAATATCGGGAAGACAGGATTCGAACCTGCGACCCCCTGGTCCCAAACCAGGTGCTCTACCAAGCTGAGCCACTTCCCGTTAATAAGCGCGCCCGAGAGGACTCGAACCCCTAACCTTTTGATCCGTAGTCAAACGCTCTATCCAATTGAGCTACGGGCGCATATGGTGCCGAGGGCGGGGGTCGAACCCGCACGGTGGTCACCCACCGCAGGATTTTAAGTCCTGTGCGTCTGCCTGTTCCGCCACCCCGGCATGTCATATTGAAAATTGGAGCGGAAGACGGGATTCGAACCCGCGACCCCAACCTTGGCAAGGTTGTATTCTACCACTGAACTACTTCCGCAAGACATATATGACTTATTTAATTAAAAGTGCGGGTGAAGGGAGTCGAACCCCCACGCCAAAGGCGCCAGATCCTAAGTCTGGTGCGTCTGCCAATTCCGCCACACCCGCATATTATTTTTTTAAAATGGGGCGACTGATGGGAATCGAACCCACGAGTGTCGGAGCCACAATCCGATGCGTTAACCACTTCGCCACAGCCGCCATGATCCTGGTGCCGGCTAGAGGACTTGAACCCCCAACCTACTGATTACAAGTCAGTTGCTCTACCAATTGAGCTAAGCCGGCATATATATGGTGGAGGATGACGGGATCGAACCGCCGACCCCCTGCTTGTAAGGCAGGTGCTCTCCCAGCTGAGCTAATCCTCCATTTGCCTGGCAACGTCCTACTCTCACAGGGACAAAGTCCCAACTACCATCGGCGCTAGAGAGCTTAACTTCCGTGTTCGGTATGGGAACGGGTGTGACCTCTCTGCCATCATTACCAGACTATATTCATTTGAGACAATCATTATTATACTTAATTCACTAAAAGAAGTCAACAAGTTTTTTTATATTCTCTCAAAACTAGATAACATCAATGCAGTATTCATATTATATGGTTAAGTCCTCGATCTATTAGTATTCGTCAGCTCCACATGTCACCATGCTTCCACCTCGAACCTATCAACCTGATCATCTTTCAGGGATCTTACTAGCTTACGCTATGGGAAATCTCATCTTGAGGGGGGCTTCATGCTTAGATGCTTTCAGCACTTATCCCTTCCGCACATAGCTACCCAGCTATGCCCTTGGCAGAACAACTGGTACACCAGCGGTGCGTCCATCCCGGTCCTCTCGTACTAAGGACAGCTCCTCTCAAATTTCCTACGCCCACGACGGATAGGGACCGAACTGTCTCACGACGTTCTGAACCCAGCTCGCGTACCGCTTTAATGGGCGAACAGCCCAACCCTTGGGACCGACTACAGCCCCAGGATGCGATGAGCCGACATCGAGGTGCCAAACCTCCCCGTCGATGTGGACTCTTGGGGGAGATAAGCCTGTTATCCCCGGGGTAGCTTTTATCCGTTGAGCGATGGCCCTTCCATGCGGAACCACCGGATCACTAAGCCCGACTTTCGTCCCTGCTCGACTTGTAGGTCTCGCAGTCAAGCTCCCTTATGCCTTTGCACTCTACGAATGATTTCCAACCATTCTGAGGGAACCTTTGGGCGCCTCCGTTACTTTTTAGGAGGCGACCGCCCCAGTCAAACTGCCCACCTGACACTGTCTCCCGGGTCGATAAGACCCGTAGGTTAGAATTTCAATACAGCCAGGGCGGTATCCCACCAGCGCCTCCACCGAAGCTAGCGCTCCGGCTTCAAAGGCTCCCGCCTATCCTGTACAAGCTGTACCAAAATTCAATATCAGGCTACAGTAAAGCTCCACGGGGTCTTTCCGT